>NZ_JAUOSF010000003.1 GCF_030548465.1 Tamlana sp. 2_MG-2023
ATGGTCTTCACAAATACGGCATTGCTTTATGTTTTCTAGTAACTGCTTCATAAGAGAAAGCTTAAAGCTAAGAAAATCAGGCCGAGGCCCTAGCGGTAAATGGTCTTCACAAATACGGCATTGCTTTATGTTTTCTAGTAACTGCTTCATAAGAGAAAGCTTAAAGCTAAGAAAATTAAGACACTTCAAAGAAGTCACAAACAGCTAATTTTCAACAAATTATTAAAGTTTAGAATATTAATTCTAATACTATTATTGAAATATTTTTCTATTATTATTGATATAATGTAAAGTATTATATACATTTATATAAAAATAATAGAATTATGAATTTAATATTAGAACTTAGTTGGCGTAAAAAAATGGAAGCGGCGTTTTATATCGTTTTGGCTGCTTTTCTAGGAATAATAACTAAGCTAAAGTTCTATTTTATGTTTTTAATCCTTAGTCATTCTCTTTATCTATTTCAATAAATCATCAAAAAATGAACATTCAAATACTACCCAATTGGTGTAAAAAATTAGGCTTAATTATCTTCTTATTAAGCGCAGTTCCAAGTTTCATAGCAGGTTTTCATGATGGACTAAAAGCTGGCGCTAATACCCAAGAATACAACACAATCTTTCAGACAAATCCTGAGACAGAGAAAGAACACACTACAATTAAAGAAACCAAATACATTAACGATAATTTACTTCATATATCTGATATCATAGCACTTTTCGGCATGATTATTTACATCATTTCTAAAGAAAAGATTGAAGATGATTATATAAACAAATTACGCTTAGACTCGTATGTTCTAACCGTTTTAATCCTATTATGTATATCTTTAATGGTTTATATTTTTTCCGGAAATATAAATGTTCATCTCGATTTAATATTAAGTATATTCTTAACGCTATATCTGGTTATATTTTTCTTTAAAAAACGTATTTATTAATGAAAAATCTCATAAAAGTAGAACGGGCAAGACACAGTTTAACCCAAGCAGATTTAGCCGAAAAACTCAGCGTTTCTAGGCAAACCATACACGCCATAGAAAACAATAAATTCAACCCTTCGGTAACATTAGCCATTAAAATGGCACGTTATTTTAATGTTACCGTAGAGTATTTATTTGATATTGAAGAATAATTTAAACCTTATTTTTCCAACAAGGCTTCACCTTCAAAAACCAAACCTTCAAAACCCGTTTTCATAAAGTTTCTAATGTTTTGGTGTCCCGAGCCGTTAGGGTCTTCTAAAACATCTTCAAAATAAAATCTACCAAAACAGGCTAAAGTTTCCTCCTTTGTAAAACCTTGCTTTTTTGCAAAAGCAAACAACTTACAAGATCCTGAATTTTCACCAGCTCCATTTTTCAAAGCTCCGTTTATAAAGGCTGTTGGTGTAAACTTGTAATGCGCTTCTATAGTACTCATCGTTTCAGAAAACGCAATAGACTTTGGTTTACTTTGTAATTTATTTTTAAAAGTTTCTATATTCATTTTAATATTTTTTTTACTTATGTCATTCCGGGGTAACGCGGAATATATAGTGTTATAACAGATTCTTTACTTGCTCTGAAGCACAAAAATGATTTAGCTAGGAGCCGTCATTTCTGTGGTATATTGCTTAAATTGTAAGTCTTATTGGAAATAAGAGAAAGAAAACAAGTTACTATAGTCATTATTGGAAACTGGGTATTATTGTGTTTCATTTATTTTTTTAGGGTTTTGTCTTGTGTCAAAAACATTAGCTATTTCTATTCGATTATATTTGTAATTAACCCAATAAATAATTTTGTAGTTTTTAAACACCAAATACCTAAATTCTTGTTTTCGATGGTTTAAGTTAATTTCTATTTGTCCGATTTCGGGTTGATTTTCAATACCAATAGTGGTATCAACAATTCCATGAACTAATTTTTCGGCAACCTTTTTATTTGCTTTTACTAAATGGTAACCAAAAATATCTTCTAGTTTATTTTCTGCTAACTCTAACCAATAAACTTCTAACCCCATTTTTGGATTTTAGACTTTAAATCAGCTGCTTTTATCATGCGTCCATTTTTAGAATCTTCCATGGCTTGATCAATTTCGGCATCATACTGCTCCATTGCCATTGGTTTGAAGTTTTTTTCTATCAATTCAGCTTTTTTTTTACGCAATAATTTTTCAAGACCGTTAACAATTTCCTCGTTTTGAAGTCTTAAAAACTCCTGAACAAATGATATTTTTCTTGCTTCTAAATCCATTTCTTTTGTCTTTTTATCAAAGATACAAAATTATCAATTTTTGTTGTTTGTTTCTTAGTATCGAATTCCCTTAGCATGTTCTCACTCTATTTAAAAGCAAACCTTAATCTAAAAACCCTATTTCTTACCGTCAACAACAATAACAATCTCCCCTTTTGGAGGCTTATTGGTGTAATGTTCTAAAACTTCTTTAGCAGTTCCTCTTATGGTTTCTTCAAACATTTTGGTTAACTCTCTGGAAACAGAAACCGTTCTTTCTTCTCCAAAATATTCACAAAAATGTCCTAAGGTTTTTACTAATTTATGCGGACTCTCATAAAAAATGATGGTTCTTGTTTCTTCAGCTAAAAGTAGTAAACGTGTTTGGCGCCCTTTTTTAACTGGTAAAAAACCTTCAAACACAAACTTATCGTTAGGCAACCCTGAATTCACCAAAGCAGGCACAAAAGCCGTAGCCCCAGGTAAACAGTCAATTGGAATATCATTTTCAATACAAGCCCGTGACAACAAAAATCCCGGATCTGAAATCGCAGGCGTTCCCGCATCACTAATTAAAGCGACTGTGGTACCGCCCTTTAACTTTTGGATGATATTTTCAACGGTTTTATGCTCATTATGCATGTGATGCGATTGCATATGCGTTGAAATTTCAAAATGCTTAAGGAGTTTTCCCGAAGTCCTGGTGTCTTCAGCTAATATTAAATCTACGTCTTTTAAAACTTCAATAGCTCTAAAAGTCATATCTTTTAAATTCCCAATGGGAGTGGGTACAATGTAAAGTTTGCTCATGGGCACAGGTAGAAAAGGTGTTCGTTTTAATTAAACTTGCCTTCTATAATTTCAATAAATCGTTCTTCAAATTCTTCTTTTCCGCTCCAGTTATTGTAATCTGGCTTTACCATATTCTCAATAAAATTTCTCGCATTATCCCAAGAATCAATGGTATTTAATTGTGAAATCACGCGGTCGTAATCTTCATTTTTACCATCAAACAAATGCTTTATAAACGCTATTTTATCATTAAGACCTATGTTGAATCCGCCAAATTTTAATTTATCATTTAGTGATTTCTTTTGGTTTGAAACACCATTTTGATTTTTTGGTACCGGATCAAAAATAGGCATCTCCTTATAAGCTTCAGTAAAATCTTCTAGTGGATCTTTTTTAGCCGGCTCTTCTTTAGGCAAAGCTTCTTTTGGAACGACTTCTTCTATAATTTTTTCTTCTATAACCTTATCTTCTGAAACAATCTCCTCAGAAGCAGTTTCTTTTGGAATGAATGCTTCATGTGCCGGTTTATCATCTTCATGATTTTTCGGCATAAATTCAAGCATATCTTTTATTTTAGACATGGCAGGCTCGGTAATAACTTCTCGATTTGCATCATCAAAATTGACGTAAATTTTATCTTCAATTTCTAAATTATCACTCACTTTATTATTAAAAGCACTGTCTAACATACCAAAAAATGAAGAATCATTGCCAATTTTTGGTAACTTACCATCAAAATTTTCTTCAGCAAATTTTAAAACAGTAAGCGCTTCATAAAGTGCTCCAGCTTCTGCTTGCAATTTTACCACATCCTCCCTTCCTTTAAGTTTAAGAATTCTGTGCGCAATACTAACAAGATCCGATTCTAACTTCTTCTTCATTGTTTATAAAATTTTAATTATTGCAGCGTGGGCTTTTGATTTTTAATAAATTTGCGCCACCTTTATGCAAACGAATATTTCCTTTGTTTAATGAACTCGTTTCAACTTTTTTTATTGGCTAAAACGGCACTTTTGCTCAAGTTTTTTGTCTTTTTTATTTTCCGTAGCCAAGCTATGTAAGTTATAAAAACATATTACTAGTCGCAAAATAACTTATTTTCGCTTCAATTAAAAGTTAAAAAAAGTTCCTTGTTAAAATTACAAAATGTTTCTTGAAAATACAGTAAATCATAAAGAACAATTTGGCTGGATTGAAGTGATCTGCGGCTCGATGTTTTCTGGTAAAACGGAAGAACTTATACGCCGATTAAAACGCGCACAAATCGCAAGGCAAAAAGTTGAAATCTTTAAACCAGCACTCGATGTTCGTTATGACGAAGATATGGTGGTTTCACACGACGCCAATGAAATTCGCTCTACTCCAGTTCCTGCAGCTGCCAACATTCCTATTTTGGCAGATGGTTGTGATGTCGTAGGTATAGATGAAGCCCAGTTTTTTGATGATGAAATTGTACGCGTTTGCAACGATTTAGCCAACAAAGGGGTTCGCGTTATTGTCGCTGGTTTAGACATGGATTTTAAGGGTAATCCTTTTGGTCCCATGCCAAATTTAATGGCCACTGCAGAATACGTCACTAAAGTACATGCTGTTTGTACAAGAACTGGAAATTTAGCGCAGTATAGTTACCGGAAAAATAAAAATGATAGTTTGGTTTTATTAGGTGAAGTGAATGAATACGAACCGTTAAGTCGTGCCGCGTATTACAAGGCGATGACACGTGATAAAGTTAGAAACATGAAAGTGAATGATGCTGAACAACTAAACGATAAGGAGGATCAAGATGCCTAAAGCACAAGAAACCGTGCTTGAAATTAATTTAAAAGCACTGAAACATAATTTTGATTATTTAAAATCGAAATTAAAGCCAGAAACCAAGTTTATGGCCGTAGTAAAAGCTTATGCCTACGGCAGTGATTCTTGTGAAATTGCACTTTATTTAGAGAAATTGAAAGTGGACTACTTTGCTGTGGCTTATATTGAAGAAGGTCTTGCCCTTAGAAAAGGTGGTGTTACTGCACCTATTATGGTTTTACATCCACAAATTGTAAACTTTGATATTTTATTAGAGAACCGGTTGGAGCCGAGTTTGTACAATGAAAAAACATTAAAAGAATTTATAACAGCACTTTCCAAAAAAAATATTATAGATTACCCTGTTCACCTCAAGTTTAATACGGGTTTAAACAGACTAGGATTTTGGCATACTGATGTAGAAATGATAGCAAATGTATTAGCTGAAACCAAAACTATTAAAGTAAAATCACTGCTTTCTCATTTGGCAGCGAGTGAAGATTTGAATGAAAAGGAATTCACCCTAAACCAGATTAAAGATTTTAAATCTATCGCTGAAAATTTCACCAAACAAGTAGGCTATAAACCACTTCATCATATTTGTAATACTTCGGGTATTTTGAACTATCCTGATGCGCATTTTGATTTGGTAAGATCTGGCATCGGCCTCTATGGTTTTGGGAATTCCGAAAAGGAAAATCAGTTTTTCAGACCTATAGGCACCCTAAAAACGGTAATTTCTCAAATTCACACGATTATTGAAGGCGAATCTATAGGATACAATCGCGGCTATAAAGCTACAGAAACTTTACGCTCGGCAACCCTACCCATTGGTCATGCCGATGGTATTGGCAGACAGTACGGACACGGTAAAGGTTTTGTAACCATTAACGGAAAAAGAGCGCCCATAATAGGCAATGTGTGTATGGATATGATCATGGTAAACGTTACCGATATTGATTGCGAAGAAGGAGACGAAGTTATTATTTTTGGAGAATCGTCAAGCGCTGAAACATTAGCTGAAACTGCAAATACCATTTCTTACGAACTTATTACCCACATTTCTCAGAGGGTGATGCGGGTTATCATTGAGTAACAGCAAATTTATCAAGATAGCTTACCTCAACAATATGTTTAAAAAGAGCCAGATTAGATAGATTTAAACCATTATAATTAGAAGTTTGTTAAAAAAATAAACAACTGTTAAATATATAACAACGTGTTAATTGTTGTTAAAAAGCCCTTGTTTTCTGAAAATGAGGGCTTTTTTTAGATTCAAAAATAGAATTAATACTTAGTTTTGCCTTTCAGAAAATTATTATAATTAGAAAAAATATTCATTATGAAAGTTGCAGTTGTTGGAGCCACAGGTATGGTTGGCGAAGTGATGTTAAAAGTTCTTGCAGAACGTAATTTCCCAGTAACAGAATTAATTCCTGTTGCCTCAGAACGCTCTGTTGGAAAAACAATAACCTATAAAGGAACCGATTATAAAGTGGTTGGATTAGAAACAGCTGTTTCAATGCGTCCTGATATTGCTTTATTTTCAGCTGGTGGAGACACCTCTGTGGAATGGGCTCCTAAATTTGCTGAAGCAGGGACCACTGTAGTAGACAACTCTTCTGCATGGCGTATGGATCCTACTAAAAAATTAGTAGTTCCAGAAATTAACGCGAATGAATTAACTAAAGAAGATAAAATTATCGCAAACCCTAACTGCTCAACCATTCAACTGGTTATGGCATTAGCGCCGTTGCATAAAGCTTACACCATGAAACGCGTGGTGGTTTCAACATACCAATCCGTTTCAGGAACAGGTGTAAAAGCTGTGAAACAATTAGAAAATGAAATCGCAGGTATTGATGGTGAAATGGCGTACCCTTACCCTATTGGAAGAAATGCATTACCACACTGTGATGTTTTCTTAGAAAACGGATACACAAAAGAGGAAATGAAGTTAGCTAAAGAACCTCAAAAAATATTAAGCGATAGTACGTTTTCTGTTTCCGCTACAGCGGTAAGAATACCTACTGCTGGTGGGCATTCTGAATCTGTAAACGTACAGTTTGAAAATGATTTCGATTTGGCTGAAGTTCGTAAAATATTAAGCGAAACTCCTGGAGTTGTGGTTCAAGATAATACTGCTACAAACACTTACCCAATGCCAATTTATGCACATGATAAAGATGATGTTTTTGTTGGTCGTATTAGACGTGATGAAACACAACCAAATACCTTAAACATGTGGATTGTTGCCGACAACCTTAGAAAAGGCGCTGCAACAAACACCATTCAAATCGCTGAATACCTTATTAAAAATGAATTAGTTTAATTCATCGTAAATTTATACCGTTCAACTCCTGCATAACTGTGCAGGAGTTTTTTTGTTTAATTTAGTCAGCCAAACTGATTAATATATAAACTCGCACTCTCGATGATTCCTAAAATCATTCATTTTTGTTGGCTTAGCGGAGATCCTTATCCGGAACTTATTGAAAAATGTATTCAATCTTGGAAAAAGAAACTTCCAGATTATGAATTTATGCTTTGGGACACCAAACGATTTGATATAAATTCTACTATTTGGACCAAACAAGCCTTTGAAGCCAAGAAATATGCTTTTGCTTCAGATTATATTAGACTTTATGCTGTTTACAACTATGGTGGAATTTATTTAGATACCGATGTTGAGGTATTAAAAAGTTTTAACGACCTATTAAACCTTCCCTATTTTGCTGGCACTCAATTTGATGATGTTTTAGAAGCTGCTATTTTCGGGGCTGAAAAAAATACCGATTGGCTATTAGGATCTTTAAGGTATTTTGAAAACCGTCCGTTTATTCAAGAAGATGGTACTTTAGATACAAATACCCTACCCCGTACAATGGAAATGATAATCAAAAAAGAGAAAGAAATATCCATTTTAAATAATACAGAGATTAAAAATCTACCTAAAGTTATACTTAATAAGAACGTATTATACCTCTTCCCTTCAGAATATTTTAGCCCAAAAAATATTCATACTAAAAAAATACCCAAAACTAAAAAAAGCTACACTATTCATCATTACAATGCGGGTTGGCTCTCTTTCATGAATAAAAAACGACTTCAACTAGTTAGCTTAATTGGTGAAAATACAGCTGAAAACATACTATCATTCTTTGCTATTAGAAAAATAATTAAGCGATTAAGCTCTATTAATGCAGGTATTATGTTATATGAAACCTATGACATAACTGTTATTTTTCTTTATTTTTGAGGCTAAAACGTTTAATTATGAATAAAACCCTATGTTCAGTATTAGTCCTAACTGTTTTTATGGCCTGCAAACAAAACGAGAGTAAAAAACACAACATCATCGCCTCTTATCCAGAAACCAAAAAAGTAGACACCGTTGATACTTATTTTGGCGTTAAAGTTAAAGACCCCTACCGTTGGCTAGAAGATGATAGAAGCCCAGAAACGGAAGCATGGGTGGTTGCAGAAAACAAAACAACTAACGATTACTTAAAACAAATACCGTATAGGGACACCCTAAAACAAAGACTTTCCGAACTATGGAACTACGAAAAAGTAGGTGCTCCTTTTGTTGAAGGTGATTATACCTATTTTTATAAAAACGATGGTTTACAAAACCAAAATGTTATTTATAGAAAAAAGCAGGATAATGAAACAGAAGTTTTCTTAGATCCAAATACATTTTCAGAAGATGGCACGGTTTCTTTAGGCGCATTGAGTTTTTCTAAAAATGGTAAAATTTTAGCCTATTCTATTTCAGAAGGTGGAAGTGATTGGCGTAAAGTAATCATCATGGATACTGAAACTAAAGAAATAACAGAAGATACGCTTGTCGACATTAAATTCTCTGGACTTTCTTGGTTTAAAAATGAAGGTTTCTATTATTCAAGTTACGACAAACCAAAAGGCAGCGAACTTTCTGCTAAAACCGATCAACATAAAGTGTATTACCATAAGTTAGGAACGCCTCAAAATGAAGACCTTTTAATTTACGGTGGGACTCCAGAACAAAAACACAGATATACTAGTGCAGAAGTTACCGAAGATGATAAATACCTACTCTTATCACTTAGTATTTCTACTTCAGGAAACAAACTTTTATTAAAAGATCTTAGCAAGCCAAACAGCCCTTTTATTGCAATTTTAGATCATGATAATAGTGACACACATGTTTTAACCAACCAGGACAGTAAGTTGTTTTTAGTAACAAACTTAAATGCTCCGAACAAAAAAATTGTAACGGTTGATGCATCTAACCCAACACCAGAAAATTGGGTAGATTTAATACCAGAAACGGAACAAGTTTTATCGCCCTCAACAAGTGGAAACTATATCCTAGCACACTATATGGTTGATGCCATTTCTAAAGTAAAACAATATAATTTTGACGGCACTTTAGTTAGGGAAATTGAATTACCAGGACTAGGAACAGCAAGTGGTTTCGGGAGTAAAAAAGAAGAAAAAATCGATTACTTTCAATTCACTAATTATTACACACCAGGAAGTAATTATAGTTTAAATACTGAAACCGGTGAGGTAAAATCATACTGGAAACCATCCATAGGTTTTAATACTAATGATTACGAAAGTCATCAAGTTTTTTATACCTCAAAAGATGGCACCAAAGTACCTATGATGATTACTCATAAAAAAGGTTTAGAATTAAACGGAAAAAACCCAACAATTCTATATGCCTATGGTGGTTTCAATATCAGTTTAACTCCTTCATTTAGCATCGCCAATGCGGTTTGGATGGAACAAGGTGGTGTTTACGCTGTTCCAAATTTACGTGGTGGTGGCGAATATGGTAAATCATGGCATGATGCAGGTACCAAAATGCAAAAACAAAATGTATTCGACGATTTTATAGCTGCAGGAGAATATTTAATTAAAAACAACTATACGTCTTCTAAATTCTTAGCTGTTCGTGGCGGATCTAATGGCGGGTTACTAGTTGGAGCAACACTAACACAGCGTCCTGATTTAATGCGTGTGGCCTTACCAGCCGTGGGTGTTTTAGATATGCTACGTTACCATACATTTACCTCTGGAGCAGGTTGGGCCTACGATTATGGAACTTCTGAAGACAGTAAAGAAATGTTTGAATATCTAAAGGGGTATTCACCAGTACATAATGTAAAACCAGGCACACAATATCCAGCGACTTTAGTAACTACGGGCGACCATGACGACCGTGTGGTTCCTGCACATAGTTTTAAATTTGCCGCTGCATTACAAGCCAATCAAATAGGGGATCATCCTGTCTTAATCCGAATAGAAACCGATGCCGGACACGGCGCAGGAACACCTGTAAGTAAAATTATTGATCAATACGCTGATATTTTTGGTTTTACCCTTTATAATATGAAGTTTAAAACCCTTCCAAATAACGCTAAAACAGAAGTAAGCGAATAAAATATGTATTTAAATCAACTAAAGGACAGCCTTAAAAAGCATAACACTAAAGTTCTTTTTACTGATTATTACGATACCATAGTTCACAGAACTGTGCATCCTAATTACACCTTAAAACTATGGGCCAAATTCATGATTATTGAATTTGGCCTAAATATTTCTATAGATGCGCTTTACTTTATAAGGCAAGAAACGGTAAAGCAACTTTGTGACAGCTTAGAAAAAAATAACGTTGAGATTCCGTATCACACTTTAATGGAGGCTATTTACATCAGGTTAGTAAATAATCAACTACTAGATCCTGAGCTAAAACCAGCGTTTTTTAAAGCCTTTGAGAGCATCGATTTTAAAGCTGAAGCTAGCGTTCAATACGGCAACCAAGACGTTGTACAACTCCTTAACGATTTCAAAGCTCAAGGTGGAAAAGTGTATTTGGTTTCAGATTTTTATGGCTCTAAAACTCTATTTCAAAAGCTTCTAAACCATCATAAAATCTTAGACCTTTTCGATGACGTTTTTAGCTCTGCCGAATTAGAATCTAGCAAACATCGTGGGAACATCTATAAAAAGGTTCTTGATACTTTAGTGATTCCTGCAAACGAAGTCATGATGATAGGCGATAACAAACGTAGTGATTACGACCATGCGCTTAAAAACAAACTTCAGGCCTATCAATTACCACACAGCCATTACATCAAAAAAAACAAACGAAATGCCCTTGGTAACGATTATAAAAAAGTAAAACACGAAGTCAATAGTATCTTTAAAAACTGTAAAAAAAGTGATGTTTTACCTTTTACGCAATACATCATTTATTACCATTTTCTTGTTGAAAGACTTTACCAAAAGTGTAAAAAAGAAAATATTAAAAACCTATTTTTTCTATCTCGAGAAGGGCAATACTTAAAAAAAATATTCGATTCTTATCAAAGTTTTCATAGCATGGATACCGCTTCAAACATTAAAACGCATTATTTAAAAATTTCGCGCCAAGCCTCTATGCAAATTAATTTGAAAGCGATAAATGAAGAAGCTTTCAAATACCTTAAAAAAGAATATCCACAGCTTTCTATATATGATTTTTTAACCTTTTTTGATTGCCCAAAAACTGAAATTAAGCACATTTCAAAAGCCTTAAATACCGATGAAAACCTAATCATTGAAGACTTTTTTAATTCGGAAATTTTTGAAGCTTTAAAGCGAAACGACGGCTTTATTTCATATTATGAAAACCACAGAAAAGCGAATGTTTCGAACTTCAACAATTACATAAATGCTTTTGATGCCAACATTGAAAAAGAAGGCATGCACCTTGTAGATATTGGTTGGGGCGGCACCATGCAAGAATCTATTTTTGGCTTCTTCGAAGAAAAAATTAAGGTAACCGGACATTACCTAGGACTACGTTACATCTATAACATTAAAGAGAAAACACCTCGCGACGGCCTAATTTTCTCTATCTTACCATTTACAACTTATAACGATTATATGCTCATGGCGAACAACCAATATTATGAGCAATTTTCGGCAGCAAACCACGGCAGTGCTGTGGGTTACACCAATGCCGAAAATGATTTTGTCATCGTAAAACACAACGCAGAAGAAAAATGGTTATACGATAATTATATCGAGAAACACCAAACACAAATGTTCGGCTTTCATCAAGAGTTACTTAAAAAACTTGAAAGCATTTGTTATGACCAAGAGATGATTCAGCAAATCATTTCAAAAATTGCTTTAAAAACAGGTCTGTTTTATAAGAACAGAACTTTAAAATTTATAGAGACTTTAAATTCTGGTTTTTATCAAAATATAGGCACCAATCAAGTAGGGATCACCTATGAGAAAAAAGAAGGTGATAGCGCTCTAAAACTTTTAAAAACTTTCATTTTAACACCCGAGGTCGTTTTTAGATATGTCACTAAGTTCAAACCCATATTATATCAAAAAAATAAAGTAGCAGCCTTTTTATTTCCAAGTTATCTGATCTACTTTTATTATTTATTGAATAAATTTGCGCGATTTAAAGTTTTAAAATCGTTCTTTTTACTTAAATCCACCTATTTTAAAAACGCCTAAAATCTCAACCTATTTTTATAGGACTATCTTTATATGCTTAGCGTAGAACAGCTTACTTTTTCATACGATAAAAAACCTGTTTTAAATGATATTTCATTTAAACTAAAAGCAGGAGAACATCTTGCCATAATTGGAGAAAGTGGTTGCGGAAAAAGTACACTGCTAAAATTACTCTATGGCGAATATGATTTAAACGGCGGACATATCTACTGGAAAGATCAAGAAATTCTTGGTCCGAAATTTAATTTAGTTGTAGGTTACGATTTCATGAAATATGTGGCTCAAGAATTTGATTTGATGCCTTTTATTTCGGTGGAAGAAAACATTGGCAAGTTCCTATCTAACTTCTACCCTGAAGAAAAGAAAGCACGCACAGCCGAATTACTAGAAGTGGTAGAACTCACAGCCTTTGCTAAAACGAAAGTTAAAATATTAAGTGGCGGACAAAAACAGCGTGTAGCTTTAGCACGTGCTTTGGCAAAGCAACCTGAAATCATGCTTTTAGATGAACCTTTTAGCCATATTGATAATTTTAAAAAGCAAAGTTTACGACGCAATGTATTTAAATATCTTAAAGAAAAAAACATTAGCTGTGTGGTCGCGACGCATGATAAAGAAGATGTTCTTGGTTTTGCCGATCATATGATCGTTTTAAACAACAATAAAATTGTAGAGAGCAATTCCCCTGAAAAGTTATTTAAAAGTCCTAAAACGTCTTTAATCGCTTCTTTTTTTGGAGAATTCAATACTATCAATGGTGAAATAATTTATGCGCACCAATTAAAAGTCGTTGAAAGTTCTAAATGGCAAGCTACTGTTAAGCATGTTTACTTTAAAGGCCATTTTTATTTGGTTGAAGCCGTACTAAATAATCAAACTGTATTTTTTGAGCACGACAACGCTTTAAACCCATATGAAGAGGTTCATATTGCTATGATTAAATGAGCGCTTGAATTGATGATTTAAGCTTCTTTCTATTTACAATATAGCTCCACAAGCTATTCGAATACCTGCATCACCGGTTGGTTGTGTTTTATAATCATCTTGACCTTGGTGAATTATGATGCCACGTCCATTAATGGTTCTCGTGGTATCTTGACAAGATATACACCATTCGTCTGTTTCAAAATTAACCGTAGCTTTTCCGTTTTCATCAGCAGTGAAGTTACCAATATCGCCACGATGGTAACCTTGATCATCACCCCATTTTCCGTGCTTATTACTAGTCGGATTCCAATGCCCCCCTGTAGATTTAGCATCATGGGTAGAACAATCGGCGGTATCATGTAAATGAATGGCGTGTACTGTACGTGGTTTCAAATTTTCAAATTCAGCCATCATTTTAACCACATTATTAATTTCTGTAAATACTACAGTACCGGAAACTTGACTCCCACTTTTAGACTTTACCTCTACTTTTATTTGTGGTGCTTCTATCTCTTTTTCTTTTTTACTATTTTCAATAGTAGCATCAGTTTCTAACGAATATGTAGCATCTGGTGCCGTATTACCGTCTTTCTTTTTGTCTTGACAAGACACAAAACTTATCACCAACACAGCAGTAAATAATATATTTTTAATCTTCATGGTATTCCTTTATTAAATTTAACATCTAGCTCGTAAGTCCATTAAGAACCTATAAATGTGAAATTACAAAATCAATAGCCTGATGATTAATCGAAATACATGAAAAGTTAACTCTAAAAAATAAAGGCGCTTTTATACATGGGCCTTTTGAAATAAAACAGAAAATGGATACCTATTAAAAGACATCAACAACAGTAAACATCTGGTCTCTAAAAATTATCTGACTGTCAATTGTTTTACCCATTAACAGTTTTCCAATAGGTGTATCTGGAGAAATTGTGTAAAAGCTTTCATTATTTAATGACATGCTCCCGGCGCTTATAGCAATAAAATAGTTCGCTTGAGTCGTGTAAATTAAACTCCCTAAGCCAATGTATTCAGAAGTTTTTGTGACATTAACCTTCGTGAGAATTGCTTTTGTTTTTTGAATTTCAGCCAATTGATTTCCGGCCTTTTCGCGTTCCAACTGAAGCATAGCGCGACCGGTTTCATGCTTATCTCCTGCACTACTTTTGGTTTCAGAGGTTAATGATTCTTGAATTTCTATAATCGTATTTTGAATGGTTTCAAGCCTAGTTTCAACAAAAGCCTGACACAAATGGTATAACTGTTCCTTAATGTTTTCCTTTTCCATGATCTTTCTTTTCAAACTTTAGGGTTCCAAAATAACTCATTTGCTTAACAATCCACGCTTTTCTTGATTGGATATAGGCTGTTGCTGGTGATGCTTTATATTTTCTAGGGCTAGGCAAAATAGCTGCTATTGCTGCTGCTTCATATTTAGTTAAGTTCTTGGCTGGCTTTTTAAACCAATATTGTGATGCCGCTTCTGCGCCATAAATGCCATTGCCCATTTCAATACTGTTTAGATACACTTCTAGAGTGCGCTCTTTAGACCAACAAAGCTCTATTAAAAAGGTAAAATACGCTTCGAAACCTTTTCTTACCCAACTACGATCTGGCCACAGAAATACATTTTTAGCAGTTTGCTGACTTATTGTACTCCCACCTTTTAATCGCTTGCCTTTATTATTCGAAGTTATGGCTTTTTCAATGGCTTTATAATCAAAACCATTATGCTTCAAAAAATTTTGATCTTCACTACAAATAACGGCGAGTTGTAGGTTTTTAGAAATAGCGTCCATTGAAACCCAATCGTGTTTTAATATTTTCTTGCTATCCTTTTCAAAATAACGAATAGCCATTAAGGGCGTAAAAGGCACAGGAACCCATTTAAAAAGGAGTACCAAGCCTAATGATAACACGACAAACCAAAAACAAATTTTTAATAAAAACCGCAATAATCCCTTCATCAAATACGTATAATTTTCAGCAATAATACTAAAATTAGAGCATAAAAAAACTCCGAAATTGCTTTCGGAGTTTTTTAAATGATTTTATTTCTTATTCTTTTTCCATAACAAAATCTTCCATGAACTTGGTGGTATAATTACCAGCCAAATAATCTGGATGATCCATTAATTGTCTGTGGAAAGGAATTGTGGTTTTAATACCTTCAATTACGAATTCATCTAGAGCACGTTTCATTTTATTGATCGCTTCTTCTCTAGTTTGCGCGGTTGTAATCAACTTAGCAATCATAGAATCGTAATTTGGTGGAATAGCGTAACCAGCGTAAACGTGGGTGTCTAAACGCACGCCATGACCTCCTGGCGCATGTAACGTTGTAATCAATCCTGGTGATGGTCTAAAACCATTAAAAGGATCTTCAGCATTAATTCGACATTCAATAGAGTGTAATTTTGGTAAGTAGTTTTTACCTGAAATTGGCACACCGGCAGCCACTAAAATCTGCTCACGAATTAAATCGAAATCAATTACTTGTTCAGTAATTGGGTGCTCTACTTGAATACGCGTATTCATTTCCATGAAGTAGAAGTTTCTGTGTTTATCTACTAAAAATTCGATAGTTCCAGCACCTTCGTACTTAATATATTCTGCTGCTTTTACAGCGGCTTCACCCATTTTTTTACGCAATGCAGCGGTCATAAATGGCGAAGGTACTTCTTCTGTTAATTTTTGATGACGACGTTGAACAGAGCAATCTCTTTCTGATAAATGACATGCTTTTCCTGTAGAGTCCCCAACAATTTGAATTTCAATATGTCTTGGTTCTTCAATAAGTTTCTCCATGTACATATCGTCATTTCCAAAGGCCGCTTTAGATTCCTGTCTCGCAGAATCCCAAGCATCTCTAAGATCTTCTTTCTTAAAAACACCACGCATCCCTTTTCCACCACCTCCAGCTGAAGCTTTAAGCATCACTGGATAACCGGTTTCTTCGGCTATTTTTTCACATTCTTCAAATGACTCGATAACCCCCTCACTTCCTGGTACACAAGGTACACCAGCAGCTTTCATGGTGGCTTTGGCATTGGCCTTATCTCCCATTCTATCAATCATTTCTGGAGAAGCTCCGATAAATTTAATACCGTGCTCTTCACAAATTTTTGAGAATTTTGCGTTTTCAGATAAGAATCCGTAACCTGGATGAATGGCATCTGCATTAGTAATTTCTGCTGCAGATATAATATTAGACATTTTTAAATAAGACTCGCTACTTGCCGCTGGCCCTATACAAACCGCTTCATCAGCAAATTTTACGTGTAGACTTTCTTCATCGACTGTAGAATATACAGCGACAGTTTTAATGCCCATTTCCTTACAGGTTCTAATAACACGAAGTGCTATCTCTCCTCTATTGGCTATTAATATTTTTTTAAACATCTTGTTTGAATTAGATTAAATAGAAAATCGGAATATTCAATAATTAGATATTTTCACCCAATCACTAAACCCTAATAATCTAAAATTTAAGATGGGTCTACTAAAAATAATGGTTGATCAAACTCCACTGGAGAAGAATCATCAACTAAAATTTTAACAATCTTTCCTGAAACTTCAGATTCAATTTCATTGAAAAGCTTCATCGCTTCAATAATACAAAGTACATCACCTTCTCCAATGGTCTGACCTACCTCAACAAATAATGGCTTATCTGGAGATGGCTTTCTGTAGAAAGTACCGATAATTGGTGATTTGATTGTAATATATTTTGAATCTTCTGCTGCTGGAGCTGGCGCTGCTGGTGTTGCGGCTTGAGCTGCAGCTTCTGCAACTGGTGCTGTAGGAAGTGGTTGCGCTACTTGTGCTGGAACTTGATGCACGATAGTTGTATCAGATTCTGATCCTGTTCTAATCGTGATTTTGATATCGTCCATTTCTAATTTAACTTCACTCGCCCCCGATTTGGCAACAAATTTAATTAAGTTCTGAATTTCTTTTATATCCATAATATTGCTAATTATTTAGTGGTTAGTTTTTAGAGTTGTACGCCCATTTCAAATATATAGACCCCCAATTGAATCCGCCTCCAAAAGCGGCAAATATAACATTATCTCCCTTTTTTAATTGTGATTCATAATCATTTATTAACAAAGGTAAGGTAGCTGATGTTGTATTCCCATACTTGTGAATATTTATCATCACTTTTTCTTCCTCCAAATCAATGCGTTGCGCTGTAGCATCGATGATTCTCTTATTAGCTTGATGCGCTGCTAACCAATCAACGTTTTCTTTGGTAAGATTATTACGTTCTAAGATTTTTTCAGCTGCATCTGCCATATTAAATACAGCATTTTTAAATACAGTTCTTCCTTCTTGAAACGCGTAATGACCTCCTTCAGCTAAAATTTCAGCAGTTAAAGCATGTGAAGAACCACCATAAGTGGCTTGTAAAAACTCACGTCCGGTACCGTCACTTCTTAAATATTCATCCTGAAGACCAAGACCTTCATCATTAGCTTCAAATAAAACAGCCCCTGCACCATCACCAAAGATGATACACGTTGCTCTATCTTTATAATTAATTATTGAAGACATTTTATCGGCTCCAATAAGTAAGACATTTTTATACCTCCCAGACTCTATATAACTGGCGGCAACAGACATACCAAATAAGAAACTAGAACAAGCGGCATCCATATCGAATGAAAAGGCATTGGTTGCACCAATTTCAGACGCTGTATATGACGCTGTCGATGCGGCCTTCATATCTGGCGTAGCGGTAGCCACAATAACCAATTCGATATCCTTAGGATCTAAATTGTTCTTATCAATTAAATTCTGTGCTGCTTTTATAGCAAGGTAAGACGTCCCTTTACCATCATCCTTTAAAATACGACGTTCTTTGATACCTGTTCTGGAAGTAATCCATTCATCATTTGTATCAACCATCGTCTCTAAGATCTGATTGGTTAATACGTATTCTGGCACATATGCACCTACAGCTGTAATTGCCGCTGAGATTTTACTCATAACTTTATAGTTAATTTGACCAAAAATTTATTAAAAATGGACAAAAACGTTCAAAATTTGGCGAAAACTACTAAATCTTGAAGTAATATTCCGCAAATTACGCGTTTTTGTTAATCATAAAAATTAATTCATAAAAAAAACGCTCATAAATGAGCGTTTTTTAATATGCGTGCATAACTAATTATGCCACATTTTCTATTTCTGCAGAATTATCAATCAATACTTGACCTCTGTAGTATAATTTTCCTTCATGCCAGTGTGCTCTATGGTATAAGTGAGCCTCACCTGTTGTTGGGCAAGTCGCAATCTGTGGCGCAGTTGCTTTGTAGTGTGTTCTTCTTTTATCTCTTCTTGTTTTCGAGATTTTTCTCTTAGGATGTGCCATTTTATGTTTTTATTTATCCGTTAATAATTTCTTTAATGTATTCCAACGAGGATCGATCTCCTCTGACTTGTCTTTCTCTTTATCTTCCTTAAGCTTCGGGCTTAACTCTTCTAATTTTTTGAGTATCTCTGAATCTAGCGTACCATCTTCAACTCCTGGGTGTATACGTTTAATAGGAACTGCAAGTATAATTAACTCATAAATATATTGCTGAATATTAATTTCATACGTTCCGTGAGGAACAATTAATAAGTCAATATTTTCATCGTTATACTCATCACCAAACTTCACCACCAAATCAAACTCATTTTCGATGTCTTGATTATAAGGTTCGTTGGTTAAATCGCAATTCACGTTAACCCATCCTGAAATTTTAAAATGTAACTCTAATAATGTTGATTTCTTTTCTAAAACAAGATCAACATTAACCTTTACACTGTTAAAATCTTCATACTCAAAATGTTCAAAGAACGGCTGTTCAACTTCATACTCAAAATGATGTTTGCCTATTTTTAACCCTACAAATGGAATTGTAAACTCTTTTAACGACTTCATAATCACATCTATTTTGAGCCCGCAAATATATAAATTTTTATTTACGCAGCATTACTTATTAACATTTTTTTGTTTATATCTTAAATATCTTTCGCTTTGCCCGAAAAATCTAGGAATCAAGGGCTTAACGGCGCTCATTTCGTGAAGCCTTTTTTAAAGGATTTGCTGTGAGTTCCTCATGCTCCGAACGATTTTTAAAGATTTTCATGGCACTATATACCGCTTCTTTAAACGAATTTTCATCAGCAGTTCCTTTTCCTGCTATTTCATAGGCCGTACCATGATCTGGAGATGTACGTACTTTATTTAATCCTGCCGTGAAATTAACGCCCTGCCCGAATGATAACGTTTTAAACGGAATTAAGCCTTGATCGTGATACGACGCAATAATGGCATCGAAATTCTTATAATTATTTGATCCAAAAAAACTATCGGCAGCATAAGGTCCGTAAACCAATTTGCCGCTTTCCTTAATTTTTTGAAGGGTTGGCCTTAAAACGGTATCGTCTTCACTTCCAATAACCCCATTATCTCCCGTATGCGGATTAATACCCAAAACGGCTATTTTAGGTTTTTGAATTTTAAAATCCTTTTGAAGCGATTCGTAAACCGTTGCGATTTTCTTTTCAATTAACTCAGGTGTAATATGCGTGGCAATGTCCTTTACAGGCACATGATCGGTGAACAAGCCCACCCTCAAGGTGTCGTTAACCATAAACATTAAACTATCACCTTCTAATTCCTGCGCTAAATAATCGGTGTGACCGGGGAATTTAAAATCTTCAGACTGAATATTAAACTTATTGATAGGTGCCGTAACTAAAACATCAATTGTGCCTTCCTTCAACGCTTTTGTTGCAGCCTCTAAAGACTTTATGGCAAATGCACCAATATTAGTGTCTTCTTTACCAAATTCAATTTTAACGGGCTCGTTCCAGCAGTTCAAAACATTTACCTTCCCAAGCACAACTTGACTCATGTCTTTTATACTATGGAAATTGATTTCGGAATTAAAGTGTGTCTTAAAAAAGGACATCACTTTAATGGAAGCAAAAATGACAGGGGTACAAAAATCTAATATTCTTGCATCTTCAAATGTTTTTAAAACAATTTCTCCTCCGATGCCATTTAAATCACCTATTGAAATTCCTACTACTATATTTTCTGTTTGCTTCATTAAAAATGATAACTATTGTTCGTAATTTTGATGTTGCAAATTTAACTAAATAAACGCATAATATTATGTTTACGGGAATTATTGAAACGATTGGTACGGTTTCTAATTTGAAAAATGAATTAGACAATCTTCATATTACCATAAAAAGCCAAATTACTTCAGAGTTAAAAATAGACCAAAGTGTTGCCCATAACGGGGTATGCTTGACTGTGGTAAATATTAATCACGATGAATACACCGTAACCGCAATTAAAGAAACCTTAGAAAAAACAAGTTTAGGCGCTTTAAAAATTAATGATCGCGTAAATTTAGAACGCGCTATGAAACTCGGTGATCGCTTGGATGGCCATATTGTTCAGGGTCATGTAGACCAAACTGGTGTTTGTACAGAAGTTAAAGAAGAAAATGGTAGTTGGGTATTTACCTTTGAATACGATTCAAGTTTAAATAATATCACCATTGAAAAAGGTTCTATCACTGTAAACGGCACGAGTTTAACCGTTGTAAACTCTAAAAAAGACTGTTTTAGCGTAGCTATTATACCGTATACCTACGAGCATACAAACTTTAACACCTTTAAAAAAGGGACAGTTGTAAACTTAGAATTTGATGTTTTAGGGAAATATGTAGCGCGTCTTACCGCTTTAAACCAATAAGGTTACTCTTTATCTTTACTCAATAGTGTTTTTTTAGCACCATAAACTAATGCTAAACAAACTCCTGCTAATATGCCACCATCAATAGGAAGACCTGGTGGTGGTGGTGGTGGAGCTACACCTCCCCCTGCAGGCGTAGGTGGATCATCTGCATTCGCTACAGCAGAAAAGCTTACTAAAACAAATAAGCTTAAAAAAATGATTTTTTTAATTTGGGTCATCATACAGCGGCAAATTTATAAAAAAAACTGACTAATTAATATTAACTTAAAATTATTTTTATTAAAAGACAATTCCCTAAAAAACATCTTACTAATGCATGACCCACTATTACTCACTACATTATTTTAAAATTGCAAATAATTAAAAAATATTGAGTACAAAAAAAGCCTCACATTTCTGTAAGGCTTTGCAATTTCTAAAAGTGGTCCCACATGGGCTCGAACCATGGACTTTCTGATTATGAGTCAGATACTCTAACCAACTGAGTTATAGGACCGAAATTGGAGTGCAATATTACTACTTATTTTAATATCTACCAAGAAAATCATTCCTTTATCTCTTGACATAATTCAATTAAAACACCATTGGAAGATTTCGGATGCAAAAAGGCCACTAGTTTATTGTCAGCACCTTTTTTAGGTGTTTCATGAAGTACCTTAAACCCTTCTTTTTTAAGTCGCTCAATTTCAGCTAAAATGTCGTCCACTGCGAATGCAATATGATGAATCCCTTCCCCATTTTTAGCTATAAATTTAGCGATGGCACTATCATTTGTTGTGGCCTCCAGCAGTTCAATTTTATTTTCACCAACTTGAAAAAAAGATGTTTTTACGCCTTCAGTGGCTACTGCTTCAATTTTATAATGTGACTTTCCAAAAAGCTTAGCAAACAAGTTATTGGAGTCTTCAAGGTTTTTAACGGCGATGCCTATGTGCTCAATTTTATTCATAAACTATAGATTTTACATTTCCGCGAAAGCGAAAACCTCATATTTCACATATCAAAATACGAAAATAGCATTCTAAATACAGCATAATCTCGAATTATACGTATTTTTGCAATCTAAACCTCTAAAGGGTTATAATTTATATACTGTGGAAGAAGAAAGTCAAAGACAAAAAAAAATAGGAACGGTTTTACAAAACGATTTAGTAGATGTGTTACAACGTGCTGCTACCGAAGGCGGTATGCGCGGCGTTTTAATATCGGTTTCCAAGGTAAAAGTAACGGTAGATTTATCGGTTGCCAAAGTGTATTTAAGCATTTTTCCTAACGACAAAGCCAAAGAACTTCTTGAAGGTATAAAATCGAACACGCCGTTAATTCGTCATGAATTGGCGCAGCGCACTAGAAATCAATTGAGACGTATGCCCCATTTAGAATTCTTTATAGACGATTCTTTAGAGTATATCGATAAAATAGAAAAATCTTTAAAAGGTGAAGAAAACCCTATTAAAGATCCTACAATCTTAGACCAAAGAAAAAAATCATAATTATTTTAGCACCATTCCAACATTCATTTAGTCATTATTTTTTCATAATATTAACCTCATGAATGTTTCTTTGTACATCGCAAAACGTTATTTACGCTCCAAAAGCTCTAATAATGCCATTAATTTCATCACTTACATCGCCATTGCAGGCGTTATTGTAGGTGCTGGATCTTTGTTTATTGTACTTTCTGGATTTTCTGGTCTAAAAGATTTTACACTTGAATTTACAAGTGTGGTCGACCCCGATTTAAAAGCTGAATCGGCCGTTGGAAAATCCTTCATGCTCTACCCTTTTGATGTTGAAAATTTAAATAAAATTGAAGACATCGCCTCCTATTCTAAAACTATAGAAGAGCGCATTATAATTGAATCTCAAGATAAAAATGCACTTGCGGTTATAAAAGGTGTAGATGAAAATTATCGAAATGTAGTTAGCATCGATTCGGTTATTGATCACGGCGATTGGTTAGACCAAAAAAGCAATCAAATTGTAGTAGGTTGGGGTATTTCAAACGACTTATCACTGGGCGTTTTAAATTTTACAAAAAACATAAACTTGTATGTTCCTAAGCCTGGAACCGGACAAATAACATCATCTAAAAACGCATTTAATACGGTAAAAGTGATCAATGTTGGTGTTTTTTTTATAAACGAAAGTTTAAACGAAACCTATGTATTTTCATCTATCGACCTCGCAAAAAAACTTTTAAATTACGAAACCAACCAAATTTCAGGACTTGAGTTTAAATTAAAAGACGGAGTAGATGTTGAAAATGCACGCGCCAAAATTCAAGCAACACTAGGCAATAAAGTCATTTTAAAAAACCGAGCACAACTAAACGATGCGCTATATAAAATGCTAAACACCGAAAATTTAGTCGTTTACCTCATTTTTACACTCGTTTTAATTATCGCATTTTTCAATGTTATTGGCTCCTTAATCATGATGATGTTAGACAAGAAAGAAAGTCTATCAACATTATATAACATAGGTGTGACTCAAAAAGACATCCGGCAAATTTTCTTCCTTCAAGGCAGTTTAATGAGTATAATTGGCGGTATAATAGGTATTATTATCGCGTTTATCGTTACATTATTACAGCAACATTTTAGCTTGCTTATGATCACTCCAACACTGGCCTATCCTATTGCCATAGAGGTTGAAAACTTTTTTATTGTCTTTTTCACCATTTCTATTCTAGGTATAATCGCCTCTAAAATAGCCTCGGTACGCATCACAGAATCTCTTATTAATAATATTTAATAGGGCAAGTTGCCAAGAAAAATGGCAACCAGGCTTTCACAACTCGCTCTCTGCGAGGAGCTCAAACAAATTGCTCAATCCTTCTTGCGGGGCTAAGTACTTCTTTTGCAACTTTTGGTTCTGACAAGTTAAAATCCGTACCTAAAAACTAAAAAAATGTGTAAGTTTGCTTCATGTTATTCTCCAATATTTTAGGCCAAGAACACATAAAAAAACACCTCACCCAGAGTGTGGATAACGGGCGCATACCACATGCCCAACTTTTTGTTGGAAATGAAGGCTGCGGTACTTTACCCATGGCATTAGCCTATGCGCAATACATTTTATGTTCAAATTCTGGCGGAGAAAACAATACTGGAAACGAAAGTTGTAACCTAAAATTTAAAAACTTTTCACATCCCGATTTACACTTTGCTTTTCCTGTAACCACTAGTGATAAGGTAAAGAGTAAACCCGTATCTGGTTTTTATTTAGAAGAATGGCGCCAATTGCTTAACGAGCAGCCCTATGGCAACCTTTTCGATTGGTACAAACTTCTTGGTGTAGACAACAAGCAAGGTCAAATTGGTGTTGACGAAGCCGTTGAAATCGTAAAAGCACTCACGCTAAAATCGTATGAAGGCGGACACAAAGTAATGCTTATCTGGATGGCCGAAAAAATGAATTCTGCCTGTGCCAATAAGCTTTTAAAACTAATAGAAGAGCCACCAAAAGACACGGTTTTCCTTTTAATAGCCGAAGACGAAGAGCAAATTATAAATACGATTCGTTCGCGCTGCCAAATATTACATTTCCCGCCGCTAGCCGAGAACGTGATTAAAGACGCTTTAATAGCCCAATACCAGGTAGAACCCGCTAAGGCCACCAAAATAGCACATCAATCTAATGGAAACTACAATAAAGCCTGTGACTTGGCTTTTAAAGATTCTGAAGACATTCAATTTGAAACCTGGTTTATATTCTGGATTCGAAGCGCCTTTAAAGCGAAAGGTAATAAAGCAGCCATTCACGATTTAATTTCTTGGAGTGAAGACATTGCCAAAACCGGACGTGAAACTCAAAAACAGTTTTTAAACTTCTGTTTAGATTTTTTCCGTCAGGCGCTACTCTTAAATTACAATGCTACAGATTTGGTTTTTTTCGAACCAAAAACCGATAAATTTAAACTTGAAAACTTTGCCCCTTTTGTTCATGGCAATAATATTATGGACATTAGTAACGAACTTCAAGATGCCATTTACCACATTGAACGCAACGGAAATTCTAAAATTATACTAACCGATTTATCCATCAAACTCACCCGGTTATTACATGCTAAAAAGGCTTAATATTTCACTATGAAAACCATTTTAAGTTATAGCGCTGAATTACTGATTTTAAGCTTTTTAGTGATCACTTTTTTCTGGAGTTTTTACGATAAAGTAAGTGATTGGAAAGGACAAGTTTTCTTTTTAAAAGATTATTTTTCTAAAACTTTTGTACCGCCTTTTATACCTGCTATTTTGGTTTTCATTGTCATTTTAGAAGCTTTCGCTACGATATTTTGCAGTTTAGGCATCTACCAAATTATAGCTAATCAAGAAACGTTTTACGCCTTAGTGGGCTGCATCGTTTGTTGTGTTATTCTTCTAATATTCTTATTTGGTCAACGTATTGCCAAAGATTTTGACGGCGCTAGAAATATGGCCATTTACTTTATTCTAGCTGTTTTTGGCGTGTATTTGCTTCAGTAAACATCTTAAAATACGAAATTCACTCAAAATAAGCCTTCTTAAGCCGCTTTAGTCCATATCAATGAGTGTGACACTGCGTTTATTGGTTTGCGTCACTCTAAAGTAACCGTAAGCATAATTATCGGCATTGGTGGTGTTCACACAGTTTCCTCGTAATTCTACTGGCGTAGGTGCAAACGGATTTCCAGACCCCGACTGACTGTTGAGTAATTGGATGAATTTATAATAACGCTCTGAAACATTAAACAAATTAATATCTACAACATCTCCTGGTTGCAATTCATCGGCTTCATCATCACCACGTTTTTCATAAAAGATACTAATTTCATTACCGTTTAAAAACTCATCAGAGACATCTCTTAATTCAGGATAAGGGTCACCTTCGGTTTTAAATCGTAGCACATAAAAATTCGTTTCGTCACCTGGGTCATCAAAAAACACATTGACTTCTATAGCATCAGGAAGAATACCACCTTCTTCAGATTGAGTCACGGCTTTAATCGGAGTGGTCGCTAATAGAGTTTCTGTAGCGGTATAAACTTCATTTTCATATAAAACCTCCAATTGATAGGTTTCATTTAAATCGACTTCAAAATTTGTAGTTGTATACGTGCCATCATTGTTATTGGTGAAATTAAAAACCATATCATCACTTAATCGCGTCACAGAAACTACAGCGTTTGTTACGGCATCGTTACTATTATTATCAAAATACGCCGAAGTGGTACTCAATTTTACGGTTTGGTTATTTCCTAAAGTGCCCATCTCCCAATCTAGAGAAGCCTCAATCACCAAACGCGGATCGGCGGTAGGTACATCAACATCAATGACATCGGTACAAGACACCAAAAACTGTGTTACTAAAACTACGCTGAAGTATATATATTTTTTCATAGCCTGTTAAAATTTAAAATTATAAGTTACCGAAGGCACGATACCAAAAATAGCAGTTCGCGTCGCTTCATTAACGCCTGTTTCAAGGTTTTGACCAAACGAAATAGAAGCCGCATTTTTACGGTTATAAGCATTGTAAATACTAAACACCCACTCCCCTTTCCAACGAGCCTCTGGTTTACGGTTGGGTTTAAAAGTCGCAGCCAAATCTAAACGGTTATAGGAAGGTAATCTGTTGGCATTTCTTTGGTCATAAACCGCAATAGAAAGGCCTTCATACTCATACTGCCCAACAGGATACGTTACGGGGCGCCCAGTTTGAAAGATGAAATTCCCGCTAAAACTCCATTTATTGGTCAGTTTATAGCTTCCGGTTAATGAAATATCATGTGTTCTATCAAAAGGCGTGTTATACCAATCGCCTTTGTTAATTCCTGGTCCGCCCGCAGTGCCTCCAGGTGTTTTTTGTTCAGATTTAGAAAGCGTATAGGCCAACCAACCTGTAAACTTTCCTTTATTTTTTCGGAATAAAAACTCTAAACCATAAGCTCGAGACTCGCCTTGTAAAATTTGGGTTTCAATGTTATTATTAGCAATTAAGTTTGAACCGTCTATGTAATCAATACGGTTATCAACGGTTTTATAATACACCTCGGTTTCAATTGAAAATTTGCCATCTACCAATTCTTTAAAATAGCCCGCCGAATACTGGTTTGCCATTTGCGGATCTATAAACGATCCACTAGGCGTCCACACATCAAGTGGCGTGGCGTTAGCTGTGTTTGATAATAAATGTAAATATTGTGCTACCCTAGAATACCCCAGTTTTACAGAAGAGTTTTCAGAAAGCTGATAGGCCAAACCTAATCGTGGTTCAAAATTGGAAAAATTAGCAATGCTTTCACTTTTATCATAATCGATTTCCCCGGTTTTGGTGCCTTCCTCATAAATCCCTAAATCGGCATTATAAACCACAGGCTGGTCGTTCGTATAGGCGGCTATAGGTTGTCCGCCCAAACGGTTAAACATACTAAAACGTAAACCTGCTTGTACGTTTAGTTTATCACTTAACTTATGTTCCACGTTGGCATAAAGCCCTGCTTCAAGCGCACGTTTTTTATCTAAAATGAATTCATTAATTGAAGAATCTTCATCAATAGGCTGTACGTCACCAGGGTTAAAGTTATAACGAATAGCACTCGCTCCAAAATCGATGGTGGTTTTGTTGCTTAAATAATACTTAAAATCGTATTTAGCATTCATGTTTTTAATACTCGAGGTCCAATCTAAACCTATAAAACCAATTTCGATTTGATAGTTATAATTGCCATAGATGAAGGACAAATTGGAGAATAATTTATCGTTAAAAACATGACTCCAGCGTAAGTTAAAGGTGGTATTTCCATAAGAATTAGCAAAAGCATCATCAAAATTGAGCACATCCCTTCCAAAATAACCCGATAAGTAGAGCCTATTATTCTGATTAATCTCATAACTTCCTTTGGCATTAAAATCGTAAAAGTAAGCCGTATTATCTTGATCGGCCAGTTTTAAAAATAAATGGGCGTAGGAAGAACGTCCAGCAAGAATAAAGGACCCTTTACTTTTAAACAGCGGCCCTTCAGCAGATAATCGACTCGATATCAAACCAATACCACCATTCATTTCAAAATCTTTACTATTACCGTCTTTTTGCCTGATATCTAACACCGAAGACACGCGCCCGCCATAATTCGCCGGAATATTTCCTTTATACAATTTCACATCTTTAATCACATCGGCATTAAAAACAGAAAAGAAGCCAAATAAATGCGATTCATTAAAGATAATGGCTTCATCTAAAAGCACTAGGTTTTGGTCAACAGCGCCACCACGTACATTAAATCCGTTAGACCCTTCACCATTATTGGTCACCCCTGGCAGCATTTGAATAGATTTTACCACATCAACTTCCCCTAAAACCGCTGGAATTTGTTTTATCGTCGCACTTTTGATTAAAGAAACCCCCATTTGTGGGTCTCTAATGTTTGCTTTTTCGCTTTCTTCCGCAGTAATCACCACTTCATCAAGAGACGTGGTATCTTCCTTGAGTTCAAAAACTAAACTTTGATTGGCATCTAAGACCACCTCTTGTTTAATCGTAGTATAACCCAAATAAGAAACCACAATATTATAGGTTCCCTTGGGCGCTGTTAAGGAATAGAAGCCATACGCATTGGTGATACCACCAACAGAAGTGTTCTCTAAAAATACAGACGCTCCGAAAACCAATTCGCCATTGGCATCATCTTTTACTGTACCACTAATAGTAAAATTTTCTTGTGAAAAAACCAGCAGGCTGAACAACATCAAGCAGGCACTCAGTTTAAGTTTCATAAAATGGTTCGATTAAAATGGGTTACAAAAATGACACAATTTTTGAAAAAACAAATAGCTTTCACACACTTTGGAGTGAATTTTGAATTTTATGGAGTGAAAATATAAAACCTTACGGAGTATATGGTTCAATTGATGTTAAATATGAATTTGAAACAGGTGTACTTAAGCCTTCCACAGTTAATTGCTGTTGATATTTTGGCCCTATTTTTTCTAAATCTTTAATAAATCGCGTATTCACAATAAAGGAGCGGTGCGTACGAACAAGCCCTTTATCAGGGTAAGCATCTAAAATAGATTTCAGACGTGCACGAACCAGTTGTGTTTCTAATTTTCCACTATTGAAATAATTTATTTCGACATACTGGTTATCCGATTTTATAAACACCAAATCATTAAGATTAATCTTTAAAGCCACGGCATTTTTTTCGTTTTTTATAGCAATAATTTCAGGGTTTTCAAACATTGGTTTGCTAGCCAATTGCACCTTCGTTTCCATTTGATTAATAAGACTTTTTTGATGCTTATAAATCATCAATAACAGGCTCATACTAAACGGAAAAATTAAAATCGCTAAGGCTTGTAAAACATTTTTAAGCTGAAATTGTAAAGTCCATTCTTCCGCCCGACTCGCCTGCCCTAAATCAGGAATAAACAAGCTAACCACAAAATAAAGCGCCACTAAAATGATGGCTTCAATGACAAACCAAAAGAGATAAACTTTTAAAGGTTTCTCATAAATTTTAAAAAAGCTTCGTAATATAAACTGAGAGAGGTATAATCCGCAAAAAACCGCAATAGAAACCCCGAGGAGCAAAGCAGCAAAATCAAGGTAAGATTTAGAGTGATTATTGAGTTCATCTGAAATTCCAAAAGGTTGAAAAATCAATAAAAAAAGCACCGTAAAACCAATGGAACAGCAAATGTAAAACCACTTAAATGAATTAGAATCTAAATAGCACGCGGTGTTTTTAAGATGAATATTTAGAGTTTTAAAAACCATTTTTAAGGCTAAATAGCGTATTAAAAATTAAGATATAAAAAAAGCCAAATGAGATCACTTGGCTTTAAAATTTATATTATAACTGAATAATTTATTCTTTAGTATAATCGGCGTTTAAAGCCTCTAATACGGTTTGTGTTAAATCACTTTCCTCAGCACCATAAAGAACAGAGGCAGACGCATCGCTAGTTCCTAATACAAAAGTGTATCCGTTTTTCTTACCGTAATCATTTACGAAATCTTTAACTTTTACGATAACAGAATCAATTTGCGTTTGAAATTCTTGTGTAATCGCTTGTTGCTCAATTTGCATTTGTTGTTGCAACATTTGCTGTTTTTGCTGTAAGCCACCCATAATTTCTTGTGCTTTTTGAGGTGTTTTTTGGGCTACAGCTTGAGCTTCTTGAACTTCAGCTTGAAATGCTTGTCCGATACTATCTGCACGTTTTTTAAAAGCTTCATCTTTAACTTGAAAATTTGCTTCAATATCTTTCTTCTCTTGGAATTCATTAATAACAGTTCCGTTATCAACGAAACCAATTTTTTGTTGCTGACAAGATGTAAATGCAATTGCTAATAAAACGACGTAAAATATGTTCTTCATTATAATTTATTTGTTTGGTTTAAGATTCAAACAAATGTAGGAAAGTAAAGTAAAATCAAATCATGATTTCAAATGATTTTAACATATAGAACAAAACTATATTAAATTATTTTTAAATAACTAAACTCTATCAAAAACAGCTTTATATAAGACGTTTTAAGCGCGTTTTAAAAAACCAATTGGTGTTTGGATGAATGATAGTTAAAAAGCACGAAAAATTGCTTAAAATTAAGTTTTACTCGTTTTTTATGACAAAAATTAGCGAAGAAGACTCTTTTGAAGACCTTGCTTTGAAGTTTGACTTTAATCCAGTAAGAAAACCTTTTATCAATTTCATTCTTCCATTTTTATATTTCTCTGAAAGCAAACTCACATAATAAGCATCAAAAGTCATTGGTTTTACATCTACAATTTTTAAAAGATGTTTGGATAATAAACGCTGCATAGATTTTTTACTAAAATGCCAAAGATGTCTTGGCACGTCGTAGGCCGCCCAAAATTCTTGATAATATTCGGCATCATAACTTTTATGGTTTGGAACGGCAACAATTAAAGTCCCTGTTGGTTTTAGGAGTTTTTTATAAGTTTCTATCTGATTTTCGAGATCTGGAAGATGCTCTAAAACATGCCAAAGCGTAATAACATCGAAACGGTGTTCTTTAAATTTATAAAGTTCATCAGTATCAAAAACACCATCGTTTGTCTTTTTATTAGCCATTTCTCGTGCGTGTTGATTAGGCTCAATACCGTACCCATACCAATCATGACTCTTGGCAACCTTTAAAAAATCACCAGTACCACAACCAATATCTAGCAGAATTTTACCTTCGGAAGCATAGTTATTAATCAGCTTTATTTTTCTTTTAAGCGCAATACCTCTTACTAAATGATAAGCTATTTCGAACAAATTTCGATTAGAATCGGTATGAGAAATATAATCTTTACTCTCATAATATTCCGGTAATTTATCTAAACTAGGCTTCGGAGTGGTTTCTAAAAATCCAAATTCTTGGTTTTCTACTAATGTAAATTCTTCCCCAGAAACGGTATGATCTATAACTTTTAATTGATTTGGCTGCGTCACTTTGTGAAAATTTAAGCTATTTAATGGTATATTTTAATCCAACTATTAAGTTCTAAATGTAATATTATAAACTGAACAGGGGAAAATAAAAGTGAAAAACTAATGACACAACCATGATCATTTAAATAATTAGATCTTCATTTTTTGTGTAAACTTAAAACAACAAAACCTATTATTTGGATCCAAACACATTAAAAATCGATAATAAAATCATGGTTGAGATGCTAAAGATTTTATAAGATTTGAAATAATTCAGCCCTACTCTATCCCTATGAAGTTTAAAAAGAACATAAAAACGATAACTTTTAAACGCTTATTTGACATTAAAAATGAACAGCAAATCAAAAAACAGAGATTAAAAGCTGATCGTTTTAAGTTTAAATTTTAATGATTCATTTGAAAAAAAACTTCCAAAACACAATTAATGATGCTTTCATTATTATAAATCATGCGTATTCAATTCCCCATTTCATAGTTATAAGTTTATAGGAAATTTGAAAAAAAATAAAAATCAAACGTCTTTTAGATAAAAAAGAACCCTTAACTAAACACAAAAAACAACTAAAAACAATCTAGAAACTTCAAAATAGAACACAAACACAATGCGTTTTTCACTCTATTTTAAAACGATTCTCATAAAAAATGGAAACTAAAAAGACCACCAAAAGGATACATAAAGCAAAAAAATGAAGTTTTCAAACAGCTATTCTATCTCAAAAAGATTATCGAAGCATTCAAAAAAACGAGAAATTTCAGCAGGATTTACTGCAACGAAGCATCTCATAAAACTCAAAAACTAATTAAAAACCGACTCTAAATTTAGAAGTAGAATTAAAATTTACGTGTTTTTCATATTAAAAAGAGAAACATTTTGCCTCAAAAAAGAGTCAACAAAAGCAACCTGAAGATCTATTTTAAACAAAAAACGATTAAGAATTCTATTCATAAAACAGATTTAAAAATCTAAAAAAAACACTTTTCAGACTCAAACCAACCACCATTATTATACAAATTACGAAGTCATTTTTCGAAATTTACAGAAGCTTTTCGGCGTTTTAATCCTTGTGTTTTTCTGTTTCAGACATAAAAAAAGCGCTCAAAAACGAACGCTTAAGACTAAAAATTCATCGTAAAAAAGCAGATTAACAAGAGTGAATTAACTTAAAAATCGATGAAAAAAATAGCTGCTAATTCTATTTTATGAATTTAAATCTACCAAAAAGCACTCTGAATTTAGATTAAAATCTTGGATTTTCATCCGCTACAAAACCTGATTTATGCTAAAATTTACGCTCTAAAAACGAAAAAAAACACACATGTTCCACGTGGAACGTTTCAAAAAAAGTATAAAATAAACAGATTATCTACCCATATAAACTAACAATACAGAGATGTCATTTGGCGATACACCACTAATCCTTGATGCTTGAGAAACCGTTGCTGGTTGTATTTTTTTAAGCTTTTCACGAGCTTCAAAACTCATGGATTTGATCTGAGAATAGTCAAAATTAGCAGGTATTTTTACGTACTCAAGTCTGCTTAACTTGTCGGCATTAGACTTTTCTTTGGCAATATACCCTGCATATTTAACTTGAATTTCGGTTTGCTCAATAACCTCACGATCCAAATTATTCGCTTGAATATAACGCTCAATACTTTCAACACCCCTAACATCGTCCATCTCAATATTAGGGCGTGCAAATACCTTAAATATCTTTCCAGATTGCTTCACAGGAGCAGAGTTTTTACGTTCTAAAATCGGGTTTATTTCTTCTGGCTTAACACTAGTTGTCTCGAAAAAATTAACGAATTTTTCTGCTGCTTCATGCTTCTCCTCCATACGTTTTAAACGTTTTTCAGAAGCCAAACCAAGCTCATAACCTTTAGGCGTTAATCTTAAATCTGCATTATCCTGACGCAATAAAGTTCTATATTCTGCACGAGAAGTAAACATGCGATAAGGCTCTTCCGTACCCTTCGTTATTAAATCATCTATCAAAACACCAATATAAGCCTCATCTCTTTTTAGAGTAAACGCTTCCTTCTCTTGAACTTTTAAACTCGCATTTATACCAGCCATCAACCCTTGAGAAGCCGCCTCTTCATAACCCGTAGTTCCATTAATTTGACCAGCGAAATACAAACCACTAACCAACTTAGTTTCTAAAGTATGTTTCAATTGCGTAGGCGGAAAATAATCATATTCAATCGCGTATCCTGGTCTGAAGAACTTCACATTTTCAAATCCAACCACAGAACGTAAAGCCTTGAACTGAACATCCTCTGGAAGCGAAGTTGAAAAACCATTTACATAAACCTCACAGGTATTCCAACCCTCTGGTTCTATAAATAATTGATGACGATCCTTATCCGCGAAACGGTTAATCTTATCTTCAATCGACGGACAATAACGCGGCCCTAAACTTTTAATTCGCCCATTAAACATTGGAGAACGATCAAACCCTTCACGAAGTAAATCATGCACTTCTAAACTCGTATAAGTCATATGACAAGAACGCTGTTTTTCCAAAGGTTTGGTAATATCTAAATATGAAAACTTTTCAGGATTAGCATCACCTGGTTGCTCGGTCATTTTAGAATAATCCAAACTTCTACCATCCACTCGTGGAGGCGTACCTGTTTTCATTCTACCAGATTCAAAACCTAAACTAACAAGCTGTTCTGTAATTCCAGTTGCAGCGCGTTCCCCTGCTCTACCACCACCAAAGTTTTTATCTCCAATATGAATTAAGCCATTTAAAAAAGTACCGTTAGTAAGCACAACAGATTTCGCTTTAATAGAAATACCCAGTCCAGTTTTGACACCAACCACTTGATCATTCTCTACAAGCAACCCCGAAACCATATCTTGATAAAAATCAAGATTAGGAGTGCCTTCCAACAACATACGCCAATCCTCTGCAAAACGCATACGATCACTTTGAACCCTCGGACTCCACATCGCAGGCCCCTTCGATTTGTTTAACATCTTAAACTGTATGGCAGAGGTGTCTGAAACAATTCCGCTATAACCACCTAAGGCATCTATTTCTCGAACAATTTGTCCTTTAGCAATACCACCCATAGCTGGATTACAGGACATTTGAGCGATGTTCTGCAGATTCATGGTAACCAATAAGGTTTTACTACCCATATTAGCAGCAGCAGCAGCGGCTTCGCTTCCTGCGTGCCCTGCACCAACAACTATAACATCATAAACTTCGTTAAACATAATCTGTAATTTCAATAACATGTTCCACGTGGAACACTAATAATTTAAGTTTGCAAATATACACTGAATCCTAGAATTCTATTTCAATATACTTAAGTAGTAATTCTCCTTCTCACGCATTAGTTTCGCTTCTTCATCAGTTTTATCTTTATAGCCACAATAGTGTAAAACACCATGAATGATAACACGGTTAATTTCTTCATTGAAAGCGACATTATATTCGTTGGCATTATCAATAACACGTTCGACAGAAATAAAAATATCCCCTTGAATGATTTTCCCAATGGAATAATCGAAACTAATAATATCCGTTAAGGTATCGTGATTTAAAAATTCCACATTTAATTTATGAAGATAATCATCGTCACAAAACACATAATTAATTTCTTCTAACTTGTGCTTCTCTGAAGCAATCATACCTGTAATCCATTTAGAGATTTTATCTTCAGACGCAATCTTGAAATCGGTTTCGTAATTAAAATTAATCATGGCTTTCCTTAAAGTATTCTTTTACACGTTCTTTATAAACTGGCTGCAAAGGTAAAGCTTGTCTGTTTAATATTTCTGTAGTTTTAAAATATTGTTTAGCCTGAGGAATTTGATTAATGTTAGAATCTTTATACAAGCGCTTACTACTTTCAGATTCACGCTTCTCATCTTCGCCTTGTTCTAAAGTAGCATTTTCCATTTTCAACAATTGATGTTTTAAATTCATCATTTTTTGAAGCGTCTGTTTAGTAAACCCTTTATTCAATAATTCCATTTCAATCTGTTCCATCTGCCTCACTAAGCCACCACCTTTTCCACCTAAACCTTCCTTCGCTAAGCGTTCCTCTAAAGCTTGTCTTAATTCCTGTTGTTGTTTATAAATTTCAAATAACATGGCATCTTGCATTTCAGAATGATCTTCTCCTTCTCCACCATTTTGTTTTCCGTTTTCACCTGTCTTAGAACCTTTACCATCCTTTCCTAAACTCCCTTTATTTCCATCTTGGTCTCCACCCTTTTCGCCTGCCTTACCAGACTCACCCGCTTTACCCTCCTTACCTTCGCCTTCTTGCTTTCCTTCACCTTCTTTAGGTTTTCCTTCTTCACCAGACTTCATGCCTTCTTCCATCATTTTATTAAGCTCTTCTTGCCCCATAATAATGTCAGGTAACTGCATTTCCCCTTGCCCCCCTTTTCCAGCAGACATGCTCATGCTCTCCTCCATATTATCCAGCACATCACTTAACATATCAGATAAGTTATTAGTTGCTGTAATGATGAATTGTTGATTTGATATGGCTTGAAATAAATGATTATCTGCAAACAACTCTAAAGCTTTATCGATGTTATAATAAACTTCTGAAATTTCTTTATTCACCTGTTCAGATAATTTTGGCTGACGCAAAGAAAGCGCAAACAAACTATCATCTACATGCTCAAAATACTCACGCAAATTATTTTGTTTTTTAAGATAACTAGCAAATTTATTATGATTGCCTTCTATATTTTTAAAACGATTCATTAAGTCTTCTTCTTCAAATGAAAACAAAACCAGATTATCAAGAATTTGACGCAGCATGTCCATATCCTCTTGCATCTTTTCTTGACCACCAGCTTGCATGGCCCCTTTCATATTAGCGCTCATTTGTTTCATTTTTTCAGCAGCCTTTTTCTGACTCTTTTGAGCATTCTTTAGTTGCTGATCGTTTTCTTGTCCCCCAGCATCTTGTCTCGATTCTGGCGTTTCCTTTTCTTCTAATTGTTGAAGCGCTTCTGTAGCTTTTTGTTGTTCATTATCAACTTCCTTTTCATCTAATTTATCGCGTGGAATATCAATAGGTTTTTTAAGCGCCTTACTCTCCTCTTCTAAGTTTTCAATTTCCTTTTTATAGTCGTGGAATTTTCTATTTAAAGAATCCTGGGCTTTCTTATTATTTTCATCTTTAGATTTTTCTGACAAGGCTTCTTGTGCTTCAGCTAGTTTTTGTAAATCATCCTGGAGTTTTTCTAATTTTTTTTCTACATAAAACCGTTTAGTCAATTCTAGCATTTGTTCTAAACCACGTTTCTTACTTTTATTCTGTTTGGATAATTCTTCAAGTTTATCAATCAACTCTTCTTTGTTAATTTTCTCCTGAAGCCGTTCCAATTCACGAAGTAACTTTTCATCCTTTTTAAGTTGTTCTTCATTCTCCCTTAAACGTTCCTTCAAATCTTCCTTAAACTGATCTTCTTTTTTGTTTTCCTTCTGAAATTCCTCTAAATTATCAGTGAGCTTTTTATTGAAATTTTTCATCATTTCATCTTGCTGCTTTTGATATTTTAAAAACGATTCTAATTTCTTCTTATCATTAAAATTCAAATTCTTTTTTTCGCGTTGTGTCTTGGTTAATTCATCAAGTTTCTTTTCTTGTGTATCGAACTTTTCTAAGGATTTATTAAAATTATCAATAGATTCTCGCTGCTCTTCTAAACTTCTTTGCTCTTCTTCATCTAAAGTACGTTTTCTATAACTAAATATCTGACTTTTAGCGGTTTTATAATTATTAACACGATCATTATCAACTACTTGAAAATATAAATCATAAGAAACAGCTGCTTCAATTTCAAGATTATTAGGAAAAGCTGAAATGAAATCTGCAATATTTCCATTGGCAATAGGAATAGAAACAACAGCCTTTTCATTCTCACTATTAGAAGGGTAATATACCATTTGAAGTTTTGAAAATCCGTAATCGTCACTAACCTGGCCGTAGAAATATAAACTTTGTAAATCAACAGAATCCTTTTCAACTTTTAATTTAATTTCTGGATATTCATCCTTTACAACCCCAATATTAAAGGCTAGATTTTCATAATTCCGTAAGGCATTATTACTAGTACTAAGCGTATATGCATAATTATTAAAAAGGCGTTTTGTCGTTTCAAAAACACCAGGATTAGAAACCTTAAAACTCGTGGTATCTTTTGCAAAAATTTGAACTTCTTCAGTAGATTTCGTGTATAGTTTCCAAGTCACTTTTGTCCCTTCAGGAACTAGGGCGTTTCCCGTACTTTTGAAAACGTCATCTGCTTTTTTTGTATAATCAGGATAATCTAGAATCATATTGAAACTTACCAACGAAGGCGTTTCTATAACATGAAGTTCGTAATACTTCGAATACACATTATTAGAAGACAATTGGAATTGGATATTTTCCTTAGGTTGTGAAAAAACATATTCAAAAGCTCCTACGCCCTTTTGCTCTAAAAAATAATTTTCATCATTATAAGTGATTTGCACATTTTCAGGAACAACATCACCAGCGGTTTTAACAATCAATTTAAAATCATTGCTTTCAATAGCGTTTAAATTTTCGTTCATCACAAAAAACTGAAACGGTGCTGGTGGTTCATAAGCCGTTTTATAATCGACCACACGTTTATAGCTATCACTAAACCAATTGATATTTCCTGACAAATAGATAACTCCTAAAATAATTACAGGAATCGCAGCATATTTTAAATACCCCAGATTCTCTTTAAAATTTACAGCAAGCTTAAAAGGCACGGGTTGTAACTCTAACGATTTTTGTTCGATGCTTGCTAAAAGTAATTCCGATTGTGTTTTATCCCGATGTAATTGAAGAACATTTAATAATTTATCGTTCACTTCCGGAAAATGCTTTCCAATAATATTAGAAGCCTCATCGTAATTTATACCTTTTTGAAGCTTTAATAATTTGGCCAGCGGTAAAAAAATGAATTTGATTAATAAGCCAAACTCTACCAAAATAAACAACCAAAACAATCCTGTTCTAAAACTCGGCCGTAGCCATAAAACAGATTCAATAAACAGCGTTAATAAAAAATATAACAAGCCCATGGCGAAAAATAAAATGGCGCCTTTAAGCAATTCATTCGTATAAAATCGCCTAATAAATACTTCTAATTTTTGCTGTATGATTTTGAAATTATTCATGTACTTATCGAAACTGCTTCGTATATAAACTTTTAACTTACTAAACTACAATTTTATTTTTTACAAGGTTCAAAATTAGCTGTTAATTGTATCTTTGCAGCGCTTTCCATTAATATATTTTGGAAGCCATTTTCACAAGAAATTTAAAATATCATGACCAAAAAAGTTCGTGTGCGTTTTGCACCTAGCCCAACAGGACCCTTACATATTGGTGGCGTAAGAACCGCTTTATTCAATTATTTGTTTGCTAAAAAACACGGTGGCGATTTCATCTTACGTATTGAAGACACCGACCAAAACCGCTATGTAGAAGGTGCCGAACAATACATTATAGACGCCTTAAAATGGTGTGGTATGCCATTCGACGAGGGTGTTGGCAAGGAAGGTGAATATGGTCCTTACAGACAAAGTGAACGTAAAGATTTATACAAACAGTATGCAGACGACTTAATTGCATCTGGGAATGCTTATTACGCTTTTGATACTGCTGAAACTTTAGATTTCCATCGAAAAGACCATGAAGCTAAAGGAAAAACCTTTATTTATAACTGGCATAACCGATTAAAATTAAGCAATTCATTAGCGCTTAGCGCGGAAGAAACTCAAGAGAAATTAGATGCTGGTGAAGATTATGTGATCCGTTTTAAATCACCTCAAGACGAAACTTTACACCTTAAAGACATTATTCGTGGTGATATTAAGATAGATACGAATATTTTAGACGATAAAGTTTTATATAAAAGTGATGGGATGCCAACGTACCATTTGGCAAATATTGTAGACGACCATTTAATGAAGATCACTCATGTTATTCGTGGTGAAGAATGGTTACCTTCTCTGGCTTTGCACTACCAATTGTACCAAGCATTTGGTTGGGAAGCTCCAGAATTTGCACATTTACCTCTAATTTTAAAACCTACCGGAAAAGGAAAATTAAGTAAGCGTGATGGTGATAAATTAGGATTTCCAGTGTTTCCTTTAGAATGGAAAGACCCAAAAACAAATGATGTATCAAGAGGCTATAAGGAAGATGGTTATTTCCCTGAAGCTATGGTGAATTTCTTAGCCTTTTTAGGTTGGAATCCAGGTACTGAACAAGAGATATTTAGTCTTGAAGCACTTATAAATGCCTTCGATTTAGAACGCGTTAATAAATCTGGTGCCCGTTTTGATCCAGATAAAACAAAATGGTTTAACCACCATTACATGCAAGAGCAACATAACGATATACTTGCGGAAACTTTTAAACCAATTGTTGATGAAAAAACAGCTTCGGATATCGATTTACAATACATCAGTATGGCGGTTGGGTTAATCAAGGAACGTGCTACTTTTGTATCCGATTTTTGGGATTTAAGCCACTATTTCTTCATGGCGCCTACTTCATATGATGAAAAAGCATCGAAAAAAGCTTTTAAAGAAGAAACTAAAGACATTTTATCTGAAGTCATTACTATTGTGAGAAGCATTGAAGATTTCACTGTTGAAAACATGCAAACCGCAATTAAGGGTTGGATTACTACCAACGAAATTGGTTTCGGAAAAGTTATGATGCCATTACGTTTAGCTTTAGTTGGAGCTTTACAAGGTCCAGATGTTTTCGATATCATGTACATGATTGGCAAAAACGAAAGCATAAAACGTATTGAAAACGTCATTTCAATACTATAATTTTCTAATTATCCTGAACTTATTTTAACTGAAGCTTACTTCAGAATTAAAAAATAAGTTCAGGATAATTCTTTTTAAAAAGTAAATGTTGCCGCTAAAACCAACATTTGTTGATGGCCTTCAAACTTCGATTTACCACCAGTATGATCTACATTTTCCTTATTTAACTTATCCAGACTATTGGTGAAACCGTAAATATATTGACCTTTAATCATAAAATTTCTAATCCCAACTGAAGCACCAACAACACCATTAACATGAAACTTAGATAACTCTCTAACGGCATCGGCTGTTAGATTATCATAGTTATTTATATAATAATCCTCCTGACGTTCATCACGAAATTCTAAATTTCCATTGTGCTGTAACATGGGGCCTAAATCGATAGTAAGGTAATTTTTTATCAACTTAACATGTAAAGAAAAGTCTAATTGAACCACTAACAATTTGTAATCGATATAACTTTCTTCAAGACTTAATAAACTTGGTCTTCCTAAAATTTCAATTTTATTTTCAGAAAACTGCATGCCATAGCTTAAATTATACCATCTATGTGGTATATCTACGGAAGCACGTAAACCACCTAGATAACCATTGGAAGCTTTGGTAGTAAAATTATCGGTTATGATATCAAACTGTGTAATACCACCAGTAATTCCAAAACCATTTCTAATTTGATAACGTCCGCTTTGAGAAAAACTTTTTGTAACAAAACATAGTATTGTTGCTACTAATAATAAAAATGACTTATATTTCATACATTTTGCATTAAAATGCTAAAATAGTATATTTTCCATATCTTAAAACTTCTAACTTTTTAAACTCAATTTTATGAATTTCGTTACCATTCCAATTATCGTCCTTATAATCTTTATAATAATTTCAGGACTATTTACCGTAAAACAACAAACTGCAGCCATTATAGAACGCTTTGGTAAATTCCAAAGTATTCGTCATTCTGGACTTCAATTAAAAATTCCTTTAGTTGATCGTGTAGCAGGCCGATTGAGTTTAAAAATTCAGCAATTAGACGTGATTATAGAAACAAAAACCTTAGATGATGTATTTGTTCGCCTCAAAGTTTCGGTGCAATACCGCGTAATTAGCGAAAAAGTTTACGATGCTTTTTACAAGTTAGATTACCCGCATGAACAAATCACCTCTTACGTTTTTGATGTAGTACGTGCAGAAGTTCCTAAAATGAAATTAGATGATGTTTTCGTGAAAAAGGATGATATTGCTTTGGCTGTAAAAGCGGAATTAAACGATGCCATGTTAGATTACGGATTCGATATCATAAAAACATTAGTAACAGATATTGATCCAGATGCACAAGTAAAAGCAGCGATGAACCGTATTAACGCTTCCGATAGAGAAAAAACAGCGGCCCAATATGAAGGTGATGCCCAACGTATTTTAATTGTTGAAAAAGCAAAAGCTGAAGCTGAAAGTAAGCGTTTACAAGGACAAGGTATTGCCGATCAGCGTCGTGAAATAGCACGCGGATTAGAAGAATCGGTTGAAGTATTAAACCGTGTGGGTATTAACAGCCAAGAAGCCTCTGCCCTAATTGTTGTAACGCAGCACTACGATACCCTACAATCTTTAGGTGAAGAAACCAACAGTAACTTAATTTTATTACCAAACGCCCCACAAGCCGGAAGTAACATGTTAAATGATATGGTCGCTAGTTTTGCCGCGAGTAACCAGATTGGTGAAGCAATGAAAGCACAGAAGAAGAAACAAGCAGAAGATAATGAGTAAAATTTTTATTCTTTTATAAAGACGTTGAATTGTTTATTTGTTGAACTGTGTCGCTAGCGAAAGATGTTGACGTTTTATGTTGATTTCGAAAACTGTTGAATCGTTTATTTGTTGAATCGTTGAGCCGTGTCTCTTGCGAAACCAATAATCGTTTATTCGTTTAATTGTTTAAACGGATTCAAAAAAACAAAATCATATTTATAGAATTTTAACAGGCCTTATGTTTATGAAACATGAGGCTTTTTATTTGAAGGAGATTCAATGTTTTTCTGTTTAGTGTCGTAAATCAACAATCTCGTCATGCTGAACTTGATTCAGCATCTCATTACTACTTTAGGTGCATAAATTTTAGTAAAACCTGAAAAGAAAGGTTCAAGAAAACAAGATAAGGTTGTCCTAGTTTATGTATATACCGATAAAATTTAAGCTATAATCAAACCAAACGTGAGCCACTTTATGCGACCCTGAAACAAGTTCTGGGTGACGTACGTTTGCAATATTTATAAGAATAAAATTATTGAAATCCGGTTAAACGAATAAACATTTTTATAAACGTATAAACACCAATAAACCAATAAACGATTCAACAGTTAAACATTTTAATAAACAATTAAACAACCTTAAAAGGGTGTCTCTCCTCCCATTCCTGCTTCGGGTTCATCAACTTAAAAACGGGTTTTAAAAGGGAGTTCAGTGACGGATTGGTGTGTTTCATATACATCTGCATAGGAAGCCCTATCGCGCCCACAGAACTTTTAATGGTCATAGCTGTTCGCGCATAAACGATCTGCGTAAAACGATTTTCAATACCAAATTCTAACATATCATAAAGCATATTCAAATAGAGTTGATTGGGGTACTGATGTTCAGAATCATAACCCAAAAAATATGTTTCTAACTGTTTTCCGTTTAAAATTAGGGTATAAAAACCAACCAATTCTTCGTCTAAGAAATAGCCGAAAATCTTAAAATGGTCTTGTAAATGCTGTTTTAGGCTTAAAAAATGATTCTCTGGAAGTCTAAAACTGTTAAATTTAGCATTATTAGAAACATTTAAATACAATTTATGAAGTGTTTTATTATGACTTTCAACAGCAGATAAATCCAATTCAACACAGGTAATTTTACCTAATTTCTTTTTAGCGCGCTTGTAACGGTCTCTGTATTTTTTTGTTAATTCGGAAGTGTAATTCGTTATTGTTTGCCATTCTGAAGGTACTTTAAAAATCATGTTAGGTTGTACCGAAACTTGATGCAATTTATGTTTCTGAAAAACTGAAGCTTGGTTATACAAAACATCATCAGTAAAAAAGTCTTTGAAAATCATTAAACGCACCGTTTTCTTATGATTCACCTTAATACGTGTTTTTAGCGCGTTTAAAGCTTCCATAACCAAATCTGAATATGATGCGTAAGAAATCATTTTTTCGTTAAAAAACATCCCGTGTTGACCTGTATGGGTTAAATTACCAACCACCAAGACATTTCCTTTTAAAACTTTAGAAATCATTTTTTGAAACACCTCTTTGACACAAGACACTTCAGATTTTCTAAACATATCTTCCAAATACAATTTCACATGCTGAACAACGGCGACACCGATAAGTATATCCTCTAAAAAAACACCCACATAATACAACTGAATATTATCTGGCGCCCCTTGTTTTAAAGCAAATAAATACTTCTTTTGAAGGAAAATATCATGACTAGCTAGAGCATCCCAAGATTCTGGAAGTGCTTCACTACTGTCATAAATTTTATAGGTTTTCAATAGAAATAATAAAGACCGAAAATTACAATTCTCAGTCTTTATTTTAGTTAAAAGATTACAAAAATAATGTGATAGATAATATTATTTCCAAGCGCAAATGATACCGCCCATGATGGCTAAAGTTACAATCCAATACCCACTATTTATAAAAATATACTTTGCGCCTTTACGTTCAAATAAGGCATTAGTACCTAAAATTGGTAAAACAACAAATATACCGGTAAGTATACCATGTAAAGCACCATGTTTAAAGGTTCTAAAATTATTAGCATAATCGGCTATAAAAGCATCATATGAAGGTAAGGCTTGCGTTGGATCTCCTCCTACCAAGCTTAAAGCACCAACTTGGTGAATAACGATTCCAGGAAGTGCCGAAGATAACATGAATGCAAAAAGTAAGGCCAGACCAAATATTTTAGCCATGTTTCCTCCTTTTAATTCTGCTTCAGTTAATCCTGCAGCTTGCATCCAAGCATTTCCAAAGACTTTGGGGTGATACCAAATAAACCCGATAACTAAGGCCGAAAAAGCAGCAACAAGCATGGCAATAAGGTTTAAATAAGCTTCCATTTTATAAAGTTTAGTGGTTAGATTATAAAGGTAGTTAAAATTTAAAAAAACAGGTTTATTAATTGATAATCTGTTCTTTAAAAACACTTAACCTTTTATTATAATCTATATTTTGCACTTCAATGAGATCTAATAAACTATGATAAATAATATCTGTACTAAAAGGTTTAGAACTATTATTTAATAAAGCATTTACCTTATTGGGATATAATTTATTAAACTTATTAGAATACCAGATCAACATTGCAGGATTCTTACATGCTTCTAAATTTTGCGCGTGTAACCACTTTCCATTTTCACCTAACCCCTCTCCATGATCTGCTATATATATCACAATAGTAGGCTCATTTATTGTCTTCATAAAACCTATTAAATCATTTAAAAAAAAATCAAGATATACTAATGTATTATCGTAAGAATTTATAATATGCTTGGCATCCAAAGAAGGGATATATTTAGAGTCTATTACCGGTTTAAACTTTCTAAATTTTTCACTATATCTATTCTCATACCACCAATGACTTCCCATCATATGAAGACTAAATAACTCAAGATTAGAATTCATATTTTCTTTTTTAAAAACATTTAAAAGTTCCTCATCAAGTGCCTTATTAAAACTATAAACAGATCGCAGACTATCTACCAAAATGACTTTCTGATTTGTTCTTACAATACTTTCATAACTTCGTTCAAGCTCCTGATTTCCAATCCATGTGGTACTAAATCTACTCCCATTAAACACATCATAAACAGAAGTTAATTCATCAAGCTGTTCAGTATGAATACCAGCATCAGTAATTATTCTTGGTAAACTTGAAGCAGTGTAAGTATGCGGAGTATAAATGCTTTTAAAACTAACTACATTTGACAATTGACTTAACATGGGTGTAGTTTCCCTGTCATAACCATTTAACCCAAGATGATCTGCCCTAACCGTTTCTCCTAGAACTAAAACAATTTTTAAATTATCAACGGCACTAACAATCTGTTGGTTAGATAGGTCTGTTAATACAAAATTTTCAGTATTAAAATAATCTTTCAAACCAAAATAAACATTATAAGGTAATCTACTCCTAAAAGTTCCTCCTCTCCTATTCTCAATAAAACTATAGCTATAGATTGAAATAAGTGATAATAAAACAAAAGAAGGAATTACTTTTTTAGGACTAATTTTGTTATACAACCTGTTCAAAAGAAACAAAACAAGCCCAATAAACAACATATAACAAACATACTCAACAGAAAATAAATCAATCGCTATAGATGGTTTTGTTTCTAAAACAGATGTAATTAATACATTAGTTACAGAGATATCTTGAGTATAAACCCAAAACGAGAACAGGCATAAAATAAAAAATAAGGGAAGAAATAAACACTTAAAAACCCACTTATTTAAAGTAAAAAAGTATATGTAACCAGAAATAGAAAACTGTAGGAGAATAACATGACCTAAATAAAGTGTTCGATCCGTAACCCCAGATACAGGTGTATGAATATATGATGCTAATGTTATTAAAAAAAAAACAGCTGCATTTAAAATCAAATAAAAATAAATCTCCTTTTTATGAGCATGTAAAAATAAAGTCAAACTATTTCTTAATCTTTCCATTTAGTATTGGTATGTATTTATTAGCTAAACTAATAACAGGCCAAATTAATGCTATTTGAACAAAAACCAAAACAAACTTAGTAGGCTCACTAAAAGTAAATACACTCACGCCAATGGTTAGTAAACCCAATTTAATGATACTCATTGCCCTTAAATGAAGTGCTAGCAATGGAATTGTACATTTCCCTAAGTAACTAAAGAAACCGAAAAATTTAATCTGTTTACAAAATAGAGTTACAAAAAACACACCTATAAATCCATTAAAAATAAACAAAGGAATGCTTCCATAAATGGATCTGTACATATCCACTTTAGTATTAAAGAATGCTATAAACGTTAAAAGAAAAAAACAAAAGGTTACAACTCCAGTTTTTTTCTTTGGTTTAAATTCTAATAATTTTCTTTTCAATAAAAACCCTGGAACATAAAAAATTAATGAAACTAGCGATACATCTAAACTCCAAGGTAACTTAAATTCGAAGTAAATAGGGTAAAGAAATCCAACAGTAATTAAGATTCCTACCAATAATAACTGCGACTTTATTTCTTTAAAAAATTGACAAATATAAAATATTGCAAACGTTAAAAAAATTGAGGGTAAAAACCACATGGGAATACCCCAATCCATAAAAGACACATCGCCCTGGGCATAGAAAACCCCAATTAAACCATCAAAAGGGTCTAAATCAATATGAGAACTTTCACCAACATGTCGGCCAATTATCAACCAAAAAATATACAATAAAAAGCTCCAAATAAAATATGGAATTAAGATAGTTTTTGCTCTTTTTACAATATGCTCACTTCTTCTTTCTTTTGGATGAAATATCCCTGCTATAAAGAAAAAAAGCGGTACGTGAAAACTATAAATGTATGATTCTAAAAACGGAAAATTATGACCATAAATAACGAGAAAGATTCCTAATCCTCTAGCTCTATCTACCCATTCATGTCTAATATTCATTATTTATAATACTTTTACTACTGCTTGGAGCAACTCATTTTTATTTTCTAAATATTTCGCTATAAATTCCTTTATTTCCAAATACTTTTAAGTTATACCCAATAAAACCAACTACTAAGGCCGAAAAAGCAGCAACAAGCATGGCAATAAGGTTTAAATAAGCTTCCATATTATAAAGTTTAGTGGTTAGATTATAAAGGTAGTTAAAATACTCAGGAATATCGTCAGACCTATTCAACAACAAAGAAACCTGATTTATTATAAATTTACTTTTATTTGTAAAACCCTTTAAATCTGGTATTATTCTAAAAAGCTAAACCAACTAAGATAAAACATGAAACAACACATCTCCTTAACCCTAGTATTATTTACTGTATTAACATTTAGTCAAAATAAAGAGTTGTTAAACCCTAATTTTTCGGAGTACGAATTTGATCCTCAAGAAAAAATTGAGCACTCAAGAAAATTAGATCAAGATAAGGTTTACCAAAAGTTACAGCAAGAGAAAAGCGTCAATTTAAAAACGAATGCTACCATTTTGTTAGACTCTACGGTTGGGTTTAGTTATAACAGCCCTATAGATTCAATACGTAGCTTTAAAACTATTTATCGATATGATAAAAATGATAATACAACAGAAAGGATGGGTTATCAATGGGACACAACTAAAAATACCTGGATTGAAAGGAATAAACGAGAAATTACTTATGATGATAAAAATAATTTAACCTCAGACCTGAATTATAATTGGAATTCTTCAATAACAGATTGGGAAATCTCTTCAAAAAATGAATATAAATATGACGCTAATGAAAATTTAATTTATGAAAGTTTACTTTTTTGGGATACCAATTTAAATAAATGGATAATTGGTTTTAAACAAGATAACAATTACAATGAAGATAATAATTTAATATCCAAAGAATGGAGCGATTGGGATGATACAAAAAATGATTGGGCTCTATCTTCTAAAGATGAATTCGAATATGACAGTAATCAAAACCAAATTTTAGGCACATTCTACAATTGGAATTCTAGCACGAATAATTGGTCTATTGAACAAAAAACAGAATATAATTATGACCAAAACAACAATCTTATTGAAGAATTACAGTACAATTGGGAATTAACCTATTGGGATCCTAATTCTAAAACAGAATATAGCTATGCTGGTACTGATAATTTGATTTTAAAAACTGCTTACATTTATTCTAATACAACGGGTGCTTGGAAATATCGTTCAAAAAATGAATTTGATTTTAATCAAAATGGTAAAATAATTTTATTAGCATTCTATACTTGGGAAGATCATTTGAATGATTGGAGAAAAGATTATAAAACAACAGTTTCCTATGATGCTAATAATAATAATAATAGAAGTGTACAATATGTACAAGTTAAAGATTCTGGAAGTAACAGCTGGATTAACAGCTCAAAATCTACTTATTTATATGATAATAATTATAACGAAATAACATCAAATTATTCGTGGAATACAACGATTCAAGATTTTGAATTAACTGGTAAAATATTCTATTATTACGAAGAAGATAACTCCTTAAACACAGAAGGTATTTCGTTACCTAAACTGGCATTCTACCCAAATCCTACAACAGATTATATCCATATCAATGTGGCTGATAGTTTTTCTGAAATGAATATCAAACTCTTTGATATGGCTGGAAGAAAAGTGTATAATCATGACATTCATAACAGTAAAACCATAGATTTAACTGAAGTAAAACCAGGACAATACGTCTATAAAATTATAATTGATAATAAAGTTTATCAAGGGAAATTGATAAAGAGATAAAAGAAAAACCAATAGCCCTGCTAGTTACAAACTAGTAGGGTTAAAATAACCTTGGGTATTATCACTACCAACTTCCACTAGATCCACCACCACCTGAACTACCGCCTCCTCCAGAAAAACTACTGCTAGACGATGAAGAAGAATATGAAGACCCTGATGAAGATCGGTTAACACCATGAGATGAAAAGTTCGTACTCATGTATTTTTTATCACTTTTAAACGCCAATTTAAAAGGTTCTACCTCAAAAAATGTTTTTTTGAATAAGGCTATAATTATAGGTATTATAATCAAGACACTTACAACAAAAAGAATCAGATTATTTTTAGTTAAATATTGCGGTAAAGCAATGAAAACCGGATGGTTTTCTAAATTGCTATTAAACACATCAAAATTAAATAAAATGGCAGCACCAAACACAAATAACATACCTAGAGGTATCAAAATAAATGGCAGGCTAAAAACAATTTTAAAAACGGTTGAGATTAATAATCCAGGCACAGAAAACAAACCTACTTTTCCAATAAACAAACCTTTAAAAATGTTTATTAATTCTTTATAACCTTTAATAAAAAGCAAAATTCCCATAAAACTGAAAACCCCAAGAAATAGAAAGGCAAATACACCAAATAAAATTTTTCCCCATAAAGGAAATTCATTACTCTCCTTTTCTTGTGCCGCAAACTCTTGAGCATAGGCAGGATCATTGATAATCTCTATTATTTTTGATATCGCTAAGTCTATGCCTTCAAAATTATGTCCAGATTTAAATTCAGGAATCATAATATCTCTAATAATCCTAGAACTTATAGCATCGGTAATTATAGGTTCTAAGCCATAACCCACTTCAATTCTTACTTCTCTATCGTTTTTTGAAAATAATACCAGTAAACCATTGTCTAGTTCCGCCTGCCCGATTCCATTTTGCTCAAAAACTTTTAAAGCATAGGTTTCAATGGTAACACCTTCTAAATCCTCGATAGTTAACACCACAATTTGATGTCCTTTTTCGGTTTCGTAATCTAGAAGTTTTTGATTGAGTTGAACCCTTTGTTCATCACTAAATATTTTTGCCTGGTCGGTAACAAATTCAGTTAAAAAAGGATAGTCTATTTGTCCGTATAGAGTTTGAATACAAACAAAAAATAGTAGAAAAATAAATTTAAGTTTAGTCACTTTTTGGGTATAAAAAAGCTGTTTAAAAAGTATTAAAAACACCACATTCTGAATTAATTTCAGAATTAGGAAAATTTTACTTTTTAAACAGCCACTTGAGATTATTAATTTATAGCTTTTACTTCAGCAACTAAAAGTACATGCTTATCTTCTAACGCTTTTGCTATAAATTCGTTTATTTCTTCGTTTTTAGCTTGTCCGTTTGCTAATAAAACACTTAAAACAAGAGCTACAGCAATACGTGTTCCTACTTTTTTAACAGCCGTATTAAACAATGGCGCTAATTCTTCATAAGACACTTGTTTGGCTAATTCTAAAATTTCAGCCTTAACCTTTTCTTGTTTGGCTTCTGGTAAATTCGTGTATTTTTTTCCTAATTGCTGAATCACATCAATAGCCTTACGTTGCGGCATATTCTGTTTTTTAGGTGCATTATTTTGCTGTGGTTTTGGTTGTGCTTTAGCCCAAGAATCACGTAAACCAACTGTTTTGTTGAACACTAAGTTTTCAGCTGTTGAATCATCATCCACATTAAAATAACCCAAACGTTGAAATTGGAAACGATCACCAATTTGGGCCTCTTTTAAACTTGGCTCTACAAAAGCTGTGATATGTTTTAGGGAATTCGGATTAATAAATTCCATAAAGTCTTTGTCCTGGTGACTATCTGGTGCCTCATCATTAAACAACCGGTCGTATTCACGAACTTCAGCTTTTACAGCATGTTGAATAGATACCCAGTGTAGCGTCCCTTTAATACGTTTAGCAGTATCTTCCGAGTAAGTACAATGGATTTCGGTCACTTCACCATGAGCATCTTTAACCACGCTTTCAGCTTTAATGATGTAAGCATTTTTCAAACGCACTTCGCCACCTAATTTCAAACGGAAAAACTTATTACCAGCTTCCTCTTTAAAATCATCTTTTTCAATATATAGTTCTCGAGAAAACGGTACTTTTCTAAAACCGGCACGGTCATCTTCTTGATTATTTTCAGCTTCTAACCATTCTACTTTATCTTCAGGATAGTTAGTAATCACCACTTTAACCGGATCTAAAACAGCCATAACACGTGGGGCAGTTTTATTTAAATCTTCACGAATACAAAATTCTAAAAGCGATACATCAATCACGTTTTCACGTTTGGCTACACCAACGGTTTCAACAAACTTTTTAATGGCTGCAGGGGTATATCCTCTTCGGCGTAAGCCAGAAATTGTAGGCATTCTAGGGTCGTCCCAACCATTAACCACACCATCTTCTACCAATTTAAGCAACTTACGTTTACTCATAATGGTATAACTGAGGTTTAAACGTGCAAATTCGCGTTGTTTTGGCCTTAATTTATCTTCAACTACTACTTGGTCTAAAAACCAATCGTAAAGCTCTCTGTGGGGCTTAAATTCTAAAGAACATAGCGAGTGTGAAATTTGCTCTAAATAATCACTTTCACCGTGTGTCCAATCATACATTGGGTAAATACACCAATCGTTGTTGGTACGGTGGTGGGCTTTCTTTAAAACACGGTAAATAATAGGATCACGCATCAACATATTAGGATGCTGCATATCTATTTTGGCACGTAAAATATGTTCTCCTTCATCGAATTCACCTTGTTTCATGCGTTCGAATAAATCAAGGTTTTCTTGAACCGTTCTATTTCTAAAAGGTCCGTCAACACCAGGTTGTGTCGGCGTTCCTTTTTGTTCAGCCATGGCTTCACTTGATTGAGAATCGACATAAGCTTTGCCTTCTTTGATTAAAAGTACAGCCCAATCGTAAAGTTGTTGAAAATAATCGGAAGAAAATAATTCTTTATCCCAAGTATAGCCCAACCAAGCGACATCTTTCTTAATCGCATCTACATACTCCTGCTCTTCTTTTGCTGGATTGGTATCATCAAACCTTAAGTTAACTGGCGCATTGTATTTTTCACCCAAACCGAAACTAATACCAATGGCTTTAGTGTGCCCAATATGTAAATAACCGTTTGGCTCTGGTGGAAATCTAAAACGTAAGGCTTCTTTAGGCATTCCGTTTGATAAATCTTCCTCTATAATTTGCTCAATAAAATTGAGTGATTTTCTTTCTTCAGACATTTCCTGATCTTTTTCAACTAAATAAGGGTCAAAATTACGGAAATTCAAGTTATTTTTGCCCAATATCTCTAAGCAAGCGTAATAAAATTTCAGAAAACACCTATAGTTCATTAGATACTATAAAACTGAACTTTAATAGCATGTCAAATCGAGCGCAGTCGAGATTGTATTTTTGTTACTGAAACGTTCTCGACTGCGCTCGAACTGACAATAGAATTAAATTTATTTCAGTATCTTAATACATCCAACTTGTATTAACCAAACGAAATAATATTATGAAAAACTTAGATTATACTTGTCCGAAATGCGCAAACAAAACCTATAGCATCGGACAAATGAGGGCAACTGGCGGGACATTATCTAAAATTTTTGATGTTCAGAATCAAAAATTCACTTCGGTAACCTGCAAAAAATGCACTTATACAGAATTTTACAAAACGAAAACGAGCACATTAAGTAATGTTTTCGATTTATTTACATAACACATGGGAATTATAACTGTTGAAAATATTAGGATTTTTGCCAACCACGGCTGTTTAAAAGAAGAAACAAAAATAGGTAGCGATTATTCAGTTAATTTAGAAGTTGAAGCAAATTTACAAAAGTCTTCAAAAACCGATAAACTTAGTGATACTGTAGATTACGTATTTCTAAACCGCATTATAAAAGAGGAAATGAAGATCCCTTCACAACTTTTGGAAACGGTGGCTAAACGCATATTAAACCGTATTTTTAATGAGAATAAATCCATTAAAAAAGCAACCGTTTGGGTAAGTAAATTAAACCCGCCTATTGGTGGTGATGTGGAAAAAGTAACTATAAAAATGCGCAAAAAGCGTAAAAAGTAATTTTATATATAGAAAAGTCACAATTTTTTATACATTTGCAGCAGATTTCAAAAACCATTGAAATCGCACATAAAAATGGCGTCGTGGCCGAGTGGCTAGGCAGAGGTCTGCAAAACCTTGTACAGCGGTTCGAATCCGCTCGACGCCTCAAAAAAAAGCTTTCAGTTTATTCTGGAAGCTTTTTTTGTTTTTTGGGATGTTTGATTGTGGCGGATAGTGACCAACTTTATACCAAATATTTCAAGTGTTTTGCGGACACCCCTGTGATCCCACACCCCTATAATCCCCTCAAGGGGATAGGTTTTCTGGTGTTTTATTGGTGTGAAGTTAAATTTAAGGGACTTGTTGCTGAGTAACTACTAACAACAGAAATCTGCTGCTCTAGTTTCTCCTTGTTCCTCTCATAGGCTTTAGGAAATATACCTTGAACCAATAACAAAATTCCGAAAGCCAATATGACAATAGCAACCACTTTTTTTGTTTTAAAGATAAGTCGTGGCGTTAGTTTGGCTTTTAAACGCTTAGCGATAACTATTTTAATCAAATCACTAACAAAATAAGCCCCTAACATAGAAGCTATAAAAATAGCACCACCATGTTCTGAAGTGGTTAAAGAATCACCTAAAACGATAAATCCCAACCAACCTAGAAGCACTCCGATATTTATGAAGTTAAGTAAAAAACCTTTAATAAATAACTTTCCATAGTCTTTATGAATTTCAACTTTATAGTATTCTTTAACGATGGTTCTAAAAGATTTTGAGGTTTTTATAAAGGAAATAATACCGTAAACGATGAGTAAAACACCACCAAAAATTAAAAAACTGGGATCGTTTCCTATTTTTCCTCTTAAATTATTGGTACTATAAAAAGCAATTAAAATAAAGATAATATCGGCAAGAATCACTCCTAAATCAAAAATTATAGCTGCTCTAAAGCCTTTGGTAGCACTAGTTTCTAGTAATACAAAAAAAACGGGACCAATGGTAAAGGCAAGTATAATCCCAAAAGGAATGGCTGTTAAAATATCATCAAACATAAACCTGAGAAGCTTTATACAAAGAAAAGGAATATTTTTAAAACATTAGGTTTACCTATTACTTTGAATTGGCATCATTTTATATAGCAAAAAAAAATGTGACCCGTAAGTCACATTTCTTAACCAAATTACCAAAAAACCAATTAACTAAACTATTTTAAAGTTATTTCAATTCAAAAGAAGCATGAAGCTCGGCTTCAGAACTTCCTCCAACAAATACATTAAAATCACCAGGTTCTACTATAAATTTACCGGCATTATCATAAAAACCAAGTTCATTTACTTTTAAAACAAAATGGATTGTTTTAGATTCATCGGCCGCTAATTCGACCAACTCAAAGCCTTTAAGCTCTTTGACCGGACGCGTTACGCTTGCAAACAAATCTCTAACATATAATTGCACGACTTCCTTTCCGGTAACTTTCCCTGTGTTTTTTAAGTCTACTGAAACTTCAACTTCTTTTTCGGAAACTACAGTTACTTGTAAATTACTGTAATCAAAAGATGTATAACTTAAACCATAGCCAAAAGGATACAGAGGATCGTTGCTTTGGTCAGTGTAATGCGACCAGAATACTTCTCCTGCGGAAGGTAAAACAGGTCTTCCTGTGTTTTTAAAATTGTAATAAATAGGCACTTGACCAACACTTTTAGGAAAGGTCATAGGTAGTTTTCCACTAGGGTTATAGTCGCCATACAAAACTTGCGCAATCGCATGCCCGCTTTGTGTACCTAACTGCCAAGCTTCAACAATAGCAGGAACATGCGCATCAGCCCAGTTTATCGTTAAAGGTCTCCCGTTATTTAAAACTAAAACAATGTTTTTATTCACTTTGTAAACTGCTTCTAACAAATCTTGCTGAACACCTGGTAAACCTAATTCTGTGCGGCTTCTACCTTCTCCTGTTTGAAAACCGTGTTCACCTAAAACCATAACCACAACATCTGCTTTTCTTGCTGTTGCAATAGCTTCGTTAAACCCACTTTTATCAGTAGTATTAACATTTAATTCGATGGCAAACTCCGTTTTACCAGTAACAACATCAGCACCTTTTGCAAACGAAATGGTATTTCCTTTATAACTCTGAAGTCCTTCCAATACAGAAACAGCTGTGCTATCTTCAGCAGCAATACGCCAGCTTCCTAACGGGCTCGTTTTATCGTTTGCTAAAGCTCCAATTAAGGCGATTTTCTGACCCTCCTTTTTTAATGGTAATAAATGGCCTTCATTCTTAAGAAGAACAATGGATTTTTTAGCCATATCTAAAACAGCCTCATTAATTTCTTGACTACCTGTAACCTCCTTCTCACGATTTTCATCACAGTATTTGTAAGGGTCATCAAAAAGCCCTAACTCATACTTTACTTTTAAAATACGTTTTACGGCATCATTAATTAACGCTTCATCTACTTTACCTTCTTTCACCAAATTTGCCAATTCTTCAACATAGGCATAGGATTCCATATCCATATCAGAGCCAGCCTTTACGGCAAGTTCTGCGACTTCTTTCTTGTTTGCCGCATAACCATGAGCAATCATTTCGTTTAATGAGCCCCAATCTGATACTACAAAACCATCATAATTCCATTGGTCTTTTAAAACATTGCGTTGCAAATAAGCATTTCCAGTTGCTGGAACGCCATTGAGTTCATTAAACGCGTTCATAAACGTCTTAACACCAGCTTCTGCGGCCGCTTTAAACGGTGGGAAAATAATATTATTTAAGGTTGACGTTCCTACATCTACCGTATTATAATCTCTACCAGATTCAGCAAAACCATAACCTGCAAAATGCTTAGCACAAGCTGCAACGGTATGAGGAGAAGCTAAATCCTCCCCCTGAAAACCATTAACACGAGCTACAGCGATTTTAGCCCCTAAATAAGGATCTTCACCTGCACCTTCCATAACACGCCCCCAACGCGCATCCCTAGAGACATCAACCATAGGTGCAAAAGTCCAGTTAATTCCAGCAGCAGCAGATTCTTTAGCTGCCATTGCTGCCGACTTTTTTATGGCCTCTAAATCCCAACTCGCAGATTCAGCCAATGGAATAGGGCTTAACGTTTTATAACCATGAATGACATCAAAACCAATGATTAAAGGAATGCCTAAACGGGTTTCTTCAACCGCAATTTTCTGCACAGCTCTAACTTCTTCAACGCCTCTAACATTCAACATAGACCCCACATAACCCTTTTTTAAATGGTCATATTTATAAGCTGCACCACCTTCAGACGGTGTAGGTCCTGTGACATTCCAAAAGCCATTGTATTGGTTCATTTGACCTACTTTTTCTTCAATGGTCATTATACCAAGCAGGCTGTCTACTTTTCTATTTATGTTATTTGAACTGTTTTCCGTATTTGCAATACCCATATTTTCATCAGTTTTACCACATGACGTTAACAAAACTGCAAAACTAAGAACAGTTATATAAAAATAGTTTCTCATAATTTTATTGATAAATTCTTATATATTCAACTTCCATGGTATCTTCAATAAAACCTGGATCAATATCGCCTCCTAACGTACCGCCCATAGCCACATTTAAAATCATAAAAAAGTCAAGATTAAACGGTGTACTTGCTGTATTATCGAACGCGTTATAAACTTTATCATCAACCATAATTTTAATGGCATCGGTAGTCCATTCTACAGAATAATTATGAAAAGCAGTCGTTGAAGTTTCAACACTTGTAGATGCTGTAGGACCATCGCCAGCAGAGTGCCCTGGATAATGTAAAGTACCCGATACTTCTTCTTTGGCCCAACCCGTTTGTTCCATGATATCTATTTCACCAGAAGCTGGCCAACCTACAGTATCAAAATTAGCTCCTAGCATCCAAATAGCAGGCCAAGTTCCAGCTTGAGCGGGTAACTTAGCTCTTACCTCAACCCTTCCATAAGTGAACTCTTGTAAACCTTTGGTGATTAATCTAGCTGATGTATAACCACTTCCATTTGCTTTTGCAGTTATTTTAAGTGTTCCGTCTGAAACATATGAATTCTCAATATCATCTGTATACGTTTGTAATTCTTGGTTTCCCCAACCACCAGCACCTAGCTCATGGGTCCATTTTGTAGCGTCAGGAGCGCCATCTGTATCAAATTCATCAGACCAAACAAGGTCATTAAAAACCGTTTCAAAAGTGTCTTCTGCTGGACTAGTTTGAAATTTTAAATACCATGCTATAGCCGAGTCATTAACATCTAATGTTCTCACAAGTAACTCGGTATCCGTTAATGAGATAATTTCATAATCTGATGTTCCCAAATAATAACTCATAAATGCATCGTCTGAAAAACTCATCGAAGTTCCTCTTGCCGAAAAATCTGGATCTGGCACCGTACTCCAATCATTGGATGTTGGCGCTAATGACACTAAACTCGTACCTGAAGTATCAAATTCAAAACAGGCATCTTCACTGCCATCTCCACCTACAATGGCTTGATTTCCACCATTAAAGAATGTTGAGCCGTTATTATTTAATTGGTAAGTAAGATCTCCATTATCCTCTAAAGTAAAGGTTAATTCGTCATCACAAAAACAAGCACTTATTTCAGCTTCACACTTTTCAAAAGGTCCTGCCGTATACCACTTTGGATACCAGTAACCTTCACCATCAATACTTGCATTTGCAGGACCTAGGCCTAAATGAGCAGGTTCTGCTGCGGCTAGATACCAAATTCTACTACTGCCTCCAGTTAAAAATTGCTTAGCTTCTGGATCATCAAAGTCACTACGAACTGTAACTTCCATTGAAGTACTAGAGCTTATTCCTCCAGTACCTATAGCATTAACAATAACTGTAAAGGTGTTCACGCCAACTTTTGTAAAACGGTGTCTAACCGTTCCTGAAGGTTCTACTTGACTCGTTCCATCACCAAAATCGAATTTATAACTAATCACATTTTCAGCTTCCGCTGAAATATCAACAAAACCACTCCCATCACCATCAGGGTTATCGGTATCTTGACCAACAACTTCTCCTGAAATACTAAGATTCGTTGGACTGGTAATTGCTCCTACCTCAACATCATCTTCTTGACAACTGCTAGTAAAAACAAAGAGCAGAATAAAAATTCCTATATATTTATTTAAGTTTTTCATGTGTTTATTTTTATTGTTTTTCAATGGTTACATATCACTTCCATAGTAATCATACGCTTGAATATTGCATGATCGTTATGGAAGATTCATGTAACTTATTTTAATATTTATACTTTAATTTTGAGCAATATCATCAACATATATCGTATAGTTTGCAGAGCCATCACCTTCGGTACCGTTATCCATAATCAATACCAAATTGTAAAAATCAATAGACGTATCAACTCCTGAAAAATCAAAGGTTAAGGTTTCCCATTGGTTGGCGACAGTCGTTGTTGCAGTAACCTCTGCAGTTGAAGTTACGTTAGGCCATGGCACGTTATCTTCAAACTTCATAAGTAAATTTAAACCTACTCTTGGCGACCAAACTTTTGCAGTAACCGTTGTCGTACTAAAATCGAATACTGTTGGTACTGTAATTTTTGATCCAGCCCAAACTTGCCCAGCTCCTTTTACCATTTCTAAAACATTTTGAGACGTATTTCCATTGGTATCTGGGTTTGCAACAACCGATGTTCCTCCACCATCAAATCCATCAAGAAGGTAGTCTGGTTCGAATTCTAGCATCGGATTTGTTGAAATATCATCAACATATATGGTATAATTTGCAGAAGCATCACCTTCGGTACCATTATCCATAATCAATACCAAATTGTAAAAATCAATAGCCGTATCAACTCCTGAAAAATCAAAAGTTAAAGTTTCCCATTGATTAGCTACAGTCGTTGTTGCTGTAACTTCAGCGGTTGATGTTACGTCTGGCCATGGCACGTTATTTTCAAACTTCATAAGTAAATTTAAACCTACTCTTGGCGACCAAACTTTTGCAGTAACCGTTGTCGTACTAAAATCAAATACTGTTGGTATTGTAATTTTTGATCCAGCCCAAACTTGACCAGCTCCTTTTACCATCTCCAATACATTTTCGGAGGTATTTCCATTGGTATCAGGGTTAGCAACAACGGATGTACCGCCACCATCAAATCCATCTAACATAAAACCACCTTCAAAAGTAAGCGGTAACGGTCCAGTATTTCCACCAGATGATGGTTTATAAAAGTAAAGGTTGTCTACAAATATGGTTCCTTCCCCAGAAGGTACGCCATCAAATTTAAATTGGATGATGTTACTAAAATCTACCGCAGGGTTTAAATCTGTAAAATGAGTTATTGGAATTTCAACTGAATTCCATTGGTTTCCAACCAGTGTCATAGAATAAGCCGCTTCATTTGGCCCGTCACTTATTGGAGAAATATTAATAGTATAATCTTCCGCACTCCAAACATCTACGTGTATAAATTCCATACCTGAAGCATCAATTGGTGCGGTACTAAAATCAATTCCTTGATAGGTTAAATCACCATATTGAATGACATTATCACCATCAATCTCAATTTGTGCATAAGTTGTTGTTTGTCCCCAATTTGGATAATAATCTATAGGATCTGGGTTTACATAAACATCACTAAACACTGATATAACATCTTGTGCCGCTTTATTAGGCTTACGCGCTGGCGCTAAAGGTTGTAATATAGCTGTTACCTGAAACTCTTCGGTATATTCTAAAGTTTCAACAGCAGCACTCATTGCTACTATTCTAATGGTATAATTTCCAGCGTTTTGATATTGATAAGAAACGGTTTCACCAATATTACCTGCCACAGGATTATCATGACCTGGTTCTCCAAAATGTACTTCATAAGATATGGCATGATCGGCTGAAACCTCCACATTAACTTGCTTGGAAATAGCAGGGTCATTTTCAATAGTTGCTATTAAGTTTTCTGGTGCTTTGAATGATACTGTTATATTTTGAGTAACCGTAGTTTTCAAACCACTTAATCCTATGGCTGTAATTTTAGCATCGTAAACACCTTCTTCATAAACATGTTGGGTGTTTTTTCCTGGATCTATAGGGTCTGAATCTACAGTTCCATCGCCATAATTTACAATATAGTTAACAACACCTTCACCTAAAGGGATAATAGTAACCAGCCCCGTATTATCTTGAGTTACACTAACTGCAGCAGAAACATTTGTTGGTGCCACAATATTGTCTATGTAATCTAAATTATCATCTTCACTACAACCCATAACCATGAGTGCAAGCAGACAGATTTTAAATATATATTTTGTAATTTTCATCTTATCTTTTTTTAGAATTAATAGTTTGGATTTTGCTCCCAGTTACCATTTGAAAATTGAATTTCTTCAATAGGAATCGGAAAAACCTCATTCTTATTGGCTTCAAAACCATCAATTTCTTGTGCTGCTTTACCTGTTCTTACTAGATCGAAAAAACGATGTCCTTCTCCTACTAGTTCTACACGTCTTTCGTGTGCAATGGCATCTGTAAGTGCAGCTCCAGTAGATGTTACGGCATGATTAGAATCTCCAAAAGCCCTCGCGCGAACACGATTTAAGTAGTTTTGAGCAATGGCATCGTCAATATTACCGCTATTGTAAGCTTCAGCTGCCATTAGCAACACATCTGCAAAACGAATAGATCTATAGTTATTAGGGTTTGTCAGGTTTTGATCACCGGTATTTAAATCTCCTTTGCGAGCAATATATTTTCTATTGAAATATCCAGTGTGCTCATAACCAGTTCCATATTTAGCACCTGTTTGGGCTGCCCAATTTACAATGTCTAAAATAGCAACGTCCTTACGTAAATCTCCCGCTTCAAAGCCGTCAACCACTTCTTGAGTAGGCACATTGAAACTAAAACCAGAATCGAACAAGGGGCCATCATACGTTCTAATACTATTAAAACCAACAGCCACATTACCTTCACTACATTGCAAACAATCAAAACCAGCACCTTCGGCATCAGAATATTGCACTTCGAAAACAGATTCGATTCCATTCTCACCTTCAGTTTCGAAAATAGTATCATAATCTTGAACTAAATCATATGGTCCTTGTGTAATAACTTTATCAAGTATTAAAGCCGCTTCAGTATATTTTTGTTGATATAAATAAGCTTTACCTAACAAAGCTTGTGCAGCGCCTTTTGTTGCTCTTCCAACTTCAGGTGCCGTGTAATTTAAATGATCTACAGCATATTGTAAATCGGCTTCAATTAATTGATACACATCGGCAACTGGTGATCTTGGAATGCTTGTTTCATCACCCAATTCAAAACGTGATTCTTTGATTGGAATTGGACCAAACCATTTTACCAATTCAAAATAATAATAGGCTCTTAAAAAATAAGCCTCACCAATAATGACTTCACGTCCTGGAAAATCTGTTTTATCTTGAAATTCTAAGATAAAATTAGCTCTACTAACACCAGCATACATCCAGTTCCAAACATCTCTTAAATTGCTATTAACCGGTGTGTGAATCATGTCATCAATTTGTTGAAAACCAGGAACATCTACGGCGCTACCGCCACCAGCTAAGGTATTATCTGAAGCGATTTCGCCTAGCATAACATTGACGTAAGTAGATTGTAATAAATCATAAGCACCCACAAGTGCATTGTAATAATCATCTTCTGAATTAAAATAACTTTCAGAATCTATACTATACCTATCAACGTCTTCTAAATAAGCATCACCACAAGCTGTTGCTCCTAATAATATGCTTAGCGTTAATAGACTTTGTATTGTTTTATTTATATATTTTTTCATATCGTTAATTTTTTAAATGGAAAGGTTTAAACCAAAAATAAACTGTCTTGAAATTGGATAAAAACCATAGTCTATACCGCCTCCAATAGCATCACCATTAGTTGCAGCTGGATCGAACCCTTTATATTTTGTGAATGTAAACGCGTTATTTACAGAAGCATATAATCTTAGTTTATTAATACCAAGTTTATCTACAACAGCTGGAGATAAAGAGTAACCCAATTGAATGTTTTGAATTCTTAAGAAAGAAGAATCTTCTACATAAAAATCTGAAAACAATTTGTTAGTGGTCGCGCCAATAGTTGTTCTAGGTATACTATTTGTAGACCCTTCACCTGTCCATCTGTTCAGGTACATATTTAATCTGTTCACATTAGGCTCGTCACGTTCGTAGTTACGAACCGTTTCTTTACCAATTTCTGCATACATATAAGTACCAAAATCGAAATTTTTATAGTTGAAGCTTAGGTTTAAGCCCATAATGTAATCGGCTTGTGGTTTTCCTAAATAGGTTCTATCATCAATAGTAATTTCGCCATCACCATTTACATCTACATATTTAAAATCACCTGGAGCCGATACGGCACCTAAACTTGATTGTGATGGATAAGCATCAATTTCAGCTTGGTTTTGGAAAATACCGTTGGTTTTAAGTCCGTAAAAGTAACCCAGAGGTTGTCCAACTTCCATTCTTGCGATAGCTGGTTGCCCAACACTAAAGTTTCCTGATTCTGGAATAACACCACCATTAATTTCAATAACTTCACCATTAATTTGAGTCATATTATAACTTGCTGAAAACGATAGATTTTCAGAAAATGATTCCTTATAATTGATAAAAAACTCAAACCCTCTATTTCTTGTAGTTCCAGCATTTACAGTAGGTAAGCCCGCACCTGGAGCTCCTGCTCCCAAAATTCCTGAAACTGGAAAATCTGTAATCAATAAATTATTTCTATCATCTATAAAATAATCGGCTGTTATTTCGATTTTATTTTTGAATAAATTTAGATCTAAACCTAAATCAAATTTTTCAGCAGCTTCCCATTTTGCATCAGGGTTTGGAATTCTACCATTTGCTGTACCCGAAATTAAAGCGCTATTAAAAACATAAGTTGCTTCACCATTTAATTCTGCTCTGTATAAATCACTTCCTACACTATTTCCTAAAGTTCCATAACTCCCTCTTAATTTTAAAAAGTTTATCACGTTAGAATCCTTTAAAAACGCCTCATCTGAAACTTTCCAACCTCCAGTAAAAGAGTAGAAACGATCAATTCTATTTTGAGTAGAAAAATCTGAAGATCCGTCTCTACGAAACATAGCGGAAAGCAAATACTTACTTTTATAATCGTACTGTAATCGTCCAAAAAATGATGCTAATCTACTATCATAGTTTGATGACCCCGTAGATTTTGCGTCACTTAAACCATTAGCTAAAGAAATATCTGCGAATTCCCAAGAATTATTAGGAACATCAAAACCTGTCGCATTCAAATTATCTCCCCAACTACGTTGTGCACTAGTACCCAAAGTGAATGTGGTATTGTGGTTAGTAGCGAATACTTTATTATAATTAGCAAAGGTTTCCCAAGTATAAGAATTATAAGTGTTTCTGTATTGATTCACACTACTTCTATCATTATTAAATACTTTTCCAGCACCATAATTAACAATAGGAGCAAAAGTCTTCCCTTTGTCGTTATATGCTTTTAAACCAATACGTGATGTAATGCTTAAACCTTCAATGACCTCATAATCTAATCTAAAATTACCTTCAAGTGAATTTCCATTATACTCATTAAAGGTATTTGCAATTTGAGATAAGGGGTTAATCACCTCATTTCCTAAAAACCCAGTAACATCTTCTTGATCGATACTATACGTTGGTGCGTAATTTAAAGCGTTAAATAACGGCACTCCTAAAGCATTTTCACCAATGCTTTTTCTATTCGAATTAAAATAATTTGCAGAAGTTGAAAATTTTAATTTATCGGTAATATCAAATCCAACTTTAATCTTAACATTAGCGCGTTGGTAATTTGATTTATCACTCGAAATAATACCATCCTGCTCTAAAATAGAACCTCCGACATAATAAGTGCTTTTTTCACCACCACCAGTAACAGATAGGTTATGATTGGTTATTGGTGCTGCTTCAAAAAGTTGATCTTGCCAATCTACACCTACGCCTAAACTACTTACATCAGGAAATGGTAAAGGTTGACCATCTGCTGCATAGCTCTCATTTAATATTAAAGCATATTCCGTAGCGTTCATCATTGGTAATTGACGTTCGGTTTGTTGCATACCTGTATAGGCATTATAACTAATTGTAGCTGCTGAATTTTTTTTACCACTTTTTGTAGTAACTAAAATCACTCCATTTGCACCTTCAATACCATAAATAGCAGCTTGCGCATCCTTTAAAATAGAGAACGTTTCAATATCACTCGGGTTAATCGTATTTAAATCCCCTTTATAACCATCAATGATTACTAATGGACCATTATCACCATTGGAACTCATACCACGAATCACTATATTAAACCCACCTCCAGGAGAACCTGACGGCGTAGATACAGCAACCCCGGCTGAAGTTCCTTGCAAGGCTTGAGCTGCATCGATAGGATTTAATTTTTCAATAGTTTCAGAATTAACAATAGATACTGCTCCTGTAAGATCCCCCTTTTTTTGAGTACCATAACCAATAACAACAACTTCATCAAGAACTGCGATGTCTTCTTCTAATAGAATTAATAAATTCGAATTATCTGTAATAACCAATTCTTTAGTGATATACCCAACATAACTAACCAAAATAGCGGCCCCCGTGCTAACTTGAGTTAAGGTAAAACCACCATCAAAATCGGTTATTTCACCTTGATTGGTATTTTTTACAATAATGTTTGCACCAGGAATGGGAATCCCTGATTGATCCTTTACAATTCCGCTCACGTCTATATTTTGTGCACTCGAGTAAGCCACAAAGAACAGAGCTAAAATTTTTAATAGTTTTAGTTTCATAAATATTTAGTTTTAGTTACTTGTAAATTTAGTAGGAGTTATTGCAGACTTGCTATTTTATGCCCAAACAAAAAATATACATCGTAAAAAAAAGTCTGTAATTTTATGAAAATGTTAACAAATAGAGGTGTTTACTAACAAATGAAAACGAGCGATTTACTCCAATAAATGAAAATGTTGTGGTGTTGTATAGGTGAAAAACCAGATTGTAGTGTCTTTATATTTCCAAAATATAATCTGTTAAGCTAGATTCATGTGGTAAATCCATTTTTTTCCTTAGTCGGTAACGTTTTACTTCGACGCTTCTTGGTGAAATATTTAAAAGTGGCGCAATCTCTTTTGAAGACAAATTTAAACGCAAGTAAGCACAAAGGCGCAGATCATTTGAAGTGAGTTGTGGGTGTATTGATTTTATCTTTTTTAAGAAATCCTTATCGACATTATTGAAGGCTTCTTGAAATACATGCCAATCGTCTGTATTATTAAGGTTTCTATCAATAACTTTTATAACTTGATTAATGTTTTTTACTTCCTTAACTTTTTGAAGATCGTTTTTTAAACTGTTAAGAAATTCGTTCTTTTTAATTAAACTCATTGTAGAGATACTTAATTCTCTATTTTTATTTTCAATATCCTGTCTTAACTTGTCATTATTGAAACGCATCAACTGTTGTTTATTTTCTAACTCTTTTACTTCAAGTTCACGCTCCTTTTTAAGTAATATTTTTTGACGCTGCTTTTTATAATAACGCATGTACAGCGTGTGCATAAACAATGAAAAAACAATAATTAATAAAATATAACTCGTAAACGCCATATTTGACAAATACCAAGGACGTTCAATATTAAAACTATACGATGCCGTATTAACAGTCATATCATTACCAAGTCTTGCTCTTACGTAAAATTTATAATGACCGTAGGATAAATTCTTAAATAATACACTAGATTTTGTAGACCAATCACTCCATTTATCGTAAATACCTTCTAATTTATATTGATATTCTACAACCAAATACTTTTTATATTCTGGTATATTGTAACTAACCTCTATGTTATTTTCATTATTTTTAAAATAACCAACCTCTTGTTTATTATGCAATTGTGTTTTATAACCATCATCGTAGGTACTATTAGAAATTAAGTTAATATTTATTTGATAAGGTCTATCTTTAAACAGATTAGTATTAATAATTATATAACCATGAGAAGTACCGTATAAGTAGTTATTATTACTTAAATAAGATATATTTTCATAACCAGAAACATCATTCCTAACAAAAGCGGGTAGGGAAATTTTATTAATATTAGGTGTATTACTTAACTTTCCAGGTGTTAAATAACTTAAACCATATTGAGAAAAAGCCCAAAGTTTGTTGCTTTCAATATCGTTAACTAATTTACCAGATGTAAATTCTTGCTCATTAAATAATCCACTTAAAACAGAATCTCTTACAAACTTCTTTTTTAATACATTATAGGTAAAAACACCTTTTTTTTCTGTGTATAAAATCTTGTTATTGTATTTAATAAGACTTGTTTTTAATCCTTTACTTATTGAAGTCTCCTCTTCTACACTAAGTGTTTCAGTAAAATCGTTATCAACTTTTATTTTAAAAACACCTTTATATTCATGACTAACAAAGATTTCATGTGTATTAAGAAATTCAAAATATCTAGTGGACATATCATAGCCCTGAATTTTATTTCTCAATTGCCACAATCCGTTTACATTTTCAAGAATATACAAACCGGTATAATTCCCTTGAATTAATAAATTATCTTTTCCTTGTATCGTTTTTATGCCCCAGGTACCAAGAACATCTGAAACTTTCTTTGCCCCAACACCATCAATAACAAATGTTCCCGAATTATGCCCGCAAAATAAAGTATCACCAATTTTAGTTAGGCACCAAGTAGCGCCTTGAGTTCCTTCAACCATGACAAAATCGTCGGTAGAATTAAACTTCTTATAAAATAAACCTTGGTTCGTACCTAAATAAAGTATGTTATTATACAAAATTGATGCATTAACAGCACCAATATTCCCTTTATCATCATTAAAAATTTTATAAGGAGATTTGATATTGATGCAAATGACACCGTTTTCCAGTCCCAACCAAATGTTGTTTTCTACATCTTCAAAAACTGATAATACGGTGTTATTACTTAAACCACTACTTTGGTCTATTTGTGATAATAAATTTCCATGAGCATCCATATGAAATATACCATTGGAAATACTTCCTAGTATAAAGCTCTCATCTTTTAGTTGAATACTATTGTAGATTCTATTTTTATAAATTTCTTTATTTGCGGGTATTTCCCAACTTTCAAGAGAACTTTCATTCACAATAAAAAAACCATAATCTTCGGTTTGGAATAATAATTTACCTTGATGATTAAATATGTTAACCAAAACATTTTCTTGTACAACAACATCATCTGAAACTAATTTTGAAGTCCCATTAACAATCTCATAAATACCATCCTTTACACTTTGAAAGTAAATACTATTAGCAACCTTGAATATTTTATAAATGGTCGTGTTTGAATTAATAACAGAATATGTTTCTTCATTTATATTATATATGTAAATTCTTTTGAGAGATTGAAACAGAATAAAATTATCTACATTTATGATATTCCAAATTTCTTCATCTTCTAAAAATGAGATGTTTAATTTGTCTGATAAAGACGTATAATCAAGTTTGCCTAAATCATTTCGGTTCCAATACCCAAAATCTCTATAACTACCGGTATAAATAAGCGAATCAATAACATTTACAGATCTCATAATAGTTTTGTTAGGAGATAGATATAGTGCCCATTCTGCACCGTTATATTCCAACAAACCCTTATTGTTTGCGACATAAATAAATTTGTCTTTTGATTGTGAAATCGACCAGTTCTGACTTTCAGCGCCGTAATCTTTAGTAGAAAAAATCTGAATTGGTGAACGCTCTTGCGCTAAGACTATGGGTGAAACTAAAATGAATATTAAAAAAGTAAATAATAATGGTCTCAAGCTTAATACGTTTAGTTAGGTTACCAAAGTACTAAAAATTAATGCTTGTAAAAAGAGTGAAGTATTTTCTATGCTTGAAAAGCACTTATTTAAATTAAAAAGTAAATATGCTACTACTTTATTTTATTATTAGTGTTGACAATTAAAAATTATAGTGTATTAGTTGGGTAAATTTTACACATTACTATCAATAATTACACACCTTTTACACAAAATCTATAGACCAAAAAAATTGCTCATATTTATTAATTATCTAATTTTTAGTTACTTATAATAAATATAATTCTTAACATTTGTTCGTGGCATATTTATTTCAATATAACTAATCGTAAAACAAGAATAATAATAATTATAAATCTTAAATTTTAAAAATTATGAAAAAGTTAGTTTTAACAGTAGCAATCGTAGCAAGTGGATTATCAACTTTCGCATTAACAAACCCTATAATGAACAATGACGCCGAAGTTGTGGTAATAAATGAGTCATTTAAAGAAATATCAGTAAATCAACTACCATCGGCTGTTGTTAGTGCAGTGAAGCAAAACTTTGCTTCTGCTACCATCAGCAATGCTTATGTAAATAGCAGCGAGCAATACAAATTGACCATTTCAATGGATGGAAGTGAAAATACAGTATATGCCGATAAAGATGGTAACTGGTTAAAAGAAGGAGATGTTGCTAAATAACATATTTTAAAGCAACTAGATATTGAATATAATATCTAAAAATCAAATTCTTTTAGGAAAAAGACGTTTTAAATTTAAAACGTCTTTTTTTTTGTGATTTTTTTAAAAGTAAAGTCCGCTTTATCTTAATATTTTTGTTTGAAAGCGGTTCATTTTATAAAAAACAAATAGTTGACATATGAAACACATCCTACTGGTAGAAGACGATGTTGCATTCTCTGAAATGTTGAAACAGTTCTTGCAACGTCATCAAAATAAAGTAGATGTGTGCTATACCTTAGAGAAAGCATCATCACAAATAAAAACACAAAATTACGATTTAGTTTTTACAGATTTACGTCTTCCCGATGGTGATGGTATTGTGTTTTTAAAAGAAATCAAGTCAAACATACCACATATTCCAGTAGTTTTAATGACGAGTTATGCCGAAGTTTCTACAGCAGTTCAAGCTATGAAACAAGGGGCTTTCGATTATATTTCAAAACCTTTTAACCCTGATGAAGTCCTTGAAGTTATAAAAAATGCTTTAGCTAATAAAAAACCTGAACCCACTCCTATTCCAAATCAAACTAAAAAAAATTCTACAAAATCTACAACAGAATTTGTAAAAGGCATCAGTGCGGCATCAAAAACGCTAAATGAATATATTAAGTTAGTTGCACCCACCAGTATGTCTGTATTAATAACTGGGGAAAGTGGTACAGGTAAAGAAGTGGTTGCTAAAAACATCCATTTAAAAAGCCCGAGACATAATAAACCTTTTGTAGCAGTTGATTGTGGTGCTATACCTAAAGAAATTGCATCTAGTGAATTTTTTGGACATAAAAAAGGTTCCTTTACAGGAGCCACCGACGATAAAATAGGGCATTTTGAAGCAGCAAATAGCGGAACACTTTTTTTGGATGAAGTTGGTAATTTAAGCTACGAAAATCAAATACAATTATTAAGAGCTTTACAGGAAAGAAAAGTAAAACCTGTTGGTAGCAGCAGTGAAATTCATGTGGATATTAGGTTGGTAACGGCGACGAATGAAGATTTGTTAGTAGCTGTTGAAAAAGGTGATTTTCGCGAAGATTTATACCATCGATTAAATGAATTTTCAATAAAAGTGCCTAATTTAAAAAATAGAAACGATGATTTGATTTTGTATGCCGATTTCTTTTTAGATAAAGCCAATGCACAACTTAATAAATCGGTTGCAGGGTTTTCAAAAGAAGCTTTAAATATATTTCAAAATTACAATTGGCCAGGCAACTTACGCGAACTTTCAAATGTTATAAAAAGAGCTACATTATTAACATCTACTGAAATTATTGATGTAGATGCATTACCAACTGAATTGAGCCAACCTAAGGAAAACCATATAGTATCTAACAAATTTTCAACTAAAGAAAATGAAAAAGTACTCATTATAAATGCTTTAGAAGAAGTAGGTAATAATAAAACACAAGCAGCCAAATTATTGAATATTACACGAAAAACACTTTATAACAAAATGAAGGAATACCATATTAATTAAGATAGTTTTCCATAACATTTATAAAACTTTTCAAACTTTTTTCAAAATCTATAAAAATCTTATCATCAATAGATTTAGCCGTTTCAAAATATTCCAAATAAGGAATAACCGCCTTTACTTCCAGCTGTTTAAACATACTTAACATTTTATGCCCCACCTGATTGATTGTGATTATATCATGATTATTTTTAGCCTCTTCTAATAACAAATAATTCTTTTTGGTATCTTCTATAAAAGTCCCTAACGTTTTTTTTATAGCACTCTCATCATGATTTAAAAAAGATCCCAAAGACATAACACTAAAGCCTTCCGTTTTTTTGCTATTATCGGTTATAAACTCCGATTGCACACTTGATAATTTGGACTGAAAAAACTGCTGCAAAACATCCACTATTTTATCCGTATCAAAAGGTTTTATCAATACTTCGGAAAAGCCACTGTTCATATAATCTTCTTTAGACATATTTACGCGTCCTGTCATGGCTATAATAGGTTGGTCTTTATAAGATACTTGATTTTTAAGTGTTTCCATAAAATGGATGCCGTTCATTTCAGGAAGTTGAATGTCGGTAAAAACCATATCATAAGCAATATCATCAATAGATTCCAATGCTTTTTTAGCATTATCAAACACAAAGGCCTCAATACCGTGTTGTTTTAAAATGGTTTTTAAAAGTAGTTGCATGGAATCATCATCTTCCACAACTATCGCTTTTAAATTAAAAACAATCTTAGGTTTGTGTGAATTGGAAGTTATTAAAACCGAACTTGAACGTAATACAGGTATTTTCAGGGTAAAGGTGCTACCTTTATATAATTCGCTTTCTAAAGTCAATGTTCCCCCTAATATCTTAGCTAATTTTTTTGAAATGGTAAGTCCTAAACCAAATCCTTTTTTTTGGTTTTCTATCTGCGAATCCGCTTGAGTAAATGCTTTAAAAATATTTTCTTTTTGATCTTTGCTAATACCTACTCCAGTATCGGCTACCGAAATCTCCAATTGGTCTTTATCCGCTTCTTTATTCAATAAACTTGTGATAGTAATACTGCCTTCATTTGTAAATTTATAGGCGTTTATAATCAAATTATACAAAATTTGCTTTAAGCGGAATGGGTCGCTAATAACTAAATGTTCTATAGATCTATCATGGTTTACGATAAACCGAATGGGTTTTTCTTCAACAATATTTTTAGCATTTTGAACAATCTCATCAATATGCATTTCTAAATTAAAAGGAATAGATTCTACAACAATATGACCATTTTCAAGTTTAGAAAACTCCAAAAGATCATCCACCAATTGTCCCATATACGCCGAAGCATTTCTAATATGTGTAATGTAATTAGATTCTTTTGTGTTATGGTTTGTTTTCTGAAGCAACTCACTAAAGCCTGAAATAGTGTTTAATGGTGTTCTTAAATCATGACTTACCATAGAAATTAACTGTTCTCTGCTTTTTAACAAAGATGATTTGGTTTCATTAGCCTCTTCAAGCTGTTTACGATAGCGTTGGGTTTTCCAAAAATCATTCAAAATGATAACTGAAAATAAAATAATGATAATAAAACTGATACCCGCAGCAAGTAAAATAATGCCTTTACTATGATTAAGCGTGGTTTCTCGCTGATTATTCATCTTGCTGGCATACCTAATGACATCAATTTCCAAATTACTTAAAAGCTCTTGTAACTTTCTAGAAATGATCAAATCGTTATCGATAAGTTCTCGCTCTTTATTAAGCAGTGATATGCGTTGATTACTGGTTTTAATTTGAGCATCTTTAAGCATATCTCTAGAAATAGATAAAAGCGAATCTACTTGTTTTTGCTCAACATTATTTATAGAATCCTTAGGATTGTATCTATTAAGTATGCTTACATATTCCTCAAACTTTTTACGATTTTTAGCATCTAAAGTATTAGGATTTTTTACCAAATCTCCTATAGTTACTTTACCTAAAAGGGAATCAATAGAACTTAATTTATTAATAGCTTTATTAAAGGACGTATCAGAATTATCCTTAGTCTTCAAACTTTTTAAGTCTTTAATATTTTTAAGCTTTTTGTCTATAACCAATTTGATGCTGTCTAAAATAGAGGCCTGAGAACTATTAGAAACAATGACATTGAGTGAATCAATTTTTGATATAAGTTTTTCATTTTCAATAAGATATTCATTGAATTTTTCTGTCGAGTTTAATTGAATGGCAGCACGTGCTAAACTTTCATTTTTATAAATATCAGCTATTAAACCACCTGTTTTTACTATTTTATTACGGTCTGAAATATCTTGTTTTTGTAACTGAGTAAAGGTTCTAATCTCCGAAAGCACCAAAAACCCAGAAATAGTAGCTAAAATAACTAAGATGATATAACCTATTAAAACCTTGAAAGTAATTCTATGTTTTGATTGCTCCATTGTTTATAAAACCAAAAGTAAATGACTAAATTTTTTCTTTGATGAAACACTATAAAAGAACATACCAAATTCACCATTACCATCTTTAATAATATTTAAATTTACGAAGCTCAATAGATTATTTGGGTTTCTATGTAGTGTTACTAGAGTTGTAAAATTAAAGGATTTGAGTGTTTTTGTATGATTTTAATCTAAAAATTGAATTATCAAAGCTCCCAAATAAAAAAGACACCATCGTAACATGAAGGTGTCTTAAAAAATTAATATTAATTATATTTCTATTTATCCATACGCTTTACACTACCACCTAAAGCGGTATTTTCGTTTATAACCTCAGGTCTTCCGTAGATATAAACATCACCGCCTGCTCTAATTTTAGCATTAACCTCTTGTGTCGCATTAACATAAGCTTCACCACCAGCTTTTATAGACACATCGGTGTCTTCGGTTATTAATGCTTCTCCTTTAAAAACACCACCTGTATTTATATCTATATTTTGATCTTTAGAAGTTCCTGTAACAGTAATTATACCACCTGTAACGGATTTAACAAGGGTATGCTTCACATCAACCGGTACGCTAATAGTAGCGCCTTCTTGAGCTCTTAAATCGATTTCAAATTGTTTTATAACATCATCTGAAGTAATTTGAGCGCCTTCATTAACATCAATCACATCGATATGTTTGTAATACAAGGTGACTTTAGTATCATTACCATTGAATAATTTTTCAATGTTCATTTTAATCTTCAGCTTTCCATTTTTATTATTTATGGTAACCTGTTCGGTATTTTTACCTGTGATAACAATTTTATTTTCTTCGGAATTTACAAGTTCTAATTGAATTAAATCGTAAACTTTAAGTTCAGTAAATTCCCCAATTGTTTTTTCTACAGTCTCAGTCTCTTGGGCGAAAATACTTCCTGAAATTATTAATGTTAAAATGAAAAATATGCGTTTCATACGTTTGTTTGTTTTAGTTATAGGCACAAAATTATCAATAATTATACCAGCTTAAATTTACTTTGTGATAATTTTAATTTTCTTGTTCTGGCTTTCCTAACAAGTTGAAATCTAAGTGTTTCTTAACTAAATCGGTGTTTTTAACTTTTACAACAACTTCATCACCAAGTTGATAGGTCATGCCTGTATTTTTTCCAACCATAGCAAATTGATCTTGATCAAAAGCATAATGATCGTCGGTCATATCACGCACACTCACCATACCTTCACATTTATTTGAAATGATTTCTACATAAATTCCCCAATCGGTTACCCCAGAAATTACCCCTACAAAATTCTCATTTTTATGATCTTCCATAAAACGGATTTGCATGTACTTTATAGAATCTCTTTCAGCACGTGTTGCCAAACCTTCCATATTACTGGAATGATTACATTTTTCTTCGTAAACATCTTCATTAGCCGATTTTCCGCCATCCAAATAATGTTGCAATAAACGATGCGCCATCACATCTGGATAACGACGAATAGGCGATGTAAAATGACTATAGTAATCGAAAGCCAAACCGTAATGCCCGATATTATGGGTGGTATATTCAGCTTTACTCATACTTCTTATCGTTAAAGTATCAACTAAATTTTGTTCCTTTTTACCGTTAACTTCCTTCAATAAATGATTCAATGAAGTGGCGGTTGTTTTACGATCTTTAAAATTAAGTTTATAACCAAATTTTGAAACAATGCCTTGTAAATTCGCTAGTTTACTATCGTCTGGTTCGTCATGAACACGATAAACAAAGGTCTTTTTAGGATCTTGTTTTCCAACAAATTCTGAAACTTTACGGTTTGCTAAAAGCATAAACTCTTCAATAAGTTTATTCGCATCCATACTGGTTTTAAAGAACACACCAATTGGGTTTGCTTCTTCATCTAAATTGAATTTGACTTCTACTTTATCAAAAGAAAGAGCACCAGATCGCATGCGTATTCCACGCATGATTTTAGCCAATTCGTCCATTTTTAGAATGGCATCAGCTAATTTTTGATCGGTTTTATAAGCTTTTCCTGTTAAAGAGACTTCAGCAGGAATGTCGTTTGTTTTGGATTCTAAAATGGCTTGTGCTTCTTCATAAGCATAACGTGCATCACTGTAAGTAACCGTTCTACCGAACCACTGATTTTTAATTTCAGCTTTATCATTCATTTGAAACACTGCAGAAAAGGTATATTTTTCTTCATGAGGACGTAATGAACAAGCGTTATTAGACAGTACTTCTGGTAACATAGGCACCACACGATCTACTAAATACACCGATGTGGCACGCTCGTAAGCTTCATCGTCTAAAATAGTACCTTCTTGTAAATAATGCGATACATCGGCAATGTGAATACCAATTTCATATAAACCATTATCTAAAACTTCAAAGGATAAGGCATCATCAAAATCTTTAGCATCTTTAGGATCTATGGTAAAGGTTAAATCCTTTCGCATGTCACGACGTTTGGCAATTTCTTCTTCAGTAATAGAAGTATCTAATTGATTTGCAAACTGTTCTACTTCATAAGGAAATTCGTGAGGTAGACCATATTCAGCTAAAATCGCGTGAATCTCAGTATTATGATCACCTGGTTTCCCAAGTACTTGCACCACTTTTCCGTAAGGTGAATCGGCTTTTTCAGGCCAATCTTCTAGTTTTACTAAAACTTTATCGCCGTCTTCAGCTTTAAAGGTTTTATTGATAGGTACAAAAATATCTTTGTACATTTTATTACTATCTGCAATTACAAAAGCATATTTTTCATGCAATTGAATCACACCAACATACTCTGATTTTGAGCGTTTTATAATATTTGTAATCTCACCTTCTAACTTACCGCGTCTTCTACGTTTGTAAACATAGAATTCTACTTCGTCATCATGTAAGGCTTTATTAATATTATTTGAAGCGATAAATACATCATCTTCAAAGTCTTCACAAATAATATAACCATTGCCTTTAGCGGCTAAATCGAGCCTACCGGTATGGTATTCTGAGTTAATCACGGCTTTAAATTTACCACGTTCTACTTCTTCAATTTCTTGTTTGCCTTGTAAATCGCGTAATTTTTTTATGATTTGATTTCTACTACTGGCATCGTTTACACCAAGTTTAGCGGCGATTTGCTTGTAGTTGAAAGACTGATTTCTTTCTTTTTTTAAAATACTTAAGATAGTATTTGATAGGTTGGAAATCCCTTTATTCTTGGATTTTCCTTTTCTTTTTCTAGTCATTTAATATTGTAATCTTTTCAATTCCTAAGATACAGGAATTGTGTTAGTAAATAGCAGGAATTTAGGAGAAGATTTTGCTATTTATTTTATACAAAGCTACGTTTTTAAAATTAAACGAATATTTCCTTAAGTTTAATTCATATCAAAGTCAATTTTTTAAATCGTAATTCAAAAACGAACGACAACTTCCTTTCTCTTCACAATACTCAATTTTTGAAGTTATCCACACTTATATATATATTATTATTTTTCTTTTAAAATTTAAAAAAACAATGGTGGTTATTATAGGGTGTTAATAACTGGTATAACTTTTTTAAATTTTATTTTGATGGCTTTAAATTTACAGTTTGTTAATAGGTTCTTAACAATGTAATTACGATTAATTGTCTAATTTTAAGTCTTTTTCATTTTTATATCCACAGTTGTTAACAACCAAAAACCAGTAGTGTTTATTCATAAGTTTTTTTAATTTTGTGTTCATAGTGAACAATTTTTAGGCTGATAACATCGCTAAAAAAAATGAATTAAAAATTTGGATTTTAAGTTGCGGTTTTTGATTGGAAAAATAAATGGATATTCAATATTTTTCTTTTAGAAAGTAATGAACAGTTATTAACAACTCATCCACATTTTAATACACATGGTTAATAATTACTACCTTTGTATAACAATACAATATAAGATATACACATGACAATTTCTATAGGAAACGACCACGCCGGAACAGATTATAAATTTGCAATTAAGGAACTCCTTGAATCTAAAGGTTATACCGTAAATAACCATGGTACCGATGCTAATGATAGTGTTGATTACGCCGATTTTGTACACCCCGTAGCAACCGATGTTGTTAATAACACCTCTACTTTTGGTATTTTAATTTGCGGAAGCGCCAATGGTGTGGCCATGGCCGCGAACAAGCATCAAAAAATTCGTGCGGGTTTATGTTGGAATAAAGAAATTGTACACCTTATAAGAAGTCATAACAACGCGAATATTTTATGTATTCCTGCAAGGTTTACAGCTATTCCACAAGCTTTAGAAATGGTTGAGGTCTTTTTAAATACAGAATTTGAAGGCGGAAGACATCAAACTAGAATCGATAAAATTCCGGTGTCTTGCTAAATGAGTCATTCTCATGGGCACCATCACACTCATGATCATCCCGATTTAAAAGGTCGGAACCTTGTTATATCCATACTTTTAAACATCGTTATTACGGTAGCGCAAGTTATTGGCGGACTCCTATCTGGTAGTTTGTCCTTACTTAGTGATGCTTTACATAATTTTAGCGATGTTATTTCGCTCATTGTAAGTTATATAGCTACTAAACTTGTTAGAAAAAGAGCCTCTTTTCAACGTACTTTTGGTTATAAGCGTGCTGAAATTTTAGCAGCTTTCATCAATGCCGCCACATTAATAGTTGTAGCTGTTTTATTGATTATTGAAGCGGTTAAACGTTTTCAGCATCCTCAAGAAATAGAATCTGAATTAGTCATCTGGTTATCTTTAGTGGCTATTTTAGGTAATGGTTTTAGTGTGCTTTTACTTAAGAAGGATTCTAAAAGTAATATGAATATGAAAAGTGCCTACATTCATTTACTTACCGATATGATGGCGAGTGTTGCCGTATTGGTTGGCGGACTTCTTATGAAGTATTACCAGTTGTTTTGGGTAGATAGTGTCCTTACTTTAGCTATTGCCGTTTATTTAATTTGGATGGGCTTTGATTTACTTATCAATTCTACTAAAGTTCTTATGTTATTTACACCAGATTCGGTGCCTATTGAAAAAATTGTAGATGAAATTAATGCTTTTGAAAGTGTTAAAAACGTGCATCATGTACATGTTTGGCAATTAAACGAAGATGAAGTACATCTAGAAGCCCATATTGATTTTAGTAAAAATATTACATTATCTGAATTTGATACCATTTTACAGAATATCGAGCAGCACGTTTTTAAAAAATACCATATTAATCACGTGAATATTCAGCCAGAATATAGTTACGATGATGCTAAAGACGTTATCGTTCAAGATTAAATTCCTGCGAAGGCAGGAATCTCATCAATTAAAAGGAGTAACTTCAATTCATTAATAGAAAACACCCATGCTTAAATATATAATAAAAACCTTTGAAGATTTAACCACTACCGAACTCTATAAACTGCTTCAATTACGAAGTGAAGTTTTTGTGGTAGAGCAAGACTGCGTGTATCAAGATATAGATGGTAAAGACGACAAAGCCCTTCATGTTTTAGGTTATAAAGGGAAAAAACTTGTGGCCTACACGCGTGTTTTCGAACCTGGTTTATATTTTGAATCGGCCAGTATCGGGCGCGTTTTGGTGGCTAAAAGTCAACGCAATCACCAATATGGTTATGAACTTATGGAAATGTCTATTGAAGTCATTCGCATGCATTTTAGAGAAACGAAGATTAAAATTTCAGCGCAATATCATTTAAAACAATTTTATAATAATTTAGGTTTTAAAGAAGTAGGCGACACTTATTTAGAAGACGATATTCCGCATATCGGGATGTATCGAGTTTAACGAACATCATATCTAAAGTATTATTTTTTAAGTTTATCTTTTAATTAAAAAGGATCAATGAATAATTTATTAAAAATCTGTTTTTTACTATTTATCTTACCCTTAAGTTTTTCTTATGCACAAGCTAAAAAACAGATAAATATTGATGATATTGTACCATGGTGTGTGGTTTCTTTTGATGCTTTAGAACGTCAGCCACAAGAAAGAATAAGCATGCTTAAAGACCTGGGCTTTTCTAAGTATGGTTATAATTGGCGTGAAGAACATTTAGATTATATTCAAGAGGAATTTGTTTTAGCGAAGGAAAACAATATGGACATTGAGGCTATATTTCTATGGTTAAATGCAAAAAGAGATAGCATAGGAAAGTTAAGTCCGTTAAACAAATCACTATTAACAAAGCTTGAAGGCGTTGATAACAAACCGGATATTTGGTTGAGTTTTAGTCCTAATTATTTCGAAAATTTAAGTCAGGAAGAAGCCATAAATCGTGCTATAAAATACATTAGATTTATAAAAGATAAAGCTGATGCTTTAGGTGTTGGCTTAGCTTTGTATAATCACAGTGGTTGGTTTGGTAATACCGATAATCAAGTTGATATTATAAATAGATTGCCCGATTTTAATTTAAAGATCGTTTATAATTTCCACCATGCTCAGGAAGATTTAGACGATTATACACGGGTATTTAAAAACATAAAACCTTATTTAACCTGTGTGAATTTAAACGGTTTGCGTAAAGATGGTCCTAAAATTTTAACTATTGGTGAAGGCGATTATGAATATCCTATGATTAAAAGCCTATTTGATTTAGGTTATGACGGACCCTGGGGCGTATTAGGTCATATAAAAACGGAAGATGTTGAACAGGTTTTAAAACGAAATATGGCTGGTATACAAATGATAAACCAAAGGTTATTACAGGAGGAAGATTAAAAACTCTAACATTGGGTTATGAATTTATTATTAGCCAGTAATACCTCTAAATAAAAGTAACTTTAAAATAAATGAAAAAAATAACTTTACTAATGTTTTGTCTATTTGGAGTAATCTCTGAAAGCAAAGCTTGTGATCCTGTATATACAACCTTTAATGAATGGTTAAATCAATATAACAAAAATGATTATATAATTGTAGAAGGATATTTTAAGTCAGAAACAGAAACCCATTATTCCTCAAAATTTAAAGTCACACGTTCTTCAGACCCGTCAATAAAAAGTAACCAAGAATATGAAGTTTTTGAATACGGACCATTTGGAAGTATGTGTGAAATGTTAGAAATGGAGTCAAGTATAAAATCTAAACTTACAGGACAAGAAAATCCTAGATTACTAATTCTATATAAAGGTAGAAGTATTAATGGAAAATTGGTTACCCCAATTTTTTGGGATGCTGGAGTAGACGCTTCAAACAATAAAATAGCAGAAAAAAGATATGATTATGCATCCAGACTTTATATTTCATATGAGTGTATTACTCCGTTAGATGAAATTTGGAAACAGATTTTAAAAGGAAATGGAATATTAGAATGGGTAAGGATAAAAGAATAACTAAAATATACTATTTTAAATAATTACCCTGTTAAACGTGCGCTAAAACGGGTAGCATAGCAAAAATTGAATGTATAGAAATACTAAAAATGTTTTCACATAAAATTTAATTGATAAGAAAAATAGATTTTCTTATCATAGTTGGAGAGGTTTTTCATGTTAAATTTATAGAGGTCAGTAGCTAGTTACATACTTTTAAGTTGAGATTTAGCTGAATGTCAGGTCGAGCCTGCCTATCGGCAGACAGGCGCAGTCAAGATCCGATTTTTAAAAACGAAAAGTTCTCGACTGCGAACCGACAATAGTACTACATACAACATTCTCATTTTTAAATTTATCTTGAGTTTAAATTATAAGTATTTATCTACCGACCTCTATAAATTTATATACACTATTTCACATTATCATCAACATAAGTAATGACAATTTCCACACGGCGGTCAAATTTTGGATCACCACCTAAGGGAAATTTTCTACGCATACCTAAGTGTCTCATCCGTTTTTTACTTACGCCTTTTTCAGCAAAATAGTTATAAACATACTCTGCCCTAGCTTCAGAAAGGTTGCGTTTTTTAGTTTTTCTATCCACGGCATCTCGTGAATTTTGGGTACAGCATACATGACCTTGAATGGTAAAATAAATTTCTTTCCTTTTCACTAATGCATCAGCGATGGCTTCCAATATTTTTTCCGATCCAGCATTCATAGCAACTTCACCAGTTTTAAATAAAATAGTATTGAATACTATCTTATCACCTTTTTCACCTTCATTAATGAGTTCAACCGTTGTTTTATCTTTTTCAATAACTGGCGTTTCTATTTCAGCTACAGGCTCTGGAATTGGTTTTGGTAATTTAGGCTCTACGATAATTTCAACTTTTCGGTTTAATCCGCGAATCTTTAGAATATCTTCTTCTTTGACAATCTTTAATAAAATTTTACCCTTGCCATCGACATTGGTAATTAAGCTCTCACTAATTTCATTGTTAGAAAAAATGGTTTTTATAGCATCTGCCCGTTGTTGAGAAAGGATTAAATTATAAGTATCGGCTCCGCGATCATCACAAAATCCGAAAATGGAAATGGATGCTATTTCAATATCATTTAAATTAGAAATAAAAAGAAGCAAACGGTTCTCTTCGGTACTTGGAACGTCATATTTATCGGTTTCAAAATAAACCACATGCGTAAGCGCTCTTTGTGAAAAAGCAGACACAGATTGAAGTATTATTAATATAAACACTAATAATTTAGACATAGTAGGGAGTTCTATCGATATAAATATAATATTTTTAATCGAAAATTTTACTAGAAGTCTGTGTATCTGAATATTTTATAGATGAACTGAAATTTAAGCTATAAAATATTCAAATTGAAATAAATAAGTTGGAGGTTTTTTACCTTAAATAACTTTGATAAGACGTTGAATTGCTCAAAATTTCTGAAGCTTTTTTAATTTCAGTATCATGAACCTTATAATAATCATATAAACCTTCTCTGTGCACATAGCATTTCACAATGTCTTCTGTTAGTAATTCTAACAAATAGGCTTTATTTTCGTCTATAACTTTGTTTTTAGAAGCGTTTAAATGATTAATAAGGGCATTGTATTCTTTTTCAATATCGTCGTTTAAAGCTTCTTTTTTAGAGGTTTCAAAAGCTTTATTTAGTGCTTTTTCAGTTTCAGTTTCAAAAGAAAAATTATTGGTTTCTAAATAACTTTTGAAGTTTGAAAAATCTTTATCCGTTAAGGTAAAATTGTTAATATCTTCAATTTTATGATTGTAATAGTAATCTACGGCATAATTGAAAATTAAATCGCTGTCTTGAATAGCCTTTGTAATGGTTGGATTTTTTGTTGCACCCAGTGCAACATCTGGAAGTACACCACCACCATCAAAAACTTTACGACCATTTTTGGTTTTAAACTCGTGATAATTTTCTTGTTTTACACGAACGGCTTCCCCTTTTTCATTTCTATTCCAATAATCTAAAGATTGTATACAGCGTCCGGAAGGTGTATGATACCTCGAAATTGTAATTTTAACCTGCGTGCCATAAGTAAGTTGTTTTGGTCGTTGTACTAACCCTTTACCAAAACTTCTAGACCCAACAATAACAGCACGATCTAAATCTTGTAAAGCACCCGATACAATTTCACTGGCCGAAGCACTAGCGCCATCAATTAAAACTACTAAAGGAATTTCGGTATCTATTGGCTGGTTTTGAGTGATGTAAGTACGATTATACTGTTTTACTTTAGATTTTGTGGTTACTACAAGCTGTCCCTTAGGAACAAAAAGATTCACAATTTTAATAGCTTCATTTAGTAATCCACCTGGATTTCCTCTTAAATCTAAAATAATTTTTGACGCACCTTGAGCTTTTAAATCACGTAACGCATAGTTCGTTTCTATATAGGCTTTGTTACTAAAACGGCTTAAAACAATGTAACCTGTTTTATCATTAACCATAGAAAAATGTGGAACCGCTTTTATATCTACTTCGGCACGTTTTATAGTTGCTGTATGTGTTTTTCCTTGGCGTAAATAAGTAACCTCTACAGAAGAACCTGAAGTACCTTTTAATAAATCACCAGCATGATCTTTATATCCAGCAACAACAGTATTGCCAATTTTTATGATTTCATCACCAGGTTTTAAACCAGCTTGGTCAGCAGGATAATCCTTGTAAGGTTCAATAACCAATAATTTATCTTCTAAGGTTTTTATACGAGCACCAATACCTGTATAATCACCAGTATTGTTAATACGAGCAGCTTCAACATCTTGCTCGTTCATAAAATTGGTGTATGGATCTAAATCGGCTAACATGCTTTTAATAGCCGTATCCATGAGTTCACCAGGATTGGTTTCATCCACATAATTCATGTTAAGTTCCTTGAACAGTGTGGTGAAAATTTCAATCTGTTTTGCTATTTCAAAAAAATCATTTTTAAATGCCGATGTCGTTAAAAACACAACACCAACCATAACTGGAATTATAATTTTTTTATTGAAGATTTTTTTCATGTAATAGATTATTTTTCTGAAACCTGACTTCTAAATTTTTCAAATAGAAGTGTCATACGTTTTTCCAATTTAACATATTCTGGTTTATCTTTACCAATGTACAAAATCATAAACGCATAGGGCTGACTTAAATTGTTAAAATACGAGGCTTTGTTAAGTCGGTATGATTCACGCATTAAACGCTTTATGCGGTTTCTATCTACAGCCAATTTAAAATAACGTTTACTAACCGAAACCCCTGTTTGTGCTGGGATGTTAGTTTCGAAAGTTGTAGGCAAATAAACAAGGCGCAACGGATATGCTATAACAGATTTTCCTTCGGCAAACAATTGCTCAATAAGTTTTTTGCTTTTAAGTTTTTCTTTTTTATTAAAGGTAAAGCTCAATTGGTGTGTTTTAAAGGCTCAAAGGTAATGAAATAAAAAAGTTGCTTTTACATAATCTGATTTTAGCGCTGAAAAATTTTCAGAAGATTCTTATTCAGTCATAAGTCTTACAAACGTCACTCTGAACTCGTTTCAGGGTCACATAAAGATGCTCACATTGAGCTTACTATTCTAAATTTGAATTCACATAACTGCGATCCCAATCTTTCCAAACCACCTCATAACCTTGTGATTGAATCATATTTTTGATACTTTCTGTAGAACGCTCATCTGAAATTTCAAACTGCTCTAAAGATTGTGGTTCTACAGCATAACCGCCCGGATTGGTTTTAGATTCGGCACTTATTGAGGTGATTCCTAATCTGATGATGTTGTTTCTAAAGGTTTCACTTTCGCGTGTAGACATCGATAATTCAACATCTTCATCTAATAAACGGTAGGCACAAATGAGTTGTACTAAATCAATATCTGTCATTTCTACCTTAGGTTCTACATCGCCTTGGTGCGGACGTAATCTTGGGAATGAAATGGAATATTTTGTTCTCCAATAGGTTTTTTGAAGGTATTTTAAGTGTAAAGCGGTATAAAAACTATCCACACGCCAATCTTCCAAACCAAATAAAGCCCCTAAACCGATTTTATGAATACCTGCCTTTCCTAAACGATCTGGCGTATCTAATCGGTAATTAAAATTCGATTTTTTTCCCTTCGGATGATGGACTTTATAGGTCGCTTCATGATACGTTTCTTGATAGACTAAAACAGCATATAAACCTTCCGCGATAAGCGTTTCATATTCATCTTGATCTAAGGGTTGAACTTCAATACTTATGTTTGAAAAATATTTTTTAACCAGTTGAATCGCATGCTTCAAATACGAAACCCCAACGGTTCTATTTGCTTCTCCGGTTACTAACAAAATATGGTCATACCCTAAACTTTTAATATGCGCCACTTCTTTTAAAATTTCGGCGTCACTTAAGGTTTTCCTCGGAATTTTGTTCGTCATACTAAATCCGCAATAGGTACATATATTTTGACATTCATTAGACAAATACATCGGAATATACATCTGAATAGTATTCCCAAAACGCTTTTTAGTCAGCTGATTACTACGTTGCGCCATTTGCTCTAAAAAAGGCGTCGCTGCTGGGGAAATAAGGACTTTAAAGTCGTTTAATGTTATTTTTTCTTTGGCCAATACTGCTTGAACATCTGCTTTGGTAAACGCATAGATTTCACGTTCTAGGGTGTCCCAATCGTATGTATTGAATGTATTTTTGAATGTGTTCATTTATTATGAGTAGTTAAGTAGTTAAGTAGGTAGAGAAGTTAACTCCTTAACTACTGACGTTAAGAAACGAAGTCAACGGACTACTGGCTTCGGCATGTTGTTTTACAGGTGCTAATTTTGCGTTATAAGCCATTCTCCCCGACTCTACAGCCATTTTGAAGGCTTTACCCATTTCTATTGGATTTTGTGACACGGCTATTGCGGTATTAACCAGAACAGCATCGGCTCCTAATTCCATGGCAAAAGCGGCGTGTGATGGGGCTCCTATTCCCGCATCAACAATAACTGGTACATTGCTTTGTTCGATGATAATTTCTAAAAAGTCGTTTGTTTTTAACCCTTTATTACTACCTATTGGTGCGCCTAAAGGCATCACACATTGTACGCCAACTTCCTCTAAACGCTTACACAGTACAGGATCGGCATGAATGTATGGCATCACTACGAAACCTAATTTAACGAGTTCTTCCGCAGCTTTTAAGGTTTCAATGGGGTCGGGTAATAAATATTTTGGATCTGGATGAATTTCTAATTTCACCCAATTGGTTTTTAAAGCTTCACGTGCTAATTCTGCCGCAAAAACAGCTTCTTTTGCAGTTCGTACACCTGAAGTATTTGGTAATAAATTAATATGATTTTCTTTTAAATGAACCAGCATATCATCCGATTCGTTGTCCATTTCAACACGTTTTAAAGCCACAGTTACAAGTTCACTTTCTGAAGCTAAAATACTGTCACGCATTAAACTTGAATTACTAAATTTTCCTGTGCCTGTGAATAATCGTGATGTGAATGTTTTATCGGCTATTTGTAGTGTGTCTTTCATTTTGTTTTTTTAGGAGTTGAAGTAGTTAAGAATTTTTTGGTTTCCAAACTTGTTCTTCTAAATCTTCTGAACTTTTTAAGAGTTGTTTAAAGACGTTGATATTATTAAAATTTTTAGTGATTTCTCTTGAAACGGCTATGCCATGAATACCTGTTGTTAGTAATTCTGGAATATCATCTGTTGTTAGTCCGCCTATGGCAATTATTGGTGTTTCTGTTTTTAGCGTTTCTATAATTCCTTCGTAACCTTTTAAACCTAAAACGGGACTTAAATTATCCTTGGTTTCTGTAAACCTGAAAGGACCTAAACCGATATAATCTACTTTTTTATTGATCAGGTTTTCACAGTCTTCTAGCGTATTGGCTGTCCCGCCAACAATTTGCCATGAATACAATGCTTTTCTTGCTATTGAAGGACAAGTGTCTGATTTTCCTAAATGAACCCCATCAGCTTTGACTTCTTTTGCAATTTTATAATGGTCGTTTATAATTAACCGTGTTTGATAATGTGACGTAATTTCTCTGGCTTCTTGTGCGGCTTTTAAAATCTTTTTTTCTGAATAATGCTTCAAACGCAGTTGCACTAATTCGGCTCCAGACTGACAGGCTTTTTGAATGTTTTCTATGTGCGTCTTCGGCGTTGCGCCTTGTGATATGTAGTGTAATTTTGGGATCATTTTTTAGGAGTTAAGGTAGTTAAGTAGTTAGAGGAGTTAAAGTAGGCTAGGAGTTAATTATTTATTTTTCTTAAGATGCCTTGGCAATACGCGTTTAACATTTTACTAACTTCTTGAATTAATTCAGTTTGTTTTTTATTGTTTTCTACATAACCTAAATCTTTTGATAGTATTAAAAAATATCGACATTCTTCTAATGATGCTTGTGAAAAATTATAAAAACGTAGTTTCTCTTTCGGACTTTTACGTTTATAACCTTCAGCGATATTTGCCGTAATTGACACTGCTGCTCTTCTAAATTGAGAGGTTAATCCGTAAATTTCTTCTCTTGGAGATGCCTTACTCATTTTGTAAACCTCTAAAACAAATTGACGACCTTTTTGTTAAACTTTTAAATCTTCAAAACTTTTAGTCATTTCCATTATTAATTTTCTTTTTTTGTATTCCCTTAACTCCTCTATAGAAATCACCCCGTCGCAACAATCATTTTATGCGTACCTAATAATCCTTTGCTGCTTCGTAAATAGGTTTCAATGTAAATTTTAGAGTTAATTGCTGCATCCTTTATTGGATAATTAGAAGCGATATTACAAGCCAAGCTAGATGATAAAACACAACCACTACCGTGCTTTTGGTATACCGTTTTATAGATTGGAAAAATTTCAATAGCACTGGTTCTATCGTAATAAAGCTCATCCCAGCCTTTTAAATCTGAGCGATGTCCACCTTTTAAGTATATTCTTGTAAATTTTGAAATATGTTCTATCGTTTTCTTAATGTTCAAATTGGGGTATAAACTTTGAATTTCATCATAATTGGGTGTGATAATAAAACACTGTTTCCAAATTTTATCTAGCATTTCCTGACTTTCTTTATAATGGAAATCGAATCCAGAACTGGCTTTAAAAACGGGATCTAAAACCACTTTAATTCTCGGGTTTAGCTCGTGTAACTTATCCAAAATTAAGGATAATGTTTTCCAGTTTTCAATGATGCCTATTTTAACTACTGATATTTCAAAACGTTCGAAAAGCGTTTCAATTTGCAATAGAATGACTTCTGGCTTTGTCCAAATAGATTGTTTAAAATTAGTGTCATTTTGAATGGTTATCGCGGTGCAAACCGTTAATCCATAAAATCCGTGGGCTTCGAAGGTTTTCAAATCGGAAGTAATTCCGGCACCTCCAGAAGGGTCATGACCTGCTATACTTAATACATAATTATCAAATAACGAAGGGTAATTAGCAGAAGATTTGGTAGAATCTTTTTTCATACTTTAAATTAGTTAAGTTAAATTGATAATAGCAATTCAATTGTAGGATATCGTTAGGGATTTTAAAAATACTATAGTGATAACATTGTAGGCCCTCTGGGAGAGAGATATCCTGATAAGGGGTGTGGTTTTAGTTCATGTTTTAATTTTAGTTGATAAATAAATTGAGCAAAGTTGCGAAAATACATATTTTTATTTTATAATATTCTTACGTGTATGATTTTGTGAGCATTATGAAATACTTTTAACTAATTGTTCTTATTTTTGAAAATTAATTATTGATTTGAAAGTTTCTTTGGGATTTTCACTTTGCCAAATGCCTCCTAAAACACCAACACCTTTATATCCTAATTTTGTAAATTCTGCAAGGTTTTTTGTTGAAACACCTCCCATTCCTATAATTGTTTTATCAATGTGAGTAACATCAAAACCACGACCTTTATAACCGGTTTTAGAAATGGATGAAAACACCGGACTCAGTAAATGGTAATCGAATTCGAAATAACAACTTTCTATATCCTCAGTCTCATGAAAGGATGAACTTATCGTTTTACCAAACATGTTGAGGTTTTTAAAATACTGCCCCGGATTATCAATATGGTCGATACGTTTTTGTTCTTGAAAATGAATGCCTTTTAAAGAAAACTCATTAATTAATTCATGAAAATAATGCACTACGATTCTATCATGATATTGTTTATCTATCAGATTTAAGTAATTAACATGTTCTTCATAATTTTTGTTGGGTTTCCTTAAATGATAGTATTGCAAACCTGCTTGAAATAGCTGATGTAGTATTTCAATTTCGTTTGGAATATCATTTTCTGGAGCTATTAGAATGACCATTTTCTTGAGTTAATAATTAAAAATGAAGAATGAAAAATTAGATACCTTATTCATTCTTCATTTTTACTTTTTCATTTTATTACAAATAAACCTCTGAACCTTTTTCTTTAAACTCTTGAGATTTTTCTTCCATACCTTTTTGAATGACTTCGTTATCAACAATATCATTTTCGGCGGCGAAATCTCTAACTTCTTGTGAAATTTTCATCGAGCAGAATTTTGGTCCGCACATCGAACAGAAATGCGCCACTTTAGCCCCATCGGCAGGTAGGGTTTCATCGTGATATTCAAGGGCACGTTCTGGGTCGAGACCTAAGTTAAATTGATCTTCCCAACGGAACTCGAAACGCGCCATACTCAAGGCATTATCTCGGTGTTGAGCGCCTGGGTGACCTTTGGCTAAATCGGCCGCGTGTGCTGCTAATTTATAGGTTACCACACCAACACGTACGTCTTCTTTATTTGGTAAACCTAAGTGTTCTTTAGGTGTTACATAGCACAACATGGCGCATCCAAACCAACCAATCATGGCGGCTCCAATACCCGAAGTAATGTGGTCGTATCCAGGTGCAATATCTGTTGTTAATGGGCCTAAGGTGTAAAATGGTGCCTCGTCGCAAACGTCGATTTGCTTTTCCATGTTTTCTTTAATCATGTGCATTGGCACGTGACCTGGACCTTCAATGAAGCATTGTACTTCGTGTTTACGAGCAATTTGAGTTAATTCGCCTAAGGTTTCTAATTCGGCAAATTGAGCTTCGTCATTGGCGTCGGCAACCGATCCTGGGCGTAAACCATCACCTAAAGAAAAAGCAACATCGTATTGTTTTAAAATTTCGCAAATGTCTTCAAAATGCGTGTATAAGAAGCTTTCTTTATGATGTGCTAAACACCATTTTGCCATGATAGAACCACCACGAGACACAATTCCCGTCACACGGTTGGCTGTCATAGGGACGTAGCGTAATAAAACACCGGCGTGTATGGTGAAATAATCAACCCCCTGCTCGGCTTGTTCGATTAGAGTATCGCGGAAAATTTCCCAAGTCAAATCTTCGGCCACACCGTTTACTTTCTCTAAAGCTTGGTAAATGGGTACGGTACCAATTGGTACTGGAGAGTTTCTAACAATCCACTCACGGGTTTCATGAATGTTTTCACCTGTGGATAAATCCATGATATTATCGGCACCCCAACGGCAAGCCCAAACGGCTTTTTCTACTTCTTCCTCGATAGATGAGGTTACGGCGGAATTACCAATATTAGCGTTTATTTTTACTAAGAAGTTTCGACCTAAAATCATAGGTTCAGCTTCCGGGTGGTTGATATTTGAAGGAATGACTGCGCGCCCTCTAGCCACTTCTGAACGTACAAATTCAGGGGTGATTTTTTCTGGAATAGACGCCCCAAAATGTTCGCCTTTATGTTGCTTTCTAATCTCGGTCATCTCGTCGATTCGTTGGTTTTCACGAATGGCGATGTATTCCATTTCTGGAGTGATGATTCCTTTTTTTGCGTAGTGTAGCTGGGTTACATTTTTGCCCTTTTTGGCACGCAATGGTTTTTTTAATAATGAAAAACGCATGTGGTCTAAACTTTTATCGTTTAAACGCTGGTTTGAATATTCTGAAGAAAAACCATCTAATTGCTCAACATCACCACGATCTTGAATCCAAGGTTCACGAATTCTTTCAATTCCCGCATGGATGTTTATGTCTTTGTTAGGGTCGGTGTATGGTCCAGAAGTATCATAAACGGTTACAGGTTCGTTAGGCGTTTTCTTTTTCGTCATCGAATCGGTTGTGTCGCTTAACGAAATTTCACGCATGGCCACTTTCATTTGTGGGTGAATTTTTCCTGAAACGTAGATTTTTTCGGAATTAGGAAACGGTTGTCTCGTAATACCATCTTGCTTTGGTGCGGTGTCTTTGTTTTTCATTGTTGTGGTGTTAGGCTTTTAATTTCATTTTTGAGCGTATCTAGTTCCCCATTTGGGGGTTAGGGGACTTTACCCACCTTGGGTCGCTTGTATAATTAAAATATTGTCGTTTTCTGAAAAATGTTGGGTCGCCCAAACCTCCTTTGAAATAATAGCGCTGTTTATAGCCACAGCAATACCATTTTTGGGGGTGTTTAGTTGTTCAAGTAATTGAAGAATGTTGAAGTCTTTAGTGACTTCCATGATGTTCTCGTTAACCCGTATTTTTATCATTTTACAGTACATTTTTAATGATGCTGTAAATTTTAAAGGCTTGAGAAATATGACTTTGAAATGAAAAAGTACGCGGAGTACTTTCACGAAAAGGTGTGTAAACACATATTGCAATGTGCTTTTCAACTTTTCCCTTCGACGGTACTAACCGCATCAGGTTCAAAGGGTTTTTCTCAGTTCTACAATTAGAACACCCCTAAAGTTTACACTGCGAAGGTATTAAAAAATAAATAAGGTTTTTAAGGATTGTCGTTTCTTTTTTGTGATTTAGAAATAGTGAGTATACCTATAATACTTTTTTTATATACTTTGCCATCGCTTTTTGGAAAATGATTAATCATTTTCTGATCCAACAGACTTGAAGTAGTTTTTAAATGAAACAGAAGAAATATAGACTCCTGCATCTAGTTTTCTAATTTTTTCCAAGTAGTTATTGACCCATTTTTATTTCTAACTGTAAAATATTTTGGTCTTTTTTTATCTATTATTAAAGTATCTATTTGATTTAGTATTGGTAATCCTTTTCCAACTTTTTGTAGATATACAGAAATAACATAATTGTAATTTTTATCAATACTTAATTCGTATGGGGAATAACCAATATTAGTCATTTTTAACTTTAAAAATGTTTTATCCTTTTTTAGATTTAAAGAAGCAACTCCCTTTTCATTTGCAACGCCACCACCATAACCTTGTTTAGACAAACTATCTTTATAAAAGACGTTTACATTAGGAACGGGAATACTGTCAAAATCGAAAAACTTAAAATTTAAAGTAATAGTATTTTTATTGTTTGTCCATATTTTAGATAGATGATATCCTGTTTTTACAGGTTCTGTCTTATTATAGTTGAGAATTAATTTATTGTCTATAAAATTATATTCTCCTTTTCCATGAGCTTCTGTACCCATGTCTCCGCCAAAACTATGTACAAATGTGTTGTCAGTTTTTAATGTTATACATGCCCCGTAATCTTTAATTTCATATTCTTCACAGAATTTACCTTTGGATTGATTTTGGGCGTATACATTGCAATAAAATAAGCTGATATAAATCAATAGTTTAATCACATTCTGTGTCCTTCGAGCTATGGTTGCCATCTTATTTTGGTGAGGTTTCTTTTTTTATTGTTGTGGTTTGTATTTTATATATATGGTATCCTCAATATTAGTTTGTGCATGAATTATTGAAAACAGACATATTGCAAAAAGTATTAATAGGATATTTTCTTTATTGCGCATCGTTACAATCTTTAGTTAATACATCTATATCTAACTCTACAGTCTCCAACTGTTTTATTTCACTACTTATATAACAAACATACATATAAACTTATACATCTTAAAATGTTATATTATAGTTAGATACAATTAGTTATCCACAAAAAAGCCCTTTTGATAAATCAAAAGGGCATATAAAATTTAGAAAAATTATTTCTAGTTTTCGTTATTTTCTCTATCGATATCGGCCATCATTTCGTCTGGGTCGATAGTCACGGTTTTCACGGTTTTTTCAGTTTTAAACGAATAGGTTGGATAAGCCCAAGCCCAGTCGTTTAAGGTTGTTGCTGTGGTTGGTTTTTCACCACGCATCATTTGTAATGGAATGTAAAAATCTTCAGTAGTACCATCAGTATAAGTTACGGTTAGGTCTATAGGCATTGGCATGAGGCCAATTCGTTCTAAAGTAATACTATTATTTTCAACCAATTTTACGCCGTAATCAATGGTGTTTGTGGTACGTGTCCAATCGTTTAAATACCAGTCTAATTCTAGTCCTGAAACTTTTTCCGCTACGCGGATAAAATCGTTACCGTTAGGGTGTTTAAACGCCCATTTATCAAAATATGCTTTTATGGTTTTTTGCTGATTTTCTTGTCCGATGACATAAGCTAATTGGTTTAAAAACACATAACCTTTGTAGTATGCCGAAATTGAAGAAGAACGATTAAAATGAAAACGATCGGCTTGAGTTGTCATTGGTTGTTCAGTTCCAGAATTAGCATAGTATGAATACACATCGTAAGTCTGTTTGGTATCTTTTTTAAATGATTTACCATTTATTTTGCTTTCTGCTAGTTTTCCAAAGTATTGGGCAAAACCTTCGTCCATCCAATAGTTTGTTAGTTCGTTTGTAGCTAATAAAAACTGAAACCAAGTATGTGCTAACTCATGCGATGTTACACCAAATAAACCATCAAAATCACCTTCCCCTAGAATTAAAGTACACATGGCGTATTCCATGCCGCCATCGCCACCTTGAATCACTGAATATTGATCGTATGGGTATTTTCCAATGTTCTCACTGTAAAACTGCATCAATTCAACCGTTTTTGGTTGTAGATTTTTCCAGTTTTCTAACTTGTCGGCCGGCATGGTACTTTTGTATAAAAAGTGCAGCAGCGGTCCATTAGGCACTTGCATGGTATCGTGCTTGTATTCTGGATCGGCAGCCCATGTAAAATCATGTACGTTAGGCGCCTTAAAATGCCATGTAAGTTTCTCTGATTTTGGCGTTTTGACAGTTCCTGTTTCATAACCATGACCAACGTCATTAGGGTTTTGTAAATAACCCGTTCCTCCTACTACATAATTTTTATCAATGTTAAGGGTCACATCAAAATCACCCCAAACACCATGAAATTCACGCCCTATGTAAGGATCGGCATGCCAACCTTCATAGTCGTATTCGGCTAATTTAGGATACCATTGCGTCATTGATAGGGCAACACCTTCTTTGTTATTTCGTCCAGAACGACGAATTTGAATAGGCACTTGAGCATCAAAAACCATGTCGAAAGTTACACTTTCACCGGGCTGAATAGGTTTTGCGAGTTCCACTTCTAAAACGGTACCCACGGTTTCATGGTTAATAGTAACGCCATTTTGTTTAAGTGAATTGACTTTAATATAACCAATTTCATTAGGTTTAAGTTTGCCTATACGATCTTTTACTCTAGCATCTGGATCAGGAATATTTTGAGAACGCACGTCCATTTCGCTACCTGGTTGAAAGGCATTAAAGTATAAATGGTAGAACACCTTGTTTAAAACATCTGGGGAATTATTGGTGTAAACCAGTTTTTGAGTGCCTTTGTATTGATAGGTGTTTACATCCATATCAATTTCCATTTTGTAATCTACATGCTGTTGCCAATATGTAGAACAATTTTCAGGTGATGTTGCTGAGGTTTTTGTTGCGGCTGTTTGCTGTGTTGGTTTACACGAAACCAGTAATGAAACACAGAAAACAGATAAAAGAAAACGATTCATATGTAAATTTATTTAGTAGGATTATTTAAATAAAAATGCCTGTTTGAAAATAATCGGCTGTTTTAAAACAGAACTTTGCAGTTTTTGATTATGTTCAAGCAGGCATAAATACTAATTGTTGTAATATTATTTAGCTGCAGATAATTTTGCAGCCATAATTAATGCGTTATAAGCATTTACCATTTTACCAGATTTTGTTAAATCGGCAAACGGACGAATATCAGAAGTGTTACCTCCAACAATAACTTTTCTATTAATCGCTAAACCAGAATCTAAGATTACTGTTTTTACTTGAGCAGCTGTTAAATCTGGATAGTAAGAACGAATTAATGCAGCAACACCAGCAACAGCAGGAGCGGCCATAGATGTACCTCCTTTAGTATCGTATTCGTTTTCTGGAGTTGTTGAGTAAATACTTGCTCCAGGAGCAAATACATCAACGTTTTGTTTTCCGTAGTTAGAAAAACCAGCAATCATTTTAGAACCATAAGTCGGAGCTAAGGCGCCTACTCTAATATAAGTATCTGAAATCTCTACAAAATCTACATTATCATCTGGAAAGTTAGGTGCAGTATCTACATCTTTACTGTCATTTCCTGCAGCATGTACAAAAACCACATTATTTTTAGCAGCATAAGCAATGGCTTCACGTACCCAATCGGCGTGTGGAGAATAGCTTTTACCAAAACTTCCGTTAATTACTTTAGCACCATTATCTACAGCATAACGAATAGATAATGCCACATCTTTATCGTACTCATCACCGTTTGGCACCACTCTAACACTCATTAATTCTACGTTGTTAGCAACACCATTGGCGCCTTTTCCGTTGTTACGTACGGCAGCAATAATTCCTGCTACGTGAGTTCCGTGACTTTCAGATTTTTTAACTGGTTTTACGTTGGCATCACCATAATTCGTATCAGTGATATCCTCTGGATCATCTCCAGTAACACGTCCTTTTAAATCTTTATTTAAATTAGAATTTAATCGATCATTAATGCTTTCAACACCATTTTTAATTTCTTTTTCAGCATCAGCTAAAGAATCCATGCCATTGCCATACATGCTCATAGCGATTTGCTTAGCCTTTGCTAAATCTTCATCTTCTGTTTCAAGAGCTTTAACTTCTTCTTTAGTGTAATCTGCTTTCCCAAAATGTGCAGTTAAAGTTGCATTAGCATCTTTAATCACCCCATATATTTGATCGTAACGCGTTTTATTAGCGGTCCACTTCTTGTATTCTACTTCATATTCAGCTTCCGCTCTGGCATAATCTTCAGAATTTTTGTCACCACTAACTAAAATTCTAACCATTTCTAATTGTTCGTCGTAACCTTTACCTAAAAAGTTCCAACCGTGAATATCATCAACATAACCATTTTTATCGTCATCAATGCCGTTTCCAGGAATCTCATCTTCATTGGTCCAAAGAATTTCATTTAAATCTTCATGATCGATATCAATACCAGAATCAATCACAGCAACAATCACTTTTTTACCTTTTTTATTTTTAATTAATTCCGCGTAAGCGCGATCAACACTCATCCCAGGAATAGTATCTGTAACCAGGTCTAAATGACCCCAATTATGCGCTTCGGCTTCAGTAAGTTCTGAAACTTTTAAAGGAGAACTATCAATATTTTCAACTGGTGTAGATACGATACTTGATCCACCGCAGCCATAAAGTAATACAGCTGCAAAAGCTGAAGTTGCTATTGTTTTAAATGTTTTCATAGTTACTTTTTAATTATATATGTGTTATTTATTGAATATTTCTGAAGTTGTAAATGTGTCTTTTAATCGAACACCTTTTTCGGTATGTTGCACAGTAATAATCTCGTTATGTGCATCGTGTTCTAAAAACAAGTAGAGGTTTTCATCGGCAGCCATGTTTAGAAATTTTTCCTTTTCGTCCATGGTTAATAACGGTCTGGTGTCGTAGCCCATAACGTATGGGAGAGGCAAATGACCAACAGTAGGCAATAAATCGGCCATAAAAGCAATGGTTTTGTCCTGATATTTTATCATAGGAATCATCTGCTTGTCGGTATGTCCGTTAGCAAAAAAGATATCGAAACCTAAAGCTGAATTTTTAAGGATATCGTTTTCTGGAAGTCCTGTAAATTTTAACTGACCACTTTCTTCCATAGGAAGGATATTTTCCTTTAAAAAAGAGGCTCTTTCACGGCGGTTAGGCTGCGTAGCCCATTGCCAATGGTCTTCATTGCTCCAAAAATGTGCATTTTTAAAAGCGGTTTCGTAACCTGTTCTATCTTTATTCCACTGGATACTTCCACCACAATGATCGAAATGCAAATGTGTTAAAAAAACATCGGTAATATCATCACGATGAAAACCATATTGTTTTAAAGAACTGTCTAAGCTAAAGTCGCCCCACTGGTAGTAATAACCAAAAAACTTTTCAGATTGTTTGTTCCCCATACCATTGTCGATTAAAATCAGCCGGTCACCATCTTGAATAAGAAGGCATCTCGCCGTTAAATCAATCATATTATTGGAATCTGAAGGGTTTGTACGTTGCCAAATAGATTTTGGAACGACGCCAAACATGGCGCCACCATCAAGTTTAAAATTGCCCGTGTTTATAGGAAATAAGGTCATAGGGGAACAAAACTAAGGAATCTATTGTCAATCGGGTAAAATGTTAAGAATATATTAAGAAGATTTGTAGAAAAAATCGTTGTTTTTCCCTTGTTATGAACTAAGTTTGCTTGCTTATTGTAAAAATTTCGTTTTTGAAGGCTGTTTTTTCATATATTCTCATTTTTTCATTGGCAATCAGACCCTTATATAATATGGGGTACATTGCCTATTTTGAGTTAAATGTTGACTATATTATAGAAACTTATTGTATCAATAAAGAGGCCCCGAAATTAGAATGTAATGGTAAGTGTCACTTGGTAACGCAACTGGCTTCAGGTACTTCAAATAATTCAACTAGCGATTCGTATTTGGCTTCCCTTTTTGAAGCCTTTGTACCTGTTTATTTTCAGCCTTATCATCTTAATAGTATCAATTCAAATAGTTCAGAATTAATACCGCATAATTGGAGGTATCTCCATGCTATTAATACGGTATTTAAAGACTGTACGGTACCACCACCTAAGGTTTAATGTGTTTTCTAAAAACTTACAAGCGCTTTTTGAAATTTTCTCAAAAAGGAAGCTTGCTATTACATTAAACCAAACCTAATTACATGAAAAATATATTAATACTCGCTATGAGTTTAGCGAGCTTATGCGGTTATGCGCAAAATACATATACAGGAAAAGTTGTTGATGCCAATCAAGAACCTTTAGCCGGAGCCACCATACAATCGAAAACAAATTCTAGTAAAGCTGTAGTTTCTACAATCAATGGAAGTTTTAGTATTTCCTTATCGGAAGACCCTACAGTTATTGTGAAATTTATGGGTTATACCACTGTTGAACAAACCCTTTCAGCCACTGAAAACACCATTATTTTAACTGAAAATGACGAACTTTTAGAGGAAGTTGTTGTTTCAGCAAGTCGTGAGAAACAATTAAGGCGTGAAGTTCCTGCCTCTATTTCGGTAATTACTTCAGGGGCTATAAAAGAAACCAAAGCCTTTGGTATTGACCAATTGGTAAACGATGTGCCTGGTGTGTTTATGGCCTCATCTAAAGCTGCAGGAAATGAGCAGCATACCATGGCGGTACGTTCGCCAATTTCAACAAGATCGTTGTTTTTATATGTTGAAGATGGCCTGCCTATTAGACCAACCGCGGTTTTCAATCATAATGCCTTACTTGAAATGAACGACATTGCATTTAAGCGTGTTGAAGTTTTAAAAGGCCCTGCTTCAAGTATTTACGGTAGTGAGTCCATTGGAGGAAGTTTCAACTTTATTACCAAAGATCCAACACCTGATTTCTCTGGGTTTTTAGGCTTTCAAATTAACGATATGGGCTTAACACGTTACGACCTTGAAGTAGCGCAATATGCTAATGAAAAAACAGGATTTTACCTAGGAACCCACTACGTACAACGAAAAGATGGTCCTATAAAACACAGTGATTACGAAAAGTTTGCGATTACTTTTAAAAACGTGAATCATTTATCACCTAGTTTAGATTGGACGAACTCGATTCATCTTATTGATTATAGATCGGATATGTCTGGTTCGTTTAGTGAATCTGATTTTACTGATGGTAATTATGAAAGTGATCAAACTTTCGCAGAACGTATTGCTTTTGCCTTTCGCGCTAGAACGACATTAGATAAATTTTGGAATTCTAAGAACAAAACATCTTTCAACTTTATTTTTAGAAACAATAAGATGGATCAAATACCATCGTACCGCATCAGTCAGTTTAGAGATTCAAATACGAGACAATTAACCGGCGATGGTAGTGGAGAAATAAACAGTAATTCATTCAATAGTTATGTTGGGTTAATTCAGCATAAAATGGATTTCGATTTTGCAAATTCATCATTAATTGTTGGAGCGTCAACCGATTTTTCCCCTCAGAAATATGAAGCTGAAACCATTGATGTTACCGTAAATGCAGCTACTGGTCAGAACACTGGATACACATTAAATTCGGGTGATTATATTTTAAATTATAAGGCTGATATTTTAAACTACGCAGGATATTTTCAATATGAAATTAACCCAACGGAAGCTTTAAAAGTGACAGCGGCTTTGCGTTATGATGGTTTTGAATACAATTATAACAATGCCGTAGATGGTATTGCTGGGCCAAAGGATTCTAAAAACCATTATAATAACCTCTCTCCAAAAGTTGGAATTAACTATAATTTCAATCAAAACATTGGGGTGTATTCAAATTATTCTAACGGGTTTACACCACCGCAAACATCAACGCTTTACAGAAATAGTTTTGTAGGCGTAGGGCAGGAGGTTTTCGAATTAAAGCCAAGTTCATATAACAATTACGAAGTAGGAACGTATTGGAGTTTAAATCATAAACTACGTATGGATGCTGCGTTGTATATGCTCGACGGAAAAAACACTTTAGTGACTTTAAGAAATGACAATGATGAATTCTACAATGCCAATGCCGGAAAAACAAGATCTTATGGTATTGAGTACGGTATTAAATACACCCCTTTTAGTCAACTAAGTTTTAGCTACAATGGAAGTTATGCCAAGCACCGCTATTTGGTGTTTTATGAAGGTGGTGTAGATTATTCAAACACCGATAGGGAAACGGCGCCTAGTCTTTTGGGTTCAACCAAAATTACATACAAGCCTAAAGCGGTGAAAAACTTGGTTTTAAACCTAACACATCAATTGGTTGGAAAATACAATACCAGTTTAGAAGGACAGGTTGATAACGGCGATGGTACTTTTGGTACGGCAACTTATGACGGTTATAACACCTTTGATGTTTTAGCATCATACAAGTTCAGGCATTTTGAAGTGTGGTTGCATGCTTTGAATATTTTTGATGAATTGTACTCTGTAAGGGCAAGTTATAATCAATATAGTAGAGAGAATAGCTATTCTGTTGGAAACCCGAGAGCGTTTCATTTTGGTGTAAACTATAACTTTTAGATGGCCTTATGAAGAATAAAAAATTAAATCAATGGCTTTGGAAATGGCACTTTATTGCGGGTATTATTGCTTTACCCTTTATCGTGTTGTTGGCCATAACTGGAGGTGTTTATTTGTTTAAAGATGCTTATGAAGCGCCTTTACAAGCTCCAATAACAGTAGTTGAAGCCACTGGCGACCCCATTTCTTTTCAAGAGCAATGGGGTTTAGCGCAAACAACATTACATAAAGCACCGAATGCGATGGTGATTCCAACGGAAAACACTCAGGCTACCGAGTTTATTTCTGGGCGCTTTAGTCATAAAAATAGCGCTTATATAAACCCTTATGCCGCTGAGGTTTCTGGAACGATTAGCCCTAAAGATTCTAACATGTACACGGTAAGAAAGCTACATGGTGAATTACTTTTAGGCAAGTTTGGTACAAAAATTATAGAGCTTGTGGCGAGTTGGATGTTTGTATTAATCATCACTGGTGTTTACGTGTTTTGGCCTGCTAAAAAAGAAGGTGTTAAAGCCTTTTTTAGGGTAAGAACAAGTTTAGGCAAGCGTATTTTCTTCAGAGATTTACACACGGTTTTAGGCTTTTGGATATCTGTTTTATTATTGATGACTTTAGCAGGAGGGATGCCATGGACCGATGTTTTTGGCGGAAATTTTAGAAGTCTTCAAGAAGCAACAAACACCGGTTTCCCTAAAACCTGGGATGGCCGTGGATTGCATTCTAAAGTGACGGGTGATGCCTTACCCCTGGATCATTTTGTAGACCTTGCGAAATCTAAAAACTTAGATGGTACTTTACATATTGGGCTGCCGCAAAGTCCAGAAGGTGTTTATATCGTTTACAACCAAACTTACGATTTAGATAAACAACAACGTTTTTATTTTGATCAATATTCTGGAAAGCAAATTTTTCAGCATAATTGGGAAGATGTTGGTGTGTTAATGCGTGGCCGTATGTGGTTTATGGCGTTTCATCAAGGCCAATTTGGGTATTGGAATTTTTTACTCATGCTAGGTGTTGCTATTTTACTAACGGTGATTGCTCTTGCAGGTTTAATATCCTATTTAAAGCGTAAAGAAAAAGGCAAGTGGGGCACACCAAAAGTGTCGGCTAAATTCAAAGTAGGTTACGGGGTAGTGGCAGTTGTTATTTTGCTGGCCATTATTTTTCCGCTTTTCGGAATTAGTGTAGCCTTAATTGCACTCTACGAATTTTTTAAAAACAAACGGAAAAAGAAGCAGAAATTCGCCTGATTTCATGGAGCAAATAACCCACAAACAGTAAAATTTTGTGGGTTGTTTTCTCTTTAATAAGGTTTATAATTCGGGCTTTAAGCAAAAAAGTACTTATTTTATGGCTTTGAGGCCGAAAGATCACCTATTTAAAATCCTTAAATGGTCGGTTTTCTTTAAATTAGTGCCTTCATTCAGATTTTGATTATATGTTAGAACTTGCAGGGATTATTATTTTAGGGATATTGGCACAATGGGTCGCTTGGAAATTTAAGATTCCCGCCATTTTACCTTTAATTTTAATAGGGCTTTTAGTAGGGCCAATTGCTGCTGAGTTTATTACTCAAGACGGATCGAAATGGATTGAACCGGTTTGGAATGGCAAAAAAGGTTTTTTTCCTGGTGACGGACTTTATTACTTTGTATCATTAGCCATTAGTATTATCCTTTTTGAAGGCGGTTTAACGCTTAAAAGAGCGGAGATAAAAAATGTAGGGCCCGTTATTACCAAATTAATTACTGTGGGTGCAACCATTACTTTTTTAGGTTCTGGGGTATTAGCACATGAGATTTTCGGATTAAGTTGGGAGATTTCCTTCCTTTTTGCTGGTCTTATTATTGTAACAGGACCAACCGTGATCACACCTATTTTACGTAATATTCCGCTTAAAAAAGATGTATCTGCCGTATTAAAATGGGAAGGTATTTTAATTGATCCTATTGGTGCCTTAGTAGCTGTATTGGTTTTTGAATTTATTAGTGTTGAAGGTCATGTAGGTTTTACAAAAATGGCCTTGATTGAATTTGGAAAAATTATATTATTCGGTACTACTTTCGGGTTCACCTTCGCTCATGCTTTGGCTTTTATGATTAATAAAAAAATGATTCCGCATTACCTTTTAAATGTGGTGTCTTTATCTACTGTATTGTTGGTTTTTGTAGAATCGGAACTCTTTGCTCACGAATCGGGACTGCTAGCCGTAGTGGTTATGGGTATGGTTTTAGGAAACGGAAAATTAAAAAACCTTAAAGAACTCCTTTATTTTAAAGAGTCTTTAAGTGTATTGTTAATTTCTATTCTATTTATTCTACTTGCTGCTAATATTGATTTTGAAGACCTCTTGTTACTTTACAACTGGAAAACATTAGCCTTATTTTTATCGGTGGTGTTTATTGTTAGGCCATTGGCGGTGTTTTTAAGTACCATCAATTCCTCGTTAAAATTTAACGAAAGACTTTTTATTAGTTGGGTAGGACCTCGCGGTATTGTTGCTGCAGGTATTGCTTCGCTTTTTGGTAGTAAATTATTGAAAGAAGGGGTGGAAGGTGCTGAGTATATTACACCTTTGGTGTTTATGATCGTATTAGGTACGGTATTATTAAATGCAACAACCGCCCGTTTATTCGCAAAATTGGTTGGGGTATTCCTTAAGAAATCTGATGGTATTTTAATTGTTGGTGCTTCAAAAGTATCTAGACTTTTAGGACATTATTTATTTGAAAACGGTAGGCATGTGGTGCTTATTGATAGTAATGAGAAAAATATCGAGAAAGCTAAAGAACTCGGGCTAGAGGCTATAACTACTAATATTTATTCTGATACCTTAATGGACAATATTGAATTGAACGATGTGGGCTATTTAATGGCTTTAACTGGAAATTCAGATATTAATAAATTCGCTATTAGCAAGTTTGGTAATGATTTTGGTGAGAATGGTGCATTTAGACTCGTAACACCGTTAGAAATGCTAGACGATAGCGAGAACCCTAAAGAGGGCTTGTTCTCCCATAAAGATGATTATAGTACATTATATGCTTTGGCGCGCAGACATCCTTCTATTAATGAAATTGAATTAGAAGATAAGGACCACTATCAAGATTTAATTAAAGTAACGAATAAGGATAAAGACATGATTCCTTTGTTTATAAAAGATACTGAAGGGGAATTACATATTATTTCTTCATTTAACTTAGAAGTTGAAACCATCGAAAAAGGGTACCTATTGGTTTATTTAGGAAAACCTTTTGATGTTGAGAAGGTGCAAACGACTTAGATTAGCAGCTTTTTTATAAGTGATATACTTTTAATAAAAAAAGAGGCTGAATCAAAATAAAACCTTTCGTCAACCTGAACTTGTTTCAGGTTCTTATCATAACTGGAAACAGGTTTAGAAACGGTAGTATTGCGGTAATTTAGATTTAATTCTTGCAGACCCTTCAGGTTTCAAAAACCTGAAGGGTCTTATATAAAAAAGCCTTCATTTTAAACTAAATGAAGGCTTTTTGGTATGTTGTAAAAGTTGAATTTTATTCTCCAATAATATGAAGCTCTGTAAATTCTTTGGTCAGTTTTAAACTTGTACCGCCTTTAAATCTTAGTTCTTCGAAAGGAATAATCACATTATCAATTTCTATTTCCTTTATGGTAAATGGTAATCCGTGGAAATGAATTCTAAATGTTTTATAAGTGGTAATGAATTTTCCAGATTTATGTTGCTGGATAATCACTTCTTTTTTCTTTCCTTGAAACTTAAAGTTTCTTAAGCTATAACGGCCTTTAATGTAATCGTAACCATCAGTAGCATCTTCATAAACTTCAGAGATTTCATTACCTTCTTTGTAATAAACATCAAGGGTTAATTCTTCAACGGTTTTTTCACCAACATACTGTTGAATTGGGTATTTTGGAATGATAGCACCTTCTTTTACAAAAATTGGCATACTATCTAAATCGGCATCTACCCAAATTTCTTGTCCGCCATTAACCACTTCATCCGTCCAAAAGTTAAACCACTTCCCAATCGGGATGTACATGCGTCTTCCTTTTAAATTAGGACCTGTAATTGGGCAGGCTAATATTTGTTCACCAAAAACAAACTCATCATTTCTATAGTGTGTTTGCGGATCTTTTTGATCGTAAAGTACTAATGACTTTAAGATTGGAATGCCTTCTTCGGCATATTTCCAAAATGCTGTATATAAGTATGGAAGTAATTGGTAACGTAGTTCAATAAATTTTCTAACCACATCGGTAATGGTTGTTCCAAAAGCCCATGGTTCTTGATCGCCGTGATCTCCAGAAGAATGTGTTCTACAGAACGGGTGAAAAATGCCCAATTGAATCCAACGGGCGTATAATTCGCCGTTAGGTTGTTCAGCAAAACCACCAATATCCGATCCTATAAAGGAGAATCCAGACATACACATGCGTTGTGCTTGCAAATTAGCAATGTTGAGGTGGTCCCAAGTGGCTACGTTATCACCCGTCCAACTAGAGGTGTAACGTTGCGTTCCAGAATAAGCTGCTCTTGTAATTACAAAAGGTCTATTCGGGTAAGAGAATTTCTTTAAACCTTGGTAGGTTGCTCGCGCCATTTGCATGCCGTAAACATTATGTGCTTTTCTATGACTACATTGGTTTCCGTCGTAATCATGGCGCACATCGTTAGGGAATGTTTTTCCAGGAACATCCATAACAGCAGGTTCGTTCATGTCGTTCCAAACCCCGCGAACCCCGATATCTTCAACAAGTTCTTTAAACAAATTGGCCCACCATTCTCTTACTTCAGGATTTGTGAAGTCTGGGAAGTAACACTCGCCAGGCCAAACTTTACCTTTCATATATGGGCCATCGGCACGTTTACAGAAGTAGTCTTTTTCAAGCCCTTCTCTAAACACCGAATAATCCATGTCTATTTTAATTCCTGGATCTATAATAACAATGGTTTTAAAGCCATCATCAGCCAGTTCCTTCACCATACGTTTAGGGTCTGGGAAAAACTGTTCATTCCATGTAAAGCATCTAAAGCCTTCCATGTAATCAATATCTAAATAAATGGCATCACAAGGAATTTGTAATTCTCTAAACTTAGCGGTGATTTCTTTGACGTTCGATTCTGGATAATAACTCCACTTACATTGGTGGTAACCTAATGCCCAAAGTGCAGGCATGGCATGTGGTTTCCCTGTTAAATCGGTGTAGTTCACTACAACATCACCCATATCTGGCCCATAAATGAAATAATAATTCATTTCACCACCATGAGCCCAAAAACTGGTGATATTTCTACGTTCGTTACAAAAATCGAAATACGATCTAAAGGTATTATCGAAAAATATACCGTAAGATTTTTTATTGTGCAAAGCCGTGTAAAACGGAATGGTTTTATATATGGGATCGGTATCACGACCGTAAGCATACGAATCGGTTACCCAGTTCTCAAAACGCTTCCCTTTTAAGTTGTTATCAACAGGTTTATCGCCTAAACCATAATAACTTTCTCCTGGTTGCGCGGTTTTAGACATCTTTACAACATCGCCTCCAAACTCATAACTTTCTTCCCAGTGGAAACCAAGTTCATCTTCACAAATTAAAGAATTATCCTTGGCATCATAAATAGCAGTGCGTAAGTCTAATTTTGAAATTTTACAGATAAGTTTTGAAGTAGTTATGGTATAGTGGTGGTCGTCTTCAGTAACTTCAAGGTGGTTGTACCCTCTACTAGCATATTTTGTAATGGCATAAGAGAAATCGTTATCAAAAATGCCTGTAGTTGTAAACCTGAAACGGAGGATACTATCTCTTCTAACTGTGACTTCCAAAATCACACCGTTTTCAGTAGTAAAGGAAAGGACATTAAGGTTTTTCTCGTATTTCACTATTCGAGTAGGAAACAAATTGCCCTTATATTCTAATTCGGTATTTAAAATCATATGTGGTAGTTATTAGAATTCATTAACGAATTTAATAAAATTAAGTCTGCATTCATATCGCTAATCATTAAAAAACAAATAGATATGTTATGTAATGAACAAATAATGAGGCGCTTAATTAACTAATTCCTAAATGAGGATAAAATGAAAGAAATTTATTACTCATTTTGTTTTAAAATGTGAAGAACCAATTTATGAAACGCGTGAATCTTTATAAAGACGCTTTCATTTTCATTTCAGCATTTATAATTTGTTTAACCGCCTGTTTATATTTTACGGGGTTTGACGCTTTTTTTATGGCTTTATAGGTTTTCTGCGGATTTGAAGTTGACTGTGAAAAATACTCCCAGAAACCAAGCATCTTCATTTTTATAGGCGTTGGCCCAGATAAATACGCGTCGTATTGCTCATAAATAGTATCGTGAAATTCTGAAAAAATAGCCCATCGGTTTTCAGGATAAACGGTCGTATTGTTTTTTATCATACTAGGCAGAAAGGGATCTGCGATTAAGCCGCGGCCAATCATAAAGTGATCGATCTTCGGAAAGCGATCTTCAATAGCTTTAAAGGCTGAAACACTAGTGATATCACCATTGTAATACAGTTTGTGCTTGGTGCTACTGATGCATTTTTCAAAAGCATCTAAATCTACAGCGCCTTTGTAAAGTTGTTTACCAATTCTAGCGTGAATGGCCACGTTTTTAAGTGGATAAGCATCTAAAATAGGGAAGGTTTCTAGAATTTCTTGAGCATTTTCATAGCCCATGCGCATTTTCATAGAAACCAAAATATCAGTTTCGTTATGTGCTTTTTGAAGGACTTCGTTAATTCTATTGGGCTGACAAATAAGTCCAGAACCCATACCCGATTTGGTGACCATAGGGTAGGGACAACCCAAATTCCAGTTGAGTTCTTTGTAGCCTAAACTTTGCACGTACTTTGCAACATAAACAAACTCGTCAGGATCGTTAGTGATGACCTGCGGAATAACTTCCAACGTGTTATTGTTTTCGGGTAACAAATCATTTTGGTACGACTGCTTAATTTTCAGCTTACCATTTAGCCTAATGTAAGGCGCGTAAAACGTATCAACACCACCAAAATAATGGTTAAATGCATTACGAAATCTGAAATCGGTAAAACCTTGTAAAGGTGATGAAAGTAGGGTAGCAGCCATGTTGTTAATTCGAGCTGCAAAGATAGGGTAATTGATTGATGCTTTTTTATGAGAATTATCTTTCCTATAAACTGTTTTATTGTTTGATGTTGATTAAATTTGTTTAGTATTCAGAACTTCAACTAACACTTCTTAACACTTTTACATCTCTTTATATGTCAGATTACCTTACTGTCTTATTAGTAATGATAAGCGTAGGCTTGTTATTTTTAACTCCTGCTGCATTTTTTGGAGGAAAAACAGGCGTTATTATAACCGTCATAATTTTAACTGCTATAAGTTGTTATCTATTAATGTATGCAATTGGTTTGGGAAAGTCTTTTGGAAATAGTAGTGCGCCAACATCTTTTAGAGTAGAGTCGCTTCTGCCGTATTTAAAATTTGCTGCTTTGTATGCTTTTATTGGTTACGGGGCGTTTTGTTTTAGTCAAATGGAACACGGCGTAGAGGGCTATAAAATAAAATGGTTAGTTTGTACCTTAATTTTGGTGGGGTATCCCGCTTATTTATTTGCAAGTGAAGTTATTAGTGAAAGTAACACAAAGCTAAAATATTATAAAACGGATATTGTCATTGCTCATCCTGTAGATTTTCCTGTTCAAATAGACCAACTGCGATTTTTTGATTCTAAAACAAAAAAATCAACGCCAACACATTATCGATATATGGAAAATGATCTGATATTATCTGATTTTGAAGGCTTAGATGTTGAAAATAACCCCTTTAGAAGCCATAGGTACTATAAAGAAGGAATTTCTAGATACCTTCCTATAAGTTTTGATTCTTTTGAATTGTCTTGGTACTCAATTTTAGAGCAGCGATTTTATAAAGATGTTTTTCGTTTAGATCAAGAAAAACTGAAAACTCGTCAGGAAAGCGAAGGACAAATGGTTATTAGCGATATGCTTATTAACATTTTACCAAAAGGCCATGTAGATTTATTAAAAAGGGAATACATGGAATATATACACGTGGCAGCTTATGGTAAGGTTGCATTCACGGCTGTAGATGGCCAAAGTTTAGATGAGATATTTGGACTTTTCACACCTATTGGGGCGCCAGATGATCATAAGGCCAATCGAAAAAGAGATTATGCTAAGATTGAACAAGACATAACACATAATTTAAGCCCTGAGGAGATTTTAAGTTTTAGAAGTGTATACAATTACGATATTAATGTTGAATATATACAATACCCCAATGAAGTTAAAGAACTAAAAGAAATAGAAATTATCGATTTTTACTTAAACCAATACAAAAGAAGTCCAGATTTTTTAAGTGAACGACACACAAAGCCTTTACCGAGTTATATGAAACTTAAATTGAAGGGTTATGATAAAGATAAAAGGCCATGGATAGAAATTGGATTTGATAAAAAGCTATTATTTCACGCCTATAATACTTTTGCTGAAGAACATAATGAAGCTATTTCATTTGAAATTCTTGTCGATATTAAAGATTTAAATAAAAGTAAAATTTGGTTAAAATCGAAAGAAGAAAAAATGTCTTTAGACGGTTGGAAAATGTATAAATGATTGACAATCACGTTTAAATCTTATGATGTAAACTTAACTGAATTTGGTTTTTATTCCAATTATTGGTGGTTTGGTTCATCACACCCAATTGCACTTTAAGATTATCTTTTATCATGTAGCCTACGGCTGAATAAAATCGGTTTCTATCAAAAATTTCAACGTCAATACCGTTTCCTATATCACGTTGCCCGTTAATGAATAGTTCATTGTAGAAGGCCAAATAGATACTGTTCTTTTCCAAAACAGCTTTGTTTAGCGGAATATTCAAAAAGAGGTTGTAGCGGTAGCGCGTTCTAAAATCTTGGTTTTCCACAAAACGTTGTTCAAAACGAAAACGGTGGTTGGTGTAAAATCGTTTCCCGAATTTAACTGGAAATAAAGCTTCTTGATAAATTCTACTTTCTTGGGTGGTATCGTCAATATCGCCATAGGTTCCCGTGGTAATATGCCCGTAACCAAGCGTAAATTTGATATCTGCTTGCTTTGGTTTATAGGTAACTCCAGCTCTTAATAACAGTTGTTCTAGATCGCCACCCATATTCCAATTACGGTATTGAACATCGCCTTGAACACCCCAAGAACTGGCGTTAAAAGTCGTATCGAAAAAGTACATGTACCAAGCGCCCATGGCACTTTCATCAATTTGTGCATTTCCGTTTTTCGGACATAAACATAGTATACTAACAGTAATTAATAACAGGTACTTTTTCATTGAGAATAGTTTTCTGCAAAAATAAAGGTTATCTACAGAAATACAATTTCATCTGAAGATAGTTTCCTGCTTTCTACTTAAATGCTTAAGCTTAGCTACGCGCGCGTCGTGTTCTGGAGTAGTTGTTGACATGAGTTAAAATCACAAAAAAAATCCAATTTTAAACTTTCTTAGAAAGCCTAAAGTTGGATTTGTGTTGTTTCGTGATGAAAACCTGAATCAAGTTCAGCTTGACGACATGTTTTCTGTTGAAGTTGTTTTATTCTATTTAATCGGTGTGATCTGTTACCACTTCGTGCAATACCACCTGAGCAGCTTTTTCATAATCATCATGCCAACCAAAATAATTACCAGTTTTGAAATAGTTTTCATGAACATAACCATTCCCTACATAGTCATAAATTTCGGTATAGTCTATATTTAAACCTTTTGCTTCACAAACTAGGGCACAATACATTTTACCGTCTTCAATTTTAATTTTGAAGGTGAATTTTTCATTATCTACACGTCCGAAATCTAATTTTTCATCATAGCTGCTTGTCCATGCTTCTCCTTCTGCTGGTTTGGTGTAGTAATCAATTTGAATCATACCGCTGTTCCATCTAATTTTTACTGTTGCTGGATTTCCGCTAATGCCTTCAGATTCTTTACCGTGAATTTGAGCAACAATGGTACGGCCGTTACCTTCAACATAATCAACATGTATGGTAGATTCTAAAATATGAGTTCCTGTAGCCATTGACCAATTGTCGCTGGTGTCTTGATTGCCTCTCCAGTATTCTCTAAGTTCTGTACGGCAGTATTTATCGCCTAAAGCAGATTCACCAGAGGTTGTGAACCCTGTAAATTTTGTATATAACGTGTAGCTTCCATCGTCATTTTTGTAAAAGTATTTAGCTTGATCTGCTGTTAAATTGTTATTAACAATAGTTTCATAACCAATAGAAGTTGCACTACCGTTTCCTCGGTTTAAAGGCACAGAGAGGTACCAATTTTCCCATGTGATGTTTGTGATTTCTTCTTCCTCTTCAATAGGTGGAGTCACTTCTTCTTCAATTTCCTCTTCTACAGGTGGAGTTACTTCTTCTTCTGGCTCTTTTTCTACTTCAGGCGTTTCTGTGACATCGTTAGAACTGCAGGCTGAAATAAAAACAATAGATAACAATACGATAGCCGTATGTCTTAAAAATGATTTAATCTTCATAAACTTAAATGTTATTTTTTGGGGTATACTTTTTATTTGGTAGAACTAAAAGTATGCGTTTTGTTATGAAGTAGTTGTTTGTTTTATTCTGCAAAGATAAGATTTTTGAAACTTCATTTTGCTAACATCAATTCAGTGATAATCACGATAGTTTTTAAAGACTATTTAATAATCTTGTTATGAAAGTTGTGATTGCCACATTTTTCTTGAAATTAGTGTTATTTTTGAAGCCTCTACAATTCATTCATAAATAAAACTTCAGTTATGTCTTATCAAGAAGATTTTGTTCTTTTCTGGGAACAAGTAAAAGAAAGTGTTCAAGAAGGGCGATTTGCTAAATTAACGATGGCAAAGACCATTGGTAAGCCTGATTTGAAGAATATATTTTTGAGACCGCTTACTTCTGAAGGTGATTTTAAAGTCCTACTAAAATTTAGGTATCGATTAAAAGAAACCGAGGATGTGGAAGAAGAGCTTACTTTAGAGCAGGCTTTAAATGTTATAAAACCACATCTTAAAAAGTCTTTTTTAACCGTTTTGTTATTTACTACCACTAAAGATGTGACGTTTAAAATAAACAAAAAAGGTGTTGGAAGCATCACAGAGGGTGCGCCGACTTTTCAAGATGTGAGATTAGCTGATCGGGATATGTAAACCCTAAAATCAGTAGCTTATCAACAAGATTACTTATTTTCTTCTAAAAATGTAGTTAATGCTGAAGGTTCCGCTCTATTGCGATAATCGGCATCTAAAAAGGCATATTCAATTTCGCCATTTTGATTGATGATGTACGTCGCTGCTAAAGGCAATTCGTTTGAAGCATCACCATTATGGTTGTTCATATCAAAGGCTGCATTGTAAGCTTCTGCAACTTCATCAGTGAGTTTAAAAACGATGCCGTATTCTTTAGCGACTTTATTTCCAAGGTCACTTAAAACTTCAAATTCTAAATCGTTTTTTTCTGAAGTACTCATCGATTCGTCTGGAAGCTCTGGTGTTAAAGCAATTAATGTCGCGCCATTGGCTTTGAAGTTAGCCAATTCTCCTTGTAATTCATGAAGTGTTAGGTTACAGTATGGACACCAACCACCGCGATACCAGGTTAAAACAACCTTGCCTTCTTTTAAATAGTCGCTCAATGAAACAGGTTCGCCTAGAGCATTTTTTAAAGTGAAGTCAGGCGCCTGGTCTCCAACTTGTTTTGCGCTGCTCGTGATTCCGCTGTTTTCAACAGATTCGATGCCTTCTGCGTAAATTTTCTTTTTATAGTCGTCGGCTTTAAGCTCGAAATTGGCTTTTTTTTCGTCTAATTGGGATTTCAACGTTGGTTCTTCCATGTTTTTTTCTTCTTTTTCAGTTTCCACTTCGGTTACCGTGTTTTGCTTTTTGTCGTTTTTTCCGCCGCAAGCTATCAAGGTAGCTCCCAGAAATAATGTAGATAAGATTTTAATTTTCATAAGTCGATTTTTGTGCAATAAAGAACTTAAAAATGGGAAGGATTTGCTATAATTATTTGTTAAAATTGGAGGAAAGGGTTGTTCATAACGATTTATTTAATTCCAAATATCATTTGACGCTGTTAATATGACTGGACGGTTATCAGTTACGAGTATGGTGTGTTCGTGTTGCGTGACATATCCACCTTTGTTTCCTACTAAGGTCCAACCATCATTTAATTCCACAGCAACTGTTGAGTGGGTTGAAATAAAAGTTTCTATGGCTACTGTTGTATTTTTCTTAAATCGTGTTCGGTTACTTTTAACTCTGTAATTTAAAATATTATCAGGCGCTTCATGTAAACTTCTACCAACGCCGTGTCCAGCTAAGTTTGTAATGACTTTATAACCTGATTTTTTAGCTTCGGTTTCAATTAAATAGCCAATTTCAGAAATTTTTACTCCGCCTTTTATATTACTTATGGCCTTGCGTAAAATGTTTTTAGAAGCATTGACAAGAGGTTGGTGATTATGTATGTCTCTTCCAAGTATAAAAGACCCCCCATTATCAGACCAAAAACCATTTAGTTCTGCGGAAACGTCAATATTAATTAAATCACCTTCTTTAAGTATTTTTTTGTCGGAAGGTATGCCGTGAGCAGCTTCTTCATTTACACTGATACAAGAATAACCAGGGAACCCATAAGTTTCATACGGTGCAGACTTAGCTCCATAACGCTTTAAAATAAAACCTCCGAACTCATCAAGCTCTTTCGTTGACATACCAACTTCAGCATATTCTCGCATTAATTTTAGTGTGGTTCCAACAACTTCACTAATTTTTTGCATGCCTATTAATTCAGATTCCTGTGTTATGGACATTTTGTTTTTTTTAATTCAGTCAAAGGTAAAAGTTTATTTTTAAACTCAGTTGACTTTATTGTATCTTGGTAAAAGATTGATTTAGAGTTAAATATGTATATCTAAAATTGTTCGTTTGATAATTCCATATTGATTACTGCCCCTGCAACATTTCCAGAGGCGACAGCAAGTGCTACAGAACGCATTCTTGAGACATTGTCTCCACAGGCAAATACTCCTTCAATAGATGTTTTCTGCATCATATCTACCTCTATATAGCCTTGTTCGTTCAGTTCGCAACCTAACAATTCAGGAATATTAGAGTGTTGTTCAAAAGGAAGAGAAGCATAAGTAGCTTCAATGGATGCTTTACTATGGTCTTTAAAAATCACGTTTTTAATTTGCCCATTTTTATGTTCTATTTCTGATATTTCTTTTTCAATAATATCAATATTGTTTTTCTTTAATTTGGCTAGTTGTTCTAGATTGAATTCAGCTTTTCCTTGAGTTAAGATGCTCAGATTTGGCGTTAGGTTTTTTACTAAAGTCGCCAAGTGAAATGCAGTTTCACCATTAGCAATAATACCCGTTTTCTTATTTTTTATTTCGTAACCATGGCAATACGGACAATGGACAACGGTTATACCCCAACAATCAGAAAACCCTTTAATTGGTGGCATGATATCTTTAACTCCAGTTGCAAAAATTAACTTTTTAGCCGTAAATGCTTTACCAGAAGCTGTGGTAATTTCAAAACTATTATCTATTTTTTTTCCTTTAAGTGCTTTGTCTTCAAGAAAACTAATGGTATTGTATTTTAATACCTGTGCTTTTGCTTTTTCTGATATTTCTTTTGGTGTCGCACCGTCTTGAGTTATAAAGTTATGTGAGTGTGGTGTGTTACGGTTACAAGGTAAACCACTATCTATAATTAAAACGTTACGTAAAGAACGCCCGAGTGCCATGGCAGCTGAAAGTCCTGAATAACTTCCGCCTATAATAATTACTTCAAAATTCTTTAATGTATTCATGTTATTATATTTTTTAAAACTTGTTAGTGGTACTGGAAGGGTACATGCTAAAATAGATAAGCTTCCTTTTTTTATTAATTCCCTTCTATTCATGTGTTTAAAATTACAAACGCAACACTGTTGCAATAGTGGTTTTTGCAAATATATGAATGTTTTGTATTACCGCTACTTTGTTGCTATAATAATGTTGTCATGAGAAGAAGTCATACAGCTACCAAAAAGGCTGTGCTTTCAGTTTTACAAGCCACAAGTAAGGCTATGAGTCAAGGTTCTATTGAAAAGAAAAAAGATGTTGATATTAAGAGGGCTACCATTTATAGGGTTTTAAATTGGTTTTATGAAGATGGTATTTTGTATAGAATTGTAGGAGACAACGGAGGACAATGTTTCGCGCTTTGTTTAGATTGTGCTCGTTCTAGCTAGGGTTGAATAATACAGAACAACAGTAAGATATGGAAGCATAAAGGGCAACTATTGTACTGCAATTATTTGTTAAAATTGATACCCAATACCAAGTTGTACACCAAATTCGGTTAGCCTTTGTTGATCGTTTTCTTTTTCAAAGGGAATGACGGCGTGCATTTTGAAATTCGGATTTAAATAAATTAAAAACTTATCAAAATTGTATTTTCCGCCAAAGCCGATTCCGAAACCAAATCCGGATTGTGAATCAAAGGATTCCCCTGAATTTTGAAAATCTAAACGTGGTCCGCCGTTTAAGAAAAAATAATTTCCAATCGTATAATTAACAAACATCGGGATGGACACTATTTTTAAATGAGTATGTCTTTCACTATGTGTTCCATAGTTATTAGAGTTTATTTGAACCTTTGAACTCAAATAGTTAATACCGGTTTCAAGTGATAGCTTAGGCGTTAATTTTCTTAAGTATCGTATTCCAAATTCATATGGGTTTTCTAAGTCGTAGCTTCCAGCTCCATCTAAGTTCCCACTTGTTAAAAATTCGCGATCCATGATTCCAAAATACGTTCTGAATTCATTAGATTCTTGGCAGTTAGCGTTCGTATTAAGAAAAAGTGTGATTAATATTAAAGTTATAAATTTTACTTTCATGTGTTTAGGTAAGTATTGTTTCAGTAGAAAAACGTTTGCTATTTCAAGTTTCTTTTTTAGTGCTGATAGCTTTTCTTACTCTGTTTTATTTGTAACCTCATATTCATAAAAATCGATATCATTTTCAGGTGATTTGCTTTTTACTAACTTCATGCCGCAATGCTCAGATAATTTAATCGACGCTAAGTTTTCTTTAAACATTCGAGCGGTTAATTTTTCCAATTTTAATTTTTGAAACCCGTAATTGATCAGGGCGTTACAAATTTCAGAACCATAGCCGTTTCTCCAGAATTTATGGTCAACAATATAGCCCAACTCTAAATGTTTAAAGTTTTGAAACGAATTGAATAGACCAGCTTCTCCTATAATCGTGTCTTTATCTTTAATTTGAATAATGAAAACACCAAACCCATTGAAGTAGTTTTGATTTAATTTTTGGTATTTTTCTTTTAGTTTCGTTTCAGTCCATTTGAAATTAGAATTCGGAATAAAAACCATGTTCTGTGGATTGTTATAAATTTCAAGTAAACAATCTATATCTTCAGGTTCTATTTCTCTAATCCAAAGTCTTTTTGTTTCAATAATGATTTGCATTCAATAAGAAAATCGGTTTGTAATTATTCTGAAATATCTACTTTATTTGGCATTTTCATCTCATAAAGATCAAAATTTTCAGCCCAAAAATCCTTTTCGATTCTAATAAGTTTAAACCCTAGTTTTTCATAAAACTGAAAGGCTAACTGTGTGGTTCGAACCACGATGAATTCAATATTTTGATTTTCAAGTAGATGATTGATTCGGTATAGCGTTAATGCTTTCCCGATGCCTTTTCCATGGTAATTTGGATGAATCATATCCCATGAAATTCGTGCTGTTTTTTTAGTTGGAAAGTAGTTGATGCCTCCAGCTCCAATAATTTGAGAATGTTGTTCGTAAACAAAGTAATCTTCTACTTCATTTTTTAGATAATTTTCAAAGTCTGTTTCCTCAGAAGAGGCAAAATACTTTGGTGTATTTTGCCTTAATAATTCAATAACTTGATGCCTATCCTTATTAATGTATTTTCTAATCATTCTGTCTTGTTTCAATGATTTTTAAATACTATCAACTAATAAAAACACCTATTTAAACTTAAAAACGGTTACAGCCAAAGGGGCTAAAGTAACATCTGCAGAAAATGGTTTACCATCCCAAGCGTCTTTTTTAATGGTTATGGCTTTTTTGTTTCCTATACCACTACCACCAAAAGTTTCGGCATCACTATTAAAAATTTCTTCAAGCTTACCTTTAGTGTTGACCCCAATTTTATAGTTTTCTAAAACAGCTGGTGTCATATTACAAACCACCACGACGTTTTCTTTTTCCTTATAGCCTTTTCTAATGTATGAAATCACAGCGTTTTCATGGTCGCCATAGCTAATCCATTCAAAACCTTCATGACTAAAACCTTGCTCGTAGAGTGCTGGTGTCGTTTTATACAGTTTATTAAGCGCTTTGTAATAGTTTAGCGTGTCTTGATGAGGTTTAAATTCTAGTAAGTCCCATTCGATACTTTCTTGAAAATTCCACTCGTTATATTGTCCGAATTCACCTCCCATAAATAAAAGTTTTGTTCCTGGATGTGTGAACATGTAACCGTATAGTAGGCGTAGGTTTGCAAAACGTTGCCACTCATCGCCAGGCATGCGCCCTAAAATGGAGTTTTTACCGTAAACTACTTCATCATGAGAAAGTGGAAGCATGAAATTTTCAGTAAAAGCATAAGCTAAACTGAAGGTGATATCATTTTGATGGTATTTTCTATAAATAGGATCTTTACCAAAATACTCCAGTGTATCGTGCATCCATCCCATCATCCATTTCATACCAAACCCTAAGCCACCTACAGAGGTTGGTTTAGAAACCATTGGGAATGCTGTGGACTCTTCGGCAATGGTTTGAACATCAGGGAATGAGGCGTAAACTTCTTCATTTAATTCTTTTAAGAAACTTATAACGGCTAGATTTTCTCTACCGCCATACATGTTAGGTTCCCATTCGCCATCTTCTCTAGAATAATCTAAGAATAACATAGAGGCCACGGCATCAACACGCAGTCCGTCGGCATGGTATTGGTCTAACCAAAAAAGTGCGTTACTTATTAAGAAGGAACGGACTTCATTACGTTCATAATTGAATATTAAGCTTTTCCAATCTTGATGGTAGCCTTTTTTAGGATCTGGATGTTCATATAAATTTGATCCATCAAAAAAGCCTAAGCCATGAACGTCTTCAGGGAAATGTGAAGGCACCCAGTCTAAAATAATACCAATATCATTTTGGTGTAATTTATCTACGAGATATTTGAATTCTTCAGGATACCCAAAGCGTGATGTTGGAGCGAAATACCCTGTAATTTGATAGCCCCACGACGGATCGTATGGAAATTCCATAATAGGCATGAGCTCGACATGAGTAAAATTCATGTCTTTGACATAAGTCACCAAATCGTCTGCTAATTCATAATAGGATAAAAAGCGGTTTTCTTCTAGGTTCTTTTTCCAAGAGCCTAAATGCACTTCATAAACCGAATATGGCGCATCCAAGGCATTGTGTTTTTTACGCTTTTTTAACCAGCTTTTGTCTTTCCATTTATAGGAATCTTCCCAAACAATGGAAGCGGTTTTTGGCGGGTGCTCACAGCGTCTCGCATAAGGATCGGCTTTTTCAGTCTTTATACCGTTGTTGTTACTCTCAATTTTGTATTTGTAAGTGGTTCCTTTTCCTATAAGCGGAATAAAACCTTCCCAGATACCACTTGAATCCCAGCGCACGTTAAGTTGGTGTTCACCTTCTTTCCAGAAATTGAAGTCTCCAATAACGGAAACTTGTTTTGCTGATGGAGCCCAAACGGCAAAGTAAACTCCTTCAATACCATCGACGGTAACAATGTGTGAACCAAATTTTTCGTAAAGCCTAAAGTGTTTTCCTGCTTTGAAAAGGTTAATATCAAATTCTGTAAATAAACTGTAAACTTTTACCTGTGCCATATATTATATTACAAATCCGTGAGGGATAGTTGCTCCGTTTTTAATTACTACGATACCATCTTTAATAACATAGCTATCGGTTTCGATATTTTCTAAATGTGGTCCGCCATTAATTCTAACATCATCTCCAATGCGGCAATTTTTATCTATAATCGCATTTTTGATAAAACAACGATCGCCTATACCCATTAAAATGCTTATTTTCTTTTCATCAATTTCTTGAAGAGTTTCATAGTAATCGCTACCCATCATATAGGTTTTTATAATCGTGGATTCGGCGCCAATTCGAGAACGAATACCAATTACCGAGCGCTCTATTTTTGCAGCGCCAATAATACAACCTTCTGCAATCACAGCCTTATCCAAGGTGGTGCCTGCTACTTTGGTGGTAGGAAGCATTCTGGCGTGGGTGTAAATACGTTTAGCTTTATCGTATAAATCGAATGCAGGGATATCGTCGGTTAAACCAATATTAGCTTCAAAGAAAGAATCGATGTTTCCAATATCCGTCCAATAGCCCTCGTATTGGAAGCTTAACGTTTTATGTTTTTCAATGGATTGTGGAATGATTTCTTTACCAAAATCGATTGTAGAATCATCGTCCATCAATTTAACCAACAAATCTCTGTTGAAAATATAAATCCCCATTGAGGCTAAATAATTTCTTCCTTGAGCTTTCATTTCATCACTAACATCTGATGTCCAGTCTGGTAATAAACTAGCGTCTGGTTTTTCTATAAAAGACGTTATAATACTTTCGTCGTTTGATTTTAAAATACCAAATCCAGGAGCGTCTTTTGCGTCAACAGGAATCGTAGCAATTGAAATTTCAGCACCACTGGCTTCATGCGCTTCAATCATTTTTACATAATCCATTTGATATAATTGATCTCCCGAAAGAATTAGGGCATATTCAAAATCATGTCTTAAAAAATGATGCATGCTTTGTCTTACGGCATCGGCAGTACCTTGGAACCATCCTTTATGCCCTGGGGTTTGTTCTGCAGCCAATACATCTACAAAAGCACTACTAAAAAAACTAAAGTGGTAAGTGTCTTTAATATGACGGTTTAAGGATGCCGAATTAAACTGTGTTAATACAAACATGCGTTTTATATCTGCATTGATACAGTTAGAAATTGGAATATCTACCAATCTATACTTTCCAGCAATTGGCACCGCGGGTTTCGATCTTTCTTCAGTTAATGGGTGTAACCTAGAACCTTGTCCGCCTCCTAAGATTATGGATAAAACCTTGTTGTTAATCATATTTAATTAGTTTTTAATGGAATTATATAAGTTTATATAGTCGTTAGCTGAAACATCCCAAGAGTGGTCTATTTCCATAATTTGTTTTTGAATGGCTTTGTATTTGGGTTGACTTTTGTAAAGGGCAACACCTCGGTTAATAGCTTCGGTAATTTCTGTAACATTTACGTTTTGGTGGCAAATACCAAAGCCATTTTCTTTTTCTATATCAATAACGGTATCTTTTAAACCGCCAATGCTCCTTACAACTGGAATCGTACCATAGCGTAAGGCGTACATTTGATTTAAACCACATGGTTCGACTCTAGAAGGCATGAGTAAAAAATCGGCGCCGGCATAAACAATATGCGAAAGTTGCTCGTCGTAACCAATATGCGCATTAAATTTTCCTTCAAAAAGTGGTTTTAAAGCTTCTAATTGTGCTTCGGTATCTGGGTTCCCTGAACCTAATAAAAGTATGGAAATGTCGTTTTCTTCCAGGGCTTGTTTAAAAACTTCAGGGAATATATCTGATCCTTTCTCGTACACTAAACGACCTATAAAGGCGAAAAGTGGTTTTTTAGGATCTAGATTAAAGGTTTCACATAAATGTTTTTTATTGGCTTTGGCTCCAGAACTTACATTTTTAATGTTGTAATTTTTAACTAGGTAATGGTCAGTTTCTGGATTCCATACGGCATTGTCGATACCGTTTAAAATTCCCGTGCATTTTTCATGTTCTGTACTTAATAAATGCTCTAAACCATTAGCAGCTTGTTTAAGCTCTTCCATGTAACTTGGTGAAACGGTGGTTACGCTCCAAGCACATTTTATAGCTGCAGCTAGGGGGTTTATATGACCTCCCCAATCTAATAGACCAACATGATCAAAATTAAAGGGCGGAATTAAACCCACTTTGTCGTGCGAAAACCAGCCTTGGTATTGGGCGTTATGTATAGTGAAAATGTTTGGTATTTTTCTAAAAGGCTCATATTTAAAGCTTTCTTGAAGCATAAAAGGAATGAGCCCCGTATGATGATCGTGGCAATGAATAATATCTGGATAAGTTTCCCAAGTAAGGAGCCAATCTAAAGTGGCCATTTGGAAGGCTAAAAAGCGCTCAGTATCGGATGATGAATAGACATAGTCCTTAAATAGTAAATCTGGAATGTCTATAAAAAACACATCAAAATCTAATGGTTTTTCATCTAAAACTAAAATCCGGAAAGGGTACGTTTTGTCTCCTAAAATAACACTTGAATGCTGTACAGGAACAAATGAGTTTGCTTTTGTAAAGGCATTGTCGTAAAACGGCATGATAACCTGAGACGTAATGTTATGGCTATTTTGGTACTTAGGCAAGGCGCCTACTACATCTGCGAGGCCTCCAACTTTGGCTATAGGATAACATTCTGCACTAATATGAATAATGTTCATTTATGAATAATTATCATTAATACTTAGGTTCGTTTATAAAACTACGAAAATATCATGTATTTATTCGCGCTAATTTAGGTTTAGTGTTAAAAATTACATTATTAGAACTATTACATTATTCTAATGTTAAAATGTAGTAAATAACAGATTCTTTTTGTTGTATTTTATTTATTTGTTTTTAAGATCTTAATATGATCCCTTTTAAGTGTTTTTATATAGTCTCACAAAAGTTTAACGTAAAATTATTCCTATTTGTTAAAATTATCAACTTACGTATTAATGTGAATTTTCTTTCAATATTCTCGTAATATATTCGAATACATTAATCAAAAAACGTATAATTATGAGAAAATTTATGTTGGTTGGTACAGTAATTTCATCAGTTTCTGTATTAGCTTGCTCGTCTGATGAAGGCGAAACACAACGGGAAGATTGCACTTCCTGTGAATCCTATGAGTTTCAAGGCAGAACTTTTCCAGCTGTAGATGTTTGCAAGGGAAAAAATAGCAGCTCTGTTGTTGGGGAGTGGATTTACTTATTGATTATGATGCTTATGTAGATTCTTTAGAAAAAGTAACGCGCTGCAATTAGGCTTGTTGCTTTTCACAGAGTATTATTTCAAAAAAAACCATCTATCAAATTAGTTTTATACTAATACCATCTCTCATTTAAAATAACCGTAATAAAATGCGCCTTTTTACTTTCTATTTCAACATAAAAAGAAACCGTAGCTACGGCTATGCTTTATTTTTCTGTTTCCTATAAAACAAAAATTCATCATTTTATTTTACAGTAATTTTAAACAAGAAATGGTATAGAAATGATAGATGGTTTTGAGTTTTATTGCTTTTCTAAGGTTTTCGTGAACCTTGGTGTTATCCGTGATAGGCAGCGTTATGGGCTAAAGCGTTTCCACAAGATTTACAAGTCCCTGCGGTGCCAGAGCCTCCCATGCATCCTTTTGTACACGTGTAGTGCCAAACGCCAGCAGCATTTTGACTAGGCTCAGCTGTAGGTGGGGCAGCGAAAGGCGAAGAAGATTGTACGTTATTAGCGTTGGCGTGATAGGCTTGGTTGTGAATTAAAGTCATACCACAAGTTTTACAGTTTTCAGCTGTTCCAGAGCCTCCTGGGCAACCTTTCATACAAATGTAGTGCCATGTACCGCTGGTATTTTGAGCAGGCTCAGCAGTTGCTGTTCTTGTTGTTGTAACTGGTTTAACAGTATTTTGTTTAGGCGCTTTGGTTTCTTCTTTGCAAGATGTAAAGGTGATCGCTAGACCAAAAAGAAGTGTGCTTAAAATTTTAATAGATTTCATAGTAGGGCTTTTTTTTAAAATTGAAATATACAAAAAAGACCATCCTTTTCAGAATGGCCTTTTACTTGTTTTGATTTTATGAGTTTTACGAAATTTAATCATTAAGCTTCAAAACCGCCATAAACGCTTGTTGTGGAATTTCTACATTACCTACTTGGCGCATACGTTTTTTACCTTTTTTCTGCTTTTCAAGAAGTTTACGCTTACGAGAAATATCACCACCGTAACATTTTGCCGTAACGTCTTTACGTAAGGCCTTTATCGTTTCACGAGAAACAATTTTAGCACCAATAGCAGCTTGAATTGGAATATCAAATTGCTGACGCGGAATTAACTCTCTTAATTTCTCACACATTTTACGTCCGATGTTTTGAGCGTTATCAGCATGAATTAAAGCAGAAAGCGCATCAACAGGTTGTGCATTTAATAAAATGTCTAAACGCACTAATTTAGATGTTTTCATCCCAATTGGCGAATAATCAAAAGAGGCATAACCTTTAGAAACTGTTTTTAGTCTATCGTAAAAATCGAATACAATTTCGGCAAGCGGCATTTCAAAAATAAGCTCAACACGTTCTGGTGTTAAATAGGTTTGATTGATAACGATACCACGTTTTTCAATACAAAGCGACATCACGTTACCAACAAAATCGGCTTTTGTGATTATAGTGGCTTTAATATATGGTTCTTCAACACGGTTTACGGTAGAAGGATCTGGTAAATCGGATGGGTTGTTTACGATAAACGCTTCATCAGGATTTTTGTTTGTAAAGGCGTGGTAAGATACATTGGGAACCGTTGTGATTACCGTCATATCAAACTCACGTTCTAAACGTTCTTGAATAATTTCCATATGAAGCATCCCTAAGAATCCGCAACGGAAACCAAAACCTAAAGCGGCTGAACTTTCTGGAGCAAAAACTAACGAAGCATCATTTAACTGTAGTTTTTCCATAGAATTACGAAGCTCTTCGTAATCTTCAGTATCAACAGGGTAAATACCAGCGAAAACCATTGGTTTTACATCTTCAAAACCTTCAACAATATTAGTTGTTGGATTCGCGAAATCGGTAATGGTATCACCAACTTTAACTTCCTTGGCGGTTTTTATGCCTGTAATAAGGTAACCTACATCGCCTGCTTTGACACTTTTTTTAGCCACTTGAGTCAGTTTTAATGTACCAACTTCATCAGCATAATATTCTTTATCGGTTGCAACGAATTTAATTTTTTGTCCTTTTTTAATTTCACCATTAAAAACTCTAAAATACGTTTCAATACCTCTAAATGTATTGTAAACAGAATCGAAAATTAAAGCTTGTAAAGGCGCTTCAGGATCTCCTTTAGGCGCAGGAATACGTTTTATAATGGCTTCTAAGATGTTATCAACTCCAAAACCTGTTTTTCCACTGGCGTGAATCACTTCCTCTGGGTCGCAACCTAATAAATCGACGATATCGTCGGTAACTTCTTCTGGATTGGCACTAGGTAGATCTACTTTGTTTAAAACAGGGATGATTTCTAAATCATTCTCTAAAGCTAAATATAGATTAGAAATGGTTTGTGCTTGTATACTTTGTGCCGCATCAACAATTAATAAGGCACCTTCACAAGCAGCGATAGAACGAGAAACTTCATAAGAAAAATCAACGTGACCAGGCGTATCAATAAGGTTTAAAACGTATTTTTCACCTTCATATTCATAATCCATTTGGATGGCGTGCGACTTAATGGTAATACCACGTTCGCGCTCTAAATCCATGCTATCTAGCAATTGGTCTTGCTTTTCTCTAGCGGTTACCGAGCCTGTGTGATCTAATAAACGGTCTGCTAATGTGCTTTTACCGTGATCTATATGTGCAATAATGCAAAAGTTTCTAATGTTCTTCATAAAAGGAATCTATTACCTAGATTTAATTTGCAAATATAGGCGTTTTATCCGTTTATATCTATTGTTTTTAACAGCTTAGTAACGCGGTGATTTTGTTGGGGTTTTATAAGGAGGGCTGAAGGTAGGGGGATTTTATAATATTCACTAAATAATTTCAATACGCCTAAAAACTTCGTGTTTAACTAAAAAGCTGTAATTTTGCCGACAATTATTATATTTTGGTAAAAATAGACAATATAGAACTTCCAGATTTTCCATTGCTTTTAGCGCCCATGGAAGATGTCAGCGACCCGCCATTTCGTGCTTTGTGTAAAGAACAAGGTGCCGATGTGGTGTACACAGAATTTGTATCGAGTGAAGGTTTAATTCGTAATGCCGCAAAAAGTGTTATGAAACTAGATATTTACGAAAAGGAACGCCCTGTAGGCATTCAAATATTCGGCGCTAATTTGGATAGTATGTTACAAACCATTGATATTGTAGCGGAATCTAAACCGGATATTATCGATATTAATTTTGGTTGTCCCGTAAAGAAAGTTGTAAGTAAAGGTGCTGGAGCAGGTATTTTAAAAGATGTGTGCTTGATGGAACAACTTACTGCCGAAATGGTAAAACGTACCAATATTCCTATTACCGTAAAAACCCGTTTGGGATGGGACCATGAGTCTATTCGTATTCTTGAGGTTGCCGAACGCTTGCAAGATGTAGGTTGTAAAGCGATTGCTATTCACGGACGCACACGTGCGCAAATGTATAAAGGTGAAGCCGATTGGAAACCGATTATGGATGTGAAAAACAATCCGCGTATGCACATTCCTGTTTTTGGTAATGGCGATGTGGATACTCCTGAAAAAGCCATGCTTATGCGTGACGAATTTGGTTTAGATGGCTGTATGATTGGTCGTGCCAGTATTGGAAATCCTTGGTTTTTCAAACAGGTGAAGCACTTTTTTGAAACCGGAGAACATTTAGCGCCAATTTCATTAGAAGAACGTGTAGAAGCCGCTCGCCGTCATTTACAAATGTCTATTGATTGGAAAGGCGAGATACTTGGTGTTTTTGAAACCCGACGCCACTATACCAATTACTTTAAAGGGATCCCGCATTTTAAAGAATACCGTATGAAAATGGTAACTTCAGACCATGCCGAAGATGTTTTTGCAGCTTTCGATGAGGTTTTAGATAAATTTGCCGGTTATCAGTTTACGGAGTGAAATTTAGCCTGATTTACACATTTTTCATTTTGAGTTGCCGAGGTCAATAGTTATATCCGAAAAGCATAAAATTATTTTTGTTTTGAAAATGAGTTTGTTAATTAAATACTGTTGTCAGTTCGAGCGCAGTCGAGAATGTTTCGATGTTAAAGGGTACCAATCTCGACTGCGCTCGATTTGACATGCTGATTAAAATTCAATTTTAGAATACGAAACTAACTTCCTACTTTATTACTTTTTATCGAATATGTTAATTTCTTTAAAATTTCAAACGTTTTCGTGAAAAAACAGATTTTTTAGCACTCTTTAATTAGTTACATTTGTATGTAAAATATTTAAAAGATAAAAAATAGAGCTATGAAAACCTTAAATGATTTTGATTTCAAAGATAAAAAAGCCTTAATAAGAGTAGATTTTAATGTGCCTTTAAATGAAAAGTTTGAAGTGACCGATGCGACTCGAATTGTGTCTGCAAAACCTACTATAATCAAGATTTTAGAAGATGGCGGAAGCTGTATTTTAATGTCTCACTTAGGGCGTCCAAAAGGATTTCAAGATGAGTTTTCTTTAAAGCATATCGCAGATAAAGTTTCAGAAGTTTTAGGTGTGGAAGTAGAATTTGTTGCCGATTGTATTGGTGAAAAGGCTGAAGCTGCTGCTGCAAGTTTAGAGCCAGGAAAAGTTTTATTACTAGAAAATTTACGTTTTTATTCAGAAGAAACAGCTGGTGATGTCGCTTTCGCGGAAAAATTATCGAAACTAGGTGATATCTATGTGAATGATGCTTTTGGTACAGCACATAGAGCGCATGCTTCAACAACTATTGTAGCTCAGTTTTTTGAAGGTAAAAAATGTTTCGGAAACTTATTAGCTCAAGAAATTGAAAGCATTCAAAAAGTAATGGAAACGGGTGAAAAACCAGTTTTAGCCATTCTTGGTGGTGCAAAAGTATCTTCTAAAATAACCATTATAGAAAATATTCTTGATAAAGTAGATCACCTTATTATTGGTGGTGGTATGGCCTTTACATTTGTGAAAGCGCAAGGCGGAAAAATAGGTGACTCTATTTGTGAAGATGATAAAATGCCTTTGGCATTAGAGATTTTAAAGCAGGCAAAAGCTAAAAATGTACAGATTCATATCCCTGTTGATACGATTGCTGCCGATGCTTTTAGTAACGATGCCAATAAGCAAACTGTAGATATTACTGCGATTCCTGATGGTTGGGAAGGTGTGGATGCCGGACCAAAATCTATCGCTGCTTTTGATAAAGTGGTTAATGCATGTAAAACAATTCTTTGGAATGGACCATTAGGTGTATTCGAAATGGAATCGTTTGCAAACGGAACAATTGAATTAGGGAATTCTATTGCTGAAGCTACTAAAAACGGCGCTTTCTCTCTTGTAGGAGGTGGAGATTCGGTTGCGGCTGTGAAGCAATTCGGATTTGAAAATAAAGTAAGTTATGTAAGTACTGGTGGTGGTGCCATGCTTGAAAGTTTAGAGGGTAAAACCTTACCAGGTATAGCTGCCATATTGGAATAATCGCGCTTAAGTTTTTAGTTTAGCGTAAAATACACGAATTTTGCCATAATATCGTTCAATAACTATTGATATAGATTTTATGGCAATTCGTTTTTTTATACTTTTCGTAGTACTCAATATAAGCACTGGCTTCTCTCAAGTGCAAGATTCAACTTCTCTTAAAAAGAATTCTAGTAAAGACTCATTAAGAGTTGAGAACACACCAATTAAAGATACTTTATTAGATGTCAGCCAAACGGCTGCAAAAACTATTGCTGTTGATAGTTTTTCAATAAACAACTTAAAAGACCACGTATTAGTAGAGAAGTTTGATAAAAAGTGGCATGATGAATTGTATAGGAGTCATGACCTTTATGATACCATTTCTAAAAGTGTCGCTGAACTTGATTACGAACCTGTTATATATGCAGAACTACCTACCGATACACTAAAAGCGCGTTTAAAGGAACTTAATGCAAGAACACCTTTTAATGTAGAATACAATCCGGCACTAGAAAGCGTTATAAAATCCTATTTAAAGAATAGGCCAAAAACCTTGCAAAGGCTTATTAATTTGAGTGCGTTTTACTTTCCTATGTTTGAAACGGAACTCGATAAGCATAACATTCCGCTAGAAATAAAATACTTAGCGGTGGTTGAATCAGCCTTAAAACCAAGGGCTAAATCAAGAGTAGGCGCAACAGGCCTATGGCAGTTTATGTATACTACAGGTAAAAGTTATGGTTTACATGTAACTAGTTATGTTGATGAGCGTAGTGACCCCATTATGTCTACCGAAGCAGCAGCAAAATACTTATCAAGATTATATGATATTTTTGATGATTGGGACCTAGCCTTGGCAGCGTATAATTCAGGGCCAGGAAATGTAAATAAAGCGATTAGGCGTTCTGGAGGTTATAAAAACTACTGGAATATCCGTCATAATTTACCGCGTGAAACCGCAGGATATTTACCAGCCTTTTTAGCTAACATGTATATTTTTGAATATGCTGAGGAACATGGTTTTACAAAACCAAATCCTGAAATTGCTTATTTCCAAACCGATACGGTTAAAGTGAAGCACATGATTACGCTCGATCATGTTTCAAAAGTTACAGGAACGCCCATTGAGGAATTACAGTTTTTAAATCCGTCTTATAAATTGGATATTATCCCGTATGTGAAAAACGAGGATTATGTGTTGCGATTACCAATTGAGGCTGTAGGTAAATTTGTGAATAACGAAGTTGAGGTTTATCATTACGCAAAAACGGAATTAAATAAGCGTGAAAAACCTTTGCCGCAGTATTCTAAGACAAGCAATAAAGTTACTTATCGTGTAAAATCTGGCGATTACCTCGGTAAGATTGCTAGAAAATATAGTGTTCGAATAAGTGATATAAAACGTTGGAATAGTTTAAGAAGTAATAATATTGATATTGGTCAGCGTATTACTATTTACCCCAAACACCCGCAAGGGGCAACTTCTGCAAGCTCAAGTAACACGAGTATAAAAGAAATTTCGGGGGAGGCATTGGTGTATACGGTAAAAGATGGTGATTCACTTTGGAGTATCTCTCAAAAATTTTCTGGAGTTTCTGTTCAAAATATTATAGATTGGAACGGTATTAGTGGGAATAAATTAAAACCAGGAATGAAATTAAAAATTTCCAAAGGATAACACCATTTTAACCCTATAATATCGCATATAATTTGTTTCTTTTTCGTCCATATTTCAATATAAAATAAAACCGTAGCTACTGCTATGATTGAATTTTCTATTTTATCTGAACAAAAAATAATTCAAATTAAAAATACGACATTATACAATTAAATGGGTATAATTTAAACACAAGACTTGTATTATGAGAAACATGATTTGCTCTGCCATCGTTTTATTGCTGCTTATTTCTTGCGGGGAAACGAAAAAAAAATCTAATGAAGATTTTCTTCCAGATGCTTCTGGAGCCATTAATAATGTATCGGTAGTTACCGAAAATGATCTTTGGGAGGGTCGTGTAGGTGATGCCATCCGTACGGTGTTAACAAAACCTATTTACGGCTTGCCTCAAGACGAACCTATGTTTAGTATTAGTCAGATTCCATCATCAGTTTTTTCTGGGTTTGTAACAAAGAACAGAACAGTTTTAATCATAAATCCTAAAAATGCTAAAGGTTTTAATATTGCCACAAATGTTTACGCGAAGCCACAAAAAGTGATTACGGTTTCTGGAAAAACTAAAGAAGAGATTATTGAAGTGCTTTCAGAAAACGAATCGAAAATTATAGAGATCTTTAGAGGTGAAGAGTTAGCGGAGCGTCAACGTCAAATGATGAAATCGCCACATACTTTTAAATCTATTCAGGAAAAGTTAGGGTTAACAATGCAATTTGCATCCATTTATAGAAAAGCCACTGAGACTGAAGATTTTTTCTGGTTTAGAAAAGACATCACTACAGGGACTAATAATTTAATGCTTTATGAATTGCCTTTAAACGCTATAAAGAGAAATGATAGTTTAGTGAGCCAAATTATTAAGATAAGAGATTCCGTGGGGAAAACTTATATTGAAGGCCCAGTAGAAGGTTCTTATATGGTTACTGAAGATGCTTATGCGCCGTATATAACAGAAACAATTATAGATAATAAACCAGCCATCGAAACTAGAGGTATTTGGGATGTTAAAAATGCCTTTATGGCCGGTCCATTTATAAATTATGCGATTGAAGACAAAGCTAATAACCGTTGGGTGGTTATAGAAGGGTTTTCATTCGCACCTTCGGTTGAAAAAAGAAATTATATGTTAGAATTGGAATCTATTATAAAATCCGTTAAAATCGATTTATCAATCTAAATGTAAAGACACAAAAAAGACCAGCAAATCCTATTTGCTGGTCTTTTTTGTATCAATTGAAATGAATTACACTAGTCTTTTTTATCAATACTAGTTTCTTCATCTTCTTTGCTAGCATCCTTAAATTCTTTAATGCCACTACCTAAACCACGCATTAATTCTGGAATTTTTTTACCTCCAAATAAAAGTAAAACAACCACGACAATTAAGGCGATTTGCCAAGGTCCGATGGCTAATGGTAACATATATAAGTTCATAATATTTAATTTAAAAAACAAAGTTAATAATTAAAGTTTAATAATAGCGTTTTAAGCATAACTTTAGCATTTTGGTATGCATTCTAACGAGTTTTCTCTTTCGGAATTATGCCAGTCTTTGCTTGAAGAACTCCACTATTTCATAAATTCTATCTATTTTTGCAGCGCATGGCAGATAAAGAAAAGAAACCTAAAAAAAGAATAAAAAAACTACTGGATAAATACCGGTTAGTGATTCTTAATGAAAATACTTTTGAAGAACGCCTTTCATTCAAGCTCACGCGATTAAACGTATTCGTAATGGGGTCGTTAATGGCGGTGTTTTTTATTTCTATTACGTATTTAATTATAGCTTTAACACCTTTAAGAGAATATATTCCTGGATATTCTTCTACGGCATTGAAAAAAAAGGCTACTGAATTAAGCTATAAAACAGATTCCTTACAGCAAGTTATTATTTTAAATAATCGTTATTATAGTTCTATAAAAAAGGTGTTAACAGGTGATGTGAGTACGGTTGATTTTAATCGAGATTCCATTATTAATGCTGTAAAAATTGAAGCAGGAGAAGTGGATTTTACACCGATTGCTGAAGATTCATTATTACGTGAGAAAGTAGATAAGGAAGATAAATACAATTTATTTGAATCGGCCACATCGGCCACAAACTTTGTTTTGTTTCCACCGGTTAATGGCGAAATTAGTGAAACATACAAGCCAAAAGAAAAACATTATGCCGTAGATGTTGCTGTTGCTAAAGACACGCCCATAAAGGCCGCAGCCGATGGGGTTGTGATTTTTGCTGAATGGACAGCTAGTACGGGGTATGTCATTATTTTAGAGCATAGCCACGGTTTAATATCTATTTATAAACATTGTTCTGCTTTAACAAAAGTTCAGGGCGATTTAGTGAAATCGGGGGAGGTGATAGCTACCGCTGGAAATACAGGAGAATTATCAACAGGGCCACATTTACATTTTGAGCTTTGGAACGACGGGTACCCAATTAATCCCACAAACTTTATCGATTTTAAATAATGATATCAATAAAATCTGCTTTAGCAATACCGTTTGCAAAAATTATAAATAAAAAAGTTCAGAAATGGGCTAATAATCCTGTGGAAACACAACAAAAGGTGTTTCAGGAACTTATATCTCAGGCTACAAGTACGGCTTTTGGTCAAGATCATGATTTTGTAAGCATCAATAACCATCTTGATTTTGTAAAACGTGTGCCTGTTCGTGACTATGAGGCGCTTAAACCTTATGTGGAACGTGTGGTTGCAGGAGAGTCTGATATATTATGGAAAGGCAAGCCCTTATATTTTGCAAAAACATCGGGAACGACTTCTGGGGCGAAATATATTCCTTTAACTAAGGAAAGCATGCCTAATCATGTAGAAGCAGCAAGAAATGCTATCTTATTATATATTAATGAAACGGGCAGTGCCAAGTTTGTTGATGGTAAAATGATTTTTTTGCAAGGTAGTCCAGAATTGAAAGAGCAAAACGGCATACAATTAGGCCGATTATCTGGGATTGTAGCGCATTATGTTCCGAAATATTTGCAGAAAAACCGTTTACCTTCTTGGGAAACAAATTGTATAGATGATTGGGAGACTAAAGTAGATGCCATCGTTGAGGAAACACTTCCAGAAGACATGACTGTTATTTCAGGGATTCCTTCTTGGGTTCAAATGTATTTTGAAAAAATTCAGCAGAAAACAGGAAAACCTGTTGGTGATGTATTCAAGAATTTTAATTTGTTCATTTTTGGAGGTGTTAATTATGAACCTTACCGTGCTAAATTTGAAAATCTTATTGGCAGAAAAGTAGATAGTATTGAATTATATCCTGCAAGTGAAGGTTTCTTTGCTTACCAAGATAAGCAGCATGAAAAGGGCATGTTACTCTTGTTAAATTCAGGTATTTTTTACGAGTTTATTAAAGCAGATGAATTTTTTAGTGAAAAGCCAAAACGACTTACCATTAAACATGTTGAAGTTGATGTTAATTATGTCATGATTATTTCTACAAATGCTGGGCTTTGGGGGTATAACTTAGGAGATACCGTTCAATTTACTTCAACAAAACCTTATCGTGTTATTGTTTCTGGGCGTATCAAGCATTTTATTTCAGCTTTTGGTGAACATGTTATTGGTAAAGAAGTGGAACAGGCGATGCAAGAGGCTACTGAAGGTTCCGATATTCGGGTTTCAGAATTTACGGTGGCGCCACAAATTACGCCAGAATCAGGTTTGCCTTATCATGAATGGTTTATCGAATTTGAAAATGAACCAGAAGATCTTTCCGCATTAGCGCAAAAATTAGACGCCTCGCTTCAAAAACAAAACAGCTATTATTTCGATTTAATTGAAGGTAAAGTTTTGCAGCCTTTAAAAATAACTAAAGTGAAAAAAGGCGGATTTCAAGCGTATATGAAATCGCAAGGGAAGTTGGGCGGACAAAATAAAATTCCGAGATTGTCTAACGACCGAAAAATTGTTGAAGGCATTCCGCAATAAGATTCGCTCAATAATGTTATCTTTGGCGAGCATTTAATAGTATTCATGACGCACAATAAACGACATACAAGAACCAGAGCTCAAGAGAGTTCTAACGCGATTGAGCGGCTGTATATTACTATGCGTCATTTGTTTAATCGTGGGTTTTATAAGCCTATGGGGATTTCTGGGGAAACTTTAAGGGAGTCGCTTTTACTTTTAAGACCAGAAATTTATGGTTCTGTCGGTGAAGAAAAAGCCGAGCTAGAAGGACTACTTTATGTCATCGATCGCTTACCTCAAGGTATTGAAGAGTGTACATTTATCAATTTAACGAGTGATGAAGGCTATTCAAACTCCCATTTTGAAACCATAGTTCCTAAAAAGCGTCGTCGTAATTGTTATCGCATTGATGACGAACAGATGAACATTGAAATCACACGAGGACGATCGGAAATTTATGATATTTTAACCCATCTCACTTTTATTTTTATTGAATCTCATAAAATTGGTCAGCGCGTTTTAATTGATGAAGATGGCGCCACTACAAGAGATTGGGTGAAGCTTGAAAAAGCGGTGTTATCTAAAAAGAAACTGACTAGAGAAGAACGTGAAGTCGCTATTACCCATGCTGCGAATATCTTAGGACGTACTTTTAATGAAATAAAAACGATATACACTTCTTTTGCAATAGCATCACAGCCAGAACGCTTTTTACACATCGTGTATTGGTTGGGTAAATTAGCGATAGAAGAACTTATTAATAACGATAAAAGAACCATTACGTTTAGTCCGGTATTGAGAGAGCGTATCGGTCATCATATTCATGGCGAAGTGTGGGCAAACACCATAAAGGAAACACTTTTTAAAGAAGATTTATTAGGGCGGCCTATTCATATTATTAGTGCTAATATGCACAGTGTTATGAATACCTTTTTCGCAAAGAATGCCTTAAAATTAAAAAATGCTAAAAAGGACGTTTTTGAAGTCTACGAGTCCTTAAGCCAGTCAGAAAACGAAGCCTCACGTCATAAAGTATCTAAAGAAGCCATGCAAAATGGTATGATTTATATTAAAGACACGTCTGGTGCTAATATTGATGTTCAGCTTTTTGATTCAGCTAAATTTGATGCTTCCAAACTTGGCATTGAAGTTTCTGAAACTATTATAAATGATGAAAAGCCTGTTATTTTGGTCATGGATTATGCTTTTGGAGAGCAGGCCTATGAAACTATAGATGAGCTGTTGAAACCCTATAAAGTTGAGGATGACGAAATTCATTTGAACGTAGGTTCAGTTTCTATCATGGGGAAAGCAGGAATTTTAGAAGGTGGTAAAGGTGATATAATGATTCCTTCAGCACATATTTTTGAAGGTACAGCGGACAATTATCCTTTTTATAATGAGCTTAAAAAAGAAGATCTAGAAGGTCAAGGGGTATCGGTTTATGAAGGTTCTATGATAACCGTTTTAGGAACATCATTACAAAATAAAGACATTTTAAAATTCTTTTATAACTCAACTTGGCGAGTTATAGGATTAGAAATGGAAGGTGCGCATTACCAAAAAGCCATTCAAGCAGCTTCAAAGGTAAGAGGAAGCATCAGTGAAAAGGTAAAAGTAAGATACGCTTATTATGCAAGTGATAATCCACTAGAGACTGGTGCAACATTAGCATCAGGAGGGTTAGGGGCATCTGGAGTAAAACCTACATATTTAATAACAAAAACCATATTAGAACAAATACTTAATTAATATTATTATGAGTAAAAACGCAATAGAGCCAAAACAATCAGATGAGATTGATTTAGGAGATCTTTTTAAGCTTATTGGGAATTTTTTTAGAAATTTATTTAAGGCTTTTCTTAGAGTTTTTCTATTCTTTAAAAAGAACTTAATAAGATTAGTTGTATTAATTATTTTAGGTCTGGTAATAGGTATTGGGTTGTCCAAAATTGTAACCAAAAAATTTAAAAATGAAGTTATTGTAAGGTCTAACTTTGGAAGTAAAGAGTATTTGTATAATAAGGTTGATGAAATTAAAAACAATATTAGTAATAGAGATTCACTGTTTTTAACAAAACTTCAAATTGATGAAGAAGATTTAAAAGGTTTTAACTTTAAGATAGAGGAAATCGAAAATGAAGTTATTGAAGAAGATGAAAGGGAACAATATCTAGAACTATTAAAAGCATTTCCAACAGAAAAATTTGCTTTAGAGGGAGTTAGAGCAGAGTTGATAAAGAAAAGATCTCTTAATCATAAAATCACTTTCTATTTTGATAATTCAGATCTTGGGATTGAACTATCAAAAAAAATACTGCAAATAATAAATAGTAATAGCTATTTTCAGGAACTTAAGAATGTTAGTAATAAAAACTTAGAATTACGTATTCAAAAAAATGAAAATCAATTATCTCAAATCAATGAGCTAATAAGTAATTACTCTAAATCTCTTTTAAAAGAAACAGATAAAAATAGTACGACTACTATTTTTAATGCAGAAGGCAGTGCCCTTAATATAGGCGACGCGATGCGTTTAAGAATTTCACTTTTAAAAGAAAACGAAGCTGCAGCAATTGATCTTCTAGAAGAACAAGATGTTATAAGTATAATAAGTTTTGGAGGCGTTCAAGGGGATAGTGAAAGTCTATTTGTTAACATGACCAAAGTACTCCCTATAGTGTTTGTTAGTTTATTTTTCCTATTTACGTTTATTGTTTATTTAAATAGAAAATCAAAAGAATTATTAAAATAAATGAAGTTAGGTAAGAATATTTTAATTACTGGTGGAGCCGGGTTTATCGGCTCACACGTTGTTAGACTTTTTGTTAAAAAGTATCCTAATTATCACATATTTAATTTAGATGCTCTTACTTATGCGGGGAATCTGGAGAATTTAAAGGATGTAGAAAAGGAATCTAATTATAGCTTTCTTAAAGGGGATATTATAGATGAAAAGTTTATAAACTCAATTTTTAAAGATTACCAATTTGATGCTGTAATTCATTTAGCAGCCGAGTCACATGTTGATCGTTCCATTGAAGATCCTTTAGCCTTTGTCAAAACCAATGTTATTGGTACCATGAATTTATTAAACGCCTGTAAAGAGGCCTGGAGGTCTGATTTTACGAACAAACGCTTTTATCATGTGAGTACCGATGAGGTTTATGGAACACTAGGTCAAACAGGTTTGTTTACAGAAACGACTTCGTATGATCCAAATTCACCATATTCTGCATCAAAAGCAAGTTCAGATCATTTTGTTCGTGCTTATGGCGAAACTTATAATTTACCTTACGTGATAACGAATTGTTCTAATAATTATGGACAAAATCAATTTCCCGAAAAGTTAATCCCTTTATTTATAAATAACATTATCCAGAATAAACCTCTTCCTGTGTATGGTGATGGTAATTATACTAGAGATTGGTTGTATGTAATAGATCATGCTGTAGCCATAGATTTAGTTTTTCATAAGGGAATTAATGGTGAAACTTATAACATTGGAGGATTTAACGAGTGGAAAAATATTGACCTGGTGAGATTGTTATGTGAGCAAATGGATAAAAAGCTAGGGAGAGAATCTGGAACTTCGGAGCAATTAATCACTTATGTGAAAGATCGACCAGGACATGATTTAAGATATGCCATTGACGCTTCAAAAATTAAAGATGAATTGGGTTGGGAGCCTTCTGTAACTTTTGAACAAGGCCTTGAAAAAACGATTGATTGGTATTTGAATAATGAAGACTGGCTTAATAGTGTAACTAGTGGGACATATCAAGAATACTATGAAAAGCAATACAGTTAATTTGATATTATTATGAAAGGAATAATTCTAGCAGGAGGATCCGGGACGCGATTACACCCGTTAACCTTATCGGTAAGTAAGCAGCTCATGCCTATTTACGATAAGCCCATGATTTACTACCCGCTATCGACATTAATGTATGCCGGGATTAATGAAATTTTAATTATATCCACACCTAAAGATTTACCTTTATTCAGAGACCTCTTGGGAGATGGTAAAAAATACGGTTGCAGTTTTGAGTATGCCGTACAAGAAGAGCCAAATGGCTTAGCTGAAGCTTTTATTATTGGGGAGGATTTTGTTGGAAACGATAAGGTTGCTCTAATTTTAGGAGATAATATATTTTATGGAACAGGGCTTTCAGACTTGCTTCAAGCCAATAATAATCCCGATGGTGGTATTATTTATGCTTATCGTGTGCATGACCCTGAACGTTATGGCGTTGTAGAATTTGACGACCAAGGTCAGGCGATTTCCATAGAAGAGAAACCTGAAAAACCAAAATCAAGTTTTGCGGTACCAGGAATCTACTTTTATGATAATAGTGTTATTGATATTGCTAAAAATATAGAGCCAAGCCCAAGAGGAGAGTTGGAAATTACAGATGTTAATCGGGTTTATCTTGAACAGGGGCGTTTAAAGGTGAGTATTTTAGATCGTGGTACGGCTTGGTTAGACACAGGAACCTTTCAGTCTTTAATGCAAGCCTCGCAATTTGTAGAAGTTATTGAGGAACGACAAGGCTTAAAAATTGGAGCTATTGAAGCCGCGGCTTATGAAATGGGCTATATTACTGAGGCTGCCTTTAAAGCTCTCGCTGAACCCTTGCTTAAAAGTGGTTATGGTAAGAATCTATTAGCGCTATTGAAAAATAAATAAATGCAACTTACAGAAACAAAACTAAAAGGATGCTTCCTTATCGAACCTACTGTATTTGAAGATAAAAGAGGTTATTTTTTAGAGTCTTATAATCAAAAAAACTTCAATGATTTAATTGGTTGTAACGTGAATTTTGTTCAAGACAATGAATCATATTCTTCAAAAGGGGTATTACGCGGACTCCATTTTCAAAAAGGAGAATTTGCACAAGCCAAGTTGGTTCGTGTCATAAAAGGAAAAGTATTAGATGTCGCTTTAGATTTGAGAAAAGACTCAGCGACTTATGGCGAACACTATTCTGTGGAATTGTCTGAAGAAAATAAAAAACAACTATTCGTACCACGAGGATTTGCACATGGTTTTGTAGTGCTCAGTGAAACCGCTTTGTTTGCTTATAAATGTGATAATTTTTATAATAAGGCTTCAGAAGGCGGTGTTATTTATAACGATAAAACCCTTAATATCGATTGGCAATTAAACGCTGATGAATTGATTATTTCAGAGAAAGATTTAATACTCCCAACCTTAGAAAATCTAGATTTATGATACAAGTTTTAGTTACCGGAGCAAATGGACAACTAGCCAATTGTATTAAAGATTTAGAGACTCAATATCAAAATATCAACTTCATTTATACTGATACTTTAGAGTTGGATATCTGTGACTTAAGTAAAGTGCAAGCTTTTTTTGAAACGAACAAATCGATTCAGTATTGTATAAACTGTGCAGCTTACACCGCTGTTGATAAAGCTGAAACCGAAGTTGAAAAAGCCTTTCAAGTAAATGCTGAAGGTCCGGAAAATCTAGCAAAAGCATGCAAGGATAACGAGGTGATTTTAATTCATATTTCAACAGATTTTGTGTTTGATGGAAATCATGATGTCCCTTACAAAGAGGAAGATACCCCAAATCCTTTAAGTGTTTATGGAGCTTCTAAGCTGAAGGGCGAAGAAGTTATAAAAGCTACTCTAAATCAGTATTTTATTTTCAGAACATCTTGGTTATACTCCGAACATGGGAATAACTTCATGAAAACCATGTTGCGATTGGCTGAAACTCGTAATGAATTAAGTGTGGTAAGTGATCAAATAGGTACACCTACGTATGCCAAAGATTTGGCTGAGGTTATTTTAAAAGTGATTAATTCTAACAATCAAAACTTTGGATTGTATCATTATAGCAACGAGGGGGTAGCCAGTTGGTATGATTTTGCAAAAGCTGTATTTGAGTTCGCAGACAGCAAGGTAAAGTTAACCTCAATAACTACAGAAGGTTACCCTACGCCAGCTGAGCGTCCGTCATATAGTGTTTTAAGTAAAGACAAAATCGTGGATTGTTTAGATACTAACCCATTAGATTGGAGGGAAAGTCTTAAAGTTGCATTGAAAAGCGTTAAATCTTAAGCATATTCTTTATATTCCAGGTTTAAATCCTATTAATTAATAGCTGGATAGGCTGTAAAGGAAAACTAATATCTTATTTTTGCAGCACGTACTCATAAAGTATTTAGAAAATGGATATGCTCAATTTAATAGGAAGAGAAAAGGAGTTATTTACAGCCGATATTATAGGCAATGAATACGAATTAAGCGAAATCGTATCTTCATCTAGTTTTTTAGTAATAGGAGGAGCGGGCTCTATAGGTCAAGCTGTAACTAAAGAAATTTTTAAAAGAAACCCTAGAAAACTACATGTTGTTGATATCAGCGAAAATAATCTGGTAGAGCTTGTACGCGATATTAGAAGCTCCTTTGGATATATATCCGGAGAGTTTAAAACCTTTGCTTTAGATATTGGTTCTACTGTTTTTGATGCTTTTATAAAAAGCGATGGGAAATATGATTATGTATTGAATCTTTCAGCTTTGAAGCATGTAAGAAGTGAAAAAGACCCTTTTACATTAATGCGTATGATTGATGTGAATGTCTTTAACACCGATAAAACCCTACTACAAGCCATTGAAAATAACACAAAAAAGTATTTTTGTGTTTCTACTGATAAAGCGGCTAACCCTGTAAACATGATGGGGGCTTCTAAACGTATTATGGAAATGTTTTTAATGCGAAGAAGTCAAGATATTAATTTATCTACAGCTAGGTTTGCAAATGTGGCCTTTTCCGATGGGTCTTTATTACATGGTTTTAATCAACGAATCCAAAAGAAACAACCCATAGTAGCACCATTAGATATAAAAAGGTATTTTGTTGTACCTAAAGAATCAGGAGAGTTATGTTTGATGTCTACCATATTTGGAGAAAATAGAGATGTGTTTTTTCCGAAACTGAGTGAAAATTTACACTTAATTACCTTCGCACAAATTGCTGAAAAGTACCTTGAAAATTTAGGTTATGAACCGGTTATTGTTGCAACTGAAGATGAAGCTAGAGCTAAAGTTCACGAGTTGTCTCAGCAGAAAAAATGGCCTTGTTTATTTACTACAAGTGATACTACTGGAGAAAAAGATTTTGAAGAGTTTTTTACAAATAATGAAACCTTAGACATGCAGCGTTTTAATAATCTAGGAATTATAAAAAACGAGCTTCATGTAGAAGATGATAAGTTGAAAATGTTTGAAGACACCATTTCTGGAATGCGAAAAAATGGAGCATGGCAAAAAACAGATATAGTAAATTTATTTAATGAAATGATTCCCAACTTTAATCATAAAGAAACTGGGAAGTATTTAGATGCCAAAATGTAATTATGGAGCAGTTTCAGGATACCGTTAATTTTATTCAAGATACCTTCAAAACCGAAGCATTTATTCCTTTACATGCGCCTCATTTTGGAGGAAATGAAAAGAAATATTTAAACGATTGTATAGATTCAACTTTTGTGTCTTCAGTAGGTGAGTACGTTAACTTATTTGAAGAAAAGATTGCAGCATATACGGGTACAAAATACGCCATAGCTTGCGTAAACGGAACCAATGCGCTGCACATGGCCTTGTTGGTAGCCAATGTAAAGCCAGAAGATGAGGTCGTCACTCAGGCTTTAACCTTTATTGCCACGGCAAATGCAATAAGTTACATTGGTGCCGCGCCTGTTTTTGTTGATGTAGACAAAGACACTATGGGGCTTTCGCCAGATGCGCTTAAGAATTTTTTAGAGCAGCATGCTGTTAAAAAGCCCGATGGTTTTACATATAATAAAACCACCGGAAAAAAAATTACAGCCTGTGTGCCTATGCACACCTTTGGTTTTCCGGCAAGAATAGATGAAATAGTTGCTATTTGTAAAACATGGAATATCGTTTTGATTGAGGATGCCGCAGAATCTTTAGGAAGTTATTTTAAAGGCAAACATACAGGAGGTTTTGGAGATATGGCGGTATTTAGCTTTAACGGAAATAAAACCATTACTTGCGGCGGCGGTGGTGCTTTGGTAACAAATGACGAAGCCTTAGCAAAACAAGCCAAACATTTAACCACGCAGGCTAAAGAGCCTCACCGTTGGAAATTTAGACACGACGCCATAGGTTATAATTATAGAATGCCAAATGTAAATGCTGCAATTGCCTGTGCGCAGTTAGAACAATTGGATGCGATTGTAGAAAATAAAAGAGATTTAGCCGAAAAATATACAGCCTTTTTTAAAGAAATAGGCTTAGATTTTGCTCAAGAACCCAAAGATACGAAAGCTAACTATTGGTTAAATGCCTTAGTTTTAAAAGATGAAAAAACAAGAGATGCTTTTCTGAATTTCACTAATGATCAAGGTGTGATGACACGCCCTATTTGGGATTTGATGTCTACACTACCCATGTTTGAAAGCTGTCAACATGATGGTTTAAAAAACAGTAAATGGCTTGAAAAAAGAGTAGTTAATATACCGAGTAGTTATAGACCTTAAATGATAAAGAGTAAAAAAAATATGGTCTTAATAGGAGGTGGCGGTCATTGCAAATCTTGCATTGACGTGATCGAATCTTTAGATAAGTATCATATTATAGGCATTCTAGACTTACCTTCTAAATTAGGAGATAAGATTTTAAATTATGAAGTCATAGGCAACGATGACGATTACTTAAAATATAAAAATGAGGGCTGTTCTTTTTTGGTGACCGCGGGACAGATAAAATCATCCAAATTAAGAAGAACTATTTTTGAAAATTTAGTAGCGATTCATGCCGACATTGAAACCATCATTTCATCAACAGCAACGGTGTCAAAGTATGCTAAAATAGGAAAAGGTAGTGTGATTATGCATCATAGCGTTATTAATACTGGTGCAAAAATTGGAGAAAATAGTATTATCAATACCAAAGCTATCATAGAGCATGATGTATCGGTTGGAAATCATTGCCATATATCTACAAATGTAGCCGTCAATGGTGATTCTAAAATAGGAAATAACACGTTTATAGGAAGTATGTCTTGTATTTCTAATAACGTGAAAATTGGTGATAATATCGTATTAGGCGCAGGGAGTATTGTTATTAGTGATTGTACAAACGAAGGTGTTTATGCTGGAACACCTTTAAAAAAGTTAAAATAAGTGATATGCAAAAAGTAGTTGTTATAGCTGAAGCAGGTGTAAACCATAATGGTGATATAGAGAATGCTTTTAAACTAGTAGATGCAGCGGTTGATGCAGGTGTTGATTTTGTGAAGTTTCAAACGTTTAAATCTGAAAACCTAGTCTCTAAATCTGCAAAAAAGGCAGCTTACCAAATAGATAATACTAGGAATGCAGAGGAGTCTCAATATCAAATGCTTAAAAAGTTAGAATTGTCTCATGATCAGCACGAGCAATTAATCACCTATTGTAAAAAGAAAAATATTCAATTTTTTTCAACCGCATTTGATTTAGAATCTTTACAATATTTAAAAGATATTGGCTTACCATTAGTGAAAATTCCATCTGGAGAAATCACTAATTTACCTTATTTAAGGAAGGCCGCTCAACTTTTTAAAAAGGTAGTTTTATCAACAGGCATGGCCACAATGAATGAAATACGTGCAGCCGTAAATGTTTTTCTTGAAGAAGGGGTGTCAAAAGACGCGATTACAATATTACATTGTAATACCGAATATCCAACACCTATGGAAGATGTAAATTTAAAGGCGATGCTCAATATTCAGGAAGAAATGGGAACCGCCGTTGGGTATTCAGATCACACCTTAGGTATTGAAGTGCCTATAGCGGCTGTAGCTCTAGGAGCAACCGTTATAGAAAAACACTTCACCTTAGATAAAACCATGGATGGGCCTGATCATAAAGCATCATTAGAGCCTAATGAATTAAAAGCAATGGTTTCTGGTGTAAGAAATATAGAACAAGCCATTTCTGGCGACGGGGTGAAAAAACCTTCGGCTTCAGAAAAAAAAAATATAGAAATCGCAAGAAAAAGTATTGTTGCAAAAACAGCGGTGAAACTAGGCGATGTATTAAGTGAAGAAAATATCACTGTTAAAAGGCCTGGAAACGGTATTTCTCCTATGCAATGGGATCAGGTTATTGGAAGCAAAGCCATAAGAGATTTTTCTGAAGATGAATTAATAGAATTATAATGAAGATTTGTATTGCAACAGGAACTAGAGCAGAATATGGTTTGTTAAAACCCTTAATGCAGGCCATTCAAAGCGAGGCCACCTGGCAGCTTCAGCTATTGGTTACCGGGGCACATTTGTCGCCGGAATTCGGACTGACTTATAAAATTATTGAAACCGATGGATTTAAGATAGATAAAAAAGTAGAAATGCTTTTATCTGCTGACACCTCTTCTTCTATTGTAAAATCAATGGGCATGGGTATGGTTGGTTATGCTGATGCTTTTGCAGAATTAAATCCTGATTTGTTATTTATTTTAGGCGACAGGTATGAAATGCTTTCAGTGGCTTCCTCGGCATTAATATTTAATATTCCTATAGCACATATTCATGGCGGTGAAATAACTGAAGGCGCTTATGATGACGCCATCCGTCATTCTATTACAAAAATGAGTCATCTTCATTTTGCTTCAACCGAAGCTTATAAAAATAGAATCATTCAGCTAGGTGAAAACCCAAAAAATGTTTTTAACGTGGGTGCTATTGGTCTAGATAGCATTAAAAACTTAAAACTTCTAACTAAAGAAGAACTAGAAGAAAACCTTGATATTAAATTTAAAAAATATAATTATCAAGTGACTTTTCATCCTTCAACCTTAGATAAAGAATCTCCAGAAAATCAATTCCAAATTTTGCTAAATGCGATAAGTAAACAAGAAGATAGTTTCTTTGTCTTTACTAAAGCTAATGCAGATACTGGTGGCAGGATTATTAATAAAATGATTGATGAATATGTGAGTCAGAATATTGATAAAGCCACCGCTTTCACCTCATTAGGTAACTTACGTTTTTTATCGCTTGTACAATATTGTGATGCGATTATAGGGAATAGTTCTAGTGGAATCTTGGAGGCACCTTCGTTAAATTCTGCTACTATAAATATAGGCAATCGTCAAAAAGGAAGAATTCAAGCGCGTTCTGTTGTAAATTCAAACCTTGATGAACAAGATATTTTAGAGGCCTTCAGCCAAATAAAACAAGATACATTTAAAAAAGATTTGGCACGTATTATAAACCCGTATGATAATGGAGGGAGTTGTCATAAAATTATGGATGTATTAAAAAAAATAAATTTAGAAAGCTTTCAAACGAAACCTTTTTTTGATTTGAATTAAGAGCATAATGAAAGAATATAAAAAGCATTTTATTTATAAAGATAGTACAGTAAGAGAAGCACTTGTACAATTAGATACATTAGCTTCTGATGCTATTTTGTTTATTACCAATAAAGAAAATAAGTTACTAGGCTCCTTAACCGATGGTGATTTACGTAGAGGGTTTATTAAAGGTTTGGGTTTTGAAAATGCTATTCTGGATTTTGTTCAAGAATCACCTAAGTTTATTCTTGAGGATGAGTTTAACCAAGAAAAACTGGAAAACTTCAAAAATAATCACTTTAAAATTATTCCTATATTAAATACCGATCATCAAATTGTAGATGTTTTAAATTTTAAGTACCGTTCTACGCTACTTCCATTAGATGCCGTGCTCATGGCAGGAGGAAAAGGCATGCGTTTAAGACCACTCACTGAAAACACCCCAAAACCCTTATTAAAAGTAGGAGATAAGCCTATTATTGAATACAATATTGACCGTTTGGCTCAAGTGGGTGTGGAAAATATCCATTTAAGCATAAATTATTTGGGTGATCAGCTAGAGGCATATTTTGGCGATGGAACTTCAAAAAATATCAACATTGGATATGTAAAAGAAGATAAACCTATGGGTACCATTGGGTCGGTGTTGTTGGTAAATGAATTTAAGCATGACGAAATAATTGTTATGAATAGTGATTTGCTAACCAATATAGATTTTGCCGATTTTTATAAAACTTTTAAAGAGTCTGGTGCCGATATGGCTGTTGCAGCAACCACTTATCAAGTAAATGTTCCTTATGCCGTATTGGAAACCGATAATCAGCAGTTTGTTAAAACATTAAAAGAAAAACCGAAGTACAGATATTATTCTAATGCTGGAATTTATATTCTAAAAAAGTCATTGCTCGACATGATTCCTAAAGGTGAATTTTATGATATTACTGACCTTATGGAAAAAGTACTAGCCATGGATAATAAGTTAATTACCTATCCTATAAACGGATATTGGTTGGACATTGGGAAACACGAAGATTTTGCTAAGGCTCAGGAGGATATTAAACATATAAAACTATAATATGCTAGCTATTATCCCTGCAAGAGGAGGTTCTAAAGGCCTACCAGGTAAAAATATAAAGATGCTTGATGGTAAACCATTAATAGCTCATACCATTGAAGCTGCTGTTAATTCTAAAGCAATTTCAAAAGTTATTGTGAGTACAGATTCAGAAGAGATTGCTAAAGTAGCAAAGAACTATGGTGCCGAAGTTCCTTTTATGCGACCTTCTTATCTGGCTGGAGATGATGCTAAATCCATTGATGTTTATCAATATACGATCCAAAGGATGGAAAAGGAACAGCAATCGGTAATTAATGAAATAGTAGTACTTCAGCCCACTAGTCCTTTAAGAACGGCACAGCATATAGATGATGCCGCACATTTGTTTAATTTGAATCAAGCTGATTCTGTTATTAGTTACTGCAAAGAAGAACATCCTATTTTTTGGCACAAGTTTATTACAGAAGATGGTAAATTTGAAGACATATTTCAAGAAGACTACCTTAAAAACCGTCAAGAGATAAGATCAACATATTACCCAAATGGTGCCATTTATATATTTAAAAAGGAATTACTTTTTAATAATAAGTATTACACCGAAAATTCCTTTTCTTATATCATGCCCAGACAATCATCAATTGATATAGATACTATTGATGATTTTAAAATGTGTGAGATATTTATGAAAGAAAATAAATCGTCAAATAATTAAGTGAGGATGACGAAAGACAAAAAAGGATTTATAAATAGATGGCATAATATTATATACATGTGGAAACGTGTTATTGATACTTTGCCTGAATCTTATATTGAAGATTTGTCTCCTAGAGTGCCTATAAAAAAAATAAAGCTGGTAGGGAAAACTTTAGTAGCTGATTTTCTTCGCATGTTTAAAGCTTCTAGAATTCCACAGTCTAAAATCTGGTTTTTAATACTTTCAGAAAATAATATTCAAGCTTTAAAGGCGACAAAAGAACAAACGCCGCATTCTATTTATGTGACGTATTTTAGGTTTCGTTCAAGCTTAAACGCAAATCTCCATACTTTTTCTTTGGGCATTAAATTTTTATATGATTTAATATATCCCCTAACTTGGTTTAAATTTTATTTAAATGATAAAGTAACCGCTCGGAGGTTTTATGATATGTTATTTACTGTGAATGGTACTTATGAAGCTAGCGTGAGGTTATTAAAAAAGAAAAAACCTCAGGCCATTGTTTTTACAAATGATCATATGGTAACTTCAAGGTCATTGTTATTGGCCGCAAATCATCTTGGAATTCATACTTACTACATACAACACGCCTCTGTAACCAATAATTTTCCGCCTTTAGAGTTTATTTACGCTTTACTAGAAGGTGATGATGCACTGAATAAATATAAGGCCTGTGGCGAAGTTAAATCTGAAGTGTATTTGGTGGGTATGCCTAAATTTGATTCTTACGCCAATTGCGTTAATACTAACGATAAGCTAGAAATTTTAGGCGTAGCATATAACCTTATTGATGATCTTGAATTTATTTCTAAATTCTTAGTCCAATTAATGGCAGAAAACCCAAATTTAACAGTTGTAGCAAGAGCTCATCCAGCCGACCAAAGGGTATTGCCCATTATTTCTGGGGTTGAAATTTCTAATCCGAAAGAAGAAAGTGCCTTTGAATTTTTAAATAGAATAGATGGCTTGGTTGCTAGTGATTCTTCTATACATTTAGAAGCTGTATTGGTAAATGTCTACCCTTGTTATTATACTTTTGGAGAAGGTTACAAGTATGATTCCTATGGTTATATTTCTCAAGGTTTGGTTGAAGATTTTAAAACTATGGAGGCCTTAAGTTTAAAACTTCAAGAGCTTAGTCTTTTAAAACCCAACATACAGCATAAAGCAACATATTATAACGCATCCATTGGTAAGGATTTTTATGGTAAATCGGCATTAAAATGTTCTGAAATTATATTGAAAACATTAAAGGCTTAATATATTGAAGAGTAAAATTTTAAGGAATTCAGGAATATATAGTATTCTTAACTTATTGCAAAAGGGAATTAATTTTCTTTTGGTTCCTGTGCTTACGGTATATTTAACCACCTTCGATTATGGTATCATATCGGTAGTGGCTTCAATTAATGCTTTTTTAAATGTTTTTTATCTTCTGTCTTTAAATGGCAGTTTGAATCGGTTTTATTACGAGTATAAAGACGATGAAGATAAAGTTAATAGACTGTTTGGTACTATTGTCACCTTTGTTTTCGGGTTTAGTATTATCCTTACTCTTGTTTTACTTCTCACGCATCAATATGTGTTAGATCCTTTTCTTGATGAAATTAGTTTCTACCCATACATGCTCGTAGGTATGATTACGGCATTGTTCAGTCCTGTTTTTACTATTTACCAGAATACGTTACAGGCCAAACAGAATGGCACGCAGTTTGGAAAAAACAACCTATTGTTTTTTATTACAAACATCACTTTTTTATTAATTGCTGTGATTGTTTTGGAGCTAGGTGCTTTGGGTGTTATTGGCGCTTTAGCCTTAACCAATTTTATATTTTTCATTTATACATTAACCAAATTCGGTAAGGATATTAAGATTGGAATCGATCGCCCGCTACTGAAACAATCGCTAAATTACGCCTTACCTTTAGTGCCACATTCTTTATCTGGTGTGGTTACCAATGTTATTGATAGGTTGTTTGTAAATAAGCTATTATCTACATCTTTAACTGGAATATATAGTCTAGGTAGTACCTTTGGTTCCATTGTGTTTTTAATAGCCTCAGGGATTAACCAAGCCTTTGTTCCTTGGTTTAATGAGCAAGTCAAAGCAAATAATGTTAAAAATATTCCTACAATTGCTAAGCTCCTGGTGCTTTTTTATTGTTTTATAGCTCTGGGCTTGTCTTTCTTTGGTAAAGAAGTGATTGCTTTTGTAACCCCAGAATCTTATCATCAAGCTTGGGTGGTTATTCCTTTTATTGCCTTTGCCTTCGTATATCATGGGGTCTATTATTTTTTTGCAGGATCACTATTTTACGATATCCAAGGTAGAGGGACTAAGATTATTCCCATTTCTACTATCTCGGCAGCAACAATTAATATTGCTTTAAACATCCTTTTAATTCCCCAGTTTGGTATTATTGGCGCCGCGGTTTCAACACTTCTTGCGAAATTTATACTTTGTATTTCTCTAAAGTTTTTTTATAAAAAGTATTTAAACCTAAAATATCCAGAATTGTTTTTAATATTTGTACCCTTACTATTTTTTAGTGTTTCGCTGTTAAGTTTTTACGATGACGCGAATTTAATTATTAAGATAGTAATTTACCTTGTGCTGCTAATAGTAGTCATTATGGGGTATAAATCGACGATAAAACAATTAATTCAGAAAGGAATTTAATGAAACTTCTAATTGTTAACACCTTATATCATCCTTATAAAGTGGGCGGTGCTGAAATATCAGTGCAGGCTTTAGCAGAGAACTTAAAGAAACGAGGTGCCACAGTTGCCATCTTAACTTTAGGAGAATTTGAAGGCAAGGAGGAGGTTAATGGTATAACGGTTTGGAGGTTGAAAATTGAAAACGTTTTTTGGCCATTTTCAGATGCTAAGCAAAGCACCTTGAATAAGGTAAAATGGCATTTTAACGATGTCTACAATAAAAGATACGATGCTAAAGTTACGACTGTTTTAAATAGTTTTAAGCCTCATGTCATGTTTACCAATAACTTAGGTGGTTTCTCTGTGAGACTCTGGGATTTAGCCAAGTTCAATAATGTTAAGGTGGTTCATACCATTAGAGATTATTATCTACAGTGCCCAAAAACTACCAAATTTAATGGAGACCATAATTGTGTACAGCTTTGTACATCGTGTAAGCTGTATGCTTCTAAAAAGAAAAAAGCTTCTGCAGGTATTGATTATGTTGTTGGTATCAGTCAATACGTGCTACAAGATCATTTAGAAAAGGGTTATTTTCCTCAAGTTAAAAAAAAGGTTATTTACAACGGATTTAATTTTAATTACCAAGCTGAAGATTTTAAGTTAATGGATTCTAATGAAGTAGTTTTCGGATACATTGGTCAGATTAACAAGGAAAAGGGTGTTGAGTTCATGTTAGAAAGCTTTTCAAAAGTAAAACATGACAACTGGAGGCTTGTGATTGCTGGAAAAGTGGATCCAGATTATTTACAGGTCTTAAAAACTATAAATAAATCTGTTAAAATTGAATATTTAGGATATACCAGCAGTTCTGAATTTTATAAGAAAATGGATGTTTTAATAGTGCCTTCTCTATGGCATGAACCATTTGGAAGAGTTGTTCTAGAAGGCATTATTAGTAATAAAATGGTTATTTCTAGTAAAAATGGAGGCATAAAGGAAATCATGAGTCAAAACCCAGAGTTAACATTTAATACCCATAACGATGAATTGACGCGTCTCATAGATCGTATCATCATCAACAAACACGAACTGTCATTTAGTAATAATAAAGAATTCATGGAGAAGTTTAATCTTGAAAACACGGCTTTAGAATACTATAATTTATTTTCAGAAATTTAAAAAGCATGTTATTCAATTCTATTGCCTATTTAATTTATTTCCCTATTGTTGTAGCTGTGTATTTTATGACACCGGCTAAGTACAGATATATTTGGTTGCTTATTTCTAGTTATTATTTTTATATGAGCTGGAGTCCGAAATATGCCATTTTAATGCTTTTTTCTACATTGGTTACTTATTTAAGTGGGGTTTTAATTCAACGTTCTAATTTAAAGGAAAACCTCAAAAAGAAGGAATTTGAGAAAAAATTGTGGGTAGCACTTAGTTTTACAATAAACCTAGCTATACTCTTCTTCTTTAAGTATTTCAACTTTATCAATGAATCGTTTACCAGTGTTTTTAATCATTTTGGTGTGAATTGGTGGGTGCCTAATTTTGATGTTTTACTTCCAGTAGGGATATCGTTCTACACTTTTCAGGCTTTAAGCTACACTATGGATGTGTACCGAGAAGATATTAAAGCAGAACATAATTTTTCAAAATATGCACTATTTGTATCGTTCTTTCCTCAGCTCGTTGCTGGTCCCATAGAAAAATCAACACATCTATTACCTCAGTTATCCAAACATTATAAATTTAACTATGAAAGGATGAAAGAAGGTTTGATTCTTATTGGCTGGGGCCTGTTTAAAAAGATTGTTATAGCCGATAGACTTGCTGCTTTTGTCAATACGGTATATAATAATCCAGATCAATTTGAAGGCTTTACATTAGCCATTGCAACCGTATTTTTTGCTTTTCAAATTTATTGCGACTTTTCATCTTATAGTGATATTGCCATAGGATCGGCTAAAGTAATGGGCTTTGATCTTATGGAAAACTTTAGAAGACCTTACTTTTCTAAATCTGTAGCCGAATTTTGGCGACGCTGGCATATTTCGTTAGGAGGATGGTTTCGTGACTATTTGTATTTTCCTTTAGGAGGAAATCGAGTGAAAAAAATAATCTGGTATAGAAACATCATGATTGTTTTCTTATTAAGTGGTTTATGGCACGGCGCAAGTTGGAATTTTGTAATCTGGGGTGTGCTCCATGGTATATTTCAAGTACTAAGCTTTGAGTTCTCTAAATTTAATAAAGGCATTGGAAAGTTTTTAAAAATTAGAAGAGATAGCTTTAGTTACAAGTTGTATCATGTCATCATTACCTTTATTCTTGTAGATTTCGCTTGGATATTTTTTAGAGCGAATAATTTTACTGACACAAAGTACATTTTAACACACTTGTTTAAGTTTAATCCATGGGTGTTTTTTGATGGATCTTTGTATAATATAGGCCTCGATGAATACGATTTTAAATTGGCTATACTTTCTATTTTATTCCTGTTATTTATTGATTTGGTTCAAAGAAAATATAGATTATCCGATTGGATAAAGAAACAACATATTTTTGTGAGGTGGAGTACCTATAGCTTTGTTATATTTTTTATGATCATTTTTGGTTACTATGGTTCTGGTTATGATGCTACCCAATTTATTTATTTTCAATTTTGATAGATGAAAAAATTTAAGTTTTTTAAAATAACTGTTTTTTTAATTGTAGTAACTTGTTTACTTATTTTGGTGAGTAATCTTTTTAACCCTAAGAGTCCCAGAATAACTGCCTTTTATGAGGAACCAGAAAATTCATTAGATGTTATTCTTTTAGGAAGCTCATATATGGCCAATGGCATTAATCCAAATGTTCTTTGGGAGCATAATAAAATTACAAGTTATAATTTGGGTGCGGGGTCGCAACCGATTTGGATTTCTTATTTTTTTTTAAAAGAAGCACTAAAGTATCAGACCCCCAAAGTTGTGGTTTTAGAGGCTTATTACTTACATGATTTAAAGAATTATAAAAAGTATGATAATTATGCTTTAGAGGCTACGAATAGAAGAAGTCTAGATCAGTTGAATTTTTCATTAAATAAAATTCAGGCGATTAAAGCAAGCGTACCAAACGAAGAGTTTTGGGATTATTTTTTCACCATTAATAAGTACCACGATCGATGGAAAAATTTGGTGAAAACTGATTTTCAATTCAATAATGAGTTGTCAATTTATAAAGGGTTTTCTAAAGTAAATCGAACGTTTGTAGATACTAGAATTGAAAAACATGGTGTTAAAACAGAAATTAAACCAAAACCTCTGCACCCTAAAAGTGTCGATTATCTTAATAAAATCCAGGCATTATGTCGAGAACATAATATCCAATTGGTGTTGCTAAAAACACCCATGTCTCAGTTTCTTTATAGTCAAGACCATGTAGATACTATGATGGCTATTAAAGAAATTGCAAAAAAAGGTGATATTCATGTCATAGATTTTAATAGTTTCTATCAGAAGATAGGTTTTGATTTTAAAAAACACATGTCTGATCAAGGAGGACACTTAAATGCAGAAGGAACGGAATTAGTATCTAAAGCGTTAGGAGATCGTCTAGAAAAGCAATTTTTTCAAGAGAAAAAAACGAAAAATTCCGTAGTTGAAATATGGAATGGTAGTTTCCAAAAGTATAAAAAAAGTGAGAATGCAAAATTGGCTCTTTCAAAAATAAAAAAATCTAAAACACTCCCAGAATATTTTAGCTATGCTAAAGCCTTAGATTTTCTTGTTTTAGTTTCTGTTTTTGATGATGGCAGTGGCCAGTACCGAAATTATCATAAACCTCTTACTGAATTTGGGTTAAATTCTGATTTGAATAAAAAATTCCGCTGGAGTTATTTAGGGGTTAAGAATAATAAATCAGGTTATGTAAAAGAGGTTGTTGACAGCGTAGCCATTGATACTACATTTCGAATAGGTAAGCTTGATATTTCAATGCTTAGTGTTGGTGGTAATAAGGCAGGGAGTAGGTCGAGTATAAAAATTAATGGTAAAGAGTACTCAAAAAATAAAAGAGGCCATAACTTTGTAATTGTTGATATAAAAGATGAAACTGTTTTTGATACTTTTAATGTTGACACACATGGTGATAATAAACTAACCATTAAAAGGTAATGCTAACTCAGTGAAATTAAACTTCAATAAAATATTTTTTATACTGCTTGTAGCACAAATTATTTCTGTTCAAGGGATAATCGTATTTAATATATTCAAGTTTTTTGGAAACTGGGAGTTGAAGTCATACTTACACTTAACCACAGTGATTTTTACGCTAGCTACGGTGGCTTTCTATAGGCTAAACAAAGGTACAATAAAGCTATCGCTAACCGATATCATGTTTTTGGTTTACTCCATATTCTGTTTTTTTGTTTTGTTGTATAATATACAAGAATTTGAATCTATAGTTATTGCCTTCCGGGAGGTGCTTTTGTTAGGTTTATTGGTTTTTGCTTATCAGCAAATATCATTATCAGAGAAGTATTGGAATAAAATTCTACGTTTACTTCATATATTGGTCATATTGAACCTTGTTTTTATAGGTTTAACATACGTTCTTGGTCCAAGGGCATATATGGAACTGGTTACAGGCAGATACCGGTGGCCTCACGATCCAGACTATAAGTTTAAAATAAGTAGCTTTTTGATGTTCTGGAGGTCTCCTGGCTTAATAGGAAGCCCTGGGAATGTTGGTTATTTTGGTTTGCTTACTTATTTGTTATTCGATCAAAATGAAAAGTATAAGAAGAAAGCTGTTTGGCCTATTTTATTAGCCATTGTAGGTTTTGTTAGAAGTGTATACCTTGTTTTGGCTGTATATTGGGTGCTAAAATTTTTTCTCACTAAAAAAAATTTAAAAATAATAAAAGAAGCCTTGCCTTATTTAGTTCCTATTTTTCTAATAGTAGGTTATTTTTTATATTCAAAAGGCATTTTAGATTTAACCTCTCTGGCAATGCGAATAGACCACTGGGTGCATGATATTAACGTTGATTTTAATGTGCTTCTTGGAATGGGTATTGGAGAAGCGGGGGGTGCTGTTAGAGGTGCAGGTTTTGTCGCAACATTGGATAACTATTGGTTGCTTATGTTAATATCTACAGGGTTGTTGGGTGTCATTCTATTATTATTGTTTTTTTATGAAAAAGCTATAGAAAATATGAAATTGAAATATGCTTTAGTTGGTTTTTTATGCGCTGGAATATTTATAACCTTAACACAAGGTATGGCATTTTTGGTGTTATTTCCCATGTTGTTTATTAGGAGAACTGGCTTAATACAAAATGAAGAATATGCAGATGAATAAACAAACATTATTGCTCGCTTTTTTGTGGGCCACTTTAGTGATTGCTGCGTTTCCTATTCTCACCTTTGGTTTAAGAAGTATTGCTACTATTTTATGGGCGGTATTAGGGATTGTAAATTATTGTGTAACTCCCAAATTATCTATTAAAAAGGACTCTAAAAAATTTCTCCACTTTATAATCGCAATGCTGCCGTTTTTGTGCTTGGTTGTTTCATTGTTGTATACACAGAATATCGATTATGGCCTGAAAAGATTAACAAAAATGCTTCCTTTATTGATTTTCCCCATTATTTTTTATTTGAATCGAGATGTTATAACGAAGGCATTTAGGGATAATATATTGTGGTGCTTCTCAATTTCTGTTATGATATTGGTTTTTTACCAAATGGGCTATACAGTTTATCATTTAGATTACTTTCTAGCGGATTTAACAGAAACTGAAATTGTAAGGAATAGATTGTCTAACCAGGATGTTTTAAATCAAGACGTGGTATCGGGTATAAAAACAAGACGGTATAGAAGTGCTTTATTAGACCTAACAGATACGCATTTTACCTATCAGGGACTCTGGATTATATTCACCGTGTTTATTTTGATAAAGAAAGCTTATATGTTTATAAAACGTAAGAACCTTAAAGGTTATCTTCTATTGGTGGTATCTGTATTATTAACCTCTTGGCTATTTATGATTTCTAGTAGAATGCCAATTTTGGCTATGTTTGTTGCTGCTTTTTATGTGTTATTTATTTCACGCAAAATAAAGTTGAAGTATCAAATTATCTTATTAGGAGCTAGTGCGTTGTTTCTAGTATTAGCCTACTTGGTCTTTACACCGCTAAGAGTTAGAGTTAATGAAATTTTTGATGCAAAATTTGATTTTCCTACTGAAACTAGAACGGAATATAATTACGATTCAATAAATGTGAGGCATGGAATTTATGCTTGTGCTTCGCATATAGTAAAAGATAACCTCTGGTTGGGGGTTGGTATCGGAGACTCTCAAGATGTTTTAAATGCCTGTTATAACGAAAAAATTAAAGCAAAAATTTATACTTGGCAAGATTACAATACCCATAACCAGTATTTATTCTTTGCCGTAGCTTCAGGTGTATTTAGTCTATTATTCTATTTGTTATTTTTATATTTGCAGCATAAAGAAGCTCTAAAATATAAAAATGGATTGTATTTATATTTTATTATCGTGGTTGCTCTTATTTCTTTAACAGAGAATATTTTATCAAGGTCAGACGGGGTAATGTTTTTTACATTTTTTAGCAGCCTATTTTTGTTTAATAATAGAGATATAAAATTGCATGATAATTATTAATGCCAGATTCCTAACTCAACCCCTAACTGGTGTTCAGCGTTTTGCTATTGAAATATCTAAACAGGTAAAAAAGCAGTTAGGCGATGAGGTTAGTTTTGTTACCTGCCCGGGTGTTTTAGACAACGCATTATTTGATGAGCTCGACGCAAGGGTTATTGGTACCAAAAAAAGTCATTTATGGGAGCAAATCGACTTGTATCGTTTTTTATTAAAAAACAATAAACCACTCTTAGTTTCATTTGGTTATACGGGGCCTCTTTTCTATAAAAACCAAATTGTATCCATACATGATGTAGCTTTTATCTATTACAAAGAAACCTTTTCCAAATCATTTGCTTTTACTTATAACTTTTTAGTGCCTAGAATAGCAAAAAGATGCCTGCATGTATTTACTGTAAGTGAATCAGCTAAAAAAGAAGTGTGTAAAGAATTAGAAATAGCTACTGATAAAGTAACGGTCACATACAATGGAATCTCTGAAACGTTTACAAAAAATGTACCTGTAGAGCTTCCTAAAAAAAATGATAGGCCATATGTTTTAACCGTTTCTTCGCATCACCCTAGAAAAAATTATGCTAGATTAATTGAGGCATTTAACGGCTTAGAAAATCAGGATGTAGACTTATATATCATTGGAAATGTAGTTGGACACTTTACTACAGACGAGAAGGTTCAACCGAATGATAACGTAAAATTTTTAAAGCATATTACTGACAAGCAATTGGTAGCTTATTATAAAAATGCTTCACTTTTTGTGTTTCCTAGTTTGTACGAAGGATTTGGTATTCCTGTAATTGAGGCCATGAGTCAAAATATTCCTTGTGTACTTTCTGACATTCCAGTTTTTAGAGAAATTGGTGACGATTCAGTAATATATGTTAACCCTAATGAGATTGGTTCCATCAGGAATGGGATTATTAAAGGGCTAGAATTGACCAGTAAATCTATCGTTTATCCTAAATTAAACAAATTTACGTGGGTTAATAGTGCTCAAGAGGTGGTACGGATAATTGAAAAATATAATTAACGCTATAATGAAGATATATGTTTTACATGTGTTGCATGAAATTGGGGTGTTGATGTATATTTAAGTTTTTGATTGAAAGTATCAATTTTGAAAAGTTTAAGATTGTTTGCAAAAGGGGGTATATTTGCAAGGTTGGCAAGCATTTTTTTATAAGATCAAGGTGTTACATACTCCACATGCTTATTGTTATCTAAGTGCAGTATTAAATTATACAGCTCGCACTACCGAGAACGATAGAAACAGGAATTACCACTCACCAATTGAGATTAGTCCATGTTTATAAAGAAGCTGAAAAGAAAGTCATAACAATATAATTGTAGAACTCTACAAAAAACGATGGAATAATAAAGCAGAAGAGCTTACTCTTTTTTAACTTAAAACATGATTATAATAATAATGAGGGTTTAGCCTATATTTGCAATTGTTTTAATAACTTTTTTATACATAGAAGTATGAGTAGAATCAAAATTATTCACATTCTCAATTCGGTTGGAGGAGTCGATGTGTCTTTAAGATTGATATTAGAAAATATAGATAGCAAAAAATTTGAAAGTATAGTTATTCATGGAACAGCAGATACTAAAACACCGTATGTTGACAATTTAGGTAATCCAGTTGTAGATTATAAGGTTCCAATTCAGCGAGATATTAGTTTATATAATGACTTGAGTGCTATAAAGCATACTTTGAAGATTCTTAAAAAAGAACAACCCTTGCTAATTCATGCACATAGTGCTAAAGGAGGAATTATTGCAAAAATCATTGCATCTATTATAAAAGTTCCTGTTTTGCATACACCCCAAGCTTATTCTTATTTAAGTGCTCAAAGTAATTTAAAAAAGAAACTTTTTTTGAGCACTGAAAGGCTTTTCGTTGGACTTAATAATAAAATATTAGCTTCATCTACATCTGAGCAAAATAGAGCAATTAATGAAGTTGGTTATCCAAAGGAGAAAGTTTTATTGTTTAACAATTCAATAAACCCTATAGATAAAACAGAGGTTTTATCTATACCCAAAATTTGGCCTGACAATTATATTTGTTCAGTTGGGAGACCTTCGTTTCAAAAGAATATCGAACTAATGTTAGATGTTATATTTGAAATAAAAAAATCTATCAATGACATACATCTTGTGTTGATGGGTGTTGGCTATCATTCTCCAAATTTAGAAGAAGTTAAGAGGAAAATAAAAGCACTCGGTTTAGAAAAAAATATAACACTTTTAGAATGGACATCTAGAGAAGATATATTTAATATTATTAAAGGGAGTAAACTTTATTTAACTACAGCAAGATATGAAGGTTTACCTTATTCGATTATTGAAAGTTTGTCTTTAGGTAAAGCTATAGTTGCTACTGATGCAGATGGAAACCGAGATCTAGTTGAAGATGGTTATAATGGACGTTTAATTTTTAATGAAAACATTTCTGATTTAGCACAAGCAGTTGTAGAAATTATAAATTCTGATAAAATTAATAAAACGTATTCTAGTAATTCATTACAGTTGTTTAATGATAATTTTGATATTACAAAAAACATATCCAAATTAGAAAACATATATTTAAATAATATAAATCAAAAAGAATAAATGAATATATCAGTTATAGGTACAGGTTATGTAGGTTTGGTTACAGGAACATGCCTGGCGGAAACAGGGAATAATGTATTATGCATAGACGTAGATCAAGAAAAGGTTGCAAAAATGAAATCTGGTGTTGTGCCTATTTATGAGCCACACTTAGATGTGCTTTTTCAAAGAAATATTAAGGCAAATAGATTAAAATTTTCAACATCTTTAAGTGAAGGGTTAGACTTTGGTGATATTATTTTTCTAGCATTACCTACTCCTGAGGGCGAGGATGGCTCTGCCGATTTAAAATACATACTTGGTGTTTCAGAAGATATAGGTAAATTAATTAAAGACTATAAAGTTATTGTAGATAAAAGTACGGTGCCAGTTGGTACTTCAGAAAAAGTCTATAATGCAATTTCAAAAAATACTAATGTTGAATTCGATGTTGTATCTAATCCAGAATTTTTAAGAGAGGGTTTTGCTGTAGATGATTTTCTGAAACCAGAAAGAATTATTATAGGGTCAGAATCTCCAAAAGCTATTGATTTAATGAAAAAGCTTTATAAGCCATACGTTCGATCTGGAAACCCAATCATAATTATGGATGAAAAGTCTGCCGAATTGACAAAGTATGCTGCTAATTCATTTCTTGCTACTAAGATTACATTTATGAATGAAATAGCAAATTTTTGTGAGAAAGTTGGGGCAGACGTTGATAAAGTTCGTATTGGAATGGGGACCGACTCAAGAATAGGTAAGCGATTTTTGTTTCCAGGAATTGGATACGGCGGGTCTTGTTTTCCAAAAGATGTTAAAGCGTTATATAAGTCTGGGCAGGAGAATGATTATGAATTTAAGATTTTAGACTCAGTTATAGAAGTAAATAAAGAACAAAAAACAATTTTAGTGCCAAGAATAAAATCATACTTCAAGAATAATTTAGAAGGCAAAAAAATAGCCATTTGGGGTCTTGCATTTAAGCCTGAAACAGACGATATAAGGGAAGCTCCCGCGTTATATATTATTGATGAGTTGTTAAAATTGGGAGCTGATATCATAACATTTGATCCTGAAGCAATGCCTAATGTTGAAAGAAAATTAGAGTCGAAAATAGAGTTCTCAAATAACATGTATGAGGCAATTGTAGATGCCGAGGCCTTAATTATTTGTACGGAGTGGGGAATGTTTAGAACACCCGATTTTTCAAAAGTAAAAAATCTAATGAAAGATCCAGTAATTTTTGATGGTAGAAATCTTTACGATCTAGAAGAAATTAAAAATGAAGGTATAATATATAGTTCAATTGGACGATAATAATAGATTATGAAAAAAGTTTTAATAACAGGAGCCGCCGGATTTTTAGGTTCACATTTATGCGACCGCTTTATTAAAGAAGGTTACCATGTTATTGGGATGGATAATTTTATTACCGGTGAGAAAAAAAACCTCGCACACTTAGAAAGCCATTCTAATTTCGAATTTATTGAACATGATATCACTGAGTTTGTAAATATCGAAGGTGAATTAGATTATATTCTTCATTTTGCTTCGCCTGCAAGTCCAATTGATTATTTAAAAATTCCTATTCAAACCCTAAAAGTAGGCGCTTTAGGAACACATAATTTATTAGGCTTAGCGAAAGCAAAAAATGCTAGAATGTTGATTGCTTCAACTTCTGAAGTTTATGGTGACCCTCTAGTACACCCACAAACCGAAGGCTATTACGGTAACGTGAATACCATAGGGCCTCGGGGAGTTTATGATGAAGCCAAACGTTTCCAAGAGTCTATTACCATGGCTTATCATCGTTTTCATGGTTTAGAAACCCGTATTGTGCGTATATTTAACACCTACGGACCAAGAATGCGACTCAACGACGGACGTGTAATTCCGGCTTTTATGGGACAAGCCCTGAGAGGGGAAGATTTAACCGTGTTTGGTGACGGTTCTCAAACCAGATCATTCTGCTATGTAGAGGATCAAGTAGAAGGTATCTATAGATTGCTTTTAAGTGATTACGCCAAACCTGTAAACATTGGAAATCCGCACGAAATTACCATTAGTGATTTTGCTGAGGAAATTATAAAACTAACAGGAACGACTCAAAAGGTGATTTACAAAGATTTACCAGTTGATGACCCCATGCAAAGACAACCTGACATTACTTTAGCTAAAGAAATATTAGGTTGGGAGCCTAAAGTAGGTCGTGAAGAAGGTATGAAAGAAACGTTTGAATATTTTAAAGATTTGTCACAAAACGAGTTACATAAAAGCGAACACAAAGATTTTAAAAAACATATAAAAAAATAAGTGGATTACAAAAAAGGGAGATATTCTAGTTTAATAAAGCCACTTTTTGGTTTTATAGATTTAGTCATCATAAATATTGCGGTGTTTTATTTTCAAATAAACTTAAGCAATGTGTATGTTTTCTGTGTCTATATATCATTACTATGGGTTGTTATCGCTTTAAAGAATAATTTTTATGAAATACAGCGTCAAACACGACTCATTCAAATACTACCTTTACTTTTTAAGCAAATTATCTTTTTTGCAATTGTACTTTATGCTTTTATAGGGTTTTTCAAGCAGCCTAATATCAGTCGTTTAGAGCTAGGTATGTATTTGATTGCTGTGTTTTTGGTAGTTTCATTATTTAAAATATTTTCTACTTTTTTACTGAAAAAATATAGAGCGGTTTTAGGTGGGAATACTAGAAACGTTATTGTTATTGGTAATAATGATAAAACTAGGCAACTTATAAAAACCTTTAAAAGTCGTTCTGATTATGGCTATAATTTTAAAATGAAATTTAGTGTAGACGATAAATCTTTTTCTTTAGAAAAATGTTACCACTATATTATTGAAAACAATATTGATGAAATTTATTTTTCAGTTTCTGAGTTATCAAATAAGCAAATTAACAGTTTAAGAGATTTTGCCGATAATAACCTTAGAGAATTAAAGTTCATTCCTGATAATAAGGATATTTACTCTAAACGTCTTAAATATGAATATTACGACTATATTCCGATATTATCCATAAGGGATATTCCATTGCAAGAACCCGTCAATAAATTTTTAAAACGATTGTTTGATATTTTATTCTCATCATTTATTATAATAGGTGTTCTTTCATGGTTAACTCCGATTTTGGCTATCTTAATCAGACTAGAATCGAAAGGTCCCATCTTTTTTAAACAATCTAGAAATGGGTTCAATTATAAAGAGTTCGATTGTTATAAGTTTCGCTCGATGATGCCAAATGAAAACGCACATTTGCACCAAGCCACCAAAAATGACATGAGAATAACTAAAGTTGGCGCTTTTATTAGAAAAACGAGTATTGATGAGTTGCCTCAATTTTTTAACGTGTTGTTTGGAGAAATGTCGGTTGTAGGACCACGTCCGCACATGGTGAGTCACACCAATATGTATGCCGAGCGTATTGATAAATTCATGGTACGTCATTTTGTTAAGCCTGGAATTACTGGATTAGCACAAACAAGCGGCTTTAGAGGAGAAATAGAAACGGATAAAGATATCATTAACCGCGTAAAATATGATATTTTCTATATTGAAAACTGGTCTTTATTGCTGGATATTAAAATTTCTATCCAAACGTTTTTAAATGCGGTAAAAGGTGAAGAAAAAGCCTATTAATAATTTATAGTTACAATGGAAGCTTTGGTTACTGTAATTACGCCTATGCATGATTCTGAAGCTTATATTTCAGAATCTATAAACAGCGTCCTTAATCAAAGTTATAAAAATTGGGAGCTTATCCTTATTGATGATTATTCTCAAGACAAAACACTAAAAATCATTCAGCCTTTAATTGAGCCCTACTCCAACATTAAACTTTTTAAGAATTCGAAGAATTTAGGTGCAGCAATTTCAAGAAATAGAGGAATCGAAGCTGCTAAAGGCGATTATATCGCATTTTTAGATGCCGATGATTTATGGAAACCTAACAAACTAGAGGTTCAAATTGAGTTTATGAAAACCCACGATTGTGACGTATGTTTTTCAAGTTACGATTTTATAGATGTGCTTGGTAATTCATTAGATAAAACGTCTCATGCCTTAAAGGAATTAAGTTACAACAAGCTTTTGAAAAGTAATTACATTGGAAATTTAACCGGCGTATACCATGCAAAACGGCTCGGTAAAATAGCATCACCCAATTTAAGAAAACGACAAGATTGGTTGCTCTGGTTAACCGCTATCAAAAAATCAGGAAAACCGGCCTTAGGGATATCAGAATCTTTAGCGTATTACCGTGTACGTGATGATTCCATGTCTTCTAATAAATTGGAATTAATTAAACATAATTATTGGGTGTATCAAAAAGGATTGGGCTTTTCAAAATTAAAATCGTACTACTGGATGCTTGTATTTTTAAAAGAACACTTTTTAGTAAAATCTAAACAGATTCGCTCTACAAAAAAGAGGTAAATTGCTTCAGTTTTCCACGATTAGAACGGTTTAAACACGTTTTTTGTTCAAAAATAATTTTAAGATTAGCTTCCAAATAGGTTTCAATAGCTTTTTCAATTGCTTCTATTTTTCCTTCGGAAAGCGTTTTTTCACTCACGTAACTAATTTTAAAAGCATCTAATTTGAGTTGTTCAATGACAAACTCTTTTACGGCACTTTTATCTTCAATAATTGTTTTAGTTACATAGTAAAACGTTAATCCAGCGGCAGTTTTTCCGCTAGGGAGTTGTACTAAATCACTTGTTCTTCCGTGAAGGCTCTTTAAAATAGGTTTTTCAGGCGTGCTCGATTCAGATAGAGCGCCCAGATCCCCTAAATCGTATCGGATGAATGGATGCGCTTTGTTATAAAGCGAGGTAATTACAATGCGTCCAATTTCTCCATAAGGTAAAACATTGTTATTATCATCTAAAATTTCAACAAATAGATCTTCATTGTTGATTTGCCATTCATCTTTTTTATTCTGAAAAGCAATAAGTCCTAGTTCTGCGGCACCGTATTCATTGATAATTGAAATTCCAAATTGTGCTTCTAACAATGCTTTATCCGATTCAAAAAGCATTTCCGAAGTGACTATACAGGCCTTAAGTGAAGGACAAATTGTTTTTAAAACTATGTTTTTCTTTTTAAGAAATTTAGCAAACAGAACAATGGCACTAGTATAACCGTTTATGTAGTCAAATGGAGTACTTTTAAATATCTCTAAGTTTTTTTCTAACTGTTTATCACTCAAATCAAAAACAGAAAACCGAAACCGATTACTAAGGCGATCCTTCAAACGCTCTTTGTAATATCCCTTTTTATCCAATGGAATACCATAAAAACGTGCCTGTTTGGAAGTGTGTAGATCAAGATTAAACCAATTGTATCGATTAATAAAATTGGCCCAAATTAAAGCATGGCAAAATTTGTCTTTAGCAAAAAGAAAAGGAGTTCCAGACGAACCAGACGTTTTATTGATGTAGATGTTCTTTTTCCAGAATCCTTCGGAAAGTCTATCCTTTAAAGGCTGCTGTAAATCGCCCTTAGTCATGATAGGAAGTGCATTCCAGTCGGTATAATTTTCAGCATTTACAAAAGATTTATAAAAGGCATTGTTTTTTAAATGGTAGTTTACAATGTCCTGCTTTTTGGCATGAATATACGCGTCATAATCAACGGCAATCGCTTCTTGAATGGTTTCAAGCATACGAGAGGCCTTTTTTAAAGGAAATCCATTGATTTGTAAAGAAAACTTAAATAAATTCATATGCGTGAAACCAAAAAACAAAGCTAAAGATAAATCCGATTTTTTAAGTTTTTAAAGTAAAAAATAAGAAAAAAAGGGAGGGCTTTACGTTGCTAATTCTAAAAAGCCCTTATTTTTGCAATCATATAATTAAAGCTATTCTCATACATTTGAGAATCTAAAAAACAACACAATGAATATCTTAATTCTTGGTTCTGGCGGAAGAGAACATACTTTTGCTTGGAAAATTGCTCAAAGTCCGAAATGTGAAAATCTATTTGTAGCCCCTGGAAATTCAGGAACTGCAGAAATAGCCACTAATGTAAATATTGGTGTTACCGATTTTCCGGCGATTAAAACTTTGGTTTTAGAGCACAACATTGATATGGTTGTGGTGGGGCCTGAAGATCCTTTAGTACAAGGCGTTCACGATTTTTTCTTAAACGATGAGGCTATAAAACATGTATCGGTTATCGGACCACAAAAAGTGGCTGCAGAGTTAGAAGGAAGTAAAGAATTTGCGAAAGAGTTTTTATACCGCCATAACATCCCAACAGCGGCTTATGAAAGTTTTACAGCAGAAACCGTTGAAAAAGGCTATGCTTTTTTAGAGACACTTAATGCACCATACGTACTGAAAGCAGACGGACTAGCTGCTGGAAAAGGTGTGGTTATTCTTAATGATTTAGATGAAGCCAAAGCAGAGCTTAAAAGCATGTTGGTGGATGCTAAATTTGGTGAAGCGAGCACGAAAGTGGTTATTGAAGAGTTTTTAGATGGTATCGAATTAAGTTGTTTTGTTTTAACAGATGGTGAAAACTACAAAATTTTACCTACGGCTAAGGATTACAAACGTATTGGTGAAGGTGATACAGGCCTAAATACAGGTGGTATGGGAGCGGTTTCTCCAGTACCTTTTGCGACTGATGAATTTTTAAATAAAATTGAAGAGCGTATCGTGAAACCTACCATTAGCGGTTTCAAAAAAGATAACCTGCCTTACGTCGGTTTTGTTTTTATCGGATTAATAAAAGTAGGAGACGATCCTAAAGTTATTGAATATAATGTGCGTATGGGCGACCCAGAAACTGAGGTTGTTTTACCAAGATTAAAGAATGATTTTGTTGAAATTCTTCAAGCTATGGCTAACGGAACTCTAGATAAAATTAATATTGAAATTGACGAGCGTGCAGCAACTACCATCATGTTAGTGTCTGGAGGTTATCCAGAGGCTTATGAAAAAGGCAAGGAAATTACAGGTGTAAATACTATTGAAGGTTCTATCCCGTTTCACGCAGGCGCTGTACTTAAAGATGGAAAAATAGTGACTTCTGGCGGACGAGTAATGGCGATTACATCATACGGTGATACCTACCAAGAGGCCATAAAAAAATCTTATCTAAATATAGAAAAACTACATTTTGATAAGATGAATTATAGAAAAGATATAGGTTTCGATTTAAATTAATCGAAACTTATATTTTTTATAAGTATGAGTGAGAAGAAACGCTTTTGTCTTCTTCGTTGTTATCATTGAATCCTTTTAATTGGATCATCCAATATACCATGGCAACAAAACCAATGATGATAAAAATCCAAGACATTAGGTTTGCTAAAAACCAATTTTCAAGCTCTAAAGCTCTAATAGCGTCTAAAGGTTTTAAAAGAACGTTCACAAATAAATCTTGTATCGCGTAGAAGAAATCTTTCATGTTGATTTTATTTATTGGGGTTAAACCCTGTATAGTTAGTATATTTACGAAGCAAAAATACAAAAACAGTTAATGTTAACAAGCTTTTTTAATAAATCTAGACCAATAAATTTCATTATTGTATTTTTCATTACGCTTTTGGCTTTTGCCATCCCGCGGTTAAATGTACAATTCGATACTTTAGAAGTTATAGATATTGTGAAGCAAGTAGCTATGCTTTTAACTATTTACGCGTCTATTTTACTCATAAACTTCATTGCAAATAAGAATAGTTTAACCGAGACCAATCATTTTGAAATTTTACTTTTCAGCTTATTTCTGCTGTTTTTACCGCAAACAACAAACTATGGAAAAGTGATTTTTTCTAATTTTTTTGTACTTCTTGGTTTGCGGCGTATTATAAGTTTACGATCTCAAAAGGAAGTTAAAAAGAAGCTTTTTGATGCTGCTTTTTGGATTGCCATTGCAGCTTTGTTTTATTTTTGGTCTATCTTGTTTTTTGCCTTAATCATCTTATCATTAGCCTTATATACCGATAATAATTTAAGGCATTGGGTGATTCCGTTTTTAGGTGTTTTTGCTGTAGTTTTAATTGGTTCTGCAACTTCGGTTGTGGTATATGACAGTTATTTTGAGATTTTTAATCTGTCGTCTATAAAATTAAGTTACGACTTTAGTCCGTATAATTCACTTACCTATTTAATTGCTATTACACTACTCGTTTCATTTGGAGTTTGGTCTTCATTTTACTATTTAAAGAATATTAAAAAGAAGAAAAAAGTATTTCGAGTTTCTTTTAAAACCATTGTACTCGCAGCAATTATTGGGTTTTTAATAGTCATTCTAGCTCCTGAAAAAAACGGTAGTGAATTTTTATTCGTATTCATGCCTTTGGCTATCATTTTAGCAAGTTATATCGAAATCATTCAGGAAAAATGGTTTAAAGAGATCTTTTTAGCGGTGCTTATTTTAGTGCCTTTTATTCTCTTATTGTTGTAATTTATTACCGAAAGCTAAATCGCCAGCATCACCTAAACCAGGAACAATGTAACCTTTCTCGTTAAGCTGATCGTCAATAGTTCCAATCCATAAGTTTACTTGTTTATCAAAGTGTTTTTGTATAAATGTAATACCAGGTTTCGCGCCAATTACACTTACTATATGAATTTCTTTAGGGGTTCCAAAAGCTTTTAGGGCTTCAAAAGTGGCCACCATCGATTGCCCTGTAGCGAGCATCGGGTCGGCTAAAATTAGGGTTTTATTTTCCAGGCTCGGGCAAGCCAAATACTCCACTACAATTTCGAAGCTTTCTGGATTTTCTTTATGTTGTCGGTATGCCGAAATGAAGGCGTTTTCAGCTTTGTCAAAATAGTTTAACAAACCATTATGTAAAGGAATTCCAGCTCGTAAAATGGAACACAAAACAATATCATTTTTTGGGAGTTTTGAAGTGTGTACACCTAAAGGCGTTTGAATGGCTTCAGATTCATAAATTAAACGTTTGCTCATCTCATAAGCGAGTATTTCACCAATACGTTCAATATTTCGTCTAAAACGCATAGAATCCTTTTGAATATCTACAGATCTTAGTTCTGAAAGAAAGCTATTTAATATGGAATTTTCCTTTGATAGATTATGAATTTTCATGGCTTCAAATTAGGTATTCAATAGTAAAGTTAGTGAATTATAAGTATCTTTGCATTTTAAAATTTGAGACTATGTTTACAGATAAAGCAAATGCTATTTTTCAAGAAGTTATCGAGAAGTACCACGTTATAAATACAGTAGATCAACCTTTTGAAAACGCCTACCCAGAAAGCGATTTGTTGGAGCATTTATTATATAGAAAATGTTGGATTGATACCGTGCAATGGCATTATGAAGATATTATTCGCGATCCACAAATAGATCCTGTGGCTGCCTTGACTTTAAAGCGTCAAATTGATGCTTCAAACCAAGATAGAACAGATATGGTAGAGTATATTGACAGCTATTTTTTAGAAAAATATAAAGATGCCAATGTCAAGGAAAACGCAACTATTAATACCGAAAGTCCTGCTTGGGGTGTGGATAGATTGTCAATTTTAGCTTTGAAGGTATACCACATGAATGAAGAAGCGACTCGTGATGACGCTTCAGCGGAACACAAAGCAGCTTGTCAGACAAAATTAGACGTTTTATTGGAACAACGTGTAGATTTATCAACAGCTATCGATACGCTTTTAAACGATATTGAAAAAGGAGATAAATACATGAAAGTGTATAAACAAATGAAAATGTATAATGACGACGAGTTAAATCCAGTACTTCGTTCACAAAAATAATGCATTGAAAACTTATTTTCTTTGGCTGTCGGTTTGAGCTTGTCGAAGACCCTTTCAACTGAAATATCATGCCAAATTCAAAACATATATTAGTGATACGTCTCTCAGCAATGGGGGACGTTGCTATGTCTGTACCTGTGGTACGGGCACTTATTGAGCAATATCCGGAAGTTAAGATTACTATTTTAACACGCGGTTTTTTCAAACCGTTTTTCAGAGGTATTCCGCGTGTTACTGTTTTTTCTGCTGAAGTGAAAGGCGATCATAAAGGGGTATTCGGACTCTATAAATTGGCTCAAGCGTTGAATAAAAATAATTTTTATGCCGTTGCCGATTTACACCATGTTTTAAGAAGTAAAATCTTAAAACTGTTTTTAAGCTCTAAACGTTTTATTGCTTTAGATAAGGGTCGTGAAGGCAAACGTGCTTTAATTTCAGGAGAAAAATTTGAGCCTTTAAAAACGACACATCAGCGTTATGTTGATGTCTTTGAGAAATTAGGTTTTCCTATAGATTTATCAAATCCAACGTTCCCAGAGCGTGTTGTTTTAAATGAAGGCTTACTAGAATTATTAGGAAGAGATTCTAAAAAGTGGATTGGTATTGCGCCTTTTGCAGCACATCAAGGCAAGGTTTATCCTTTAGATTTGATGAAGCAAGTTGTAGAAAAACTAACGGCCGATTATAATGTTATTTTATTTGGAGGAAAGGAAGATCGTGAAGCGCTAAGCGCATTTGAAAACACGGTAAATCTTGCTGGTAAATTATCTTTTGATGAAGAATTGGATATCATCTCAAATCTCGATATCATGCTTTCTATGGATTCAGGAAATGCGCATCTAGCAGCGATGTTAGGTGTAAAAGTCATTACCATTTGGGGGGTTACACATCCGTTTGCAGGCTTCGCACCTTTTAATCAGCCAAAAGATCATGCGCTTTGCGCCGATAGAGCTCAGTTTCCAAAGGTGCCAACTTCCGTTTACGGAAATAAATACCCAGAAGGTTATGAAAAAGCCGCAGGTAGTATCGCTCCCGAAGTTGTATTGGCTAAAATAAATAAGGTGTTGGCTTCAGATAAGAGCTGATATGGTCATAGAAGACAGGTTAGGTTCTCGACTCCGCTCGAACACCGTTTAAAGTCATGTGAATTTAAAACTACTTAACTCCTAGACTTTTCTCTAACTCCTCTACTACTTAACGACTCTCTAACTCCTTGACTACTTCTAACTCCTCTACTACTTTAACTCCTCCACTTCTTACACATCATCAAAATCAACAGCAATAGTTGGCGTCGTTGGATGCGCCTGACAAGTAAGAATTAAACCTTCAGCCACTTCGCTTTCAGTCAGAATATTGTTTTGTCTCATAGTGGCTTCACCTTCAGTAATACGTGCTAAACAGCTGCTACAAATACCACCTTGACAAGAATATGGCGCGTCTAAATCTTCATCTAGAGCGGCTTCAAGAATGGTTTGTTTTTGCGACATATCAAAAGTGGTCGTTTCATCATCAACGGTAACTGTAATTTTAGAAGTTCCTGTTTCAACCACTTCAGCTTTAACTTCCGCAGGTTTTGCCGCTTTAAAAAGTTCGTAGTGAATGCGTTCAGTTTCAGTGTTATGATCAGTTAAAACATCTTTAACGGCATGTATCATCGCTTCTGGTCCGCAAAGGTAATACGCATCAATTACAACATCTTTATGCTCATTCTTAATCACATAATTTACCGTGCTTTTTTCAATACGTCCGAAAATAGCATCTTCTTCGTCTTGCTGACTAAAAACAAACTGAATCGTAAAACGTTCTTTATAGGCATGCTGTAGCTCTAAAAGTTCGTTTAAAAACATCGTGTCATCAGTCGTTTTGTTTCCGTAAACTAAAATGACTTTGCTGTTTACTTCTTCTTCCAAAGCACATTTTATAATACTTAAAACAGGTGTGATGCCACTCCCGGCAGCAAAAGCCGCAATGTTTTTAGTTTTAGAATCGTTAGGTTCAAAGACAAAACGTCCTTTTGGTGGCGCAACTTCTAAGGAGTCTCCAACTTTTAAAGTGCTATTGGCGTAGGCTGAAAACGTTCCGTCTTCAACTTCCTTAATCGCTACTTTTAATTCGCCACTTTTTGGAGAAACGCAAAGTGAATAATCACGACGCACTTCATTGCCGTCAATTTCAGTTTTTAAAGTGATGTATTGTCCAGCTTTAAAAGCGAAAGTGTCTTTAAGGTTTTCAGGAATATTAAAAGAGATACTTATCGCTTTTGAAGTTTCTCTAGTTATATTTTTTACTGAAAGTTTATGAAATGATGCCATGCGAATTAATTTTTAGCAAAAATAGTGAAGCCTTTAAAATTTAGAATGTTTTTTTAGGAAAATAATATGTACGAATATTATGTATATTTGATTCGTGTGATCTAATCATATGATGTAGCAAAAACTTCTTTAGTGTAATTGCATTTCTGCTTTTTTAAAATTTTGAATATTTGCAAAGAACAAGCATGAATTAAAATCCTGTTAAAAATGAAAAAAATATTATTTGTATGTTTATTATTAGCCATGAGTTTTACACAAGCTCAGAACAAAGACGCCTATAAAAAAGACACAATTGAACTCATTAAATTAACAGGAGCTGGTTCAGCTTTTGATGCTGGAATAGAGCAATTAGGTGCCATGATTTCAGGAAAAAATAAAGCAGCTTATACTAAAGATGCAAAAGCTGAATTAGATAAGTTGTATGATGAGCTTTCCGATTTATATATGGAAGAATTTACGCAAGAAGAAATAAAGGAATTGTTAGCGTTTTATAATTCACCAATTGGAAAAAAATTCACGTCTAAGCAATTAGATTTGACTAAAAAAGGTGTAGAGTTAGGCAAAGGTTTTGCTGAAAAGGTGCAACGTTTGGCTCAAAAGTACCAATGGTAATGATAAATACTTTTTTAAATTTAGAGTGGAAGTCCTTTTTTAGGTCTGCTAGTTTTGGTAAGAGTTTAGGCTTAAAAATATTTATGGCTTTTATTGCCTTATATTTTATTGTAATCTTTTTAGGTCTTGGGGTGTCGGGCTATTTTGTTTTAACTGAAGAGTTTCCAGATAAAAACCCATTGTTGATTGCAAATAATTATTTGTTTTATTGGATTTTAGGTGATTTGGTAGTTCGGTTTTTCTTTCAAAAATTACCAGTAATGTCCGTAAAACCACTGTTAACTTTACCAATTAAAAGGCGTAAAATTGTAAATTTTGTTTTAGGTAAGTCGGTATTTTCATTCTTTAATTTTTTACCCCTTTTTACCATAATACCTTTTGGAATTATTTTAATCGTGAAAGGAGGATTTGCTGCCGTTTCGGTTATTTCCTGGATGTTTGCTTTGTTTTTGGTAACACTGATTGTAAATTTTTTAAACTTCATTATCGAAAGTATAACCTCGGAAAACGAGCTATCTGCACTTCCTATAATTGCTATTTCAGGCGGTTTATTTGCTTTAGATTATTTCAATATTGTTTCACTTTCAAATGGTTTTGGATACGGCTTTACAGCTATTTTCGAGAATCCTGTTTTTATAGTGGTCCCTATTTTGGTTTTAGTAGGTTTATACCTGGTTAATTTTAAGATGCTGCGCCAAAAATTATTTTTAGATAATGGTCTGAAAAACAAGATTGAAGAGGTTGTGGTGTCTAATTTAGATTGGACGAATAATTTTGGAGATATCGCACCATTTTTACAATTAGATTTGAAGCTTATTTGGCGTAACAAAAGAACAAAATCTTCTGTTTGGATGCTGCTTTTAGGTTTGCTTTACGGTTTATTCTTTTACACGAATGACACGTATTTGGATATGCCTTCATTTTATATTTTCATTGGCGTGTTTTCAACGGGAAGTTTTTTAATGAATTTTGGTCAGTTTATTCCAGCCTGGGATGCCAGTTATTATAAACTATTAATGAGTCAGAATATAAAGTACGAGCAGTATTTAAAATCAAAATTCACTCTAATGGCCGCTAGTGTTGTTATTCTTTTTGTTCTTGGAATTCCCTACGTTTATTTTGGTTGGAAAATTCTTTTGGTTCATTTCGTTGCAGCAATTTATAATATTGGTGTAAACACACACGTCATGATTTATGGGGGTTCGTTCAATAGAAAAAAAATTGATTTGGATAAAAAAGCAGCTTTTAATTATCAAGGAACAGGAGCTATGCAATGGCTTATTGGTATTCCTTTACTTGTTGTGCCTATGGTTTTATTTGCGCTAATAAGCTATTTTACAAGTTTTGAAATGGCTTGTGCAGTTCTTGCTGCATTAGGGGTGATAGGTATTGTTTTTCATAAAAAAATCATGGAAGCCATCACAACTAAATATTTAAATGCTAAATACACAATGATTCATGCTTTCGAGCAAGACAACTAATTAAAATTATGATTAAAACTTCTAATTTATCAAAGAAATATTCTGGAAATCAGGTGTTAAATATAGAATCTTTAGAGATTCCTAAAGGTCAGAGTTTCGGTTTGGTGGGCAACAATGGCGCCGGAAAAACCACTTATTTCAGTTTGTTGCTCGATTTAATCCAGCCTACAACAGGTTTTATTATAAATAACGAAGTTCAAGTTAATGCGAGTGAAGCCTGGAAACCGTTTACGTCATCATTTATTGATGAAAGCTTCCTGATAGGTTATTTAACCCCCGAAGAATATTTTTATTTTATTGGTGAATTACGTGGGCAAAATAGAGCCGATGTAAACGCCTTACTGCTTCAGTTTAAAGATTTTTTTCATGATGAAATATTAGGGAAAAGGAAATATTTACGTGATTTAAGTAAAGGAAATCAGAAGAAAGTAGGTATTGTTGCCGCATTAATAGGTCATCCTGAAGTCATTATTTTAGATGAACCGTTTGCAAATTTAGATCCCACAACACAAATTAGGTTAAAAGGAATCATTAAAAATTTAGCCGAAACCAAAGGTGTTACGGTGTTAATTTCTAGTCATGATTTATTACATGTTACCGATGTTTGTGAGCGTATTGTTGTTTTAGAAAAAGGTGTAATTGTTAAAGATTTAGAAACCAATGCAGCCACACTAAAAGAGCTCGAGGCGCATTTTTCTGAAATAGTTTTGGTTTAGTTATTTGGGGTTTCGCTGAGTAACATGGCGTTTGCATAGATTCTACTGTTTACAAAATCTGTGTCTAAAAATCTAGCAATACTTTTTAGTTGAAGCCAATTTTATTGCATAGTGAAGTAATTCTGAGTATTCTCCACACAGTTCTGCGTTACATCGTACCACTGTGTTATAACCATTTTGTCACTTCATTATTTAGGTTAATTCAAAAAGTTGCTTATTTTTACCACTATATATAATAATAGCAAGTCTTTATAGTTATTATTTTAGACTAAAATAACCAACGTTGAACACATATTTTAAAGTCTTAGTAACTTGTGCCTTTTGTGCGTTATTCGCGTTAAGTTGTTCAAGAAAAAAAGACAAATTCATTAGTAGAAATTACCACGCCGTTACAGCCGAATACAATACGCTTTTTAACGGTTACAATGCTTTGGAAGCTGGTAAAACCACACTCAATGACTCTTATTTTGATAACTATTGGGAGGTACTCCCTGTAGAGCGTATGCAAATTTCGGAAGATATTCTACTTCCGGGGCAGACTAGAAATGAAAATTTTAACATAGCTGAAGAAAAGGCTGCTAAAGCCATACAAAAGCACGGAATGCATGTTGATGGCAAAGAAAAGAATCCGCAAATCGATGAGGCTTATCTTCTATTAGGAAAGGCTAGGTATTTCGATCAGCGTTTTATTCCAGCTTTAGAAGCATTCAATTATATTCTGTATAAATACGCGGCAAGCGATAAAATTAACCAAGCAAAAATCTGGCGTGAAAAAACTAATATGCGTTTAGATAATAATGAATTGGCTATTTTAAACTTAAAAAGGTTATTAAGACAGGCCGATATTGAAGGTCAGGATCTTGCCGATGCAACTTCTACTCTGGCTCAGGCTTACATAAATACAAAATCTATTGATACTGCCATAACGCAGTTAGAAATTGCAGCGCAGGCCACAAATAATCATGACGAACGTGGTCGTTACCGTATTATTCAAGGGCAATTGTATAACCAGTTAGGGTATAGAGATAGTGCAAATGTTGCTTTCGATAAGGTTATTTCACTAAATCGGAAAACACCTAGAATCTATCGGATAGCTGCACAACTTGGAAAAATAAATAATTTTGATCATGAAAATGGTAACAAGCTTGAAACAACCGAGATGCTTACCAAAATTGAAGAAAACAGAGAAAATCGCCCGTATTTAGATAAAATTTATCATCAAATCGGTCTTTATCATCAAAGGAATGGAAATGAATCGTTAGCCATTCGTTATTATAATAAATCGTTACGAACACAATCTAAAGACACCTATTTAAACTCGCGAAATTATGAGATATTAGGTGATATATTTTTTGATAATTCCGTCTATGCCAAGGCTGGTTTGTATTATGATAGTACCATGACTAATATGGTTTCTAATTCTAAGCCATTTCGTGTTATGAAAAGAAAACGCGATAATTTAGAAGATGTCATTTTGTATGAAGACATTGCTAAAGTGGATGATAGTATTATAAATTTAGTGAATATGCCGGAAGGCAATCGTAAGGTGTACTTTAATGAATACGTTGCAGAATTAAAACGTAAAGATGAAGAGGCTAAGGCGGAAGAAGAAGCTGTTAGGCGAAATACGGGTTTAGCAACGGTTAATAATCAGTTGAGCGGACAAGTGAGAACAGGAACGCCTGGACAAGCAGCTTTGTTTTATTTTTATAACCCTACAACGGTGGCTTACGGTAAGAATGAATTCGTAAAAACTTGGGGAGATAGAACCTTGGAAGACGATTGGCGTTGGTCTAGTCGAGGTGCGACAAGTACGGCGGCAATTATTGAACCTATTGATGTTTCAACTACTGCTTCAAATGAACAAAGATTTGATCCTGAATTTTATATTTCGCAAATTCCTTCCGACGAAAAAGTAATTGATAGTATTTCCAAAGAACGAAATTATGCCTACTACCAATTAGGTTTGATTTACAAGGAGAAATTTAGAGAGTATGAATTGTCTAAAGATAAGTTTCAAAATTTATTAGAAAGTAAGCCAGAAGAGCGTTTGGTGTTACCTTCAAAGTACAATTTGTATAAGATTTATGAATTGTTGGGTCAGAATGATGAAGCGGAAATAGCAAAAAACGATATTATTTTAAATTACCCTGATTCGCGATATGCGCATATTTTAGAACATCCAGAGCTGGTTTCCGAAGATGAAAATAGTCCGCAAAATTTATATGAAGCACTTTATATTCAGCATGAAAATCAAGAATACGAAGCCGTTATTTCAAAATGTGATGAATACATTAACCAGTTTGATGGCGATGCCATTGTTGCAAAATTTGAATTGCTGAAAGCAACAGCATCAGGTAGACTTTATGGCTTTGAGGCTTATAGTGAAGGTGTGAAACGTGTGGCCGTAACTTACGCAAATACCGAAGAAGGAAAGCAAGCTAAGCACATTGTAACAAATGTTTTACCTAAATTAGCCACGAAAGATTTTGTTGAGGCTGAAGACGGCGTTTCAGAAAATTATAAAGTTATTTTTAAGTTTAAGGATGCTGAAAGGGAAACGATTTCAAAGTTTAAAAAGACTTTAGATGAAGTTATTAAAAACATTCGTCATTATTATGTTTTGAAATCTTCAGTAGATGTCTATAATCCTAGCACCTCACTTGTAGTGGTACATGGTTTAACATCGAAGCAAGTGGCTGAAACATTCGACCAGATTTTACTCAGTAAAGACAAGAAAAAAATAAAAGCCCCTTATTTTGTAGTATCGTCTACAAATTATCAAATCATTCAAATTCATAAAAATTTGGAAGCGTATTTGAACCTCTACAATAATTAAAAATTAACCGATTATGTTCTCAGATAATAAAAAAGAAAAAAACATGGCAGAAAGTGGATCAAGTCAGAATTTAATAGCGCAAGGCACAAAAATAGTTGGAGACTTAAGTAGTGAAGGCGATTTTAGAATTGATGGCACGATTGAAGGCAATATTAAAACGACAGGGAAGGTAGTTGTTGGTAAAACAGGTTTAATAAAAGGCACCTTAGAAGGAACAGATGCTTACTTTGAGGGCGCTTTTTCAGGGAAATTAACCTTATCAGGAACATTAACTTTAAAATCTTCAGCTCAAATTGAAGGTGAGGTCGTTTCTGGAAAATTAGCTGTAGAGCCTGGAGCAACTTTTAACGTAACGTGTTCCATGAATGGAACGGGAGTAGGATCTAACCATGGACAACAAAAAGGGAAAACCGAAAAATCAGCTTAACAAGTATGTTAGGTTTACAACTATTGCGCTTCAAATGGGTTTAACAGTCTATTTAGGGAGTCTTTTAGGTGCGTGGGTAGATTCTAAAACAGGAAACACAAATCAGTTGTATTATAAAATAATAACATTGCTAGCAGTTTTTCTGGCAATGTTTTCTGTTATAAGACAAGTCCTTAACATTACCAATAACGATAAGAATGATTAAAAGAATACTCGTTTTTACATTAAGCATTCTTTTGCTTTTTGCTATTTCATATACTGCTCATAGTTATTTTATAAACGAAGCGATGGCTTTTGAATTATGGCAGGTGTATTTATTTCATGCTATTGCAGCCCTTGTGGTTTATATAAGTATAGAAGCTGTGTCGAGTATTGTTCCAGATCAGGCCGGATATGCTTATCTGGCACTTATGCTTTTAAAAATTGGCATATTTGTTTTTGTTTTTAAAAACCCAGTTTTTGAAAATGATGCTCTAACAAAGGTGGAAAGGTTAGCTTTAGTGCTGCCATTATTTCTGTTTTTAATTGCCGAAGTTATCGGAGTAGCCCGATTGTTAAATAATCAAAAACAGGTGCCTTAAGTAGAAAAATCATCATTTTTTTATATGTATAAACACTAAATAAAAAAAAGGGTTTGCCTTTTTAAATTATTGTGTACATTTGCACAAAATTTTAGAGAGCGTAATTTCATTAGTTTATAAAAATATGATGCTAGTAAAACAAACTACCAAGTTTATTGCAATTTTAGTTTTATTGATGACTTCAGTTTCGACCTTTGCAAATAGTGGAGCGCATGATAATCAGCACGAAGAAGCAGTTGGTAATAAGGTAGATACTCCAGATGAAATTAATGCATATATTGCGCATCACTTAAAAGATTCTCACGATTTCCATTTATATACAAATAATGAAACAGGTGTTCATGTTGGTTTTCCGTTACCTGTAATTGTTTGGACAAGTGAAGGATTAAAAACATTTATGTCTTCAGAATTTCACCACGATGATAACGGTCAAGTTATTGTTAATAAAGATGGTGTTGCATTAACCAAAATTCATAGTAAAATATACGAATTAGAAGCAGGGGCTGATGCTGTTGTTTTTGATGACGATCATCATGCAGAAAATGCACACAAAGTGTTAGATTTTTCAATAACTAAAAGTGTGTTTGGTATGTTGTTAACTGGTGTGTTGATGCTTCTAGGTTTTGTTGCTCTAGCAAGAGGGTACAAAAAAGGCGCTATTCCTACTGGTTTTTCTAGAGTGTTAGAGCCATTAGTAATCTATGTACGTGATGAAATTGCACGTCCGAACATTGGAGAGAAAAAGTATAAAAAATTCATGTCCTTTTTATTAACGGTGTTTTTCTTTATTTGGATATTAAACTTATTAGGTTTAACCCCTTTAGGGTTTAACGTAACAGGGCAAATTGCAGTTACAGCGTGTTTAGCTATTTTTACTGTGGTTATATATATGTTTAGTGGTACTAAAGATTTTTGGGTACACACTTTATGGATGCCAGGAGTACCAGTTGTATTACGTCCAATACTTGCAGTTATTGAGCTCGTTGGTTTTGTTGTTATTAAACCTTTCTCATTATTGATACGTTTGTTCGCTAATATTACAGCAGGTCACTTCGTGGTAATGAGTTTAATAGCTTTAATGATTACTATGAAAAGCGCATTTGGACCTGTAACATCAACAGGGATGTCATTAGTGTTGTCTCTATTTATTATGTTAATAGAGCTTTTAGTTGCGTTTTTACAAGCATTTATTTTCACGATGTTATCATCGTTATTTATAGGTATGGCTGTTGAAGAACATGACCATCATTAATAAGAATTTGTTTAATTAATATTTAAAATCAATTAGTATGTACAATTTAATTGGAGCTGGATTAATCGTAATCGGTGGAGGTTTAGGTCTTGGAAAAATTGGTGGTAGCGCTATGGAAGCTATTGCTCGTCAACCTGAAGCAGCTGGAAAAATCCAAACTGCGATGATTATCATCGGAGCTTTATTAGAAGGTTTAGCATTTGGTGCATTAATCTTAGGGAAATAATTCCGGTAAAGAAACAAAGTTAAAATAGTCTTCTGCAACGGTTGGTTGCAGAGGCTGTTTTTAAAATTAAACAAAAAAACAGAAGTAAAACTTTTTATATAGTTACACATGGATCAGTTGTTAAATGATTTTTCGCCAGGATTGTTTTTTATGCAAGCCATTATTCTATTAGTCTTAATTGTACTAATGAGAAAATTTGCTTGGAAACCTATTTTAGAGTCTTTACAGACTAGAGAAGATGGTATTAAAGACGCTTTAGATGCTGCACAAAATGCAAAATTAGAGTTGCAAAATCTTCAGGCGGATAACGAAAAGTTGTTACAAGAAGCAAGAATAGAACGTGAGACTTTGTTGAAAGACGCACGTGATATTAAAAGTAAAATGATTGAAGACGCTAAAGACGAAGCGCAAACTCAAGCTAATAAAATGATTGAGCAAGCACAAGTAGCTATTGAAAGCGAAAAGAAATCTGCTATGGTTGAGCTTAAAAAGCAAGTAGCCGATTTATCTTTAGAAATCGCAGAAAAAGTAGTGCGTACTGAATTATCTAGCAAAGACAAGCAATTACAATTGGTTGAGTCAATGTTAGCTGAAAAATCATTAAACTAATATTATAATGGCAGGAGCAAGAGCAGCAATACGTTATGCGAAAGCAGTATTAAATGTAGCATTAAATCAAAACGCAGCCGTGGTTGTGAATAATGATATGAAGCTAATTACTAATACGATTGCAGAAAGTAAAGACTTAGGCGAAATGCTTCAAAGTCCTGTAGTACCTTCTTCAGTAAAAAAATCTGTGCTATTAGAAGTATTTAGTAGTTCAAATGCTATTACTGTTAATTTAGTAGACTTATTAATTCAAAATAATAGAATTAACATTTTTGGAAATGTAGCTTCTAAATTTATTGAGTTGTATGATGAGTCTCAAGGTATAAAACATGCAACCGTAACTACGGCTATTCCACTAACAGCAGAATTAGAACAAAAAGTTTTAGCAAAAGCTGTAGAACTTTCTGGGCAGAATGTTGACCTTGAAAATATTATTGATGAAAGCATTATTGGTGGTTTCATTTTACGTGTAGGTGATTTGCAATACAACGCGAGTGTAGCACATCAGTTGAACAATTTAAAAAGAGAATTTACATTAAATTAAAAGTTTTTAGATAACGATGCGTTCAGCGTTGTATATCTAAAGTCTAATACTAAATAAAGATGGCAGAAGTAAAACCAGCTGAAATATCAGCAATCTTAGAAAAACAACTTTCAGGTTTTGAGGCAGGCGCTTCATTAGATGAAGTAGGAACTGTATTAACTGTAGGTGATGGTATTGTACGTGCTTACGGATTATCTAACGCACAGTATGGTGAGTTAGTAGAATTCGAAGGTGGGTTAGAAGGTATTGTACTTAACCTTGAAGAGGATAACGTTGGTATCGTACTATTAGGTGAATCAGTAGGTGTAAAAGAAGGTTCTACAGTAAAACGTACTAACCGTATTGCTTCTATTAATGTAGGTGAAGGTATTGTAGGTCGTGTTGTTGATACTTTAGGAACGCCAATTGATGGTAAAGGTCCTATTACTGGTGAAACTTACGAAATGCCACTTGAGCGTAAAGCACCAGGGGTTATTTTCCGTGAGCCTGTAACCGAGCCATTACAAACTGGTATTAAATCTATCGATGCGATGATTCCTGTAGGTCGTGGTCAACGTGAGTTGGTTATTGGTGACCGTCAAACTGGAAAAACAGCAGTTTGTATTGATACCATCTTAAATCAAAAAGAATTTTACGATGCAGGTGAACCTGTATATTGTATATATGTTGCCGTTGGTCAAAAAGCATCAACAGTAGCTTTAATTGCTAAAACATTAGAAGAAAAAGGCGCTTTAGCTTATACCACTATTGTTGCAGCAAACGCATCAGATCCTGCGCCAATGCAAGTATATGCTCCTTTTGCAGGTGCTGCCATTGGTGAGTATTTTAGAGATACTGGTCGTCCAGCTTTAATTGTATTTGATGATTTATCAAAACAAGCCGTTGCCTACCGTGAGGTATCTTTATTATTACGTCGTCCACCAGGACGTGAGGCGTATCCAGGGGATGTTTTCTACTTACACTCACGATTATTAGAGCGTGCTGCAAAAGTGATTAACAATGATGAAATCGCTAAAGACATGAACGATCTTCCAGATTCGTTAAAATCTATAGTAAAAGGTGGTGGTTCTTTAACGGCTTTACCAATTATTGAAACACAAGCAGGAGACGTTTCGGCATATATTCCAACAAACGTAATTTCGATTACCGATGGACAAATTTTCTTAGATGGAGATTTATTTAACTCTGGTGTTCGTCCAGCAATTAACGTAGGTATTTCAGTATCACGTGTTGGTGGTAACGCCCAGATTAAATCCATGAAAAAAGTATCTGGTACTTTAAAATTAGATCAAGCACAGTTCCGTGAGTTAGAAGCTTTCGCGAAGTTTGGTTCAGATTTAGATGCTGTTACTTTAAATGTAATCAACAAAGGTAAACGTAACGTTGAAATCTTAAAACAAGCACAAAACGATCCGTTTAGAGTGGAAGATCAAGTGGCCATTATCTATGCAGGATCTAAAAACTTATTAAGAGATGTGCCTGTTGAAAAGGTAAAGGAATTCGAAAGAAACTACCTAGAGTTATTAGGGTCTAAACACAGTGATGTTTTAGCGACCTTAAAAGCAGGAAAATTAACTGATGAAGTTACAGATACATTAACAGCTGTAGCAAAAGATTTATCAGCACAGTATAAAGGGTAGATCAAAGTTAGAAGTTAAAAGTTAGAAGTTTGAGCTTCCTATGTTTTAACTTACATGTGTACGATCATGAATCTTAAGTGTGAAGAGTTACTCTGATTTTTTGTAGTAATTATTAAAAAGGTATAACTCAACACTCATAACTCATAACTTGTTTTATGGCAAATTTAAAAGAAATACGTAACAGAATATCATCGGTATCTTCAACGATGCAGATTACCAGTGCCATGAAAATGGTATCTGCTGCGAAGTTAAAGAAAGCTCAAGATGCTATTACAGGCATGCGTCCGTATTCAGATAAGCTTACTGAACTTTTACAAGGTTTAAGTGCGACTTTAGAAGGCGCTTCTCAAAGTAAATATTCTGAAGAACGTGAGTTAAAAAAAGTACTTATTGTTGCAATAACTTCTAATAGAGGTTTAGCAGGTGCTTTCAATGCAAATATTATTAAAGAAGTTAATAGACTAACTTCGCAAAAATACGCTAACCAAGAGGTGTCGTATTTAACTGTTGGTAAGAAGGCTTATGATGCTTTCAAAAAAACCGATAGAGTCATTGCAAATGAAAGTGATCTTTACGACGATTTAACTTTTGATAACGTTGCTGTAATTGCAGAGTCTTTAATGGAGAAATTTATTGAAGGGGAGTTTGATAAAATTGAAATTGTATATAACAAATTCAAAAATGCAGCCACTCAAATTGTAACTGCTGAACAATTTTTGCCTATTGTTCCTGTGGAAGTTGAAGAAGACAGTGATACTTTTTACATTTTTGAGCCATCTCAGCTTGAAATCATTGAGCAATTAATTCCTAAGTCTTTAAAAACACAATTATACGGTGGTATTAGGGATTCTTTTGCTAGTGAGCACGGTGCACGTATGACCGCTATGCATAAAGCAACCGATAATGCTACGGAATTAAGAGATCAACTTAAATTAACGTACAACAAAGCACGTCAAGCAGCTATTACTAATGAAATCTTAGAGATTGTTGGTGGTGCTGAAGCTTTAAATAATTAAGAAATTGTTACTGAAAGTGATTTCGTAACATAAGAATAAAAAGCCTCACGTTTAGTGGGGCTTTTCTATTTTAATAGATAATATTCACAACAGAAACTATTCTTTGTTTTACGTTTTGTAAAAACGTATTTTTAACACAACTAACAAGACTTTCTTGGGCACACTAAAAAATTTATTCAAACAGACATTTATTTACGGTTTAGCCACGGTTTTACCTCGAATGTTAAGCTTTCTATTAGTGCCTCTATACACTACGAAAGGGGTTCTTGGCTCAGTTGCAGAATATGGTGAAGTCTCAGTTATTTTCTCTTATTTCGTACTGTTTAATGTGATTTTAGCTTACGGTATGGAAACCGCGTTCTTTAGGTTTTTTAATAAGGAAGAAAATAAAAATAAAGTCACAAGTACGGTGTCGATTTCACTTATTGTCAGTTCGTTCGGTTTTTTTCTTATCGCCTTCCTCTTTAAAGATTATATCGCAGAGCTCGTCGAGATTAAAGTGAAGTACATCAAATTTGTATTCTGGATTTTACTTTTGGATGCCTTGGTGATTATCCCATTCGCTTGGTTGCGTGCTAATGAACAACCCATGAAGTACGCCATGATTAAAATTTTTAATGTGGTCGTTAACATTGGCTTGAATCTGTTTTTACTTTTAGCACTGAAAAATTTAGCGAGTACAGGGAATATCTTTGATACCATTTACGTGCCAAATTTCGGGGTGAGCTATATCTTAATTGCCAATGTGATAGCCAGTGGAATCACCCTTTTATTGATGCTGCCCTTTTATACCAGGCTTAGCTATAAATTTGATGCTTCTTTGTGGAAAGTCATGATGAAATATGCTTTTCCCGTGCTAGTTGCTGGGGTGGCCTTTTCAATTAATGAAACCTTCGATCGTATTTTATTAAACCATCTTTTACCGGCAGATGTTGCTAAAACTCAAATAGGGATGTATTCGGCCTGCTATAAAATAGCGCTGTTCATGACTTTGTTTGCAACCGCTTATAGGTTGGGCATCGAGCCTTTTTTCTTTAGTCATGCTAAAGCTAAAGACCCGCAGAAAAATTATGCACTCATTTTAGAGTTTTTCGTGGTTTGTGGCTCCATTATTCTACTAGGGGTAACAGTTTTTGTTGATATCTTAAAAGTTATTATTGTTAGAGGAGAAGACTATTGGGAAGCCATGTGGATCGTGCCGTTTATTCTTATCGCTAATTTTTGTTTGGGTATTTATCACAATCTATCGGTTTGGTATAAAATCACTGACCGTACTAAGTTTGGCGCCTATATTTCCATTTTTGGCGCCTTGATAACCCTAGGGTTAAACTTTTGGTTAATTCCTATTATAGGGTACAAAGGTTCGGCCATTGCTACTTTAGCCGCTTATGCTACGATGATGTGTTTGTCGTATTACTACGGAAGAAAATATTACCCCATTCCATATAACTTAAAGAAAATAGGATTGTATATGGGATTATCCATAGGACTTTCATTACTGTCTTTCTATGAATTTAGAGGCAATTATGTTATTGGAGTTTCTATGTTAATTGTATTTTTGGGTATTGTATATTACTCTGAACAAAATTTTATAAAGCAACTATTAACACGAAAGCATGCAAATTAAAATCATAAACAAATCTACGCACGACTTACCAAACTACGAAACGTTGGCGTCGGCAGGGATGGATTTAAGAGCAAATTTATCAGAATCTAGAGTTTTAAAGCCTTTAGAAAGGACTGTGGTAGGTACAGGGTTATTTATCGAGTTACCAGTTGGTATTGAAGCACAAGTACGCCCTAGAAGTGGATTAGCGGCGAAAAAAGGAATTACCGTACTTAATGCACCAGGAACCATTGATGCTGATTATAGAGGTGAAATTGGGGTGATTTTGGTAAACCTTTCTCATGAGAATTTTACCATTCAAAATGGAGAGCGCATAGCGCAAATAGTTATCGCTAAACACGAACGTGCCGAATGGCAACAAGTTGAAGAGCTTACCGAAACCGATAGAGGTGAAGGTGGTTTTGGGAGTACTGGGGTGAAGTAGGCCCCCTAACCCCCAGAAGGGGGAATTCGCACGTTATGCATATAGTAAATGAAAAATTAATTTAATAATATAATAGTTTCTCCCCTTTGGGGGAGATTAAGAGGGGCTTATGAAAATTATAGTACCAATGGCCGGACGAGGTTCACGTTTACGTCCGCACAGTTTAACCGTACCAAAACCATTAATTCCAGTGGCTGGACAACCTATTGTTCATCGCTTGGTAAAAGATATTGCTAAAGTTTTAAAACAACCAATTGATGAAATCGCTTTTGTTTTGGGTGATCCCGCTTGGTTTGGAGATGATGTGGTGTCTAGTTTAGAAGATTTAGCAAAAAATTTAGGAGCCAAAGCTTCTATTTACCGTCAGGATAAGCCTCTAGGAACGGGTCATGCCATTATGTGTGCCGAACCTTCTTTGTCTGGACCTGCTGTAATCGCTTACGCGGATACGTTGATACGTGCGCAATTTGATTTAGATCCTGAGGCCGATAGCGTAATTTGGACCAAACAAGTTGCGAATCCTGAAGCATATGGTGTAGTAAAATTAAATGCCAACGAAGAAATTGTAGAACTTGTTGAAAAGCCAGAAACTTTTGTGAGTGATCAAGCGGTAATTGGTATTTATTACTTTAAAGATGTTGCCGTTTTAAAAGGAAAATTACAAGAAATACTGGATGAAAACGTTATGAACGGTGGCGAATACCAAATTAATGATGGTATTAAACGCATGATGGCAGAAGGTAAAGTTTTTAAAACAGGCACTGTTGACGAGTGGATGGACTGTGGAAACAAAACCATTACCATTGAAACTAACGAACGTATGTTAGGCTTTTTAAAGGCTGATGGTGATGAACAATTAATAGCCGATTCTGCGACATTAGAAAACGCGAACATTATTGAACCTTGTTTTATTGGTGAAAATGTGGTGATTAAAAATGCTACAGTAGGCCCTTTTGTTTCTATTGGAAATGATAGTCTTATTGAAAATTCAACGATTAAAAATAGTTTAATTCAAACGCATACCACAATCAAAAACGCCAATTTAGAGCAGGCTATGATTGGAAATCATGTGAAGTATAACGGTGAATTTACAAGCATTAGTATTGGGGATTATTCGGTATTAGAATAAATTCCCGCGAAGGCGGGAATCTCATGAATGTTAGTTGTACTCATGCAAGAAGTAATATTCATGAATTACACGAAACGGCTGCGTTAGGGATTGCAGCGGCATCCTTTTTGCCATTAGAAGCAAAAAGATACAGCGAAAAGCCCGACCCTTGTGGTAACGCCCATATAATAACCGAAGTGTTACATTAAAAATGAAACAAAAAATCTACATACTTTTTTTATTTCTCGGGATCGTTTTTTCTCCGATGCTAAGTTATGCGCAAGTAGATTTTAATAAAAAGCCTGACGATGATTTAGGAAATCATGAAGATGAATTTCAAGAACTATTTTACGAAGCTTTAAAGCAGAAGGGCATCGAGAATTACGATCGTGCTGCCGAGGCTTTTGAAAAATGTATCAAAATTGATAAATCGGTTCCAGTGCTTTATTTTGAACTGGGTAAATGCTATAACCACCTTAAAAATTTTGGCGCCGCCGAAGATGCTTTAAAAAAAGCGGTAGATAAAGATCCAGATAACGAGTGGTTTTTGGATGAGTTATATGGTTACTACGCCGCACATAACGAACATGATAAAGCCATAAAAATGGTGAAGCAATTGGTTAAATATCATCCCGATTACAAGGAAGATTTAGCTGGTTTGTATGCGCGAACCGAAGAATACGATGATGCTTTGGAGATTTTAGATGAATTAGATGCTGAATTTGGCACAACGATGAGTCGTGATATCATGCGTAATAAAATTTATGAAGCCACAGGGCGTAAAAAAGATCAGATTGAAAATTTAGAATCTCGTGTTGAAAATAACCCTGAAAAGGAATCCAATTATTTGGCTTTAATTTTCCACTACAGCGAAAACAACGAAAAGGATAAGGCTTTTGAGACTGCTAAGGAATTGCTTAAAATTAATCCGAATTCGCAGTTGGTACATTTGGCTTTGTACAAATTTTATTTAGATGATAATGAAACGGCTAAGGCAGTTGAATCTATGAAAATAGTGGTTAAAAGCAATGAAATAAAACCTGATGCTAAAATGAAAGTGCTTACAGATTTCATGGCCTTTGTGAAAGAGCACCCTGAATATGAAGCCGATTTAATAGAAGCCACAGCTTTGGTTAGTGATTCTAACAACAGTAAAACCGTTATGGAATTGGGGCAGTATTATTTGGCTAAAGGTGACAAGGAGGAAGCATTAACACACTTTGAAACGGCATTACGATTGGAGCCTAATAATTTCAATATGCTTCGAAACGTGATGTTGTTATATATCGATTTAGGGAAATATGATTTAGCCCAAGTGAAAAGTGCTGAGTCCTTAGAGAAATATCCGTCGCAACCTCTGTTTTATTTGGTAAACGGGGTGTCATTAAATGAATTAAAAAGGCCGAAAGAAGCTTTAGAATCTTTAGAGATGGGCTTAGATTTTATCATAGAAGATTCTAAAATGGAAGCCGATTTTTATGTGCAAATGAGTAAAGCATACACCTTGCTAAACAATACCGCTAAAGCGAAAACGTTTAGTGATAAAGCGAAACAAATACAATCCTCAAATTAATGCGTAAACACTTATATTTTAGCTTAAGTTTAGTCTTTTTATTTCTGTTTAATTGTAAATCGGCGAAAAAAATTGTTCCAGGCGAGGCGAATTACAAATTATCTACAAAGCAATTAATTAAGGCGAATAAGGAACAAGCAGCAGATTTTAAAACCCTACAATCTAAACTTAAAATTACCTTTACCCAAGATGGAAAATCGCAAACCTACTCGGTAAGTTTAAGAGCAAAAAAGGATGAAGCGATATGGATTAACGCGCCATTTTCGGTAGTTAGAGCTATGGTGACACCCGAAAAAGTGGGTTTTTATAATAAGTTAGACAACACTTATTTTGATGGTGATTATGAATATTTAAGTGAATTATTGGGTACTGAACTTGATTTTCAGAAAGTTCAAAACATACTATTTGGAGAGACTGTTTTCAGTTTGAATACTAGTGAATATGCTTCTTCAGTTGCTGATGGTTCTTATGTGGTAAACCCAAAACAGCAACGTGCCTTATTTGAGATTTTCTTTTTGTTAAGTCCTAAAAACTTCAAGGTAACTTCTCAGCAAATTTCACAACCTTCAGAATTTAGGCATTTACAAGTTGATTATGAATCGTATCAATTGGTTGAAAAGCAAAGATTGCCAGAGCGTATTAAGGTGATGGCAGTTGAAGCTAATGAGGAAACGATTATTGGTTTAGAATTTAGGAACATCACTTTAAATGAAGATTTTAGGTTTCCGTTTAAAATTCCTTCTGGATTTAAAAAAATAAAACTGTAAATGCGCATAGTAAATTCATATAAAACCTTTTTTTTATTCGTTGCATTAATTTGTAGTACGATTGGTTTTGCTCAAAATAATAAGCAAAAACAGCTGGAGTCACGCCGACAAGAGCTGCGCAGGGAAATTCAGAAAATAAATGAATTGCGTTCTGAGCACAGAACAAAACAAAAATCGGAACTTTCTTTAATTGAAGATTTTAACTATAAGATCAATGTCCTTTCTAATTTAATTAAGGTTACCAATCAACAAGCAAACTTATTATCTCGCGAAATTAGTGCCAATCAGAAGCATATTTCCGAGTTAAGGGATGAATTAAAGCAGCTTAAGGAAGCTTATGCCGATATGATTGTGAAATCTTATAAAAGTAAGAATCAGCAGAGTCGTATTATGTTTTTATTGTCTTCTGAAGACTTTAAACAGGCCTACAAGCGTATTCAATACATTAAGCAGTACTCGAATTACCAGAAGAAGCAAGGCGAGCTTATTAAGTCTAAAACTGAAGAGTTACAAAAAACGAATGTAAAACTATTAAAGCAACAAGAGGAGAAAAAGAATCTGATTGCCGAAAATAGAATTACTCAAAAATCTTTAGAAAAGGAACGTAGAGATCATGAGGTTTTAATGCAATCTATAAAGAAGAATCTTTCTATGTACGCTGCTCAAATTAAGCAGAAACAACGTGAAGCAGATAAGATTGATCAAGAGATTGACCGTTTAATTAAGGAAGCCATTGCAAAATCGAATGCTAAAGCAGGAAAGAAATCAAGTTCTAAAAGTTTTGCCTTAACGGCGGAAGAAAAGGTTTTAGCCTCTAATTTTATAGCCAATAGAGGAAAATTACCATGGCCGGTAGAGCGTGGTGTTGTTCGTCTGGGTTATGGTACGCAGCGTCACCCTATCGATAACTCATTAACCATAAAAAGTAATGGTGTGCGTATTGCTACTGCAAAGGGCGCCAAAGCACGTGCGGTATTTAACGGTGAGGTGAGCGAGATTTTAAGAATGAAACACGTGAACCCTATTGTGATGATTCGTCATGGAAATTATTTGACCATCTATAAAAATTTATCCAATGTTTATGTGAAAAAGGGTGATAAAGTCACCACAAAACAAGAAATTGGTGAGATAGCGACTAACCCAAGTAACGGTGAGACTATTTTAAGTTTTATCTTGTCTAAAGGACGTGACACCGAAAACCCTGCAAGTTGGATTTATAAGATGTAAAGCGTATTATTGAGTAAATAATTAAAAATCAAGGGATGTTAGGATTAGTTTTACTCTATTGGATTGGAAAGTATTTTTACAAACTAGCTGAAGTATACAATAAGAGTAAGTGGGGTTTTGTAATTTTAGGAATACTATCTTATTATAGCGGAATTTTATTATTTGGTTTTATTGTTGGGATACTATTTGAACTTTTTTCTCCAGGAGCTATAGATGGTATTAATGATACATTATTAGGTATATTATTCCTGCCTTTCGGGATTTTAAGTTGCTATTTATTCTACAAATTTTTAGAAAAGACATGGGAGAAAAATAAGCCGAATCTCATGGAATCAATCGATGAGATTGGTAAAACCAGTTAAACGATTTTAATTTTATGCTAAGTACTTTTCTTGGTTGTGAGCAGAAATGGCGCTTATTCAAACAAAGCTTTTAGTTCGGTAGCGTCTTGGGGTTTCATTTTTCCAGCAAGCAGTAAACTCAATTGTTTTCGGCGTAAAGCTGCAGCAAAGCGTTCTTTTTCTAGATTGGTTTCAGGAAGGACTTCAGGAACGGCTACAGGGCGTCCCGTTTCATCTACAGCTACAAAGGTGTAGATGGCTTCGTTAGCTTTAGTACGCGCTCCAGATTCACGGTCTTCAATCCAAACATCAATAAAGACTTCCATAGAGGTTCTAAATGCACGAGATACTTTAGCTTCAACTGTAACTACACTACCTAAAGGCACGGCGCTATTAAAAGCGACATGGTTTACAGAAGCAGTTACTACAATACGACGACTATGACGTCTCGCAGAAATAGCAGCAGCACGATCCATTCTAGCCAATAATTCACCTCCAAATAAATTGTTTAATGGGTTGGTTTCGCTTGGTAAAACCAAGTCGGTCATTATAGTTCTAGATTCTTTAGGTGCTTTAGCGTTCATTTCCAAAATTTTAAAACGCAAAGGTACTGCGATTTATGGGATTTTTCAATATGGAAGCCATGAGCTATGCAGTTTTGCTAATTATTAAACTGGAGGATCAACTTATTTAGGACAATGCTATGTGAAGTTGTTATTTTTTTGAGATATAGTAAGTAATAGCTGTTTTTTTTAATCAATTATAGAAGGGAATAGATCAGCTTGACATCGGTTGTTTTTGTTACTTGTTGATGAGATACTCTTATGCTTTTAAAGAAACAAAAGAAGATAAATTTCAGTTCATCATAAAAACCTAAAAATAATAATTAAACTATTGTTCGATTATTATTTTTAGGTTTAACACTGAATATTTTTATTATTGTATATCCGTTTTGTAACCTAAATATTGTATTTACGTCATTCCGAATTTATTTCGGAATCTCATAAAGCTAATAATTAATATATTGTGATGAGAACCTGAAACAAGTTCAGGTTGACGATAACAATTATGTCACATTACGGATAATCAGTTTTTATTTATTCATTTCTGTTTGAATAGAATTTTTTACCGATTCATATTGTTGTTTTAGCTCATCAGATATTTTATTAGGAGAGTCTTTTAATTTTTTTAGTTTAAAAGAGAAGATAACACTATATATGCCTAAACTCAAGAAAGAAACACCAGTCCAAATAACTACATTTAAACCTGCAAAAAGTGGATTCCAAAGTAAAATAAAGGAAAAAATAATTCCGAGAACTCCAAATACCATAAGATTCCCCCAACTTAAGTCACCGTAATTTTTCAAATCTAAGGCATAGCTTATAGAGCCCACCGAGCGAAATAAGATTAAAAAGCCAACGTAAAAAGGCAACGTCATTATTGAAATTTCTGGATTTATTAGAAGCAAGACTCCGAAAATAGATGTTATAATTCCAAAAATTAACGACCAGCCCCAATTATCAATTTCATTCCTATTAGATATGGCAAAAATAATTTCAATAATACCAGAGCATAGAAAAGACAAACTAAAAAGCAAAGCTAATGTTAGGTAAGAGGTAACAGGTGACATAAAGGTATAAATACCCACCCCTATAAAGATAAGTCCTATAATTAAAGGTATATACCAGTATTTAATTGTTTTGTGAATTGTTTAAAAAAATTGATTTCTCATGATTATATAGTTAAAGTGTTTGTGAATCTTTGTTTTTTGCTAGGGATTTACATTGTTTAAATTCATTACTTAAGTAAAATATAGATAGAAAAACTTTAGTTCAAATTTTTAAATAGTTCACTGATCTAATAACGATTAGATCAACTAACGCTCTAAGTTATATAATAAATTACTGACAAACAATAGAATAAATATTTTTAATTTAAATAAATTGTAGGTTTTTTATAAGATTGTGAAGTTTGTTTAATCGTGTAACTGTGTAGTCGTTAAACTGAAAACTGGAAATGAAGTGTTGACTATTGACTATTGACAGAAGACCGATGACCGATGACCGAATTGACGGAAGATTGAAAAAAGATTACTCGTTCCTTTGGAAGGACAGAAGGATTTTTTAAATTAACTATTAACTATTAACTATTAACTATTAACTATTAACTATTAACTATTAACTATTAACTATTAACTATTTAATCCAATTGCTTAACTAACAACCAAGCATCAGAATTATGCGTTTTTTTAATGTTACGCAGTGCTTTTAGAGCTTCTAAACGGTCTTCATAACTTGCGTAAACGACTTGGTGTAAACCATATTTGTTCACGCCAATTTTTCTTGCTTTAAAACCATCAGCTCTAAGTCCTTTTATGATTTTATCGCAGTTTTCTTCAACGCGAAAAGCGCCTGCAATAATATGATAGTTTCCAGTTTGTTTCGTTACGTTTAGTGTAACGGCTGGAAGTGGATTAAGATTAAAGGTCGCTTGTTGAATTTTAGTATCAAGCTGTTTTGTAGCTTCCTCTTGCGCAAGTTGATTGTGAGTTTCAACTTGATTTACGTAAAATTTAGAAGCTCCAAATCCACCTAAAGTCAAGGCAATTAAAGCAACTGCCGCATATTTTAAATAGGATTTAGATTCGCGCTTTTCTGGAGTAATCGCAATAGGAACTACTTTCTCAATTTTTTCAACTTCTTTCTTGTAAACTTCGCGAGTTACTTCTTTTGAAGAAAACTGAGATAAACCGAAAGCATCAGTTAAATAATTTAAGTGGTACGTAGGTTCGAATAAAATTTTACCTTCATTATTAAGTACAATGTCGCCAATGTTTTTAAAAGTTAAGGTTTCACCTTCTGTTAAGTAGGATTTAATGAGTCGAACGCGTTTCGCTATTTTTTTGTTTGCAACTTCAAAAGGGATTTTTTCTACATCGGCAATATAATGTGCTAATAAACCATCATTTTGCTGAATTTGCTCGTTAAAAGACAATACTTTTTTAGGTGCATGAAAGGTATTTGTGTCAGCATTAATAGTTGCCGATACAGATTTCGTTAAAAAAGCACCAAATTCAGGAATGGTAACGCACTCATATCTATAGAGTAAATCGCTTATGTATGTTTCTAGTTGCATAATTCAAAGTTATAAAATTATAGGTTTAGATGAAATTTAGGCTTAACTATTTATTAACAGAATGAAAAATATTTTACTTTAGATTAAAAATCAATTAGATAGAATGACAGAAAACGATTTGCTTTACACGCTCGCCCTTCAGCATATACCCAATATTGGTGATATTACCGCTAAGAAACTCATTGCACACTGTGGTTCGGCGGAAGCTGTTTTAAAAGAAAAAAAGCAAAATCTGCTTAAAATTGATGGTGTCGGTCAAGTTATCCTAGCGGAATTATTTAAAACACACCATTTAAAGGAAGCTGAAAAGGAAATTGAATTCATTAAATCGAACAACATAAAAGTGTCCTACTTTGAAGCTAACGATTATCCTGAAAAACTAAAACACTGTATTGATGGTCCTATTTTGTTATTCCAATCTGGTCATATCAACTTAACCAAACAGCCAATAATTAGTATTGTTGGTACGCGAAAAATAACCACAAACGGTATTGCTTTTTGTGAAGAATTAATAGAGCAGTTGGCGGTTTATAACCCTATTATTGTTTCTGGTTTTGCTTATGGCACCGATATTACCGCTCATAAAGCAGCCATGAAGCATGATTTACAAACAGTCGCTTGTCTGGCGCATGGTTTAAATCAAATTTATCCTAAAGTCCATAAGAAGTATATGGTGGATATGGAAAAAAATGGCGGATTCCTTTCCGATTTTTGGAGTAATGATAATTTCGATAGGAATAACTTTTTGAAACGTAACCGTGTTATCGCTGGATTAAGTTCTGCTACTATAGTTATCGAATCTGCTGAAAAAGGCGGAAGTCTTGTTACTGCAGATATTGCTAATTCCTATAATCGTGAGGTTTTTGCAGTTCCTGGAAGAATTAGCGATAGTCAAAGTTTAGGTTGTAATAACTTAATAAAGCACCAAAAAGCACACATGTTAACCACTCCCTTGGATGTACCATATATTTTAAACTGGGAACTGGAAGGCGCAACTAAACCTGTTGTTCAAAAACAACTTTTTGTTGAATTGGATGCTTCCGAAAAATTAATATTTAATTATTTGAAAGATATAGAAAAACAGCAATTGGATAGTATTGCCATGAATTGCGAGCTACCTATTTTCAAGGTGGCCAGTTTGTTGTTGTCTATGGAATTGAAAGGTGTTGTTAGGCCTTTACCAGGTAAGTTGTTCGAGGTCATTTAATTTCTGCGAAAGCAGGAATCTCATCAATAGAAGTTGTAATAATTTCGTCATGCTGAACTTGATTCAGCATCTCATTACTACTATAGACTAGTATTTGTAGTGAGACCCTGAGTTTAGTTAACTTCGTTAAATATATTCAAGGTGATAGTCTACAGATATCCAAATAGAAGTTATGCAAAATTACCTATAACACTTTTAATTTTTACAAAGTTGAAAGTGTCTTTGTTTTAATCATGAGATTCCTGCTTTCGCAGGAATTTGTTAAAATCCTACTTTAGCGCGTACTCTAGCTAGAACTTCATTCGCTACAGTTTGTGCTTTTTCAGCTCCAATAGCTAAAGCTTTATCAATTTCTTCTAAATTGTCCATATAATAAGCGTAACGTTCACGTTGTGTCGCAAATTTTTCAACAATCAATTCAAATAAAGCTTGTTTAGCGTGACCGTAACCATAATTACCATTTTCATAATTGGCTTTCATGGTATCTATTTGAGCATCATCAGCTAATAATTTGTATATAGCAAAACAGTTACACGTTTTCCAATCTTTAGGATCTTCAAGGGCTGTGCTATCCGTTTGAATGCCCATAATTTGCTTGCGTAATTTTTTGTCGGTTAAAAAGATGTTTATCGTGTTGTTTCTACTTTTACTCATCTTTTCTCCGTCAATACCAGGAATAAGCATGATATTTTCTTCAACCTTTCCTTCAGGCAACACAAAAACCTCACCCATTTTCGCATGAAAACGAGAGGCTACATCACGTGTCATTTCAATGTGTTGCAATTGGTCTTTTCCAACAGGAATAATATTGGCATCATATAATAAAATATCTGCAGCCATAAGCATAGGGTAGGTGAATAGCCCTGAGTTCACATCTTCTAAACGATCGGCTTTATCTTTAAAACTATGCGCCAGTGTTAAACGTTGGTAAGGGAAGAAACAGCTTAAATACCAAGAAAGCTCTGTAGTTTGTGGGACATCGCTTTGTCTGTAAAACACTGTTTTTTCAATATCTAATCCAAAAGCCAACCAAGTTGCAGCAACGGCATAAGTGTTTTCTCTTAAAGTGTCTGCGTCCTTAATTTGAGTTAAAGTGTGCAGGTTTGCTATAAATAAAAACGATTCATTTTTAGGGTCGTTTGCCATTTTAATTGCTGGCATAAGCGCGCCTAAAATGTTTCCTAAATGTGGAACTCCTGTACTTTGAATGCCTGTAAGTATTCTTGCCATAATTTTATTGTAAGGCGCAAATTTAAAGATAAGTTAGTCAATAAAAAAAGGAGACGGAAGGCACTTTTTAAAATTACACTCATTTTAATAAAAATTGCTGACTTATTTGAAGGCATTGGTTGTTAATTGCAAGATATAAGTGCCAATCGAACGCATTGATATATCCTAATATTGAAGAGTTACATTAAAGGCTAATAGAATTGAGTTTTAAGGTTAAAATGTTTTTAAAGATTATCAAATTATAATAGTATTTTTGAAACTTATGAAAATTCTGAAATACATTTTCTGGACACTCTACCGAATTTATTTCTACATTTTGGTGTGTTTGCCAATTCTAATTATGTTTCCAATTTTAGTGGTTTCCATTTTAAAGGAATCGTGGTATCCGTTCTTTTTTAGATTAGCACGAATTTGGTCAAAATTCATTTTAATAGGTATGGGTTTCGCTTACCAAATAAAACGCGATCAAAAACCAGAAAAAGGGAAAAGCTATATGTTTATAGCTAACCATACTTCTATGGCAGATATAATGCTCATGTTGGTTTCAGTAAAAAGTCCTTTTGTTTTTGTTGGAAAGGCTGAATTAGCTAAAATTCCGCTTTTTGGTTTCTTTTATAAACGAACCTGTATTTTGGTTGATAGAAGTTCAGCAAAAAGTAGGCATGCTGTTTTTTTAAGAGCCCAAAAGCGACTTAGTACTGGAGTGAGTATCTGTATTTTCCCTGAAGGTGGGGTGCCAGAAGAGCATATTGAATTAGATGATTTTAAAGATGGCGCGTTTAGATTGGCTATAAACCATCAAATACCTGTAGTACCCATTACGTTTGGTGACAACAAAAAACGCTTATCCTATACGTTTTTTAGTGGTGGCCCTGGGCGTATGCGTGTAAAAATTCATAAGTTTATTCCAACGGCTGGTTTAACCATTGAAGACACGAAAGTCTTAAACGCACAGTCACGGGATGTTATCTTAAAGCAGTTACAGCTTTTTAATCCCGATTCTAAAGTTTTGTAGCGTTATTCCCCACTAAATATTAAGGTTAGTTTTCTTGTAAAAAAACCTCCCCTTTTTTAAAAAGAGAGGTCTTAGTAAAAATTGGTTTTTCATGTAAAAAACCATGGGAACTAGGTCCTAACCAAAAACCTAGAATTTAATAGAGAATCCGGTATAGACACCAATGAAAAAGGGTGTAAAATTTCCAGAAGTATTATCGAAAGTGTTGAATTGATATTTAAACATAGGTTCTAAATTCAAATCCACTTTTTTAGAAAATTTATAGTTTAAACCAAGTCCGACGTTAGCGCTATAACTCGTGTCATTAATATTATTGGCTTCACCTAAATAGGTACTTGTGCCATCTTCAGCGTTTGATATTAGTTCGTTATCACTTAAAAAGAAGGAACTAAAACCACCTATAATATTAACCCCAAAGCGTTTTTGAGAAAGTGCATATTGAATTTCTAAAGGCACTTCTATGTAATCAAAATTTTGGTGTATTGAAACATTGGTCGCCGATATAGATTGTGGAAAATTGTTAGACATGTCTGAACTAGTTACCGAAATATTGCTAGCTGAACTATTTACATTTTTTAAAGCACTAATACCTGCGCCTCTAGATTCGTAAACCACAACATTATTGGTGTTGTAACCTAAGTTAACCTTATTAATTCCAGAGCGTATCTTTATGCGGTTGTTTACTGCGTAACTGGTAGAAATACCGTAACTCATATTAACATTACCGGTTTTATTGTTACTGGAAAATTGCTGATCTATCGACGAGCCTTCACCTAAGCTATTAAAATATACAGGCGCTACATTTGGAGATACGCTCCATTTATTTTGATTCTGTTCTGCCTTAATATTCGTTTTGTTCTCGGCCATCGCTTCTTCGATAGTAAGCGTGTTTTTATTAGAATTAGTATTCACTTCCGCAATTGCGTTATTGTCTTTTGAAACTGCCGATATATGCGATTTTGCTTCCTCTTTATCAATTAGAAAAGGATCATTGTTTTGAACCTTATTTTTCTCTTGAGTTGACGAAGCTAAAGCGGAATTGGAATTTTTGTTTTCAGAAAAACGGTTTTCAACAGTGTCTTCTTTGGCTGTTTTAGCGACTGTAGTGCTCTTATTAGGAATAGAATGATTCTTCTTTGTTGAAGGTATTGTATTTATATTTTTTTCTTCTGAATTTTTAGCAACTACCGCAGTTTTTGAAGGAACCGTTTTATCGTTAACCGATTTCGTTTTTTCTGAAACTGCTTTTGTATTGTTTGTACTATCTACATTTACTTTAGAATCTGTTATTGCTGAAGCTTCTTCAGATTGATCGCTAATCGTTTTCTTAAGGACCTCCGAAGCATTTTCTATAATAATAGCGTTATTTGTATCTACCACTTGGTTAGCCGAACCTTCTCCTTCATTAAAAAGGAAACTTCCAACAGTAAGAAAAAGTAAAAGTAAGGCTGCAGCACCCGCATAGCGCCACCAAATTGGGATAACACGGCGCTTCTTATCTGTAGAGTTAAGTTCAGCTTCTATTTTTCCCCACACGGCATCGCTAGGCGTGGCTTCAAAGTCTTTAAAGCTTTCCTGAAATAACCGGTCTATGTGTTTCTTTTCAGCCATTATAGTGATTGTAAGTGTTCTGTATTTTTGTAATCTTCAATTGTTGATTTTAAAATCATTCGTGCCCGTGCTAAATTTGACTTTGAGGTGCCTACATTAATATCCAATAACTTGGCTATTTCTTTATGAGAATAGCCATCGAGAACGTAAAGATTAAAAACCAAGCGGTAGCGGTCTGGCAATTCTTGTATGATTTTTAATAGATAATCGATGGACACCTCGTCGTCTTCAATTTCAATTTCTACGTCCTCAATGGCGTTTTCATTCACCAAGTCAAATACTTTCTCGGTTCGGTAGCGTTGTAGAGCTGTATTAACTGTGATCCGTTTAAGCCAGCCTTCAAAGGAACCTTTGTTTTTATACTGCCCTATTTTTTTAAAAATTGTTAAAAAGGCATCCTGCAGATTGTCTTCTGCTTCTGCACGATTGCGCGAATACTTCAGGCTTATGGCGAATAACTTACTGGAAAACAGCTTGTATAATTCGCCTTGGGCTTTCGTATTGTTAGCTTTACAATTTTCTATGAGCAATTCTAGACTCAAATACAACAGGTTTAAAATGAATACTTAAAGTTACTAAATAATAGTTATGGTGTATCTACAACAGGAACTTCAATTTCAAGGTATACATTTTCTCCATCTTCATCTTCACCTTGCCAGAATTTGAATATATATGAATCTTCAGTAGTGGCTGTAAAATTCAAAATATTACTCACAAGGATATCTTCTGTTGGTTCGCAATTATTATAATCAAACACGAGGTTATTTGGGGCTACGGTACGTATGTTATCATCTTTTCTATAATAGAAGTTGTAGTACTCATAGCATGTTGTTGGCTGGTAATAGAAGACTTCGATTTGATAGGTTTCACCGCGTTCAAATTCTGCTGGAATATCTACGCTATCAACAGGTAGAATAGCCGATCCGAAGGCAACACCTTCATCATCGGTGCTACATGATACAAATAAGGCTAGTGTTATAAAAAGTGCTATTAATCTTTTCATGACTATTTTTAATTTATGGGTTATACATATTTCTATGTAGATGCCTATAAATTGAAAAGGTTGCGTAACTAGCAAAAAAAATCCCGAATTAACGGGATTTTAAAGTATTATACCAATTTAATTGGTTTTACATTTCAGAAACTATTTTTCGAACCTTAGCTTCAAGTTCTTCCATAAGTTCCGGATTATCTTTTATTAATGCTTTAACAGCATCTCGACCTTGACCGAGTTTCGTTTCTTCGTAGCTAAACCAAGAACCACTCTTTTTAACGATTTCGTGTTCTACAGCTAAATCTAAAATCTCTCCAACTTTAGAAACGCCTTCACCGTACATAATGTCGAATTCAGCAGTTTTAAAAGGAGGTGCTACTTTATTTTTAACCACTTTTACTCTGGTTTTGTTACCAGCAACATCACCGTTAGTTTCTTTAATTTGTGTAGAACGTCTAATATCTAATCTTACCGAAGCATAGAATTTTAAGGCGTTACCACCAGTAGTTGTTTCTGGGTTTCCAAACATTACACCAATTTTTTCACGTAATTGGTTAATGAATATTACCGTACACTTGGTTTTACTAATAGAACCTGTTAATTTTCTTAAGGCTTGTGACATTAAGCGCGCGTGAAGCCCCATTTTAGAGTCTCCCATTTCACCTTCAATCTCACTTTTTGGTGTTAAGGCAGCAACAGAATCAATTACTACGATATCAATAGCACCAGAACGGATTAAATTATCGGCAATTTCTAAAGCTTGCTCGCCGTTATCTGGTTGTGAAATAATTAAATTGTCAATATCAACGCCTAATTTTTCAGCATAAAAACGATCAAAAGCATGCTCGGCATCAATAAATGCAGCAATACCTCCAGCTTTTTGAGCTTCCGCAATAGCGTGTAAAGTTAAAGTGGTTTTACCCGATGATTCCGGACCGTAAATTTCAATAACTCTTCCGCGAGGATATCCGCCAACGCCTAAAGCAATATCTAAACCTAATGAACCAGAAGGAATGGCTTCGACATCTACAATGGCAGAATCGCTCATTTTCATTACTGTTCCCTTTCCGTAGGCCTTATCTAATTTGTCTAATGTAAGCTTTAGTGCTTTTAATTTCGCTTCTTTTTCGCTGCTCATGGCTTTGTTTTTTTACTAAAAATTGGAAGGCTAAAATACTATAAGTTTTGGCATAACACAATAATAGTTTTCAACATAAATTCATAGAAATTAGATTCGTAAATTTTATTTGAATGCAAAAATAACAGAGGAATACGCAACCTTTTTAAGTTTCATGCATCTTCATTATAAATAAGAAATTATTTTATTGCTATGAAATAGTGCAATTAGAGTGACTAACTCAATTTTAGGCACTTAAGCTTCGGTTTAAGTGCTTTTTTTATTCGAAAAAGGAAGAGTCTCATAGAAAATCGTACCTTTGCAGCTTCAAAAAATAGTCTTTAACCTTATAAAATTAGTATAGCATGCAACTGTACAATAAATTAAGTGCCAAAGAAAGAGCCGAATTAATCGAAAAAGCCGGAAAGGATCGATTAACACTTTCTTTTTATCAATATGCCAAAATTGGCAATCCTCAAGAGTTTCGTGATCAATTATTTATAGTTTGGGATAAACTAGACGTTTTAGGACGTATTTATGTGGCTACCGAAGGTATAAATGGGCAGTTGTCGTTACCTGCCGATCGTTTTAATGAATTTAAAGCACAACTTGACACCATCGATTTTTTAAAAGATATCCGTTTGAATATTGCTGTAGAGCAGGACAACATGTCTTTTTTAAAGCTGAAAGTAAAAGTACGTAATAAAATTGTTGCCGATGGGTTGAATGATGACACCTTCGATGTAACAAACAAAGGGGTTCACGTTGCAGCCAACGATTTTAATGCTTTAATTGAAGACGAAAACACCGTTTTGGTTGATATGCGAAACCATTACGAAAGTGAAATTGGTCATTTTAAAAATGCCATTACACCCGACGTTGATACTTTTAGAGAATCGTTAGATATTATTGAAGACGATTTAAAAGACCATAAAGAAGATAAGAATTTGGTGATGTACTGCACAGGCGGTATTCGTTGTGAAAAAGCCAGTGCGTATTTCAAACACAAGGGATTTAAAAATGTATTTCAGCTTGAAGGTGGTATTATCGAATACACCAGACAGATTAATGAAGATGGACTAGAAAATAAATTCATAGGAAAGAATTTTGTTTTTGATGAACGTCGTGCTGAAAAAATTAGTGATGATGTCATCGCTTGCTGTCACCAATGTGGTAGCCCGGCAGATATTCATACCAATTGTGCTAACGATGCTTGTCATTTACTTTTTATTCAATGTGATACTTGTAAGGAAGAAATGAACAATTGTTGTTCTGAAAATTGCAAAGAAATTCATGCCCTACCTTTTGAAGAGCAAAAAGCCCTTCGAAAAGGACAAGCCAATAGCAATGATATCTTCAAAAAAGGACGCGCCGATCACTTGCCTTATAAAAAGGATTTGCGTAATATTTTTGAGACACTTAAAGTAGACAAAATTAAAAAGTAGGGATATGCAAAAGATAGAACTAATGGCGCCAGCAGGAAATTTCGAATCCCTACAGGCCGCCTTAGATAATGGCGCAGATTCCGTTTATTTTGGTGTTGAACAATTAAATATGCGCGCCAGAGCAACTGTAAATTTTACTTTAGATGATTTAGATGAAATCGTAAAACGTTGTGAAGCTAATAATGTAAGAAGCTATTTAACGCTCAATACCATCATTTACGATCATGATTTATCTATTGTAAAAACTTTAGTCAAGAAAGCGAAGGAAGCTAATATTACTGCGGTAATCGCTATGGATCAAGCCGTAATTTCTATGGCACGTGAAGTGGGGATGGAAGTGCATATTTCTACTCAAATTAATATCACCAATATTGAAACGGTTAAATTTTATGCCATGTTTGCCGATACCATGGTACTGAGTCGTGAGTTAAGCTTGCGTCAGGTTACAATGATTACCGAGCAAATAGAAAAAGAACAAATTAAAGGACCTTCAGGTAGACTTGTTGAAATAGAAATTTTTGGTCATGGTGCTTTGTGTATGGCCGTTTCAGGGAAGTGTTATTTGAGTTTACATTCCGATAATTCTTCAGCCAATCGTGGTGCTTGCAAGCAAAATTGCAGAAAAAAATACACAGTTGTCGATCAAGAAACTGGTTTTGAAATGGAACTCGATAACGAGTACATTATGTCTCCAAAAGATTTATGTACCATCGATTTTTTAAATGAAGTGGCCGATGCCGGTATTAAAGTATTAAAAATTGAAGGCCGTGGTCGAGCACCAGAATATGTGGCCAAAGTGATTCGTTGTTATCGTGAGGCCATTGACAGTATTGAAAACGGTACTTATAACAAGGAAGAAGTGATTGAGTGGATGAAAACTTTAGAAACCGTTTATAATCGTGGCTTTTGGAGTGGTTATTACTTAGGGCAGAAACTGGGCGAATGGAGTAAAGGATCTGGTTCTCATGCCACCCAAAAGAAAGTGTATATTGGTAAAGGCACACATTATTTTCCAAAAGCTGAAGTCGGTGAGTTTAAAATTGAAGCCTATAATATTAATGTTGGCGATACGATTTTAGTCACAGGACCGTCAACAGGGGCTCAAGAAATGGTGGTTGAAGAATTTTTTGTGAACGATCAAAAATTAAGTGAAGGTAAAAAAGGCGATATGGTAACGATTAAGTTACCGTTTAGAATTCGTCAATCGGATAAACTTTATAAGATTGTTGAAAACAAAGTTGAAGCCTAATGGTTGTGATCACCTTACAGCGTAAAAAATGTATTGGCTGCAATTACTGCGTGGAGTTGGCGCCAAGCCAGTTCCAAATGTCTAAAAAAGACGGAAAAACGGTTTTGCTTCATAGTCAGGATAAAAAAGGATTTTTTACGCTAAAATCAAACGACGAACTGATTTTCGATGACTGCGATAATGCGGCTAAGGCCTGTCCTGTAAAAATCATATCTGTAAAGCAAATTTAGACTTCTAAAAGCAGCGTATTTATTACGCTGCGAACTATATTTTAATCTTCTTTTATAAGTCTTTAGAATAATCATATCTTTACATCGCAAATGTTTTTTGAAAATTAGTTTCAAAATCCTAACAAAAATGTGTTCTTCACGCGAAAGCGGAAAACAAATAATTTATAAATCTTCATTCGTAATAAGTTTATTATTAGCGAATTCAATATATAATATATGGCTTGCGCAAGTTGCTCAACAAAAGACGGCTCACCTAAAGGCTGCAAAAATAATGGTACTTGTGGTACAGATAGTTGTAACAAACTAACTGTATTCGATTGGCTTTCAAATATGTCGCTTCCCAGCGGCGAAGCGCCTTTTAATTGGGTTGAGGTACGTTATAAAAACGGTAGAAAAGAATATTACAAGAATAGCGAAAACTTAACTTTAAGTATAGGTGATATTGTGGCTACTCAGGCGAAAGCTGGTCATGATATTGGTATGGTTACCCTTACAGGGGAATTGGTGCGTGTTCAAATGAAACGTAAAAATATATCATCCAAACCTGAAGATACTCTTAAAATCTACCGAAAAGCCAGCCAGAAAGATATTGATATTTGGCAAACCGCTCGCGAGCGTGAAGAAGCCATGAAGGTTAAAGCCCGCCAGTTTGCTATCGATTTGAAATTACAAATGAAAATTTCAGATATTGAATTTCAAGGTGATGCTAGTAAAGCGACGTTTTATTATACCGCTGAAGATCGTGTCGATTTTCGTGAATTAATCAAGGTTTTTGCGCGTGAATTTAGAACGCGTATCGAAATGAAACAGGTTGGTTTCCGTCAAGAAGCGGCTAGGCTTGGAGGGATTGGTTCTTGTGGACGCGAATTATGTTGCTCTACTTGGTTAACCGATTTTCGTTCGGTAAGTACCTCGGCAGCACGTTACCAACAGTTATCTTTAAACCCGCAGAAACTTGCAGGACAATGCGGAAAGCTTAAATGTTGTTTAAACTATGAGCTTGATACTTATCTAGATGCTTTAAAAAGTTTTCCAAAATCGGATATAAAATTATATACCGAAAAAGGGACTGCTGTTTGTCAAAAAACAGATATTTTTAAAGGTCATATGTGGTATGCCTACGAAGGGGAATGGATGAATTGGCACAAAATTACTACCGAGCACGCCAATGAAATTATTGAAATTAATAAGAAACGCGAAAAAATCACAAGCCTTGAAGAATATGCTTTAGATCTTATAGAAGATACTAAAACAGAGTTTGAGAACGTTGTAGGGCAAGATAGTTTAACACGTTTTGATAGTCCGAAACCTAGTAAAAAACGTAAAAATAACAGACGTAAAAAAGGAGGAGCTCCGGTGAAAAAGGATGCAGCTCAAGGTCAGGGAGGTAACAATCAAAAGAAAACTCAGGTAGATAAAAATACCGACCCTAATAAACCAAAGCCGAAACCAAGACAGCGTCCTAACAGACCTAATAAACCTAAGGCAGAAGGAGGAGAAGCTAATAAGCCGAACCCTAACCAAAACAAGAGTAGAAATAGGAACAATAGAAGAAAACCTAATAACAATAATCAGAATAAACCTCAAAACAGTAAAAATGCTGAAAAATAGAGTCTTATTACTATTAGTATTACTTTTTTTTAGTTTAATGTCTTGTGACTCAAAATATTATTTTGATGAGTATAAATCAGTGCCGAAAAAGTGGCATAAAGATTCTATTGTTAGCTTTAAAATAGTTCCACCCGATTCTATAAATCCTTATAATTTATTTGTAAACCTAAGGAATACAAGTGCCTATAAGTATAATAATTTATTTCTAATTGTAGAAATGGTATTTCCGCATGGTAAAACGGTAAAAGATACTTTAGAATATAAAATGGCAGATCCTAGCGGAAAATTTCTAGGTACCGGGTATTCAGATATAAAGGAAAATAAACTGTGGTATAAGGAGCAGGTTATTTTCAACGAATCAGGAGAGTACGAAGTTAATATTCAACAAGCCATGCGGGAAAACGGCATGGTAAATGGTGTTGAGGAATTGGAAGGGATTACAGATGTTGGATTTAGTATTGAGGAAAAAAAACTTAAAAAATAGTTAGCATCATCTATGTTTGTGAAAGCAAAGTAGTTTATAGATGTATTAATAAATAGTACATGGCAACAGCAAAAAAAGAAACAAAGAAAGGTCAAGATTTTTCAGCTTATATCCGTTGGTTTTGGATCTTGTTTTTAGGAGGATTACTTTCTGTAGTACTCCTTTTTTTATTAGCATCTTGGGGTGCTTTTGGGGAAATGCCCGATCACACGGTTTTAGAAAATCCTAAAACAAACTTGGCTACCGAAATTATTTCTTCAGATGGAAAAACCTTGGGGAAATTCTACTTTAACGATAACCGAACTCCTGTGAGTTACGATGAGTTGCCAGAACAATTAGTAGATGCTTTAATAGCTACCGAAGATGCCCGTTTTCATGAACATTCTGGGGTAGATGCCCGCGGAACCATTAGAGCCATTATAAAACCAGGGAGTGGAGGAGCCAGTACGGTTTCACAACAGCTGGCAAAACAATTATTTCATGGTGAAGGTTCTAAGAATGTCATTGAAAGGGTTCTTCAAAAAATTAAAGAATGGATTATAGCTATTCGTTTAGAGCGCCAATATACCAAAGAAGAAATTATCGCACAGTATTTTAATATTTATGATTTCGGTAATAATGCCGATGGTATTCGTAGTGCATCAAGAATCTACTTTAATAAAGAGCCAAAGGAGTTAGATGTTAAGGAATCGGCAATGCTCGTAGGGATGTTTAAAAATTCCTCATTATATAATCCTAGACCAGAACGTAACCCTGTTGGTGTAAAAAACCGTCGAAATGTGGTATTATCCCAAATGTATAAATATGATTTCATTACTGAAAAAGTTAAAGATTCCCTTCAAAAAACGGAATTAGATCTAAATTACTCACCTGAATCACATCGCGAAGGTATTGCTACTTATTTTAGAGGTTATTTAGATGGTTTTATGAAGGATTGGATTAAAAATAACCCGAAACCTGATGGTACCAAATGGAATTTATATAATGATGGTTTAAAGATTTATACCACTATCGATTCACGTATGCAAACTTATGCTGAAGATGCTGTACAACAGCACATGCCAAGGTTGCAAGCTGAATTTTTTCATCAAAACACACCAGATAGAAATCCAACAGCACCATTCTTAGATTTAGAACCTGAAGAGGAAAAGGCTTTAATGCGTCGTGCAATGAGACAATCGGAGCGATGGAGGCATATGAAATACGATTTGAAAAAACCGAATGAAGAGATCGAGAAATCGTTTGATAAGCCTATTAAAATGACTGTGTTTAAATGGGTAGACGGTAAGCCTTCCGAGGTTGATACGTTAATGAAACCTATGGATTCGATGCGTTATTATAAATCGTTTTTAAGAACAGGTATGATGTCTATGGATCCTCAAACGGGTCATGTGAAAGCATGGGTTGGAGGTATGAATTATAGACACTTCCAGTATGATATGGTTAAACAAGGTAGGCGTCAAGTAGGTTCTACTTTTAAGCCATTTGTTTATGCTACAGCTATTGATCAGTTACATTTTTCACCTTGTGATGAATTGCCAGATACACCGTTTTGTATTGAAGCTGGAAAATTCGGGAACCCAGAGGCGTGGTGTCCTAGAAATTCGGGTGATTCATATGGTGGTAAAAGAACATTAAAGGATGCTCTGGCCAATTCTGTGAATACGATTACGGCTCAATTAATTGATAAAGTTGGACCACAAACCGTGGTTGATTTGGTAAAGAAGTTAGGGGTTCAGTCTGAAATTCCAGCGGTGCCTTCCATTGCCTTAGGAACTACAGATATTAGTGTTTATGATATGGTAGGGGCTTATTCAACCTTCGCCAATCAAGGTGTGTATACGAAACCAGTTATGGTATTAAACATTGAGGATAAAAATGGTACTGTTTTATATCAATTTAAGCCAGAAACACGCGATGTTTTAAATGCTGAAACGGCGTATGTTACCGTAAAACTTATGGAAGGGGTAACCCAATCTGGTTCTGGTGCGCGATTAAGAGGGAAAGGACGTGATTCTTACCGCGCCGATTTCAGGGAAATCATTACTGGATATCCTTATGAATTTACAAACCCAATTGCGGGAAAAACAGGTACTACACAAAACCAAAGTGATGGTTGGTTTATGGGCATGGTACCTAATTTAGTAACTGGTGTTTGGGTGGGTGCTGAAGATCGTGCAGCACACTTTAAAACCATTACTTACGGACAAGGCGCTGCTATGGCGTTACCAATTTGGGGTGTTTATATGAAAAGTTGTTACGCTGATAAGGAGTTAGATGTTTCTAAAGCAGATTTTATAGCTCCAGATGATTTGTCTATTAATGTCGATTGCTCTACAACTTCAGAATCTGAAGGCTCTGATGGTCAAAATACAGATCGTATAGATGAGTTAGAGTTTTAAAAACGTTTTGTTTAGCTTTTAACGGCTTTTTGAAATGAACGATAATTTTGTAAATGAATTTTTTGGCATAGGCATTCAAAACGGTAAAACACCTGAAAACTTAGGGGTTTTGTGGCGTTCGGCACAAAATTTAGGAGCTAGTTTCATCTTCACCATTGGTAATCGCTATGCGAAACAAGCTTGCGATACACACAATGCTGTGAAATCCATGCCGTATTTTCATTATGAAAATTTTGAAGCTTTTTTTAATAATCTACCCAAAGGAACACGAATAGTTGGGGTTGAGTTGGATGATACCGCCGAAAATTTAGAAACCTTTCATCATCCAAGACGCTGCGTTTATTTATTAGGGGCCGAAGACCACGGTTTAAGCAAAGATGCCATTGAAAAATCTCATTTTTTAGTAAAATTTAAATCGGAGTTAAGTTTGAATGTTTCTGTTGCAGGTAGTATCGTCATGTACGATAGAAATTTAGATAAGCCTAGGAGCTAGGTTTCCTTTATATTATTATGATTGTCTGTAATATGTCATTCCGAGGAATCTCTTCTAGTATTACAGTTCCAGTCACAGTCACAGTCACAGTTTTCAGTTTAATGATTACACATATATAATAATTTATAATAAAGTAACGATGCTTCAGTCGTAGCTCCTATCATTGACGTGATAAGACCCTTCAGGTTTTGGAAATCTGCAGGGTCTTCAAAGCAAAAATTTATATCATGTCTATATCACCATTTTACAAAATTTTTATAGTGGGAGCGCTTTGATAAAATACTGTAGTTGTCTACTTGCTAATGTTAGGAGTCCTGTTTTCTTAGAAATACAATCGAGTAACCACGATTAAACAAATTAACAGTTCCACATCATAATTAAATTATAGAGGTCTGTAGATAAATACTTATAATTTAAACTCAAGATAAAATTGAAAATGAGAATGTTGTATGTAGTACTATTGTCGGTTCGAGCGCAGTCGAGAACTTTTCGGTTTTAAAAATCGGATCTCGACTGCGCTCGACCTGACATTCGGCTAAATCTCCACTTAAAAGTATGTAACTAGCTACTGCCTCTATTAAATTATTCGTAAATTTAGGTAGACTAAACGAGAATAAGATGATTAATAAAAAAGTAGCTAATGTTCAGGAAGCACTAGTTGGTATTGAAGATAACATGACCTTGATGCTTGGTGGTTTCGGACTTTGCGGCATTCCAGAAAATGCTATTGCAGAATTGGTGAGCCTTGGTGTCAATGGATTAACCTGTATATCTAATAATGCAGGAGTAGACGATTTTGGTTTAGGCTTACTACTTCAAAAAAAGCAAATCAAGAAAATGATATCCTCTTATGTTGGTGAAAATGACGAATTTGAGCGGCAAATGCTATCAGGAGAGCTTGATGTGGAGTTAATTCCTCAAGGTACATTGGCAGAGCGTTGTCGTGCAGCGCAAGCTGGTTTTCCGGCTATATACACACCCGCAGGCTATGGTACCGAAGTTGCCGAAGGTAAAGAAACTAGAGAATTTGATGGCAAAATGTATGTTTTAGAACATGCTTTTAAAGCCGATTTTGCCTTTGTGAAAGCTTGGAAAGGTGATGCCGCAGGAAACTTAATCTTTAAAGGAACGGCTAGAAACTTTAACCCAGTAATGTGTGGATCCGCTAAAATAACAGTGGCTGAGGTGGAAGAAATGGTGCCGCTTGGTACTTTAGATCCCAATCAAATTCATATTCCAGGAATATTTGTTCAGCGTGTTTTTCAAGGGATAGGGTATGAAAAACGTATCGAACAACGAACGGTGAGAGAAAGATTGTAGAAGTATAGAAGTTAAGTAGATAAAAGGAGTTAAGACCTTCAGAGTGTAGAGGTGATTTTAGTTGAAATATTTAAAGTTAACTACCTGAGGGTGCTTTTAGATTTTGGTTTCAATGTGGAAGATTTCCGCCTTCGCGGAAATTAAAAAATAAACGACTAGTATGTTAGATAAAATAGGAATAGCAAAGCGTATCGCTAAAGAAGTTAAAGACGGGTATTATGTGAATTTAGGCATCGGGATTCCAACTTTAGTTGCCAATTATGTTCGCGATGATATTGAAGTTGAATTTCAAAGTGAGAATGGTGTTTTAGGCATGGGGGCTTTTCCTTTTGAAGGGGAAGAAGATGCCGATATTATCAATGCAGGAAAACAAACCATTACAACCCTTCCTGGAGCTAGTTTTTTCGATTCAGCATTGAGTTTCTCTATGATTCGTGGGCAACATGTTGATCTCACTATTTTAGGTGCTATGGAGGTTGCTGAAAACGGCGATATTGCCAATTGGAAAATTCCAGGTCGCATGGTTAAAGGTATGGGTGGCGCCATGGATTTAGTATCGAGTGCAGAGCATATTATTGTGGCCATGATGCACGCTAATAAACATGGCGATTCTAAATTACTTAAAAAATGCTCGTTGCCACTTACGGGGGTAGGTTGTGTCAAAAAAATTGTAACTAATCTTGCTGTTATAGAAGTAATTACTCAGGGGTTTAAACTACTTGAGCGTGCTCCTGGTGTTTCTGTTGAAACGATTAAGGAGGCTACTGAAGGATGTCTGATAATTGAAGGGGAAGTACCTGAAATGCTTACTTGAGCTGTAGCTAAAATATTATAAATTTTTTTTTGGATGTTTTTAATTGTTAAAAAATTATGTATTTCATCGATTTTATATGTTTTTTATCGGATAAATAGAATCTATTATCGATATTAGCTTCAACCAAAAAAAGAATATCAATTTTAGATTTAACCTAAACCCCAAATCTATCATAATTTTAAAAACTTATGAATATGGACTCAAATCTACATGAATTACCTACTAACCAAAGCAAGTTTAGAGCATCTGTAAATGATACTTTTGAATTTGTTAAAAGCTTATGTTATTTAACAAAAAAGATATTTATGCTATAAGCCTTTTGGTATCGCATGAATTAATTTTTTAGTATACTCTTTTTTAGGGGTTTTATAGATGATGTCCGCATCATCTAATTCTTCAATTTTACCCTGGTTCATAACCAGTAATTGATCTGACATGTATTTCACAACTGCTAAGTCATGTGAGATGAAAATATAGGTAAAATCGAAGTCCTTTTTAAGTGAATTTAGCAAGTTTAATACTTGCGCTTGAACAGAAATGTCTAAGGCCGAAACTGATTCGTCACAAACAATTAGTTTCGGTTGAAGGGCAATCGTTCTAGCAATTCCAATACGTTGTCTTTGGCCTCCCGAAAATTCATGAGGATAACGGTTAAAATAATCTTCAGACAATCCTACTTTATTTAAAATATCAATAACCTTTTCTTTACGTTGTTCGTCAGAACTATAAAGCTTATGTACTTTCATAGGTTCTAAAATGGCTTCTCCAACTGGAATTCTTGGATTTAAAGATGAATAAGGATCTTGAAATATAATTTGAATGTCCTTTCTAAGCTTTCTAGTTTCAGATTTTGATAGTTTGGTAATATCAACGCCCTTATAAATTATTTTTCCAGCTGTGGCTTTATCGAGTTGTAGTATGGCGTTTCCTAAAGTTGATTTTCCACAGCCTGATTCACCTACCAAACCTAACGTTTCGCCTTCATAAAGTTTAAAGCTTACATCGTTAACCGCTTTAAATCCTTCTGGTTTAGAAAAGAGGTTAGCTTTAGAAAAGTATTCTTTTTCTACGTTTATAACTTCTAGTAGAGGGGGCTTACTGTATATTTTTTTATGATTTTTTTGACGTTCTTCTGCAGAAATTGTTGCGTTTGAAATCGTGTCATTTAAAAAATCTTTAATAGTAGGTAATACTTTTAATCGCGAATCTAAAGAAGGACGCGAATTAATTAAAGCTTTTGTGTAATTGTGTTCCGGATGTTTAAAAATTCGAGCCACTATGCCTTGTTCTACAATTTCACCTTTGTACATGACTAAAACGCGATCGGCAATTTCAGAGATTAATGCCAAGTCATGCGTGATAAAAATGATGCTCATTTTCGTTTGAGCTTGTAATTCTTTTAACAGGTGGATGATGTCGTTTTGTACGGTAACATCCAGTGCGGTTGTGGGTTCATCTGCAATTAAAATATCAGGTTTACAAGCAATCGCCATAGCTATCATAACACGTTGCTTTTGACCACCAGAAATTTCGTGAGGATACGCCTTAAAAACGCGTTCCGGGTCTGGTAGTTTAACCTTTTCAAAAAGCTCTAAAGTTTCTTGTTTAGCGGTATTATTAGAAACATGTGTATGTTGTAGCAGAATCTCTAAGAGTTGTTTTCCGCAGGTCATAGACGGATTTAAAGAACTCATAGGTTCTTGAAAAATCATAGCGATTTTATTACCTCGAATATTTTGAAACGATTTTGAAGACAGTTCTACTAAATCCAAGTCTTCAAATAAAATTGAACCTGTATTTATTGTTGAAATTTTCTTCGGAAGCAGCCCTAAAATAGCTAGAGAAGAAACCGATTTTCCAGATCCAGATTCGCCTACAATACCTAAAACTTCATTGGTGTGAAGTTGGTAAGTTATGTTGTGAACCACCTCATTTTCACCAAATGAAACGCTTAAATCTCTAACTTCTAAAATTTGGTTATCCCTCATTATATATGAATGATTTCATCATCGGTTAAAATGTCATCGCCTCTTAAACGTAAAAATATTTGAGCTACGGCTATCGTATCTTTTTCGCAATAGGTAACTATGCGATCAATTTCATTTTCTTCGTAATATACTCTGTAAACTTCACTGCCATCAATATCATCCTTTGGCGAAGGTATCCCTAAAACATTAGTGAGCAACTTTAAAGAGGTGAAGCTTTTAAAATCACCAAATTTCCATAGTTCTAAGGTGTCTAAATGCGGAATCTCCCAGGGTTTTTTTCCAAAGAGATTTAGTTTATGAGGTAATTCAATATTATGAATAATCATACGTCGGGCAATATAAGGAAAGTCAAATTCTTTACCATTATGTCCGCAAAGTAAATGTTTAGGTTCGTTAAAGTGTGTATTGAGTAGGTTTTTAAAGTCTTTCAATATTTTGATTTCATCACCAAAAAAGGAAGTTGTTCTAAACTTCCTTAAGTCGTTATGAATTTTGAAATAGCCTACGGATATACAAACAATCTTACCAAATTCAGCCCAAATTCCAGCACGGTCGTAAAATTCTTCAGCGGAGAACTCTTCTTTTCTTTGGTATTTTGATTTGCCTTCCCAAAGGGCTTGTTTTGTTTCGTCTAAATCTGAGAAATGCTGAACTTCAGGAACGGTTTCAATATCCAGAAAAAGGATGTTTTCTAAATTTAGTTTTTTAATCATGCACTAACATTTTGTAGGCTTCATCAATGTAAGTTACAATATCATTTGTGAAAACGGCCTCAGTTTTACCATCATCAGGTGATTTTCTATGTCCTAAACGCACAATAATGACGTTATCTTCTGGTTGCACGATGACATACTGCCCAAGGTGTCCACGCATCATAAAAAAGTCTTTGTTGTTTTGTTCTTTTAACCACCAACCATAGCCGTATTCAGGACCTTCTTTAAATCTTGGTGTGATAGATTTCACGACATAAGCCGAATCTAAAAGTTGCTTGCCTTCCCATTTTCCATAATCTTTATAGAGTTTTCCAAAACGTGCAAAATCACGAGCATTACTCGAAATACAACAGAACGCCTTAGCTAGACGGTGTTCACTATCGTCCACCTGCCATAAGGCATCATCGGTAGCTCCCATACGTTGCCAGAAAGATTCGGATAGGTAGTTTGAGAGGGTTTGACCAGTAGCTTTTTCTATAACCATACCCAAGAGTTCGGTGTTTCCACTTAAATACTTAAAGGCTTTTCCTGGTGCTTCAACAACTTTTTGGTTTAATATGGTTTCGGCTAAATCATCATCATAATTCGCCCTTGCGGTGACTGAAAACGGACTGGTATAAGACTCTACCCAGTCTAAGCCAGAGGCCATAGATGCTAAGTCTCCAACGGTTACATTGGTATTAGCGTATTGCGGATAGTAATCGCTAACCGGTTGATCTAAACTTTTAATATCACCTTCCATAATCGCTTTTCCTAAGAGCGCCGTAGTAATACTTTTGGCCATAGAAAAAGAGTTGGTTTTAGAGTTTTTGTTAAAATCCTCATGGTAGTTTTCATACCAAATGCTATCGTTTTTTATGATAAGGAATGCGACCGTTCCCCAATCTTTGTTTACTTCAGATAGTTTTTCTGTTGGTGTGGTGTGGTTATAATTTTTATGAATTGGCCAAGGGCTGGTATTGTTGCCTTTTTTTATGGTATCGTTATCAAAATAAGGGTAATCATCAATAAAGGCTGTTTTGTGTCCCGTAAAATATACAATTTTAGCACCTCTTAAAATATAACTGTAATCAAAAATGTATAACAGTACAATAGCAGCTATTATAATAAGAATAAATCCTTTAAGGATGATTTTAATAAATTTCATGTGAAAATATTTATTTGAAATAAATATAGGGAATAATTTTATGTTTTCTGTCTGTAGTGTTTAAGAGTTGATAGTTAGAATAGCGTTTGTTGCTTATTCGGACTCTCATGATTTAATAGCCACTGTTTTCGATGTAACCCACCTGCATAACCTGTTAAACTACCGTCACTACCAATAACACGATGGCAAGGTACAACAAGCCAAATCGGGTTTTTTCCATTCGCACTAGCTACGGCACGTATGGCTTTTACATCGCCTAATTGTTTTGACAATTCAAGGTAAGATATGCTCTTTCCATAGGGGATTTGTTCTAATTGCTTCCAAACTTTTTTTTGAAAATCGGTGCCTGCAGGGTTAAGGTTTAAATCAAAATTTTTGAGTTCACCTTTAAAATAAGCTCTGAGTTGCATCACGCAGTCTTGTAACTCTAATGGAACGGAATCGGTTATTTTTTCTTCGGAATTAAGTATAGTCACTTTCGCGATACCTTTTTCATCACCACAAATTTGAGTGTATCCTAGAGGTGAGGAGATGATACAGGTTTTCATTTATTTTGGAGAATTCGTATCATCATCGTCAAAAATTCCTAGCTTTTTGGCTCTTACTTCCCAACTTCTTCTGGCTAATAGCTGAAGGTCTGAAACGTTATCGCTCTCATCCATAATTTCCAAACCTAGAAGTGTTTCAATAACATCTTCCATAGTTACGATACCGCTAGCAGTACCGTATTCATCCACGACTAAAGCCATGTGGTTTCGGCTATCTATTAGTTTTTCAAATAAATCTGGGATGGGTAAATCTCTGTTGATAATGATGATGTTTCGCTTAAGTTCCGATAGCTTTTTATCCCCGTTATCAAGAGCCATTTCTTTAAAAATTTCGTCTTTAAGCACCAAGCCTTTAATGTTGTCAGGATCATTAACATAAACGGGAATTCTAGAGAAACGCAGGTTTAAGTTTTTATTAAAAAATTCTTCAACTGTGGTAGTTTCATCAACAGTTTTCATCACTGTTCGCGGGGTCATGACATCTTTAGCAAAAACCTCCTTAAAAGTTAAAAGGTTTTTAATGACCTTACTTTCATTTTCTTGAAACACACCTTCTTCATGGGCTAAATCTGTCATATCTATAAAGCTTTCACGAGTGAGTACACTACCATGACCTTTACCCCCAATAAGTTTGGTTGTAAGCTGTAGTAACCATAAGATACCAGTCCATTTTAGAGGAAAAATTAAAACGGTTAATGCTTTTGAAGTGAAATTAGCGAGTTGTTTCCAGTAGGTTGCGCCAATGGTTTTCGGGATAATTTCTGACGCTACTAAAATGAGTAATGTCATGATCGCCGAAACAACACCCACGGTATTTATTCCAAAGAATTCTATTTTAAAGGGTAATTTTTCAGCTTCGATACCAACCATCATGGCTCCTAAAGTATGTGCAATCGTATTGAGGGTAAGTATAGCGATAAGTGGTTTATCGACATCTTTTTTAAGAGCTTCTAGTGTGAACGCATAGTCCTTATTCTCTCTTTTTTTAAGATTTATAAAAGTAGGAGTTACGCTTAGTAAAACAGCTTCTAAAATAGAACATAGAAACGAAAAAAAGATAGAAATGGTAGCCCAGAGAAGTAGTATCGTCATAAAATGGATTTTGTAAAATACTAAATTACAAAATCCAATTTATAACATGTTTATTATTGTGATGAAGATTAATATTAACCCTGAAGTATTCTCACCACATCTTTAGCAAAGTAACTAGCAATGATATCGGCGCCGGCACGTTTAAAAGCGGTTGTGGTTTCCATCATAACTTGGTCGTGGTCTAACCAACCTTTTTCAGCCGCGGCTTTAATCATGGCGTATTCACCAGATACTTGATATACTGCTACGGGAACATCGACTTCGTTTTTGATATCTCTTAAAATATCAAGATAAGAAAGTCCTGGCTTTACCATAACGATATCAGCACCTTCGTCGATATCCATTTCCGTTTCTCGAATGGCTTCAATGCGATTACCATAATCCATTTGGTATGTTTTTTTGTCTTTCGGAATGTCTTTAACATCTACGGGAGCAGAATCTAAGGCATCACGGAAAGGGCCATAAAAAGCAGAGGCATATTTCGCTGAGTAACTCATAATGCCTGTGTTTATAAAACCTTCATCTTCTAAGGCTTCGCGCATAGTTAAAATACGACCATCCATCATATCGCTTGGTGCCACAAAATTAGCGCCTGCTTTAGCGTGAGAAACACTCATTTCAGCTAAAACTTCAGCAGTGGCATCGTTTATAATTTGTCCGTTTTCGATGATCCCATCATGCCCGTATGCAGAATAAGGATCTAATGCCACATCGGTCATGACTAACATATTCGGACAAACATTTTTAACGGTTTTAATGGCGCGTTGCATCAATCCGTTAGGGTTTAAGGCTTCAGTGCCTTTGTTGTCTTTTAGGTGATCTGGTACTTTAACGAAAAGTAAAACAGATTTTAAACCCAGTTTCCAAAGTTCTTTAACTTCATTTTCAAGAAGGTCTAAGCTGTAACGAAAGTAATTAGGCATTGACGCAATTTCATCCTTAATACCTTTGCCTTCAACAACAAAAAGAGGTACTAAAAAATCATTTGGTGTTAATATGGTTTCGCGAACTAATGAGCGTATGGCTTCGTTGGTTCTTAATCGTCTATTTCTTCGTAATGGGAACATAGTGTTGTTTGTTTATTTGCTGAGACCAAGGTATTTCCAAAGGTTATTTTCTTTTACAAATGCTGATTTTTCATGAATAACTTCAACGTTTCCGTTTTCAAAAAAATAGGCATTAAAAGTCACTGTGCCTTCAGAATCTTCTTCAAGTCCTTTAGTGGTTTCTAATACTTCTAATTTAATCCATTGCACCGATTTGGCCCAATCTACAATGGCTTTTTTTTCTTTAGGTTTTCGTGTTTTACTGTGGTGACTTTCCATTAAATAATCACCTTTTGCGAGAACAAAAGCGCTATATCTGGAGCGCATGAGTTTTTCTGCAGTTTTTGCTATTGCTATGTTTTTATGAATACGTTCGCAACAGTTTTCGTATGTGTTTATTTGGCCACAGTAGCAAGACATATCTTATTAAAAACCGATTTTTTTATTAATTTCATCTGCCTTGTTTACTATTTTTTTGGGCGCATTGAAGCGGTAACCAATAAAAAATTGTAAGTACGGAATATCATCTTTTATGTAAGATGATCTATCGGTATTATGGTTTAAAATAAGGTAGTTATAATGCGCACCTAAGTAAAGGTAGTTCACGTCGTAGGTTATGGTTCCGCTAAAATCTAACTCGGTAAGCAGAGAGGTGAGATCATCGTCACCATGTGGATTGTTACTGTAATTTAAGCCAATTCCGGCAGAAGCCCCAGCAGAAATAAAGAGATTTTTTGTTGGTACGAAATTGTATATATAAGCTGGCGCAAAGGCAATATCAAAAGAATTATAATCATTACTTAAGTTAATATCCGGGAAATTTAAATCATACTTGGTGAAATAGTACACCAATCGAGGCATAAAAGTTCCAGCGCTTTTTAGTTGTTTTTCATCTTGAGTTGCAATGGCGCGATATGAAAAGTTTTCGTTGAAAATGTAAGAAGTGGATCCACCTATTTTAAACGATTTCGTTTTAGGTAAGTAGGCTGGTTGGTAGTTTGTTCCTTCTAATTGAAACCCTACTTGACTGTATATATCTAGGGTTTGCATGAAATGTTTACCAAAATAAGTTCTTAGGTTAAAATTAAGAAGTTTAGAATCTTTATCTTCTGGATTTTCAGCTAATGATTTTGTTGAAAATGAGTAAGAAGCAGATATTGATCTAAAGGCTACTGAAGCGCCAATTTTATCTTGGTTATTCGGGTAAAGGTGAAATTCGTTATTTGAATCGTTACGATCGCGTATTCTTAAAGAATTAGAGGTTTTAACGAAAAATGCTCGTGCTGTAATTCTATTTTTATAAATATAGATGTAATCGTTGTTTTGTTCTGAATAAACAATATTCTGAATGGTGTCTTGAGTGGATTCGTTAGGAATGTTGTTTTGAGCAAAAAAAGGCAAGCATAATAGGTTTATTAATATGCTAAACGATTTAACTTTTAAATCCATTTTTTTGGTTCTTGTAATGTTTGGATTAATTTTTCTTCATCGCTTCCTTGTTCTGGATGATGGTCGTAAACCCACTGTACATGCGGTGGTAAACTCATTAAGATACTTTCTATTCGACCGTTGGTTTTTAATCCGAAAAGAGTGCCTTTATCATGTACTAAATTAAACTCCACATAGCGTCCGCGGCGAATTTCCTGCCAGTTACGTTGTGCTGTTGTGTATGGTAAATCTTTTCTACGTTCTACAATAGGCACGTAGGCTTCTAAAAAACTGTCTCCAACTTCGGTTACAAAGTTATACCAGTTTTCCATAGACTTAGATTGGGTTGCTTTGCAATAATCAAAAAATAAACCACCAATACCTCGACCTTCATTACGATGCGCATTATAAAAATATTCGTCGCATCGTTTTTTGTAGTTTGGGTAAAATTCAGGATCGTGTTTATCACAGGCTGTTTTACATGTTTGATGAAAATGTATCGCATCTTCATCAAATAAATAATAGGGTGTTAAATCTTGACCGCCACCAAACCAGCTATCAATGATTTCGCCTGCATCATCATACATTTCAAAATAACGCCAATTGGCATGTACTGTTGGCACCATTGGGTTCTTAGGATGCAGTACAAGGCTCAATCCGCAGGCAAAAAAATCAACATCGCCTACCTTAAAGTAGGTTTGCATAGACTTTGGTAATTTACCATGTACACCAGAGATATTTACACCACCTTTTTCAAAAACATTACCGTTTTCGATAACACGGGTTCTTCCGCCGCCGCCTTCAGGACGTTTCCAAAGGTCTTCTTGAAATTTGGCATGACCATCAATAGATTCTAATTTAGAAGTTATTTGATCTTGTAAATTTTGAATGTATTGATAAAATTTATCTTTCATCTAAAGGACTCTGATTATTTTATAAGTTACTACTTGATTCCAAACTAATTCGTAATATGAGCTTTCTCTGGCTTTGGTTCTGCTTTGGCTAGCATTTTTTTGCCTTGCTTATTAAGAATCATATATCCTATAATTCCAGAAATAGTTGAGCCTATTAAAATTCCAATTTTAGCAGAATCGACATAAATGTGGTGCTCTGTAAAAGCAAGACCGGCAATAAATATAGCCATTGTAAAACCTATACCTGCTAAGAATGAAACCCCAATAACTTGTGTTTTCGTGATATCGGCTGGAATGTTGATTATTTTTAATTTACCTGCAAGCAATACAAACAAGGAAACACCAATACTTTTTCCTAATAGTAAGCAAGCCGCAATATTAAATACTAATACGAAATCTAAGCCTTCACTACTACTTAAAATCACTCCTGAATTAGCAAGTGCAAATATGGGAATGATAAAGTAAGCCACCCAATCATGTAAATGATGTTCTAAATGTTGTAATGGTGATTGGTATTTATTGGTCCAATGTTGTAATTCATCAATTTCATGAATTTGTTCCGCTGAAAGAATAGGCTCTTTTAACTCTGAAGACGCTTTAATTTTAGTTGTAATTTCTTCTAACCGTGATAAAAACTGAGACGTTTCCACTTTTTGTCTAATCGGTACCGAGAAAGCTAATAATATACCTGCCAAAGTAGGGTGCACTCCAGATTTTAAGAATAAAACCCAAATGGCGATACCAAAAATAATCATTATAAATTTTGAAAAATACCCTCTATAAGATAATAAGTATAGGATTGCAATTAGAGCAAGTGCAGCACCTAAGAGTAGCATTTTAATAGTTCCTGTATAGAATAGGGCAATAACAACTACGGCTCCTAAATCATCTACAATAGCAAACGCGGTTAAAAATATTTTTAAACTAATTGGGACTTTATCACCTAATACTTTTAAAATAGCTAAAGAGAAGGCAATATCTGTGGCCATTGGAATCCCCCAACCATGTAGAGTGTCGCCAGGATGTGTGCTTAACGTGTTGTTAATAAGAACGAAAAACAATACAGGAACAACCATTCCGCCAACAGCTCCAACAAGTGGGAAGGCTAGTTTTTTCGCTGTGTTAAGTTCGCCAATTAAAAATTCACGCTTAATCTCTAAACCAATAAGGAAAAAGAAAACAGCCATAAACCCATCGTTTATCCATAGGATAAGAGGCTTGTACAATTCGAAGTTTTCCGATTTATACCCCAAGTGGTATTCCCAGAGCGCTGTATAACCTGCCGAATAAGGTGAGTTTGCCCAAGCCAAGGCTAAAATAGCTGCGAAAAGCAGCAAGATACCACTAAAACTCTCAATCTTGATGAATTTTTGTATTGGTGATAAAATATTACTTTTAGGTTCCATATAACTAAATTTTGTTAATTTTTCTTCTTTAAAACCTTAATGGTTTCGGTTGTTGCGGCTGTTACCGAAAGTGGTAAAACCAATAGCACTCCAACGATTGGAATGAATAAAAATAGCATAAATATAATACCGTTTCCAATGGCGAGTCCGCGATTTTCACGAACAAAATTGATGCTATTTTTATAATTATAATGACGTTCTAAAGTATAGTCCATATTTCCAAATCCTGCGTAATAGGATTGTAGAAAAAATAGGGCTATCGTAGAAAATATATTTACAATCGGTACAAATTTTAATACCAATATAGGGATTGTAAATAATAACTCACGAATTAAATTTCGAATATTAATTCGAATACCTCGCCATAATAGTTCTGTAAATGAGCTGTTTAGTCTGTCTTTGTTTAGGTTTCCTGTTAAATGTGTTTCAATTTTTTCTGAAACAGGACTCATAAACGGTGCTGATAATGCCATGATAATATGTTTAAATAATATCAGGCCAATGGCTATAATGATAAGTAGCCCTAGAATGGTTCCTAGCGCCGTAAAAGCAGCTTTTCCCCAGTCCCAAATCCAAACCTTGGCGATATATTCACCTAGGTTATCGGATAATGTATAAGCGGTTAAGCTTATAAGGCTTGCAGTAATAACGCTAATAAACATCGGGATAACAAAGAATTTCCAGAGCTTTAGCTTAGATAATAAACTAAAAGCTCCTATATACGCTTTAATTCCTGATGTTATGCTTTTTAACATAGTTTTACTTAAAACTAAAATTGGGAAAGCAATTAATTTAATTCTGAAAACTAAACAGAATTTCAATCTTTCACAAACTTAAGCGTTATATTCTTTTACCGCGTCTATAAACGCTTTTGCATGGTCTAACGGAATATGTGGTAGAATACCGTGACCCAGATTAACAATATATTTATCTTTACCAAACTCATTAATCATTTGGTGTACCATTTTCTTAATTTCAGCTGGAGGCGATAACAAACGTACAGGGTCAAAATTTCCTTGTAGCGTGATATTTCCACCAGTTAAGTAACGTGCATTTTGTGGCGAGCAGGTCCAATCTACTCCTAATGCCGAAGCATTACTTTTTGCCATTTCGCCAAGTGCAAACCAGCAGCCTTTTCCGAAGGCAATTACAGGCGCATCGTCTTTTAAGGCTTCTATAATTTGATTGATGTATTGCCAAGAAAATTCTTGATAATCGGTTGGCGATAACATGCCTCCCCAAGAATCGAAAACTTGAACAGCATTAACACCAGCTTTTACTTTCTCTTTTAAGTAAGCAATTGTAGTGTCGGTTATTTTTTGTAATAATTGATGTGCAGCTATTGGGTTTGTAAAGCAAAACTCTTTGGCTTTATCAAAATTTTTGCTGCCTTGGCCTTGTACACAGTAACATAAGATGGTCCAAGGTGATCCGGCAAAACCAATTAACGGAATATCATTGTTTAATAATTCTTTTGTGGCTTTAATACCCTCGTAAACATAATTTAGTGCGTCCTTAACATCTGGAACGATCACGTTATCTACATCTTTTTGAGTACGAATAGGATTTGGTAAATAAGGTCCGAAATTAGGTTTCATTTGCACCTCAATATTCATAGCTTGAGGAATTACCAAAATGTCACTAAATAAAATAGCAGCATCCATTCCGTAACGTCTAATGGGTTGTACGGTAATTTCACTGGCTAATTCTGGAGTCTGGCAACGTGTAAAAAAATCATATTTCTCACGAATGGCCATGAATTCTGGTAAATAACGTCCAGCTTGACGCATCATCCATACTGGCGGACGTTCAACAGTTTCTCCTTTTAATGCTCTTAAAAATAAATCGTTTTTAATACTCATATTTTTTTCCGCGAAAGCGGGAATCTTTTTATCTGAAACTTAAAAGTGTATAAAACTAAGTGATAAATGGCTGCTCCAAAATGATATTTATCATAATTTTAACCTTTGAATTAAAAATGTTGAATTTATACAATCTGATTTAATATTTCAAAGCTTTTTCCGTTTCTATGGTTTATAATTTTCAAAATTATTGGGCGTAATGTGCATTGACTAATTCAATGACACTCTCTACAGTTGGTACTTTTGCAATGCGAACATCGCTAAAATGTTTACTTGCTTCCTTTGCTGTCGTGTCTCCAATACAGAAGGCTATAACTTCTGCTTTATTTTTTTGAACAAAACTTTCAACCGTTGATGGGCTATAAAACATAGCACTTTCAATAGAATCGGCAACTTTGAAACCATCAAATTTAGTTTGATAAGCTTCAACTTCGGTTACCTTAATGTTATTTTCTTCAAGAATATTTGGTAAATCGTCTAATCTTAAATCACTACAAAAATAGGTGACTTCCGTTCCGTCTATATATTCTACTAAATACTCGGCTAGTTTTTTAGCGTTGTTTTCAGTGTGGGTTACTTTGCCAATTTTCTTTTCAACCAAACGCTTGGTACGACGACCAACACAGTAAATGTTTTTGAATTGTAATTCTATAGCCGAATAGTTTGTAGTTAACGATTCTACGGCGTTTTTACTTGTTATGATTACGTTTTGAATCTCGTTTTTTAAGAAACGTGGGTGAATACGATTTAAGCTAATTTTTATAAAATCTGAGCTCTCTGGAACCGCTTTTTCATGAAATAACAAACGCTGATCTTCGGTAAATGATTTTGTTGAAAACACGTTGGTTGGTTTGGTAGACTTTATTTTGTCCATTAAGCGTTTTCCACCACGTTCGATAACAAAATCGGCACAAAACTGAGCCATATCGCTATGTTCGCCTAATTTTTTAACACGAGTTACATCAATCCGCTTGGAGCCATCTTCACTTAATAAAACCCCTTTAAAGTTAATTTCTTCATCTTTGATATAAGCTAACGCACCAATTGGAGCGGTGCATCCGCCTTCCAGTTTATTAAGGAATTCACGTTCTATGGTCGTACAAATTTCGGTTTCTTCGTGATTTAATTCCGCGCAAGCAGTTCTTGTAAATTCATCATCTTCTAAAGCAGTAACCATTATTGCGCCTTGTGCAGGAGCTGGAATCATCCAATCTAAATTAAACGATTCTTCTGGGCGAATACCAATTCTTCCAATACCTGCGGCTGCAAAAATGGCCCCGTTCCAATCGTTGTCTTCTAATTTTTGAAGACGAGAATTCACATTACCACGTAGATCTACAATAGTATGAGTTGGGAAACGGTTTAGCCATTGGGCACGACGTCTTAAACTACCGGTTGCAATTACGGCATTTTTAGAACCTAAAAACTCTTCGTTATTTTTAAATACCAGGGTGTCGTTTACATTACCACGTTTTAAAACGGCCGCTTGTACAATGCCTTTAGGCAAAAGGGTAGGCACATCTTTTAAAGAATGTACGGCAATATCGATATCGTCATTTAACATGGCAATATCTAGGGTTCTTGTAAAAATTCCTGTAATACCTAGCTCGTATAGGGGTTTATCTAAAACTAAATCGCCTGTAGATTTTACAGGAACGAGTGTGGTTTTATGCCCTAAAGCTTCAAGTTGCGTTTTTACAATGTTGGCTTGGTATAGTGCTAATTCACTATCACGCGTGCCAATTCTTATGGTTTTAGACATTTTTTGCTGTGGGTTCTAACTGAAACACTTTTTTAATAAGCTCCAAACTATCGTTTGTAGAAATATTATCATCTTTTAGGTGATGCGCAAAGTGGTTTGTTATTTTTTGTATGATGTTGTTGCTAATTAATTCGGCTTGTGCTTCATTAAAATCGGCATTTTTCTTGCGTTGTGTATCTAATTCCGCAGCAGCGAAATCGGATAATTTGTGTTTTAAGGCCTTAATGGTAGGCGCAAACTTTCTAGTTTCTAACCAGCCATTAAATTCTGCTTGAATGTCTTCTATAATCGCTTCCGCGGAAGGAATATGCGCTTTTCGAGCTTCTAAATTTTGATCGGTAATTTGTGATAAATGATCCAAATGTACCAAGGAAACATGATCCAATTCTTCAACGTCGGAATTTACGTTCTTTGGAATCGATAAATCTAGAATTAAAAGCGGTTTTTTTGACTGAATAATGTGCTTGTCGATGGTTGGGCGTTGAGCGCCAGTAGCCACGATAAGAATATCAGTTTGGTTTATTTCTTCTTGTAAATTAGCATAATCTTTTACGACCAAATTAAACTTACCAGCTATTTGTTCGGCGCGCGTTTTGGTACGGTTAATAAGTGTAATATGTTCGTTTTTAGTGTGTTTTACTAAATTTTCACAAGTGTTTCTTCCTATTTTACCGGTTCCGAATAAAAGAATGTTTTTATCTGAAACGTTTTCTATGGTGTTTAATATGTATTGTACAGAAGCAAAAGATACAGAGGTTGCACCCGAAGAAATATCGGTCTCTGTTTTTATACGTTTACTCGCTTGAATAACCGCATTTACTAAACGTTCTGTATAGTTATTAAGTAACCCATGTTTTCTTGAAAGTTTAGTGCTTATTTTTAACTGACTAATAATCTCGAAATCACCAAGAATCTGACTGTCTAAGCCAGAACCTACACGAAACATGTGTGACACGGCTTCGTTGTTTTTATAGACGTAGGCTACTTTTTGAAATTCTTCAAGTGTACCTCTGGTGTTATCGCAGAGTAGTTGAATAAGTTGAAATGGATGTGCTGCGAAACCATAAATTTCGGTTCTATTGCAAGTTGAAGTTACCACAAGACTTTCTATACCATTTTCTTTTGCCTGACTTAGTAATGCGTGCTTCGCGTCTTCGTCTAAGCTAAAGTGGCCTCTTATCTCGGCATCGGCTTTTTTATAACTTAAGCCTATGGCGTAAAAGTAAGAACTTCGTGAATTAATTTGGTTTTGCATGCTGGTGGCTCAATATAAGAAGACAAATGTATAGTGCTGCTTTCAGAAAAAATAACGCTTGAAGAACTATAAGTGTCGCTTGTGGTTTTTTAGCGATGTTTTTCGTGATTATCATCGAAATATGCTATTTTCGTATGAAAACAGGGCTGTTTAGTATCATTAATTTAGAACGAATCTAAATAAAAAAAGAATGAAGGAAGATTTCAATATCCATAAAAGTATCGCTCAAAGTACTTTTAACGAAACAACGGTTGAAGACGGGGTTATGGTGCTCACTTTTAAAAATGATGCGAGTGAAGTGCAATCGGCTGTAAAAGATATAGATAGTGATTATATCCAGTTTCATTTTTGTGTAAAAGGGTCCAGTCAATTTCTTTTTAACGAAGGGCGTTATAAATTAAGTATTCTAGAAGAGAATTCGCTGTTGTTATATAATCCGCAGCGCGATTTACCTATTCATTTAGAGGTTAATCCACATTCTTGGATGGTTTCCGTTTTAATTTCAATTAAAAAATTTCATGGTTTTTTCTCTCATGAAGCCGATTACATTACTTTTTTAAGTGAAGATAATAAGGATAAGAAATATTATAAAGATGGTGTTATTTCACCATCTATGGCGATTGTTTTAAATCAAATGATTAATTACAATTTAAATGCTTCTATTAAAGAACTTTACTTTAAAGGTAAAGCTTACGAGTTATTAAGTTTATATTTTAATAGAAGTGAAGATGCCGATGTGGAACAATGTCCGTTTTTAGTAGATGAAACTAATGTTATTAAAATACGTAAAGCTAAAGATATTATTGTAGCGCGTATGGCCGAACCGCCAAGTTTACAAGAGCTTGCAGATGAAATAGGTTTAAGTCTTAAAAAGTTAAAAGAAGGCTTTAAGCAAATTTATGGCGATTCTGTTTTTAGTTTTTTGTTTGATTATAAAATGGAAGTGGCCAGAAAACTGTTAGAATCTGGTGAAAATAATGTAAATGAAGTGGGTTTGAAGGTTGGTTACAGTACTTCAAGTCATTTTATTTCAGCCTTTAAAAAGAAATATGGCACCACGCCTAAAAAGTACATTATGTCTTTAAGTTGAATCTAAATTTATTGAATATGAAATATTTAACTCCAGAAATTGCAGCTTTTTACGAGAATATGAGTAAAAAATCTCTAGTTCGCGCTAACACGTCTTGTGGTATTTTTCAAGAATGTGACTATGATAATAAAGATCAAGAGGTCTATCAAAGTTATTTGAATCGTAAACATGGTAAGAAATAATTATTTTAATTCGTTCGTATTCAAACTATAAAGTCTTCATTTTATATTAATATAGGTAAAAACCTACAATAAATTACACTTCATCGATTTTTTACGTATATAAACATTACTTATATAAGTTTTTATATATATTGGTGGTGTACAAATTGTTAAAGAACTTAGCAAAGAATGTTTTTATTTATGGAATCATTCTCTCCCTCATCCGCTAGGCAAAAGGAAATATTTTAATAAACCTAAATAATTATACTAACCAAGTGAATTTGGAGGGCTGTCAACACCTTTAAGTTTACAGAATAACTTAACTATGATGAGAACTTTACTAAAAACATTATTAATTTTTTGCGTGGTTGTTTCATGCAAAACAAACGGATCTGAAACTAAAGTAGCAAGTGATTGTGATTTATTTCAAATAGGCCATTTTAAGTTTTATAACCCTAGGGTTTATGAACACCCGGTAATTTTTGAAAAAGGAAATCATAATTTACTTAATAAAGATTTTAAACCTGTATGGTATGATGGGTATTGTGCAGAAAACTTGCCTTCTCATTTCGCAACCAAAGATGAATATTTAAAATACATTCCTACAGATAAAATAAATAAGGAAGGACGTGCCCCATTTGATTCATTTTATGAAGTAAATAAAAAGAGCGTAAAAGGTAAGCCAGGTATTTATCATGATGATTACCATTTATTGTTTAGAGGTACAGTAAGCGTTAAAAATCTTAAATCAGATAAGCAATACCTTCTTGTAGCAGGAAAAAACTATATTCTAAAAGAAGAGGATTATGATAAAAACACCGAGTTTTATGAGCCGAGTGTAAAAAACATGTTTGCCTATTTATTAGAGGATGGTGTGTATAAAGCGGTTGATATTGATGAAGTATTAGGAGCTTTTAGTAAGGCACAGCATGAAAAAGTTTTTGAGGTTTTAAACGTTAAAAACCTGGTAAATTCAGTATGTGTTGAAAGTGTTAATACACAAGGAAAGCCTAATTTTGATAGTGCATCATTACCAAAATGGGTTTATAATAAATCTCAAGTAAGTAACATGTAAAAGATTTTATATTGCAAACCAAAACTAACTAACCAAAAAGGCTCCATTTTTTATAAATGGAGCTTTTTTTTGTTTTGTAATTGTTCACTTAACTAATTTTTAAGCTGTATTAAATTTATGTATTGTATTTTTGTGTCAACATAAAAAAGCGATGAAAAAAGGCATACTACTTGTAAATTTGGGTTCTCCTGAAAGCCCAGAGCCCAAAGATGTAAAGAAATATTTAGGAGAGTTTTTAATGGATGAGCGTGTTATTGATATTCCGCTTGTTGCTAGAGCAGCTCTTGTAAAAGGGATTATTTTAAAAACACGTCCTAAAGCATCAGCAGCTGCATATAAAAAAATATGGTGGGACGAAGGTTCACCATTAATTGTGATTTCTGAAAGACTTCAACAAAGTATTCAAAAACAAGTTGAAGCACCTGTAGCTTTGGCTATGCGTTATGGTAGTATGACCATTAAAAAAGGACTTCAAGAATTAGTAGATAAAGGTGTTGATGAGGTTTTGTTATTCCCTTTATACCCGCAGTTCGCAATGGCAACTACGGAAACTATTACGGTTTTAGCAGAAGAACTTCGTCAAGCGTTTTTTCCGAATTTAAAAATAGAATCAGTACCTGCTTTTTATAATAAACCAGATTATATTGAGGTGCTTTCAAATTCTGTAAAACGTCATTTAGAAGGTAAGCCAGTTGATCATTTGCTATTTTCTTACCATGGCGTACCAGAGCGTCATATAAGAAAAAGTGATGTTACTAAATCACACTGTAAAATTGATGGTAGCTGTTGTGCGACACCAAGTATTGCACATGAGTTTTGTTACAGGCATCAATGTTTAGAGGTTACTAAATTAGTTGCCGAAAAACTTAAACTTAAAGAGGGTTCGTATTCAACATCCTTTCAATCACGTTTAGGGTTTGATCCTTGGTTGTTGCCTTATACAGACCGAACTATTGAGCGTTTAGGGAAAAATGGTGTTAAAAATATGGCTATTGTAACACCCGCATTTGTGAGTGACTGTTTAGAAACACTTGAAGAAATCGCCATGGAAGGTCAAGAGATTTTCCATGAAATGGGTGGTAATGAATTTACTACCATTCCTTGTTTGAATGACGATAAACCTTTTGTAGATTTATTGTCTAATTGGATTAACACATGGGTCACGCCAAGTACATAATTTAAAATATGGCAAAAATATCATCACAGGAATTAGGATCTCAACCTATAGGAAAGCTTTTAATTAGGCAAGCTGTACCTGCGGCCATAGGGATTTTGGTGATGTCATTAAATATTTTAGTCGATACTATTTTTGTAGGCCATTGGATTGGGGTAACGGCTATCGCTGCGATAAATGTGGTCTTGCCTGTGTCTTTTTTTATAGCGGCCTTAGGAATGGCCATTGGTATTGGTGGGTCTTCCATTATATCGCGTGCACTTGGCGCATCAAACCATAAAAAGGCATTAAAAACCTTTGGGAATCAAATTACCTTAACCTTATTACTCTGTACCACGTTTGTAACCGTGGGCTTGTTGTTTCAAGATGCTATTATAAATTCGTTTGGAGGTAAAGGTGCTATTTTTGAACCTGCAAAAATTTATTATCGCATTGTACTTTATGGGGTGCCTATTTTGGCCTTAAGTATGATGGGGAATACGGTAATTCGTGCTGAAGGCAAGCCTAAATTTGGTATGTACGCCATGATGATTCCCTCGGTAAGTAATTTAATTTTAGATTACCTTTTTATTAATGTTTTGGACTTTGGAATGGCTGGAGCTGCATGGGCTACAACGCTTTCTTATGGGTTTTGTTTTATGTTTATTCTTTGGTTTTTTCTCTCTAAACATTCCGAATTAAAAATAAACTTCTCACATCTTGGTTTAAACTTTGGGGTAGTAAAAGAAATTAGCGCGTTAGGTTTTGTAACATTGGCTAGACAAGCTGTTGTGAGTGTCACGTATTTGTTTATGAATAATATTTTGTATGATTTAGGAGGTGTCACTTCGGTAACTTCATACGCTATTGTTGGACGCATGCTTATGTTTGCAATGTTTCCTGTTTTAGGTGTTACTCAAGGATTTTTACCCATTGCTGGTTTTAATTACGGTGCGAAACAGTACGATCGTGTCAAACAAAGTATTTACATAGCTATTAAATACGCCTCGCTGCTAGCAACATTGGTATTTATTGTGCTGATGAGCTTTCCAGATCTCATTACTAAAATGTTCACCACCGATCCTGAAGTGATAAAAGAAACACCAAGTGCGATGCGTTGGGTGTTTGCCGCTACTCCTATTATTGCGTTGCAGCTTATTGGAGCCGCTTATTTTCAGGCGATTGGAAAGGCAAAACCAGCGTTATTATTAACTTTAACGCGCCAAGGGTTTTTCTTTATTCCGCTAATTTTCATACTTCCGGAATTTTATGGGGAATTAGGTGTTTGGATCTCATTTCCTATCGCAGATACCTTAGCAACAATAGTAACTGCTTATTTCTTAAATAGAGAAATTTCAAAAACCTTAACCTCTAAAAACTCTGAAGTCAATTCAATGCTTTAATTATGGAATATTACAATTATATAAAATCGTTTCATCTTATCTTCGTAATCACTTGGTTTGCGGGATTGTTTTATATTCCGCGGTTATTTGTGTATCAAATTGAAGCTTTTCATAAGCCATCGCCAGATAAGGAAATCTTGGGAAAACAGTTAAAGTTAATGGCCAAACGCCTGTGGTATATTATCACTTGGCCATCAGCTATTTTAGCTACTATTTTTGCGGTTTGGTTGCTTATTTTACAGCCTTATTGGTTAGAACAATCTTGGATGCACGTTAAATTAGTCTTTGTTTTACTACTTTTTATATACCATTATAAAACTCATGTTTATTATAAGCAATTACAAATTGACGTGGTTAAAAAATCTTCTAGTTACATGCGTATGTGGAACGAAGGCGCGACTTTTATCTTATTTGCCGTTGTGTTTTTAGTGGTTTTAAAGAATGCTATTAATTGGATTTGGGGCGTCGTAGGTATTGTGGTTTTAGGTGTCTTAATTATGGTAGGTTTCAAAATTTACAAGAATATTAGAGCTAAAAATCCTGACGCTTAAAAATTAGGATCGAATTTAAAAGAACGTGCTTTTTAAACCACCATATCAGGCTTTGGTTTGATTATTGCTATATTTAAACCATTCAATATAAGATCAAGTGCCTTTTAGATTAAGAAAACCATCATTACGTACTCGTATTTTTTTAGCCATGATCCTTTTGGTTTTATTAGGGTCGGTGCTAATTACAGTTGTTGCAATCAATCAATATAAACAACAAAGTGAAGATTATCACAGCGATCGTTTACAGGCTAAAGAACAAAGTATAAGTACACATCTTAGGCGTGTACTTAACGGTAGAAACAATACCTGGGAAGTTAAAACCGAAAATATCGCTGTAATATTTAAAGAGGAAATTTATAACATTGCCGATATTCATAAACTTCAAATCAATTTATATGATTTAGATGGCACCTTGTTAATTTCATCTAAGGCTGGCTTTAGAAATAATGTTGCCGATAAATGCATTGAAACTGAGGTTTTAAATGCTATTTCTAATACAGCCGTACATCGTTATGTGGATAAACACATGGAAAATGGCGAGACCTTCTTGTCATCATACACTTATCTTACCGATCAGAAATCTAGAGAATTGGTTATATTAAATTTACCATATTTAGAGAATGATGATTTTCTAACGAATGAGCTAGAAGCGTTTTTAACCCGAATGGCGTACGCCTTTACCTTTGTGCTTTTTATGGCGATCGGCCTTGCATTTTTATTATCTAAATTCATTACGAAATCCTTAAAAACTATTAGTGACAAAATTAACTCCACACGGCTTGAAAGGCTTAATGAAAAGATTGAAATTGATGATACAAGCGAAGAGATTACTACTTTGGTGAACTCTTACAACAGTATGATTGATGAGCTTGAAGAAAGTGCTATACAGTTAGCAAAAAGCGAACGCGAACAGGCTTGGCGAGAAATGGCAAAACAAGTCGCACATGAGATTAAAAATCCGTTAACCCCTATGCGATTAACAGTTCAAGATTTTCAGCGTAAGTTTGATCCAGAAGATGCTAATATCTACTCTAAAGTTGACGAATATACCAAAACCTTAATACAGCAAATAGATACTATGAGTTCTATAGCATCGGCATTTTCAAATTTTGCTAAAATGCCGGCGCAACAAAATGAAAATTTAAATGTTGTGGAAATTGTAAAATTAGCATTAGATATTTTTAATGAAAACTACATCAAATTTACTTCAGAAAGTGAAAATATCATTGCAAAACTAGATAGAACGCAACTCATTAGAGTGGTAACAAACTTGGTGAAAAATGCTATTCAAGCCATGTCTGAAAATCATGAGCCTAAAATTATAGTCAATGTTTCGGAGGTCAACAATAACGTGGTTATTTTGGTTTCAGATAATGGTTCGGGTATCTCCGAATCAAGTAAAGAAAAGGTGTTTGAACCAAAATTTACAACTAAAACAAGTGGTATGGGATTAGGTTTGGCCATGGTAAAAAATATAGTTGAAACTTATAACGGCACCATTTCATTTATTTCAGAAAAGGGCAAGGGGACAACGTTTACAGTAACATTCCCAAAAGCTCATTTTTAGTCTTCCTTAGTGAATGCTTCAGTTTTTTGATTTCTGAAGCCGTTAGCCGTTATCCTGATAAAAATTAGTAAATTTAAGTGGTTAAAATAAAACCATAAAGCGTTTTCAAAAGCTGATTTAAAAATACGCTTAAAATGAACAATTCAATTTAACTATGAGTTATAATACGATTATTTTGAGTAGAACAGGGGCGTTAAGCACGATTACGATTAATCGTCCCAAAAAATTAAACGCGCTTAATAAAGAGACGATTACAGAGCTGCATGAGGCTTTCAAGGAAGCTGACTCTGATAAGGAAACCAAAGTTATTATTGTTACCGGAAGTGGTGAAAAAGCCTTTGTTGCAGGTGCCGATATTAGTGAGTTTTCAGATTTTAATGCTTCCGAAGGAAAGGCATTAGCGGCTAAAGGTCATGAACAATTATTTGATTTCGTTGAAAACTTATCTACACCCGTTATTGCAGCTGTAAATGGTTTTGCATTAGGAGGTGGTTTAGAGCTCGCTATGGCTTGTCACTTTAGGGTAGCAAGTACTAATGCCAAATTAGGGCTTCCAGAGGTTTCTCTCGGTGTTATTCCAGGTTATGGTGGTACACAACGTTTGCCGCAATTGGTAGGAAAAGGGCGTGCTTTAGAGATGATTATGACGGCTGGAATGATTGACGCAGCTCAAGCACTAACTTATGGTTTGGTAAATCACGTGGTGGGCCAGGAAGAGTTATTGAATTTCTGCACTGGCATAGCTTCAAAAATTTCAAATAATTCTAGCGTTGCGATAAGTAGGGCGATAGAAGCAGTAAATGCTAATTATAAAACTGGTGTTAATGGTTTTGAAGTTGAAGTTGAAGCTTTTGGAGCTAGTTTTGGCACCGAAGATTTTAAGGAGGGTACAACCGCCTTTCTTGAAAAACGTAAACCTCATTTTCCTGGAAAATAAAAAATTTAATTCAGTACATAAATTAAAAAAGGCTATCCATTTAGATAGCCTTTAATTTGTAAAATGTGGTTCTTGCATGCTTTAAATGTGTTTTACGTATTCACGTCCTTCTGAGTGGAAAACAATTTTATGACTTCCGCTTTCTAGTCCTTTCAATCTGTAAACTCTTTGAATGTTGGTTGTGTTTTCAATAGTTTCAGAAAATAAAAGTCCTTCGCTACCTGGTGCGGTTGAATAGATATGAATTTTTAGTGGTTCACCATCTAATGCCAACTTGTTAATGTAAACGATACTGCCTTCAACACGCGTGTGCGGCTTATAAATGATCTCTTCTTTTTCCTTATCAAATAGCACTAATCCAGATTTTACTGAAAATGGAATAACGCTAATTTCAAGTCCCTTGTCTACTTCAAACATATAAGCGCCATTAGGCAACATGGTAAGGTCGAAACCAGTAGAGAAAATACCTGTTGTCTGAATAACTTCTTTATGTAGAATGACACCATTACTATCTTTAATTGATAGTAGATTCCCTGCCTTTACGTAGTTGAAAGTAAGAGAGGTTCTGTTTGTTTCATTTTCAGCCTTGAAAGATGAAACTTCATTTGCGAAACTTAATAAGGTAGTCATCATGATTACCATTAAGATTCCTTTTTTTGAATGTTTAAGTACGTTTTTCATAATAAAGTGTTTTTAACGTTCAACATATCAAATATAGGATTTAAATAAATATCATAAAACACTGATATTGACTGTTTTATGTGGTATTTTATCTGTTATTTTTGCGTTGCTAATTGGTTAGCTTATAATGATTAATAGCGGGTGTTTTTAAGAAATTGTTATGTGTTAGATATAAAAAAAGGTGAACTTTTTTAAAAGCTCACCTTTTTGGCAAAAACTAAATAAGACATTAGTTCAATATTATTCTAGATTGTTTTTTCGTATGCTCTATCTGCAGAATGAAGTACTACTTCATAGTTTCCTAAATTTAAGCGATCTAATTTGTAAGCTCTTTCGATTTTAGTCTCATCGCTAACTATTTCAGAAAGGATTAATTCTTTGTATCTATTTTCTTTGTTGGTAAAGTAGATGTCAATTTCTAAAGGCTCACCGTCAATAGCTAATTTGCTAATGTATAGGTGGTCGCCAACTACTCGAATAAATGGTTTGTAAACTACTTTTTCATTTTCTTTGTTGAAAAAAGCATTTCCAGAGCTTATTGAAAAAGGGATTTCTCTTATTTCAAGATCTTTATCTAACTCAAACATGTATTTTCCGTTTGGTAAAAACGTGAGGTCAAACTCTCTTGAGTAATTTCCTGTAACTTTAATTGTTTCCGAATAAAGTATAGCACCTTGATTGTCTTTAAGTGATAAAGAGCTACCTTCTCGAACACTACTTATTGTTAATGTTGTTTTTTTTGCAGCAACATCAATACTGTAAAATGAATTGTCGCTCGCGAAACTTACCATAGTAACAAATAAAGTTACTAATAAGAATCCTTTTCTTGAGTGTGTAAATATGTGTTTCATAATGTTTTATTTTATCATTTGATACTACAAATTTATGATAGTTTTTATTGTTGTAAAACATTGGTATTGATTAGTTTGTGTGTTATTTTATCTGTTATTAAACAGTTGTTTTAAGGTTAAGATAATATAACATAAAACAAGGGTAATTTTGGTTTTATTCCAGGTTAATGACAATTAAAGAGCTGTTCTATTTTATTTTTTTGAAGAAAGATATGATGAATTCTTGATGAAAGTTTTAAGCAAAAAAAAAGATGTTCCTTTTTTAAGAACACCTTTTTTCTAACTAAACTAAACTAAGATCTTAGATATTTTTTTCATATTTTCTGTGAGCTGTATAAACTACTACTTGGTAATTTCCTTCTTTAAGTCCACTTAATTTGTATGCTTTTTCAATTTTTTCTTTATCAGATAATTTTTCTGAAACAACAACTTGAGAGTTGAAACTGTTTTTTCTAGTGTAAACAATTTCTATATCTAATGGCTCTCCATCTAAAGCTAATTTACTGATGTAAAGCATGTCATTAGAAACTCTAATAAAAGGTTTGTAAACTGTTCTTTCTTTATATTTATTAAAACTAGCAATACCAGAATTTATAGTGAAAGGGATTTCTTTAATTTCTAGATCTTTATCTACTTCAAACATATAATTTCCGTTAGATAAGAAAGCTAAATTGAATTCTCTTGTGTATTTTCCTGTTGTTTTAATTGTTTCAGAACAAATAACTGTGCCAGCTGCATTTTTAAGAGAAAGTAAGCTACCTTCTTTAGCATAATCTAAAGTTAAAGTTGTTTTGTTTGCTTCAACTTTAATGCTGTAAAATGAATTTTCGTTTGCGAAACTTAACATAGTAGCAAATAAAGTTACCATTAAGAATCCTTTTCTTGTGTTTGTAAATATGTTGTTCATAATATAAATATTTTCTGTTTTGATACTACAAAGATAGGCTGCTTATAGGAGGTGCAAAACATGGAGATTGGCAGATTTATATGCTAGATTATCTGTTATGTAAATGTTGTTTTTTCGTTAAGTTAATTTAGCATATAATCAAGGTAATTCTGTTTGATTTTCATCCAGTTCGGCTTTTAAGGGTTAGAAGAACTTATTTACTTCTAGTTATTTTGGTACTGGAAAATTAGTATAGATACTACATATTCAAAAAAAAAGGCGATCTATTTAAGATCACCTTTTTTAATTGTTCTTTTCTAAATTAAGATTTAGATATTTTTTTCAAATCTTCTATCTGCAGCATGTAGTATTACTTGGTATTTACCTTGATTAAGATCTTCTAATCTGTATACTTTTTCTATAGTGGCATCACCTTTTATGTTTTCAGAGATTACAAGTTCCGAATGAGATCTATTATTGTTTTTTGTAAAATAGATATCAACTTTAAGATCCTCTCCATCCAGAGCTAATTTGCTAATGTAAACTAGATCACCAGACACTCTAATGAATGGTTTGTAAATTAGTTTTTCTTCATTTTTATTAAAGGTAACTACACCAGAATTTAATGTAAAAGGAATCTCTTTAATTTGAAGGTCTTTGTCAACTTCAAACTTATAGTCTCCATTTGGCAAAAATGATAAATCAAATTCTCTTTTGTATCTTCCAGTAGCTTTAATGGTTTCAGAATAAAGTACCGATCCATTTAAATCTTTTATGGATAAAGCACTTCCTTCTTTAGCATAATTTAAAGTTAAAGTCGTTTTGCTGGCTTCTACATTAATGTTGTAAAAGTCGTTTTCGTTTGCGAAACTTAACATGGTAGCAAATAAAGTTACCATTAAGAATCCTTTTCTTGTGTTTGTAAATATGTTATTCATAATATATAAATTTTCTCTTTTTGATACTACAAAGATATGTTAGTTGTAAGTCCTGCAAAACATTGGAATTGATGTATTTATATGTTAGATTATCAATCATATTGACACTAAGTTTATCTTGAGTTAATTTAGCATAATAGACAGTTAATAGAGTATGTTTTATGTTGTTTAAGCTATTTTAAATTGATTTTGATGTTGTAATGAAAAATCAATTTTTAGTAAACATCAGGTACGTATAATTCAAAAACGGAACACTTATATTTAAGTGTCCCGTTTTTATTTAATAAATATGAGAGAGATTAGAATTTTTGTAAAGGGTGGCGATTAAATTTTTGTTCTTCTCGAAACAAGACCATATGCTTTTTACCCTGATAAATATTTTTTACGTTGCAAAGGCTTTCAGCTTTGTTTTGTGCAAATGTTGATTTTATTTTTTTGAAAAATACCATTTCTGAAGCTACCTTAAAGGGGAGCTGTATGGTTTGCGAGTTTTCTATTTGTAAAAAATAATTACCGTTTTCTAAAAATGATAGGTCAACACCTTTAGAGTTAAATCGGGCTTTTTCATATAAAATATTTCCTTTGGAATCTTTTATGGAAATGAAACTTCCATCAGGAATATCATTTAGTGCCACGGTTGATTTTTTTATGGCATTAGTTATATTGTAATAAGCGGCTTTCTTTGCGAACCCAGATATACTGCTAAGTAAAACGGCTGCTAAGAATATTGTTTGTGAGAGACTAGCTATGTTTTTCAAAATGAAGGATTTATGTTGTAAATTTAGCTGAGAAGTGAGCTTGCTAAAACATCTAAATTGGTAAGATTATATGCTAAATTACCACCGGATGATTATAGGAGACTATTGTTTAAATTAATATAACATATAATTTACATTGAATTTAAACGGTTTTCTTATATGAAGGTCCCTTTTTAAATTTATAAAAAAAGGCAAATTAGCAGAGGTTATAAGGGTTGTTTGTAGCTATAAAACAATGTACTCTAGGTGTGTGTGCTAGTTGAGGAAAATAGAAAGCAAAAAAAAGTGGGCCACCACAGCCCACTTTACCAACTAAACTAAACTAAATAAGACATTAAACTAATTATTAATGAATTTCGTGTACTCCTTGTTATTAGAGTGTATTGTTATTTTGTAATTTCCTGTATTCAATTTGTAAACCTTTTCGATTACTAATGCATCCTGTATTAATTCAGAGTGAATCATTTCGTATTCGCCTTCTGCAACTTCAGAAAATATATTGATAATTGCAGTTTCATCATCAGAACAAAGTTTCGTTACATATAGTAAGTCTGCTTCGTGTTTAGTATGAGGTTTAAAATATGTTGATTCTTCAGCTTCATCAAATTCAATTTCAGTAGTGTTTACTGTAAAAGGAATGGTGTTAACTTCTAAATCTTTATTAATTTCAAAAACATAATCTCCGTTTTCTAAACCTGTTAAATCAAATCCTTTTGTATAAGTTCCAGTTGCTTCAACCGATTCTTTAAAAATGATGATCCCTTGGTTATCTTTAATAGAGACTAAATCGCCTTGTTTTACATCTTCTAGTGTTATAGACGTTTTTTTAGCGTCTCTCTTTACGATTACCTTATCATCTGCATTTGCGAAACCTAAAACCGTTGCTAGCATAGCTACCATCAGGATTCCTTTTTTAGTTAATGTAAGTACGTTTTTCATAATGAGTCGTTTATAACGTTCAACGGTACAAAGATATGTGAGATCTAGAAGGTGCAAAACATCAATTTTGGCTTATTTATATGCTATTTTATCTGTTAACTATTTGTTAACTAAACATGAAGTTAATTTAACATATATTTGAGTTAAATAAATATACAATGTATGCATAATAAGTATTAATTTTGCTAATAAAACCCCTCTAATATGATTGCTAAGAAACCCACATTAAAGAAGCTAAGCCCAAGTTTTGGGAGCTCTATCTTGGTTAAACAGCATGTAGAACAGGTAGATAGGAATGGAGCCTTCTGGCATTTTCACCCAGAGTTGGAACTTATATATATAAATAAAGGACAAGGAAAGACACATATAGGAAGTCATTTATCCTATTTTAACAACAGTCAATTAATATTAATAGGTTCTAATCTACCACATAATGGTTTTACAGATCGTTTAACTGCTAACGGAACAGAAACAACAATACAATTCAAGGCTAATTTTTTAGGAGACGATTTTCTTAACGTGCCTGAGATAGCAAATATTTCAGCATTATTTGAAAGAGCTAAAAAAGGCATTCGTTTTAAAGTTGAAACTAAAAAGAAGTTAGGGCCTAAAATTGAAAAGTTATATGAATATAAAGGACTAAAGCGCGTTATCAAGTTTTTAGAAATTTTACATTATTTATCTAAAACAGATGATTACAATTTATTAAACGCTGATGGTCTGGCCTTTGAAGCCGAAGCGCAAGACAGTGCTAAAATTGGTGTGATCTTTAAGTATGTGAATAAAAACTTTACACACCACATTGCGTTGGATGAAATTGCAGATAAGGTGAGTATGACGGTTCCTGCCTTTTGTAGATACTTTAAGAAAGCAACTGGTAAAACATTTACTCAAATAGTAAATGAATACCGCGTGGTTCATGCTACTAAATTATTATCGGAGGAATTAGAAATGAGCATCGCCGATGTGTGTTTTGAATGCGGATTTAATAACTTCTCGCATTTTAATAAAACCTTTAACGATATTACTGGTAAAAGTGCATCGAGTTACCGTAAAGAAATTAAAAAGATGATTAGTTAGGCTTATTTACTGCCTTCCCATTCATTATAAAACTGCTCTAGAAAGCTCAACATATAATTGTGACGTTCTAGGGCAATTTTTTTGCCTGTTTCCGTGTTCATGCGGTCTTTTAATAGGAGAAGCTTTTCATAAAAGTGATTGATGGTAGGCGCGTTTGAGCTTTTATACGCTTCTTTTGTCATATTAAGATTGGGTTTAATCTCAGGATTGTAAAGCGCTCTGTTTTTAAAACCACCATAATTAAAACACCTCGCAATGCCTATAGCGCCAATAGCATCTAAACGATCGGCGTCTTGTACAATATCTAATTCAAGCGATTTAAATTTCTGTGTTTCGTTACCACCTTTAAAAGATATGTGTTTAATAATGTTACACACATGTTCGATAACCGAAGTTTCAATATGAAGTTGGGTTAAGAAAGCTGCAGCTTTTTTAGGGCCTACGGTTTCATCACCATTATGGAACTTACTATCGGCAATATCATGCAGTAAAGCACCTAAAGCGATAATAAAGGTATCGGCTTGTTCGGTTTTTGAAATTAACAAAGCATTTTTATAAACACGCTCTATATGAAACCAATCGTGTCCGCCTTCAGCGTCAGCTAAAGTGTCTTTTACAAAAGTGATGGTTTTATTAATAATGTCTTCGGAAGTATACATAAGCTGAAATAAAAAATTCCTTTCAGAATAAACTGGAAGGAATTGATTGATATTTTAGATTGATTTTGTCATTCAGAAGGAGGTACGACTGAAGAATCTTTTAATAATTGTTGAGATTCCTCGATTCCTCGGAATGACAAAACTGTTTTTACTTAATAATAGCAGGTTCTACCCATTTAAATTGGAATGAGTTTTCAGGCACTTTCATACGGTCTGATAAACGGTACATTCTCGAAGGTAGTTTCATTAAATAATCTCTAGCTTTTTCAGCTTCATCGTTTAATCCTGTGATTTTATCAATTTCCCAACGGTCAATTAATTTCTGAAGGATATCCACATAATCGGTAGATGTATAAACCCCAATACGTTGTGCCGTATTTGAGAATTCTTCAAAAGCAGAACTTATTTTACCACCCGATTCTCTTAAAAAGTGTGCAGGCATGGTAATTTTTTGTTTCATCATATAATGAAAAGCCATCATCATCTGGCTTGGATCTACTTTAAAAATACGATCTACAAAATCTGAATACGCATGATGGTGGCGCATTTCATCACCAGAAATAATTTTACACATTTTAGACAAACGCTTGTTCCCCATGTCTTTAGCTATTTTAGCTACACGATTATGAGAAATGTAGGTTGCTAATTCTTGGAAACTTGTGTAAACAAAGTTTTTATAAGGATCTCTATCGGTTCCAATATCAAAACCATCGGCAATTAAATGCTGTGTGGTTTTTTCAATTTCTTTCATGTTTACCCTTCCCGAAAGGTAAAGGTATTTGTTAAGTACATCACCATGTCTATTTTCTTCAGAAGTCCATTGGCGTACCCATTTACCCCAGCCGTTTTCTTTACCATCCATTTGGTCTACACCCTCAACATCCATTAACCACGATTCGTAGGTAGGTAAAGCTTCTTCGGTAATCATATCACCCACTAAAACTACCCAGAAGTCATATGGCAATTCTTTAGCAAGCTCTCTAATTTCTTTTACTTCTTCGAAAAACTTTTCATCTGTCGTTTCAGAATTAGGTAAAAAATCTGTCGGTTGCCAAATAGAATCTATAGGAATTAAGTATTTTTCCATTAGGGCGTCAACGTCTTTTTCCAAAAACTTCATGACTTCTAATCTTTTATTTTTCAATGACATGTGTTGTAATGTTATGGTTCGATACTGTTTGTGATAGTGGTTTCTATACTATCTAATAGGTCTTGTTTGTTTACAAAGGTACTAACTTTTAAAGGCTTATGCACAGTAAATGTGATATGAGTGCCTAAACCCATTGGGAAATTGCCGTATTTTAACATTTTCCATGAATTATTTATGGTAATTGGGACAACAACGGCCGATGGAATTTTTTTAAATAAAATTTCTAAACCTCTCGTTTGAAATGGTTTTGGTACGCCGTTTTTACTGCGAGTACCTTCAGGGAATATGACCGCGGCGCGTTTTGTGTTTTCTATATATTCGCCAAATTTCATTAAGGCAGGAAGGGATTGTCTGGGGTTTTTACGATCAATTAATGCACCACCACCATGACGTAAATTATAAGATACGCTTGGTATCCCATGGCCTAATTCTATTTTACTTATAAATTTAGGATGGTGTTTACGCATGTACCAAGTAATGGGGTAAATGTCGTGTAAACTTTGATGGTTTGATACAATGATAAGTGGTTGGTTGGTGTCAATATCATACGGATTGGTAAAGGTAAAACGCGTACCTAAAAGTCTTGCGCAACAGATTAATGAAAACTGCAGGCCATCAACAACTTTTTTATGCACGTTGTATCCAAAAATATTAAAGCTTAACCACTGTAATACGTGAAATACGCATAGTGTAAGAAAGAATACTATAACATAAATGACGCTTATCGGATATGATAGAATTTTTTGCATGGGTCAAAAATAAGTAAATCTTGGTTCTGTTTAAATGAAGCTTAAATTATTTTCGTTTTTGTGAATGAAAACAAAAGAGGTTGTACCTACTTCTAATGATAAACGGGCATAAAAAAACCACGATCGTTTGAGTATCGTGGTTCTGATTGTATTTTTATTCTAATTGAAATGCAATCTGTTTATAACGATTGTATCAATCAACGAAAAATAATTTTCTAGCAATGCTCGTTATAAGCATCCTTAAGGTTGTCTGCAATTAATTCAGCAGGTCGTCCTTCAATGTGGTGACGCTCTAACATGTGAACCAATTCACCATCTTTAAATAATGCCATACTTGGTGAGCTTGGAGGAAACGGTACCATGTGACCACGAGCTGCATCCACAGCTTCTTTATCAACACCTGCAAAAACAGTAACGATGTTGCTTGGTTTTTTTGCATTGTCTAAACTCATTCTTGCTCCTGGACGTGCATTAGCTGCTGCACAACCACAAACTGAATTTACAACCACTAAAGTTGTGCCTTCTTTTGCTAAAGCTGCATCAACCTCTTGGGCAGTATGTAATTCTTCAAAACCAACTTTCGTTAAATCTTCACGCATTGGTTTTACTAATTCTGCTGGATACATATTTTTAAATTTTAATAATTAACAATTCTGACTGCAAAGATACCAATTGTGTCACAATTCCGTAAAGCAATCCACTAACAAATATTATATTTACGCTCTTAAATTATTTTTTAATAAAAACATGAGCGCAAACCTTGTAAAATACGCAGCTTCAAAATGATGAAGTAAGTATTTAGGGTAGTTTGACGTTTAATAAAATAAATACTTACATGAGTTATTCAAAATGGATTGGTGGCGCGATTGGTTGGTCGTTGGGAGGTCCTATTGGAGCTATCATTGGATTAGCTATAGGGACTTTAATAGATTCGATGGCTAAAAGTGGTGGTAGTCCGTTTTCTACTGAAAGAGAGACATATAATCAAAGAGACCCGCGACAGCACACAAGAACCCAATCTGGCGATTTTGAAGTGAGTTTGCTTATTCTAGCCTCTTCAGTGATTAAAGCCGATGGTAAATTGGATCAGCGTGAATTGGATTTTGTGCGTCAGCAATTTGTTGGCATGTACGGAAAAGACCGTGCGAATCACGCTTTTAAGTTGTTTAAAAATATCAATAAGCAACAAGTTTCTGTGCGTCCAGTGTGTTTGCAAATTCGGCAGATGATGGAGCATGCTTCACGTTTACAGCTCCTACATTTTTTATTCGGAATCGCTAAAGCCGATGGGTTTGTAACTGAAAGGGAGGTTGATCAAATTCATAAAATCGCGGGCTACTTAGGGATTTCATCTCGAGATTACGAAAGTATTAAAGCGATGTTTTATAATGATGCTGATGCGGCATACAAAGTTTTAGAGATTGAAAAAAGTGCTTCAGTAGATGAAATTAAAAAGGCCTACCGAAAAATGGCCAAAAAATACCATCCAGATAAAGTCATACACTTAGGGCCGGCACATCAAAAGGGTGCAGAAGAAAAGTTCAGACAAGTGCAAGCTGCTTATGAGCAAATACAAAAGGAACGTGGGTTTTAAGGGCTTTTTTCCGAATTATTCAAATACAATAGACGAGGAATCTTTGGTCACTTTCAGAGTAATTTGGTCTCCAAAAATCAAAGCACGATTATCTTTCGCGTGCCCTGCATGCATATTAAATGCGACTGGGAAATCATATTCAGCTAGGACGTCTAAAATAAGTTGCTGAATCGAACTGCCCCAAGGTGTGGTGTTTTTCTTGATTTTGGTCATATCACCTATAATCACCCCCGCACAATCATCAAAATAACCAGCGCGTTTCAAACTTTGAAGTAAACGGTCAATATGGTATTTGTATTCGCCAATTTCTTCAATAAATAGAATTTTTCCTTTGGTATCTAGGCTCGATTTAGAACCTAGCATAGTTTGGAGAATGCTTAAATTTCCACCAACTAATTCCCCAGAAACCGTTCCTGGTTTATTGTATGTTGATCCTTTTAAAGTGTAAGCAAGTGGATTCCCAAAAAGAGCATCTTTAAAAGTTGAAATGGTTTGTTTTATGGTTTCGGGAGTGTCTTGTAAGCTGGTACACATCATAGCGTGTAAAGACTGGTAGCCTAAATTATGAACATCGCTGTGTAGCGCAGTAATATCAGAATAGCCGATAACCCATTTCGGACTTTCCTTAAACTTAGTCCAATCCAATTTGTCTAAAATACGCACGGCACCATAACCACCACGAGCACACCAAACCGCTTTAATGTTTGGGTTATCGATGGCTTTTTGAAAGTCTTCACAACGCTCATCATCCGTTCCGGCAAAGTGATTATTCTGATTAAAAACCGATTTTCCAACCACAGAGTGTAACCCCCAACTTTCTAAAAGTGCTTGGGCTTTTCTAACTTCAGCAGTACGGTTTTTTAAAATTCCTGAAGGTGCTACAATAGCAACTGTGTCTCCTGCTTTTAAGTATGGTGGTTGTATCAAGCTGCTTTGTGGTGTTTTATGAGTTGAGGTTTGTGCTGTGATCGTTTGAATTCCGAAGAAAAAAACAGTACAAAATAGACTAATTGTTAATAGGTTTTTTGCCATAATGTAAAAGTACATTTTTTTTCTAAATCGCTGCTTAAATGATTACTTTTGTGGCTTTATTAAGACTAGGTCATTGTATAATTAATGGCCTGAAACCATATTTTTACTTTAGATGAATACACCAAAACGATACACTGTTACTACAGCTTTACCATATACAAACGGCCCAATTCATATCGGGCATTTAGCAGGTGTTTATGTTCCTGCCGATATTTATGTGCGTTATTTACGCTTAACGGGTAACGATGTTGCTTTTATTGGTGGAAGTGATGAGCATGGTGTGCCTATTACAATTAAGGCGAAAAATGAAGGGGTTTCTCCTCAAGATATCGTCGATAAATATCACGCGATTATTAAAAAGTCTTTCGAGGATTTCGGAATTACCTATGACAATTACTCGCGTACTTCGGCGCCTATTCATCATGAAACGGCTTCAGAATTCTTTAAAACGCTATATGATAAAGGTGAATTTATTGAAGAATCTACCGAGCAGTTATACGACGAGCAAGCCAATCAGTTTTTAGCCGATCGCTTTGTGGTTGGAACTTGTCCGAAATGTGGAAACGAAGAAAGCTATGGTGATCAATGTGAAAATTGTGGTACCAGCCATAATGCTACCGATTTGATTAATCCGAAATCGGCATTAACCGGTAATGTGCCAACCTTAAAGGAAACAAAACACTGGTTTTTACCTTTAGATAAACACGAAGCTTTTTTAAAAGAATGGATTTTAGAAGGTCATAAAAAGGATTGGAAACCTAATGTTTACGGACAAGTAAAATCATGGATTGATGACGGTTTACGTCCTAGAGCGGTAACTAGAGATTTAGATTGGGGAATTCCTGTGCCTGTTGAAGGTGGTGAAGGTAAAGTGCTTTACGTGTGGTTTGATGCGCCTATTGGTTATATTTCATCAACCAAAGAGTGGGCTGCTCGCGAAGGCAAAGATTGGGAGCCGTATTGGAAAGACAAAGATACCAAATTAGTGCATTTTATAGGAAAAGATAATATTGTATTTCACTGTATCATTTTCCCTGCGATGCTAAAAGCCGAAGGGAGTTATATCATGCCAGATAATGTGCCCGCAAATGAGTTTTTAAACTTAGAAGGCAATAAATTATCAACCTCTAAAAACTGGGCCGTTTGGTTACCAGAATATTTAGAAGAATTCCCTGGACAGCAAGATGTCCTGCGTTACGTGTTAACAGCAAATGCTCCTGAAACTAAGGATAACGATTTCACTTGGAAGGATTTTCAAGCGAGAAACAACAACGAATTGGTAGCCATTTTTGGTAATTTCATTAACAGAGTGGTGGTTTTAACCAATAAATACTACGAAGGTGAAGTGCCAGCACCAGCGAATTTTGAAGCCGTAGATGAAGAAACCTTAGCAGCGGTAAAAGCTTATCCAGCCGTGATTTCTAGTTCAATTGAGCGTTACCGTTTTAGAGAAGCGGGACAAGAACTTATGAATTTAGCCCGTTTAGGGAATAAATATTTAGCTGACGCTGAACCGTGGAAGGTGATAAAAGTTGATGAAGAACGTACTAAAACGATTATGTATGTGGCACTTCAAATTGCTTCGGCATTAGCGACTTTAAGTGAACCGTTTTTACCGTTTACTTCAGAAAAATTAAAAGGTATATTAAACCTTGAGAGAGTCATACAATGGAATGAAGTCACTACTGAAGATGTCTTACTTCCTGCAAGTCATAAAATTGGCAAAGCGGAGTTGCTATTCTCTAAAATTGAAGATGAAACCATTCAAAAGCAGTTAGATAAATTAGAAGCCAGCAAAAAAGCCAACGAAGCTGCCAATAAAGTGGTAGAGCCTCAAAAAGATACGATTACATTCGATGATTTTACAAAATTAGATTTGCGTGTTGGGACGATTATTGAAGCTGAAAAAATGCCAAAAACCAAAAAATTATTGGTTTTAAAAGTCGATACAGGTATTGATGTACGTACCATCGTTTCTGGTATTGCTGAAAGTTTCAAGCCTGAAGAAGTTGTTGGAAAACAAGTCACGGTTTTAGTAAACTTAGCACCAAGAGCTTTACGTGGTGTTGAAAGTGAAGGCATGATTTTAATGACCGAAAACGCCGAGGGTAAATTGGTGTTTGTAAACCCAGATGAGGCTAATGTAGCGAATGGTTTGCAAATTAGTTAGAGCCGGTTTTCGTTTAAATGCTGAAATAATGAAGATGTGTTTTGTCACAATAACAATTTGCTTTTTGGCTATTTGAACATGAAAGTAGGTCAATATAAACTCGTTAAGTTTTAATTTTAACGCTATTGCTTTTTAGACGTGCCACTACATTTGAATTATCATATATTGTAGTATATTTATATGTAGTAACCAGATAAGTTTAATATAGGATGCGCCGAAAAGTGATATTCTGAAGACTTATAAAAACATAATATAATCCATGAAAAAAATAGTACTAGTATTATTGACTTTAAGCCTTGTGGCTTGTGGGTCGACCAAAACAGCTACACCAGAACCAAAAAAAGTAATTAAAGGTGATTGGACCCTTAGTACCATATCGTACAGTGAAGCAGGAGAATTTGATGTAACCCTTCTAAATGAAGACACCAAGGAGTGCTTTGAGGGCAGTACCTGGAATTTTATCCCTAATAATAACACTGGAAGTTATTCAATTGAAGGTGCTGATTGTAATTCTGGCATGCGCCATTTTATTTTTACCATTCAAAAAATTGATGAGCAATCAGGACTTTACGATTTCTTATTAAAACCTACTGATGAAAAAGGTAAGTCCATGACGAATCAAGGATTTAGATTAAAGTTAACTTCTATCTCTGAAACATCAATGGTTTGGGAACAACATCTAACGGTTGACGACGAACCATTTGTTATCACATGGCAGTTTGGTAAATATTAAGATATTAAATTTCCCTAAAAATTAATTATAATTTTAATATAAGAAGCATGAAAAAATATATTCAAAAAACATCCATAGTATTATTAGCAGTAATCACCTTAGTTTCTTTTGTGAACTGTAAATCTGTCGAGAATGCAAATAACAAACAAAAAGGTGCCGCCATTGGCGTTGCAGGAGGCGCTCTTCTAGGAGCTATTATAGGAAACAATGTTGGTAGTGGTAATAGCGAATTAGGAGCTGCTATTGGAGCTGCTATTGGCGGTGGTGCCGGAGTAGTTATAGGTAATAAAATGGATAAACAAGCACAGGAAATTGAAGAAGAAGTTCCTGGAGCTCAAGTAGAGCGTGTTGATCAAGGTATTGTTGTGACTTTCGAAGATGGAAGTGGTGTATATTTTGCAACTAATAAATATAATATCAATTCGGAGTCTCAAGAAACATTAACCAAGTTGGTTGGTATATTTCAAGATAATCCAGACACCAATTTAATGGTAGTTGGTCATACAGATAGTCAAGGTGATGCTAATTATAACATGACGCTTTCTAAAAATAGAGCAAATGCTGTAACAGGATTTCTAAAGCAAAAGGGAGTAAGTTCTAGTAGATTAGAAACTCACTGGTTTGGTGAAGAACAACCGGTTGCAGATAACAACACTGCAGAAGGTCGTGCTAAAAATAGACGTGTAAATATCGTTATTGTACCAAATGATGATATGATTAATGATGCAAAACAAGAGGCTGGGAATTAAAAAAACATACTTAAAAATAACTGTTAAGAAATCCACTAAAAAATAGATTTTAGTGGATTTCTTATTATTATAACTTTAATTAAGACTTATTATAATTTAAGAATTAAGTAATTTCTCATTGAATATTAAATGAAGAAATCTTTAACTTTACATAAAAACGAATCATTATGTTATCAAAAAAGATCGAAAGCGCATTAAATGCGCAAATAAAAATAGAAGCAGAATCTTCTCAAATATATTTAGCAATGGCTTGTTGGGCTGAAGTAAAAGGCCTGGAAGGTGTTGCTAATTTCATGTACGCACAGTCTGATGAAGAACGTGAGCACATGCTTAAATTAGTGAAGTTTATAAACGAACGTGGTGGCCATGCTAAAATATCAGAGTTAAAGGCGCCTAACGTTACTTTTACATCCTTTAAGGAAATGTTTGAAAAATTATTTGAACATGAAGTGTTTGTGTCGGAAAGCATTAACGAATTAGTGCATATCAGTTTACAAGAAAAAGATTACGCCTCGCATAACTTCTTACAGTGGTATGTGGCTGAACAAATAGAAGAAGAGGCCGTTGCACGTACCATTCTTGATAAAATAAACATGATTGGTGACGACAAAGGTGGTTTATACTTATTCGATAGAGATATTGAAAACCTAACTGTAACTACAGCAGCCTCTTCTGGACCACAGATTTAAATTTTAACATTTAACCTTATTTAGATTTAATTAAAATAACATATATTTGTCCGCGATAACGAACCGTGTTATAGTATTGTGGGTAAGAAAAAGCAGAAAAAAGCAGAGAAAAAATTACGAAAATTAGGAATTGAACTTCCTGAAAAGGTAAAAAGTAGCTGTTGTAAAAAATTTAAAAAAGGAGAAAACAAGCGTTGTAAAAAATGTCCTTGTTTCGATTTAATAAAGAAAGTAGCGTAACTTTTTTGAGGTGCTTAACGTGTTTTAAGTATCAGCTTAAAAAAATATACCGCTTTCAAATATTGAAAAGACCTGTTGGTTTATATAAACTAACAGGTCTTTTTATGTTTTATGGGACAAAAGGAAGACCCTTCAGGTTTTTAAAACCTGAAGGGTCTGTATAGGTTTAAAATATAATTGTTTGATATTTAGTGTATATAAAATTCATAATTTGGTTTTTGCACACGCCTATAAAAAGATTAAGCTGTTACAGGTAACCACACCTATAACAGCTTTATTAATCTTTAAAAACCAAACTAAATTAACTATATGAAAAAATGTAATCTGTTATAATTACTCTACAAATTTACGTTAGGTTTAGAGGTTTTAATGCGACATGCCATGTCCGAGTATAGTGGCCTGCTTTATCAAAGTTTTTTGAGCGAATTCAAGTTTGTGATTCAGACATGGTTAGCACGACATGTTTCAAGAACTCATATTATAATTAATGACAGACTTTATATCTTTACAAACCTAGTTTTCAGCTTCAAAATTCAATAAATGGACTTGTTTAATAATGATGTCGTATCTAATATTTTACCCTACGATGGTGAGGTGAATTATTATGGCAAAGTCATTCCAGAAAAAAAGATTGCTCATTATTATAACCAATTACTAGAAGAAATTTCGTGGAACCACGACGAAGCTATTATTTTTGGCAAATTAATCGTTACCAAAAGAAAAGTCGCCTGGTATGGTGACGAAGCTTTCGATTATACCTACTCTAAAACCACCAAACGTGCTTTGCCATGGAATAAAGCCCTTTTAGAACTTAAAAATCTGGTTGAACAAAAAACGGGAGAAACTTATAATTCTTGTTTGCTCAATCTCTATCATAACGGCGATGAAGGCATGGCTTGGCACAGTGATGCCGAAAAAGACTTAAAAAAGAACGGTTCAATTGCCTCACTCAGTTTTGGTGCTGAACGCAAATTTTCCTTTAAGCACAAAACAACGAAAAAAACGGTTTCTGTGGTTCTAGAAAGAGGGAGCTTACTAGAAATGACAGGTACAACTCAAACCCATTGGCTACATCGTTTGCCTCCAACAAAAAAAGTGAAAACACCACGAATAAACCTCACATTTCGCACTATCGAACGTTAATTGGTTTATAAATAAATGGGGTAAATGTTTTAATCCTCAGTTGGAGATATTTCATTGCGTTTTAAGATTAAAATTCTTTAGTTTAGCCTTCAATTAGTTTGTTAGTATTCATGATAAAATATATAGTTCAACACACTCAAATTCAAGAATCATCGGTTAAAAATACCGTAGACCTTTTAAACCAAGACTGTACGATTCCGTTCATATCGCGTTACCGTAAGGAAGCAACAGGTAATTTAGATGAGGTTCAAATTGGTGATATCGTAAAATTTAAGGAACAATTTGAAGCCTTAGAAAAACGAAAAAAAGCCATTTTAAAGGCTTTAGAGGAGCAAGATGTTTTAACCCAAGAGTTAGAGCAAAAAATTGCAGCGACCAACGATTTAACGGCACTTGAAGATTTATATCTGCCTTATAAAAAGAGCCGAAAAACCAAAGCCGAAAAGGCCAGGCAAAACGGATTAGAACCACTGGCTAAAATCATCATGAGTCAGAATGCTATCGATATTGAATCCATTGCCTATAAATATGTGAAAGGTGAAGTTGATTCTGTCGAAGTGGCTTTAGAAGGTGCGCGTCATATCATTTCCGAATGGGTAAACGAGCGTAGTGATATTCGAAATAACATACGTCATCAGCTGGGGCGTTTCGCTATGCTTTCCACGAAAGTGATAAAAACAAAAGCAGAAGATGAAAATGCTCAAAAATTTAGAGATTATTTCGATTGGGAAGAAAACTTAAATCGGATGCCATCACATCGTTTTTTAGCCATTACTAGAGCTGAAAAAGAAGGCTTTATTCGCGTGAAAGTTGCTATTGATGATGATCGTGCCTTAGATAAAATCGAGCAGCGTATGATTAGATCTCATAACGCTTGCGCGGAACAAATAACCTTGGCGATAAAAGATGCTTACAAACGTTTATTATTACCGTCCTTAGTTAATGAAGCCTTGCAAATCGCTAAAGATAGGGCCGATGAATCTGCTATTTCTGTATTTGCTAAAAATTTAAAGCAACTGTTGCTGGGGTCGCCTTTGGGAGAAAAACGTGTTATGGGTATCGATCCTGGATTCCGATCGGGTTGTAAAGTGGTTTGTTTAGATGCTCAAGGCCAGTTAAAATACAACGAAACCATTTACCCGCATCCACCAAAAAATGATAGTATCGGTGCCATGAAAAAGATAAGTTCATTAGCCGATGCTTATAAAATTGAAGCTATTGCTATTGGAAACGGTACAGCATCACGAGAAACCGAAGCCTTAATTAGAAAGGTGCATTTTAAAAATGATGTACAGGTTTTTGTAGTGAGCGAAGCAGGAGCCAGCATATATTCAGCATCAAAAATTGCTAGAGAAGAATTCCCTAATTATGACGTTACGGTGCGTGGTTCGGTGTCTATTGGAAGACGCTTGCAAGATCCTCTGGCCGAATTGGTAAAGATTGATGCGAAATCTATTGGTGTTGGGCAATATCAACATGACGTGGATCAAACTAAACTTCAAAAAGAATTGGACGTAGTGGTTGAAAACTGTGTGAATGCGGTTGGTGTAAATATCAATACGGCCAGTAAATCACTACTAAGTTACGTATCAGGTATTGGTCCGAAATTAGCTGAAAATATTTTTAATTACCGACAAGAAAATGGGGTGTTCACCTCAAGAAATGAAATTAAAAAAGTACCACGCCTAGGCGGAAAAGCTTTTGAGCAAGGTGCAGCTTTCCTAAGAATTAAAGATGCTAAAAACCCATTGGATGATTCGGCAGTACACCCCGAGAGTTATACCATTGTAACTAAAATGGCGAAGGATTTGGGGCAATCGGTTGAAGATTTAATAGGAAATTCTGAAGCACTTAAAAAAATAAGTTTAAAACAGTATTGTACTGAAACCATTGGTTTACTTACTCTGGAAGATATTATTAAGGAGCTTGAAAAACCAGGTTTGGACATTCGTGAACAGGCTAAAGTGTTTACCTTCAATCAGAATATAAAAACGATTAACGATTTGCGAGAAGGGCAATTATTGCCAGGTATAGTAAATAATATTACCAATTTTGGATGTTTTGTAGATGTTGGAATAAAAGAAAGCGGATTGATTCACGTGTCTAATTTAGCAGATAGTTTCGTTAAAGATGTGAATGAACACGTGAGTTTACATCAGCAAATTATAGTAAAAGTCCTTGAGGTTGATGTTCCGCGAAAGCGTATTCAATTAAAATTGCATAAATAAAAAATGGCTGTCGAAATTAAATTTCAGACAGCCATTTTTTTAAGTTTAAGCTAGAAATGATATTTACATATGCGTAAACATTTCTAGTGTTTTATTAATCATTCTGGGCGTAATGGACAAAATGGTTGGCCTTTTTTTAGATAATTTTATCGTTTTGTTTTTGTTTTAAAAACTCATTTATAAATTTGATTTTTCTTTCTTTAGTCAATCCATTATGATTTCTAAGCTTATTTTTTAAATCTGAAAAATGACCATCAATCATGTTAGTTGTATTAGGAATATTTAACTCATAATTATCATACCATGTAAATAACCATGTCATATTTGTATTAAGGCTTCTGTATGCACTTCTGAGTCGTTTATGTGTAAAGTGACTTCTACCTGTTTCCATATTAATTGTTCGCTCACTTAAAAAGTTTTCCCACTTATCAAACCACATTCTTAACCCACCCTCAAATGATTCTTTGTCAGTATTTTTAAGTATAGCGACATGTGTCTTTAGGTCAATGGAAGCATGCATTTTTGGGTTTTTAGTTATGTACCTTCTTATTGCAGCAACTTGATGAAATTGACAGAGTTGAACTGGGATACCTTTAAAAGCTCTAACTAACCCTTTTCTTCCATCACAGACGATAGCAACAACTTCAAAGCCTCTAGATTTAAGCTCATTAATTCCTTTTATGTACAAAGCATTGGTTTCTGATTTGACGTAATACCAAAGTAGGTTTTCTTTACTGTAAGCATCCTTAAACAACATCAATCCAAAACTTCTGCCCAATAAGTTGTATCCATTAAAACAACAACTTTCCTAGGAACTACCTCTAGTTTCTTTATTTGATAAAGATCTAGCTTGCGTTGGATAGTTCTCTTTGAGCATCCATATTTGTTCGCTAGTTGTATATAAGTTTGTTTGCCTCTGGTATATTCATCCCAAAGAAAATCTACAGAAATTTGTTTTCCACCAGTAAAAACCTTGTTACAATTCAAACATTTGTAACGCTGTTTTCCTAATCTAACACCATATTTGTGAGTGGTTAAGTTTTCACAAAATTTACATTTTTTTTATTCAAAGCCTTTGATTTGAATCAAAGCTAATAAACATAAGCTCTAAGAAAGTTTTTACCAACCATTTTGTCTATTACATCTCATTCTGAGTAATCGAGGAATCTCACGTATCACGGAAAAATTCTTTAGTCGTACCACTTTCTGAATGACAAAATCAAAATGATTTTATTTATTCATGTTTTTAATCTGCTCCATAAAAGTTTCTAAATCAACACCGTTTTGCACGAGCGTTAAAGCTTTGTCTGTAATGTACTTTACATTCACAGAATGAAACCCTAAGCCTACGGCAATTTTGTTTAAAAGATGGTGTTCTGGGTCTCCTTTAATTTGATCCACATGTACCATACGTACCAAATCGTATAAACGCTCTAACCTACGATCATAAGACGACGGTGGGTTTATAGGATGTGATTTATAGTCTTTTAAAATAGAAATATATTTTTCCTTGTGGATGTTTAAATTGTGGGCTAATCGGTCTAAAAAAGCTTGTTCCTCTGCTGTAATAATCCCATCGTCCATAGCTAGACGCACAATCGCTGCAAAATGGTTCTCATTACGCTGTTTAAAACCACTATCAAATAATTTTGAAATTGACATTTTTTTTCAGTTTAGTTCAAACACAAAGATAATTAAAGTTTGGGGCTTTTTTGTAAATAGAAAGCAAATTTGTGACTCCATAAAATTTCTTATTTCGGAATAGTGAAGAAAAAAGTGGTTCCTTGGTTGATAGTAGATTCGAACCATATTTGACCACCAAGTGTCTCTACAATTTTTTTACAAAAAGCTAAGCCAATTCCAGTACCCTCATAGGTTTCTCTAGAATGTAATCGCTGAAAAATAGCAAATATCTTATCCTTGTGCTTGCTTTTAATGCCAATACCATTATCGGTGATTTCAAACTGCCAAAATTCCTGAGTTTGATGTTCAGGAACTGTGGTGGTACATGAAATACTTATAATTGGAGAAACGTTTGGTTTTTTAAACTTTATAGCGTTGTTTATTAAATTTTGAAAAAGCACAACCAGTTCTATTTGACTGGCTCTGACTGTTGGTAAGTCTTGGTAATGAATAGTGGCGTTGTTTCGATGGATCGTATTATCTAAATCACTAATAATATCTTTAACCAAAGTGTTGCAGTTTATATTTGATTTCTCGCTGGCTTTCCCTAATCTAGAATAATTTAATAGCGCATCAATAAGGTTTCTCATGCGATTACTCGACTTGCTTATAAAATTCATACTCATGATAGCATCGTCATCAAGTTTATCCTTATAATCGTCTTGAAGTAAGTCAATTAAACCGGTTATGGTAGTTAACGGTTCTTTAAGATCATGACTTGTGATGTATGCAAATTCCTCTAGTTCCTTGTTTTTTGAAGCGATTTCTAAAGATTTATTAAAAATATCGTTGTTCTTTTCCTGTAAATCTTTGTTTAAAAATTTTATGGAAGCATAGTTTCTATATAGCAAAACAGCTGCTATTAGGAATAAGATAAGGAGTGCAAGAAGTAAGTAGTTAACTGTTTTTTGAGTGTTTAAATTGGTGTTTATGCTGCTTATTTTTTTTGCTTTAGAATCGATTTCTTGTTTTTGATTTTTTAAGATTTCCTTTTGGGAAGTAATGGTGTTATTTGTAAGATCTATAAAAGCTTGCTTTGCTATTAAAGAATCGATTTGCTTTAAAATACGTGCTTCTAACGCTTTTTCGATGGCTAATTTCTCCGAGTATTTCTTTTTTTGAAATTCTGATAAAGATGTTAATTCATTAATCTCCGATTTTTGAGTGTTTAGTACGTCTTTTTGTTTGTCTATTTCAGAGCTTATGCTATTTATAGTTTTCTCCTGATTTGAAATATTTTCATCCTTATGTTTAATGTTATCTTTGGCAATTTCTAAAGCTTCCTGTGTTTCTTCAAGCTTTTCTTCGGTATCTTGAAAGATTTGCTTCCACTTTTCAATTGAAGAAATAGCGTTTTGCTTTAAGGTAAGTGAAGGACTAAGGTTGTTACTAGCGAGTAAATCTTCATTAATTTCATACTGAAAATCTTCACCAATATTTACAATGTTAACCATAGAGGAATTAAAAGGAAAATCTTCTGTGATGAGTAAGGTATTGTTGGCTGCAATTTTGTTAAGAATATAATCGACATCAAAATTCTTGTTATGGTTCACATAAACTACATCAACATCGGTGATGTCTTTGATGCTACTAAAACTTTTAATACGAACCGGTTTATTTTTAATTTGGCGTTTTTGAGCCAATCCTTTTAAATCGATACTTGTTCGGTCTTTACCAAGGACACCAATGGTGAATGTAGGATTTGTGTTGGTATCGTTATATTGAATTTGTTCCGATATATTGAAAATAAAAAGGGCGCGCTTTACACGTTTTATTTGTTCGTTTAAAGCGTCTTGGGAAGACGCTTGATGCGCCCACGTGAGGATGAATAAAATTAAAACATATCTTAATGTATAAATCCTCATGGTTTTATAAACGTAATAGTAGTTTTAAAAAACAGTTAGCGCCATTTACTCCAAATTGTTGCACACGGCGGCTGTAAGTGAAACTTCCGTTGTTGGTATTACTAGAATGTGTATGTTCGTCTGGATACACGTTAAATATGTTATTACATCCTACGGTTGCTTCTAAAAAGTTAGCCACACGGTAGGCGATATATAAATCGGTTACAAATTTCGGACTGAAAGTTTGGTCTCTTGTTTCTACTTTTCCTGTATATGTATTAAGTTGCCAGTTATTTGGGTCGCCGTCATCGGGGTGAAGGTAATCTAAACTTCCAAAATAGGTGCCCACTAAATTAAATTTAAAATTATTTATTTCATATTGAAAATACGAGTTTATTTTAAAGTTTGGCTGTGCCGATTCTATTCTAGAGCGTTCCTCTCTGTTAAATAAGGATACTAAATCGCCGTTTTCAACGCTGTCTTCGTTCACATGGGTTACCTTTGTTTTCATTAGGTTGGCAGAGATATTTCCGTTAAATAATCCACTTCCTAATTTATTTTGGTAAGTAAAAGAGGTTTCAAATCCGTTGGTTTTGGAATCTATGGCATTCACAAAAAACTGAGCAGTGCTAACATCGTATGGCGCAAGTTGTGATAAGTATCCAGCCCCAAAACCACCAGATAAAATAATACGATCTTTTATGCTTATGTTGTAATAATCTAAAGCAAAGGTGAATTTGTTATTAAACTTAGTGCTCCAACCCAAACTAAAATGTTTCGACAATTCTGGAGTTAATTTGCTTACCTTGAAAACATCGGTAATTAAAGAGCTTTCATGGTTAAAAGTTCCAACCTGACTAATGTCGCCATCAAAATATTGTGTACTTATCTTTTGAAAATAAACCTGGTGTAGGGATGGTGCTCGAAAACCCGTTGAATAACTCGAACGAAAAGAGATGTTTTTGTTTAGTAAATAACGTCCTGAAAGTTTCCAAACTGAATTCTCTCCAAAATCGTTATTCGATTCAAATCTATATGCTGCTTTGAATAAAAGTGGTTCCAAGGGTTTTAATTCTAAATCAATATACCCAGAAGCATTTGAGCGTATGCGAACTAGCTCGTCGGAAGGTTGAATTCCAGGGAAAACTTGAGCGCCAATAAGTCTTGGTTGCTCGTCTCCGTTTTCATCAAAATAGGTATCACCACCATTGATATAGGAGTCTTCTTCACCGCTAATAATTTCATAACTTTCAACACGCATTTCTCCTCCAAAGGCTATACTAAAGCCTTCCATATAATCGAATTCTTTATCGATATCAATATTAGTTGTATTTAAGCTGTAGAGATATCCTCCAGACTTGAAGGTTTTTGGGGAACGAAGTCCTAATGAAGCATTATTTGAGTTACTTACTGTAAAATCAATACTGTTGCTTCCCATGGAATGACTAAAATCTAAATGCCATTCATTCTTTTCTCCTTTAAGTCCCATGGTAAGGGCATTGTCTTCAATATTTGTAATGATTTTTGGAGAAAAGCCGTTAGGGAATAATTCTTCTACCACGCGATCGGGTTCGTTAGGAAAACGATAAAACCCGCCTGAAGTACCTTCTCTTGTATTTCGCCCTCCAAAAAAATAGAAGTTTGCTTTTTTGAATATGGAAAGTTCGCCGTTTAAAGACACAGCCGAATTTCGAACGGCTGCACTCCCTATTTCCATAACTTGCCGGTCGTTATAGCCCGTTTTTCCGAAGAAATTATTTTGTTCAATTAATTGTTCGTCTATGGCATCATCAGAATCGTAAACGTTTCCTGTATAATTACCAGCTCTGTTCGTGGCTTTTCTATCTCTAAATTCTCCTGTGATATTGATGAAGCCTGTATTGCCGATTTTGAATCCGAAATTAGCTCCAAAATAACTGGTTACGCCGTCTCCTTCAATATTAGATTTTACTCTGGAATCGATATTAATGATATCAGTTTGTTCTTTAAGTACAATATTGATAACTCCAGCAATGGCATCAGAACCATATTGAGAGGTAGCACCATCTCTTAATATTTCTATGTGATCGATGGATGACACCGGAATGGCATTAAAATCTGTACCTACAGTACCGCGACCAATGGTGCCATTAACATTTAGCATGGAACTGGTATGGCGACGTTTTCCGTTAATTAAAACTAAAACTTGATCTGGACCTAAACCACGTAATGTGGCAGGATCGATGTGATCTGTACCATCTGAAATGGTTTGGTTTGTAGAATGGAATGAAGGTGATAAATAGTGTAATATTTCCGTTAATTCGAAATGTGAAGAGCCACTAATTTCTTCAGGTGAAATGACTTCTATGGGAACGGTAGTTTCTAAAGACGATTGAGGTCTGGAACGTGTGCCTAAAGAAACAGGTTCGTCGGCAGAAAATCCAGTTTCTAATATGAAATTGGTAACAAGTTCATCGCCTACATGAACCTCGATGGCAACGCTTTTAGATTGATACATGATAAACGATGCGGTAACTACATAATGGCCTTCTTCTAAATTTAAGGTATAATCACCATGGATATTAGTGGTGGTTTGCAAGGCTGTACCTTCAATAGTTATAAGTGCTCCAGGGAGTTTGCCGAATTCATCAGATACATTTCCAGATAAAGTGGCTCGGTCTTGAGCACTTAAAACTTGTCCTGATAGAAAACTTATTAAGGTTAGTAGGTATAGACAAATTTTTATGCGCATGCGGTAGTTTGGTTATTTCTGTATAACTACATAAAAATCTTCAAGTGGTAATATTACGGGTATTGAATTTTTTTATGAGGTTTTACAAGGTATTAAATCTTCAATAATATTATCTAATATTGAGAGGGAAAGTGGTTTGTTAATATAATCTGTTATTTCATTAAGGGTTTGAGATCGTTCTTTATCCTTTGGATTAGAAGATGTTGTTAACATGATAATTTTAATGTCATCAGTAAATTTTGCATCCAGTTCTTTATAAGCTTCAATAAATTCCCAACCATTCATGGCTGGCATGTTAATGTCTAGAAAAATAACATCTGGCTTTAATGCTTTCCCTGCAATGGCTTCTTCTAAATACTCCAAGGCTGCTTTTCCACTATTTAACGAGATGATTTCGCCAAATTTATTATGCTTTTTCACAATCTTTTCATTGTAAAAACTTGTGAACTTATCGTCGTCGATTAATAATGTTGATGTTACAGATTTCATTGGAGGGGTTAATTATTATACAAGGATAATACCTTTTTTTTAAACTATTAACATAATGTTGGGAAGGCTATGCATTTTTTTTGATTTTATCGACCAAATTGATAAAAAGAGCTATTAAGGTTAAACATCATCTCGATAAATGGTGCAAGATTTATATTAAATAATTGATAACTTAGGTTTCCTAAATTTCAGAATAACAATATGCTACTTATATTTGCAATTCAAAATGAAAATATTTTAAGTGAGTAAATCTACCCTCTCTAAAACTTATGCACAGGCTTTGCAAACGCAAAATCTGCAAAATGCTATTGCCCAAACTGAAAGCAAAACACATTTAAAAGGCTTAGTTGGTTCTGCATTATCCTTTGTTGTTTCAAGTGTTTTTAAAGAAGCTAAAAAGCCTTTTTTATTAATATTTGATGATAAGGAAGAAGCCGCACATTATTTAAATGATTTCGAGCAACTTTGTGGAGACAAGGATGTGTTGTTTTATCCTGGAAGCTACCGAAGGCCTTACGATATTGAAGAGACCGATAATGCTAACGTGCTTTTACGTGCCGAGGTTTTAAACCGGATAAACTCACAGAAAAAACCAGCCATTATTGTCACCTATCCCGATGCGCTTTTTGAGCAGGTAGTCACGCGAAAGGAACTGGAACGAAACACCTTGAAAGTTGGCGTTAACGATAATTTATCAATCGATTTTGTTAACGAAGTGTTATTCGAGTATAAGTTTAAACGTGTTGATTTTGTTACCGAACCTGGAGAATTTTCCGTGCGAGGTGGTATCGTAGATGTCTTTTCATTTTCACATGATGAACCTTATCGCATAGAATTTTTTGGAGATGAGGTAGATAGTATCAGAACTTTCGATGTGGAAACCCAACTTTCCATAGAGCAGATTAAAAAAATTAATATTATTCCGAATGTTGCGAATAAATTAATGCAAGAAAGCAGGCAAAGCTTCTTAAAATATGTGGCACAGAAAACCGTAGTAGGTATAAAAAATGCTGATTTACTATTTTCCAGGATAGATGATTTTTATGGAAAAGCTGAAGAAGCCTTCAAGACGCTTTCTGAAGATATAAAACACGCCAAGCCAGAGGCTTTATTTTGCGATTCTAAATTACTAAAACGTCAACTTTTAGATTTTTCTATTATTGAATTTGGTAATTCCTTTGTCATGTCAACCAATTCGAAACCGTATACGACTATCGATTTTGAAACGACGCCACAGCCTTCTTTTAATAAACAATTCAATTTATTAATTGAAGACTTAAACATTAAGCATAATAAGGGATACGCCAATTATATTGCCTGTGTGAGCGAACAACAAGCCAGACGTTTTCATGATATTTTTGATGATGCTGAAGAAGAAGTCGCCTATCAAACCATTGTGTTGTCCTTGCATCAAGGGTTTGTTGATCATGATACTAAAATAGTGTGTTATACCGATCATCAAATTTTTGAACGCTATCATAAATTTCAGCTTAAAAATGGCTATGCTAAAAAGCAGGCGATTACTTTAAAAGAGCTTACAAATCTTGATATTGGCGATTATGTAACGCATATCGATCATGGGATTGGACGTTTTGGCGGACTTCAAAAAATAGATGTTGAAGGTAAAAAACAGGAAGCGATTAAGTTGGTGTATGGCGAGCGTGATGTGCTTTATTTAAGCATTCACTCGCTTCATAAAATCACTAAATTTAACGGAAAAGATGGTAAAGCGCCTAAGATTTATAAATTAGGAAGTACCGCTTGGAAAACCTTAAAGCAGAAAACCAAAGCGCGTGTAAAACATGTCGCTTTCAACTTAATAAAACTTTACGCGAAACGCAAAACCGAAAAAGGCTATCAATATAGACCCGATAGTTCCATGCAGCATGAGTTGGAAGCTTCTTTTATCTACGAAGATACGCCTGACCAAAGTACGGCAACGGCCGATATTAAATTAGACATGGAAAGCGAACGCCCAATGGATCGCTTAGTTTGTGGTGATGTGGGGTTTGGTAAAACCGAGGTGGCTATACGTGCCGCCTTCAAAGCGGTAGATAACGGTAAACAAGTGGCAGTATTGGTGCCAACAACCATTTTGGCATACCAACATTCACGAACTTTTAAACAACGTCTACGAGATTTTCCAGTTACTGTCGATTATGTGAACCGATTTAGAACCGCTAAAGAAAAGCGTGAAACCCTTGAAAATCTTGAGCAAGGGAAAGTCGATATCATTATCGGAACCCATCAATTGGTAAACAAAAATGTAAAGTTTAAAGATTTAGGATTGCTTATTGTTGATGAAGAACAGAAGTTTGGAGTTGCTGTAAAAGAGAAGTTAAAAACCCTAAAAGATAACGTGGATGTGTTAACTTTAACCGCGACACCTATTCCTAGAACGCTTCAATTTAGTCTTATGGCTGCCCGAGATTTGTCGGTTATAACAACGCCGCCACCAAATCGATATCCCATAGAAAGTCACGTGATTCGTTTTGCAGAAGAAACCATTAGAGATGCCGTGAGTTATGAAATTGAGCGTGGCGGACAAATATTCTTCATTCATAATCGTATTGAAAATATTAAAGAAGTCGCTGGTATGATTCAGCGTTTGGTGCCCGATGCTAAAATTGCTGTGGGTCATGGTCAAATGGAAGGTAAAAAATTGGAATCGCTCATGTTAGCCTTTATGGATGGTGCTTTTGATGTTTTGGTAAGTACTACCATTATTGAAAGTGGTTTAGATGTGCCAAATGCGAATACCATTTTTATAAACAATGCCAATAATTTTGGACTAAGTGATTTACACCAAATGCGTGGTCGTGTGGGGCGTAGTAATAAAAAGGCCTTTTGTTATTTTATAACTCCTGAATATTCGGCAATGACCGATGATGCTCGTAAACGTATCACAGCTTTAGAACAGTTTACAGAATTGGGAAGTGGGTTCAATATTGCTATGAAGGATCTTGAAATTCGTGGTGCTGGTGATTTGTTAGGCGGCGAACAAAGTGGGTTTATGAACGATATTGGTTTCGACACCTATCAGAAAATCTTAAACGAAGCTATTGAAGAACTTAAAGAAAATGAATTTAAGGATTTATACGATGAACCTGAAGAAGATAAAATCTATGTAAAAGATGTTACTATCGACACCGATTTTTCACTGCTTTTTCCGGATGATTATGTGAATAATATTGCTGAACGATTAAATTTATATACACAGCTAAATAATTTAAAATCAGAGGATGAATTGCATATCTTTGAGAAGGATTTAATTGATCGATTTGGTGAGTTACCAACGCAGGTTGTCGATCTATTAAACAGTGTTAAAATAAAATGGTTGGCGACTAAAATTGGCTTTGAAAAAGTCATTATGAAACAAGGGAAGCTTATCGGTTATTTTATCAACGATCAACAAAGTCGATTTTATCAGAGTCCGAGTTTTACTAAAGTACTCATGTTTGTGCAAACACATCCTAATGCTTGTAAGATGAAGGAAAAACAAACCCGAAATGGTTTGCGTTTAATGATAACGTTCGACAAAATTAAAACGGTAAAACAAGCCTTAGAGGCGCTAAAGCCTATTGTGGAATGATAGTTGTTTTTAAAACAATCTTCCCCTTTAAGGCCTAAACAAGATAAATTTGAATTAAACGTCCTTAAAAAGGAGAAAACCCAATAAATACGATTATCACTTTGAAATCATTACTTTTTTTATCCCTCATTTTTCCCTCAGTACTTTTAGGTCAGCATACCATAAAAGGTGTTTTTACACCAGCAGCCGATTATAATATTGCCCTGCTGTACAAAGTAACACCCACGATTTCTGAATATGTGACCAGCGAAGAAATTCAAAAAGATGGCAGTTTCAAGTTTCAGTTAGATTCTACAGCCACTAAAGGTATGTATCGTTTGGTGTATGCAGTACCTCAAGAAGATTATAATTTTGATATCATTTATAATAACAAAGAAGATATTGAGCTTAAATTTAATTCGGAAACAGGTGTGAAATTCCTAAAATCGAACGAAAATAAATTGTTAGCATCATATCATAATAGTATGGCTATGGTGATTCATAGCGTTACAAATTATTACACGAGTAAATCTAAAGATACCACCGCATTAAACGCTATTTTTAAAACACAAAGAGAGACGCAGTTGAGTTTTGAAAAAGCGGCTAAAAACACCATTGCTCTTCAGTTTATCAAGGCTAATAAACCTTTTGTGCCAACTAAGGCGTTAACAGCGAAAAACTACATTGCTAAACTAAAAACTCATTATTTTGATTACGTCGATTTTAAAAATCCAACGCTACAGAGTTCTAGTTTTCTTGAGGAAAAAATGCTGAGTTATGTTTTTGGTATGACTTCTAATGATTTAGATGAAGTTGAAAATTACAAAGCAAATATTGATGCTTTATGTAAAGCGATGCAAGATGCCCCAAATGAAATTAAACGTATGCTTTTATTTGATTTGTGGCAGGAAATGGTCGATTTAAAACAAGAGGCTGTAGCTAATTATATTTCTGAAACTTATTTAATAGCCATCGCTACGGTGTTGAAAGATGAAGAATTAATAAAAGCTTTAAAATTATATAGAAACATTTCCAACGGAAATAAAGCGCCAAATTTCACGATAACTGTTGGTGAAAAGGATAAGAAAATCAGTACAAAATTAAGTGAATTAACTGGAGCTGAAAATTATGTTATTGTATTCTGGAGCAGTTCATGTTCGCATTGCTTAGATGAAATTCCGCAGTTAAAATCTTTTACAAATGAACTAGAAAAAGGCAAGCTAAAAGTGATTGCCATTGGTTTAGAGGACGGAGCCGATCTAGAAAATTGGAAAAAGGTGATTAAAGATTACCCAGAGTTTATTCATATTTACGGCAAAGGTAAATGGGAGAACACCATTGGAAATGCTTATGGTGTTGTTAGTACCCCAACTTATTTTGTTTTAGATAAAAATAAAGTGATTGTTGATAAACCAGATCATATTGAAGATTTGATAGACTTTTTTAACCAATAGTCTAGTTTAATTCTAGGGTGTAAATTTTTTTTGTATTTTGCTTTTTCAGATATTTGTAAGTAATAATTACAGCCAGTATCTACAACTAACTACAGCCTTAAAAATTGCTATATCATGAAATTAATTTCATACCCCTTAACCTATTGTTGTTCGGTTTTCATTTTTTTATTTTCTCTACAGTTGTTTGCACAGACTGTAATCGACTATACAAGTGTCAATTCATTTACCGTGCCTGGAGGAGTAACTTCTATTACTGTGGAGGCTTGGGGTGGCGGTGGTGCCGGAGCAAATACTTTAAATGCTTCAGAATGCGGAGCAGGCGGCGGAGGCGGTGCTTATGTCCATAGTACTTTATCTGTTACTCCTGGAGAAGTCTATGATATTATTGTAGGAGCAGGAGGGGAAGGAAACATGGGTTTAAGTGGAACGGCGAGAGATGGTGGCGATTCAACCTTTGGTTTAGAGCCAGTTTTTGGTTCAGGTAGTACTGTAGAGGTAAAAGCAGAAGGTGGAAAAGGAGCTATTCAAGGAAATTTCAATTCATTTGGTGCAGGTGGAACTATAGGTGGTTCCATCGGAGATTATAAGTCACAAGGAGGAAATGGAGGTAAAGGAGGTAACGCCACTGCTTCCTTGGATTATCGTTCTGCTGCTGGTGGTGGCGCAGCCGGACCAGATGGTGATGGTTTTTCAGGAGGTGATGCCAGGGATGGAAATAATCCTGGTGGCGTTCCAAATAATAATGTTGCCGGGACATCAAGTGGAGCAGGAGGTTTTGGAGTAGATCCTAAGGGGGATAGTGGAGCAGGTAGCTTAGGTAACTACGGAACAGTATACGGTGGTGGTGGTGCAGGAGCTGCTGGAACAAATCAAGATGGTGGTAACGGCGCTAATGGTTTAGTGCGTATTACGATACCACCACAAGAAATAGAGGTAACTGGTTTAGGTGTTGTCATACCTCCAAATAATACGCCATCTACCGCTGATAATACCGACTTTAAAAGTGTGCAAGTTACTTCGCAAACAACGACTAGAACTTTTACGATTTCTAATGTAGGTGGTGAAGACTTGGTTTTAGGGAGTATTTCTCTACAAACAGGAACCGATTTTACTATTCAAACCAATCAGGAAAATGTGACAATTCCTGCTGGAGGAGCTTCTGTAGATGTTGTGATTGCTTTTAATACCAATAGCGTAGGTGTTAAAACAGATGTATTGACCATAAACTCTAATGATCCAAATACGGCAGCTTATGTTATTAACATTCAAGGGCAAGGAAAACATATCTTTTTTGATAGTGATAATGATGGCGTTTATGACGATGTCGATTTAGACGACGATAATGATGGTATTCGTGATGTTGATGAGCAAGCGGGTTGCGCGACCTCTATAGGGGCAACTTTAACAAGTTATAAGTTGTTAAACGAAACTTTTGGCGCCGGGCCAGATCGATCGCCTACGCTTAGTAATTTGTATGATGCCACTACCACTTATAGACAGGAGAATGGTACAAATCCTCCTGCTGGTGGTAATTTCGATTTTTCCGATGGTGAATACACCGTGAATTGGCGTTTAAGTGTGGATGCAACTGATCCGGGTACGGGTACGGCATGGCATACCAGAGGAGATATCGCAAGTTATGCCTGGAAAGCATGGGGTCAAATTAATGACCATACTGGAGATACAAATGGTAAAATGGCAATATTTAATGCGGATGTTAGTCCTGGAGTATTTTATCAAACAGAAGTAACAGGTATTATTCCTGGAGTGGAAGTGGAATATAGTTTTTGGGTTATTAACCTTGATAGAAAGGATGATGTTTATACAAGTCTTGGGCTAGCCATACCAGCAGACGGACATAGACTTAGGCCTGAAATAAAAGTTGAAATACTTGCACTAGATGGAACTACCCTAATAAAAACATTGCATACTGGGGAAATTACACGATGTAATGACAATTTAACCCCAGGGGATGCGGGATACAACCAATGTGATGAATCTGTTTGGAAAAATTTCACACAAACCTTTACTACAACAGAGAATGCATTTATAGTAAGATTTACAAACGAAGGTCCTGGTGGAGCTGGAAACGATTTAGCCCTTGACGATATTGAAGTAGTACAGTCCCTTTGCGATAGAGATGGCGATGGAGTTGCCGATATGTTCGATTTAGATAGCGATAACGATGGTATTCCAGATGCGGTTGAAGTGGGATTAGAAGCCAGTACAACCGCTGGAACTGGGGTTTTGGTGGGTGCCGTAGATGCAAACGGGCTAAAACCTAACGTGCTTGCACAAGGTGCTACTTTGGTAGATACCGACGGCGATTTAGTTCCCGATTACCTAGATTTAGATAGCGATAACGATGGTATTTACGATGTCGATGAATTTGGAGGCGGAAATATTAATAACGCTAATTTCCAAAATGGCGATGGCGATATTACAGGTAATGGTGTTGGGGATGGTCCCGAATCGGAAACCTTTAGAGAACGTGATGTTGATGGTGATGGTGTTGCTGATGCTGTAGGTTTTGGCGATGGTATTTTAGATATTTTTGATTTTAATACCGGAGCCGATTATACAGCCTATGGAAATACAGGACAGGAACTGGCTACTACGATGCCAAACTATCAAGACCCTATGTCTGACGGTTCAACTCTAGATTACACCCAACTAGATATTTTAGACCCTAATCTTTTTGACGCTAATGGCGTACTCAATGATGGTAATGATGCTGATGGCGATGGTGTCATGGATTCCAGAGATGGCGACGATACCGTTTACGGTTCCCCAAGAGACATAGATGGGAGTTATAGTTTGTATTTTGATGGGCGTAATGATTATGTGGATGCTCCACCATTTTTAGATGCAGCTGCCGAAGCTACCTTAATGTGTTGGGCTAAGCCAGAAGCTGGTGGTAAGGCAAATTTTATTATGGGGCAGGATAATATTTATATGGTTTATTACGGTGGCAATAATTATGCTTTATATATAAATCAAACCGAACAAACTAAGATTACTTCAATTGCACCAAAAGTTTGGGTGCATGTGGCATTATCCTATAATAGAAGTGGAGAAACGGTGTTTTATGTAAATGGAGAAGAAGTTGGTAGATCAACTGTCCAAATAAATACCACTGGATTAAATTTCGCCATTGGTAGACATCCAAGAAAACCAGATCTCGAATATTTCCTTGGTGAAATCGATGAAGTTCGTGTATTTGACAAAGCCCTTTCCCAAGAAACTATAAAGCGTATGATTCATCAAGAATTGGATGACACTAACTTTAGTCAAGGTAAAATTATTCCTAGAGAAATTGAGCCAAATTTAGCATCTCGTTTAGTGCGTTATTATAGAATGGATAACTACCTGGACGATCAATTAATAGATTTAACTGGAAATGACGACGCCACCATTTACAATGTAAAAGACATTCTGCATCAAACGGCTCCTATGCCTTATGTGACACTAAAGACAGGGACTTGGACTACGGAAAATGTTTGGGAACATGGAGATGTTTGGGATATTACGACAAAGCAAAACAACCCAGATGACGCGTCTATTATACATGTGAAACATAATTTGGTGATAAATGGAACTTACGATACCCAAGGGACGGTTGGTATTTTAATGGATCTCGGAACAAAAATAAGAGTGGATGGAGATAAAGGTCTTTATAATTCCTGGTATATAAAACTAGACGGAAAAATTGATTTGCAAGGTGAATCCCAACTTATACAAACAACCGACAGTGAATTGGATGTTGCTAGTGCCGGTTCTTTAGAGAGGGACCAACAGGGCACAGATAACAAGTATAGTTATAACTATTGGTCATCTCCGGTAAACTCTGATCATACTAGTAATCCCACCAACCCAACTTATACCGTGGCTAGTGTTTTAAAAGATCCTACAGATCCAACAAATGCTATAGATTTTGTAGGTGGTTATGATGGAAATGATACAGCTACTCCATTACAAATTGCCGATTACTGGATAAATATTTATTCTAACAAAATTAATAATAACTATTGGCAATGGCAGCGTATTTTTAGTACAGGTATTATAAAATCAGGTGAGGGCTATACTATGAAAGGTCCTGGGACTGGCGCGGTTACCGATGAACAAAACTATGTTTTTGAAGGCATGCCTAACAACGGTACTATCAAGTTAGATATAACGGCAGGAAACGAATATTTAATAGGAAACCCGTATTCTTCTGCTATCGATGCACATGCATTTATTAATGACAATCCAGATGTTATCACAGGTAGTTTATATTACTGGGAACATACGGGGGGTAATTCTCACTTTTTAGCAGATTATGAAGGGGGCTATGCCACCTATAGTCTGTCCGGAGCTACAGGCAGTGTTAGTCAAACGGCTCCAAGTTTACCACCAAGTATTGGTGCTTTCAATTCTTCTGCAACACCAGGCCAATTCATTCCTGTGGCACAAGGTTTTTTCGTTGAAGCAGACCAAGGCGGTGAAATTACCTTTCAAAACTCACAACGTGTATTTGAAAAGGAAAATGGAGGAAACTCTATTTTTATAAAAGAAAGCAGTACAAAAACTTCAAAAACCACAAATACGAAAACTGGTGATACCCGACCTAAAATCAGATTAAAATACAATTCACCACTAGGTTACCAAAGGCAGTTACTAGCTACCGTAGATACCAGCGCAACTAAAAATATTGACTGGGGCTACGATGCTAGACTGATTGAAGAGGTTCCAGAAGACATGTCTTGGGAAATAGAAAACGATAAATACATCATTCAGGGTATAGACAAAATTGACGCTGCGACCATTTTACCGCTTATTGTTAAAACCAGAAACAAAGCCAGTGACCATGGTGGTATTGTAACCTTTAGCATTGATTCGTTAGAAAATGATTCACAAAATTACGAAGTGTATCTAAAAGATTATGATACCTACCACGATTTAAAACAGGCTCCTTATGATGCTACGGTTGGTAAAGGAGAGACTATTGGGCGTTTCGCTCTTGCTTTTTCAGATCAAACTTTAGACATAGAAGACGAAAGCAATAAACTAGGGGTGCAGTTGTTTTATCATTCACAAAACAACAACATCATCATCAACAACCCTAGAAACACCAACATAGGTAGTTTATCTGCAGTAAACACCTTAGGTCAGATAGTGTATAGACAACAGTTAAACAGCACACAGAATCGTATAGAAATTCCGGTGCAATTAGCTAATGGCTTATATGTATTCTCTGTTCAAACAGGTAACACTGAAGTTTCTAAAAAAGTGATTGTTGCGGAATAACGTGGAGGTGAATTTTTTATTGACTATTGATTAATCGGTTCACGTGTGACGTTTCACGATTAACCTTTCGTGTGGATTTGAACTTCCCTAAGTTGACCGTTTTTAATTTTTCATTATTAATTGCAGTATTGTTGATGCATTTAACCGTTTATCTGTGTAATCGAGGGCTGAACTACTGAAAACAGATACTCTTGACCTTTGGCTGTTGACTATTGACAATTGCCTAAATTGAAAGAGATTCCTCGTTTCCTTGGAACGACAACTTGAAGCATGAAACCTGAAACTCAAAATCTTTCAAAAATGATAAAAAGCATCCTCTAAATGCTCAATTTGAAAGGTTTTACCTGTTCTCACAATGGCAATGATGTCAAAGCGTACGTCAACATCTAAATCGTTTTTGGTCACATAATGATTAATGGCGTAAACCATGCGCTGAATTTGCTTGGGCTTTACAAAATCTTGAGGATTTCCAAATTCGACTGTAGAACGTGTTTTAACTTCAACAACAGCCAGCGTATCTTTTATTTTAGCGATAATATCAATTTCAGATTTACCAAATCTATAATTGCGTTCAATAATCTCATAGTTGTTTTTTAAGAGGTAATCGACAGCAAGCTGTTCGCCTTTCTCTCCAAGTTTGTTGTGTTCTGCCATGTTATAAATGTAGGAAATTTATTCTAAACATGTTCTTAAGTGAATTATTTGTTCTAGATAGGCTTTATGAGCTACTGGTTTAGTTTTTAGTCTTATCTAAAAATATTTTTAACGCCTATTGAAATTTTGTATATTTGCCTGAATTTTAATGTTATGGTTACACTTTCAGAAGAAAATTATTTAAAGGCAATTTACCATTTAGGGAAACAAGGTCGTGTGGCTGTAAGCACCAACGCAATTGCTGAAAAAATCGACTCCAAGGCATCGTCGGTTACCGATATGATTAAGAAATTGGCTGAGAAGAATCTAGCGAATTATATAAAATATCAAGGGGTTACCTTAACGGAATCAGGGCGATTGGCTGCGGCTTTGGTGATTAGAAAACACCGTCTTTGGGAAGTCTTTTTAGTTGAAAAATTAAACTTCTCTTGGGATGAGGTTCACGATGTGGCAGAACAGTTGGAGCACATAAAATCTCTAAAATTAGTGAATGAACTGGATGCGCTTTTAGGATTTCCTACACACGATCCGCATGGTGATCCCATTCCGGATAAAGATGGGAATTATGCACCAATTAAAAGCGTGAATATTTTAGAAGTAAAACCAGGGAATGAAGGTGTTTTAGCTCAAGTTAAAGATTCATCGGATGTGTTTTTAAGATACTTAAACAAGAATAATTTAGCCCTGGGAGATACGATTAAGGTAATCGATTTTGAACCTTTCGATAATTCCCTAACCATAGAAACCGCATCGCAAAAAATGATTATTTCGAGTGAGGTTGCTAAAAACTTATACATAAGCTTATAATATGAATAACTACAATCCCATATCGGCACTAGTCATTTTCTTTATTATTGTGGGTTTGCTTTATGTTTTTTTTAGACCAGTTAAAGGTTGGTTTTGGCTGCTGAAAAAGAATTTTAGAAGTAATGAAAAGGTAATTATCGAGGATGTTTTAAAGCAGCTTTATCATTTTGAGTATTCAGAAAATAAAGTGGATATGAAAACATTGGTTCAAGTACTCGATTTTAATAACGGCCGTATTGTTGAAGCCATTAAAAAAATGACCATCAACGATTTAATTTACTTTGAATCTGATATTTTAAAACTTACCGAAAAAGGTAGAGATTACGCGCTACGCATCGTTCGTGTACACCGCCTATGGGAACGTTATTTGGCTGATAAAACAGGGTTTCATAAAAATGAATGGCACGACCGCGCGGAATCTATGGAACATAAGTTGTCTCATGATGATGCCGAGGAGCTTTCCGCACAATTGGGTAATCCTAAATTTGACCCGCATGGTGACCCAATTCCAACCAGAACAGGGAAAATGGCGCAAGTTAACGGTGTGGAATTACCGCGTTTAGCTGTTGGAGCCGTGGGTAGAATTACACATATTGAAGATGAGCCAGATATTATTTATAAGCAAATTTTAGCTGAAAACATTCATATAGGATCCTTGCTTAAAGTCATTGAAAATAATTCGACACGTATTGTTTTTCGTTCTGAAGGTGAAGAATTTAAATTGGCGCCTATTGTAGCCGCCAATCTTACGGTTGCAGTCATTGAGAAGGAAATCGTTATTGAAGATAATATTGCTAGACTTTCAAGCCTAACAGAACATGAAACCGCAAAAATTATTGGAATTTCAAGAGAAAGTAGAGGCGAAAGCAGAAGAAGGTTATTAGATCTTGGTTTTGTGAAAGGGTCTACCGTTAGTATCGATTTGGTGAACCCGCTGGGGCAGCCAAACGCTTACTTAATTAAAGGAACTTCTATTGCTTTACGGAATGATCAAGCGGCAAAAATCCTAATTAAAAAAGATTAAACTATGGAAACGAAAGTAAATACAGCTTGCGAAACCTGTTCTCATTTTAATAAAGAGGGTTTAAAGAAATTAGGGATTCAAACCGACAATTTTGATTTTGTTGTGGCTTTAGCGGGAAATCCGAATACAGGAAAAAGTACTGTTTTCAATGCTTTAACAGGCTTAAGACAACATACTGGAAACTGGCCAGGGAAAACGGTAATGCGTGCTGAAGGTGGATTTGAATACAACACCGATAAATATAAGTTGGTGGATCTTCCGGGGACGTATTCACTGCTATCAACTTCAGAAGATGAAGCTACAGCACGTGATTTTATTCTCTTCGGAAAACCTGATGTGACCATTATAGTGGTTGATGCTAATAGATTGGAGCGTAACTTAAACCTCGTGCTTCAAATTTTAGAAATTACCGATAAAGCCGTTCTGTGTTTAAACTTAATGGACGAAGCCAAACGAAATAAAGTTGAAATTGATGTGCGTACGCTTTCCAAAGATTTAGGAATTCCAGTAGTGCCTGCAAGTGCGCGATTCAACCAAGGGATTCCAGAATTGATTCAAACGGTGAGTGAAATTGCAAGCGGACAAATAGTTTGTAAGCCGCATCGTATTAAAAATGTGCCGGAAAACATTGAAAAAGCCGTTAAAACCTTAACTGCCGAAATTGAAAAAGAGTTTCCAAACATTCCAAACAGCCGTTGGATTGCTTTTCGTTTGTTAGAAGGGGATAAAGAAATTATTAAAGCTTTAAAATCAGGAGAATTTGTTTAATGCTGAAAGCTTATGAAAGAGAATAACATTGAAAATATAATAGAGTTATCAAATGAATTACGTTGGCAAATTGGCGACGAATTTCACGATAATCTTACCGAAGGTATTTATGCCGATGCTGCCGATATTGTTAAGGATACCGTTAAAACAAGCGATTCTGAAAAACGATTTCGATTAGATGCTAAAATCGATAAAATTGTAACGAGTAAATATTTCGGTTTTCCTATTATGTTTTTAATACTTGGAACGGTGCTTTGGCTTACTATTATTGGAGCAAATTATCCCTCATCCTTGTTAGCTACTTTATTTTTAGATACCATTCACCCTTTATTACAAAGTGGTGCCGAAAGCATTAACATGCCTTGGTGGCTTGCTGGGTTTCTAATTGATGGCGTTTATTTAGCTGTGGCTTGGGTAATCGCGGTGATGTTGCCGCCTATGGCTATATTTTTCCCCATGTTTACGCTTCTAGAAGATTTTGGTTATCTACCACGAGTGGCTTTTAATTTAGATGCCTTGTTTAATAAATCTGGAGCGCATGGTAAGCAGGCTTTAACCATGAGCATGGGTTTTGGTTGCAATGCAGCAGGTGTTGTGGCTACGCGTATTATTGATAGCCCTAGAGAACGATTAATTGCGATTATTACTAATAATTTTTCTTTGTGTAATGGGCGTTGGCCGACACAGATTTTAATAGCCACCATTTTTATTGGTGCTGTAGTTCCAGAATCGATGTCTAGTTTTGCCTCTTTATTAGCAGTGATTGGAATAGCTGTTTTAGGCATGGCCTTTATGTTTGGCGTATCGTGGGCCTTATCTAAAACTGTTTTAAAAGGTGAAGTATCTACCTTTAATTTAGAATTACCGCCGTACAGACCGCCACGTTTTTGGAAAACCATATACACCTCTTTAATTGATAGAACCTTAATTGTTTTATGGCGTGCTATTGTTTTTGCAGCCCCTGCTGGTGCTGTCATTTGGCTAATTTCTAATCTTCATATAGGTGATGAAACCATTGCCGCTTGGTTAATAAATAGTATGGATGGCTTCGGATTTCTTATAGGGTTAAACGGCGTGATTTTACTTGCTTATATTGTAGCGATTCCAGCTAATGAGATTGTTATTCCGACCATTTTAATGTTAACGGTTATGGTAACAGGTATTGGTGGAGGTGCAGGAGCTGGTGTGATGTTTGAGTTAGATTCTATTAATGCTACGGGTGATATTTTGAAAGCTGGAGGGTGGACACTCCTAACGGCAATTAACTTGATGCTTTTTAGTTTACTACACAACCCATGTAGTACTACAATTTATACCATTTACAAAGAAACTAATAGTGCTAAATGGACTGCGGTGGCTTCTATTATGCCGGTTATTTTAGGATTTATAGTGTGCTTTTTAGTGGCTCAATTTTGGAGACTTATCTTTTAGATGAAGCGTAATTACTTCATGGTATATCTCAATCCTAAAAATAAACGTCTGCCTTGGTTTGGGCCATAAACATAACCCGGATCGAAGGTTAAACCATAAGGGTTATCTGGTGTGACTACCGCATTCCCGTCATTATCAAAAACAACATCCTTATCAAAAGGGTCGTCTGCACGAGCAATAATGAAAGGATTACCATTGTTTGGTGTCCAGTTTAATAGGTTTTTTATGCCTCCGTAAATTTCAAAGTTGTTTAAACCATCAAAAGTGAATTGAATATTTTGAATACTCCATACAGGCGATTCTGGAAGTCTCGGGTCTGTGTCGCTAATGAGAGGTAAACGCATGGGGCCATATAAGTTTCCAGTGTAATCTATCGAAGTGTTATACTTGTAGTTTTTATAAGTCACGCCCCAAGTGGCTGTAAAACTTTCGGTGAGCATTTGTTGCTGTTTTACGCCGTCTTCTGTTTGAGAAACATCTTGAATGGTGCCTCCTGCCATGATTTTAATGCCGTTCGAGAGCATGGTGTCAATGTTCAAACTCATTCCCTTACTTACTGCTTTTCCGTTTAAATTATCATATATGATTTGATTCGGATTTGTGTCATAATCGGGAGCAATTAAATTACTAAAATAGGTGTACCACGCCGAAGCGTCTAGCGTAAACATGTGTCCGTTTTTAGTGTACAGTTTGGTTAAATAATTGAGGTTAACATTAATGGATTGCTCTGGTTTTAATTCTTCAGTAATAATAACATCTCTAGAGCCTGTAAGTGCGGCGTGTTCTTCAGTAAAAAGGTTTACTACACGAAAGCCTGTTCCTGCATTGAGCCTTAAAATATTATGTTCAGAAGGTTTGAACCTGTAAGCGATTCGTGGTGTGAAAATATTACCGTGACGTTTGTCGTAATCGTAACGCGCTCCTAATAATACATTGTTTTTAGCATTCAGTTTAATTTCATCTTGAACGAATAATGATGGGATAACGATTTCATCAGCCGTTGAAGTGGCAGGCGTGCTATCATCATAATAATTATATCGAGCAGCCATACCGAATAGTAAATCATGGTTTTTTAGCTGTTTATCCCAAGTAAGCTGTGTGAATCCGATACGTTGTGTGGCTAAATAAGGGGTGTTTCCGTAAACGGAATTTTGGTTATGATCGGTATACGAAAACTGAAGCATCATGCTTTCATCTACGGGTAATTGGTAATTTCCGAGTAATTCGTAGCGTGAGGTGTAAATGCTTTCGCCGTAAACTTCATCGCCACCACGGTAGGAGGGATTCCATTGCATTTCTCCGCCCCAACGGTCTTCATAGAAAAAACGTCCCGCTACAGAGAAAACGCGGTTTTCTTTACGTTTGAAATTCCACTTTTGAAATATGGAAACGCGATCTTGAAGGGTTAAATCTGTAAAATTATCGTTGTTATTATCAATAGGGTTACTGTAATTAAAATAGTTGATGCCTGTAAGCACATCAGCTGTATGGCCTATTCTGGCCTTAAAACCTGCATCTAAATTCCACTCACCCCAACCCGAAACAAAAGTATCGGCAAATGCTAGGGGAGCGTTTTCAGGTAGTTTGGTAATGATGTTAATGAGGCCGCCAACGGCTTCACTTCCGTAAAGGGAAGAAGCAGGGCCTTTGATAATTTCTACTTGTTCGATTAATGAATTTGGGATTCCTGATAGTCCATAAACGGTAGATAACCCGCTTACAATAGGCATGCCGTCAATCAAAACCAAAGTATATGGTCCTTCAAGGCCGTTGATGTGAATATCACCTGTGTTACAAACACTGCAGTTTATTTGAGGGCGTACGCCGTTTACATTTTGTAAGGCTTCAAATATACTTGGGGTTGGGTTTTTCTTTAAGAAAGTGGGCGTGTAAACTTCAACAGGCACCGGGCTTTCAAGCCTAGAAACGGCTTTTAAAGTACCGGTAACAACCACTTCATCTAGCATAGCAGAATCTTGCAAATTGAAATTTAGAACCACATCGTTATTAGACATCTTGATGTTTTTTGTTTGTGGTTCAAAACCAGTGTAGGATGCTATGATGGTATAATTTCCTGTGGCGATATTTTTTAGGGTATAGCTGCCGTCTTCGTTAGTTGTGGTACCCGTAGAGGTTCCTTTTATGTAAACATTGGCATAGGCTAAGGGCATGCCGTCAAATAAAACGCGCCCTGTAATGTCTTGGGCGTTTAAGGTAATTGAAGTTAAGCTTAAAAATATTATTAGATATTTCATTAAAATTAATTTACGCAAATATAAATAATAATTTAGACGAACCTAAAAGTGTTTATACTAAATTAAATGCATTGATTTTGTGTGTTTTAATAAAAGATCTTTCAGGTTTTAAAAAATCTGAAGCGTTTATAAAATATTTCTATCTGGGAAAAATCGAAACGTGGTGTCTTAGTTATCAATACAACTTAGTGAACCACATTAAATAATGGCGAGATTGTCCAAAAGATATTAAATTACTACATACGTATGTATAGTCAATCATTATGAGCGTCGGTATCAAGACGCTGCAAGCTTCACTTTTTCAGACGGCACATGGAATCGTTCTCGTGTAAAAACCGAAAACCCTGTGAAAAATAAATATTCACAGGGTTTTACTATATATAATGATCTACTTGGGCATGTTTAAGTTTTCACAAGATGTTTGAGTAAAAGATTAACCGCTGTAGGTAACCACACCTACAGCAGCTTTATTAATCTTTAAAAACCAAACTAAACTAACTTTATGAAAAAATGTAATCTGTTATAATTACACTACAAATTTACGTCGGGTTTAGAGGTTTTATGGCGACATGCCATGTCGTAAGGTGTTTTTGATTTCGGAAAATGAGGTTTTTTAACTAATGACAGCCACAGCCATCATCGCCACCACATGATTTTTTAGATTTCTTTTTTTTCCAGATGAATTTTCTAGCTAAAAAAGCAATAGCTAATACAACCGCAGTAAAAACGAGTATGTTTTGAATGATGGTATTCATTTTTTTTAGTTAATTAATTTAAATCGGTAAGTCAGGTTGAGCGTAGTCGAAACCGAGTTTTTGATACGTTCTCGACTGCGCTCGAACTGACAATCGTACTACATTAATATACTCATTTTTATGTTAATAATGAGGCTGGATTATAAGTGTTTCCTTTTGAGTTCTATCTTTTTATTTCAAAAATTGAAATGCCAGCAGAGCAACAATATAAGCAAAAACAGACATGATAACCAATTGTAAAAGAGGCCATTTCCAGCTGTTTGTTTCACGTTTAACAATGGCTAAGGTACTCATACATTGCATGGCAAATGCATAAAATAATAACAATGAAATTCCTGATGCAAAGGTGAATAAGGGTCCGCCAAGAATGGGGTTCACTTCGCCAGCCATTCTATTTTTAATGGTTTCTTCATCGTCGTTACCTACACTGTAGATGGTTGCTAAAGTGCCAACAAAAACTTCACGAGCTGCAAAAGAACTTAAAATGGCAATCCCTATTTTCCAATCGTAACCTAAAGGTCTTATGGCGGGCTCTATGGCGCGACCTGCGATACCTATATATGAATGTTCAAGTTTGTATTGTGCTATTTTTTGATCTAAATCGTCTACTTCAAGGTTTTCTGAAGCATATTCTTTAGTAATAATTTCCTCAGCGCTATTAAAATTTTCTCCAGGCCCATAAGATGCTAAAAACCAAAGTACAATAGAGATGGCTAAAATAATTTTACCAGCACCAAAAATGAAGGCTTTCGTTTTTTCAACAACCGTATAAAATACGTTTTTAAATAAGGGCAGTTTATAGTTTGGCATTTCAACCACAAAAAACGATTTACTTCTTATTTTTAGAATTCTATTCAGAATATAAGCTGAAAGTACGGCGGTTCCAAAACCGAGTAAATACAATAGCATTAAGGTTAATGCTTGGTAACTTAATCCTAGAAAGCGTCCTTCAGGTATCACTAAAGCTATAATTATTAAATATACTGGAAGCCTTGCTGAACAGGTTGTAAAAGGTGTGACCAAAATGGTAATTAAGCGTTCTTTCCAACTTTCAATATTTCTAGTGGCCATAATGGCTGGAATGGCACAGGCAGTTCCTGAGATTAGGGGCACAACACTTTTTCCGCTTAAACCAAAACGACGCATCACACGATCCATTAAAAAGACCACACGACTCATGTACCCACTTTCTTCTAAAATGGCGATAAATAGAAATAGAAAAGCAATTTGCGGAATAAAAATAACGATGCCGCCAAGTCCAGGAATAATCCCTTCAGAAAGTAAATCTGTAAAAGCACCAGATGGCAGATTGTCTTTGGTCCACTCACTTAAAAATGCGAATGCACTGTCAATCATGTCCATTGGGACGGTTGCCCAGTCGTAAATGGCTTGAAATAATGCAATTAATATGAAAAAGAAAATAACATAACCCCAAACTTTATGTGTTAAAACACGATCTAATTTAGAACGTAAATCTTTAGCCTGGGTGGCATCAATAGTTTGTCCTTTTTTAAGCACATTATTGATGAATTGGTAACGTTTTATGGTTTCTTTTTGCTGAAGTCGTTTTAAATCCGCTTCACTTTTTGTTTTAAAATCTTCAACCGCATCGAAATCTTTTCGGTCGGTTTTTCCGAAGTTAACATCTTGAGTAATTACTAACCAAAGCTTGTATAGAAGCTGATTAGGAAAGGCTTTACGTAAATTTCCAAAATAAGCATCATCAATTTTAGAAATATCGATGCAAGGTTGAGAAGAAACATCTTTGTAGTTAGCAATAAGTTCTTTCAGCTTGTCAATTCCAATTTTTTTCCTTGTGCTGGTTAAAGCGATTTTTGTTTGAAGCTGTTCTTCTAAATATTCAATATCTAAAGAAATCCCTTTGTAAGTCATTCTATCTGCCATGTTAATGACTAATAGTGTTGGGATTTTTAAGTCTTTAATTTGTGTAAATATCAGTAAATTACGTTTCAAATTTTCAACATCGGTCACCACTACGGCAATGTCTGGAAAATCCTTGTCGTTCTGGTTTAAAAGCAATTCAATAACCACACTTTCATCAAGCGATGATGCGTTTAAACTGTACGTTCCTGGTAAATCAATAATATGCGCTTTAACACCACGCGGTAACTTGCAAACACCTTCTTTTTTTTCGACAGTAATACCTGGGTAGTTTCCAACTTTTTGGTTTAAGCCTGTTAAAGCATTAAAAACAGAGGTTTTTCCTGTATTCGGATTACCAATTAAAGCAACATTAATTTGTTTACTCATGCGTTACTTTTTCAATTAATATATGTGCAGCAGTTTCTTTTCTAATAGCAAGATGCGATCCGTTTATATTTAAGTACATCGGATCATGAAATGGTGCTAACTGAACTAGTTTTACGCTATTGCCAGGCAGGCATCCCATTTCTAAGAGTTTTAGAGGAATATGTATCGAGGAAACATCGGTAATAATGGCGCTTTCCCCACGTTCTAATTGTGCTAAAGTATCTTGCAAGATTATTTAGATTGATTTTAAAGAAGCAAAAATAGGATAAATAAATAGGCTAAAAAAATTGTGCCTAAAAACTATTGTAAGTATTCTTCCTTTAGTATGGCGATATCGTTAAGAAGTTTTTCGATTTCCTCTGGATTGGTACCATCGTAAAATCCTCTAATTTGACGTTTTTTATCTATAAGCATAAAGTTTTCGGTGTGCACCATATCGAATGGCCCGCCGTCACCGTCATCTTTAACGGCTAAATAACTTTTTCTAGCCAGGGCGTATATCTGTTTTTTGTCTCCCGTGACTAAATTCCACTTTTTATCGTTAACCCCTTTTTTTATAGCATAGCGTTTCAGTTGTGCTACGGTGTCAATTTTTGGTGTTACAGAATGTGATAGTAACATGACTTCATCATCGTTTAAAATTTCCTTTTGGATTTCAGCCATGTTTTTGGTCATAATCGGACAAATAGTAGGGCAGGTTGTAAAAAAGAAATCGGCAACATAAATTTTATCTTTATAATCGTTTTGCGTAATTGTTTTTCCGTTTTGATTTGTTAAACTGAAATCGGCAATCTTATGGTATTTCTTTTTGTATTGAAGCGTGCTGTCTACAAGTTCGGTGCTTACCATACTAGGTTGATAAATAGGTAAGGGCTGATAAACATTAAGTGTGTTGTATATAATTGTCACGATTATTATTGAAATAATACCGAAAACAATAGCGAAAATTTTATAATCCTTAAAAAACGATGACATATGGAAGTTTGTGAATTTAAATGGTGGCAAAAATACGATGAATCTGTTGTGTTATAAAATTTTAAGACTAAAGAAATGCCTTAGTATATTGAAGTTCAAGCTTAAATTACTGTTAAATCCATGGGCTTTATTTAATTGTTTTCCCAAAGTTGGTTTAAAACCTTACTTTTGCACGATTATAAAAAATGTTAGACTAATATATGGAGTTTGTTATAAAGATATCTCAGTTTTTACTAAGCCTTTCGTTACTAATTGTTTTGCATGAAATGGGGCATTTTATCCCAGCAAAATTGTTTAAAACACGTGTTGAAAAATTCTATTTGTTTTTTGATGTGAAGTTTTCACTATTCAAAAAGAAAATTGGAGAAACCGTTTATGGTATTGGATGGTTACCTCTGGGTGGTTATGTGAAAATATCGGGGATGATCGATGAAAGTATGGATACCGAGCAAATGGCTAAAGATCCTGAGCCTTGGGAATTTCGTTCTAAACCGGCTTGGCAGCGTTTAATTATTATGCTTGGTGGTGTGACGGTGAATTTCCTATTAGCAATTTTCATTTACATTGGGATGAGCTATTTTTATGGCGATACTTTTTTGCCTAATGATAATATTAATGATGGCCTTTTAGTTGAAAGTACCGTTGCAAACAAAGTTGGATTGCATACTGGTGATAAAATTATTGCTGTTGATGGCGATAAGATTGAAAAATTCTCAGACATTCCTGAAAAAGTACTATTTGGAAAAGAAATTGAAATAGAAAGAGATGGCACGCGTTCTACTGTACATATGCCACAAGATTTCTTGTCGCAATTAATGGATGCTAAAGAAAAAGGATTCATTAGTTTACGTCAGCCATTTATAGTATCGAAAGTTCCTGATACGTCCTACAATGTAGGAAGTGGTTTAAAAAATGGAGATATTATAGTTGGTATGAATAACCGTCCTACTAAATATCTAGACCAAGTAATAACGGCTTTAGAGGAGTCCAAAGGACAACAAGTTACAGCAACCGTAAAACGTGATGATAATGAAATTGAGTTACCGCTTTTAGTTAATGAAAACGGCAAAATAGGGGTTGAATTAGCAGGAGCTACTTCAAAAACATTAGAAGCTTTAGGTTATTATAAATTTGATGTTAAGGAGTATGGATTCTTGGATTCTTTTCCTGTTGGTTTAAATAAGGCTAAAGATAAACTTGTTTCATATTGGGATCAATTAGGCGCTATATTTTCACCAAGTACTGGTGCCTATAAAGGTGTAGGTGGCTTTAAAGCAATTTATGATATCTTTCCAAGTTCTTGGAGCTGGCAAGTATTTTGGAGCATTACAGCCTTTCTATCGATTATGTTGGGGGTTTTAAACCTATTGCCTATTCCTGCGCTAGATGGTGGACATGTGATGTTTTTATTATATGAAATGATATCTGGAAGAAAACCTGGAGATAAATTTATGGAGTATGCTCAAATGGTTGGATTCTTCCTTTTAATAGCATTAGTGCTCTTTGCAAACGGTAATGATATCTATAAAGCAATTTTTCAATAATTTTTTTTAAAAAAGTTTGCAGAAACTAAAAAAGCTTTTATATTTGCACTCGCTAAGCAAAACAGCAACACTCCTTCTTAGCTCAGTTGGTTAGAGCATCTGACTGTTAATCAGAGGGTCCTTGGTTCGAGCCCAAGAGAAGGAGCTTAGTATTAGAAAGCCTTTACAGAAATGTAGAGGCTTTTTTTATGGGCTTAACTCAGGTCTTTATTCACGTGATGTTTGGGATCATTGGTAGTTATGCAAGTTTTTTATTTAAACTTTTGTTTAGCAAACCCATAGCTACATATAATACTGGAGATATTAGGATTTCTTGAATAGTAAGACAGAATAGTTTTAGTTTAATGCTAATGCTACTGATTAACCAATCGAATAACCCTAAAGAGGTTAAAATACATAAGCCTGAGATATGCACAAGATGCCAAATTGAAGACATCCAGGAGTCTTTTAGTTTACCTAAATGAAACGTGCCAATAAAATAGATCGCTACAGTAGTAGCTAAGCTAATAGCGTGCCTTAATTTTCGAGGGATAGTATTAGCGTTTGCATTATCTGCAAAATAAATATAGTATAATGAATAGAGTGTGATAATCATTAAAAGTCCTGAGACGAACCTGATGTTATCTGTCTTGTAGAGTTTCATGATTTAGGGTGATTTTCCGTGCAAAAATGTACCATAATAAAAACGTTGTAGCGTAAATAACGGCTTTGAATATATAATGATGCGCGAGATCGAAGTAAGCATGGTAGTATTCGCGTAGATAGATTAATCCGATACACCTTATGATATTAATGGCATCTATTATTATAAGACCTAATAAGATGTACTTTACTTTACGCCAAAATTTAGAAGGCATACAGACAATGAAACCAATATATAAAACCATTAATGCTAATCCGTTGCATGCATTAGCAATATTTAATATTTTTTTGTCGTGATGATAAATTTCAGAATAAAATTCATTTATAATTTCTCCTGAATAACTAGATGTAAGAATAGTGTTCTTGCTAGAGAACCCTGTCATATCTCCCAAATGATTTAAAACTAAAACAGAAAAGTCGCCAACATGGGTGGTTAAAAATTGTTGCGGGAAAACAGAATCATAAATAAAAAGTCCATAAAGAACTTCCCAAATTATATAAAATAATAAGGCTTTTCCTAAGAAAAGCCTTATTGGTAATGGAATTTTGCTCTTAAAAGCACTAAATTTTGTCATTCTTCTCTTTACGTAATTTTCTAATTCCAAATGCAGCCGCCCCTAAAACTAAAAAGCTTAAACCGCCATCTAAAGGAATGTCGTCACCAGGAGTAGGTGTTTCATCAGGAGGTGTGTGATTACATGGACCGTTACAACAACCCTTTTTTTGTTTAGGTTTGTTTTGTCTAGGTTTTTTGTAGCCAGTGTTGTCTTTAATTTTGTTCGGGAATCCACGCTTCCAACGATCATTGTCACCAACGGTTGCCACTGCCAGGGTTAAGGGGGAAAAAACAAGGTTTAACGAAGTGAACTGAAGCTCTGATGAAAGCGCTGAGTTTACTTTGTGAGTTGTTGCGTTCAAATTAGTTGATATTGTAAATACAAGCATAATTGCAAACACCCTTAAAAAGCCGAAAACTGTTTTTGTTTTGATTTTCATTTTGTAAATGTTTAATTGATTAATAATAGCGTTATTAAAAGTAATCAGTAATTTGAATCAATTTGTTGTTTTTGCAATATTTTCGATGAATCATGATTTTTATCCTTTAAAACGCAATAAATAGCAAAAAACATCGATGAACGGAACTATCTTATAAACAGGCTTTTATGTGCTTTTTAGTCTTTGTTTTTAATTAAATAGACAAACTGCTAAATAAGCTGTTTATTGAAGGGCTAATTTTGCGGTTTCTATGTTTTTTTTAGAGTTGCCAATAAAAATAGAATCGTTTATAATAATTACAGGTCTGCTTAAAAAGGTGTAATGTTCTAGAATGTAATACTTAAAATCACGCTCAGTTAAATTTTGATTTTTTAAATCCATTTCCTTATAAAGTTTGGCGCGTTTACTAAACAAGGCTTCATAACTTCCTGAAAGGGCTTTCATTTGATCTAATTGCTCAGAGGTTATGGGTTCCGATTTAATGTCTTGAAGAATAAATTCAGAAGATAGATTTAAATCTTTTAATATGCGTGTGCAGGTCGTGCAAGTTTTAAGATAATATACTTTTTTCATAATTCTATATGTTTTGAAAAACAAATTAAAAGTATATTTATTGAAAAATTAAATTATAATGGATTTTACATTTGAGGCACAAAAAAATATAAGAAGTATTTTTTATAACATCATTAAAAACAACACTTTGGAAGATTTGAATAAAATTCCAATTGGTTTTAATAATAATGTAATTTGGAATATTGCACATTGCGTGGTTACGCAACACTTATTAACTTATAAACTCTCTGGTTTGGATGGGTTTCTAGCTTCTGAAATGATAGAGAGTTACAGAAAAGATACAAAACCAGAAAGAAATTTGAGTCAGGAAGAAGTTGATGATATACAAGCGCTTTTGTTATCAACTATAGAAAAAACTAAATTAGATTATGGGCAGGATATTTTTAATAATTTTAATGAATATACGGTTTCTACAACAGGAAACACATTACGCAATATTAATGATGCGCTAGAATTTTCGATTGTCCACGATAGTATTCATTATGGATATGTATTGGCGTTGTTAAAAGTTATTAAAAATTAAGTAGGGTTTTGCTTCTTCAAAAGGAATTTTAAATTCTATGATGCCTTCGGAATAGGCTGCTATTTCGAAGGTGTTATATAGAAAAACGAGACCTTCTTCAGTGTAAGCAATATTAGAAGGTAGCTTGAATTCATCTTGGTTTAAAAGGATGTTCTTATCTTCAATCGAACTTTGATAGTAAGGTTTTGCAATTGATTTTAAACCTGCAATATCACTGAATAGCGCCGTATTAGCTATTAGTTTTCCGTTTTTGCTATTAAAATTTAAAAACGTGATTTTTGAATTGCCATGGGCTCCACCAGTATTGGTATAAGCAGTTAGGGCAATACTTATAATGTCTTCAGATTGATATAATACTTCTCCGTCAATTTGGGTTTCCCAGATTTGTTCGCTATCGGGGAAATCTTGCTTAAAAGCTTCGTATTCATTTACAAAGGAATTGATACTTTCAATAATGGTTTGAGGTGATACTTCGTTAGGGTCTCCAGTTTGCATAGCGGAAATCACATTGTTCTCAATACTGGAGTTAATAGAATTAATAATAGAAGCCTTGCCTTTAGCCTGAGGGATATTAATTTCTACTATATCGTTATTTTTTGATGACATATGAATTTCAGAAAAAGAAATCTGTAAAGCCTTCTCACAAGAGATACTTAGTAGTAACAACAAAAAAAGGAGGTTCTTTAAATAGCGCATATTTGGCATTTTTGATTTAGCATAAATGTAAATATAGAAAATGATTGTACCGCATTATTCTATCGTTTTCTAAGAAAAAAACACGAAAGGTGTATGTATAGAGAAAGAAATTTAACTTTTAGCGAATACAGCCAATTAGTTTAAGTAATAGATGTAACCCAAACTTAGCCAAATTAAGCTATCGTTATGTTTATTAGAAGGTAAGTTATGGTCTAAGCCGTCAACCTTATCGTCCATGTAAAATTGCCATCTAAAATCAAGTAATAAATCTGAGACGCGAGAAAGTTTGTATCTTACCCCAACGTTACTTACCATAGACCAACTGCTTCCATGTGAGGCATCTACAGAACCCGGTTCCCATCCTGAATAAAAATTGCTAGGGTCGGTAACATCGCCAACAGCATTTGGGTCTGGATTATTATAAGTTGTTTTAACTTCAGGCATGTGGTAGGTGTACTGAACACCTAGGCTTACAAAAGGGGCGAATCTATACCCATAACCTTGAAAATCTCTAATACTCAAGGGGAAATATTCAAGTTGGGTACCAATATTAAAGTTGCTAGCAACTCCTGTGTGTGCTCGAAGTTTATCGGCATCTGGAGTTGTTCTTGACGGGTCAACCCATTGGCCATGATGACGTAAATTTGTTTTGTTCCAAGAAACTTCGTTACGTAGTTTAAAATGGTCATTAAAATAATTATCGGATGTATAACAGTTACAATCTGCCTTATAGGAGAAATTCATGTAATGAACTAAACCAAGAGCAAAACCCGAATTCTTAAAGTTATTTGAGAAATCTTCACGTACTCCAAAATCAGAACGCATTTCTATATATCCTGCAACAAGGCCTAATTCATGAGAAAAACCTAATTGTGCTTTAGCAGTTTGAATTATTGCAAACAAAAAAAAAGCAAGAGCAATATTCTTTGGTTTATGCATAAATGGCTTGGATTGATCTGGTTATTTGGAGCAAAGATATAAAAACCACCTTTTAAAACAAATAATATAAAAAAGCTATAATTTTATAAAATAAAGTTATTGAAGAATCTAATATAAAATCGATATTTTTTTGAAGATAATGTATCTTTGTTTGAGAATACTAATTATTTAATAATTTGAAATATTTATTGTGCTATGAAAGATAAGATAAAAGCTTTTTTAGATTTAGTAAAAGAAAGAAACGGGCATGAACCAGAATTTTTGCAAGCTGTAGAGGAGGTTGCTGAGACTGTAATTCCATATATTGTTGAAAATGACATTTATCACGGAAAGAATGTTTTGCTTAGAATGGTAGAGCCAGAACGCGTTATCATGTTTAGGGTGTGCTGGGTGGATGATGCTGGTAATATTCAGATAAATAGAGCATTTAGAATCCAAATGAATTCAGCCATCGGTCCATATAAAGGTGGGTTGAGATTCCATCCTACAGTGAACTTAAGTATTTTAAAATTCTTAGCTTTCGAGCAAGTGTTTAAAAATAGTTTAACAACCCTACCAATGGGTGGCGGTAAAGGCGGAAGTGATTTCGATCCTAAAGGCAAAAGTGATAATGAAATCATGAGATTTTGCCATGCTTTCATGGGCGAGTTGTTTAGGCATATTGGTCATAATACAGATGTTCCAGCGGGAGATATTGGTGTAGGGGCTAGAGAAATTGGTTTCCTTTTCGGTATGTATAAAAAAATCAGTAATGGTTTTACTGGTGTGTTAACAGGCAAAGGCATGTCATGGGGTGGTTCGTTAATTAGACCAGAAGCAACTGGGTACGGGGCTGTGTATTTTGCCCAAAAAATGTTAGAAACAAAAGGTCTAGATATTGAAGGGAGAACCGTTGTAATTTCTGGTTCTGGAAATGTTGCGCAATATGCTGCTGAAAAAATGATTCAACTAGGAGGTAAAGTATTAACATTATCTGATTCTTCTGGGTACATTTACGATGCCGACGGTATCGATGCAGAGAAATTAGCATATGTTATGGAACTTAAAAATGTAAAAAGAGCACGTATCCATGAGTATTTAAACGCTTATCCAGATGCTAAGTTTGTTAAAAACAAAACACCTTGGGAAATAGCATGTGATATCGCTATGCCATGTGCTACACAAAACGAACTTCACAAAAATGATGCAGAAGCGCTGCTAAAAAATGGATGTATCTGTGTGGCCGAAGGTGCTAATATGCCTTCAACTAAAGAGGCTATTTCTGCGTTTCATAAAGCTAAAATATTATTTTCTCCAGGAAAGGCGTCTAATGCCGGAGGTGTGGCGACATCAGGGTTGGAGATGACTCAGAATTCACTTCGATTCAACTGGACAAGAGACGAAGTAGATAACAAGTTGAAAGCTATCATGGGAGATATCCATAAATCATGTATTGAATATGGGAAGGATGATGATGGTTATGTTGATTATGTTAGAGGCGCAAATATTGCAGGTTTTGTTAAAGTGGCCGATGCTATGTTAGCTCAAGGTGTAGTATAGAAATCTGTTTTATTATTAGTAAAAGAGGCTGTCCAAAAAGTATTAAAGTACGTCATTCTGAATTTATTTCAGAATCACATCATGCTGATAATCAATCATTATGAGAATCTGAATCGAGTTCAGGTTGACGAAAATTTTACCTTTCAGACTGCCTCTTTATATTTAAGCATATTATTTTGAAGTTAAATTCGTTAGATATAAATATATTTGAACTTCAAAAAAACAACAAATTGAAAAAAGTAATTCTTCTTATCTTTTGTTTACTACCACTTTTACAGTTTTCTCAAGATTTTTCAGAGTCCTGGGAAGGGCATTTTTCATATCACAATATAAAGGCTGTTACTCAAGGGAATAATAAGGTTTTTGCTGCGTCTGAAAATGCTGTTTTTTTTAGTAACAACCAGACTAATGAATTGGAGGAAATAACAACCATAAATGGTCTTTCGGGGGAAGCTATTTCAACCATTTATTACAGCCCTATTTATGAGCTGTTAATTATAGGGTATGAGAACGGTCTTCTTGAAGTTGTTTTTGATAATGATTCCGAAGTCTTAACCATTGTAGATATTTTTGAAAAAACAACTATTCAACCTACCGAGAAAAGAATAAATCATTTCAGTAGTTATAATAATAATTTGTATATCGCTACTAATTATGGTATTTCTGTATTCGATTTAGAACGTTTGGAGTTTGGAGACACCTATTTTATAGGTGCAAATGGAGCGCAAATACCAGTAACGCAAACAACGGTATTCGATAATTATATTTATGCCTCATGTTCCAATAATTATGGACTTAAAAGAGGAGACGTTACAAGTCCTAACTTAATTGATTATCAAAATTGGACGACTATTGCAACGGGTAGTTGGCTAGGTGTAGAAAGCCAAGTAGATAAATTATATGCCATAAATGCTAATAAAAAAATGTATGAAGTGGTAAATCATGCATCAATATCTCAGGTTGCTGCATATACAAATACACCGCTAGATTTACAATCTGTGGAGGATCGTTTAATTGTAACAACACAAACTGAAGTTTTTGTTTACGATTCAAGTTTTAACAGTGTCGCTCAAGTTGGTTTAGTGTCAGAGTTTAGTACGCGCTATACGTCGGCGATAATTGATCAAAATTATATATATATTGGAAGTGAAAATTATGGAATATTAAAAACGCCAATATCTAGTCCTACGGTTTTTGAAGAAGTTCATCCAGAAGGACCTTTAATGAATAAACCTTTCAAAATTCAAGCAAGTGTAGATGGTTTATGGGTTACATTTGGAGAGTACACAGAATATTACAATCCTTATCCGTTAAATATACGTGGTTTTAGTCATCTAAAGTATGATGAATGGATAAATACCCCAGATAGCGAAGTGTTCGACGCTGTATGTTTAAATGTTATTGCCATTAACCCATCTAATACAGGCCAAGTCTATCTGAGCTCTTTTTTTAGTGGTTTATTAGAAGTCAACGATGAGGTAGCAACAGTCTTGTATAACGAAACCAATAGTGGTTTAGAGTCCCTTATTGTACCTAACAATCCAAGTCTTATAGATATAAGAGTTGGAGGTGCTGCATTTGACGACGAAGGTCTTTTGTGGACTACAACAGGTTTTGTTGATAGAGCGCTTAAGTCTTTTGATCAATCTAATAATCAATGGCAGTCTTATGATTTTACCAGTGTAATAGGAAGTGTCTCTGCAGGTGGTAATTCAGGGTATCCCGAATTACTTATTGCTTCAGATGGAACAAAATGGATAGCGAGTTCAAGATATGGGTTAATTGGTTTTCAGGAAAATGGAAATAGTCAGTTGTTAAAAGGTATTTATACCGAAGAACAAAATATGCCTTCTTATTCAGTCACATCACTAGCATTAGATCAAAGAAATCAATTGTGGATAGGGACATCAAATGGGCTACGTGTTTTATATAATACATCTAATTTTTTTACAGATAATATACAGGTTGATGAAATAATTATAGAAGAAGATGGTATAGCTAAGGAACTGTTGTTTCAGCAGCATATTACGGCGATTGAGGTTGATGGTTCTAATAATAAATGGGTATCAACCACTGATGCAGGTTTGTTTTATTTTTCGGCTGACGGACAAAATACCATATTCCATTTTACTAAAACGAATTCTCCATTACCATCTAATACGGTTTTAGATCTATCTATAGATGGAGATAGGGGTATTGTTCATATTGCTACCGATAAAGGTTTAGTGTCCTTCTTTTCTGGAGGTTCAAGTCCTATTGAAAGTTTAGACTCTGCTTTTGTTTACCCCAATCCAGTTCGACCAGGATTTGATATGTTTGATAAAAAGGTGAAAATTAAAGATATATCTGAAAATGTAAATATTAAAATCACTGATATTGAAGGTAATTTAGTGGCTGAAGCACAGTCTAAAACTAACCAACGCTACAGTGGTTATAATTTAGAAATTGATGGTGGAACCGCCTATTGGAACGGAAAAAATTTGGCTAATAACACTGTGGCTTCGGGGGTGTATTTAGTCATGTTATCAGATTTAGATACTTTTGAAACAAAAGTGATTAAATTAATGGTTGTTCGCTAATGCTTATCACAACAAATGCCATTGTCTTGTCTAAATTAAAATATAAAGACAACGACCTTATTGTAAAGTGTTTTACTCAGCAAAAAGGTGTGGTTAGTTTTTTGTTAAGAGGTGTTTTAAAAAGTAAAAAATCCCAAAATAAAGCTGCTTATTTTCAGCCGTTATCTCAAATACAAATTGTTGTAGATTATAAACCAAACCGCTCTTTGCAAACCATCAAAGAAACGAAGTTAAGTGTAATCTATTCCAGTTTACATTCACATGTTTTAAAGAGCTCGATTGTTTTGTTTTTATCTGAAGTATTAACAAATACATTGCATGAAGAAGAACAAGATGAAATTCTTTTTAGTTATTTAGAAAACACTTTGTTATGGTTAGATAATCAATCTGAATATGCAAATTTTCATTTGCTATTTCTTCTGAAGCTAACAAAGTATTTAGGGTTTTATCCGGATACAATGAATATCGATTTTCCTAATTTTAATTTGAGTGAGGGGAAGTTTGAATTAAAACCAGTTTACAGGCACAACATTTCAGGAGGAAACTTAATACTGCTAAAACAGCTATTAGAAACAACCTTTGAAGCCTTACCAAGTATTAAAATTAACGCGAAACAAAGGCAGTCATTTTTAAGTATGTTACTGCTTTATTTTGAATTACACTTAGGGCGTTTTAAGCCTCCTAAATCTTTACAGGTTTTTAATCAAGTTTTTAGCTGAATCGTTAAAAGTGGGAAAGGAAGAATGAAAAGTTTAATTTTACGATGTTCTTAAGATTCAAGATTCAAGAATCAACTGTCAACAGTCAATGGTCAATGGTCAACTGTCAATGGTCAAAAGTCAAATGTCTTCCGTCTTCTGTCAAATTTTTCAATTAAACAAACCCAGGTATAAACACATTTTAACTTATTCCCTTCTTAACCACCACGGTTCCATTATCAAATTCAATTTCTGCGATAAAAATCGGACTTAAATTAGGAAGGCTATAGATTTTATCGGTGCCAACATCCTTTAATTGATACAATTCTTGCCCCAGTAGGTTGAAAATACTAATGTTTTTGATGTTAGTAATGCCGTTAGTTTTAAATTGCACTTGGTTCTTATCATGGGTAATCATTTGAATTTTTAAGATGGTGTCAAGGTCTTCCGTTGAAAGGGTGCTGTCTTCGAAAATAATTTCAAAACGTTCGTTAAATTCACCTATTGGAGAGGTAAAGCTGTAATCGGTATTGAATATGTCCCATCGCGTTGCAGGTGTGTTTTCTTTATCTAGTAAAATGACTTTGTGATTAGTAAAAAAATCACCTTCGGTACGATTTAATGAAATGGTGTATAAAATGTTTGAAGTTAAAGTAGTTTTAAATCCTAAAGGAATGACTTCATTTGCAGTTAAGCTGCTAGGAGCTTTACCTTGTATGGTGAATTTTTTATCAACTCCAGGAACTATAGAATATAGTGATGCGCCGTTTGTAGGGCTTGTGTCCGCATCATAGGATACGCCATCGTCTGCATTGGTGGCACCATCAACATAGCCTACTAACAATTGCTTAAATGTGTTGTCCGTTGAAGTTAAATTAAGCCATAATTTATTGGGCTGGATAGCTTCTGTTTTAGAATCGTTGTTTTGTTTAAAAAATACTCTATTAGCAGCAACGTAACTTGTTCGCATACTGTTGTTAAATTGAACCTTTGCTGAGTTTATTCCTGTAGATGCCCCGTCTTTCATAATAACAAAAAAGCTTTGTCCAGAAGGTAAGGCAAATCGATTTACTGTAGGGTCTAGTCTTACCGCAGAATTGCTATCCCCTCCTGTATCTGTGTTGCCTGTGTCGTTTATTATAGCATAGTCATCTTGGTTGAAATTTTGTTGCTCATTACCATTTAATGTGGATAGTGGTGCTGAGTTTTGTGACCAAAAATAAATGGCACGCTCCAATAACGGGTTTCCGTTAAAAAATTGATCGGAATCTAGAGCTGAGGGGTATGGGTTTCCAACTAAATTCCAGTTTTTGTCTCCTTTTTCGTCATCATTTCTATAAATATCGACTTCTATAATACCATTATTGAAAGTTCCCGTGAAAGTGGCTTCTAATGTTGTATCGTTTCCAGTTCCATGAGTATTAAAATAACCTGGGGTCGTTGTGGTGACATAGCCTATGCCAGGTTGCATCTGTATGGTAGGGTTGCTTACAAGAATCCAATCATTACCGTCGTCATCTACATCATCATGTCCTGCAACTAAGCTATTGTCGTTTTGATCCTCTTCTAAAGCGTCTTTGAAATTTTCTGCATCAAAGTTAAATAACCGATTTGGGTTGTAAAACGGTATGGAGGTAGAGAGTATAGCACCTGCAACAGGAGAGCTCCAATAGGTGTATTCGTACCAAGCATCCATTGGGGCTGTTTCTCGATACATCTTCATTTCACCATTATTTTCTACTTTTCCGAGGTCGTTATGTTGTACCAAGGCACTGCCCGATTCTATGATAAGGGAAGCATTATTTTCTACGATCACATCATTTTCTACCACTACGGTGCCGTTGTTATTAATTGTAAGCATATTTCCGCTAGTAACGGTTAGATTACAAGCGAGAAAACTTCCATTATTATGAGTGTCGTAGTGGTCTGAAATAATAACTTCAGTATCTATTGCTGGAGTGCCAGTCCAACCTGAGCTATCCCAAGTAGCAACACCACCAGGACAAATGTCGGGTTCTCCCCAAATTTCTATGTTGTCTATGGCGATGTCTTCTTCGCCAGCATTCAAGCTGAATTCAACTATAATATCCATAATGTTACCAGTTGCAGGCATAGTACTGCCAGAAGGTGTATTAGGATGAGGTATTTGTTCTGTGAATTGTACGAAATCTTCATTAAGAGTCGTTCCATCTCCAGTACCATCTAAATCGTTGTCGATTGAAGCTAAAGTATCATCGTCTCTAAGGTAATTACCTTCTACCCATAATAGAGGTTCAAAAACTGAATGGCCATCAATGCTATAATCAAAATGTACGTAATCATTGTCTCCTGATTGATTTTCCCAAGATGATGTGTTGTTGTCATGATCCTCGGATAAATAAACTCTAAATTCTAAGTTTTTATAACCGGCTATGGGGATGTTTGAAATGGTTAATGTAAAGGGTAGGCCATGGCTAGAGTTATAACTATCAATATCCTGTGCAGTAAAAAAGTAATCCCCAGCAGGAAGGGTACTATATTCATAGGTCATATTGGATTCTTCTATACCATATTCGTCTGTTCTTTTGAAATAATCATTGTCTTTTCCTTGAATATCTGTATCACCTTCAGCTGGCGAAGTGGTGTAGGTATTAGGAGTAACACTAGTAGGGTGCGTTTCAAAGTCCAAAATATAAATCTGTTGCAATTGCCCAAAGCAAAAGCTTACGGCAAAACAAAAAAACAGGGAGAGGGTAAAATTTTTCATGATTAATTAATTTAAAGGCCTTGATATTAATTAGAGTTGAGGGATAACAACAAGGTATTGCAGGCTTATGTCGTAAATTTACACAAAAAGGCTAAGAAAAGGAAGTTGATTTATAGCTGGTTAACCAATAATCTGACAGTTTAACGTGAAAGGAGACATTTAATTATTTGTCGCAGAACAAATAACCATTAAAAAATATTCAATTTTTTTAAAGTAGTATTTAGAGACGAGCGTAAGTTGATGTAATCTAACGTTAGGAGGAATCTCTTTTAACGATAATACAAATAAATATTTCAACATCCCATCAAATAACTAAAGGGATAAACCACCTTTAATGAATGCCTTTCACACTAACAACTTCCCCACTTGCCAATTCTATTTTTGCTATAAAAATCGGACTCAAATCAGGAAGCAAATAGGTTTTGGATGTGCCTCCTCCTTTTAAGTTATAAAGATTTTGTCCCAGGATATTAAAAATTTGAATGTTGTTGATGGCTTTTTCAGCGGAATTAAATTGAAAGTTGTGGTTTTCTAATGCTATTATTTGTATTTGATTTGTGGCGCTGAAAGTTTCCGCCGAAAGGCTGTTATTATCGAAAACAATCTCAAAACGGTTATTAAATTCGCCAATTTCTGAAGTAAAAGTATAAGCCGTATCCGATAAATTGTGAATCGTGTTTGTTAAATTATCCTTTAAATAGATGTTGTTTTTTGAAAGAAACTCCCCTTGAAATTGATCGAGTTCTAATTTGTAAATGGTAGACGTATTAATTTTTGTGCTAAACCCAAGTTTAATGTTTTCACTTTCATTTATATTGTTTAAACCCTTGCCTTGAATCACGTATTTTTTATTGTTAATATCGATTGAAGAATATAAGATGGCGCTAAAACCTTGGTTAACGATTCTTGTGGCGTCATAAAAAAGCCCGTCATCTGTCTCGGTGGCTCCATCAACATAGGCAATTAGAATCTGGCTAAAAACACCTTGGTTAGTTGTGAGGTTAATCCACAGTTTATTCTCCAAAGGGTTCGATTCTTTTTTTACATCCGAATGTTTTAAAAATTGCGTATTACTCATTTCATCTGCCACACGCATGGCGTTTCTAAATGTCACAGTTCCATTGGTTAAACCAGGAACAAAAAAGCCTTGACCAGTTGTAATGTATTTGTTAGGAATGATACCACTTGATCCTGCGGCTCCTCCAGAACCTATAGTAAACGTGGCATAATCATTTTGATGAAAATTGGACTGCTCATTTCCTGGGTGAGAAGCGTGATGTTCGGTAGCATGCGACCAAAAATAAGCAGCGCCATCAATTACAGTGGCATTGGCTTGCTGAAAAGCTACAAAATCAATCGCTGAAGGATAAGGATTACCAATAAGGTTCCAAGGCGTGCCGGTGTTACTTATGTTTTTTGTAATGTTTGTAGTAATATCACCTGTATTAAAAGCGCCTTTGAAGCTTACGCTTTGGGTGCTGGGGTAGGTTAATGTCCGACTAGACATGCAGGCGTAGCCTACTCCGGGAGTCATGATGTGACCTCCAGGAATCACTTGCCAATCATTTCCATCATCATCGATATCATCTCCGTTATTATCAATAAAATTTTCAGCATTAAATAAATAAGTTCTGTCATTATCTACATCGGGGAAGGCATGATCTATATTTTCAGCATTTACGGGAGAACTCCAGTAGGTGTAGTGGTACCATTCATTTTTTATGGGGGTTATTTTATTCACTTGAGAAATTCCTGGGTTGTTAACTGTAAACGTTCCATTTTTATTATTCTGAACAAAATTTGCTTGGGTTTCAACAATTAAGTTGCCGTTTACAATCACGTCGTTTTCAATTTCTACGTAGGTGTTGTTTTCAACAATAAATGAGGTTCCAGATCCAATAGTTAATTTACAGGTTTTAAAACTCCCTAGGCTTGTGCTGTAATCTGCTAAAATTTGAACTTCTGTGGTTAAATCGGGCGTACCGCTCCATCCTGAATGATCGTAAACAACGGTTGTTAAGCAAGGTGTTGGTGTGCTACAGGTATAAGAACATGCTGTTAAAGTTATTGCTCCATTGGTTCGTGTCCAGTTTGAGGGTTGTACGACATCGGCTAAAATTAAGGTTTTGTTACTTGTTGTGGTGCAGTTGAAAGTGCCGTTTTCAAAATTACCCATGTTCATAGCATTTACACTATTGGTTAATCCTGCAGGCACGCCACTGCGATTTGCTGTTACGTTGGCATCGGTATCTGCCCAGCCTAAAGTGTTTCCAAAATGTATGGCGTATAAAAAAGTTGGGGTTTGTTCGCTGCCTTGAAAAGCAGATATTTCATCGCCAGAAGCTTCGTTTAAGGTAAACCCGAGTTCCGACTCTATAACATTTCCAATAGTTGCGGAATACGTGTTTTCTGTGATATGTCCAGTATCTGTGATGGTTATCGCAGTTCCGCAAGGTAAGTCGGTGGTGGCTGTCCATGTTACGGTACCTTCGCCAATGGTAGAAAATTTGCCGCCGGTGGGGAGCCAGTTTTTATCGGTAAAATGAATTTCTGTTCCGCTTAAAACATCGGTTAATAAAACGAATGAAAACTGATCTGGATTTACTGAAATGACGCCTGTGATTGCAATGTCGCCTTCGGTTAAAGTGGTCTGAGAAAAGCCTAAATTAAAAATAATGAGGCATAGGCTTAGTAAAGTAGTTTTCTTCAATGGTTTAATTTTCGAGTCTTTTGAGAGAGAAACTAAAACGTGTTTTTAAATATTTTTATTCAATTGTTAATTTATCCTTGTTATTTTTGGTCTTCTATGCAGTCAAAAAAAACATATACCGTACAAGAGGCTACTAAAAAATTAGAGCATTATTGTGCGTATCAAGAGCGTTGTCATCAAGAAGTTCGAAAAAAGTTGGTGTCTATGTACATGATACCCGAAGCTATCGATGTTATTATAGTCCATCTTTTAGATCACAATTTCCTTAATGAAGAACGTTTTGCCAAAGCCTTTGTTCGAGGTAAATTCCGAATTAAGCATTGGGGTAGGCGGCGTTTAACTTCTGAATTAAAGCAGAAGGACATTTCAAAATACAATATCACTCAGGCACTAGCTGAAATTAATGATGATGAATACCTCACGGTACTTTCCGATTTATCTGAAAAACGAGCGAATTTAATAAAAGAAGTTAATACTTACAAAAAACGTAAGAAATTTATTGATTATTTTTTATATCGTGGTTGGGAGTCTCATCTGGTTTACGAAAAAGCGCATGAGTTTATTACTTAGCTTTTGAGTTTTAGGACGGATGACAGAAGACAGGTGACAGCTGTTTGAAGTAAAATATTAGATGTAAGAAGTTTCAAGCTTCAAGTTGAGTTATCGTTCCTGCCGAAAGAAAGTGTCTTTATTAATTCAAGTCGCAGGTTTAAGTTAAAAGTTAAAAATTTGCCTTATCGTCAAGAGTCAAGAGTCAAGAGTCAAGAGTCAATGGTCATCTGTCTTCCGTCAAAGTTTCTCATTCAACAAATAAACATTCCAGCAATTAAAAAGGGAAAAGTTAAAAATGAAAAATAACTTCAACTCTAACAATCAAAAACCAACTTTCAATTTCAGTTATTGGTTAAACGACTAAACAAATAAACGCATAAACATTCTAGTCATTAATAATGAAAAATGAAAAGTTAAAAAATTACATTAGAATCAACAGTCAACAGTCAACAGTCAACAGTCAACAGTCAAGAGTCAATGGTCTTCCGTCTTCCGTCAAAGTTTCTCTTTCAAATCAAAACCCCAACCCCTTAATTTTCTTATAATCTAACATGGCCTTGCTATCAGATAGTAATGATACATAATGGCAAACACTAAGCAGACGCGTGTATAAGTCGTCGTCTTTGGTTTTTAAGGTGTCAGGTAGTCCTTTTAAAATGAGCTTATCGTAATTAGAAGCCGTATGATTGTAACTGTTGTTAACCGCGGTAGTGTAAGTGTTTAATAAGGTATTGATAACGCCGTAGCCTACAATCTCTTTGTCTATCACTTCGGTAGATTGGTAAACTTTATCAATGCTAATTTTAATGACATCTTTAATTTGAGCGTCGTAGGCACTTTTGTCTAAAAGGGCACAATCGAATTCACCGCTTAGTATGGCTTCTTCGTTCGCCATAAAAATGTCCACAGCTTCGTTTATTAAAGTACCAATAGCTAGGGCACGTAAATAACCAATGCGGTCTTTTTGAGTTTCAAGGGCGTAATAATGTTCTGGAATGATGTTTTTTCTAATAATTTTAGATAAATATTCCAGTGCGTATTCTTCTTGAATCAAACCTAAGTTGATACCGTCTTCAAAATCGATGATGGTATAACAAATATCATCGGCAGCTTCAACTAAAAAGGTAAGCGGATGCCTTGAGTAGCTTAGGCCGTTATCACTACGCTTAATTAAGCCAAGTTCTTGGGCGACATCTTCAAAATTTTCTTTTTCCGATTGAAAAACACCATATTTCTTATCGGCAATATGATTAGTCGGTTTTTTTGGTAGCGATTCTTTAGGATATTTTGTAAAAGCCCCGAGCGTGGCATAACTTAAACGAATACCGCCTGGGCGTCCGGGGTGACTTTCGGTGAGAATTTTAAATCCGTTGGCGTTACCTTCAAAATCACATAGGTCCTGATATTGTGCTGGAGTTAACTGCTCTTTATATGTTTTACCTTCACCGTTTATAAAGAATTCACCAATGGCTTTTTCACCTGAATGTCCGAATGGCGGATTTCCAATATCGTGAGCCAAAGCAGCCGCAGCTACAATAGCACCAAAATCATTAGGATGATACCCATGAATATTTTTTAAATGTGGGTGTTTTTCTAAAAGTTTATGCCCCACGCTACGACCTAAAGAACGTCCTACCACACTCACTTCCAGGCTGTGTGTTAGACGGGTGTGTACAAAATCGGTGTTCGATAAAGGAATGACTTGGGTTTTGTCTTGAAGGCTTCTAAATTCCGAAGAAAAAATAATACGATCGTAATCCACTTCAAAACCTACGCGGTTCTCATCTTGTTCTTTTCTAATGCGTTTATTAGTGTCGCCAAAGCGCTTTAAGGATAATAGTTGTTCCCAGTTCATCGATATCTATTAAAAGTGAGGGCAAGATACTTATTTTCATTAAAAAATGCAGTTGTTATTAAGGGCTTCAAAATAATGAGGAAACATTGTTAACATTAAGGTAACATTATCATGATAAACGATTAATGATTTGGTAACATGTAAGATGCTGTTATGCAGTTACTTTGCAAAATATTACAAATTTAAGTCATGAAACAATTTATCTATAGTTTAGTCTTTTTTATTTCAGCCTTAGGATTTGCCCAAGAGGCTGGTTCTATAAGTGGTAATTTGCTAGATGTGGAAGCTGAAAATGCACCGCTTTTATATGCTAAAGTTATGGTTAAAGAAACTGGCGCTGAGGTCTTATCAGATGAAAATGGCTTTTTTAAATTTGATAATTTAGCCGAAGGGACTTATACTTTGGTTTGCAGTTTTACAGGTTATGAAACCAAAGAATCTCAAGTTCAGGTAGAAGCATTAAAAACGGAAGCTGTAAAAATGTATTTAGAAGCTAGTACGGTATCTTTAGATGATTTGGCTTTAGTTTTTGCTAGTGCCGAAAACAATACGTCTAAAGTGAGTAATGAGTAAGTAATTGAGGGGAATCGATTATAGTCTGGCGCGCTTATAGCGTGTTTAGATCACAAAGTAAAAAGCTGCTTTCGTTTATACGAAAGCAGCTTTTTTATGCGGTAATATCTTGTTTTTTCTAGCTACCTCAATGTTAATAAAATGTAAACAGTCTTTCTGGTCTATTCATTTTAGGATAACCTTAACATAACACTTTTGTTACGGTTCTTTAATCATGAGGTAACACTAGAATTAAAGTCCTATGGTTTCTTTGCAGCGTGAAATTATGACAAAAACAATGAAAAAATTATTAGTATTATTTACAATCATGACGTCGGCATTTGCATTTGCGCAAACTACCGGTTCGGTTAAGGGCAAATTAACCGATAAAGAATACAATAACGAACCACTCGCGTTCGCCAATGTATTAGTTAAAGGCACTACAACAGGAACCACTTCAGATTTTGACGGACTTTACTACTTCGATAACATGGAGCCAGGAACCTATACGTTACTATATAGTTTCGTTGGGTACCAAACTCAAGAAGTAGAAGTTACTGTAGTAGGCGGTAAAACTACAGAGGTGAACGTAGTATTGAGTGCCAGTGCGGCTTCTTTAGATGAGGTTGTGATTACAACGTCAACAAAAAGAGAAAGTGAAACAGCTTTATTATTAGAGCAAAAGAAAGCGGTTGAAATTAAGCAAAGTATTGGAGCTGAGGAGCTTACTAGAAAAGCGGTTTCAAACGTTGAGCAAGGATTATCTAAAGTGTCAGGAATTACTACAGTGCAAGATCGTGGTATTTTTGTACGTGGTTTAGATGACCGTTATAACTTTTTATTAGTAAATGGTTTACCATTAGCTTCATCAGATCCTGATAACAAAATTATTCCGTTAAGCTATATCGCTACAAGTATTGTAGGGTCTGTAGATGTATTAAAAACGTTCAACAGTAGTATTTATCAAGATTTTGCTGGAGCAACCTTTCAAATTAATACGAAGCAAATTCCTAGTCAACCCGTAACTGTAGTGAACTTTGGTGCAGGCATGAACACCAATACGACGATGCAAGATTTCAACATTGACAACAGTGGTGACTTAGAGTTTTTAGGTTATACTGGTGGTGGTCGTCACCTTCCAGGACCTTATAATAAAGATGCAACTTTAGGTTATACTGCAACACCATCAGAATCAGCAGAGCTGTTTGATACGTCTTGGACGCCAAAAACAACCAAAGCACCTTTGAGTACAAGATTTGGAATTTCTCACGGACAAAGTATCTATAACAATGGTACCGATAAAGTAGGATTCTATTTTAGTTTAGATTACAGAAACTCTTACCTGACACAGCAAGGTGTTGAACGTGCTTTAAACTCTGAAGGAACAGCACAACAAGATTTTCAAACAACAAACTATAATTTCTCAACACAAAAGTCTTCTTTACTAGGGTTGAGTTATAAAAGAAATAACAACTTCAACTTATTATTCAACACCATTTACCTACAAAACTCTTCAAACTTTATTAGAGAAGCTGCTGGTGATAACAATGGATTTACACAGTTAAATGATAAAGTATTCTACATTAGAGATACTAAGTATACAGAAAATGATTTAGTGTCTTTTCAGTTGTTAGGTGAAAAATCTTGGCAAGATGATAAACACGTATTATCATTTGGAGGTTCTTACGGCATGGGTAACAACAATGTTCCAGATAGACGTGTATTAAGAACAGCTGGTGAAGGTGAAGAAGCTGAGTATATTACAACAAACGGTATTGACCCGTTTAAATTCTACCAAGAATTAGAAAACAGCAACGTAAACGCTAAGTTAGAGTATCAAGTTGGTTTTCAAAAAGACGAAGAATTAGATAAATACACAGCTATTTTAAAAGCCGGTTATAACTTTGATGCGATTTCTTATGACTTCTTCAATAGAACCATTTCTGTTGATCAAAACTATAACGGTATTTTACCTTATATTAATACGGAAGATCCACAAGCATTTTTCGACCAAGGTTTTGAAGACGGTTACTTATTCTACAGAAATACTGCCGATCCTCAAGCCAAAAGTTTTATTGACCAATCTATCCACGCGGGGTATTTAGATTTCTCTAAAGAATGGGAGCGCTTATTGGTACAAGTAGGTGTGAGAGGTGAATTGGCTTACAGAGAAATTACTTACCGTAAACAATTAACATCTATCAATTCACCGTATTCAGTACTAGAATACAATCCGTTTGATATTAGTCCGACTTTCAACATAAAATATACACTTAACGATATCTCAAATGTACGTTTGGCAGGATCTAAAACGGTAACGAGACCACGTTTAAGAGAGATTTTACCAACAACTTTCCAAGATGGTGATGGTAACCAGGTGATTGGTAACCCTGAAATTGAAAACTCTACAAACTACAACTTAGATTTAAAATATGAAATCTTCCCTTCAAATTCAGAGCTTTTAGCTTTTACAGCTTTCGGGAAATTCATAGATAATCCAATCGAGCGTTTATCTAGAGCAACATCAGTAGGGTATAGAACTTACTTCGATAACTTCGATGAAGCTTATATATATGGTATCGAGCTTGAAGCCAAATTAAACATTGGTAATGTTACAAAAACAGAAGCTTTAGAAGGGTTTTCATTTGGATTCAATGGTATCCTTATGAATTCAGAAGCTTCAGCAGATCCTGATAGTGATGAGTTTGCTTCGGTAACCAATACCAATAGAAAACTACAAGGGGCGTCAGACTGGGGGATTAACACCGATTTAAGTTACAAGCTTATTGATCGTGATGCCTTTAATTCTTCACTTAACTTAATTTTTAATACTTACGGAAAACGTATTTACGCGGTAGGAGTTGAAGGTGCCGATGAAATTTATGAGAAGCCAATCAATCAATTAGATTTTTCTTGGAATACCCAATTCAATGAAAAAATAGGTTTACGCTTAACGGTTAGAAACATCCTAAATGAGAAAACATTATTTACTCAAGATGCCACTCAAGATGTGCAGTTCCCAGACGAGTATAGTAATGTGATTGAAAGTTTTGACCAAGGTGTGAGCTTCAGTTTTAACCTTACTTACAAATTATAATTCAAATTAATAAAAACCGAAACAATTAAATAACAAAAATGATGAAAACAAATTTTTTAAAAATTACACTTGTAGCTAGTTTATTCTTAGGTGCAATGTCATGTAGCAATGATGACGATGCCACTGGAGGTGGTGATGATGACGGAGGTAATGTAGAAGGCGTTATCGAAGGAACAATTTCTGAAGATACTTTTTTAGAAACTGGTAACTATATACTTAGAGGTTCTGTTTACGTAGATGACGGAGCAACTTTAACTATTGAAAAAGGATCAACAATTACAGTTACAGCTGAAGATCAACTTGCTGGAGTTAACTTATTAATGGTATTACAAGGTGGTAAATTAATCGCTGAAGGTACTGCTTCTGAACCAATTGTATTTACTTCTGAAAACAAAAACCAAGAAGGTGGTGCTGGTGACTGGGGTGGAATTACTTTACACGGTAAAGCGCCATTTAATGGTCCTGCAGATTCTTTATCTGAAGCTGGACAAAAACCTTACGGTGGAACAGATGCTGCAGATAGCTCAGGATCTTTAAAATATGTACGTGTTGAGTATGCTGGACAAGCTTCTTCTGATGGTGAGTTCGAATTCAACGCTTTTTCTTTCTTCGCATGTGGTAGTGGTACTATCGTAGAAAATTGTGAGGCTTTTGAAGGTGCTGATGATGGTTTCGAATTTTACGGAGGAACTGTACACGCTACAAACTTATCTATGGTAGGTATGGAAGATGATTCTATCGACTGGGATGAAGGTTACCAAGGGTCTATTACAAATGCAGTAATCTATCAATATGATAATGTTGGAGATTATGCTTTTGAATTAGCTTCTAGAAGTGGTGAGTTTAACGCAACTCCAAGAGCTAACGCTACAGTAAAAGATGTTACTGTAAGAGCTAGTAACAGAGCAGGTAAAGCAGCTTTCGATCTTAAGCAAGGTACTGCTGGACACTTCGATAACATCGTGGTTTCTAACGCTGAAACAATCATTTTCTTAAACGATCAATTAGATCAAGTAAATGATGGTTCTTTAGTGTTCACTAACGCTAACTTTGATTACAGTACAAACTTAATGGTAAACAATATTGATGATACTGATGTGTCAGGAACATTAATTTCTCAAAACCCTGTTGCAACTGGAGCTGATGCTTCTGCATTTTCTGGATGGTCTAGATATTCTGAAATCGATGGTACTGGTGCTCAAACTGGAGTTATCGAAGGTACAATTACTGGAGATGTAGTGATTCCAACTGGTAACTATACCCTTAAAGGTGCTGTTTACGTAGAAGACGGAGCAACTTTAACTATTGAAAAAGGATCAACAATTACAGTTACAGCTGAAGATCAAGCTGCTGGTGTTAACTTATTAATGGTATTACAAGGTGGTAAATTAATCGCTGAAGGTACTGCTGATGAGCCAATCGTATTTACTTCTGAAAACAAAAACCAAGAAGGTGGTGCTGGTGACTGGGGTGGAATTACTTTCCACGGTAAAGCGCCATTTAACGGACCTGCAGATTCTTTATCTGAAGCTGGACAAAAACCTTACGGTGGAAATGATGCTTCTGATAGCTCAGGATCTTTAAAATATGTTCGTGTTGAGTACGCTGGACAAGCTTCTTCTGATGGTGAGTTCGAATTCAACGCTTTTTCTTTCTTCGCATGTGGTAGTGGTACTATCGTAGAAAACTGTGAGGCTTTTGAAGGTGCTGATGATGGTTTCGAATTTTACGGAGGAACTGTAAACGCTACAAACTTATCTATGGTAGGTATGGAAGATGATTCTATCGACTGGGATGAAGGATACGCTGGATCACTTACAAACATTGTAATTCACCAATATGATAATGTTGGAGATTATGCTTTTGAATTAGCTTCTAGAAGTGGTGAGTTTAATGCGCTTCCAAGAGCTAGCGCTGCTGTATCTGATGTTACTGTTAGAGGTAGCAACAGAACAGGTAAAGCTGCTTTCGATCTTAAACAAGGTACTGCTGGACACTTCGATAACATCGTTGTGACTAACGTAGAGACTGTAATTTTCTTAAACGATCAATTAGATCAAGTAAATGATGGTTCTTTAGTATTTACTGATGCTAACTTCGATTACTCAACTACTGAGGTTATCAATAACATTGATGGTTCTGTTGTAATTAGTTCTTTCATTACAACTAATACGTCTGCTACTGGTGCTGATGCAACTGCTTTTGAAGGATGGTCTAACTATGCAAATCTATAATATTAGCTAAATAATGAATCTTTAATCTAAGATTCATGTTGTCTATATATTTTAAAAACCCTGCAAATTAATATTTGCAGGGTTTCTTGTTTTTTCTCTAAAAACCAGCCTTAATTTAGCAAATATTTGTTTTCAATGGTTCTATAATAAGGTATTCAAAATAATGGTGTAGTTTTCATTCCAAAAAAGCAAGAAAAACAACTTTCTTTTTAAATTAAAAAATATATCTTTGCAGCGCGAAAACCAAAAGAGTTTTCAACCAATTAAGTCGCATAATATTAAACAAATAAGTAATGTCTAAAGTTACAGGTAAAGTTGCACAAATAGTAGGTCCGGTTATCGATGTTCAATTCGCTTCGGAATCAGAGCTTCCAAAAATTTACGATTCATTAGAAATTAAAAGAGCTGATGGTTCTTTATTAGTATTAGAAGTACAGTCTCACATTGGTGAAGATACAGTACGTACTATCGCAATGGACTCGTCTGATGGTTTAAGTAGAGGAGCTGAAGTTGTTGCAACAGGGTCTCCTATTCAAATGCCGATTGGTGATGATGTTTACGGACGTTTATTTAATGTAATTGGAGATGCTATTGATGGTCTTGGAGATTTACCTAAAGCTGGAGAAGCTGGGTTGCCAATTCACCGTCAAGCGCCTAAATTTGAAGATTTATCAACTTCTACAGAAGTTTTATTTACTGGTATTAAAGTAATCGACCTTATCGAACCTTATGCAAAAGGTGGTAAGATTGGTTTATTTGGTGGTGCCGGTGTAGGTAAAACAGTATTAATTCAAGAGTTGATTAACAATATTGCAAAAGGTCACGGTGGACTTTCAGTATTTGCTGGAGTTGGAGAAAGAACTCGTGAAGGAAATGACCTTTTAAGAGAGATGTTAGAATCAGGAATTATCCGTTATGGTGATGATTTTATGCATTCTATGGAAGATGGTGGATGGGATTTATCTAAAGTAGATAAGTCTAAAATGAAAGAATCGAAAGCAACTTTCGTATTCGGACAAATGAATGAGCCTCCTGGAGCGCGTGCGCGTGTAGCCTTATCTGGTTTAACTATCGCTGAGTATTTCCGTGATGGTGCTGGTGAAGGTCAAGGGAAAGACGTACTTTTCTTCGTAGATAACATTTTCCGTTTTACACAAGCTGGTTCAGAGGTATCTGCATTATTAGGACGTATGCCTTCTGCGGTAGGTTACCAACCAACATTAGCAACTGAGATGGGTGCGATGCAAGAACGTATTACTTCAACTAAAAGAGGTTCTATTACTTCGGTACAAGCAGTATATGTACCTGCGGATGATTTAACCGATCCTGCTCCTGCTACAACCTTTGCTCACTTAGATGCTACAACGGTATTATCTCGTAAAATTGCTGAGCTAGGTATTTACCCAGCGGTAGATCCATTAGATTCTACTTCAAGAATTTTAACAGCAGATATTTTAGGTCAAGAACATTACGCTTGTGCACAACGTGTAAAAGAGTTGTTACAACGTTATAAAGAATTACAAGATATTATCGCGATTCTTGGTATGGAAGAATTATCTGAAGAAGATAAATTAGCCGTAGGTAGAGCAAGACGTGTACAACGTTTCTTATCTCAGCCTTTCCACGTAGCTGAACAGTTTACAGGAATTCCAGGTGTATTAGTAGATATTAAAGAAACTATTAAAGGGTTTAACATGATTATGGATGGTGAATTAGATCGTTTACCAGAAGCAGCATTTAACCTTAAAGGAACCATTGAAGAAGCTATTGAAGCTGGAGATAAAATGCTTGCAGAAGCATAAATTAGTTAATGGTTTACAGTAGTTGGTTATTAAATTTACCAGCAGCGAGTAACCAATAACAAACAACTATATAAATTATGTATTTAGAAATTGTATCCCCAGAAGCTACTTTTTTCAGTTCAGAAGTTGATTCTGTAACCGTGCCAGGAGTTGAAGGTGAGTTTCAAATGTTGCAAAATCACGCACCTATTGTGTCTTTGCTTACTGAAGGAACCGTGAAAGTTAGAGTACATACTCAGCCACATCTAGATTATGATAAATTACACCCAGATGTAAAACCTCATATGGTAGATAATAAGGTGTTATTGATAGATATTAAATCTGGAACACTTGAAATGAAAGATAATAAAGTTATTATTCTAGCTGATTAAATTTCAGTTCATTATATAATATTAAAAACGCGAAGCAGATGCTTCGCGTTTTTTTGTGGGCAAAAAGGTAGAAGTTGTAAAAATTATAAGGTTGTAATATTCATGATTTCAAAATTGATTATAAGCTAGTCTTAACGAGTTAAATTGAAATTGTAGGTTTATAAATAAATTACAGCGTTCTAAAATATTCTAGTAGCGCTCTGGCTTCGTCTTCAGAAGTTATTTGAACAGGCATTGGGGAGCCGTTATGTTCCTCTAATAAAGCTTTAGCTAAAGGGTCGTCCTTTACCATATTATTAGGGTTCAAAATAAGGTTCATAACCCATTCAGGAGTTCTTCGGTTTAGGATGTCTTTTGGAGCAGGACCTATAAATTTCTTGTCAGGTCTATGGCAAGCAGTACATGTTTTTGTAAATAGCTCTTCGCCTTGCTTAGCAAGGTTTGCGTCTATATTAGTATCTAAGTTTAATGAAGTAATAGGGCCGATGCCTTTATTGGTTAAATCGATTGTTTTTGAAGCTGGGATATCTTTTGCTTCTGCGGAAGTGTTTGTTTCGGTTGTAGAATTGGTTTCATAAGAAAAACCAGTTTTCTTTTTTTCTTCACCTCCACCACAACTCATAAGTACGGCGATTAATGCAAGAGTTGAAATTTTTAAAGTCGTCTTCATAAATATGATTTTCATAAGCAAAATTAACTTGATTTTTTGTAAATATTTATGATATAAATCATGATTACTCTTGTTTTTAGAATGAACTTGACTTTAAGTCTTTAGCCATAAATGTGGTGAAATTTACACGGAAAGGGTTCTTCTTTAGAGGCTTAGCGTTTTCATCAAAAAAACAGGATTGAAATAGGGGTAGTTTTCTGTTGTTTTTTGTAGAAAGGGGTAATTAAGTTAATGAAAAGTATTTAAAAGTAAACCCTAAAAAATGGCGACCAAGGATTACCATAAATACTATCGTAATCATCGTATAAAACATCATATCGAATGCCAAAGGTGATGTTGCCGGTGCGGTAACCCGCGCCTAAATATAAGGCTGAAAGCCAATAGTTGTCGTCGGGGAAATTATATCTGGATTCATAATTTCTATCCACATTGAGTTGTTCAAATTCTGCAGAAACTTGAATTTGAGGAATAATATTGTACAAACCTATAAGGCTTCCACCTAATATGGTCGATTTGTAAAAATCTTTTTGACTATTAAATGTGGCATTCAAACCTAAACCAAGGGCAAAATGTTCATCAAACTGATAGATGGCACTTGGCGCCACGGTTCCACTAAAAAATTCGTTGCCAAAACTAAGTCCTAAATTCCCTCCAAAACGTACGTGATTCCAAAAGTCGCTTTTAGATTGTTGTGCTTGAATATTTATAAAGCAGCAGGAAAAAACAACACATAAGAAAGTTGTTTTTTTAGAGATGCGGAACAAAGCCTTGTTTAAAATCATATTTATTTAAAAAATTAACAAAAAAATAGTCATATTCGTTAAATGAAGTTGAGCTGCCATAAATATAGGCAAAGAATCATCTAATTTTACTAAATGTTGTATTTTTGAGAAATATTTTTTTGAAAAACTACAGGAGATTAATACTTACAATGGATAAATATTCTTTTTTAAACGCTGCACACACAGCGTATTTTTCCGACTTATATAATCAGTATTTAGAGAACCCAGATAGTGTAGAGCCTAGTTGGAGAGCCTTTTTTCAAGGTTACGATTTTGGTGCCGAAAACTATGGCTTAGAGGGTGAGATTGTTGAAGGCGTTTCAACTCAAATACCTGAACACGTACAGAAGGAATTTAATGTGTTAAGACTTATTGATGGTTATAGAATGCGTGGGCATTTGTTTACTAAAACAAACCCCGTTCGTGATAGACGAAGCTATACACCAACATTAGAGTTAAGTAATTTTGATCTTTCAGATAGTGATTTAGATACCCTTTTTAATGCAGGTGAAGTTTTAGGCGTTGGTCCAAAAACTTTAAGAGAGATTGTTAAACATCTTAATAGTATTTATTGTGATTCTATTGGTGTGGAATACATGTACTTAAGAAATCCAGAGGTTATTAAGTGGTGGCAAGATCAATTAAATAAAAATGATAATCACCCAACATTTTCAGCTGATACTAAAAAATACATTCTTTCGAAGTTAAACCAAGCGGTAACTTTTGAAAACTTTTTACAAACCAAGTATGTTGGTCAGAAACGTTTTTCATTAGAAGGTGGCGAGTCTCTAATTCCTGCAATTAGTAACGTGCTTTTCTATGCTTCTAAAAAATATGATGTTAAGGAATGTGTTTTAGGAATGGCTCACCGTGGTCGTTTAAGCACACTTGTAAACATCTTTAGAAAACCAATGAACGAACTTTTTAGTGAGTTTGATGGTAAAGATTTTGAAGATGAATATATCGATGGTGATGTGAAGTATCACTTAGGGTTAACACTTGATAAAACCTACCAAAACGGTAAAACGATCAAGATGAACTTAGTGCCTAACCCATCGCACCTAGAAACTGTTGCGCCAGTGGCGGAAGGGATTACTAGAGCAAAAATTGATAATGATTACGGTGGTGATGATTCTAAAATTATACCAATTATAGTACATGGTGATGCTGCAGTTGCGGGTCAAGGTGTGGTATACGAGGTGGCACAAATGAGTCAGCTTAACGGTTATAAAACGGGTGGAACCATTCATATTGTGGTAAATAACCAAGTTGGTTTTACAACCAATTATTTAGATGCACGTTCAAGTACCTATTGTACAGATGTGGCTAAAGTGACCTTATCACCAGTTTTACACGTTAACTCTGATGATGCTGAAGCAGTAGTTCACGCTGTTGAATTGGCCTTAGAATATAGAATGCGTTACAAAAAGGATGTATATATCGATTTGTTAGGCTATAGAAAATATGGTCATAACGAAGGTGATGAGCCAAGATTTACACAACCTAAATTATACAAACATATTGCTAAGCACGCGAATCCGTTTAAAATATATGCGGATAAGTTAGTTGCTGAAAACACAATCGATAAAGATTATTCTGCACAAATTGTTGCCGAATTTAAAGAAACGCTTGAAACAGCATATACACAATCTAAGGAAGATGATACTTCTAAAGTGCGTGAATTTATGATGGAGCGTTGGACAGGTTTTGTGCGTCGTGGTGTTGATGCCATGTTAGAACCTGCAGACACAGCGTATGCTCAAGATAAATTAAAAGATATTTCTAAAGTAGTATCTACAGTTCCAGAAGGCGTGAAGTTTTTACGTAAAGCAGAGCGTATTCTTGATGGTCGTGCAAAAATGGTTTTTGAAACTGATAACTTAGATTGGGGTATGGCTGAAACTTTAGCCTACGGAAGTTTATTAGAAGAAGGTTTCAATGTGCGTATATCTGGTCAAGATGTAGAGCGTGGAACTTTTAGTCATAGACACGCGATTTTACGCGATGAGATTTCAGAAGAACGTATCAACTTATTAAATACAAACCCAGCGAACAAAGGAGAAATGTATATTTACAATTCTTTCTTATCTGAATATGGTGTTTTAGGTTTCGATTATGGTTATGCCATGGCAAACCCAAATACATTAACCATTTGGGAAGCTCAGTTTGGAGATTTTAGTAACGGTGCGCAAATTATATTCGATCAATATTTATCGGCTGCAGAAGATAAATGGAAGTCACAAAACGGTATTGTTGTTTTGTTACCGCACGGTTATGAAGGACAAGGTTCTGAGCATTCATCTGCAAGAATTGAACGTTACCTGCAATTATGTGGTAATGATAATATGATTGTTGCCGATTGTACAACACCTGCAAACTTTTTCCACTTATTGCGTCGTCAAATGAAACGTGATTTCAGAAAACCTTTAGTAGTATTTACACCTAAAAGTTTACTGCGTCACCCAAAAGCGGTATCTTCAATTAGCGAATTAGCTTCAGGAGGATTCCAAGAGGTGATCGATGATACCATTAACCCAGATAAGGTTAAAAAATTAGTATTTTGTACAGGTAAATTCTACTATGATTTATTAGCGCAAAGAGAAGAATTAGGAACAGAAGAAGTTGCTCTAGTAAGAATCGAGCAGTTATTCCCCTTACATATCGATAAAATAGAAGCCGTATTAAAACGTTATCCAAACGTAGAAAAGCATGTTTGGGCACAAGAGGAACCTAAAAATATGGGAGCTTGGATGCACATCGCTCAACGTTTAGAAATTGTAAAATTAGATGTTTGTGCAAGAGCATATAGCTCGGTACCTGCACCAGGATCAAGTACAAGAGATAAAAGAAGACAGCAACAAGTAATTAACGCTGTATTTGATATAAAAAGTTAGATTAAAAGAAAATAAGATACCATTAAAATTATAAAAAATGATTTTAGAAATGAAAGTCCCTTCACCAGGGGAGTCTATTACAGAAGTTGAAATTGCAACATGGCTTGTTGAAGATGGCGATTACGTTGAAAAAGATCAAGCTATTGCTGAAGTAGATAGTGATAAAGCAACACTTGAATTACCAGCTGAAGTTAGCGGTATAATTACTTTAAAAGCTGATGAAGGTGATGCTGTAGAGGTTGGTGCTGTTGTATGCTTAATTGATACAAGTGCTGAAAAACCTGAAGGTGATGCTCCAGCAAAAGAGGAGAAAAAAGAAGCGGCTCCAGCTGCTGAAGCACCTAAGGCTACTGAGGAAACAAAAACATACGCAACAGGAAGTGCTAGTCCTGCGGCCAAGAAAATATTAGCTGAAAAAGGCATTGAAGCAGATGCTGTTTCTGGAACCGGAAAAGCTGGTCGTGTTACTAAAGACGATGCTATAAATGCAGTGCCTTCTATGGGAACACCAACTGGTGGGTCTAGAGGAACTAGCCGTAGTAAAATGTCTATGCTAAGAAGAAAAGTAGCAGAGCGTTTAGTTGAGGTTAAAAACACAACAGCGATGCTAACAACTTTTAACGAAGTTGATATGTCCCCTATTTTTGCATTACGTTCAGAGCATAAAGAGGCTTTCAAAGCAAAACATGGTGTTGGATTAGGATTTATGAGTTTCTTTACTCTAGCAGTGGTTAGAGCTTTAGAAATGTATCCTGCAGTGAACTCTATGATGGATGGTAAGGAAATGCTTTCTTATGATTTCTGTGATATTAGTATCGCTGTTTCTGGTCCTAAAGGATTAATGGTTCCTGTTATTAGAAATGCTGAAAACTTAAGTTTTAGAGGTGTTGAAGCAGAAGTTAAACGTTTAGCACTTCGTGCTAGAGACGGGCAAATTACTGTAGATGAAATGACAGGTGGTACATTTACAATCACTAACGGTGGTGTATTTGGAAGTATGTTATCTACACCAATTATCAACCCGCCTCAAAGTGGTATTTTAGGAATGCATAATATTGTTGAAAGACCTGTTGCCATTGACGGTAAGGTTGAAATTAGACCAATTATGTATGTAGCCTTATCTTACGACCATAGAATAATTGATGGAAAAGAAAGTGTTGGGTTCTTAGTTGCTGTTAAAGAAGCTCTAGAAAATCCTACTGAAATCCTTATGAATAACGATGTTAAAAAAGCGTTAGAGCTTTAATAAGGGGCATAAATAGTCAAATAAAAAAGGGTGTTGTTTTTAAACAACACCCTTTTTTTGTACTCAAAATTTTTTAGTTGATAACAGCTTATATTTTTATTGATAATAGCTTAGAAAAAAAATACGTAAATATTCACTGTTAAAATGAAAACGACAATAGCAGTTAAAGCTATTGTGCAATACCTGTCAAATGTTCTGTTCTCCATGAGAGTTGTTCTTTAGAATTTGAGATTAAATTTTTTTAAAACTCTGCACCGGTTTGAGCGATGCAGAGTATAATAAAAAAATTCTCTCTCAAAAGAATTAATAGCAATACGAAGATACAATAGACTACTTTAAAAAAAAATACGCACTTCTACGTATTTTAGTTAAGTTATAGGGTTTAACTGATAAGATGCCTGAAATACTACGGTTATCTATAATGATTTGTGAAAAATAAACTCAATCTTTTATTTTAAAAAGGAGCCTTTTGTTAACCAAGGCCCAAATTACAAGTGAAGTAGGGCTGTTACTTAAGTTTAGTTTGTTGACAATATTGCTTCGGTGTTTGTCAACTGTTCTGACGGAAATAGATAAATGTTCGGCAATTTGCTGACTTGTTTTATGTTTAGAAATTAGTTTGACAATTTTTAATTCCGATTTTGTCAAATTATGCATTTCTTCTGTAGGTTGGTTATCTATATGATCTGGGTCGAGATATGCGTCAATTTCTTTACTAAAATATGTTTTTCCTTGTGACAGTTCTTCAATACAGGCTTCAATTTGTTCAAGAGCAAATTCTTTCAGGATATAGCCTTGTACTTCGTACTCTAATGCTTTGTTGTAAAAATATTCATCAATATTTAAAGTTAGAAGAATAATTTTGGTGGATAATTTATTTTTATGACACAGTTCTGCTACATCTAAGCCGGTCATAACAGGCATGCTAATATCTAAAATAGCAATTTCTGGCTTAAATTTTAATATATGATTATACGCGGTTTGCCCGTCGTCTGAACTCGCTAGTATTTTATAACCTTGTTGGTTTAAAAAATCTAACAACCCACGTAAGATGAGCGGATGGTCATCGGCAATTGTAATTGAAGTTTTCATTTTTTGGGTGCTATTAACTCAACTTTAAATATAGGTATTTCTTTTGGTAGTCAATTACAGCTTTGCCTTTTTTTAGAATATCTGCTCCAATAATGCCATCTACAGGTTTGGAATCATGATTAATTAAAGCGGAATTAACATGAGTGAGGTTAAATAGAACCAAGACAATTTTATTATTCGACCATTTCCCAATTTTAACTTTGTTCTTTTTTGATAACTTGGTTTCCATATCGATAGCACCAGCTCCTGCGGCTTTAATTAAAGAATCTTCTGCTTTAAGCTTAAAAGTATCAATCGCTTCAAAACCTACGCAAGAACTAGAGGCACCCGTGTCTAATATAAAAAGCCCCTTTTTTCCATTAATGGAGGCCTTTATTTCAAAATGATTCGTTTTGGTAAGGTGTAATTTTACTTTTGAATAGCCTTGTTTGGTGAGAAATTGTTGAAGCGTTTCATTCATGGTTTTTAAATTTCAGCATTAAAAGTAAAGCAATCAAAATAATTACAATCCCAAAAATAATATAAAAAATAGTGTTTTGTGGTTTTGCCGTTTCTAGCGAGCCATAATAAACAAATGCACTCCAATAATAAGGCGATTTTTTGATGTTGTTTATGGTTTCTTTTTCTAGATAGTTTATTTTCGATTCATGATTGGCAAGCCATGCAGATTCATGTTTGTTATAGCTTTTGTAGAAAGATTTCATGATTTCCGAGGTCGATAAATCGTTTATTTGCCATAGAGAAAATAATAGGTTTTTGGCGCCTGCATATTGAAACCCTCTAGCTATACTCATAGCACCTTCGCCCTTAAATTGTCTGCCAACACCTGTTTCGCAAGCACTCATAACCACTAAATTGGCTGGAATTGTCATGCTATACAATTCATTTAATAATAGCGAATCATCATAAAATTTCATATTTGCTGGTTGGATAAAATTACCAGCACTGGCATGTGTGGAGAGATGAATAATACCATGTTTAGAAGCGTTTTTCATGAAATTACTTTTAGTAGCATCAGCATTCATGTATAGCTTAGAGGGCATTTCTTTTTCAATGGCATGTGCTTCATCAATAGAATAATTTAGTGTTTGATTTGTGTTTTCAAATACAGGGAAAAAACCTATTAAGGTGTTGTTTGTGTTTTTTTCTAAAGTATTTAAGTAAAATGAAATACTCGTGTTATAGGCGACTTGATGATTTTTTACAACAAAAGGCATTTTTGAAAATGAAGTTGTCTTTGTTTTATCAGACAAGAGCGCTTCAAAAGGTATGAAATTTAATAAACCATCAGGAATTATGATTACATTTTGATAAGCTGAAAGCGCATTGAAATTAAGTAGGTTATAAACGTGAAATGCTTGATTCGTATAATAACCTATATCATTATTTATAGCTGATGACGATTCGAAAAGGTGGATGTAGCTTCTAATGGCGTTTTTCTTTTTTTCATCTAAATCTATTTTGTTTAAAGCTATAGCATCAGCAGTTATCACAAATTGATATAAATTTTGCTCACCAAAAAAGTACTCGGTTAAGGCGGTGTTATTTTGAGTCAATTTGTGTTGTAAAGTTTCTAATGAAAATGTATTTTCTTCTTCCGAAAATTTTTTGTTAATAGCGTTTTTTACTGTTTTTAATTGCACGCTAATTGTGCTAAGTTGTTGGTTTAAATTGTTAATATATGAGGCATTGTAACTCGTTAATTGCGCTTTGATTAACTGAGTTTTAATTCGTTCTTGATTTTTTAAAAGATTAAATTCTGTATTTAAAAGACTATCATTTGGAAAACGTTGCAAGCGTAATTTTTTCTGGAAAATAGATTTTAAAGTAGATACTTTATTGTTTTCAGCATATTGAAGGGCTTTAAATAATAAGGAGCCCTTGTTCGTTTGATTGTAATAATCAAAAAGAATATTGATACATTTTTCGCTTCGCTTTCTGTTTTGAGTTTCATTGATGATTTTGGTTTCTTGCGATGTCCAATGGTCTCTCAATAGATTTGAAACATGAAAACTCAAATCATAGAGTTGTAAAATGTTATTTGGAAGGGTTTGTAGTTCGGCATACAAATCAAAAATATCAATAAAAGTATTTTCGGCGTATAATTGATTTTTATTTGGCAAACCATCGGCAGAATAATTTGGTAGTAAGATTTTTAAAGCTTCATTCAATTTTTTTAAAGCCTCATTGTTTTTTTGCAACAAAAAATAAAGTTGTGCTTCTTGAAAATAAAACTTTGCTAAATCTCTTGTCCCTAATTCTTCACGGTTTAACAGTGTTTTTGCTTTATTGAAATGCGTTAAAGCAGCGTTATAGTTTCCGTTTTTAAGTTCTATTTGACTTTTAGTTTTCTCTATATCAAAACTTGAGGCGTTTGAACTTATGTTTTGAGATGATGCTATTTTATAATCATTTATAGCAATAAAACTTGTGGTTTTTATACTTTCTAAATGGGCTTTTTTAGAAGCAGGAATGTTGGCCTGTTTAAGCGCGTTGTCTACAACTTTTATAACGGCTTCATGGTTCCCCAGTGTTTGAAAAAGTTTAGCTAAATTAATAGCGCCACTCATTTGTTGACGGATGTTTTTTTCTTTTTCAGCTAAAAAAATATATTGATTTATGGTGCTTTCAGCATTGGTAAAATCATTTGTTTTTGTGTATAAATTGCCAAGAGGCTTCAGGCAATATTCAATAATATCAAAATCAGAAAATGTTGAAAGTTTCTGATTGTTATACCGGCTTAGGGCATTTTCATAAGTTGTAATCGCATCTTTTAGTTTAGATTTTTCATTTAAATAATAGCCTTTTTGGCATTGTAAAAACACGAAAGCTAAGTGTTCATCTTTGCTTTTTATTAGTTTTTCGAATTTTGATGCTTGTTCATTTAAAAGTTGAAAAGTGGCTTCATTTTGTTGCTTACTAAAAGTTTCAGCAGCCACATAGATGTTTTCTTCAAGGTTTTGAGAGAACCCAAAACCTTGAACTAGAAATAGAATAAAAACCAATTTTTTCATAAGAATACCTTGCCAAATGAATCTTAGCTTTAAAATTTCCAGATGGCGTAGAATTGCCAGTAATTAAAATCGTTTTTAAAATTTAAGACATAACGAGCGCCTAAACTAGGACCTATTCTGGCGAAACCTGCTGTGGCTTCAAATAATACGCCGGCTCTTAAATTGGTAAACGATTCTGTTTGGGTGTTGCTTTCTTCAATGGTATTAAAAATTGGAGCATCAGGATTTTGGCCTTCAAACTGTTCTATTAAAACCGATTGATTCTGTTTTTCACTAACCGAAATGGTAGTGTTCAATCCAGTACCTAAACCAATATAATTATTAACATTGTAACGTATTAAAACAGGTACATCCCAATCTATATTTTCATAACTCGTATTAGTGGTGGTACGCTGTAAAAACCGAAAGCCCTGCGCACCATCTATTACCGCCTCACTTACGGTAATATTCGCATCGTAATTATGAAAATTATTCATGAGTTCAACCTGCCAATACCAACGGTAAGATTTATACGGAGAAAGTGTGGCGCCAAAAAAGTAGCTTTCAGAATTTTGTAAATCTGAATACCAATTGTAACCCACTTTGGCTCCAATAGAAAGGCCCGGTAAAAAACGGGTTGTTGAGTAATTAGTTATTATAGGATCGTTTTTATCAAAAATAATAGCGGTTCTGCTTTTCGTTTTCTGCTTATGAAAATCTTTTGCAAACTTAATTTTATATTTTACAAAGCCTTTTGTAGAATCGTATTCCTTGACATTCTTTTGTTCGCTTCCGGGTAAATAAATATTTTTAAATGTGAAAATGGCCTGACTATCTGTAAAAGTAGTGTCCAAGCAACTGTATAAAACCTCGCGTTTGGGGCAAATATCACACTTGGGGTACATGTCTACCACTTCTATGGTTGATTTATCCAACATGTCAGGAACATCGGTTTCTAATCGTATGGTGTTTGCTGGGCCCTCTCCATTGTTTTGAAATTTAATTTTGTATTTCAAGGTTTTAAAACGCACCAATCTGTAGTTCATAATGGTGGCGTTTGATGACATGTTATTAGGATCGTGTGAGGTAACAATTTCCATTTCCATATCCTTTATATTATGGTTGTCATAATTATCATCTGGCACATAAATACCTCTTATCGAAATAATAGCGCTCGTATCCTTAACCATTTCTGGGGTGGTTTTTAAGCTGAAAAAAATGTGGCGTTCTTCTTCGGGTTCCATGTTGTCAAATTCTAAAATGCTCCAATCTTTGTAGTAACTTTTAGATTCTGAAATGGTTAAAGGTAAATTGGTTTTTACAGTAGAATCTTGTAAAATTTCATTGGTTTTAAATAATTCATCATTTACTGAAGCCAAATAGTTGCTGTTATCGTCAGTTGTTTGTGTATAAGCGAAAGTTTCGGTTGGAATCCTTTTTTCGTTATGATGTGTTCTGGTTTCTATTAATTCAAAATTATTAGCCTTGAATTTGTGTTCGTTGTAAAACAAATAGAGTTTTCCGTTTGTGGGGTAGGTTTTTGTGTTTTTATAACTCATTATGGCAACAATATCTTCACTAGGAATTGGTTCTCGGTTACGCTTTAAAGTGAAATTTTCTTCCATGGAAGCCATGTCTTCATAGGCGGTAGTAAGATTATTAATGGCTACTTTTTTAGGTCTTGAAGTTGGTGGTTTTCCTGTATCGTAATTATTAGTTGCCCAAAGTTTTACTTCATATTCACCTTTGTTTTTATAAATATGTTTTGGGTTTTCTTCTTTGCTATAATGGCCATCTCCAAATTCCCAGAAATACGTGTAAAAGGCTTTTGGTGCACCCGCAATTTGATTTAGCGCAGGGGTTTCTGGTGTAAAAATAACCGCATTCCCAGTGGTGGTATTTTTTATAGTTGCTGCTCTTGTAAGCGAATCGTTGGTAACTAGGTTTTGGCCATAACTATAAATACAAATAAGTGCACAACAAATAAAAAGTAATGGTTTGTTCATAATTAAGGGGTTTACTAAGTTTTAAATATACAAAAGAGAATGTTTTAATCGTTAAAATAGAAGAGTATTACAATAATGTTTACGTTAATGTAAACAGGATTTCTATGATAAGTACTATTTTTAAAATAAACCGTTTCATACTATTATATAAATAGGCTGGGTGTTTTGTTACCCCAAAATATAAAAATAGAAGCTGTCTGGGGGAGACAGCTTCTAATGAAGTAGATTAAGTATTGAAGTTTATTTTAAGTAGGTTAATATATGTATGGATATTTATGGTAAGTCATTAATTATGGCTGTAAGTTGTGCTTCAGTAACGACTGCTGTTTCTGAATCGGTAATGGTTATCACATCGTTTTCAACAATAGTTACCGATTGTATAGCGTATTTCCAATCATCTGCTTCTTCAGTTACAAAAATGACATGACATTCTAATCCGATTGGAATTTGTCCGTAATGCTCGCTGAATAAACCAGAACCCGCATCATAAGTATCTAAGTTTGCCAATCCGGTATCTTCACCATCATAAGATAAAAATACAGAGCAGTTCGTGTTATCATACCCCTCTGGTACATCAACTAAAATTGTTGTTTTTGGTCTTGGGTCGTTGTAAAAACGATCGACATTAGACCAACCAAAATCACCTAAAAAAGCATAGTACTGGTTGCCTTCTGTAAAAACACCACCTTCACCATTAGCACCATCTCGTTTGTCTTCTTCCCAAGCCAAATCACCGTTTTCATCAATAATACCATTCCATAAAATCATGTCATTATCAATACCGCCAGTTAAAGATGCAGGAATACCTAATTGAATGTTACATGAGGTTTCTAGTGCAGCGCCATTTTGAGTTGCTTCTATAAAAAATTCGCCGCCAGTTAATAACAGAGCTCTATCGCCGTTTGGCATGATTCCCATTGTAGGTTTGTTGGTAGTAAGCATGTTGCCTTTGTCGAATATTTCAACAAATTCAAGATCTACTTGCCCGGTTACGGCATTTCCGTTTAAGGTTAAACATGAACCCTGAATATTGATTTGCACGCCTTTTTCCGATGTAAATGACGCGTTGCCATCTTCTGCGTTAAATTGAAAAGTTTGTGTAATTTCCTCTAAAGCGGTTTCATGTAAACCACTGAAATCCTCTGCAGTTGGACGAATGATAAGCGTGTCACCGTCATCATCATTGTTTTTAGAACAGCTTGAAAAAAATACAGCTGCTAATAATAAAGTTGCTAAAATGTTTTTTGAAATTTTCATAATAATTAAGTTTAAAAATTGTTAATCGAGGTTATATCAACTGGGTAATTATTTTGTTACCCAGTTTTGGTAAATATTTTTTAGTGTTGTGGTTGACTTACGATTATTTTTGAAACAACCGCATCGTTTGTAGTTACTAAATCAATCATTTTATGAGCATAGGCTTCGGTTGAAGAAAATCCTTTAGCGTTTCCTGTGGCCGTTTCAACCTCCCAGAAATAATTTCTTTTAGAGGTGTCATTTGCTTCAGATTTTAAAACTAAATAACTTGTGATTTTTTTGTCTTTTAAAACTTCTCCGTGACTTGATAAGTGAATCATTCTATTTGCAGATTCTAAACTTAAAGCCGTTCCAGAATAATGACCACTATTGGTTTTAACTTCCCAATCAAAAACTTGGACGATCGCCTTTTTAGTAATTTCTACTATTTCAGTTGTAGTGCTGTTGGTGCTTTTTTCATTGCTAGCATTTACATTTAACATTGAGAAAGCTACGGTCGCGATAATTAAAATTGATTTTTTACTCACGTTATTAATAGTGTTTAAGTGTGCGTGAAATTTGTTTGTAATTTTCATGATTTCTAAGTTTAAGGATTAATTAAATTTGTTTAGCCTTTATTAAGACTGTTACACCCTTATATCAAAAGCATTTAAAAATTGTTACCCTTTTTTTTAAAGTTTTTTTACTCGACACTTGTTTTCATCGGAGTAGCCTAGGGTTTTCACTGAAATTTTTATTCCTATGAAGATGGAATCTCAATAAATAATTTTGTTGTTTATGCTTTTAAAGCATCAAAATGCCTACTCAAAGCTTGAGATGAGGATCGTATTATGACATCTTGTTTCAAGAAATTCTTTATTTTCGTTCAAAATACAAGGGTTAATGGGCGAAAAAAAAATACACGAAGATCAGAAATATATAGACGGATTGTTGCAGAACAATGCGTTTATCATACAAGCTATCTATGATACTTTTGTGCCTAAAGTGGTGAATTATATTAAGCAGAACAGCGGAAGTGCAGATAAGGCGCAAGATGTTATTCAAGATACTTTATTAACAATATACAATCAAGCCAGCCAAAAAAAGTTGCAACTTACGTGCCCTTTTGATGCCTACTTTTTTCTGCTGTGTAAAAGAAAGTGGTTAAATGAATTGAAAAAATCTTCGAATAAAGAGGTAACAATTAATGAGGCCGAGTTATCTAAAGGTGACGAGGCTCAAAAATTGGCTTTTGAAACCTCTGTTTTTGATGAAAAACAAGCGCTGTTTACAGAAATGTTTAACAAACTAGGAAACGCATGTAAAGATTTGTTAGCCGCTACTTTTAAAATAAAATCTATGGAAGAAGTGGCCAAAAGTTTGGGTGTTACTTATGCTTATGCTAGAAAAAAGAAATCCTTATGCATTGGAAAACTAACAGAATTGGTTCAAAAGTCGCCCAAATTTAACCAACTTAAAAATTAATTGTTATGCAAGACGAAAATTACATACTGTTTGAATCTTATTTATCTGAAATGTTATCTACAGATGAAATTCTTGCTTTTGAATCACGATTAAAAGTAGAACCCGAATTAAATCAAGCATTTCAAACATATAAAGAATTATCAGGTTTTTTAGAACATAAATTTGAAAATGAAGAAGCTTCAAAGGTATTTCAAGAGCATTTAAATAAAATTTCTGAAGCCCATTTTAACAAGGTAAAATCTATCACAGAAACTAAAGGTACAACCAAAATTCATCCAATATTAAAATATCTGGTTGCAGCATCAATTGTGGTGCTTTTTGGGATTTTCACCTATAATCAGTTTTCAACCCCTTCGTTTAGCGATTACAATAATTATGAAACGATTAGTTTAACGGTAAGAAGTGGGCAGGATAAATTGTTGAAAATAGCTGAAAATGCTTTTAATGCCAAGGATTTCGCTAAAGCGGAAGAAGCTTTTTCAAAATTAATAAATGAAGATAAAAATAATGCTGAGTTAAAACTTTACCGCGCTATTTCAAATCTTGAATTAGATCATTTTGAAATAGCCGATGGATTATTAGAAGAATTAAGAACCGGAAATTCTGCTTTTAAAAACAAAGCAATTTGGTATTTGGGTTTAAGCAAATTGAAGCAGAAGGATTATAATGCTGCTTTGGTAATTTTAAAGTCCATTCCAGAAGATGCTGATGACTTCAAACAAGCGCAGAAATTGATTGATAAGTTAGATTAGAAAAATATATTGTTCATATTAATCTGCTAGGCCTCCAAGATCATGCAGGTTCAGTTAGGTTTCCGTGAATATCTGTGTTAGAAATTAAATTCTTCATTAATTTTACAAAATGATTATAACAGATACACACACCCATTTATATAGCGAATCTTTTGATGAAGATCGAGAGGCGATGATTAACCGAGCCATAGATCAAGGGGTTTCAAGGTTTTTTATTCCTGCAATAGACTCGAACTATACCGAGTCTATGCTTCGGCTAGAATCGCGTTTTCCCGAAAACATGTTTTTAATGATGGGCTTACATCCCACGCATGTTCAAGAAAATTTTAAGGAAGAACTTCAGCATGTTGAGGATATGTTGAGCAAACGACATTTTTATGCGGTAGGGGAGATTGGTATCGATTTGTATTGGGATAAATCAACTTTAGAGATTCAGAGGGAAGCATTTATATATCAAATCCGATTAGCAAAAAAACATAAATTGCCTATAGTGATCCACTGTAGGGAAGCCTTCGATGAAATATTTGAAGTTTTAGAGCAAGAGAAGTCCGATGATTTATTCGGTATATTTCATTGTTTCACCGGAAATTTAGAGCAGGCACATCAAGCCATATCTTATAATATGAAGCTGGGAATTGGTGGTGTGGTGACTTTTAAAAATGGAAAAATCGATAAATTTTTACATAAAATTGATTTGAAACATATTGTTTTAGAAACTGATTCACCGTATTTGGCACCTGTTCCTTTCCGCGGAAAGCGTAATGAAAGTCTCTATATATTAAAGGTATTGGAGAAGCTGTCCATTATATATGGTGTGTCTAAAGAAAAAATTGCCGAAATTACCACAAAGAATTCAAAAGATATTTTTAAAGTATAGTTTATGAATAGGCCAAAAGCAAATATTTTATTGATCTATACAGGAGGGACTATTGGTATGGTAAAAGATTTTAAAACCGGAGCCTTAAAGTCTTTCGATTTTAAAACACTATTAGATCAGATACCCGAATTACAACTTTTGGACTGTGATATCGATACGGTTTCATTTAAGGAACCTATTGATTCTAGTAATATGGATATTGATGGCTGGGTGCAAATAGCACAACTTATAGAAGATAATTATGATGCTTTTGATGGTTTTGTGGTGCTTCATGGCAGTGATACAATGAGTTATACGGCTTCTGCCTTAAGTTTTATGCTTGAAAACTTGGGTAAACCAGTCGTGTTTACGGGTTCGCAACTACCTATTGGAGATTTAAGAACCGATGCTAAAGAAAATTTAATAACCTCCATTCAGGTAGCTTCTTTACAAAGTAATGGTTACCCACTTATAAAGGAAGTGTGTTTGTATTTTGAATACAAATTATACCGTGCCAACAGAACAACGAAGCTTAATGCTGAAGATTTTCAGGCCTTTTCGTCCTTTAATTATCATGATTTGGCCGAATCTGGGGTTCATCTTAAGGTGAATTTTGAGTATTTATACAAGCCAAACCACAAGGAAAAGCTTAAAGTGCATAAGAATTTGGACAATAATATTGCATTAATTAAGGTTTATCCTGGTATTACTGAGGCTGTAATTCAAAGTGTTTTTAGTACCCCAAACCTAAAAGCAGTCATTATCGAGACTTATGGTGCAGGAAATTGTACGACCGAATCCTGGTTTTTGAATATTTTAATAAAAAATATTTCAAACGGAATTCATATAATTAATATTACACAATGTGTAGGAGGAAGTGTGATGATGGGGCATTATGAAACCAGTAGTGCCTTAAAAAAGATAGGTGTCATTTCAGGAAAAGACATTACTACAGAGGCGGCTCTTGCAAAATTGATGTTTTTGCTAGGGGAAAAGATATCAGGTAACCTGTTCAAAACCATGTATGAAACGCCATTAAGAGGAGAATTGTCTTAAAATTAACTTCTAAAATTTTAGCGTTCAAAGATTTTTTTGTTATTTCATCCCCGTAATTAGAGTAACATAAATAGAGAGGTGGCCGAGTGGTCGAAGGCGCACGCCTGGAAAGTGTGTATACCTCAAAAGGGTATCGAGGGTTCGAATCCCTTTCTCTCTGCTGTGATTTTTTGTTATTTAATTGCTTTTTTTTTTTATCTTTAACCCTTTAACTAATAAAATTAAGATCTAGAACATGAAAAGATTATTTTCTATCCTTGCCATAACAGGAATGATGGTATTTGGAACTGCTAATGCAACGACAATTGCAAGTACAACTACTACGACGACAGTAGCAACAACAATTACACAAGATGATGCTGCCCCTGCTGAGACTTTAGGGTTTCACCAAGAATTAAAAAAGAGATTTATTGAAGGAGGTCCTGGTTTTATGGGGATCGTATTATTATGTTTAATTCTAGGTTTAGCCATTGCTATTGAGAGAATTATCTTTTTAAACCTTTCGACTACAAATACTAAAAAATTAACTCAAGAAGTTGAGGACGCATTAGCATCAGGTGGTGTTGAAGCTGCTAAAGAAGTTTGTAGAAACACAAAAGGTCCTGTTGCATCTATCTACTATCAAGGTTTAGATAGAACAGATGAAGGTCTTGATGCTGCTGAAAAAGCTGTTGTAGCTTACGGTGGAGTTCAAATGGGACAATTAGAAAAGAATGTATCTTGGATTTCTTTATTTATCGCTCTTGCACCAATGCTTGGTTTCATGGGTACGGTAATTGGTATGATTCAAGCCTTTGATAAAATTGAAGCTGCTGGTGATATGCAACCTTCGCTTGTAGCAGGTGGTATTAAAGTAGCACTTTTAACAACTGTATTTGGTTTAGTAGTAGCTATTATACTTCAAATTTTTTACAATTACATTATTGCTAAGATTGATAGTATCGTTAACAACATGGAAGATGCTTCTATAACGTTAATGGATCTATTAATCAGACACAAAAAGTAAGAGTAACAAATTTAAAAGACTAAAATTATGGGTTTACATAAAGTATTAAAAATAGTGGCTTTCGCTCTAGCTATTATTGGTGCCATTTTCGCACTAATGATTATGACAGGAGACGATGAGACTGCTTTAAGTATGAGTGGAAACATGCTATATATTGCCTACACGGTATTAGGAATAGTATTGTTACTTGTATTATTATTTGTAATTAAAGGTCTGTTTGCAGGAAATATTAAAAAGACGATAATGACAGTTGGTGCTTTCGCACTCGTACTTGTTATTTCTTATACGATATCTTCTGGTGCAGATTTAGATTTAACACCTTTTACAGATAAAGGATTAGACGTTAATGAAGCGACATCTAAAAATGTTGGAGCTGGCTTATATGCATTTTACATATTAGCAGTTATAGCAATTGGATCGATGCTTGTTGGTGGAGCGAAAAAATTATTTAATAAATAAATTATGGCAAAAAGAGCATCACCAGAAGTAAATGCAGGCTCTATGGCCGATATCGCGTTCTTACTATTAATATTTTTCTTAGTAACTACAACCATTGAAACTGATTCGGGTATTAACCGAAAGCTTCCTCCAATGGAAGATAGTGACGAAGATGTTATTATTAAGGAAAAAAATATTTTCACTGTTCTTTTAAACGGAAAGGATCAATTACTAGTTGAAGATGAACTTATGGAGCTTAAAGATTTAAGACAAGCTGCTAAAGAGTTTTTAGACAACGGAGGTGATAGAAGTTGTGATTACTGTGCAGGAGCTAAAGATCCTTCTTCATCAGATAATCCAGACAAAGCGATTATTTCGTTAAAGAACGAACGTGAGACAACTTATAAGACTTATATTGCTGTACAAAATGAATTGGTAGCGGCTTATAACGAATTAAGAGATAAGAGGGCGCAATCATTATACGGTAAACCATTTAAAGAAATGGAAGCTAATTATAATGATGTGAATTGGCCTGGGAATAAAGAAAAGTTAAAGGAAAAAATTGAGCAAATTAAGCTTGACTATCCTCAGAAACTTTCAGAAGTTCAATAGAATAAAAATAACATTTAAACTATATGTCTAAATTTAAAAAGAAAAAAGACGGAGGAATCCCTGCGGTTAATACAGCAGCTTTACCCGATATTGTATTTATGTTATTATTCTTCTTTATGGTTGCCACAGTAATGAGGCAAAACACTTTAATGATTGAGAATAATTTACCTTTTGCAGATCAAGTAGAGAAGCTAGATAAAAAGGATTTGGTTATGTATATTTATGCAGGAAAACCAAGTGAAAATTACAAGCAATATGGTACAGAAGCAAAAATTCAGTTAAATGATAAATTTGCCGACGTAGGAGAAATTGCTGCTTTTATCGCTGCAGAGAGAGCTTCGAAAAGAGAAGAATTAATCCCATTTTTAACTACAGCTTTAAAAGTTGATAAAGGTGCGAATATGGGGCTAATTGGAGATATTAAACAAGAACTACGTAAAGTTAATGCGCTTAAAATAAACTACACGACTAAAAAAGGTAGTGTGTTTGGAAGAGATTAATTTACATTCTTAATTTTATAATAAAGGCGTTTTGATTTTTTCAAAACGCCTTTTATTTTTTAATACCTTTAATGTTTAAATTAAAACTAAGCGTTTCTTTTAATGAAGCATATCTTTATTATTTTATTTTTACTAGTTAATTTTACCTTTTGTTTTGGACAAGATGTTGCGGTTACTGAAGTGGACTCCCTGTACAAGGAGGATCATTTTTATGTAGGTGTTACTTATAATTTTGTTAGTAATCGCCCTGAAGGTTTAGAGCAGAATGGTTTTTCTTGGGGTTTGAATCTTGGCTACATAAAAGATATGCCTATTAATAAAGCCAGAAATAAGGCTATAGGTGTTGGGTTAGGCTATGCTACCGATGCTTATAACCATAATTTATTGGTAACTAAAAATGCTAATGGTAATTTTGAGTATGATATTTTAGATGATGGAAGTTCTTACTCGAAGAATAAATTTTCCTTTCACTTAATTGAAGTTCCAATAGAATACAGATGGCGAACTTCTACACCTACTGATTATGCTTTTTGGCGTATATACGCTGGTTTCAAGTTTGGCTATGTGTTTAGTGATACTTCTAGTTATAAAGGCGATTTGGGTGAATATCGTTATACCAATAATAAAGATTTTAATAACTTTCAATATGGCTTAAAGCTTAGCGTGGGCTATAATACCTGGAATTTCCATGTGAACTACTTGCTTAACCCAATTTTCTCGGATAAGGCACAATTGGATGGTGGAGATATTAATATGAGTATTATAAAAATCGGACTCATATTCTACATACTCTAGGGCTTTTTTACAACCAATAAGGCACAAGTATTAATTGTGGAATAAAGCCTATAAAAGCACCTGTAATGAGTTCTACGCTATTGTGAGCTTGTAGGTGTAGTCTCGACGTAGCAACCGCTCCTGTTATAATAGCCATTAAGGCTAATGTTCCATTAATATTTATGCTATAATGAATGCTAAGGGCTATAAAAAACATGATTAATCCATTAACGCCAATCATATGTATGCTGGTCTTGAAACCGAATACGGCTAGACACATACAAGCCATATTAGAGATTAGAATACCTACAAAGAAGAAGTACAACTCAATAGATTGGTTTGGGGTTACAATCTTTTTAATGACTAACAACAGAATCACACAATTGAGCATTAAAGGAAGTATGCGTTGTTTCGCTGTGCTAAGATGAATACTTTCTACTTTTCCTAAAATTTTCAAAAGAAAAAATATTGGCATTAGTATGACTGAAGAAAATCATTGTTATGAAAACGCTATGGTTGAACGTGTTAACTACATACTCAAAGACGAATTTTATTTAGATCAAACCTTTAGCGACATGGGTCATGCTAAAAAAGCCACAAAAAAAGAAGGTAATTTATACAACTAAGTCAGATTAAACTTATATTTAGACTCTAAAACACCTGAAATGGTATATAAATAAACAGCTTAATTTCTATTTTAACCTGTAGCCATATTTCAGGACGAGACACAAATCAAGAAACTGAATGACTAACTATACAATATTGTTTATTCAACAAAGAACATTATTCGCTCATTATGAGTTTCTAATAAGTAAACACCCTTTAAATTTGAATTAATAAACATTTATATCCAGCCAAAATGAAAATAAATATACTATTATGGTTATTACTAATAACAGTTTTGATGAATACCGTTAAAACTCAAGCTCAAAAAGCTTGGGTAGGCAATTTATTAACCAAAAACTTGGAAGATTTTGCTTCTGGCAATTATACAGAAGTTCAAGGAACTATTACAATTGAAGATTTTGAAGGAGTAGATTTAACCGTATTGGAAGGGCTTCAAAAATGTTCTGGGAATATCACTATTTGTAAGAATCAGAAATTAGAATCTTTAAAAGGTTTAGAAAATTTATTAGAAGTAGGAGGGAAAATTGTGATTAAAAAAAATCCAGAGTTGTATAGATTTTGCTCACTTAAAAAACAGTTATTGGAGGAAGGGATTAAAGGTGAGGAGATAAGTAAAGGCATTATAGAAAGAGTAGATATAGAACGAAATGGATATAACCCCTCTTTTACGAATTTACAAAACAAAGATTGTTACTCTCATAATATTTCAGATTTTTGTTTTTCTTGTTAAAAGTATAAAAAATGATAGATAGAATTATAAAAACATTGATGTTACTAGTGTTTATCGTAAATGTAAATGCGCAAAGTTCCAAAGTTTGGCAAGGTGTTGTATATCCTAAAGATCTAGATACTTTTTTACAAGGTGAATACACTACAATTGAAGGTAATCTTGAGATTTATAGAACAAGCCTGACAAATTTAGCACAACTTAAATCTTTAAAAGTGGTTAGGGGAAGTGTGTATATAGGTATTTATGACTATAAACGAGATCTAGAAGAAGGAAACGAGTCATTAACATCTTTAGAGGGCCTTGAGAATTTAACAGAGATTTCTGGTGAACTAGTAATTAGAGATAATGAATCATTAGATAATATTGACGCCTTAAAAAACTTAAAAAAAGTACATGAGCTCAATATCTCATATAACCCTATGCTCAAAAATATTGAAGGTCTTAGTAATCTTTCTGGTGAATTGTTAGGAGGGTTACAGATATATAAAAATAAAGGGTTGCAAGATATTTCTCAACTATCTGGCATCACATTAGTAGGACATCATCTTGTGGTAAATTCAAACTTATCAATTAGAAGTTTAGAAGGGTTACACAATATAAAAGCTGTTAAAGATGGTTATTTAGGAATAAGAGATAATACGAACCTTAAAGATTTAAAAGGATTAAGACAAATTAGTACTGTAGATGAAGAAGTCCAAATAAACAGTAACCCCTTAATAGAAAGTTTAGAAGGTCTTGAGAAACTAACAGCAATTGGGGAATTTCTATATATTAAGCAAAACAATAACCTTAAGAGCTTAGAAGGGTTAGAGTCCTTAAAAAGTGTAGGAAATGACTTTGATGTCAATAAGAATAATAAATTAACCAGTTTAAATGGATTAAAAAAACTAATTACAGTAAAAGGAGATTTACTCATAATAGAAAACCCATTACTAAATGATATTAATGGAGTAAATACATTAAAGGATTCCATAAAAACAATCGCTATTTATAAAAACGAATCTTTAAAAGAGATTACAGGTTTAAATAATATAAGCGTAGTTAAAGAAAATGTATCACTTTCTAAAAATCACTTGGAAAAAGTAACAGGCTTTAATGGTTTAAAGACCATTGGAGAAAGCTTAAGTCTCACACTTAACCACATAAAAGTCTTAAATGGATTTGGAAGTCTAACTACTGTAGAAGATTTTGGTATTGGGACAGATTTAAATGTTATTGATTTGACAAACTCATTTAAAAAACTTACGCACGTAGAAAAAGGATTTTATCTACGAAGTGAGGAAACGTTGGAGCATTTTAGCGGACCTAATTCAATCATTGAGGTCGGAAAAGTAATCATTACAGATAATGAAAAGTTAGTGTCATTGTCTGGGTTTAATGGCCTTAAGACCTTAACAGAAAAGTTAGAAATTAAAGATAATAAACTATTAAAGATAGTTGAAGGGTTTAATCGTTTAGAAACAATAAATGGTAGGTTCAATATTGAAGATAACCCAGTTCTTGACAGTATTAAGGGATTTGAAGATATAGACTTTATAGATTATTTATGGATAGATGAAAATCGTAAATTATCTAATCTTAGTGGCTTTAATAATTTAAAAAGTGCAAATAAAATATACTTAAGGCGAAACTATGCAATAGAAGATTTAACAGGGTTTAGTAGCTTAGAGAAAGTAAACGAAGAGCTAGACCTTCATAATCTATCAGAATTAAAATCATTAAATGGACTAGAGAATCTAATGTTTATAGGGAAGCAGTTAGATTTTACTAATAATAGTAAATTGATAGATTATAGTGCCTTACAAGTTTCTTTTATAGAGTCTATAACCAATAAACACTTGTGGATTTCTGATAATGGATATAACCCTAATAAAGAAAGACTTCTTATTCATAATAGATTAGATACTAGTTTGATTCCTGAAGAATACCTAAAACCTCTAAATAGGTGGTGTCTCTCACTTTTACGTAATGAGATTTTTGCCAGAAAAGGTTTTGTTTTTGGTAATCAGGAGTTAACAGATCTTTTTTTAGACATGGGATGGTATCAACCAGAAGAGGGTGTTGAGATTGTCTTAAATGATATTGAAGAAGAAAACGTGAGACTCATAAAAATGTATGAACAACAACGTATTGATATGGCAACTGGAGCAATACGAAGTTTAAAAAATAATCATCAGGATAATATAGATTTTCCTAGTGATTATGAGAAGTACTATCCCATACTAAGAAAATTCATTAAATCTATAGATGCTAAGAGTGTTTCAAAATCAAATAAACTTACTTTTTCAATAGCAACAGATATTGATGAAAATGTATTGGGTGAAGATACTGAAAGTATTAACAGTGATGTTGTAGATAATATTTCAATTCATTTTAATCATAAAGAAAAGGCATTACATATTATTATTGAAGATAATCGTCTTGAGGAAGATGAGTACGATAGTTGGCTAACACAAGAGATTATTGATTTTCAGTTTATGATAAAAGATGATTTTACTATAGCTTTTTCACACGCAACAGGAGAGTATAATTAACAAAGTCCGCTAAATAATAAACCGAAACGATAGTGCTTATCACATGATCCACGATTTCTTATACTATCCGTTTGCAATCATTGAGTAACGAGCTCATAAAGAAAAACGAAATTAAAGAACAATCGAAAAAAGTAAACGAAACTTCCTTCTTGATATTGTAGCTTTATTCATTATATATGCTATAATTAATGAAATATTATTGCTAATAATTTCAGATTAAAAACAGAATTTAGAAAAAAATGGTTCAAGAAAGTGATTTGGATAAATGCAGAAATTGCGAAGTGGAATTAACAGATGAGTTTTGCCCTAAATGTGGTAGTCCAAAAACGCTAAGAAGAATTGATGGAAGCTATATTTTGTCAGAAATAGTAAGCGTTTTAAATTTTGATAAGGGAATATTTTATACTATTAAAGAGTTAATTGTTAGACCTGGAAATAATGTTCAAACTTTCATTCATAATGATAGAAATAGACTTGTAAAACCAATAATATTTGTAATAGTTTGTTCTTTAATTTATACAGTAGCTCAACAATTTCTAAAATTCGAAGATGGTTATGTGAGTGCTGGTGGATTTGGGGATTCAGTTGTAAATAATATTTTTGGGTGGATACAGAAGAACTATGGATATGCTAATATTTTAATGGCTATTTTCATTGCTGGATGGATTAAACTTTTCTTTAGAAAATACAAATACAATTTTTTCGAAATTATTCTTCTCTTGTGTTTTGTTATGGGTGTAGGAATGTTAATCTATACGACATTTGGGATTTTGGAGAGCATTACTAAAATCAAAGTATTACAAATAGGAGCTATTTTAGCATTTATTTATACATCTTGGGCAATAGGGCAATTCTTTAACAAAAAGAAAAAAGTGAGCTATTTAAAAGGATTATTAGCTTATATACTTGGAATGATATCTTTCTATTTTATAGTAGTAATTATAGGATTGGGAATTGATTTAATATCAAAAACTTAATAAAACAACGAAATGATGACAATGGCAATGAGTAATTGCTTGTTCTTCACTACTTCTGAAAATCCTCACGGATTTTCAGCTTGGTGTATATTTGCATAGTTAAATGCTACCTTACGCAACTACTCATAGCCGAAACCTTTATTAAAAATTTCACTTAAAATAAAGAGGAAATTCTCGTAAATAAAATAATAAAGTATGAAAATAAACTCAATAGACTCTAAAGGTAGCTTTGTTATTAAAGACAAAACTAAAGATTTGCTAACAGTCATTTATGAAAAATGGTTTTCAAGTCAAGCGAAAACAGATTTGAATGAAACAGAACTAATAATAAAACCAAAAAATATATGGCAGAGTAAATTTGACGTACTAAAAGGTGGAATAGTCAAAGGAGATATTGTTTTTACTTGGAAAGGTGACATTGTTATTACTTTAGAGGACAAAATTGGAAAGGATAATGAATGGATTATCAAAACAAAAGGCTTTTGGGATTATCGTTTTGAAGTATTTAATAATAGTGAAAGCCTAATATTAATATTGAAACCTGAATTTAACTGGAAGAACTTTAAATATAATTATGAAATTAAAATATTAGAGGAAAACCTTACTGAAAATGAAATCTTAGAATTGATTTTATATGCTTCCTTTGGTGTCAACCTTTATAAGTCGAAACAAGACAATATGGAAATTTGATAACTTTTTTACCATGCATAACATGCTGAAAATATATTCACATCATATTTTATTTCTAATTATCGTTTTATTAGGCGGTTCTAACGCCGTAGTTTCTCAGAATAAGGCTATTTGGTCAGGTAATTATGTTTTAAAATCTTCAAAAGCTGAAGCTATCGACTCTATAAGAATAAGAAAAGCTAAGGATGCCAATAAAGATGATTTAGCGAGTCGATTTGAATCCGATTTAAGTCGGTGGAAAATAGCTTCAAAAAACGACAATTATGAAGATGAATTAATCGCGAGGCGATTTCTTTTTGATATAGAGAGTTACAGAAACGAATATGAGCAATTTGGTTGGACTACAATGCATTCAAAAGGAGAAATAGAATGTATAGATGCTGGACATTTTTTTATGTGTCAGACCACACCAAATAGTCAAGTTAAAATTGATGACGAAGCCTTTTTTACTAAAACAGGTGTTTTTGGAATTAGACTACATTATGGGCTATTTGAACTCGAAAAATATGAATAATCAAACAAGCATTATTAAGAACAAGTAGGGCCAATAATCTGTATAATTTTATGCTAGTCTTGCTTTCTATGTTTGGTTGTTATTGTTGAATTCGATGTATTTAAAATACGCACAAGCGCTATGTATATCCGATATTTCACAACCAATAAGGCACAAGTATTAATTGTGGAATAAAGCCTATAAAAGCACCAGTAATGAGCTCTACGCTGTTGTGAGCCTTTAGGTGTAATCTCGACGTAGCAACCGCTCCTGTTATAATAGCCATTAAGGCTAATGTTCCATTAATATTTATGCTATAATGAATGCTAAGGGCTATAAAAAACATGATTAATCCATTAACGCCAATCATATGTATGCTGGCCTTGAAACCGAATACGGCTAGACACATACAAGCCATATTAGAGATTAGAATACCTACAAAGAAGAAGTACAACTCAATAGATTGGTTTGGGGTTACAATTTTTTTAATAACTAACAACAGAATAACACAATTGAGCATTAGAGGAAGTATACGTTGTTTCGCAGTGCTAAGATGAATACTTTCTACTTTTCCTAAAATTTTCAAAAGAAAAAATAGTAATATGGGTAGTATAACCGTTAAAATAGAAATCGAGATTAATTTAGCAGTGATAATTTCAACTGGAATAAATCTCGGAGATTTTGCAAAATAAAAGGCAACACCGGCAATAGGCATTATTAAAGGATGAAAAATATACGAAATACTCTTTAACAGTTTATCCATTATATTTTTTTACGTAATCGAGCTACTGGTATATCTAATTGCTCTCTATACTTTGCAACGGTTCTTCGTGCTATAGGATAGCCTTTTTCTTTTAAAATGGAAGCCAAAGTTTCGTCGGTTAACGGTTTTTTCTTGTTTTCTTCTTCAATAACAGTTTCAAGAATTTTTTTAATTTCTCGTGTTGAAACGTCTTCCCCTTGATCATTTTTCATCGATTCTGAAAAGAATTCCTTTATAAGTTTTGTGCCGTAAGGCGTATCAACGTACTTACTATTAGCTACTCGCGATACTGTTGAAACATCCATAGAAATTTCATCGGCAATATCTTTAAGAATCATCGGTTTTAAATTGCGCTCATCACCGGTAAGAAAGTATTCTTCTTGATAATGCATGATGGCGCTCATGGTTACAAAAAGCGTTTGCTGACGTTGTTTTATAGCTTCTATAAACCATTTTGCGGCATCTAGTTTTTGCTTGATGAACATCACAGCATCTTTCTGTGATTTTGACTTCTCCTTAGAGTCTTTATACCCTTTAAGCATGTTATTATAAGCGCTAGATACATGAAGCTCTGGAGCGTTTCTTCCGTTAAGGGTTAATTCCAGCTCACCATCAACAATTTTAATAGCAAAATCTGGAACGACATGCTCTACAATACGGTTGTTTCCAGCGTATGAACCTCCTGGTTTCGGATTTAAATGTTCAATTTCTGAAATCGCGCCTTTAAGCTGTTCTTCAGTAATGTTAAATTTCTGAATTAATTTTTTGTAATGCTTTTTTGTAAACTGATCAAAAGCTTTATCAATGATAGCTGTGGCTAACTCGGTATCTGCTGTTTTATCCTTTCGGTGTAGTTGAATGCTTAAACATTCCTGTAAACTTCTTGCTCCAACGCCTGCAGGATCTAATTGATGTACAATTTTCAAAACTTTTGTAATGGCTTCCTCGGTAGTATATACATTTTGAGTGAAAGCCAAATCATCCATGATGTCACTAATTTCACGTCTGATGTAACCACTTTCATCGACGCTTCCTACTAGAAATTCGGCGATATCACGTTCTTCATCAGTTAACCTATAAGTGTTTAACTGACTAATTAAATGCTGTGTGAAAGACGTTCCAGCGGCATAAGGCATTGTTTTTTCTTCATCGTCGCTACTGTAATTGTTTGCCTGTGTTCTGTATTCCGGAATTTCATCATCGCTTAAATACTCATCAACATTGATATCATCGGTATTGATTGTTTCATTGTCGTCATAGTCGTCTGATGAATTATCGAAATCTGAATCTAAATCATTTAAGCTTTCTTCCTTACCACCTTCTAAGGCTGGGTTTTCTTCCAATTCTTGCTTTAAACGCTGCTCAAAAGCCTGTGTAGGCAACTGAATCAATTTCATTAATTGAATCTGCTGCGGGGACAGTTTTTGCGATAATTTAAATTGTAAATGTTGTTTAAGCATGATTTAGGTTTACATATATCAAAAATAATTAATTTACATTAATTAGTTGATGTGATATAAGGCTTTCTTGTATAATAGGTGTAAACTCCTGCCTAATAGGTTTAATTGCCTTAAGGTGTCTTAAAATTAAGTAAACTTCTATGCCGGTTTATGAGAATTGAATTAAAATTCTGCGTTTTGAGGCGTTCTAGGGAATGGAATGACATCTCTAATATTACTCATTCCAGTAGCGAACATCACTAAACGTTCAAAACCTAAACCAAATCCGGAGTGTACAGCGGTTCCAAATTTGCGTAAATCCAAATACCACCATAATTCTTCTTCTGGAATATCAATGGCAGCCATCTTTTCTTTTAAAATCTCTAAACGTTCTTCACGCTGCGCACCACCAACAATTTCACCAATACCAGGGAAAAGAATATCCATGGCACGAACCGTTTTACCGTCGTCGTTAAGGCGCATGTAAAAGGCTTTAATATTGGCAGGGTAATCAAATAAAATTACAGGACATTTAAAGTGTTTTTCAACAAGAAAACGTTCGTGTTCACTTTGTAAATCTGTTCCCCATTCATCAATAAGATAATTAAATTTCTTTTTCTTATTTGGTTTGCAGTTGCGTAATATATCAATGGCTTCGGTGTAGCTTACTCGTTTGAAATGATTATCTGTGACAAAATTTAATTTTTCAATTAAAGACATGTCGCTACGTTCTGCCTGAGGTTTTGTTTTCTCCTCGTCTTGTAAACGTTTGTCTAAAAACTCTAAATCTTCACGGTTGTGCTCAAGAATGTATTTAATAACCGATTTCATAAAGTCTTCAGCCAAATCCATATTTCCAGCCAAATCCATAAAGGCCACTTCTGGCTCAATCATCCAGAATTCAGCTAAATGGCGCGATGTATTCGAATTTTCAGCTCTAAAAGTCGGTCCGAATGTGTAAACTTTACCAAGAGACATGGCGTAAGTTTCAGCTTCTAACTGTCCTGAAACCGTTAGATTAGTTTCTTTTCCAAAGAAATCTTTAGAATAATCTACCGTACCATCTTCATTTAAAGGTGGATTTTTAGAATCTAAGTTCGATACCTTAAACATTTCACCGGCACCTTCAGCATCACTTCCTGTAATAATTGGTGAATGCATGTAGTAAAAACCACTTTCATTAAAATATTTATGAATGGCAAAAGAAAGCGATGAACGCAAACGCATTACCGCACTAAATGTATTTGTTCTTGTACGTAAATGGGCGTTTTCTCTTAAAAATTCAAAAGAGTGTTTTTTCGGTTGAATGGGGTAGGTTTCAGGATCTGAATCGCCTAAAATTTCTAATTTAGAGACTTGAATTTCAACTTTTTGACCTTTACCTTGACTTTCCACTAATTCACCTTTAACATGAATAGCTGCTCCCGTGGTTACACGTTTAAGCAAGGCTTCGTCAAAGTTTTCAAAATCCACAACACATTGAATATTATTCAATGTAGATCCATCGTTTAAAGCTATAAAACGGTTCGCTCTAAATGTTCTAACCCAACCTTTTATTTCAACTTCTGGTATAACAATATTTTGTGTTAATAGATCCGAAATAGTTTTTGGTTGCATAGGTGTAAGTTTTGAACTGTAAATATAATAGATTATATCGTTAAAATTGAAATAATAAACCTAAAAATTGATATTGAATTTCGGTTTAAATGCAATAAATGATGTTAAACTGTAATTTCTAGCTTTTTAAGTTTTTGTTTTTATCCTCGGTAGGAATGACATTAATAGCCGGTTTTTTAAACTCTTTCTTGTTAGCAATATTACGTTCTAAAGACAACAATAAGGAAGGTAACAATAGTAAGTTTGCTAACATCGCAAATAATAAAGTTGCTGAAACTAAAGCGCCTAAAGCTACAGTACCTCCAAAACTAGAAATAGTGAAGACGGAGAACCCGAAGAAAAGGACGATAGAGGTATAAAACATACTCACACCGGTTTCGCGTAAAGCATTATATACAGAAACTTTAATTTTCCATTTATTGGCCTGTAATTCTTGACGATATTTGGCTAAAAAGTGGATAGTATCATCCACAGAAATACCAAATGCGATACTAAATACTAGAATGGTTGAGGGTTTTAGTGGTACGCCTAAATAGCCCATTAGTCCAGCGGTAATAGCCAGAGGTAGTAAATTCGGAATTAATGAGATAATAATCATTTTACCAGATTTAAACATATAGGCCATAAATAAGGCTATTAAAACGATGGCTAATGAAAGCGATACGATTAAGTTTTTAACCAAATACTTTGTTCCTTTTTGAAAAACCAATGCTTTTCCTGTTAAAGTCACATCATACTTTTCTTTTGGAAAAACTTTATTTATTTTGGTGCGTAAATTTTCTTCAATACGTTCCATTTTGTCGGTACCAATATCTTTCATAAAAGTGGTAATACGACCATATTGCCCGGTGCTATCTACAAAATTTTTAAGCAAATCGATATCAGAATCAGATGTTGAATTTTTGGCATATGATAAAATGAAACTATTTTCTTGGGCTGTAGGTAATTGGTAGTATTTAGAATTTCCGTTATAATAAGCTTGCTTAGAATATTTCACCAAACCAACCACCGAAATGGGTTTTGATAATTCCGGTATCTCAATAATTAATTCTTCAAGTTCGTCCATACGTTTAAGCGTAGAACGTTTCATGACTCCTTTTTTACGTTTGGTATCTACCATGATTTCAACTGGCATGATACCGTTAAATTCTTCTTCAAAAAAACGAATGTCTTTTACAAACTCCGATTTTTGAGGCATGTCTTCAATGAGGCTTCCAGAAATTTTTATTTGGTAAACACCAATAATACTTGCGATAAGAAGTATTAATGAAGTAACATAAATGGTAATTCGTCGGTGTTTTACCATGTTTTCCATCCAGTTCACAAAACCACCAATCCACCTTCTGTTGAGATGTTCTAAGTGGCGGTCTTTAGGATAAGGTAAAAAGGTGTAAATGATTGGAATAATAAGCAAGCACAGCATAAAAATAGCCAGAATACTTAATGAGGCTACAATACCAAATTCCTTTAAGAGTTTGCTTTCCGTTAGAATAAACGTCGCAAAACCAGAAGCTGTAGTGACGTTGGTCATTAAAGTAGCATTACCGACTTTTGTAATAACACGCTGTAACGATTTTACTTTGTTACCATGTAATTTAACTTCATGTTGATATTTGTTAATTAGAAAAATACAGTTTGGTATGCCTATAACAATAATTAAGGGGGGTATGAGGGCTGTTAAAACGGTAATTTCATAATGAAGGAGGCCAATAATTCCAAAAGTCCACATCACCCCAATGCAAACCACAATTATAGAAATAAAAGTGGCTCTAAATGATCGGAAAAAGAAAAAGAAGATTAGGGACGTTACAACGAGAGCCGCTAAAAGAAACATGCCAATCTCGTCAATAATATTTTGAGCATTTAAGGTTCTTATATATGGCATTCCAGAAGCACGAACATCCAAATCATAAGTTTTCTCAAAGGCTTTTACTTTCGGTATAAAGTCATCAAGGACATAATTTTTTCTGGCCGCTGTATTTACAATTTCCTTTTTTAAATAAACAGCCGTTCTTATGGTTTTGGTTTCCTTGTTGAATAAGAAACCATCATAAAACGGGTATTTTTCAAACAGGTCATTTTGAAGCTTATCTAATTGTGCAACTGAAGTTATTGAGTCTTTAATGAAAGGTTCTAGTATAAACTTTTCATGTTCGGTATCTTTTACAAGCTTTTGAAGGTCTTTTATAGACAGAACAGATTCTACAGCTGGACTTGATTTAAACGAATTTGCAAGGTTGTTCCAAGCGTTTAATTTTTCAACAGTAAAAAGACTAGGATCTTTAACACCAAGGATGATAAGATTGCCCTCTTCACCAAAGGTTTCTAAGAATTTATTATAATTTAGGTTGACCTCGTGATCGTCTGGTAATAAATTGGCTTCGGTATTTGTGAAGCGCATGTTTTTCCAATTCAAACTTAAAAGAATGGTGGCTACGACAATACAAACCAGTATGGTTATTTTATTTCGTAAAATGAGTCTAGCGACCGCGTCCCAAAAATCTTCAGTAAATAGTTTAAGCATGCTTTAATTTAAAGTGAGGCAAAGTTAGGAAAAAGGAGCATAATACCTAAAGTGAGACGTTAAATGTGAATTTAAATGCGATGTTGTCACTAAAATTGGGGAGGTAATACGCGCCATAGCGGTAAGTGAAACTTAATCCAAAACCATAAAGCAGTTTGTTTAATTCAAATCCTGATTCTGTATAACCATAATTTAACGTATCAAAGGTGATGCCTTGATGACGCTCTTGATTATCCATATCACCCAATGCGTAGCGCGTAATTAAAACCAGTTGGGGTTTGAATCGATCGGTGACATGAAATGGTTTAATGAAATATTTTAATTGGAAGGTGAAAAATTTATCTGAAAAGAATTCATTAAAATACATGGTTTCAAAACTATTTAAACCAGCTACCGAAAAGCGCTGTAACACTTGCTCTTTTCTAATGTTATTCGGATAAGCATGGTATAGATGGGTTAGAGGCGTGTCTCCAATAGCCATTCCAGAAACTAAAATCATTTGGGCAAAATGACTTTTCTTATTACCAAGTTCAAAAATAGTTCTGAAGTCCAATTTTGTGAAATTAAAATCGCCGTTTATAACATCATGGAGACTTTTTGTGTACTGAAATGAAAATTTTGGAAAACCTGAACTTACTTCTTGTGTACCTAGTACGGTTTCTTTGAATTTACTAAAAGGACTCCATTGAAAGCCTAAAATGTTTGTGGTTAACCGAAAATCCTCATAGGTTTTACCATTTAAGACATAAGCGTAATCGTAAGTAGGGTCTATATCACTGACGGAAAAATCAAGTTTACTTAGTAGATGATCGCTTATTTGATGTTCTAGCGTTAACGCTGTTGTTTGATGTTTATGGAATAGGTCGATGTTAAGTAAACGTGGTTCGAAAAATTGAAATACACGATCGTCCGTTATGTATTTCGTATTTCCAGTCTCGAGTAGGTCGTCGGTATATGATAAATTTAACCAAGTATTGGTGTCAGGTGATAAACGTAAACCACCACCGATGCTGTATTTAAAACGATCATCTCTAAAACCGTAGACGATGTAACTGTTTAAACGAAATTTTTCAGAAAAATCTTTGTTTGTAACACCTCCAATACCTGTTCTAACACCTTCGTATTGATTATACTTGATGAGATACCTTAAATCGAAATTAAAGTATTTAGTAGGGAAGTATCCCGTGCCAATACTTTTTAAGAAAAGGTGTTTTTTTAGGGTGTCTTTAGCTGCAACAAATTGTTGCTCTACTGCTGATTGCGAATTTCCATAGCTAGCGCATAGTAGTAACATTAAAAAAATGGAGCGTTTTAGCATTAGTGCAACCTAAAAAAATAATGGTTTAAAAAAAGCGACAATAGTGTCGCTTTTTTAATTTATACTGTCATGATTTCTTTTTCCTTATTGTCAAAGACTTCATCAACCTTCTTAACGTATTTATCTGTTAATTGTTGCACGTCAATTTCAGCATTTTTCTTTAAATCTTCTGAAATATCATCGTTCTTTTTAATATCATTGTTGGCATCTTTACGAGCCGTTCTAATACTTACTTTAGCATCTTCAGCTTCAGCTTTTGCTTGTTTTGCTAAATCTTTACGACGTTCTTCAGTTAATGGCGGAACATTAATAATGATGACATCACCATTATTCATTGGGTTAAAACCAAGGTTAGAATAAGCGATGCCGCGTTCTATTTCTTGAAGCATGTTTTTCTCCCATGGTTGAACGGTAATTGTTCTACCGTCAGGTGTATTTACATTGGCTACTTGACTTAATGGTGTTTGAGAACCATAGTAATCTACCATAACGCTACCAAGCATGGCAGGGCTAGCTTTACCAGCTCTAATGTTTATAAATTGTTTTTCAAGGTGGATAATAGCATTATCCATAGCTTCCTTGGTCGTATCTAATATAAATTTAATGTCTTCGTTCATGATTTTAAATTCTTGTAATTAAAGCAAAAATAGGTCAATCTTATATGTTAACTACGGTTCCGATATTTTCTCCAGAAACTACTTTAAGTAGGTTTCCAATGGTGTTCATATCAAAAACAATAATTGGTAATTCGTTTTCTTGACTTAAAGTGAAAGCGGTTGTATCCATTACTTTCAAGCCTTTTCTCAATACATCATCAAAGGTGATGCTATTAAATTTAACGGCTGTTTTATCTTTTTCAGGATCGGCGTTGTAAATACCATCTACACGAGTACCTTTTAAAATGACATCAGCTTCAATTTCTATAGCGCGTAAAACAGCTGCAGAATCGGTAGTAAAATACGGATTTCCAGTACCGCCTCCAAATATTACAACACGTCCTTTTTCAAGATGTCGAATGGCTTTTCTACGAATAAAAGGTTCGGCTACCTCGTTAATTTTGATAGCAGATTGTAAACGCGTAGGAATATCGGCATCTTCTAAAGCGCCTTGTAACGCTAATCCATTTATAACGGTAGCCAGCATGCCCATATGGTCGCCTTGTACACGATCCATACCTTTACTTGCTCCAGAAACACCTCTAAAAATGTTACCGCCACCAATAACTATGGCCACTTGTACACCTTTATCAGTAATAGTTTTAACGTCTTGAGCATATTCTGCTAAACGTTCTGGGTCAATGCCATATTGGCGATTTCCCATTAAGGCTTCACCAGAGAGTTTTAGTAGTATTCTTTTGTATTTCATGGAATGGATTAATCTATTTAAATGTTCCCGTTTGCCCGAGAATTAAAGTTTAGCAAAACTACATAAAATTTTTATTTTTTTGAATTTATATGAATTCAGAATTTAGGAATAAAAAAACCACCATTCTAAATTTTAGAATGGTGGTTCAATATTTATTTGAGATTCCTTCCCGATAGTTATCGGGATTCACAGGAATAATACTATCCTACAGATGCACGTTTGAATCCAGAGATTTCAACATCACCGAAAGTAGCTACGTAATCAGCAACAGTTTGCTTTTCATCTTTGATGAACTTTTGATCTAATAAACATTGTTCTTGATCTAAAGTGGTGTTATCAGAAATGAAACGCTCCATTTTTCCTGGTAAAATTCTATCCCAGATTTGTTCTGGTTTACCTTCAGCTTTTAATTCAGCTTTTGCAGCTTCTTCAGCTTCAGCGATAACTTCAGGAGTTAATTGTTGCATAGAAATGTAAGAAGGTACATTTTTAAGTGTTTTACCTAAACGACCTAATTCGATATTATCTTTTTCAATAACAGCGATTCTAGCTTCAGTTTCAGAGGCTACGTAAGCAGGATCAAAATCTTTATAAGATAATGAAGTAGCTCCCATAGATGCTACTTGCATAGCAACGTCTTTAGTTAAAGTTTCAGCGTTATCAACTTTTGCAGTTAATCCTACTAAAGCAGCAATTTTGTTAATGTGTACGTAAGTTCCAACGAAAGCAGCTTCTAATTTTTCAAAAGAGTTGATTTCTAACTTCTCACCAACAACACCTGTTTGCTCAACTAATTTTTCAGCAACAGTCATGCCTCCAAAATCAGCAGCTAAAAACTCTTCTTTTGTAGAAGTTGTTAAAGCGATATCTGCTAATTGATTAGCTAAAGCTAAAAAGTTTTCGTTTTTACCAACGAAATCAGTTTCACAACCTAATACAATAGCAACACCAGCAGTTTGGTCTGCATTGATTTTAGAAACAGCAGCACCTTCAGAAGAATCTCTGTCAGCTCTTTTTTCTGCTACTTTTTGTCCTTTTTTACGTAAAACTTCGATTGCTTTATCAAAGTCACCTTCAGCTTCTACTAAAGCTTTCTTGCAGTCCATCATTCCTGCTCCAGTTGCTTGTCTTAATTTGTTAACTTCAGCCGCTGTTACTTTTACTGTAGTACTCATAGTTATTATAATTTAAAAAAGTCGTTCAATACATTTTCTGTAAAGAAAAGAACTAAACGACTTATTTGTGTTGTGTAAATGTTATTTATTCTTCTTCTTCAGCAGTTGCTTTTGCTTTAGGTGCTGCTTTAGCTTTAGGAGCGTCGTCCTTAGCTGAAGCTGAAGCATCTTTTTCTGCTTTACGTTCTGCTAAACCTTCTGCGATTGCAGATGTTACGTGAGTTAAAATTTTATCAATCGATTTAGAAGCGTCATCATTTGCAGGAATTACATAATCAACTTGACGTGGATCAGAGTTGGTATCAACCATTGCAAAAATTGGAATGTTTAATTTTTGAGCTTCTTTAATCGCGATATGCTCACGCTTAATATCTACAACAAATAAAGCACCTGGTAAACGTGTCATATCAGTAATAGAACCTAAGTTTTTCTCTAACTTAGCTCTTAAACGATCAACTTGTAAACGTTCTTTTTTAGATAAGGTCATGAAAGTACCATCTTTCTTCATTCTATCAATAGAAGCCATTTTCTTAACAGCTTTTCTAATAGTAACAAAGTTAGTTAACATACCACCTGGCCATCTTTCTGTGATGTAAGGCATGTTGATATTTCCAGCTTTTTCAGCAACGATATCTTTTGCTTGCTTTTTTGTTGCAACGAATAAAATTTTACGTCCAGAAGCTGCAATTTTAGCAAGTGCTGCTCCAGCTTCTTCAATTTTAGCCGCTGTTTTGTATAGGTTAATAATATGGATACCATTACGTTCCATATATACGTAAGGAGCCATGTTTGGATCCCACTTACGCGTCAGGTGACCGAAGTGTACACCTGCTTCAAGTAATTCTTTTACTTCTACTGCCATTTTTGTGATAGTTTACGTTCTGTTGAATTAGCAATGTTCCAGTTGACTTGCGCCTTTGGCTGCATTTAGATGCTAAACTAAATCCTGTTTTTCAATCAGGACAACAATAACTTGTTTTTAATTTTTTTAAAATTCAACCAGATTGAGATTGCTATGAGGCCATTCCCAATCGAGTTGAGGGTGATAATATTAACGTTTCGAGAATTGGAATTTCTTACGCGCTTTCTTCTGACCGAATTTCTTACGCTCTACCATTCTTGGATCTCTAGTTAATAAACCTTCTGGTTTTAAAGTTAATCTGTTCTCAGCATCAACCTCACACATAGCGCGAGAAATTGCTAAACGAACAGCCTCTGCTTGACCAGTGATGCCACCTCCATATACATTTACAGTAATATCAAAGTTGCTGTCATTGTTAGTCAAAACTAATGGTTGCTTTACTTTGTACTGTAAAGTAGCTGTAGTAAAGTAATTAGTTAAGTCTTTTTTATTAATCGTAATGTTACCGCTTCCCGCAGAAACATAAGCACGAGCAACAGCCGTCTTTCTACGGCCAATTTTGTGAATTACTTCCATTATTTGAATTCGTTTAAGTTAATTGTTTTTGGCTTTTGAGCTGCATGAGCATGCTTTTCACCAACAACAACTGTTAGATTACGGAATAAATCGGCACCTAATTTGTTTTTAGGTAACATTCCTTTTACTGATTTTTCTACTACTCTTGCAGGATCTTTTCCAAACAATTCAGTAGCAGTTAAACTTCTTTGTCCACCTGGGTATCCAGTGTGACGAATGTAACTTTTATCGTTCCATTTGTTACCAGATAACGTGATTTTTTCAGCATTGATAATGATTACATTATCTCCGCAATCAACGTGAGGTGTGAAGTTAGGCTTGTGTTTACCTCTTAAAAGTTTTGCAACTTTAGAAGCTAAACGTCCAAGCGCCTGACCTTCAGCGTCAACAACAACCCACTGTTTGTTTACAGTAGCTTTGTTGGCTGAAATCGTTTTGTAGCTTAATGTGTCCACACTAATTATTTTTTAAATATTAAACATTCCTCTCTTAAAAAGAGTTTGCAAATTTACGATTATATATTTGATTACCAAATAGTGAGCTCACTTATTTTTAGTCCTAGTTATTAACTGAAATTTTAAGTTCTTTTGCGTTTCATAAATTCGTCTAGAAATTCAATAAATATTTGTCTATCAATACGATGCTTTTATTAGTTTTGCGGCTTTAATTTTTAGAATATGATTTCAGTAGATAATTTAGCAGTAGAATTTAGTGGACATACTTTGTTTAGCGACGTCTCATTTACCATCAACGCTAACGATAAAATTGCATTAATGGGGAAGAATGGTGCCGGTAAATCCACTATGATGAAAATTATAGCTGGTGTGCAAAGTGGTACTAAAGGACATGTGCGATTTCCAAAGGACGCTGTTATTGCTTATTTGCCTCAACATTTATTAACTGAAGATAATGCGACTGTTTTCGATGAAGCGTCTAAAGCCTTTAGTCATGTTTATGAGATGCGCCATGAAATGGACGACCTGAATAAGCAATTAGAAACACGTACCGATTACGAGTCTGATGCTTACATGAAACTTATTGAGCGTGTTTCAGATTTAGGCGAAACCTTTTATGCTTTAGAAGATGTTAATTATGATGCTGAAGTTGAAAAGGCTTTAAAAGGTTTAGGTTTTAAGCAAGAAGATTTTACCAGATTAACGAGTGAGTTTAGTGGCGGATGGCGAATGCGTATCGAGCTGGCTAAAATTTTATTACAAAAGCCTGATTTAATTCTTTTAGATGAGCCTACCAATCATATAGATATAGAGTCCGTGATTTGGTTAGAAGATTTTTTACTGAATAAAGCCAATGCGGTAGTCGTGATTTCACACGATAAAGCCTTTATCGATAATATTACTAATAGGACGATTGAAGTTACTATGGGGCGTATTTATGATTACAAAGCGAACTACTCACATTATTTACAACTACGTGAAGACCGTAGAGCGCACCAAATAAAGGCTTACGAAGAACAGCAAAAATTCATTGCCGATAATATGGCGTTCATTGAGCGTTTTAAAGGCACTTACTCGAAAACCAATCAAGTGAATTCGCGCGAGCGTATGCTTGAAAAGTTAGAGATTATTGAAGTGGATGATGTTGATACGTCTGCATTAAAACTCCGTTTTCCTAAAACACAACGTTCGGGTGATTATCCGGTTATCGTAAAAGAGGTTTCTAAATCTTATGATGAACACGTCGTGTTTAAAAACGCTAGTATGTCTATAGCGCGTGGTGAAAAGGTATGTTTTGTTGGAAGAAATGGTGAAGGGAAATCAACCATGATTAAAGCCATTCTAGGTCAGATTGATGTTGATGGTGAATGTGCTTTAGGGCATAATGTGCAAGTTGGGTATTTTGCACAAAACCAAGCTGCTTTATTAGATGAAGAATTAACGATTTTTCAAACGGTTGATGAAGTCGCGCAAGGTGATGTAAGAAAGCAGATAAAAAATATTCTTGGACGCTTTATGTTTAAAGGTGATGCGATTGATAAAAAAGTAGGAGTGCTTTCAGGTGGAGAAAAAACCAGGTTGGCCATGGTAAAATTATTACTAGAGCCTGTAAACTTGCTTATTCTCGATGAGCCTACCAATCACCTAGATTTAAAATCGAAAGATGTTTTAAAGGAAGCTTTATTAGAATTTGATGGTACTTTGGTTTTAGTATCGCACGATAGAGATTTCCTTCAGGGACTATCTAATAAGGTGTTCGAATTTAAAGACCAACGCGTTATTGAACATTTCGAAACGATTGATGATTTCTTAGTTAGAAATAGAATTGAGAGTTTGAAGGCTATAGATTTGTAGTTGTACAGCGTTACGGATAATATTACGCGGAGATATACAGAGGTTTCGCAGAGCTTCACAAAGTTGTATTTTTTGACACGAATTTCACGAATTATCACGAATTTTTGCGTATCGAATTTGGGCAAATCAGTGAAATCTGTGTCTGAAATAAATATCCAAGAGCTTGGCGTATTAGTAGTTGATATTTCTCTGTGAGTCTCAGCGAAACTACTCAGCGTAACTCTGTGAAATCTCTGCGAATCTCCGTGTAACAATATAGCATTACAATAATAAATTCAATACCATGTTATAGCATTATGAGAATTTTCATCGCTTTTGTTTTTCTACTGAATAGCCTCAGTGTCTCATCGCAGATGACCTCAGGATTTAATGTAGAGGAAGCCGTCACAGCTATTGCTTTTTGTAATAGTTTTAATTTTAAGCAGCAGTTTCAGAGCAATGAAGCCATAATTCCTAAGGGTTTTCAGCTACGTCATACTTCAGATATCTTGAGTATGGACAATAAATTTGAAGTTTATCAGAATGATTCTATTGGTGTTATAAATTTTCGTGGTTCAACAGCAAAATTGATTAGTTGGGTAGAAAACTGTTATTCGGCCATGATTCCCGCAAGCGGAAGTATCATGCTGAATGAGCAATCTTATGACTATAAATTTGCGGAAGATGAGATGGCAGCCGTTCATGCAGGTTATGCTTTAACAGTAGTTATAATTTCTGAAGAATTAAAAGAACAGATTAACGCCCTTAACGATAATGGTATTCATCACATTATAATCACAGGACATAGCCAGGGTGGCGCTTTGGCAACCTTAACACGGGCTTTTCTCGAGAATCTCCCATCAGGTGTTTTGTCTGAAAACAATCGCTATAAAACCTACGCCTTTGCACAACCCATGTCTGGAAACAAGGAATTCGCCCAAGAGTACGATGTTAGGTATAGCGAATCAGGAACCAGTTACTCCATAGTAAACCCTAAAGATCCGGTGCCTTATATGCCTTTTAATTATGAAGAGGCCCAATTAGTGACTAAAGAAAAGGTGGTGTCTTGGCTCTTAGGAACTAGAGAATTTAGTCCTAAAAAGCTTGGGCAAGATGCCTTTATTCGCTTGTTTGAAGGCGGTTTAACAAAATACATTAATAATAGTAATGCTTTAATTAATAAGATTCTAGATTTTAAATTCGGAAGTATTGCTATGCCAGAGTTTGTAGCTGATATTAATTACTTTCCCACGGGTGAGCGCAAGGAATTGCCAAAATTCGAGTACCCTAAAATTGAAGTTGATGTCACGGGGTTCACCGAAGAAGAGCTAGAGGATTTAGTTCAAGACGAAAACAGAAGATGGTATAAAAAGGAAACGAAGTTTTTTCAACATAAACCTTATAATTACTACGTTGGGGTTTTAAAAAAATGGAAGTATTTGGCTTATTACGACTTAAAAAACAAGTATTTGCCGGGCGATTTGTGATCCTCTTATTTTTAAGTTTTATGCTTCTTAATGGTCTTTTTATAGATTAAAACACGAAATTATTAAGTAAGCAACTGTTAATCAATTTTTTATAATTATTGTAAGCTGTTGTTTTTTGACTAAATTTGCAGCGCTATGCAAGAATTACAACTTTCAGATTGGTTACCTACCACAAACAAAGAGGTGAAAATACGCGGCTGGGATGCGCTAGACGTGATACTATTTAGCGGAGATGCCTATGTGGATCATCCATCGTTTGGTCCTGCGGTTATTGGCCGTATTTTAGAAAGTTACGGACTCCGAGTAGCGGTGGTGCCACAACCTAATGTGAACGATAATCTTCAGGATTTTGTGAAAATGGGTGCGCCAAAATTATTTTTCGCCGTTACAGGTGGTTGTATGGACCCTATGATTAGCAACTACAACGCTAATAAAAAACGTCGTGATAAAGATGCTTATACACCTAATGGTGATATTGGTTTTAGACCTGATTACGCGACGACCGTATATTCGAAAATTTTAAAGGAAAAATGGCCAGATGTTCCTGTGTTAATTGGAGGGATAGAAGCATCACTTCGACGTGTAACCCATTACGATTATTGGAGTAATAAATTGATGCCTTCTATTTTAGAAACATCAAAAGCTGATATGTTGGTTTACGGTATGGGTGAACAACCTTTACGTGAAGTGGTGCGTTTAATGCAAAAAGGGGTGCCTTTTAGTAGTATCAATACTATTAAGCAAACGGCTGTTTTGGTAGATTCAGATGAAAAAATTCCGAAGAATAGTAACTGGGAAGATGTTGAAATACAATCACACGAAACCTGTTTAAAGGATAAAAAAGCTTATGCTTCCAACTTTAAAACGATAGAGCAAGAGAGTAATAAGTTGGCAGCACGCCGTATTTTTCAGAAGATAGGTGATAAGACCTTGATGATTAATCCGCCGTACCCAACCATGACAGAAGATGAAATTGACGCATCTTTTGAATTGCCTTATACGCGATTACCACATCCTAAATACAATAAACGCGGACCGATTCCGGCCTTTGAAATGATTAAGTTTTCTATAAACATCCACCGTGGTTGTTTTGGAGGCTGTAGTTTCTGCACGATTTCGGCACACCAAGGTAAATTTATTGCTTCTAGAAGTCAGGAATCTGTACTTCGTGAAGTGGATAAAGTGGCTAATATGCCTGATTTTAAAGGCTATTTATCTGATATAGGCGGGCCAAGTGCCAACATGTATAAAATGCAAGGTAAGGTACAATCCATTTGTGATAAATGTGTAGCACCTTCTTGTATTTCGCCGGTAATTTGTAGCAATTTAGATACATCGCATAAGCCGTTAACGGAATTGTATCAAGCGGTTGATAGTCACCCGAAAATTAAAAAATCTTTTATAGGAAGTGGTATCCGACATGATATGTTGGTGCCTGAGTTTAATAAAAATGCCGATCCGAAAGAATTAGATGCTTACACGGAAGAAGTGATGACTAAGCATATTTCTGGACGCTTAAAAGTGGCACCAGAACATACTAGTGATCCTGTTCTAAAATTGATGCGTAAACCTTCTTTTAGATATTTTCACATGTTTAAAGAACGTTTTGATAAGATTAATATTAAGAATAAGTTGAAGCTTCAGCTTATTCCCTATTTCATATCTAATCATCCAGCTTGTGAAGCTGAAGACATGGCAAACTTAGCTGCTGAAACCAAAGATATGGGCTTTCAGTTGGAACAGGTTCAAGGGTTTACACCAACGCCTATGACAGTGGCTACCGTAATTTATTATAGTGGTTATCATCCGTATACGCTTAAAAAAGTAAAAACACCTATTTCTGCTAAAGAAAAAGAAGAGCAACATCGTTTTTTCTTCTGGTATAAGGATGAAAATAAAGCTTGGATAAAAAACACCTTAAATAAATTAGGGCGTCAGGATTTGTTAAAAGTTTTACTTCCAGAGAATGATAAATGGCGTAAAAACAAGCCAAAAGGCGATGCCAAGCATACTTTTGATGATGCTATTCCTTTTAATCAGCGCAAGAATAAAGCGAAGTTTAAGTCTAAGAAGAAGCGACGTAAATAATTTTTTCATTTCCAAGAGTATTTAATTTCGATTTTCTTTAATTCAGTATATTTAGTTATGCCTCATAAAATTATTTGTAAATTTATGAGGCATAATTTTATGTTGAAATCAAATCTTTTTAAAAGTAAATTCCAATGGAAAATAAACCACAAAAACGTCATCAAGCATTACAACCTTTAAGCAGAGAGCATCATCACGGATTGCTTTTATGTTGGAAAATTAGAACCGGTTTTAGTAAGGGTATTGCTCCAGACCGTATAAAAACCTATGCTGATTGGTTTTTTAAAAACCATTTGATTCCTCATTTTGAAATAGAAGAAAAGTATGTTTTCTCGCTACTTGAAGATGGTCATGAGTTAAAAGAAAAAGCCTTAGAAGATCATAAAAACATTATCGAATTATTCTCTAAACAAGACGATGTGACTCATACTTTGCATGAAATAGAAACCACGGTGAATGACCATATTCGATTTGAAGAGCGTGTATTATTTCCGGAAATTCAAAAAGTAGCGACCGAAGCACAGTTTGCTGAAATTGAGGCGATTCATCAAGATCATGATTTTGTTGATAATCTCGCTGATGAGTTTTGGAAATAATTTTATAAGTGAATATTGGTAAAATCTGTGGTTAAAATTTTTCTCAGCGTAACTCCGTGTAGTCTTCTGTGAATTTTAGGAAATTCAAAATATCTAGAATTAAAAAGACCTCGCTTCAAGTCCAAATAGCAAATGGAAGAAGCAAGGTCATATCTTAAAAAGATTAATAGCGGCGCTAAATTAATGTTTTTTCTCACATACACCTATAATCTTATTTAAAGTTATTAACAAATGTTAATTATATCTTACCTTCCTTAGTATTCGTAAGGTTTCTTTATAGAGTCTGTAAGTGTCTTGGTCGTAGTTTTTTATGTAAAACTTAGCTTCTGTAAGCTTGTTGATGGCATTCTCAAAGTTGTTGAGGTAACAAATGAGATAGGTTTCTGGTAGATTTTTTAAATCAATTTCTTCAGCAGGTGTTAGTGATAAGCCTTTTTTAAGTTTATTTATAATCGAATTATTCGTGTTATAAATATGGTGAAGAATTTTTTTATCGAATATTGGAGGCTCAAAGAGTAAAGCGGTTTCTATGCTATATTGGGCATTGTCTTCAAACTTAATAAGTGTTTCTTCTAATGGGTAATATCTATTGGTGCCATGGAGGCCTAAATTCACATATTCTATAATTTTAAATTGATTGTCGTTTATTTTGATAGAGACTTCATCCAAAGCAGAAAAAAACAAACGTACCCTTTCATTGATAAGCTCAATATCAACACGAGAATAATAGATTTCATCTTTCACTAATTTTTTTTGTCCAGCCCAACAAACCACAAAATACTCCTTAAAAACTTTGTATTGGGCGTTGTAATCTATGCGACTATTCATAAAGTCGAAAACACCGTCTAAAGTGTGTTCTATATTATTTTGAGCGTTGTTTTCAATGGCAGAAACAATTTTAGAATTCACATCTTTAATTTCGATGTCGAATACCTTAGGCATGCTCATGCTACCATCTCTAAAAAAGACAGAGCCCCCGTAATATTTCCAAATGTTTTTTCTTAACGAAGTAATTTTATCATTAGGTCTAATGGTTACTAAACCAACGACTCTGTTGTTTGGTAAATGCGGAAAAGGAATATTCTCGTATTGAACAATTGGTGGGTTCGTTAAATAGGCATTGATGAGGTTTTGAATTTTGCTATCATCAAAAAAATCGACACCAATAATCGTGTTGTCATCATCTTCAACACCAATAACTATAAATGAATTGTTTTTCGGATTACTATTGGAAAGCGCACAAACATGCTTTAAAAACTTTGCCTTTCCTTCTTTCTGCCCAATATTAATTTTACGTTTTTTGTCGTAAAAACTATTTTCGTCATTATGCGCTAAAAGGTGTTTTATAAGTAAGCGTTTGTTAATCATAGCTTATATTTCCGCGAAAGCGAAAATCTCATCATTATAGATTTATAATTCTTTTTGAACGGTGGTACTGTTGGCTTGGGCGGTTGGAAACACTAGTAAATCGGCAATGTTTACATGCGCTGGTCGGGACACAGCAAAATAAATTATCTCAGCAATATCCTTGGCTTCTAAGGCTTTGAAACCTTTGTAAACAGAGTCTGCAACAGGATCGCCTTTAAACCGTACTTTTGAGAATTCCGTTTCTACCATGCCTGGGTTTATAGCGGTAACTTTTATTCCGTAAGGGTTTAAGTCTAACCGCATACCTTCCGTGATGGCTAAAACGGCATGTTTACTCGCGCAATACACGTTGCCTTTTGGGTAAACTTCCTTTCCTGCCGATGAGCCGATGTTTATAATATGTCCCGAATGTCTTTCGGTCATTTGCGGAATAATAGCCTTGCTCACATAAAGTAAACCCTTTACATTAATGTCTATCATGGTGTCCCAATCGTCAATATCACCATCTTGAATTGGGTCTAAGCCATGGGCATTGCCAGCATTATTAATTAAAATATCGATGTTTTTGAAAGCTTCAGGTAGCGATTCAATGGCTTTGAAAGTTTTGTTTTTTTTACGAATGTCAAAATTTAGAGTATGAACTACCGTTAGTTTTTCTAAAGCTGCTTTAATGGTGTTTAGGCGCTCGACACGTCTGCCACAAAGAATTAAATGAATGCCTTGTTTTGCGAATTCATACGCAGTGGCTTCTCCAATGCCGCTAGTGGCTCCTGTTATAAGGGCGATTTTAGTCATGATTTTGTAATTCTCAATTCTCTTTAAAAATACCTAAATAAGATAGATTTCAGATAAATATGTCATTATTATTTAATCAAAAAAGTGGTCTTGAAGGATTTTAATTACTTTTGTAATATTGAGCGTATTAACCTACTTGTATGAAACAGCCCCTATTAATTACTATACTTTTATTAAGTGTATTTAACTCTTTGGCTCAAGGGTTTGTTTTCGAAAACATATCTAATAAAGAAGGACTGTCTCAAAATGACGTTAACTGTATTCTTCAAGATAAGCAAGGATTAATGTGGTTTGGAACTAAGGATGGTTTAAATCGTTACGATGGATACGATTTTAAGTCATATCATTTTAATCCAGAAAAAGGAGAGGGTCTTAATAGTAATATGATTCAGTGTCTTTCGGAAGATAAATATGGAAATATATGGATTGGTACTCTAGATAGAGGCGTAAATATAATAAAGGCAAAAGATGAAGCTGTCATAAATGTGGGGCTACCTAGTTTGTCTACTAATTTATTAGAAAAAGAAAATATTAATGGCATTGATATTTACGACGATTTAGTGCTTATTTTCACTAAAGAGAAAATATTTTTTCTTAGAATTTCTGAAACGGGCTATACACCACTTAAAATTCAAGACGAATATTTTGTTAAAACTGGTGCTTTTGCAACCAATTGTTTTCAGAGAATTTCAGACCGAGAGTTTATTTTGGGTACGACCAACGGTATCAAACGATTAAGGCTCTATGAAAATGAATTGAATGTTGTTATTACTACCGAAAAAAAAATACTTAATGTTTTAGATATTACGCCTTTTAGGTCGGGTTACCTTATAAGTAGTGTGGGTAAATTGTTTTATTTAAATCCAAGTGATGCATTGCAAGAAATAGCTTCTGGTGGTTATGAAGCTTTGTTTGTAGAAAACGATCATGCGGTTTGGGCGGGAAGTAAACATGGGCTTCAATATTTGAAATTTAGTCAAGATAATTCTCTGGATTTCGAGAGGCAGACTTTTACATATAAAAGCACCAATGGGAGAATTGGGAGTGAAGCGATTAAATCGATTTACAAAGATGAACTGGGCATCGTTTGGCTAGGGACTTTAGGGGGTGGTGTGACTAAAGTATTGAACCAAAAATATACCTTTCACTTATTTCATGACGACCTGCAAAGTGATAATTTAAAAAACAATTATATAAATTGTTTTTATGAAGATTCTAAAGCTAACCTTTGGATTGGAACCAATAAAGGTGGGATAAGTTATTTTAAATCGGATAATTTTAATTACAATGTAGCATCTAAAGATATTTTTGATTCTAATAAGCATATAAATGATATCATTTGTTTTCATGAACTAGAAATAGAAAACCAAGCCACTATTATTGCAAGTACAAACTACCCTTTAAATGTTCAGGTGTACAATACGAAAGGGGAAAAAGTTGAAAACTCGAATTTAAGTAGAACGCTACAAAGTGTTACGCACCCTATTACCTGTATGGTTTCAGATGAACAATATTTATGGTTAGGTACTAATGAAGGAGGTCTGCTACGATATAATTATCATGAGGATACGTTAAGAAGATTTTTGGTTAGTAATACACCTAGCCTAATTAATAACCTAATTCGAAGCATTTGCTTGGATTCTAAAAATAGAATGTGGATAGGTACAGCAAAAGGATTACTGCTTTTAAATGCAAAAGAACAGCACGAAATACATCCAAAATTTAAGCTATATCAAAATACACCAGGCGAGAGAAATAGTCTAAGTTATAATTATGTACTCTCTATTGTAGAGACTAGCGCTAGAGAAATATGGATTGCAACTTTAGGAGGTGGTGTAAACAAGTATACGGAGGAAACCGATTCTTTTTCAAGAATAACTACCGAAAACGGGTTGCCTAACAATAATATTAAAGGTATAGTTGAAGATCAAGAAAAGCAATTATGGTTTTCTTCAAACAAAGGCCTTTCTTGTTTAAATCCTGCCACAGGACAAATTTTTAATTTTGGGGTTTCAGATGGGTTGCAAGATGATGAGTTTAGAGAATTATCATTAGTAAAAAGGAAGACGGGAGAGCTTTTGTTTGGTGGGAATAAAGGTTTTAATGCATTTTGTCCTAAAAAAATAGAAGTAGATAGCACCATGCCAACTATGATGTTTACAGATTTTCAGTTGCCTAAATATTCTGGAAAACTGGGGGTTACCTTGAATCGAACCCAATTGGCCGCGTTTAAAAAAGCAAATGAAGTGATTACGCTTAATTATGATGAAAATAGTTTTATAGCTTATTTTACAGCGCTAGATTATTTTGCACCTCAAAAAATAGATTATAAGTGCCGTTTAACTGGTTTTGATAAGAATTGGCAAACTATAGATACGCAGGGGCGATTCGTAAAATATACCAATTTAGATCCCGGAGATTATACCTTAGAAGTTTTGGCGACAAATAGCGATGGTATTTGGGCTAAAGAACCCTTAACATTAAGTTTGAAAATTGATAAACCTTGGTATAGAACTGTATATGCTTATTTAGGCTTTTATTTAGGCGTTATGTTGTTGATATATTATTACCAATGCTATATTACTAAGCGGAGTGCTATAAAGCATGAGCTCGCCATGGAACGCTTTGAAAAAGAAAAACAAAAAGAATTATCCGAAATAAAATTTCGTTTTTTTACAGATGTATCACATGAATTGCGTACGCCGTTAGCGGTTATTAAAAGTTATTTTGAGGATTTAAAACCTAATTGGACTACTTGGTCAAAAGAAAAAGTGAATCAGGATTTTTCTGTAATAGGAAAGAATATTGATAGTTTATTAGGGCTTGTAGGTCAAATTCTAGATTTTAGAAAGCTGGATGAAGGTAAGATGAAGCTTAGGATTAAAAAAACTGATGTCATTGCATTTACACATATGGTGATGGCTTCTTTTTCCGTGTTAGCACGCCAAAAAAATATAAATTTAAAAGTAATTCCTTCCGCGAAAGCGATATTCTTTTGGTTTGATAGTGATATGATGTATAAAATTATCAATAACCTGCTGTCTAACGCTATTAAGTACACTCCGGAAAATGGAGCAGTAACGGTTTGTATTACCGAGCTAGATGCTAAAGTGAAAATTGAGATTAAAGATACTGGCATCGGGATTTCAGAAGAAGAAAAATATAGCGTTTTCGAAAGATTTTATAAAGGGAATAACATAAAATCCATGTCTAATCAAAGCACTGGTATTGGGTTGAGTTTAGTAAAGGATTTGGTTAGTTTACATAAAGGCAGCTTAGAACTTGAAAGCACCGTTGGCAAAGGTTCTAATTTCATCCTTTACTTTAAAAAAGGAAATGAACATTTTGATGCCGATGTGGTAATGGAGATGGATCATGCAGAAACAATTGTAGATAATAGCCATGAAGTAACTATTGAAGATCGTAATGGAGAAGGAAGCTTTTCCTTAAAGTATAAAACAAAACTAATTTTACTGGTAGAAGATAATAATGATTTAAGAACTTTCCTTAGAGAAAAACTTAAAGACTATTTTAAAGTAATTACAGCTGCCAACGGAAAAATAGGTTTAGAAAAATGTATTGACCGCATACCAGATATGGTGATTAGTGATATAATGATGCCAGAAATGAACGGCTATGAATTATGTAACTCAATAAAGAACCATGAAGCGATAAGCCACATTCCAGTTCTTCTTTTAACCGCTAAAGCAAATACCGATTCTAGAATAAAAGGGCTCCATATTGGGGCCGATGCTTATATGGATAAGCCGTTTAACTGGGATGTGCTATTGGCTCAAATTATTTCTATTCTGGCTGCTCGAGATAAAGTGAGTAGGCGAATTAGTGATAACACTTACTTTAAAACATCCGAAATTGAAGTTACTAATCGTGACGAAGAATTCTTAAATAGCATCACGAATTTTATAGAAGAAAATATCTCCGATGCCAGTTTTACGGTGAAACATCTAGTGAAAATGTATCCTATGTCACAAGACACCATTAACAATAAAATAAAAACGCTTACAGGGAAAACAACTGTACAATATATTAGATATTTAAGGTTGAGAAAGGCGACCCAGTTATTAGTATTGAAAAATAGTCGGATATCTGAGGTCACCTATTCGGTAGGATATACAGATCTTCAGCACTTCCGTGTGCACTTTAAAAAGGAGTTTTCTTTAACACCTTCTGCTTATAAAGAAAAGTTTTCCAAGTAGGAGGGTTAAAGAGTGATGTATTAATTTTAGAAAAAATCAAGTTTTAAAAAAAAAGCTCTTAAGCCTTTATGTGTATGAAATATCTTAAAAAGCCATTGTGTTTTGCTGATTTAGTCATGTGTGTATTTTCTGTAAAATTATAATTTAGCTAATCTTAAAAAGCAAGCCTGCAAAAGTGTAGGCTTTGTAATTGAGAATTAATTAAACATAATTAAACCATTTCATTATGAAACTAAACAGTTTTTTATTTTCCCTACTACTTTGTTTATCTTTTTTTAATGCTGCATTCGCAGCTCCACCAGATTATTGGCAAGGCAAAGGAAGAATTGCCGTCAGTTCCGACGGAAACATGCATGATAATGACGACATGCAAGCAACCATGATGACCTTAATGATTTTGGCCAAAGCCCATTTGCAACCCAATACGGTATTATATACCTATGCAGACCACGTTTGGGGAAGTGAAGGGAATGATTTGGCCTTGATGAAGGAAAGTGCCGAAGGTGGCGGACAACGCTTCGGATTTCAAAACACTAATTTTATTGCAGCAGTAACTAATCCAGAAGCAGCGTATAATGCGATGCGTGACGAGATTTTAAAATCTACTGCCAATGATCCGTTATTTATAATTGGTGCCGGACCAATGCATGTGATAGGTACAGGAATACAGCGCGCAAATGCTATAAACCCTAATGCTTTAAACCATGTTACGGTTATTTCGCATTCCAACTGGAATAACAGACATGCTGATAATCCAGAAGATGGAAGTGTGCATGGCTGGGAATCACCACATAGCGGATGGACCTGGGACGAAATGGTCTCTTCTTTTGGGAGCAAAGTGAATTTTAACTACATCAGTGACCAAAATGGAACTGGACCTAACCCATATGCTTCTAAAGATAAGTTTAGTGCGCCTAACTGGGCAAGCTGGGGCTGGATGAATACCCATCAGGATCCTAATATTAAATGGGTGTACACCAGAGGAGTTAGTAACCCTGCTGGACCAGATTATTCCGATGCTGGTATGGCTTACTACTTTTGTGCCGATTTAAACGGTGTACGTGGTGATGAATTTGGAAATCCAGAAAAATTGCGTCAATGGGTTGGAACAGATGTTATTGATGTGGTTGTCGATAACACAAAAGTGTGGGGTGTAAGCGTACAGCCTACTAGTTTTACTATCAACAATGTAAACGGAACAAGACAATTAACCGCTACGATTAATCCAACAACAGCAGTAAATAAAAATGTTACTTGGTCTTCGGATAATATTAGTGTAGCAACTGTTAGTGCTAGTGGATTAGTTAAAGGTGTTGGAAATGGAAATGCTAAAATTACCGTAACCACTGCCGATGGCGGTAAGATAGCAACTGCTAATGTTACTGTTGGTTCTGTTGGGGCCGGAGAAACAACCGTTTGCGATGATTTTATTGCTATTGAAGCCGATGCAACCAATTCAAGTTTAGGTGCATGGCAAGTACGTAAGCCTGGTGATGCTGGTTACGATGCTATTGCCGGAAGTTTAGCGCCTATTAATAACACATATATCGAATATACCGGTGGTGTTATAGATGGATTAGGTGTTGCGGCTGGTCAGGATGTGTTGGTTTATAAATTCACCCCGCAAACTAGTGGTAATTACCGTTTAACAGGAAGAATGGCACAAAGATTAACGCACAATGGTTCCAAAGCAGCATGGGATCAGGCGAATGATATTTTTGTGAAAATGGAAGGCGATTTTACTTCTGGAAATGCCACGCCAATGAATATTTTAACCAACTGGACTAAATTTTACGGAAGAGGAAAAGATATATGGGGTGCTTTTATTCAAGGAGATGTAAATCACGCCAAATATCAACTTATATACAATTTGAAAGCAGGAGTGGAGTATACTATGTCTATTAGTGGTCGATCTCAGCGCGTTTGTATTGATTATTTCTTACTGTCGAAAACAAGTTTAACTATTGCTGAAGATAAAGATTTGGCAACTAATAACGATGCGAGATTTCGTCCTGGAAATCCAGATTGTACGATAACTACGCCGCCGTCTTCAGGTGATGTTTGTGAAACCATCAATTCTGTAGATTTTGATAAATATACAAATATGGGTACAGGTTTTACAAATGCAACAGTTGATGGAACACGTGGTGTATTACAAATGCCAACCCGACTAGCTTGGGGTGCTGCTCAAGAAACGTATACCGGACCAAATGCAGAGGTGTATGTCACACTAAATACCATGCAAGAAACAGATGGTGAGTCGAGCTATAAAGTATTTATTGACGGCGTATTAATTAAAGAAGTGACCAATGACAGAATATTTGGTACCGCTATAAGTGATTATACTATTCAAAGTCATAAACTTAACGATACTAAAGTATCTATTTCAACAGGTGATATTATTCGTGTAGAATTTAACAGCGCTACCAATGGTGAAGTTTCAGAAGGAAATACAACAGCTACTTCAAGAGGACGATGGAAAAGTATAGAATTATGCTCTAGTGGAGACGACTCAGGAGATGGAAATACCAATACTGAGCCTGTTATTATTAGTCATACAGCTCCAAGCAATGTAGACGTGGGTGTTAACGAAGTAACATTTACAGTAAACTACTCCAGTCCTCAAGTAGTAGATTTTGTTGCGACTATACATTGTACATCAACCAATAATTCTACCGAAGGTTTTAAACGTATTAACGGTATCTCTTCTTCTGGCAATGGTAGTTTCCAGATAACAGTACCTATAAGTAATACGTTAGACTCAGCTAAAGAATACCGATGGGTGCTTTACTTTCTTCCAGTAGGAGGGACGTGGCAAAATCAATATGAGCCTTTACACATGCCTTTTGTGCCATTTTCAACAAATAAGTCTTTAAGTGTAAATACAACTAAAGTTGATAATAAGATTGATGTCTATCCCACAGTCTTTAGTAATGTGTTTACTATTAAAAGTAATCTTTCTAAAATCACAAAAGCTGAAGTATTCAGTATCAATGGTGCTCGTGTATTAGAGAAATCAATTAATCAAGAAAACGAGGTGCATATTGAAAGTGCAAAACTAAGATCAGGCTTCTATTTGCTTAGAGTTCAGTTTAGCAATGGGTATTCGGTAACACGAAAAATTATTAAAAAGTAGTTTAGTTAAGTATAATTTTAAAACATGTTTTAAAATAGGATGCCAGTTTTTTGGTGTCCTATTTTTTTGTTAACCTACTTTTAACGCATGTCTATAAGTGTTTTTAACCAATTTTTAACATGTTTACAGTAAAATTTTTAACATTTTGCGTCCTCAAATAAAGAAAGTATATTCGGGCTTTTAATTAAATAAAAAATGATGGAAGAAACAGGTGCAATCGACATTAAGTCGATCAACGAAAAAATTGAAAAAGAAAGTGCTTTTGTTGATTTGCTAATGCGTGAGATAAACAAGGTTATTGTTGGTCAGAAACACATGGTTGAACGTTTGCTTATCGGGTTATTGGGTCAAGGACATATTTTACTAGAAGGTGTTCCTGGTTTAGCAAAAACCCTTGCAATTAATACCTTGTCTCAAGCAGTAGATGGGAGTTTTAGTAGAATTCAATTTACGCCAGATTTATTACCTGCCGATGTTACAGGAACACTAATCTATAACATGAAGCTTAATGATTTTTCTATTAAAAAAGGACCAATCTTCGCAAACTTCGTATTAGCAGATGAGATTAACAGAGCGCCAGCAAAAGTACAATCGGCACTGTTAGAGGCGATGCAAGAAAAACAAGTCACCATTGGCGATGAAACTTTTAAATTGGATAAGCCATTTTTAGTTATGGCAACCATGAACCCTGTTGAGCAAGAAGGAACGTATCCGTTGCCAGAAGCTCAGGTTGACCGTTTTATGCTGAAAACAGTTATTGATTACCCAAAAATTGCCGATGAGCAATTAATCATGAGAGCAAATTTAAAAGGGTCTTGGGAAAAAGTGAGTCCAGTAGTTTCTGTGGCACAAATATTAAAAGCACAAGAAGTAGTTCGTGAAGTTTACATGGACGAAAAAATTGAGAAATACATCTTGGATATCATCTTCGCAACCCGTTATCCAGAGAAATATAAATTAGAAGATTTAAAACCTTTAATTTCATTTGGGGCTTCACCTCGTGGTAGTATTAACTTGGCAACCGCTGCAAAATGTTACGCGTTTATCAAGCGTCGTGGTTATGTGATTCCTGAAGATGTACGTGCTGTGGTTTATGATGTGTTAAGACACAGAATCGGAATTACTTATGAAGCTGAAGCTGAAAATGTAACGTCTGTAGACATCATAAATAAAATTGTAAACGAAATAGAAGTGCCTTAGAAAAGAGTTTGCAGTATTCAGTGACAGTTTACAGTTACTACTGACTTCAAACCTGAATACTGATATTCAAATTTTACCAGTTTATTGATAACTGAATACTGAGACTGATAACTGTTTACTGAATAAATGGATACTAAAGAATTACTAAAAAAAGTACGAAAAATAGAGATTAAGACACGCCGGTTGTCTGATCATATTTTTGGAGGGGAATACCACTCTACCTTCAAAGGTCGTGGTATGACTTTTAGTGAAGTGCGTCAGTATCAATTTGGTGATGACGTTCGAAATATCGATTGGAATGTAACCGCGAGATACAGTGAACCTTATGTAAAGGTTTTTGAAGAAGAGCGCGAGTTAACCATGATGCTTATGGTTGATGTTTCGGGTTCTGAACTGTTCGGAACTTCCGATCAATTTAAAAATGAAGTAGTCACTGAAATTGCTGCGACTTTAGCATTTTCAGCCACACAGAATAACGATAAAATAGGTTTGATTTTATTTTCAGATAAGATTGAACTTTATATACCGCCTAAAAAAGGACGCTCTCACGTACTTCGCATTATTCGTGAACTTATTGAGTTTGAGCCTGAAAGTAAAAAAACCAATTATGCCGAAGCTTTAAAATTCTTGCAAAATGTGATGAAGAAAAAAGCGATTGTGTTTGTATTGAGTGATTTTATTGCAGATGATTATCATCAAACCATGAAGATTGTTTCTGGGAAACATGATGTGACCGGCATAAGAATTTACGATAAGCGCGAGGAAGATATTCCAAACTTAGGTATGGTTCAAATGGAAGATGAAGAAACTGGCGAATTGATGCTGGTTAATACGTCTTCTAAAACGGTACGACGTAATTACGCCAAATTCTATCAGGAAAAAGTAAATTACTACAAAGAAAGTTTTAATAAGGCTGGTGCGGGAACTATAGATTGTCGTGTGGATGAAAGTTATGTTAAAAAGCTATTAGGCTATTTCAAAAGAAGAGGATAATTAACATGTGTAGAGGGATTCGTATAAATTTTCAAAATATTAAAGTGTCGTTCAAAAGGCAACAACTGTTGTTTTTTGGCGCTTTTTTACTTTTTGCTTTGTCGTTAAATGCACAAGTAAAATCGACGGTAGATTCAACATCAATTAAAATTGGTGCGCAAATAACCTACCATATTCAAGTGGAAACTGATTCTACAAATTTGGTAGTTTTTCCGGAAGGCCAAACTTTTGCGCCTTTAGAAATGATAGAATCATACGATGTTGATACCTTAAAGAATAAGGATAAATTCAATCTCGTTAAGAAATACGGGTTAACACAATTCGATTCTGGGAAGTATACCATTCCAAGACAGAAAGTATTAATAGGTGATAAAACCTTTTTCACAGATTCTATTCAGGTAGAAGTGAATAATGTGGTTATAGACACCACAAAAGGACTTTTTGATTATAAACCCATAATAGCTGTTGAAAAAAGTGGTGGTAATTGGTGGAAATATCTGTTAATAACACTGTTAGTTTTAAGTATTGTTGGGTTTTTATTGTATTGGTTTATTTGGAGACAGAAACCATTATCTGAAGAAGAAAAGATTGCGTTATTACCGCCTTACGATCGTGCCAAATTAGCCTTGAAAGCTTTAGATGAAAGCCATTATTTGGAACATGAAAATCTGAAAGATTATTATTCCGATTTAACCTTCATTATTAGAAAATATTTAGATGAAAAAGTTTACGATCGTGCTTTAGAAAGTACGACCGATGAACTTATTGATCGTTTAAACTTACTTAAAGAAGGCAATCAAGTCGATTTAAGTAAAGAAGATATTAAGAATTTAGAAAGCATCCTAAAACGTGCCGATTTAGTAAAATTTGCGAAATCTGCGCCTGATGTTGAATTAGCTAAATTAGATAGAAAAACCATCGATGTTGAAATCGATCACGTTAAAGAAGCCTTGCCAGAACCTACAGAAGAGGAAAAACTTCTTGACGAGCAGTACAGAGAAGAGCAAGAGCGTAAAAAGAAGCGCAAAAAAATATGGCTTACCGTAGGGATTAGTGTCTTTTTACTTTTAGCAACATTAACTGGACTGTCCTTAAAATATGGTTTCAGTTATGTAAAAGATACCATTATTGGGCATGGTAGTAAAGAGCTTTTGGAAGGCGAATGGGTTACTAGTAAATATGGTATTCCACCTGTAACGATTACGACACCTAAAGTTTTAAAACGTACAACTCCAGAATTACCTGAGGCTGCAGCTAAGCAAATGAAATTAACGCAGTTTAGCTACGGTAGTTTAATTGATGGATTCCAATTGGTGGTTGCTACAACAACACTCAACAACCCTAATCAAGGTCAGGGTCAGGGGCAAGGGCAAGGTCAGGCAAAACCTCAAATCGATATTAATAAATCTTTAGAGGCCAGTTTGAAAATGTTTGAAACTGCCGGTGCTCAAAATATCATTACAAAAAATGAAGAGTTTTTGACGCCGAACGGTGCTGAAGGTGTTAAAGTTTTCGGGTCTATGGATATGCCCATTAAAGGCACCGAAAAATTTGAAAAAGGTAACTATGTAATGTTAGGGTTCGCTTCAGAAAGTGTGGTGCAACAAATCATGATATTCCATAAAGAACACGATGTTTACGCCGAGCAAATGGTGACTCGTATTTTAAATTCAGTTGAACTTAAAGAGGCAGAGAAATAATGTTTGAAGGTGTAGAGTTTTTAAATAAAGAGTTTTTTTGGCTGCTATTATTGCTTCCATTGGCCATTTTGTGGTATGTTTTTAAAAACAAAAAGCAAACGGCCGAATTAAAAATGTCTAGTTTAAAGGGGTTTCAAGTTACAAACTCTTGGCTTCCAAAATTAAGGCACCTGATGTTTGGTTTGCGTTTGTTGGCTTTAGCATTTTTAATTACTGCTTTGGCCAGACCGCGATCGGTAGATGTGTCGTCCAGAACAAAAACCACGCGTGGTATAGATATTGTTATGGCTATTGATGTTTCTGGAAGTATGCTGGCAAAAGATTTAAAGCCAAACCGATTGGAAGCTTTAAAAGATGTGGCGGCCGATTTCATTAAAGGAAGACCAAATGATAGAATTGGTTTAGTGGAATACGCTGGTGAAAGTTATACCAAGACACCAATAACCAGTGATAAAGCCATCGTATTGCGTTCTTTAGAAAGCATAAAATATAATAACATTATAGAAGGCGGAACGGCCATTGGTATGGGCTTAGCAACTTCTGTAAACCGATTAAAAGACAGTAAAGCTAAGAGTAAAGTGATTATTTTATTAACTGATGGGGTTAATAATTCAGGATTTATCGATCCTAAAATTGCAAGTGAATTGGCTGTAGAATACGGTATTAAAACCTACACCATTGGTTTAGGAACTAACGGTATGGCCTTATCGCCAGTGGCTGTGTTACCAAATGGTAATTTTCAATATGGTAGAGTGCAAGTTGAAATTGATGAGGTATTATTAAAGGAAATCGCTGAGGTTACCGGGGGTAAGTATTTTAGAGCGACCGATAATGAAAAGCTTGAGGCCATTTATGAGGAAATCAACAAGCTTGAAAAAACAGATGTTGAAGAGTTTAAGTTTTATAACTATCAAGAGATGTATCGTCCGTTAGTGTTGCTAGCGGGACTGCTTCTACTTATCGAATTGCTGCTTCGTTTTACGGTGTTTAGAAGTTTTGTATAGTATATGATTTATGATATTTCGTGGCAAAATAAATCCGCGAAAAACAAATAAATAATTTAATGTATCAATTAGAAGAAAAAATATGGTTTTGGGCGTTAGGTATTATTCCGGTGATAATCCTACTCTTTTTGGTGCTTCAATTTTGGCGATATAAAGCGCAAAACAAGTTTGCGAATAAAAAAGCCTTAAAAAGATTGAGTCCGAATCGCTCTGTATTTAAGGGTGTTTTAAAAGTGGTGGTTTTAAGTTTAGCCTTTGCGTGTTTAGCGATTGCTTTGGTAAATCCTAAGGTTGGAACCAAGTTAGAAACAGTAAAAAGAGAAGGGGTTGATATTGTATTCGCAGTCGATGTATCTAAAAGTATGTTGGCCGAAGACATTGCGCCAAACCGTTTGGAGAAATCAAAACAATTGGTCACGCAAATCATTAATAATTTAGCTAGCGACCGCGTTGGTATTATTGCTTACGCGGGAAAGGCTTTTCCGCAGTTGCCAATAACAACAGATTATGCTTCGGCAAAAATGTTTTTACAAGGCATGAATACCGATATGTTGTCTTCACAAGGAACGGCAATTAATGAAGCCATTAACTTGTCGAAAACTTATTTTGATAATGCCGAACAAACCAATCGGGTTTTAATTATTATTTCTGATGGTGAAGATCATAGTGAAGCTTCCGAAGCTGTTGCAGAAGAAGCCAGCGAGGAAGGTATTCGAATTTTCACTATTGGTGTTGGCGATGTAAAAGGTGGTCCAATTCCAGAGAAACGTAATGGTGTTGTATTAAATTATAAAAAAGACAATCAGGGTGAAACCGTAATTACCAAGTTAAATGAAGACACGCTTAAGGATATCGCTGGAGCGGCTAACGGTGTTTATATTAACGGAAGCAATACTGGTGCTGTGGTTGATGAGATTCGTGAGATCTTAAATACTATGGATAAAACGGAATTTGAAGCCAAGCAATTTGCCGATTTTAAAGATCAGTTTCAGTGGTTTTTAGGCTTCGGAATTTTCTTTTTATTATTGGATGTATTCCTTTTAGAAAGAAAAACAGGCTGGCTGAAAAAGTTAAATTTATTTAATGAGAATTTTTAGTTTCCGCGAAAGCGATTTCTAAATGATTAGAATAAAAACAGATACACAGATTTTAATATTAAAATAAAAGTGTAATAATGAAACAAATAATAACAACCTTAGTACTGTTTATCACATTTTTTGCTTTTTCGCAAGCCGATGATGAAGAACAATTGTTGGCTGCAAAAAAGGCAAATGATTTTGTGTATGAAGGTAATGATTTGGTAGGGTCTGAAGATTTTGTTAGTGCTGAAATGGCTTATCGTAAAGCGATTTCAGAACAAGAAACTTCGGTGGCAGCGGCTTATAATTTAGCCAACGCTTATATTAAAAGTGACAACTTAGAAGAAGCACTTTTTCGTTTGGAGCAAGCGGCCAAAGAAGCCACTTCAAAAGATGAAAAGCATAAAGCATTTCATAATATTGGGAATGTTTTAATGAAAAATGAAAAGTGTAAGGAAGCGGTTGAAGCCTATAAAAGTGCTTTAAGAAATGATCCGTCAGATGAAGAGACCCGATACAATCTAGCTTTAGCCAAAAAATGTGCTGAAGAACAAAAGGATCAGAACGATCAAAATGATGATCAAAACGACGAAAATCAAGATAACAAAGATCAAGAAAACCAAGACGATAAAGACAATAAAGAAAACGAGGACAAAAAAGATCAAGAAGGCGATAACGAAGACGAAAACGAGGATAAGGATCAAGAAAACGAAGATAAGAAGGACGGCGAGGACGAAAAAGATGATGAAGGCAAGCCTAAGGATGATAAAAAAGACCCAGGAAAGGATCAAGAAGATAAAAAGGATAAAGGGCAGCCTCAACCACAACCCGGACAATTATCGCCACAACAAATTAAAAATTTGTTAGAGGCCATGAATAATCAGGAACAGGAAGTGCAAGAAAAAATTAATGCCGAAAAACAAAAGGGTGTTAAAATAAAATCCGAAAAAGATTGGTAGTTTAGTGCCGATTTTCAATTCCGCGAAAGCGAAAGTTCTTAAATCGAAATTTGAATAAAAAATTAACGACTGGTGTATGTTGATTTGATCAGCCCTAATTAATCTCGGGGTCGCATTATTAATTGTTAATTACTAAAGTTAAATATGCAGTTTATAAAAAACATATATATTCTATTAATTGTGTTTTCAGCAAGTATCGCTTCTGGACAGAGCGTGGAATTTGTTATGAAAACAAGTAAACAAAAGCTTGGAATAAATGAGCGTTTGCGTGTTGATTTTGAAATGAATCAAGATGGTGATAATTTCACACCTCCAGATTTCTCAAACTTTACGGTTGTTGGTGGTCCAAATCAATCGGTTAGTAACTCTTGGATAAATGGAAAACGTACGTATAAAAAAACCTATAGTTATTTTTTAGCGCCTAAAAAACGTGGAACGTTTACGATTTCACAAGCATCCATTGTGATAGAGGGGAACACCTATAAAACGACACCTAAAAGTATAGAGGTGACTGCGGCAGTTGAAATCCCTAAAGACCCTAACGATCCTTCGTATGTGGCTTCGGAAGGTGTGCATTTAGTGGCAGAGGTTTCTAAGGCTAATCCGTACTTAAACGAGGCGATTACTGTAGTTTATAAGCTTTACATCTCGCCTACCATTGGAGTGGATCAAATGAGTGAAATTGATTCTCCTCGTTATAATGATTTTTGGAGTCAGATTATAAATACTCAAAATGAAAAGGTTCAAAACGGTAAATACAAAGGCGAAGATTACCGCTTTTTAGTTTATAAAAAAGCTGTGTTATATCCTCAGAAAACGGGTGAATTGGAAATCGAACCCTTAAGTTTAGACTTAGCACTTCGTGTACCTACAAACCGCCGGGATATATTTGGAAGTACTTTAATGTCTCGTGCTAATAGAACGATTTCGGCAGGAAGAAAGACGATTAATGTAAAAGCCCTTCCGGAAGCTGGAAAACCCGTTGATTTCACAGGAGCTGTAGGTAGTTTTGATTTTGATGTGACGACTTCGAAAACAGAATTAGATGCTACCGAATCGTTACAATTGAACATTTCGGTAAAAGGAAACGGAAATTTAAAACTGTTTAAGCTGCCAAAAGTGACTTTGCCGAGTTCGTTAGAAGTTTATGAGCCGGAGCATGATGAAAATGTAAAAACGAATTTATCTGGTATGCAAGGGCGTATTACCGATAGTTATACGATTGTACCGCAGTACAAAGGGAAATATCCAATTCCTAGCATTTCATTTTCATATTTTGATATAAAATCGAAAAGCTATAAACGTTTGTCTTCCGAAGAGATTCTAATAAATGTTTTAAACGGGCCAGCAAGTCATTCAGCAAACACGGATAATACTAACGCTTCTGCAGTAAATAAACAAGAAGTTGTGTCAAATACCGATCATTTTGCTTTTATAAAAACACAAACGGACTTTACTTCGATTAAGCAATCATATTTCTTTAAAACTAATTTGTTTTGGAGCTTATTGTTGCTGCCGTTTTTAGCCATTCCGTTAGCTATAGTTGTTAGAAATAAAAAAGCAGATCGTGATGCTGATGTTTCTGGGAATAAGGTTAGAAAAGCGAATAAATTGGTTAAAAAGTATTTAGGCCATGCTAAGAAGTCTTTAGGACAGAAAGAAGCGTTTTACATTGCTTTAGAGAAAGCCTTGCATAATTACCTGAAAGCGAAATTGCATATCGAAACTAGTGATATGAGTAAAGAGAAAATTACCAATTTACTTGAAGGGAAGCAGGTGGATCAGGCGGTAATTACAGATTTTATAAGCTTGATTGAACGTTGTGAATTGGCGCGTTATACGCCAATTGATATCGCAACTATGCAAGAGGATTTTGAAAAGGCTGGTACAACCATTTCTTTAATTGATAAACAAGCACGTTAAAATGAAAACTATATTATATCTATTATCGTTTTTGCTCACTTTTGGCGTTTTTGCTCAAAATGAAGCTTTATTTGAAAAGGGCAATGCGTTTTATAACGATGGCAAGTATGCTGAAGCCATAGATAATTATCAAGCCATTCTAGAAAGTGGTGTGCATTCGGCAGATTTGTATTTTAATTTGGCCAATGCGAATTACAAATTAAATAATATAGCACCGAGTATATATTATTACGAAAAAGCCTTGCTTTTAGAGCCTAATGATAGTGATATCAAGAATAATTTAGCTTACGCTGAAAATATGACTGTCGATGCTATTGATGTGATTCCTGAAGCTGGAATAGCCAAATTGATTCATAACCTCACCGATAAAATGACTTCTGATGGTTGGGCAATTACAGCGATCTGTTTCGTTTTTGTCTTTGTGATTTTATTTTTGGTTTATCATTTTTCGTATTCAACCACTCAAAAGCGTTTAACTTTTGTTGGGAGTTTAACTGCTTTAACGCTTATGTGTATCACCCTTACTTTAGCATTTCATAAATACAACTTGGATAAAAAGGATAATCCTGCCATTGTATTTGTGCAAGAAAGCAAGGTTAAAACAACACCAAATGCTAAAAGTGAAGAAGCTTTTAGGCTTCATGAAGGAACTAAAGTGCAAGTTGTAGAAACTTATAACGATTGGCAAAAAATTAAATTAGCCGATGGTAAAATTGGGTGGGTAATTTCAGAGGATATAAAAATGTTAAAGGAAATTTAAATGCTGTGAAATTGTACGGATATATCTTATATTTGGAAACTTAAATTAAAAGTAAATGTCAAGACATTTTGTTTCTATAATTCTATCAATGATATTTTTGGCGTTCATTGCAGCACCAACAGTTATCAAGATGGTAGATAATACAATTGATATTTCTTTTTTTTACTCTTTCGCTGAAGAAGAAGAGAATGGTTCTACAAAAAATTTAAATAAAGAAATTGTTGTTCTTGAAGATTTAAATAGTGAATCAAGCTTTTTTGTGATTTTTAAAGAAAATAATATGGGATATGTTTCTAAAAACTATACCATACCGCACTTAAATTTAGTGTCTCCTCCCCCAGATTTTTACATAGTATAATTGTTTGTTAACAGATCATTTATATGGTCTCATTATTTTTAACAACTTAAGGCATTTGAGCCTTGAGTAAAATTTATTATAGTATGTTTAAATATATTAAAAATGACTTACCATCGAGTATAGTCGTATTTTTCGTTGCGCTACCATTATGTTTAGGAATCGCTTTAGCTAGTGGAGCACCTTTGTTTTCTGGAGTTATAGCAGGTATTATTGGTGGTGTAGTAGTTGGGGCACTTAGTGGATCTAAACTTGGTGTTAGTGGTCCCGCAGCTGGATTAGCAGCTATTGTACTAACTGCTATTGTTAGTTTAGGTAGTTATGAAAATTTTTTAGTAGCCGTTGTTTTAGCGGGTATTATTCAAATAATATTTGGTGTTTTAAAAGCTGGAGTTATCGGGTATTATTTTCCGTCTTCAGTTATTAAAGGGATGCTAACAGGCATCGGTATTATCATTATTTTAAAGCAAATTCCTCACTTTTTTGGATACGATGCAGAACCAGAAGGAGCTGATAGTTTCTTAGAAGCTTCTGGTGAAAACACCTTTTCTTCCATTTTTAATATATTTGATCATCTTATAATAGGATCTTTGGTTATTGGTTTAATAGGATTAGCGGTAATCTTATTTTGGGATAATGTATTAGCTAAAAAAGCTAAGTTTTTTACTGTTATTCAAGGGCCATTAATTGCAGTGGTATTAGGTATTGTGTTTTTTACCATTGTGGGAACAGATGGCGCCCTTGGAATTGAAACATCACATTTAGTAAGTGTTCCAATTCCTGATGATTTTAATTCATTTATTGGTCAGTTTAGTTTTCCTAATTTTGGAGCCATTACGAATACTGAAGTTTGGATTGTAGCTTTTACCATTGCTTTGGTAGCTAGTTTAGAAACCTTATTAAGTGTTGAGGCTACCGACAAATTGGATCCAGACAAGAATGTTACCCCTACAAATCGTGAGTTATTAGCGCAAGGTGCTGGTAATATTGTTTCAGGTATGGTTGGTGGTTTACCAATTACACAAGTAATTGTTCGAAGTTCGGCAAACATTCAATCTGGAGGTAAAACAAAATTATCTACAATCATTCACGGTTTTTTATTGTTAATTTCAGTGGTATTAATACCAACGTTACTTAATAAAATTCCTTTATCTGTTCTTGCAGCTATTTTATTTGTTGTAGGTTATAAATTAGCGAAACCAGCTTTATTTGCTAAAATGTATAAATTAGGTTGGAAGCAATTCGTACCGTTTATTGTAACTGTAGTTGGTATTGTATTTACCGATTTATTAGTAGGTATCAGTTTAGGGCTTTTAGTAGGTATTGTTGTGATCCTATTAAAGAGTTACCAAAATTCACACTTCCTTCATATTGAAGATAAAAGTAATGGTAAACATAGAGTGAGCATGACATTGGCTGAAGAAGTTACTTTTTTCAATAAAGGCGCAATTTTAAAAGAATTAGATCGCTTACCAAATGAAACTTATCTAGAATTAAATTTAATGAAAACTAGATATTTAGATAATGATATTATCGAAATTCTAGATGATTTCGGTCATAAGGCTAAAGAAAGAAATATTGATATTAAACTTGTTTCAAAACGTGGTGTAGTAGAAAATCCAGAAAGCTATTTCGAGTTTTTCCGCTCAAGACCAAAATCAAAAATTAGTTTAAGTTAAAATAAAAAAATAGGTTTCATAGTTTAAGTAGATCATTTAAGCTTCTTAAGCATAGAGAAATCAGTATTAAATAGAAAATATTATGAAAGCACATACTAAAGAAACACAAGCGACATTAACTCCTGAGAAAGCATTAAATTTTCTACAAGAAGGTAACGTAAGATTTCAAAATAATTTAAAAGCGAATAGAAATTTATTAGAACAAGTTAACGATACAAGCGAGGGGCAATTTCCTTTTGCAACTATTTTAAGTTGTATTGATTCACGTGTATCTGCTGAGCTGGTTTTTGATCAAGGATTAGGTGATATATTTAGTGTTAGAATCGCAGGAAACTTTGTAAACGAAGATATTTTAGGAAGTATGGAATTTGCTTGTAAATTAGCAGGAACCAGAGTTATTGTGGTTTTAGGGCACACAAGCTGTGGTGCTGTAAAAGGCGCTTGTGATAATGCAGAATTAGGGAATTTGACTGCTATGCTAGAGAAAATCAAACCCGCTGTAAATGGTGTGGTAGAGCCTAAAGATGAAAATGAAAGAACCTCTAAGAACTTAGATTTCGTTAACGATGTAGCTAAAAAGAATGTTGAGTTAACTATCGATAGAATTCATGCTGAAAGCCCTGTCTTATCAGAAATGGAAAAAGCAGGAGAGATTAAAATCGTAGGTGCGATGTACGATGTTAATACTGGTGCTGTAGATTTTTATTAAAAGCTCCATAAGTTATATGTTTTTAAAAACATATAAAATTTTAAGATGTAACACACGAATATTATTTTAGTTTTGCGTAAATAATTCGGTTTATTCAATAGCGGTTAAAGTAATATTCGTGTGATATTGAAGACTAGAAAACCTTAAATTTATGAGTGAAAATAGTTATTATAATAAGCTTTTAAACAATAATAAAGAGTGGGTTTCTCATAAGTTAGCAGAAGACAAAGACTACTTTACAAGACTTGCATCATTACAAAAACCACCCGTTTTATGGATAGGTTGTGCAGACAGTAGAGTGCCTGCAAATGAAATTACAGGAACTAAATCTGGCGAAATGTTTGTTCATAGAAATATAGCCAATATGGTTGTGCATACCGATATAAACATGTTAAGCGTGTTAGATTACGCTGTTAATCAATTAAAAGTAAAACACATTATTGTTTGCGGGCACTATGGTTGTGGCGGTGTTGAAGCAGCAATGCACAGCAAATCTTTAGGTCTTATTGATAAATGGGTAAGAAATATTAAAGAGGTTTATAAAAAAAACAAAGTTGAATTAGAAAGAATACCAACAGAAGAAGGTCGATTTGATCGTCTTGTTGAATTGAACGTAAAAGACCAAGTTTACGATCTAGCTAAAACATCCATAGTACAAAAAGCATGGAAAGCCAATCAAGATTTAGAACTACACGGTTGGGTTTACGGACTAAAAGACGGATTAATTAAAGATTTAAAAGTAAATATGGATAGTCCAGAGCATTTGGATTCAATCTATATTTTAGATTTTGATTAATCATCTCATATGAACTCATAAAAAAAGCCTTCAAAAAATTTTGAAGGCTTTTTTTATATTATAATATGTCTCTTTAAATAGAGAATAACGACGTGTTTTCTTCGGTTTCACCATCAGGCTCCATGTCATTTTCCTTATCAGTATCGTTTTCTATTATACTTGGGTAAATAAGTGGCACAATAGACTTTACAGGCTCATATAACATAGCGCCTTTAACCGTTTCTTCATCAAGAAACGTGATGGTGTTGTTCATGCGATCAAAAATATTCAGAATGATACTTAATATTAATGCTATTTTTAAGGCGCCAAAAATAGCCCCAAGTAATTTGTTTAAGATGCCTAAAGCGGCGAAGTCAGCCAGTTTGGTTAGTGCTTTTCCTGCAAGTCCAATAGCTATAACAATGACCACAAAAGTGATGGCAAAGGCCGCGATGTTAACAGTCTGTTCTTCCCAATTGGTGTATTCTTGTAAAAATTCGCCAGCGAAATTACTAAAGTGAATGGCGCCATACACTCCAGCAATTAAAGCTACTAAAGAAGCGACTTCAACAAAAAGGCCTTTCATAAACCCGCGAACCAATCCAAATAATATTAAAGCCCCTAAAACAATATCAATAACCCCCATAATTGTTAATCTTTCTGTAAATATATAATAAATTTTGCCCTTTTTCAGCTAAGATACTTTAAGTGACCCCTTCATTCCGTAACTTTGGTGCCCAAAATAAAATAGCTTCAAAACGTTTAAATAGTACAACTTTGAGGTTTTAAACAAAAAAATAGATGTCTAGAGACGAAGAATTAAAAGAACGTTGGAATTTGGTGGTTACTAAATTGTCCGATCAATTTGCCGATGGCGACCCTATGGATCTTGATGCTATTATATATTTAATCGGGGTACAAGAACTAGGGCAACTCGATAGAGCCTTTAAAAAAGACCAAAAGCTAGACTTGATGCATATTGCTATTTGCAAGCTTCTAGTGCCTTACGGGTATTATGAATTGGATTTTGTAGACGATGAGGGCTGGCCACATTATAGAACCTTAGAAAACCTACCACATTTAAAGGCCGGTGAGCAAAGTGTTTTAATGAAAGAAGCCATTGTGAACTACTTTTTAGAAACCGAATATATTAATTAAAATATTTTGGGCGTTACCTAAAGGTCGGGCTTTTCGTTCCAATCTTTTGGTTCGTGCCTCACCAAAAGGATTTCCTCTGCAATCCCTAACGCAAATCACGAAAAAATAGTAAATTTGCATTCATTTTTGAAATGACGTTATGATAGATAAGATAAAAGACTTGATCGCTGAAGCCGAAGCTTTTGAAGCAAAATCCAAAGAAGAAGTAGAAGCTTTTCGTATAAAATACCTAGGTAAAAAAGGCTTGTTAAATGATTTTTTTGCTGAGTTTAAAAATGTGGCTAATGATCAAAAGAAAGAATTTGGTCAAACCATAAATAAGCTTAAAAAAACAGCCGAAGAGAAAGTAAACGACTTAAAAGACGCCTTAGAATCTAAGGAAGAAGTTAAGGGGGTTTACGGTGATTTGTCACGTCCGGGAGAGCCAATTCATATTGGAGCACGTCACCCAATTTCAATTGTGAAAAATCAAATAATAGAAATCTTTTCACGTATTGGGTTCAACGTGAGTGAAGGTCCAGAAATTGAAGATGATTGGCATAATTTTACGGCGTTGAACTTGCCAGAATATCACCCAGCACGTGATATGCAGGATACCTTTTTCATTCAAACCAATCCAGATATTTTACTGCGTACACACACCAGTTCAGTACAGGTGCGTTACATGGAAAATAATAAACCACCTATCCGTACCATTTCTCCAGGTCGTGTTTATAGAAATGAAGCGATTTCTGCACGTTCACATTGCTTTTTCCATCAAGTAGAAGGCTTGTACATTGATAAGGATGTGAGTTTTGCCGATTTAAAGCAAACCCTTCAACATTTTACAACCGAAATGTTCGGAAAAAGTAAAATACGTTTACGTCCGTCATACTTTCCATTTACAGAACCAAGTGCAGAAATTGATGTGTATTGGGGCTTAGAAACCGAAACCGATTATAAAATCACCAAAGGAACCGGTTGGTTAGAAATTGGTGGCTGTGGTATGGTAGATCCTAACGTGCTTGAAAACTGTAATATTGATACTAAAGAATATTCGGGGTTTGCTTTCGGTGTTGGTATTGATCGTATTGCGATGTTATTACACCAAATTGGAGATATTCGATTATTAAGTGAAAACGATGTGCGTTTCTTAGAGCAGTTTAAAAGCGCTTTGTAAGTAAGAACCGAGATACTACATATTAAAATTTAAGCCGATAGATTCTATCGGCTTTTTTTATTTAACACTTCTTTAACTTCGTTTGGTTCGGTTTGTTCCGAACTAAAAATTATGTTTGCAAAAGTTTACTGAAATCTAGTCATTAATTTAAATGACTGAATCAAAAAAACATAAAATGGCAGAAGTTTGCAAAGAAAAAATGCGTTTGGTTGAAAAGCTAGGTGTTCATTTAGAAAATAGAGAAAATTTGGCGCCAGTTGCAGCACGAATCATGGCTTATATCATACTTGGCGGTAAGAAAGGTGTCACTTTTGAAGAAATGGTTAATGTTTTATGTGCTAGTAAAAGCACTATTTCTACACACCTTAATCATTTACAAGATTTACAAAAAATAGAGTATTTCACTAAAACCGGTGATCGTAAAAAATACTTTATCATCAATAAAGATTCTGTAGTGCAACATATTGATGAACTTGTTAGTCAATGGCAAGTTGTTCGAGAATTACATCTTGAAATAAAGGCTTATAAGGAAACGATAAACTTAGAAGCCGATGATGGTGAAAAATTTGAATTAAGCTTTCACAACGATTATATAAAATTTTTAGATGGGGCTACCAAATCCATCGAAGAACTACGTAAAAAATTAAAAAACAATCAATTTAGTCTCTAAACATTACAAGTATGAAAACCAAAAAACTATATTTTACAGTGCTCTTAAGTATGGCACTATTGGCTATAAGCTGTGGAAAAAAGGAACCACAACAAGCCGCTCAAGCACCTCCGGTTGCTATTCCAGTCACTAACGTTGGAACCACAGCATTAACAGGTCATAAAGAATATCCCGCAAATATTGAAGGTGTTATCAATAGTGATGTGCGCGCAAAAACATCAGGCTATATTCAAAAAGTATTGGTTGATGAAGGTGAAAAAGTGAAAAAAGGCCAAGTATTATTCCAGCTAGAAACTCAAGCATTGTCTGAAGATGCAGGGGCTGCAAAAGCCCGTGTTGATGTGGCCCAGGTTGAAGTTGATAAACTGATTCCGCTTGTAGAAAAAAACATTATTAGTCCAGTACAACTAGAAACCGCCAAAGCCAATTTAGCCCAAGCGAAAGCAAACTATAGTAGCGTTTCAGCCAATATAGGTTATGCGACTATAAGAAGTCAAGTGAATGGTTTTGTAGGCACGATTAACTTTAGGGAAGGGGCTTTGATTAGTCCTAACGATGCTAGGCCGCTAACAACAGTTAGTGATATTGCTCAAGTATATGCGTTTTTCAGTTTAAACGAATCGGAATACTTCGATTTTTTACAAAATTCAGAAGGGAAAAACCTTGAGGAGAAATTGAACAATCTATCTGAAGTGAATTTACTTTTAGCAAACGGATCGTTGTATTCTGAAAAAGGAAAAATTCAAACCACGTCTGGTCAAATCAATCAAAATACAGGTACTGTAAGTTTCAGAGCTGTATTTGATAATCCAAACCAGTTGTTAACCAATGGGAATAGTGGAAAACTTCAAATTCCTACGCAATATGAAAATGACATTGTAATTCCGCAACAAGCAACCTTTGAGCAACAAGGTAATATCATGCTTTTTAAAATAGAAGCCGATAATAAGGTTGCTGCTCATATGATAAAAGTAAAAGATGATGTTGATAATTTATATGTTGTAGAGTCAGGCCTTGAAAAAGGTGATAAAATTGCTGTTTCTGGTATAGGGAAATTACGAAGTGGGATGACCATAACACCACAAGAAGTACCTTATCAAGAGGTTTTAAAACCTATTGAAACATTATTCAAAAACTAGAAACACTATAACTATGTTAAAAACATTTATTGAAAGACCAGTACTTTCAACAGTGATCTCTGTAATTATAGTGATGCTTGGTGTCATTAGTATTACAAGTTTACCTATTGAAGAGTACCCAGATATTGCACCACCAACCATTAAAGTATCGGCTTCTTATCCTGGAGCTAATGCCGAAACGGTTTTGGAGAGTGTTATCATTCCTATTGAAGAACAAATTAATGGGGCAGAAGGCATGACCTATATAACGTCTACCGCTTCTAATAATGGTACCGCTGAAATAACAGTATATTTTAATCAAGAAATGGATGCCGATATTGCCGCAGTTAACGTGCAAAACCGTGTGGCTAGAGCGAATCCATTATTACCACAAGAGGTACTTCAAACAGGAGTCACGACTCAAAAGCAAGAAACGAGTGCCTTAATGTTTGCTGCCATGTATTCTGAAAGCGAAGATTACGATGCGACCTATATTCAGAATTATTTAAAAATTAACGTCATCCCAGCCATGAAACGTATTAATGGTGTAGGTGATGTGAGTGTATTTTCGCAGCAAGATTATGCCATGCGTATTTGGTTAAAACCAGAAAAATTAGCAGCATATAATTTAATACCATCTGATATTTCAGCGGTTTTAAAAGAGCAAAACTTAGAAGCTGCCGCAGGTGCATTAGGTGAAAATAATGGCGAAGCATTCTCGTATGTTTTAACCTATAGCGGTCGTTTTAAAGAGGCTGGTCAATACGGTGATATTATTATCAAAGCCTTAGGGAATGGTGCCTTTTTACGATTAAATGATGTGGCAACTATTGAATTAGATGCGCAGTCTTATGCGTCTAACGCGATGAGTTTAGGAAATCCTGCTGTGTTTATGGGGATTTTTCAAACCAAAGGTTCCAATGCTCAGGAGATTATTGAAAACATAAAAACCACTTTTGATGCCGTTGAAAAGGACTTACCTAAAGGTTTAAAGATTTTTGTGCCTTATGATACGAGTTTATTCCTAAACGCATCCATTCAAAAAGTAGTAACTACTCTGTTAGAAGCCTTTTTATTGGTGTTTTTGGTGGTGTTTATCTTTTTACAGGATTTCCGTTCCACATTAATTCCAGCTATTGCGGTACCGGTATCGATTATAGGAACCTTTTTCTTTTTAAACTTATTTGGGTATTCCATTAACTTGTTAACCTTATTTGCCTTGGTGCTCGCCATCGGTATTGTGGTTGATGATGCTATTGTAGTAGTTGAAGCGGTACACGCCAAGATAGATGAAGGTGAGAAAAATGCAAAATCGGCCACGTTAAAAGCCATGAATGAAATTTCGGGAGCCATCATTTCAATAACCTTAGTTATGGCGGCGGTATTTATTCCGGTAACGTTCATTACTGGCCCAACAGGGGTGTTTTACGAACAGTTTGGTGTGACTTTAATTATTGCTATTCTTATTTCCGCGGTGAATGCCTTAACTTTAAGTCCGGCGCTATGTGCTTTATTATTAAAAGGGCATAAGGATGACGAAGAACTGAAATCAAAGAACGCTCTACAACGTTTTTACACACTGTTTAATCGCGGTTTTAACGCGACGATCGAACGTTATGGCAAGTCACTTGAGTTTTTATATAGAAGAAAATGGGTGTCGGCAGTATTGCTATTAATTGCTGGAGTTGGTATATTTTGGGCATCAAAAACAACACCTACTGGGTTTGTACCAAATGAAGATAGAGGTATTATTTTCGCAAACATAGAATTACCAGCAGGGGCTTCATTAGATAGAACCGATGCCGTGGCCAAAGAGTTGTATGGGAAAATTCACAAACTAGAAGGTTTAGAAGGTGTTAACTTTATTAAAGGACGAAGTTTAATTAGTGGAGCCGGAAGCAACTATGGTTTCGGAATTATAAAACTTAAGGATTGGGGTGAACGTGAGGATGCGTCGCTTTCAGCGCAAGCTATTACGGGGAAATTATTTGGTATAGCCGCTTCTATTCCAGAAGCTAAAATTATTTTCTTCTCACCACCAAGTATTAGAGGTTTTGGTAATTCAGCAGGATTTGAAGTTAACTTGTTAGATAAATTTGGTGGCGAGTTTTCCGAATTGGATAAAGTCAATCAAGAATTTGCTGCTGCCATCATGAGTCATCCAGAGGTACAATATGCGCAATCAGCCTTCAATACGAAGTATCCGCAGTATGAAATGGAAATCAACGTGCCCTTAGCTAAAGAAAAAGGCGTGCCTATAAACAGTATTTTCTCAACGCTTCAAGGGTATATAGGTGGTATTTATGCTTCAGATTTCTCACGTTTTGGGAAACAATACCGTGTTTACATTCAGGCGTTACCTGAGGATAGAGCAAATGAAGATGCTTTAAATAGTATGTACGTGCGAACAGATAGCGGAGAGATGGCGCCGATTACACAGTTTGTGCAACTCAAACGTGTTTATGGTCCACAAGCCGTAACGCGATTTAATTTATTCAATTCAACAAACATTACGGGAGCAACCAATGCTGGTTTTAGTACGGGAGACGCCATTAGAGTTATTGAAGAAGAAGCTGCAAAATTACCCAGTAATTATACGGTGGCTTATTCTGGTTTAACGCGAGAAGAAGTTAATGCAGGAAACCAAACGACCTTCATTTTTATATTAAGTATTTTATTTGTGTATTTCCTATTAAGTGCGCAGTATGAAAGCTACTTATTGCCTTTTGCGGTGGTTTTATCATTACCCTTTGGTGTGTTTGGAGCTTACATTAGTACGAAGTTCTTCGGATTAGAAAATAACATTTATTTCCAAATTGCTTTAATCATGCTGGTAGGGCTATTAGCAAAAAATGCCATTTTAATTGTTGAGTTTGCGCTGCAAAGAAGACGTTCTGGCGAATCCATTGTCGATGCCGCCATCCACGGAGCGAAGTCACGTTTACGCCCTATTTTAATGACTTCTTTTGCCTTTATTTTAGGTTTAATGCCGTTGGTATTGGCCAAAGGTGTTGGTGCAGAAGGAAACAATTCTATTGGAACAGGAGCCGCAGGTGGGATGCTTATAGGAACTATTTTAGGCGTTTTTGTAATTCCGATTCTGTTTATGTTATTCCAATGGTTACAAGAAAAAGTATCGAGTAAACCAGTTACCCAAACAATTGAAGAATAAGACTATGAAATCTATAATCAAACATAATTATTTTAGGAAAGGGGTATTTCTAGTTGTCTTAATGCTAACCATGCAAAGTTGTTTGGTAGCGAAAGATTACGAACGCCCAGATGTAGACCTAGAAACTGAAAATTTATACCGAACAGATAATTTGCCAAGCGATAGTTTATCAATGGCTGATTTGTCTTGGAAGGAAATTTTCACCGATCCATATTTAGCACAATACATTGAAGAAGGGCTTGAGAATAACATCGATATTCGTATTGCGATTCAACAAATTATTGCAGGCGAATCTTATATGAAGCAAGGGAATGCGGGCTATTTGCCAACTTTAAGCGCAGGAACTACCGCGACTCATCAAGAATTATCTGAAAACAGCCAGTTTGGTAGCTTTTTTAGTGGTGGTATAGAGCAGTATGAAGCTGTGGTAAACCTGTCTTGGGAAGCTGATATTTGGGGTAAGATACGTAGTAACAAGCGCGCCTTTCATGCAGGGTATCTCAAAAGTGTAGCCGCACATCAAGCTGTAAAAACGAGATTAATTGAAAGTATAGCCACGACCTATTATACACTTGTGGCTCTAGATGCTCAATTAGAGGTTACCAAAGAAGCCGTGGCTTCGCGGGAAAAAAGTGTAGAGACGATTAAAGCACTTAAAGAATCTGGGGAAGTCACTCAAGTGGCAGTCGATCAAGATATCGCACAATATAATAACGCAAAAGCTATTAAAGTTGATTTGGAGAAAGCCATTTTTAGGACTGAAAACACCTTGAGTATTTTGTTAGCCAAACAACCTCAACATTTTGATAGAAGTACTCTAGATGTGCAAGATATTAGTACCGATATTAAGCTTGGTGTGCCGTATTTATTATTGCGTAATCGACCAGATGTTATTGCGGCCGAAAGTGATTTTAGACAATCGTTTGAACTTACCAATGTGGCTTTAGCTAGTTTTTATCCGTCTTTAACTTTAAGCGCTTCTGGTGGTTTTCAAAGTTTAGAGCTTCAAAATTGGTTTGATTATAATTCTTTGTTTGCAAATGTGGTTGGCGGTATAGCACAGCCTATATTTAATCAACGGAAATTAAGAACACAGCATGAGGTGGCTAAAGCACAACAGGAGCAGGCTTTATTGAATTTCAAACAGACGCTCTTGGTTGCTGGAAACGAGGTTTCTGAAGCCTTATATACCTTCAATGCAGAAACTGAAAAACAAGAATATTTAGAAAATCAGGTGGAAGCGCTGCGTCGTGCAGAAACAAATTCTCAAGAATTATTGAATAGTGGTTATGCTACTTATTTAGATTTATTAGTAGCGAGACAAGCCGTTTTAACTACAGAATTAACAAGTATTGATAATAAATTGGATCGATTAATAGCAGTTGTTAATCTCTATAAAGCCCTTGGTGGTGGATGGAAATAACAAATCTTTGATTTAATAGTGCCATCTCTCTTTTAAAGAGAGATGGTGTAAGTGTTGCACTAAAAGTTTTTGTGTGATTATTGGTTGTTAAGGCAGGCTGTTCTTTTTTTTGAATAGCTTGCTTTAATTTTTTAAGGCTAAGCTTTAATGGAATTTGTTATTTTTGCAGCATGAAAGAAGATATCATCATACCTAAAGTTGAAGGCGTTTATATCGCGATTGTAAACGAGTATAACAGCATTTATAAGAGTCAGGATTGGAATGCTTATATCATTAATGATAAAGACGTTGATTTAGAAATGGTTCTTATTGTGACTGGTGGCTATTCTGAAGATAAAATGACTTCTATTTTTAGAAAGAAAATTGATGTGCTTCCTAAGAAAAGCTATGCGAAAATCGAGCTGATGCAAGAGCCGCTTTTTGAAATCAACAATACCTTTAAAGTGACCTTTTTTGAAGGCAACCAGATGTTTGAAAAAACCTATTTGTTCAGAAAAAACACGGTTAATTTAAAAGCCTTACAACCATTACCATTGATGTCTGAAAAAGGGGTGTTGGTGAAGTAGTTTTAATGTTGAAAACGGATTTTGACGGATGACAGAAGACAGATGACGGCAGCCTATGAGTTGATTATTGATTATTTTTTATTGACTATTAGGGTGGCTTTGGTAATTTTTCACTTTTCATTAACTACTTTTGTACTTCAGAAGGAGGCACGACTGAAGAATCTTTTTTTGTGTACTAATGTCGCGTTAGGGATTGTAGCGGCATCCTTTTTTGAGGTACGAAAAAAAGATATAGCGAAAAGCCCGACCTTTAGGGAACGCCCAAGAATTTAATTAAGTATTAATCTAACTTATCCGTAAGTTTTGTAAAGACCTTTTTAGGATCTTTGTTTTCGTACAATACCTCGTAAACGGCGTTTATAATAGGCATTTGTGTTTTTTTTGCGTTTTTAAGGTTTAATTCGTGCGCACTTTTTGTCGCGTAATACCCTTCGGCAACCATGTTCATTTCCATTTGAGCCGATTTAACGGTGTAGCCCTTGCCAATCATGTTTCCGAACATGCGGTTACGAGAAAAAACAGAATATCCTGTTACCAATAAATCGCCCAAATAAGCCGAATTATTAATGTTACGTTTCATTTTATGTACTTTCTTAATGAAGCGCTTCATTTCGCGAATCGCATTACTCATTAATACACTTTGGAAGTTATCGCCATATCCCAAACCATGGGCTATACCAGCGGCGATGGCATAAATGTTTTTAAGCATCACGGCGTATTCTATACCAATAACATCATCGCTTATTGTCGTTTTAATGTAATCGCTACTTAAGCTATTTGCAATGGCTGTTGCTTTGTTTTGATCTGTACAAGAAATCGTTAGATAAGATAGACGCTCTAAAGCAACTTCTTCGGCATGGCAAGGTCCTGCAATGACCGCAATATTGTCGTACGGTACTTTATAAATATCATGAAAATGCTCACCAACCAATAATTCTGTTTCAGGCATTATGCCTTTTACGGCAGAAACAATGGTTTTGTTTGAAATGTCTATATTGAGTTTTTCTAATTCGCCATGTATAAAAGCAGAAGGGATTACGAATATAAGCACATCGGCATATTCTGCAATTTCATTAATGTCGTTGCTTAGTTTGAGTTGCTCTAAGTGAAACTCAACAGAACTTAAATAATTAGGGTTGTGTTGCTCGCGCTGTAAGTGTTCTTTCGTATAAACACTACGCATATACCAACCAATTTCATCTAAATTTTCAGAAAGCATTTTTACAATGGCAGTTGCCCAACTTCCTGCTCCAAAAACGGCGTATTTTAATGGTTTATCCATGAAAACTAAATCAATTTCTAGATCAAAAATACATAAAAATTTAATGAATATTGGGGGTTTGATCGTTAAGCCTATGTTTTTTGGCACGTGTTTTGAAATTATGCTTTTAGAAATCATTAACTTCTAGATATATGAAAGCAATAAAATTACTTTTGGTGGTGGTGTTTAGTGCCACTTTTTTCACCTCTTGTGAGGAGGTTTATATAGAAGAGCCAAGTATTTCTCTAAACCAAGTATTAGGTTCTTATGAGTTATGGTACGTAGATATTAATGCGACTATGGGTTATGGAGAAACGCCATGGTTACAAAAAGCCTTTACAATATCGTTTAGAAACGGGGTGCTTTATGCTAACAATAATATTGCTGGTATTGGTGAAACAGGTAATGGTTTTGGTATCGATGTTGGCGTATATGATGCTTATGAGATGATTTTAGATGTAGATCATGATGTTGACGGGTTTTCTACCTACGATGTATATCAAATTACAAGCAACAGAATAGAACTTTACAACCCAAGAAATGACACCTCTTATTTTTTAGACGGGTATCAACGTTCAAATTTCGATTACGATATGGTGTTTTATGATAATATTCATTATTTCTTACAAGATTATACGGCTTGGGAGAAAATTTATACAAGTGCTACTGGACAAGTAAATCCGTTTGATGATGAAAATTATTTACAGTTTATAGCCGGTGGAAACGATAAAACCTTTAGGAGTTCACAAGATCACGTTGGTTTAAATCCGAATTACATTACTTGGGATTATGTGGGTGATTATGGTGTTGGAGACGTTTCTAGTAATTTTTACTTAAAAACTTTAACATTAGATTATGATTCGTATGGCAATGAGTTTTTTGAATTGAGCGTTATAGATGATGAAACCATAGCGTTGTTTCAACCATCGTCTGGTACAACGTATGAATTTGCAGGCCGCGGCTATATTCAATATGTCAAGGCTGCTAATGGTAAAGACGATACAAAGGAATTAATAGAGAAAAAACGTAAGTTTAAAAAAGAAAGAAAAGAAAATCCGCGACAGAGTTCACGGCTTATATAAGAGTTTTTTGGTTGGTTATTTAGTTAGAAACCGTTTGAAGTCCATAGCTTCAGGCGGTTTTTTTTTGTAATCAGTTCATTGTGGCCTGTTTCAATGAAATTTACTAAATGAGGATTTATAAAAAAACCCTTCAGGTTTTTAAAACCTGAAGGGTTTGAATATATAGGATTAATTAATGTTATTTAATTTTATAATCGAACAGTTTTTAAGACTCAATAGAGTACACAGCACGCTGCCCCCAATTGGTAAGGATGTATCTTAATTTTTCATACTTTGAAATATGCTTAATTGACCAATAGATGGTCCAAACGCCTAAGGTTATGAACAAGCCAATGCCAAATTTTAAATCGAACAGCGCAATGACTGAACTTAATAATATATTACAGAAAACATTAAGCAGGATGGCTTTTTTAATACTCATTTTTAACATACCTGTAATAAAATTACCTGTAACCAGTTGGTCTGAAATGACAATTTTATCAGGGTTTTTAAAGTCAATAAAAACTTGATGACGATAGTCCATGATGACAGTAATTGTCTGGTTCTTTCTTTCAAATTTATAATCAAACTTATTTAAAAAGTCTTCGGTGTTTTCAATATTCATTAAGCGCTTTTTTAAAAAGCTCAGTTTGAATTGTCATTCAGCCTGAAACTTTAGAAAGATAAAGGTATGTGCTTATATTGATCCGAAAGTTACGCTTATGTTAAATCGATATAACAGTATCTTATTTTGTCAATTTTATTTTTAAAAACAGCCAATTTTTAGAGTTTTACATTTTTATAATGTTAAAATCATGTTATCGATAAAAATTCATGTCATCCATGTATTTCCAAACATGTTCTGGAATCATGGGTTGAATGTTTTTATTGGCGGCAATAGATTTTCTTATGAATGAAGAAGAAAGTTGCATGATAGGTGCATCGATATGGATGATCTTTTTATGACCATCAAATCGTGTTTCTATTTTGTTTTCCGAAATTCTAGGGTAGACATACACAAAGTGATTTTCTAGTATGACATCGTAATTTTTCCATTTATGAAAACTCTTTAAGTTGTCTTCACCCATGATTAATGAAAATTCTTTGTTCGGATATTTTTCTTGTAAATACACTAAGGTATCTACGGTGTAATTGGGTTGAGGTAAATTGAATTCTATATTACAAGGCTGTAATTTTTGATAATCTTTGGTAGCAAGGTATACCATTTCTAAACGGTGATGATTATCTAAAAGGGTTTTCTTCTCTTTAAACGGGTTGTGAGGCGTAACCACAAACCAAACTTCATCTAAATTGCTGTGTTCAGCGATATGATTTGCAATAACCATATGCCCAATATGAATGGGATTAAAGGAACCAAAATACAAGCCTATTTTCATTAAAAGACGACTATGAGTTTATAAAATCACTAATTTTTTGATGGGCTTCTTCTAAAGCGTGTTCCAAAGTATCATTGATTACGATGGTGTCAAATAAAGGCGCCGTAGCTAGTTCTGCAGAAGCTTTTGCGACACGCATGTTTATTTTGTCTTCAGTTTCAGTTTTACGCTTTTTTAAACGGATTTTTAACTCATCAACGCTTGGTGGTTTTACAAAAATAGCTAAAGTTTCTTTAGGGAATTTACGCTTAATTCTTAATCCGCCAGAAACATCAATATCAAAAATAACGTTTTTGCCTTTCGCCCAAATACGTTCCACTTCAGATTTTAAAGTGCCGTAAAAATTATCACGATACACTTCTTCCCATTCTAGGAAATCATCGTTTTTAATGTGGTTTTTAAAATCGTCGGCCGATAAAAAATAATAATCTTTACCATCAACTTCAGTACCACGACTTTCTCTTGATGTTGCTGAAATGGAAAACTCTAAATTTAAGTCTTCTTGCCCAAGTAAGTGTCTTACTATAGTCGTTTTTCCAGATCCTGAAGGTGCTGAAAACACGATAAGTTTACCTTTTGTAGCTTGTTTTTGTTCTGCCAAATCTTAATGTTTTAAATCGCTTTATTGTGCGTCTTTTTATAAGACGTTTAATAATTGTTCTTTAATTTTTTCTAATTCGTCTTTCATTTGAACGACTAATTGTTGCATTGGTGCATAATTACTTTTAGAACCAATGGTGTTTATCTCTCTACCCATTTCTTGACTGATAAAACCTAGTTTTTTTCCGTTAGAATCTTCAGAGTTTATCGTTTCAGTAAAATAGTTTAAGTGGTTTTTTAAACGTACTTTTTCTTCAGTAATGTCGAATTTTTCTATGTAATACACCAATTCTTGTTCGAAACGGTTTTCATCATATTTTTCTCTTAACTCTTCAACACCCTTTAATAGGCGTTCACGAACACCTTCAACGCGTTCAGGATCCATAGCAATTACTTGTTCCAGAATGGTTTCTATACTTTTAATACGGGCGTTAAAGTCTTTTTCTAAAACTTCACCTTCGTTTAAGCGGTAGTTATTTAAATCGCTTACGGCTGCGTGAATACCTTCTTCTATGTTTTGCCATTCATCATTGTCAATTTCTTCTCTAACCGTGTTTAAAGCGTCTGGAAAGCGCACGGCCATTTTTAGTAATTCAACATCATCTCCATCTACAACATTTCTTAGTTGCTCGATATATTGCTTAACCACTGGTGTGTTAATTTGAGTGGATGTATCTTCAGCAGTAGCTTCAACGTAAATGGAAAAATCTACTTTTCCGCGTGTTAATTTATCAGCTAGGACTTTTCTAATCGTCAGTTCTTTTTCACGGTAAATAGAGGGCATTCTTGCATTTAAATCTAAATTTTTACTGTTTAAAGATTTAAGTTCGATGGTTACTTTTTTTGTAGGCAATTGCAATACAGATTTTCCGTAACCTGTCATAGAATATATCATATGCTGAAGTATTAAGTTACGCAAAGGTAACTAAAAGCTGAGGTTTAGGAAACAGTTAATTGAGACTAAAGCGAATACTTTTAGAAGCTATTTAATATTTATAAAATAAATAGCCATGGATACGCTAGTTTTATTGAAAAGTGGGGCTATAAAAGTTAAAACCCTAAAATCATCTTCGCAATTAAAAAGTAGATAAAAATACCAAAAATATCATTACTTGTGGTAATAAACGGCCCTGTGGCCACCGCGGCATCGATACCTCGTTTATCTAAGAAAATTGGAATGAATGTTCCTATTAAAGCGGCCATAATAATTACTGTAATTAAGGCTACACAAATGGTTAAAGATTCTAAATAGGTGGTGTGAAAAATGAAATGACTAATAAGTAACACAATGGCAGCAATGGCCAATCCATTAACTAAACCTAAGGCAAACTCTTTAAGCAGTCGGCTAAAAATTTTACCATCAATACTGTTGTTTGCGAGTCCTTGAACGACGATTGCAGACGATTGTACACCTACATTTCCTGCTGTGGCTTGTATTAATGGAATAAACAAAGCTAGTACCGGGAATTTGAGCATGGCATCACTAAAACCACTTATAATACTTGCAGCACCAATACCACCAAACATACCAATTAAAAGCCAGGGTAAACGGGCTTTGGTAAGCTCCCAGATGCTATCATCATGTTCCACATCACTTGTAATACCAGCAGCTAAAAGATAATCTTCTTCGGCCTCTTCTTTCATGACGTCTACAATGTCATCAATAGTAATACGCCCAAGTAAAGTGAAATTATCATCAACTACAGGAATAGCTTCCAAATCATATTTTTGCATGATTTTTACAACATCTTCAGCGTCTTCATGTACGTTTACAAAATCGACACTAGAAATATAAATGTCTGCAATTTTCTGGTCATTTTTAGCAACAATCAGATCTTTTAGTGATAATCTACCTACTAATTTATCTTGTTTGTCAACTACATAAACCGAATGTACTCGGGTAACTTCTTCGGCTTGACCGCGAATACGTCGTAAACATCCAGCAACCGTCCAGGTATCATAAACTTTAACGAGTTCTTTCGCCATTAAACCACCAGCGGTATCTTCATCGTATGCTAAAAGTTCGCGGATTTCGGCTTGATGTTCAATATCTTCAATATTGGAAATAACCTCTTGCTGACGATCTAAAGGTAGTTCTGCAATGATATCGGCAGCATCATCGGTATCTAGTTCTTCAACTTCTTCGGCAATTTCTTTAGCTGAAAGATTTTTTAAAACCTTCTCACGATTGGTTTCATCCAACTCCATTAGGATATCCGATGTCGTCTCAGAATCCAGAAGTTTAATCACATACATGGCGTCTTCTAGATTTAATTCATCTAGAATTTCGGCAATATCAGCATAGTGAAACTCATTTAAAACGGTTTGTAACTCTTTGTTGTTCTGTTGTTCAACAAGAGTTTCTACCTGTTCAATAAGTTCGTCGGTTAGCTGAAATTGTATGTTTTCTTTTTCTTCTGCCAAAGGGAAAGATTTTTTAACGGTTTACACGTCCTGTTCAATAAGTTGCGTAAGCTCGATAAAAGCTTGAACATTTAATTGTTCTGGGCGTTTGCCAAATATAGGGTTTGCTTTTAAATTATCGGACAAATCGAATGTTTTTAAACTGTTACGAAGTGTTTTTCTGCGCTGCTGAAATGCGGTTTTTACGGTTCTAAAAAATAGTTTTTCATCACATGGTAAACTGTAGTCTTCCTTTCTTGTGAGTCTTAAAACTCCAGAATCCACTTTTGGAGGCGGATTAAATACATTTGGCGGTACTGTAAATAAATATTCGGCCTCGTAAAAAGCTTGTGTTAATACCGAAAGTATGCCGTAAACTTTGCTGCCTTCTTTAGAGCAAATACGTTGGGCTACTTCTTTTTGAAACATGCCCGAAAATTCAGGAATTTGATCACGCATTTCCAAGGTTTTAAAAACAATTTGCGTTGAAATATTATACGGAAAATTACCTATAATACCGAAAGATTCCCCTTTAAAGACTTCATTTAAATCATATTTTAAAAAGTCTTTTTCAATAATTCGAGGGGCCAAATTGAGGTAATTGGCTTGTAAATATTCAACCGATTCGGTGTCAATTTCAACCACATAGGTGGTCACGTCCTTTTTTAATAGATATTTAGTAAGAACGCCCATTCCTGGTCCTATCTCTAAAACATTTTTATAGTTTTTTAAAGCTAGGGTATCGGCAATTTTTTCGGCTACAGATTCGTCATTTAAGAAATGCTGACCTAAATGCTTTTTTGCCTTTACTTGATGATGGTTTTGATTATTTGCCACGAATTCGGGTTTATAATTAATAAAAAGCCTTTACGACTGATTGCAAAGCTACACTATTTAAAGTTCACCGTGAATTCATTTACAATTTGCAACTCTGTTTTAAAAGTTAGCATTTTATCTGCAAAATTTTTCAGGCCTTCAAGTTGAAGTTTCTCCGCATCTTCTTTGTAAAAAGCATCTAAAGCTTCTCGGGAATACGATCTGTATTGTACCGAATAGGTTTGTCCGCCCATTTCTTCTTCCACCATCACTTTTGTTAAGGTTGCTTTTTCAAATTTTCCGGTGCTTAAAACTTTTGGAATGTGTGCATGGATCCAGACAAGCCATTCGTCATGAACAGAATCATCGACATTCATCGTTTCGTTATATATATACATGTTTTGTTGTTGAATTATTACTGATTAAAGGGAAGTCTTAATGTTTAATTTATGGCATCGCCACGCAAGGCCCTAAAGTGCTTTCTAGATTCTACGAAGTAAATACTGTCGGCGTGATTAAAAATGATTTTCTCATATAAATCTTTCGCTTTTTTGGGGTCATTTAAGTGGTATTCGTAAATTTTTGCGAGGTTAAAATAGGCGTCGTCAATTAAAATTCCATCGCGATAATTGGCGATAATAGCTTCGTAATTATTTCTGGCTTTGTCAAATTGAGTTCCTATTTCATACAATTGAGCTTGCTTGTATAAGGTTTGAGCGATTATAGGTTCCGTTTTATGTTCCTCTAAAATTTTATCTAATAAAATAATCGCTTCATCATTTCTGTTTTGAAAGGCTAGCAAATCGGCTTTAGCATAAATTTTTAAAGCAGTTTGAAGCGAGTCTTCATATTTGTTATCGGTTATCAGTAATTTTAAATCTAAGGCGTCATTGGCAATCAATTGCGAGGTTGATGATTTTAAAATTTTAAGCTGTGATTCTGCCCATTTGAAATCCCCTTTATAATAGCTTGCTTTTGCAACTTTAAAACGTGCTTCTTGAGAAATAGTACTGTTTTTTAAGTTCCTTTGTATTTGGGTATAGTAAATTAAAGCTTTGTTGAATTTTTCCTGAATCACCAAAATATCACCCAGTTTAAGTTTAACCTGGGCCTGCTCAAGTTTGTTTAAAGGCGCCTCAAGGGTGTCTTCTAAGAAGCTGATGGCTTCATCTGTTTCATTTAAATAAAAGGCTAGAAAATTGGCATAAGCAATTTGTAAATCAAGCGATTTGTCTTTATTTGGGTATTCTGATATGAGCGTCTGGAATGATTCTTTTATACGAGGGTAATCATTTTTATTGCTTGTTTTAATGTCTATTTCAAGAATATTGAAATGTGCTTCAAGTTTGGTGTTATCACTTTTGGTTGTTTCAATAAGATAGTTATAAATATCTTTAGCTAGTGCGGTTTCGTTTTCGCTACCCGCGATTTCAGCCAATTCAAAAATAGGGTGTAAGGTTAGTTGTTGTCTGTTGTAAATGGCCTTTTCTTGAATAAATGCTTTTTTGTATTCTTTTTGTTGAATAAATAACCAACTTAAAAGTGAGTTCCAAAGTGATTTTGGATCTTGCTGCATTTTTTTAAGCAATATTTTTTTGAATAAAATATTGTTTTCATTCTCACTATCTTCACTTATAAAGTCGTTAATTGCACGTTTAACATCGCTTAAAACGGAAGGGTTAGATTCGGCATATTCAATATAGCTGGTAAACATTTTTTCAATCTGCCCTTGCTCTCCATAAATTTGAGCGAGTTGCACACTGAAATTGAAATTCGGATTAATAACCATGGCTTTTTCGTAAGCTGTCGCAGCTTCATTTAAAAGCGAGTGGTTTTGAAATCCTCGTGCGATTGCAAAGACATGAGTTGGGCGTTCATCTAGAGCATCAAGGGCTTTTTTATAATAGGCCTCTGCTGATTTTTGATCTTTGCTTAGTTGATAGTTATACCCCATTTCTACATAAAATGCAGGATATTGCACGCGTTTCATGATAGATTCTAGAAAGGCGTTGGCTTCTGTATATTGTTCCAGTTGCTGCTGTGAGCTAACAATTTGATTGATGTAATTGACGTTGGAAGGCGAGCTATCATAAAGCTTTTGGTAGGCAATTAAAGCTTTTTCGTAGTCTCCATTTTTATAGTATTCCTTGGCTAGAATGTCTTCTTGCGCCCATAAGGAGTGGCCTACTATTAAGAAAAGTATCAGGAAACGCTTCATGAGGGCAAAGATACTAAATGTAGTACTTGAATTTTATGGGCTTTGGTACTTTCTGAAGTTTTGCTTACACGGTTGTAAAAAAAAAGTGGTTTTAAAAGCGTTTAACTTTTAAAACCACTATGGTGTTAAAGCTATAATAAAACTTTATATTATAGCTGTGATAGATCGATTAATTTAACTATTGCATGACAACGATGTACATCATCATTAGGGTTCCTAAGGTAACCCCTGTAAAGAATACGTAGTTAAATTGTTTGTCTTTGTCTGCTAAAATTTCTTTTAGTTTGTTCATTGTTATTGGGTAATAGTGGTTGTGTGGGGCAAATATATGGAAATATCTAGATATTGAAAGCAGATTATTAAATCAAAATGATGTTTTAGCATTTTTACACCCTATAAATTCCCAATATATCAAAAAAATGCCCGAATAAAATTCGGGCATAGACCAATCAAAATAATTTGTATTGCTACTATTAAATTAAACACTCGATTGGGGACTATCGTTAGTTTCCTGTCTTTACAAGAAAATTTTTATTAATATATGATTTGTATTTTAAACGACTATCAATGATTTTTATTATTTATCTACAGATGTACTGATACTTGTACTGTTATCAGTTTCAAAAAATTCAAAATCTGGAGATAATACTTGACTAGCAAAAAAAATGAGAGCAATTAATAGCCCAAGACGTATTAGGTTTTTCATGGTAGATAGTTTTGGGGGATTATACTTGCTAACTTGAAGAATAAAATTGTAAAACACAAAAAAACCACATATTTATCGTTGAATGACGAGAAAAATATGTGGTTTGTCGATTTTATATTAAAACACTTAGTGTAAGTGTAGTTTTTTACCTGCTAATTATGTGGTTGCTTTAGTTGATAATTTTAAAACCAGTATAGGGTTGTAGGATTTCTGGAACAACAATACCTTCTGCTGTTTGATAATTTTCTAAAATTCCTGCAAGTACTCTTGGTAAAGCTAAAGAACTACCATTTAAAGTATGGGCCAATTCATTTTTACCATCGTTATTTTTAAAACGTAGTTTTAAACGGTTTGCTTGAAATGTTTCAAAGTTTGATACCGAAGAAATTTCCAACCAGCGATCTTGCGCTGTTGAAAACAACTCAAAATCGTAAGTTAATGCTGAAGTAAAGCCTAAATCACCACCACACAAACGTAAAATTCTATAAGGTAATTTAAGTTCTTCTAAAATGCCTTTAACATGACTCACCATACCATCTAAAGCTTCGTAAGATTTACTAGGGTGTTCTACTCTAATAATTTCAACTTTATCAAATTGGTGTAATCTATTTAATCCTCTAACGTGTGCGCCATAACTTCCTGCTTCACGACGGAAACATGGTGTGTAACCTGTTATCGTTACAGGTAGTTCACTTTCATTTAAAACCACATCTCTAAAAATGTTGGTTCCTGGAACTTCAGCTGTTGGAATTAAATATAAATTATCTTCAGTGATGTGGTACATTTGCCCTTCTTTATCTGGCAATTGTCCTGTTCCAAAACCTGAAGCTTCGTTAACCACATGTGGTAATTGATATTCTGTGTATCCAGCAGCCGTATTCTTGTCTAAAAAATATGCGATTAAGGCACGTTGTAATCGTGCGCCTTTTCCTTTGTAAACAGGGAAACCAGCACCAGCAATTTTGTTTCCTAGCTCAAAATCTATGATGTCGTATTTTTTTGCTAATTCCCAGTGAGGTAAGGCACCTTCGTGTAGCGTTGGAACCTCTCCTGCTTTAAAAATTTCTTCATTGTCGTCTTCAGAAACTCCGCTAGGTACAATTTCATTAGGTACGTTAGGGATTTTGTAAAGCAATTCATTTAAAGCTTCTGCTTTAGCGTTTAACAACTCAGAAAGATCTTTTGAAGTTTCTTTTAATAATGTCGTTTTCGCCTTTAATTCGTTCGCTTTTTCAACTTGTCCCGATTTAAATAAGTTACCTATTTCTTTAGAAAGGGTATTGGATTCGGCCAAAGTGTTATCTAATTCTGCTTGAAGACGCCTTCTGTCTTCATCAAAAGTAACTACATCTTCTACTAATTGAACAGCATTAAGGTTTCTTTTGGTTAAGCGTTCAACTACCAATTCTTTGTTCTCTCTAATAAATGCAACTTGTAACATGTCGTGATAAAATTTAAGGGCAAATTTAGTAAAATGAATTTTAGTACATGACAAAAATTAGTTTAAACCTTGTTAAGTTTATTTAACCTTTTGTCAATGTTTTTTATTGGATTAAACATTTATATTTGCTACATAACCTAAACAACAACGAACCAAAAAATATTCTATAGAGAAAAGTTTAAACCAAGACAAATCTCTAGATTTATTGAAGCACATTCTGTAATAATTTTGTTTAAAATTTTTCTTAAAAAGAGCTATTGCATTCGTGGTTTTTGTAAGAATTATGCCTTAGTGTTCTTTTTGTATTTCGTGATGAGCCATGAATAAACTGGTGTTTTTAGATTAAAAACAAAATAATACAATTTGTATAAAATATGAATTTATCAAAATGGTATCAATTTATTAAACCTAATTTTAGGTTCTATAAAGATGGTTTTTTTGAGTTTCCGTATTTAGCAAACACGCCCGAATTATTCATAGAATCTACCATAAAAAGTCCGGGGAGTAAGCATGTTCCTGAAGAACAGGTTGTGTACAGGAATAACCCATTTATAAATGGGGAAATGCATTACCGGAAAATTGATGAGGGGCTGTGGCTTAGTATCACTAATTTAAAGTTTAAGTACGATACCGTAATCAAATCTAGTTACGCTAAAGGAATACCTAGTGATCATTACTCTGTTACTTTTACAGTATTTGATAGCGAAGTGAAACTTCAAAACGTATTTATTGATAAAGTGCCTTTTCAAAGTAAATTTTGGAGCTTCAAAAAACCAGGTACCGATGTGGGTGCTTGTTTTTACAAAGAGTCGAAGTGCCAATTTTATATCTATTATATTAGCCCGAGTTGGATTGAAAAGCATGTGCCGCTAGACGAGTTAGATTCGAAAATTCCGTTTAAAAAGTTTTTAGATTCAAGCAAAGGGTTTATTTCCTATCAAGATATTGTACCCAATGCCGAAACATTGTCACATGAGATACTAGATACTTTCAAAACATTTAATAAAGATCCTTTTAGTGCAACTATATTAAAAGCGCAATCATTAAGCATACTCACTACATTTTTTAAAAATGTTTTTAACGATTCGAGAACTGATAATTATCAAGAGAAAAGCTCTGTAGATTATAATAAGATTGCAAAATGCGAACTTCTAATTTCTAAAAAGTTATCGAAACCTTTTATGGGTATTGATGCGCTTGCTAAAACATTAAATATATCGTCATCTAAACTAAAAACAGATTTTAAATCGGTTTACGGAACATCAATACTACAATACAACATTGATAAAAAAATGGAATTAGCCATGCATCTTACGCTTAATACCTCAATGCAAATCAAGCAAATTGCTAAGGAGGTTGGTTATGATAGTCCGAGTAAATTCACTGCGATTTTTAAGAAAAAACACGGAAAATTACCTTCTGAATTACGCTCAGATACTTTGGAGGATTAAGCGTGATTTATAGCTTAAACTATTCTTTTCATTAAAAAGTTAACTTCAGGAAGCTTCGCACCCCTATTATTTTTCAAAACTATTTGTACACAAAATGAAGAAACTTAGTAAGGTGTAAAGAAAAGCTGTCAACTCAACGAAATTGCATCAAATATGTCCGAATGGGCTATCGGTTTGTCTGAATGGACTATTCAAAAAATATCTCATGCAATAAATTTGCGCGCTAATAAAACATTGAAAAATAATTAAACCACCAAATCTTATGAAAAAAAACTACCTATTATTAATAGCTCTTTTTTTGAGCTTAATGTCTTTTTCTCAAATATTAGATCAGTCAGCAACAGCTGAAATTGAGCCTACTTTAACTATTAATAACACTAACCCTCCGGGGCAATTATTTATTGCAGGTATTGAAGGGAAGTTGACTAAATTTAGTATTTATATTACCGATAATAGTGGTAATTATAACTATCAATTAGCCGTTTATAGTGGTGCAGGTGATACAGGTACACTTTTAGGAACAGAGCTTTTCAGTACAACAACTTCAACACCTCTAGGTGAGTTTGAAATATCAATTTCAGCCAATATAGAAATGATACCTGGAAATACTTACACAGCTTATATTCTACCGATAAATTTTCCTAAAGAATATATGTCAATTGGAGTGTCATTAACTGATTCTTATCCTAATGGAAACTTGTATTTAGGAAATAGTACGTATAATACCACGGAATGGGATATGTGGTTTAAAACTTATGTAACACCTCCGACGGCTACCCATTTAGATTTTGATGGCGTAGATGATATCATCAGACTAACTAATAGCTTCAATGCTTCAGCAAATTACACCATTGAAGCCTGGATAAAAACAGACACCGATGGAACTATCGTTTATAATGCTTCTGGATATAATAATAGTTCGTTAGCATTAAGTAATGGAAAGTTGCAATATAGTGCACACAGGCATGGTTATCCAGGTTTGGCTGTTACGTCTAATCAAGTTATTACTGATAACAATTGGCATCATGTTGCCGTAACAATGAGTGCTCCAGCGACTAATAATGGCTTATGCAGCTTATATATTGATGGTGTTTTAGATAATTCTGGTGCACTTGGAGATCATTCAATTGCGATTGAAGCTTTAGCCATTGGAAGTTATTGGTCTCCATATTTTACGGGTTCTATTGACGAACTACGTGTTTGGGATGTAATTAGAACTGAAGCAGAAATTAATAATGCAAAAGACAACGAATTGGCATGTGATTTAACTGGTTTATTGGCTTATTATCAGTTTAACAACGGTATTGGTGCAGGTAATAATACAAGTGTCGCGACTTTAACTGATATAACAGGTAATGGACATGATAGCCCATTATCAAATTTCGCTTTAACAGGAACATCTTCAAACTGGTTAACTGGCTCACCGGTAACTTCACTTTTATCGCCTCCAAGTGCTGATTCACCAATAAGTTACGGGCAAAACGTGGCTGCCACAGCGCTAACGGCAACGCCAAGTGCAAATGGTTCAGGGGTGTTGTGGTATACTACTGCTACTGGTGGTACCAGCTCGACAACAGCGCCAACACCAAGCACAACGACTATTGGTGCTACTTCTTATTATGTAACTACTGTAAATGCTGATGGTTGCGAAAGTGAAAGAACCGAAATTGAGGTATACGTAATGCCACCAGCAACGCATTTAAATTTTGATGGAACAGACGATTATGTGAATTTACCAAATTTAATTGCCGCAGGAACTTCATATACGAAGCAAGCAATGATTAGACCACATGATATTTCTTCAAATGGCGGACACAATATTTTGTCAAATGGAAATGAAGTGTTTTGGATTTGGGATGGTAGTTTAAGAGCTGGTAATACGGGGAGTTTTGAAAACGTACAAACTGATGCTTCATCGTTAGTTAACACTTGGAGTCAAGTGACTGTAACTTACGATGCGCCAAGTACAACTATGAAATTATTTCTAAATGGTAATTTAGTTGATGAAAATAATAGTGTATCGGCAACTGTTGGGGGTAGCATACAGTTAGGTGCTTATGGTTCATCTGCTACTTTTAACGGAGATATTGATGAAGTTCGTATTTGGAATAAATCGCTTACTGAAGCTGAAATTAAAGCGTATTTAGATTGTGAAATGAAGGGTGATGAAACAGGTTTGACGGCTCATTACAAATTTAATCAAGGTTATCATGGAATAAGTAATACTAATGTGGCTACGCTAACGGATAATGCAGGTTCAAATCACGGTACTTTTAGTAGTGGTTTTGCTTTAAATGGAGCTACCTCTAACTTTTTTGCAGGTTCACCAATTACAACAGGTGTTACTTGCGTGACATTAAGTGCTTCTAATTTTGATGTTGCAGCTAAATTAAAAATGTACCCAAATCCAGCAACCAGCAATGTTACAATTAATATTGGTAATCTAACCGGTGCAAAATTACAAGTATTGGATATTACGGGTAAAGTTTTAAATAATGAAGCATTAAATAGTGCTGTTAACAGTATTGATCTTGCAAAATACCCTTCAGGTGTGTATATCTTTAAAGTAGTTGCTAAAGAAGGTACTGCAATAAATAAAGTTATTAAGCAATAATAAGGTTTAAGAAATCAATTATTAAATACGTTTTTACGTGTTTGCAGCGGCTGTTCTTTTTAGGGTAGCCGTTTTTTTACAAAAGCTATTAAAATATTACTTAGTGGGAAGCAACCACGTACTATGTTTAAAAACATCCCAAGGCACATTCGCGATGTCAATATCAGGGTTAATAAGGGTTTGATATGGTCTGCCGTTAACACTGACTTTGCAGTTTACGTAAACGGCGATGTCCATATGGTTGGCTTTATAACGTTCTTTAAGGCGTTGTGAAAATTGCCAAATAACATCGGGCTTGGCACTTGCCGATCGAATTTGTTTCTTTGTTAAATACTGGTTTAGTTTCACTTTAAAGCGCTTGCCATTGGCTTTGTTTTCAATCCAATAGGTTGTTCTTGCAGTTTTCGATCTCAGCATCATACGCCATGATAAACGATGGCCTTCTTCGGTCCACAGCACGTCGCCAGGAATAAAATGATGACGTAGCGGTAAGGCAATCTGTATGATGAAATAGACGAAAAATACAGTGACAAAAAGCTTTCTGGTCTTCGGAATGATGATTTCACCAGCATCATAATGTTTTTTCTTTTTGAGGAATAGTTTCTGAATGACTTCAGAAGGAAAAAAGAACAAGGTAAAGGCTAGCGATAAATACGGAAAGATTCCGATTTGAAAAATAAATGAATTGAACAAATGAAACACAATGGAAGCCGCAAAAGCATATTTTCGTGTGGGTTTATAAAGTAGTAAAGGAACAATTAAACCATCGAATAGAATACCGCCATAAGCTAAAACATACTGTAGCCATTTTTCCTGAAGCAGCTCACCAACAAGAAAATAATTCTTTTTACCGCGCATTAAGGTCTCCATGACATTGGTGTTTAACCAATCAGGATACAATTTGGCTTTAGCAGCGTAAGTGTAAACAATAAAGAGTTGTAAAATAATCACAATGCGACACCATTGAGGCATGGCATTGCTTTTAATTTCAGGGTTTATTTTGGCATCAATAGAAGCGTATCGGTTTGCAGGAAGAATCACCATAAGCGCACTAAGCAGCATCAATAAATAGTAGTGATTGTTATAAGAGGACTTTTGCATTAAATAAGTCCCAGACCACATGAGCGTAAAGGCGATCATGCTCAGTCGGTATTTATAACCTACCATGATGAGTAACCCGAAAAAGCCCATAACCGCGTAATAATAGTACATGCCGTCACCGGGAAGCGGTTGCAACCACTCAAAACCAATAAAATTAAAAGTAAAATCGGGTTCAACAAGCGTGCGTCTTATCCAACCAGTGAAAATTGCGCCAGCAGCTTCTAAAAAACATAAGGCCCCAAAAATGATTCGGAAAACAACTAAAGCTGAATTGTCGATATGTTTAAAAAACCATTTATTCAGCATGGTGTTTAGAAATGTAATCTAAAGCGGTCGTTTTATCTTTTTGAAGTTGTTCGGTTAGAGCTTCAACGGAATCAAATTTTTCTTCATCACGTAAACGATGTAAAAATTCAACCTTTATGGTTTCATCGTAAATGTCTTCATTGAAATCAAAAAAGTGTACTTCAATGGTTTGATTACTTCCGTTTACCGTAGGATTCATGCCAATATTCATCATGCCAAAAACAGTTTTTTCTTTTACTTTAGCGCGTACAATATAAGAACCTTGTTTAGGTATAATTTTGTAATCTTCAGTAATTTTTAGGTTCGCCGTTGGGAAATTAAGCTGTTTTCCTAAACCTTTCCCTTTGGTAACAACGCCCGAAATCATAAAGTTATAACCTAAAAAAGCATTGGCTTTTAAAATATCGCCTTCCTCTAAGGCTTTTCTAATTTTTGTTGAACTTACCGAAACATCATTTATATCTTGAGCAGATATTTCTTCAACTTCAAAACCATAAGTTTCGCCAAAAACTTTCAAGTCGTTAATATCAGCATTTCTGTTTCGTCCAAATCTATGATCGTAGCCAATAATCACCTTTTTGGCATTAATTTTATCAACTAAAATGTCTTTAACAAAATCTTCAGCTGAAATTCTAGAGAATTCTTGAGTGAATTTTTTAATCATCAAATAATCTAAACCTAAACCGTCTAAAATATCATGACGTTCCTCGATAGTATTTATCAATTTGATGTTAGAATCTTTTTGTAAAACCATTCTAGGATGCGGAAAAAAAGTAAGAATTACAGATTTTAAGCCGTCTTCTTTACCTGTGTTAATTAGGCGTTTTATTATTTTTTGATGTCCAATATGCACGCCATCAAAAGTTCCAATTGTTACTACCGCAGGCTCTACAGACTTGTACGTCTCTATATTTTTAACTTTTCGCATTTAATGAATAAAACTTAATACTTATAGATTTGCTATATTTGAAGTTATTAATAGCCTCTAAATTGTTTATGAAAACAAAACTACATTATGTTTTAACAACTGCAATGCTTTTGTTTGCATTTTCAGCATTATCACAAACTAATTTTTTTAGTAAAGTTAATGATAGTAAGTCTTTACAGAAGCGAACTAAAGGTAAAGTAGATGGAAAAGGAGTTTATTATCAATTTGACTACGAAGCCTTATCGGAAACGTTATCAAGTGTTTCAAAACAATCGCGTTCTTCAAAATCAGCAACTTTAATTTTAAGTTTTCCTAGTAAAAATGGTGTGTTAGAACGTTTTGAAGTTAGCGAATCTTCGGTGTTACATCCTGATTTACAAGCAAAATATCCTGAAATTAAATCTTTTGTAGCCAAGAGTTTAGACAATCCATCGGTGCACATGCGCTTTAGTTTATCACCATATAATGGGCTTTCGGCAATGGTGCTAGGTCGTGAAAAAACTTTAGTTTATCAGCCTGTAAAAGATAGGCCAGATGAAATATTAGTGACTTCAAAATCGAATGTTACTGAAAATGTATTCCTTGAATGTGCAAGTTTAAATGCAGATTTAGGAAAAACCTTAAAATCTGTAGATATTAAAGATGCCGACGACGGGAAACACCGTAAATATAGAGTTGCCATTTCAGTTACTGGTGAATATGCACAAGCCAACGGTGGAACTTTAGCCTCAGTAAATGGCGCTATAAATGCTACTTTAACCAATATCAATGCGGTTTTTGAAAAGGACTTTAATGTATCATTGGAATTAATTTCAACCAATGATGCTGTTATTTACCTGAATGCAAGTACCGATCCTTATACGACTTTGTCGAACTACAATCAGCAATTGGCAACAACTTTAGATAATGTCGTTTTAGAAGCGAATTATGATATTGGGCACCTTTTTGGAGGCATAAACGACGCTAATGGTAACGGGACAGGTGATGCTGGGTGTTTAGGTTGTGTTTGTAATAATGGCGGGTCTTATGCAGGAAAAACACATAAGGGAGCAGGGTTTTCTACAAGTGCAACACCTCATGGTGTTAATTTCGATATCAATTATGTGGCGCATGAAATGGGACATCAATTTGGAGCAACACATACCTGGTCACATGATGGTAACGAAGGTTTTAATAGCCAAATGGAGCCTGGGAGTGGGTCAACCATTTTGGGTTATGCTGGTATTACCGGCTCTTATAATTTGCAATTAAATAGTGACCCTTATTTTCATGCTATTTCTATAGAACAAGTCACTACTTTTGTGAAAAGTACGACCTGCGCAACGGTAACAGATACTGGTAACACTACACCAATTGTTGATGCGGGAGATGATTTAATTTTGCCTATTGGAACAGCTTTTAAGCTTGAAGGAACTTCTACCGATTCGGATGGTGATGTGATTACTTATTCTTGGGAGCAGTTTGATGAGAATGATGCTTCAACAATTTATCCTAATCCTGACGATTCAAATTCGAACTCGGTGTTATTCCGTTCTTTTTTACCTACCGAAAATAACATCAGATACTTTCCAAACTTATCTGATTTAAGATTTGGCCTGAATTCCATGCAATGGGAAAAAGTACCTAATGTTGGTAGAACGGCAGATTTTAGATTAACGGTTAGAGATAATAAGTTAGGTGGTGGTTCTAATAATCATGACGATGTACATGTTACTTTCGATTCGAGTTACGGGCCATTTGAAGTAACTTCACAAAATAAAGAAGGCATTTCATGGGTTAGCGGAACAACTGAAACCATTACCTGGCGTGTAAATAGTACAAATAATTTATCTGGAGCCTCTCATGTTGATATTTTGTTATCTACCGATGGAGGAATGAATTATAGCGAAGTTTTAGCTTCAAATGTTCCTAATGATGGTTCTTATACTTTGGTTGTTCCTGAAACGCCAGCACCGTATTGTAGAATCATGGTCGTGCCAACAGATAACTACTTCTTCAGCATAAATACATACGATTTTTCTATAAATTATACTGTCGATACGACTTGTAATCAATATACTTCTAGTTCTAATTTAGGACTAGTTATTACGGATAATGGTAAAGCTTTTACTCAGAGTCACACTATAAATGTTGGAGCCTCGGCAACCATTACAGATATAAATATAGGTGTTAATATAAGTCACGATTATATCGGGGATTTAGAGTTTGCGGTTGTAAGCCCCCAAGGGACTGAAGTTAAGTTGAAATATCATGAAGATTGTAGTGATGAGGTTAATATACTCGGTCTTTATGATGATGATGCTGAAACTTATAATTGTTCAGATTCTGCTTCAGGTTTAGCGTATCAACCCTTAAATGAATTGCTCTCACAATTTGATGGAGAGAATATTGCTGGAGATTGGACCATTCGTTTAGGTGATTTTGATGCTGGAGATCAAGGGACTTTAAATTCTTGGTTTATTGAAATATGCGATACTACAGAAACATCTTTAGATAATCCAGACAACCCGAATAAAGACGAGAATTTGGTAGTATTTCCAAACCCGAGTGAAGGCGATTTTATCCTAAAAATGTACAATCCTTCTAATAATGATATTCATATTAGTATTTTAGATTTGAATAACCGCTTAATTTATGAAGATACAAAAGTGGGACTTACCAACTTAGAGGAAACTTTAAGTTTAAGACAAGCACAGTCGGGTATGTATATTTTATACGTAACTAATGGCGTAAAAACCTTTACTAAGAAAATTATAATTAGGTAAATAAAGGAAGATTTATTTTCCGTTGAAGCTGTTCATGGTATTGTTAATGCCTGCTAAGCCGAAGGATTTAATAAGTTCCATTGATTTTTCAAGGCGTTCTTTAAGTTTGTCACTTTCTTCAGGCGTCCATTCGCCTAAAACATAATCAACTTGTCGTCCTTGGGTAAAGGCATCACTTATTCCAAATCTAAAACGGTTGTACTTGTTTGTGTTTAGTTTGTCTTGTGTGTCTTTTAAGCCATTATGGCCACCGTCGCTACCTTTAGTTTTAACGCGAATGCTTCCGAAGGGTAAGTTTAAATCGTCTGTAATGACTAATAAGTTTTCCAAAGGAATTTTCTCTTTAGTTAACCAATATAGAATCGCTTTTCCGCTTAAATTCATAAAGGTATTGGGTTTAAGAAAGATAAAAGTTCGTCCTTTTAATTTATAGGTCGTTATATCTCCCAGTTTTTGAGTTTCAAAAGTTAGGTCTTCTTTATTGGCAAAGAAATCAAGCACTTTAAAGCCAATATTGTGGCGTGTGTTTTCATATTTTGGGCCAATATTTCCTAAGCCAACGATTAAATATTTTTTCATAGGATCTTGTTCTTCTACAATGGTGTTCTTTTTAAAAAGTGAGGTTAAAAAAGAATACATAACACTGGTTTTTTGTAAAAATAAAAAAGCATCCTGAATTTCAGGATGCTTTTTATATAAGTTGAAGAATAAAATTTATTCTTGAGTTGCTTCAGCAGCTGCTTCAGCACCTTCTGCTCCTTCTTCTTCTTCGTCTTCATCATCAACAATAGCTGTTCTAGATGTTCTAACTTGACAAACAACAGTGTTATCTGTGTGTAAGAAAGAGTATTTTTCGTTTAAAAGATCTGCTACAGATACTTTATCACCAATTTTAAGTGGTGTAATATCGATTTCGATAAAATCTGGTAAGTTAGCAGGAAGTGCTTTAATACGTAATTTACGGTTGTTTCTTCTTAAAACACCACCGTTCTTAACACCTCTAGAGTTACCTACTAAGTGTACAGGAATATTTAAAGCGATTTCTTTATCTTCAAATAATTGATAGAAATCGATGTGTAAAATATTGTCTGTTACAGGGTGAAATTGAATGTCTTGTAATACAGCATTAAAAGTTTCACCGTTTTCTAAATTAATCACAACTGTATGCGCATTAGGCGTGTATACTAGTTTAGAGAAGGCTAATTCTGGTGCTGCAAAGTGCACTGGCTTATCTCCTCCGTATAATACGCAAGGAACCTGACCAGCATTACGTAAGGCTTTTGTTGCTTTTTTGCCCACGCTTTCTCTTTGAGATCCGTCGATTGTAATTGATTTCATTGTTATATATATTAAATTAAAATTCTTTTTTTTGCGTTCTTAATCCTTTGCGGAAGAAAAACGGTTTACATTACAAAATTTGAACTAATAGATTGGTTGTTATGAACTTTCTCCATAACCTGTGCAAATAAATCGGCACATCCTAAAACTCTAATCTTGTCGCTTAAAGGCTTAACAGGAATAGAATCGGTTACTATTAATTCTTCTAATTTTGAATTGTTTATGTTTTCGTATGCTTTACCCGATAAAATAGGGTGCGTACAAATAGCTCTTACACTTAAAGCGCCACGCTCCATCATTAAATCGGCTGCTTTTGTAAGTGTTCCAGCAGTATCAACCATATCATCTACTAAAACAACATTTTTCCCCGTTACATCACCAATAAGTTCCATGTGAGAAATGATATTGGCTTTAGCACGTTGCTTATAACAAATTACAACATCACTTTTCAAGGCTTTAGAATAAGCATAAGCACGTTTTGAACCTCCCATATCTGGAGATGCAATGGTTAAGTTATCTAAATTTAAGCTTTGTAAGTATGGTAAAAATATAGTTGAAGCGAATAAATGATCTACAGGTTTTTCAAAGAAACCTTGAATTTGATCGGCGTGTAAATCCATAGTGATAATACGCGTAGCTCCTGCTGCTTCCAACATTTTAGCAACTAATTTTGCTGCGATTGGCACACGTGGTTTATCTTTTCTGTCTTGTCTTGCCCATCCAAAATAAGGTAATACAGCTGTTATATGTCTTGCAGATGCGCGTTTCGCAGCGTCAATCATTAATAACATTTCCATTAAGTTTTCTGCTCCTGGATTTGTAGATCCAATAATGAAAATTCTTGTACCACGGATAGACTCTTCGTAAGATGGTTGAAACTCCCCATCGCTATAAGTAGACGTAATAACATTACCTAATTCTGCTCCAAAAGCTTTGGCAATTTTTTCTCCTAAAACTTTACTTTGAGTACATGCAAAAATTTTCGCTTCTGTGATTACAATTGGCATAGTTAACTTATTGTTTTAGAGCGTATAAACGCTACGTTGTTTTTAACGAGGTGCAAATTTATGGATTTATTTTAACCTAAAAAGCATATTGCCAGGTATTTTTATGATTAATATGGAAAAAATATATATTTTTGCAGTCCATTTGCTCAAGTGGTGGAATTGGTAGACACGTCGGATTCAAAATCCGATTCTTCGGAGTGCGGGTTCGATTCCCGCCTTGAGTACGATTTTAAACCGTAAATCTTTATTTATTAAAGGGGTGCGGTTTTTTTTGTTTCTAATTTTGCAAAAAAAATTAAGCTGCTGTAGGTAACCACACCTGCAGCAGCTTAATCTTTAAAAACCAAACTAAACTAACTATATGAAAAAATGTAATTTGTTATAATTACACTACAAATTTACGTTGGGTTTAGAGGTTTAATGGCGACATGCCGTGTCCATGATTAAAAAAATGCTCGTGATAGAAATTTTAATCGCGTTCTACTTTGTATAAAAATGTTAGTTACGTTCTTTAAAGTAGCTATTATTCAATATGAATTTTTATGCATGCAACAGATGTTCTACACATAATTGTTATAACCAATTAGCGAAAGCCCTTTGAATATCGCGTAAAACCAACATTTGCAACAAATGTTTTACAAGGTGCTGTATTTGTTTTAAAGATATTTTCCTTTTCTAGATAGTTTTATTTTCTCAAACCAATATCAAAAATTGCGAGCTGTATTTTGGCTTTAAAACGCATGATTATTTTATGAAAAAGAAACTTCCATTCCACTTGATGATTGGAGTTGTTTTATTACTTGTTTCGTGCACTACGAAAAAAGAGAAAGAAATGACTTCTACAACCAGCGCTAATCAAAATATTGAAGCTAAGATCGATAGTATTTTACCACTCTTAACCTTAGAGGAAAAAGTTGGCTTATGTCATGCGCAATCTAAATTTAGTACCAAAGGTGTAGAACGTTTAGGGATACCAGAAATCTGGATGTCTGATGGGCCGCACGGTGTTCGCGCTGAAATTAGTTGGGATTCGTGGGACTATGCGGGGTGGACAAACGATTCCATCACCGCCTTTCCAGCATTAACCTGTTTGGCGGCTACTTTTAACCCTACATTAGCTGGGGAATATGGTTTCAATTTAGGAGAGGAAGCCAGGTACCGTAAAAAAGATGTTTTATTAGGACCAGGCGTTAACATTTACCGTACACCATTTAACGGAAGAAATTTTGAATACCTAGGCGAAGACCCCTATTTAGCATCTACTTTGGTTGTGCCTTATATTCAAGGGGTTCAAAAAAATGGAGTAGCTGCCTGTGTGAAGCACTTCGCCTTAAACAATCAGGAACATTGGCGTGATGTCGTGAATGTTGAGGTGAGCGATAGAGCGCTTCATGAAATCTATTTGCCTGCTTTTAAAGCAGCCGTTCATGAGGGAGGTTCTTGGGCTATCATGGGAGCGTACAATAAATTTAGAGGACAATATACTACGCATCATGAATTGCTAACCAACAAGATTTTAAAAAGCGAATGGGGCTTTGATGGGGTCGTGATCAGTGATTGGAGCTCGACACATAGCACCCTTGAAGCCGCAAATAATGGTTTAGATATTGAAATGGGAACCGGAACCGATGGTTTGGGAACTACAACAGAAAATCATTACCAACATTATTATTTAGCCAATCCGTTTTTAGAACAATTAATAACTGGTGAAATTTCAGAAGCCGTTTTAAATGATAAAGTGCGCCGCGTTTTAAGATTGCGGTTTAGAACCAATATGAAAGCTAACCGTCCTTTAGGAAGTTTAAATACGCCAGAACATCATGAGGTAGCGAGAAAAGTGGCTACCGAAGGCATTGTGTTACTTAAAAATGAAGATAATTTCTTTCCTATAGAAGATAAAGCAGGGCTTACTATTGCGGTAATTGGTGAAAATGCCACACGCTCAATGACTGCTGGTGGTGGGTCTTCAGAACTCAAGCCACAATTTGAAATCTCCCCTTTGGAAGGCATACAAGCACGTTTCAAAAATGCTAAAATAGTGCATACTATGGGTTACGAAACAGGTGTTTCTGAATACGATGTGGTGCATCCGCCAAAATTAAATCAAGATTCGCTTAAAGCGGAAGCCATCAAACTGGCAAAAACGGCCGATGTGGTGTTGTTTGTGGGCGGACTTAATAAAAGCCACTTACAAGATTCTGAAGGTGATGACCGACAACAATACGGTTTGCCATTCGGACAAGAAGTACTTATCAATGACATTAGTAATGTGAACGAAAATCTCGGTTTTATCCTTTTAACAGGAAACGCCGTAGCTATGCCTTGGTTAGACCGAGTGAAGGGCTTGATGGAGTCTTGGTATTTGGGTAGTATGGCTGGACATGCCATTGCTGATGTCATTAGTGGAGATGTCAATCCTTCCGGGAAATTACCTTTTTCATTTCCGAAGGCATTGGAAGATAACGGCGCACATGCTTTTGGAGAAACCTCTTACCCAGGCGTTGATATGACCCAGCATTATAAAGAAGATATTTTAGTGGGCTATAGATGGCACGATACCAAAAAGATCGAACCGCTTTATGCCTTTGGATTCGGATTGTCATACACCACTTTTGAATTGAAAAATATGACTTCCAATAAGGAAAACTATTCTAAAGATGCTCGTATTAAAATAAACTGTACGGTTTCTAATACAGGTGATTTGGCTGGTGCCGAAGTGGTGCAAGTCTATATTGGTAAAAAAGATTCGAAGGTAGACCGCGCTTTAAAAGAGTTAAAAGGTTTTACTAAAGTGATACTAGATAAAGGCGAAACCAAATCGGTGACTATAGAAGTTCCAGTGGAAGCGCTGGCCTTTTATAACGAAGAGAAATCTGATTGGGAAATTGAAACCGGAGATTACCAAATTTATATCGGGAACGCTTCAAATAATATTTCTGAAACTTTAAATATAACCGTTAAGTAATGCTGAAACCTTTTGTGTTTTTTTTGGTTTGTATTTCTGTTTTCAGCTGTAAAACAGAAAAAGATTTAGATACAAACCTTAAAGCTGAATTAGTCTATGAAATCAATGCGCAATTGGGTGAAGGTGCGCTATGGAACTACAAAACCCAAGAATTGTATTGGGTGGATATTGAAGGCAAGACCTTAAATGTATATGACCCAAAAACGGAGACCAATAAAGTTTTTGAAACCAAATCCCGAATAGGCACTGTAGTACCTGTATCCGAAAGTGATGTGTTAATAGCTTTAGAGGATGGAGTGTATGGTTTGAATCTCGATTCAGGAAGCAGCGCCGTATTTACTAACATGCAAAGCGAGTTAGTTGGCAGCCGATTAAACGATGGGAAATGTGACCCTTCAGGGCGTTTTTGGGTGGGGTCTATGCACCTAAATCAAGAAGCCGGAAAGGCTAATTTGTACTGTATAGATGGAAGTGGAAGGCTTGAAAAAAAGTTGACTAACAGAACCATTTCTAACGGTATTGTTTGGACTTCAAACAAGAAAACCATGTATTATATTGATACGCCAACGGCACAAATTAAGGCCTTTGATTATGATGATGAAACCGCAACGATTTCTAATGAAAGAGTCGTTGTTGAAATTCCTGTAGATTTTGGATATCCCGACGGCATGACCATAGATGAAGAAGATATGCTTTGGGTAGGGATGTGGAATGGCAATGCCGTGATTCGTTTTAACCCAAAAACAGGGAAAGCCATTCAAAAAATAGAGGTGCCTGCTCATAATGTGACCTCCTGCGCTTTTGGCGGAGAAAACCTAGATGTTCTTTACATAACCACTGCTTCGGTAGATATGACTGATGAAGAAAAACAAAAGTACCCGCTTGCTGGATCCTTGTTTTCTGTGGTGCCAGGGGTAAAGGGAGTACAGGCTAATTTCTTTAATACAACAACTAATAACTAATCTCAAAACCTATGAAAAAAATTATTTTTCTACTATCCATACTAAGTGTTTTTTCATTTTCCGATACCAAAAAAACGTCTGATAATAACAACGATGAAGACCAATTTATAAGTGACTTACTGGCTAAAATGACCTTGGAAGAAAAAATTGGGCAAACCAATTTACGAGGCACTTCGAGCAGCACTAAAGAACTTCCAGAAGACCTAAAAAGTGCCGTTCGGAATGGCGAAATAGGCGCCTTTTTAAACATATCTAACTTAGATTATGTTGATGAATTACAACGGATTGCCGTAGAGGAGAGTCCGAATAAAATTCCGTTAATTTTTAGCCGTGATGTGATTCACGGTTTTAAAACCATTTTCCCTATTCCTTTAGGGATTGCCGCTTCTTGGGATACTGAAGTGGCTAAAAAATCATCTGAAATTGCTGCTTTTGAAGCCTCGGCTATGGGCATACGTTGGACCTTCGCGCCTATGCTTGACATTGCTCGAGATAGCCGTTGGGGGCGTATTGCCGAATCACCAGGGGAAGACCCGTATCTGGCGAGTCTTTTAGGAAAAGCTTATGTGGAAGGCTTTCAGGGCGACGATTTAAGCAATCCTACTAGTATTGCAGCCTGTGCCAAACACTATATTGCTTATGGCGCCGCTATTGGCGGAAGAGATTATAATACGGTAAACCTCAGCGAACCTTTACTACGCAATGTGTATTTACCACCTTTTGAAGCAGCGGTAGATGCAGGAGCGGCCACCGTGATGTCGTCTTTTAACGAGATTAACGGCATACCGGCTTCAGGGAATTCGTTTTTACTAAAAACGGTACTTCGCGACGAATTGAAGTTTGATGGTTTTGTGGTGAGCGATTGGGATTCTACCGAAGAAATGATTGCGCATGGTTTTGCTAGCGATAAAAAACATGCTGCTGAACGCTCTGCTAACGCTGGTATGGACATGGAAATGAACAGTACTTGTTATGAAGATCATTTAAAACAACTTATTGAAGAAGGAAAGTTTTTAGAAGGTGAATTAAACGAATTTGTTAAAAATATTCTCCGTATTAAATACAGATTGGGATTGTTTGAAAATCCGCATCGTGATAAAACGCATACCGGGAATTATTATGCCGAAGCGCATATGCAAGAGGCAAAAAAAGCAGTTGTAAAAAGTTCAGTTTTATTAAAAAACGAAAGCATTTTACCTTTAAATAGAAAAACAAAAGTCGCTTTGATTGGACCGCTAGCAGATGCGCCACACGAGCAGTTGGGCACATGGACTTTCGATGGCGAAAAAGAACACACCATCACACCTGTAGATGCTTTTAAAGCCGCCAAGGTTAATTTTAAGTTTGCCGCTGGTTTTACGCATAGTCGAGACCGTTCAAATAAAGGGTTTCAAGAAGCGGTTCAAGCAGCAAAAGCTTCTGATGTAATTTTGTTTTTTGGTGGAGAAGAAGCGATTCTTTCAGGGGAAGCCCATAGTCGAGCCTATATCAACTTACCAGGAGCGCAAGAGGCGTTAATCAACGAATTAGCGAAACTGAATAAGCCTATCGTTTTGGTGATTATGGCGGGGAGACCAATTTCGGTTTCAGAGATTATGGCTAAAACCGATGCGATTTTAATGGCTTGGCACCCCGGAACTATGGGTGGCGAAGCGCTTTATGATATGATTTATGGAATTGCTGAACCCGCAGGACGTTTGCCTGTTTCTTGGCCTAAAACCGCTGGGCAATTGCCATACTTTTACAATCATAAAAATACAGGACGACCAGCTTCTGCTGAAGAATTTATTGAAATGGATTCTATTCCGATTCACGCATGGCAAAGCTCTCTAGGAAATGATTCACATTATTTAGATGTTGGATTTGCGCCACAATATCCTTTTGGTTATGGTCTAGGTTATTCAAAGTTTCGTTATGAAGATTTGTCGATTTCCAAAGACACGATAGGGTTTAACGAAGAAATTACGATCACAGCAAAGCTCACCAATATTGGTGAAAGAGCAAGTACCGAATTGGTACAATTATATATCCAAGATGTTATAGGAAGTATTACAAGACCCGTAAAAGAATTGAAAGGCTTTCAGCATGTGTACTTAAAACCAGGAGCCTCTAAAGAAGTCCGTTTCTCTATGTCGTCCAAAGATTTGGAATTTGTAAATCATGAGATGGTTAAGGCGGCTGAACCTGGAAATTTTAATGTTTGGATAGGCGAAAATGCAGGTTCGGGGCTTCAGGAGACTTTCTATTTAAAAGAATAAGGTTGGTAGAATAAAAATAATGGTTAGTTGTTGTTTTTTAATTTGTTGGTAGATTAAGGCGGGTGAGATACCTGCCTTAATTTTTTTAATATGTGTTGATTTAGTTGTATTTGTTACCTTTGAAAGATGACATAAAGCGACTATAGAATGGGCAATTCAAAACAAGACTACATAAAACAAATCGTGGAGGAATTAGAAGTTGTTTTAGCCAATAAAAAACCTTTTCAGTATTTTAAAAATAAAGTAGAATCTTCAGATTTCAGACAAAGTCGGTTTGAATTCAAACAGAAAAAATTGGAAGAACATGTAGCAAATATTTTAGATATTAATATATAGTACAGAGATTTTTTCGACTATGCTATCACGGACTTAATAAGACCCTTCAGGTTTCAAAAACCTGAAGGGTCTGTTAGGTAAATAAGTGTTTTTTAATGCTAATCACCCCGCTCCAAAAGTTGTAAATCATCATCATTTTTTAAGGAAAGTACTTGATTTTTCCTGGAATGGTTATTTCTTGCAGGTCTTTGACATCGCTGGGAACATATAAGCCGCTGTTTGAAACAGGGACATTTTGGAAATCATCTTTACCATTACCTTTTAATAATTTGTTAGATTCCTCGGTAAGGCAAAATTCATATTAATTTTAAGAAAAAATAAAGCAGCAAGAAAAATATTCCAGCTGCTTTATTCCATGAATAAACTAAACCAATTAATTATATTTTTAAACTAGTAACCAGGGTTTTGGTCACTTTCATCTAATTCTGAATTTTTATCTATTTCGGTAATCGGGATAGGGAATAAATCATTTTTAGAAGTATAACCTGTACCTGCTAATTCTGTGGCAGCTAAATCCCAACGTACTAAATCCCAGAAACGTTGGCCTTCAAAAGCTAATTCTAAGTATTTTTCATTAACAATGGCATCAAATAAGTCTTCACCTGAAACTGAAGCGGCGATATCTCCTAAACCGGCTCTGTTTCTTACTTTGTTTAATTCGGTTCTGGCGGCAGCGTCTTGCCCAGTTTTTTGATAAGCTTCAGCAGCTAGTAATAATACTTCCGCATAGCGAAGTAATCTATAATTGGTGCTATAATTTAATTCTCTAACACCATCTGGACTGGTATCTTCTGCTTTAGTGGCGTACTTGATTCTAATGGCACCTTCATAATCCCAAATTGTGCCTCCTGTTGCGGCACCTGCATTTACAGCGCCACCAGTAGCAATAAGTTCGGCTTCAGTCATAAGATTTGCTGCTTTTCTGTCTGTGTCTCCAGCGGTTTCATAAGCATCGACTAGTTTTGCAGTTGGTAAATTAAACCCCCAGCCGTTAATAAGTTCTGTACCAGTTAGGTCGAAAATACCATCGCCACGAGGTCCCATCAACTGTATGTGGATATTACTTTCGTTTCTTCCTCCCCAGTTAAAATTCCCCCAATCTCTTTGTGAGGTTGAAATAAAACTTAATTCAAATAAGGACTCGATACCAAATTCGTTGTTAATACTCCAAACATCTTCAGGGTTAGGTTCTAAGTCGTGAGACGGGTTTGATATCACACTGCTGAAAAAAGGAATGGATTCGGGGTGCTTTCCTTGGAAAACTAAAACTTTTCCCATTAGAGCTTGTGCGGTTCCTTTTGATACTCTAAAATCTTCAGTAGCAGATTTGTCTGGAAGTGACGCTATAGCATCGTTTAAATCAGATTCAATTTGTATGTAAATATCCTGTTGTGTTGATTTTGCAATTCCAAATTCATCGGCAGCCGCAGGAATGGTTAATCGTAAAGGGACTTCACCAAACATGGTGGTCAATTCAAAATAGCACCAGGCACGCATAAATTTTGCTTCCGCCAAAGCGGTATCTTTATTACTTAAATTACTGTCTTTAATATTCTCAACAACAAGATTAGACAGGGCTATGGTTCGGTAATACAGATCCCAAATGCTGGTAATAGAAGCGTTAGAAGACGATACATCGGTATAATCATCAATATCCTGTAATTGCTGTTGGTCGCCAGAATTTCCTCCTGCGGCATTGGCATCATCTCCAGGAAGTAACTTTACAAAAAAGGCACTGCTCCAATCTTTACTGTAATTGTGCTGCATTAAATCGTAAATACCTATAACGGCTGTTTCTACATTTTCTTCTTCAAGAAAATAGGTGTCTAGGTCTTCGACATTTAATCTCGGATTGGTGGTGAAATCATCGCTACATGAAATAATACCAATACAGATTACTGCTATAAGTGTTGTAATTATTTTTTTCATAAAATGTTAATTTTTAGTATTAAAAGTTCAACGATAATCCGAAAAGTGCTTTAGCAGCTGTTGGATAAAAACCTCTATCTACACCTATAGAATCGTAATTAAAATTTCCAATTTCTGGGTCTAAACCACTATAATCGGTAAAAGTGAAATAATCGTCTAACGAAACATAAAGTCTTAGGTGTTTAATTTTCAGCTGACTTAAAAAGGACTCAGGCAGGGTGTAACCGAATTGAATTTGTTTGATACGCATGTAAGAACCATCTTCAACGACTAAATCGGTATCATAAGAATCAATAACGTTAGCGGCACCAGGGTAGCTGGCGTTATCACCTGGTTGTTGCCATCTGTTTTCATAAAAATGCACCGGCTTATTGGTAATAGGTCTAGAAGGTTGGTGGTAAACTGAAACGATATCATTACCTGCTGTTCCTTGAAATTGTAAATTGAAATCAAATGCTTTATACGCTAAATTGATATTTCCACCGTAAAGCAAGTCAGGATGCGGAGAACCAATCATGGTTTTATCTGAATCAGTGATGTTTCCATCGTTATTGGTGTCTACAACAATCACCTCTCCTGTTGCTGAATCAATGCCAGCAGTTTCAAATCCGTAAAAATACCATGACGGTAAACCTTCTGTAAATCGTGTGATGCCGTCTGCGTTTTGAGGCGCCCCAGCACCAACTAATGAGGCACCATCTGGAACAAATAAAATCTCGGTAACTTCATTTTTAAGGGTGGATAAGTTGGCGCTTATGCTGTATCTAAATCCGTTATTTGTTGTGTTATTAAATCCTAATTCAAATTCAAAACCAGAGTTTTCAATGGTACCTGCATTAAATTCATTGGATAGAAACCCTGCCGATCCTGGTGTGATTAATGAACCATCTTCTACAATCGCATCTCTAGTAGTCTTTTTGTAATAATCGGCTGTGAAAGATAGCTTGCTGCTAAAGGCTCTTAAATCGATACCAACATCAAATTGTTCAGATGTTTCCCATACTAAATTCGGATTGGCATACCCTGTGATTTCTGCACCTTCATTACCTAAATAAACAATAGGAAGTTCGTTAACAATGTTTGTAATATAGGTTTTGTCTGAATTACCTTTTAAGTTAGCCCGACTACCGTTTTGCCCCCAACTACCTCTAAATTTAAGGTAATTGAAACCGGCTTGGGTATTCCAAAAATTTTCATTTGAAATGATCCAACCCGCAGAGAACGATGGGAAAACGCCTGTTTTGTTGTCTGTAGGGAATTTATCTGATTTATCTGATCTTACTGAAGCTTCAAATAGATATTTATCGGCATAATCGTAAGAGAATCTACTGTAAATAGATACCATATTGTCATAATAAGGATCTACGATATCTTGCTGGGTGTTGAATCCTGGCAAATCATAATCCCATCCAGTAAAGTCTGCTACAGCCACCGAACCACTATTTTTTATAGGGGTTTCTACATCCTGATCTTCGGCGGAGTATCCTGCCATTAATTTCAGGTTATGTGATCCTAAAGATTTTTCATAGGTTAGGAAGTTTTCCCATAGCCATCTTGTGCTTTCTACTTTTTCATGTGAACCGGTATAGGCTGTGTTTGCAGCTTCAGACGACACATAATATGGGATTATACGTGTTGTGGTTTCTGTGTTTTCTTGATCAATACCAAATCTTGAAGTTACCGAAAGTCCTTCCGCTAAGTTTAATTTTAAGTATATCGATGCTAATAATTGATCGCCGTCATAATTGGTTTTATCAATTTCATTGGCATAGGCTACGGGATTTATAACTTCACCTGTTGAAAATGAAGGATAGCCGTAAACGTTTCCATCACCATCAGTTAATAAGGGCACACCATTCGTGTTGGCATTATCGATAACCGATTGTGGCACTTGTCCGTTAGGGTAAGTTACCGGAGTTAAAGGGTCAATAATCAGCATGTTTTGAATTACCCCTCTGGTATCGCTGTTTTCTTGGATACCATTTCTATCGGAAAGGGAATAGGTGGCGTTAAGTCCGATTTCAACAACCTTACCTAATTTACTCTTTAAGTTTGTACGAAAGGTGGTTCTTTTAAAGTTGGAGTTTGATCTTCCAACCACCCCATCTTGATCTAAATGAGAGGCCGAAGCATAGTACATGAATTTTTCACTACCACCAGAAATATTAACGTCGAAGCGTTGTAGCATGGCTGTAGAAAAGGTTTCGTCAATCCAATTGGTGTTGTAGCCATTGTTAGAAACCGTTCCAATGCCCGCTTCATTCATATAGTTTACAAACTGTGAAGAATCCATGAGTTCCATGCTGGTGTTTACAAACTGTACGCCTGTTTGGCTGTTGAAAGACACTCTTAAATCGCCTGTACGACCACTTTTTGTGTTTATGATAATAACCCCGTTGGCGCCTTCTGTACCGTAAATTGAAGAGGATGCCGCATCTTTTAAAATTTCGATATTTTCAATATCTGAAGGCGCGATATCTTCAATAGATGAGGTTTTCATACCATCTACAATATAAAGCGGTTCAGAATTACCACTGGAACCGGCTCCACGAATTCTAATTTTTGCTCCAGAACCAGGCGCCCCTGAAGAGGATGATACGGTAACCCCTGAGGTACGACCTTGAATCACTTGCTCAACTCTCTGGTTAGAAGAGGATGCAATGCGTTCACTGTCTATACTTGAAATAGCACCTGTTACCAAGCTCTTTTTCTTAGTGCCGTAGCCAACAACCACAATTTCATCTAATACCGAAGCATCTTCGGATAAAGTGACGTTTAATGTTGTTTGTCCTGTAAATTTAATTTCTTGTGATTGGTAACCAACAAATGAAAATACCAGCGTATTTCCTGTATTGGTGTTGAGTTCATAATTTCCGTCAAAGTCTGTTACAGTTCCAGAGGTAGTTCCTTTGGCTATAACATTCACTCCTGGAATAGGAACACCTGCTTTGTCGGAAACAGTTCCTGTAACTGATTGCGCATAAATGATGCTGCCAATCAATAAAAAGGCGGGAAGCATCATTTTTTTAAGTAATCTGTTTTTCATAAAGTTTAGTTAGTTTTTAAGTTATTACTATCCTTGTTTTGTTTTAAAACACATACACAATGATGAAAAGAAGTAGTGCTATAATGCACAGGATTATAATAACTTCTCCGATTTTTTTAAGTCTATTTGTTTTAAACATATCCCAAATGTTAAAAAATTATTAAATGAAACATATAACCTTTAGAGCATGTATTAGAAATTTTGTGGCAATAGTCTTTCATTTAGAGGGTTTGCGACATTTGAATTAAGTGGTGCAACAATTTTACTAACAGGGTTTTAATACTATTTTAACCATATAATATCGCTTTTAATTTGTTTTTCTTTTAATTAGGAGGCTGTTTTAGACTTCACTTCGGTAGGTAAAAAACCAAAATGATTTTTAAAACATTTGGTGAAATAGGAGTGTGAAGAAAAACCGGTAGCGTAACAAACTTTGCTAATATTGGTTTCACCCATCTCTAAAATTTGCTTGGCTTTTTGCAGTCTAATATTTCTTAAAAACTCACTAGCAGTTTGGTTAGTAAGTGCTTTAATTTTACGGTAAAACTGACTTCTACTCAAATTAAGTTGAGATGCTAAAGATTCTACATTTAAATTCGGGTCGCCAATATTTTTGTTAATATGGTTTAAGACGTTTTCAATGAATTCTTTATCTAAGGGTGTGCTGTTGACATCTTGTGGTACTTCACTAATCACGCTAAAGTATTTGTTGAAAATAAGTTGTCTGCTGGTAATGAGTTGAGCCAGTCTTAGTTTAAGTAAGCGAATATTAAAGGGCTTCACTAAATAAGCATCAGCTCCTGTTTCTATCCCTTCAATACGGTCTTCTACCTTTGCCTTGGCGGTAAGCATTAAAACCGGGATGTGACTGGTGCTTAGGTCTTTTTTTAAGTGCTTGCAGAATGCCATGCCGTCCATTTCAGGCATCACCACATCGGTAAGGACGACATCAGGAAAAGCTTCCTTGGCAATTTTTAGTCCGTCAACTCCGTTATTAGCAATAAGTACTTTGTATTGCTTGCTTAACTCAAGTTTTAAATAAGCTCTTAGTTCTTGATTATCTTCAACAACTAATATGGTGTGCTGTTTTTGAGAAGTTCCCGCTACTAAAGGTTCTTCAGTTTCTTCTACTAATGAAACTGCTGGCACATAAGAGAAATCATCGTCTTTAAGGAATTCTGAAGCATCATCAAAAACGATTTGGTTTTCTTTAAAGTGGTTATGGCCTAATGGCAGCAGAATTTTAAAGGTGGTTCCTACACCAACTTCACTCGTGACTTCAATATTTCCCTTATGTAATTTTACAAAACTTTGTACAACTTCAAGCCCAATGCCTGTTCCACCAAAATAGGTTTTACTTTGGTTTTCTACTTGGTAAAAGCGTTCGAATATTTTATCGGCTTCTTCGGCTTTTAAACCTGGACCGGTATCTGAAATAATGATTTCTACCGCTTGCACACCGCCTTGTTCATTAACCAAAGGCAAATTGTAAAGTTCTTCAGTGGCTAATAACTCGATGTTTATAGCGCCACCTTCAGGCGTGATTTTAATGGCGTTAGATAGTAAGTTAAATATGATTTTTTCTAGCATTTTGACATCGGCCCAAACGGTTATATTTGGGTTGTCAGAATCCACACTTAACAGAATATTTTTGTTGTTGGCTTCTTCTTTAAAATAACTGACTATATTTTTAGTAAAATCTAGAAGGTTTAGTTGTCTGGCTTTAACCTGAAGTTTATTGAGTTCCAGTTTTCTGAAATCCATGAGTTCATTAATGAGTCGGTATAAGCGATCGGCATTTTTATTAATAATGGCATGTTTGTTTTGCACATGGTGAGGTAAGTCTAACTTAGAGTCATGAATGAGGTCTTTTAATGGGTTCATGATTAAAGTGAGTGGTGTGCGAAACTCATGTGAAATATTAGTAAAAAACTGAATTTTTTTCTGATTCAATTCATCTTGTTGTAACCGCTGTATGCGTTCATTTCTAATAAGTTCTTTTTCTTTTATTCTGCTTTGAGTAAGGTGGTTGAGGTAGTAAAAACTGAGTAGAAACAGGAGAATATAGAGGATGATGGCCCAAGTAGTTTTCCACCAAGGCGGTAGAATTTCTATGCTTAGTTCTAAAGGGGTTTCATTCCATACCCCATCATTGTTTGAAGATTTCAGCTTAAAGGTGTAATTGCCTTGGTCTAGGTTAGTATAGGTTGCACTGCGTTTTTGGCCTACATAATTCCAAGAATCTTCATAGCCTTCTAAGTAATAGGCATAGTTGTTTTTTTCTGGTCTGGTAAAGTTTATCCCCGTATATTCTATGGTGAAAACCGATTGGTCACTGTTTAGGGTGATGTTATTGGTTTCAGAAATCGTTTTGTTTAGAGGGGCATCAGCTTGGTTGGGAATGACCGTTTCATTAAATAATTTGAAATCGGTTAAACGTAAAATAGGAACCTTTGCATTGGTTTTTAGGTTATTCGGATGAAAATAATCGAGACCCTTTAAGTTGCCAAAGTAAAGCATGTCTTGGCAGTCTTTTAAAACAGCACCAGCGTTAAAGTCGTTAGATAATAAACCGTCGTTAAACGTGTAATTGGTATATTCTAATGGGTTTAAATCTATTTTAGTTAAACCTGAATTGCCACTAACCCAGATGTTGTTGTCGGCATCCTCAATAATAGCCGCGACGTTGTCTTCTTCTAAACCATTTGCTCGGTTATACCATTCTAATTGTTTACTGGAGGTGTTGTATTGATAGAGACCAGTACCTCGAGTTCCAACCCAAATATTAGTTTTAGAATCTTCGTAGATGCTCAGTATGTAATTGGTGTTTGATGAGCTGTTAAACGTTTTATTTATTTTATCTGAAAAAGCGTGGATTCTCTTGATGTGCATGCCATCTTTTTCAATTTTAAAAAGTCCGTCAACAGAACCTAGCCATAAATCATCGTTGGTGTCAACGAGTACTTTAGAAACATCGGTAGTGTTCAGGCGATGTTTTACAAAGGCTTCCGAATTAAAATGTGTAAAATCCTTGGTTTCTGGATTGAAGGCATGGAGCCCTTGGAATGAAGTGCCTATCCAAATAGTACCTTCGGCATCTTCAGTAATACTTCTAATGGTATTTGATTTTAATCCTACAGCATTTTCGCTCGAGTAGCTGATAAATTTTTTGCTTCCTTTTTCTAGAAAGAACAAACCATGGTCCCAACTTCCGGCCCAAATGTTTCCCTTAGAATCTTTATATAAGGACATGATGTGGTTAGATTGTAAACCAGAATAGACGCTCTGGTCTTCGGAGTTTATATGCGTGATTTTACCAGATTTGGTATTTAGTACGTCAATACCTCCGCCATCGGTAGCCATCCAAAGATTTTCATTTTCATCTTTAATGAGGGCCATAATAGAAGTTATTTTTAGTGAGTTGTCTTTGTTTGGAGAACTTTTAATGTCCTTAAACTTGTCATATAAAGCATCACTTATGGCCACGCCACTATTGAAATAGCCCATCCAAATACGGCCATCGTTGTCTACATAAACTTTCCAAATGGAATTATGCAACAAGCTGTTTTCATCTTCCTTGCTATAGATGTAGTTTTTAACAATCGCATCGTTGTGGTCTAAATGAAAAAGCCCGTCGTTTTCGGTGCCAATCATCATGCTGTCATCAGCTAATTGGGCAAAGGTTATGATCTTTTTTGTGGTTAGCGGTATTTGTTTAACACTAATGATGCTATAGTTTTGATTTTTATTCAAGGTACATTTGTAAACGCCTTGGTTGGCTTGTGTGCCTACCCATAATTGGTTATTTCGATCTACCATGAGAGTAGAAATATCGGTTTCAAAACTGGTTTTATTTTTGGTGTAAAAATGGGCATGCACCAGTTTGTTTTCGGTAACATCAATTTCTTTTAAACCATAATTTGTGCCCACGTATAATTTGTTGTTGCCAACATGCTCAATACTATTGATATTGATGCGGTGCGATTGGTCATGAAACGTTGAATTTGCTACTTTTTCAACTTTAAAACTGTTGATATTCAGCTTGAAAATACCGTTGCCGTAGGTGCCTATGTATAAATTGTTTGAGGCGTCTTCGGTTATGGTTGTGATTTTATCACTGTTAGGGTTGCTAGCATCAAGTACAAAACGTTGAAATTGATCTAAAGCACTATTGTATAAATCTAATCCGTTTTCGGTGCCTACCCAGAGTCTTTGTTTACTATCTATAAAAGTACAGTCTACGCGGCTGCTGCTCAAAGACGTTGAATCGTTTAAAATGTGTTTGTAAGAGGTGTAATTGATGCCATCAAACTTGTAGAGTCCTGTGGCATTGGTGGCAATCCAAATGAATCCCTTGTGGTCTTGTACGATATCTGGAATGCCAACTTTAGGAATGCCTTCTTTGATGCTTACAAAATCATATTCCTTTTGGATGTGCTGCCCCCAAGAATTGAACTGAAAAACCCACAATAAAAGTAGGGTTAAACGTATAGTTTTTTTCATAAGTCAAGTGGTTAGTTGGATTTGTATTTAAAGATAAAGATAAAATTTAAGAAAATTCAGCACTAAAATTAAAGAAGCATCCATTGTAAATTATGTTGCATATAGGCTGTGAATGTTGCGCTGTTAGGGGCTTGTATGTTGTTTGGATTAAAGTGAAATCTGAAGTGAATCACTATGTTGTGTTTGTGCTGTTCAAATTTTAGACGGTTTACAGGCTTGTTAGTAGTATATACTTTTTCAAGATCTAGCTAAGCTTCAGTATGCTAAAACTTCGTAAATTTGAAACCGAAATCCATATTTATGAAAGTTCTCCATTTAGATACCAATCACGAGTTATTAATTAATCAATTAAACGCTTTAGGTTTTGAAAACCATGAAGATTATACCTCTTCAAAAGCCGAAATTGAAGCTAAAATTCATGAGTACGACGGTATTGTATTAAGAAGCCGCTTCACCATTGATAAAACTTTTTTAGATGCTGCGCGTAATTTGAAGTTCATTGGTCGTGTAGGTGCGGGATTGGAGAATATTGACTGCGATTATGCCGAGAGTAAAGGCGTGTTTTTAGTATCGGCGCCCGAGGGGAATAGAAATGCCGTTGGTGAGCATGCTTTAGGGATGTTACTTTCTTTATTTAATAAATTGAATAAGGCTGACGCCGAAGTAAGGGTTGGAAAGTGGTTGCGCGAAGCCAATCGTGGTATTGAGTTAGATGGTCGAACCGTTGGACTCATCGGTTACGGAAACATGGGGAAAGCCTTCGCTAAAAAATTACGAGGTTTTGACGTTGAGGTGCTTTGTTATGATATTAAAGACGGTGTTGGTGATGTCAATGCTAAACAAGTAGATTTACAAACCTTTAAAGAACAGGTTGATGTGATTAGTTTACATACGCCACAAACGCCACTCACTTTAAACATGATTGATGCTAATTTTATTAATCAGGTGAAAAAACCATTTTGGTTAATCAATACCGCACGCGGAAAAAGTGTGGTGACTCAAGATTTGGTGTCTGCATTAAAATCAGGGAAAATATTAGGGGCCGGACTAGATGTTTTAGAATATGAAAAAGCCTCTTTTGAAACCTTGTTTTCTACGGAACTACCTGAAGCTTTTAAATATTTAATTGAAGCTGAAAATGTGTTGTTAACACCGCATGTTGCGGGTTGGACGGTTGAAAGTAAAGAAAAATTAGCTCAAACTATTGTAGATAAGATTAAAGCGAAATTTTGTTAACTTTAAGGAAAACAAAATAACGTGCTATACAAAGCAGACTCTCCAGAAGATTATATCAGTCAGTTGCCCGAAGATCGGGTAGCACCCATAGAAAAACTTAGAGAAACTATTTTAGATAATTTGCCCGAAGGGTTTCAGGAAGGTATTCAATACGGTATGATTGCCTATTATGTGCCACATACGCTATATCCAGACGGTTATCACTGTAAGCCCGAAGAACCTTTGCCATTTATGAGTTTTGCATCTCAAAAGAATTCTATAAATCTTTACCATAGCGGTATTTATGCCATTCCAGAATTGTACGATTGGTTTGTTTCCGAATATCCAAAGTACAGTACATTAAAGCTCGATATGGGTAAAAGTTGCATTCGGTTTAAAAAAGTGAGCGCCATACCTTATGAGCTCATAGGGGAATTAGCGCGTAAACTTAGTGTTGCCGAGTGGGTTACAGTTTATGAAAAAGCGCTTAAAAAGAAGTAGTTTTTCACGCTGTCGTGGAAAAAATAGCTAAATAAGAAGAAACGTGTAACAGGAATTGGCGGATTATTTTTCAAATCGACAGCCTCTTAAAGCCTCCAAAGATTGGCATATTAAACAATAGGAATTTAACACCGACGATTATGGTTGTACCTTTTTGAGGAATGATGAAGGCGGTAACAAAATTCATCTTTGGGAGCCTACAAATGGTGCTTTGTTGTTTTTTTTACAACGTTTTCAAACTTTGAATGAAAAATCGATAAACAAAAAAATAACAACTTGAATGTTGCTTTTGGAACTGCTCAATGAATCACATAAATATTTGATGAAAATGCTAAAGTAGCCATTGGTTCTTGTGGTAGTATGGAGTTCTTGTCGTTTACTGTTTCTCGATTTTCAGTAACTTAATTTTGTTTATTCTTAAAGTGAATATTTCACACAAATAATTAAATTTGTTTTATTATTGCCTAATTTATGTGCTCAAAACTTGAGTGCTTAGGTGTAGAAAGTGCTTAAATTCCCTTAGGTAACGATTGTTGAGCTTTATGCTAACAAACGGCTTACTTTTTTAGTTAATTCCATATGTACATTCACTGTTGTTATGAATTCAAATTCGTAACCTAATACCATAGTTAAAAATTATAACTGTGCTATTAGGGTGCTGTTAAAAAAAATTTCATTTATAACTAATAATAGATGCTAGTTAATGAGTTTTCGAACTGTTAATTTAATTGAAGCTAGAAAGATGTTTTAAAAAATAAGAGATTTGGTGTTTTATCTAGCTTGTAGAATTTCTTATTGTTAGTTTATTTGTTAATTATCTAAAAATAAGTGTTTTAAATTTAGTTTTTCACAAATATAACTGAATTACGGAAAGTAAAATGGAATATTATTTAAACAAAAGTCTTAATAAATGTATTTTTTACATTTTATTTTATTAATATTGTCATGTCATGATTTAGAGAGTGCTTCAAGTCTTATTTATTTCATGTAAGAATTTTTAAAATTTTTCGATAGGTGAGTAGTCGTATTATAGTTATCAATAAAATGAATAACTTATCAATAACCTAACCAAGTTAGAGAAGTACGATAGGATTTAGAGTTTTAACATAGAATCCTAAATGAGCCTTTTAGTGACTAATTAAACAAGTATCAACCAGATTTAGAGATGAAAAAACAAACACCTTGCGCAAAGCAGCCTGATTCAAGTTTTAAGAGTGTTCTTAAAAAAGGGTTCTTCGTATTATTGATTTTTATTTTCCATTTTACCGTTTTGGCACAATCCAATTTTCAAGAAACCATCACAGTTAAGGGTATTGTAACCGAGGCCGAACTAGGTCCGGTAGTAGGAGCCAATATTATCGAGTTGGGAACTAGTAACGGAGTGATGACAGATTTTGATGGTAATTTTACTATTGAAGTAAGAAAAGACTCAAAATTAGTAATCAGTTATGTGGGATTTACCACCCAAACTATCGATGTTAAGGGCCGTAAGGAAATTAGTATTGAGATGATAGCAGAACTTTCAGCACTTGATGAAGTTGTTATTGTTGGGTACGGAAAGCAAAAGAAAGAAAGTGTCGTAGCCTCCATTGAGCAAATCGATGGTGAGGAAATACTGAAATCAGGAGGGGTTTCTACAGTAGGTCAAGCGTTAACAGGACGTTTGCCAGGTGTGGTTACCGTTTCATCTACAGGAAAACCTGGGGATGAAAGTCCAAATATCTATATACGTGGACAAAGTAGTTGGAATGGAGGAGGACAACCATTAATTCTTGTTGATGGTATAGAGCGAACTATGAATGATATTAATTCGAATGATATCGAAAGTATCTCAGTGTTAAAGGATGCCTCGGCTACTGCTGTATTCGGTGTAAAAGGGGGTAATGGAGTGATCCTAATTACCACAAAACGTGGTAAAAGTGGCGAAGCAAAACTTTCTGTTACGGCAAGTTCTGCATTAAAAACGCCATCAAAATTACCAGAAAAGTACGATTCTTATGATGGTATTTTAACCGTAAATGAAGCCATAGAGCGGGTTGCTTCGCTTGGTGGGGCATGGAGAGAATATACACCAGTTGATATTGTTGATAGGTATAGAAATCCTAGAAATGAAACAGATCGTTACGTGTATCCTAATGTAGATTGGGTAGATGTTACTCAAAAGGATTTTGCTATGGATCATAACGTAAATCTTTCCGTGCGTGGTGGTACCGATGCTGTAAAATACTTTGGAGGTCTTGGTTATCAGCATGTGGGTGATATATTTGATGGAGCTTCTTTTGATAACGGAAGAGATTATGCGCCTAGTTTTGATTATAATCGTTTTAACTTTAGAAGTAATATAGATTTTGATGTTTCCAAAACAACCCGATTATCTGTAAACCTCTCTGGGTATTATGGTGTTCAAAATGGTAATGAAGCAGATAGTCAGTTGCTATATAGTAGTATCTATAATTTAGCACCTAGTTTGTATTATCCTATATTTCCTGACGGAACGTATGGGCGTACCGTTGTAGAAAATTATGAGCTTGCTAACCCTGCGGTTTTATTATCTGCAAAAGGTGCAACTAAGAATCATAGAGTTCAATTAAATACAGATTTTATACTTAATCAAAAATTAGATTTCATAACCGAGGGACTTTCTATGAAAGCTTCTTTTTCCTATGATAATAATTTTAGAGGAGAAGCTGGTATAAATGAAGGCGGTCCTGATGGTGGTGATAATGTTATTTATAAAGTTTACCTAAGTGATGGAACCGAACAAATAGTAGCACCTCCAGGGACGAATCAATTTGACTACGTGGTGCAGCCTTGGACTAGAGAACCTCTTGATATACAGGACTGGGAAACCAGTAGAAGGCTATTTTATCTGTTTTCATTAAATTATGATAAAACATTTGCTGAAAAACACACTGTTGGACTTTTAGGTTTAATGAATAGAGAAGAATATGCTATTGGTGATATGGCGCCAAGATATAGAGAAGATTGGGTGGCTAGACTAGTTTATAATTATGATAATCGTTATTTTCTAGATGTGAATGGGGCTTATAATGGTTCTGAAAAATTTGGACCTGACTATAAGTTTGACTTTTTCCCTTCTGCCGCTGTCGGCTGGACTATTACTAACGAATCTTTTATGGAAAACGTGTCGTGGTTAAATAAGTTAAAGCTACGTGGTTCTTATGGACTCGTTGGTAATGATGAGGCTGGGAGTAGATGGTCTTATGTTTCTCAATGGGAGAATGGCGGGAGTGCATATATGAATAATGCAGCGCTCTATGCAGAAAATTCGCCATATACTTATTATAAAGAGGCTGTTATTGGGAATCCAGATTTGCGATGGGAAACTTCTAAAAAAGCTAATATTGGACTAGAAATAGGTGTTTTTCAAAACATGTTTTCTGTAAACCTGGATGTTTTTCAAGAAGATAGATTTGATATTATAATTCCAGCGTACGATAGAAGCGTGCCTGCATTCTTTGGTTTTGATCCAGCAGATAAGAACCTAGGAGAAACAAGAGTAAAAGGTATGGAGGCTACTTTAAATTACAGACAGCGCTTATCTGATAATTGGGATGTGTCGGCTAATTTTGCCTATGCAACAGCTCGAGATGAGATACTATACAAAGAAGACCCAGAGTTGAGACTCGATTATCAAAAAGAAGCTGGCTACCCTATTGGGCAAAACCAAGCAGGAATAAGAGGAAATATGTTGCAAAACTGGGATGATGTTTATGGCACTTTTCCTATGGAGAATAACCCAGGAGCAACAAGACCTGGTGCGTATGATATTATTGACTATAACGGTGACGGTGTGATAAATAATGATGATACCGTACCATATGGATATCCTACAAGGGCTCAGAACACGTACAATTTGAACTTAGGAGCTGGGTACAAGAAATTCACATTTATGATTCAGTTTTACGGTGTAAGCAATACAACGAAAGAATTTGTGGATAGAACCTTTTCAGTGGATACACCGCTCTTTTTTGAAGACAAATCAGATTACTGGAGTGTTAGTAATCCTGATGGAACACATGTGCTTCCATCTTACGGAGGGGTTTCTGGAGGTTCAGACCCTTACAGAAACTGGTATGATGCCTCGTTTGTTAGATTACAAAATGTTGAGTTTGCCTATACTTTTGGTTCAGATAATGGTAGTCAATATAGAGTGTTTTTAAGCGGTAACAACCTCGCCTTCTGGTCGGATCTTCCTGATGATAGAGAGTTCAATTCTGGAAATCAAGCGGCATCTAGAGGTGATTATCCAACATTTAAAAGAATGAATTTAGGAGTAACAATTAATTTTTAAGAAAAAATGAGAAATTTATACAAAGTAATAGGTTTACTATGTCTTATAGGAGTTATAAATTCTTGTGAAGACTATCTAGACAAGCCATTAGATACCGATCTTTCTGTAAACGAAGTTTTTAAAAACTTTGAGAATTCACAGGGTTTTGTCGAAGAAATGTATGCAATGATCGTTGATTATTCATTGGCTTTTTACGCTAATTATCCTTACTACGGCGAAGACTCTGTTGGTGTTGAAACCTGGATTTTTGATTATTCTATTGATGAAGGGCGCTATTGGGATTGGCAAGGAGGAACCTTCAATTATTTTAGTGGAGGATTTAATACCAATTCGGGAATCCCTTTTGATAGAAGTTCGATATGGCCAAGCAGTTGGGCAGGTATAAGAAAGGCTAACATTGTTATTGAAAACGCAGAGGAATTAATGTTAGATGCTACTCAGCAAGAAAAAGACGCTATTTTAGGTCAAGCTTATTTTTTTAGAGCATTTTTTCACCATGAAATCATGAAGTTTTGGGGGCCTATGCCTTACATCGATCGTGTGTTAGTGGATGACTGGAGAATAGAAAGACCTACAGAATGGTCTGAAACAGCATTGAAAATTGACAAAGACTTTGATCAAGCCATTGCACTGTTACCAGAACATTGGGATGATGATAGTTGGGGGCCAGGTAAAGAGACTAGTGGAAAAAATCTTTTTAGAATAACCAAAGGTGCAGCATTAGCCTTAAAGGGAAAGAATCTGTTATTTGCAGCCAGCCCATTAATGCAAAATAGCGATGATACCTACGGGTATGATGCAGAACTTTGTAAGCAAGCAGCAGAGGCATTTGCTAAAGTTATACAGATTCCAAGTTACCAACTACAAGAGTGGGATACTTATGAAGATGTGTTTTATGATCCTAATGGACTTTACCCTGATTCTACCGAGTATATTTTTGGTCAAGCAGGCTCTGTAGGTTGGTTTGGTGCGTATTTAGGTGATTCTTGGCAATTGGGAGCTCTTAATGGTGCTAACGGAATTAACTCTCCAACACATAATTACATACATAATTATTTTGGTATGAAAGATGGATTGTCATGTGATGAAAGTCCGCTATATAACCCTAATGATCCATGGGCTAATAGAGATCCTCGTTTTTATAAATGGATTGTAGTGGATGGTGATCAGTTAATTGACAATTTAGGTGCTGCAACAGGCGAAGATGCAGTAAATAGATACGCAGAATTCTACAACGGAGGAGCACATAGACACCCAGGAAAAAGTAACGGAACTAGAACGGGATATGTTGCAAAAAAATGGTACCCTAAAGGGTTCAATAAATATGATAATCAATCTTTATTTTCATGGCGAATCCATGTGAGGTTAACCGATGTGTATTTAATGTATGCAGAAGCCGCTGTTATGGCATATGGCGTAAATGGAAAACCAGCAGGATTTAATCTTTCAGCTGTAGACGCCATTAATGAACTTAGAGAACGCGCTGTTCCAGATGGTAGTTTGAATGTTAAACCTGTAAACCTGAGTAGTGCTAATGTGTTTATGGAAGAGATTCGTCGTGAACGTGCTATGGAGATGGCATGGGAAAACCATAGATGGATGGATGTCAGACGATGGAAACTAGGAACCAACTTGAAATATAAACTAAAAACAGGAATACGATTTGACAGAAATGCAAATGGTAAACCTACTAATTTTGTAGAAGAAGTATTAAGAACAAAGGTTTTTAATGATAAACATTACTGGTTGCCTATCCCTCAAAACGATACCGAATTGTATGAAGGATTTCCTCAAAACCCAGGATGGTAACAATTAACATGTTTTTCTATATTAGATAATAACAACCAATTATGAAACACCTTATAAAGTATAAGAAACCACTACTTTGTCTAGGAAGCTATATGCTATTTTCCTTTTCACTATTAGGACAAACTCCGCAACAAACCGACTCTATTGCACAGGATAGTCTCTATTTGTCTTCTAAGGTAGATAAAACTCTTAATATGGGTTTTCAAACAGAAGAAAACAAAAGAATAGTAGGTGCCGTTTCTTCAATAGAACCAGACCAATTTTTGAAATATGATAATACCCAATGGGTAAGAGATGCCTTGAACGGAAGAATTACTGGACTTAAATACAGTGATAATATTCGCGGTTTAGGTGATGCTATGATCGTTGTAGATGGTATTCCAGGAAGGTCGATTGACCTGTTAAATATGGAGGAAATCCAAGAGATAACCGTCTTGAAAGATGCTAGTGCCTCGGCTCTATATGGGTCTATGGCAAAGAATGGGGTTATCATTGTAACGACAAAGCGTGGTACTGAAAAAACCGAATTTAACATAACTGCAAGTAGTGGTATTAAGACCCCTATTTCTATGCCTAATTATCTTGGTTCGGCCGAGTATATGCAGTTTTATAACGAAGCTCGCGATAATGACGGCTTGTCTGCAAGCTTTTCAGATGACGAGATTTTAAACTTTAGTAGTGGGAATAACCCCTACAGATATCCTAATTATGATATGTATTCGGATGCAAATTTTAGTTCATTGACGACATTCTCGAATATTATCGGTGATTTTTCTGGAGCTAAAGAAGATACTAAATATTATATAAATTTTGGCTTTAAATCAGACCAGAGTTTGCAGAAGCTTAGTGAATACGACAAGGGAACATCGCGTTTTAATGTGAGAGGAAATATTGATTTTAGAATCAATAGCTGGATTACTAGTAGTTTAGACGCTATTGCGATAATTGAGTCAAACAAAAGCTCTTTAACCAACCTCTACGATGCTGGGCAAAATTTTAGATCAGATTTATACGCGCCATTGCTTCCGTTAAGCTTAATGGATACTGAAAATAATCCAGATTTAGTTGGTGTTTTAGAGGTAGCTAATAAATATAATGGATTTATTTTAGGTGGGAGTCGGTATTTTAATAACAATGTTCCAGTTGCATCTGTTGTGGCCGGTGGACAACAAACTAGTATATCCCGTATAAGTCAGGTAAATAATGCGATAGATTTTGATTTAAGCTCAATTACTGAAGGTTTATCCGCAAAAACTTATTTAAGCTTTGATTTTTATAATCGGTATAATTTAACAGTGAATAATAAATTCGCTATTTATGAGCCTACATGGAATGCTGATAACAAAATCACTAGTTTAGTAAACGTCGGTGATCCAGACCGCAAAGAGTTAGAAGAAAAAGTAAGTACAAATGTTTTTACAATAAGATATGGCTTTTTTGGGATGTTGAACTACGAAAAGCAAATAAACGAAGATCACTTTTTAAAAGCTTCTTTAGTTGGCTTTGCTAATAACACCCAGATGAAATCGGTAACACAAGTTGAAAAAAATTCGAATGTTGCACTAAGTTTAAATTATACCTATAAGGATAAGTTTCTGTTTGATGTAAATACTTCTTATGTTAATTCTATTAAATTACCAGAGGGTAACAGAGGTAAGTTGGCGCCTACTTTTGGCTTTGCTTATCTCATGTCTGAGGAGCAATCATTAAAGAACGTTTCCTGGTTAAATTACCTTAAAGTTCGTTCTTCGATGGGGGTTGTTTATTCTGATTTGGATATTCCGGGTTATTTTTTGTATGATGCTATATACCAGCGAAATGTGGGTAATTATTATTGGGGTGATCAATACGGAACCGGTTTTCAAAATGGTTTCACTAAAATAGAAAGAGGTCAAAACAATGATTTAGGTATGGAGCGTAGAACCGATTACAACTTAGGTTTCGAAGGGCTCTTTTTTAAGAAATTATGGTTAGAAGCTAATGTGTTCCGTTCGGTATTGGATGAACAAGTAATTAGGCCAGCTACAATTTATCCTCAATATTATAACCTTTTCCGTCCATACTCCAATTATGGTGTTGATAGACGTTCGGGATTTGAATTAGGTATTAACTATTCAGATAAATATGGTAACCTAGGTGTAGATGTTGGCGCTCGCGTGCTATATACTAATTCAGAAAGAATTAAAGTAGATGAAGTTTATGAGGATGAATATCAATATAGAAAAGGAACGTCTATTGATGCCTTTTGGGGTTTAGAATCTTTAGGCTTCTTCGGTGTTGATGATTTTAAGGCAGACGGTACTTTAAAAGATGGAATTCCTTCTCAATTTGGAGCGGTGCAACCAGGTGATTTAAAGTATAAAGATGTGAATAATGATGGTGTTGTAAACGATCAAGATCAAGTTGTTATTGGACGTTGGGATGCGCCATGGACTTTTGGGTCGGACATCAAATTAAACTATAAATCATTTACATTATTTACATTATTTACAGCTCAATATGGTAGTGAGGCCATGGCTTCAGGTAATTACTATCAGCCACAGGGTAATGATAAATACTCAGAAGTAGTAAGAGGACGATGGACAGAAGGTACTGCAAGTACTGCAACTTTCCCGAGATTATCGTCTATTGAAAATACTAATAATCATGGACAAGCATCAGACTTCTGGCTTTATGATAATAGTAATTTTAAAATTGAACGTGTACAATTGACCTTTGATTTCCCTAAATCATTAGTGTCCGATCTTAATATGGAAGAATTTAGTATCTATGCTAGTGGTGCAAACTTGTTAATGATTGCCAATAACAGAGATATAAAGCAATTAAGTTTGTCGTCCGAACCTTCTTATCGATATTATACAATGGGACTTAGAGTAAAGTTTTAACAAAATTAATAAAATCTAGACATGAAGATTATTATAAAATATACATTTATTGCATCGATTCTATTATTCTGTGTGGCGTGTAGTAATTTTGAACCCTTAGATGAAAACCTAGCGGGAGATGATATGTTAACTACAGATCCAGCAATGGCGGAAGGGTTATTGTTAAACACATATGAGAGTATGTCGAATCAATTGTTATTTAATGATACGGCTACAGACGATGCGGTTACAAATTATTTAAGCGGTTACCGTAGAATGGCAACTGGAGAGTGGAATGCTAATAATGCCATTTCTAGCAGATGGTGGCAATATCAACACGTTTTATACGTCAATGAATTTCTTAACGTCATTGATCAGGTTGAATGGAAATATGATGAAGAAACCAATGCACTTATAAAACAACGTATGTATGGAGAAGCTTTAGCTATGAGGGCTTTAAGACATTTTTGGATTCTTCAGGAACATGCTGGTATTGGCGCTTCAGGAAAGTTGTTAGGTGTACCTTATTTAACAGAGTTTCTTGATAAAGATGCTAATTTTAATATTCCACGACCAGAATTTGAAGAAACGTTAGAAAAGATAAATACGGATTTTAATGAAGCCTTAGATTATATCCCTATGGACTGGGATGGAGATCTCACAAAACAACCGACTCGTTATAACGGTTCAGATAATGATGTTTACCAATTTGTATTTGGTTATAACATGGATGGAAGAATTAATGGAAGAATTATTAAAGCTTTTCAAGCCAAATTAAACCTAATGGCTGCCAGTCCTGCCTTTTTTAATGGTGCTGGAGATTACTACGAAGAAGCCAGTAACATACTCGCCGAACTGCTTAACGACAATGGTGGTGTTGCTGGATTAAGTCCTTCAGGTCATTATAATTTTTATGATTTCCCTTCTGGTACACGTGTTTTTCCAGAAGTGATTTGGAGAGATAATGTAGCATCTACATATACCTGGGTTGAAAAACAGCATTTCCCACCTTCATTGAATGGAGAAGGAAAACTTAACCCATCGCAAAATTTAGTAGATGCGTTTCCTATGTTGGATGGAGAGCCTTTCTCAACAACGCATCCAAATTATAACCCATCAAACCCATTTGCTTATAGAGACCCGAGGTTAAAAAAGTATATTTTGTATAATGGTAATGATTTAGACGGCAGAGTAATTAATACTGGAGTTGGTGGTGGAGCTGATGAAATTGATAAATTTCAATTTCAATCTACTAGGTCAGGTTATTATCTTAAAAAACTATTGGATCCTACTGTTGTTTTTAGCAATAATGGTAATATATCGGCTTCTGAAAAAATGAACGTATACTTAAGGTATACCGATCTATATTTAATGTTTGCTGAGGCTGCTAATGAGCTAGGAGGTCCAGATTATGCGGTTCAAGGTATATCTCCAAGGGAAGTAATTGGAGCTATAAGGAGTAGAGCTGGAATTAGTCAACCAGATACGTACTTAGCTAATATGAGCTCTAAAGAAGACATGCGAGCACTCATTAGAAATGAACGTAGGTTAGAACTTTGTTTTGAGGGACATCGCTTCTTTGATCTACGCAGATGGAATATGCTTGATGATTTAACGGATATTATTGGATCTAAATTTAATGGTACTCAATATGATGAGTTTACGGTAGAACCAAGATTATATCCCGATTATGGTAATTACGCACCAATACCTCAAAGCGAAATAGTAAAATTTAATGCACTAGAACAAAATATAGGTTGGTAACAAATACAGTTTGTTACACAATTAAATTACAACATTTATTGTGATTAGAAATCACATTTAGTATAAACGAACACCTGTAAATTTTTCACTCGATGAATACAAAAAATATAGTTTTAATAGTTTGTGCGCTCATAGCTATTGGGTGCAGCAACTCTGATACAGATTTTGAGGATTTTGATGTTATTGCAACTTATTTTCCTTATCAAACTCCTGCAAGGACGCTTATTTTAGGCAAATATGATCAAGGTTTTAACGATGGCGATAATAATCATAATTTTGAAATTACTGCTGTGATGACAGGTGTACGAAGTAATGGGAAAGATAGAAGTATCTATTTTGAGGTAGATAATAGTCTTTTGGATAATGTGAAAAATGTGAAGGCACTTCCACCAGCTTATTATACTATGGAAAATATTAGCCCTGTTACCATACCTTCTGGAGATACTAAGGCGCGTATAAAAGTTCAATTACGTGAGGCATTTTTTAACGATCCACTGTCTTTCGGGGCTCAAAATACAACTAATTATGTCATTCCATTACGAATAACTAAGGCTGATAATATAGATTCTATACTCGTAGGAAGGAATGTAATTGATAATCCAGATAGGGTTAACCCAGCCGATTGGGATGTTTTACCAAAGGACTATACACTTTTTGGTATTAAATATATGAATAAGTTTCATGGACATTACCTGAGAAGGGGAGAAGATATGATTACAAATCCGATGACTGCAGTGGGCAGAACATACAGTAGTGAGTACGTAGTCGATGATGAAGTTGTATTGGTTGAGACCACTGGCTTTAATAAAGTTAAGGTACAAAACTTAGTAGGTAGAGATGATTTGCCAAACCCAGGCGAAATACCTCAAGGGATTGTGACTATGGAGCTTACGTTTACTGATGATGGTACCTGTACCATATCTAGTTTTGGTAGCGATCCATATGGTGTTACTGGATCTGGTGAATATGTAGAAGAAGGTGATGCATGGGGTGGAAAATCAAGGGATGTTATTTATTTAGACTATACCTATTTAGATCCAGATTTCTCGGAAACACATACTGTAAAAGATACTCTTGTCATTCGAGATAGAGCCGCAGTACTAGAGCAATTTGAAGTAGAGTTAAGATAGAAAAAGATATTAAAACTGAAATGAATTTGAATTTAATTTGTGCCAAATCAGCTAATAATGAATTTGTGATACAAATGGGTTTAACTGTAAACTCTTAAATTCTTGATCATTAAAATAATCAAACTGATGAAACAAACAATAAATCATTTGGACTTTAAATTTTCAACATTATTATTAGCACTTGTATTTGGAGTATTTTTTACTTCTTGCGATAAAGATGATGATGTGTCTACTTCAGATATCGATCGGGTATCTATGAAAACACTTCCGCAATTGGATTATGTACTTGGGAATGCTCTTAATTTATCTGGAATGGTAATAACTCTTGATAAGGGGGGTGATCTTATAGATGTTCCTTTTGAATCTTTTCAAAGTGAAGGTATTATCACTGAACCTGAAAATGGAGAAATATTAGACCTCACTGATGAATCTGTAACTATAAGCGTAAGTGATTCAGGAAAAGGTTTGATTCAAGCTATTAATGTGACTAATGAAGTTGTTGCGATGGAAATTAAGGAAGCACCTAGAACGGATTACTTTTATGGTGAGAAATTAGACCTAACTGATATGGTACTAACTTTTAGTTATGAGAATGGAGATAGCGAAGATCTTAGCTACGCTGAAGTTCAAAATGACATTGAAACTGTACCGGTTAATGGAGAAGCGATTTCATCAGATACAGATTTAACTATTACTCATGTTACAACAGGAATAACTGTCGTTCAAGAATTAAATCTCTCGAGATTTTTCCCTGTAAGTGCTGTGCTTGTAACGCCACCTACAAAAACGGAATATGCAGTAGGAGAACCGTTAGATCTTAGTGGAATTGTTATTCGTTATACTATGAGTGATAGTAGCGAAGTTAATATTGGTTTTGAAGATTTTGATGCATTAAAGATTGGAAGTACTCCTGAGAATGGAACTATATTAACTGCTGATGTTGTAGTAGTTAAAATTAAACATTTGCGACCTACAACTCTGGTAAGTATTCCGATTACGGTAACGCCATAGGTTACATCAAGAAAGGGGTTTAAGTCAATTTAATTGCTAGGAGTATGTATAGAAAAATTTTCTTATTATTATGCCTATTATCAGTCTCTTTGATTTATGCCCATGGAAGTTTAACTAAAAGAATAAAAGAGAAATCTATAGAAATTAGAAAGCAACCTAAAAATCCTAAGCTATATTTTGAACGTGGTTACTTGTATGAACAACATGAAGAATTTAATAAAGCAATAAAGGATTATTCCAAATCAGAAAAATTGGGCAATTCAGAAGCGGTTCTTTATTATAGAAAAGCACAAACCTATTATCATAGCGGTCATTTTTCGAAAGCATTAAAAGCTTCGAACAAAGCTTTGGTAAAAGATGGTTTGAATGTTAAACTAAATAAGTTACAAGGGGAAATATTAATTCAATTAGGAGCCTACCAAGAGGCCCTGAAGTATTATCGTTTTTTTATTGAAAATACTGTTGATACTAACCCTGAAGACTATATTGTTTACAGTTCTATTTTTTTGGGAATTGATAGTAGTAATTACGAAAAAGCAATTCAAATTTTAGATGCAGGATTAATAAAAATAGGGAAAGGTACTTTTACTTTACAATTAAAGAAATTAAAATATTTAGAGGCTTCCTCACAAGTAAATAAAGTTATAGAGCAATACAATTACTTCATTTTAAGTGCTTATAGAAAGGAATTTTGGTATTATAAAAAAGCAAAATACTTATTTGAAAACAAGAAAATCCTTGATTGTAAAATTGCAATTCAACAAGCGCAGACGGCGATAGTTTTGCTACCTGATAAGTTTAAAAACACATCTGGAATTAAAAATTTAGAAAACGAGATCAACAAACTTAAAAAGGAATTGTCAAATGAAAATTAAATTCAATCTATATGTGTTATTGGTTCTTATATCAACAATAACATTTGGACAAAACACGATTGATATCGTAAACCCTCCACAAACGGTGAATGCTGCTTCAAATGTGGATATTACCTTTAACTACACGGTAGATAAACCCGGAGGAGCGTATGCATATATCCGATTTAAAGTTGGGTCTAGTAATTTAACAGCCAATAATACATTTGTAAATCAAGGTTCAGGAACTTTAACCTTAAGTATTGAGATACCTTTGGGAACTCCTGAAGGTGCGGGGTATAGTTTTCAAGCGCAACTTTTTAATCACCTAAATCCTGGGGGTTGGGAAGAATTGGATACTAAAAATTATCCTGGAATTACTGTAGAACCTGAACCATCTCCAGGCGATATTGTTATAGCTCCAGGAGATAATTGGAAGTATTTTGATGATGGAAATGAGCCAGCAGGAAATTGGAAGATAGCTGGATTTAACGATGATTCCTGGGCTTTTGGAAATTCAGAACTTGGATATGGTGAAGGGGATGAGGCGACTATGACAAATAGTGGTGCATTAACTACATATTTTAGAAAATCTTTTAATTTGACAGATATTCAAGAAGATTTTGCATATCTGGATCTTACCGCTTTGAGAGATGATGGTATGATTGTCTATATTAATGGAACAGAAGTATGGAGAGATAATATGCCTATGGGGTCTGTTAACTATGATACTTTCGCACTAACTGCGGCAACTGAAAATATATGGATTAATAAAGTTATAAATAATTTTTTAATAGAAGGTGAAAATGTTATAGCAATAGAAATTCACCAAAATAGTGCAACAAGTTCTGATGTGAGTTTTAACTTTAGGCTAAAAGTTAGCCCTCAGGTTATTGCACAATTAAGGAGAGGGCCATATTTGCAAAAAGGAAATTCAAATGCTATTACCATAAAATATAGAACAAATACCAATACTGAAACCGTTATTAATTATGGCACTTCTTTAGGCGCCTTGAATAGTTCAGTTTCTGATGTGTCATTAAGCACGGATCATGAAATTGAGATAACAGGATTGTTACCGAACACAAAATATTTTTATGAAATTGCTAATAATGCTGGAGTTTATGTGCCAGAATCTGGTGATATGTACTTTAAAACAGCTCCTCCGGTTGGTACAGACCAATTTGTGAGAGCTTGGATTCTAGGTGATGCTGGTACTGGCAATCAAAACCAGAAAAATGTTCGCGATCAGTACTACGATTATGTATCGAATGCAAGTACTAACCCAGACCAAACAGATATGATGTTGTTTTTAGGGGATAATGCATACGACAGCGGATTAGATTCAGAATATCAATCAGCGCTATTTAATATTTATAGTTCTCAGTTGAAGAAAACAGTTGCGTGGTCAACGCTAGGAAACCATGACGGTTATTCAGCAGATTCTAATACTCAATCTGGCCCATATTATGACATCTTCACGTTTCCAACAGCCGCAGAATCAGGTGGTGTTGCCTCTGGAACTGAAGCCTATTATTCGTTTGATTATGCTAATATTCATTTTATCGTTTTAGAATCTTATACCTTGGATAATAATGCAACGCAAATAGCTTGGTGTACGCAAGATATGCAAAATACAGATCAAGATTGGATTGTTGCTATATTTCATCACCCGCCGTATTCTAAGGGTTCTCATGATTCAGATTCAGAATCTCAACTTATAAATATGCGAAATAATTTCCTCCCAATTTTAGAGGAAAATGGGGTAGATTTAGTGTTATCTGGTCATTCGCATTCTTATGAAAGATCCTATTTCATTAACGAACACTATGGAATGTCAAATAGTTTTGATTCTAATCAAAACACTATCGGAACTAATGGGCATTTATCAGGTAAAGCGGACACTTCTGATGGTGCATACGAAAAAGTACAAACTCAAAACCCTGGAGCTGTTTATATAACCACAGGATCCGCTGGTAAAATTTCAGGTGGTAATTTAGATCACAATGCTATGTTTAGTTCTTTAAACGAATTGGGCTCATGTGTTTTAGAAATCGAAAATGATGGTGGGTTGGGTCAAAACTTAACTGTTAAGTTTATTAATGACAATGGATCGGTGTCCGATTATTTTACAATTAATAAAACAGGGATACTACTTTCAATTAAATCAAATGCTATAAATAGTAATGATACAAAAGTTTACCCGGTGCCTGTAGTAGGTGTTCTTAATATTGAGGTTGACGCTGGTGAATCTTTAAAGGAAGTTAAAATATACAATGCCATTGGTGAACTTGTTAAAAAAACAGCTCGTAACCATATTAATGTGAATACCATCCAAAGTGGCATGTACTTTTTACAGATTATCACCGATAAGGGGGAATATTTCAAGAGTATCATTGTTAAATAACAACATTTAATACTTAGATTTTTTGCGAATGAAAGCTATCTTAAAAGGATAGCTTTTTTTATGACTTTTAGAGCGAAATCTTAACTTTAAAACTTACTTGAATAAAAACCCATCTCCCTTATGATTAAGGTCAATTACAGTGCTTACTTTTGCTTATAGCGGGGTGTACTTGCGAGACTTTCTTTTGTTTTTAAATTGATCACTCAAATTATTCAGGTAACAAACATTATAAATAAAACAGCCGGCTAAAAAATATGTTTTAGACGGCTGTTTTTATTGTGAAGGCTATTATAAGCGCCTATTAGGGAGTTATCTGGGTACTAGTCAATAGTAATTGTTTTACTAAGCCTTATATCTTCAGCTGAACTTCCAATCATAATTTTGAATTCTCCCGGTTCAACAATGTATTTCATGTCCTCGTCCCATAGACCAAACTCACTAATAGGTATTGTAAAATTAATAGTGGTTATTTCAGATGGGTTAATTTCTACTTTTTTGAACGCTTTTAAATTTTTCACAGGTGTTGTAACCGAACTTAGTATATCGTTAAAATATACTTGAACAACCTCTTTGCCCACAACCTTTCCTGTATTTCTAACCTTAAGCGATATTTTAACCACGCCATCCATATTCAGTTTCGTGTTTTCTACCTGTAAATCTGAATACTCAAAAGACGTATAACTTAAGCCATGCCCGAAAGGAAATAAGGGATCTGGAGAAGAAAAAACATAATCTCTACCTGGTTTTTCAGGACTTCCAGGTTGCCTATAAAAACCTCTTCCCGATGGTTTATAGTTATAAAAAACAGGAACATGACCAGCGCTTTTGGGAACACTTACAGTAAGTTTTCCAGAAGGGTTTACGTCTCCAAATAAAACCTTGGCAACCGCATTACCTCCTTGTTCTCCAGGGTACCAAGCCTCAACAATAGCAGGTAAATGTTCTTTTTCCCAAGCAATTGAATAAGCTCTACCATGAACCATAACAAGTACTATAGGTTTTCCTGTGTTGTGTATGGCTTCTATTAATTCAGGTTGAACTCCTGGAGGTGTTAACGATGCTCTATCAAAGCCTTCGCCACTAGTGGGATAGTCTCCAGGTATATCTTTTCCCCAGCCAATACCTGATAGTACACTACTAGTACCTCCTATTACTAATACTACAACATCACTTTTTTCTGCTGCTTTTACCGCTGCAGGAATATTGCTTTTGTCAAAACCAGTAATATTACAGCCTTTTTCATAATTTACTTCAAATTTATTATTAGCATATTGCTTTATACCATCTAAAATAGTCGTTCCAGATTTATTATCTTTCGTATAGCTATAATCACCATACTGTACTTGATCGGCATTAGGCCCAATTACCGCAATTGATTTTAGTGTGTTAGAATTAATTGGTAATAAACTATTCTCATTTTTAAGAAGAATGATTGATTCTTCGGCGATTTCACTTGCTAAGTTAATAGCTTCTTTTGTGTGAATTAGGGTTGAAACTTTTTTAGGTGCTTTAAAAGGTTTGTCGAACAGCCCCGCTTTAAATTTAGCCGTTAATATGTTACTCACAGCTTGATCTATAAGTGCAATATCTACTTTTCCAGTTTGTATTAAATTTGGTAATTCTGAATAGGCAAAACTTTTTGGAGCTTCAAGGTCAACACCAGCTTCCAAAGCACTAATTGCCGTTGCAGCAGCATCTTTTGTGACTTTATGAAAATAGTTAAGCATCGCAATGGCTTCATAGTCTGAGAAAACGTAGCCTTTAAACCCAAGTTCATCTCTTAAAACATCCTTCATTAAATATTTATTAGCGTGCATCGGGATGCCATTCACTTCATTATATGCAGGCATTAATGAATAGATATTAGCTTCTTGAATAACTTTCTTAAAAGGATACATGTGCAAGTTTCTTAATTCTCGAGGTCCTAAATTGTTTGGGCCTAGATTGATACCAGCAAAGGGTGTGCTATATGCTACATAATGTTTAGCAGTACACATGAGCTTGCCGTCGGGTATGTGTGTTTTTGTTATTGAAGGGTCTCCTTGCATGCCTATCACAAAAGCCTTACCCATTTCAGAAACCAGATAAGGGTCTTCGCCAAAAGACTCTTCGGCTCTACCAAATCTAGGGTCTCTGGCCAAATCAAAAATTGGAGATAATGCTTGATCAACACCAGATAGACTCGCTTCTTGAGCTATAGTTGCTCCCATTTTTTCTATTAAATCAGGGTTCCAAGTACTTCCTTGTCCAATAGTTTGAGGAAAAATAGTAGCTCCAAAAGCCAATTGGCCATGCAAACATTCTGCAATTTGAATGGCAGGGATACCTAGCCTTGTATTGTTACGCAAGTAGTTGTCGGCAGCTTCAGAGAATTTCGAGATTTCATCAACGCCAATGAAAGGACTCTCAAGCGTTCCTATACTACCACCTTTAAATAAGGAGTCCAAAGATTTCTGGGTAACCTTACCTTTTTTGTCAAACTTTAAATGTTTAAGACTAAGCATATTCATTTGAGAAATTTTTTCCTCAAGCGTCATCCGTTCTAAAAGATCATTAACACGAGTTTCAACAGATAGACTGCTATCCTTATAAGGAAATTGTTGCTTGTTGTTTTTCTGCGCATTACAGGATGGTAATATTAAAAAGTATAATAATACGGTTAATATTGGTTTCATTATTTTCATAGAGTTTTTAGTTTTATTTATCGTGGTTTAAAATGGGGTGATGGTTTGTTGATATAGTCCTTAACAAGGATTTATTTTTATCTTAAATTTATAAAGTGTATAAATTACACTATATTTGGTAAATATAATGAAAATGGTAACATCTTCTTTTAGAATTAATAATAAATCAACTGGGTTTAATAGTAATACTTTATATTACTCATCAACTGAAAATAAAAATTAGGATAAAAAAATGATTAAATTAAATAGAGTTCTTATCTGCTTTTTCTGCTTTAATATTATTAGCAATTTCGGATTTTCACAATCAAAGAATGATTGGGAAAACCCAAGTATTTTTCAAATAAATCAAGTGTTACCTCATACCAATTTAATGCCGTTTAATACGGTTAAGGAAGCTTTTGGTAAGGATAAAAAATCATCTCCAAATTTTTTGACTCTTAATGGCGATTGGGATTTTAATTTTTCTGAAAACTTGGATGAGGCACCATCAGATTTTTATAAAGATAATTTTAATCGTAAAAAATGGGATAAAATAAAGGTGCCTTCAAACTGGGAAATGGAAGGGTTTGGATATGCCATGTTTAGAAACATTGGTCAGCCATATAATTCAAAACCACCGTTGGTACCTAAAGAGTTTAATCCTATAGGTTCTTATTACAGAACCTTTACCTTACCAAAAAACTGGAAAGAGAAACAGCATTTTCTGCATTTTGAAGGCGTGCAATCCGCTTCATATGTTTGGATAAATGGCGTAAAAGTAGGGTATAATCAAGGCGCCATGGAACCTGCTGAATATGATATTACACCATATTTGAAAAATGGTACAAACAGCATAGCGGTAAAAGTACTTCATTATAGCGATGGTTCGTATTTAGAAGATCAAGACACTTGGAGGCTTGCAGGTATTTTTAGAGATGTTTATATCATGTCAACACCAAAAACACATATTCATGATTTTTATGTGACTACAGAGTTGGATAAAAACTATGCGGATGCGACTTTAAATATAGAAACATATATAGCCCAATTTGATGAAGATAAGTCACATGATTATGTGATTCATGCCAGTTTGTATGACGATAAAAAAAGGCATATTGCCAGTGAGAATTTAACTAAAGTTGAAGAAAATCAATTGACAGGTGAGTTTGATAAAGTATCGGGATCATTTCCTGTAAACAATCCTAAAAAATGGTCTGCAGAACATCCCAATTTATATACACTTATATTAGAATTACGAGATGCAAACAATAAAATAATTGAAGTTTTTAGGCACAACGTTGGTTTTAGAAAAGTTGAAGTAAAAAACAAAGCCATATATGTAAACGGAATGCCCGTAAAGCTCAATGCCGTAAATAGCCACATGATGCATCCTAAAACAGGACATGCCATGGATGTAGAAACGATGAGAAAGGACTTGATCTTAATGAAGCAATTTAACATTAATTGCGTTCGTACAAGCCACTATCCACCAAACGTGGAATATCTTGACTTGGCTGACGAGCTTGGTATGTATATTATTGATGAAGTAGGCGATGAAGCACATAGTAACATCCATTTATCTAGCCAACCAGAATGGAGAGCTCAATATTTAGATAGGATGCAAAAAATGGTATATAGAGATAGAAACCATGCCTCAATTGTAATTTGGAGTGCTGGTAATGAGAGCGGTCCTGGAGATAATATTTGTGCAATAATTGCTGAAGGAAAAAAAATAGACCCAAGTCGTCCAGCATGGATGTATGGCGGAAATAGTGATGAGAACCCAAAAACAAATCCCATTAAATGTGAAGATATTGTTGGGCCTCGATATGTAACACCATTTACACTTACAAAACGTTTTGCTCTAGGTGATGACGCCCGACCATCGTTTATGGACGAGTATTTATCTGCTGCAGGAAATTCACTTGGAGGGTTGGATGAGTATTGGGAAGCCATTTATAAATACCCGCGCTTAACGGGTGGTGCCGTTTGGGATTGGGTGAGCCCTGGCATTGATGCTCGATGGAGAACAACTCCAGACGCTTCTCCAAATAAAGTGATGACGTCTTTAATGAATAAAGCACTTTTAAAAGAAGGTAAATTTGGTAATGCACTTTATTTAAGTGGTCATGATGATTGGTTAGAAGTTTATCGTGATACCGCATTAGATATTTCTGATGATCAACTTACACTTAGTTTTTGGGTAAAACCAGAAAAATATAATGGTGATGCCTATTTTATTACCAAAGGAAATTATCAATATGGAATTGTACAATCAAGTGATACCAAAATTCAGTTCTATATTCACACAGATATGAAAGTTACTTTAGAAGCTAGCCTTCCTGAGGATTGGGTGGGCAAGTGGCATCAGGTGTCAGGTACTTACGATGGTCAGAATTTAAGACTTTATATTAACGGAAAACAGGTGGCGTCAAAAACCTGCACAGGAGATATAATTAATGGCCCTTACGCTGTGAATGTTGGAAAATCTGCAGAAATTATAGATAACCATTTAGGCTACCTTACACATACAACTATTGATAATGTTAGAATTTTTAATAAAGTGATAGCCATTGAAGATTTGACAGCAAATAGTGATTCATTGAAAAAAAACGCAGCACTTTGGTTAGATTTTGAGTCTGTTAACGATGAATCTCATTACTACAGTCTAGGTTTACCAGGAAGAACTTATGGTTTAGTTTGGCCAGATAGAACGGTTCAGCCAGAACTATGGCAATTGAAGAAATCGCCACAACCTGTGGCTGTTGAAGTCGTTAATTTGGAAAAAGGACAGATTGAAGTTTTTAATCGTTTTTCATTCACCAATTTAAAGGCATTAAAAGCCAACTGGTCGTTATCTGCCAATGGAGAAAAAATAGAATCGGGAACTTTAAAAATCGATCTAGAACCATTAACAAAAAAAGGTTTAAATATCCCATATAAAACAAAGGACTTTAAAGAAGCAACGCATTATGTACTTGAATTAAGTTTTTCTATTTCAGAAGATGTGGTTTGGGCAAAAAAGGGTCACGAAGTGGCTTGGGAGCAGTTTGAATTTCCATTTATAGAAAAGAAGCCCGAAACAGTAAGTGTTGATGGGATTTCTATAGAAGATAATGCTGAAAATATTGTATTTAAAGGCTCGAATTTCACTTATACTTTTAATAAAGAAAAGGGGTTGCTGACCTCTATGGTTTATGAAGAAAAAGAATATTTAAAGCAAGGGCCTAAATTTAATATTTGGCGAGCACCACTGGCTAATGAATTGGATGCTTGGGGAACTTTTACAACTTCTATTGGACACCAAAAGGATGGCATGGCTAAAGATATGTCTAATGGGTGGTATGCTCTAGGTTTAAATAATCTAGAACATGAAGTCGAGACTATCCAGATTGTTAAAAATAAAGAACGTGTTGGCTTAAAAGTAGTAACACTTGCCACGACTAACCATGTTAATAATGCAGCCACTGGTTTTTTAAATACATTTAATTACACGATTTCTAAAGATGGAGAAATAAGGGTGCAAACAAAATCATCTGCAGAAGGAGAGTTTACCCATTGGATTCCTAAAATTGGTTTGCAACTTCAAATACCAGAGACATTTCAGAATATTAAATGGTATGGAAGAGGGCCTTATGAAACCTATCCTGACAGAAAAACAGGTGCTAAGTTTGGAAGTTATGAAACCACCGTAAAGTCAGATTATATCCCTTATATTATTCCACAAGATTATGGCAATAAAACCGATGTGTATTGGACGTCCATTAGTGATGATAATGGCGTTGGGTTATTAATTAAAGGCGATCAAACATTTAATACAAGTGCTCAATTGTATGATACCGATAATATGACGCGAGCTTATTACAAAAATCAATTGCAAAGTGTAGATTATGTGACTTTAAATTTAGATCATAAAATGTCTGGTGTTGGAGGAACAGCAATTTCTATTTTAAATAAATATCGAGTGTTGCCCCAAGCCTATGAATTTACTTTTTATATAAAACCTTTTAAAAAGTAAACAGGTTTTTTTACTAATTAAAGCTGAGCAGTGTGCGCATTGTTCAGCTTTTTTTGTTTCTATACTTTAAAAATGGGTATTTTTTTTTGCTGTAGGCTACAATGGTATTTCGAAATTTTCCGTGCTTATAAAATTTACAAAATCAAATATTTAATGTAAAAATCACACTTTATTATTATTTTACTATATTTATGAACGATAAGACGTTCTAATATAGAAATTTAAGTTGTAAAAAGTGTTTTTTATGCTAATGGATAAGAGCACGGTATGTGGTATATAACAAAATTTATTAACCAATAAAGATTTAAACTTTATAGGTTAAAATAAATAATTTCTTTTTAGGTGGTTTAACTAAAATAGCAGAGTAATACTAATTAGTTAGTTATTAATTAGGTGGATTCTTTTGCAAAAAATTATAAGTGTTAAAAAGACATTTAATGTATTGTTGAGATTATAACACATTAAATGTCTTTTTCAATAAATGATTTGCTACGCTTAAATAGAGACTTCCATTTAAGTTGTAGAAATATATAATATTAACCTTAAATAAAATAGGCCTATGCAAAGATGAAGCGTAAAGAATAACAATTAAAAATAATTTAATAATTAAACAGTCAACTAAACTTATGAAAACTAAATACTTTTTAATATACATTGGAATACTTTTTTCAATAGCACTACAAGCACAGAATAGCGTCACAATAGATAATCGCCCATCTACAGTTAATGCTAATGAACTAATTACATTAAACGTAAGTTATACTAAAAGTTTTCCTACTGCGCGAGTACTAGTTAAATTTTATGATACGAACACTAGTAGTCAATTAGATTTCGACATCATATCTTCAATTACCGCTAACTCTGGTACGGTGTCATTAACGGTTCAGGCACCGTCTTCTGTTGGAACAAATTATGAAATTCGAGCCCAGTTATTGGAAAATTGGGCAGGAAAAGCAGATGATAATGGAGTAGTATCTGTAGTGTCAGGTGGGCCATCACAAGCGAATAGTGTCACTATTTTAAACCGCCCGTCTACAGTGGATACGAATGAATTAGTAACCTTAAATGTGAGTTATACTAAAGATTTTCCAACGGCGCGCGTATTGGTGAAATTTTATGATACGAACACAAGTAGTCAACTAGATTTTGATATTGTATCTTCACTTACTGCTAATTCAGGCACGGTATCATTAACGGTTCAGGCGCCGTCTTCTGCTGGAACGAATTATGAAATTCGAGCCCAGTTATTGGAAAATTGGGCAGGAAAAGCAGATGATAATGGTGCGGTATCAGTAGTGTCAAGTACACCGCCTTCGGGTAATAACACCCTAGATATTGTTAACACACCTGCAAATTCTATTAACAATGGAACGATTAGAACAGTAAACGTGCAATATAATGCAATTCAACCTTGCAGAATAGAGGTTGAAGTGCGTAACAACAATATTGTAGGCACTAATGATATAATTATTGGAAAAGCTAGTAAAGAGATTAGTTCTGCGGGTAATGGTACAGTGCCAATTGAGTTAGTTATCAATAATGGTAACCCGGCAGCAGTAAATCTACTTCGAGTACTTATGTATAACAATTCAGGTGGATTAATTTCGGTACAAAATATACCATCTCAACTGCTTAATAAAGGAAATGGTGTTATTACCTATCGCGGACAAATAGGCTATGAAAACGGACGGTGGCAAAATGAAAAATTTGAAGAAGCTCTAGGTAACGGGTATTATAGTAATTGGTTTGTAAACGAAAACTGGCAAGGCGATCTTAAGGCTAAATTTGGACCAGCCGAACAAGCATCGTGGGTGGAATGGGATAATAATGGATCCTCAGGAGGGCCATATACCCACGCAGAATTTGATATTAAAATTCAGAAATTTTCTTGGCATAATGATAGAGATAAGATCGATCGAGGTTACCCAACAAAAATAGCTTCATTAAATAATAATGTAACTTGTACGGCTACAGGGCAATGGGGTCCAAATAGTGAAGGTCGTACATTTTTAAACATGACCGCTTGGCTTTATGACAAATCAGGGTCTATTGATAATACTTTTAAAAGGTCCGATATCATTGTGCATACTTGGGATAATTCTGGTGATTTACATCAAAAATATGTAGATAACCCTAACGATAATTTAGAGCCATTGTCAACAATTACTAGTGGCGGTATAACATATTATGTGTTAAAAAGAAATACTGGTGGTTATGGAGAAGAAGCCACTTACAATATTGTTCCAACGAGTAACCCTAGAGATGGCATTTGGCAAACCACGTTTAGTACAACACCCTTTTCTGTGTCACTAGATATGCGGGATATTTTAGAGAAGTTGATCGTAGTTGATGCCAATAGTGATATTCCTGTTTTAACGAACCAATGGTATATTCATGGTTTGGAGTGGACCTATATTGGATCATCTGGAGATACCGTTGGGGGAGCTGTAATACAAGACAGTAAAGCTAAATTAACATTGACTTCTTATACCATTCCAGATTTAAACGGCGGTTCAATTTCAAAAGCATCAAAATTAAGTAAAGAGGCGTCTATCGATTTAGAGGAGTCTGTATATCCAAATCCCTTTTCTAATTCTCTAACTTACAAATATAATTCAGAATTGAAAGGAGCGGTAACCTTAGAGTTATTTTCAATGGATGGTAGAAGGGTTGAAATAATTAAAAGTAGTAACAGGAGCTCAAATAGTATAACATTTAATACAAGTCATTTAAATAAAGGGTTATACCTGCTTAAAATTAGTTCTTTAGATGCAACTATAACAAAAAAATTAATAAAAAGATAACACTTGATTAATAGCGAAAAGGGCCACTTTATTTATTTAAAGTGGCTTTTTTATGTTAATTCTTATTTTTTTAAGTGTGTAAGTTACATTTAAATAAAAAAAAGTTATATATTTATCAAACTAAATAATTAAGTAAAAAGTTAATTGTTAATAACATTAAAATCAAAATTATGAAATCAAAATTACTCCTATTATTTTCTGCAATACTCATGTCGCTGTCATTGCAGGCACAAAATTCAATTGATATTTTAACTCCACCACAATCGGTACAAGGAAATACCAATGTAGATATCACTTTTAACTACACACTTGCTGTAGATGGATATGCCTACATTAGATTTAAAAATGGCCCAGATACTGAACACAATTTAACATATGTATCTAAATTATTAAGTGCTGGTTCTGGAACAGAAACATTAAGTCTTCCAATACCAAACGCTAAGGATGGTGAAGCCTTGCCTCCAGGTGGTGGTTATAATTATCAAGCTCAGCTTTTTGATCATAATGCAGGTTGGTTAGATTTAGCTACGGAAGATTATTATGGTGTTGATTTAACGGCAGCCTCTAATTTCATATTGTTAAGTTCTGGTTACCCAACTACGGTAAATGCGGGAGAATCTGTTGATATTAGTTTCGATTATGCAACGGATTATCCAGGTGGCGCACATGCTTTTGTACGATTAAAAGATGCATCAGGTAACCTGACAGCAGCTAGTGTAATAGTCGCTCAAGGTTCTGGAACAGAAACTGTGCAGTTACCAATACCTGCTAATGCATTAGGTACTGATTATGGTTACCAAGTGCAGTTATTTGATCACAATGATTCGTATGCCTATATAGATGGTAATGACTATACTGATATTACTGTTGAGGTTGCAAAAAATTCTATTACTTTAAATACGCCACCAACTAATGTTGAGGCAGGTTCAGATGTTAATATTAACTTGGACTATGTAACCGATCTTGCTAATGCCCATATATTTGTTCGATTTAAAGATGCTAGTGGTAATTTAACAGATGTTAATCAAATAGTATCTGCTGGTTCAGGAAGTTTAACCTTGCCATTACCAATACCGGGGGATGCTTTAGGTTCAGGGTATAGTTATCAAGTGCAACTTTTTGATATTGATAATGGTTACAATAATATTATTTCGAACGATTTACCAGAAGATGTTACTGTAGTAGCAGCACCGGCAAATACGGTTGCTATTAGTAATCCAGTAAGTCCAGTATTAATTAACTCTTCTGTGGATATCACTGTAAGTTATACACAACAGACAGAAGATTACTTTATAGGAGTAAGATTTTTAGACGGTGATGGTAATGAAGTAACTTCAGAATTCGGGTTTCCAACTGGAAATTCTGGAGACATCGTGATAAGCCTTGATACACCAACAACCGAGGCAGATAATTACAGTTATAATGTACAACTTTATGATTTGTTGAATGACGTAGTTTACGAGAAAACATACAGAGGGATAGTAGCTACTGCATCATTAGGGACAGCTGACATAGCAAATAGTTTTAACAACTTGTCAATTTTTCCAAATCCAGCTACAGATTCTTTTTCATATAAATTTAACAATCAATTGACGGATTCTGTGCGTATTGAGCTGTTTTCAATTAATGGAAGAAAAATTAAGGTGATAGAGCATGATAATACGTCTTTAAGTAATGGTGTGAATACTTCAGATTTAAGTAAAGGTGTGTATTTGGTTCGTTTTACTTCTAACGGATTGCAAGAAACTAAAAGATTAATCATAAAATAACAAGAATAAAGTTGAGGTAAAAATCGTCTAAATGCATATTTAGACGATTTTTTTTGTTAAATGTTTTAGCAATGCAATATAAATGTAAATATTACACTTATATTTGTAGCGTATTGGTTTCTTTGCTTATTAAAGAAGTTAATACTAAAATTAATGATAAAGTAAGATTAAACTTGCGACATACCATGACTTGTTTTTATCATGTATGTAGCTTTAAATTTGATTACTAATATGGACGAGGGAAAATCACGCTATATTTTTAATTAAATCATTTAAAAAACAAGGATTAACTCAAAAAAAATAAAGACTAACAAGAACTATTTTAGAGGATTTAAAAACTAATTATTCAAAATTAAAACTATGAAAATAAAATTATACTTATTCTTTCTTGCTATACTATCTTCGGTGGTTATGAAAGCACAAAGCACTATTACGATAGTGAATCCGCCACAAACAGTAACGGCAGGAACAAACGTTCAAATTGACTTTGATTATTCACTTGATGGGGTTTCAGACGCATGGGCATATATAAGATTTAAAGTAGCGGGAGCTAGTGATGATCTTAATAATGTTTCCGTAAAAGTATCAGTTAGTCCAGGAAGTAATTCAGTAAGTCTCCCAATACCATCAAGTGCTTTAGGGACTGGTTATGCTTTTCAAGCACAACTTTTTACCACCGATGGAAATTGGAGCCATTTGGACACTGATAATATAACAGGCGTAGTTGTAGAAGAAGGAAATGCTGTAGAGAACACTATAACTATTGTTGAGCCACAAACTACTGTGTTTGCCGACAGGATTATTGATTATAATTTGAGTTATACAAAAAAACCTGAAGTAGCAGCTGCATGGGCTTTAATACGTTTTAAAGGGCCTACAGGCGATTTAGAACAACAATTTGTTAATGTTACAGACGATTCAGGAGTGGTTACCGTTGGCGTGCTTTCACCAGCAGTGGCCGGTACGAATTATAGTTTACAAGCCCAATTGTATACTAGCAACTGGGGCGAGTTAGATACTTATAATTTTTCTAATATTACCGTAAATGAATATATTGCTACTGGCGAAAACACGCTAGAAATAGTGAACACATCAGAAGATCCTATTAATAATGGGAGTTTAAGACAAGTAAATGTTAAATATAATTTAGTTGAAAGATGTAAAATATTAGTAGAGGTTCTTGATAAAGCAAATGCATCTAATGGGAAAAAAATTGGTGATGTCTGGGTTGAGCTGCCAGCTGGTAATGATACAGTAACACTTGATTTAATTGTTGATGCAGGTTTTCCTGGAACTACAAACAGAATTCAAGCGCTTTTATTTTCGCCAGGTAGTTCTTGGGAACCTATATCGATACCAGAAATCCCATATGTTTTGGTAGGCAAAGGAGATGGTGCTATAACATACAGAGGGCAGCCATATGAAGGTAATGGCAGTCAGAATGGTTTCTTTTCTCAAGACTTAGGTGATGGGTATTATACAAATTATTATATCGCAAATGGTTGGGAAGGTCCACTACAAATGAAGTTCGGTGATTTTGGGTCGCCTTCATGGATTGATTATGAAAACCAAAATAGTGAATCTGATGGCCATAAAGAATTTGATATTAAAATACAGAAGTTCTCTTGGCATGAACATAAAGATTATTTTACAGATCGTGGTTTTCCAACAGCTTTAAAAGATATTGATTTTCCCCTTCCAGCAACTTTAGAAGGGCAGTGGAGCCCTGGTAGTGGCGGAAAAGGTCAAATTAATTTCACAGCATGGATTACCGAAGATGGTGATATGTCAGGAAATCGAATTGATATTATAGTTCATGCTTTTGATAATGGTGGAAATTTCAGAAAAAAATATGATGATAATAGCACAAGTGGCATTCATAAATTTAATAACATTGGAGAAATCACCGCAAATAACGGGTTAACCTACCAGGTGTTAAGAACTGTGCCGGGTTATTTGGGCGAGTTGGCATCTTATAATTTAGTGCCAGATGCTATCGTACAGGATAATCCTCAGGCAAACTATACGACCGATTTGATCACATCAGAGATCGATATGAAAGATATTATTGATCATTTGATTGTAAAAGAATCTGAATATCCAGGAGTACAAATAACTATAAATGAAAATTGGCAAATTAATGGTTTAGAATGGACCGTAGTTGGGCAATCTGAAAATAGAGATACCGATGGTAAAATGATTCCGAGTGGTCACGGTAGATTTACCTTTAATAGTTATTCGATTCCGAATCTGGTTGACGAAGGTTTAAGTATCGATGAAGCTGATAGTAAAATTAAAAACCTTGTGCTTTTTCCTAATCCATGTTCCGACTCATTCACTTATAAGTTTGATGCAGAAATGAGTGACCCAGTGCGTGTTGAGTTGTATACACTTGATGGGAGAAAAATAAGTGAAACAAATGATAATAGCGGAATCGTAAATACGGCACATTTAAATAAAGGCATGTATTTAGTTCGTATAACTTCAGGTCAAGTTAAAGAAACTAGAAAGTTATTGAAAAAGTAAGATTTATAGTTGAAGTGTTATGGTAAGAAAGGTCGTCTAAATTTATATTTAGACGATTTTTTTTATTAAAAAGTAATTATAATTTACTATAAATGTATTTAACACACTTGTTTTCGTTATATTTATTGCAAAGTAGATTTTTTTTTAAGTCTTAAAATGTTATGTCTTGAAAAAATATTTTGTAAACCGAACTATTACTAATTAAACAAAACCAAAAACGAATATGAAAACAAAATTACACACACTGTTTTTCGCAGTACTATTTTCATTAGGCATGCAGGCGCAGACCGTATCTGTGACCAGTACACTTCCAGCGACTATTGAAACTGGTGATATGCTTGATTTTTCTGTGGATTACACGACAGATTCTAATGCCTATAATTTAATTTTAAGATTTTATGAAGATAATGCTGGGACGATAACACGTTATGGTACAGATCAATCTTTTAAGGCCGTACCTGCAAATACAACCGGTACAGAAAGTTTAAGTATTGAGGCACCTTTAGTTGCAGCTACAAATTACATTGCTCGAATATTCCTTGAAGGACCTTCGCCTGATTATAACAAAGTTTTTGCTGACGATATTCCTTTTACAGTTACGGCTAAAGCTGTTTCGGTAAAAGCTAGCTATTTGTTTGATACAAATGATGATACCGAAGGGTGGGCAGTTGGATCTATTGGAGCTCCAAATACCAGTGCTACTGTTGCAAATGGAGCCATGGTAATTAATACGGGTTCAGGATCATGGGACGTTGGTTATGTTGAACAAAAACAATTTAAATTAGATCCTACTATCCATACTATTGTGCATATTACGTATAAAAATTTATCACTACCAAATGAAAATAATCAAATTGAATTAGATTGGATAACATCTGGTACTTCTAGGTCTACAAGAGTAGTTCTTCCTATTAAAACGAGTGGTTGGAGCGATCCAATGGCCGATTTTGAAACCGTAACGTACGATTTAGGTGCAAATACGCAATGGATAGATGTGGATAATTCTACAGTTGCAGATGCAACTAATTTTAGACTTTATATTAGCCGCGATGGGGGAGGTCCAAAAGATAAAGATTTAGAAATAGATTCCATTGTTTTTGATAACGGTGATACAACATTAGCTCTAGATGATAATTTTAAATCAAGCATAGAGAGTTTATCAATCTACCCTAACCCGTTTACAGATTCATTCACTTATAAATTAAACTCAAAGCCAAATGCTCCAGTTAGTATTGAGCTATTTACAATTACGGGAAGGAAAATTAATTCAATTAATGCGGCATCCTTAAGTAATACCGGAACTGTAAATACAAGGCATTTAAACAAAGGAGTTTACGTTGTTCGTATTACTTCTGGTAATGTTCAGGCTACAAGAAGATTAATAAAGAACTAATAATCAGGAAATAAAATAATAAAAAAGTCGCTAATGTTATTTTAGGCGACTTTTTTATTATAATAATCAATTTTAATTGTTAGATATGTTAAAATTACATTTATTTGTAAAATTTTATTTCTCATTCAATACGAATTTATAGTCAGGTTAAAAGAGTTTTTATGTTAAACAATTACAGTAAAGAAGATAAGGTATTATTAGCGGTAGATTGTATCATCTTTGGTTTTGATGGTGAAGATCTTAAGATCTTATTGATTAAAAGAGATTTTGAGCCTGAAAAAGGAAAATGGTCATTGATTGGAGGTTTTCTTAAAAATGAAGAAAACCTAGATCAAGCAGCTACACGTGTATTAAGTCATCTTACGGGATTGGATAATGTATACATGGAGCAGTTTTATGCCTTTAGTAAATTGGATAGAGATCCAGAGGAACGTACAATATCAGTAGCTTATTATGCTTTAATTGATATAGATTCTCACAACAATGGAGCCATTCATTTAGATACAGCAAAGTGGTTTAGTTTAAAAAATGCTCCTAATCTAATTTTTGATCATGATCGTATGGTAGAACGAGCCGTATCAAGGTTAAAACATAGAACTAAAACCAAACCTATTGGTTTTGAGCTATTACCAGAAAAATTTACAATGTTACAACTTCAAAATTTATATGAGTCGATCTTAAATAAGAAACTCGATAAAAGGAATTTTACGAGTAAAATTAATGCCTTAGATATACTGATTAAATTGAAAGAGAAAGATATGGAGTCTTCAAAAAAGGGTTCGTATTTATATAATTTTGATAGTGATAAGTATCATGAAAAACTTAAAGAAGGCTTTGTTTTTAAAATCTAACTGGAGTAATTACTTGTTATTTCTTTGCACTTATTCTGTTTTAAAATAGATGGACTACCTATAAATGCTTCTTGAAAGCTAAAATCTAGTCTAAATAATAATTCTTCGTATCATTTAAACCGGTCTAAAGCCGGAAGCTAATACCTCATCATATCTTCAAATTCATTGAGGCTTCCGCGCCACTAATAGTGCTGTAGGGATCAGTTTAAATTATTTAAGTGTAAAAAAAACACTTTTTAAAATAAATACTATATTTGTGAAACTAGAATAGGTTTCAGCAAAAACTTATCTACTCAAAACTTAAAGTACTCAACTTCTTATGTGAACACGTATTGGAGTTGTAAACGTTTACGCATTCTAAAACTTAAAGTCTGAAAAATAATCATTTTAACAATCGAAATTCAAGATGAAAAAAGCACTACTTATAGTACTCGCAGTATCCCTATTCCTATCTTACACAAATCCTGATAAAAAATTGAAGAAGGGTGCGGTATTATCATTAAATCATAAAAAGAAACACCCTTTAAATGACAATGTTTTCGGGCATTTTCTAGAAAAATGTAATTGGTCTGGAGAAACAGGAGCAGACGTCATTTGGGACGATGAAACGGGAACTATCAGAAAGGATGTGGAGGTGTTTATAGATTCTCTAGAAGTCCCAATTGTGCGTTTTCCTGGAGGGACAGATATAGACTATTACCAATGGACAGAATTAATTGATAATGCTTATGATAGAAAAGATCCAGAACGCCCACATTATGATGGGCGATCAGACGTTGTAGTTTCAGATAATTCATTAGGTATTGATGAGTTTTTACAGCTAGCTGAAAGACGCAAGTTTGAACCTTTATTAGTGGTTAATTTAGGAGATGCTTATTTTGAAAAACGTTCTTTGAAGGAATCTGCAGAATATGCTGCGGCACTTGTTGCATATTGTAACCTGTCTGTTGAGGCAGATGCACCAGAAAAATATTTGAAATGGGCTAAATTAAGAGAAAAAAATGGCAGAAAAGAACCTTATAATGTGACCTATTTTCAAATAGGTAATGAAGTTTGGTTTTTTGATAAAAAAATAGATTTAGGTGTTTTGCCAATTGAAGACAAGGTTTTAGATAGGTATTATAACTTAGTAGAATCTTATATTGATGAAATGCGTGGGATTGATAGCTCTATTAAAATTATAATAGAAGGTAACTCTGTAGGGTTAGTTAAGCCAGCGAAGGAGAAATTAGGTGATAAATTTGATATGATGGCATATCACCATTATAAACCTTGGGGTTTAGGTTTTGCAATTGATGAAGCTAAGGATACGATAAAAGAAATAACTCCTGAAGCTTTGTATTATGGAATGATTACTGTTCCAGACTTTAATCCAACTACGGGTCAATCCGATTTTCATAGTTCAGGGTTTAAAACACTTGTAGAAAATGAGGTTGATATTGCAGTTACAGAGTGGAATTGGAATGGTTGGGTTACAGGGCCTTTTAGGAAGGCTGGTTTAAAAGATTCAAAACTAGCTCAAGCCATAGGGTCAACATCTATGTTGCATGCAATGATGCGTCATTCGAAATATGTGAAAATAGGGAATCAATCCATGATGGCAGGTAATAGTTGGGGGATAAATACAATCAGAATAGAAAAAAAAACAGGTAAAGGCAGAATATTTCCAACAGGATTAGCAACAGGTTTGTATGCTAAACATCATGGCAATGAATTTGTTGAAAGTTCTTTGTCTAATCAAGAATTTTATGAGCAACCATATCACGGCATTGGAATTCTTAACCCAGAACCAAAAGTAGCTTATTTAGACGTTGTAGTGAGTGAAAGTGACCAACAGTTTTTTATTCATGTTATCAATAGAGATTATTCAAGCACTCGAAATATTCATTTAGATGCAGCATCTTTTAACGTAAAAGATAATTTTAAACATATGGAAATTTCAGGCGAGGTATATGCTAAAAAGAACCCGCTAGATGCCGTTTTAACAAATACTGTGAATGCAAAGGAATTCTTAGAAGAAAATAGAACATTACAAGTAAACCCACACTCCATTAATGTTTTTGTTCTAGATAAAAATTAAAAACCCTATTTAGTTAAGACTCCAATTTTAGTTGATTTTTATAAAGTTTAAAAGCGCATTTTATACAAATATTATTTTAATTTGATATTTGAAGTGTGATAATGACACTTATAAAAATAAAAGACTATATTTGTTTAAAATGTTTAATTAATGAAAAATTATGTTATTGGTTTAGACTATGGCTCAGATTCTGTTCGAGCGGTATTAATCGATACTGAAAATGGTTTAGAGATTGCGTCTGATGTTCATTGGTATCAGAGGTGGAAGAATAATGCTTATTGTAATGCTGGCATAAATCAATTTAGGCAACATCCATTAGACCATATAGAAGGGTTAGAAAAGACTGTTAAATCGGTAATGTGTAAAAGTGGTGTTGATGCGAACTTAGTTAAAGGGATTTGCATTGATACAACGGGGTCCTCTCCAATACCGGTTAACAACCAGGGGATCCCACTAGCTTTAATCGATGGTTTTGAGGATAATCCTAATGCCATGATGGTGCTTTGGAAAGATCATACAGCTATAAAAGAAGCGAATGAAATTAATGATTTAGCTAAAAATTGGGGCGGTGTTGATTTTACAAAATATGAAGGAGGTATATATTCTTCGGAATGGTTTTGGGCAAAAATTTTACATGTAATTCGTGAAGATGAAGATGTAAAAAATGCAGCTTTTTCATGGATGGAACACTGTGATTTAATTTCTTTTTTATTGATAGAAAATAAAGATTTAAAATCTTTTAAAAGAAGCAGATGTGCCGCAGGGCATAAAGCCATGTGGCATCAAGATTGGAATGGTTTACCTCCAGTAGAATTTTTAAATCAATTAGATCCATATTTAGGTAAATTAAAGGAGAACTTATTTACAGAAACATATACATCTAATGAAGTAGCAGGTTCTTTAAGTGAAGAATGGGCCAGTAAACTAGGCCTTACAACAAATGTTGTAATAGCGGTAGGTACATTTGATGCACATGCTGGAGCCGTAGGCGCTAAAATCGAAGAACAAACTTTAGTTAGAGTTATGGGTACTTCAACCTGTGACATCATAGTTTCTTCAAACGAACTTATTGGTAGTAAAACCGTTCGAGGTATCTGCGGACAAGTTGATGGTTCTGTAATCCCAGGATTTGTGGGGCTAGAAGCAGGGCAATCTGCGTTTGGAGATTTATTAGCTTGGTTTAAGGAAATTTTGTCATGGCCAATAGATAATTTGGTGATGAAATCAGCAATTCTAGATGATAGTCAAAAAGCTAAATTAAAAGAAGAAATTGAAGCTAATTTTGTAAAGACGTTAAGTGAGCAGGCTCAAAATATTCCATTATCAGAAAGTATTCCAACAGCATTAGATTGGATTAATGGAAGAAGAACCCCAGATGCTAATCAAGAGTTAAAGGCTGCAATGTCAAATTTATCATTAGGCACAAAAGCACCACATATTTTTAAGGCATTGGTGAATGCTATTTGCTTTGGGTCTAAAAAAATTGTAGAAAGATTTGAATCCGAAGGGGTTGTTATAAAAAGTGTCATAGGTATCGGTGGTGTTGCTAGAAAATCACCATACATTATGCAAACACTTGCTAATGTTTTAAATAAACCTATAAAAATTGCAGCTTCCGATCAAACACCTGCTTTAGGCGCTTCAATATATGCCGCAGTTGCCGCAGGGATTTATCCAACAGTTTTAGAGGCTAGTCAGAAAATGGGTAGTGATTTTGAAGCAACTTATTATCCTGAAAAGAACTTAGTAGATACCTATAAAAATCAGATGCAATCATACAGCGAGCTTAGCTCTTTTATAGAAAGCATTACAAAAAATAAATAAATGAGCACCGACTATAAAGTATTAAAGCAAGAATGTTACGAAGCTAATATGGCGCTAAACGATCTGGGGTTGGTTATATATACTTTTGGAAACGTAAGTGCCGTAGATAGAGATAAAGGTGTTTTTGCTATTAAACCTAGTGGCGTGCCATACGAAAACTTAAAGCCAGAGGATATGGTTATTCTAGATTTTGATAATGTTGTTATTGAAGGAGACTTACGCCCGTCTTCAGACACCAAAACACATGCCTATCTATATAAAAATTGGGGTGATATTGGAGGTATTGCACACACGCATGCCATGTACTCAGTGGCTTGGGCACAGTCACAAAAGGATATTCCTGTTTTTGGAACAACACATGCCGATCATTTAACTACAGATATTCCTTGTGCTCCACCTATGAGTGACGATTTAATTCAAGGTAATTATGAACACAATACAGGAATACAAATATTAGATTGTTTTAAAGAAAAGGGGCTTTCGCATACAGAAGTAGAAATGATATTGATTGGTAATCATGGCCCTTTTACTTGGGGTAAAGATGCTTCAAAAGCGGTTTATAACAGCAAGGTGCTAGAAACCGTAGCTCAAATGGCAGCCCTTACATTACAAATAAATCCCGACGCACCAAGGTTAAAAGCATCTTTAATTAAAAAACATTATGAGCGTAAGCATGGTAAAAACGCTTACTACGGACAATAAATAGAAGAATAAATATTATGATAGATATATCACAAAAAGAAATATGGTTTGTTACAGGAAGCCAACACTTGTATGGGGAAGACACCCTAAGCCAAGTTGCAGAAAATTCAAAGAATATTGTAAAAGGCCTTAATGCTTCATCACTCCTGCCTATTAAAGTTGTTTGGAAACCTACGGTAAAATCTCCCGAAGAAATCACGAATATCTGTCAAGAGGCTAATATTGAAAGAAAATGTATTGGTATTGTCACTTGGATGCATACGTTTTCACCTGCTAAAATGTGGATAAAAGGCTTAACTATTTTAAATAAACCTTTATGTCACTTGCATACACAATACAATGCTGAGATTCCTTGGGAATCTATAGACATGGATTTCATGAACCTTAACCAATCTGCACATGGAGATAGGGAATTTGGTTTTATGATGAGTAGAATGCGTAAAAAACGTAAAGTTATTGTAGGCCATTGGCAGAATGAACACGTACAGAAAAAATTAGGAATATGGTCAAGAGTTGTTCTAGGTTGGGATGAATTACAACATTTAAAAGTAGCAAGAATTGGTGATAATATGCGTGAAGTCGCAGTAACCGAAGGCGATAAGGTAGAAGCTCAAATGCGATTTGGTTTTTCTGTTAATGGATTCGATTCATCTGATGTTGTAGAACATATTAACAATGTTTCAGATAAAGATATAAATGAATTATTAATTACTTACGAGCAGAGTTACAAGTTAACATCATCCTTAAAAAAAGGAGGAGAGCAGAGAGCCTCTTTAGTTGAAGCTGCGAAAATCGAATTGGGTTTGCGTGCTTTTTTAGATGCCGGAGGTTTTAAAGCTTTTACTGATACTTTTGAAAATTTAGGGGAACTAAAACAATTACCAGGTATTGCAGTGCAACGATTAATGGCAGATGGATATGGCTTTGGAGCCGAAGGAGACTGGAGAACTGCAGCTATGGTAAGGGCTCTAAAAGTTATGAATGTAGGTTTAGAAGGCGGTGTTTCTTTTATGGAAGATTATACATACCATTTTACATCACAAAAGTCGTATGTTTTAGGTTCACACATGTTGGAAATTTGCTCAGGAATAGCAGATGGCAAACCTTCATGCGAAGTACACCCTTTGGGTATAGGTGGTAAAGAAGCTCCTATTAGATTAGTGTTCGATACAACTCCGGGCGAAGCTATAAACGTATCGTTAGTTGATATGGGGAATAGATTACGCTTAATCGTAAATGAAGTAGAAGCTGTAAAACCTATGGAAGATTTACCAAATTTACCAGTTGCTCGAGTGCTATGGGATCCGAAACCCAATTTAGAAATTGCAGCTACAGCATGGATTTTAGCTGGAGGCGCACATCATACAGTGTATTGTCAGTCGGTTACTACCGAGTTTATGGAAGATTTAGCCGATATTGCAGGTATCGAATTGTTGGTCATTGATGATAAAACTTCTGTAAGAGATTTTAAAGATAAAATTAATGCAAACGAGACGTATTATCATTTATTTCAGCATAAACTTTAACTAACTAACACACTCAAAAAAAACAACTAAACTATGGGAATATTATCATTTGTCGGGTTTACATTATTAGTAGCAATAATTGCTTATTTAGCAACACGTAAGGTTAACGAAAACTCATCTGATGGATATTTCTTAGGGGGAAGAAGTTTAACTGGACCAGTCATTGCTGGTTCGCTATTATTAACTAATTTATCTACAGAGCAAATTGTAGGTATGAATGGGGTGTCGTTTAGAGATGGTTTACCTATTATCGCCTATGAGGTGTTAGCCGCTGTAGCAATGGTTTTTACAGCTTTTGTTTTATTGCCAAAGTATCTAAAAAGTGGCATTTCTACAATACCACAATTTTTAGAAAATAGATATGGTAAATCAACTAAAATTATTGTATCCATTCTTTTTCTTTTAGGGTATGCCATTTCGATGTTACCTACAGTATTATATTCCGGTGCGTTAGCAATAAACACGATGTTTGATATCCCAGAGACCTTAGGCGTTGGTCCAGAGGAAACCCTTTGGATTACTGTTTGGTCAATTGGAATTATAGGAAGTATTTATGCCATTTTTGGAGGGTTAAAAGCTGTAGCCGTTTCAGATTCTATTAATGCTATTGGTTTAATTATTGGAGGATTATTAATTCCTGTTTTTGGATTAATGTACATTGGTGACGGAAATGTATTTACGGGTTTGACTACATTAACAACAGCACTTCCTGAGAAGTTTGATATTATTGGCGGACCAGATTCTGATGTGCCTTTTTGGACGATTTTTACAGGAATGGTAATTGTTAATTTTTATTATTGGGGAACTAATCAAGCAATTATACAAAGAGCACTTGGAGCTAAAAATCTAAAAGAAGGTCAAAAAGGTCTTTTGTTGGCTGCTTTTATTAAAATTTTGGTTCCGATTATCGTTGTATTACCAGGAATTATAGCTTTTTATATTTTTAATGGAGATTTGGCCAATACGGATGAGGCGTACCCTATGTTAGTTAAAAAAGTCCTGCCAACAATATTTATTGGCTTTTTTGCTGCGGTGCTTTTTGGAGCTATTTTAAGTTCGTTTAACAGTGCATTAAATAGTTCGGTGACTTTATTTGGACTAGATTTTTACAAAGAATACATAAATAGTAAAGCTTCAGAACACGATGTCGTGAAAGCGGGAAAGGTTTTTGGAATTGTTCTGGCTATATTTTCAATGGCCATAGCTCCTTTACTATATGGTGTGCAAGGTGGTATTTTTACTTATTTACAAGAATTAAATGGAACACATAGTGTACCTATTTTAGCTATTATCGTAGTTGGAATTTTTTCTAAACGAGTTACTGCTAAAGCAGCAAATGTTGCTATCGTGTTTAGCGTAATAACTTATTTAATTGCACTGTTTGTTGTAAGACCTCACTTTGAAGAGAGTGGTAGGTTCTTTCCTCACTTCTTACATATTATGGGAGTTATATTCGTAATAGCAATAATTATTATGTATACCATTAGCTATTTTAAACCTAGAGAAACTGACTATGTTCAAGTATATACAAACCAAGTAGATATTAAAAATTGGAAATATTTAAAACCTGTTGGGTTTTTGATTTTAGCCGTAGTCGTTTCAATTTATATTTATTTCGCCAATTAATAAAAGCGCGTATTACCAGTTCATTTATGCTGTTCAAAAATTATATTTAAAAAATTATTACCTCTTATGAAACCATATCTTTCTTTGTCCTACTTTTTTGTTATCTGTTTCGGACTTACATGTTTAACATCTTGTCAAACTAAAAGGCCTGCTATTCCAAAAGATTTAGCGAAACAACAGGTTATACCAAAGCTTGTTTCAGTTATTCCTACCGGAAGTTCTTATGAAATTAACAACAACACATCTATTCAATATCAATCTGAAAAATTACAACCTGTAGCTGATTATCTTGCAAAGATGCTGCGCCCTGTAACGGGGTTTGAACTTCCTGTTAAAATGAAGGATTCAAAACCTTCGTCTAATTATATATACTTAACACTAACAGATAGTATTTCAACTGATGAAGGTTATAAATTAGAAACAAAGGAAAGTGGTGTCGAAATCAAAGCAAGTAAACCAGTTGGGGTATTTTACGGTGTACAAACCTTACGCCAATTGTTACCTGCAAGTATTGAAACAGGTGCTAAAATCACGGATACCTTATTAGTTGCTACAGGAGTTATTAAAGATAACCCCACATATGGTTACCGTGGTGCCATGTTAGATGTATCTCGTCATTTTTTTGGTGTTGAAGACGTTAAGCGATACATAGATCTACTTTCAATTTATAAAATGAATCGTTTGCATTTACACCTAACTGATGATCAAGGCTGGCGTATAGAAATTAAATCATGGCCAAAACTTACCGAAATTGGAGGTAGTACTTCTATTGATAGTACAAAAGGCGGGTTTTATACACAAGAGCAATATAAAGATATTGTAAAGTATGCCCAAAAGCGTTTTATAACTATCGTACCAGAAATTGATCTACCAGGACATACTAATGCCGCTTTGGCTTCTTACCCCGAACTGAACTGTGATGGAGTGGCTCCTAAATTGTATCACGGAACCAAAGTTGGATTTAGCTCTTTATGTATTGATAAAGAAATTACTTATAAATTTATTGATGATGTAATTGGTGAATTGGCTGCAATCACTCCGGGGGAATATATTCATATTGGTGGCGACGAGTCGCATGCCACATCACCTGAAGATTATGTTTATTTTATTGATAAAGCTCAGGAAATTGTAAACAAGCACGGTAAAAAAGTGATTGGATGGGATGAAGTAGCACATGCTAAATTATTGCCAAATACAATAGTGCAATTTTGGTCCAGAAAAGGCGAAAATGCTGTAGAAGGTGTTGAAAAGGGAGCAAAAATATTAATGTCACCAGCCCCAAAGTTATATTTCGATATGAAATATGATTCCATTACCAGAGTAGGTCAGAATTGGGCAGGATACATAAAAGTTGAGGATGCTTATAGTTGGGATTTAGAAACCTATCAAGAAGGTATAGCAAAGGAAAATATTTTGGGTATAGAAGCTCCACTTTGGACTGAATATGTTCAGACCATGGATGATATCGAACATCTAGTTTTCCCAAGGATAATGGGTGTTGCAGAAATGGGATGGACACCAGCATCACAAAGAAACTGGGATGAGTACAAAGTGAGATTAGGTAATCATAAAGATCGATTAGATGCTTTAGATATTGATTATTATGCTTCAACTTTTGTCCCATGGAGATCTAAAACGAATCAAGAAACAAGCAATACGAAAGAATAAAAGAATCATTCAAGCTAAGCGTATTAGATTGAAGTTCTACCTATAAACTTCCATTTTCATTAAATATAGTGGCATGATTAATTATAAAAGATATATAGCAGTAATATTACTTGTTTTCTATACAAGTCTGTCTTTCTGTCAAGATGATAAAAGCTTTGATTCAAAATTTTTCATACATCATTCAGATACACTTAATTATCGCATATTAATGCCTAAAAATTTTGATGCCTCTAAACAGTATCCCGTTGTACTAATGCTTCATGGGGCAGGTGAACGTGGAAGTGATAATATTGCGCAATTAACCCATGGGAGTAAGCTGTTTACTACTAAGGAGTCTCGACGTCATTTTCAATCCATTGTTATTTTTCCACAATGTCCAAAAGACTCGTACTGGGCCAATGTTCAAATAGATAGATCATCAAATCCCTTAGTGATTAATTTTCCTTCTAATACAACCCCCACAAAACCAATGGCATTAGTCATGGCACTACTGGATGATATGGTTTTAAAATCTTACGTGAATAAAAATCAAATCTACGTTGGTGGTTTGTCAATGGGAGGTATGGGAACTTTCGAGATATTGTATCGTAAACCAGAATTATTTGCGGCAGCTATAGCCATATGTGGTGCTGGAAATCCTGAGAATACTAAGGAATATGCTAAATCTACACCACTTTGGGTTTTTCATGGGGCTAATGATAATGTCATAGATCCACAAGAATCTTTGAATATGGTTAGTGGCATTTTAAAGTATGGAGGCAAACCAAATTTTACATTATACGCAAAAGACAATCACAATAGCTGGGACTCTGCTTTTGCTGAACCCGAATTATTATCGTGGCTATTTTCGAATATAAAAAATTAAAAAATGAATAGAATAATTAAGTCTACTGTAGTTGCTTTATTACTGCTTATCAGCTATGGTTGTAATACAACAAAAGATACCACAAATAAGAATGAGCAAGCCATAATTATGGCAACTCCTTTTGATGCGAAAATAGATTCGTTAATGGATTTAATGACATTGAAAGAAAAAATTGGACAAACAGTTATGTATAGTGGCGATTTAACTGTTACTGGACCTGTAGTAAGTAATAACAACCAGAAGTATGTTAAAGAAGGCGTTGTAGGTGCCATGCTTAATGTGTTTTCGGCAAAAGCAACAAAAGATTTACAAAAAATAGCGGTTGAAGAAACACGTTTAGGCATTCCATTATTGTTTGGGTATGACGTAATTCATGGATATAAAACCATTTTCCCTATTAATTTAGGTTTAGCCGCAAGTTGGGATTTAGAAGACATTAAAAAAGGCTCGCGTATTGCAGCAGAAGAAGCATCGGCGGTTGGTATCCACTGGACATTTGCACCAATGGTAGATATCAGTAGGGATCCACGTTGGGGTAGAATTTCCGAAAGTGCTGGAGAAGATGTGTATTTAGCTAGCCAAATAGGAAAAGCTTATGTAGAAGGTTTTCAGGGTGAGGACTTATCTAAACACAATACAATTTTAGCTTGTGCAAAACACTTTGTAGGTTATGGTGCTGCCCAAGCTGGTCGTGATTATCACACAGTGAATATGGGGGAAGATGAACTTAGAAATGTTTATTTACCGCCTTTTAAAGCTACTGTCGAAGCTGGAGTAGAAACATTTATGACAGCCTTCAACGAACTTAATGGAATTCCTGCAACGGGTAATAAATATATTTTTAGAGATATTTTAAAAGATGAGTGGAATTTTAAAGGATTTGTAGTTACTGATTATTTTGCCACGAATGAAATGGTAGTACATGGCTATGCTAAAGATAGAAAGGAAGCGGCTAAATTGGCTATTGAAGCTGGCGTAGACCAAGACATGATGAGTAACGCAAACCATTTATATCTTGAAGAATTAGTAAACGAAGGTGAAGTTGATGTAAAACTTATTGACGATGCGTGTCGAAGAGTCTTACTAACAAAATACAAGCTAGGATTATTTGAAGATCCTTATAAATACAGTGATGAGCAACGCGAAAAAGAAGTGATTTATAAACCTGAATTTTTGGAGGCAGCACGTCAATCTGCAGCCATGTCTTCAGTCTTATTGAAAAATAATGTAAGTTCACTTCCATTAAATAAAACGCAAACCATTGCACTTATTGGCCCTTTAGCCAAAGATAAAAAAAACATTATTGGAAACTGGGCAGCAGAAGGAGATAGAAATGGAAAAGCAATTAGCATTCATCAAGGTATTCAAGAGTACTTAAGTGATTCTAAAATAATTTATGCCAAAGGCTGTGATATTGAAGGAGCAGATGACATTGGTTTTGGAGCTGCTATAGATGCGGCTAAAAAAGCAGATAAAATTGTGATGGTTTTAGGTGAGAGTTATGAAATGAGTGGAGAAGCGGCTAGTAGAACTAATATAAAATTACCTGGGCGTCAAACCGATCTAATAAAAGCTATTAGAAAAGAAGTACCGAATAAAAAAATCATTTTGGTTTTGATGAATGGTCGTCCTTTAGATTTATCTGAAGAAGATATTTTGGTAGATACCATTTTAGAAACTTGGTTTCCAGGAACAAGTGGAGGATATGGAGTCGCAGATGTTTTATTTGGGGCTTATAACCCTTCTGGGAAGCTACCAGTAACATTTCCAAGAAATGTTGGTCAAATACCGCTCTACTATAATATGAAACGAGCTGGTCGCCCTATGAATCCAGATAACCCAAAGGAACGTTATACGTCAAATTATTTGGATTCACCAAATAGTCCATTATATGCTTTTGGCCATGGGTTAAGTTATACCGATTATAAGTATTCTGATATAAAGTTATCAGCAAATACCATAGGGTTTTCAGATACGCTTACCGCATCAGTAACCGTTACCAACACTGGAGAATACGATGGGCATGAAGTGGTTCAATTATATATTCATGATAAGGTAGGAAGTTTAACGAGACCAGTAAAGGAATTAAAAGGGTTTCAAAAAATATTCCTAAAAAAAGGTGAAAGTAAAACAGTAAAGTTTGATGTAACTATTGAAGATTTAAAGTATTACAATGCAAGTTCGAATTTTGATGTAGAGCCAGGAGAGTTTGAAATTGCCATTAAGGGTTCTTCAGATTTTAACTTCGAGAATACATTTAGATTAGAGTAGTTAGCACGAAGGGGTTAATTAAAAGTTTAATTAGAATTAATAATATTGTTAAAACCATGTCCAAATCACGAAAAGTAATAAGCAAAAACAGTACACTAGTACCTATAACCATTATAGCAGGCCTCTTCTTTATTTTTGGATTTGTTACTTGGATAAATGGCGCACTAATTCCATTTATGAAAACAATAAATGAATTAACCGAAGCACAATCTTATTGGGTAGCTTCTGCATCTTATATTTCCTTTGTAGTTATGGCACTGCCAGCTTCTTATATTTTAAATAAAATAGGGTATAGAAAAGGAATGTCATTAGGGTTATTTATAATGGCGGTAGGGGCTTTGATCTTTATTCCGGCGGCAGAAGCCAGAACATATTGGGTGTTTTTGTCTGGAATCTTTATACAGGGTGTAGGGATGACATTGTTACAAACCGCAGCCAACCCTTACATCACTATTTTAGGCCCTATAGAAAGTGGCGCTAAACGAATTGCCATAATGGGTATCGCAAATAAAATAGCAGGCGCATTGGGCTCTTTAATCTTCGGAGCGTTGTTATTGTCGGGGATTGATGAAGTCAAAGAGAAATTAGGCACAGCCACCGTTGAAGAAAAAGGTGTGTTACTTGATACGATGGCAGATAGCGTTTTTATGCCATATTTAGTAATGTCAATTGTACTAATTATTTTAGGTGTTTTGATTAGAAGAGCACCGCTTCCTAACGTTCAAGCTAAAGAGATAGAAGTAACAGATGAAGGAAAAAATACAAAAACTAGCATTTTTCAATTTCCTCATTTATGGTTGGGGGTTTTAGCTTTATTTGTCTATGTAGGGGCAGAAGTTATAGCTGGAGACACCATTATAGCGTATGGTATAGCCTTAGGGTTTACTGGCGAGCAAGCAAAATTCTTTACGACTTACACACTTATGGCCATGGTTGCTACTTATGCTTTAGGGGTGTTTTTAATTCCCAAATATATTAAGCAAACTACCGCTTTAAAGGTTAGTGCTACTTTAGGAATAGTTTGTAGTATTTGTATTTTAAATACAACAGGATTTACTTCAATAATGTTCGTGGCAGCACTTGGTATAGCCAATGCTTTGGTTTGGCCTGCGATTTGGCCATTAACTTTAGATGGTTTAGGCAAGTTTACTAAAACAGGCTCCGCTTTGTTAATTATGGCTATTTCTGGAGGGGCCATTATTCCTCCTATGTATGGTAGAATTGTTGATGCTAACAAACATGAATTAATGGTAAACGGAGTAGAAAATGTCGATGCCATGGCAACTGCAGCTACAAGTAACTATTGGATTCTTATACCGTGCTACGCCATTGTGCTCTTTTTTGCAGTTTGGGGACATAAATTTAAAAGCTGGACAAAAAGTTAAAATAATTTCATTGACATAAATATGTTTAGGTATGAGAGATTCTTATAAACAACTTCAATGATCCATTATTGAGTAATAACCGAAATATTTATAGAAAAACTAAAAACCAAAAATTAATACGATAGAACTCATGTTAAAAAGTAATATAGACAAAGCAACAGGTTTTGAAAAACGATTTGAAAAAATTGGTACGGTTGTTTACGATAACTCGACTGTAGCGTCGAAAGCGGTAGCTAAAGAAATAGCAGATCTTATTAGGGTAAAACAGGCTCAAAAACAATCGTGTATTTTAGGGTTAGCGACGGGGTCCTCTCCAAAAGGTCTGTATGCTGAACTTGTTCGTTTGCATAAAGAGGAGCAACTAAGTTTTAAAAACGTAATATCATTTAATCTAGATGAGTATTACCCTATGGAGCCAGATTCTGTAAATAGCTATGTGCGTTTTATGAAAGAACAATTATTTGATCATGTTGATATATTACCAGAAAATTATCATGTTCCAGACGGATTGTTGTCAAAAGAAAATATTGCAGATTATTGTAATGCCTATGAAGCAAAAATTGAAGCATTAGGTGGTATCGATTTGCAAATTTTAGGTATTGGAGGTAACGGTCATATCGGTTTTAATGAATCTGGGTCTCTTCAAAATTCAAAAACACGATTGGTGGCTTTAGACCATATTACAAGAGTAGCCGCTAGTGGTGACTTTTCTGGTTTAGAAAATACGCCTAGAACGGCCATTACCTTGGGTGTTAAAAAAATAATGGAGGCTAAAAGAGTTATACTTTTAGCATGGGGAGAAAGAAAAGCCAATATAATTAAAGCTTCTACCGAGGGAGATGTAACAAGTCGTGTTCCAGCTTCTTATTTACAGGAACATAATAACGCTACGTTTATTTTAGATCAAGCTGCAGCTTCAAAATTAACTAGGATAGACACGCCGTGGTTGGTTGAAAAAATAGTTTGGACAGATAAATTAATTAGGAAAGCGGTATTGAGTTTAGCACTTCATCTAAAGAAACCAATTTTAATGCTTACCGATGCTGATTATATTGAGAATGGTATGAGTGATTTGTTGGCAGATTCAGGTCCAGCGTATGATATTAACATAAAAATATTCAACAAGCTTCAGAACACTATAACGGGATGGCCAGGAGGAAAACCTAATGCAGATGATAATAAACGGCCAGAACGTGCAGTACCAGCTAAAAAACGTGTTTTAATTTTTAGTCCACATCCAGATGACGATATTATTAGTATGGGTGGAACTTTTAAGAGGTTACATGAACAAGGACATGAAGTTCATATAGGTTATCAAACTTCTGGAAACATTGCAGTAGCTGATGATGAAGCGCTTCGCTTTGCAAGTTTTGTTTGTGATTATAACGAAAAATTTGGAATAGATAGCACAGAGTCATACGAGATTTATAAGAAGGCCTTGTCTTTTTTGAAAAATAAAAAATCAAGTGAAATTGATACGGAAGAAGTTAGGTTTATTAAAGGCTTAATTAGAAAAGGAGAAGCAAGATCTACTTGCCACTTTATTGGTATTCCCGATAGTCAAATTCACTTTATGGAACTTCCATTCTATGAAACAGGAACGATAGAAAAGAATCCTATTGGCGCAGTAGATATTAAAATTACAGCAGATTTAATTGAAGAAATAAAGCCCCATCAAATTTATGCCGCTGGAGATCTCGCAGACCCTCACGGAACGCATAAAGTATGTTTAGATGCTGTTTTTGCAGCAGTAAAAGAATTAAAACCTGAAAAATTCATGAAAGATTGCTGGGTTTGGCTATACCGAGGTGCTTGGCAAGAATGGAATATTGATGAGATAGAAATGGCAGTTCCTATGGGACCAGATCAAGTTCTGGAAAAGCGCAAAGGTATTTTTAAACATCAATCCCAAAAAGACGGTGTAGTTTTTCAAGGAAGCGATAGTAGAGAGTTTTGGCAGCGTGCAGAAGACAGAAACAGTGAAACTGCCGAACTATATGATAAGCTAGGATTATCACATTACGCAGCAATGGAAGCCTTTGTAAGGTGGCATTATTAAAGTTATAATCCAATAAAATAAATGTCTTGAAAAATATAATAGAACATGATATTGACAAATGTAATGGCCAAATAGGTTTATATCAACTTAAGAAGGTAGAAGCTATTAGAACTAAAAACAATTATGAACGGTTAGTGAATTGGCTTTGTGGTGAGTTTGATTTGTATTTAAAAAACGAATCGGAAGTACTTACAATCTATTTTCCAAATGGATGGCTAAATGTTAGAAGTTTCAAGGATAAATATGAAAATGTAGAGATTATAGTTGCGGGGAAATCAAAGATTTCTTGTCAAAAAATCATGGAAAAAGTTGAGCATGTTTTTAATCACGTGATTCGTTTTTCTGAAATTAAATCAAGGCATATAGTAAGTCATTGAATGTTACGAAAAATTACTTTCGGTTTAATTTATAAAGCAATTAATAGAATAAAGAATTAAATAAAAATGGTTTGTTATGAAGCAAAGCGTATTCACACTTATATTTCTAATGTGCATCTCGTCATTATTTGCGCAAAAACCATATAGAGGTGGCGAGGTTTATTCACATGAATCCGTTTTATATGGGAAATTTGAAATGCGTATGAAAATGATAAAGGGTAGTGGAATGCTATCTACCTTTTATACGATTAAACACTTTCCTAAGACAGGTAATCCTTATTGGGGCGAAATAGATATTGAGGTGTTAGCTAAGGATAATGCTCAAATAATGTCAACAAATATTTTTATTAATGACGCCGATGGAAATTGGATTCACGATGAGAAACAAATACATCTTGATTATTCATTAGCAGATGATTTTCATGTTTATACCTTAGAATGGACGCCTAACTATATTGCATGGTTTATTGATGGTGTTGAACAAAGACGTCAAACAGGAGAATTTGTAGATCATATGACGGTGCCTCAAGAGTATCGCCTTAATGCATGGATATCTTCTACACCAGCCTGGGTAGGAGAGATTGATGAAGATGCCATGCCAGCGTATCAATACGTAGATTGGATTGAGTATTCTAGCTACAATGAAGCCACACAAGATTTTACTAAGCAATGGCGCGATAATTTTTATTGGTTCAATGCATTGCGTTGGAAAAAGGGTAATTGGACATTTGATGGTAACGAAGTCGATTTTGTAGAGGAGAACGCTTACATTGAAAATGGCCATTTGATTTTAGCGATAACCGATCCAACACCTCCTTTATATATATTCAGATAATATCGATTACTATAATTTAAAATTAGGCTTTAATTATATAGCCAAGTAACCGAAAAGTCAATTAATAATATTTAACTATGAAAAATATAACATTAATCTTGCTATTATTTTGTACATCATCATTTGCGCAAAAACCATATAATGGAGCTGAGGTATATTCGAAGGAAAGTGTTTTATACGGGAAATTCGAAATGCGTATGAAAATGATAAAAGGTAGTGGCATGTTATCTACCTTTTATACTATAAAACATTATCCAGGAGGGAACGATCCGTATTGGGGAGAACTTGATATTGAAGTACTGGGCAAGAATAATGCCCAAATAATGTCAACAAATATTTTTGCAAATGACAATGATGGGAATTTAGTTTACAGTGAAGAGCAGATCCCATTAAATTATTCATTAGCAGATGATTTTCATGTGTTTACTTTAGAATGGACTCCAGACTATATCGCTTGGTTTATTGATGGTGTAGAACAAAGGCGTAAAACTGGAGCTTTTGTAACTCATATGGATAGAGCTCAAGGTTATCGTTTTAACGCATGGATATCCTCTACACCAGCGTGGGTAGGTGCTATTGATGAGAGTGCGATGCCTGCCTATCAGTATGTGGATTGGATTGAGTACTCAAGTTATGATCCTTCAAACCAGTCCTTTACTAAGCAGTGGCGCGATGAGTTTGATAGTTTTGATTACTCGCGCTGGACAAAGGCTCAATGGACTTTTAATGGCAACGAAGTGGATTTTGTTAGAGAAAACGCTTATGTTGAAGCCGGGAATTTAGTCTTGGCTATAACAAATCCAGATGCGCCATTAAGCATATCTGATGAAACTAAACCTGACGCGTTTTCAGTAAAATACCTGCATGGTCATAAGGAAATACACATTAGTAACTTAAAGGGAGGTAATTATGATGTGCAGCTACATGATTTAAATGGGAAAATTTTGTTGTCTAATCAATTTAATACATCAAAATCTGTAATCTCATGCCCAACGATTCCAAGTGGTTTATATATCATTTCAGTTTATAATGAAATGGAAACATTTAGAAAAAAAATATTTATTAGATAATCGAAGGGTTTAAGCTAATCGTTAGGGAATGATGTTTAAAAGTAACTTACTGTTTCAATAAAAAGTAAATGGCTTAAAAACATGAGGAATAAAATTAAATTATTGCTTTTGTTTATTAGCATATCAACTAATATTTCGGCGAAAGAATACCATGTGTCAAAGCAAGGTTCTGATGGAAATATCGGTTTCAAAACTGGTTTTATTTTTGGTGTAAAACTGGGCATGCACCAGTTTGTTTTCGGTGCCTACCCAGAGTCTTTGTTTACTATCTATAAAAGTACAGTCTACGCGGCTGCTGCTCAAAGACGTTGAATCGTTTAATATGTGTTTGTAAGAGGTATAATTGATGCCATCAAACTTGTAGAGTCCTGTAGTATTGGTGGCAATCCAAATGAAGCCCTTGTGGTCTTGTACGATATCTGGAATTCCTACTTTCGGAATCCCTTCTTTGATGCTTACAAAATCATATTCCTTTTGGATGTGCTGCCCCCAAGAATTGAACTGAAAAACCCACAATAAAAGTAGGGTTAAACGTATGGTTTTTGTCATAAGTTAAGTGGTTAGTGGGATTTGTATTTAAAGATAAAGATAAAATTTAAGAAAATTCAGCACTAAAATTAAAGAAGCATCCATTGTAAATTATGTTGCATATAGGCTGTGAATGTTGCGTTGTTAGGGGCTTGTATGTTGTTTGGATTAAAGTGAAATCTGAAGTGAATCACTATGTTGTGTTTGTGCTGTTTAAATTTTAGACGGTTTACAGGCTTGTTAGTAGTATATACTTTTTCAAGATCTAGCTAAGCTTCAGTATGCTAAAACTTCGTAAATTTGAAACCGAAATCCATATTTATGAAAGTTCTCCATTTAGATACCAATCACGAGTTATTAATTAATCAATTAAACGCTTTAGGTTTTGAAAACCATTAAGATTATACCTCTTCAAAAGCCGAAATTGAAGCTAAAATTCATGAGTACGACGGTATTGTATTAAGAAGCCGCTTCACCATTGATAAAACTTTTTTAGATGCTGCGCGTATTTTGAAGTTCATTGGCCGTGTAGGTGCGGGGTTAGAGAATATTGACTGCGATTATGCCGAGAGTAAAGGCGTGTTTTTAGTATCGGCACCCGAGGGGAATAGAAATGCCGTTGGTGAGCATGCTTTAGGGATGTTATTGTCTTTATTTAATAAATTGAATAAGGCAGACGCCGAAGTAAGGGCTGGAAAATGGTTGCGCGAAGCCAATCGTGGTATTGAATTAGATGGTCGAACCGTTGGCCTCATTGGTTACGGAAACATGGGCAAAGCCTTCGCTAAAAAATTACGAGGTTTTGACGTTGAGGTGCTATGTTATGATATTAAAGACGGTGTTGGTGATGCCAATGCCAAACAAGTCGATTTACAAACCTTTAAAGAACAGGTCGATGTGATTAGTTTACATACGCCACAAACGCCGCTTACTTTAAATATGATTGATGGTAATTTTATTAATCAGGTGAAAAAACCATTTTGGTTAATTAATACCGCACGCGGAAAAAGTGTGGTGACTCAAGATTTGGTGTCTTCCTTAAAATCAGGGAAAATATTAGGCGCCGGACTAGATGTTTTAGAATATGAAAAAGCCTCCTTTGAAACCTTATTTTCTAAGGAACTACCTGAAGCTTTTAAATATTTAATTGAAGCCGAAAATGTCTTACTCACACCACATGTTGCGGGTTGGACGGTTGAAAGTAAAGAAAAACTGGCTCAAACTATAGTAGATAAAATTAAAGCAAAATATCAATAATAAGCTTACATCATTTTTTTTAAGAACCGCCTATTTAGGGTTAAAAAAGTAAAACCTGATGTGTCAGACTATATATCAAGGTCAAGGAGCTTCATGGGGCCTAAACCGTTGGTGAAAATTGCCGTAAATCACTTTAATTCTTATGGTTAGAATAAATTAATTTATGTAATGTACGGCAAATTGAATACTAACTTTTTAAGAACCTAAGTTTGACTAAAAACGATTAAGTCAAATTTAAATAAGTTTTTGAAAGTTTATTTCTTTCTCTTCTAAGGAAAAGTAAGAACGACCAGAAATCTCATCAAGTATTGATTCATTCACATAATGCGTTCGTAGTGAGAAAACGGTATGATAAAATTATACAACAGACTGGAGTTTGTAGGTGTACATAGTCGAACTTGAATTAATGTAAAGAGTTAGATGGTCTAATTATTAGTCCGTTTATTTAATAAAATCAAACTTATTTTCAAAAAAAGACCCTACTACAGGAACAGGTTTTTCAGCTTCATTCATAGCGTTTATGATGCCAAATATCCATAATGCTAAAATTACTAAATTACCTAATGATAAAATACCGGCTATAGATGGAATAATCATAGCAATTATGTTTGTTGCAATACCGAAAACTATACCTAAGATGGCAACTCCTAAGGATTGTTTTAAATTATAACTTACTAAGGAGCTTTTTGGTGCTTTATTTTTATAAGAAAAATAAGAAATTAACCATCCGATAATAGTAATGTAAGAAACGATTGAAAGTGTTTTGTTGTTCATTTTTTAGATTTTTAAAATTAATTTGTGCCAAATGTACTGGTGATCCTACATTTATTAAGGTTAAAAATGTCTACAAAACGTATACACTCTTAGTTTTTATAGATTACAATTTGTATACAAAAATGAGTTATTTTACACAGAGACAATGGGTTATGTGTTTTGTATTTCTGTCTTCTTACTTTTACTAAATCTAGTGTAGTTTATTAAAAAAGGTAGGAAACTTCTTTTTACTTACTTTTGGCACATGATAAAAATGATAAGACTCATATTTATTTTATTATGTTTTCTATTTTGCCATGTCAGTTTTGCACAAGACGAACTTAAACGCGATTTAGAAAACAAAATATCACAGACCAATAAGTTTTCCGAAGACTATTTTTTGTACACAGCTCAGCTGGCTAGAGTTATACAATTAAGTGATTTAGATAGAAGTTTAGTTCTAATTAATGACGCTATAAAGCAGGAAGATGTTGTTGTTTCAAGTAAAAATAGAATTGAAATATTAAAAATAGCAATATCTATTTACCTATATAGTAATGAATTCACAGCAATGAATTTAGCTATAGAGGAGTTGCTAGTAGCCGCATTACGTTCAAAAAAACCTGAAGATCTATCTTATGCAAATTATTATAAAGGCAGAGGTTTAAGTGCGCTAAATGATACGAATAGTTTGAGTTATTTTTTTAAAGCGTTGAAGTTGGCCGAAAAAACAAACAACGACCTGTTAAAAAGTAAATTGTACTACCGGATTTCTAGTTATTATGCTGATAACGAAAATTTAGTTTTAGAAAACAAATATGCTAACTACTGTTTAGCTGCTGCGATAAAATCAAAAGATCCGGAGCAACTTACTTTAGCATGGCAAGCAAAAGGAACCTATTTTTTTGAACAAAACAAGAGGGAAGTTTCGAAAATAGATTCCACTCTAATAGCATTAAAAAAGGGTATTTCCATTTTTAATAAGAATAAAGATAAAATTATACTTCAAAATCAGTTAGGCATTTTACAACTAAACGTGGCTGTTCATTTTTATCAATTTTATATGCCTTTTTATAAAGATTCTGTTGAAACTTATGCAAATTTGGCTTTAAAAAATGGCTTGGCTACCAATGATAAACAAGTTATAATCAATTGCAATGGTTTGTTATCTGAACTCGCTTATAAGGAAAATGATCTTGATAAAGTTGAAAAATTACTTCTTAAATCTAAATTAAAAGCGGAGTCATATAAAGTAAAGCAGCCAGAATTATTATCTAAAATTTATTTTGCATTGGCCAAATTGTATAAAAAGAAGAATGACCCCGATCAAGTTGTTTCTTTTTACGAATTATACGTAGAAAATTATAGGTTATTTATTGAAAAAGACAGACAGAGGTATAGTCAACTTCTAGATGCAAAATACGAATTAAATAAAAAAAGAAAGCAAATAAAATTCTTGGATGATAAAAGTAAAGCGGAAACTAAGCAAAAGCATTTATCACTAGGTATTGCTGTGGCTTTGTTTATTAGCCTCATTTTGATTTTCATGACTTATAATTATAAATTAAAATATTCTATTGAGCAGCAAAAATTGCTAAAAGTTAAAACAGAAGAAGACCGTTTACGAACACAATTACTAGAAGAAAAAGCAAAACTTAAAACCGAAGAAGCGGCGCGTCTAGAAGTGGAACAGGAGTTAATTTTAGCACAAAAGAATAAACTTCAAAAAGAATTGTTAGCCGAGTCTTTACAAGTTGAGTATAAAAATGAAATCTTACTACAAATGAAGGATAAGCTTTTTGTTGAAAATCTAAACCCACAAACGATCCAAAATCTGAGTAGAATTATCAATAATCAAATGAGGTTAGATAAAGATTTTAAAACTCTAAAAGCAGATATAAAAGGAGTTAATCCTGAATTTATAGAAGCTTTACAAAAAACTTCGAATCATAAGCTAACACAACTTGATATAAAATATTGTTTGTATATAAAATTAAATCTTAGTACTAAACAAATGGCAAATTTACTACATGTTGAGCCCTCTAGTATTAGGATGAAAAAATATCGTTTAAAACAAAAATTAAATCTAAGTAAAGATCAAAACTTGTCTGTTTTTTTGAATAGTATTTAAAAAGCCGAAAATATTTTATTTTTGTTAAACTAATTAAAGCGAGCATTGGCACTGTATGGATGATTCCATATAAATACTAAAACTATTCCATATTATTTAATTGATGCGTTGGTCTTTAAATTATCTGTAGATTGTTAGGTTGCTTTCTATGAAAGCAATCGTTAAAAAGTAATGGTTTGCAGCAGTATTAGGGTTTGACTCATTGCGTATAGCGATTATAATATTATTAAAGTTTTTCGTAATTTAGAATTGTTTTAAAAACTATTTTACTCATGTCTAAAGAATATAATAGAAATAACGACTTCGACCAAGCTTTCGAATCTGGTAAAGATGTAAGCTTCCCCATTTTAGAACTGCTTAATTTTCTAAAACTAGTTTAAAATTACTGTTTTTAATTCTCTTGGGGCTAGCC
>NZ_JAUOSF010000030.1 GCF_030548465.1 Tamlana sp. 2_MG-2023
TCTGAATACCGTCTGATTACTTTGTCATTTTTGTACATAATGTTTAAAATTATGTAGCCTTTATTCAGGACGGGTCAAAATGGCATACAACGGTCTCGGCTATGCTTAGTACGGGATTTAAAAGTAAATAATTTCCGTTTAAACACTTAGCCAAATCTTTTTATTTTGTTTTATCTTTTTTAGTAATAAAGCCAAATCAAAAGATTTGGCGGACTTTGCAAATACAGACTAGCTTTTGAATTAATCACCAAACCCGTATTAAGTATAGGCATTGTTGGCTACAGTTTTACTTTTATAATTTTGTTAACTCCATAAATTGGTTCATATAAAATTATATCATTTTTAATAGGGGCAGCTACTTCCAAAATAAAATATTTTCCTGATAAACTTTTATCCATTAACACCTCTAATGAATACTTGTTTTTATAAGTTTCAATAGTCAAATCTTTATTTTCTTTAAATAATTGGTATATATTTTCGTCAATCAGACTAGACGTAATCCAAGAAGGATCAGTTTTGGAAACTAATTCCATTTCATCTGTACTATCAAGATTTATACATTTAACTTTTATGTCGTTTATTGTTAGCTTTTCATCCAAATTTGGTTTTAGAACTATTTTGTTTTCAAAAATGTCAATAAGTTGATATTCGCTTTCATTTAATTTAACAGTTTTTCCGATATCTTTTTTTGAAACTCTTTTGGTAGAATAATCAGTAATAAATTTTACACTATAAAAAACTTCTCCTGTTAGATTTTCATCAAATTTTGAATTAAAACTCAATTGATTAGAATGAAAAACATGTAATCCAAATGAGGTCGACCCTGATTTTGAAGGTTCTAATTGGGTATTGTTATTTCCAAATAATTTACTTTCTTCAATTTCTATAGAAATAACCCCATGTTTTTCTGGGATGAAATTATCAGGAAAATCTGACTGTATTTCAATCTTTTTATTTCCCTCATTTTTTATTTCAAGTTTAGCGTTTTTTTCGAAATATTCAATGCTGGTAATAATTGACTCCTTTGTTTTATTTGACTTTAAATATTTTTTATCGATGTCTATCTTTTGACTTTTGAAATCATATTCAGGTTTTCTAAATAAATCTTTCGTCATTTCAAATTTCATCGAGTACATAAAATCTTTTTGCTCCTTTGACATATCAGATTTCTGTGAATATGTAAATTGAGAAATAAGTACTAATATTAATAATAAATTAAATTTCACTTTCATTTTTTGGGGTTTTAATCTCGACTAACGGTAAAAATTTGTTCTTAAAATACCTTCAAAATTCCGTCCGTTAGCTTTAGGAATTAATAGATTTCTGATGTGCTTAATTGTAGCCAACGGTCTTGTATATGAAAAGTAGCGCTGAAAATAAGCGATAATTATTCGGATTAAACACAAGCCGAATTTTTAAAATTTACTAATTATTTTATTTTCGGGAATTTGTCAAATTTAAAAATTTGGCGACTTCCTAAAAATGCCCGAACCTTTGTGTTAGCAACTACTCGCGCTATTTTTTATATACGTTGTTAGCCACAGTTTTTTACTCAAATGTTACAGGTTTCAATTTTATTTCGCTAACATTTAATTCCTTTCCTTTAAAAAATTCAAGTACTAAATATCCAATTACTGGTGATAACATATATAGATTATGTCCTGCATTATCAATTATAATATGCTGTCCGTTTTTAAACGATTTGGCAATTTCAACAGCCGAAGAAAGATATGTCCGACCATCCATTTTTCCACTCAAAAGTAAAGCGTTAACATTGTTTTCTTTAAGTTTTCTGAATTCTTCGGGAAGATGAAAATAATTAAGTTCATCAATCCAATCCAACATCAAATAGTTGATGCCATCTCCAAGTAATGAATTTTTCAACTCTTTTCTGATTTCTTTTTTTCTTGCATCGGACGCACCGCTATGCATATCCATTGCAAAAGACATTGGGTTTTCAGGTTCTGAAATTGATTGTTTTATAAGTTTTACCATTGGTGCGATTTCAGAAAAATTACCATTATATAATTCTAAATATAATTTTGGGATTTTATTTGATATAGAAGGGTCTCTTAAATAAATTGCTGTGATTGCAATTTGTAACTCAAAGTCAGATATTCCTACTTTTATTTTTTTTCCTTTGTCATCTTCTATGTCGACAATGACAGGTTTTTCTTTGAGTCTTCTGTGGACTTCAATTATCTTGTTTTTTAAATCAGGATATTTGGGACTCATTCCGTAATTATCTTTTGCACGCTCGCATATTTCGTTTAAAAAGGCATCTGTTTTCGATGGTAGCCTTAAAGTTTCATCAGGACTTTCTAAACTTGCCAAAACCATTTTTTTAATATTTTCTTCAAAAAGCCTTATGTATTCAAAACCCAAATGTGAACCATAGCTAATACCCCAAAGCGATATTTTATTCACATCAAGTACTTTTCTTAATGCATCTAAATCTTTTGCACTTTCTGTTGTGTTGTAAGCAGATAAATCAACTTTTTCAGATTCCCAAAAAGATTTACATTTTTTCAAATTGTCAGTAGTAATTTTTAAATAATCATCTTTTGTTAAAGGTTCGGATATTGGAATGTTGAGTTTAATTGGACAATCAATTAATTTGTCGGACATTCCAGTTCCTCTTTGGTCAAATGCGATTACATCTGCAACTTCACGCAATTTCATAAACAGTTCAAATCGTTCATATTTGGCGGTTTCCGAGCCAGAACCTCCTGGTCCACCAGATAAATAGACAATTGGATTTGATGGATTCGGATTTGTACTTTTAAATCTTATAAAAGATAATTGAATAGAATCGGAAGAGGATTTTTCTCTATTTTCCTTTACCATAAATGTTCCTCTTTCTGCCTGAACAGTATCATTTGAAGCTGTTATGAACTCGTAAGGTTCAATTTCAAGTTGTTGACTTAAAATAAGATTTTGATTGAATAACAGAATTAATGCTATTGATAGTTTTAAAATAGTTTTTTTTGACATTTTGATTGTTTATTCTAATGACGATTGTAAAGCCCGAATGTTACTTTAAATTGTGGCTAACGGTTTAGCTATGAACAGTTCGGGAGCAAACTAGCGTTTGCTTTCCGCCACGCACATAGCAAAATCTTTTTGTTTTGTTTTTTCTTTTCCTTGTTTAAAGCAAAATCCCAAAGATTTTGCGGACTTCAAAAAATATACAAACCTTTCGATTAAGCCCGAAGCCCGTATTGATTATAGGTTGTGTTAGCAAACGTTTATATATGCTTGTTAATTTTGTACATTCCAAATCCAATTATTAATCCCCTTATTGCTCCAGTAAATAGATTAAAATTCAAGCTAGGAATTATTACCTCTATAAAAGTCCCAAATAATATTAAAAGAAATGAAACTATTAAAATAATGTAATCAAGCCTAGAATATTTTTTTTCTGCATTATTTCTTATATGTTTTTTAACTATTTTGAGAATATCTTTATTTTCTTTTTTTGATTTTATCTCATTCTGCCAAATTCCCACTGGTTTTTCTTCATCTCTAATTTCTATTCCGTCTATTTGACCAATATTTTTGTCTTTTTTTATGTGAGCAGTTAATTGGTCAATAATTTCGGGGTCTTCGGTATAAAAAAAACCTAATTCTTGACCAAAATCTCCACTCCAAAATGAATAAAAAGAACCTTCACTTAGCTTTTTGTTTATTTCTTTTAAGATGGGTATATGGTCAACATAATCGCTATTTCCATTTACAAAAATGGATAATTCTGATGTGTTTATTTTAAATTTTATTAATCTGGTTTCTCCTTCAAATCCTTGAAAATCTTTAATTTGAACACCTATAATAGAAAGAAGGTCGTTTAGGAAGTTATTATAATCTTTTACTGAATCTATTTGTTCAGGGTCTATTAAATGAATTTTTGAGTCACTTATAGTTTCTACAATATGGTCATATAAATATTTCATTTCCTTAATATTTTTTTAACACCCAAAAATGTAAATAGAAATTGGATTAAAAGTAATTGAAATAGTATTCCTGAAATCTTATAGGCTTTTACCATAGAAAGTAGGGTTAGAGGAATAGAAATAAAGAAAAATATTAGCATTAAAATTCTTAACCAATTATACTGTTTTTTTAGTAATATAGTTGCTAAAATTACCGTTATAATTAGCGCAAGTATATTACTTAATTGTTGAGTAATTGTTCTGCCGAAAGCAATATTTGTAAAGATTAATGTAATAAAACCGAAAAGAACCGAAACCAAAATTAGTTTCGATGCTTTTTCATATCGCTGTGATTTTTGCATTATATTTTTTTATGTCTCGTCCTGAAATATGGCTACAGGTTAAAATTGAAATTAAGCTGTTAATTTATATACCATTTCAGGTGTTTTA
>NZ_JAUOSF010000031.1 GCF_030548465.1 Tamlana sp. 2_MG-2023
GTGTTTAAAAAACCGCCATAAAACTCTGGCCTAACTTCCTGTAAAAATTGATAATCATTAGGGGCTGAGATAACACCATCTGAATCAACATCCTCAAACTCATAAATTCCCGTGTCCGAATTCACACCTATAGTGTGAAATAAAGGCTGTATAAACATACTTTCTCCTTCACGGTACCTATTGGCAAATGCAGAGGTTTCTAAATTTGGATAATTAACAAGTAGAGTATTTGAGATGGTTAAATTTAATTGTGACACCCAACTAAAGTTTGTTGTAATTACGTTCGTAGTTTCTAAATTAAATTCCCACCCCCTATTTTCTACCGATGCATCTAAATTCGATTGTAAGAATGAATAACCAACACTTGTTGGTAATGGAAGGCCTATGAGTTGATTATCTGATTGGTTGTTGTAATACACACCTGAAAGCATTATACGATCTCTTAGGAAGCCTAAATCTAGCCCTACTTCAAACTTTATATTACGCTCCCATCCAAAATTCGGATTGTTAAGACGTGTTGGGTAAAGTCCTGAAACACCTTGATAGGAAAAACTAGTAGGTGAATAACTATCTAAATATCCATAATCTCCAATTTGATCATTACCTGTACTCCCATAACTAGCTCTAAACTTTCCGAAACTAAAAATGCCTTTTTCACTATCAAATAGTTTTTCTTTTGAAAAAAGCCAAGCTGCTCCAAGCGCACCAAAATTTGCAAATCGATTATTTTCTCCAAATCGACTACTGCCATCTCTTCTTGCCGTAAAATTTAAAAAATACCGTTTTTTAAAATCCAGATGGACGCGACCATACACCGCTTGGTATTTATATTGGGAAATATCAGCATTTAATACATCTACATCGGCCGCTGCTGAAATATCTTCCATAATCGCATCGTTAATATAGCCTGAAGCTCTTAACGATTTACTATTTTGATCAAGCTGCTGAAACGTTGCACCTACCAAAGTTTGCAAAGCTAAATTCCCAAAACTGTGGTTGTACTCTAGCTGTGGTTCTATTATCCATGAGTTTACGGAGGCATCAGCAAAATCAGATGAAGGTAATGTTGAAGACAGAGGGTTTGTAGCCTTTCTAGATCGTATTTCCTTCTCTTCTCTAAATATTGAATTATACCCCAAACTAGCTTTAGCCTTTAAACCTTTTAAAAGCCTATAAGAAATTTGGGCATTAGCAATGAATGTTGCATTATTAGCATCAAATCTTTGGAAAGTTGACCTTAAAGGATTGGTCAGTCCTCTGTAAAAAATAAGATCGCCATTTTCATCTATTAACTCGGGTAGATTTGGAGGAAGGGTTAGTGCTGCGTAAGTAAGGTCTTCATCTGGAAGCGTACTATTTTCATCGCTATAGATCATATTCATAGCACTTGAAAAACGTTTATTTTCAGAGGTATGGTTCACAGAAAGATTCATTGAAAAACGCTTATAATCAAAATCTCCTGGGAAAACAGTGGTTTCTTTATAAGTACTGCCACCAAACAAAAATTGTGTTTGACTATTCCCACCTGATATTTTAACTTGTGAATCTGTGATATAAGACGTGCCTCCAATGAGCTCATCTTGCCAATTTGTATAGCGGTTCTGATCCCATACATGCAAATCGGGTGCATTATTTTCATTAGAAGTTGTACCGTCATTTTGAAAAGCTTCTTTACGCATTTCCAAGTATTGAGGCGTATTCAAAAGAGACATTATATTAGCGACCGAACCGACTCCTGTCTGTAAATTAAAGGAAACCTCCGTTTTTCCTTCTTTTCCTTTTTTAGTAGTAATAAGTACTACACCATTAGCGCCACGAGATCCATAAATAGCTGTGGCATCTGCATCTTTTAAAACTTCCACACTTTCAATATCTGCGGGGTTGATACTACTTAATGGGTTAGCACTTGAAACTATGGCAGTACCTAATGAGGCTATGGTACTCGATATATAAGGTACGCCATCAACAATATAAAAAGGGTCATTCCCTTTTGTGATACTATTTTGACCACGAATACGAACCGTAAAACCAGCTCCAGGAACGCCAGACTGTTGTGTAATATACACACCAGACATACGACCTTGTAATGCAGCTAAAGGATTTGCTACTGGCTGTGTCTCTATATCTTTTGCGGTTACACGTTCGATATTACCGGTTTGCTCCTCTTCCTTCACAGAGTAATATCCGGCATTAATCATAATCTCACCAAGTTCAGTTATGTCTTCTTCAAGCTGAACATTGATTTGATTTTGGTTATTTACGCTCTTGGTCAGTGATTTAAAACCTAATGCTGAAAATATCAGCGTATCGCTTGGGTATACTTCTATTTTATAGTGCCCATCGAAATTAGTCACGACCCCATTAGTCGTATTCTTAGACATAACATGCACACCTACAATAGGCATGCCTTGAGCATCCTCAACTTTACCTGACACAATAAATCTCTGATTAGAAGGTGCCACTGAAAACAGTAGAGAAAGCAATGGTATACATAGAATTAAGTAGATAAAGAATATACGCGATATCTTAACATCTAGTAGTAATTTTTTCATAATTTTGGATTTGAATTAAACAATTCTGTTGTTTGATTAGTTAAGCCTCCTATAGACCCTGCAAAAGTTTATTTAGGAGGTTTTTATTTTACTGTAAACCAGTAAATGAACTCTTAGCCATATTTATCGAATAGAGTTGCTTCATAAATAATAGTTTTTATAGTTAATACTTGTTTTTTTGTATAACCAGGTAGCCCCACTAAACCGTTAGGGTTATTTTTATCAGGTTTGAAACTACCCGGATCTACTTAGTGACTAATTCAAAAGTTTATCTCATAGGCATCTTTTTTTAGTTAATACAAAGCACACCTTACCTGAGTAAGGATTAAAATTCATACTTAAGGAATATCGTTTCATGGCTGGATACCATGATTATGTGGAATCGTGAATTACAGGAGAAAAGAGTTTTCGTGTACCAAAATAGGCCATGTATTATATGGATGTGCTAATACATTTTGCCAGTAATTTTCATAACGTCACTCCTGCAACAAGTAGTACCTTATATCGGGCACTTTGGTTTTTTAGGAAAAAGGATAAAATATACCGTTAGCTCAACATTGAATTGTGCTTTGATAATTTTTAACCCTTTGTATATTTTAAACCCTTTCAAATAGGAATATTATTAATGATAAATATTTATTAGCAGTGTGCAATACTCGGTCTGAACAACAAATTAACTTGAATCATTTGATATGAGATTTCACTCATTATCTTGGATTAACACACCATCTCCGTGATAAGTACTATAAGCAAATATTCATTTAATTCAGAATTAAAGAACTGCAAGTCCAATAATATCAATGCAATATAATAAAACATTTTATTCAGCACAAATTTGTATCGAATAAATATAATGATTTTATCAAATTTTACATTATGAGAAGTTATAATGAATTTGAGTTGCATATCTTAAACATTCAAATAGGGTGTGTGCTAAAATTAGCTAGACTTAAAAAAGGACTTTCTCAACATCAACTCTCACTTATTTTGGAATCAAACCCAACAAGTATTGGTAGAATTGAAAGATTTGAACATTCATGTAGTTGGGATAAGTTATATCAATTTTGTCAAAACCTCGATCTTGATTTCTGTAATTTATTCATTCTAAAACAAAGAGAAGAACTTCTTGCCATTGTTGATGAAACTATTAAGCATGAAGAAAAGCTTACCCAAAGAAAAAGAGCATATTATAAGTCCTTAAAAGTTTTGATTAAACAAGAGTTTAAGATTTAGGTAAGTTATTTTTAAATTATCCATTTTCACATTATCGACTAACTGTAAGCTATTTATACTCCATTACACTTTCATGAATATAAACAAATTTGCTTATATTTGTTATATGAACCATTTAATAGAGAAATATAAAGGCATTCACCCAGGGTTTGTTATTGAACACCTCCTTAAGAAGCGTTTGCT
>NZ_JAUOSF010000032.1 GCF_030548465.1 Tamlana sp. 2_MG-2023
GTGACCGGGCTGGGGCTCGAACCCAGGACCCTCTCCTTAAAAGGGAGATGCTCTACCAACTGAGCTACCAGGTCATTTTTTTGGTTTCTGGTTATTAGTTGTTAGTTATTAATAACTCTCAACTTATAGCTTAATGCCTAAAGCATATAGCTTACAGCCTTCTGCCAAAAACACAAAATAAAAAATCCTCAACAATTTTCATGTTGAGGATTCAAAAAAGGCAACGACCTACTCTCCCACTAATGTAGTACCATCGGCGCTAATGGGCTTAACTTCTCTGTTCGGAAAGGTAAGAGGTGAGCCCCATCGCTATAACCACCTTAAATCTTTTCCTGCACATGCAGGAATCTCTTCTAACATATTCTCGATTTGAGATTATGAGATCCCCGCCTTCACGAGGATAAATATTTTAACATATTGAAATAAGATATTGACGTAATAATAATCTATTGAACTTTATAAAAAAACAGGCGTACAATAAGCCTATGGGTTATTAGTACTACTCGGCTATGACATTACTGCCTTTACACCTATAGCCTATCAACGTGGTAATCTCCCACGACCCTTTAAAGAAATCTCATCTTGTGGTGGGTTTCGCGCTTATATGCTTTCAGCGCTTATCCCTTCCCAACGTAGCTACTCAGCAATGCCGCTGGCGCGACAACTGATACACCAGAGGTTAGTCCAACTCGGTCCTCTCGTACTAGAGTCAGATCCACTCAAATTTCTAACGCCCACTGTAGATAGAGACCGAACTGTCTCACGACGTTCTGAACCCAGCTCGCGTGCCACTTTAATGGGCGAACAGCCCAACCCTTGGGACCTTCTCCAGCCCCAGGATGTGACGAGCCGACATCGAGGTGCCAAACCCCCCCGTCGATATGAGCTCTTGGGGGAGATCAGCCTGTTATCCCCGGCGTACCTTTTATCCTTTGAGCGATGGCCCTTCCATGCGGAACCACCGGATCACTATGCTCTACTTTCGTACCTGATCGACTTGTAGGTCTCTCAGTCAAGCTCCCTTATGCCATTGCACTCTACACACGATTACCAACCGTATTGAGGGAACCTTTAGAAGCCTCCGTTACTCTTTTGGAGGCGACCACCCCAGTCAAACTACCCACCAAGCACTGTCCCTTCATAAGAAGGTTAGACTCTAGATAAGCAAAGGGTGGTATTTCAACAATGACTCCACAACACCTGGCGATGCCGCTTCAAAGTCTCCCACCTATCCTACACATTACTTATCCAAAACCAATACTAAGCTATAGTAAAGGTGCACGGGGTCTTTTCGTCCCACAGCGGGTAATCGGCATCTTCACCGATACTACAATTTCACCGAGCTCATGGCTGAGACAGTGTCCAGATCGTTGCACCATTCGTGCAGGTCGGAACTTACCCGACAAGGAATTTCGCTACCTTAGGACCGTTATAGTTACGGCCGCCGTTTACTGGGGCTTCATTTAAGATCTTCGCCGAAGCTAAACCCTCCACTTAACCTTCCAGCACCGGGCAGGTGTCAGGCCATATACGTCATCTTTCAATTTAGCATAGCCCTGTGTTTTTGATAAACAGTCGCCTGGACCTTTTCACTGCGGCCACCCCGAAGGGTGGCGACTCTTCTCCCGAAGTTACGAGTCTATTTTGCCTAATTCCTTAGCCATGAATCTCTCGAGCACCTTAGAATTCTCATCCCAACTACCTGTGTCGGTTTAGGGTACGGGCTGCTTCACTCGCTTTTCTTGGAAGTCGCTTCTCTGGATTATCACCTTGACCGAAGTCTCAGTGTACTATCGCGGTATTACTACTCGCTTCAACGAACTATTCCGTCAGTTCGCACCAAATATACGCCTCCGTCACTTTTAGTGTGAGCAGGTACTGGAATATTAACCAGTTGTCCATCCACTACCCCTTTCGGGTTCGCGTTAGGTCCCGACTAACCCTCAGCTGATTAGCATAGCTGAGGAAACCTTAGTCTTTCGGTGTGCGGGTTTCTCGCCCGCATTATCGTTACTTATGCCTACATTTTCTTTTGTAGCTTCTCCAGCATACCTCACAGTACACCTTCGACGACACTACAATGCTCCCCTACCACTTTTACAAGTCCATAGCTTCGGTAGTATGTTTATGCCCGATTATTATCCATGCCGAACCGCTCGACTAGTGAGCTGTTACGCACTCTTTAAATGAATGGCTGCTTCCAAGCCAACATCCTAGCTGTCAAAGCAGTTCAACCGCGTTATTTCAACTTAACATACATTTGGGGACCTTAGCTGATGGTCTGGGTTCTTTCCCTCTCGGACATGGACCTTAGCACCCATGCCCTCACTGCTGCAAAACATTTTATAGCATTCGGAGTTTGTCAGGAATTGGTAGGCGGTGAAGCCCCCGCATCCAATCAGTAGCTCTACCTCTATAAAACTATGTTGCAACGCTGCACCTAAATGCATTTCGGGGAGTACGAGCTATTTCCGAGTTTGATTGGCCTTTCACCCCTACCCACAGGTCATCCGAAGACTTTTCAACGTCAACCGGTTCGGTCCTCCACTGTATGTTACTACAGCTTCAACCTGCCCATGGGTAGATCACACGGTTTCGCGTCTACCACTACTGACTATGGCGCCCTATTCAGACTCGCTTTCGCTACGGATCCGTGACTTAATCACTTAACCTTGCCAGCAACGGTAACTCGTAGGCTCATTATGCAAAAGGCACGCCGTCACCCCAAAGGGCTCCGACCGCTTGTAAGCGTATGGTTTCAGGTTCTATTTCACTCCCTTATTCAGGGTTCTTTTCACCTTTCCCTCACGGTACTAGTTCACTATCGGTCTCTCAGGAGTATTTAGCCTTATCGGATGGTCCCGACTGTTTCATACAGGATTACTCGTGTCCCGCACTACTCAGGATACCACTATATCCACATTCTTTACTTATACCGGGCTATCACCGTCTATGGCTTGTCTTTCCAAACAATTCTAATTCATCATGCTTCTAATCTCGTGGTCCTACAACCCCAGCAATGCCGTAACATTACTGGTTTGGGCTAATCCGCGTTCGCTCGCCACTACTAACGGAATCACTTTTGTTTTCTTCTCCTCCGGGTACTTAGATGTTTCAGTTCTCCGGGTTCGCCTCCTTGCGGATACTATATCTTCAATATAGTGGGTTGCCCCATTCGGATATCTGCGGATCAATTCATGTGTGCTGATCCCCGCAGCTTTTCGCAGCTTATCACGTCCTTCATCGCCTCTGAGAGCCTAGGCATTCCCCATACGCCCTTATTTAGCTTATTGTACTTTTTGCTTTTTTAATGAGTT
>NZ_JAUOSF010000033.1 GCF_030548465.1 Tamlana sp. 2_MG-2023
GTGTAAGGTGCGTTGCGACTAAGAAGTTAGGATTTCCGAATGGAAATCCGAAGTTGAATAGAAGTACTGCACATTAACTTAACGCTAAAGTAAGCAATGCATTTTACACTGTGTTGTGTATAGCGCTTTTTTTGTCCGTTTTTATGCTTTAAACCTCTAAAATTAAGGGTTTTTAAATAATTTTTCACGAGAGATTTGCCGTAAAACTTACGTTTTTCTTTTTACGCAATTATTGGAATATTTTGTCTTTTAAACCTCAATTTTGTCACGAACTAATTTGCCGTCCAGATTTTCAGTCCGCCGTAAGAGTTGTGCAATATTGATGTCCGAAGTCGTCTGAGTGATCAGAATCAGTTTTTTGAGCTTTGTTAAGCATATTTTTAGCGTTCTAAAAGTCCGAATTACGTCATAATTGCGGATTGCTATTGTCCGAAATCGCATGAGTGAACAGAATCCGATTGCGTTATACTTTTAAAGTTTGTTTTCGCTTAGATTCCAGGAAAATTAGTTTTTATATTTTTTGAGGAAATCAGAGTTTTTTGGAGCAAGATCTTAAGGGATTGAGCTTTTTGGATAGGAGTGAGCCGTTATACACAACGGTTTCATGTAAGGTGCGTTGCGACTAAGAAAGTAGGATTTCCGTTTGGAAATCCGAAGTTGGATAGAAGTACAGCACATTAACTTAACGCTAAAGTAAGCAATGAATTTTACATTGTGTTAGCCCACGTTTAGTTTATTCAGGTTTAGATTCGCAGTATTAATCACATTTTTACCTGATTTTACTTTGCATTTATTGCCGTTTTGATTTTAATCCGTCGCAACAGTTTCGTTTTGCCATTATCCAAAACCGTTTGAGTAATCAGAGTTTTAAATACTAATTTTTAACAAACTAACATGCCGTCCAGCTAATCAGTCCGTCGCAACAGTTTCGTATTGTTAGGGTCAGAAATCGGCTGAGTGAGTATAATCCGTTGCGCTATATTTTAAATTTCTGTTTTCGCTTCGATTCCAGGAGCTAATAGTTATTTAATTTTTTTGTTAAAATTAAATTTTTAGAGAAATAAATTAAGGAATCTATGATAAGAATAGAGTAGGAGTTTGGAGAAAGGATTTAAGGGACTAAATTTTGATGAGCCGAGTAAAAATGTGGGCTAACGGTTGATGTATTGAAAGTTGCGTTTAAGCCCGCGAGGATTTTCCGAAGGAAAATCCGCTTAGCAAAAAAAAACAAGCCTTTCGGAATAGCTAAAAATAGCAATTTTTTATACATTTTGTTAGCACACGTGTATTTTTGTTTAGTTTTTACCTTTAAAATGCTTAGAAATAATTGTTTAGCGAGCTGGTTTTTACGTTTAGATTTGCCGTTCAGATTTTCAGTCCGCCGTAAAATTTGCGCAATATTGGTGTCCGAAGCCGTTTGAGTAAGCAGAATCAGCTTTTTTGAGCTCTGTTAAACATATTTTTAGCGTTTTATAAGTCCGATTAGCGCAATGATTGCGTATTGCTAGTGTCCGAAGCCGTCTGAGTAAACAGATTCCGATTGGGTTATATTTTTAAAGTTTGTTTTCGCTTCGATTCCAGTATAGTGGCTTCTTTAATTTTTTTGATAAAATTAAAGTTTTTAGAGTCAGAATTTCAGGAATCTAGCTTTTTTCAGAGCAGAGTAGGGATGTGTGCTAACGGTTGATGTATTGAAAGTTGCGTTTATGCCCGCGAGGATTTTCCGCAGGAAAATCCGCTTAGCAAAAAAAAACAAGCCTTTCGGACTAGCTAAAAATAGCAATTTTTTATACATTTTGTTAGCGCACGTGTATTTTTGTTTAGTTTTTACCTTTAAAACACTTAGAGATAACTGTTTAGCGAACTGATTTTTAGGTTTAGTTTTGCCGTTCAGATTTTTAGTCAGCCGTAAGAGTTGCGCAATATTGGTGTCCGACACCGTTTGAGTAAGCTGAATCAGCTTTTTTGAGCTCTGTTAAGTATATTTTTAGCGTTTTATAAGTCCGATTAGTGTCATAATTGCGCATTGCTAGTGTCCGAAATCGCATGAGTGAGAAGAGTCCGATAGCGTTCTGTTTTTAACGTCTGTTTTCGCTTCGATTACAGGAGAATGGCTTCTTTAATTTTTTTGATAAAATTAAAGTTTTTTAGGGTGAGATATTCAGGAATCTAGCTTTTTTAGAGCAGAGTAGGGATGTGTGCTAACGTTGTTGTATATGGTTTGTTGCGTGTTTCAAGCAACTAATTTAGTAAATAATTACGGACAAAGAAAGTCCGCGAGGACTTTCGTAAGTAGCCGAAAAGCTAGCAATAAATTATATACGTTGTTGGCAACTGTTTTTATTTCAAATAGTTCTTTATAAATTGAAAAAACCGATAAATAAATAATCCGAATATCAAGTTTAAAAAACCAACTATTCCCAATATCACTATTGGTTTTAAGGATTCAGGAAAATAATATGATAGCATAAAGGTGGTTAGAACAAAAACAATCAGTCCGTAAGTAATCATTCCTATGCCGAGTTTTTTGTCTTCATCATATTTGTCATTTTCTTTGATTAATTTCAGTCCTTTATGTTTTACGTCAATTCCAATATTTGGTTGTTGCCCATTATCGTTTTCTGCTAGGATGTTAAATTTAATTTCAGATTTTCGATTAAACACAGGCAGGTAAAACTTAGAATTTGTTTGATAATATTCAATGTCGTTTTGAAGTTTTACTGGTGTAATATGATTCGGGTCTTCTTTCTGTTTTTCAATGTTTTCAGTATTCTGCTTGAGTACTTCCACTAGTCCATTATAGTGGTTTTTTTCCAATGGAATTGTTTTGCCTGAGTCTACATAAAATCCATTTTGACCTTTAATAAATGAATTTTTATCAACCCAAATATCAATGAAAATATCTTGGTAGTCTTTATTACTATCATTTTCTAGAATGATGGTCATAAAATTCAAATGATTAGTTTTTAGTCCATTGTAAAAGACTTCAATATTTCCCCAATATTCATTTTGATTCGAGGTTGCCAATGGTTGAAATAGAATATTGTATTTAATGAAAGTAAGTCTATTTTTAAATTTTTCAAGATATATTCCAATAGCAAGACTAACCAAGCCTGTTATAATAAGTGAGATTGTAGTAGGTGCGATATCTTGTAAAAATTCAGTCATAATTTTTCATTTTTCAAATAGTTGCCAACGGTTTCGTGTAAGGTGCGTTGCGACTAAGAAGTTAGGATTTCCGAATGGAAATCCGAAGTTGAATAGAAGTACTACACATTATTATAAGTACTAAAGT
>NZ_JAUOSF010000034.1 GCF_030548465.1 Tamlana sp. 2_MG-2023
TCTGAATACCGTCTGATTACTTTGTCATTTTTGTACATAATGTTTAAAATTATGTAGCCTTTATTCAGGACGGGTCAGCATTGTACACAACGTTCTCGGCTATGCTTAGTACGGGATTTAAAAGTAATTAATTTCCGTTTAAGCACTTAGCCAAATCTTTTTATTTTGTTTTATCTTTTTTAGTAGTAAAGCCAAATCAAAAGATTTGGCGGACTTTGCAAATACAGACTAACTTTTGAATTAAACACCAAACCCGTATTAAGTATAGGCATTGTTGGCAAACGTTATTTTATATCTGTAGATTTAAATTTAGTTTAGCACCTAAAGCATTAAAAATGCGCATTACAGTTTCAAAAGTCACATTTCCAGTACTGTTTTCAAGTCGAGAAATCTGTGCTTTTTTTACTCCAACTAATTCTCCTAATTGCTCTTGAGTCAGTTTTCGTTTTTTTCGGGCGGTTTTTATCATATCGCCAATCAATTCAAGTTTTAACTCAAATTCATATTCGTCTCTTTCTTCAGTTCCCTTTTTTCCAATTAAAAGGTCTTCTGCTTGGTCTAAAGTGTAACTTTTCATTTCTTTTTATTTTTAAAGTATATATTTCTGATTTTGTCAGCTTTGTCTATTTCTTTTTTATCCACTTTGCTTGTTTTCTTAATAATTCCGTGAGTAGCAAAAACTAACGTTTCGGTTTTATCATCCTTGTCCCAGAATGCTAAAAGGCGATATTGTATTCCAGAATATAAGGTTCTAAATTCCCAAATATCGTCAGTCAGTTTTTTAAAAAACTTTGGGTCAGATTGTTGTTCGGCTCTTCTTATATTTTGAAATATCTTTTTCCTTGCTTTTAGGTTTTGCTTTTCTACAAATTCAAAAGCTTCTTCAAGCAATTTCGTTTCAAATCGTTTTATCATTCGTGTTGTAAAATCAAATTTGATACAAATATAAATAAAGTTTCGTTAATTGTAAACTTTTGAGTGGGTTTTTAATGTTTGCCAACAATAGGTGTATGTGTAGTAGCACCCAAAGGGGGCTATTGCTCATACACCATGTTATCTGGCTGTTTTATTTTAATTTTTACTTTTCTCAAAATTAAGAATAAAAATACAGCGAACAGTTTTCCAATCGGAACTTTTAGTGTCATTTTTTTCGGGGCTTCCCGTAACGCATGTTGTTTATCCATAAATAAATCACGTGCGTTACGGCACTAAGGAATCCGTTCTTTTTACTTTTTTATCCATCAAGTTCATCAAAAATTTGACTTTGTCAGAAATTTTCACGACCTTGATTAAGTATTTTTAACGTGTCCACGTTTAGAAAGCACGCTTTCTACGCTTCCAAGCAAAATACTTAAGCCAGTCTCTCCTAAAGTCGATACTGGATTATCTAAAAAAGTAAAAAGAACTCCTTTTTTTGCGTAATCCTCCGAAAAAATTGTCCGATCCGATTGGGAAATTGCTGATAACGGTTTCGTGTAAGGTGCGTTGCGACTAAGAAGTTAGGATTTCCGAATGGAAATCCGAAGTTGAATAGAAGTACTGCACATTAAATTAACGCTAATGTAAGCAATGCATTTTACACTGTGTTGTGTATAGCGCTTTTTTTGTCGGTTTTTTGCTTTAAACCTCTAAAATTAAGGGTTTTTAAATTATTTTTTGCGAGAGATCTGCCGTTAAATTTACGTTTAGCTTTTTAAACCTCAATTTTGTCACGAACTAATTTGCCGTCCAGATTTTCAGTCCGCCGTAACAGTTGCGTAATATTGGTGTCCGAAATCGTCTGAGTAAGCAGAATCCGATTATTGCGCTCTGTTAAGCATATTTTTAGCGTTCTAAAAGTCCGAATTACGTCCTAATTGCGCTTTGCTAGTGTCCGAAATCGCTAGAGTGGGCAGAATCCGATTGCGTTATATTTTTAAGGAATGTTTTCGCTTAGGTTCCAGGAGAAATAGTTTTTTAATTTTTGAGGAAATCAGAGTTTTTTAGAGTTAGATATTCCGAAATTGAGCGTTTTAGGTAGGAGTGAGCCGTTATACACAACGGTTGATGTATTGAAAGTTGCGTTTAAGCCCGCGAGGATTTTCCGAAGGAAAATCCGCTTAGCACAAAAACACAAGCCTTTCGGACTAGCTAAAAATAGCAATTTTTTATACATTTTGTTAGCGCACGTGTGTTTTTGTTTAGTTTTTAGCTTTAAAGCACTTAGGAATAACTGTTTAGCGAACTGATTTGTAGGTTCAGTTTTGCCGTCCAGATTTTCAGTCCGCCGTAAGAGTTGCGTAATATTTGTGTCCGAAGCCGTCTGAGTAAGCAGAATCAGCTTTTTTGAGCTCTGTTAAGCATATTTTCAGCGTTTTGGGAGTCCGATTAGCGTAATACTTGCGTACTGCTAGTGTCCGAAATCGCATGAGTAAGAAGAGTCCGATTGCGTTCTGTTTTTAACGTCTATTTTCGCTTCGATTCCAGTAGAGTGGCTTCTTTAATTTTTTTGATAAAATTAAAGTTTTTTAGGGTGAGATATTCAGGAATCTAGCTTTTTTAGAACTGAGTGAGGATGTGTGCTAACGGTTTCGTGTAAGGTGCGTTACGACTAAGAAGTTAGGATTTCCGAATGGAAATCCGAAGTTGAATAGAAGTACTACACATTATTATAAGTACTAAAGT
>NZ_JAUOSF010000035.1 GCF_030548465.1 Tamlana sp. 2_MG-2023
CGCAGTTAGTTTTAAAAGCAATAAATAAAATAAAACAAGGAGTGGTCAAAGGTTTAGAGTCTGGATCAATTTCTATATGATAAATACATTAGCACATATCATTTTATATATCGCAATACCAGGCTTAGTAATCCTTTTATTAGTATGGAGTGGTGTATTTCGATCCGGTTTCAAGAACTCAAATAAAAGGTATCAAGTGCGTTTTAAATTAAATAGTGGTAGGTTTAAAATTGATAATATCAAACGTGGTGTTTCCTTAATTGGTTCTGCCGGAAGCGGAAAAACAGAAAGTGTCGTTTATAACCTCATGCAACATTTTAGTGAACAGCAATTTTGTGGTATCATTCATGATTATAAACATTTTGAGTTAACCGAAATAGCATATCCGCTTTTTAAGACTCAACATGGTTTAAGTTTTTATACGGTTTCATTTGATTGCATAAACAGTAAGGTAAATCCAATTGCACCACGATATCTACCAAATGAAGAAAGTGTCAATGAGTTATCTCGGGTACTCATAGAAAATCTACTGGAAGTTCATGGGGAGACAAATGCTACTTCACGATTTTTCAGTGATGCGGTTGAAGGGCTTTTAGCTGGCATGATATGGAAAATGAAAACGGACTACCCTAAACGATGTACGTTACCGCACATCATTGCTTTATTTCAAAGTTTACCTACCAAACGATTAATTGCCTTTTTAAGCTCAAACCTAACAGCGAAAAGTATGGCAAGTGCATTTATTAATGGTATTGAATCTGAAAAACAAACGGCAGGAGTAAAGAGTACCTTGTCTAATGCATTCAAAAAGATAAGTTCTCAAAACATATTTATGGTGCTATCAGAAGACCAAGTGCCATTAGATTTAAATCACCCCGATTACCCCTCTGTGATTTCAGTGGTGAACAATCCGAAATACGAATCAGCTTATGCGCCTATAATAGCCACCATTATGCATACCGCTGTGAAACAGATGAGTGTGCGAAATCGAAAACCATCCTTTGTTTTAATGGAGGAGGCTCCAACAATTAAGCTTTTAAACATGCCACGTATACCAGCAACATTAAGAAGTTTTGATGTGGCTACTATTTATGTAATGCAAGATAAAATTCAAAACGATATCCTGTATGGCGATAAAGCGAGTAAAGCAATATTATCGAATCTATCTTATCAATTTTTTGGAAAAGCTAACGACCCAGATACAGCTAGATATTATGAGCGGTTTTTTGAAATGATTAAGGTGCCAACTAGAAGCATCAGCAAAAACAGTGGGCTAAGTATGGAGAGTCGCGTAACAAAAGGGGAGCGAGAGGTTTCTAAACGTCGCGCTAGTACCTTTTTTAGATTGAAACAAGGTGAGTTTGTAGCTTTCGCTGATGGTAAGGATAGAAAAGTACGTTTTAAACTTCAAAACATAGAGAAAGCTTTGCCTATGGGTAGGGAGCATGTAACTGTAGAAGAATTAAAATTCAATTATGAGAAGATTTATAGGGAAATTGCTATGATTATTAAGACAACATAGAGATTATTTAAAATGATTTTTAGTGTAATTGCTAATTCTTGTTGTAATATCATCCTTAATAAACTCCCAGTGTTTTCCATAATAACAAATCGGGTCGAAATCATCGTCCGATTGTGAAAAGTCAATAAAATTTTTTAAAATTAAAAGCCTATCATGGTTAAAAGGGTATCGTTGTTCGTGCAACTCTATCATTCTATTAAGTGCACAGGTTTTGAAGAGTTCATGTAAATCCCAAAAATCTTTCTTTCTGCCACCTCTTTGAACAACATCCAATTTCATTGCGATAATCTCTTCAATTGAAGCCATACGAATCGTATCTACTATAATTGGAGGTTGTATGTATCG
>NZ_JAUOSF010000037.1 GCF_030548465.1 Tamlana sp. 2_MG-2023
CAAACCGTAGATTCAGGATTATCTACCGCAGTTGTTACTTTTACCAGTCCTGTTGGTACAGATAATTGTGCCGTGGAGACCACAACCCAAATTGCAGGTTTACCATCAGGTTCAGCATTCCCAATAGGAAGCACAACCGTCACTTTTGAAGTTCGTGATGTTTCAGGCAATACAGCAACTTGTAGTTTTAACGTTACTGTTGAAGATGAGGTTTTAGTGGATTGTACTGTTGATGCTGGAGAAGATCAAAATATCACTGAAGGCGATGCTGTAGAATTAATGGCTTCAACTACAACTTCAGGAAGTTTAGAGTGGTTTCCTTCAGAAGGATTAAGTGCTACTGACATTAAAAACCCCATAGCAAATCCAACAGAAACCACCACCTATACGCTGCGTTTCACTTCAGAAGACGGCTGTACTTCCGAAGATTATATAACTGTATATGTGGAACCAAAAGAAAAAGATGATACCAAATACGGGTTTTCTCCTGATGGTGACGGTGTCAATGAATTTTGGGAAATTGATGGAATAACGAAGTACCCAAATAATAAAGTATTGATTTATAATCGATGGGGTGATTTGGTTTTTGAAACCCAAGGTTATAACAATTCAAGCAATGTCTTTAGAGGTATTGCCAATAGAAAAAGAAACTGGGGAGCAGACGAATTACCTGAAGGCACCTATTTCTTTCAAATAAAAATTGAAGGTACTCACCACTTAAAAAAAGAAACAGGATTCCTTGTTTTAAAAAGATAATAAATGAAATATAAGTATATCATATTGATGGTTGTCATACTATCAACCGGTTTTTTACAGTCTTTATTTGGGCAACAAACACCAGTGTTTTCAAATTATAGTGCTAATGGGGTGCTTATCAATCCGGCTTATGCGGGATTCTATCCCGACATGGACATCACTTTTACGAGCAGTGGCCAACTCAGTCAGATAGAAGGCAGTCCGAAAACGATGAGCCTATTGGTTAATGCACCTACAAGCTCAGAAAACGTAGGTGTTGGAGGGGGGGCTTATAGCGACCAAATAGGAATTACTAAAGCAACAAGTTTATTTGGCACCTATTCTTATAAATTGTTTTTTGATTCAGATAATAGCAATTGGTGGTCTTATAATCCGCATGTATTATCCTTCGGAATATCGGCAGGTGTCATGTTTTTCGATGAAAACCTATTAGACTTAGGAATCAATAACGATCCTAATTTTGCAAATAATATCAGTACCACTATTCCAACTATAGGGTTAGGGGCACTTTATAACAGAGAACGCGCCTATATCGGTTTATCGGCATCTAATGTTTTAGGTGATGCCTTGTCTTCAGAAGATAATATTGATGTAAAAGGCGCTTATTATTTATATGGAGGCTACCGTTTTTTTACAAACCGATTTAGGGAAGT
>NZ_JAUOSF010000038.1 GCF_030548465.1 Tamlana sp. 2_MG-2023
ACTACATAATCTCTAAGTACATCCTTAAAGTGTTGCCCTATTTCTCCTTCTCTTTTCTTAAACGCACAAATAGTGATTCTCGTAGGTCCTTTGATAGACTTCGATTGGAATTTAAAGTTACCTTCAGCATTGGTGTAAATCATGGTATCCTGAACTCCAAATACTTTATTCCTAGGAATAAGACCACCAAATAATATTCGGATACTATCCCTCACACCTCCATTTCCAACAACGGTTCCTTGAATTGTGACGATCGATTGCGCCTTTGGAGTTTCCTTAGGTTTACATCCTAAACAAACTCCTATTAGCATCACAATAGCTTGTAATAATATTTTTTTCTTCATCATTAAGCTATTAAATTAATATCCAGGATTTTGAGTTATGTTACCATTCCTGCTTACTTCATCTATAGGAATGGGGTATAATTTTGCAGTTGACACCCATTGCGGCTTGACACTAGATAAAACTTGATCGATACGATTCGAGCGTTTTAAATCATACCATCTGTGACCCCATTCAGAAAACAGTTCAACCTGCCGCTCTTTATAAATAGCAGTTAACATGGTTTCCTGACTACTCAAATTGACATCAGGTAATCCTGCACGATTTCTAATCGTATTTAAATCCAGTAAAGCTCCAGAAAAATCATTTAATTGCGCACGCGCTTCTGCGCGTATCAAATATTGTTCGGCCAGCCTAAAAACCATGGAATACTCTTCTAAGGAAGGAGATAGCTTTACCTTATATTTAAAAGGAAAAAACCATGTGGTTGTGCCATCAGTTATATTTCCTAACCAATTGTCATATCTCAAATCTCCAACTTCAAAGGCATTAAGTAAAGTATTAGAAATTGTTTCAGTTGCTACAGGTGT
>NZ_JAUOSF010000039.1 GCF_030548465.1 Tamlana sp. 2_MG-2023
ATTAGAACGAATTACACAGGAGCGTTAAGGGAAAAACTGTTGCTTTATAATTTACTAAGTTTAAAGGTACAAGACACCTACGGTATTGAAGAGTGTCTCCAAACGAGCTTTGATTTGATAAAAAAACCTGAATTAAAAGCCATTTTTGAAAAGATGTATGGGCGAAAAATTAGAGGTGCTGAAGTTTTTAATTTTAAACTGCCTAATACAGAAGGGCAAACTGTAAGTTTGTCTGATTTTAGAGGTAAAGTAGTCTATCTGGATATTTGGTTTACTGGGTGTTCTGGTTGTATGGCATTAGCCAAAGAAATAGATCACAAGGTGTACCCCGTTTTTAAGGATAATCCCGAGGTGGTATTTGTTTCCATTTCTGCAGATCGATCCAAAAAAAAATGGCTTAATAGTGTAGAGGGTGAGCGTTATGGACTTAAACAGTATGTCAATTTATATACGGAAGGACTTGGGTTTAATCACGATTTTTTGAAATACTACAATATATTTGGAGGTCCAGTAACCATGATTATTGATAAAAAAGGGCGCGTGTTTTCGGCGGCACCACCTAAACATGGAAAGGCTGAGGAGTTAATTGCTCTAATAGAGGAAGCTACAATGCTTTAATTACTATTCAGATTCATTTGAAAAACAATAATGCCCTGATTGTATAAAACAATTAGGGTATTATCATAAAAGGCAAAATCTTTCATTTTACTGCCTTTATAAGCAGGGATATAAAAGCTATATTTATAATTCCCGCTTTTCAAGTCA
>NZ_JAUOSF010000004.1 GCF_030548465.1 Tamlana sp. 2_MG-2023
CTTCGTCTCATAATACTGTTCAAATTTAAAAATTATTATTCTACTTTTAAACAGTTCGATTTTAGGGGAAGCTTACAAAATAACGAAAACTGTTTAGCAGATTTAAACATCATGAAAATTGAGATTGGTATAAATAAAATGCAACAAAGCCAAAAACATAGTGCGCAGCTCATGCAGAGTTGCTTGCGGGAGGTTTTTGAAGATAAAAAAGAGGTATGTGTATAGTTTCAAATAACATCAAGTTTTGCACCTGTATGGATGCTAACGTAGATTTAGAAACACTTAATCATTACTGGGTGCTACACCGGTATAACAAAGATAAAATGCTAGATGTTATGGGCATGCCAATGCTACCTAGTCATTTAAACTCTAATTTTGAAGGAAATGAAAAGGCAGTACTAGAAGCTTTAAATACGCCAGGCACCTTTGATAAAGACATTGCTTTTAAACAAAAAGACCGGCTGGAAGTGGTCTTGTTTAATCATGAAAACACAACCTCTGAAACCTTGTATTTCAATTTTGAATTCACAGGAAAAACTTGGAAAGCAATAGAAGCCGATTGCTTTGCTATTATGAGTCGCTTTGATGAAGTGCAGCAGGGAGAAATTAAAGAAGATGATACTAAATAATAAATTGAATGAAGTTAACCTTTAACCTAAAAAGAAACTTCAAATTCCCAATTAAGGGCTTGTAAATTCACCTTTAGAGCTTCTAAATTTTCAATTAAGGCTTGAAATGAGGGTTTCTCTTCTTCGTATATCATGTCCTGCTTCATTTTAGTATAATCATCTTCCCACGCCTTGATAACGGTTGCTATCGGAATAGGGTTCAGCGTTTTAGGATTGTGTAAATTGTAATCTACATGTCCTACTCTTGCATATTTATAACGGTGTGATACAATGGTTTCATATAACTCCTTATCATTAAAAGCATGATCGGCAACCCCTGCTTGAGATAGTTGGAATATATCATACAAATGTCGGCTTAACCTATCTACTCGAATTTTTTCTTGAGGACGATGAAATTCCTCATGTAGCAGAAAAAGCTTTTCTAAAAAAGTACGTTCTGGGTTTACCGTTGGCACATTAAAAAGTGGAGCAACAAAATCTTTACCTTGATACACTTCATCTACTATAGAACCAAATACTCTTTCAGAAAAAGGCTCTCTTAATGACCTACAACTTATTTCTATTTGTACCCGAGGTAATATATAATCTGAAGCTAAAGTAATAACGTTAGGATAATATATTTCTAAAACTCTTGGATCCTGATCGCTATCCTGTGCTTCAATAATTTTAAAATTCAAATCATGATATCCACGGTTACTAAATTCCTGCTTTAAATCTTCGAAAAACGTGCCAGTGGTATATATACCTGCTTCTTTTCTAAGTTTCTTGATTTGAGTTTTTGAAATATCCCCATCGTAGCCATCAAAAAATGTTTTATCTATGGCTAAATCAATATCTTCAGAAAAACGATGAATTAACTTCCATGCTTTGCTTAAAGAAGTTCCGCCTTTAAACACCAAATGCTTGGCTATATCCATTTGAAAAATAATTTCTAAACTCCTGCTCACCCACCAATCTTTTTCAACAGCAAAAGGTGTCATTCCTTGTTCGGCTGCAATAGCATTAAAAACAGCAACCTTTTCTGTATTCGCTATCGTATAAAATGTGGGCTTAGTCATTAATCAATGCTTTTTTCATTATTTTTTGAATCCAAACAGGAGCTAGAGCAATATCATGCCCTAAATGCGTTTGATTTTCTTCCTTTAGCAAATTTATTATTTTATCTTCTTCTTTTTGACTTACTTTTTTATTTCCTATTTCCTTTAACGCCTGAATAACTAAACGGCTTATAGCGCCTTTTGCTAATAGATTTTTAGGTGTCGTTTTTTTAAATTTAATACTGCGCTTTCCTAATTTTATTTCCCGAGGTGAACCATCGGTTAGCAACACAATATTCATAGGAACTTGAGTACTTAAACCTAAAGCATTTAAAGCATAGCTTCCAGTAGGTACCGTTCTTATTTTATCGCGTTTAGCAATAGCTTCCGCAATTTCTTCTGCAGTAGGAATTATGGGGCCAATTAAAGCACTAATTTTTGGACGCACATATATACCATGCGCTACTCTTGTAATAACTTTTTTATCTTCTAACCTATCTAGCGCTTTACGAACAGCTTCAGCAGTACCATAATGCACATAGTCTCCAGGCATTACCAAAACCCCTTTTGGCTTACTCTTTATAGATTTTTCTATTTTATTTTCAACACTTTCCATGGAACAATAAAATTTATTATGTCACAAATTTAGTAAATATTTGTGACATAATAAGCAGTGGTTTATTTAATCTATTAATGGTCAACCACACTAAAAACTTTATTTCGAAAGGCTCTTTTTGCTAAATTATTTACTTGATGATACTATTTAATGTTTAAATATTAAATAATTTAGAATGTAGTAAGTGTACTAAATGTAGCTCAAAAAAAAAGATTTTTTTTTTGAGTGGAAATGCTAATTTTAAAAAAGTGTGAATATTGTGTGAATATGAAAAACAAAAAAGGGCTTACATTTCTGTAAACCCTTATAAACTCTAGTGACCTCGACTGGATTGACTGTGTCTTTCCAGATAAAGCTCCGCTTTGAAAATCAACAAAAGAAAACACACTGCTCTAAAAAACAAAAGCAAGCTATGTTTTTTAGCTTGCTTTATTTTCAACTTGTGTTGATTTATTCGTGACCTCGACTGGATTCAAACCAGTAACCTCTTGAGCCGTAATCAAGTGCGCTATTCAGTTGCGCCACGAGGCCTTATTTTGTGGGTGCAAATATACATTATTATTTAAAACATATGCAAACTTTTTTTATAAAAATCTAATTGATTATTTTTGAAGCGTCTAAAAATATTGAGCTTAGCTTCAGTTAAAAATGAAGATCAGTTAAAAAACTTAATATTCAACTTTCAAAACCTACATCCTATTCCTATGGAAACGAATTTATTAACAGAAATTTACAAGCACCACTTAGATGAGAACCTCATCAAAGAGATTATTGAAGTAGGCGTGTATAAAACATTTGAGAAAGATGAAATTATTATAGACATCAATCAAACCCTTAAATATATGCCGCTTTTATTGAGTGGAAATATTAAGATTTTACGGGAAGATCAAGACGGTAATGAACTGCTTATCTATTTTTTAGAAGCTGGTGAAACCTGTACCATGTCGTTAACCTGTTGTATTGGCACCACAAAAAGTAAAATTAGAGCGGTTGCTGAAAGTGACTCGGCTCTTATTATGGTTCCAGTTGCGTACATGGACAAATGGTTTCAAAGTAATGAAAGCTGGCGCCACTTCATTTTAGAGAGTTATCAAAATCGTTTTGACGAAATGCTAGAGGCTATAGACAATCTGGCTTTTATGAAAATGGACGAGCGTTTATACAAGTACCTAAAAAATAAAACCGTGCTTCATGAGTCGAAAAACATCATCATCAAGCATCAAGACATTGCAGAAGATTTACACACCTCTCGCGTGGTAGTTTCGCGCCTCTTAAAACAATTAGAAAACGAGCAAAAAATAAAATTAAGTCGGAATAAAATCGAGATTTTATAAACGCTTACCACCTCCCTACCCTGCTTAGGTAACATTTATCACAAACCAACCGCTTTCAAGGTTCTACTTTTGTGGCATAAAACTAAAAGCATGGAACATATTTTAAACCCGTGGCCTTGGTATATTTCTGGGCCGCTAATTGCCATTGTTATGGCACTACTACTCTATTTCGGAAAAACATTTGGCATGTCCTCAAACCTCAGAACGCTTTGTGCGATTGGAGGTGCTGGAAAATTTGCCGATTTCTTTAAATTCAACTGGAAAGACCAGCTTTGGAACCTAACAGTCGTTCTAGGTACTATTATTGGTGGTTTTATTGCCGTTCATTTTCTCTCGAATGATAGTGGCACCATATTAAATCCTACCACCATTTCAGAACTTCAAAATATGGGTTTTGAAAACCCCGGAGCGACCTTAGTTCCAGATGAAATGTTCAGTTTTGAAGCGATATCATCAGCAAAAGGATTAATTCTTTTAATTCTAGGCGGACTCCTTGTAGGCTTCGGAACACGTTACGCTGGTGGTTGTACTTCTGGACACGCCATTACTGGCCTAAGTAGTTTACAAAAACCATCACTTATAGCTGTTATCGGCTTTTTTATAGGGGGTTTAATTATGGCTAACTTCATATTACCGCTTATTTTTTAATTCAAAACCTAATCAAATGAAATTCATAAAATTTTTACTCGTTGGTATATTCTTCGGAATTGTATTGGTGAAATCTGAAGCCGTTTCATGGTTTCGTATTTACGAAATGTTCCGCTTTCAATCTTTTCACATGTATGGCATCATCGGTTCAGCTATTGCAGTTGGCGTCGCCTTTTTACAAATTTCTAAAACCGGGCGTATTAAAACTATAAAAGGCGCCGATCTTTTTGTTCCAAAAAAGGACAACGGTGTTACGCGATATATTATTGGAGGTATCATTTTTGGTTTAGGCTGGGCGCTAGTAGGCGCATGCCCTGGACCTATGTACATACTACTAGGTACTGGTGTTTGGAGCATGTTAATCGTTATTGCTGCAGCTATTGTTGGCACATTTATTTACGGCGTACTTAAAAACAAACTACCTCACTAAACTATGGACAGTATTCACTTTATTGGATATATTGGCGCATTAATCGTTGGTCTGGTTTTAGGCTTAATTGGTGGTGGCGGATCTATCTTAACGGTACCTCTATTGGTTTACCTTTTGGCTTATAATCCTATTGTAGCAACAGCCTATTCGCTTTTTGTTGTAGGGATTACGTCGTTGGTGGGCACATACCATAAGTACAAAAAAGGTTTGGTAGATTTTGAAATTGGCTTAGCCTTTTCATTCCCTTCATTTTTAGCCGTATATCTATCACGCCGATTTTTAGTTCCCAATATTCCTGATACCCTGATGACTGTTGGAAGCTTTGAGCTCACCAAAGACATTGCGATCATGGTCTTTTTTGCCTTTATCATGCTTTTTGCTGCCATATCCATGATAAAAAAGAAAAAAAATTTAACACCATCTACTGGTAAACAAGCCTATTACAAAACCTTCATACAAGGGGTTACTATAGGTGCTATTACAGGTTTAATAGGTGCTGGCGGTGGTTTTCTCTATGTGCCTGCTTTAGTACTTTGGGCTAATATTCCTATGAAAAAAGCGGTAGGAACCTCATTAATTATAGTCGCTATCAACTCTTTAATTGGTTTTTTAGGCGATGTGCAAACCTTAGACATTGAATGGGTTTTTCTCTTAACCTTCACAGCCATTTCTGTAATAGGTATCCTAATCGGTAGCTATTTTTCAAAATTTGTTAGCGCTAGAAAACTTAAAACAAGCTTTGGTTATTTTGTGCTCATAATGGCGGCATACATTATTTACAGAGAGCTTATGTAGCTCAATGTCATATAAGTTACAAAGTAATCCATTAGAGTTTTCTAATTTTGAAGTAACAAATAAAAAATATAACATTATGAAAATCGAACAAATTTATACAGGATGTTTAGCACAAGGTGCTTATTATATAGAATCTAACGGTGAAGTGGCTATTATTGACCCACTTCGTGAAACACAGCAATACGTGGATAAAGCTTCCGCGGAAAATGCCACTATCAAATATATTTTTGAAACACATTTTCACGCCGATTTCGTTTCTGGGCATATTGATCTTGCTGAAAAAACAGGAGCCACTATTGTTTATGGTCCTGGCGCTGATACCGATTATGATATCCACACCGCTAAAGATAACGAAGTTTTTAAACTCGGAAACATTGCCATAAAAGTATTGCATACCCCAGGACACACCTTAGAATCTTCAACGTTTTTGTTGATTGATGAAAACGGAAAAGAGCATGCTATTTTCTCGGGAGACACTTTGTTTTTAGGTGATGTTGGGCGTCCCGATCTTGCTATAAAATCAGATTTAACCAAAGAAGATTTAGCAGCCATGCTTTTTGATTCTTTACGTAAAAAAATCATGACACTTCCAGACGACGTTATTGTTTATCCTGCGCATGGTGCCGGTTCTGCCTGCGGAAAAAATCTAAGTAAAGAAACCGTTGGGGTTTTAGGTGATCAGAAAAAAACAAATTACGCCTTAAGAGCCGATATGACTAAGGCTGAATTTGTAAAAGAAGTGCTTGATGGTATTGCACCACCACCACAGTATTTTGCAAAGAATGCCATGATGAACAAATCGGGTTACGATACTTTTGAAACCATTTTAAAACAAGGGAATACCCCTTTAACCCCTGAAGCTTTTGAACATTTAGCAAACGAAGAAGGCGCTCTAGTTTTAGATGTTAGGAATGAAAAAGACTTTGTAAAAGCCCACATACCGAATTCTATTTTTATTGGAATTCACGGCGGATTTGCCCCTTGGGTTGGCGCTTTAATTACCGATTTAAAACAACCTATCCTTCTAATTACTCCTGAAGGCAAAGAAGAAGAAACCGTGACGCGTTTATCTCGTGTTGGATACGATAATACTTTGGGGTACTTAGAAGGTGGTATCGAAGCTTGGGAAAAGGCAGGAAAAGATATTGAAACCATTGAATCTATTCCTGTTGAAGCATTTTCTAAACGTTTTAAAGCTGAAAACATTCAGGTTTTAGATGTTCGTAAAGATGGAGAATACAAATCGGAACATTTAGAAGGTGACTCTGTTAAACATTTTGCTTTAGATTTTATTAATGACAACATGAATGCCATTGATAAAAATCAAGAATATTATCTGCATTGTGCAGGAGGTTACCGTTCGGTAATTGCAGCTTCTATTTTAAAAGCACGCGGTTTTGATAAATTAGTTGATATTGCAGGTGGCTTTGCTGCTCTTAAAGATTCTGATTTACCAACAACAGACTTTGTTTGTCCTTCGACATTATAAATCTAGCACACCTTAATAAGGAAAAGATTGTTTGAAAGATTTTCTTTTTCGTCAACCTGAACTTGATTCAGCTTCTCACAATGATAGGAATCAGCATGATGAGATTCTGAATCAAGTTCAGAATGACGTAAGTGCGAAACGGTTGAACAGATAAACGATTAAACAAATCAACATCTAAACAGTTAAACGGCTATACAAACAGGTTCTGAATGACAAAAAAATTATACTATCTCAGCACTTAAACCTGCTTCAAGAAGCATAGAACAACGTGGTTTTAAGTCGTCGTAATCACCAGTTTTCACAGTACATTTTCCGTTATAATGAACAATTAACGAGCATTGCTCTGCTTGTTCTGCGGTGTGATCACACACATAAATAAGGGTTTCTATAACATGATCGAAGGTATTCACATCATCGTTATATACTACTATTTCATTTTGAGTGGAAACCGCTTCCTCGAGCAGTACCTCTTCGGATGTTTTTTCTTTCGTACTCATCTTTTTTTATTCTAATTTATAAATTTTAAAGCAACCCAATTATTTCGTTCTAGTTTCTCTTCAAACTTTAACGCCTGTTTTTCACATTCTTCTTGAATAATTGGGATGTCATCATTGTAAAAGCCGCTTAAGAAAATCGTACCATTGTCATTCAAACAAGACGCGTATGTTTTCAAATCTTGCAACAAGATATTTCGGTTGATATTCGCAATAATCACATCGTACTTTTTACCAGCTAAAACGGCAGCGTCTCCTTCAATAACGGTGATATGCTCACAGTTATTACGTTCAACGTTTTCTAAACTGTTTAAATAACACCAATTGTCATAATCTACAGCGTCTAAGGGTTGTGCGCCTTTCATTTCAGCTAAAATGGCCAAAACACCAGTACCGCAGCCCATATCTAAAACCGATTTACCTTTAAAATCATTTTTTAAAATGTGCTGAATCATCATGTGTGTGGTTTCATGATGTCCTGTACCAAAACTCATTTTTGGTTCAATAATAATGTCATATTCGGTATCAAACTTATCGTGAAATGGTGCACGTACCGCACAAACATCATCAACAACAATCGGATTAAAATTCTTTTCCCATTCGGCATTCCAGTTGGTTTGCTCGATTTCGCTAAATTCGTAAGTGATCTCGAATTCATCTGATGCTAAAATTTGAATATCAGCAAGAATATCAGCATGCCATTCATCCTTTTGAATGTAAGCTGTTGCCCCCTGCTCTGTTTCTACAAAGCTCTCAAAACCAGCATAACCTAATTCTGCAATTAAAATCTCAACCGCTGGTTGTAAAGGTGTTACCTTAAATTCGTAACCTATATAAATGATATTCGACATAGTTATTTTTTTCGGACTACAAAGATAGAAGTTAAAGTCGAAATTATACGAATTGTTGTCATAAAGAGTTCATAAACTTAACATCCTGTTTAAGATGAACAACAAACTAGAAAGTACTAATCATAACCTAAAAGTAGCGAAATTATTCAAAAACTCTTTCCTACTGTACTAATGACGTCTCGACTTTAATTACATAAACCTTTCATCAAACCTGCTCCATACCATTCAAATAAACCGTTTCTATTTGATTGTTTCCGAAAGAATATGGGATAAACGAATACGAATGTATTGGTTTTGTGAGAATCAAGTTTGCCAGCTTTCCTTTTGTGATTGATCCCACCTGTTTTTCTAGACCCATCGCATAGGCGCCATTAATGGTTGCGGCGTTTATGGCTTCTTCGGGGGTTAATTTCATTTTAACACAGGCCGAGGAAACAGCAAAATTCATATTTCCTGATGGTGAAGACCCTGGGTTATAATCGGTTGCTAAAGCTAATGGTAATCCAGCATCAATCATTTTTCGTCCCGGTGTGTATGGGATTCCTAAAAAGAACGAACATCCTGGTAACGCCACTGGCATGGTTGACGTGTTTTTCAAGGCTTCAATATCTTCATCACGCATTTCTTCTAAATGATCTACCGAAAGGGCTTCATGCTCAATTCCTGCTTGTACACCGCCAATCGCCGTGAATTGATTGACATGTATTTTAGCTCTTAATCCATGTTTTTTTCCTGCTTCTAAAATTCGATGGGTATCTTCCACCGAAAAATACCCTGTTTCGCAGAAAACATCTACAAAATCAGCCAACCGCGCTTCAGTCACTAAAGGAATCATTTCCTTAATGAGGTAATCCACATAATGCTCTTTATTGTTTTTAAAATCCTCAGGAACAGCATGCGCGCCTAAAAATGTGGCTTTAATAGGTAAATCATAATTTTCCTTTAAACGCTTAATCACGCTGAGCATTTTTAATTCCGATTCTAAAGTTAAGCCGTAGCCGGATTTAATTTCAACAGCTCCTGTTCCTAAAGCTATAATTTCATCGAGGCGATTTTTGGTTTCTTTATATAATTCACTTTCTGAAATCGCTTGTACTTTTTTAGCTGAATTTAAAATACCTCCGCCTTTTTCAGCAATTTCTTGGTAGCTTAATCCTTTTATTTTATCTACAAATTCCCCTTCTCTATTTCCTGCATAAACCAAGTGTGTATGCGAATCGCACCACGTTGGTAACATCATTTTTCCTTTAGCATTAACTACTTGGTTTACATCAACATCATTAGGACAATCATGCATTGGTCCGAAATCACGAATGACATCATTTTCAACTAAAAGAAAGGCATTTTTAATGGTTGGTAGTTCTGCCATGGCTTTCCCTGAAACAAAACGCGTGTGTTCATCTCTAACTTGAAGCAATTCTTTAATATTCTTAAATAAGGTTTTCATTAAAATAAGTTTTCTAATAATTGATTATCTACTAAATTAGGAATGGTCACTTTTAAATTTGGCGTGCGCTCCATTTCACGTTTTATTGCGAACAAAGCTTCATCATTTCTTGCCCAACTGCGGCGTGCAATACCATTATTCACATCAAAAAACAGCATACTTTTAAGGCGTTCTTCAGCTTCTTTGGTACCATCTAATAGCATCCCAAAGCCGCCGTTCACCACTTCGCCCCAGCCTACGCCACCTCCATTATGAATGGACACCCATGTGGCACCTCTAAAACTATCACCAATGACATTATGAATCGCCATATCGGCTGTAAATTTACTACCGTCGTAAATATTTGAAGTTTCTCTATACGGCGAATCGGTGCCACTCACATCATGGTGATCACGACCTAAAACTACGGGGCCAATGTCGCCATTTCCTACCGCATTATTAAAAGCTGCAGCTATTTTGGCGCGTCCTTCGGCATCAGCATACAAGATACGCGCTTGTGAGCCCACCACCATTTTATTTTTCTTAGCATCTTTTATCCAAGTGATATTATCCTGCATTTGCAGTTGAATTTCTTCAGGAGCCGTTTTCATGATGTCTTCAAGAACTTGAGCTGCGATAGCGTCAGTTTTATCCAAATCTTCCGATTTCCCTGAAGCACACACCCATCGGAAGGGTCCGAAACCATAATCGAAACACATCGGTCCTAAAATATCCTGTACATAAGACGGGTATTTAAAATCTATATTATTTTCAGCCATCACATCGGCGCCAGCACGTGAGGCTTCTAACAAAAAGGCATTTCCGTAATCGAAAAAATAAGTACCCTTCGCGACGTGATTATTTATCGCTTTGGCATGTCGCCTTAATGATTCACGCACTTTGTCTTTAAAAACCTCAGGTGCTTCACGAATTAATCGGTTTGATTCCTCATACGATAAACCAGCTGGATAGTAACCGCCTGTCCACGGAATATGCAAAGAGGTTTGGTCGGAACCCACATGAATGAATATGTTTTCTTCATCAAAACGTTCCCAAATTTCAACCACATTTCCAATAAAAGCTATGGAAACCACTGCTTTCGAATCTTGTGCTTTTTTTACGCTTGCTACTAAATCATCTAAATTATCAATCAACACATCAACCCAACCTTGTTCATGACGTTTGGTTGCTGCTTTGGCATTCACTTCAGCACAAATAGTAATACAACCAGCGATATTTCCCGCTTTAGGTTGTGCGCCACTCATGCCGCCTAAACCAGCTGTTAAAAATATTTTTCCTGCGGAAGTATCTGTTTTTTCTAACACTTTACGGAAGGCATTCATCACGGTAATCGTAGTGCCGTGTACGATGCCTTGCGGACCAATATACATGAACGAACCCGCTGTCATTTGTCCGTACTGCGTCACCCCCAAAGCATTAAATTTCTCCCAATCGTCAGGTTTGGAATAATTCGGAATCATCATACCATTAGTCACAATAACGCGTGGTGCATTTTTAGACGACGGAAACAAGCCCATGGGATGACCAGAATACATGTGTAAAGTCTGCTCATCGCTCATGTTCGCCAAATACTGCATGGTTAAAAGGTATTGTGCCCAATTTTGAAATACCGAGCCATTACCACCATAGGTAATTAATTCTTCGGGATGTTGTGCCACTGCAGGGTTTAAATTATTCTGAATCATCAACATAAGAGCAGCCGCTTGCGTTGATTTCGCAGGATATTCTGAAATACCTCTAGCATAAATATCATAATCTGGTTTGAAGCGATACATGTATATTCTACCGTATTCTTTCAGTTCTTGGGCGAATTCTGAAGCTAATTCTTCATGCCAATCCTTAGGAAAATAACGCAACGCATTTCTTATCGCCAGTTGTTTTTCTTCAGTAGATAAAATATCTTTTCGTTTTGGAGCGCGGTTGGCATCCTTCGGATAATTATATTTTGAAGGCATTTTACTTGGAATGCCTTGTAATATCTGTTCTTGAAATGTCATTGCTTTTCTACTTTAAATTGAACGCTTGCGTTTTCACCAAATGCACCATGTTTTGAATATCATCCTTTAAAAGTCTGTCGCTCTCTAATTTAGGAACGATTTCGCGAATAATACGATGATTGTCTTCAATAATATCTGAAAAAGTATTCGGACGCCTAAACTCAAGGGCTTGAGCGCCATACATAAGTTCGATGGCCAGTATTTTTTCTAAATTTCCTAAAATCTGATTGAATTTACGACCAGAAATACTGCCCATAGAGACGTGGTCTTCCTGACCCAATGAGGTTGGTATACTATCTGCGGAAGGCGGAAAACACAAGGATTTATTTTCAGTAACTAAAGCTGCGGTAGTGTATTGCGGAATCATAAATCCGGAATTCAAGCCGCCACCCGTGGTTAATAAACGTGGCAATCCGAACTTACCTTCAATTAAAAGGTAACAGCGTCGATCTGAAATATTCCCCAATTCCGCGGAAGCGATAGACGCATAATCTAAGGCCATAGCAAGCGGTTGCCCGTGGAAATTACCTCCCGAAATCGCTTCGGTATCACTTAAAACAATAGGGTTATCGGTCACTGAATTCATTTCAATTTCTGCCAATTCCAACACATGGTAATAGGCGTTTCTTGAGGCCCCATGCACTTGCGGAATACAACGCATCGAATACGGATCTTGAACACGCTCGCAGTTTTCATGCGAATTCACATTCTGAGAGGAATACAATAACATGGTCATGCGTTCGGCAACTTCAATACAACCTTTAAACGGACGAATTTTATGTAATTCATCACGAAATGGTTGAGAACTTCCTTGGTAACCCTCAATACTCATGGCACCGCAAACATCGGCGAGATCTAGCAAATATTCCATTTTTTTTAAGCCTACAATCGCGTGAGCTAAAATAAATTGTGTGCCGTTTATTAAACCCAAACCTTCCTTAGCTTGAAGTGCCATAGGTTCTAAGTTATGCTGATTTAAAACTTCTTTTGCATGTTGCATGCTATCGCCAACCCAAAAATCGCCTTCACCTAAAAGTGGTAAAAATAAGTGTGACAAGGGTGCTAAATCTCCCGAAGCACCCACCGAACCTTGTTCTGGAACGACTGGCAGTAAATCATTTTCTATAAAATATAAAATACGTTCAATCAATTCTAAACGTACGCCAGAATATCCACGACTTAAAGCATGTACTTTACAAATCATCATGATTTTAGATAATTCCTTATCAATCGGGTTTCCCACTCCTACCGCATGTGTAATTAGCAAATTCTCCTGCAGTTTATTGGTTTCTTCAGGCGTAATTTGCACGTCGCATAGCGGTCCGAATCCTGTATTTATACCATAAACAGCCTTATCGGAACTTGCCATTTTTTCAACTTTAGCACGACAATTTTCAATTTGGATCACCGCTTCTTCACAAATAGTGGCTTTTAGCGTGCCTTTTGCAATGGCCAGCACTTTGTTTACAGTTAGGGTGTCTATTCCGTATTTGAACATGATTTTATGGTGTTAATTTTACTGAAATCCGTTTTATTGTCATAATGCTTCTATGTCGTCATACCGAACTTGATTCGGTATCTCATAACATTGCAAATCAAAAGCTTAGGATGAAGAGGTTGTCTAAAAAGTATTAAAGCACGTCATTCTGAACTTGATTCAGAATCGCATCATACTGATAACCAATCATTATGAGAACCTGAATCAAGTTCAGGTTGACGGAAACTTGACTTTTTAGACAGCCTCGACAGCTTACTAATTTTGACTACCTACAAAATTATCTATAAATTTGATACCAAATAAGACCATTAGTTTAACAAACTAATAACTATGAGTTATCAAATAGAATTAAGACATATCAAATATTTTTTAGCTGTTGCTGAAGCACTACACTTTAGAAAAGCTGCGGAAAAACTATTTATTTCACAGCCCGGATTAAGTCGGCAGATAAAAGATATGGAAGAAGCTTTGGGCGTTAAGCTTTTCGACAGACATAATCGCCAAGTCCTTCTAACCCCTGCTGGAGTTTATTTAAAGGAAGAACTTTCGAAGAATTTAAAACATCTCGACATTATTTTAAACCACACCAAACATCTGGAAGAAGGTAAAGATGGTGAACTGAAATTTGGTTATGTGGGTTCTGCCATGCAACAAATTATCCCCGAATTGCTTATAAAATTCACTAAAAACCACCCTAAAGTTTTATTCAGCTTGAAGGAAATGGGCAACATCAAACAAATTGAAGCACTCTTAGCTCAAGACATTGATATAGGTTTTGTGAGACTGGAACGCATCCCAAGAGGTTTGGACAGCACACTTATTTTAAAAGAGCCTTTTTGCTTGGTTTTACCCGAAAATCACCCCATTAGTGCTTCAAATTTTAAAAATATACTTCAGCTAAAAAACGAATCGTTCATATTATTTGACCCTCAATACAGTGCCTCCTATTATGAAAAAGTGATGGGAATTTTTGATGATGGCGGCTTCACACCTATGGTTTCACATAACACCATTCACGCCGATTCTATTTACAAATTGGTTGAAAAGGAGTTCGGAATTTCTATTGTTCCAAAATCTTTAACGACTTCAAACAACCCAAAAATAAAATTTATAGAATTGGATATGATACCTCAACGCACCTCGCTTTCAGCCATTTGGAAGAAAGACAACAGCAACCCTATTTTAACAAAAGTGCTCACTCTAATTCATAAGGAAATCACAAAGTAGTTCGAATCACAAATAAAAGACTATCTTTGCCGCTTGAAACTCAGAAAAATGAGTTTAAATTCCTCAGAGTGAGGATGTGTTACTAGGAGTTTAAGGTTAAGTATGTCGATTCGCTTCTTATGTAACACCACATAAAACAATCGAATACTTATATTTAAGAATGAGCACATTCCAAGAATTAGGTCTTAATGACGACCTATTGCGAGCAATTACAGATTTAGGATTTACAGAACCTAGTGAAGTTCAAAACAAAGCCATCCCAATTTTATTAGAATCTGAAACCGATTTAGTGGCATTAGCCCAAACCGGAACAGGAAAAACTGCAGCATTCGGATTTCCAATGTTAGAAAAAATTGATGTGGATAGTAGAACCACTCAAGGTTTAATCTTATCTCCAACTAGAGAACTTTGTTTGCAAATTGCTAACGAAATGAAAGCCTATGGTAAATATTGCAAAGGCCTTAATGTCGTTGCTGTTTACGGTGGATCTAGTATTTCCGATCAAGCCAGAGATATTAAACGTGGCGCACAAATTATTGTAGCGACGCCTGGTAGAATGAAAGATATGATTAACCGTAGAATGGTTGATATTTCTAAAATTCAATATTCTGTTTTAGATGAAGCCGATGAAATGTTAAACATGGGTTTCAAAGAAGATATCACAGATATTTTATCACACACACCAGAAGATAAAAACACTTGGTTGTTTTCTGCAACCATGCCTCGTGAAGTAGCATCTATTGCTAAAAAATTCATGAACAATCCACAGGAAATTACTGTTGGAAATAAAAACGAAAGTACAAGTAACGTATCTCACGAATACTATTTAGTAAACGCTAGAGATCGTTATAACGCGTTAAAACGTTTAGCAGATGCAAACCCAGATATCTTTTCGGTAGTTTTCTGTAGAACAAAACGTGATACTCAAAAAGTGGCCGAACAACTTATTGAAGATGGTTACAATGCAGGGGCTTTACACGGTGATTTGAGTCAGAACCAACGTGATTTGGTGATGAACGCTTTCCGTAAAAATCAAATTCAAATGCTTGTAGCGACCGATGTTGCTGCTCGTGGAATTGATGTAGACGATATTACACACGTTATTAACTACCAATTGCCAGATGAAATTGAAACTTATACTCACCGTTCTGGACGTACAGGACGTGCTGGTAAAACAGGGGTTTCTATGGTGATTGTTTCTAAAAGTGAAGTTCGTAAAATTAAAAGTATCGAACGTATTATTAAACGTCAGTTTGATAAGAAAGAGATTCCAGATGGTATGGAAATCTGCGAGGTACAATTAATGTCGTTAGCAAACAAAATTCATACGACTGAGGTTAATGATGAAATTGAAAAATACCTTACCAGCATTAATGAAATGTTTGAAGACACTTCAAAAGATGAATTGATTAAAAAATTCTTCTCTGTTGAGTTTACGCGTTTCTTTAATTACTACCAAAAATCTAAAAACTTAAATGTTGCTGAAGGTTCTCAAGATAGAGAAGGCGGACGTGATTTTAACCGTGGTGGAAACGATTCAACCCGTTATTTCATTAACGTAGGTTCTAAAGATGGTTTTGATTGGATGAAATTGAAAGATTTCTTAAAAGAACAACTAGAATTAGGTAGAGATGATGTCTTTAAGGTTGAAGTAAAAGACAGTTTTTCATTCTTTAATACTGAAAACGAAACGAAAGAAAAGGTTTTAGCATTCTTTACAGATTTTAAACATGAAGGTCGTTTTGTAAATGTTGAAGTTTCTGAAAATCGCGGTGGCGGAAGACGTAACGACAGACGTGGCGGTGGCGGCGGAAAACGTCGTGACGGTGGAAATCGTGGTGGCGGAAGACGTGACGACAGAAAAGGGGCTTCTGGAAACAGAGGTGACAGACGTCGTAGCGAAGGGTCTTCTAAACCAAGACGTTCAGATTCTGGAGGTGATTCTGGAGGCGGAAACTTCTCTAGACCAAGACGTTCAAGAAGATAATAATTTATAAACAAGGGGCTACCTAAAAAGTATTGAAATTCGTCATTCTGAATTTATTTCAGAATCTCATCATACTAGTTACTAAGTATTATGAGAACCTGAATCAAGTTCAGGTTGACGGTAAATTTACTCTTTAGTTAGCCTTTTTGCTTTAAACACCGCTATTTCGTACCTTTATTGTAATACCTTTTTGTTAATTTTTAGTCAAAATAAAACTATAAATATTTTTCAAACATTTAGTTTATTACTTTTACCCCCTAATCAACGTTAAGCTTTTATGAAACGCTATCTCTTTTTATTAACCGTACTATTTATTTCTGCTGTGGGTTTCTCACAAGAAGAAGCAGATAAAGTATTAGGTGTGGTTATAAATGCATCAAACGATGCAAAATTAGAAAGCGTAAATATTGTGAACTTAAATCAGGTAATTGGTACAACTACCAATGCTGATGGTGAGTTTTCCATTTCAGCAAAAGTTAATGATACCCTTCACTTATCCTATCTAGGATTTAAATCGATTAAAGTTCGTGTTACGAATGACTGGTTAAAGTTTGGTAGTGCTGAAATTGAATTAACCGAATTGGCACTAGCTCTTGAAGAAGTTGTAGTGAATCAACTAAGACTTACGGGCTATTTAGAAGTAGATATCAAACAAGTTCCCGTTATAAACGACAATTACCGTTATCAGATTTCTGGACTTGAAGGTACAGGTTACGAAGCCAGTAAAGAATCTGGTTTAAACAAAGTGATTGGATCTCTTTTTAATCCTGCCGATTTCTTACACCGCATGTTTGGAAATAAACCAAACGAGCTTAAAAAGCTTAAAAAAATGAAGGAAGACGATGAGATTAGAAACCTTTTAGCCTCTCGTTTTGATAGAGAAATGCTTACCGTTTTACTGCAAGTTGACCGCGTAGATTTAGACGAAATTGTGAGTCAGTGCAACTATTCTAAAGGTTTCATTCAATCGGCTAACGATCTTCAAATTCTTGATGCCATTAGCGAATGTTATGAAGAATACAAAGTATTAAGTCGCGGCAGAAATCGTAAGATTTAATACTCATTTAAATTTCCGGCATAAAAGCACCCCTATAATCCCCTCAAGGGGATAATTTAATACTCAATAATTTTAAGATATTAAACGTATTGAAAATTAAGCCCCTTATTCCTTTGAATAAAAACGACTCACCACATCCTCATAGCTCTTAATCGTTTTTTTACACCAATCAAGGCGCTTTTCGTTAATTTCATCTTCAGTAAGTTGCCAAGAAATATTGCTTTGTCTCAACTTGGTCGTGACATGCTGTAAAATAATCGCGGCAGAAACTGAAATATTTAAACTTTCTGTAAAGCCTACCATAGGAATCTTCAAAAAGCAATCGGCTTCATCTAAAACGGCTTGCGACAAACCTTCTGTTTCTCTTCCGAAGAAAAAACAAGATTTTTTACTGATATCAAAATCATGCAACTCGCAGTCATTGGCATGAGGCGTAGTGGCAACAATTTGATAGCCTTTTTGTTTTAAATCAGATATACAGGTTTTTACATTTTGATAACGATTTAAATCTACCCACTTCTGGGCTCCCATAGCAATTTCGCGATCTATAGTTTTAGAATTTTGTTCCTCTATAATATTCACTTCCTGAATACCAAACACATCACAACTACGCATCACCGCACTGGTATTATGCAGTTGATACACGTCTTCGGTAGCGACTGTAAAATGCTTAGTACGTTGGGGCAAAACCGTATCAATACGCTGCTTTCTATTTTCGGTTAAGTAAGTTTCTAAATGTTCTAGGAGTTTTAAATCAATCATGGTTCAAAAATACGTAATGTGAATAGGAAGCGCAACGTGAGTTCGTTTTCTTTAATTAGAAATTCTATTTACAAAATTAACTCATCACACAAAAATGCAAGTCGTATTGACGCTAAAGTTATTATATTTGAAGGGATTCCCGCCTTCGCGGGGATGGTAAATAGTTTTTAAACATGAAACACATCGTTGTACTTACAGGAGCGGGCATGAGTGCCGAAAGTGGCATCAATACCTTTAGAGACGCCGATGGTTTATGGGAAGGCCATGATGTTATGGAAGTCGCCACTCCTGAAGGGTTTACGGCTAATCCGGAATTGGTTTTAAACTTTTACAACCAACGCCGCAAACAACTTTTTGAAGTTGAACCCAATCAAGCACATTTTGATTTAGCTGAACTGGAAAACACATTCAAAGTCAGCATCATTACACAAAATGTTGACGATTTACATGAACGTGCTGGCAGTACCAATGTAATTCACTTACATGGCGAATTACGCAAAGTAAAAAGCACTTTTGATGAAAATGATGTCTTACCTTGGGATAAAGATTTAGTTTTAGGTGATTTGTGCAAAAAAGGACATCAATTACGACCGCATATCGTTTGGTTTGGCGAAGCGGTTCCAATGATTGAAAAAGCCATAGAAATTTGTGAAACTGCCGATATTTTAATGATTATAGGCACTTCCATGCAAGTTTATCCCGCTGCGGGCTTAAAAGATTATGTTCCCGAAAACACACCAACCTATTTTATAGACCCCAAACCTAATATTAGTAGTAGAAAGAACTTAACTGTGATTTCAGAACCTGCAACTTTAGGACTTCGAAAAGTAATTAGCCGTTTATAATTACTTTTCGTATTTCAATAACTGCTTAAAAACGGTCCGAAGTTCTAGTTAACTATTTTTAGCTAAAAAAGAAATGGCAATCAAAGAAGAAAACACTGCAGAAATTTAAAATTATAGACCACTAAACTAAACGACCATGAAAAGAGATGAAATAGCTAAACATATCTTGAACCGATTAAATCAAGACAAAGAATCGCTTAAGCAACAATATGATGACTCCAAAAGCAAAATAGGCTACTTCTACATAGATAACCTTTTACCTTCGGAAATTGTTAATGAAATAAATAATCAGTTTCCAAGTCAAAGCAAAATGTCTCTCAAAAAAAGTTTAAGAGAAAACAAGTATGTTGCAGCTCAAATGAATAATTACGATCCCATTTTGGAGGAGGCTATATACGCTTTTCAAAACCCAGAGGTCGTTAATTGCATTAAATATATTTGTAGTATAGATGATCTTCAACCCGATGAATACTTATATGCCGGCGGACTTTCTTCCATGAAAAAAGACCAGTTTTTAAATCCGCATTTAGACAATTCACATGATAAAGACAGAAACAGCTGGCGTGTTCTAAATTTACTTTTTTATGTGACTCCAAACTGGAATGATGAAAACGGCGGAAACTTAGAGTTATGGCCAAACGGTTTAAAGGAAAAACAAACAACTATACCTTCTAAATTTAACAGATTAATTGTAATGGCTACTCACCAATCGTCATGGCATTCCGTAAGTCCTGTAATTGTTGATTCTTCCAGAAATTGTGTGTCTAATTATTACTTTTCAGATAATCCCTTACAACCTGATGATAAGTTCCATGTTACCACTTTTAGGGGGAGACCAGAACAAGTTATCATAAATCAAGTTTTAAAAATTGATTCCTTTTTAAGAATGAATATTCGTAAGCTATTTAAAAAAGGAATTAAAGAAAACCCACATGTTTACAAGAAGGATAATTAAAAAATAATGTTGACGCGTTTTAAAATAACATTACAATTTATTCTTAGCGGGAATCCCGATACGGCTACAGCGGGGCTTAGAAAAGTGATGACTGATTTAGAAACGTATTAAGAACAACTAAACACTAACGATCAACCAATGACAAAAAGAAAATTAGAACAACTATCTGATGAAGAACTATTAAATAAAAAGAAATCTCTAAAACGTTCTAAACTGATTAAGGCTGCACTTATCGGTTTTTGTATTGGAATTATAGTTTACAGTGTTGCTGAAAATACGTGGGGACTTGTAACGCTTATTCCTGTTTTTTTTGTTTATAAACTAGTTAATAATTCTAAAAAAGATAAAGAACTAGAAACCATTTTAAAGAAACGAAATTTAGATTAAAACACGTATTTAAAATACTATTAAACTGTGTGCTAGCGCTCGTTTGTAACGAGTGCCCATAACAAAAGAATAATATCATGGTGTTTTTTTTATAACACAGACATAAAAAGCACCATAATTAATTATACCTTCCTGTATTTTAGATTTATGAGTAGAAAATATAAGTTTCATAATAAATCAGGCTTGTATGTTGTTTCCTTTGCCACTGTTTACTGGTTAGATATTTTCACAAGACAAGTATATTTTGATGTTTTGTCAGAAAGTATAAACTATTGCAGAGCGGAAAAGGGAATGGAAGTATACGCCTATTGTTTTATGCCTAGTCATGTGCATTTAATTTTTAGGTCAAGCACAGATAAACCGACAGAACTATTAAGAGACTTTAAGAAGTACACTGCTAAAAAACTAATTAAAACCATTAAAGACAACCCACAAGAAAGCCGAAAAGATTGGTTGTTATGGATGTTAGAACGAGCAGGTCAAAAACAAGGGAATATTAGTAAATATCAATTTTGGCAACATCATAATAAACCATTAGAATTATGGAGCGATACCGTAATCAAACAAAAAATAGATTATATACATAATAACCCTGTTGAAAGTGGTTTTGTTTCTGAAGCTATAGATTGGAAGTATTCTAGCGCTAGAAATTTTCAAGACGACCATACTATTTTAAAAATAGATGAATCTGGTTTTCTAGGATAACCTTAAATTATTTAGCAGTTGTTGCAAACGTAGCTCTAGACATAAAATACTATGATTTTTTTAATAATGCTGTCTTGTCCTGAAATAGGTTTACACAAAAAGTGTAAAAGTATGGAAAGATATTCAAAAGAGCATTCCTCAAAATTTCAAAACAGGTATAGTGAAGAGTTCAAAGCATTTATTTGTAAAGAATTTTTAACAGGGACGTTAAAACGCCGCCAAATAGAAGATAAATATAATATTGGTCATGGCTCATTAACAACATGGTTAAAGGACAAAGGTTATGATTATTCAAAACCAAGTATTGTATCTTTACCAGCCATGGCAAATCAATCAAATGAAGCACCTAAAAAAAGCAAAGAATCCTTATCTCAATTAAAGAAAGAACTTCAGGAAGCTAAATTATTAGCAGAAACTTATAGAAAAATGATTGAGATAGCAGAACAAGAATTTAAAATTAAGATTGTAAAAAAGTCCAATACCAAGTAATCCAAGAGATGAAAAACCTTTATCCAAAGGTAAGTTTAGGCAGGTTCTGCCGATTACTTGGTATTACACGTCAAGCATACTATCAACATTTTTGGTATCGAGAACAATTATCTTTTGAAGAGGATTTAATTGTGTCTGAAGTACATAAAATTAGAAAGAACCATCGTCATATGGGTGGTAGGAAATTGTATGAACTCCTACAGCCCTTTTTATTAGCTCATCAGATAAAAATGGGTAGGGATAGATTATTTGATGTTTTATCAGCTCACCATCTTCTGGTTAGACGACAAAAGAAACAAACGATCACGACAAATTCTTTTCATAGGTTTAAGAAGTATTCAAACCTAATCAGGGATTTTGTTCCTGTTAAACCAAACCAATTATGGGTAAGCGATATTACATATTGGAAACTAGAAACTGGGTTTGTCTATATTAGTATTATTACTGACGCTTATTCTCGAAAAATTGTTGGGTACCATTTAGCAGACAGCTTACAAACTTCTGAAACAATTCAAGCATTACTATTGGCTATTGATAGTTTGCCTAAAGACCGTGAAGGTAAAAGTGCACCGATACATCATTCGGATAGAGGAACACAATATTGCAGTAATGAATATGTAAAACTATTACAAGCCATTAATATCGAGATTAGTATGACAGAAAACGGAGATCCATTAGAAAATGCAATAGCGGAAAGAGTAAATGGAATAATAAAAGAAGAATACTTGAATGATTACGCTATAGGAAATATAAAAGAAGCTAGAGGACTATTAGCAACTGTCGTAAATCTATACAATCAAGAAAGACCTCATATGAGTATTGGAAACCTGACTCCGGATCACGTTCATCAAAACGATATAAAAACAGAAAAATTATGGAAGAATTATTATACAAAAAGTCCTATCATTGTAAATTAATAATAGGACTAAGGATAAGTTGTAAACCTATTTTAGGATTAATGTAAAATATGTAAACTTTTTTTAGGACGAGACATGCTCATCGGCACTCGTTCCAAACGAGCGCTAGCACAGCTAGAACCAATAAATAGAATTGAACTTGGAATTTTGATTTTCTTGACAAATGGTAATCAGCACTAGTTATAAACTATCGTCATCCGCACTTAAGCTAAAATTCAGTTATCAACTGAAAAAAATAAAGATATCTAAGCTCTTAAAAAACGAAATTTAGATTAAAACACGTATTTACAGTACTATTAAACTGTGTGCTAGCGCTCGTTTGTAACGAGTGCTTTTAATGAAAAAAGAAAAAATGCAAAACCACTAAACTCTATTCTTTTCTTCAATCCACTTACTCATAAACTTAGTACTTTGCATGCTATGATGCTGCAACATTTGTCCGGTGAAATTATTTAAACGTCTTTCTTCGAGATTCAAAAAAGTATCATTTAACAAATTTAAAAACGTTTTCTGAAACTCTACTTTACTAAAACGCTCATTTATAACAGGGAATCCGTTTTGTTGCTTTTCAGTCCAAAGTGATTGATTTTGATAGATTTCAACCGCTTTATTTGCAAATTCCTGCGGATCATCTTCTATAAATCCGTTAGGTTCAAAATCACCAAACATGCCTTCCGAAGCTATGCTAGACATGATGCTTGGTGTACCGTTTTGCATGGCGTCAACGAGCTTCCCTTTTAAACCTGCTCCAAAACGTACGGGTACCAAACAGGCTTTTGCTTGTTTCATCACAGTATTCACATCTTCCGCAAATCCTTTTATAAAAAAACCTTGTTTTTCATTATGCAGTTGCGTGACTTTTTGTGTCGCATAAGCCCCATAAATATGTAATTCTGCTTTTGGTAATTGTTTTTTTATGAGTGGCCAGATGGTTTCCTTTAAATATAAAACGCCATTATAATTGGGTTCATGCAAAAAATTTCCGATGGTGATAAAATGTTCCCGTGCTTCAAATATTGGTAAGGTTTTTATTGCTTCCGCGGAAATAGACTCCAACATAAAAGGCAAATACACCAATAAAGACGTATCAACCATAAACTGATTTTTAAGCAAATCCATTTCAGCTTCTGAAATCATTAAACTCAAATCACATCTATAAATACTTGCTATTTCACGTTTGGCTACCTCATTAAACAGATAACTTTTATCAAATGGTTTCCCTTCTTTAAAAGCTTGTTGCCTGCCCTTTCGTAAACAATGTAAATCTTCAGTATCTAGAATTTTGATGGCATTTGGGCATTGTTCTGAAACCCGCCAACCAAATTGTTCTTCCATCATAAAACGGTCAAACAGCACCACACTGGGGTTTAATTCTGAAATAAATTTATCAAAACTTTCATTATTGAGATCGATAGCCACTTGTGAAACTCCAATAGTTTCTAAATCAAAAGCATTATCACTTTTAGCACAAGGACTCGCAAAAGTGATCTTGTAGCCATCAGATTGAAAGGTTTCAATAAGTTGCATCATGCGACTACCAGCTGCAGAACTCTTTGGTTCTGGCCATACAAAACCAATAATGAGCAAATTCTTGTTCATCCTAACAAACTAAGTGACTTAAATAAGAAAAGAAAAATTGAATTATTCAACAGGTAATTGCAAAGCATAACCAGCACGCACTACCTTCGCCCACTCTACAACGGACTGAATTTGTTCAGCGCTAAGATTCGCTTCAGTGTGTGTCCACGTGTAAGAATTTAATGGCATCTCTTTTTCTTCAACCATTTCGATAAGTTCATCAAATTTATGGTCTTTTCTTTTTACTGAATTGTCTACCCAATCAGAAAAATTTAAATGCTTCTTTCCGTCCTTAACATGCCCAGCTAACCAATAATTTACAGGCGTAATCTTATCATACCATGGGTAACGCGTCACATCACTATGGCAATCATAACAGGTTTCTTCTAAAATACGTTTTACATCTTCTGGCGGATTGGTTTCTGCAACGAAAGGTTCAACAGACTTTAAATCGCCTTCATTTCTTTCTGGCCCGAAAAACTGAGCAACTACAAATAACACGAGTAATGCCAAAAACACTTTTTTCATTATCTTCAATTTTTTAATTTTAAAAAAATAAAAATAAGAAATCCTTTTGACTACCAATCAACTTTACGAAGAATTAAATAAGGTAAACCACTCCAAAGAAAAGCGGCTGCTTTACGCTAATTTAATATTGGCAAACCCTGATTTACTACCCAAAATATTAGATATTCTATTTATGGTAGATGATAAAATGTCTCCCAGAGCCGGATGGGTACTGGAATTTATGTGTAGCGAAAACGTAGAGCCACTACTTCCCTATTTAGATATTTTTACAGCAAACATTCATAAAGTGCATTTAGATTCTGCCGTTCGTCCTGTGGCCAAAATATGTGAATTGCTTGCAACACACTATTCTTCAAAAGAAGATAAATCCGTGAAAACGGTTTTAACAGAAACACATAAAGAACGTATTATTGAAACTTGTTTTGACTATATGATTAACGATGAAAAGGTTGCTGCAAAAGCCTATGGCATGACCACACTTTTTATGCTCGGCCATGAATACGACTGGGTGCACCCTGAATTAGAAATCATACTAAATCGTGATTTCGCAATACAAAGTGCCGCTTTTAAAGCAAGAGCACGTCATATTCTAAAAAAGTTAAAAAAACGAAAAACCTAAAACCAAAATCTTAAGCTTTTAGCATTCAGTCTTCCGTTGAAAAAACCTATATTTGCAACTTCTTAAAATCTAAAATTTATGTCATTATCAGCATTAAATGCCATCTCTCCAATTGATGGTCGTTATAGAAGTAAAGTTAGCGAATTGGCTCCTTATTTTTCTGAGGAAGCTTTAATAAAATACCGCGTTTTAGTTGAAATAGAATATTTTATTGCGCTTTGCGAAATTCCATTACCTCAATTAGAATCGGTTGATGCTTCTGTATTTGACAGTTTAAGAGCGATATACAAAGATTTTTCTACGGAAGATGCCCTAGCCATTAAAAAAATTGAAAGCGTAACAAACCACGATGTTAAGGCTGTGGAATATTTCATCAAAGAAAAATTTGATGCTTTAGGATTAGCTGAATACAAAGAGTTTATCCACTTCGGATTAACCTCTCAAGACATTAACAACACCGCCATTCCTTTAAGTATCAAGGAAGCTATAACCGATGTTTACATTCCAGAATACACGATTATTCTAAATAAATTAAAAGATTTATCTAAAGACTGGGCGGCTGTTTCTATGTTGGCAAGAACACACGGGCAACCAGCTTCCCCTACACGTTTAGGAAAAGAAATTGAAGTTTTTGTGGTGCGTTTAGAAGCACAATTCAATATCTTAAAAGACATTCCTAATGCTGCTAAATTTGGTGGTGCAACAGGAAACTTTAATGCACACCATGTGGCTTACCCAAATAACGACTGGAAAGCTTTTGGAAGCCATTTTGTTGAAGAAAAACTAGGTTTACACCACTCTTTTCCAACAACTCAAATTGAGCACTACGATTTTATGGCGGCTTTATTTGATGCTTTAAAACGTATTAACACCATCATTATCGATTTAGATAGAGACATCTGGACTTACGTGTCTACAGATTATTTCAAACAAAAAATTAAAGCTGGTGAGGTAGGAAGTTCTGCGATGCCACATAAAGTAAACCCTATTGATTTTGAAAATTCTGAAGGAAACTTAGGTATTGCTAATGCGATTTTCGAACACCTTTCGGCTAAATTACCTATCTCTAGATTACAACGTGATTTAACAGATAGCACCGTTTTACGTAACGTTGGTGTACCATTAGGACACACATTAATTGGTTTTAAATCGACTTTAAAAGGTTTAAATAAATTACTTTTAAACGAAGCTAAATTTGCTGAAGATTTGGAAAACAACTGGGCTGTAGTTGCTGAAGCGATTCAAACGATTTTACGTCGTGAGGCCTACCCGAACCCTTATGAAGCTTTAAAAGGTTTAACTCGTACAAATTCGAAAATAAACCAAGAGTCTATTTCAAATTTTATTGACACTTTAGAAGTTTCTAATACAATAAAAGACGAATTAAAACGTATTACACCTAGTAACTATACAGGAATTTAATAATATATGCTAAGCGATAAACAATCTTTGATTCTTACCATAGTGATGGTTGCTGGAATTTTCACTTTCGGAATTCTAGAAATCTTAGATAATTTTATTGTTTTAACTATTTTAACGCTTATTTTTTCTACGGTGGTTATTAATTTGATTTTGGTTCAGAAAAAATCACGTCGAAACCCAGAGGAATAATATAAACGTTTTATAACATAAAAAAACGGGCCATTTGAAATTTTCAAATAGCCCGTTTTTAGTTTATAGCTTACTTAAAGAAATTCACAATGTTTTCAACCTTGTCTTTATCGAAATCTGCTTTTTGCATGGCTTCCATTAAAGTTGCTAATTTTTCTGGATTCATATCGCTTCCTAATACACGTATAATTCCGAAGCCTTTTTCTTGAGAGCTTCCAAAAATAATAAGCTCATCGGCCACATCATCGGTTCCTAAATATTTCACCGTAATGTAATCCCCTTTAATATTAAACGCCATTAAATCGTTATACTTTGAATCGTTTAAAATGTTTTTTACTTTGGCAACTTCCGCTTTGTAAGTATCCAAATTATCGGCGTTTACCTTAAACCCAATAAAATTTAATTTATCAACGGAATGATAGGCTTCCATTTGCTTCTCAGTAAAATTCGATTTATCAACTTCGATCATAGACAACGGAAAATCTTGAGAAATAAAATCTTTAGTTTCTTGATGCTCTACAAAATAACGTTGCAAACTGGCCTTATCACCACAACTCGTAAAACATAGCGCTAAACTAATTGTTAAGAAAAAATACTTGATTGATTGTTTCATATCTAGTTTGTTTTATTGCTTCTTTTCAAGGTGTTCCCCTCCAGGGATATTCATCTTATCGGTAAGTTTCGAAATCTGTTTTAAATCGATATCACCAGTAAGTGAAACCACTACAGTTTCAATCTCTCGCTTTTCTCCATTAACCTCAACACCTTGATCTTTCAGTATTTTATCGACACCATTTACAAAAATTAAAAGCTCTTTAACGTGATCGACATCCTTTCCTTCTTTAACATAAAATTTTACATCGGTGCCATCGTCCCTAACCTCCATCAATTCTTCTAAACTATTTGAACGCGAAGACACCCACTTCGAAATATCGCCAGCAATCGATTTGTTAGCCGTTACAATGGTTTTAAAACTGGTAATACTCTTTACCATATCCATATAAGCTTCAGCTTCAGGATCGTCTACATTGATCCCCATTTTTGCAATCATTTGAAACATTTTTGGCTTTATCGAAACGTAAGTCACATCGGTATTATCGCTATATTTTTCGAATATATCGCTTTGGGTCCATCCTGCCATTGGAGAAAGCAAGACAGCCAATATTAGTATTAAAAATTTATTTTTCATGGTCTTTGTTTTTATGTGATTTGAAATTTTCATAGTTCTATTGTTTTTGTTTTTTAAATATAATTTGGGTTGCATTTTCTAATTCATTTAGGTAATTTAAAGTTGCAGTACCTTTGTTTACTTCATCTAGATAGCCTACAGTTGCCGTGCCTTGATTGAGTTTCTCCGAAATCATTTCTAAAGATTTAGTAACCTCAAGATAAGCCAATTCAGGGTCATCAAAAGTTCCTAAATCCTGACTTTCGTTGGAACGGCTAAAATAAAACCCCAACAGTAAAACAACTGCTGCCGCCGCAGAAATCCATTTTAAAACATACTTTTGTTCTGTTTTTAAAGGAAGTTTTTTTGTAAAAACCTCTTCTTCATTTGCTTTAAAATAAGCAAACATAGGCTTATACACGTCTAGGTGCGCTGGTACATCCGCTTCGGCAAAATAACGTTTTAACTCCCGCTCTTCGGCTAAGGTCGTTTCTGCATGATCGTACTTTTCTAGTAACGCTTCTATTTTATTTGATTCCATAATTATGTGTATGAGTCAATTTTTCTCTAATCGTTTTCCTTGCTCTTGATAAGGCCACACGAACTGCTGTTTGGTTCATATCTAGCATTTTGGCAATCTCATCAAAATCATACGCTTCAATATCTCTTAACTGAATAATTAACCGTTGTTGTTCTGGCAAATTTTCAATAATTTTTTCAACCCAAGTCAGACTATCATTCAGCTCAACTTGCTTTTGCAATGCCGTTTGCTTGTCTTCGTAATTGCTATGAACAATTTTCAGATTCTGAGATTGCTTCGACTTCAGCTTATCAAAACAATAATTCTTTGTCATCGTCATAGAAAAAGCTTCCACATTTTTATACGCTTTTATTTTCGCTTTATTCTTCCAAAGCTTAATGAGTACTTCTTGGGTGGCGTCTTCGGCTTCTTCTGTGGAAACCAATAAACGCTTAGCCAAACGAAACACTTTGTCTTTAAAAGGTGTTACAATATGTAAAAACTCTGTTTGAGTCATTTTTGGGTTTAGTTAAAAAATAGCTTTCTAGGTCTATTTGTTATTACGACGAACACATGCCTTTTTTGTTACAAATAAATTACTAAAGAGAGGCATTATTTTTTTAGTACGCAATAATCTCTGTAAATTTAGAGTTTATTTGACGACGAACTTAAAACCTATAAATTCTTATCATACATGAAGAAACTTAAAATCTTTACGTCCCTCACACTATTATTCTGCCTATTCAATTTAACACTGAGTTGCTCTAAATCTGATGATGATATAACACCAGATGAAAAAGAAACTGATGAACCTATAGTTTTGAATAATGAAGTTAATGATTTTGTATGGTTAGGTTTGAATGAAATTTATTTATGGCAAGATGAAGTTCCTAATCTAGCTGACGATAAGTTTTCTAATACCGATGATTATTTTAAATTCCTAAACACTTATGATACGCCAGAAAGTCTATTTGATGATTTGTTGTATCAGCGTGGTGATGTCGATAAATTCAGTTTTATTGTAGATGACTATAGAACTTTAAATAATGCCTTTCAGGGAATTTCTAAAAGTAATGGATTAGACATTGGCTTGGTGAGAATTAGCAACACCAATGATATTTTTGGATATGTTTCATACGTCGCAAATAATTCTGATGCCGCTACAAAAGACATTAAAAGGGGTGACTTTTTCATGTTTGTTGATAACGAACAACTAACGGTTGATAATTATGGAGAATTATTATTTGGAACCAATGATTCTTACACATTAGGAATGGCAACGATCACCAATACTACGATAGAACCCAATGGTAAAAATGTAACATTAACCAAAACAGAATTTACCGAAACTCCAATACACATAAGTAAAGTAATAGAAGCTCAAGGCATAAAAGTAGGCTACTTAATGTACAACAGTTTTATAGCTAATTTCGATAACGAACTCAATACAACTATTGCAGATTTAAAAGCGCAAGGGATTACAGAGCTAGTTTTAGACTTAAGGTACAACCCAGGAGGTCGTGTTAGTTCTGCTTTAGCTTTATGTAGTATGATTACGGGGCAATTTCATGATGATGTTTTAATTAAAGAGCAGTGGAATTCTAAATATCAAAATTATTTCGAACAAGAAGACCCTGAATTCTTAATCAACCGATTCCCTAACGTACTTTTAGATGGGACATCAATTTCTTCGTTAAACTTGAGTAAAGTTTATATTCTAACCACAAACGGAACAGCATCTGCAAGCGAATTAATTATTAATGGCTTAGACCCTTATATCGATGTGGTTCAAATTGGCACAAATACAACAGGAAAATACACTGCTTCTGTAACTTTATATGATTCTGAAGATTTTGGACAAACAAATGCCAACCCAAATCACACCTATGCCTTACAACCTTTGGTTTATAAGTCCACCAATGCAAATGGTGTTTCAGATTATTCTAATGGTTTAGTACCAGATTACTTAATGACTTACCAAACCAGTAACGGGAGCACCACTGAAGGAGAAAACCTTGTTAACATGGGTGCTTTAGGTGATGAAAATGAGCCTTTTTTAGCAACGGCCTTATCTCTAATTTCTGGTACAACCACAAAAGCAAATCAAACAAACAAAGCTATTATAGGTTTAGAAGTAGAACATATTGCAGAGTCTAATGATTTTAAACCCTTGAAAAAAGGCATGTTTACAACTTTTAAACAACCAAATTAAATCCTACTTTTAAATGAATCGAATAAAAATTTCCATACTTATATTATGTGCTTTCCTAGCGGTAAGTTGTTTTGAAGACCTAGACGATCACGGCACTACAACTAATGAAATTAATGATTTCGTATGGAGTGGTATGAATCTATTTTATCTGTATAAAGATGATGTTCCCGATCTTGCCAACAACCGCTTTACAAATACTGGTGATTATAGAAATTATTTAGATGGTTTTTCCAACCCTGAAGATTTATTTGAAAGTTTAATTTACAACAGACAAACGGTAGACCGCTTTAGTTGGATTGTAGATGATTATATTGCCTTAGAAGAATCTTTCAAGGGCATTAGTATGACCAACGGTATGGAATTTCAACTGTATCGCTTTTCTTCTACAGACTCTGGTGTTTTCGGGGTGATTACCCATATATTACCAGACACTAATGCTAGTAGCCAAGGGTTAACTCGTGGCGATGTATTTTATGCTGTTGATGGTACCGCGTTAAACATTAGTAACTATTCACAACTTTTAAGTCAGAACAGTTATAGCATTGAACTAGGCCTATACGACGATAATGATACCGATGAAAGAGATGACGATTCGATCACGCCTTTAGGCCAAAATATAGCTTTAACTAAGTTTGAATATTCTGAAAACCCTATTTATATTCACGAGGTTTTATCTGTTGATAATAGAAAAATTGGTTATTTAATGTACAACGGTTTCACTGGTACCGAAGCCTACAACAACCAATTGAATAATGTTTTTGCAGATTTTAAAGCCGAAACCGTAAATGATTTGGTTTTAGATTTACGCTACAACTCAGGAGGTTCGGTAAATACCGCTATTTTACTGTCTAGCATGATTACTGGACAATTTAAAGGTGATATATTTTGCACCGAACAATGGAACTCTGAGTTTCAAGCAGCTTTTGAAGAAGACAACCCCGAACAACTTATTAATCGGTTTGTAGACAATAATAACGGTGCTGCATTACATAGTTTAAATCTTTCAAAGGTCTATATCCTTACTACAGAGAGAAGTGCTTCCGCAAGCGAATTGGTTATAAACGCTTTAATCCCATACATTCAAGTGGTGCAAATAGGAACCACAACAGCTGGAAAATATCAGGCCTCTACCACAATATATGATTCTCCCGATTTTGGGCGCCAAGGTGCCAATCCAGGACATACCTATGCCATGCAACCTTTAATTTATAAATCACTTAATGTTGATGGTGTAACCGATTATTTCAACGGTCTTCCCCCATCAATTGAAATAGCCGAAAACATTCTTAATCTTGGAATTTTAGGAGACGTTAACGAACCGCTTCTAGCAGCGGCGATTTCAGACATAAATGGCACCGCTAAACAAGCTAGCAGTAAAAGCTATCCTATGGAAATTTTAAAAAGTAGCAACGATTTTAAAACCATGCAACCTGGTATGCACGTGGACAAAATATTACCTTCACATTTAAAAAATCAGCTTAATTTTGAATAAAAACAAAACCTACTTCAATTGGAGTTCAGGAAAGGATTCGGCCTTAGCTTTATACCATCTTTTACAGGATGAAAATTATCAAGTTGATGAATTAATAACCACTGTAAATAGTCATTACAACCGGGTGTCCATGCACGGACTTAGAAAAGAACTGCTTACCGCTCAAACCGATGCCATTAACATTCCGGCGCGACTTATTGAACTACCTGAAATGCCAAGTATGGAAGTCTATGAGGAGAAAATGCTAGACATGGTGACGCGCCTAAAAAACGAAGGCTTTACACACAGTGCCTTTGGTGATATTTTCCTTGAAGATTTACGTGTTTACAGAGAGAAACAATTAGCCAAACAAGGCTTTACCGCGGTTTTCCCCATTTGGAAACGTGATACCAAAACCCTTTTAAATGAGTTTTTAGATTTAGGTTTTAAAACCATTATCGTTTGTGCCAATTCTAAATATTTTGGAGAAGATTTTGTGGGCACAGTCATAGATAAAAACTTCATTGAAAACCTACCTAAAGGCGTTGACCCCTGTGGTGAAAATGGTGAATTTCACACTTTTTGTTTTGATGGGCCTATTTTTAAAAATCCCATAGAGTTTACGATTGGCGAAAAAGTACTACGCGAATATAAAAAACCAAAAACCGAAGACGACGATTCGATTTGTAAAAGTGATGCCGAAACCTACGGGGTTTGGTATTGTGATTTAATGCCTTAAAAAAAGCGATTTAAAGTGTTGAATTTAGATTCAGCACTTTAAATCGCTCCTAAAAAGCTATATCAGGGTAAAACGCTTACAACGTTAACTGCAGCCCTACTCTAACATTTCTTCCTTTTGTAGTGTACTGTGATATTTCTAAATAATCTTCATTTAATATATTGTCTATACCTGCGAAAAATTTAATCTTATTTTCAAGCACTGTATGACTGATATAAAAATTAACCAAACTAAAACTATCCAAAGTAACATCGCCATTATCTAATCTATCACCTGTATACTGGTAAGATAAAGATGCAAATGTTTTAGGACAAAAGTCGTAGCCTACAAGTAAGTTTCCTTTATGCTCTGGAATCCTTACAGGCTGACCTTCTTTATTTTCAGCAAACATATAATTCGCTGTAACAGTTAAGTTTTTAATAGGTGTGGCATTCACTTCAAATTCTACACCATGAAAACGGACTAAATCGGCAGAATTTAAGTACCCCAGCGTATTATCATAAATGAAAAAGTTCTCTTCTTCCCTGTTAAAATAAAGTCCGCTAACTCTAAAATTGTTAGAAAATTTAAACTCCAAACCGCCTTCAATCGTTTTGTTTTCCTCAGGTTTTAAATCAGGGTTTGCACCAAAATAGCCATGTAATTGAGATAATGACGGTGCTATAAATGAGGTGCTATAAGAAGCAAAAACCTTACTATAAGAATCGTTATCCTTTTTGAAAACAAAAGAAGGATTTACATTATAGGTAAAATGCGTCCCATATTCACTGTGATTATTTAATCGCCCACCCATGTTCACGTTCAATCCAAACTTAGAAACATAAACAACATTAGCATAAGGATCTACTATGGTAAACTTTTTTTCCTCATCAAACAAGGCTTCATTTTCAAGAACATTTACACCTACAATAGTATAAAATGATTCATCAAAAACGTACTTATTATAAAGGTCGAATATGTAATTCTTAGATTCGAAAACTGAAGGATAATCGGAAATAAATTCACGATTATATTCTGAATATGCGCCATTAAAATTCACACTTCCGTTTTTATAAGTGTATTTCGCGGTCATACCTACACGCGATTGATCACTGTTAAACTGATCATCAGTATCGGCTAAACTAAAACTAGCATCGTAACCATCAATTCCTGATTCAATATCTGTAAAATTCCCAAACACGCCTATTGAAAAGGCATCACTAAAATTGTAACCCAAATTAACATCTACACCCAATTTTGAAAACGGATCTTTTTCATTAGCATCAGTAATAACTGCAGACATACCGTCTGTGTATTGCTGACTAAAAGCTGCCCGGTAGGTAAACTTATCTAAGGTTCCGCCCAGAGTCACACTGTTATTAAAATCACTTAAATCGTAGTCCTGATCGTCTTGTGATTGATTTGTTCCAATACTAGAGCCAACAACTGCACTTATTTTTTTAGAGCTTGCTTTTTTTGTTGTAATATTTATAACAGCCGTAGCTGCACCACTTCCGTATAAAGTACTGGCTGCACCTTTTATAATTTCAATGGATTCTATCTGACTTAAGTTTAACAACCTAAAATCGTACTCACCATTAATTTGCGAAGGATCTCCAATTTGTACACCATCAACAATAACTAAAACTTGACGGTTACGGCCACCACGAACATAAACACCTAAATTTTGTCCAGCATTACTTCTGCTTCCGTTAATTTCAACACCAGATTGGGCGTTAATCAATTCAGCTACTGTTCTTCCCTGATTTTTCTCTATATCTTCCGAGGAAATTTTAATAACTGTTTTTCCTGAATTTTCACGTTTTAATTCAAATCGTGAATCTGAAATTACAACTTCATCGAGTTGTTCCAATTTAGCTGAATCTTCTTGCTCTTGAGCAAAACCAACTAGTGACATCCCTAAACATAGGATGCCAAAAACATGTGTTTTTTTGTGCATTTTAATACTATTAATCGAGAATCGCATGGAAATACATACGCAAACTTTTATCCCGAAAGTTTAACTTATTTTGTTTGAATGTGGCAGGTCTCCTGACTTGTTTTATGTTATTTCACCTTCCCAGCTAAAGGCCAGTGGTATTGAAGTTAATAACATCCTTTTAAAAGGTGCTGAACATCCCGATAGCAATCGGAACAGCATAAACTTACAGTTGCGGGAACAGTTCTGGAATTAATTAAAAATTGCACCAGATTCCCTTTTAATCCGTTTAACTTCAAAATTAAACAGAACCAAAATTCGCTGCAAATGTACTATCTATTTTTAGAATCAAAATCTTTTTTAGAGGTTATTTCTTAAAAAAAGATTAATATTTGTAATTCTATTTAAGCACTAAAAAGTTATGATTTATTACATCACAGGAGGAGAACGCTCAGGGAAAAGTAGTTACGCCCAAAACTTAGCTTTGTCGTTTTCCAACAGTCCGAAATACATTGCCACCTCAAGAATTTGGGACGATAACCACAGAGCACGTATTGAACGCCATATTGCTGATCGTGATGAATGTTGGACTTCCATTGAAGAAGAAAAAGTGCTTTCAAAGCACATTAGTTCTAATGAAGTCGTGGTTATTGATTGTGTCACCTTATGGCTCACAAACTTTTTTATAGACACTAAAAACAACATTGAAGAATCACTAGAGTTAGCGAAGATAGAGTTCAACAAACTCCTCAATCTGGACGCCACAATTATTATCATTTCCAATGAAATTGGTATGGGGGTACACGCTCAAACTGAAGTAGGTAGAAAATTCACTGAGCTTCAAGGTTGGATGAATCAACACATTGCCAAAAATGCCAATAAAGCCACGATGATGGTATCAGGAATTCCCTTAAATTTAAAATAACCCCTCATGATTAAAACCGACTTAAAACAAGCGCTTCAACACAAAATTGACACAAAAACCAAACCACTTGGTGCCCTTGGTAAACTGGAAGATTTAGCTTTTAAAATAGGTTGTATTCAAAACACTGAAACGCCTAAAATTTCAAAACCAGTGATTGTTGTTTTTGCTGCCGATCATGGTATTGCAGCTAAAGGTGAAGTAAATCCGTTTCCTCAGGAAGTTACCGCTCAAATGGTTTATAACTTCGTGAATGGGGGTGCTGCGATAAACGTATTTAGTAAAACAAACGACATCGAATTAAAAGTCGTTGATGCTGGCGTGAATCATACTTTTGATGCTGAATTAAATATTATTGATGCTAAAATTGATTTTGGTACAAAAAACTACCAATTAGAGCCAGCTATGACCCAAGCACAATGTACTGAAGCTTTTACTAAAGCAGGAGCTATTGTTGAAGAGCTTCAAAAAAAAGGTTGTAACACCATTGGTTTTGGTGAAATGGGGATTGGCAACACCTCTTCAGCAGCTTTATTAATGAGCTATTTCACAATAACGCCTATTGAAGACTGCGTGGGTTCTGGCACGGGATTAGATCCTGAAGGCATTTCGAAAAAAGCCAAAATTCTATCTGAAGTTTATAACAAATACGCTCCAAAATCAGCACAAGAGGCCTTAGCTACTTTTGGCGGATTTGAAGTTGCCATGCTATGTGGAGCAATTCTTAAAGCATCCGAATTAAACATGGTGATCGTTATTGATGGTTTTATTGTCACTGCTGCACTTTTAGCCGCTACGGAGATTAAATCTGAGGTTATTGAAAACTGTGTTTTTGCACACAGCTCAGACGAGCAAGGACACCAAAGAATGTTAGCGTTTTTAGAAGCTGAACCGCTTTTATCTCTAGGCTTACGTCTTGGTGAAGGTACCGGTGCAGCTTTGGCGATTCCTCTTTTAAGGGCATCTGTAGATTTTTTAAGCGATATGGCTAGTTTTGAAAGTGCTGGTGTAAGTAACGAATCTTAATACAAAATTAATGAAACGAGAGCTCCAAATTTTCCTCACTGCCATGATGTTTTTTACCCGTATTCCTTGTCCGAAATGGGTAAATCATGAACCTGAGTTTTTAACAAAAAGTTCTAAATATTTCTCTTTAATAGGCATTATCGTAGGAAGCATTGGAGCCCTGGTTTATTATGGCGCTTCATTTATTTTTTCTACGGAAATTTCTATTGCCCTAAGCATGGTAGCCACTATTTATACGACAGGCGCTTTTCACGAAGATGGTTTTGCTGATGTTTGCGACGGCCTTGGCGGTGGATGGACCAAAGAGAAAATCCTACTCATTATGAAGGATTCGCGATTGGGCACCTATGGCGCTGCGGGGTTGGGCTTAATTCTAGGTATAAAGTTTCTAGCGCTTACAGACACACCGGTGTTATTAATTCCGTTAACCATCATTTCCGGTCACAGTTTAAGCCGTTTTATTGCTACAACTTTAATTTACACCCATCCTTACGTTCGCGACACCGACGACAGTAAAGCTAAACCTGCTGCAAAAAGCATGAGTTTCTTCATGTTAGTGAGCTCGGCAGTTTTTGGAATTCTACCACTTTTCTTTTTTAAAACACCACTTATTTTTCTATGCATCATACCGTGTTACTTAGCCAAAATGTACTTAGCGGCGAAGTTTAAAAAATGGATTGGCGGACAAACGGGCGACTGTGCTGGTGCGGTGCAACAATTTTCAGAAGTTATCTTTTATTTAAGTGCTTTGGCTTTATGGAAATTTATTTAATCAGACACACCACTCCTGCGGTGGAAAAAGGGATTTGTTACGGACAAACAGATTTAGACCTCGTTGAAAATCACGAAGAAGAATTTAAAGCCATTTTATCAAAACTTCCGAAAAAAAAAGAATTTTGTGTGATTTCTAGTCCGTTGAAACGCTGTACAAGCTTAGCCGAAACATTCAGTGAAACCGTAGTTTTAGAACCGCGTTTGAAAGAACTTAACTTTGGTGATTGGGAAATGCAAGCTTGGAACGACATCCCAGAAGAAGCAATGATGCCTTGGATGACAGACTTTGTAAACGTGGCCGTTCCAAACGGAGAATCTTACGTGCAACTGGCTTCACGGGTGCAAGCTTATTTTGAAGATTTAGCGCATTCTAACACCCCAAAAGACCACATCATTGTTTGCCACGCTGGCCCGATGCGTGCTTTCTTGGCTCATGTTTTAGATATTCCGCTTAAAGATTCCTTCAAAATTAAAATACAATACGGCGATGTGTTTCATTTGAAATTAGAAAACGGAAATTTTCAGTTGATAACACCAATAGATTTATAACAAGTCACAAACTAATAATTTCATCTTTTTGGCACCACGAGTGGAAGCCGGATTTTTGACATAGCAACGCTCTTGACTGCACTGTCATAAAAATAATAAGACCCTTCAGGTTTTAAAAACCTGAAGGGTCTGCAAGGCTTAAACCAAAAAAACGATAATATCATCATTTTTCAAACTCATTATAACGGGCCTCGAACTGGCTGCAACTACATATTTAACACATTGATTTACAGACAAACAATAAAAAACTAATATAGATGCTTATTTTCGACCTATCTATTTTTTAAGCTCCAAAACCGCGAAATTATAATTACTAGACACAGCTTTTTCTGTAATTTCAACATCAACTTTATGCTTAAAAAAAGGTGCGTTAATCACCAAGGTATGGAATTCACCATTTTCACCACAGGCATCAACCCCTTTGTTTTCAAGTTCCTCTACTAGTTCGGCTGTAATGGTTCTTCCCAAATAATCGGGACCTAATTCTTGATTGCAAGACACAATAACGGCTTCGATACCTGCTTCAATCATTTCTAAAACCAATTGTTTTCTGTTGCCCTGCCACAAAGGTAAAACGGCTTCCAAATTCGCTGCTGCGGAAACCTTTTCTTCCCAAGCACGATGCGATTCAATATCAATATCACCAAAAACGGCATGTGAAATCGGGTAATCTTTCACAATTCTTTGTAAATTCTCTATGTATTTGACTTCGTAATCCGTCCATGTACTGCTAAAAAAGTGGATAGGTAATTGTAAAGCTTCAGCCTGGGCTTCTAAAACAAGTTTAGGTATGCCATGTGACCGTGATCGATCTCCAAATTCGTTCATTACATTTAAAAGTACAGCTGGCTTAAACCCTAATTTTGTTGCCTTATAAAACGCATAACAACTGTCTTTTCCACCACTCCAAGAACACAAAAAATTCATCTATTTTTATTTAATTTGCTCAAAAGTAACTTTAAGTCTGTCGTAATACAAAAAAATTATTGACCTTTGAACTTCAATTTTAGTCCATGCGTTTTTTAATTTTACTCTCCCTTAGCTTCCTTTTTTTGACTTCCTGTAAGGATGAAAAAAAAGAAAACCATGCCGTTCCTGCAGCTGAAGCATTCCCTGAAAACATTAAATATGCCAAAGGGTTTACAATTATAAACCACAATAATTACACTGAATTAATCGTAACTTCTCCATGGCCAGGTAGTCAGGATGCCTTTCGTTATATTTTGGTAAAGGATGACAAACACATTCCTGATTTTCGTGAATCTGCTGTAGTTATTAAACTTCCTGTAGCCAAAGTAGTTGCTATGTCTACCACCAATATTCCCGCTTTAGAATATTTAAATGTAGAAAATCGCTTGGTTGGTTTTCCGGCTACAAAATACATTTCTTCTGAAAAAACGAGAGCTCTTATTGATAATGGGCAAATCAAAGATTTGAACAACGATTTAGAAATTAACATGGAATTATTTCTAGAATTGCAGCCCGATTTAGTGATTGCGTTTACCGTAAACGGAAAAAATAAATCTTTAAAACAAATTGAAAAATTTGGTTTCCCTGTCGTTTTAGATGGTTCTTGGACAGAAGAACATCCTCTTGGCCGCGCCGAATGGATTAAATTCATGGGGGCGCTTTTTAACAAACAAGAAGAGGCTAACAGTATTTTTGAGAAAATTGAAGCCGATTATTTAGAAGCCAAACAACTCGCATTGCAAGTGAATGAAAAACCGGTGACCTTTTCGGGCTCTATGTTTAACGATGTTTGGAATGTACCAGGAGGAAAAAGTTTTATTGCAAAATATTTTGAGGATGCAAACACCAATTATTTGTGGAAAGACGACTCTTCAAACGGTAGTATTCAACTCAATTTTGAAAATGTTTTAGAACGTGCCAACCAAGCAGAATTATGGATTGGAGCTGGCGCTTTTCAAACGCTTGACGCCATGAAAAATAGCCATAAAGGTTATAGCTATTTTGATGCATTCAAAAATAAAAACATATATACGTACACGAAAAAAATAGGTCCAAAAGGCGGCTTACTTTTTTACGAATTAGGGCCTTTACGTCCAGATCTTATTTTAAAAGATATCATCAATATTTCACACCCTGGATTATTAGATGGCTATGAAAATTACTTTTTTAAACGTTTAGATTAGTTGCAAAATACCAAAAAATACCAACTGATATTTTTAGCATTAATTCTGCTACTACTCCTCTGTTTTTTTATAAACATTAGCTTGGGGTCTATTTCTATTCCTAATGTTGAAATTTTCAAAACAATATTCGGAAAATCAGCCCATATGTCTTGGCATCATATCATTATGGACTACCGCTTACCAAAAGCCTTTACCGCTATTATCGTAGGGTCAGGCTTAGGTATTTCTGGATTGATGATGCAAACACTTTTTAGAAACCCTTTAGCAGGACCTTTTGTTCTGGGGATTACTTCTGGCGCCAGTTTAGGGGTTGCTATAGTCACAATGGGCACTTCGCTTTTTGGAGGTTTGCTTTTAGGCGTTTTAGCTTCAAAATGGACCTTAGTTATGGCAGCTACTTTAGGTAGTTTTCTAGTGCTTCTAACCGTTTTAATAGTATCTACGAAAGTTAGAGATGCTATGGCGATATTAATCATCGGGCTCATGTTTGGAAGTATTTCTGGAGCCGTGGTCAATGTACTTTCTTATTTTAGTTCAGCTGAAGAATTACAGCAATATTTCTTCTGGGGTTTTGGTAGTTTAGGAAACCTATCATGGAACGAATTGCTCATTCTCTTTATACTTTATGCCGCCGGAATCCTCTTAAGTTTAGCAGCGATAAAAAGTTTAAACTCTTTATTATTAGGTGAAAACTACGCAAAAAGTTTAGGTCTAGACATCAAAAAAAGCAGATTACTTATTATTACTTCAACCAGTTTATTAGCCGGTACTATTACCGCATTTGCTGGACCAATAGCTTTTATAGGTTTAGCCATTCCGCATATAACTAGGCAAGTTTTTAGCACATCCAACCATAAAATATTATTGCCAGCTGTATTTTTATTTGGAGCCATAATCATGCTGATTTGTGACAGTATTGCACAATTACCATCAAGCGATTATACCCTACCCATTAATGCCATAACCTCTTTAATTGGTGCGCCTGTAGTGATTTGGTTATTGGTAAGAAAACGTAAAATGATGTTTTAATGAGAGATTTAAACACACATATCGTTTTAAAAACTGAAGATTTATCGATAGGTTACAACTCGAAAAAAGAATCTACTGTTATTGCATCCCATATTAATATTGCCTTGCAAAAAGGTGAATTAGTAGGTTTAATAGGTGCCAACGGTATTGGAAAATCAACACTTTTACGCTCATTAACAAACGTCCAACCTAAATTAAGTGGCGGTATTTTTATAAATGATACCCCCTTAGAATCACATTCAAATTTAGAATTGGCTAAGGTTTTAAGCTTAGTACTTACCGAAAAGTTAGCATCTAAAAACCTTACTGTTTTTGAATTGGTAGCCTTAGGAAGACAGCCTTACACCAATTGGATTGGAAATTTTTCAGCAGAAGATATTCAAATCATAAACCGTTCGCTCTCACAAATTAAAATTGAAAACTTAAAGGACAAAAAGTGTTTTGAATTGAGCGACGGACAACTTCAAAAGGTCATGATTGCTCGTGCTTTAGCTCAAGACACCGATATAATTATTCTAGATGAACCTACCACGCATTTGGACATGTATCACAAAGCATACATTTTAAAACTACTTCAAAAATTAGCTAGAGAAACACAAAAGACAATTTTATTTTCGTCTCATGAAATCGATTTGGCCATTCAACTTTGTGATAAATTAATTGTAATGACTAATGAAACGGTGGTTTCAGATGCGCCTTGTAACCTGATTTCAAAAGGCACATTCGACTCCTTATTCCCAGAAGATTTAATTGTTTTTGATGCGAATACAGGAACTTTTAAGGTGAAAAAGTAAGAATCTATAAAATCAAATTCTAAACTTTAAATCTTATAGCGGGCAACTTCTAACTTCAAGCTAAAAAATTTATCTTTGATAATATTTTCTTTATAAATGAACGACAATATCATTCTAATTATCGCCATCCTAATTGCTGCTGCCATTGGCGTATATATAGGCAGACTTATCACACAACTAAAAAGCAAGAGTGAAAAAAGTACTTTAGAAGAACGCAACACCAATTTGTTGCAACAGCTTTCTGAAATCAAATTGCAAACCGAAAATGAAAAACAGAAAGAAAAGGAATACTTCAGCAATCAGTTGGAAGATTTAAAAGTAACCATATCTAAGGTAGAAATCGAACGCGAAGCAATTCGTCGTGAAAAAGATTTTTTAAATACGGAATTAACCCGAAAAAACGCTGAATTTGAAAGTCTGCAACTTAAAAATGATGAACAAAAAGCTGAAGTAGAACAGCTTCAGGAGAAATTCACGAAAGAATTTGAAAATCTTGCCAATAAAATTCTAGATGAAAAATCGGAGAAGTTCACCCTTCAGAATAAAGAAAACATCAAGAATATATTAAGTCCGTTACAAGATAAAATTAAAACTTTTGAAGAAAAAGTAGATACCTCTCAAAAGGAAAGTATCATGATGCATTCCGCATTAAAAGAACAGTTGTTAGGTTTGAAAGACTTAAACCTACAAATGACCAAAGAAACCACCAACCTCACGCGTGCCTTAAAAGGTGATAGTAAAATGCAAGGCAACTGGGGCGAATTGGTTTTAGAACGCGTTTTAGAAAAATCTGGATTAGAAAAGGATAGAGAGTATTTTGTACAGCAAAGTTTTACCAGAGCCGATGGTTCTAGAGTTTTACCTGATGTCGTTTTAAGTTTGCCAGACGGTAAAAAAATGATTATTGACAGTAAAGTGTCTCTAACAGATTATGAGCGTTTGGTAAATGCCGAAGATGAAGACAAACCGATGTACTTAAAAGCGCATGTGAATTCTATAAAACGTCACGTAGACCAGCTTTCAGAGAAAAACTATCAAGATTTATATGATATGGAGTCGCCAGATTTTGTACTCATGTTTATTCCTATAGAACCGGCATTTGCCGTTGTTGTACATGAAGATAACTCAATTTACAACAAAGCCTTTGAAAAGAACATTGTCATTGTAACCCCTTCTACCTTATTGGCCACGTTACGTACGATTGACACGATGTGGAACAATGAAAAACAACAGCGTAATGCTCTTGAAATTGCAAGACAAGCAGGCGCGCTTTACGATAAGTTTGAAGGTTTAGTAACCGATTTAACAGGCGTTGGAAAAAAGATTGATGCTGCAAAAAGTGATTATTCATCTGCTATGAACAAACTAGTTGACGGAAGAGGAAACATCGTTACCAGCATTGAAAAGCTTAAAAAAATGGGTGCTAAAGCTAAAAAAGCACTACCTGAAGCCATTATTAAACGTGCACAAGAAGACGACAACATCTAATACATGATATCAAAATGAAAATTATTATTAAAATTATTATCGCCCTTATTATCCTTGCTACTGGGTTTTTATGCTTTTTATATTTTGCTAAATATAGTGAAGGTGTTCGTGCCGGGGAATTAGTGAAATTCACAAAAAAAGGTTTGATAATTAAAACTTGGGAAGGCCAAATAAGTCAAGGGGTTTCCGAATCTCAGTTTTTTGAATTCTCGGTTGAAAAAAGCAATCAAACCGTTATAGACGACCTTAATAATTTTCAAGGAGAATATGTGAAACTTCATTATTTCGAGCGTTACAGAGACCTATTTTGGCTAGGACACACCAAATACTTTGTAACTAAAGTTGAAAAAATAAAAAGAAACGAAAAGATTAACCAAACCAACGAATAAATAGTAACTATATGTTTAAACACGCAACAGAATCTCAGGTTTCTATAACCCAGCTCATGCTACCTTCCCACTCTAATTTTAGTGGTAAAATTCATGGTGGGCATATTTTAAGTTTAATGGATCAAATTGCTTTTGCTTGCGCTTCAAAGCATTCAAGACACTACTGTGTCACAGCATCAGTAAACCGTGTAGACTTTCTAAATCCTATTGAAGTAGGCGAATTAGTAACATTAAAAGCATCGGTTAATTACACTGGAAAAACATCTATGGTTGTTGGACTACGTGTAGAATCTCAAAACATTCAAACCGGAGAAATAAAACATTGTAACTCTTCTTATTTTACCATGGTGGCGAAAGATGAAAATGGTAACAATGTAAAAGTCCCTGGCTTAATTTTAGATAATGTACAAAGCATAAGACGCTTCGCAAGAAGTATTGCCAGGCAAGAACAAGCAAAAACTAGGAACTCACAATTTAAATCTTCAGAGTTTAAATTTGAAGATCATCTCGAGTTTTTAGAATCACAAAATGCTCAAGTAGAGTTATAAAAAAAGCCGCTAAAAGCGGCTTTTTTTGTATTACACTATACTATTATTTAGTATATTTTATTATTTACTTAAGTACATTTTACGTCTTGCATACAATTCGTAAAAAGCATCATCTTTCAAGCTATCAATAAATAAAATACTTTCTCCAGTACTCTTCATTTCAGGCCCTAACCTCTTATTTACATTATGGAATTTATCGAAAGAGAACACAGGTTGCTTGATTGCGAAACCATCTAATTTAGGTTGGAAATCAAAATCCTTAACTTTCTTATCCCCTAACATGATTTTAGTGGCATAATTCACATAAGGTTCACCATAAGCTTTAGCGATAAACGGTACCGTTCTAGAAGCTCTAGGATTCGCTTCGATGATATAAACCACATCATCTTTAATTGCGAACTGAATATTTATTAAACCAACGGTATTTAAAGCTAATGCAATTTTCTTAGTATGGTCTTTTATTTGTTGCATTACCAATTCACCGAGGTTAAACGGAGGTAATAAAGAGTTACTATCTCCAGAGTGTACACCACAAGGTTCGATATGCTCCATAATTCCTATGATATACACATCTTCACCATCACAAATGGCATCAGCTTCAGCTTCAATGGCACCATCTAAATAATGGTCTAACAACAATTGGTTGCCTGGCATTCTTCCTAATAAATCAACAACGTGTTTTTCTAATTCTTCCTTGTTGATTACAATTTTCATACCCTGACCACCTAATACATACGAAGGACGTACTAATATTGGGAAATCTAATACATCTGCAATCGCTGCAGCTTCATCGGCTGTTGTAGCGATATCAAATTTAGGGTAAGGAATATCATTTTCCTTTAATAAGTTAGAGAACAATCCGCGATCTTCAGCTAAATCAAGTGCTTCAAAGCTTGTTCCTAAAATTTTAATACCATATTTGGTTAACTTTTCAGCAAGTTTTAAAGCTGTTTGCCCACCAAGTTGTACGATGACACCTTCTGGTTTTTCATGCTTAATAATATCGTAAATATGTTCCCAGAATACCGGCTCAAAGTATAATTTATCGGCCGTATCAAAATCGGTAGAAACCGTTTCAGGGTTACAGTTAATCATGATGGTTTCGTAACCAGCTTCCGCGGCAGCTAAAACACCATGAACACAACAGTAATCAAACTCGATACCTTGTCCGATTCTATTCGGTCCAGATCCTAGAACAATCACTTTTTTCTTATCTGAAACCACACTTTCATTGTGAGAGTATGGCTTACCACCCGCAGTTTCCATCTCACCTTCAAAAGTTGAGTAGTAGTAAGGTGTTTTTGCTTCAAACTCTGCAGCACATGTATCTACTAATTTGTAAACACGGTTGATACCTAATTCCTCTCGTTTATTATAAACTTGACTCTCTAAACAGTTAAGCATATGCGCGATTTGACGGTCGCCATATCCTTTTTGCTTCGCTTCTAATAACAATTCTCTGTTGATAGAATCGATAGTAAACGTTGAGATTTCATTGTTTAAGAAATGTAATTCTTCGTATTGTTTAAGGAACCACATGTCGATTTTAGTAATCTCATGGATTCTACTTAATGGAATCCCCATACGAATCGCATCATAAATAATGAATACACGATCCCAAGATGCGTAAGTTAATTTCTCAATAACTTGCTCGTAGTTGGTATTTTCTTTACCATCTGCACCTAAACCATTACGTTTAATTTCTAGAGATTGGGTGGCCTTGTGCAAAGCTTCTTGGAACGAACGTCCAATTCCCATAACCTCTCCTACAGATTTCATTTGAAGACCTAAAGTTCTATCAGATCCTTCAAATTTATCGAAATTCCAACGTGGTATTTTTACGATTACGTAATCTAAAGTTGGCTCAAATAAAGCTGAAGTAGATTTTGTAATTTGATTATTTAATTCATCTAAATGGTACCCTAACGCTAATTTAGCTGCAATTTTCGCAATTGGATATCCTGTTGCTTTACTTGCTAATGCTGAAGAACGTGATACACGAGGGTTAATTTCAATGGCGATGATATCTTCTTTTTCATCTGGAGAAACTGCAAACTGTACGTTACATCCTCCGGCGAAATCACCAATACTACGCATCATATGAATAGCCATATCACGCATTTTTTGGAACGTTCTATCGCTTAAGGTCATCGCTGGAGCTACTGTGATAGAATCACCAGTATGAATTCCAATCGGGTCCATATTTTCAATAGAACAGATGATAACTACATTATCATTTGAATCTCTAAGTAACTCTAACTCATATTCTTTCCAGCCTATTAAAGCCTTATCGATCATGACTTCATGGATTGGAGAAATCTCTAAACCACGTCTTAATAACTCGTCAAAATCTTCTTCTTTATATACAAAAGATGCTCCTGCTCCTCCAAGAGTAAATGAGGCTCTAATGATTAAAGGGAAACCAAATTCTTGAGCAATTTCTTTACCTTTTAAGAAAGAAGTCGCTGTTGCTTGAGGCGCCATAGGAACCCCAATTTTAAGCATCAACTCTCTAAACTTCTCACGATCTTCAGTAATATTAATCGCATCAATATCAACACCAATAATTTCTACATCAAAATCTTTCCAAATACCTTTTTCATCAGCCTCAATACATAAGTTTAATGCGGTTTGTCCACCCATTGTAGGTAAAACAGCATCAATTTGAGGGTGTTCTTTTAGAATTTGAACAATTGATTTTGTTGTTAACGGTAGCAAGTAAACATGATCGGCCATAGTAGGATCTGTCATGATAGTTGCTGGATTAGAGTTGATTAAAACTGTTTCAATCCCATCTTCTCTAAGCGAACGTAATGCTTGAGTTCCTGAATAATCAAATTCACATGCTTGCCCAATTACAATCGGACCTGACCCAATAATAAGTATTGATTTAAGTTTTGGATTTTTCGGCATTTTACTAGTTATTATGTTGTATTATAATATTTTACAAAAGTAACAATAAGAAGATATAAAAAAAGGCGTTACACTTAAGTAACACCTTTTATATTATAAACAATTGTTCATTATTATTTTTTATGTCTAGTTTCAGTAGATACAGACAATTTTTTTCTCCCTTTAGCTCTTCTACGTGCTAATACCTTTCTACCGTTAGCAGAAGCCATTCTTTCTCTGAAACCATGTTTGTTTCTTCTCTTTCTTTTAGAAGGCTGAAATGTTCTTTTACTCATTGTCTTATATCTTTAATTCTGAAAATGTAATTTTTTTATACCCTTGGTCTTTCTTCAAAACCGAGGGCAAATATACAAAGACTTTTAACTTTCACAAACCATATTTAAAAAAAATTTCAATAAATTTTATTTTCTAACCAAAAGCATGTAAGACCTTTATATATTAAGGATAAGCCCATCCTTTTGTTATACAACTTTATATTAAATTTGATAAAAATTTAGTTTCTTTGCAGTCTTAAACCAACAAAAAAGTGTCAAATTTAAGAAATACGCACTTCAAAGTTAATCGAAACAAGACAATATGTTCAATAAAATTATAAAACTTATTATCGCCGCTGGCATTTTGGCTTATGCCGTTTATCAATTTACAGAAAGTAATATAGGGAATGGCATCATGCTTATCCTATTAGCTGGTATTTTTATCTTCCTGTATTTTAAGAATGAATTTATCTTATTAGCTTTTTTAAAGTTACGTAAGCAAGATTTTGAAGGCGCTAAAAGGTGGTTAGACAAGATTAAAAACCCAGAGGGCGCTCTAGTAAAAAAGCAACAAGGCTATTACAATTACCTTCATGGTATCATGGTATCGCAAACTAACATGAATGAATCTGAGAGATATTTCAAAAAAGCCATTGATTTAGGCTTGTCTATGGATCATGATTTAGCGATGGCAAAGTTAAATTTAGCAGGTATTGCTTTTTCTAAACGTAGAAAGCAAGAAGCGACAAAGTTATTAAGCGAAGCTTCAAAACTTGACAAACAAGGCATGTTAACCGATCAAATAAAAATGATGAAGGATAATATGAAGCGTGCACAAATGCCAAACCAACATTATGGTGCTGGTGGATCTATAAGGGCTCAAAAGCGTAGAGGATAAAAAAGTGATACTACTTAAAAACATAAAAAAGCTCAAAACTTAAAGTTTTGAGCTTTTTTATGTTTTTAAGTTATCTCAAATAAAGTGACTTTCTACGCCGATCTTATTGCGGATAAGAACCTTTCACTGGAATTTCGATGTGATACAGCTTTCTACTCGCATTATTAAGCTTTGGTTCACGCAACCAAGGGTTATGAATTTTTAATATCTTATAATTAATATCAAAATCTTTGGCAAATCTGGCAAAATCAGTGACTACTGTATCCACTTCTACTTTAAAAGTAGGCACTTCAGTATATAAATCTTTCTCTCTAAAATTAAATCCATACTTAAGTGGGTTAGATAATATTTCTTTTAAGGCCACAATTCTAAATACGTAGCGCCCCGTTTCTTCTCCTAACAACAAATCGTAGTAGTCTGTTACCATTTGTTCATTTAATCGTCTTGATATACCTGTATTTCCTGCATTATAAGCAGCCGCTGCAAGCGTCCATGTTCCTAGTAGTTTTTTAGACTCTAAAAGGTATTGACAAGCAGCTTCGGTGGATTTCTCAAGGTTATAACGTTCATCAACATTATCGTTGACTTCTAATCCATATTCCCGAGCTGTTGCTGGCATAATTTGCCAAACACCACGAGCTCCAGCCGGAGATACGACGTTAACCAAACCACTTTCTATAACCGCTAAATACTTAAAATCATCTGGAACACCATATTTTTTCAAAATAGGTTCAATTACAGGAAAATATTTATGCGCACGTTTAAACATTAATAAACCGTTAGATTGCCAGTAGGTATTCACCAGTAGCTCTCTATCCATACGTTCATAAATATCTGGATTTTTTAATGGCAGGGGTTCGCCAGCTAAGTTTAAATCGTCTGGCACCTGTAAAGCATAAACGTTATATCCATTAACGCTTTGTTTCTCAAAATTTTCATCGGTTGGCGCATCTTGCATGGCATAAATAAACACGCCACATAAACTTAGCAAGCCAATAAATATCAATCCTTTTTGTATCATTTTCATTTCTTGAATTTTCCATTAAAGGTAAAGAAAATTCAATTATTCTGCTAATATAATTCTAGGTAAGTTAGCGTTGAACCACCTGTATTTATTAATAATCATAATATGTACCCCGTCAGGAATCGTAATACAATTAGAAATATACTGTATAGGAAAAACAGGATCTTTATCGCCGTGAATATGAATAATATCGGATTCATGGGCTTCTTGATCCCAACAGACCATTTCTTTAATAGCCCAACTTAAATACTTAGGATCATTTACAGAAAGATACTTTTTATAAAGTTCTAAACGCTTGACCAATACTTTTCCGAAAGCGTATTTTTCAAAAACATCAATTTTACTTGCTAGTTGCGTTGGAACTATTTTATAAGCCCCTGTAACTCTAGCCAATTGCATTTTTTTAGGTAATTCAAACTTTGTTTTAACGCTGGATACAATAATAAGTTTACGAACTGAAATGTGTTTATTGATTTCCTGAACCAAGACCCCTCCAAAGGAAACCCCTAATAAAACAGGGTTCTCATGTTTAATGTGCTTAGTCATTCGCAAAGCATAATTGGAAATAGACTCGTCATTTAAAGGCAGCATCCACTCTAAAAAGTGCAGCTGAAACCTATCCTCCGGTAAGTCTATATATTCAAAAATATTTGGGCCAGCAGCCATCCCCGGCATGAGGTAAATATGTATTATCTCTTGACTCATAAGGCATTAACTATAAATTTACTTTTTCTTAACGATTTTTTTTCGTACTTTTGCGCAAAGTTTGAATAAATAGCCCTCACTATTTAAGATTCCTATAGAACTAAAATAAGACAAAATGGTTGAAGCTGCAGAATTAATTGACAATGATTTTTTACGTCAATATGAGATTAAGATAGATAATCATTTAGCAATAATCGAATACTCTTTACAAGAACGAAAAATATTTCTAACAAAGATGATTGTCCCTGAGGAGATCACAGATGAAAACTTTTCAAAAGATTTCTTAACCTTAGTTTTCGAACAAATACAAGAACGCAATCTGAGCGTTGTTCCAACAAGCCCTGAAATCGCTAAATTTGTAAGAAGCAATAGAAAGTACAAACGTATGCTTCCTGTTGGAGTAAGAATATAATCGCTAAATCGATTTATGATAGTATTAAAATCTGAAGTTTATCGCTTCAGATTTTTTTTGTTTTAAGCTGTAAGCGCATCTACAAAATCGAAACGCACTAAACCATCATCATCAATTTCGGTAAGCGCCACATCATGTAAAGTATTCACTAATTCTGGATTCCATGGTGTTTTAACTTTTACGTAGTTTTCGGTAAATCCGTGGATATAGCCTTCTTTATTTTCACTTTCAAACAACACCGTTCTACTTGTTCCTAGCTGACTTTCATAAAAGGCACGACGCTTCTTAACCGATAAGCCTCTAAGCATTTTACTTCGTTTAGACCTTACATTTCCAGGAACAACACCTTCCATACCTACAGCTTCAGTATTATCACGTTCTGAATAAGTAAACACATGCAAATAAGAAATATCTAGTTCGGCCAAAAAATTATATGTTTCTAAGAAATGTTCATCTGTCTCCCCAGGAAACCCAACAATAACGTCCACACCAATACAGGCGTGCGGCATCACTTCTTTTATTTTTGAAACACGATCCACATACAATTCTCGCATGTAACGACGTTTCATTTTTTTAAGAATTTCGTTTGTTCCAGACTGTAACGGAATATGAAAATGTGGTACAAAAGCTCTCGATTTAGCCACTAAATCAATAGTTTCATTCTTTAGTAAATTAGGTTCGATAGAAGAAATTCTTAAACGCTCAATACCTTCTACTTTATCTAATTCTGTAACCAAATCTAAAAAAGTATGTTCGTGTTTTTTATTCCCGAACTCCCCTTTTCCGTAATCACCAATATTCACTCCAGTTAAAACAATTTCTTTAATGTTCTGTTCAGAAATTTCCTTGGCGTTTTTTAAAACGTTATCCATAGTATCACTTCTTGATATGCCTCGCGCTAGCGGAATCGTGCAATAGGTACATTTATAATCGCAACCATCTTGAACTTTTAAAAAGGCACGTGTTCTATCGCCAATGGAATATGAACCCACGTAAAAATCGGCATCCTCAATTTCACATGAATGCACTTCACCAAAATCATTTTTAGTTAAATCATTAAGGTAATCGGTAATTTTAAATTTTTCGGTCGCTCCAAGCACCAAATCCACACCATTAACATCGGCTAACTCTTGAGGTTTCAATTGCGCATAACACCCTACAGCTGCAACAAAGGCATCTTCATTCGATTTTTGAGCTTGTTTAACTATGGTTTTAAAACGCTTATCGGCATTCTCGGTTACCGAACAGGTGTTAATCACATAAATATCTGCTTTTTCAGAAAAATCAACCCTATCAAATCCTTCCTTACTAAAATCTCTTGCTATGGTAGAAGTTTCTGAAAAATTTAATTTACAACCTAAAGTATAAAATGCGACTTTCTTATTCATGGTATTTTGTTATCCTGAATTTGCTTCAAGATCTTTTAAAAATTATCTTTACCTTTTCTCATTTATGAACCAAAAGAAGAATTTCTTTCAGGAAATTAGGACACTTTGTTCATCTCGATATGAGCGTGCAAATTTACAACTAATTAGTTATATGATAAAACCTAAGTTAAAACAAATAATCAACTATTTATCAATTAGTTATATTGCCCTTTTATTTTTTTCTTGCAAGTCTGACCTTGACATAAATAGAGATCATTTAGTTTTTAGGTATAACGAGTATGCCAACATAAACACTTTGGACCCTGCTTTCTCAAGAACACTTCAAGACAACTCGGTATGTAATCAAATTTTTAACGGATTAGTACAATTGGATGATGAATTGAATATTCTACCTTGTATTGCTAAAAATTGGACAGTCTCTGAAGACGGTATCACCTACCGTTTTAACCTTCGTAACGACGTCTATTTTCATAATCATAAATTATTCGGAAAAGACTCCACCAGAACGGTTGTCGCTAATGATTTTAAATACAGTTTAAACCGCTTAAGAGATGAAAAAATAGCCTCTCCAGGCAGCTGGGTTTTAAATAAAGTAGATGACTTTAGCGCCATAAACGATACTATTTTTGAAATAAAACTGAAGCAACCATTCCCCGCTTTTATCGGACTCTTAACCATGAAGTATTGCTCGGTTATCCCTAAAGAAGTTGCTGATTTTTATGGTGCCGATTTTAGAAGCCACCCCATAGGTACGGGCCCTTTTAAGTTTAAACGCTGGGAAGAAAACATTAAATTAGTTTTTAGAAAAAACCCTAATTATTTTGAAAAAGATAAAAAAGGAAACAAACTTCCCTATTTAGAAGCTGTTTCTATTACTTTTTTACCCGATAAACAAAGTGAGTTTTTACAGTTTGCCCAAGGGAATATCGATTATATTTCAGGACTTGATGCTTCCTATAAAGATGAATTATTAACCGCCAGCGGAAAACTGCAAAAGCGCTACTCTGAAACGGTAAACATGATTCGTGGCCCCTATCTAAACACAGAATATTTAGGGTTTTACTTAGATTCTGAAACTCCAGAAATACAATCTGTACTACTTAGACAAGCCATAAACTATGGTTTTGATCGCAAGAAAATGATTGTATATTTAAGAAACGGTATTGGTAACCCTGCTAACGGTGGTTTTATACCCATCGGACTTCCTGGATATGACGCATCTATTGGTTACACCTATCAACCACAAAAAGCCAAAGAACTTGTTGCTCAATTTATTAATGAAACTGGTATTTCCAATCCTCAAATCACTTTAGTTACCACTAGTAATTATCTTAGTTTTTGTGAATTTATACAACGGGAACTTGAAAAAACAGGACTAAATATTCAGGTTGATGTCATGCCTGAAGCTTCGTTACGCTCGGCACGATCTAATGGTAAGGTAGACATGTTTAGAAGTTCTTGGATTGCCGATTATTTAGACGCCGAAAATTACCTATCCATATTTTACAGCAAAAACTTTGCGCCCAACGGATCAAACTACTTTCATTATAAAGATGAAAAGTTTGATAGTTTATACAACACGGCGTTTACGGTAACCGATATCGAAAAAAGAAAAAAAATATACACGACCATGGATTCTTTAGCCATGCAAAAAGCACTCATGGTGCCTTTATATTATGATGAAGTCATTCGTTTTACGCGAAAAAACATTAAAGGCTTGGGCGTAAACCCTATAAACCTCTTAGAACTAAAACACGTTAAAAAGGATTTTTAGACTCAGTAATTTTTTCTGTTATAATACCATGCACAATTAAGTAAATACCTGTCGCGTAAAAGAACATGATACTAAAGTCCTGATAGGGTACATTAGTTTTAAAGGTCTTTATTACCATTATCCCTTCTGAAAGCATATAGCACAACACACCTACAAACACAAAAAGATAGCTCTTTTCATCTACCACGCCTTTTCTTAAATAAGCAAATTGACACAGTAAAAGTGATATAAAATAACTGATTATTGTTGGTAGAAAGAAGTGACCTAAATCATCAAACATATAACTTACTAGACCTACGGTATAGATAAATATTACTATTGAAAACGGAATTAATCGGCGTACTTTAAAATCGGATCTATGTGAAAACCGAAAACACAAAAATAATTTTGCAACCGAATATATAAATAGACTAAAAACCAAAAGGTAAATATTTTCATGATCTATAATTAAAAAATCACTAACAAAAAAGCAAGCCAAAGCAAGCATAGTCCAAGAATAATCACTGTTTTTAGATGCTGTATTATTATAATAAAAGTATAAAATCAACAATCCCATTACCGGTGGTTTTGAAATATAGCGATATGGCCAAATTGGCAAATTGATTTTAACAATAGTATCTATAAATAGAACAATATAAAAAACGATGAAAAAAAATTTCTTATCTTTTAAAATGTTCAACATGCTAAGGGATCCAAAATGTGAGGTTAAATTGTAGTGAATTTATCATCTACCTTCTTAAAGGTAATAAAAATCTGAATAATTCCCTTTCAAATCAAAAAAGATATTTCGGTTCAATTCTTTTTTCTATGATAATACCATGAACAATTAAATAAATACCAGTCGCATAAAAGAACATGATACAAAAATCTTGATAAGGTAAATCGGTTTTAAAGGTGTTCACAATTGTAAAACCTTCTGAAACCATATAACATAAAACCCCTATCAATACATAAAGATAACTTTTTTTATCTACCGCTTCTTTTCTTAAATAAGCAAATTGACACAGTAATAGAGAAATAAAATAACTAACTAATGCAAACAAAAAGTAATTACCAAGACCTTCATAGATATATACTATTAATCCTACCGTATAGATAAAAATAACAATTGAAAAGGGAATTAACCGACTCACCTTAAAATCAAATTTATGCGAAAAACGGAAGCATAAGAAAACTTTTGCTAAGGTATAGACCACAAAACTTGAAACTAATAAAGTAATATTCTCCCTGTTTATAATTAACAAATCTGCCACAAAAAAACAGGCTAATGCCGACATTACCCAGATAAAATTCCTTGTTTTTGAAGCCGTATAATTAAAATAGTAATATAGAACGACAAGCAATATAACCGGAGGCTTAGAAAGGAAACGATAAGGCCACGGATAGTTAGACTTAACTACCGTATCTATAATTAGGAAAACAAAAAAAAGTATTGCAAACTTTCTTTTATCCTTTAAAATGTTCAACATACCATTCAATTTGGGCATAATGGATTGCTAGTTTAAAGTATAAACATCAATTACATTCTCGGGGAATTTACAAAAAAAAATAACACCCTAACTAAAGCCGCTGTATTTGAAATAAATATCCTTAAGACACTAACTTAATTTAACAACGGATTAAGTCCAAATTTTAGGTAGTCATGAAACTCATATTAATCACGTCTAAACTTCTTAGACTCCTCAAAAACATGCTCTAAAATAGCTTTGTCTTGATTAGAAAGATCAAACCCACGTCTTGACATAACCACATCAGCCACCTCAAAAGCTTTTTTCGTTAAATACGTTGTGAAGCCACTACTACCTCCCCAACTAAAGCTAGGTACAAAATTACGAGGAAAACCACTTCCAAAAATATTAGCACTTACACCTATTACAGTTCCTGTATTAAACATGGTATTAATACCACACTTACTGTGATCGCCCATCATGAGTCCGCAAAACTGCAGGCCGGTTTTGGCGAAACCTTCAGTTTGATAATCCCATAAACGAACTTCAGCGTAGTTGTTTTTTAGGTTAGAATTATTAGTATCTGCTCCCAAATTACACCATTCGCCCAATACCGAATTTCCTAAAAAGCCGTCATGTCCTTTATTAGAATAACCAAACAACACAGAATTATTTATTTCGCCACCAACTTTACTATAAGGTCCCACAGTAGTGGGGCCGTAAATTTTGGCTCCCATTTTAACAACAGCTCCATCACACAACGCAAAAGGCCCACGAATGATCGATCCTTCCATAATTTCGGTGTTTTTACCAATATAAATAGGACCCTTTGAAGCATTTAATGTTACAAATTCCAACTTAGCGCCTTCTTCTATAAATATGTTTTCGGCAGCAATTACGTTGTTACTTGCTGGGATGGGTTTAGATTTTCGGTCTTCTGTGATTAAATCGAAATCTTCCTGAATGGCTTCTCCATTTTTTGAAAAAATATCCCAAGTATTATTTATCTGAATAGTATCAGCATCAAACTCAATAGCTTCGTAAGCATCAAAATCGATATCTTCTTGCTCTTCTTTAGCAAAAAAAGCAATCACATCTTCTCCGTTAAAAATGGCTTGATTTTCCTGGAGCTCTTTAATCATTTCCGCCAATTCCATATTAGGAAGGTAAGATGCGTTTATCATCACATTATCTTCCATTTCTACCATAGGGAATTTATCGGACAAGTAATCTTCGGTTACTGTTGTGCTTGTACAATCTAAAAAAGACTCCCACTTTTCTCTAATGGTTAAAATACCAACACGAATATCGGCTACGGGTCTTGTATAAGTAAAAGGTAACAAATTGTTACGCGAAGGACCATCAAAAAGAATGTAGTTCATTTTTAGATATAAAATTAAAAGTTAGGTTGTCGAGAATATTTTCTCAAAAACACCTAACTTAAGTTTTGCAAACCAAAAATAGCTTAATTAACTAAATAAAAAAAGCCTCTCTACAATAGAAAGGCTTTTAAAAATATATTTTTTGCTAAAATTATTTCTTAAACTTAGCATATTTAGTTTTGAACTTGTCAATTCTACCAGCTGTATCTACTAATTTAGATTTTCCTGTGTAGAAAGGATGCGATGTTCTAGAAATCTCCATTTTTACTAATGGGTATTCAACGCCATCAACTTCAAGAGTTTCGTTAGTATCTGCTGTAGACTTAGTTAAGAATACATCGTCGTTAGACATATCTTTAAATGCTACAATTCTATAATTTTCTGGATGTATACCTTTTCTCATCGCTAAATGCTTTATTGTTACTTTCAATTTTGGAGTGCAAATTTAGTTATTTTTTACAACTACGCAACACTTTTTTTGTTTTTATTTCAAAAAAACAAAGATAAGGTTTTACTATATTTGAAATCTAATTATTACAACTTAATTAATTATCAAATTATTATGGAAAATTCTTTAAAGTCGATCGCAACTCATTACGGCTTATATTTAGGTGCTTTACTTGCATTAATCACGGTTCTATGCTATGCCATAGATTTAGAATTACTTACAAATATGTGGGTTGGTATTTTTATAATGATTGCCATAATTGTTCTTGGTATCATTGCCGTGGCTAAAGTGAAACAAGCACAATTAGGATTTGTTTCCTTTAAACAGGCTTTTACTTCTTATTTCATTACCGTTTTAATTGGTTTATTAATTAGCACTTTTGTCTCATACTTGTTATTCAATTTTATTGATACCGACGCTGCTGAAGTTTTAAAACAAAAAACGATTGAAAAAACTGTTGAAATGTTAGAAGGCTTTAACTCACCTACTGAAGCTATTGATGAAGCCGTAACACAAATTGAATCTCAAAACCAATATTCTCTTGGCAACATTGCTAAAGGCTTAGCTGGTTATCTTGTGTTTTTTAGTGTTATCGGACTCATAGTTGCTGCAGCAATGAAAAAAAGTAACCCAGAGGCGGAATAAATTCAGTATTTTTGAATATTATTTTCGAAAATATTCAAATGAACATATCTGTAGTTATTCCACTACTTAACGAACAAGAATCTTTAACCGAATTACACGATTGGATCGTAAGAGTGATGCTTTCCAATCAGTTTTCCTATGAAATCATTTTTATAGATGATGGCAGCACCGATGACTCTTGGGAGATTATTTCAACATTGGCTTCGCAAGATGTTCATGTTAAAGGGATTCAATTTTTAAAAAACTTTGGAAAATCTCAAGCCTTACATGCTGGTTTTGAAAAAGCCCAAGGCGAGGTGGTTATTACCATGGATGCCGATTTACAAGATAACCCTGATGAAATTCCTGAGCTCTACCGCATGATTACAAACGAAGGTTTTGATCTAGTTTCGGGCTGGAAAAAGAAACGCTACGATTCGGTTATCTCTAAAAACTTACCTTCAAAATTATTTAATTGGGCAGCTAGAAAAACATCTGGAGTGAAATTAAATGACTTTAATTGTGGTTTAAAAGCATACAAACTTGAAGTTGTAAAAAGCATAGATGTTAACGGTGAAATGCACCGCTATATCCCTGTGCTTTCTAAAAATGCAGGTTTTGGCAACATAGGTGAAAAGGTGGTGCAGCACCAAGCTCGAAAATATGGGGTCACTAAATTTGGTATGGATAGATTCGTTCATGGTTTTCTCGATCTAATCACGATTTGGTTTTTATCACGTTTTGGTAAACGTCCTATGCACTTATTTGGTGCACTAGGCTTTATTATGATTACCATTGGTTTCATTTTTGCTTTTTATCTTGGCATTGACAAACTCTTTTTGAACCAGCAAGGGAGATTGATAACCGAACGTCCACAATTTTATATTTCATTAACCACTATGATTATGGGAACCCAGTTTTTTGTTGCTGGTTTTTTAGGTGAAATTATTTTAAGAATGAAGCAAGACAAAAAACGATATGCCATAAAAGGCGCACTAAATATAAATTAACTTTATAAAATACAGTATTACCATTTGTATATGTTTTCTGTATTAACAACTAAATAAAAAGAGGAATTGCTTATTTTTGTAACTCTTTATTTCACAACATTATGATACACATTGAACCTAACATCTTAGAAAGAATAAACAGCTGGTTAACACCTGCTTTTGACGAAGAAACGCAAAACACAATTAAGGAAAGTATTGCGCACAACCCCAAAGACATCCAAGAAAGTTTTTATAAAGACTTAGAATTCGGTACTGGTGGTATGCGTGGTATTATGGGAGTTGGAACCAATAGAATTAATAAATATACCCTTGGAAAAAGCACGCAAGGCTTAAGTGATTATTTACACCAACAATTCCCAAACGAAACTCCCAAAGCAGTTATCGCATACGATTGTAGACACAACAGCAAATCATTAGCAAAAGTAGTTGCAGATGTGTTTTCAGCAAATGGAGTTGAAGTTTATTTATTTGAAGATTTGCGTGCCACACCAGAATTATCCTTCGCTGTAAAACACTTAAACTGTCACTGCGGAATCGTTTTAACAGCCTCACACAACCCACCAGAATACAACGGTTACAAAGTGTACTGGCAGGATGGCGGACAACTAGTACCACCTCATGATAACGGTGTTATTGATGTTATTAATACTGTTGAATACGCAAACATTAAATTTGAAGCTAACGATAGCTTAATTCATTATATAGGTAAAGATGTTGATGATGTTTTCATCGATGCTTCTGTTGAAAACGGTAGCGTTGGCGCAACACAAGCCGCTAAAGATGATTTAACGATTGTTTTCACATCTTTACACGGTACATCAATTACTGCTGTTCCAGAAACCTTAAAACGTGCTGGTTACAAGAATGTACATATTGTAAAAGAACAAGAAGTTCCAGATGGTGGCTTCCCAACCGTAAAATCGCCAAATCCAGAGGAACCTGCGGCCTTAAAAATGGCTTTAGAATTAGCTGAAGAAGTTAATGCCGATATTGTTATTGGTACCGATCCAGACTGTGATCGTTTAGGTGTTGCCGTTCGTAATTCTGAGAATGAATTGCAACTGCTTAACGGAAATCAAACCATGTTAATGATGACCGATTTCTTATTAAAACAATGGAAAGCAGAGAATAAAATTAAAGGTAAGGAGTTTATTGCTTCAACCATAGTTTCAACTCCTATGTTGAGCAAATTAGCTGAATCTTATAATGTTGAAAGTAAAATTGTTTTAACTGGTTTTAAATGGATTGCTAAGTTAATTCACGATTTCCCTGAACTAGATTTTATTGGTGGTGGTGAAGAAAGTTTCGGATTTATGGTTGGTGATTTTGTTCGCGATAAAGATGCTGTAACCTCTACCCTTTTGGCTTGTGAAATTGCTGCAATTTCAAAATCAAATAACAGTTCTTTCTTCAAGGAATTAATCAACTTATATACAGAACACGGCTTTTACAAAGAAAAACTGGTTTCACTGACTAAAAAAGGTATTGAAGGCGCCGAAGAAATCAAACAAATGATGATCGATGCTAGAGAAAATCCACTTAAAGTCATTAATGGTTCTAAAGTGGTAAAAATTGAAGATTACGATTTATCGGTTGCAAAAAACATGATTACTGGTGAAACTAGTACTATCGATATTCCTAAATCGAATGTTATCATTTATTATACAGAAGATGGTAGCCAAGTGGCTCTAAGACCAAGTGGTACAGAACCTAAAATTAAATTCTACGTAAGTGTGAATGATACTTTAAAGAATGCTAGTGATTTTAAATCTGCTGAAGCCCAACTTGACGCCAAGGCTGAAGCCATCTTAAAAGACATGAATCTTATTTAATGGAATATTTTAAAAAACTTTCTCAATTTATAAAACCGTACAAAAAGTACGGTTTTTTAAATATATTCTTTAACATCTTATACGCCTTGTTTAGCACTTTGGCCATGGTCGCTTTAATGCCGATGATAAGCGTGCTCTTTGGAGAAACTGAAAGATTAACGATTAAACCAGAGTACCAAGGCTTTAAACACCTCAAAGACTACGGCCAAGATTACCTAAATTATTTTGTAACAACAACAAATGCTAACGAAGGTCCAGAACGCACCTTGTTATACATGATTGTTTTAATTATAAGCTTATTTCTTCTTAAAAACATATTTAACTACTTAGCACTTTTTTCTATTACTTTCCTTCGGAATGGTGTTCTGCAAGACATGCGAAATGCCATCTATGATAAGGTCATCACCTTACCTATTTCGTATTATTCCGAAAAGAAAAAAGGTGATATTATTGCCCGTATTTCGGGTGATGTTAACGAGGTTAAAAATTCGTTGTTGGCTATTTTAGAACTTATCATAAAAGAGCCTTTAACCATTGTTTTTGCAATTGTCACTATGTTCACGCTTTCAGCAAAACTTACCATTTTTGTATTTATTTTTATTCCTGTTGCTGGGCTTATCATCTCTAGAATAGGAAAAAGTTTAAAACAGAAATCAGGTCAAGTACAAGCCGAACAAGGGGTTTTTATTTCAACTTTAGAAGAAACTTTAAGCGGACTAAAAGTAATTAAAGGGTTTAATGCTGAAGGTAAATTCAATAAGCGGTTTCAAGAATCTACGAATCGTTTTTATCACTATTCGAACACACTTTTAAACCGACAAAATTTAGCTTCTCCTACCAGTGAATTTCTAGGTATTGTGACCATAGCGGCCTTACTTTGGTACGGCGGAAGCATGGTTTTAATTGAAAAGACACTTACAGGAGGTGCCTTTATCACCTATATGGCTTTAGCTTATCAAATATTAACACCTGCCAAAGCAATTAGCAAGGCTAGCTACAAAGTGAAAGCTGGAAATGCTGCGGCCGATCGTGTTTTGGAAGTTTTACATACCGAATCTCCACTGCAAGATAAACCAAACGCTATCGTTAAAAAAGATTTTACAACTAGTATTGACATTAACAACGTTTCTTTTAAATATGAAGACGATCTGGTTTTAAAAAACTTTTCTATACAAGTTCCTAAAGGAAAAACTGTGGCCCTTGTTGGTCAATCTGGTAGTGGAAAAAGTACCATTGCCAATTTAGTAACACGCTTCTACGATGTAAATTCAGGAAACATTACTATCGATGGCACTGATATACGCGATTTAACTAAACATTCGCTTCGCGATTTAATGGGCCTTGTAACTCAAGACTCCATCTTATTTAACGAGTCTATAAAAAACAATTTATTAATAGGAAGAGACTCAGCTACGGAAGCTGAAATCATTGATGCTCTAAAAATTGCTAATGCTTGGGAATTTGTAAAAGATTTACCTAAAGGTATTGAAACCAATATTGGTGATTCTGGAAACAAACTTTCTGGCGGACAAAAACAACGTTTAAGTATTGCGCGTGCAGTACTTAAAAACCCACCTATTATGATTTTAGATGAGGCAACATCAGCATTAGATACAGAAAGCGAACGCCTGGTGCAAGATGCTCTGGATAACATGATGAAAAACAGAACATCTATTGTTATTGCTCACAGACTTTCAACCATACAAAAGGCAGATGAAATTATCGTTTTAAGTAAAGGTGAAATTGTAGAGCAAGGAAAACACAGTGAGCTTTTAGCTAAAAATGGCGTGTACCAAAAGCTTGTAGCTATGCAAACTTTAGAATAAAAACCTAGTTATATAAAATTAAAAAAGGATAGAGATTTGGGTTTCTATCCTTTTTTTGATTCATTGTTAGATATGGGGACATCTAACAACGTTAGTTAGGTTCTGCAGTAAAAGTAAATCACAAATCATATTTTTACAAGAAAAAACACATTTAATCGTGTTTTAGAAACACTTTGTCGATAAAAAAGATCCCTAGAACCTGATTAACAACCCCTTACACAATACTTCCTCAAGAAATCACAAACAAAAGCTTAAACCCACCTTAAAGGTTTCAATATTTATCATTAACAAACCATAAAACTAAATACTGTAATCATTTTAGATTCAAACCACAAACATTAAAACAAGCTGCTAAAAAGTATAAATCTTTTATTAAATTGCTCTGTTATAATAATTAATAGATTAAAATTTAAAATGGATATTAAAGAAAAAGTGTGGTTTATCACTGGTGTTTCATCGGGTTTAGGAAAACAATTAGCAAAAGAAGTATTAGCACAAGGTCAAATTGTCGTTGGTACCTTTAGAAAACAAGATCAAGTTGAAACCTTTAACAGTGAAGTTCCAGGAAAATCTTTTGGTGTCCTAATTGATGTGGCTTCAAACGATATGATTATTGAAGGCGTAAAATCAATTTTAGATAAATTTGGTAAGGTTGACGTTCTTGTAAATAATGCTGGTTACGGCATTATGGGAAGTATTGAAGAGGTTTCAGATGAAGAAGTTAGAAGACAGTTTGACGTTAATGTTTTTGGTGTTTTAACCACCATTCGTGAATTGCTACCATCTATGCGCGCCCGTAAATCTGGTCATATTATTAATATCACTTCTATTGCTGGCCGTGTTGGTTCACAAGGATTAGGCATTTATAATGGTTCAAAATTTGCTTTAGAAGGTATTGGTGAAGCGCTTGCTGCTGAATTAAAACCTTTAAATATTAAAGTGACTAACGTAGAGCCAGGGCCATTCCGTACAGAATGGGCGGGAAGTTCTGCTGATTACGAAAACACAAAAATTAAAGATTACGAAAGTACTGTAGGCGAGCGTATCGCTTCACTTCAAAAATTAAGCGGTAACCAACCTGGTGACCCTGAGAAAGCTGCTGAAGCTATTTATAAATTAGCACAGCTGGAAGAAGCGCCTATACATTTACCATTGGGTAAAATTGCTTATGAAGTTTTTGATAAAGTCAATAACGGACTCATTGAAGAACTTGCCAAGTTTGAGGACTTAGGAAAACCTTGTGACTTTGATAATAATTATTACGTTTAATTGATTTATCAATCAACACTATAATTTCAAAAAACCGTCTTTTAGACGGTTTTTTTACACCTAATTTTCTTATTACTCCAATAGTTTTAAAGTAGAAAACTAAGTTTTTAATCAAAAAGCATCAACTCCATTAAACTTTCTGTAATTTTAAAAGTCTAAGCAACAAATAGCAATTCGTGACAGACGAAACGATACTTTTAGAACAACTCAAATCTGAAAACCAAAAAGAACAGGCCTTTAAAGTTTTACTAAACTTATATAAGGAACGTTTGTATTGGCACATTCGTAATATCGTAAAGTCCCATGATGATGCCGATGATGTACTGCAAAACACCTTTATCAAAATTTATAGAAATATCAATGGATTTAAAGGCAATAGCAAATTGTATTCTTGGATGTATCGTATTGCCACCAACGAATCGTTAAGCTTTTTGAGTAAAAAGGCCAAGCAATTACAAATCACAAACGAAGAACTTCAAAACGCAACTATAAATAATTTAGCTTCTGATGTTTATTTTGAGGGAGATCATATTCAGCTCAAATTACAACAAGCTATTGCCTCCTTACCAGAAAAACAACAATTGGTTTTTAATATGAAATATTTTGAAGACATTAAATATAAAGATATGGCAGAAATTTTAGAAACTAGTGAAGGCGCTTTAAAAGCATCATACCACATTGCAGTGAAAAAAATCGAAGCTTATCTCACCCAAGATTAAACCTTTACAAAAAAACAGAGTCTTATAAATAAGATGAAAACAAATAAGTTACATAACGATAAATCTACTGGCTTTAAAGTTCCTGAAGGCTATTTTGATACGCTTGATGATAAAATCATGAGCCAAGTCAAAAACAACTTGACTTTAGACACTGGTGCAGAAAACGGATTTAAAGTACCTAAAGACTACTTCAACACCGTTGATGAGCGAATTATTAAGCGTATTGAAAACGGTGAAAAAACCGCGAAAGTTATTCCGATTTTTAATAAAAAAACAATTTTATTTGCATCAAGTATTGCTGCAGCGGTATTGCTTTTATTTAACTTATCTGTTTTTGAAAGCAACAAACCAAGTTTTAATAATTTAGATGTACAAACTGTTGAAAACTATATTATTTATGAAGACATCAGCACCTCGGAATTAGCCACTCTATTTACAGTTGAAGAATTGGATGAAACGGTTTTATCTGAATCGGTTTTTGATGATGAAAACATCGAAGATTATTTATTAAACCATGCTGATATTGAAAATTTGTTAACCGAATAAATTACCATGAAACCTCCATAACCAGAATTCGACACCCAATCGAATGTCTATTATGAAAGTAACATGTCGTGCTTTGCGCAGTCTAAGTATGACTACTGAAAAACAATAAATATAAACACATGAAAAAGTTACTCCTTATACTAGTTTTATTTTCATCGCTAACCATGTTGGCACAGAAAAACAAAAAAGACCACATAAAATCACTTAAAGTCGCATATATCACTGAAAAACTTAACTTATCTTCTAAAGAAGCACAGGAATTCTGGCCTATTTATAATACTTATGAAGACAACAGAAGTAAAATTAAACATGAAGAAATACGAAGCATTAGAAATGAAATAAAATCTAACTTTGAAGCCATGACCGATGAAGATGCTCAAGTTTTAATCGACAAGCTAAATGACTCTGAAATAAAACTCCACGAGCTTGAAATGGATTTTTCAAAGGAATTATCTAAAATTCTTCCGCCTAAAAAAATCATTTTGCTTAAGGTTTCCGAAGAAGACTTTAAGCGTAAAATGTTTGAAGAGTTTAAGAAGCGTAGAAAAGAAAAATCTTAATTCAGACTATCTTTAAACGTTAACTTAGAAATTTTTCCCGCACCAGTACCATAAGCTACGGAGTCATTTAAAAAACGTAAAGAATAAAAACCAGCTTCGGTAACTTCTTTCCACGTACTTCCTGAGTTTACACTATAAAAAATACCATTAGCACTAGAAGCTACTAAGGCTTTACCTCCTGCTCTAGGCACATAACGCACACAACTACTGTATCCCGGTTCCTGATGTTGCGCTACTAGAGTCCAAGTTTTACCTCCATCGGATGTTCGTATTTTATTGGCTGCATTGCCTTCTGGTTTAGTATAATCACCACCAATAGCAAACCCATTCAATTCATCGTAAAAATCTATCGAATAAATACCTTCGGTTTCTTCGGCACTCGCTATGTCTGTTTTAGTCACCGACCAAGTTTTACCGCGGTCTGCTGTATAATAAATATTTCCGTGTGTAGTACCAAACCATGCTTTATCTCCTAAAGTTTTAATATTAGTATTACTCGCTGCAAATGCCCCCTCGCCTGCTTCGGTTCCTGGTAGCTGCGAACAATCTAACTTTTTCCAAGTTGCTCCACCATCTCTTGTGATAATAACCGACATACAGCCATCAACACTATCACCTATGGCAATACCTTCTTGATCATCCCAAAACGTCATGGCATCATAAAAAACACCTTCACCCGCTTCTTGGTATACTAAAACCATATTGCCGTTATCACCTGTTTTATATAGTAAAGCAGGACTTTCAGTCGTTAACATAAAAAAATCGTGGGCGGTATGAGCCGTGGCTCTAAAGTTCAAAGTCGTGTTATCACGAGTCATGATTGACGTTTGCCACATGCCTGTTTTTAGACTGTTCATTCCAAAAACACCATCATTTGCAGCAAATGCTAAGCTTTTATCTTTTAAAATTTCTATCGTTCGAATACTATAATCTGCATCACGAAAAATGCCCTCAACTTGAACAACATTAACATCTTTAAGAATGATAGGTTCTTCAATATGAATTTCTGATACGGTCAAACTATCTTCATGAATACTTGCAGGCATTCCTGCAGGTGATTCTATCGAAGTTTCAACAGGACGATTGTTTTCCTCTTTACAATTAAAAAGAACCAGTAACAGAGCGAATAGGCTAAAGTATTTCATCTATAAAAATTTTGTATAAAAATAGGGAAGCTTTACCTAAGATTAAAGTCTGGTGAAGAAAATAAAGCTACGCAGACAAATATTACATTTATTTTATTTCTCATAAGTTCTTAATGGTTTGGTTTAATTCCTTTTAAATGGTCATTAGGTTATCCCCAAATCCCTATCATGAAAACAGCGTGAAAATCATAAAAACATTTAATACCAATGTTAATATGATCATTCCAATAAGTACTATAACAAACTTCCTTTGCTTCATTACTCTACTATAAATTCTTATTAACGGCTGTTTTCATATTTTAATAGGACTTACTTGACTAATTTCTTTTTCTACCCTGTGGTTTTGGTGCGTTTTTAAATTCTTCTTCTGTAATAAAACCATCTTCATCGGTATCTATTTCAGAAAATTGATCCTTTAAAGGGCCTTTAACTTCACTTTCAGAAAGTTTTCCATCTTCATTTTCATCTAGCTTTTCTAACAATTCACTAAATTCTGGAGGTCCTTTTCGCTCCCCACGCCCTTGTGAGAATGCGGTGGTAGTGCTTAATACTGTAATTCCAAATACGATTGCTAATGTTGTAAATAAGTTACTTTTCATGTTTCAAATTTTTATTGTTACGTACTTTTAGATGCACTCCTTAGAAACAACTTGTTCCTTACCATGTTAAAAAAAACACAAAAAAAAGCCCTTATTAAAAAGAGCCTTGATTACTATTAATGAAATTAAGAGAAAGAGAGTACCTATATTAATGGCGAGGCGGTGGTGGTCTATACCCATCAGGTCCTTGAAATTTTGACGGATCACGTGGCTCCTTCACACCACGTCCCTTATGTAAAGCATCCTTTAATATGCTCTTAAACTTCTGCTTTTGCTTCTCATTGCACAGCTCTTGAATGCTTCTCAAATGATTAAAAACTAACAACTCTTTAGTTTTCTCACTTTCTCCTATCACAATTGCTAAAGAATCTATTTTACTTTTTTGAATGGATTCACTTGTAACTTTTTCAAACAAGGCATCTTTCGTTCTTCTTAAAGCATTGTCAATAGCATCCATTTCCCTACGTTGATTTTTATTAATACGATTGAAATCCTTCAACTGAGCTTCACTAAACTTCAATTCTTTTACAATAAACTCCATAGGAGTTTTACCACCAGCCTTTTTCTCCTGTTGAGATTTCCCCATGTAATCTAACAAGAAAAAACCATTAACAACTATTAGAAAAAAAAGTAATATATATAAGAGTAAGTTTTTTTTCATTGTGTCAAATTATAATATTGAATTATCGCTTATTACCAGACCATAAGTTTCTGCAAACTCACTAATATTTTCATCATAGCTTTCAGTTTGCATTTTACTAAAGGCTACGATGTTTAAAACCACAATACAAACTAATACAGCTAGCTGTAATGATGATGTCAACCACGATGTAAGGAAATGTCGCTCTTCCTTCTCTGTAAATAATTTGTGCATGGTTTTATCCTTAAAAAAAGGCGAAACATTTACAGCTTCAATAGCATCTGCTGCATTTAAAGTTTCATTAATTTTATCCTGTATGTTGGTATTGATCTCCATAACTATTTCTAATATCTTTTTAGATGCTATTTTTCATTAAAACTTGCGTTAAAAAACATTTTTATTATCTTTTCACGCTTAGCGCTTATTAATTCATTTCATTTTCATAGTAATCTGTTAGCAATTTCTGCAAACTTTTTTTGGCACGAAACATTAATGATTCTACTGATGATAAACTCTTATCGACAATCTCACTAATTTCCTGATAACTTTTTCCATCTATTTTATGCAAGGTAAAAACGACTTTTTGATCTTCAGACAATTTATTTACTGCCCGAAACAAGGTTTCACTCTGTTCTTTATTTTCTAAAATAATCCCAGGATGATTCAATTCAGTAAAATAGTTGCTTCGGTCTAAAGGCATATCATGACCTAAAATTGATTGCATAAAAGCGAAGCGTTTCTTAGTATTTCGTTTTCTTATAAACTCCAAACATTTATTTGTAGCAATTCTATAAATCCATGTTGATAATTTTGAATCGCCTTTAAATTTATGAATGGATTTAAAAATTTCAATAAAAACATCTTGAGCAACATCTTCTGCATCCTCTTTATTAGGGATGAATGATATGCAGGTTGCGAATACTTTCTGCTGAAAGTCTTCTAACAACTTAGCATAAGCATTGGCGTTTTCACTTTTTAACCCCTTTATAAATTCGCTTTCGATCAAATAAAATAAATTAAACTTGAACAAGTTTAGATGCCAAAACTTTTAAAAACTTGCGCTCTTTTACAATTAAAAATAGTAAAAATTAAAATAGTCGTGAATTCGTCGCTTTTAATGTAACTTTGCAGCCATATTATTTTACACGATGCGAATACACAGAAATTTAAGCTTTGCCGTTATTGATGGTTTAACCCTAATATTTAACGAAGGAAAGTATGCCGATAAAGTCATTCAACAACTTTTAAAACGCGATAAACGTTGGGGGTCTCGAGACAGAGGTTTTGTTGCTGAAACGACCTACGATATTGTACGTTGGAAACGATTATATGCTGAAATTGCAGAGGTAAAAGCACCTTTTGATAGAGATAACCTTTGGCGTATGTTTGCCGTTTGGGCAACTCTAAAAGGTATCACTTTACCAGATTGGAAGTATTTTGAAAATACACCTACTAGAAAAATAAAAGGCCGTTTTGATGAACTTTCTCAAATTAGAAAATTCAAAGAATCTATTCCAGATTGGATGGACGAAATTGGAGAAAAAGAATTAGGAGCAGAATTTTGGTCTAAAGAAATGGCAGCCCTTAACGAGCAAGCCGATGTGATTTTAAGAGTAAACACCCTTAAAACAACTAAAGAAAAATTACAAACTGAACTTTTTGATTTAGATATTGAAACAGAATTCATAAAAGGGTATCCAAGTGCTTTAAAACTTAGAGAACGTGCTAATGTTTTCTCTACAGAAGCTTTTAAAAACGGACATTTTGAAGTTCAAGATGCCTCGTCGCAATTGGTTGCTGAGTTTGCAAATGTTCAACCTGGTATGCGCGTGGTAGATACTTGTGCGGGTGCTGGAGGAAAGACATTACACCTTGCTGCTTTAATGGAAAATAAAGGTCAGATTATTGCCATGGATATCTATGCCAATAAATTAAATGAACTTAAACGTAGAGCAAAACGTAATGGTGCTCATAACATCGAACCTCGCGCTATTGACTCTACAAAAGTTATTAAAAAACTTTACGACAAGGCAGACCGCGTGGTTATTGATGCTCCATGTTCTGGACTTGGTGTTTTACGCAGAAACCCTGATGCTAAGTGGAAGTTACAGCCCGATTTTCTTGATAAAATAAGAAAAACACAGCAAGAAATTATACAACAGTATTCTCGCATGGTAAAAGCTGGCGGACAAATGGTTTACGCGACTTGTTCAGTTTTACCTTCTGAAAATCAGCTACAGGTGGCTAAATTCTTAAAATCTGAAGCAGGAGCTAATTTCTCTTTAGTGAAAGACAAAAAAGTATCGGCTCATAAATCTGGTTTTGACGGATTTTATATGGCTTTATTGGAGAAAAAAGCGTAATACCCCTAATGATGCAAGTTTACCACGACGGCTACCGCTAGGATTTCCTAGTAGCAGTAAGAGTGAAAAAATAATTTAGAAAAGCTTTTACAGAAATGTAAAGGCTTTTTTCGTTTTTAAATAGCCTATAATTTAGAGGCCTTAACAAGGTTATCTATTAGATAGAAAAGATGTTGTTTATCTTCGTCGGGGGCAAAAACAAATCTCGACTGCGCCATTTTTGACGTAACCAGACCCTTCAGGTTTTAAATCGAAATCATGTTAATTTCAACAAAAACTCACCTCTAGATTTTGAAACTCTACGATTCTTTGTATTTTTAATACATGGACTCGGCATTACGAACACATATCTCTGAAATCTTAAACAAACCCATCCACCATGTCATTGATTTACAAGGTGGCGATATTTCGCATGCCTATAAAATTAGTAGTGATGACCATGCTTACTTTTTAAAAACTAATGAAGCCGATTATGCTTTAGATATGTTTCAGAGCGAAGCCGCTTCTTTGAAAGAAATCAGAAGTACCAATACCATAAAAACACCTGAAATCCTGGGTTGTGGAGCTTTCAACAATCTAGCCTTTTTGTTATTAGACTATATCCCGACCAAAACTGCTGATGCTTCCGATTTTAAAATACTAGGCAAACAACTCGCCCAATTGCACCAAACCACACAAGAAAACTTTGGCTTTTCCAACCACAATTTCATTGGTAAACTCACTCAAAGCAATACCGAACACGACAATTGGTTAGAATTTTACACCTATGAGCGTTTACTTCCGCAGCTAAAATTAGCCACTGAAAAAAGTTTATTAAAACCAAGTGAAACGCCTAGCGAAGCCCAAATCCTTTCGGTTTTAAAACCTCTTTTTGAAAACATCAAGCCAAGCTTAATTCACGGCGACTTATGGAGCGGTAATTATTTAATTTCTGAAAACGATGTGCCCTACCTCATCGACCCGGCTGCTTATTATGGGCATTATGAAATTGACATTGCTATGAGTCAGCTCTTTGGTGGTTTTGACCAAGAGTTTTATGAAGCGTATTTACAGGAAGCTGAACTAGAACATTTCAATCAAAAACGCATAGAAATTTATCAACTCTATTTTCTTTTAGTCCATTTAAATATGTTTGGCTACTCCTACTATACCGACGTTATACACATTATACGTAAGTATTTTTAGTTCTCACAGAACTTTCAAAATGAACCATCATTTAAGTCGCTCACTAGAAACAACAAACGCACCCGCGTTAGCGATTGCAGCGGCATCCTTTTTAAATCTTAAACAAACGAAATTTCTATGTGACACCAAAATACTCCTAAAATGATTCATCACAAAATCTTAGACTGAATAATTTAAAAAGATATAGCGAAAAGCGCGACCCTTGGGTAACGCCCAAAACAGAAAGTTTATTTGATTTTTTTTATGTTCAAAACCCTGTAAATAACTCACAATGTACTAGCTTATATTTTTGCTTAAAATTCCATTAAAAAGCAGTAAATTTGTGCTTTCTTTTTAATAACACAAATCAAGATATAATGATTCATTTCTTTGGAAACGTAACCAGCAAAGTATTTGCTGTTCAAGCAACAAAAGAATTATCAACTGAAACCATTTCTAAATTAGAATGGTTATTTGGCAATCAGCCAAAAATAGAACAAGCATCATTGGATGCTTTTTTTGTTGGGCCCCGCGCAGCCATGATTACACCTTGGAGTACCAATGCTGTTGAAATTACTCAGAACATGGGAATTTCAGACATCATTAGAGTTGAGGAGTTTCAAGCGGTTTCTGAAGGTTTTTCAGATTTTGACCCGATGATTTCTGAAAAATTCAACGGTTTAAATCAAGAATCATTTACCATAGATATTCAGCCAGAACCTATTTTAAACATTGAAGACATTGCGGCTTATAATAACCAAGAAGGGTTATCATTAAGCGATGAAGAGGTAGCATATTTAGAAGGTGTGGCTAAGAAAATTGGGCGCCCGTTAACCGATTCTGAAGTTTTCGGATTCTCACAGGTGAACTCAGAGCACTGTCGTCACAAAATTTTCAATGGAACTTTTGTGATTGATGGCGAAGAGAAACCAACGTCATTATTCAAACTTATTAAAGAAACATCGAAACAACATCCTAACGATATTGTTTCGGCATATAAAGATAACGTGGCTTTTATAAAAGGCCCAAAAGTGGAACAATTTGCACCAAAACGTGCGGATATTCCAGATTTTTACGAAACTAAAGATTTCGATTCTGTGATTTCGCTTAAAGCGGAAACGCACAACTTCCCTACTACTGTGGAACCTTTCAATGGTGCTGCAACTGGTGCTGGTGGAGAAATTAGAGATAGACTGGCTGGCGGAAAAGGATCGCTTCCTTTAGCTGGAACAGCAGTTTACATGACCTCGTATTCACGTTTGGAAGAAAACAGACCTTGGGAACAAAAATTTGAAGCTAGAGATTGGCTGTACCAAACGCCAATGGATATTTTAATTAAAGCTTCTAACGGTGCTTCAGATTTTGGAAACAAATTCGGCCAGCCATTAATTACAGGTTCTGTATTGACTTTTGAACATAATGAAAATGCTTCGGTAAGTGAATCTACTGCTAGAAGATTAGGTTTCGATAAAGTAATTATGCAGGCTGGTGGTATTGGTTATGGTAAAGCCGAACAAGCTTTAAAAGACACACCAAAAGCAGGTGATAAAATAGTGATTCTTGGTGGTGAAAATTACCGTATTGGTATGGGTGGTGCTGCGGTATCCTCGGCTGACACAGGAGCTTTTGCTTCTGGAATTGAATTAAACGCAGTACAACGTTCTAACCCAGAAATGCAAAAACGTGCTGCTAATGCGGTTCGTGGTATGGTGGAAGGCGATGAAAACTTTATCGTTTCTATTCACGATCATGGTGCTGGCGGACACTTAAACTGTCTTTCAGAATTGGTAGAAGATACTGGTGGAAAAATCGATTTAGATGCCCTTCCTGTTGGTGACCCAACTTTATCTGATAAAGAAATTATTGGAAACGAATCACAAGAGCGTATGGGCTTAGTGATTGCTGAAAAACATATTGAAACTTTACATAAAATTGCCGATCGTGAGCGTTCGCCAATGTACACCGTAGGTGATGTTACTGGTGATGACCGTTTTACTTTTCAGTCTAAAACCAAAGGCAATACGCCAATGGATTTAGCTTTGGAAGATATGTTTGGTAGTTCTCCTAAAACCGTTTTAACTGATAAAACAGTTACTAGAAAATACAAGAATTCAAGATACAAAACCAAAAACTTACAAATTTACTTAAACCAAGTCTTGCAGTTAGAAGCTGTGGCTTGTAAGGACTGGTTAACAAATAAAGTAGACCGTTGTGTTGGTGGTAAAGTAGCCAAGCAACAGTGTGTTGGACCGTTACAAATTCCGTTAAACAACGTGGGTGTGATGTCCTTAGATTTTAAAGGTAAAGAAGGTGTGGCCACAACCATTGGGCACTCCCCTATTTCTGGATTAATTAATCCGCAAGCAGGTAGTAGAAACTCAATCACCGAGTCGCTTACTAACCTAGTTTGGGCGCCTTTAAAAGATGGTTTACAATCGGTTTCACTTTCAGCTAACTGGATGTGGCCTTGTAAAAACGAAGGAGAAGATGCGCGTTTATATGAAGCGGTTCAAGCGGTTTCAGAATTTGCTATCGATTTAGGTGTGAATGTTCCAACAGGAAAAGATTCACTTTCCATGAAGCAAAAATACCCTGATGGTGATGTAATTTCTCCTGGTACCGTGATTATTTCGGCTGGAGCCAACTGTAACGATATTACTAAAGTGGTAGAGCCTGTTTTAAAACAAAACGGTGGAAACATCTATTACATCAACATCTCTCAAGATGAATTTAAACTGGGTGGAAGTTCTTTCAACCAAGTTTTAAATACCATTGGTAGCGATGCGCCTGATGTGAAGAATCCTGCTTTTGTTAAAACAACATTCAACACGATTCAAGGTTTAATTAAAGCTGATAAAATTCAAGCAGGACACGATGTGGCTTCTGGTGGTTTAATTACCACTTTATTAGAACTTTGTTTTGCTGATGTGAATTTAGGTGCCGATTTAGATATCTCTGCTTTAAATGAAGAAGATTCTATTAAAGTTTTATTTTCTGAAAATAGCGGACTCGTTTTTCAAGCGGATGCTTCAGTAGAAACTATTTTAGCTGAAAACAACATCCAGTTTTTCAATATTGGTTCTGCTAATGACACCGGAAATCTCAACATTAAAAATAACGATGATAATTTCAGCTTTGATATTGCTGAAACTAGAGATGTTTGGTACAAAACGTCTTTCTTATTAGACCAAAAGCAAACCGCTAATGGTTTAGCACAAGAGCGTTTTGACAACTATAAAAACCAACCTTTACAGTATACATTCCCAGCACACTTTACAGGGAAGTTACCAAGCATCAAAGCTGGTAGCCGTCCGAAAGCAGCAATTTTACGTGAAAAAGGGTCGAATTCTGAACGTGAAATGGCAAATGCTATGTACTTAGCTGGTTTTGATGTGAAAGATGTACACATGACCGATTTAATTTCTGGTCGTGAAACTCTTGAAGATATTCAGTTTTTAGGCGCTGTTGGTGGTTTCTCTAATTCTGATGTTTTAGGTTCTGCCAAAGGTTGGGCCGGTGCTATTAAATACAATGAAAAAGCCAATAAAGCGATTCAAAATTTCTTCAAAAGAGAAGATACCTTATCTGTTGGAATTTGTAATGGGTGTCAGTTATTCATGGAATTGGAAGAAATTCATCCAGAACATAAGGTACACGGAAAAATGCACCATAATGATTCTCAAAAACACGAGAGTTCATTTACTTCTGTGAAAATTCAAGAGAATAATTCGGTGATGCTTTCTACTTTAGCAGGAACAGAATTAGGGGTTTGGATTTCTCATGGGGAAGGTAAATTTAACTTACCTGAAAAAGAAGACCAGTACAACATTGTTGCAAAATACGGTTATGAAGGCTACCCAAATAACCCCAATGGTTCTGATTATAACACGGCGATGTTGTGTGATAAAACTGGGCGTCATTTAGTAACTATGCCACATATTGAACGTTCTACGTTCCAATGGAACTGGGCAAATTACCCAGAAAACAGAAAAGACGAAGCAACACCTTGGTTAGAAGCCTTTGTGAATGCTAGACTTTGGATTGAGAAGAAATAAATACTTTAGCATCTATCAAAAAGCAACTACTTGCATATTGTTTGCTTTGTGTGTCTTGGCTTGTTTACAGCCAAGACACACTAGATATAGTCCTTTTAAACAAACAGCTTAAAACAGCAAACTCTGCTAACAGTCAACTAAAAACATTAAACCATATTGTTTTATCTGAAACAAATGTTTTAGACAGTACGGCTATTAAATTTCTTGAAAACAAAATAGATTTTGCTTTAAAGCACCAAGATTATAATAGCGCATTATTATATGCAAATAAATGCATTAAGCACTATACTTTCAATAGTGTTAATAATGTAAAAGCTTTTCAAATAGGCGAATCTTTCCAGTCTAACATAAATAAATGCACCAATGTAGAGCAGATTACTAAGTTTTACATTAATTATGCTGAAGCGGCGACATACCTTCAAAAGTTCCACCAATCGTTAATCATTCTCAATGAAAACATTAAACGATTTAATACAGAAAAAGATTCCTCTTTATTTGAATACGGTTACACTTACTTAGTAGCAGGGCAAAATAGCGCGAAATTAGAAGATATTGTAAATGGCGCTAAATACTTTAATCAAGCCAGTGAAATTTTTCAGTATCAGAAAGACACCATATCTTATTTATGGTCATTAAACGGACTTAGCCGATTATTTGGCACTAATGGGCTTTATAATGAAGCTGAAAAAGTACGAGAAAAAATATTCAAACTAGAACCGTTAATAGGGACAAAAGATGTTGTTGTTATGGCTCACATTACTGCAGCCATTGATGCCTCTACACAAAAAGACAAAAAAGGAAACGAGATTTTACATGCTCAAAAAGCGATAGCACAAGTAAATAAAATAAATACAGAAAATAAGGGCATCTTAAAAGTGCTTAGCTACGCTTGTGCTGTTTACATTTACGCTAGGAATAACGACTTAAAAAATTCGGATGAACACTTAATTGTTCTAAAAAAATTAATGTGTAATTATAAAAACAATAGCTTTTTAGACACTTACTACAGTTTAGCACATGGCACAAATTTATATGCTCATAGAAAATATGAAGAAACAAAACAGCAAATTCTACCAATTTTTAATACCGTAAAAAAAGCTAAAGAAGCAGCAAATATTTTAGAGTTTGAAAAATTATTAGCTAAAACCTATGAGCAATTAGGCAACCACACAAAATCCCTACAACATTATAAAAATTACACCTATCTAAAAGATTCGTTACACCAACGCACTACCAGAAAACGCTTTGATTATGTTCAAAGTTTATTTGACATCGAGAAAAAAGATTTTGAAATTACTAAACAGAAAAAAAACATCAAGTTACTTTCTACTGAAAACAAACTAAAAACCCAATGGTTAATCTTTGGGGGCTTAAGCTTAATTTCTATTTTCATAATTCTTTACCTTTTAATGTCTAAAAAGTATGAAAAAAGAAAACAGAAAACACAAAAAGAATTTTCAAGAAACCTTTTATTAGGACAAGAAGCAGAACGTACACGTATCGCAAGAGAATTACATGATGGTGTAGGACAACAATTAAGTCTTATTAAAAGGAAAACACAAAACATAGCACACACCCAACTCACCCAATTAACAGATGGCGTTTTGGAAGAAGTGCGAGCCATATCTAGAGGCTTATATCCTCCCCTACTAAATGAGTTAGGACTTACATCTAGTCTTAACCAGCTTATTTATGACCTAGATAACGACACAGACATTTTTTTTACAGTAGAAATCGACAACATTGATCATCTTTTAAATAAAAATGATCACGTTCACTTATATCGATTTATGCAGGAAAGCTTAAGTAATATTATTAAACACGCTAAAGCCAGTTCTGTAGACATCTCGATAAAAGTAAAAGAAAATCTTATTTTTACACGAATAAATGATAACGGTGTAGGTTTCGATCTTAATAAGATGAAAATTTCAAAAAGTTTAGGTCTTAAAACCTTATCCGAAAGAATTCTAATTTTAAGAGGAAACCTTCAAATAGAAAGTAAACCTTCTGAAGGAACTATTTTAAAAGCAACTATACCGTGCAGAACTTAAATAAAAACGCAACAATAATTGTAGCCGATGACCACCCTTTATTGTTAAAAGGAATGGTAGAAACGCTAGAATCTAAAGATTATCAAGTTACTGGAAAAGCAGAAACAGGTTTAGATGCATTAAATTTAATTATTCAACAACAACCCACTATTGCTATTTTAGATATAGAAATGCCTATACTATCTGGTATTGAGGTTATTAAAAAAGCAAAAGCAAATCACTCTCCAACCAAATTTATCTTACTAACATCATACAAAGAACAGCGTATCATCTTAGAGGCAGAGCAACTTCAAATTCAAGGGTATTTATTAAAAGATGAACCTTTTGAAGAATTAGACCACTGTTTACAAGAGGTATTAAAAGGTGGGACTTATTTTAGTAAAACGTTTAATGAAGTCTTGGACGAGGATATAAATCCGCAATTAAAAAAAATAAAACGTCTAACTCCATCAGAGCGAACCATACTTCGATTAATAGCACAAGGCTATACTTCTGGTAAAATTTCAAATGAACTTAGTGTTTCTGTTCGCACGGTTGAAAAACACCGCAGCAACATTATTCATAAGCTAGACTTAGCATCTAACAACACATCTTTAGCGTTTTGGTCTGAAAAATATAAAGCATTTATTCTTGGTTTATAACCATGTCCTTACCGTAGTTTCTTCCTATTAGTTACAATCAATGTTAGTAGCAGGTTAATAGTGTATTTAGACACTACGTACCCCTACGTAATAATTGCTAAAAATGCGTATTTCAGCATTTATAGGGTGTTTATAGATTTGACGAAATAAACACCTACAAAATGTATACACTTACTATTAAAAATGATTTCCATGACCAGGGATTGCTCTATTACACAAAAAATGGAAAACGCCATGATTACCCGATTTTAAATCATGACACAACTACTATTAAAGATATAACAAATGCTTATTTAAGTATTTCTGCCAGTAATGTCACTTTTATTGATTTAGGAACAGATAAAATTCCGAATTATCCGATTCCTGGAGGCGAGTTTGGATTATTAATTAGAGTGGCAACTACAGAAGCATACTGCCGCTATAACGGTAAAGGTGAATTTATATTCACCTTAGATAAATATGGCTCTTATAGCATTGAAGCTGTTAAAGGTGAGGCTGTAAAAATTAAATTGGAAGAAATAACTATTAAGTAAAATACTATGGAAGATTATATAGGAATTATAAAAATATTTGCAGGTAATTTTGCTCCAAGCGGATGGCTTTTTTGCCATGGACAATTGCTATCAATAGCGGAAAATTCGGCACTATTTTCTTTGATAGGAACCACTTATGGAGGTGACGGAAGATCTACATTTGCGCTACCAGACTTTAGAGGAATAACGCCTATTGGTGCTGGACAAGGTAATGGACTTTCTAATTATAAAGTAGGAGATCAAGGTGGGAAAGAAAAAGTAAATCTATCTCTAGAGGAAATGCCTAGTCATAGTCATGACGCTAGTCTTCAAGTAGCTTCTCCACTTGAAAGAGGGAGTCAGACATATACAAAAGCAGCAAATCATTATTTAGCTGATGGGAATACCTATAGTGATATTAAAAACAATGCAATGCCTACAGATACTATCACTGTTAACAAATCAGGAAACGGAGCTGCTCATGATAACATGCAGCCTTTTATAGCAGTAAATTATATTATTTGTCTTGAAGGTATATTTCCGCCTAGATCCTAATAAACTCAAATTAACTACCATGAAAAAAAACTACTTATATTTATTTCTTTTTCTTATCTCAACAATTGGTTTTGCTCAAACCAGTTTAAATTTCACTATTAATAATGCCATAGATTATGGAGGTACTGGAGGAGTTACAAGCTCTGACGACCGTATTGAAGAAACCATTACCGTGGGTGGAGATACGTATTTACTAAAAGTAAGTTGTTCTAGAGATTTAGTCCTAGAAGATTTAGGAGGCGGAGATTATATTTTTTACTCGGCATTTTCAGACAAAGAAACGTTTGAACTCTTAAAAAACGGAAACCCTATTAATTTCAATTTTGTAAGCATTGATTTCGATAATCCTTTTGAAGAAGGTGAAGTAACCATTAAAAATTTAAATGGTGGTATCTTTTCTCAAAATATAAATGCTGGAGGTCAAGAAGATAGCTTTCCTCTTACTGGGACAATTACTTCTGATAACACAATCAATTCTACTAATATTACAGGTTTTGAAATTGACGAAGAAATCGCGAACACTTTAAATAACGTGGGTTGGCATAACATTAAACTAGAAATACCTGCAACAGGACCAACAATTACACCCGATGCCAACAACATACTCTATGTTGATAAAAATGTAAGTAGTGGCTCGGCAGATGGTAGCTCTTGGACTAATGCTATCGCAGAACTGGCGGATGCTTTGGTTTGGGCCAAACAAAACGAAGACCCTAGTTGGGCAACCACGCCGCTACAAATCTGGATCGCTGAAGGCACCTACACACCAGGAACCTTAGAAACCGACAGTTTTGAAATCCCTGGAGGTGTTACCCTTTTGGGCGGTTTCAATGGTACCGAAACCACTGCCGATGAGCGAAATTGGGCAGAAAACCCTACTATTTTGAGTGGTGATTTAGATGCTTCAAGCGATGCAACTGCTGGAGACAGCCACACCATAATCACGGCACTTAATAACGATATTACTATTGATGGTTTTATTGTAGAAAACAGTTACGCTGATGACGACACCGATAACTCACATACAGCTATTGGTAGAGCTGGTGGTGGAATTTATGCCAGAGATGCAGATAACTTAAACATTAATCACTGTATATTTAATAACAATATTGCTTACGGAAATGGTACAGACAACGGTGTAGGTGGTACTATTGTTAACTTTGGTAATACTTCTACGACTACAACCATTACCAATAGCTTGTTCTTTAACAACTCAGCAACTGGCGGAGGCGGTGCCATTTCTGGGGAAAGTGGAAACATAGACATTATTAATTGTACCCTAGCTAATAATGATGCCAATCAGGGTGGTGGCATACACCTATATGCTTCAAATGTCACAGCAACCAATTGTATATTTACCAACAACAGCGGTACCAACGGAAATATAAATGATAGTGGTCCTGGTCTGTCTTCTGCAGCGTATTCTTTATTTTACAATAGCACAAGTGGAAATAATGGAGGTATTCCTACCGATGTTACTGATGCCAATAACAACATAATCAACACTGACCCAATATATAGTAGCATTAACAATATAAGTGGGTATAGAATAAATTCCAATTCACCTGCTATTGATGCTGGTGACAGCAGTATCAATACCTCTAGTTGGGATTTAAGCCATAACGCCCGAATTTCAAACACAAACATAGATATAGGTGCTTTTGAAAAATCGAATCCTTGTGAAATTTACCCTTCTGGAATTATTTATGTAGATAAAAATGCCAGCGGAAACAATAATGGAACTAATTGGACTGATGCTTTTACCAATTTACAGAGTGCGCTTGCTATAACAGAAAACTGCAGTAGCTCCGCTTCTATTTATATTGCTGAGGGAACCTATACTCCCACTAGCAGTAGCGACCGTGATATCAACTTTAGTATTTCAAACAATGTTAGTTTATATGGTGGTTTTTCTCCTGCCAATGCAGCAACAGACCTGAACACACGTGATTACATACTTTATAAAACTGTATTGAGCGGTAACATTGGTGATGTGAATGATGCTAGTGATAATTCAAAAACAATAATAAACATACAATCTAATGGAGCAGAAATTATATTAGATGGATTTAGTGTTAGCGACAGTTATAATGACAGCTATAATCATAGCGCTTTGTTTTACGAAACCTCTTCGGGAACAAATACTATTAAAATACGTAACAGCACCATCAATAACAATTACTCTTCTTCTTCACATTCTGGGGTTATTTTTAGAACTAGTAACCATGGCACGACAGTTTTCTTTGAATTTAATAATTGTGTTTTTAAAGAAAACGAAAGTATTGTAAACGGAACTGTTCTTGGGTTATACTCCAGTCAATCTAAAATTAATGGTATTATAAAAAACAGTTTGTTTTTAAACAATCATGCTACTTCAACAAACGCTTTAGGTAGTGCTATAATTACTTCAAACAATGGAAACGCATCCTTTTTGGATGTTAACGTAATAAACACGACATTTTACAACAATACTAGCGGAAGGGGATATGGCATCTATAATTCAGCCACATCCTATGGTACCACCTCTACTTTTAGTTTTTACAATTCTATTATTAATAAAACTATAATTAAATCAGGAGGAGCTAGTGCTACAAATAAAGCGGTGAATTTATACAATACGTTTTATGATGATGGTGCCCCTGATGGTAATTTATCTCTCCCTACCTATGTGACCGACCAAGGAGGGAGTACAGATGCCGACCCTCTATTTAACGATACAGCAAATAATGATTTTAGCTTAGACAACAACAGTCCTGCTATTAATGCTGGTGACAACACTATTTACTCTAATTTAGGTGGCGATTTAACTAATGATACAGACTTGGCTGGAAACCCTCGTTTAGATGCTACAACTATAGACATAGGCGCTTACGAAAGTCAAAGCACATTAAATACAGATACATTTAATGCGTCTGTATTTAGCATCTATCCTAACCCAGTAAACCATATACTAAACATTAAAACACCTAATCAAAAATACAGCTATAGCATATACAACCTACAAGGGCAAGAAACCCTAAAGGCAAACAACCAAACATCAAAAACTATTGATGTTTCTAAACTACCTACAGGAATCTATATGCTTAAACTTTCGAATAACAACGACTCTCAAAATTTTAAAATCATTAAACAGTAACAAAATAGCTATTAATCAACTATTTTAGAGGTCAAGACTATTAATATGTCTTGGCCTCTTTTATTAACAATTAATCTCGTCCTGTTAAATTAAAAAACTTCGTTTTAAACTAGAAGACTTTGTGAATGCTAAACTTTGGATAGAGAAGAAATAAACTAGTATAACACGCATACATAAAAAAGGCTGTTTTCATCATTTGAAAACAGCCTTTTTTAAGTTATAATATTTCAACGCTTAATTATCTACTTTTCCGAAAAGGTAACCATAAGGCATCCCTACGAATAAGGCACCTCCAACTATATTTCCTAAGGTTGCAGGAATAAGGTTTTTAATAAAAAAAGTGCTCCATGTAATATCGGCGCCTTCAAAAATCGAAAGCGGTATAAAATACATATTTGCAATACTATGCTCAAACCCCATGGTTACGAAAGCCATAACTGGAATCCAAATAGCTACAATTTTACCGATGGTATTCTTTGCTGCGATACCTTGCCAAATGGCTAAACATACTAGCCAGTTTGCTCCTATCCCTTTTATAAAAGTGACTAAAAATGTGTTACTCGTTTTGCTTTTGGCTATTCTATGAACCATATCTATATACGGTGCGTCATGGACCAAATGCGTTAAATAAGTAATGACATAAGCAACAAAGAGAGCGCCTACAAAATTTCCAATATAAACTAAGCCCCAGTTTCTAAACATAGCATAAGCCCGTTGCCTTTTGGTTAAAATATTTGGGATAAAATAGGCATTATTACCTGTAAAAAGTTCAGCCCCAACAATCACCACAAGAATAAGTCCGAGTGGGAAAGCTGCGCCAAATAAAAACTTGGCAAACCCTGGATTATTAGCTGCTATTCCAGGAGAACCACCTGAAACAATAATAGCCAAAAGCCCTCCAAAAGCCACATAAGCCCCTGCTAAAAATGCTAAGATTAGTGTTTTACTGGGTTTATAACCTTCTTTATTTAAGGCTATTTCATTTACAATTTTTATACCTTCTTTAGGAGTATGCATAATATATAAGCTCTGGCTTAAATTAATTGACTTTAACTTCTTTAAAATATGCCTTTAAAATATCAACTGCAGCTTCAAGCTCTTCTTTAGTGTTTTCTCTGGCATCCTTCAATTCATAATCCCAACCAAGAGCTTCCCATTTATGGATACCTAATTTATGATAAGGCTGAATTTCAATTTTTTCAATCGTTTTAAAATCTTTGAAATACGCTCCAAGCGCATGAAGCAATTCAGGCTTGTTTGTTATTCCTGAAATTAAAACATACCTCAGCCACATCGTTTTTCCAGATGCTTCACGGTGTTTCGCAAAAGTTAAAGCGGTTTGCATGTTACGCTTGCCGGTTATAGCTTCATAGCCTTCTTCAGTCATGTGTTTAATATCTAACATCACTAAATCGGCATAATCATCTAAAAGGGATTTTGAAAAACTATTTAGAATTCTTCCGTTAGTATCAATATTTGTGTGAATACCTTCTTCCTTCAACCTTTTAAAAAATGGCACTAAGGCTTTCGATTGAAGTAAAGGTTCGCCACCAGAAACGGTAACACCTCCTTTTTTTCCGAAGTATGGTTTCACTTTAAGCACCATTTGAACCAATTCCTCGACTCCATAAGGCTTACCCCCAGAGGTTTCAATAGTATCCGGATTATGACAATACAAACATTTCAATTTACAGCCTTGTAAAAATACCACGAAACGAATTCCAGGACCATCATGGGTTCCAAAAGATTCTATTGAATGTACGTGTAATATCTCGTCTTCTTTTTTGATAACGTATAGGTTTTAGATTAAAAAATAAACACCTGAAAAATACAGTATTTATACTTCTTTTTCAGGTGCTTTTCAAAATATAAATAAAAACTCTACATGGATTCGTGGAACGAACGTGTAATAACTTCTAGTTGTTGTTCTCTTGTTAATCTAACAAAATTCACAGCATAACCAGAAACACGAATGGTTAATTGAGGATAGTCTTCTGGGCGCTCCATAGCATCCATTAACATTTCTCTATCCAACACATTTACATTTAAATGTTGTGCATTTCTACTGAAATAACCATCTATAATTGTAGCTAAATTGTCTATTCTATCAGTTTCATCTGATCCTAATGATTTAGGAACCATTGAGAAGGTATTTGAAATACCATCTAACGAATCTTTATAATCAATTTTAGATACTGAATTTAAAGAAGCAATAGCTCCGTTACAATCACGTCCGTGCATTGGGTTTGCACCAGGAGCAAAAGGCACACCACTTGCTCTACCATCTGGAGTCGCTCCGGTTTTCTTACCGTAAGATACGTTTGATGTAATGGTTAACACAGACATTGTTGGTTCTGCATCTTTATAAACTGGTAATTTTTTAAGCTCGTTGTTGAAATCTGCCACCGCATTTGCAGCTAACGCATCAACACGATCATCATCATTACCATATTTAGGAAACTCGCCTTCAATTTTGAAATCTACAGTTAAACCATCTTCATTTCTAATTGGTTTTACTTTAGCATATTTAATTGCTGAAAGAGAATCGGCTACAATAGATAAACCTGCAATACCATAAGCAATATTGATGCCTGGGTTGGTATCGATTAAAGCCATTTGAGCTTTTTCATAATAGTATTTATCATGCATGTAGTGAATAATGTTCATCGAATCATTATAAACTCTTGCCACTTCTTTCATAGCTATTTTGAAATTAGCCATAACTTTATCGAAATCTAAGTACTCACAATCGCAAGCCTCAATACCTTCAACCATGACTTTACCAGTGTTTTCACAACGACCACCGTTAACCGCTAATAATAATGTTTTAGCTAAGTTGGTACGTGCTCCAAAGAACTGGATAGATTTCCCTAAACTTTGGTAAGATACACAACAAGCAATACCGTAATCATCTGATCCACGTTGTGCACGCATTAAGTTATCATTTTCAAACTGAATTGAAGACGTATCAATCGCAACTTTAGCACAGTAATCTTTGAAATTTTGAGGTAACTCTTGAGACCATAAAATCGTCATATTAGGCTCTGGTGATGGCCCTAGATTATAAAGTGTGTTCAAGAAACGGAAAGACGTTTTTGTTACTTTCGTTCTTCCATCTTCAAACATACCTCCAATAGCTTCTGTTACCCAAGTTGGGTCTCCTGCAAAAATTTCATCGTAAGCCGCCATTCTTAAGTGACGTACCATACGTAATTTCATTACGAATTGATCGATAAACTCTTGAGCTTCTTCTTCTGTAATTAAACCTGCTTTAAGATCATTTTCAATGTAAATATCTAAGAATGTAGAGGTGTTACCTAAAGACATCGCAGCTCCATCTTGCTCTTTTACAGCTGCTAGGTAAGCCATATATGTCCATTGTACCGCTTCTTTAGCAGTTTCAGCTGGACGACCTAATTCTAAATCGTATTTAGCACCCAATTCCAGAATCTCGTTTAAGGCTTTAATTTGAGATGAAACCTCTTCACGTAGACGAATAACAGATTCTGTCATTGGCCCTGTGATGTTGTTTAAATCTACCTTTTTAGCTTCAATTAACGCGTTGATCCCGTAAAGCGCCACACGACGATAATCTCCAATAATTCTACCTCTAGCATAGTTATCTGGTAATCCAGTTAAAAACCCTAAAGAACGGAATTTTCTAATTTCAGCATTATAAGCATCAAAAACGCCATCATTATGGGTTTTTACGTATTTAGAAAATAACTCTGTTAAATTATCATTTGGTTTAACGCCTTGTTCTTGTAAAGCTTTTTGAACCACTTTAAAACCTCCAAAAGGTTTCATGGCTCTTTTCAACAATTCATCGGTTTGTAAACCAACAATAACTTCATTTTCTTTATCTATATAACCTGCTTCAAAAGCGCTAACAGTTGAAATGGTTTCAGTATCTACAGCACGAACCCCGTTTCTTTGGCGTTCCTCTTTGGTGGCAACTTTGCAAACTTCCCATAAACTCTTAGTCTTTTCACTAGGTCCAACTAAAAATTCGTAAGTTCCATGGTAAGGTGTAATGTTTTGAAATACAAAATCTCTAACATTAATGTCCTTAGTCCAAATTCCGTTTTTAAATTGTTTTACTTCCATGTTGTTTATATTAGTCCTTTGAATATAATTCCTTTACTTTAATATGATTACAAAGATATAACCACATGAAATCTAATAAACTGACATTTGTCAGTTTACACGGATGAGCACATGAAAATTTCCACGAAAACGTTTGATTTTACAATATTTTATCAAAATTTCTTTATTAAACTTATGCTTTTACCTCAAAATCTAATGACTTTAATTCTATATGAGAACAATTCGACAGGTTTTACAGTCTAACATTGAAGTATTGATAAAAATAAAATGAGGAAAACTTCAATTTATATTATTTTCACAGGAATGGAAGCCAAATTTTCTGAAATAATTAACAATTGTTTATCTAAACTTTTTAACTCCTATTTGAAAATCTTATTTAATTTCATACTTTGCAAGGCACCACACTATTCTATAACTATTTAAGATGACTAAAATCACTAGATTATTTGATTTTCCTTATTATCAACTTGAGAACAAACCAACTGATTCTGCATTAGTAACAAAATACAATGGCGAATGGGTAAAAACATCCACGCAAGAGTATATAGATAAAGCTAATGCTATAAGTCGTGCTTTATTAAAACTAGGCATCAACAAGGATGACAAAATTGCTGTGATCTCCTCATCTAACAGAACGGAATGGAATATTTTAGATATTGGTGTACTACAAACAGGTGCACAAAATGTCCCTATTTATCCAACTATTTCAGCTGAAGATTATGCCTACATTCTTAACCATAGTGAATCGGTGTACTGCTTTGTTTCAGATGAAGAAGTTTTAGAAAAAGTTAAGAAAGTTTTAGACCAAACACAATTAAAGGAAGTATACTCTTTTGATCATATAAAAGGCTGTAAGCATTACTCTGAGCTCTTAGAACTTGGTGCCGACACTTCAAACCAAAAGGATGTAGAAGCTCGAAAAGACGCCGTACAACCTAATGATTTAGCGACTATTATTTACACTTCTGGTACCACCGGAAAACCTAAAGGGGTCATGCTTTCACACTGGAATATTACCAGTAATGTATTGGACAGCATACCTAGAGTCCCCTTAAAAGATGGAAAAACTAGAATTTTAAGCTTTTTACCCATTTGTCACATTTTTGAGCGTTTGCTTATTTATGTCTATCAGCACACGGGGACTTCCATTTATTACGCCGAAGGACTTGACAAAATAGCCGATAATGCTAAAGAAATAAAACCAAACCTCATGAGTGTTGTGCCTCGACTTTTAGAAAAAGTATATGACAAAATTATAGCAAAAGGCACAGAACTAACAGGGATTAAAAAAGCACTATTCTTTTGGGCGGTTAGTTTAGGTGAAATTTGGGAACCTTATAAACAAAATGGTGCTTGGTATGAGTTTAAACTGAGCATCGCTAACAAATTAATATTTAGTAAATGGCGTGAAGCTTTAGGTGGCGAATTATCCACTATGGTTTCTGGAAGTGCAGCTTTACAACCACGATTGGCTAGAATATTTTGTGCTGCGGGCATGCAAATTATGGAAGGTTATGGACTTACAGAAACATCTCCTGTGATTTCCGTTGGAAAATATGCAGATAACATGTTTAAGATAGGAACAGTTGGAAAACCTCTGGAAAATGTTGAAGTTAAAATTGCTGAAGATGGTGAGATTTTAATAAAAGGACCAAACGTGATGTTAGGCTATTATAAAGATCCTGAAAAAACTTCCAGTGTCATGACCGACAACTATTTTCATACTGGTGATAAAGGCGAAATTGATGGCGAAGGCTTTTTAAAAATTACAGGGCGTAAAAAAGAAATGTTTAAAACGTCTGGCGGAAAGTACGTCATTCCAACGTTACTAGAAAACGATTTAAAGCAATCACGTTTTATAGAGCAAATTATGGTCATTGGCGAGGGTGAAAAAATGCCTGCAGCCCTTATTCAACCTAATTTTGAATTTATTTCTGAATGGATTGAAAAAAAGGGACACAACATAGAAATCACGAATGAAGCCATGGCACATTCTGAAATTATTCAAAAACGTATCCAAAAAGAAATTGCTAAATGCAATGAAAAATTTGGTAAATGGGAACAAATTAAAGTCTTTAGGTTAACACCAGATGTTTGGTCTATAAAATCACAACATCTTACCCCTACTATGAAAATGCGTCGTGATGTTATAAAGGATATTTATCGCGAGCTTATCGAGCAGATCTACAGGCCTTAATCATCTAAAAATGAGGCAACATCCTGCTTTAAAAACTAATATTATTTAAAATTATTTTAATACATTTTATTATGCGTGCATAATAAAATTTCATATATTTGAGAAAATTACATTCAAAATATGAAAGATAAGACCATTGATTATATATTAAGAACGACCTGGTTAACGGTTCAAAAAATGTATAATGAAGAAGCTGCTAAAATTGATAGCACAATGGCAACTGGGTTTACTTTACTCAGTATAGACCCCGAAAAAGGTACCGCTTCCACCTCTTTAGGCCCAAAAATGGGCATGGAAGCTACTAGCTTATCCCGTATTCTAAAATCTATGGAAACCAAAGGACTTATAGCTCGAACACCTAACCCAGATGATGGTCGTGGCGTTATTATAACCCTTACCGATTTCGGATTAGAAAAAAGAGACTTCTCCCGAGAAAAAGTTTTAACGTTTAATGAAGCCATAAAAAAAGAGGTTACTGAAGAACAACTAAAGCATTTCTATGAAGTTGCAGAGATTATAAATAATATGGTTTGTAACAAAAAAATCTACAAATAAAACCCAACAGCTAAACTAAAATGAGCAAACGAAGAATTAAAAAGATAGCCATAATTGGCTCTGGTATCATGGGTAGCGGTATTGCATGTCATTTTGCCAATATTGGTGTTGAAGTGCTATTACTGGACATCATTCCAAGGGAACTTAATGATAAAGAAAAAGCCCAAGGCTTAACTTTAGAAGATAAAGTAGTTCGAAACAGATTGGTAAATGAAGCCTTAGCTGCTTCGATAAAATCGAAACCCGCTCCACTTTATCATAAAAGTTTTGCTGATAGAATCACTATAGGAAATATAGAAGACGACATCGCAAAAGTTGCGAACGTCGATTGGATTATGGAAGTCGTAGTTGAAAGACTAGACATCAAAAAACAAGTCTTCGAAAAACTTGAAAAGCATAGAACTCCAGGAACACTTATAACAAGTAACACCTCTGGAATTCCTATAAAATTTATGAGTGAAGGGCGCAGTGAAGACTTTCAGAAACATTTCTGCGGAACACACTTTTTTAACCCTGCACGCTACTTAAATTTATTTGAAATTATTCCAGGGCCTAAAACGGATGCTTCAGTAATCGAGTTCTTAAATGGTTATGGGGAACAATTTCTTGGAAAAACTTCAGTAATAGCTAAAGATACTCCTGCTTTTATAGGAAATCGCATTGGCATTTTTAGCATTATGAGTTTATTCCATACTGTAAAGGCTATGGATTTAACCATCGAAGAAGTTGATAAATTAACGGGGCCAGTTATTGGTAGACCTAAATCGGCTACCTTTAGAACGGTTGATGTGGTTGGTTTAGACACTTTAGTTCATGTAGCGAATGGTATTGCTGAAAACTGTAAAAACGACGAACAATTAGCGTTATTCAAACTTCCAGATTTCATCAATACCATGATGGAAAATAAATGGTTAGGAAGCAAAACAGGGCAAGGTTTTTACAAAAAACAAGTTTCTGACGATGGCAAAAAAGAAATTTTATCGCTGGATTTAAACACATTAGAATACCGTTCAGCAAAACGCGCCAAATTCGCAACCTTAGAACTCACTAAACCTATCGATAAAGTTATTGATCGTTTTAAAGTTTTAGTTTCAGGAAAAGATAAAGCCGGTGAATTCTACCGAAAAACATTTGCTGCTCTATTTGCTTATGTATCACATAGAATTCCTGAGATTTCAGATGATTTATATAAAATAGACGATGCTATGAAAGCTGGTTTTGGTTGGGAACATGGCCCTTTCCAAATTTGGGATGCTATAGGCGTTGAAAAAGGTCTAGACCTCATAAAAGCTGAAGGCTTAGAAGCTGCTTCTTGGGTAAACGATATGATTGCTTCAGGAAACACGACTTTTTATCAGGTTAAAGAGGGGGCGAGTTATTTTTATGATATCCCTTCGAAATCACAACAAAAAATTCCAGGACAAGATGCTTTTATCATTTTAGACAATATTAGAAAGTCGCATGAAGTCTTTAAAAATTCAGGTGTCGTTATTGAAGATTTGGGAGACGGTATTTTAAACTGTGAATTCCAATCTAAAATGAACACCATTGGTGGCGATGTTTTAGCAGGCCTAAATAAAGCAGTAGATCTTGCTGAAAAAGATTTCGACGGACTAGTAATAGGAAATCAGGGGGCTAATTTCTCTGTTGGTGCTAATATTGGCATGATTTTCATGATGGCTGTTGAACAGGAATATGACGAATTAAATGGTGCTATAAAATATTTCCAAGACACGATGATGCGTATGCGTTACTCTTCTATCCCAACAGTTTCTGCACCTCATGGTATGTCTTTAGGAGGTGCTTGTGAATTATCCATGCACGCCGATAAAGTCGTTGCTGCGGCCGAAACTTATATTGGATTAGTCGAATTTGGTGTGGGCGTGATTCCTGGTGGTGCCGGCTCAAAAGAAATGGCCTTACGCGCATCGGACACGTTTAGAAAAGGGGATGTAGAATTAAACATTTTACAAGAATATTTTCTAACTATTGGTATGGCCAAGGTTGCTACTTCAGCTTATGAAGCTTTCGATTTAGGCATTCTTCAAAAAGGAAAAGATATTATTGTTCCTAATAAAGATCGCCAAATTGCAACTGCAAAAGCCCATGCTAGAATCTTAGCCGATGCGGGGTACACCATGCCTGTAAAACGTAAGGATGTTAAAGTCCTTGGTAAACAAGCTTTAGGCATGTTTTTAGTTGGTACAGATTCTATGGAAGCCTCTAATTTTATTAGCGAACATGATCAGAAAATAGCTAACAAATTAGCGTATGTCATGGCCGGAGGTGATTTGTCAGAGCCTACTCTGGTTACAGAACAATATTTATTGGATTTAGAACGTGAAGCTTTCTTAAGTTTATGTACGGAACGCAAAACCTTAGAACGCATTCAACACATGCTAAAAACAGGAAAACCACTTAGAAACTAAGAGCCCCCTAGCCTCCACAGGGGGAACAGGAAAACGGAAAATTAGTTGCATAAGCATGGTAAGAAAACAAAAAAATAACAAATAAAATCCTATTGACCCCTAATAGGTATTCCCCCTTCGGGGGCTAGGGGGCTAATATGAAACAAGCATATATAGTAAAAGCATACAGAACTGCAGTTGGTAAGGCACCTAAAGGTGTTTTCCGATTTAAGCGTACCGATGAATTAGCTGCTGAAACCATTCAGCATATGATGAAAGAACTGCCTCAATTAGACAAAGATCGTATTGACGATGTTATTGTTGGTAACGCCATGCCTGAAGGCTCCCAAGGTCTTAATATGGCACGTTTAATTTCATTAATGGGACTAAACTCTGTGGAGGTACCAGGAGTGACAGTAAACCGTTTTTGCTCTTCTGGAATAGAAACTATAGGTATTGCCACAGCTAAAATTCAAGCCGGCATGGCAGATTGTATTATTGCTGGTGGTGCCGAAAGCATGAGTGCCGTGCCTATGACAGGCTACAAACCAGAATTAAACTACGACATCGTAAAAGCTGGCCACGAAGATTATTATTGGGGCATGGGAAATACCGCTGAAGCTGTGGCCAATCAGTTTAACGTTTCTCGTGAAGATCAAGATGATTTTGCCTATAATTCACATATGAAAGCTTTAAAGGCTCAAGCCGAAAATCGTTTTCAAGATCAAATTGTACCTATTAAAGTTGATGAAACCTACATTGATTCTAACGGAAAAAAAGCTACGAAATCATATACCGTAACTAAAGATGAAGGTCCTCGTGCGGGCACTAGCAAAGAAGCCTTAGCTAAATTACGTGCAGTTTTTGCTCAAGGCGGAAGTGTAACTGCGGGAAACTCATCACAAATGAGTGATGGCGCTGCTTTTGTTATGGTAATGAGTGAAGACTTGGTTAAAGAACTTAATCTTGAACCTATCGCACGATTAGTAAACTATGCTGCTGCTGGTGTTGAACCACGCATTATGGGTATTGGTCCCGTAAAAGCGATTCCTAAAGCATTAAAACAAGCAGGATTACAACAATCAGATTTAGAACTTATAGAGCTTAACGAGGCCTTTGCATCACAAGCACTTGCTGTAATTAGAGAGTTAAACCTTAACCCCGACATCGTAAATGTAAATGGCGGTGCCATAGCTTTAGGACATCCACTAGGCTGTACAGGAGCTAAACTCTCGGTACAATTATTTGATGAAATGCGAAAACGCAACATGACTGGTAAATACGGCGCCGTAACCATGTGTGTCGGTACCGGACAAGGGGCTTGCGGGATTTTTGAGTTTTTGAAGTAAGGCCCCTCCTAACCTCCCCGAAAGGGAGGAACAAAAAACGCAAACACCAACTCAATGACTCGACTTAACTGAGCATTAAAAAACTAAATAGAAATTGTATAACTAAAAATCACCCCGAACAATGCTCCCCTCTTGGGGGAGTTAAAGAGGGCTATATTATGGAAAAAGACATTTTACGTGGCGGCCAATTCTTAGTAAAAGAAATTGACTGCGAAGATATTTTCACTCCGGAAGATTTTAATGAAGATCAGCTCATGATGAAAGAAGCTGTTACCGAATTTATAGATCGTGAAGTTTGGCCTAAGAAGGCTCAATTTGAACAAAAAGATTACGCTTTAACCGAATCCTGTATGCGAAAAGCTGCTGAACTTGGTTTTTTAAGTATTTCTGTTCCTGAAGAATATGGAGGTATGGGGCTTGGCTTTGTAGACACCATGCTTGTTTGCGACTATATTTCTGGAGCAACAGGTTCTTTTAGTACGGCTTTTGGCGCACACACTGGTATTGGCACCTTGCCTATTACTTTGTATGGAACTGAAGAACAAAAACAAAAATATGTACCAAAATTAGCTTCAGGGGAATGGTTTGGCGCTTATTGTTTAACCGAACCTAGTGCTGGTAGTGATGCAAATTCTGGAAAAACCAAAGCTGTACTTTCCGAAGATGGAAAATCATATAAAATTACAGGACAGAAAATGTGGATTTCAAATGCTGGATTCTGTAGTTTAATGATTGTGTTTGCACGTATTGAAGATGATAAAAACATCACAGGTTTTATAGTTGAATACGATCCTGAAAATCCGAATGGCATTACCCTAGGCGAAGAAGAACATAAGCTAGGTATCCGCGCCTCTTCAACAAGACAAGTGTTTTATAATGATACGGTAGTTCCTGTTGAAAATATGTTGTCTACTAGAGGCAACGGATTTAAAATAGCCATGAATGCCTTAAACGTGGGGCGTATAAAATTAGCAGCCGCTTGTTTAGATGCACAACGCCGTGTGATTACAGAATCTGTAAAATATGCTAATGATCGTGTTCAATTTAAAGTGCCTATTTCTAGTTTTGGAGCCATCCGTCAGAAATTTGCTGAAATGGCTACCAACTGCTGGGTTGGTGAATCAGCCAGTTATCGCGCTGCAAAAAATATTGAAGACCGTATTGAAATGAGAAAAAACAACGGTAAAGACACGCATCAAGAGGCTGAACTAAAAGGCGTTGAAGAATATGCGATAGAGTGCTCTATCCTTAAAGTTGCGGTTTCAGAATTCACTCAAAAATGTACCGATGAGGGCATTCAAATTTTTGGAGGTATGGGCTTTTCTGAGGACACACCAGTTGAATCGGCATGGCGAGATGCTAGAATTGCAAGAATTTACGAAGGTACCAATGAAATAAACCGCATGCTATCTATTGGTATGCTCATTAAAAAAGCAATGAAAGGTCATGTTGATCTTTTAACTCCGGCCACAGCAGTACAAGAAGAATTGATGGGTATTCCTTCATTTGAAACACCAGATTATTCTGAATTATTTTCTGAAGAAAAAAGTATCATTAAAAATTTGAAAAAATTATTTATGATGGTTGCCGGTGCTGCACTTCAAAAATATGGTGAAAAAATTGAGCAACAGCAGCAACTCATGTTGGCAGCATCAGATATTTTAATTCAAATTTACATGGCTGAATCTGCTATTTTACGTGCAGAAAAGATGGCTAAGAAAAACGGTAAAGAGGCCGTTAAAGAACAAATAGCGATGGCGCAACTTAATTTATTCCATGCTATTGATGTGATTGAAACTGCTGGAAAACATTCAATTATTTCATTCTCTAGCGGTGATGAACAACGTATGATGCTTATGGGATTAAAACGTTATATTAAATATGTAAATATGCCAAACATTGTCGAATTGAGAAACATCATTGCTGGAAAAGTAATTGAAGAAAATAAATATTGCTTTTAGATAAATTACAAGTATTTTTAAAATTAGTGACTAACTCTATTTACAAAAACGCTTCGGAAATAAATTTCGAGGCGTTTTTATTTTCGTTATTTTTAAAGAAAAAAAATGAAACAACTCTTTACAGTAGCCCTACTTTGTTTTATAAATCTTGCCGGTTCACAAACTTCAGAAAAAATATATAAAATTATTGAAGAAGTTTCAGAAGCGCGTATTGAAAAAGACGTTCAAAAACTAGTAAACTTTGGAACGAGAAATACCTTCAGTGATACCATTTCAAACAAGCGTGGTATTGGTGCTGCAAGACGTTGGATTAAATCAGAATTTGAAAACATTTCAAAATCCTGTAATCAATGTATTAATGTTTTTTATCAGAAGGATTTTGTAACACAGGAAGGGAACAGTCGAGTGCCTCATGATGCTTGGGTAGTAAACGTGGTAGCCATTCAAAAAGGATCAAAATACCCTGACCGATATATTATCATGAGCGGTGATATCGATTCTAGAGCCAGTGATACCATGGACTTTACAACCGATGCTCCTGGTGCAAATGATAATGCTTCGGGCATGGCAGCAACCCTAGAAGCAGCCAGAGTTTTAAGTCAGTATCAATTTGAAAACAGTATTGTTTACGTGGGACTATCTGGTGAAGAACAAGGTTTATTTGGTGGTGCTGGCCTAGCTCAATATGCAAAAGAAAATCTTTGGGAGATTATAGGTGTTTTAAACAACGACATGATTGGAAACATAAAAGGTGTTGATGGTGTGACTGACAATAGGAGCTTCAGAATTTTTTCTGAACCTGTTCCTCCCACCGAATCAGAACGCGAACGAACATTACGTAGGTTTTATGGAGGCGAAGTTGATGGTATTTCTCGCCAATTAGCACGCTATACTTTTAAAACCACCAAAACTTATATGCCAGAAATGAACCCTATGATGATTTACAGGTTGGATCGTTTTGGTCGTGGTGGGCACCATCGTCCTTTTAACGATTTAGGGTTTGCAGGAATACGGCTTATGGAAGCACATGAAAATTATACGCAGCAACACCAAGACATACGAGAAGAAAACGGTGTAAAATACGGAGACGTTATAGAGCATGTAAACTTCGGCTATGCTAAAAAAATAACTGCAGTAAATGCGATTACTTTAGCGAGTCTCGCTTCAGCACCACCTGCACCAAAACATGTTGCAATTGGAGGCATCGTAGAAGCGGCAGCTAAACTCAAATGGGATAAAGTGAACGGCGCTAAAGGTTATAAAATTTACTGGAGAGACACGACATCACCAACATGGGATTACAGTCGTTATGTAGGTGATGTTTCAGAATTTACTTTAGATGGCTTTATTATCGATAATTATTTTTTCGGAATTTCAGCCGTAGGAAAAGATAATTTTGAAAGTGTAGTCTCCTTTCCAAACGCTATCCTACGTGATTAATATTTATTTTAAACAGCAAGTAATGAATTATCATTTCCATATCGCTCTTATTTTTTCTATTGTTGCTTTTTCTTCCGCGGAAGCGCAAAGTTTGTTTTCAGACCATCAAAATTTTTCAAGACAAGATTCCTTAAGAGGCAGCATCACCCCAGAACGTGAATGGTGGGATTTAACTTATTATCATTTAGATATTAAGGTAGAACCTGACTCCAAATTCATTTCTGGAAAAAACACGATACAATATATAGTTTTAAAGCCATATCAAGTACTACAAATTGATTTACAACAGCCGTTAAAAATTATCAAAGTAAAGCAAAACGGTAAGTTGTTAAGGTTTAAAAGTGAAGGAAATGCCCATTTTATTACATTAGAAAGTAACCAAAAAATTGGAAGCACACAAAGCCTTGATGTCTATTATGAAGGACATCCCAAAAAAGCCAAAAACGCACCATGGGACGGAGGGTTTTCATGGAAAAAAGACCAGAATGGTAATGATTTTGTCGCCACCTCTTGCCAAGGTTTAGGAGCTAGTGTTTGGTGGCCGTGCAAAGATCACATGTATGATGAAGTGGATAGCATGCTCATTAGTGTAAATGTGCCTAAAAAACTAATGGATGTTTCAAATGGAAGACTTAGAAAAGTAGTAGAACATAACGATTCGAAAACGTATTCCTGGTTTGTTAAAAACCCAATAAACAATTACGGCGTGAATGTTAACATTGGGGATTATGTTCACTTTTCGGAAGTTTATGATGGTCTGAACGGCAAACTAGACATGGATTATTACGTGCTTAGAGACCATTTAGAAAAAGCCAAAACTCATTTTAAAGATGCTCCAAAAATGATGAAGGCCTTCGAGCACTGGTTTGGCCCCTACCCTTTTTATGAAGATGGCTACAAACTTGTTGAAACGCCTTATTTAGGCATGGAACATCAAAGCTCGGTAACCTATGGTAATAATTACCAACAGGGCTATCTAGGTCGTGATTTATCAGGTACGGGCTGGGGATTAAAGTTTGATTTCTTAATCATACATGAGTCAGGCCACGAATGGTTTGCAAACAACATCACTAATAAAGATATTGCCGATATGTGGATTCATGAGAGCTTCACGGCCTACTCAGAAAGCTTGTTTCTAGATTATTACCACGGAAAAAAAGCGGCTTCAGAATACGTGATAGGCACCAGGCGGAACATTTCAAACGATAAACCCATTATTGGTCACTACAATGTAAACAATGAAGGTTCGGGCGATATGTATTATAAGGGAGCAAATATGCTTCACACCCTAAGACAACTTATTGAAGATGATGAAAAATGGCGTGATATTCTAGTTGGAATGAACAAAACATTCTATCATCAAACGGTGACCACAGCACAAATTGAAAATTATATTAGCACAAATTCAGGCATAGATTTAACGGCCTTTTTTAATCAGTATTTAAGAACCATAAAAATTCCTTGTTTAGAATACACAGTTTCAAATAACATCCTAAAATACCGTTGGAACAATGTTGTGGCTGATTTTGACATGCCAATACAGGTAAAAATCAATGACGCCGAACAATGGATTTATCCGAATTCGGAATGGAAAATTTTAAAAAATGACCATAAAGTTTCAACTTTTGAAGTAGACCCTGATTTTTACGTAAATTCAAAAAACATATAACTTTTGGAAGACTCTATTGAACTGCATTTTGAACGAGACACCGATTGGTACGACTGGCTTCTTAAAAATCACACTAAAGAAAAAAGTGTTTATTTAATCTTTTATAAGCTTGAAACAAACATGCCAACCATGCGTTGGGAAGAGGCCGTTAAAGTCGCTTTATGCTTTGGCTGGATAGACTCTAAAGTACAAAGTTTAGGTGAAGGCAAACGCCGACAATATTACTCTCCTAGAAAAGCGAACAGTAACTGGAGCGCAGTTAACAAAAAATATGTAGCAGAATTAATCGCTAAAAATTTAATGCAAGACGCTGGATTCAAAAGCATTGAAACTGCAAAGCAAACGGGAACATGGACTGCTATGGATGCCATTGAAAAAGGCATCATTCCAGATGCTTTACAACAGGCGTTTGATGAAAACTCAATAGCTTTCGCAAACTTTAATAACTTCTCTAAAAGCTATAGAAAATCATACCTCGCGTATTTAAATAGTGCCAAACGCGAAGTCACGCAATCAAAAAGAATTGAAGAAATTATTGCACTCTGTGAAGCAAATAAAAAGATGAGATAATATCTAAGATCACCATAGTAAATTTTTAAGGTTTCAAGGCTAAACGTCACTTTAAATTCCGCAAAACAAGGCATAAAAAAACCCAAGATCTTCACCTTGGGTTCACGCACTAATACTACTAAGATGTTAGGTTTAACGTAATCGATCTACAGATTTTACGAGATCTTCATCCTTCTTGATGGCCTTATTGGCTAAAGCCAAAAACACGATAGAAACAATAGGGAGAAGCATCCCAATACCTTTCTCAGAAACCGCCGTTTCTCCAGATACATTTAGAGATAAATACACAAAAAATCCTAATAAAATAAAGTTTAATATGATGTTAAGTCGTCCCAACATAAATTGTGACTTCCTATTTTTGTAACGTAAAATAGATACAATAGAAAACAAAGCAGAAGTTAAAAATGCGATATACTCATAAGTCGTATCGCTAGCGTAAACTTTTACACCCTCTGGAGTTGTCCATAATTCAAACGCAAAAATTAAGCCACCTGAAACTAATGCAGCTAAAATAAGATAAATGGTTTGAATACGTTGTATCATATGTTTTTATAAAACTAGATCGCAAAAATAAAAGAATTAATGCAAAAAAATAAAATAAAGTTGTATAATTGCAGTAATAATTCTCAACAGTCGCAAATACAAGCGATTAAATCTTCAGAATAAACTCATATTTTTCAGAATTACTCAAGTTAGTGTTCAAATCAACATATTCAATTAAACATCAATGTTTGAAATTTCACAATTAAAAGAAAAAAAACTCGCTGATTTACAGGAGATTGCAAAAAAACTGAACGTTCCTAAGTTTCGTTCATTAAAAAAACTAGATTTAGTATATCAAATACTAGATCAGCAAGCAGCAGATCCTAAAGCAGTTAAAGCTGCAGTAGCACCTTCAGAATCAATTGAACCGGCTAAAGCAACAGAAGAAAAAGAAACAAAAGCAGCAGCCAAACCTGCAGCAAGAAAACCTAGACAGCGCGTACAAAAGCCTGCTAGAAATACAACTCCAAAAACAGAAGATCAAACTGTTAATGCACCAGCTAAAGCTGAAGCTCCAAAAACAGAAACGTCTCAAGTAGAAGCTCCTAAAAAAGTACAAAACAAAAAAGAAGCTCCTAAAAAGGATAACGCTCCAAAACCAAAAACTCAAAACGACGGTCCGAAAAAACCGAACCCTAGACCACAAAACAACCAGAACAATCAAAATAAAAATCAGCAACGCAACCAAAAAAATGGCAATGTTGATAAAGGCAATAAAGATAACAGAAACCGTTACCGTGAGCCAGATTACGAATTTGATGCCATTATTGAAAGTGAAGGGGTTTTAGACATCATGCAGGATGGTTATGGTTTTTTACGTTCTTCTGATTATAACTATTTATCATCACCAGATGATATTTATGTATCTCAATCTCAAATTAGATTATTTGGTTTAAAAACTGGAGATACGGTTTTGGGTCATGTGCGTCCGCCAAAAGAAGGTGAAAAATATTTCCCATTAATCAAAGTAAGTCAAATTAATGGTCAAAGTCCGAATGTGGTTAGAGACCGTGTTTCTTTTGAACATTTAACACCATTATTTCCTCAAGAGAAATTTAATCTTGCTGAAAAACAAAGTACCATTTCAACAAGAATTATGGATTTGTTTGCTCCTATTGGTAAAGGGCAACGTGGTATGATTGTATCGCAACCTAAAACTGGTAAAACCATGCTTCTAAAGGATGTCGCTAATGCAATTGCTGCAAATCACCCTGAGGTTTACCAAATGATTTTACTTATTGATGAACGTCCTGAAGAGGTAACAGACATGCAACGTAATGTTCGCGGTGAAGTAATTGCTTCTACGTTTGACAAGGAAGCGCATGAACACGTAAAAATTGCAAACATTGTACTTGAAAAAGCAAAACGTTTAGTAGAATGTGGTCATGATGTGGTTATTTTATTAGATTCTATCACACGTTTAGCACGCGCATACAACACGGTACAACCTGCCTCTGGAAAAATATTAAGTGGTGGTGTTGACGCCAACGCCTTACATAAGCCAAAACGTTTCTTTGGTGCAGCACGTAATATTGAGAATGGTGGTTCATTAACCATTATTGCAACTGCGCTTACAGAAACAGGTTCTAAAATGGACGAGGTGATTTTTGAAGAGTTTAAAGGAACTGGTAACATGGAACTTCAACTAGATAGAAAAATTTCTAACCGTAGAATTTTCCCTGCTATCGACTTAACATCTTCAAGTACACGTCGTGATGATATTTTATTAGATGATACGACCGTACAACGTATGTGGGTAATGCGTAAATACCTTGCGGATATGAACCCTGTAGAAGCGATGGAGTTTATTAACGAACGTTTTAAACAAACAAAAAACAATGAAGAGTTTTTAATTTCTATGAACGGATAGAACTCATCAGCATAAATTTTAATCAAGCCTTAACAAAAAATGTTAAGGCTTTTTTTATGTTTAACTTAAAAGTTATCTTTATTCGAGCTTAAAAAATATAAAACCCCTGTATCGATCGATTAAGCCTTGTAGCTTCCTATATCCTATTTATAACTTGCTTTATGAAACTAAACCCGAGTGTATTTGAACAAACCTATCCCATTAGAAGTGTCAATATCAATTCGAACAAAAAACTTGGTTTATACGGACTTCTAGGATTACTACAAGACATAACCTCCGAACATGCTTACGACCTTAATTTCGGCTATGAAAACATGATTAAGCGCGGTTTTATATGGGTTTTAATTCGACAAAATTTAAAAATGAAAGCTTGGCCGAATTGGCATGATACCCTAACTATTAAAACATGGACGCTTCCTGTTGACGGTTTTTACGGTACAAGGGAATTTGAAATATTTCTCAAAGACGAGAAAATAGGCGCCTGTTCTACCATATGGATGATTTTAGATAGCGTAACACGCAGACCAAAAAAAATAACAGATATCGAAACATCCTTTTCTCCACGTTCTGATTATCAGCTTGATTTTAAAGCCAACAAAATTGTAACTCCAGGCGGTTTAGAATTGAACCAAAATATCCAAGTTAAAAACAGTGATTTAGATATGCATAACCATGTTAATAATATCAAATATTCACAATGGGCATTGGATGCTATTCCGTTTGAATATCATAAAAAATATAGTATTACTGAATTTGAAATTAATTTTTTACATGAAACATTACTAGGCGATGACATTGCTTTATATAGTAGTACAGACCTGAATACTAAAAATGAAGTTTTCTTCTCTGGAAAAAATCTTAAAACATCTCAAGAAGCCTTTAAAATAAAAATGAAAATTCAAGAAGGGCTTTTGTAATTTGAAAACATAAAAAAACGTAGCATGATGAAAATTAAATCTGTTTTAATTTTATTAAGTATATTAAGTAGTTCACTCTTATTTGCTCAATTGACTGAGCATAAATCAAACATAGTTAACAATACTGAAATTCAGTATTTCCTGTATACGCCAATCCAAAAACAAGAACTTTACCCCTTAGTTGTTTTTTTACATGGTGGTGCGCAAAGCGATACAGATCTAAATATCGCTAAAGCCCACGGCATACCTAAACGTATTGCTGAAGGTAAAGATTTTCCCTTTTATGTATTTGCTCCTCTAAATCCAAATAAAAATGGCCTATGGGATGATCGCGCTATTCATAAGAAGGTTACAAAATTGGTAGATTCGTTACCAATAGATAAAAAACGAATCTATTTAGCAGGGCTTAGTCGCGGTGGTGATGGTATTTGGCGTATGGCTGTAAACAATCCTAATACCTATGCAGCTATGATTTCAGTTTGTGCGGCAGATATTCCAATGGTTTATATAAAATGGGCTAAAAACCTTCCGGTTTGGTTTTTTCATGGTGAAAAGGATGCTGTGGTTTCTGTAGAACAAACCAAAGAAGCCTATAAAACTCTAAAAAAGCTAAACCCAAAGACTAAACTTACTATCTATCCCGATGCCGCGCACGATAGTTGGACAGAGACCTATAACAATGAAGCGGTTTACTCTTGGCTACTAGAGCAACATTTATAGATATCGCGTTTACAGTAGTGAATAATTCTAATAGAAAAGCCCCAACATCACATGTCGGGGCTTTTAATATTTTATAAAACGATAAAATTTTAAATTAATAAGCTAATAAAAGTTCCTTATATGCTTTTAAATCGGCAATATTCGTTTTGTTTTTAAGGTTTCTAGTTAAAGAAATAACGTATTTGAGACTTTCAACCGGATCAACCTCTACAGCTTCTTCTGTTTCAACAGCTTCTTCTCCTTCTTCTGTAAACAACTCATCATCATCTTCAGGCATTGGAATAAGGAACGTTTCATTTTCTTCAATATGCTCGTAAGTATATCTAAGAACCTTTACCACTAGTGGAGCTTGCTCTTCTATCGCGTATGTTCTTAATTCTTTAATATCGTTTATTAACGCATCGGTATTGATTCCTGTATTATCAAGATCTTCAAGAATCTTATCAATTAATTTGATTGCTTTTGTATTTTCCAAAGAGGTAATATTATGTGAGTTATTAACTTTTTACAGTTGCAAATTTATAGTATTAAAACAAAACATACTTACTTTTATATGCTTTTTTTACAACGACATGAGCATGAAATTATCTTAAACTATAAGGCATAAAAAAAGCTTCTCATTTCTGAGAAGCTTTTTAAATATTTTAAAATCTTAAGTCGAAGTTACTTATTAAAGTGCTGCAACGTGTTTTGCTAAACCAGATTTAAGGTTAGCAGCTTTGTTAGCATGAATAACATTTTTCTTAGCTAATTTGTCTAACATAGAAACTACAGAAGGATATAAAGCCTCAGCTTCTTTCTTATCTGTTAACTCACGTAATTTTTTAATTGCATTACGAGTAGTTTTGTGTTTATACTTGTTAGTTAAACGCTTAGCTTCGTTGCTTCTTATTCTTTTTAATGCTGACTTATGATTTGCCATTTTTTTTCTTCTTATTAAAATATTGTAGCCCGTAGGGGAATCGAACCCCTCTTACCAGGATGAAAACCTGGCGTCCTAGCCGATAGACGAACGGGCCATTTGTTTTTTTTGAGAGTGCAAAGATAAATTTAATTTACAAATCTGCAACTTAAATTTTAATTATTTTCTCACTCTATCTTTTCAAATAACTTGCAATGTTTTCCATTGCGGGTGCAAATTTACAACTTATTTTCACTTTTACAAGCGCTAAATAACTTTTTTTTAAAAAAAATTACTCAGCACTTGTTTTAGTATTGATTAATAAGCTTTTGCGAACAGCACACGGCGTTCAGAAGGTCTCCCTGAATACACACAAACTCCTGCTTCTACCTTCCCTTCTAATGGTACACACCTAATTGTAGCCTTTGTAATTTCTTTAATTTTATCTTCAGTTTCTGTTGTACCATCCCAGTGCGCCGAAATAAAACCTGTTTTGGTTTCTAAAACTTCCTTAAAAGCATCAAACGAATCAACCTCTGTAATATGACTGTCTCTAAAATCTAAAGCTTTATTAAATAAGGTATCTTGTATCTCTTTTAATAACCTTTCTATGGTTTCAGTTAAATCATTTAAGTTAACCACTTCTTTGCTTAACGTATCACGACGTGCAAGCTCTACAGTTCCATTAGCTAAATCTTTTGGCCCAATAGCAATTCGTAATGGCACCCCTTGCAATTCATGCTGAGCAAACTTAGCTCCTGGCCTATGCGTATCGCGGTTGTCAAATTTAACCGTAATGTGCTTCGCTCTTAAATCGGTTAAAATACTATTTGCAACTTCCGTAATATTGTTTAAATCTTCTTCACTCTTATATATAGGAACAACAACCACTTGGTTTGGCGCTAAACTTGGAGGCAAAACTAATCCGTGATCATCACTATGTGTCATAATCAATGCCCCCATTAAGCGTGTAGAGACACCCCATGAAGTTGCCCAAACGTGATCTTGTTTGCCTTCCTTATTAGCAAACTTAACATCAAATGCTTTTGCGAAATTCTGACCTAAGAAATGTGAAGTTCCTGCCTGTAAAGCTTTCCCGTCTTGCATTAATGCTTCTATACAAAAGGTTTCATCAGCCCCTGCAAAACGTTCACTCTCGGTTTTTAGTCCTTGTATTACAGGAATAGCCATAAACTTCTCAGCAAACGTAGCATAAACATTATTCATTAATGCGGCTTCGTCTAAAGCTTCCTTTTTAGTAGCATGGGCAGTATGCCCTTCTTGCCATAAAAACTCTGCCGTTCTTAAAAACAAACGCGTACGCATTTCCCATCGTACTACATTCGCCCATTGATTTATTAATAAAGGTAAGTCTCTATAAGATTGTACCCAACCTCTAAAGGTGTTCCAAATAATAGCTTCACTTGTTGGTCTTACTACAAGCTCCTCTTCTAACTTCGCTTCAGGATCTACACGCAGCTTCCCTGGTTTATCAGGATCGTTCTGTAGCCTATAATGTGTTACAACAGCACATTCTTTTGCAAAACCTTCTGCATTTTTCTCTTCAGCTTCAAACAAGCTTTTAGGCACAAATAAAGGAAAATAAGCATTTTGATGCCCTGTTTCTTTAAACATACGATCTAATTCTGCTTGCATCTTTTCCCAAATAGCATACCCATAAGGTTTAATAACCATACATCCTCTAACAGCTGAATTTTCAGCGAGGTCTGCCTTGACAACCAATTCGTTATACCATTTCGAATAATCTTCTGCTCTACTAGTAAGTTTTTTGCTCATATCATTTTTTTGGCACAAATGTTGTACCTCTGTTAAATATAAAAAATAGTTCAGCAAAACTAACTATTTTTGTTATGTTCAACAATTAAAATAAACAGATATGCAATTAATTAAATCCTTACAAAAAAAAGCACCATTAGCGAGCTTACTGGGGTTACTCCTAGTATTCACTTCTTGTGGTTCATATGAATATGTTGGCGCAGGAAATGATGGCATTTATGGCGGATCTGTTCCACAAACACAACAACAGCACAATGAAGTATATAATGATAACAATTATTACACAAATTACTTCAAAACAAAATCTATAGAGTCTGAAAATTTCAGTGAAGATCCTGCGATTTTTACTGATATTGATTCTTATGAAAATTCGGCATATGTTGAAAACGATTCCTTAGTAGATGACTATGAAGGCTACGCAGGCTGGGGACAAAACAACAGCAGTGTAACTATTAACTATATTGATAACGGTTGGAATAACTGGGGCATTGGCTTCAATTACGGTTGGGGTTATGGTGGATGGGGATACCCTTCATACGGATGGGGATACCCAGGTTATGGATGGGGTTATCCTGGATATGCTTGGGGATACCCTAGCTATGGATGGGCTTATCCTGGATACGGATGGGGCTATCCTCCATATTACGGAGGAGGTTACTACAATAGATACAACCGATATAATTCGTATAGTGCCACGCGAAGAGGAGGTTATTACGGTAGCAATTATGCTAACACCAGAAGAAGTAATTACACCAGAAATAACGTAAATGCTTCAAATAACACAAGACGTAGTTCCGCAAACACAAACAGAGGAACAACATCTAAATATAACACCACTAGAAGAACGAGCACAACGACTAGAAATTCGCAAGGAACAACGACTAGACGTAGCTATACAACAAATAGAAATCCGTCTCAAACCGGAGTAACAAGAAGAACTTCAACAGTTACACGAACACCTTCTAATAACTCAACAAAAAGATCGTCAACATCAACTTCAAGAAGAAGCTCAAGTACGGTTTACAAACAACCTACAAATCGTTCAAGTTCTAGCAGCAGCTACAATACGAATAGGTCATCTTCTTCAAGAAACTCTAGCTATACTCCTAGTTCTAGCTCGAGATCTAGCGGATCTTCAACGAGATCATCAGGAGGTAGCAGCAGAAGTTCTTCCGGAGGAGGAAGAAGACGTTAATATTAAAAATAAAATCTAACCAAATAAATTGAATATCATCTCAATTTGTTTGGTTATTTAATTCCCTAAAACGATTAAAAAGTTATACATGAAAAAGTTTAATTTACTATTCATAAGCGTACTTTCATTATCTACCGTTTATGCGCAAGACATTACCGATGCTTTAAGGTATTCACAAAATGAAATTCAAGGAACAGCACGTTTTAGAGCCATGAGTGGTGCTTTTGGTGCTTTAGGCGGTGATTTAAGTGCCGTTAGTTTAAACCCTGCAGGTTCAGTAGTTTTTAGTAACAGCCAAATCACCTTTACAGGATCCAATAACTATACTAAAAACGAAACAAACTATTTCAATAGCATGACAAACACCAACGAATCCTGTTTTGGGATTAATCAAGGTGGTGCGGCTTTTGTATTTGTTAACAGAAATAGTAGTTCATCTTGGACAAAATTTGCTATGTCACTTAATTATGAGCGCACAAATAATTTTAATGACTTCTGGCAAGCAAGAGGCACGAACACAAATGATGATGGTAATTTTACAAATTCCGTAGCAAGTTTTTTTTATGATTATGCAAACGGACAAAGGCTAGTGGATATTTCTGCATTACCTAACGAATCTATAGACCAAGCTTATCGCGCCATTGGAAATCAATTTGGTTACGGTAACCAACAAGCGTTTTTAGGCTATGAATCCTATATCATTGACCCTGAATTTGATGACGATGACAACACAACCTACTTTTCAAATGTTGCTGCTGGAAATTTCGATCATAAGCACACTTATCTAGCAACAGGTTATAACGGAAAAATGAGTTTTAATTTTGCTACACAGTTTGAAGACAAGTTTTCTTTAGGGCTAAATTTAAATTCACATTTTATTAATTACGAACGCAATACGGTATTAATTGAAGACAATAACAATACGGGATCAACTGTAACACATATTGATTTCGAAAACAACTTATTAACCACAGGTGCAGGGTTTTCTTTTCAGCTAGGTGGAATTTTCAATATAACTCCAGACCTTCGAGCCGGAGTGGTTTACGATTCACCAACATGGTATTCCATAGATGAGGAAACCACACAATACATAAGTACAGTTAGAGACGATTCTGGAACACCAACCACACAAACGGTAGATCCTCATATTATAAATGTTTACCCAAGATACCAATTACAAACTCCAGGAAAAATAACGGGAAGTTTAGCCTACATTATTGCTAAACGCGGTATTATTAGTTTCGATTATTCAAACCAAAATTTTAGTAATACAGAATTTAAGCCAACGCACGACCCTGAATTTGCCGATCAAAATGCCTTAATGAGCAACGTACTAACTCACGTTTCTACCTATCGCGTTGGTGCAGAATACAGAGTCATCAATCAATTAAGCTTACGTGGTGGTTACCGTTATGAAGATAGTCCGTATAAAAATGGAGACATTATGAGTGAGCTACAAGGCTTCTCTGCAGGTATTGGATATACTTTTGGAAACACAAAGATTGATTTAACTTACGATCAAGCCTCAAGATCATACGAAAACAACCTATACAACCTTAACGGAGGCGGTTCGCCTTTTGCTTCAATCGACAGAAAAAATCAAAACATTACATTATCCTTAGGCTTCAGTATTTAAACTTTTTAACTAAAGAAATTAAATAAAGCGTAGGCTGTAATGATTGGAATCGTTTTCAGACTAAAACAAAAAATTAATAATTCAGCAACACCAAGCATAACAAAACGGAATTGCTTATCTTTGCAAACTAATTTTTGAAATATTAATCATACTTCATTTATTTGTAAAACTCTTACTAACAAAGAACTAACAAACGAATGACTTTTATGATTGTTGAAAAATAATAGATTTTAACAGATGAAATTTGATAGTAATTTAGACGATTTTGACGCTTTAGGAGAAGAGCACATTGGTACTTCTGAAGACACACCATTGCGAAATGATGCTTTTAAACTGTCTAATGAAGAGAAAATAGACATTATTAAAGACGATGTGCGTCACATCATGGAAACTTTAGGTTTAGATTTAACAGACGATAGTTTAAGCGGAACACCTAATCGTGTGGCTAAAATGTTTGTTAAAGAAATTTTTGGCGGATTAGATCCGAGCAAAAAACCTAGCGCTTCTACTTTCGATAATAAATACAAGTATGGCGAAATGCTTGTTGAAAAAAACATTACGGTTTATTCAACATGCGAACACCATTTATTGCCAATTGTAGGTAGAGCTCACATCGCTTATATCGCCAATGGTAGTGTTGTAGGTTTATCTAAAATGAATCGTATTGTAGATTATTATGCAAAACGTCCTCAAGTTCAAGAACGTTTAACAATTCAAGTTGTTAGAGAGCTTCAAGAGGTTTTAGGCACTAAAGATGTAGCATGTGTTATCGATGCAAAACACCTTTGTGTAAATTCAAGAGGTATTAGAGATATAGAAAGCAGCACTGTAACTTCAGAGTTTGGAGGAAAATTCAAAGACATGGCAACACGTCGCGAATTTTTGGATTACATAAAGCTAGATACTCAGTTTTAATCCATTTTGTAATTTACTTTATTAAGTCATAATCGACTACACCACATACGCCTAAACCACTATGCCACTTTATAAAGACAACCCTATCAAAATTTATAATTCCCTAACTGGAAAAAAGGAAACTTTTAAACCTATAAACGAAGGCCATATTGGTATGTACGTTTGTGGGCCTACAGTTTACAGTAATGTACACTTAGGAAATGTGCGGACTTTTATGTCTTTTGATATGGTTTTTCGTTATTTAAAGCATTTAGGTTTTAAAGTACGCTATGTTAGAAACATCACTGATGCCGGACATTTAGAAAATGATGCTGATGCTGGTGAAGATAAAATCACCAAAAAAGCACGTTTAGAACAAATTGAACCTATGGAGGTGGTACAGCGTTATACTGTAGATTTTCACAATATTCTAAACACATTTAATTTCTTACCACCAAGTATAGAACCTACCGCTACAGGACATATTATTGAGCAAATAGAATTGATAAAAAGCATTATTAAAAATGGTTTTGCTTACGAAGTAAACGGGTCTGTTTATTTCGATGTTCATAAATTCAATGAAACAAACGAATACGGTAAATTAAGCAAGCGTAAACTTGACGATTTAATTCATAATACCCGTACGCTGGACGGACAAAGTGACAAGAAAAACCCGCAAGATTTTGCCCTTTGGAAGAAAGCCGAACCGCAACATATTATGCGTTGGCCTTCCCCTTGGAGTGATGGTTTCCCAGGCTGGCATTTAGAATGTACAGCCATGAGTACCAAATATCTTGGTGAACAATTTGATATTCACGGTGGCGGCATGGATTTAAAATTCCCGCACCACGAATGTGAAATTGCTCAAAATGAAGCTGCCATTGGAAAATCTCCGGTAAATTATTGGATGCACGCGAACATGTTAGAACTTAACGGGCAACGCATGTCGAAATCTACTGGAAACACGGTGAATCCAGATGAATTACTTTCTGGAGACAACAAATTTTTCAGTAAAGCTTATGCGCCAAGTGTGATTCGTTTCTTTATAGCGCAATCATCTTACCGTAGTGTATTAGATTTAACCGATGACGGTTTATTAGCCAGCGAAAAAGGCTTTAATCGTCTTATGGAAGCTCTGAATATTGTAAACAGCTTACAAGCTTCAAAAACATCTTCTATTGATGTTTCAGCATGGAAACAAAAGTGCTATGATGCCATGAATGACGATTTCAATTCACCAATTTTAATCGCGCATTTATTTGAAGCTGCTAAATACATCAATCAAATTAAAGAAGGTGTAGAAACCTTAACTGCAGAAGACTTGAACTTACTTAAAGACACCTTAAACAGTTTTGTTTTTGATGTTTTAGGCTTAGAAAATACCGCAAATAGCAATTCTGGAACTGATAAACTTTCAGGCGCAGTTGATGTTTTAATCAAATTGAGACAAGAAGCTAGAGCGAATAAAGATTTTGCTTTATCTGATAAAATTCGTGATGAATTAGCTGAAGTTGGTATTCAACTGAAAGATGGCAAAGACGGCACGACGTTTAGCGTCAACTAAATCCACTACAAGCGAGAGTGCTTTTAGCTACTTATGAAAAAACTACTCATTGCACCGTTTCTGTTTTTGATAAAAGTGTATCAAACATTTATATCACCATTAACGCCTGCAACGTGTAGATACCAACCTACTTGTTCGCATTACGCCAAAGAATCTTTAATTAAACACGGTTTCCGTAAAGGCGGATGGCTAGCTATAAAACGTATTTTTAGCTGTCACCCATGGGGAGGTTCGGGATATGATCCGGTTCCTTGAGTTTTGTTGAATCGTTTATTCGTTTAACCGCAAAGCCGTAAAAATTTGATGAAATCAAATTTTTACGCTCACCTCCTTAACTCCTCCACTCCTTAACTACTAAAAAAAAAAAAACTAACGTACAGGTATCGCCTTCAAGATTTCCAATACGAATTTCCAATATTTCTGAACTGAAGAAATTTGAGCACGTTCGTCTGGTGAGTGTGCCCCTTTAATAGTTGGTCCGAAACTAATCATATCCATATCTGGATAATTTTGCCCCAGAATACCACACTCTAAACCAGCATGGCAAGCGGCAACATGGGCTTTTTCGCCATTTAAATCTTCATAGATTTTGTCCATGACTTTTAAAATTGCAGAATCCATATTTGGCGCCCAACCTGGGTAATCACCAGAAACCTCAACTTCACAACCAGTCAATTCAAACGTAGAACGTAATGTATTTGCTAAATCGTCCTTAGAACTTTCAACTGAAGAACGCGTTAAACATCCAATATGAATCTCGCCATCTTTTATGATAATTCGGGCGATGTTATTCGAAGTTTCCACCAGTCCAGGGATATCAGCACTCATACGATACACCCCGTTTACGGCTGCATAAATTGCTCGAGTTACCCCTTCTTGAACGCCTAAATCCATAATGTTTTCAGGAGTTTCACATTTAGCAACCTCTATTTTTAAATCAGGCTCCATAGTTTTAAGTTCCTTTTGAATGGTATTGGCCATAAGTGCCATTTCCAATAAAAAGGCATCTTCATGAATGGCATCAATAGCCACAATAGCATGACTCTCACGCGGAATTGCGTTACGTAAACTTCCGCCGTTTACCTCTGAAATTCTCAATCCGAAATTCTCAAAACCATCAAACAACACGCGGTTCATGATTTTATTGGCATTTCCTAAGCCTTCATGAATTTGCATTCCAGAATGCCCTCCTTGAAGTCCTTTAACGGTGATTTCATAACCAATTTTAAACTCAGGTGTTTCCTCTAAATTATACGTTCGATTTGCAGTCACATCAACACCACCAGCGCAACCTACGCCAATTTCATCATCTTCTTCAGTATCTAAATTCAACAAAATACCACCAGAAAGGAGTCCGCCTTTTAAGCCCATGGCTCCAGTCATTCCTGTTTCCTCATCTATAGTGAACAACGCTTCAATGGCAGGGTGGACAATCGTATCACTTTCTAAAATCGCCATGATAGTAGCCACACCTAGCCCGTTATCTGCACCAAGAGTCGTGCCCTTAGCACGAACCCAATCACCATCAACATACATTTCTATACCTTGCGTATCAAAATCAAAATCGGTATCATTATTTTTTTGATGTACCATATCTATATGCGATTGCATCACGATAGTGGTTCTGTCTTCCATTCCGGCAGTTGCGGGCTTTTTAATAATCACATTCCCTACTTCATCAACTATAGTTTCTAAGCTTAAATTTTCACCAAAGGCTTTCATAAAAGCAATCACACGTTCTTCTTTTTTTGAAGGACGCGGAACGGCGTTTAAATCTGCAAATTTATTCCAAAGGACTTGAGGTTCTAATTGTCTTACTTCTGTGCTCATCTTGTGATTATTTTATCTTTCAAAGATAGAAAAAATGCCTTGACCTCAACTTGATTCCATGAGGCGAATCACTAAGTTTTAACAAAGTTTAACCTTAAAGTCATCTTTCAGGATTCTAAAATTTAATCCTCTAATTTTTTAGTATTTTTGACCATGCTCCAAAACAAAAAAACGCTTTTAGCCCTAACTTTAATTCCACAAATCATTTTTATTAGAATACTCTCTAATTACCCTGAGTTTGTCGAACATTATTACAGTAATGGGTTATATCCTTTAATCTCAAAACTATTCAGGTTCGTATTAGGTTGGTTACCATTTTCTTTCGGTGATTTTGTATATGCATTAACCTTGATTTATGGCGTGCGATGGCTTGTATTAAACAGAAAACGTTTAAGGTTAGACACTAAAAACTGGTTTATTGATGTTTTTGCTACGTTATCTATCTTTTACTTTGTGTTTCATTTATTTTGGGGCTTGAACTATTACCGCTTACCGCTTCATAAGAGTTTGAATTTGGCGCACGATTATTCTACAGAACAACTAATCGTTTTCACGGAAAATCTAATCAAAAAATCGAACGCTGTACATTCAGAAATCACAAAAAACGATACTTTAAAAGTAGACATGCCTTTCAACAAATTAGATATTTTGAAAATGGCACCCCATGGATATGATAACTTAAAAGAGACTTTTCCGCATTTAGAATATAGCACTAAAAGTGTAAAAAGATCCTTATTCAGTTATCCGCTAACTTATATGGGTTTTAGCGGTTATTTAAATCCGTTTACGAATGAAGCCCAAGTAGATGGCTTAATTCCAATCTACAAATTATCAACCACCACGACACACGAAATCGCCCATCAATTAGGCTATGCTGCCGAAAATGAAGCAAATTTCATAGGCAGTATGGCAGCCATAAAACATGAGAATATCTACATAAGATATACGGGCTATACCTTCGGTTTGCGATTCTGTTTGAATGAAATTTACAGACGCAACCCAGAATTATACGAAACCATGGCAGAAACTGTAAACCCAGGAATCTTTAAAAACTACAAAGAGGTTCGTGAATTTTGGGAATTACACCAAAATCCTGCCGAACCTCTTTTTAAATCATTTTATAATGGTTTTCTAAAAGCGAACAAACAAAGCAAGGGCATGCAAAGTTATAATTATGTTGTGGCGCTTTTAGTGAACTATTATGAAAAAAATAGTTTATAAATTACTCTACCAATTGAGCACCTTCAGGCATTTCAAAAATATCCTGATTTGTTTGTTCTTTGGTTAATTTCACATTATAAAAATTATTTTCACTATGTACAGTAGTTGGTAAATTATTTTCATACTCATACCTAACAATTGTTTTTGGCAATAATACGCCATTGAATTCTTCCCATTCGCTGTATTTTCTAAAGTGCCATTCTTTAGCTTTTTCTTGGCTAAAAAATGTAACTGTATAGCCTAGCCATTCCATTTTATAAGTATCAGGATTGTAGTAAAGCGCATATTCATCTTCTGGAGACTCACCTACACCACTTTCATAACCTACTTTTATTCCAGGGTATGTTTTTCCTTCAAAAACTAAAGGATCAATGTCACTATAAATAATACCATCATCAGCCAAAATAAAAGGCATCGCATAGAAATAAGACATTAAGTTATAGTAGAATTTAGGTTTCCCTTTGTACTCAGCGTCATTTTTATTTTGCAACCAAACTTGTTCTCCGTCGTAACCAAGTTTATGGTCAGGCGTTTCAACTAAAGATTTTCTATTCCATAAATCGGTTGAAGTCACTTCTTCAACTCCGTTTTTGTTCATGGTAAACTCTAAAAAACGCATACTTTTCCACTGGTCTAATCCGCCATGAGCTTCAAATATTTTCTCTAAGGCTTCTGGGTAGTTAGATTCAACAATGACTTCTTTGGTTTCCGTTGGTTCTGGAGTTACAACTGTTTCTTTTTTAGCATCTTTACAAGAAAAAACAGAGACAGCAATAAACAAATAAATAAAGTTTTTCATTTTATAATTTTAAATGGTTTTGTGTTTTGACGCACTAAGTTCAATATAATTACACAAAATCGATTACTTTTGCTTCACTTTTATGAAAGAAATAACAAGTATACAGAATCCACTTATAAAACAGCTGTCACAATTAAAAGACAAGTCTCGTGAACGCAGAAAAACAGGTACCTTTTTAATTGAAGGTGAACGCGAAATCTCTTTAGCTATCAAAGGCGGGTTTCAGCTAGAAACTATTTTGTTTTGTACGGAATTATTTTCTTCGGAAAAACTAAAAACATTCACTTCTGAAGCTATTCAACAGATTGAAATTTCAAAAGACGTATATCAAAAATTGGCGTATCGTGAAACGACTGAAGGTATTTTGGCTGTAGCAAAATCTAAAACTCAGGATATTTCTCAGTTAAAAATTGAAAAAGAAAACCCTTTAATTCTAATTGCTGAAGCTCCTGAAAAACCTGGAAATATTGGCGCTCTACTTAGAACTGCTGATGCTGCTAATATCGATGCAGTGATAATCGCCAATCCGAAAACAGATTTATACAACCCAAATATTATTCGTTCGAGTGTAGGCTGTGTATTCACAAACACTATCGCCACGGGAAGCACTTCTGAAATTATTGATTTTCTAAAAAAGAAAAATATCAATATTTACTGCGCCGCCCTTCAAGCTTCGGTACCATATCATACACAAGATTTCACACAAGCAACAGCCCTCGTTGTTGGCACTGAAGCCACTGGTTTAAGTGAAGCTTGGCGTGAAAATTCAACTCAAAACATTATCATCCCGATGCAAGGTGACATTGATTCCATGAATGTTTCAGTAGCGGCAGGAATTCTAGTTTTTGAAGCTAAGCGACAACGAAATTTTAAATAGCTTAAAAAGCTACCGCATTTCCATTTCCTCCAGACATTAATAATAAAAATACAACGCTCATAAATGACCGCACAAACACTTTTCTATATTATTATAGCCATTATTATCATCAATTTTATAGTTGATAAGGTTTTAGATGCTTTAAACGCTAAACATTATAACGACACCCTTCCGGAGGAATTAAAAGATGTTTATGATAACCAAGAATACAAAAAGTCGCAAAATTATAAAGCAACGAACTACAAATTTGACCTTATTACTTCTACCTTTTCTCTAGTACTCACTTTAGGATTTCTATTTCTTGATGGCTTTAAATATGTTGATGATATAGCAAGAAGCTACAGTGACAATCCTATAATAATTGCTTTAATTTTCTTCGGAATTATAATGATTGGAAGTGATATTTTAACCACGCCATTTTCCTATTACAGTACATTTGTGATTGAAGAAAAATTCGGATTCAATAAAACCACGAAAAAGTTATTCTTTTTAGACAAACTAAAAGGTTGGTTGATGATGTCTCTTATTGGCGGCGGCATATTGGCTTTAATCATTTGGTTTTACCAAGTCACCGGAACACAATTTTGGTTATATGCTTGGGCCTTGGTAGCTGTGTTTAGCCTGTTTATGAATATGTTTTATTCCAAATTAATTGTACCTCTATTCAACAAACAAACCCCTTTAGAAGCTGGAAGTTTGCGTAATAACATTTCGAAATACGCAGAAACTGTTGGTTTTAAATTGGATAAAATATTTGTGATTGATGGCTCAAAAAGAAGTACCAAAGCCAATGCCTATTTTTCAGGCTTTGGAAGTGAAAAACGCGTGACGCTTTATGATACTTTGATCAATGATTTAGATGAAGATGAAATCGTTGCTGTTTTAGCCCACGAAGTAGGCCATTACAAAAAGAAACATATTATTTTTAATTTATTTGCTTCTACCCTACTTACGGGATTAACACTTTACATCCTGTCTCTATTCATTTCAAATCCGCTATTATCAAGTGCTTTAGGCGTTGAAATCCCTAGTTTTCATATTGGATTGATTGCCTTCGGATTACTGTACTCGCCAATTTCTGAAGTTACAGGGTTAATCATGAATCTTTTCTCTAGAAAGTTTGAATACCAAGCTGATGATTACGCTAAGAACACTTATAAAGCTGAACCGTTAATTACCTCACTTAAAAAATTATCAAAAAATAGTTTGAGTAACTTAACACCACATCCTGCTTATGTATTTATGCACTACTCTCACCCTACTTTATTACAGAGAATTAAGAATTTAAAGAAATACGGTGACACTCGATTTAACTAGTTTAATAGTTACTAATTCAAACACCAAAACAAAAAAAGGTCTGTAATACGTGAAGTATTACAGACCTTTTAAAATTAATTTAAACCTGACATGATTATCAGTTTCGTCATGCCGAACTTGATTCGGCATCTCATCAGTAGAGTAAATCAATAACTTGTAATGCGACCCTGAAATAAATTCAGGGTGACGGTAAACTCGTTTTGAGTATTTACATAATACAAAAACCCGATTATTGCTTCACTAAAACAACTTCCACACGTCTGTTATTTCTTCTACCTTCAGCAGTAGCATTGTCATCAATTGGATTAGATTCTCCGTAACCATTGTGAGACAACCTAGATGAACTTACACCGTTTTCAATTAAATAAGTCATCACTGTACTTGCTCTTTCTTCAGATAATCTTTGGTTTAAAGCATCAGATCCTGAACTATCGGTATATCCATTAATAGAAAAATTCGATTCAGGATATTCCTGTAAAATACCCACAATATTATCTAAAACAGCTTTAGAAGAATCTTTTAAAGTAGATTTTCCGTTGTTAAATAAAATTGTTTTCGCATAAGCATTTAAGCTTTTCATTACTGCTTCAGTAACTTTTGGAGCTGGAGCTGGGCATCCGTTGTTTTCAACTGTTCCTGCTACTTCTGGACATTGATCAACGTTATCTAGAACCGTATCATTGTCGGCATCTCCCCAAGGACATCCATTATTCTCTATAGGGCCAGCCATATTCAAGCAAGCATCTTCATTATCTAAGATTCCGTCGTTATCTGTATCTCCCCAAGGGCATCCTTTGTTTTCTTCAGGGCCCACTTCATTAGGACATTCGTCTACGTTATCTAAAATACCATCGGCATCAGCATCACCCCATGGGCATCCGTTATTTTCTTCTGGACCAGCTTCTTTAGGACAAGCATCTAACTTATCAATAACACCATCACCATCTCTATCTTTAGCACGACCTTGGTAAACTGGAATTTTTAAACCAGCATAAACATCAGCACCCTTAGTGTTATCACTAACCAAAGCACTTAATACAGAACCTGAACCTACATATAAAGGCCCTAATCTCATACCTGCTCCGGCTTGAAAACCACTATACTGAACCACACCCATTGGTAAGTAAAAACTAAACCATTTACTCTCAAAACGAGGAGTTAATGATAATGTGTTAGCAACACGTGTAGCTCCTACCTTTTCTTTTGATACTAAAGATAAATCGGTGTTTAAGTTTACATATAAACGATTTGTAAAACTCCAGTCGGCGTTAAAATGTAATGCTGTTGGTAAGCTTACTTTATAACCATTGCTTGCAGGAGAAGTGGATCCATAAAAATCATCCAAAAAATCCTTAAAACTATCAGCATTATCAAAATCATCTTCAAGATCATCCACATTAACATCAGTTTGATCAATGTTATACGTTTGTTCAACACCTTCTTTGTAGTTGATGCTACCGATATCTGTAATAGACAATCCTAATTTAAGCTTGTACTTGTTTTGGTCTTTAACATAATAAGTATCCCCATTACTATTTGTCTTTTGATATTTTGGGTAATCTGGACGCCATTCGTACACAAAACCTAGGTCGAAACCAACTCCTGTAGCTTTAGGAAGCTCATATTCATAACCATCTTCCCCAATATTATCATTAAAAACCGCATAAGTTAAATCACCCGTAGTGGAAATGGTAGCATCATCTGGTCCATCACCATCGGCATCTAAATCAACACTTATGTTATCACCATTAATGTGAGCACTTCCTCCACCTTGAAGATATTTAACAGTAAGACCTCCTTTTAAAAATTTCGTTCTATCATTAATAATAACTCGAGCATAAGTAACACCAAGTTCAGCCCAACCATGTCCTGTGGTGATTAAACTCCCATCACTGAAATTAACGTCGTCACTATCATCACTATCAAAATTATCGATAAGCTCTCCGTTCACATTATGCATCGTAACAAAAGCTCTAGCACGCGTAAATACAGCAAGAGAACTCTTTCTGTTTAAATTGAACATGAATGCAGGCCCCATAATATCAGTGTTTATTAAGGCGTTGTTATTATCAGTAGGATAAAGGTTAGCACTTTCGTCAAAATCATAACCACTTTTAGTAGCATCAGGTAAGTTAACCCCCACATAGTCATTCCCTAAAAAGGCACTAACTCCCACAAGGTTAATATCTGTTTTAAAACGGGAATCTGTAATATTAGCAGGGTTAGCAATAACGCTATTTACACCACTGTAATTATCGGTTAAAAACCCGTTAAATGATTGACCCTGCATCCATAAAGGAGATACGACGACCAATAATAATAAAGTAATTTTTTTCATAAATTGTTGTTTTGTTTGTTTGATTATTTGTCGCGAAAATAGCACATTTATGTTAAAGAAAACATAAAATTAAAGTTAAAAGATATACTTTAAAGCCTCACAAATCACTTCATCGAATTCCATATCTATTATACCTTGTTTACTTTAAACATATTAGTATATTACATTCTTTTAATTCATTAATAATTAACGGAAAGCTATTAAAAATGAAAATCTATACAAAAACAGGTGATAAAGGAACAACAGCATTATTTGGGGGCACGCGCGTACCAAAACATCATATTAGAATAGAAAGCTATGGTACTGTAGATGAATTAAACTCATATTTAGGGTTAATTCGCGACCAACCCATCCACCAAGACTATATCGATTTAATCGTACGTATTCAAGATCGGTTATTCACCATTGGGGCAATTTTAGCCACCGACCCACAAAAAGCAACATTAAAAAACGGTAAGGCGCGTTTAAACATTTCTAAAATTTCAAATGAAGACATCGAGCGTTTAGAACATGAAATGGACACGATGAACGAAGCCTTACCTGAAATGACGCATTTTATTTTACCTGGCGGCAACCAATCTGTGTCATTCTGTCACATAGCACGTTGTGTGTGTCGCAGAGCTGAACGTTTAGCCTCTCAACTTAATGAATTAGAACCATTTGAAGCAAATGCCTTAACCTATTTAAACCGCTTATCTGACTACCTTTTTGTGTTGGCACGGAAGTTGTCTTATGATTTACGAGCTGATGAAATTAAGTGGATTCCCGAAAAAAACGCGGACTAATCCACCTTAAATAAGAGCTTAAAATTTAAATCCGTAGAATTAAATGACTTAGGGTTTGAATAGCAAAAAGATACGTTCTTGTAATTAATGATAAAATGCGTTTTAAAAAATCTTGTTAAAATAATAGAGATTAATTTCTATGAGGTTTTTTAAACAAATGTTGAGCTCCTAATTTTAAGAAGTATCTATTCTTTAGGGTTTATATAAATTATAAACACAAAGAATGAGAAATAATTCGTTTTTTTCTTGTCTGTTTGAACTAAAAATTTATTTTTGCACAAAATTAAACACGTAAGAAATGTATTGGACTTTAGAATTAGCATCTTATTTAAGTGATGCACCTTGGCCAGCGACAAAGGATGAGCTTATAGATTACGCAATTCGAACGGGAGCACCGTTAGAAGTTGTGGAAAATTTACAATCTATCGAAGATGAAGGAGACTCTTATGACTCTATTGAAGAAATTTGGTCTGACTATCCTACCGATGAAGATTACCTTTGGAATGAGGACGAATATTAGATAAACGCATAAATAATAGTTAAAAAGTCTCGATTTGAGGCTTTTTTTTTGTCCAAATCTTTAAACAAGATGTATCTTTGGAAGCACTAAAAAAACGCATACAAAGAACCATATAAATAAATTATACAACGCTTGCGCAAGCAAGATGTAACACATAAAATAACTCTCATGAATCTTTTAAATTCTGTATTGAAAGTATTTGTTGGCGACAAATCAAAGCAAGATGTAAAGGCCATCACACCAATAGTTTCTCAAATAAAAAGCTTCGAGGCTGCCTTAGAAGCTTTATCACATGATGAATTAAGGGCAAAAACAGCTGAGTTTAAAGCTAAAATTGCCGAGGCCAATAAAGATATCGATGCACAAATTGCAAGTCTAACCTTAGAAGCAGAAAACACCGAAGATATCGATAAGCGTGAAGACATCTATTTGGATATCGATAAACTAAAAGACGATGCTTACGCGGTAACACAAGACGTCTTAAATGATATCCTCCCTGAAGCCTTTGCCGTTGTTAAAGAAACTGCAAAGCGTTTTGTTCATAATACATCAATACCTGTTACGGCTAACGAATTTGATAGATTAATTTCGAGTGAAAAAGATTATGTGGTTCTTGACGGCGATCAAGCCGTTTGGGCCAACTCATGGGATGCCGCTGGAAAAGCCATCACATGGGATATGATCCACTATGATGTGCAACTTATTGGTGGTATTGCCATGCACCAAGGTAAAATTGCAGAAATGCAAACTGGTGAAGGTAAAACCTTAGTGGCCACACTTCCTGTTTACCTAAATGCTTTAGCTGGTAAGGGTGTTCACTTAGTAACGGTAAATGATTACTTAGCGAAACGTGATAGTGCTTGGATGGCTCCTATTTTCCAATTCCATGGTTTAAGTATAGATTGTATTGACTACCACAGACCAAATTCTGAAGCCCGTAGAAAAGCCTATAATGCCGATATCACTTACGGAACAAATAACGAGTTTGGTTTCGATTACTTACGTGATAACATGGCACACGCTCCAGAAGATTTGGTGCAACGTCCACACAACTACGCCATTGTCGATGAGGTCGATTCTGTATTAGTTGATGATGCGCGTACGCCATTAATTATTTCTGGACCAATTCCGAAAGGTGATCACCATGAATTCAATGAGTTAAAACCTAAAGTTGACGATATTGTTTCGGTACAACGTAAATATTTAACAGGTGTTTTAGCTGAAGCTAAGAAACTTATTAAAGAAGGTGATACTAAAGAAGGTGCTTTTCAATTATTACGAGTTTACCGTGGTATCCCAAAAAACAAAGCGCTTATTAAGTTCTTATCTGAAGATGGTATCAAACAATTGCTTCAGAAAACAGAGAACTTTTACATGCAAGATAACAACCGCGAAATGCCTAAGGTTGATGCGGAATTGTACTATGTTATAGAAGAAAAAAATAATCAAGTTGAATTAACAGATAAAGGTGTTGATTATATTTCAGGAAAAGACAATCCAGACTTTTTCATCTTACCAGAAATTGGTGTAGAAATCGCGAAGATTGAAAAGAAAGGACTTTCTGCTGAAGAAGAAGCCACTCTTAAAGAGGATTTATACAAAGATTTTGGCGTAAAATCTGAACGTATTCATACACTAAGCCAGTTATTAAAAGCCTACGCTTTATTCGAAAAAGACACACAATATGTGGTTATGGAGAATAAAGTGATGATTGTTGATGAACAAACGGGTCGTATTATGGATGGGCGTCGTTATAGTGACGGACTCCACCAAGCGATTGAGGCTAAAGAAAATGTAAAAATTGAAGATGCTACCCAAACATTTGCAACAGTAACCCTTCAAAATTACTTTAGAATGTACCGCAAACTTTCTGGTATGACAGGTACAGCTGTTACTGAAGCTGGTGAGTTCTGGGAAATCTATAAATTAGATGTGGTTGAAATTCCAACCAACCGTCCTATTGCACGTGATGATAGAGATGATTTAGTTTTCAAAACAAAACGTGAAAAATACAATGCCGTTATTGACGAGGTAACTCAAATGTCTAAAGCGGGACGTCCTGTTCTAATTGGTACAACTTCTGTAGAAATTAGTGAGTTATTAGGAAAAATGCTTAGTATTAGAAAAATTCCTCATAACGTATTAAATGCGAAACAACATAAACGCGAAGCTGATATTGTTGCTGAAGCAGGTAACGCTGGTCAAGTAACAATCGCAACAAACATGGCAGGTCGTGGTACCGATATTAAATTATCTGAAGAAGTTAAAAAAGCAGGTGGTTTAGCCATTGTAGGTACAGAGCGTCATGACTCACGTCGTGTTGACAGACAGTTACGTGGTCGTGCTGGTCGTCAAGGAGATCCAGGAAGCTCTCAGTTTTACGTATCGTTAGAAGATAACTTAATGCGTTTATTCGGTTCTGAGCGTATCGCTAAGATGATGGATAAAATGGGATTAAAAGAAGGTGAAGTGATTCAGCATTCTTGGATTTCAAAATCTATTGAAAACGCACAAAAGAAAGTAGAAGAAAATAACTTTGGTGTTCGTAAGCGTTTATTAGAATATGATGATGTTATGAATGCACAACGTGAAGTGGTTTACAAACGTCGTCATCACGCTTTACACGGTGAACGTCTTCGTGTAGATTTAGCTAATATGTTGTTTGATACTTCTGAAGGTATTTCTGAAGGAAACAAAGGCGCTAACGATTATAAAAATTTCGAATTTGAATTGATTCGTTATTTTTCAATGGGTGCTCCTGTTTCTGAAGCTGAATTTGGCAAACTTTCAGCTCAAGAAATCACCTCTAAAGTTTACCACGCTGCTTTCGATCATTATAAAGAGAAAATGTCGCGTAATGCAGATATGGCTTTTCCAGTTATTAAAAATGTTTATGAAACACAACGTGATAAATTTAAACGTATCGTAGTACCATTTACTGATGGTATTAAAAGTTTAAATGTGGTTACCGATCTTGAAAAAGCATACGAAACCAACGGAAAACAATTGATCACAGATTTTGAAAAGAACATTGCATTAGCCATTATCGATGATTCTTGGAAAACACATTTACGTAAAATGGATGAATTGAAACAATCGGTACAATTAGCGGTTCACGAACAAAAAGATCCTTTATTAATTTATAAGTTTGAAGCTTTTGAATTATTTAAAGGCATGATAGACCAAGTGAATAAAGACGTAATCTCATTCTTATTTAAAGGTGAATTACCTCAAGAAACTCAAAATACCATTCAGGAAGCGAGACAAACACCTACAAAGGAAAACTTGCAAACTCAAAAAGATGAAATTCCTAATTTAGATGAGCGTTCTGCTCAAAGTAGAGCTGCAGGAAACACACAACGTCAGCCAGAAGTTATTGAAACGGTGGTACGTTCTGCTCCTAAAATTGGACGTAACGATCGTGTTACCATCAAAAACGTGATGAATGGTGAAAACAAAACCATGAAATTCAAACAAGCTGAACCTTTATTAGCTAAAGGCGAATGGGTTTTGGTCAATGAGTAAACAACATAATTCAAAATAATATAAAAATCCCGTTTATGATAATCGGGATTTTTTTTTGACTTACATGTTCTAAACTCGATTACTTTTAGGTAATAGAGATTAACTCTTAGGTAAAAAACAGTAGTTTACGACTTGTATTGAAATGTATTTTCGTACAAACTTTAACTATGAAAACAACATTACTTTTATTCGCTTCTTTTTTACTTACTAACCTTACATCTTTTGCACAAGCACCAGTTAAACTGAGTTCTGGACAATTTGGCTTTAATGAAGGCCCTGTGTGGGATCAAAACGACAAAATAATCTTCTCAGATGTAGGTACTCTAAAGGTCGAAGTTTATACGATTAGCACCAATAGTTTTTCTACAGCATTCACTTCTAGCGTTCGAACCAATGGTCTCATGCTAGATGAAAATTCTAACCTTATTGTTTGTGAATTCCAAGGCGGAAAAGTTTCACAAAGAACGATGAGCGGTACTGTATTAAATACTTATGCTACTGGCTTAACAAACCCTAACGATTTGTGTCTAGATAAAAACAATGGCATGTATGTTACCGACCCAAATGATGATGCCGTCTACTATATCAGTCCTCCAAAACCAACAAGAACGACCTCTTTAGTTGATGATACTATAGACTTCCCTAACGGTGTACTTATTACTAATGATGGTAAAAAAGTATTGGTTAGTGACTCAGATAATTATGAAATTTTTCAATTCGACATTGATGCTGCCACGGGAGCACTTTCCAACAAAACAGTTTTTGCAACTTTGGAAGACACCGATAATAGCGAACCAAGATCCCTTGCCGATGGCATGGCCTTAGACACCAACGGAAATCTTTATGTAGCAGCCAAAAAATCTATTCAAATATTTGATGCGTCTGGTACACATACCAAAACAATAGCTTTTACTGAAAACGTTACAAATTGCACTTTTGGCGGAACAAACTTAAATACATTGTTTGTTACAACTCCTAAAGACTTATATAAGATCGATTTCACTGGAGTAACAGGATTTCAACATCCTTTTGACTTGCCCGAGTCTAATTTAGCGACAAACGACAGCCCTTTTAAGCATTCATTCCATATATTTCCAAACCCAACTTCCAATAATAAAGTTACCATTACAGTTGGAGATGTGAAAATTAATCAAATAACACTTTTCAATAATATAGGACTAAATGTTGATGGCTTTAATTTCGAAAAAATAAACAACGACATTCAAGTGCACCTGAATCCAAATCTTAATAACGGTATTTACATATTATCCTTAAAAACAGATGATGGCACTATAATTAACAATAAAATCATAATTAAATAAAATCATTGTTTCAAAACTAACACGACACTGTAACGTGTATAAGTTCAAAAATTTCAGGGTTAAGATATCTATATCTTAACCCTGTTTTCTTTTAAAAAAAATCTTAAGCTAATTTGAACCTGAGATTTTTAAATACACCCGAATTTCTCTTATATTGATTACAACAGAGTCATAACATGAGGCATACTTTTTTTCAAATAAGCTCATTAATATTATATGATTAAAAAGCTAATCTTTAATTGAAATTTCTGTTTTATTCTTGCCGCTTTTAGATGAAAATTCAACACCATCACTACTCACATCTAATGATGTTCCATCACTTTCTTTAGCTTTAGGCGCTTCCACCTTTTTTTCAATTACAACAGTTTCTTTTTCTTTCTTCTCTCCACAACCAACTAATCCAAAAATGGCGATACTTGTTAGCAATACGATTGTTTTCTTCATCTTAATTGATTTAAAATTATATAGGTTCAAGCTACCCACAGACAACCTATTTTATATTACATGAGTAAAGAAATATGTTATAAGATTCCCAGATACCACTAAGTTTAATCATATTAACAAGTCAGAGACACCTTGACATTCCATTATTGGCTATAAAAGTTAATCGCTATGTACCTTATAGAAAAAACAAACCCCAATAGTTTCCTATCAGGATTTATATTTTATTAAAAATGCATAAAAAAGTTACACAACATAGAACACTTTAATCTTCTTGCCCTGGATTACTTACGATAATCTCTAATTTATAATTTGCTTTTTCATTTTGTCTTGCTACACTACGCATTAAATAAACACGAATCGTGTAGTCGCCGGTTTCTTCTAATTCACCTTCAAACATGTTTTCGTCAACCGAACCATTAAAAATAGCAACATACTCTTCCTCTGGTTCCATAATATTAAAATAGTTTGCGGTATTATCGGTGTCCATACTCACGTTTAAAGATTGTCCTTTTTTCACGTTAACCGTATAATCAACAGTTTGTTCACCTTTAAGGCTGTTTTCAATAATTGTACTAAACTTACCTTCCTCAAATTTGACCACTTCTTTTTTAACACCTTGGGCATGTAAACTAGAAACCGCTAAAAAACTTGCTAAGGCACAAAGGGTGAATAGCTTTATAATATTTTGTTTTATTCCATGAAATACTTTTAAATTTTTCATAATGATATTTTTATAAGGTTATAGATTAAAGATAAACAAAAAACATAAAAAATTTATAAATATTTAATTATCAAGCTTTAGGAAAGAAAATGGATTCGGGCAATTGTTTCTATAAAACCCAAGTTCGTTATGGGAACACACCCCAGGATAATCACCAATATAACCCTGAATATCTTCAATAATCTGAAAATGCAAATGTGGCGGATAATCACCATTCACCGAAGCGTCTCCTAAAGCACCTATAACACTCCCTTTTCCGATTATCCTCCCTTCTTGTATTTCCTCTAAGGAGGATAAATTTAAATGCCCGTAGAGCGTGTAAAAGGTACATCCGTAATACTCATGCTTCAAAATGATAGTTGGCCCGTAATCGCCAAAGTTGGTATTATTTTTAAAACTATGTACAACACCCTCTATGGGCGCATATATAGGTGTATCAACTGGACTCCATAAATCGATTCCTAAATGAATATTCCGCTCAGCTTCATCAAAATTATTAAAATGTGTGCTGCGTTTATAAATACTGCGTACCTCTAAATAGCCGCCATGAGCCACATTAGCATTATGATTCAGTAAATATTGATCTACAAATTCTCCAAATTTTAGTGAAGTAGATACATCGGCTTTTACCAAGTCTACATTGGATTCGGATAAATCTAAAGGGACATATTTTTTTGACACCAAATGACCTCCTAACACGCCAACACTATCTTGACTTACTTTATTAAGAACCTCTAAAAAATCCATTGCTAATTTAATTATGATGCCTTCAAATGAATTAAAGTATTATTGAAATTAAATGCTTTAAATCTGAAGTCATTCTTTCCTGTTAAAATTGAACTTATTTTATGATTATATAATATTTTTGCACCCATGGAAAATATAGAACAGGTTACCAAAAAACTACATCGTGCCGTTGGCGAAGCCATAAAACAATTTAGCTTACTTGAAGAAGGCGATCGCATTATGGTTTGTCTTTCTGGTGGAAAAGATAGTTATACTTTACTCCAAATGTTACTACATTTCCAAAAAGTAGCACCTATTTCCTTCGAAATTATAGCCGTTAACTTAGACCAAAAACAACCTGGTTTCCCTGAAGAAGTATTGCCAAACTACCTTGACAATCTAGGAGTAGCATACAAAATCATCGAAAAAAATACCTATAAAGTGGTTATGGAAAAAACTCCAGAAGGTAAAACCACTTGCAGCCTCTGTTCTAGATTACGACGCGGTACACTTTATGAAGCTGCCAAAGATTTAGGTTGCAATAAACTGGCTTTAGGACATCACAGAAATGATATTATTGAAACTTTTCTACTGAATTTCTTTTTTGCTGGAAAATTAGAAACCATGCCTCCTAAATTTAAAAATGATGCTGGCGATTTAGTCGTATTAAGACCACTAGCCTTTTGTAAAGAAAGTGATATCGAGGTGTACTCCGAGCATATGGTTTTCCCTATAATTCCATGTAATTTATGTGGTTCTCAAGAGAATTTACAACGCAAAAAAGTGAAGCAAATGATTGCCGACTGGGAAAACGATTTTCCTGATAGAAGTTCTGTGATGATGAACGCACTTCAAAATGTATACCCTTCACATTTACTAGACAGAAACATCTACGATTTTGACGCTTTAGAACAATAAGTAAACGCTGTCTAAGCCCTGAATATAATTGGTGTATCTCGTAATTATTTAAACCATACACCCGTTTTGAATACATTAAAAAAATATTACAAAACGGCATATTAATAAAGTATAAAAAAAGTTTTTGAATTCTAAAAAACACTAATTTTATAAAGAATTTAAAACAACATCATGCTTTATTAATGCAAAAATACATTGTAGTTAATCAACCTGAAAAATGGAATTTTTCTATTGAGAATGTTACAGTAATATCTTCCCAAGATTATTTAACGAATCCTGAATTTTCATTATTGAAAAAAGCGCGCATCTTCAACTTGTGCAAAGACTATAATTACCAATCAAAAGGATATTATGTATCGCTTTTAGCGGAAGCCAGAGGCCATTTAGCTATTCCTACGGTAAAAAATATTGTAGATTTAAAAACCATAAAATTGGTACGTATCGTTTCCGAAGAATTTGATGATATCATTCAGCAGAGTTTAAAAAACATCAAGTCTAGAGACTTTACTTTGAGTATCTATTTCGGTCAAAATGTATCGCAAAAATACAAAGAACTGAGTACGCTTTTTTACAAGCATTTCCAAGTGCCTTTTTTCCGAATCACATTTAACCATAACACAAAGTGGAACATTCAAAGCTTAAAAGTCATCTCAGAATCTGAAATCCCTGAGGCGCACATAGAAAGTGTTCAGCAATTTGCCAACCAGTATTTCTCTAAAAAACGATACGACACTCCTAAGTTGGCTAAAAGTGATTTTGATTTGGCCATTTTGGTTAACCCGAAAGATCCTGCTCCTCCAAGTAATGCTAAAGCCTTGAAAAAATTTATTGAGATAGCCGAAAAGATGAATATTTATGCTGAAATCATAGAGCCTAAAGATTTAAGTCGCTTATCATCCTTTGATGCGTTATTTATAAGACAAAGTACCGAAGTTAATAATGAAGCTTATGCTTTTGCCCGTAAAGCACAAAGTGAAAGCATTGCACTAGTAGATTATCCCGATGCCATTTTAAAATGTTGCAATAAAGTCTACATGGCAGAAGCCCTGAAAAATGCCAATATTGAAACACCTAAAACGATTATTGTTCACAAGAATAACCTCGATCAAGTGATTCCTCACACTGGATTGCCTTGTGTTTTAAAGGCGCCAGACTCCACTTTTTCTTTTGGCGTAAAAAAAGCAAATACGTTAGAAGAATTCAATCAATTGGCAAATACCATGTTGAAATCTTCAGATTTAATCATTGCTCAAGAATTTTGTCCGTCAGATTATGATTGGCGCATTGGCCTTATTGATGGCGAACCTTTTTACGCCTGTAAATACTATATGGCAAAAGGCCATTGGCAAATTTACAATTGGACGGCGAAAAAGAAAAATGATCAAGATGGCGATGCCGATTGTTTACCTATTGAGAACGTACCAAAAGAAGTACTAAAAATGGCAGTAAAATCAGCAAAACTCATTGGAAACGGACTTTTAGGCATAGACATTAAAGTGGTGAACGAAAAGCCTATGGTAATCGAAATTAACGACAACCCAAATATAGACTTTGGTGTAGAGGATGCCTATTATGGCGACTTAGTTTATATAAAAGTATTGACAGCACTTAAAAACAGATTGGATTAAGATGAGTAAAGCATACCATTTATTCGAAGTTTTTGGAATTGAATTGGAATACATGTTAGTTCATCATTCCAATTTAAAAGTAAACCCTATTGTTGACGAACTGCTCACTTTAAAAAATGGCAGTTTAACAGACGATATTGATAATGGCGCTGTGGCGTGGAGTAATGAATTAGTGGCCCATGTTATTGAATTAAAAACAAATGGTCCTACCTCAAATTTGAATAAACTTTCAACTGAATTCCATAAAAATATTATAGAAATTAACGCCCTTTTAAAGCCTTTAAATACACAGCTATTACCAACAGCTTCTCATCCATTAATGAACCCGTTAACCGACACACAACTATGGAAACACAGTTACAGTGAGGTTTACGCACTATACAATCGGATTTTTAATTGCAAGGGACACGGTTGGAGCAATGTGCAAAGCACACACATTAACTTACCTTTTTACGACGATAGTGAGTTTGAAAAACTTCATGCAGCCATTAGAGTTATTTTACCACTAATTCCAGGTTTATGTGCCAGTTCACCTATTTTAGAGGGAAAAAACACAGGCTTTAAAGATACCCGATTAGAGTACTATAAAACCAACCAAAAAGAAATCCCAGAAATGACAGGCTGGGTTATCCCTGAAACCGTATTTACTAAAAAAGAGTATCAAACGACTATTTTCGAACCTATAAACAAAGCAATAAAACCACATGACACTGAGCATATTTTAGATCATCATTTTCTGAATTCCCGTGGAGCTATTGCTCGTTTTGACAGACAAGCCATTGAAATTCGCTTGGTAGACATTCAAGAATGTCCGCATGCAGATATCGCCATTTGTGTCCTTATTATTGAAGTTTTAAAAAGTTTAGTAAACGAAGAATTTTCAGGACTAGAAACACAGAAATCATGGTCACGCAAATTGCTTTTCGGCATTTTAAACGCATGTATAAAGGATGCTGAAAATCATATTATTGATGATTTAAAATACCTCAGTTTATTTAAAATAGAAGCAATTTGCACAGTTCAAGAGGTCTGGAGACAACTCTATAACCATGTGAAACCTCAAATCGACCAATCACATCATCACGCTATTGAAACTATTTTAGAACAAGGCACATTGGCGACGCGTATATTGAAAGCCTTGGATGAAAATTATTCTGAAGCACATATTACAAAAGTGTACACCAGGCTAGCAAACTGCTTACAGGACAATAAATTATTCATCCCTTGAAACTAATTTTAACATGTGAACATGGCGGGAATCATATTCCTGAAGACTATTCAGCCTATTTTAATAGTTTTAGAGATGTTTTAGAAACCCATCGTGGTTATGATTTAGGAGCTTTGGATATTTTTAAAAGTTTAGAACCACTATCGGATTACAGTTTGTTTTCTGAAACAAGCCGTTTACTTATTGAACTGAACCGCTCCTTGTATCATAATCATTTATTTTCTGAAGCGTCAAAAAAATTATCTAAAGTAGAAAAGAAAACACTAATAGATACTTATTATTTAGAGTATAGAACAACGGTTGAAAACAAAATTGAGCAGTATATTTTAAACAACGAAGATGCCGTTGTTCATCTTTCTATACATTCTTTTACCCCTATTTTAAATCAAGAAGAAAGAAATTGCGATATCGGTTTGTTGTACGATTCTAAAAAGACAGCTGAAAAGACTTTTTGTTCCCTGCTGAAAAAAGAATTACAAGCTAACGCCCCTGAAATTAAGGTGCGTTTCAACTACCCTTATTTAGGAAAAGCAGATGGTTTCACCAGTTATTTAAGATCCGTTTTCCATAAACGGTATTTGGGCATTGAAATTGAAATTAATCAAAAACTAGCGTTGAATAATGTCATGGATGAGAACATAAAAAAACTATTATTCAGTAGTATAAAATCTGTTTTAAACCACTACTAATTAAGCAACAACCTCGCCATAAAGATCGAAATCTTCAGCTTCAGTAATTTTAACTGTAGCAAACTCACCTGTTTTTAAGTAAGTTTTAGAAGCATCAATTAAAACTTCGTTGTCTACATCTGGTGAATCAAATTCGGTACGACCTACAAAGTAATTGCCTTCTTTACGATCGATAACCACTTTAAATATCTGCCCTATTTTCTGCTGATTCAATTCCCAAGAAATTTGCGATTGAATTTCCATAATTTGATTGGCACGATCTATTTTTACTTCCTCTGGAACATCATCTTCCAAATTATAAGCATGTGTATTCTCTTCATGACTATAGGTAAAACAACCTAAACGCTCAAAACGCATGTCACTAACCCATTGTTTCAACTCTTGGAAATGTTCTTCCGTTTCCCCTGGATACCCCACAATTAAAGTCGTTCTAATCGTCATTTCTGAAACCTTAGCTCTAAAGTCATGAATTAAATTAGTCGTTTTCTCTTTTGTAGTTCCACGACGCATACTCTTCAATAAATCATCTGAAATATGCTGTAACGGAATATCAAGATAGTTACATACCTTAGCTTCACGCTTCATAACATCTAACACATCCATAGGGAATCCTGTTGGAAAGGCATAATGCAAACGAATCCATTCAATACCTTCAACTTTAACTAAAGCTTCCAGCAATTCTGCTAGGTTACGCTTTTTATATAAATCTAATCCGTAGTAAGTTAAATCTTGAGCTATTAAAATAAGTTCTTTAACGCCATTGGCTGCTAGTTTTTCAGCCTCTGTCACTAAATTTTCAATAGGAGTACTTCTATGTTTTCCACGCATAATTGGAATCGCACAAAATGAACATGGTCTATCACAACCCTCAGCAATTTTTAAATAAGCATAATTTTTTGGTGTTGTCGTTAAACGCTCTCCAATAAGTTCGTGCTTATAATCTGCTCCTAAAGCTTTTAGTAAACCTGGTAACTCTGTAGTTCCGAAATACTGATCAACATTAGGGATTTCCTTCTGTAAATCTGGTTTATAACGCTCACTTAAACAGCCAGTCACAAAAACTTTGTCAACATCGCCATCCTCCTTTTTTTGCATGTACTCTAAAATGGTGTTCACACTTTCCTCTTTGGCATTATTAATAAAGCCACAAGTGTTAATCACCACCACGTTACCTTCTTCTTCATGTACAACGTCTTTTCCGCTAGCTTTTAATTGCCCCATTAGGACTTCACTATCGTAAACGTTTTTACTACATCCTAGGGTAACAACGTTAATTTTATTTTTCTTTAGAGTTTTTGTACGCATAACTTGAATAAATGAGGGCGCAAAGATACGGAATGATTCACGATATTGAGTTTTATACCGCAGACTTTATTAAACCTTTAATATATTGAAGGTTAGTATATTATTTATGAAAAGTTAAGTTTAATAAACTGAAGACTTAAAAGCAGATATCGTAAACCACTAATTCATTTGTAAACCCTTTAAAATGAAAAGGGATCTAATTATTTTTTCACTGAAATTTACTTAAAAAAAGAATCGACGAATTCGAATTTATTAAAGACTTGAAGATCTTCAATACCTTCTCCAACACCAATATATTTCACTGGAATTTTAAATTGATCTGAAATACCAATCACCACACCACCTTTTGCCGTACCATCTAATTTGGTAACTGCTAATGAAGTGACTTCTGTAGCTGCGGTGAACTGCTTAGCTTGCTCAAAGGCATTTTGTCCTGTAGAACCATCTAAAACTAGTAAAACATCATGAGGCGCATCGCCAACAACTTTCTGCATGACACGTTTCACTTTAGACAACTCGTTCATTAAGTTCACTTTATTATGCAAACGTCCAGCGGTATCGATAATAATCACATCGGCCTCTTGATTTACACCCGATTGCAAAGCATCAAAAGCTACTGAAGCCGGGTCACTTCCCATTTCTTGACGCACCATAGGCACATCTACACGGTCGGCCCAAACTTGAAGTTGATCAATTGCTGCCGCTCTAAACGTATCTGCAGCGCCTAAAACCACCTTTAACCCTTTCTTTTTAAATTGATAGGCAAGTTTACCAATGGTGGTTGTTTTACCAACACCATTCACACCTACAACCATTAAAATATAAGGTGTTTTTGTACCATCTGGCTGGTTTGGAAATTTAGGAACGGTATATTCTGTTTCTTCTCCAGAATTAGTTTCGCTTAATAAACCTGCAATTTCTTCACGAAGAATTTGATTAAGCTCGGCCGTACCTAAATATTTATCCTTTTCAACGCGCTCTTCAATTCGCGTTATCACTTTAAGAGTTGTATTTACACCAACATCACTAGACACTAAAACTTCTTCTAGATTATCTAAAACGTCATCATCAACTTTAGATTTCCCAGCAACAGCTTTACCTAATTTATCAAAAAAACTAGATTTCGATTTTTCTAATCCTTTATCTAAGGTTTCTTTTTTTTCTGAGGAAAATATTTTTTTAAAAAAACTCATATTAATCTGTGGTTCGTGATTTAATTAAACGGCTAATCAGAAGTAAAACTAGTTGTTCTTTCTTTTGATTGCTCAACATTATAAACTAGTCAATTACCTTACCATAGCAGTCAAACTGTTATAATGACAGGTAATAGAAATTTCATTTCAAATATAAAAATAAAAAAGCTGCTTTCGTAAAGAAAGCAGCTTATAATATATTGAAACGCTACGTTTTAGTTTTTAGCTAAAAAGTCGTTAACTTGTTCTGGACTCATGATAGATTCAACAAACATGTAAGCTCCTGTTTTAGGCGACTTAACCATTTTTATTGCTTTTGTTAATCTTTTAGATCCTGTTTGTAATGATGCTACTGATTTCTTTGCCATGACCTATATTGGTTTTATTTGGCATTTTTACAAGTGTAAAAATGTCTAATTATTTAATTTCTTTATGAACTGTCATACGCTTAAGAACTGGATTAAATTTCTTAATCTCCATTCTATCTGGCGTGTTCTTTTTATTCTTCGTAGTAATATATCTAGAAGTTCCTGCTTGACCAGACTCCTTGTGCTCAGTGCACTCTAAAATTACTTGTATTCTGTTACCTTTCTTTGCCATGTCTTTTACTTATTAAATACAGCTATTATTTTAAAAATCCTTTAGATTTTGCATCTTTAATTGCTGCAGAAATACCAACTTTATTGATAGTTTTTAAAGCAGATGCAGAAACCTTTAAAGTTATCCAGCTGTCTTCTTCTGGAATGTAAAAACGCTTCTTTAGTAAATTCGCATTGAACTTGCGTTTAGTTCTGTTTAATGCATGAGATACGTTGTTTCCAACCATCGCTCTTTTTCCTGTAAGTTCACAAACTCTTGACATTTCTATATAACTTTAATTTCTTGTTGCTTAAAATCGAGGTGCAAATATACAATTAATTTGCATTCCAACAACAGAAATTTAATCAATTTTTAAAAATTTCTTTCAGAAGCATTTCTAAGGCCTTATTTACGGCTTTATTTATGACCTTAATTCTTAGTTTTCCGAAGTTAAATTCCTGAGAGTAAACGCCGTCTTTAGTTGCTATAGCAATAAAAACAGTACCAACTTCAGCGTCTGAATCACCCTTTGCAGGTCCCGCATTTCCTGTGGTTGCAATAGCATAATCGGATTGAAATAGTTCTTGAGCATTTCTTGCCATTCCCTCTGCTACTTGAGCACTTACCACCGAAAATCGCTCAATATCTTCTTCTGAAACTTTTAAAACATTAATTTTTGATTGCGTAGAATACGTCACTAAACCACCTTTAAAGTAAGCTGAAGCTCCCGGATTCACTGTAAACCGTTCAGCCACAGCGCCTCCCGTACAACTTTCGGCCATGGCAAGCGTTTTACCTGTCTTAGTAAGTCGTTTTGCTATAACTATTTCTACAGAACCATCTTTATCTTCAATACCAGCAAATTCATCCTTTATTAAAGGAATAACTGCATCTATCTGATTTTGAACTTCTTTATTTAGAAGTTTAGCATCGAAACCTTTCGTAGACAAACGTAAACGCATTAATCCCAAACTTGGTAAATAAGCCAATTTGATATGAGACGGTAAAGCATCTTCCCAATCTTCAATACGCTCGGCCAAGGCACTTTCACCTAAACCATAAACTAAGAGTGTTTTATGTAATATATACGGACAATTATATTTGCTTTTTATTTTAGGAACGACTTCTTCAACTACTAAAGCTTCCATTTCATAGGGTACACCTGGAAGTGATATAAAAACCTTCTCGTCTTTTTCCAGCCACATTCCTGGCGCTGTTCCAAGCATGTTCATTAAAACCCGTGATTTTGAAGGCACTAAAGCTTGATCTTTATTAATTTGAAGTAACTTTGAGCCCACATTTTGATTCCAAATCGATTCTATGTTTTCTAATACATCTTCATTTAAGACTAGAGTGTCATTAAAATACTCGGCAATCGTTTTTTTGGTAATATCATCCTTCGTAGGGCCTAAACCACCAGTAAGAATAACAATATCTACACGTTGTTCTGCTTCTTCTAAGGCTTTTAAAATATGGGATTTATCATCCTGAATCGAAGTGATTTGAAAAACTGAAACCCCAATTTCATTGAGTTTCTTAGCAATAAATGCAGAATTCGTATCTATAACCTGACCTATAAGTAACTCGTCGCCTATGGTTATTATTTCTGCAAGCATGTATTATATTATAAGTTGAAATCTGATTTAATTTCGGCTACTGCATTATCAACAGCCGTTAACACTACAGCTAACTGTGCTGTAACATCGTCGTCTTTTTTTTCGAATTTACCCCAATCTTGAACTTCTATTAAGGTGTCTAACACCCCTAATTCAAATAAATCGATGGTAGGTTTCATTTTGTGTGCTGCTTGATAAGCGTTGTAATAATCTTTCTCGCTAACCGCTTTTTTTAACCTCTCGGCATCTTCAGGAACTTCTCCTAAAAAAGCTTCTGCCAAGGCGGCTATAAAATCTTCGTCGTTATCTGCTAATTCTCTTACCCTAAATAATTTGTAATGCTGCTCCATTTACTTCACTGTTATTGAAAACATTTCTTTGTTTTCTATAAATCCTTTTAACTTATCATTTGCGCATACTTTTGATACGCCTGCTGGGGTGCCCGTAAATATAATATCTCCAATCTTTAATGTAAAATATTTAGACACATATTCTATTATTTCATCGATTTTCCAAAGCATATGACTTGTATTTCCTTTTTGAACAATTTTTTCGTTCTTTTCTAAAGAAAACGTAATGTTGTTTTCATCTGAAAAGTCACTTTTTGGAAGCCACTCCCCTACCACAGCTGCACCATCAAATGATTTTGCTTTCTCCCATGGCAAACCTTTAGCCTTTAACTGACTCTGTAAATCTCTAGCTGTAAAATCTATACCTAAACCTATTTCGTTATAATACTTATGTGCAAATTTCTTATCGATATGCTTTCCTACACGATTAATTTTCACCAAAACCTCAACTTCATGATGTACATCGTCAGAGAAATCTGGAATAAAAAAAGGTTGTTTTTTTAGTAAAATCGCCGTGTCCGGTTTTATGAAAACGACAGGTTCTGTTGGTCTTTCATTTTGAAGTTCGGCGATATGCTCAGTGTAATTTCGCCCGATGCAAATTAGTTTCAATTTGGATTAATTATATGATTAATAATAATTTAAAGTAAACTTTATTTCTAAGGGTGTACTCTACTTATTATGTTAACTTGTTATTTAAGCTTCTTAATTTAATAGCCGTTAATACTTTTTTAGTATATAACGGAAAATCGGCGTTAAGCAACCAACCAAAATACCCTGGTTCTTTATCTAAGATTTCAGTCACCAATTTACTTTTATGTTTTCCAAAAGAAAAACATTCTTCACCTTTTTTATTAAAAGCGATAAAACCAGCAAAATCAGCAAACTTTTTACGTGAACTAAATTCTGCTAAAAACTTGGTATCATTTTCTAGTTCCTCGTATTTAGAAAGTTGTGCTTTTAACACTTCGTAAGTGGCGTTCGTATCGGCTGCTGCGGTATGCGCACCTTCTAAGTCTTTATCACAATAAAATTTATAGGCAGCACTTAAAGTACGCTGTTCCATTTTATGAAATATGGTTTGCACATCTACTGCCAAACGGCTTTTCATATCAAAATCGACCTCTGCACGTAACATTTCTTCAGCCAATAAAGGAATATCAAATCGATTTGAATTGAATCCTCCTAAATCTGAATCTTTAATCATATTATAAACATCTTTCGCTAATTCTTTAAACGTAGGTTCATTGGCTACTTTTTCATCTGAAATACCATGAATTGCTGTAACCTCTGCCGGAATTGGCCTTTCAGGATTTACCAACCAGGTTTTACTTTCCTTGTTTCCGTTTGGAAATACTTTCAATATTGAAATTTCAACAATACGATCGGAAGTGATGTTAATTCCAGTGGTTTCTAAATCGAAAAAACAAATCGGTTTTGTTAAGTTTAATTGCATGAATTATTTATAATAAAATTTAAAATATGACTTGGGTAAGCTACAAAAATAAAAAAACCTAAGCGTTTAACGGTTAGGTTTTTCAATAGTTTATTTAATATCTTATACTACAGCTCTCTATTAACATCCCAAGCTTCAAGATAATCTTTCACCGCTTTTACAAATAGCCCACCTAATGCACCGTTTACCACGCGATGGTCGTATGAATGTGATAAGAACATTTTATAACGAATACCGATAAAATCACCTTCTGGAGTTTCTATAACTGCAGGTACTTTTCTAATCGCTCCAAGCGCAAGAATACCTACTTGTGGCTGATTAATAATTGGTGTTCCCATAATACTGCCAAAAGACCCCACGTTAGTCACCGTGTAAGTACCGTCTTGGATTTCATCTGGCTTCAATTTATTATCTCTCGATCGTTTTGCTAAATCATTAACCTGCTTAGTCATACCAACTAAATTAAGTTGATCTGCATTTTTAATAACAGGAACAATTAGATTACCATCTGGTAAAGCCGCAGCCATACCTAAATTAATATTTTTCTTTTTTATTATTTTATCACCTTGCAGTGAAATATTCATCATCGGGTAATCACGAAGTGCTTTGGCTATAACCTCCATAAATATTGGGGTAAACGTTAAGTTTTCACCTTCGCGCTTCATAAAACCATCTTTAACTTTCTTTCTCCAGTTCCAAACATTTGTAACATCGGCTTCAATAAAACTTTGAACGTGCGCCGATTTCTGAAGCGAATCCGTCATATGGTTTGCCACCAATTTCCCCATTCTAGTCATTTCGATGATCTCATCTTCACCACTAGAAACCACAGGCGTTGCTTTTTCTGCTACTGCTGTAGCCTTAGGTTTGCTTTGCACCACAGAAGCTTCGGTTTTAGGAGCTTCCGCTACTACTGGTTGTTTACTATCTTTATTTTTTAGGTAATCTAAAATATCATTTTTAGTAACACGCCCTTCACCACCTGTTCCAACAATGGCATCTAATTCCGATTGCGTTATCCCTTCTGCTTTAGCAATATTTCTCACTAAAGGTGAATAAAATTTATCGTTACTAGAAACTGCTGGAGCTACTGCTTCTTGAACATTCGTTATGGTTTGTGTAATTTCTTCAACAGCTTTCTCTTGAGACTCTGATAAATCCACCTCAACAGTTTCTTCTTTTTCTTCTGAAGTTGATTCTATATCTATATCGCCTTCTGTTTCTATGATAGCTAAAACTTGTCCAACCTGAACCACATCATCAACATCAAAAAAGCGCTCAATAATAACGCCATCAACTTCACTTGGCACTTCGCTATCTACTTTATCAGTTGCAATTTCTAATACTGGATCGTCCATTTCTATAGAGTCTCCAACTTCTTTTAACCAAGATGTAATTGTCGCCTCTGCAACACTTTCTCCCATTTTTGGTAATTTAAGCTCGAACTTTGCCATATCAATAATGTAATAGTGATTTTTTAATTTCCAGTTGCAAAATTACTGAAAATACATGAATTTCTTTAAATTATTTGCAGTAAAAACTATTTAAAACTTATAATCTCTCCTCTTGCCAATCCGTTGTCACTTCCTATAATAAAGTTCGAATTATTTGGCAGTATCTTATAAGTAACTGATTTATTTTGCGAAAATGTAGATTCTATCATTTGTATCATGTCTTTAAAACCCAAATAATTTGCATCGAAAATGACTTCAACCTCTTTTTCAACTGTTTTAATTTCGTTTTTTAAAAATAATGGTTTCTCTAAAACTTTTTCCAAAGCAAGATTCTCTTTGTCTGAAATAAAAATATATTTACTAACATGCTTAGCCCTCTTTTTAGGAACCGTTTGTATCACGAAGAAAAATTTAATTCCCAACCAAACCACCATATCGAAAAGCTGATTTTTTTTAAAGTGTTTTTTATAAAAGATCTGCATGGCATCAAAAAATCGGCGTGCATAGTTTTTATCTTTCAAAGTACTTTCCCCTTTATAATGAATCACTGTAGTTTTACCATAATAGTAATTATCATAATTTGCTTGAAGTGCTTTATAAGATAAATCGATATCCTCACCATACATGAAATAATCTTCATCTAAACCACCTATTTCATTATAAATCGTACGTTTTAGAAACATAAAAGCACCTACTAAAATATCAACCTTACCCGAATCATCTTGGTCAACATGGTTGGCGTAGTACCCCTTCGAATTCCCACATATCTTTTTTAACGCTACAGAAACATAGGGTATATTACGCTTGCTCTCAGGTAAAAATACGCCAGAACCATTGATTAGTTTACAACCAACAATTCCCAAATTCGTTTTAGTTTTAGAAAAATTTATGAGTTGAATAAAAGTATCTTCTGCAACAACCGTGTCAGGATTTAAAATACAGAGGTATTCTCCTTTAGCTCTAGACACCCCTATATTATTCCCTTTTGAAAACCCGCCGTTTACTTTATTTTCAATAAGAATAACCTCAGGAAATAAAGTTTTAACCATATGACAACTATCGTCTTCAGAATTATTATCTACAACAATAATTTCTGAATCGATATTTACAGTAGCTGCTTGTACACTTTTTAAACAAAGTTCCAAAAAGTGACATACGTTGTAATTTAAAATTATAATTGAGAGTTTCACGAGAGCTTAAATTAAGAATTAAAAGTCACGTGTAGTACGGTGGTTAGTCATTATTGGTTATTAGTTTGGGTTGGTTATTAATTGATTTTTGAGTTGTTTTTTTTATAATTTTAAAGAATTTTCAAAAGGCACTCTATTTACAATACTTCTACTGAGTGTAACCTCATCGGCATATTCTAATTCGTCTCCAACCGAAATCCCTCTCGCAATAGTTGAAGTAAAAACATTATATTCTTGAATCTGCTTATAAATGTAAAAGTTTGTTGTGTCCCCTTCCATTGTAGAACTTAACGCGAAAACAAGTTCTTTTATTTCGCCTAGTTTAACTTTATCGACTAGTGTTCCTATATTTAAATCGTGTGGTCCAATACCATCCATTGGAGAAATTTTACCTCCCAAAACATGATACAAACCTTTAAAAGAGCTGGTATTTTCAATAGCCATAACATCTCTTATATCTTCAACTACACAAATTAAACCGCCATCTCTATTTGGGTTTGAGCAAATTTCGCAAAGGGCTACGTCACTAATATTATGACAAGATTTACAAAACTTAATATCCTCACGCATAGTTCTTAGCGCTTCAACTAAAGCTGTAGTTTGCTCTTTAGGTTGTTTGAGCATATGTAACACTAAACGAAGCGCTGTACGTTTACCAATACCTGGAAGTTGTGACATCTCATTAACAGCACGTTCTAATATTTTAGATGAAAATTCCATAGTTGCGAAATTAGCATTTTTTAAAACATATGAAAGGAAACACCAAAAAGAATAAAAACTCAAGCTTTTTTGTATTTTGGCTCAAAATAAAAATTGATGACTCCCACTCAAATTCTGCTGCTCATTTTCGCGTATTTTGTTGTTTTAATTTTAATTTCCTACTTAACAGGGAAAGAGGATAGTAACGAAGCGTTTTTTAAAGCTAATAAATCGGCGCCTTGGTATTTAGTAGCCTTTGGTATGATTGGCGCTTCACTTTCTGGGGTTACCTTTATCTCTGTTCCTGGCGCTGTTGAAGTCAAACAATTTGGTTATTTACAAGTCGTTTTTGGTTACTTTTTTGGTTATTTGGTTATTGCCTACGTGCTTTTACCTATTTACTATAAACTGAATTTAACCTCCATTTACACTTATTTAAGAGATCGTTTTGGCTATGTAAGTTATAAAACCGGAGCTGTTGCCTTTTTAATCTCTCGTGTGGTTGGCGCTGCCTTCCGTTTGTTTTTAGTTGCTAAGGTTTTACAACTACTCGTTTTCGACCAATACGGCATTCCGTTTACGGTAACAGTGATCATCACCATTGCCTTAATTTGGCTGTACACCTTTAAAGGCGGTATTAAAACCATCATATTCACCGACACACTACAAACACTTTTTATGCTAATTTCGGTTGTAGTTACTATCGTGTTTTTAGCCTCGGCATTAGATTTACATAGCATTTCAGAGATTTACACCAATGTAACGGAAAGCCCTATGAGTAAAACATTCTTCTTTGAAGACATTAATGACCCGCAATATTTTATAAAAAGCTTTCTTGCTGGCATGTTCATCACCATTACTATGACTGGCTTAGACCAAGATATGATGCAGAAGAATTTGACTTGCAAAAACCTAAAAGAGGCTCAAAAAAATATGATTTCTTTTAGTGTCATTTTAATATTTGTAAACATTCTGTTTCTAGTTTTAGGCTTGCTTTTAACACAGTACGCCAACCAAAACGGTATTACAGCTAAAAAAGACGATTTATTTCCAACCATAGCCATGCTACCGGAAATCGGCATTATAACCTCTTCCTTTTTTCTGCTCGGCTTAATTGCTGCTGCTTATTCAAGCGCTGATTCAGCCTTAACATCGCTAACGACTTCTTTTTGTATTGATATTATTGAAATTGATAAAAAACCTGAAGCCATTCAGAAGAAAATAAGGAAACGTACGCACATTTTTATTAGCCTTGTACTTGTTCTTGTAATCGTACTATTTGATTCTATTTTTAAAGACGTATCTGTTATTTGGGAATTATTTAAAGCAGCGGGCTACACTTATGGACCACTATTAGGCCTATTTGCATTTGGTATTTTTACTAAAAGCCAGCTAAAAGACAAATACGTGTGGATTATAGCTATAATTGCACCACTAGTTTCCTATTTAATAAATGCCTATTCCATTGATTTGTTTGACGGGTACCAAATTGGTTTCGAAATTTTAATTGTAAATGGCCTACTCACCTTTTTGGGATTAGTATTGATTCGTAGAAAGCAACACTAAAGTACAGGCCGTTTCATAAAAAATATCATTTTCTTTTAGAAGCGCATAAAATTCAGGGTTTTCGGTTCCTGGATTAAAAATAACGCGTTCTGGATTTAATGTGATAATATAATCGTAATACTCCTTTTGTCGCGTAGGATTTAAATATAAGGTCACAGTATGTATATTTTCATAAGGAATCAAAGTTGTATCGATTTCGACTCCAGAAACCACGCCCTTTCTTAATCCGAATGCCACGACGTCCATATCATTTGAAACTAAGCGCTCAATAGCCATATTTGAATACCTAATAGGCTTTAAAGAAGCTCCCATAACAAGTGTTTTTTTGTTCTTCATTATCATTTATTTTTAATAAAATATTGTATTTAATCTGTTTTATATGTCGTTAAACAAGAAAACAACAATTTAAATGTAAAAAAGTTGAATTATTGCAATAAAATTAACTTATAGACGTTACCAAACCATACAATCTAGCTAAAACGAATCATTATAATTATTAGAGTTAGTCATCTACAGATATTAAAATTCGTCATAAAAGATTTGTATAACAAAGCTCGAAATTCGTTTCGAGCTTTTCTTTTTATGTTAAAAATCGTTAAAAATCAGATAGTTACGAAATCTATCGTAATTTTGCACGACTAAGAAGTAAGTTTATTAACTTTAAGTGTTAGTTGAAGTTGATTAATAGCTAGAGAAGCCCGAATTCACGTTCGGGCTTTTATAGTTTTTTATATCATTTTACCACTTAATAATAGCACTAGCCCAAGTAAACCCACTACCAAAAGCTGCAAGAACCACATGATTCCCTTCTTTTATTTTACCTTCTTCCCAGGCTTCGGTAAGAGCTATAATAACAGATGCCGCGGTGGTATTTCCGTATTTCATAATGTTATTGAAAACCTGATCGTCATTTAATCCAAACTTCTGCTGAATAAATTGTGCGATACGTAAATTCGCTTGATGCGGAATCAATAAATCAATATCTTCTTTTTTCAAGTTATTTTTCATTAAACCTTCCATAATCACTTCGCTAAATCTAACCACAGCATGTTTAAACACAAAAGTGCCATCCATGTATGGAAAATATGAAATATCCTCTTCTTCAGATTCTAAAATTTCTGGAACCCAATGAGCAATGCTCGGTGATTCTACAATTAATTTATCTGCATATTTCCCTTCACTATGTAAATGTGTAGATAGAATCCCTTTAGAATTATCTTCTTCTCGCGACATGACGCAAGCACCAGCTCCATCTCCAAAAATTACCGAAACACCCCTACCCCGCGTAGATTTATCTAGTCCGTTACTATGATATTCGGCACCAATTACTAGCACATTTTTATACATGCCTGTTTTAATAAATTGATCGGCAACCGAAATCGCATACACAAAGCCAGAACATTGGTTTCTAACGTCTAGCGCTCCAATTGTTGGCATTTCCAACATATCTTGAATTTGAACACCACAACCAGGAAAGTAATAATCAGGACTCAATGTAGCAAACACGATAAAATCAATGTCATCTTTTGTAAGTCCCGCACGTTCAATGGCTATTTTAGCGGCTTTAGCACCCATCGTGGCCGAAGTTTCTTGACTACCTTCAGCAATCCAGCGACGCTCTTTAATGCCTGTACGTTCTTGAATCCATTCATCATTCGTATCCATTAACTTTGATAAATCGTCATTGGTTACCACGTTATCAGGCAAATACTTACCTAAGCCTATTATTTTAGAATTATACATAATTACAAACCTTTTATTATTTCCGCGAAAGCGCCAATCGCTTTATGCATAAGCAAAATACAAAATATTACGATTAAACTAGAATCCTATAGTTTCTTTTGCATAGTGTCAGTTTGTCACTTTTAATCAATTGGCATTTTTGTTGTCTATTTGTTTTTCAGATAATAAAAATCAAAACGTTTTTCACTTCCGTGGAAAATAAAAATAAAATAAAACAATAATACCATGACAAAAGGAAACATTAATGTATCGGTAGAGAATATCTTTCCTCTCATTAAAAAATTCTTGTACAGCGATCACGAAATCTTTTTACGTGAACTTATTAGTAACGCCACAGATGCCACTTTAAAATTAAAGCATTTAACGAATATTGGTGAAGCCAAGGTTGAATATGGCGACCCAAAAATTGAAGTTACAATTGATAAAGAAGGTAAAAAGCTTCATATTATAGATCAAGGTTTAGGTATGACTGCTGAAGAAGTAGAAAAATACATTAACCAAGTGGCTTTTTCTGGAGCTGAAGAGTTTTTGGATAAATATAAAGATTCTGCTAAAGATTCTGGAATTATTGGTCATTTCGGACTAGGTTTCTACTCAGCGTTTATGGTTGCTGAAAAAGTTGAAATCATCACTAAATCTTTCAAAGACGAACCTGCAGCACATTGGACTTGCGATGGTTCTCCTGAATTTACTTTAGAGCCTTCAGATAAAACCGAAAGAGGTACTGAAATCATCCTTCACATTGCTGAAGATTCGACTGAATTCTTAGAAGAAAGTAAAATCAGTGAACTTTTATTGAAGTACAACAAGTTTATGCCTGTTTCAATTAAATTTGGAACTAAGGAAATTAACGATCCTGACCACGAACCTGCGACTACAAAAGATGCTGAAGGTAAAGAAACGACTGAGCCGCACAGAAAAATTACGGTTGACAACATTATAAACAACCCAAATCCAGCTTGGACCAAACAACCAGCTGATTTAAAAGAAGAGGATTATACTGGTTTCTACAGAGAATTGTATCCAATGCAATTTGAAGAACCTTTATTCAACATTCACTTAAATGTAGATTATCCGTTCAACTTGACAGGGATTTTATATTTCCCTAAAATGTCGAACGATATGCAAATGCAGAAGGACAAAATTCAACTGTATCAAAACCAAGTATTCGTAACCGATAATGTTGAAGGTATTGTTCCTGAATTCTTAACGATGTTACGTGGTGTGATTGACTCACCAGACATTCCGTTAAACGTTTCACGTTCGTATTTACAGGCTGATGGTGCTGTAAAAAAGATTTCATCTTACATTACTAGAAAAGTTGCCGATAAATTAAAATCATTATTCAATTCTAATCGTGAAGATTTTGAAGCAAAATGGAATGATATTAAAATCGTCATTGAATACGGTATGCTTTCTGAAGAAAAATTCTTCGAAAAAGCAGATGCTTTTGCATTATACCCAACCGTTGATGGTAAATATTACACTTACGAAGAGCTTTTCAACAAAATCAAAGCTTCTCAAACAGATAAAGATGGTAAATTAGTGATTCTTTACGCTTCAGATAAAGAGGCGCAACACAGTTACATCGAATCGGCTAAAGCTAAAGATTATGAAGTATTACTATTAGATTCACCAATTATTTCTCACTTAATTCAGAAGTTAGAAAGCACGAAAGAAAATATCACTTTCGCTCGTGTAGATGGTGATCATATTAATAATTTAATTAAGAAAGACGAAACAACAATTTCTAAATTAGACGAAGAGCAAACAAAATCTTTAGACGAATTATTAAAAGAAGTCATTCCTTCTGACAAATTTACAGTGCAGTTAGAAGCTATGGATAGCAACGAGTCTCCATTCACAATCACACAACCAGAATTTATGCGTCGTATGAAAGAGATGCAAGCAACTGGCGGTGGTGGAATGAACATGTTTGGAAATATGCCAGAGATGTACAACCTCGTAGTAAACACAAATTCTGAATTGGTAAGTGAAATTCTAGACACTAAAACGAAGAAAAAACAAGAACGTTTAATTACTCAAAGTTTAGATTTAGCACGTTTATCACAAGGGCTACTTAAAGGTGAAGAACTTACAAACTTCATTAAACGTAGTTACGAAATGATAAAGTAACAATATCATTTTATTGGTATAATTCCCTTGAAAAAGGGAATCTCATCACATTTTTTTTAAGAACCACCTTGTATTTACAGGGTGGTTTTTGCTTTATTTTAAATAATCATTTTTTTTTAATCTATACGCAACCTTTTACATCATCACACATCTACTTAATAACAAAAACCTATTTATGACTTACATCAAAACAATTTCAGCCCTATTTTTAATTTCTATTATGAGCATTTCATGTACTTCAAACGAAGACGAAACTTCCATCTTATGGATTAACAGCATGAAAGTTGAATGTGATGCTGGCGCAGGAAAAGCCCAGTGTTTACAAGCATATGAAGGTAAGGACATAGAAAATGCCGAATGGACCAATTTTTACAACCAAATAGAAGGTTTTACCTTTGAACCTGGTTTACTCCAAAACATTGAGGTTTCTAAAACCCATTTAGATGCTAAGTCTGTTCCTGCTGATGCTTCAACAATTCAGTATAAATTGGTAAAAGTTTTAGAGAAAAAACAAGACCCAAGAATGAACTTACATGATATTTGGGCGGCAACACATATTAACGGAAACACTATTGATAATAGCCAGACAGAAGTGCCTAACTTAGAAATAAACATTACAAAAATGATGATTTTTGGTACCGATGGTTGCAACAGCTATTCAGGTAGTATCAAAACCTTAACAGAAAATACGATCGACTTTGGTCCTATTATCATGACACGTAAAATGTGTATGAATATGGAAGTTCCAGACGCCTACACAAAGGCTATATCAAACGCTATAAGTTATAAACGAGAGGGCTTAACACTATATTTTTACGACGCTAACAACAATGAGACGCTTCGTTTTAGCAAAGTTGATTAGTTTCTTAACCCCAATCTACAAGGCCAAGAATCTTATAAAGTTTTAATACAATATTCCCCCCATGAAACAATTCCTATTTATATGTGCATTAGTGCTTTTTACAGCCTGTGAAAAAGATGAAGTTCCACATGATTACTCTGCAGAAAACGAAGCGGAAATTCAAACATACCTCGCAGAAAACAACCTAGACGCTAAAAAGAGTGGCTCAGGTTTATACTATATAATAAACGAACAAGGTAAAGGCGCCGTGCCATTGGCTACCGATCGTGTTAAAGTAGCATACAAAGGCTATTTTACAGACGGAACTGTTTTTGAAGAGAACACAGAAGGCATCTCTATATACCTTAGTCAATTAATTAAAGGCTGGCAAGAAGGCTTATCCTATATGAGAGAGGGCGCAACGGCCACGCTAGTAATTCCCGCTCATTTAGCTTATGGAGACAATAGCTCGGGAGATATCCCAGCGGGTGCCGTGATTATATTTGATCTAGAACTCATTTACGTCAATTTCAACACCGAAAACGACTTAGAAATTCAAGAATATTTAGCTGAAAATAACTTAACAGCAGAAAAAACATATTCCGGATTATATTATTCTATTGATGAGCCTGGAACTGGCGAACATCCAACCGAAACAAATAATGTAACCGTTATTTACAAAGGCCATTTTCTAGATGGAGAAACGTTTGACGAAAATACTAGTGGTATATCTTTTAATTTAGAAAACCTAATAAAAGGATTTTCAGAAGGCATGACATACCTTAAAGAAGGTGGCAGCGGAACATTTTATGTTCCTGCACATTTGGGTTACGGTAACACGCCTCAAGGTAGTATCCCTGCTGGTTCTGTTTTAATTTTTGAGGTAGAACTGGTGTCTGTAGATTAAACAAGCACTCTTTATATAATAAGGCCACTTCTAGAAATAGAAGTGGTTTTTTTATTAATTTTGATGACTCAAATGCACCATGATGTTCCGCATAATAATATTTTAAATTCTAAATAATATTTTGAAAATAATTTCTACAAATACCTCTAAACCTAAAACCATTATTTGGAACGACAAGCCAGTTGTAACAGGTATTTATAAAACCCCCACTTCTGCACCTATTTACTTAGGAAAAAGCGATGTTGAAAACGATACCGTTACCGATAGAAAATATCATGGTGGAGAATTTAAAGCCTGTTATTTATTTTCTGAAGACCATTACGCCTATTGGAAAACACTTTATCCAAACTTAGAATGGAATTGGGGCATGTTTGGTGAAAACCTAACGGTAGCAGGTTTAGATGAGACTAAAATTCACGTAGGCGACATCTATAGCGTGGGTAATGCTAGAATACAAATTACAGAACATAGAGAACCTTGCTTTAAATTAGGGGTTAAATTTGGTACTCAAAACGTTCTGAAACAATTTATAAATCATGGCTTTCCAGGAACCTATATTCGAGTTTTGAATGAAGGTACCGCACAGTCAGGCGACACCTTTAAACTTATAGAACAGGCTGAAAATAGCTTAACCACAACAGCCCTTTTTAAGTTAATTTTTGACAAAGAAAAAAACCAAGACCACCTAAAAAGAGCCGTAAGCAACGAAGCTCTTCCTATAAAACTTCGAAATGATCTTAAAAAACATTTGAAGTAACGACACTTGAATTTCTAAAAATTAGATTTCATTGTATATCTTTTTTTTGTATTTTTAGTTTATGAGCAAGACTACAAAAAAATTAAAACTGCATCAGTATAGTGATATTTATATTCTGAATAAGCCTGAGGCTTTTAATGAGGTTTTCGAAGATATTTCATATTCAGAATCTATAGTTACCACATCTTGTGTAGAGTGCGCTTTGGTGTTCGCAGACAACAAGGATGAATTCATCAATCAAATGCTTACGTTATTTCCAAGACTTTTGGACGATTCTATAGTTTGGGTATTTTACCCGAATAACACTTCAATAAGTGAAATTTCGAAATTACATATTGAATTTGATTGGGATTTTTTAGGCGATTACCGTTTAAAACCAACAAAGCTCTACGCAATTGACAACTCATGGAATGCTATGAAGATTAAAAAAACTCATGTTTAGTTAATACAGTTCTAGTTTAGAACTCCAATTTCATAAGGTGTAAAGTACAAACACCAATCCTCTATTAGTCTTTCAGCAAAGTCTTTTCAACTATATTTGCACAACAATTTACTCACTATTTTGAAAGACTTATTACTCATCACGCCTCCTTTTACGCAACTAAATACGCCCTACCCCGCTACGGCTTATCTTAAAGGTTTTCTAAACACAAAAGGTATTAGCGCTTATCAAATGGATTTAGGCATAGAAGTCATTTTAGAATTATTCAAAAAAGAAACTTTTGAAGAATTATTTCATTTAGCTTCTCAAAACAACCGCATTGTTTCAGAAAACTGTGAACGTATATACGCTTTAAAAGATGCTTATCTCAAACCTTTAGATCAGGTCATTCAATTTTTACAAGGAAAGAATCAAACGCTTGCAAGACAAATTTGTACCGATAACTTTTTACCACGTGCCTCTCGTTTTAATCAGCTAGAAGATATGGATTGGGCTTTCGGATCCATGGGGTTTCAAGACAAAGCCAAACATATCGCAACTTTATACCTTGAAGATTTATCAGATTTTATTATTGAATGTATCGATGATAATTTTGGTTTTAGCAGATATGCTGAACGACTAGGGCAAAGTGCCAATAGCTTTGATGAACTTTATGGCCACCTCCAAGAACATCCTACTTATATTGATCAAATTACCATTGAAATTCTTGAAAAACAGATTCAGTCTACAAATCCAAAGTTAATATGTCTTTCGGTACCCTTCCCGGGAAATTTATACAGTGCTTTTCGATGTGCGCAATTCATAAAACAGCACTTTCCTGATATAAAAACAGCTATGGGCGGCGGATTTCCAAATACAGAATTACGTTCGGTTACCGATGTTAGAGTATTTGAGTTTTTCGATTTCATCACTTTGGATGATGGTGAATTACCTATAGAATTGTTGTTTCAAAACATAAGTAACACCACCAATAAGAATAACGATAAACTTTATAAAAGAACGCTTTTATTAGAAAACGAAAAAGTAACCTATAAAAATAACAGCCTAAAACCAGATTATAAACAGGTTGATATAGGTACACCAGATTATTCAGATTTACTTTTAGACCAATACATTTCTGTCATTGAAATTGCTAACCCCATGCACAGCTTATGGAGTGATGGCCGTTGGAACAAACTTACCATGGCTCACGGCTGCTACTGGGGTAAATGTACTTTTTGCGATATTTCTTTAGATTATATTAAAATTTACGAACCCATTACGGCGAAGTTGTTAGTTGACCGTATGGAACAAATTATAGGGCAAACCAACGAAACTGGTTTTCACTTTGTTGATGAAGCAGCTCCTCCAGCTCTAATGAGAGCCTTGGCTTTAGAAATATTAAAACGTAAAATTACAGTAACCTGGTGGGCGAACATCAGATTTGAAAAGAACTTTACATACGATTTATGCCAACTATTAAAAGCTTCCGGGTGCATTGCAGTGTCTGGCGGCCTGGAAGTAGCTTCCGATCGTTTATTAAAACTTATAGATAAGGGCGTTACCGTAGAACAAGTCGCGCAGGTTACTAGGAACTTTACCGAATCCAATATCATGGTACACAGTTACCTCATGTATGGATACCCAACACAAACGATACAAGAAACTGTTGACAGCTTAGAAATGGTGCGTCAACTTTTTGAGATAGGTATCATTCAATCGGGTTTCTGGCATCAATTTGCCCTAACAGCTCATAGTCCTATTGGCTTAGAACCAAGCAATTATCATATTACACCTAATTACAAGGCGATTACTTTTGCAAATAACGATGTCGATTTCACGGATGATACTGGTATAGATCACTCTATTTTTAGTTACGGATTAAAAAAATCGTTGTTTAACTTCATGCACGGTATTGGTTTTGAGTTGCCATTACAGGACTGGTTTGATTTTAAAATTCCGCATACCACAATCAAACATGATTTTATATATGACTGTTTAGAACCAACGGTCGATTTAAAAATAAAACCGAGAGCAAAGGTAGTTTGGTTAGGTACCCAGCCCTTAGTAACATGGCACACAAAAACTAAAAAAGGCTACACCAATCATAATCTGAAATTAAATTTTCATTCACAAACAGAGGCCTTTGAAATTATTTTACAAAAGGATTATGGCGATTGGTTTATTGAAATTCTTCAGAAGCTAACACCACAAAACGAGAAAACCCTAACAGTTTCAGATTTGAAAAAAGATTTTGAAACACATTTTGAAGATTTTGAATTGTTTTGGTTTTCAAAACCTATCACAACTTTAAAAGAAAATGGCTTGTTGGTTTTGTAATCAAGTTTTGATAGACAACCCAGCGCAATTTCAGTTATCTTTGCAGTAAATTATTTTTCATGTCATTTAAAGATTTAAAACTTAACAGACCGCTTTTAAGAGCTGTAGCTGAAGCTGGATACGATAATCCTACTTTGGTTCAAGAAAAAACAATTCCTTTAATTTTAGAAAAAAGGGATGTTATCGTTTCGGCACAAACCGGTACTGGTAAAACAGCTGCTTTTGCGCTTCCTATACTACAATCTTTATTTGATAGACAAGATGCACCTAAAAAGGGTAAACAAGTTAAGGCTTTAATTATTAGTCCAACGCGTGAATTAGCCTCCCAAATTGAAGAAAATTTTAAAACCTATAGTGCATATACCAACCTAAGAACGGCGGTTGTTTTTGGCGGTATTTCAATAGAACCACAAAAAGAAGTGCTAAAAAAAGGTTTAGATATTTTAATAGCCACCCCTGGTCGTTTATTAGACTTACACAAACAAGATTTTGTAAACCTAGATTATGTTGAAACCTTAGTTTTAGATGAAGCCGATTTGATGCTTGATATGGGATTTATAGACGATGTTAAAAAAATTGAGCGCCTTTGCACCAAAGAAAAGCAAGTGTTGTTATTTTCTGCAACGATACCTTATAAAGTAGAACAATTAGCGAATTCCATTTTAACAAACCCAGAGCGTATTGAAGTCGCACAGAACTCTTCAACCTCTAAAAACGTTAATCAATTACTATATTTTGTTCCGAAAAAGAATAAAATAGAATTGTGTCTACATTTATTACGTAACACCATAAAGGGTAACATCATTATTTTTAGACGTACAAAATTTGGTGTGGAAAAACTTGAAAAAACACTCGTCAAAAATGGTTATAAAGCGGACAGTATTCATGGTGATAAAAGTCAGACAGCTAGACAAGATGCTTTAGACAGGTTCAAAAAAGGAGACGTAAACATCTTAATTGCAACCGATGTCGCCGCTCGAGGCATTGACATTAACAACTTAGATGCCGTTGTAAACTTCGACCTGCCAAACATTCCGGAAACTTACGTACATCGTATAGGTAGAACGGCAAGAGCTGGTAATAAAGGTATGGCTTACTCTCTTTGTTCTGCAGATGAAAAAACTTATATTCAAACCATCCAACAGCTCATTCAATTGCAATTGGATGTCATTGACGAACACCCCTACCCTTTAGATCCTAAAGCAAAACCCATTGTGCATAAATCTAATAAAACAGGAAGCAAACATAAAAAAGGACGCAAAAGCGAAGCTTCAAAAAAGAAAAAGAAACGTTGGTATTAAAACGTACTAAGTTCTATTCCACTGGGAAATCAAAATAAGTATTTGGAAAAGGCTCATGACGTAAGGTAAAATGCCACCATTCTTTGGAGTACCCTCTAAAACCGTGGTTCAGCATTAAATCATGTAATAGTTTTCTATTCGCTTTTTGCTGCTCCGTAATTTCCTGATTGTTATACGATGAAACCGGTCCGAAAAAATCGAATGGACTTCCCATATCTAAAGCTTCTCCCGTATTTCCATCTATAATCGTTAAATCTAAGGTACTTCCTTTACTATGTCCTGAATGCGTTGCAATATATTGCTCCTGGAATAAATACTTCTTTTTTATATGTGGGTAAAAAATCTGCTTTGTCAACGTGTCATTCATATCTCTAGCCCAACTCATGAAATGATCTACTGCACGCTGTGGTCTGTAACCGTCAAAGACTTTTAAGCATAAATTCTGCATTTGTAAATCATCATTAACCTTTTTAAGAGCCTGAGCGGCCTTTAGAGTTAATATCAATTTATTGGAGTGATAACCATTTACAGGTTTACCTACAAAATTATAAGAAGTATGATAACGTAATTCTACATCTAAATCAGGAATGATATCCTTAACATAAACAAAACCCTCTGGAAGCTGCGCAAAAAGACTAAATACGCTTAAATAAAAAAGGATGAAAATCTTTAATTTCATTTGTAAAATTATTTCTGCGAATTTAGAAAATAAATAAGCTTTTATAAAAGCAGATCAATCATAAAATAATTTACGTCTGCTATTCTTGCACCTTTTGTCAAAATAGAAATAAACAAACTTTAAATTTTAAAAATAAGGCATAAAAAAACCGAGCTCCCTCAAACTCGGTTTCTTATCAATTTGCTCTTTGTTTTATGAAGTTCGATTTGGGGTCGCCATATCAACAACATATTGCAAATATTAATTAATTAATCCATTGAACTAAAAAAATGTATTATTTAGTACACTCCAAATATAAGAATACTTTCCTAATTAAAACGACTAAATACCATTATTTTCGATTAAACGCACAAATACTTAACATTTGTCCCTAAAAAACCATTTAAAAGTAGAAATAGACTACAATTTTATCAGTTAATACTGAAATATGAGGTATCATTTTTTTTATTTTCAAACACTAATCACTATAAATGGAAAAAGCACCTCTTTAAAGAGGTGCTTTTTCACTAACTAACCAACCAAAAATATGAATTGCACTTACAAGTTTAAAGTAACCACTCAATAAACTGTAACATAAATGCATTCTGATACAAAAATAACAATACCTGTGCGAAAATAAATGCTGTCATTTTGTTTTGTGATTACTTTAACAACATATGCTCAATCATTTGTATCTAAAATACTGTTAGGTTTTAGTTTATAAAAATTAATTATTAGATATTTGCCCCTTTATAAAATAACTCCAACTCATGAAAAAACTCTTAATACTACTTGTAGCTACAACTCTATTATCTTGTGGTAGTAACGACAACGATTTAACCGTAAAAGCGCATATAAAAGATCTTAAAAAAGGCACAGTTTACCTAAAAAAGGTACAAGACACTGTTTTAGTAACTGTAGATTCCATTGTTATTAATGGTAATTCAAGTTTCGAATTACACAGCAAAATAGAATCCCCAGAGATGTTCTATCTAGACTTAGATAAAAAGAGTACCGAACAAGATCGTATTGGCTTTTTTGCAGATAAAGGCATTACTGAAATTAAAACCACACTTAAAAACTTTGTTTACGATGCAGAAATTAAAGGATCTAAGCAGCAAGAAGTTTTGGAAAACTATAGGGACCTTATCTCAAAAGTTAATAATAGAAATTTAGAGATTATCAAAGAAAAATTTGAAGCACAAATAGCAAAAGACACACTGAAGTACGCAGCGCTTCAAAATGAAGAAAACAGCTCTTTAAAAAGAAAATATCTATACACTGTTAATTTTGCACTACAACATAAGGATAGCGAAGTTGCTCCTTTTTTAGCTCTATCTGAAATTTACAATGCAAGAATCGATTTGTTAGATACCATTAATAAGTCTTTAACTCCAAAAGTAAAAGAATCAAAATATGGTAAAGAATTAAATACTTTCGTAGAGACCATTAGAAAGAACGAAAAGTAAGATATACTAATATTTAACACTCATAAACAAAAAGAGCCTTGCAATCAATGTAAGGCTCTTTTTGTATTGAGTTCATATCTTATACTAATAGAATAAAATTGAAGAATACTACACATTAATACTTCAGGGTGAAGCATAAAAAAACCTCACTAAAAGTGAGGTTTTTTTGAGCCGATGGAGGGACTCGAACCCACGACCTGCTGATTACAAATCAGCTGCTCTAGCCAGCTGAGCTACATCGGCTTATTTAACGGGTGCAAATATAATCGCAATTTTATTAATTGCAAGCATTCCGTTAAAAAATTTTAACCTAATGCATTAATTTTTTCAATTAAAGCACGACCCTTAGTTTCTAATTCAGCGTTAATCGCTTTAAAATGAGCTTTTGGGTTATCAGATTTTGCATTTACCTTTACGATAAGTTCGTCAAATGTTTTGATGGCTTCATCAATAATTGCTTCACTCTGCTTTGTATCTTTGTCTGTATTTGAATATTCCCAAACATAAACCGCTTCTATAATATCACCTAAAACGAAATTAATATCCTTTTTTAGGTTTTTAACATTTGCCATAATTTTTTAATTTATTTTGCGCAAAATTACATATAAACTTCCAATAGACCGCTTTTTTAAGATTTATTTTAGAGTCTAATTCGCGCTAGCGAGATGAATATATTTATAAGAATAATGGTGGTTTAGCTTATCTATTCACCTGAATAGCGCACAAAATTTCGAGGTGTTTCGTAAAGTGTAATTTCTAAATCCAAATTAGCATCTAGTTTCGGTTTTAACTTATTATAAATTACAACGGCAATATTTTCGGCAGTAGGATTTAAATCTTCAAATTCTGACACCTCAAGATTTAAATTTTTATGATCGAAAGCCTGTTCAATTTCAACTTCAATAAGTTCTTTCAGAATCTTTGCATCAACTACAAAGCCTGTTTCCTTATCAATTTCACCAGTAACACTAACGATAAGCTCATAATTATGGCCATGAAAATTTGGGTTATTACACTTTCCAAAGACTTCATCGTTCTTTTCAAAACTCCAATCCTTTCTGTATAACCTATGAGCGGCATTAAAATGTGCTTTTCGACTTAGCGTTGCTCTCATGAATTTATCTTTATATTATCGTAGAACTTATCAAAAATAACTTTAAACCAAGCCGTATAAATTTCTGGTTGAACCTCAATATCTTTCTTTACTGCCTCCAAAGACATCCATTTCCAGCTTTCTACTTCCTCTGGGTTAATATTAGGAACACCGCTATACTTTCCTAAAAGAATATGATCATACTCGTGTTCTGTTAAACCATTATCAAAAGGAGCCTTATAAATAAAAGAAATAGATTCTTCCAATTCCGTAACAAAGCCCATTTCTTCTTGCAAACGACGTTTACCTGCTTCCAGATTAGACTCTCCATCGCGTTGGTGACTGCAACAGGTATTAGTCCACAACCCTGGCGTATGGTATTTTCCTAAAGCGCGTTGTTGCAACATCAATTCATTCTTGTCATTGAATACAAAGACCGAAAAGGCACGGTGCAGTAGGGCTTTTTCATGCGCTTCCATTTTTGGCATTAAACCAATTTTTTCATCCTTTTCGTTAACAAGTATTACTTCTTCTTCTTTCATCTAATAATTTCTATTCGCTAATTATGTGGGATACTATGTAATAAAAACGGGAGAAAACCAATGTTTACTAACCAGTATCTTCACTTCATTTCAAACAAAAATACCAAGTAAATTTTGAATACCATATTAATCCAATTAGAATTTTAAAAAGTCCCTTCAACTTCCTTTCTTATTGAAGTTTAATAGTATCTTTGCAACCCATTTTGCAACAAAATTTATGAGTTTTTTAAAAGAAATAAAACGTCGTCGTACTTTTGGTATTATTTCGCATCCCGATGCTGGTAAAACCACATTAACTGAAAAATTATTACTTTTTGGTGGTGCCATACAGGAAGCCGGCGCAGTTAAAAGCAATAAAATTAAAAAAGGAGCAACCAGTGATTTCATGGAAATTGAGCGTCAGCGTGGAATTTCTGTGGCAACTTCTGTCTTAGCTTTTGAATATGATGGTATTAAAATTAATATTTTAGATACCCCTGGGCACAAGGATTTTGCTGAGGATACGTTTAGAACATTAACCGCTGTTGATAGTGTTATTGTTGTTATTGACGTTGCGAAAGGTGTTGAGGAGCAAACGGAAAAATTGGTTGAAGTTTGTCGTATGCGAAACATTCCAATGATCGTATTCATTAATAAAATGGACCGTGAAGGAAAGGATGCTTTCGAATTACTTGACGAAATTGAGCAAAAATTAGGCTTAACCGTAACGCCTTTAAGTTTCCCAATTGGAATGGGTTACGACTTCAAGGGAATCTATAATATTTGGGAAAAAAACATCAATTTATTTAGTGGTGATAGTAGAAAGAATATTGAAGAGACTATTGAGATTTCAGATTTAAATTCTGATGAACTTAATAAGTTAGTTGGTGATACTTCTGCGGAAACCTTAAGAGAAGAATTAGAACTTGTTGAAGGTATTTATCCACCTTTTAATAATGAAGTATACTTAAACGGAAGCTTACAGCCAGTGTTCTTTGGTTCTGCTTTAAACAGTTTTGGAGTTCGAGAACTATTAGATTGCTTTGTAGATATTGCACCTAAACCACAGCCAAAAAATAGTGAAGAGCGTCTGGTAAAACCTGAAGAAGATAAGTTTAGCGGCTTCGTTTTTAAGATTCATGCTAACATGGATCCAAATCACAGAAACCGTCTAGCCTTTATAAAAATTGTTTCAGGGGAGTTCAAAAGAAATTCACCTTACCTGCATGTAAGACATAATAAAAAAGTGAAATTCTCGAGTCCGAATGCATTTTTTGCTGAAAAGAAAGAAATCGTAGACATCTCCTACCCTGGTGACATAGTAGGTTTACAAGATACAGGTAACTTTAAAATTGGTGACACCCTTACTGAAGGTGAAATTCTAAATTACAAGGGTATCCCAAGTTTCTCTCCAGAACACTTTAGATATATTAATAATGCCGATCCTTTAAAATCGAAACAACTTTATAAAGGTATCGATCAATTAATGGATGAAGGAGTTGCCCAACTTTTTACTTTAGAACTTAACGGAAGAAAAGTAATAGGAACCGTTGGCGCCTTACAGTATGAAGTTATCCAATACCGTTTAGAGCATGAATATGGTGCTAAATGTACGTATGAAAATTTAAACGTACACAAAGCCTGCTGGGTAGATCCGAGCAATTCTAAATCTGACGAATACAAGGAATTTGTACGTGTTAAGCAACGTTTTCTTGCAAAAGACAAACGTGATCAATTGGTTTTCTTGGCCGATTCTGCATTTTCATTACAAATGACACAACAAAAATACCCGAATGTAAAATTACATTTCACATCAGAATTTGATTAAATCTTATTTTAAGTAATATTCACAGTTAATAATTTTAATTAGAGTTATCCCCAAAAACTTTATTTATGAAGACAACAGAATACCGTAACAATGAAATCACTATATCATACTGTCCTTTTAAATGTAAACAATCTAATGTTTGCACCAAAGAGCTGTCTGATGTGTTTCAAAACTCTGTAATCCCATGGATTGACCCCAATGGCAGTCCAACTGAAAGCATTATAAAACAGATAAAAAAATGTCCTTCTGGCGCTTTAAAGTTTAAACGCCATAACAAGGAAATGGCGTATTAAAAAAAAGCCTTTGAACAATGTTCAAAGGCTTTTTTATGATTTTATGATTTTGTTTAAGCTTGACCAGTTGGTCCGAAATTTAAAGGAATCGGTGGTTGCTCATAATCTTTAATTTCGCCATGCGCATTTTCAAACCTAGTGATATTTTCACTTAAAGCTTTTAATAAACGCTTCGCGTGTTGCGGCGTTAATATAATTCTAGATTTCACTTTATTCTTAGGAACACCAGGCATAATATTTACAAAATCCACTACAAATTCTGAAACCGAATGGTTGATAATTGCGAGGTTAGAATAAGTACCTTCTGCCACTTTTTCATCTAACTCTATGTTTATTTGTCCTTGTTTTGGTTGCTCTTTTTCGTCTGCCATAACAGTTATGTTTTTTACTTCCATGAAAATGGAAGTCTTATTATTATTAACTTGATATTATAACAAAAGCCTTCAAGTATAGATATACATGAAGGCTTTTGTTTGTTTCTATTCTCATAAGACTCTCGTTTATGAGATTCCCACCTTCGTGGGAATAAATTCGACTTACAAGTTTTACTACCTGAACAGGTAGTAAAACTTGAGTCTCATTTAATTATAATTTAATTCTTGCTTTACTTGCATCATTTCGTCAAACTCTTCTTTAGAGCCAACAATGATATCAGAATAGCGTCTCATACCTGTACCTGCTGGTATTCTATGACCAACAATTACATTTTCTTTCAAGCCTTCTAAAGCATCTACTTTACCTGCTACTGCAGCTTCGTTAAGTACTTTAGTTGTTTCTTGGAAGGAAGCAGCAGAAATAAATGATTTCGTTTGAAGCGACGCTCTTGTAATACCTTGAAGTATTGGAGTTGCCGTTGCTGGCTGAGCTTCTCTAGCTGAAACAAGTGCTTTATCTTCACGACGTAATATAGAGTTCTCGTCTCTTAATTGACGTGGTGTAACAATTTGTCCTGCTTTCAACGTTGAAGAATCTCCAGCGTCTTCAATCACTTTCATTCCAAAGATATCATCATTTTCTTTAATGAAATCTGCTTTATGAGCTAATTGATCTTCTAAGAAGATGGTATCACCAGAATCAATGATTCTAACTTTACGCATCATTTGTCTTACAACAACTTCGAAGTGCTTATCATTAATCTTCACCCCTTGTAAACGGTATACCTCTTGTACTTCATTTACTAAGTACTGTTGTACCGCTGAAGGGCCTTTAATATTTAAGATATCATTAGGCGTGATAGAACCATCAGATAATGGCATACCCGCTTTTACGAAATCATTTTCTTGAACAAGAATCTGACTTGATAATTTCACTAAATATTTCTTAACGTCACCTAATTTAGATTCTACGATAATCTCACGGTTACCTCTTTTGATTTTTCCGAAAGAAACCACACCATCAATAGCACTTACTACTGCTGGGTTAGAAGGGTTACGTGCTTCGAATAACTCAGTTACACGAGGAAGACCACCGGTAATATCACCTGCTTTCGCAGATTTACGAGGAATCTTAACTAAAATCTTACCAATGTTAACAGCTTCACCGTCATCAATCATAATGTGTGCACCAACTGGTAAGTTGTATGAACGCATCGTTTCACCACTTGCATTTTCAATATGAAGTGTTGGGATAAGTTTCTTGTTTCTAGATTCAGAAATTACTTTTTCTTGGAAACCTGTTTGTTCATCAATCTCTACTTGGTAAGTAACACCTTGTTCAAGGTTTTCATATCTCACTTTACCAGCGAATTCTGAAATAATTACACCATTATATGGATCCCATGTACAAACGACATCTCCTTTAGATAATTCTTGACCATTCTTAACAAATATTGTAGAACCGTAAGGAATATTATTCGTACTTAATACAATACCTGTTTTCTTATCGACAAGTTTAAGTTCAGATGTTCTAGAGATTACGATATCAATATCGTTTCCTTCGCTATCTTGTCCTTTAACTGTTTTTAAATCTTCAATTTCAGCAACACCAGTAAACTTAACAATTAAATTGTTCTCTTCTGAAATGTTTCCTGCAATACCACCCACGTGGAATGTACGAAGTGTTAACTGTGTACCAGGCTCACCAATTGATTGTGCAGCAACTACACCAACAGCTTCACCACGTTGTACCATTTTACCTGTAGCTAAGTTACGACCGTAACATTTAGCACAAATTCCTTGTAAAGCTTCACAAGTTAAAGCAGAACGCACTTCAATACTTTCTAATGGAGATGCTCCTATAACTTTCGCTACAGCATCATCAATTAATTGTCCAGCAGAAGCCAATTTCTCTTCAGTTAAAGGATTGAAAACGTCATTTAAAGATACACGTCCAACAATTCTTTCTTGTAAGCTTTCAACAACTTCATCATTCTTCTTCAATGGCTCAACTTCAACACCTCTTAAAGTACCACAATCTTCAGTGTTAATAATAACATCTTGAGATACATCAACTAAACGACGTGTTAAGTAACCTGCATCGGCCGTTTTAAGTGCCGTATCCGCAAGACCCTTACGAGCACCGTGCGTTGAGATAAAGTATTCTAAAATTGAAAGACCTTCCTTAAAGTTAGAAAGAATTGGATTTTCAATAATAGATCCACCACCTGCAGTAGATTTTTTAGGTTTTGCCATTAATCCACGCATACCTGTTAACTGACGAATCTGTTCTTTAGATCCACGAGCTCCAGAATCAAGCATCATAAACACCGAGTTGAATCCTTGTTGATCCTCACGAATACGTTTCATAGACAATTCAGTCAATTCAGCATTTGTAGAAGTCCAAATATCAATAACTTGGTTATAACGTTCGTTGTTGGTAATAAGTCCCATGTTATAGTTACCTGTAATACCTTCAACTAAACCGTTAGCTTTATCAATCATTCCTTGCTTTTCTGGCGGAATGATAATATCACCTAAACTAAATGATAAACCACCTTGGAAGGCGAATTTAAATCCTAAAGTTCTAATCGCATCTAAGAAATCAGCCGTTTCAGGAACTGAAGTTGCTTTAAGGATATCACCAATAATATCTCTTAAAGATTTCTTAGTTAATACCTCATTAATATATCCTGCAGCCTGTGGTACGTGTTGGTTAAATAATACACGACCTACAGTTGTTTCAATAATCATTGGAGCAAGTTTACCATCTTCATTAATGTCGATAGTTCTTACTTTAATTCCAGCATTCAGGTCCACACGTTGCTCATTAAAAGCAATTTCTACTTCCTCTGGAGAATAGAATGTTAAACCTTCACCTTGAACTTTCACTTCTTCAGTAGATTTACGAAGCTTGGTCATATAGTAAAGACCAAGTACCATATCCTGAGAAGGAACCGTTACCGGAGAACCGTTAGCAGGGTTTAAGATATTGTGAGAAGCCAACATTAACATTTGACATTCTAAAATAGCTTCAGGCCCAAGTGGTAAATGTACCGCCATCTGGTCACCATCGAAATCGGCATTAAAGGCTGTACACACTAACGGGTGTAATTGGATTGCTTTTCCTTCAATTAATTTTGGTTGAAAAGCTTGAATACCCAATCTGTGTAAAGTAGGCGCACGGTTTAGTAATACTGGATGTCCTTTAAGAACGTTTTCCAAGATATCCCAAACCACAGGCTCTCTTTTATCTATAATTTTCTTTGCAGATTTAACCGTTTTTACAATACCTCTTTCAATTAATTTTCTAATTACGAAAGGTTTGTATAATTCAGCTGCCATGTTTTTAGGCAATCCACATTCAAATAATTTTAATTCTGGTCCAACAACAATTACCGAACGTGCTGAATAATCCACACGTTTACCAAGTAAGTTTTGACGGAAACGACCTTGCTTACCTTTTAATGAATCTGATAAAGATTTTAAAGGTCTGTTAGAATCAGTTTTTACCGCTGAAGACTTACGTGTATTATCGAATAATGAATCGACAGACTCTTGAAGCATACGTTTTTCATTACGTAAAATTACTTCCGGAGCTTTAATTTCAACCAATCTTTTAAGACGGTTGTTACGAATAATTACACGACGGTATAAGTCATTTAAATCAGACGTTGCAAAACGACCTCCATCTAGTGGAACTAAAGGACGTAATTCTGGCGGAATGATTGGAATAACTTTCATGATCATCCATTCTGGACGATTCTCACGGTTATTGTTAGATTCTTTTAAAGACTCAACAACTTGTAAACGTTTTAAAGCTTCCGTTTTACGTTGTTTAGACGTTTCGGTATTTGCTTTATGACGTAATTCGTATGATAAAGACTCTAAATCAATTCTTGCTAACAACTCAATTAAACATTCAGCACCCATTTTAGCTAAAAACTTATTAGGGTCTGTATCGTCTAAATATTGATTGTCTTGAGGAAGGGTTTCAAGAATGTTTAAATATTCTTCTTCAGTTAAGAAGTCCATTTTTTGTAATGGTTCACCTTCTTCATTTTTAGCATTACCTGGTTGAATTACTACATAACGTTCGTAGTAAATAATCATATCTAATTTCTTAGACGGTAATCCTAATAAGTAACCTATTTTATTAGGTAACGAACGGAAGTACCAAATGTGAGCTACGGGAACAACAAGGTTGATGTGCCCAACACGATCACGACGTACTTTCTTTTCTGTTACTTCAACACCACAACGGTCACAAACAATACCTTTGTAGCGAATTCTTTTATACTTACCACAAGCACACTCATAATCCTTTACAGGACCAAAAATACGCTCACAGAACAAACCATCACGTTCAGGTTTGTGCGTACGATAATTGATAGTTTCTGGTTTTAAAACCTCACCTCTAGACTCTGCTAAAATAGACTCTGGTGACGCTAAACCAATTGAGATTTTATTAAACCTCTTAACTGTATTTTTATCTTGTTTTCTTGCCATTTTCTTAAGTTTTCAGTCGCAGTCCCAATATTCAGTGCAAACTGTTTACTGAGACTGTGCACTATTTTTTACTCTTCTAATCTGATGTCTAGACCTAAACCTTTCAATTCGTGCATAAGTACGTTGAATGATTCTGGTAATCCTGGATCTGGCATTGGTTCACCTTTTACGATAGCTTCGTAAGTTTTAGCTCTACCAATAACATCATCAGATTTTACAGTTAAAATCTCACGTAAGGTACTTGATGCGCCATAAGCCTCAAGTGCCCAAACTTCCATCTCACCAAAACGCTGACCACCAAACTGTGCTTTACCACCTAATGGTTGTTGCGTAATTAATGAGTAAGGTCCAATAGAACGTGCGTGCATTTTATCATCAACCATGTGTCCTAGTTTCAGCATGTAAATCACACCAACTGTTGCTGGTTGATCAAAACGCTGTCCAGTTCCACCATCGTAAAGATACGTATGACCATATCTTGGAATTCCAGCTTCATCTGTAAATCCGTTGATTTGATCGATAGTAGCTCCATCAAAGATTGGCGTTGCATATTTACGTCCTAATTTTTGTCCTGCCCATCCTAATACTGTTTCATAAATCTGTCCGATGTTCATACGAGATGGTACACCAAGTGGATTTAATACAATATCAACAGGCGTTCCATCTTCTAAGAATGGCATATCTTCTTGACGAACGATTCTTGCAACAATACCTTTGTTACCGTGACGTCCTGCCATTTTATCACCTACTTTAAGTTTACGTTTCTTAGCGATGTAAACTTTAGCTAATTTAATAATACCTGCTGGTAACTCATCACCTACAGAAATTGTAAACTTCTCACGACGTAAAGAACCTTGTAAATCGTTCTCTTTAATCTTATAGTTGTGAATTAAATCGGCAACCAATTGGTTTGTATGATCATCAGTCGTCCATTTTCCAGACACTAAATGCGCATAATCATCAACAGCATTTAACATTTTAAGCGTGAACTTTTTACCTTTTGGTAAAACCTCTTCACCTAAATCATTAAAGATACCTTGAGCCGTTTTTCCGTTTACAATGTTGAAAAGTTTATCAACTAAAACATCCTTTAATTCATCAAACTTTCTATCGTATTGTGCTTCTAAGGCAAGAATATCATCTTTATCTTGAGCACGCTTACGTTTATCTTTTACGGCTCTAGCGAATAATTTCTTTTCAATAACAACACCATTCAATGAAGGTGACGCTTTTAAAGAAGCATCTTTCACATCTCCAGCTTTATCACCAAAGATAGCACGTAATAATTTTTCTTCAGGAGTTGGATCAGACTCTCCTTTTGGAGTAATCTTACCAATAAGAATATCACCAGGCTTAACCTCGGCACCAACGCGAATCATACCGTTTTCATCTAAGTCTTTAGTAGCCTCTTCAGAAACGTTAGGGATATCGTTAGTTAATTCTTCATTTCCTAATTTAGTATCTCTTACTTCAAGAGAATATTCATCAATATGGATAGAAGTGAAAATATCTTCACGAACCACTTTTTCAGAAATTACAATCGCATCCTCAAAGTTATACCCTTTCCAAGGCATAAAGGCTACTTTCATATTTCTACCTAAAGCTAATTCTCCTTTTTGAGTCGCATACCCTTCACATAAAACTTGACCTTTAGTTACTTTATCACCTTTAACGATAATTGGTTTCAGGTTGATAGAAGTTCCTTGGTTTGTCTTTCTGTATTTAACTAACTGGTATGTTTTAATATCACTATCAAAACTTACTTTAGCTTCGTCTTCGGTACGCTCGTATCTAATTTTAATTTCTTTAGCATCAACATAAAGTACTTCACCTTCTCCTTCAGCATTAATCAATACTCTAGAGTCTGAAGCTACTTGACGCTCTAAACCTGTTCCTACAATTGGTGCATCTACTCTTAATAATGGCACGGCTTGACGCATCATGTTTGATCCCATCAATGCACGGTTGGCATCATCATGTTCTAAGAAAGGAATTAAAGAAGCAGAAATTGAAGAAATCTGGTTTGGTGCAACATCCGTATAATGTAATTGATTAGGATCAATTACCGGGAAGTCACCTTCCATTCTTGCAATTACTTTATCATGAAGAATTTTACCATTGTCATCAACTTTTACAGTTGCTTGAGCAATTAATTTTTCTTCTTCTTCCTCAGCACTTAAGTATGTAGGTTCATTTTTAATATCAACTACACCATCAGTTACTTTTCTATATGGCGTTTCGATGAATCCCATTGGGTTCACTTTCGCATATACAGAAAGAGATGATATTAAACCAATATTCGGTCCCTCTGGTGTTTCAATAGGACATAAACGTCCGTAGTGTGTATAGTGAACATCACGTACCTCAAACCCTGCTCTTTCTCTTGATAAACCACCTGGTCCAAGAGCTGATAAACGACGCTTATGCGTAATTTCAGCAAGTGGATTGGTTTGATCCATAAATTGAGACAACTGGTTTGTTCCAAAGAAAGAATTAATTACAGACGATAATGTCTTCGCATTAATTAAATCAATAGGCGTAAACACTTCATTATCACGAACGTTCATACGTTCACGAATCGTACGTGCCATACGTGCTAAACCAACACCAAATTGAGAAGATAATTGCTCACCAACTGTACGTACACGACGGTTAGATAAGTGATCAATATCATCAATCTCAGCTTTAGAATTGATAAGCTCGATTAAATATTTAATGATGGTAATGATATCCTCTTTGGTAAGCACTTGCTTATCCATTCCAATATCAAGACCTAATTTTTTATTCATTCTATAACGTCCAACTTCCCCTAAAGAGTAACGTTGGTCACTAAAGAATAATTTATCTATAATACCACGTGCTGTTTCCTCATCTGGCGGCTCAGCATTACGTAATTGTCTATAGATATGTTCAACAGCTTCTTTTTCAGAGTTTGTTGGATCTTTTTGAAGCGTGTTGTGAATAATAGCATAATCACCTTGCTCAGTACTTTCTTTATGTAAAAGAATAGTCTTCACATCAGCATCAAGAATCTCTTCTATATTTTCTTTATCAAGAATCGTATCACGATCAAGCACGATTTCATTACGCTCGATAGATACAACCTCTCCAGTATCTTCATCAACAAAATCTTCATGCCATGTATTTAATACACGTGCAGCTAATTTTCTTCCTAAGTATTTTTTTAATCCAGATTTTGAAACTTTAGCTTCTTCTGCTAAGTCAAAAATCTCTAAGATATCTTTATCACGCTCAAAACCAATGGCACGGAAAAGCGTAGTAACAGGTAATTTTTTCTTTCTATCGATGTAAGCATACATCACTTGGTTGATATCTGTAGCGAATTCAATCCAAGATCCTTTGAATGGTATAACTCTCGCTGAATATAATTTGGTTCCATTGGCATGAAAAGATTGGCCAAAGAAAACCCCTGGTGAACGGTGTAATTGAGATACAACAACACGCTCTGCACCATTAATACAAAAAGTTCCTGAAGGCGTCATGTAAGGTATAGTACCTAAGTACACATCTTGAACAATGGTCTCGAAATCCTCATGTTCAGGGTCTGTACAATATAACTTTAACCTAGCCTTTAGCGGAACGCTGTAAGTAAGTCCTCTTTCAATACACTCTTCAATAGCATATCTTGGTGGATCTACGAAGTAATCTAAAAATTCTAAAACGAATTGATTACGAGAATCTGTAATTGGAAAGTTTTCCATGAAGGTATTATAAAGACCTTCATCACCTCTTTCCTCTGATTTAGTTTCTAACTGGAAAAAATCCTGGAAGGATTTTATCTGAATATCCAAGAAGTCTGGATATTCCGTTCTATTAATAATAGAAGAGAAATTTAATCTTTCAGCTTGTGTTGATAACATCAATGGACGGAATTTTGATTAAAAAAAATAATAATAGCGTATGTAAACGTTATATACGCAAAATGGTTTAGGTCTTGAAGAACGCCTTCAGACCTAAACCGTAATGTGTTTGAGATGTTAAGCTTACTTAAGCTCTACCTCTGCTCCAGCCTCTTCTAATTGAGCTTTAAGAGCTTCAGCTTCGTCTTTAGAAACTGCTTCTTTGATAGCACTTGGTGCATCGTCAACTAAACCTTTAGCTTCTTTTAATCCTAAACCAGTTAATTCTTTAACTAATTTTACAACTGCTAATTTAGAACCACCAGCCGCTTTTAAAATAACATCAAATTCAGTTTGAGCTTCTTCAGCTTCACCACCTGCAGCAGGACCAGCAACAGCAACTGCAGCAGCAGCAGCAGGCTCGATACCATACTCATCTTTTAATATAGTTGCTAACTCATTTACTTCTTTTACAGTAAGGTTAACTAATTGTTCTGCGAAATCTTTTAAATCTGCCATTTTTCTATCGTTTTAATAATTTTGTAATAATATAATTGTAATAAAGTGCGTACTATTTAAGACTATCCTTCTTTTTCAGATAGTGTTTTTATAAGTCCAGCTATTGTGCTACCACCCGATTTAAGAGCTGATACAACATTTTTAGCAGGCGATTGTAATAATCCAACAATCTCTCCTAGTAACTCTTCTTTAGACTTGATATCTACTAATAAGTCTAATTGTTCGTCACCAATGTAAACAGCTTCCTCAATAAAAGCTCCTTTTAATAAAGGCTTTTCTGATTTTTTACGGAAGGTTTTAATTAATTTAGCCGGTACGTTACCTGTTTCAGAATACATCACAGATGTATTTCCTTTAAGTACTGAAGGTAAATCTCCAAAATCTCTATCTGAAGCCTCCATTGCTTTTGCAAGTAATGTATTTTTAACAACTGCCATTTGCACGTTTGCTTTAAAAGCAGCACGGCGTAAGTTTGAGGTAGTATCAGCGTTTAATCCTGAAATATCTGCTAAATAGATATTTGCGTTATTAGCTAAGTCTGCAGTTAATTCCTCAATTACTAATGATTTTTCTTCTCTTGTCATAATAAAAGTTTTAACTTAATTAACCAATTTTAGAATCAACAGCGATACTTGGGCTCATTGTAGAAGACATAAAAATGCTTTTTACATAAACACCCTTTGCAGTTGTTGGTTTTAATTTCATTAATGTTTGTAATAATTCATTTGCATTATCTGCAATTTTATCAGCACTAAATGATGCTTTACCTATAGCAGCGTGTACGATACCAGTTTTATCAACTTTAAAGTCAATTTTACCAGCTTTTACTTCTGTTACAGCTTTAGCAACATCCATTGTTACTGTTCCTGTCTTTGGGTTAGGCATTAAACCACGAGGACCTAATACACGTCCTAAAGGACCTAATTTACCCATAACGCTAGGCATAGTAATAATAACATCTACGTCTGTCCAACCACTCTTGATTTTATCAAGGTACTCATCTAAACCTACATAATCAGCACCTGCTTCTTTAGCTTCTGCTTCTTTGTCTGGAGTTACTAATGCTAATACTTTTACGTCTTTACCAGTACCGTGTGGAAGAGATACTACACCTCTTACCATTTGATTTGCTTTACGAGGATCAACTCCTAAACGTACAGCTAAGTCTACAGACGCATCAAATTTTGTATTGGTAACTTCTTTAATTAAGGCTGAAGCATCTTCTAAAGAATATACTCTTCCTTTTTCAATTTTCGCTAAAGCTTCTTTTTGCTTTTTTGTTAATCTTGCCATTTTGTAATGTCTTTAATAGATTAAGAAGGAAATGTTCCTGTTACAGTTATTCCCATCGATCTTGCTGTACCAGCAATCATTTTCATAGCCGACTCTGGAGTAAATGCATTTAAATCTACCATTTTGTCTTCTGCTATCGTCTTGATTTGGTCCCAAGATACTTTAGCTACTTTTTTTCGGTTTGGCTCACCAGAACCCTTTTTCAACTTGGCCGCTTCTAATAATTGAACTGCCGCTGGTGGTGTCTTAATTACAAAGTCAAATGATTTGTCTTTGTAAACAGAAATCACAACTGGTAATACTTTACCAGCCTTGTCTTGTGTTCTAGCATTGAATTGCTTACAGAACTCCATGATGTTAACACCTGCAGCTCCTAAAGCGGGTCCAACCGGTGGCGACGGATTCGCTGCACCTCCCCGAACTTGTAACTTAACTACTTTACCTAATTCTTTTGCCATTTTTAATAATTTAATTTGGTGTTATCTTTCTTTTGGAAGCGAAAGACTCACCTATCTTAATTGTAACACTATTATACTTTTTCAACTTGCATATAACTTAACTCTAATGGTGTTTTTCTTCCGAAAATCTTAACCATTACTTCAAGTTTACGCTTCTCTTCGTTAATTTTCTCGATCGTTCCATCAAATCCATTGAAAGGACCATCGATCACTTTAACTGTTTCACCTTTTGTATAAGGAATCGCTACATTAGCACTTTCCTCTACGGCTAATTCATCAACCTTACCTAACATTCTGTTTACTTCAGATTGTCTTAATGGCACAGGATCACCACCTTTAGTTTCACCTAAAAAACCGATGACGTTAGTTACCGATCTTATAATGTGAGGAACTTCACCAGTTAAATTGGCTTGAACCATTATATAGCCAGGGAAAAACACTTTTTCCTTGTGGATTTTTTTTCCGTTACGGATTTGAACAACACGTTCTGTTGGTACTAATACTTGATCAACATAATCTTGCATACCTAAACGAGCAATCTCATTTTCGATATACGTTTTGATTTTGTTCTCTTGACCACTTACAGCACGAACAACATACCATTTTTTTTCACTTACTTCAGACATAGAATTTTCTTTTTTCTGTTTAGTGTTAACTAATCAACTCAAAGTAAGTTGCAATAACTTTGCTGAATACGGTATCTACTCCCCAAATAGCAAGAGAAAATATAATTGAAAATACAGCAACTAAAATTGTTAAACTCTGTCCTTCAGCCCATGTTGGCCAAGTCACATTATTCTTTAGTTCTCCGAATGATTCCTTTATATAATTTACAAATCCAGCCATTGTGTTATTTCTTTTTAATCTAATTGAAACAAGTATCAATCTTAATTTTAATAGGCAAGCCTATTATTTACTTGCACGGGCGGAGAGACTCGAACTCCCGACACCTGGTTTTGGAGACCAGTGCTCTACCAACTGAGCTACGCCCGTAAACATAAGTCAAGGTATTCCAAAAAGGAATACCTTAGCTTATTATTTTGGTTAAACTAAATTAATTAGTCTAATATTTCAGTTACCTGACCTGCACCAACTGTTCTACCACCTTCACGGATAGCGAAACGTAAACCTACGTTCATTGCAATTGTGTTAATTAACTCAACAGTAATAGTTAAGTTATCTCCAGGCATAACCATTTCAACTCCATCAGGAAGCGCAATGTTTCCAGTTACGTCAGTTGTACGTACGTAGAACTGTGGACGGTAGTTGTTATGGAATGGAGTGTGACGTCCACCTTCTTCTTTTTTAAGGATATAAACCTCAGCTTTAAATTTAGCGTGTGGTGTTACAGAACCAGGCTTAACGATTACCATACCTCTTGAGATTTGAGACTTCTCAATACCTCTTAATAAGATACCAGCGTTATCACCAGCTTCACCTCTATCTAATATTTGACGGAACATTTCAATACCTGTGATTGTAGAAGATAATTTCTCAGCTCCCATACCAACGATATCAACAGGATCTCCAGTGTTAGCAACACCAGTTTCAATACGACCAGTTGCAACAGTACCACGACCAGTAATAGAGAATACATCCTCGATAGGCATTAAGAAAGGCTTATCCATATCACGTACAGGCTCTTCAATCCACTCATCACAAGCAGCCATTAATTCCATTACAGTATCTACCCATTTTGGCTCACCGTTAAGTGCACCTAAAGCAGAACCAGAGATTACAGGTCCATTATCTCCATCGTACTCGTAGAAAGATAATAAATCTCTAACTTCCATATCAACAAGCTCTAAAAGCTCTTCATCATCAACCATATCAACTTTGTTTAAGAAAACAACGATACGAGGAATACCTACTTGACGACCTAATAAGATGTGCTCACGAGTTTGTGGCATAGGACCATCTGTAGCAGCTACTACTAAGATTGCACCATCCATTTGAGCAGCACCAGTAACCATGTTCTTTACGTAATCGGCGTGACCTGGACAGTCTACGTGCGCGTAGTGACGGTTTGCTGTTTGATACTCAACGTGTGAAGTATTAATTGTAATACCTCTTTCTTTTTCTTCTGGAGCATTATCAATAGAAGAGAAATCTCTTGCTTCAGAGAAACCTGCATCAGCTAATACTTTAGTAATAGCAGCAGTTAAAGTTGTTTTACCGTGATCTACGTGTCCAATTGTACCAATATTTAAGTGTGGTTTTGAACGATCGAAAGTTGCCTTTGCCATGTTTTTAAATAATTTTAATCTTAGTTATATAATAATATTAGTGTAATCTATTTTTTAATCTCAATATAGAGCCAATGACGAGAATTGAACTCGTGACCTCTTCCTTACCAAGGAAACGCTCTACCCCTGAGCTACACCGGCGTAAAGTTTTTATTTCCTATTCTTTCAAAACAACCTTTAATAAGGAGATCTTAAAAAAAGAGCTTCCTGCCTCCGCAGGAATTTAGAGCGAGAGACCGGGTTCGAACCGGCGACATTCAGCTTGGAAGGCTGACGCTCTACCAACTGAGCTACTCTCGCATTTCGATAAGCTTTACACTTACCAGGTTTTCAATATTTCAAAGTTCATATTTATTTAGGATTACCTCACATTCGTTCGGTGTTCCTGGATTGGTGACCCAACCCAAACAATTCTCCTTATAAAGAACTGCTTGTGGGGAGAGCAGGATTCGAACCTGCGAAGACGTAGTCAGCAGATTTACAGTCTGCCCTCGTTGGCCGCTTGAGTATCTCCCCGGACCACTTGAAATTTCTTCTACAAAATTTCAAAGTTATTTTCAATTTTTTAATGAACATCTCAAAACTCTTAAATTTTGAGATCCCTGCCTTTGCAGGAATTTAGAGCCGATGGAGGGACTCGAACCCACGACCTGCTGATTACAAATCAGCTGCTCTAGCCAGCTGAGCTACATCGGCTTTTCTACTTTTTTTACATATAAAAAAAGTCCGCTATTTCTAACGGACTGCAAATGTATAGTTTTTTTATATTATTCAAAACATTTTTTAATAAATTTTATCATAAATATGCTCTTAATTTTTCTTTTTTCTTTTTTAGCTGTCTTTCTAGGGATGCAACAGCCATATCTGTACCCTCCTCAAAGCTTTTACATTGCTTTTTAACCACTAGACTATCGCCAGGAACACTTACTTTAACTTCAAATATTTTATTTTCTTTATCACTTGTATTTTCAACTTTCAAAAAAACATCTGATTTAATAACCTTGTCATAATACAAATCCAATTTATCCATACGTTTTTGGATAAACATTAATAATTTTTCATCTGCATTAAAATTTACGGATTGCGTGTTTACTTTCATCTGTTTACTTTTAATTTAACAAATAGACTTTATGTAATAGGTCTTGGATCATTTTACTTCAAAATCAATAAATCATTCAAAACCTATTTCACATCATCTATTTTCGATTAGACAATATGTGAATTTATTTTTTACTTCTCGGATGTGCATTAACATGTACTTTTTTAAGTTCGGCTATACTGTTGTGTGTGTAAACTTGAGTAGCAGCCAAACTTGAATGTCCTAGAAGTTCTTTAACAGCATTTAAATCGGCACCTTGGTTTAACAAATGAGTAGCGAAAGAGTGTCTTAATATATGAGGACTCTTCTTTACCTTTGAAGATGCCAAACTAAAATAATCATTTATTATCCGATAGACAAGAGTTTCATATATTTTAACGCCCTTTTTGGTTAAAAATAAATATCCTTTATCTGCAATCTCTTCTAAACCACTTCTTACTTCTAGGTAATCATTTGCAGTGTGCACTACAGAATCTAACAACGGTACAATACGTTCCTTATTTCGCTTACCGAGCACTTTTAACGTTTTATTATGTATATCTAAACTTGCCAATTTGAGCTCTACGAGCTCAATACGCCTGATACCTGTAGAATAAAATATTTCAATGATTAATTTATTTCGCAAACTTTCAAAATCGGTTCCGAAGTTTAAATCATCTAAAACGGTTTTGACTTCAGCTTCAGAAAAAGGCACTTGCACTTTTTTACTCGTTTTTAATGCTTTGTGTTTAGCTAAAGGATTCAGTTGGATATCACCAACTTTCAGAAGAAATTTATAATAGGTATTTAATGCGGAAACTTTTCGGTTGATGCTTCTATTAGATATACCACTTTCAACTAAAAGCACAATCCACGATCTTATTTGTGAATAATTAACGGCATTAATAGAAGGACTGTCGAAAGTTTCAACTATAAATTCAGAAAAACGCGTTAAATCATTGAGATAAGCTTTAACTGTTAATTCTGAATAATTCTTCTCCAGCAATAGGTAATCTGTAAATGATTTGAAATTCATCGGAAAGTTCTAGTTGAATTATTAGCTGTGGGATTAAAGTTAATTCATTATTTCAAAAGCAACAACTTTATATCTTCTAGTCTATAAAACGGTCTTAGTATAAAACAAAAAAAATCCCGCAAGAAGCGGGATTTATATGAATTGTGAGAAATCAAAATTAATTAGATATTCTCAGCATCTCTTAGTCCTTGAACGTATTGTGCTTTTTGTATTTGCGCTCTACGTAAAACAGAAGGCTTGTCAAACTGCTTGCGCGTTTGTAGTGCACGTCTTGATCCAGTTTTATCAAACTTTCTCTTGAAACGCTTTAAAGCTCTCTCTATATTTTCTCCTTCTTTTATTGGAATTATTAACATAGTGTCTTAACCTCCTCTCTTTTAGAATTTTCAGGCTGCAAATATAGAAATATTTCTATATTCAGCATCAAAAAATAAAAAATATTTTATGTCGCTGGTTTATAAGCCTTTTTATCTATAATTATCTTAGATAAAATCTCTCTTAAAATCTCTGAGGTTCCGCCTCCAATAGGTCCCAAACGACTATCGCGAAGCATTCTTGCTAAAGGATAATCTTCCATATAACCATAACCTCCTAAAAATTGCAGACATTGGTATATGACATCATCGGCCACTTTCGTAGATTTCAACTTTGACATGGTGGCTTCTTTAACCACATATTCTCCTTTATTTAAACGGTATGTCACCGAATAATTAAAAACTTTACAAAATTCAACCTCTGTTGCTAAATCGGCAATAGTATGTCTTAAGGCTTGAAACTGATCAATCGCTTTTCCGAAAGCTTGACGCTCACTCATGTATTTTAATGCATAATCTAAAGCAAATTCTGCTCTAGCATGAGCATTAACCCCCATAATTAAACGCTCTAATGAAAAATGCTGCATGATATAAGGAAAACCTTTGCCTTCTTCACCCAATAAGTTTTCAGCAGGAATCTTTACATTATCAAAAGCAATTTCTCCAGTATCAGATGCGCGCCAACCTAACTTATCTAATTTCGTTGCTGAGATACCAGGAGTTTCTCTATCGACAACAAAAATACTAATTCCTTTTCCTCCTGCTTCCGGATCTGTTTTAGCGGCTACAATTAAGTAATCACTTAAAATCCCGTTGGTAATAAACGTTTTAGAACCATTGATTGTATATGAATCACCATCCTTTACTGCCGTCGTGCGTAGTCCTGCAACATCACTTCCGCCGAAAGGCTCTGTAATACAAAGGCAACCTATTTTTTCACCTGAAATACTAGGTGTTAAATATTTCTGTTTGATGGCTTCGCTTCCTTCCGCATTAAGGTGCGTCATGGCTAAGTAAACATGTGCCCAAATGGCCGCAGCAAAACCTCCTGAATTTACTTTTTGAAGCTCTTCGAGAAGAATAATAGTGTAGAACAAATCTAAATCCATCCCGCCATAAGCTTCAGGATATTTAATTCCTAAAAAGCCCATTTCCCCAAATTTCTTCCAAATAAATCTTTCGATTTCTCCGGTTTGTTCCCACTTATCGATATGCGGAACAACCTCTTTTTGTAAAAAATCTTGAAGGCTTTTTCTAAAAAGATTATGCTCTTCGGTGAAGTACAAATTATTCATCTCTGTTTTTTTCGAGCTGCAAATATAATTGAATTATCTTGATTTTATTTACAGGGAAGTCCTTTACTTTCAATAATTCATTTAACGATTTATAACCACTTCTTAATTGGCGTTGTTCAATAATATGGTATGCTAAATCGTAATCAATATGCGGAATAGTGACCAACTCTTCTACTGTGGTCTGATTTAAATTTATTTTCTGATAAGCCTTGGATGTTTTTACCGTAAACTCATTGGTTATCCTTTCGATCACTTCAGGAGATAAACCATAAACATCTTCTAGCTGAATATCGGCAATAAAACCGCCTACAAAGGTATTTCTGAATTTTATAATACGCTCTGATAACACCTTGCCTATTCCATTTACTTTTTGAAGTTGTGCTGCTGAAGCGGTGTTTAAATCTTGCTTTTCCGCAAAGGTTTTCTGTTTCTTCTGGTTAGAATATGCTAATAGCTTGTTATTCTTATTTTTACTTACCCAATCTGGAAATTTGAAATAAGGTGAAATCACCATAAAAAGGGAGTCTGATACTTTAGTAACTTCCTGAAATTGTTCCGAAGAATTAATCCATTGCTTTTCTTTTCTGAAAGCTAACAGTCTGTCAATTTCTTCATTAGACATGCCTAGAACAGAACCTTTAAAGTCGTCAATATAATTTGGATTGAAGGGTTTTATAGTATTCTGCCTTTTCTGAAGTTTTGCTAATCGTAAGGAATCGATTTCTTTTTCGAAAGCTGCAAATGCTTTTGAATTGATTTGAACATCTTCGTAAGGCGCATCAACAAAAAAATAAACACACTGAAAAACAACAATAAGTAACAACAATAAAAAAATCCCATTTCGCTGATTTTTAGAAAAAGTGACATGGGATTTCATATAAAAGTTTTATGATATTAAAGACTACATGTGCTTAGTAAGATCTTCAGCACCATCGTCCAAAGCTTCTTCTTTTACATTGATCGCTTTTAAGTATCTAACCAATTCCTTACGAATTACAGGTGATAAAATAACCACACCTATAATATTAGGCACTACCATGGCAAATATCATCGCATCAGAGAAATCGATAACAGCTCCTAAACTTATAGACGCTCCTACAACAACGAAGAACAGGAATAATATTTTATAAATTAAATCACTTAGCTTTCCTTTTCCGAATAAAAACACCCAGCCTTGCATACCATAGTAAGACCATGAAATCATGGTTGAAAAGGCGAATAATATAACTGCAATAGTTAATATGATAGAGAAATGAGGAATTACCGTATCAAAAGCAATTGCTGTTAACTCAACGCCTTCTTTAATTGGCACCCCGTATTCCATGAAACCTCCATCAAAATTGGTGATTACAATCACTAGAGCGGTCATCGTACAAATAACCACAGTATCTACAAATGGTTCTAAAAGTGCTACAATACCTTCACTGGCCGCATATTTTGTTCTTACCGCCGAGTGCGCAATAGCAGCACTACCTACACCTGCTTCGTTAGAAAAAGCGCCACGTCTAATTCCCTGAATCATTACGCCTACTAATCCACCAGCAATTCCTAAACCAGAAAACGCACCTTCATAAATTAAACCAAATGCATCATCAATTAAAGTCCAGTTTGCACCTAAAATAATTAACGACGCTAACACATAAATTCCAGCCATAAAAGGCACAACTTTTTCGGTTACAGAAGCAATTCTTTTAATTCCTCCAATAATAACTATGGCAACAAGAACAGCCATAACCATCCCGAAATACATACCAGCATTTTCGTTCTCAAAATTAAAAAGTTTTGTAAACTGAGCAGCCGCTTGATTGGCTTGAAACATGTTACCACCACCAAACGATCCGCCTATAACGAAAATGGCAAAAATCACAGCAAGGACTTTACCAAAACCTCCCATGCCTTTTTCCTTAAACCCCTTGGTTAAGTAGTACATCGGTCCGCCGTAAACCGTCCCATCTTTTCCTACATCTCTATATTTAACACCTAAGGTACATTCAGCAAATTTAGAGGCCATACCTAATAAACCTGCAACGATCATCCAAAATGTGGCACCAGGACCACCAATAGAAAGCGCTACAGCTACACCGGCAATATTTCCTAAACCTACTGTTGCAGATAAAGCTGCAGTTAAAGCTTGGAAATGTGAAACTTCACCATGAGCACTATCATCCCTAAGGGTTTCAATAATATTAGCATCTTCATTTGGTGTCACATCTCCGTACAATGTATCGGCACCGTGTTTTTCAATATCCTCATATTTTCCTTGTACCACTTTTATGGCTTTACCGAATCCTGTGAAGTTTATAAATCTAAAATAGATTGTAAAAAACACAGCACCACTCATTAAAACGATTAGAACCCAAGGAATCTGGTAGGTTTCGGAAAATGGAATTTCATAAAATATGGCATCTACAAACCAACCGGTATACTCCTTAAAAATACGATCTATTTTTTCGGAAGTTGATTCTTGTGCAAAAATTAATAAAGGAGTAATTGTTGTTAAAATTGAAAGAAGATATTTCTTCATAAGGTAGTAATTATTACTTTTTTTGTTGATTTGGTACTAAAAGCTAGCAAGATGCTAAAAAAAAATGGTTTTTTAAAACTAAGGCTGTTAAAAATGAGAAGGCACTAGTGTATGTTGTAAACTGAATTTAAAACTTCAATCTGTTCTGGACGCCCTAAAAAGATAACTTTTGAGTTTGGAACCAGTACTAAATCTGCTTCAGGGTTTACAATATATTCCCCTTTTTCATTTTTAAAACCAATAACGGTACATCCTGTTTTCCGCCTCAAGTCTAAATCTTTTATAGTTTTTAAATCTTTGGTATCATAAAGTTTCTCAACAGGAATTTCTTCAATATTAATATCAGACTTCCCTACGATAGATAAATTATCGATAAATTCCATTAAACCAGGAACTACCACTAAAGACGCCATATGATCGCCGCCTATTTTATCCGGAAGGATTACATTATTAGCGCCGGCAAATTTCAATTTATCATACGACGACTCGTTTGATGCACGACTAATAATATTAATAGCGCTATTTAATTGTCTGGCCGATAGCACGACGAACAAGTTATCGGCATCGTTTGGCAAGGCCGAAATAAAGCAAGCTGCACGATTTACGCCAGCAGCATTTAACACTTCATCTTCATTAGCATTTCCAATCACGTATGGCACGCCATCAACTTGTAAACGTTCTTCTAGCTCCTTATCTTTTTCAATAACTACAAACTGTTTGTTATAAGCCATTAACTTAATAGCAGCTTGTTTTCCGTTTCGACCATAGCCACAAATAACGATGTGGTCTTTAAAACTATCAATCATTTTTTGCATCCTTTTTTGTTTTAATTCTTCAACATCATTCTTACTTAAAATGTATTCTGTTATTATAGAAAGCGCAAAACCCACGATAACAACACTTGCGAAAATTAAAAATATGGTGAAGATTTTTGATTCAGCATCTAAAGGCACAACCTCACTAAAACCAACGGTAGTCATGGTGATTACCGTCATATACAAGGCATCAATCCATGTATAATCAGAGATGTATCGAAACCCTAATACGCCAATTAACAAAATAATTAGAAGTAAAAATAAGGCCTTATAAATCCTGATTCTAAAAAACCGACCAACTAAATTCATAGGCTATAAATCAAAAACTGATGAACGTTTCGTGTATATCAAATCTTTAATTCGAATCCAGAATGCTAAAAATAAATATAAGGCAAAACCAAAACCTAGCGTTACAAAAGTGAGGTACATAAAAGAGGTGCGTACCACTTTTGCTCGAATTCCTAATTTATCGGCAATACGCTGACATACATAATAACCGCGTTTTTGAAAAAACAATAAAAGTTTATAAATATTGTTCATGCCGCAATTTAAGACATCCTTCAATGCTTTAAAAGTTATTTACTTAAAAGTTGATTGCCTACTGCGCATTTTAAACAGGAGTGCGTATCGCAATAATTCGTTTTAAGCTGAATTAAAGCTTGAGAATCTATAGACGATCGCGAAATTTTCTTCAAACCATTAAAAGCTTTAACAATACTATTATTTTCTGAAGTTATTTTTTCGGCTAAATCAATTAAATCGGATGATATATCTTCACCACGTTGTTTCGCATATAAAAACTTTATTGGCAGAATGGTATTGATTAGTAATAAATCGATAAATGCTTTGCTTAACGCTTTCGCGGAAACTTTAGATTCCTTGTGAAACGTGTAGTGTGTTTTCCAATAGGCTGAAGTTTCTACATGAAATAGTTCATAAAAAAAATTGAGGTCATTTAATGCAATCACTTTTGAAAACAAATTATGATGTTCGGCATACAAACTTGCCAATTGCGATAAACGGATGGTTGGGAAATTTAAAGGCCGCAATCTAAAAAACTGCAAAGGCAAAACTTGACTGTTTGTCAACTTAAATTTTTGTTTTAGGAATTGATATTCCTTCACCAAACTTAAATGGTAAGCATCTTCAACATCTTGATCTAACAAACCTGCTTGCCCGAAAAACAAAGCTTCTAAAGTATTTTGACAACTTTGTGATTTCCGAATAATAGAAAAATCCATAGAATGCGCCAAACTAAAAAAGGCATCACCATTTACTTTTAACCCGAAATTCTTGGCTAACATTTTAAACAAAACCGCTTCCCAATCATTTTTTGAATCTTTCAATAAGTTTTCGATGACTTGAGACTTTCTTTCCAAACGTTCAAAAAACAAACGCTCTAACCAATTACTTAAAGTAAAATCATCAATAGAGGCGAAATCATTTTCACAATTTATCCAGGTATTCTCTTTGGAGAAAAGCGATTTGTAATTATTTAGAATTTCAGATTTTATATAATTTTTGAGCTCCAAAGTTGGAATGACAGCTTGATCCTTTCGGAATACTTCAGTATCATGTTCCCAAACTACATGTAAAATAACATTATCATAAGCTGGGTCTCGCTCATGATTATGCACATACCAATCGGAAGACTTTACGTGTATTTCTACATTTCCAGCCCAAAGCTGTTCATCAATTTTAAGTTTTGCATTAAAAAAATCTGGTCCCGAATTGAAATTATGCTCACCAACAGTACGAATCAAAATTGGGGCTCCGTCTGTTGTTTTTAAATTGCGAATTTCAAACTTCTTGAGCTTCCATATATAATGTAGAAAATCTTCTTTCATAAATTAAAGATATAAAATTCCTACAAAATATTTCTAAATTAAATTATTAGACATAGCTTATCACAATCTAACTTCCTAAATTTGCTAAAAACTCATTTATGCACGGACTTGATTTATCTTCCCCAGCACTTTTATTTTCAGCAATTTCACTAATTATGCTTGCATACACCAACCGTTTTTTGGCCTACGCCGCTGTAGTGAGAGATTTACACGATAAATATCTTAAGAATCCAGATGAGCGCTATATCAAACAAATAAAAAACATCAAAAAACGCCTTTACTTAACGCGTTCTATGCAAATAGCTGGTATTTCAAGCTTGCTACTTTGTGTGCTTACCATGTTTTTAATCTATATCGAGCAATTTACTGTAGCGGTTTGGGTATTTGGATTCGCCTTAGTATTATTAATTGTTTCTTTAGGCTTGTTAATTATGGAGATTCAAATTTCTGTAAAAGCTCTGGAGCACCATATTAGTGATATTGAAAATAGTTAATCGGTATTTTATCGGAAACGCATGGCCTTCACCGGAGATATTTTAGTAATAATGTATGAAGGAAATAAAAGCATTAATAAGCATAAAATAAGTGTGCCTACATTTAAAATTACAATGTAACCTAAACTAATATAAACCGGCGCTTCGGTCACATAATACACACTAGGATCTAGAGGTAATAATTTTAAGTATTTTTGAGCAAAAAGGAGTCCTAAACCAATGATATTCCCCCAAAATAAGCCTAAAAGGATTAAATAAGACGCGTTATATAAAAACAGCTTTCGCACGCTCCAATTGTTACTTCCTAAAGCTTTTAAAAGCCCAATCATTTGAGTACGCTCTAAAATTAAAACCAATAAGGCGGTAATCATATTGATCCCTGCAATTAAGATCATGATACCAATAATACCATAAATGTTTTTATCGAATATTTTTATCCACTCAAAAACCGAGGCATAACGCGCTGTTATACTTTCGGTATTTAAAGTCGAAGGCGTGTTTTCATAAATCTCACGTGTCTTTGCTTCTAACTTATTATAATCTTCTAAAAACACCTCAAAATTTCCTATTTCATCGTTTTCCCAACGATTAATACGTTGCAAATGACGTAAATCTCCTATGATATAGCGCGCATCCAGTTCTTGAAATCCAGAGTTATAGATACCAACAATTTTATAATTGATAATATTTGGAAGTTTCTCTGTGTCTTCTTTAGCAAAAACCATTTGCATCTTATCCCCTACTTTATAATGCAATCTATTGGCTAAATAAGATGAAATCAAAATATCTTCATTTCGCTTTCCTGTATAATCAGGAAGACGACCTTCCATTAAAAAGTCTTTAAAATAACGCCAATTATAATCGGCACCAACACCTTTTAAATACGCCGCTTCAAAATCATTTTCAGTTCGTATTACTCCAAATTTAGAGGCTACCGCTTGAATATGGGCAATACCTTCAACAGAAGTGAATTCAGGGTAAAACTCGACATCAGTAGAAATCGGGCGAATACTTTCAAGGGAATTATTACTATCAAAATTAGAAATCGTAACATGACCATTAAAAGCCACAACCTTATCACGAATTTTTTGCTGCAAACCAATACCAGTAGCAATAGCAATCATCATAACAATGATTCCAATGGCAATTGCTGCGATACCAATTTTTATTATTGGTGCCGATATGCTACTTTTATACGCTTTACTACCAATAATGCGTTTAGCTAAAAAGAATTCGTAATTCAAATTATTCTATGAAGTTTAATATTTTCAAAAATACAGTTTTATTATTTGTTTTGGTAAACATTTCTTGTGCGTCTAAAGTGAAAGCTGAAAATTCTCAGGTTTCAAGCCAAGAAGCGATGCTTCAACGAGCTCAACATGACAAAATTGAACAAGCTGAATATGACAAAAATAGCACAACAGTTACAGATATTATAGTAGGTGCCAATCAAACTGAAAATTATTTACCGCTAATTGAAGGAAAACGCATTGGTATTGTAGCAAATCAAACTTCTGTTATTTTCAAAAATGACACCACTTACACACATCTTGTAGACTCTTTAGTGTCTTTGAAAGTGAATATAAAAAGTGTTTTTGCTCCAGAACATGGTTTTCGAGGTCAAGCTGATGCTGGCGAAGTCGTTAAAGACGGCATAGATACCAAAACAAACTTACCTATAGTTTCTCTTTACGGAAAAAACAAAAAACCTTCAGCAGAGCAACTTAAGGACATTGACCTTATTATTTTTGATATTCAAGATGTAGGCGCTCGTTTTTACACCTACATTTCTTCGCTGCATTATGTTATGGAAGCTTGTGCAGAACAAAATATTCCCGTTGTTATTTTAGATCGCCCAAACCCGAATGGCTCATATATAGATGGTCCTATTTTAGAAAAAGAAAATAAAAGCTTTGTAGGCATGCATCCTATTCCTATAGTTCACGGCATGTCCATTGGCGAATATGCTAAAATGATTAATGGTGAAAAATGGTTAGAAAACGGATTACAATGTGAGCTAACCGTAATTTCCAATAAAAACTACAACCGTAATTTAAGCTACAGTTTACCCATAAAACCGAGTCCGAATTTACCAAACGATCAATCTATAAATCTTTATCCTAGTTTATGCTTTTTTGAAGGCACCAATGTGAATGCTGGTCGCGGTACAGAGAAACAATTTCAAGTTTTTGGAAGTCCGTTTTTAAACAAAGAGAAGTTCAAATTTCAATATACACCCATTGCTAATGCAGGTTCTAAATATCCGAAACATCAAAATAAACTGTGTTATGGAGAAGATTTAACTGAAGCAAAAACAATAGATTATATAAATCTCTCTTGGCTTATTGAAGCCTACCAAAACACATCAAGTAAAAAAGATTTTTTTAATAATTTCTTTATCAAACTTGCTGGAACTTCAAAATTACAAGAACAGATTGAGTCAGGTTTATCTGCTGAAGCTATTAAAGCGCGTTGGAAAAGTGATCTGGATGCGTTTGAAAAAATGCGTACACAATATTTGCTTTACCCTTAAATTTCTAATAACCTAAAACATTTCTCTAGAAAACGAACAGCTGCAAAAGATTGGAAATATACAATGACAATTAAAGACTATGTAGAGGCAATAACTAAAAGACTTTATTCTAAAACGTCGAAAGACCATGCAAATAGGATTCTTTTAGAAACACTGACACATGATTTCGTTAAAGATATTGAATCTCCAAAAGAAAATACGGCGAACACAATTCAAGGCTTAAAAAGCGGTATTGCAAAGAACCTAGCATTAACTTTTCTACCTCAGCACGAAAGCGAAGGCAATGTTTGTTTTGCCAATAGCCCAGAATTGCAAGATGCTTATAGAACCACTTTTACGCTAATTGATATTTTAGATTATACTTATGCCGTGTTGCACTCACCTACTTACCGTAAGAAACACGTAGCATTTTCAATTATAAATTTTTCAAAAATACCATATCCTAAAGACTCCGAAATCTTCTGGAAATTGGTAAAATTAGGCAAAGAAATTAGAAAACTCCATGTATTAGAAAGTCCTAAAATTAAACATGACATGACTAATTATGAAGTGGCTAACATTGGAACAGTAAAAAGCAATCATAATTCCATAATAACTTCAATTCGAAAAAATGATTGGGAAATTATAAATGAAGAAAAACAGTTGGGCATAGTCTGGATAAACGATAGTACATATTTCGATAATATTCCTGCGATAGCTTGGGAGTTATTCATTGGAGATTCCCAACCCGCTCAAAAATGGCTAAAAAACCAAAAAGGAAGTAACTTAACACCAGAAGATATTTTACTTTATCAAAAAATAATTGTTGCTATCATCGAAACAGATAAGCTCATGAAGATCATAGATAAAATTGAGATTGATTAAAAGAAAATATTAAAAACCAGGAAGGTTTCCTTGCCGTTTGAAACTCAAACAAACTACTTAATACGCTTCTTCATTTCCTCCACAATATTGAAAGCTGCAGGGCAAATGGCCACATTTTTTAATGTTAAGTTCGAAATCTGCTGAAACTTTTTTCTATCAGTATGCGGAAATTCACGACAAGCCTTTGGTCGCACTTCATAAATAGAACAATAATTATCGGCTCCTAAAAAAGTACATGGTACCGACTGTAAAACGTAATCGTTCTCTTCATCTATTCTTAAATACTGACTAATAAACTGCTGTGGTTTTAATCTGAAAAACTTCGCTATTCGATCTACATCCTTATCTGTAAAAAGCGGCCCAGTGGTTTTACAACAATTGGCACACTCCAAACAATCGGTTTGCTTAAACTCGTCATCATGGAGCTCTTGCATGATGTAGTCTAAGTTTTTAGGCGGTTTCTTTTTTAGCTTGGCGAAGAATTTTTTATTCTCGTTATGCTTATCATTAGCCTGCTTTGGAAGATTGTTTATTAGGTCTTGCATGTTGCAAAAATAGTGCTTTTGGAATTATTATAGGTTATTACGCAGAGTTTCACAGAAGATTTCACAGAGGTTCACAAAGCATTATTTTAGACACCGATTATGTTAGTTGACGGTTATTAGTTATTAGTTTTTGGTTACTTACTCTTACGGGGGATTATTATATAAAATTTTTCACTTTTCACTTTTCACTTTTCACTTTTCACTTTTAATTTTTCACTTTTCACTTTTCACTTTTCACTTTTAATTTTTAATTTTTAATTTTTAATTACCCCCCCTTTTCGACTCTGCGTATCTTTGCGTTAACATACCTCATAAAATAATTAAGTATTATGAAAGACCTTTTCGGAAAAGCTTTACGCGATTACCAAAATGGAAATTACACCGAAAACCTCATCACAGCAACCAATATCTCTGATGAGGATAGCCTACCGCTACCCTACTTGTTTCGCGATTTTAAAGACATGCCAAAGCTTGAGCAAAAAGCATTAAAGCTTTGTAAAGGTTCTATATTAGATGTAGGCTGCGGCGCTGGAGGTCATAGTTTATATTTGCAACAAAAAGGTTTTTCGGTTAAAGCTATCGATGTTTCGGAAGGCGCCATTGAAGTTTCAAAACAACGTGGTGTTAAACACACAGAATTACTTAGCCTATTGGATGAAACAAAAACCTTCGACACCATTTTATTATTAATGAATGGCACAGGTATTTTTCAAGAAACTAACCAGATTTCTAAATATTTAACCCATTTAAAAAGCTTACTAAAACCAAACGGACAAATTTTAATCGATTCATCGGACATCAAATACATGTATGAAGACGAAGATGGTGGTTATTGGATGGACATGAATGCTGGATATTACGGAGAACTCGATTACTTCCTATCTTATAAAGGAGACAAAGAGGATGCTATGAAATGGCTATATTTAGACCTAGACACCTTAAACTTGGCTTGTGAAACCGTTGGTTTAAAGTGTGAACTCGTTGAAGAAGGTGAACATTTTGATTATTTAGCACGACTTTCAGTTTCAGCTTAGTCTAGATTACTTGATTCAATGTTTCATATAAAAAAGCCATCTAAAAAATGATATTGTTTAGATGGCTTTTTAGGCTAACATTTTAAAAGAAACGATCCTTATATCCCAAATTTATAAGTGGCACCTACTAAAATCTGGAAAGGCTGCACGTTATAACTTTGCCACCTTTGGTATGAGTTATTAGTCAGGTTATTTGCTTTTATGAAAATGGACAACTGCTCGTTAACGCGGTAACCTCCATGAATATTAATATCAAAATACCCATCAACATCTACTGTTTCTATGCTGCTGGTAGACTCTATACTTTTCTCATCTTTACGCTGTCCCATAAAGTATAAATTGGCTCCTGCAAACCAATGTTCATCGATTTGATAATCGAAAAATGCCGAACCGTTAAGTGATGGTAAATTCCATGCTTCAGCTTCAGTATCTGTATTATAAATGAAGTATTCCGCTTTCAAACCTAGTTTTAAATTTCTATTTAAATCAACATTTAATGCCCCTGATAACCCAAAAGTGGTAACATCATCATACACCACTCCGAATGAGTTTCCATATTCATAATCATATACAGCAGAAACATCTTTTATCATGTTTGCTTTAAAAAGCGCTTTGTTTTTATCAGAAATATAATGCCCACTTACATCATAACTTATATTGTTAGTCACTTTCCCTTTTAAACCAACAAAAGCATTATAAGCCTGATTGGTTGGTGATACCATTAAAGTTGGAGATACAAATGAATTTTCATTGGCAAAATCACGATAGGTATTCTGATTCAATCCCCCTTTAACACCTCCGTAAGCTATAAGTAAACCGTCGACAAATCGATATGAAGCTAAGATTTTCGGATAGAAATAAAATTTCCCTTCACCAGCTTCCATGTCGTTAAAATAGGTTACTGCAGCACCTAAGTTGAAAGTAAAATCACCTTCGTTTAACTCGAAAGTTGGAGCGGCTGTAAATTGAAAGTTGCTGTATTGATAAAGTTCATCAATATCATATAACCTGTCAAAACCCCCACTTAAATAATCGAAATTAAACGTGGTAGAAATTTCAGAATAATTGACAGGAATATCCATACTAGCATCAATGACTATTCTGCTTTCAGAAGACCCGTTATTATCAAAAAAGCGCTGTAACTTAGCGTTACCTGATTTCAAATAAGTATCTTCAAAAGTTACTTCACCTCCAAGGTATGCGTCATAAAAAGAATGTCCCACATCATCTAAATAATAAACTAAAATATTATCACTGGCAATAGGTTCTGGAATCCCGTACCAATTGTAGAACTGGTGTTGAAATCCGCCTTCGATACCCCAAGATAAGTCTCTTAATTGGGTACTATAATTTAAATTAATTTTTGAGTCGGAAAAACTATTTTTAACCACGGCGTCTTCAATACCTCCTTTGGATGAGTGATGACTAAGATAACCGCCTACCGTTTCGCTTCTGCTTACCATATGGCTTACGTAGGCCTCACCTAAAACCGTACGGAAACTTCCGCCACCTAACGAGGCATAATTATTATACAGTCGCTCACGCTTTTTTCTCGCGACTAAAGTAGCTTTTCCTTTTGATGGCGTAAAGGTTGACGCTACCGGGAACGAAAAAATATTGTATTGAATTTCCTTTTTAGTATCGGTTGTTTCATCATCTAAGGTTGGCGACTCTTTAACTTTGAAAGCATCAGAAATGGTAGGAACATAAGGTTTTACCACATCAATAACACCGGTATCTAAAGTATCGTTTTCCTTTCGTTGAGAAAAACCAACAGTTATGCTTAATAAGAAAATAACTGAAAATATATTTTTAATGTGCTTGCGCATTGCTATAGATTTACTTTTATGAATGATTGATTTAATCTTCTGAATGAACAGATGCGTTCGTTTTAGATTCTTCTGCCTTTATTTGAGCTAATTCCTCTGAAGCTTGAATAACAACATCGTCAAATTCTGAAAAATTCTGAATAACACTTTCTAAAATATAAGTGGCTTGAAAAGCATCTTTTAAGGCATAAAAATTCTTTGCCATAAGCACCAAACCTTTTGCACTGTAATATTTATATCCAGAAAAATCTTTCGCTAATTTTTGAACGGTAACATTAGAAGCTTCAAACTCTCCTTCCTTATTTTTAAAATAAGCGTTGTAATACAACGCTTCTGCAGCGGTTTCGCCCGTAGCTACTTTTTCAACACGTTGGTAAGCTGCTTTTGCTTTGGCTTCATCTCCTGTTTTCATCGCCGAACGTGCAATAATGATATGTGCGTCACCTTGAATTTTAGTATCGGTTTTTGAATTTGCCAACACTTTTTCGGCGTAAGCCACGGCTTTTTGATAATTTGCCATTTGGTAGTTTGCTTTCATCAAATTAGATTGAGCAAAAATAACGTTGTGCTGAAAGCTTGCTTCACTCTCTAATCGCAACAACAACGGCGTTGCCCCATCCCAGCTTTTCTGGTCTAAATGATATTGCGCTAATTTCGTTAAAGCTTCTTCAGTAAACTGACTTTGAGGTGCATCAACTACATATTCATAATGTGACGATGCGTTATCTGGCAACCCTTGTTTGCTGTATAATTGCGCCACATAAAAATGGGCATTTAAAGCATTTAATCCTCTAGGAAACTGTGCCAAATAACCATTAAATTGTTTTATGGCTTTCTCAGTATTATTGTCTAAATATTGTTTCTCGGCTGCTTCGTAAGTGGCGTTGTCAAGATCAACGTCGGTCACTTCAACATAATCTAAAGTTTTTACCCATGCTGCATAATCGTCAACTTCACCCAAATCGATATAAATTAAGCGTGCGGTTGAAACTGCTTGAACAGCTTCTGGACTTCCCGGATACTCACTAGCAACTTTCTTAAATTTAGTAAGTGCGTTAGTATTGTCACTTGCATTATAATAGACTAATCCCTGACGCAACAAAGCTTTTGGCACAAATGAACTCATACGATATTCTGTACTTAAAGCGTTGTAGGTTGCCGTGGCTTTAGCGATATCATTTTCCTTGACATAAGAATTTCCTAATTCGTACATGGCATCGTCACGCAATTTTGACTTCGGATAATCATCAATAAACTTTACCAATTCGTTTATTTTTTTCGAAGCATTACCTGCATAACCAACACTCATGGCTTTTTGAAAAGCAGGATAATCGGATGTGATTTCATCCAATTTAATCGCCTTGTCGTAAGCTGAAATAGCTTTATCATAATTACTTGATACAAAATATGCATCACCCAAACGCAAATAAGCATCGTTTAACCTCACATTATCAGTGGCACTTCCATTTACATAACGATTGAAATAATCAGCAGACTGCTCATAGTTCCTCAACTTAAAATAGGTGTAAGCCATATTATAATTAAGATTCTTATACTCTGGGGTATCAACAGATTCAGTTTGCTGCTCAAACTGCTTAAAGCTAATAAGCGCTTCGGCATAATTTGTTAAGTTATAATCTGTTTCTGCATGCCAAAATGTTGCTCGTGTTGTATATATAGGATCTCTAGGTACAGATATTGAATTTGCAAACATCTCTTTTGCTTCAGCGAATTTTGCTTCATCATAAAGTTCTAATCCTCTATAAAAAGTCACTTTTTGGTAGGCTACTTTACTTTCAAAACTATTATTACTCTTCAGTAGTTTTAAAGCCGCTTTATAATTTTTAGACGTAATGTAAGAGTCAATTAGAAGCGATTGAATCTCTTCAGTATGTGTAGATTTTGGATATTTTTCCAAATAACCGGTTAAAACCTGTGGTGCCGATTCGTAAGGATTTCCTATTTCGTAACTAATTTTTGCATAATTTAACCAAGAATCTTCTTGAATTTTGGTATCAAAATCCATGTAAGAGGACGTTCTGAAGGCATTTAAGGCTTCTTGTTTCTTATCTAAATTGATGTAACTTTCCCCTAAGTGGTAATAAGCATTTTGCGTGATGGCATTATTGCCATCTACAATTTTATTAAATTCTGAAACCGCATTTTCGTAATCCTCTTGCTTATAATACGCATAACCCAGTTGGTAATAATCGGTATTATTCCACTTCCCTTTTTTACCTTCATACGCCTTTAAGTAAGGAACGGCTTCACCGTATTTGCTCAGATTAAAATAACTTTCACCTATAATTTTTGAAAGTTCTGATACTTCTTCTGGCGTGCTTGAATCCATGCGCTCTTTAGCAAGCGTAATGGCTTTCTCAAAATTACCAAGCTTAAAATTTAAATCGGCTTGGTAATAAGACATCTTTTCTTTGTAGCGTTCTTGATTACTCACCTGATCGAAATACGCAGTAGCTTCATCGTAATCATCGCCTTCATAGGCCATATAACCAATGTAGTATTTAGCCTGTGCACCGTATTGCTTGGAACTTTCTACTTTGTTCAAGTAATTTTTAGCTTCACCATATTGCTTGGTTAAAAACGCTGTATATCCTCTATTGAAGTAAAACTGTTCCTGTTCGGCGTAGCTTAAATCATTTTCATCCACCTTATCATACCATTTACGCGCATAGGCATATTTGGCATTATCGTAATAATAATTGGCCACATCAACATAAGCACTGTTGCGTTTCGTACTGGTAGGATAGTCTTCCACGAAATCTTCAACCATCTGTTCGGCATTTTGTTGATTCAATCGAATCGCACAATTCGCCATATAATATGAACAATTGGATGCTACGCTTAATTCATCGGTATTTTTCTTTACTTCTTGAAACAAAGCTTGTGCGGCACCATAAACATTATTATCATATAATGCCACAGCTTTTTGGTAATCTGCTAAGGGGTTCGTGTAGATTGCAGACTCCTGCGCTATTATTTGTAAACTAAAAGGTATCGCCACTAAAAGTGACACCATATTTTTTTTAGTCATTAACAATTTGGTTTTAATTTAAACTCAAAGATATTTAATACAAAAAACATAACGCAACAATCTTAGTATAATTATAAACCAAGTTATTAAATGATTTTTACCACCTCAAAATAAACTAAAGTTTTAAACGTTTTATGATTTCACTTATAAGTAATACATTTACAACACTAAAATTTATTACGCTATTTCCATGTCCAAACCTATTTTAGAATTAAAAGACGCTTCCATCTATCAAGGTGAAAACCTGATACTTTCAGATGTTAATATCGAGGTTAATAAAGGTGATTTTGTTTACCTCATTGGAAAAACTGGAACAGGAAAAAGTAGTTTTATGAAAACGCTTTATGGCGATTTACCACTTACAAAAGGTGAAGGACATATTGTGGAATTCGACTTAAAAACTCTTAGAGAAAAAGAAATCCCTTTTTTAAGACGAAAACTAGGCGTGGTTTTTCAGGACTTTAAACTCCTAACAGACAGAACTATAAACGACAACCTCATCTTTGTTTTAAAAGCCACAGGCTGGAAAGACAAAAAAGAGATGACCACTCGCGTAGAAGAAGTTTTAACAAAAGTTGATATGAAAACCAAAGGTTTTAAGTTTCCTCATGAACTTTCTGGAGGTGAACAACAACGTGTTGCGATTGCTAGAGCTTTACTTAACAATCCTGAACTTATTTTAGCCGACGAGCCTACGGGTAATTTAGATCCGCAAACCAGTATTGAGGTTATGGAAGTGCTTCAAGATATTAGCAAAAACGGCAACACAATTTTAATGGCGACCCACGATTATGCTTTACTACTAAAGTACCCGAGCAAAACATTAAAATGTGAGGATAATGCTATTTTCGAGGTGGTACAGAGACGCGGGTAGATTTGTTTAAACAAAACTTAATTACTGAAAAAAGAACAAATAAAGGTGTTAACAAAATAGAAGATGCTTTCGTTTTTAATATAATATCTTCTTTATACAATGTATAGTTATATTTTTTTGACATTCCTTTCGATCCACAAGAAGCTATTTTTTTATCTAATATAACAACAGGAATTCTACGTTTCCACAAGTTTAAATTAAAGGCATAATCAGCCAAAATCTTGTAGCTCATATCATAATATTCTTTTTCAAAATTTGATTTATGATAAAAAGCGCCTTGATGGTGCAATGTGTTCTTTATCCACATTTCATTTGACCATTTAGGCCTAATTAGACCTTTGTTTTTTCTAACAAAATAAGAATCTTTACCTCCTAAATCATAGACAATTTGGCCTAAAATTAGTTTTATATCTTTTTTCCTAAAATAAAAATCTACACTTTCTAAAACACCAACATCGTAAAAACTATCATCCACCCCCATAAAGTAGAGCCATTCTCCAGATGCCAAAGTAACACCTTTATTCATGGCATCATAAACCCCGTTATCAGACTCTGAAATAAATTTCACATTTTTAAATTTATTTTTTAAGCCATTAATATCAAAATTCTTCGTCCCGCCATCAACAACAATAACTTCATAAAAATCATAAGATTGCCTCATCATCACATTAAGGCATTGATGCAGATCTTGCTCTTGGTTTAGGGTAGGAATTATTATAGATAGTTTCAAGAAAATAATAGCTTATTTTTGTTTATTTACATTTGAAATAACTTTCCCAAAGTTACAAAATCATTTTATGGATCCTTTTATATCTGTTGTTATTCCTCTATATAATAAAGACGAATACATTGAAGCGACGATTAACAGTGTTTTAAATCAAACCTATAGTGGTTTTGAAGTTATTGTTGTAAATGATGGATCTACTGATGAAAGCCTAAATGTGGTGCAAGGTTTTAAAAATGAGAAAATTAAAATCTATACGAATAAGAATCGAGGTTTATCTTACTCTAGAAATTATGGTATAAAAAAAGCCAAGGCTAATTATATTGCTTTTTTGGATGCCGATGACCTTTGGAAGGAAGATTTTTTAGAAACCATTAATCAATTAATTCTTAAAAAGAATGAAGCACTTATTTTTGCTACTAATTTCGAAACACTACCTCCACACAAAACACCCAACTTATCCGCTGAGAAGTTTAATAAAACTCTAATTAAAGAAGTTTCTAATTTTTTCATGCTTGAGAAAAACTTCTTTACGCCCAGTTCACTAGTCATACATAAATCTGTATTCAAAAATTCGGGGTATTTCAATGAAGATGTGAATTATGGTGAAGAATATGATTTTTACATTAGATGTTTTAGTAAATACAACCTCATTCACTACCAAGAAAATAAAGCATACTACCGCACAGATGTACCAAACCAATTAACTGCTCCAAACAAAAATTTTAAAAGAATAATACCTGATTACTGCTCCTATCAAATAAAAATCAATCACCCAGATTTGAAACATTTTCTTGATTTCATACATTATGAACTGGTTGTTTTATTTAAGATGGAAAGAAACTCCGAAAAGGTGCGGTTATACAAAAATTTAATCAACACAAGGAATTTAACATGGAAACAAAAAATAAAATTTCACCTTCCTACTAGTGTGTTTTACTATAGTAAAAAAATTTATATTTCACTTTCTAAAATATTCATCCAGTCTTGAACCACTTTTTCTTCCGAAAAACGTTCTAATCCTTTTTGAGGGGTTAGTTTGTTGTAAAACGATTGGTCTACCATTTTGTTCAATGCCTTTACTAATTTACTTTCATTTTGATTTTCTACCAAGATACCATTTAGCCCATCATCGATAATTTCACTTGGTCCACTTTTACAATCATACGCTATTACCGGTGTATTTAAGCCCAAAGCTTCTACCAAAACCATTGGAAACCCTTCAAACTTGCTAGTTAAAACAACTACTTTAGCTTCCTGAATAATAGGATATGGATTGTTACGAAAAGGCAATAAACTAATTTTTTCTTCTAAATTCAGCTTCATTATAAGCGTTTTCAAAGATTTATGTTCTTCTCCGTCTCCAAGAATTATTAGTTTTATATGTTTTGAAGGCAAAATAGATTGACTATAACAAACTATTAATTTATCAAATTGTTTGATCCCGGTTAAGCGGCCAACAGCCAATATGTATTTCCCTCTATTATCACCGAACACTTCCGATTGTCTTAAATTTAAATCTTTTGGCAAAAAATTATAAATCACATGACTTTTTAGATCTAACCGCTCCTTTAACAACTGTTGTATACCTCTACTTACCACCACATACTTACGTTTTTTTACATGCGGCAATTTCGCCAACCATGGCATTTTTAGAAACGAAAAGTAAAAGCTTAATTTATAGCTATGTACACAATAAACCACCTTTTGCTTTCTAAACACAAATCTAGATAGCAGCATTTCTTTAATAAAAACATCCCGAACTCTATGATCTATGATCAAATCAAAATTATGATTAACAAAAAAGTTCTTGAATTTAATAAGAGACACCCAACTGCTGTGAGTTTCTTTTATCTCTCCAAAATTAAATAGCGTTCCTTTAAATTTGTAATCGATGACATTATTCATACTTACAATGTAGATTGAAACACCTTCTTCTGCTAAGGGAATAGACAAGTTAGCTACGAGTTTTTCGGCACCACCACGACTCAATGAGTCGACTAAAAAACATATCTTTCTATTCATTTTTAAACCTGGTTTCATAGTCTATACCATCAACAACAAACCTTTTACGTTCAATAAAGTTATTACTAAAAATACTTCTACTAAAATCAAGACCTTGGTATTTGACTCCAAAAAGGTGTAAAATACTCTCGTAAGTATGATCGGCCATAAAAGCTCGATTGGGATGGTATTCAAAATCGTTAGGCAATTCAAAATCTTTTGAAGTCCAAACAAAAAATGGAATATCAAACATCGTTTTTGTTAAACGTTCTTCATTTCTCCCAAAAAAATTAGTGCCTTCATCATAAACGTTTTCACCATGATCTGATAAATACAGCAATGCACTCCTGGTTGATTTGTTTTTTAGTTTTTCTATCAAAGAATAAACAATATAATCATTATATAAAACGGCATTATCATAATGATTAATTATTGTTCCTTTTTTAGAGACGACTGTAGAGTCATTAAAATTATTATATGTTTTTGGGTACCTATTACTATACTCAAAGTGAGTTCCTATCAAATGTAAAAAAATAACTTTTTTACCTCTACCCTTTAATGCTAAGTCAAATTCAGGAAATAAAACCTCATCATGACTATTGGTTTTAACTTCATCTTTATGATTTAAAAACTTTAAATAACCGACAGCGGAAGCTATTTCGCTCGTTTTATTATCATAATGGCCAATAGGCCTTTGGTTAGACAGCCAGTATGTGCTAAATCCCGCTTCATTAAAAACATCAATTATACTGTAACTTGTAGTCTCTTTATCATTTTTACTTGCTGATGTTAATAAAAAAGGTAATGATTTAGTTGTAATCACATCAGTTGAAATAGTGTTATTATAAAGTAGTAACTCATCTCGAATTCGATTTAAATTGGGAGTTGTTAACCGGTCATAACCATAAACTTGCATATGTTTTCTAGCTGTCGATTCTCCTATTACAACAACTAATATTTGATTATCGGTATATGTTTCAATATCTTTTATATCACCTACGTTCTCGAGCTCTATACTTCCCTGTAAATCAAAATAACCATACACACCTCTAACTACATTGAAGTATGTATTGTTTTCTATTAAACCGGTGAGTTTTAAAGCAACAATTATAATTGCACTAATAATACCTCCTAAAATTTTCTGATTTGAATTTGTGATTTGAAACTTTAACTTTCTAATTACTAAAAACATAATAATCATCAAAATTAAAAATAGAATCACTTTTACATCTATATATGAAAACCAAAACTCTTCTAATTCCTGACTGTTTGATTCTATAAGCAGAAACATGAATGATGACGTGAAATTTGATGAAACTGCAATATATGAAGCTGTTTCAATGAAAAAACTCAACACATACAAGGCTACAAAAGAGATTGATACAATTTTATTTTGGAGTAAACCACTAAATAAAAGAACTGAGAAAAAAATATAAAATATAAAATCCTCTATAACATCTCCACCCCCTATTAAGCTATTATTTATAAATATCAATAAAAAAAGATATTTCAAACTTAAAGGCGAGAGTAATATTATTAATTTTAATATTGCTTTAGATTTCACTTTTTAAATACTTTTTGTTTTTAATAAACACAAAAACACTTACAACAAACAAGTATAATAAAACACTTAATAAATAAGCATAATAAACACCATATAAGTCATATCCATTTATTAGAATGATACTGAATATATAAAATCCACAATACAGAAAAGCATCACAAACAAAATAAGCAACTACCATTCTTTTTGCATGAAATTGATACGCCAAGGAAAAAGCAACTATTTTAAAAAAATCACCAATAAATTGTAAATAAAAATATTTACTCACGGCTTCAAACTCATAAGACAAAAAAACTTTCACTACAAAATGTCGTAAAAAGAACAATACAACAAACATGACTAGCGCTAAAGGAATGACAAGTTTGAAGTAATCGTACATAATATTCTTATAACCAAAAAGGGTTTTGTTTTCAGACAGCTTAGGCAATAAATAAATTGTAAATAATGAGGAAAAGAAAACCATATAAAACATTGAAATCTTATTCACTGCTTCCCAGTATCCTGCATTGACTAAGTCAACGTCTTCAATAATAGCATTTCTAATCAACAAATAAACTAAACTAATTAAAACAGAAGAATAAATAGCCATAAAAAGATATACGGAAATACCCTTAATAATCTTAATAGAAAGCTTCTTAAAACTCCTTATCGCTACGAACAATAACAACCGTACCTCTTTAAACAACAATATACTTACCAAGCTAAATACAGGAGCTAACAAGCTTGCAAATAATGCGCCTTTTAAATCGTAACTATAAACTAGAAAAAAAGTTGTTAACGCATTAAAAATATTCGAAATAACAACTAGTGTGCTTAATAATTTAAATTTTTGAAGACCATTAACAATGTATATAATCAAAAAACTAAAGGAAATTAAAGGCAATAAAAAAGCTAAATATTTAAAGATATAAGCAAAACTGGCGTCTTTTAAGGTGTAGACTGCTATGATTTCAGAAAAAAAGTAGATAGGAAGAACTAAAACACAACAAATTAGCAAATTAAAGACACATACATTAGCAATAACAGTATTTACCTTAGCCTTGTTTGTTTTGTTTTCTGACACGTACTTTATAATTCCACTTTCAAAACCAGTAACAGTAATACCTAATACGCCCTGAAGTATATTTTTAAAATTCCCAACTAAAGCATAACCAGAAGGCCCTAAATAAACCGCAGAAACTTTCGAAACAACAAATCCTGAAATCAATTTTACGAAAACAATTAATGTATTAAAAGAGGTAACCTTTATTAATAAATTAGAAGTATAAAGTTGTTTAATTCTTTTAAACATTTATTAACGAGGATTAATTACTGACTATCTATCTCGAACCATCTGCCACTCAAGAAAAGAAGCAAAACAATGCCAAAATACATAATATAACTCACAAAATGTGCGATTACCGCACCTTCTATCCCTTTAAATAAATCGATAAAGTAAATACTTGTGCTGTATAGAGTAATAATTAAAAATGCTTCGGTAAGCACATAGTGCCAAAACATTTTCTTGGCTAAAAATTGATAAGCGATTACAATAGCCATTACCTTTACAAAATCCCCTAACAATTGCCATAAAAACAAATTCTCTACAGGCTGAAATTCAGGGGTTAAAACAGCAAGCACGATATATTTTCTCAAAAAGTATATTAGTAAAAACCCTATACTCAAAAAGGGCATAATACGTTTATAGAAACTTAACACTTCCTCCCTAAACTCAACATTACTCTTAATTTCAGAAAATCGAGGTAAAAGGTATAAACCAATTAAGGAGCTAATAAACATTAAATAATATTTGGAAATTCGAGTCATTGCTTCCCAAAGCCCCGCATCCTTATAACCTATACTTTTAATGATATACGAACGTATAGCAATGGCCACAATAGGCAGTAATACTGCGGAAAAAAAAGCCATTAACGAATAAAACCCCATCTTTTTCAAAGTTGAAAAACGATACATACTCGCCTTAATAAGCGGCACCAAACTTCGTCGATTAATTATACCTACTAAAGTAATTAAGAATATTAAGGACTCTGAAATAACTGCGGCAATTAAAGCGCCATCAATTTTATTTTGATAGATTAAAATTAAAGTAATTGAGACACTTAAAATCTGTCCAATAATATTGATAACAATTAAGATTTTATACTTAGAAAATCCATTCATTATCGAAAAAGAGAACATATTCAAGATGTAAAAAGGCAGTGCGATGGCAAAAATCTTAATCACATAAGCATAGTCGTTGTAATTAGGAAAAATGAGATCATTAATCCAATCGGCTTTAATGTAGCAGAAAAAGCAAACGATAACAGTAGTGATAAACCCTGTATAAAAAGCGGAAGAAATAACCCGACTAAGATCTGAAGTACTCTCCTTAAATTCGCCAACATACTTAACAACGCCTTTATAAAGTCCCGCTGAAGCAGTAGTTTGAGAAGCACTTACGAAGTTTTTTAAGTTCCCTATTAAGGCTAAACCTTCGGCTCCAATAAACACAGCAATAGCCTTAGAGGTTAATAGACCAGCTATGATTCTTGTTAATACCGCGAAAATTTGTAATGAAGCAATTTTTACTAAAACCTTGCTATTTATATAGTCTATTAATTCCTTCAATTAATAAGTGATTTGGTTATTAAATTGATGTTAGACAAATACTCCTCAAGTATTTATTTCTTACAAAAACAGTGTTTTGTATCAACATCAATATACAAGTAACCAAATATACAAAATCATTTAAATTAACATGATTTCTTAGAGTAGCGTACTCATTATGCCGTTTAAAGGTAAATTCCTTAACTTTTTTTAATAAAGAGGTAGTAGAGATTAATACACATTATCGCAGAATTGGTAATAATAATGGGTAAAGAGTATGGCGTTAAGGCTATGCCATAAAACACGAATAGTAAACATCCAACGGAGTTTACTATTCGTAATTTAATAACAGATTTCATTAAAAAGGAAACTAAAAGGACAGCACTAGCTAGATAACCAAGCCACTCTACCCAATCGATTCCTAAAAATGTCATCTTATATGGTTTTATTTCTTTTACGATCTACTTCAGTTAAATAGATTTTACGTAGACGTAAGAAGTTTGGTGTTACCTCTACATACTCATCTTTCTGAATGTACTCTAAAGCTTCTTCTAATGAAAATTTAATTGCCGGAACAATTTTAGCTTTATCATCAGCCCCAGAAGAACGTACGTTACTTAACTTTTTAGTTTTTGTTACGTTAACAGTCATATCATCTCCACGAGAATTTTCTCCAATAACCTGACCTTCATAAATATCTTCACCTGGATCTACGAAAAACTTACCACGGTCTTGTAATTTATCAATAGAATAAGGAATTGCTTGTCCTTTTTCCATAGATACTAACGATCCGTTTTGGCGTTCTGGAATACCTCCTTTTAATGGTTGGTATTCTTTAAAACGGTGTGCCATAATGGCTTCACCAGCGGTAGCAGTAAGTAATTGGTTTCTTAACCCAATAATTCCTCTTGATGGAATAATGAATTCACACACCATACGATCACCTTTAGCTTCCATACTTAGCATTTCACCTTTACGCATGGTTACCATTTCAACCGCTTTACCAGAAACCGTTTCAGGTAAATCGATAGTCATTTCTTCAACAGGCTCACATTTTACACCATCAATTTCTTTGATGATTACTTGTGGCTGCCCAATTTGAAGCTCGTACCCTTCACGACGCATGGTTTCAATTAAAACAGATAAATGCAGTACCCCACGACCAAAAACCATGAATTTATCGGCACTATCAGTTTCATTAACACGTAAAGCTAAGTTTTTTTCTAACTCTTTGCTTAAACGGTCTTTAATATGACGAGATGTTACAAATTTACCATCTTTACCAAAGAAAGGTGAATCGTTGATAGTAAATAACATACTCATTGTTGGCTCATCAATAGCAATGGTTTTTAAACCTTCAGGATTTTCAAAATCGGCAACGGTATCACCAATTTCAAAACCTTCTAATCCAACAATTGCACAAATATCACCAGTTTGAACTTCTTCAACTTTGATACGGCCTAAACCTTCAAAAACATGAAGTTCTTTAATTCTATTTTTCACAATACTTCCGTCGCGTTTCACTAGAGAAATATTTTGTCCTACTTTAAGTTCACCACGTGTTAAACGTCCAATAGCAATTCGTCCTGTAAAAGATGAAAAGTCTAAAGAAGTAATTAACATTTGTGTATTTCCTTCAGGAATTTTTGGAGCAGGAATATGATCGATAACCATATCTAATAATGGTTCGATATTTTCTGTTTGATTTTGCCAATCGTCACTCATCCAGTTATTCTTAGCCGAACCATAAACGGTAGGGAAATCTAACTGCCACTCTTCAGCACCTAATTCAAACATTAAATCGAAAACTTTTTCATGTACTTCGTCAGGCGTACAGTTTTCTTTATCTACTTTGTTTACAACCACACATGGTTTTAAACCTAAATCAATCGCTTTTTGAAGTACAAAACGCGTTTGCGGCATCGGCCCTTCAAAGGCATCAACCAATAATAAAACACCATCAGCCATGTTTAAAACACGCTCCACTTCACCTCCAAAATCGGCGTGACCTGGTGTATCAATGATATTAATTTTAGTGTCCTTATAAATAACAGAAACGTTTTTAGAAGTAATTGTAATACCTCTTTCACGCTCTAAATCGTTGTTATCCAGGATTAAATCACCTGTATTTTCGTTTTCACGAAATAATTGACAATGGTACATGATCTTGTCAACTAACGTAGTTTTTCCATGATCTACGTGTGCAATAATTGCAATGTTTTTAATATTAGCCATAAATAGTGCCTTATTTTGAGCGGCAAAGGTACTCTTTTTTCATAGAAAATTGATTTTTTGTTTTTAATTTTAAAAAGCCCTTTTCATCTGATCATCATTTAATTAAATCAGAAATATTAATTAAAGTGGTCATAGTCGTGGTTTCGCACATACCAAAAACCCTTTTCATATAAATGCGTTGGCTTTTTCTTAGTTTTTAGATGGCTTACATCAACACTTAATAAAATAGTTTACATACCATATTTAATACGTAACTTTGCAGCCTAAATTTTAAGGCTATGAATCTTAAGGATGTTCCAAAAATAAAACATACCGAGTCTAACAATTTCTTTTTACTATGTGGCCCATGTGCTATAGAAAGTGAAGAAATGGCACTGCGTATTGCTGAAAAAGTGGTTGAAATCACTAACAAATTAGAAATCCCTTATATTTTTAAAGGCAGTTTCAAAAAAGCAAACCGCAGTCGTATAGATAGCTTCACAGGAATTGGTGATGAAAAAGCCTTAAAAATCCTTAAAAAAGTATCTGACACCTTTGATATCCCAACCGTTACCGATATTCATGAAATATCTGACGCGGCACTTGCTGCGCAATATGTAGACGTGTTACAAATCCCTGCTTTTTTAGTACGCCAAACCGATTTAGTCGTGGCTGCCGCTGAAACAGGAAAAGTAGTCAACTTGAAAAAAGGCCAATTTATGAGTCCGGAAGCCATGAAACACGCCGTTCAAAAGGTAAAGGATTCTGGAAGTGACAAAGCATGGATTACCGATCGCGGAACCATGTTTGGTTACCAAGATATGATTGTAGATTTTAGAGGCATCCCAACCATGCGCGAATACGCACCAACGGTTTTAGATGTCACGCACTCACTTCAACAACCTAATCAATCGGCTGGTGTTACCGGTGGTAGACCAGACATGATTGAAACCATTGCCAGAGCTGGTATTGTAAACCATGTAGATGGCTTATTTATAGAAACACATTTCGATCCTGCAAATGCGAAAAGTGATGGCGCTAACATGCTTCATTTAGATAATTTGGAGCAACTTTTAACTAATTTAGTAGCCATTAGAAAAACAGTAAACGCTTTCTAGTTTACTGTTGACATACCCTGCGCCCCATTCACATGACCCTAAAATCTGTTCTAGGCTTAGCCTTTCTATTCTGTTCTCTCAACCTATTAAGTCAAGAAACAGCACCAAAATACACCGAAACTAATAAAGGAAAATTCTTTTTTAGCTGGGGCGGAAACCGTGAATCCTATTCAAAATCGGACATCACTTTTAGAGGTGACGATTACCATTTCACTATTGAAGATGCAACCGCACACGACAAACCTAAAGGCTGGCATATCGATTATATTAATCCTTCACGCATGACCATACCACAAACCAATGCTAAAATTGGGTATTTTGTTTCAGACAACTATACCATTTCCATTGGCTTAGATCATATGAAGTATGTCATGGACAGGAATCAAACACGAAACGTTAATGGCTATATTGATTTACCAGACTCTGAAATAGGGTCTGTTTTTAACAATACTTATAATAACGAAGCTTTTTTTGTTTCTGAAAGTTTTTTAATGTTTGAGCACACCGATGGGCTCAATTACATCTACACTGAATTTGCTAGATTTGACGATATCTCGAAATTATTCAGGTTACCCAATACCGATAAATTTCAAATCAATTTAACCGAAGGTTTAGCTGGAGGTATTTTACTACCTAGAACCAATTCAACTTTACTGCAAAAAGACCGTTATGATAATTTCCATTTGTCAGGATTTGGAGTTTCTGCTCACGCCGGAATTAACTTGACGTTCTACAAGCACTTCTTTATCCAGCTCGATTTAAAAGGCGGCTACATCAACATGAGTGATATTAGAACAACCTTAAGTCCGTCTGACAGTGCTTCTCAGCATTTTTTCTATTTACAACGCGTTGTCGCTTTTGGTGGGATATTTAGAATTTAATTATTTGGGCACATTTTTAAGGTTTAAAGTTTAAGGAAACAGCCAGAGGCTATTTGTGAGTTTAAAACACCTTAAAAACCACGCTTTCCACTATATCTTTTTTTGCCATTGGTGGCAGCAAAAAAAGGATGCCGCTGCAATCCCTTGTGTAGCTGCATGGACAAAAATTAGTATTTCTTAACTCTGTGCATTGACTGTAAAATAAAATATTATTGGTCGAAAACACCTCTGTAATCCACTCAAGGGTTGGACACCCCTATAATCCTCGTAAAGGGATATTAATCTTCCCGATTTTTTTGCTGAATGGTTCTAACAATATGAGAAGCTGTTCTTCTAGGCAAAAACCTTGGAAGAATAGCCAAAAACTTATTAAAGGTCCCCGGAATGGCATACGATTTCCCTTGGAGCATTGCTTTGTAGCCATATGCAGCGACTTCACTGGCCGTGCCCATATTGAATTTTATTTTATTGTCTTTCGTGTTTTCTGAAACGGTTTTCTGGAAAGATGTTTGCGTAGGTCCTGGGCATACCGCTGTTACCGTAACACCTGTACCTTTTAGTTCGTTAGCAATAGCTTCAGAGAAAGACAACATATACCCTTTGGATGCATAATATATAGACATAAGCGGTCCTGGTTGAAAAGCGGCTAAAGAAGACATGTTTAGAATTTTACCCGAGCCGCGTTCTACCATACCTTTCAACACCAGTTTGGTTAAGTGCGTCGCGGTTAAAATATGCACGTGTAACATGGCCGATTCGCGTTCCCAATCGGTTTCAGCAAACGTACCAAACAAACCAAACCCTGCATTATTTATAAGCACATCAATAGGCTGGTTTCCTAAATCGCTCATAATTTCGTTAGAAACGTTAGGTACTCCTAAATCTTTAACTAAAGTGATTACCTCAACATCAAAATCTTTTAATAAACTCGCTTTTGCTTTAGCTAGCGTTTCAGGATTTACATCTACCAAAATGAGTTTATATTGATCTTTTGCTAATAAAATAGCCAATTCATATCCTAATCCGGAAGCTGCGCCGGTTACTAAAGCTGTTTTCATCCTTAATTGATTATCAAAAGTGTTCGTTTCCACCTACATAGTCCTGCAGATATTTAAAACGTTTGGTTAATTTGCCGTTTTCGGTAATTTTTGCACGACGCAAAATACCATCTTTATCGTTATTAAAAAAGGCCGGTAAGATTTCTTCCAAAAAAACTTCACCAAAACCCTCACTTGCATCTTTTGGCAGTTCGCATGGCAAATTACTCACGGCCATCACTGCAATAGCATTTTTATTTTTAAAATCGGTTTCTTGTCCTGTTTTTGGGTCATAACCATAAATAGGTGCTTCAATATTAGAGCTTCTAAGGGTTGTGGCTAAGGGGCCATTAACATCACAACTGATATCGGCCACGACTTTAATATTGAATGCTGAAGACTGTACATCTTCCTTAGTGTAAAAATACGGTGCGCCTTCACTATAAAAATGCCCGGCAAATAATAAATCAGCCATCCGAGCAAACTTCATAAAATCAGATTCATAATCTTGCGGGTTTTCATAAAAATGAATCTTATTAAACACAGTCTCGGCTTTATGTTTGTAATAGTCGCCTACGTGAATTTTACAATATACGGGTTCGTGAAAAGTATTATTTAAAAAGGCATCAACAGAAACCGCTTTGATATGCATGACGTCTAACATGGCCTCCACACCCTTAGCCACGCGCCCATTTCCTGTGGCTAGTATTTTTAGATTTGGCAGTTTTAGTTTTTTTAAATGGTATAACAAATCGTGTTGATCATTTAATTCACCTGCTTTGTGTAGTTGCCAAGTATCGTATTTTAAGCCCCAAGTTCTTAATCCGTTATAGGTACCAACGATACCAGCGTATTTCCCAAAACCAAGTAAACGCTTTCCTTGGCTGTTCACCATGGTTTCAAAATCAATGAGCGTGATATTTTTATCTAAAACCGCTTTTAAAAGTGAACGGTTATGTACTTGTTTTTTTATGGTGTGCGAAAAGAAAAGATAAGTTTTATTCGGAATAAGGGCTTCCACCGGAACTTCTTTTATGCCGATAAAAACATCACAGTTGGAAACTGCACGAGAAACCTCAAAACCTGCTTTTTGGTAAGCTTCATCTGAAAACACACGAATATTGGAAGCTTCTATCTTAAAAACAACCTGAGGAAATCGTTGCTTAGCGGCCAATAATTGTTCAGGCGAAAGCACCACACGCCGGTCGGGCGGGGTTTTCCGTTCTTTGATAATGGCGATTTTTAACTGATTCATAGAAATCTTCTTTAAATAGCTCGTATGCTAGACTTCTACTAATTTACTCATTTATATACTGATGTGGTTTAAAATATTGAGCTGGTTTTATCATTTTTTAGAGGTTCATAGTGAGTTTCACATGCTTTAGTTCAGCTTAAAGTAAAATGTCAAACCGCAGTCGAGATTGGTTTCTATTGATACCTAAACGTTCTGGACTTCGAAATCATTAACGTCATCAGACCCTTCAGGTTTTAAAAACCTGAAGGGTCTATAATCAGTTTATACTATAAGCTTATAACTACTTTTCTATATCTTTTTTTAAGAGAAACATCAACAAGAGCCCGTATTTCAACCTGACAACAAGAGAATTGGCATAGCTTTTGAACAATTAGTAGTGGTTTTTAATGGCAGTAAGAAGTTTTTTAATAACTTTGCCGCCCGCGTTAAGGATTGTAGCGGCATCCTTTTTTGTGCTTGTTGTCATGTTGAATGGAAACGAATTCAAGATATAGAAATGTATAATAAGGTACTGAATCAAGTTCAGCACAAAAAAGATATAGCGGAAAGCCTGACCCGATAGGGAAACGCCAAAATAAAAATTACTATTTCAATAATAATGGGGTCGACTGGTTTTGACAGCGAGATTAATTGAACGGTAAGCACGTCGTGTAATGGCATTGAAACACGTAAAAGGCTAGACCAACTTTTAAACGGCGAGAATAACTACGCTTTAGCTGCATAATTCGAATTATAGTAGAATTGGCCTAGGTACACAAGGTGTACAAGCTTTATGTCTCCGGAAAGCCTTGATTGACGGCGTTCCATTTTGAGGCATCGTAAATGTCAATATAGAAAGTGAAGCGCTTCGATTTGCTTTCGAAACTAAAGAAGATAAGTTATAAATAGGTTGTCTTTAACCAGCTTATAATCGAAAACCCAAGAAAAGAATAAACGTGTAGAAAGCCCTTTGGTTACTTGTTTGGACGAGAGTTCGATTCTCTCCGACTCCACAACAAAAAACCGTAAACATTTAACTGATAAATGTTTGCGGTTTTTTATATTATTCTTATTTATCTAGCAACCGTCTATGAGTATTTATATACTATTCTATTTATTCCTCTTCAATTAAAAATAAATAAGGGAACTGTAATCTTTAAAACGTAGTTAAGCAACTAGCCATAAATAAAATCAGGCAATAAAGCATCGGACTGCACCCCAAATTAACCACCTATAATTTCTCCGCCGTTAATATGAATGAATTGCCCTGTGATGTAGCTGCTATCTTGACAAGCTAAAAAAACGTAAGCGGGACCTAACTCGCTAGGTTGTCCAGCACGGCCCATAGGGGTATCTGTACCAAAATCGGATAAATCATCAAAAGAGGAGACCACCAAGGGTGTCCAAATCGGACCAGGAGCAACGCCGTTTACTCTTATCTTTTTATCGGTAAGCTGTGCAGAAAGTGACCTTGTAAAACTAACTATAGCACCTTTGGCACTAGAATAATCTACTAAATGAGAACTCCCACGATAAGCGGTTACTGAACTCGTATTAATAATTGAATCCTGTGCTTTTAAGTGTTTTAAAGCCGCTTGTGTGAGATAGAAAAACGGATAAACATTGGTTTCAAAAGTATCTTTTAATTGCGATTTACTAATTTCTGAAAGTGAATTTTTAGGAAAATGTGTGGCATGGTTATTCACTAGCACGTTGATTTTCCCAAACTTAGTAACGCATTCCTCGACACAGGCTTTGCAATTTTCTTCACTTGATAAATCTGTTTTAATGAGCAAACACTCCTGCCCTTCCTGTTCAACCTGTTTCTTAATAGCTTCGGCATCTTTACTTTCTTCTAAATACACCAAAGCAATATGAGCGCCTTCTTTTGCAAAATGTAAAACGGCACTAGCTCCAATACCGCTATCGCCACCTGTGACTAAAGCTACTTTCCCTTTTAGTTTTTCTGAGCCTTTATAATCTTTGCGTATGAGTTCTGGCTCAGGGTGCATTTTATGTTGATCGCCAGGTTTACGTTGTTCTTGATCTGGAAATTTATTTGGTTTACTCATAATTTTATACGTTTAATTCATTCGTAGTTTTCTCTTCTTTTTTCTCTTCTGATGGCGATGAAATCATGATATAAAGCATGATGCCATTAAACAAAAGAGAGATGGCATTACAGATTATAATAGGCCAATCTCTCTTTAAAATACCATATACCACCCATAAGGCTACACCTAGACACAATATCGAAAACATTAGCGGACTCACATCGGCAACCGATTTGCGCTTTACCGCTTTAATGATTTGAGGTAAGACGGCAACCGTTGTAAAAATGCTTGCTAATATGCCAATGATTTGTACGGTGTTCATATAATTTACAGCCTTATCTATATTTTTTAAAATCCTGATTATACAGGTATATCAGCTATAACATTTAATCTGTCCCAGTTTCTATGTTTAGAAATAGCTTCTATAAAGTCATTCGGCTTAGCGTCTATAAACACAGCTGTGTCATCTAAATAATTTTTAACTAAACTGTCATTGATTAGATTTTTTCCTTCATGACTAGCTGCGATAGCTTTGCAATGTTTAAAGCCTTCATTTATAAATTTTATAAACTTTTTATTACCCATAAGCGCATCTACTGAAGCTTGACCTCCAGGGATATAAATGGCATCGTACAACACACTTTCAGTAGTTGAAATAGCAGCAGACACTTCATGCTTCATGTCTTCAGAACAGGTTACCGTTCCGCCATGTGGTGCAACAATTTTCACTATGGCGCCTTCCTTCTCTAGGGCTTCTGAAAACATTTTAAAATCACTCATATTAAAACCATCGGCAGCTAGAACCGCAATCTGTCTAGTCGCTATCGTATCAAACACGGTATTTGCTTGACTTAAAGTTGGTGCTTGGTCTAAATATATTTTCTTAGCCTTAGGCTGAAATTTTTCAACATCGGCATCAGCACCTATTGATTGATTTATAGGTTGCTCTACACTTTCAGGTACTTGAAGCCCTAAATTCTTAGCTACTTTTTCAGCTAAGCTTTCATCAATTTGACTCACAATCCAAAGCATGCGCTCTTGAATGTGCGTTTCCTTACATTTCCCCAATTCAAAACTATAGGCTTCCACAACGTGTTGCTGCTCCCAATCGGCTAAACTTCGGTAAAATAATGCTGGCTGAGAAAAGTGATCGCTAAAGCTTTCGCTACGCGTTCTAACTTTTTTAGCATCAATACGTTCTTCATAAGCTGTAAATCCGCCTTCTGCCATTTTAGCCAAATGCGGACAACCACCACCAATACTATTTGGGAAATAAGCGGTTTGTCCTTTCGGAATTTCGGTTTGCATTAAACCGTCTCGTTGATTGTTATGTGTTTCTGTAACCGGTCTATTTATTGGTATTTGATGAAAATTTGGTCCGCCAAGACGAGATAATTGCGTATCTCGGTAACTGAATAAACGACCTTGTAACAGCGGATCGTTAGTGAAGTCTATACCTGGAACAATATGTCCTGGCAAAAAAGCAACTTGCTCGGTTTCGGCAAAGAAATTTTCCGGATTACGATTTAAGGTCATTTTCCCTACAATTTTTACAGGAACCATTTCTTCTGGAATTAGCTTGGTAGGATCTAGTAAATCGAAATCGTATTTATGTTCATCTTCTTCTGGTACAATTTGTAAGCCTAACTCCCATTCTGGAAATTGACCAGCATCAATAGCATCCCATAAATCACGACGGTGAAAATCGGAATCGGCACCGCTAATTTTCACGGCTTCATCCCAAGTTACAGAATGCACCCCTAATTTAGGTTTCCAATGAAATTTCACAAAATGTGATTTTCCTTCCTTATTAATTAATCGGAAAGTATGTATTCCAAACCCCTCCATCATTCTCAAACTTCTTGGAATACCACGATCACTCATCAACCAAATTTGATTATGCATGGTTTCGGTCGCGTGAGAAACGAAATCGTAAAAAGTATCGTGCGCTGAAGCCGCCTGCGGAATTTCATTATTAGGTTCTGGCTTTACAGAATGCACTAAATCTGGAAATTTCATGGCATCTTGTATAAAAAAGATAGGCATATTGTTTCCTACCAAATCCCAGGTTCCTTCATCGGTATAAAACTTAACAGCAAAACCACGTACATCGCGCGCTAAGTCTGTTGATCCTTTTGAACCTGCCACGGTTGAGAAACGTGCAAAAACAGGTGTTTTCCTTTGCGTATCTGTAAATATTCCAGCTTTAGTGAACTCCTCCATACTCTCATATAGCTCAAACACACCATGTGCACCACTTCCTCGTGCATGAACGATACGCTCTGGGATACGTTCATGGTCAAAATTGGTTATTTTCTCACGTAACAAAAAATCTTCTAATAAAGTTGAACCACGCTCTCCTGACTTTAAAGAGTTGTTGGTATCGTTTACTTTTAACCCCTGATTGGTGGTCATAGTTTTTCCTTTAGACTCTTTGTAGTGAGCTTCTAAATCTTTAATTTTCTTTGATTGTTCCTGCTGTTTGTTTGTTTCTCCCATGTTGTTGTGTCGTTTAATTTTCTAAAATCAAGATAATCGGTCATTCATTAAAAGAATGACCCATCGAAAATGCAATTTTAAAAAGAGAATTATTAACACATATCACGAAATAATTTGCTCTAAAGATTTGTAGACCAAATATTTGCTTCTATAAATAACTTTCACGAAAGTGAGAGTTTTTGAGTTCATTTTTTCTTTAATCCAACACGCTTGATTGAGCTTCAAACAGTAATTTAATTTCCGATTTTTCACGTTATGACCAGGTTACTATTCATATTAAACATACTTGAATTAGAAAGCAATAGTTATTTTGATTTCATGATATCCATTGTGCTTGCCATGGTGGCTGGTTTTTGCGTTGGATTAGAGCGCCAGATGAAAAACAAAAATGCGGGGCTAAAAACTTACGCTCTAGTTTCGGTAGGAGCAGCCATCTTCACAAATATTTCTCTTCAGTATATCGGTATTGAATATGTTGATTTAAGCCGAATTATTGGTCATATTATAGTAGGTGTTGGTTTTTTAGGTGCTGGTGTCATTATCATTAGAGATCATAAAATAAAAGGCTTAGCTACTGCTGCAACCATTTGGTGCAGTGCGGGTTTAGGCTGTATGGCTGCTCTTAAACTCTATATTGAATTGGTAAGTGCTGTAGTGGTTATTGTAATCATCAATATCATTTTTGGCTATTTGAACCACAAAATCGAAAGAAAAAATAAACCAGAATAATACCCACACATCTCTACAGATGTTAACACTAGCAAAAGACCTATTGAAACCTATATCTAATAAACCTGTTAATTTAAAAACTATTCTTTTACGTTAAAACTTAGAACTGTATCGGATTGCGTCAACATAGCACAGCTATACAGTTAACAATCTTTACGCAAACACTTTAACTTTATCACACCTAAACCTACTAACTATAAAAACTAAACTTAACACAATTAATATTTTTTAGATTGCTATGATGAGAAACATTTTATGGTTTGTCGCTGCTGTCTGTATTCTCACCTGGATATTAGGATTCTTTGGTGTGATCACTGCACTTGCAGTAGGCGGGCTTATACATATACTTTTAATAATAGCCTTAATTGCTATTTTGAACAATTTAATCGATAGAAGAGGGCTTTAAAAATAACATAAACATGAACTTGCCAGAACAATTATTAGTTTATTTAGCCGATGACGATGAGGATGATCGCCTGTTATTTGTAGAGGCTTTTGAAAATATACAATCAAGCATCCAAGTGGTTACTTTCGACAATGGTGTCACCTTGATGGATAACCTTTTAAATCCTTCAAAGCCAGGACCGCATGCCATTTACTTAGATCTCAATATGCCCTTAATGAATGGCATAGAATGTTTAAACGATATCAAGCTTGAAGAAAAACTTCGAGATATCCCAGTATTTATATACTCGAATAACATTGACATTTCTGTAGTTGATGAACTGCAAAAAAAGGGAGCTAATCTCTACATACAAAAACCCAATTCCTATGAAAAATTAATTGATGTTCTGCATAAAAGCCTTAAGCATTTAAAGTCCGGAAATGCTCCTATACCAAATCACAAGTTTATTTTAATTGATGAATACAAATAATTTGTAAAAATTGAAATTATCAAGACACAACATACAAGCTTTATCTGGTGGTCTTGTTGCTACGCTCATCGTAGGGGCTGGAGCCTTCATACTCGGCTCGGTAAGCGGTTATGAAGCAAAACAGTTATTAGAAGGTTCTTTGTCGGGCATAAATACTTTGTGCAATACGGTTGTATTAGCTTCGGCTACGATTTTAGCCTTGTTACTCACCTTATTAAGTGTCAGCTCTAATACAAAATCTAAGCTCACCGACGATCATTATAGGCACATTTTAACGATTGCAAAAACAGACACCATCGTGTTAGTGACTTCAATGATTATTTTCCAAATTTTTAATATCCCTATTGCTGAAGCCGATAGCGTACCTCAATCATGGTTTACTATTGTTTACTATTTAAGTTTGGGGCTGTCTGCTATTGTAAGTGGTGGCTTAATTGTAGTCGTACTAATGCTTTATTATACAGTGGCTAGCATTATCAAAATTGTTGGTTTAGGCATAGACGACCATCCATTCCTTTATAATGATGAAGATAAAGGTAATAGCAAAAATAAGCACTCAGAAAAAGCAGACGATAGCTAAAGGATAATCACTAAAAAGACTTGCAACCAATTAAAACATGAGCAAAACAGACTTAAAAAGATCACTCGGATTTTGGGATATATTAATGTTCGGCATTGGAGGTATAGTTGGCGCAGGTATTTATGCGATTATAGGGCAAGCCGCAGGTTTAAGTGGCAACATGCTTTGGTTAAGCTTTGCTATTGCTGCTATAGTGGCTTTACTAACCGGGCTTTCCTATGCTGAGTTTGTAAGCCGATTTCCCGATGCTGGCGGAAGTTTTGAATATATAAAACAAAGCTTTAACGAACGTACCGCATATTTTATCTCTGTTTTTATGATTTTCACTGGCGTAGTAGCCCCGGCTGCTATTGCCATTAGTTTTGCAGAATACTTGAGCCGCTTAACAGATATTCCAAATACCATAGCTGTTGTGAGTATTATCATTTTAATGGCACTTTTAAACATCTTAGGTTCAAAATTTAGTTCTTATTACAACACTATTGCGACAATTATCACCTTAATAGGCTTAGGAGTTGTGATTGCATTTTCCATTCCCGATTGGGGATCAGTAGCTCCGTTTGATTCTGGTGATGCCGGTTATCTTGACATATTAGCCGGTTCTGCTTTAATATTTTTTAGCTATGTAGGTTTTGAAGATTTGGTTGGCATGGCCGAAGAAACCAAGGACGCCAAAAAAGTGCTCCCTAGGGGCATATTGTTAAGTGGGGTTATTGTGCTTGTCATATACGTTATGATTGCCATCAGCGCTGTAAGCACCTTTAGTGCCGAGGAGTTGGCTCAAAAAAAAGGACCTTTAGCTGCAGTAATTAGCTCGCAATGGAGTGCCTTAGGAGGAACAATCTTAGTTATTGTAGCCCTTTTTGCAACCAGTAAAACCATTTTAAGTAATCTCTTGGGTACCTCGAGACTTCTTTATGATGTGGCACGAGATAGTAAAATCTCTTGGCTGAAACACTTTACCACACTCAAAGGTTTTGGAAAATCTACACCCAACTACGCGATTGCCGCTCTGGCTATTATTACCATAGGATTTGGTCTTATTGGCAACCTTAAAACGGTAGCTTCTATCAGTAATATTTTTATATTCACAGTTTTTGGTATGGTAAACGTTGGCCTTATAAGATACCGGCTAAAACACAAAACCGAAAACGACGAGCCTTCAACTTTTAGAGTGCCTCTGAATATAAAAAACGTCCCACTACCTACTGTTTTCGCGATACTCACAATCATAGTCTTATTCGGATTCAACATCTACAATTTAGTAAATGGAAATGGTTAGGCTTAAACTATTTTAATAGAATCAATAACAAAAAAACCATCATTCCCTTTAGATTGATATAAGGGCATAAAAATATAAGCATCGCAGGTACTTCGCACTTCCTTACCGTTTACTATAGCTAGCAACTCGCTTTGCTTAATCGGCTGAAAATTCTCAAATCCTGGTACCATTTTAAAATCATCATCAGGCTTTAATCCAAAACGGGTTATAATTTTAAAGGTTTTTTGATTTTGAGTCACGTTTAAAGTTTCAGTCACGGCTTCTGGTTTTTCATGAAGATCTTCAAAATTCAAACGACAAGCCTTTTCTAATCCTAGCCAGATCATCCCTTCATGATAGATATTACTTTTCAAACTTTCATGTTGACCAGCTTCAACCACAAACCCGGTGATGCCTCGCGCAGTCATATACCCATCAAAGGTGCCTTTTACCATATCGGAAAAACCAAGAATTTTATTGATAGGAAATTGTTCGGCCCATGACAGGTTACCTCCTATATCTTGCACCGACATAAAAGGCAAACTGGCCGATGATGTGGTATGGCAATCAATAAAATACTTTTGAGTCCAAGATTGCTCTTGAAGCTGTTCTAAAATTTTCACAACTTCAAACATCTCGCTAATCTCATGGCTTTGTAAATCTTCAAAGGTGAGTTTATTAATAGTCCATGCTCTATTCAAATCTTCGTTGATATACCGTACTTTTTCGTTTAAGGCCTTGAGGTTACCAATAATCCCCACAAAGGTCCCTTTTATTGTGGGTTGTTCGCGATTTAGAGTTTTAAACACAGCTTCTAGCGCTTGTACGCCGCTAGGTTCATTACCATGAACTGCAGCAGTAACGATTAACAGCGGACCTTCATTTCCGCTAGTATATTTACCAACTATTCTTTCTTTTTTCATCTATAAATGTTAAAATCTTGATTAATAATGCCCAGACCCCTTGCTTTTAGCACTCAAAAATTAAGAGCAACTAAAGGCTAGAGAAAGGCTGTACTTACTTCCGTAGAAACAAATAATATGCACTACCATTGATGTGAATTAGAATTAGTCCATGGTAGCCAACACTTTGTTGGGAAGCTTATTTTTATAAAGTTTTTTATATTCGATTTTACGTTCTATGGCCTCGATCACCGAATTAGCAAAACAAGGCAGTCCAATACGTTCGCAGTAATCTAACCCGCCCGGACTCAAAACATTGATTTCAATTAATTTATCTTCAACAATATCAAGTCCTACAAAAAACAACCCGTCTTTAATAAGCTTTGGTGCTGTAACCTCAACTATATGCTGAATCGCTTTTGTATATTTTGTTTTCTTAGGTTTAGCACCCAGCGCTAGATTACTTCTGAATTCATCTTTATCGCTATTTAAGCGTCTGATTACCGCTTTCTCCCCATTTTCTTCTAAGACTTTACCATTCATAACGATAACACGTACGTCTCCTTTAGAAACGCCTGGAAGAAATTCCTGTGCAATAACATAGCCTCGACTCGTAAGGGATTCAAAAATTTGATTGAGATTTTTCTTGTCTTTTCCTATGAGGTAGATATTTTGTCCGCCAGAACCTTCCAAAGGTTTTAAAACCATGCGTTTTCCAACCTTTTCCCAGAATTCTAGAAGGTCGTCCATATTTCGAGTAATTAAACTATCTGGTTTTATTTCAGAAGGTAATTCTTCAAAATAGAGCTTATCAATATAGGCGTGAGACATAGCAAAAGCATCGTTAAGCACGAGTACGCCTTCTTGCTGCAGCATTCTTGCGAAGGCGATGCCGCTATGCTCTGCCCATTGGCGATGACCAGCTTCTTCAGTGGGGTTATTTCTTAAAAATAAAACATCTAGATCTTCACTTGTGATGACTGTTTTTTGACCACCCTGATCCTGTACTTGATTCCAAAAATCATCTACAGTTTTATACGTTAATTTTTTATTTACTAGCAAACACCTTAATTGCATAGGTGTATTTTGTTTAAAAATAAAATCACCTACACCCATAATGTATAGGTCATGCCCTCTTTCATGAGCCTTTCTCATGAGCACCACAGATGTTCCCACCGGCTCGGCTTCAATAGCGCTTAATACAAAACATATTTTCATAATTATATCATTTTTGAAATGGGCAAGCCCTGTTTAACTTTATTTATTCGATCGTTAAAGTTTTTATTTTCTATATATCTCGGAGTTATTTTGGGTGGTATAACAAGACCTCGGTCTTGAAGGTCCTGAATTAAATTAATGTGGTTTAAGGCAAATTTTCCGTTTAATAGTGGCAAGAGCTCTCCACCATCAATGAGATAGTTTTTAAGACTCACCAAACCTTCTAGGTAAATAATATCTTTTAAAAACCCCCCGCCTTGAAACATTCTAGAGGTAATATTAAAAGCCCTTTCTTTAGTAAAATCATATTGAGAATACAGCTGAAAAAACATTTCGTGAAAATCGGCTCCATTGATGAGCGCTGCTCCTGCGACCACACGCCCCGCTAAGGTTCGTAGCCTGTTCCCTGAGAGCCCACCACTCAAATACTCGCTCAACACAGCAATACCTTCTTGTAGAGCATCGTAGTTAGCTAAACCAGAAGCTAATTGTGTTAAGGGTTGTTGTTTTCCGTTATAATAAGTCAGGGTATGTGTCCCTATCTCATGTTGAATTAATGCTTTTGCTTCTGTTTTATTCATGGTGTAATCTGATGGCAAATACAATTCACCGTTAGACACCATCATCACATTCACATCGTCTCTGATATAAACTTTAGACTTAAATTGACTGTCTTGAGATTTGAAAAACTCGTATTCTTCATACGCTAAATCTCTAAATTCTGAAGTCCCTATTACAGACTCTTGAGACTCCTCTTGAACCTCCTCTATATCTTGAAGGATGCTTTTTGCTTCAGAAATTAGATTTTTACCTAAACCATTATACAAACGAATACTACTGTATAGAAAATCTTTCGATCCACGCTCTTTCAGCATGGTAAGCTCTTGATCTATTTCTGCTCGTTTTTCATCAAATAAATGAGAGATGGCCGGATCGTCAATTTCGTCTATACGTAAATCATAAAGCCTTCTTTTTAAAATATCGGGATCAACAGGCAATAACCTATAATGATAACGATCTAGCTTTTTAAACTGCGACTCAAAAAACTTGCATCTTATGGTTTGAATATTAACTGGAGCTACTAAAAGTAGAAACTGATAACTGGTTTCTATGGCTGTGAGTTGCTTGTCTATTTTGAAAACCTCATCGCTAATGGTACGTCGTCCTAAGGCATTATAATTTGCCAAAGTTGAGGTGGTTTGCACACGAACGAACTCAAATACAGCACGCTGTATGGCCTTTATAAATTGGTCCTTAAAATCTCTAAAATATACCGGGTATACTGAACCGTTCTGATCTTGATAAACCGGAGGCACCTCTAAACCAATAAGGGTTGTACCCCGTTGTTTAATTTCAGCCAAATCCAACAAGGGCTTATCATTAACAATGTGTCGATTTTTAGTCTGTTCAATGCGTACGTTTAACTTCACATTGTATTGCTGCGACTTTATTTTAAGTAGTTCGGTTTTTAATACCTGTAGCGACACCGGGAGTTTATGTGCCGGCCCTCTCACCACAAACGACTGACTTCCAATAGCTCCTTTATAAATTTCAACAATGATAAATGAACCAAATTTTGAAGCCATTAAAGCGGTTAAATCTTCTACAAAATTTTTATAATAATAAAAATCGTCTGTACCAATAATAAGATATGAGGCGCCCCCACGTACGAGCCTATCTGTTGCAACTTCCTTATCTTTTTTCCGGTAAATTAGTAACGAAGGCACATCGTGTTCTAGAAAAAGGTAGCCACCATTAGGAAGTGCCGTTACGGTTCTCTCCCCTTCGGAAAGCTCTGGAATAAGCTCCTTTACACTCCGTTTTAAATCATGGGGTTGTTCAGATTTAGACATATTATATTTACTTTATTTTCATTATTATTTGTTCATTGGTTGTGCCTGATCACGCGCGTTCTACACCGAATCTCTAGCACACCCCAAACACAAAAAATAGACTTCCAACAACTTATAATTATAAATTTATTAAACCCCCTTCTTTTTAAAGTGCCTAAAACAATTGTTTGTTAACTCAAACAGATACCCTATTTTAAAACGTTGATTAAGCCCTATTGATGAGAAACCCTCTAAAACAAAACCAATAATCCAAATTCTGAATTATCATTTATTTTAGAGGGTTTGTAATTTTAGCAAGAATGCCCGATTGGAGTCATGAGCAGTTTTGCAATATCTGGTAATTATTTACTCATTTTCTTTGCTTGCTCTTCCAGCTGCTTAACATGTGTTGCATATGGATTACCTTTTAAGACTTTAGCCAAATGCACCATATTATGAACCATGAGCAACATGCAATTGTTGGTAAACTCGTGTTTATCTCCTTTAGCTTTGATATAGCTTGGTCCTGGCCCCGCTTCACCTACATAATAGGAAAAGGCATTAACGGGAATAGAAAACCCTTGTTCAGAAAAATCAAACAATATACTTGAAATGGCTTTTTTTGCGCCGTCCTCGTTTCCATCAACTAGAACGCCGGCCACTTTGTTATAAGTAGGGAATTGACCGTTTTTATCATTACCTTCGGTCATAATACCATCAAGGCGTTCGCCCACTAATTTGGCGACCGAACTTCTATCGCCCCGCCATATTGGTGTAGCCAAAACTACAAGATCGGCTGCCTTTATTTTTTTTAGAATATCTGGCCAATCATCATTTTCGCCTTCATCAGATGAAACTCCATAAGCCACGTTATGGTCTACAACCCGAATAGTTTCAGTCGTAACATCTAATTTATTAAACTCTTTTTCGGCATGTTCTATAAAGGCCTGAGTGTTTGATGTTTCAGGAGATTTCTTTAAGGTACAATTTAGAATTACTGCTTTTAATTTCATACGTTTTGTTTTTAGGTTTATTTTCTGTTTTATTGAGTTAAAGCTTCTTAAATCAAGCCATTACTTTAGTACAAAGAGAGGTGATTCGTAATTTAAACCAGTACACTTGTAGGTTTCAGGTTTTAAAATCGATAACTAATTTTTACTAACGCTTAAGAATAATCTATGTCTATTTTAAATATTTTACTTATAAATACTGCGGCTGTCATGCTCATGACCACTTTTACTTATTTTATATCTTACATAAAAAAAACAAACTTTGGAGAGCCCGAACTACTCACACAGTTAATAAATCGTGGTCCCTTTACAGGTCAAACCAAATATGGTATTTGGATTGGCTGGGTATTACATTTTATCATGGGCTTCGTTTTTCTCTACGGTTACTTTTATCTTAGAAGTTTAGTCGCTTTAGAATCTGAAATTCTTTGGGGTGCCGTTTACGGGCTATTTGCTGGAATTCTTGGAGTTATAGGATGGACTACCATGTTTACTCTGCATCCTAATCCTCCAAAGGTTCCAAGACTTCCTTTCTACCTACAGCTAATTGGTGCACATATTGTATTTAGCATCACGATTTCAGTCTATTTATCTATCACAATCGCAGGTATTTAACAGATTAGAACCTAATAAAAAAACTGCCCACAAACAAGCACTGTTATTTACGGGCAGTTTAATAGAGAAACTATCTCACTTTTGCTTTAGTGTTAAGTCTTCCTTCCGCGAGTTTATCAAGTTTATTATCTGCCTGATATTCTTCGTCTAAAGTTTTTTGAAGTATCGTTGCGATTTCATCAAATCCTAATTCTTTAGCATAGCGTACCGCCGTACCATAAGCAGAAATCTCATAATGCTCGATGCGTTGAGCTTCGGCAATTAGGCCAGCATCCATAACGGCTTTGTCTCCAACTTCATCGATAAAGCTTTCGGTTTCTTGAATCAAACCTTTCATAGCTTTGCAGGTCTCGCCTGAAGTAGAAATGTCAAGCGCATTACAAATTCTTTCAAGTCGTTGCTTATGCTCTTTTGTTTCTTCTAAGTGGGCTTCAAAAGCATTTTTTAAGTCACCGTTATTAGCTCGTTTTCCCACTTTAGGTAGCGCATCGAGCAACTGAGTTTCGGCACTGTATAAATCTTTCAATTGATGTTCAAATAAATCTTGTAATGTTTTCATAATTTCAAAGTTTAAGTTTTGTTTGATAAAATTATTTTTTTAATACCTGAACTATTGATCTGAAAGATGAAATTCTTAACACAAACAGAATTAAAAGGTTAGCCGTGTTTTTTTTGAGTTAACAAAAGAATGTTTTACGACGTATTTACCTCTTTTAACTTCCTAATTTTAATTTAGAAAACATAAAAATCAATAATAAAAACCTTAGTCAACATCTTTAGGAATACTGATTTTTCAAACAACAAAGTCATGAACATTTATGAGAAACCGAGTCACACAAACATCAAGGCTATTGAAAAAAATTTTAGAACATTTATTCTAGAAAAGAAGCACCCGTGTTTAATGGCAAAAAGTGTATTTAAGGCAGATAATTACCACTTGAAAACATATGCTGAAATGAACAGTTCACAAACAGCTAAGCTGCTACTAGAAGATTTAGAAAACTATATAGTGCAATACGATTTTGAGTCCAATCATTTCGAATCCTTTATTGCGGTTTTCCCTAATGATTCTTTTGAAGATGAAATCACTTTTGAAAAAAACTTATGGCACCTACTCCAGTTACTACATGACCATGATGACTGTGCATGGGATCCTGCTGTGAGTGATGATCCCAACGATTCTAATTTTAGCTTCAGCATTAAGGGTGAGGCCTTTTATATCATTGGCTTACATCCTAAAAGCTCTAGATTGGCTAGGCAAAGTCTGCACCCAACATTGGTTTTCAATTTGCACTGGCAATTTGAACACTTAAGGGAAATGGGAAGTTATTCAAAAGTAAAAAAGAAAATACGCAAACGAGATAAAAAAAGACAAGGGAGCATCAACCCTGTACTAAAGGATTTTGGAAAAGACAGCGAAACCAAACAGTACAGTGGCAGAGCCGTTGAAAAAGACTGGAAATGCCCTTTTCACACCAAATCACAATTAGTATGAAACACATTAATGTTATTGAAAAACAAAGCGGAAAGGCTTTCGAACTAAAAAAAGGAGAACGTCTTACGGTCATAGACCCCAATGGTGAACAAGTAAGCGACATGGTTATTTTCAACCAACATGATTTAAAAGAAAAACTATCTTCAGGAAAAAGTTTAGACTTTGAAGAGTCTATATTACTCACTAAAGGAAATTTCTTGTGGAGCAACCGTTCAAATAAAATGGTGGAGATTTTAGAAGACACCAACGGTAGAAATGATTTTTTACTCGCGCCATGCAGTCAAGAGACCTTTGAAATTATGTATAACTATGAAGGTGACCACCCCAGCTGTCAAGATAATTTAAGTAAAAGTCTAGTACCTTTTGGCGTCGATCCAGATGACATCCCTACGGCCTTTAATATATTTATGAATGTGCAGTTTAGTGAAAATGGCAAGCTTAGGGTGCTCCCGCCTACCTCAAAAGCCGGAGATTACGTGACTTTTGAAGCCAAAATGGATTTACTGATTTGTTTAACCGCCTGTTCTGCCGAAGACAGTAATGGCGGCTCATTTAAGCCTATTCATTTTAAAATTATCCCCAGGGAATAAAAAAAGCTTTCTAAAAAGTACCCTGTATTGTCAGATGTTACTTTTTAGAAAGCTTTTAATTTAAAGAAGGGTATTATTTAACCGTACACCTTAGTACCATCGCTTAGTTCAGCACCTTGATCAGACACCTGTGGTTTGCTCTTTTTACTTTGAAAATAATAGTAAGTTAACAGACCTAACTGAACTGCTGTTAAAAAAATTTTCGTCTTTCTTCCTGAGGTCGCCAACTTGGCGAGTCCTAATATTTTACTTGAATTCATCTTGTTTTTGTTTTAGTTATTAATAGGTTTTCATCTTTTCCTTTCGCTTGCGCAATTGGCGCTCTAATTCATTTATAGATTCAGAAACCGAGTTTCTAAAGTCGTCATGACTGGCCTCTGCAAATAAACGTGGACCAGGAAGACTTAACCTGATATTACAAATTTTTCCCGTCTCGTCTGAAGTGGTGTTTTCTGCTTTAATAAAAACATCGGCACGAATAATCATATCATATTTTTCGCCCAAATTTTCAAGTTTCTCTTTAGCAAAAGCTTCTAAAGCATCGCTAGCATCTACATCATGATATTCAAATATAATTTGCATAATTTATGTTTTAGTTCATTAGCTAATTTAAAGGCTTTATGCAACAAACACGTCCCTTAACACACAAAGGTTTAGCTCAAAAAAAGTTAAAGCAATTACTATTACTTTTGTGATTTCAGACAGCATAAGACACTATGCCCTCTTAATGGTTTTTGAATGCAGATGAATTAATATTCACGGTCAAATTCGTTTTCATCCAAGGTACCGTCATTGTTCTTATCGAACTCCTTAAACATACCTTGATTAATTTCATCTTTCGTTAATTTATTATCGTGGTTCATATCGTAACCAGAAAAGTAATTGGAATTAGCCATGTTGCTGTAGTATTCAGCAGAAGAAATTGCTCCGTTCTTATCGGTATCAAACTCATTATAATCTTTACTTCTAATGTAGTTTGTATATCTTGTGGCTCCTACTTTCCACTCTTGGCTCGATAGCTTATCATCACCGTTGGTGTTAATTTTATCGAAAGACTTTATATAAAAATCTACGTTTGTAATTTGCGACTGACCGTCTAACCATTCTTCTGCTCGATCTGTGGTATTAAACGCTTTCAAATTCATGGTTCCATCTTTGTTAGTACCATAGTCTTCAAAAGCTCTGTAAATACTTGATTTACAAAACTTATTATCTTAAAGTATTAATCATTTAAAATTAATTGGATAGCCTTCTCAACCTGGGTTTGTGGTGCTTTACAACTTCCTTTTTCACACACATAAATATAGGTTTGATTGTCAACATGCTTATTTTCTAACAACGGTAATTGACTTTCCGAACGTGCTCCTGCGTAAATAACATTTGGCAGGTAATATTGTTGCAAGGCACTTATTTTATGTTTAACATTTTCACCTGAAACAACAACTTCATAGAAAGATTTTGTATAATTCTGCATTAACCCTAACCATCTACTATAATTTGAAGGTGATAATAGAATATCGTTACTCATATTATGCAACATCTGATTAGCCTTTTCTGAATAGGTATCGTCATGATAATACAAACTTAACGCAAACAAATTATGTGCCAAAACAGCATTAGATGAAGGTAATACTCCGTCTACGGTTTCCATTTTTCTTATAATCAATGAGGCATCTAAATCTGATGTAAAATAGAACATTCCTGAGGCGTCATCATAAAAGTGGGCCAAAGTGTAATCCATGAGTTGCTTAGCTTCCATAAGCCATTTTTCATCTAAAGATACTTCGTACAACCCTATTAGCGCTTGAATTGTTAGCGCATAATCTTCGGCAAACGCGTTAATGGAACTTTCATTATTTATGTACACACGGTTTAAACCACCTTCCTGTTGCTTCTGAATATTAGTAAGAAAATCAGCTATCTTCATGGCCATTTTAAGATGATTGGGATCTTGAAAACTACGATAAGCATCGGTGTAGGCTTTTAATGTTAATGCGTTCCAACCGGTTAAAGCTTTATTATCGGTTCTTGGTGGTTTACGCTTATCTCGTACTTCTAAGAGTACTTTTTTCCATTTCGTAAGCTTTGTTTGCAATTTATCGTCTGTAAGACCTGTTAAGTTTGCTACATCGGCATGTGATTTATTTCTATAAAGCACATAGTTATTATTTTCCCAAGCACCTGTTTCATTGATGTTAAAATAGATTTTAAAGGCTTCAAAATCATCTCCTAAATAGTGTTTTAAAGCTTGTTTGTCCCAAACATAATATGCTCCTTCCTCTAACGCTCCCTTTTCGGTATAACTATCGGCATCTAGCGCTGAGTAAAACGCTTGTTTTCCATCGAAAAAATCCCGTTCTAAACAAGCTAAAGTCTCAAAAACAACTTGTTTAAACAGTTTATTTTTATGCGTTAAATATTTTTTAGAATACACACTAACCAACTGCGCGTTATCATATAACATTTTTTCAAAATGAGGAATGTGCCATTTCGCATCTACCGAATATCTAGAAAACCCACCTCCAATATGGTCGTAAATTCCTCCATAGGCCATTTTTACTAAGGTATTTTCAACATGATTTTCTACTACTGTATCTTTGTTTTGCGTAGCATAACGTAATAAAAAACTCAAATTATTAGGCAACGGAAACTTAGGCACTCCTTCTTCACCACCATCGATTCTATCAAAGTTTTCTTTCCATGTTTCTACAGCATCAACAATTATGTTATTCTGGAATTCGGATGGGTTCGTGTTTAATGTTATTAAGTCTGATTCTTTTATGCCTTCAGTAAGCTGATCTGCATAAGCAACCGCTTTGTCAGGATTTGTTTCATACAATTCAGAAAGATCTTTTAAAATTTTCATCCATTGCTCCTTTTCAAAATAGGCACCCCCAAATATTGGTCTCCCATCTGGTAAAGCAATACAATTAAGGGGCCATCCACCACTTCCTGTTAGCAACTGCACGGCATGCATATAAACTTGGTCAATGTCTGGTCGTTCTTCTCTATCTATTTTAATGTTAATAAACTTTGAATTCATTATTGCTGCCACAGAATCATTTTGAAAACTCTCCTCTTCCATAACATGGCACCAATGGCAAGCGGCATAACCTACAGATATCACTATAAGTTTATTTTCCTTTTTTGCCAAATCTAAAGTCTTTTGACTCCAAGCTTTCCAATTAACAGGGTTATGGGCGTGCTGTAATAAATAAGGACTTGATTCATTAATTAAATCGTTAGTATATTTATGTTTGGATACGGCCTTCTTCTTATCCGAACATCCGCATAGAAAAAGCGTGAGAAGCATTAAACTGAAAAAAAAATACCTTTTACAACAGGACATGTATATTTTTTGTTTGTATGGATAAATATACATTATTAAATGAATACATATATTTGACATTAAATTGGAATTTAGGTCAACAGCATTGAAGCAATTTTACTGATGTTGTTCTACTACATATCGTAACGCAACTTAAAACCACCAAACCAGTTACGTGGAGCCCCCGGATAATAATAACGTGGTTCAGAATTACCAAAACCAACGGCGTTTATTAAAATTGAAGCGGCATAGGTTTCATTGGTAAAATTATTAATACCCGCATTCACCTCGATACTAAGGTGCTCAGAGAGTTCATTTTTATAAGCGAGTTTCGCATTAAAAACGGTATAAGGATCAGAGTACAAAGTGTTGGCATCGTTCATTGGCATATCTCCAACGTACAACATATTGGTATCAAAGCTGAAATGTTTTAAGCCGAATTGGAGTCCGCCATTCACTTTATGATCAGGCACACCAGTAAGTTCATTACCAGAATAATCAGAATTTCCATCAACAAAATCTATAAATCGGTGATCTGTAATTTCAGCATTCATATAAGGCCGAAGCATGAAACTGTAATTAAATTCTTGAGTATAGAAAACTGCAAGCTCTACCCCTTTATGTTCTGTTTTTCCTGCGTTTCTTCCTATGTATTGATCTTCACCTACGCGATCGGCTACAAGTAAATTATCAATATCTAGCAGGTAGGCTGAAACCTGCATACGCAAACGCTTTTGAAAAGCATAAAATTCACTACCAAGCTCATAATTATAGCCTGTTTCGGGCCCTAAATCTGGATTAATTACCCCTTCTGGCGTTAAGGTTTCTTCAATAGATGGAAAATTATAACCACGGCTAAAATTCGCATAAACCTCCAAATTTGGTGTAAATTGATACAAAACATTGACATTTGGAGCCAAAATAGGATCAAAATCGCGATCGGCAGAGGTATTTTCATTGCCATCATGATAATAATCTAAAAACGAAAAGCTGGTTTTATTCATGTTAAGCCCCAACTGTACTTTTAAAGCTTCAGTAAGTACTAAAGTTGTCGTAGCAAAAACATTAAGGCTGTTTCGTTTTTCTAAATTATCACTTAGCAAATCACCTTCTATACTGCCGTTTCCGGGCTGTGATTCATAGAGGTTTTCAAGTGTTTTCCAATGGTATTCATCGGCGTATAGTTCGGCACCAAAACTTAAGCTTGAGATATCATCTAGAAAATCAAAATCCTGAACAAAAAGAGTACGCGCACCATAACCGTTGGTATATTCATCTAAAATATTAAACGGTCGTGGTTCGTAATGATCTAGGTAAGAGTAAAACACTGAGGTGGTATTACTAAAACGGTTGGTAAATCGGTGCGTGTAATTTAAACCTATTAAAATTTGGTCATTGTCTTCATAACCTTGTGCAGCTCCCCAGGTGTATGCTGCTTGTGAAGGATCTTCTTCAAAATCGGACTGTCCTATTGAACTGGCTATTTGCGCAAAATAATTGGTGTAGTTTATAAGAAACCCGAGTTCATTTTTTTCATCAAACTTATAATTGGTATTTAGCAGCACGGCATCTCTACGGTAGGCGCTGTTGTCACGAAAACCATCAGATTCTAAATGGTCATAATTAAGATGCACAGCGAATTTTTCTTCGGCAGTACCAAAAGTGATTCTGTTTTTAATTAAACCAAAGCTACCCATGGTAAAACTGTTTGAAAATCGTGTTTCTCCTACAGCGGCTTGTTTGGTATTAAGCAATAAGGTTCCACCCAAATTACTTCCGTAAGGGGTTGCTTTAGGTCCTTTTACGACTTCAATATTGGCAATATCTTCAGGATCAAAAGCATCAATTGAGGTTTCGCCAGCGCCATTGGTAATAGGAATCCCATTAAAATAAGCTCGTATTTTATTGGTTCCATAAAGGGTTCTAGAGCCCACACCTCTAATCACGATTCTATTGGTGTTTAAAGCGCCACTTTGTATGTAAACACCTGGAGTTTCATTAAGAGCGGAAACGAGGTTCACTGGACTGTATGCTTCAATGTTTTTAGAACTGACTTTGGTGGTTGGTATGATAACCTGACTTTCCTTTTGAAAATTTGAAGAAATAACCACCGTATTTAGTTGTTCCCTGTTTTCTAGAGAAACCAATTGAACAACAACATTTGAAACCGTAACACTTACTGTTTTCACTTCATAATTAGGATGTTTTAAAACAAGACGTATCGGGAAATTTAAAGAATCGGCTAAGATAAAAGCTCCAAAATCATCAGTTTTAGTGATTATTTTTGAGTCGATTGAAAGCGTTACGTTAGCAACACCTTCACCTGCTTCATTCTTCACTAAACCACTAATTTGCTGAGCTATTAAGGTATGATTCCAAAGTATAACACTTAGAATCACAACCATTTTTAGTAGAGTTATGCGCATAGGCCATTATATTTTTTATGAATTTTTAAAACCTAGTTGGTATAACTTACTTTCCAAATGGTACTCCCGTCATCATCGTTTACGAGTAAATCACCTTGAGGCGTTTCGGTGACACAAACTGGGCGCCCGTAAACCTCAGAGTTGTTTTCATCAGCTATAAATCCGGTTAAAAATTCTTGTGGTTTCCCTGTTGGTTTTCCATTTTCAAAAGGAATAAACACCACGCGATATCCAGAAAGTACCGAACGATTCCAAGAACCGTGTTGCCCTACAAAGACACCGTTTTTATATTTATCAGGGAAGCTATCTTTAGTATAAAAAGTGAGACCTAAAGAAGCCGTATGTGGCCCCACAGAAACATCTGGCACTAAGGTTTTGGCTACCAAATCTGGAGCTTTACCTTCCATACGAGGATCTTCAATACTACCATAATAAGCATATGGCCATCCGTAAAACCCACCTTTTTGTACACTTGTAACATAATCTGGCACTAAATTATCGCCAATTTTATCGCGTTCATTAACAGCTGTCCATAACTCACCGTTCACAGGATTCCAATCCATACCAACCGGGTTTCGTAATCCGCTGGCATAAATAATTTCTTCCTTTCCGTTAAGGTCAACTTCTATAATATTGGCACGTCGTTCTTCTTCCTCCATACCATATTCTCCAACATTACTCGCTGATCCTACTGAAATATAGATTTTATCTTGATTTTCGTTGGTGATGATATTTCTAGTCCAATGGTTGTTATAACCACCGGCCGGAAGTTCTACTATTTTTTCACCTTCAGAAGACTTTATCGACGTTTGACCAACTTTGTATGGAAACTTAAGTAATCCATCGGTGTTGGCGACATAAAAAGTATCACCAATGATTAGCATTCCGAAAGGCTGATTTAGCCCTTCTAAAAATGTTTCTCGAAGTTCAAAGGTTCCGTCGTTATTGGTATCTCTTAAAATGGTAATACGATCGGCACTATTTTTTGTATCTGATTCTACCACAAATAGATCACCATTAGGCCCTATGTAAGTCCACCGTGGATGCTTAAAGTCATCGGCAAGCTTGGTTACGGTAAACCCTTCTGGGGCCATTGGCATTTTATCCTCTGGCCAATCCACCATTCTGCGCTCATTTCTAACAGATTTAGAAGCGTATGGTTTTGGTAAAATAAGTTCACCAACGGCTGTTTGTACCGTATCTGCTTGTTCCTCTTGCGTGTGTTCTTCTTTAGTTTGTGTTACAGACTCTTCTTTTTCCGATTTACACGAGAGTATTAAACTCAAGACTAAGACTACTAATAAGTATTTTTTCTTTATCATAATGTCAGTTTTAATTGTTTTAAAATTAAAACACTGACGTCAAACCCATTAACGCTATCAATTCGTTAATAAAATTTTAACATTTTTCCGAAGGAAATTACAACATAGCTTACTAAGCTCTGCTTTTCAAATTTCTAATCGACAATCTTTATATCGACTGATGTTCTCGTCTGCCAGCCCGTTTGATCGGTTACCGAGTAAGCACAGTGATAATCGCCAGTATCGACATCGTTAGGAATGGTAATAGCAATGTTTATTTCATAAGACGTTGGGCCGCCATCAATACTATAATTTTCTACAATCAATAAAGGATTAACAGGATCTTTAACGGGGTTTAAACTACAATTTCCCTCTTGATCATCATGGGTATGGTGGTCAAAATTGTTATGAATATTCAGACTGTAAGATGCTAAAGCTTGATTATCGGTTACCAAAGCTCTAAAGTTATAGGTTTCCCCTCTTTTAAGTTCTTCACAGGCCTGCGGAAACCCATCATCATAATTTACGGTGATCGTTGGCTTTTCTTCATCTTTATCGACACCATCATCACTAGAGCAAGATGCTAAAAAGAGTACTAGTATTATCGCAAAATTATATTTTAAGAGTTGTTTCATTTTATAAAGGTATAAAAAAGGCTATCTGAAAAGCAATGACATACAATTTTATGAGACCCTGAATCTAGTTCGGGGTGACGTCGGTTTGACTCTTCAGACAGCCCTATGTTTATTAATTAGGCAGTAATATCAATATGAGACTCATAGGTTTGTGTATTACCGTTTTCATCTTCTACGGTAAAAGTCACGTGATACTCACCTGCAGGAGCCGTTGCTGGAATATCAATGTGCTCATGAAATTCTGCTTCCGTTAAATCGTGATAGTCACTGAAAACTTCTTCATAATCCCATTCTACTTCTCCAGGGTTAACAGTTAAACCATGTGCATGAACATCAACACTAATTTCGTGAATACCATTATGTGCATCCACTAAAAACTCAACGTGAAAATCACCTCCACGTGCTGCAGTAGCATCCATTTCAAATGCGCTTATTGTAATGGGATCTAAAATATCTAAATGCCCTTCTTCTTCAGTTATATTTCCTAGTTCATCTGTTACGATAAATTCTACATGGTATACTCCTGCGGGGATATTAGAAGGAATATCAATATGTTCATGAAACTCGGCATTAATAACTTGGTATTCCGCACCATCATAAACTTGCTCAAAATCCCAATCAACCTCACCTTCGGCAAGTTCTAAATCGTGAGCATGAATTTCAACGGTGATACTGCTTATTACACCTTCTGCATAGATTTCAGCTTCTAAATGTAAATCAGACCCTTTATACGCAACAGGTTCGGTTGAATGTGAATCCCCTTCTCCGTATTCAAAATCAGTAATTACAGGCGCATCAATGCTTCCACCGCCGTCGTCGTCACTACTACAAGATTGAAAAAAGATTCCTAAAGTTAGGATAATGGCTAAAAATTTAATTTGTGTTTTCATAATTTTAGTTTTAATAAATGTTAATAATTATTGATTATTTAAAAAGGTAATGTTATTGATAATGATAGATTCCTACCGGCTTCTGGCACATCGATTAAACGGTAGAAACTAGTGTGATCAAAATATTTTGTATTGAATACATTGTTGAGTTTAAGGCGTAGTTCTACAGGTAAATCGTTATTGAACAGGTCTATTTCTGATAAATATGACAGATTAAATACCTGGTAACCATCGGTCACTTCTTCTGGCGGTACGATTTCATCCTGAGCAGCGGCTATTTTATATTCAGCTATAAACTGTGGTTTCTCAAAAAACAACAGATTTTCAAACTGATATCTTGCGGAAATCAATCCGGTTAAAGGCGGTGAAAACGGAATAGTAAAACCTTCCTTTGGACCGCTAGTTTGTCTAGAATACACGTATTCCGCGGAAGCGTCTATATGTAAATTTTTGAATAGTGTTGTACTTGCTCGCACTTCACCACCTACGCGAAACACCTGACTTTGGGTGTACTCATAAATCTGTAAGGTTTCGTAATAATTTGATGTGGGGTTTAAGTAAATAAAATTCTCAAAATAGTTCACAAACGGACTCACACCTACACTAAAAGCATCGGTGGTATGATCAATATCGATATCCAGTTGATAAGACGATTCGGGGTCTAAATCTAAATTCCCCTTTTCATAACGGTACATGTGATAGTTTACACCATCTGAAGCCAATTCATTAGCCAATGGCATTCTAAAACTCTTACCCACATTCAGCTTGTAGGTGGTGTGGTTATCAATATAGCTCAACCCTGCTGATGCACTAAAACTCCCAAAATCTAAGGTTTTATTTTGAGCACGCTGCATGTATATGTATGACGTTGTACCATCAGGATTATTCACAGGTGTTTGAAACCAATCGTAATAAGCTTTGGTTTCTGTTACGCCATAATCGTAGCGCAAACCAGCTAGTATATGGAAATCTGGATTAACCTCATAGGTGTCGAAAGCAAAGCCACCTACCGTAAATCGGTTGTATTCCGGAATTAAAAAGCCCCAACCTCCAATATTATTGTCTTGATATTCTAAGTTGACTCCAAAAACCATATTGTGTTTGTCATTCGGACTAAAAGCATCGCGAACATTTAAAGCGTAGGTGTTTTTATTAAAAATACGTTCTCTAGTATCGTCAGGTTTTGGCATATAGCCATGTGGCGTAGGCTCAGAGTGTTCTTCTCTTTGATTATTTTGAAAGCCTAAATCGAACAAAAACGTATGCTTACCACTTTCAATAGAGGTATTGTTGGTGATTTTAAAGTGGTTCACCTTATGAAAAGGCAAATCGATATCTCGGTTTGAACTGTCATAATCGATATCTGAAACAATCACCTCCAAACCGTGTGCATTGGCAAAAAACCCGTTTTTAGCGTAAACATTACTAAAGGTGGTTTCCGATTGAATGTTATCTTTAGCATAACCTAAACTAAAGCTAGCGTTAGCCTCTTCACCTGCCGTGTTTCTTAAGTTATTGTCATGCAGATCGAAAATGTAGTTTTCATAGGTAATTTTATCGGTAGGCACTTTATAATCGGCATAATCACGATAAGTTAAACGTCCGCGGTAATACCAATGATGTTTTCTGGCTTCAATACCTGTTGAAATACCAAATAGATCATTGTTTGTTTCCCCTAACAAGTTCACTTCGCCTTTAAAAGAGTGTAATTCAGGGGTTTTGTTAGGCTGAATATCAACCACTCCCGCAATAGCATCAGAACCATAAACTAATGAGGCTGGCCCTTTAATGATTTGAATGTTTTCAATACCGTATTGATCAATTTCTAAACCGTGGTCGCTCCCCCATTGCTGGGCTTCATGCTTAATTCCGTTTTGAACCACTGCGACCCTATTAAAGCCCAAACCACGAATAACAGGCTTCGATTGTCCCGACCCAATATTTACAGTACTCACACCAGGGATTTTACCCAGAGTTTGCATCAAACTATTTTCTCTATTGGCTTTTAAAAACACCTCTGAAACCGCTACAGCGACCGCAGGGTTTTCCTTATTTTCACGTATTTTGGTTTTTCCACTGACTTCAACTTCTTTCAGATATGTTGCTGACTCTTTAAGGTGAACAGTTAGCTCAGGCATTTCTGATTTGACGGCTATGGTTATTTCTGCGGAAGCGTAACCCATACTAGAAACCGTTATGTCATAGGTTCCCTCTGCCAAGTCTTCAAGAGTAAACGTGCCCGTACTTGATGAAATAGAAAAGATATCTTTCCCATAAATTGTTGCACCTTCTACAGGCTGTAAACTACTAGCATCCAACACAATTCCTTCTACATTGAAAGCCTCTTGTGCAAACGCCATAGTGCATAGGCTAAACCATAGCCAAACACTAAGTGTTTTTTTAAACATATTATAATACTAATGAAATTGAAAAATTGTTCGTGAAATTAGAACTTATGATCTCCCCTAGAACTAAAGCTTAGAGCTCTTGTTGCACATTAATAACCTTGACTTTGTAACCAACTATCCTTTAAATCATAGTTTTTAATGAACTACATGCGGAAATTAGTTATACAAAAAAGGGACTCCATACAACAAGGTGTATGAGCAAAATGCTAATAATAAAAAAAGAGGAAATTACCCTAAAAAAGGTGGTGGTCTTGAAACCAACTCATCGGTATCGATGGCATTGGAGTATCTGTAATTGTAATATTTTCTTAACTCTTGCTTGTAAACAAACTCTTGGACAAGAAAAGAAAATTCTTGAATATCTGGAGTAAGTGCAGGCGTTAAATTGAAAGCCGTGGCGTGGTTACAAACCACACAATGAAGTGCATGATCCTCATCATCAGAATGATGAAAAACCTCATGCAGCCCTACCATTTTCACCGTTAGGAAAAGGATAAGAAAAAAATAAGTGATATTATTTTTAATACGACTTGCTCTCATGAATTTGCAAAAGTAGAAAATATAACCTGAAGCTAACGCGCTTAAAGTGTTAAGGAAATATTAAAATAAGAATTTCGCATCAAATCCCGTTATGCCATTAAATTATTAAAATTGACATTAAAATTTTATAAAATCCATAAAAGCACCTAATCTTTACAGCTCTTTAATATTAAGTTAAAGCAATGTTAATAAAATTCCATAACTTTGGGTACAGAAAATATTACACTATGATTTGATATAAATAGAGTTTATTACATTAATCCATAATTCCTTTGATCGTGAAAAAAATTAAACTAATTAGTATGATCTCTCTCTCTTTATTAATTATTGGCTCATCTTTATCCCTCCTCTATGTTATTATGTGTTGTTAAAAATTTTAATATACATTTAAGCATAGCATTGTGATGGATTGGAAAGTCTTGTATGTAAAACCAAGAAATGAAAAGAAGGTGGCTACTGGACTTTCTAAGCTTGGCATAACGGCTTATTGCCCTACGGTGACCGAAATTCGCCAATGGTCCGACAGAAAAAAAAAGGTAGAAATTCCGCTACTTACATCCTACGTACTTGTTAAAGTTAAGGAAAACGAACATGATTTGGTATTTCAAATCCCAGGTGTGGTACGTTATCTTTTTTGGCTAGGAAAACCTGCTATAGTTAAGGATAGCGATATTGAAGTCATGAAAAATTGGCTTAGTAAAGAAAATACTCAGGCTCAAGTTGAAAATATTCAACCTGGCGACCGTATAAAAATAAAATCAGGACTTTTTGAAGGTAAAAAAGCACTGGTTCATGAAATAAACACCAACAGAATCCAGTTAATTTTATTGGATTTAGATATGAAAATTACTTTTAACAGAAACTAAACTGTTTCAAGTATTTTTTTTGGTGAAATAACAACCTTTGCTGTGACTCAGGAGGCGTAGCGGTGGAAAAAACTCAAGAAATTAACCTATAAATAAGATTACAATTTTAAAAACTTCTAAGGGTACATTAAGTAAAAAATAAATACAATTATCCATAACCACTCTTAATACACAGTCGCTTCAAGCCTGCCTATCGGCAGACCGGCGGAGTCGAGAAGTTCGTCAAGTTCATACTTTAAACAACACGACGACTATACTAAACCTGCCAAGCATTTTTTAATAATAGACTGAAACCCAAAAAAAATACGCCCCTCATTTAATAATGCCAAAAAAAATACACCGAAGACATATTGTAAAAGCGATAACTTGGCGATTAGTAGGTACTATAGACACCATAATACTATCGTGGTTCATTTCTGGAAGTCCATTAATTGGACTAAAAATCGGAGCGTTTGAAGTTGTTACTAAAATGCTTTTATATTATGTTCATGAACAAATTTGGTTTAAAGTAAAAATAAAAGAAAGCAAAAAAAGGCACTTATTAAAAACGGTAACTTGGAGAATCATAGGTACTATAGACACCATGATCTTGGCTTGGATAATTTCCGGAAACCCATTAACAGGTTTAAGCATTGGTGCTGCAGAAGTCATTACAAAAATGGCTTTGTATTATTTACACGAACGTGTTTGGTATAAAATTGATTTTGGTTTAGAAAAAAGAAGACGATTAAAAAAATGGAAAAAAACATAACAAACCACGAATACAAAATATGTAGATTAGAACGCCAAAAATTAAATGGACACAATTCCTTTTTAATTTTTTTCACAGGTTTATCAGGTTCTGGAAAATCTACTATAGCGAATGCTTTAGAAGAACGGTTGAATCATGATAAAATCCACACCTATGTACTAGATGGCGATAATGTAAGACGTGGAATTAATCAAAACTTAGGCTTTTCTCCTCAAGACCGATCTGAAAACAACAGACGTATTGGGGAAATTTCAAAATTATTTATAGATGCTGGTTTAGTGGTATTGGCGGCCTTTGTAGCCCCCTATCAAAAAGATAGACACTTCATTAAAGAAACCGTAAGTCCGGAAAATTTTATTGAAGTTTTTGTAAATACGAGTTTGAAAGTCTGCGAAGAGCGTGATGTAAAAGGGCTTTACAAAAAAGCACGTGCTGGTGAGATTAAAAATATGACAGGAATATCGGCACCATATGAGACTCCTGAAAATCCAGATGTGGAAGTTTCCCATTTAAATACTATAGAAGAATCAGTTGAAATTATATTTCAAGCCATTAAAAATAAATTAGACGTTAAAAACAGTATTAATGAGTAAGTACTATTTAAATTATTTAGACGAGTTAGAGTCGGAAGCTATTTATGTTTTACGAGAAGTTTGGGCACAATTTGAAAACCCAGTCATCCTTTTTTCAGGAGGAAAAGACTCCATTTTAGTTACACATTTAGCTAAAAAAGCATTCTACCCCTCTAAGATTCCCTTTCCATTAATGCACGTGGATACCGGACATAATTTCCCAGAGACTATTAAATTTAGAGATGACATCATCAAAGATTTAGGCGCTAAACTTATTGTTGGTTCTGTTCAAGAATCTATCGATGATGGCCGTGTTGCTGAAGAAAAAGGAAAAAATGCCACAAGAAACGCTTTACAAATCACAACTTTATTAGACGCTATCGAGTCTAACAAAATTGATTGTGCTATTGGTGGCGGACGCCGAGATGAAGAAAAAGCACGTGCTAAAGAACGTTTCTTCTCTCATCGTGATGATTTCGGACAATGGGATCCTAAAAACCAACGCCCAGAATTATGGAACATTTTTAACGGCAAGCATTTTGAAGGCGAACACTTTAGAGCCTTCCCTATTTCAAACTGGACAGAAATGGATGTTTGGAACTACATTAAAAGAGAAAACATCGCGATTCCTTCCCTATATTATGCTCACGAACGTGAAGTGGTTTGGAGACAAGATGCTTGGATTCCAAATTCTGAATTTCTTGTTTTAGAAGACCATGAAGAAATCGTAACGAAAAAAATCCGGTTTAGAACCTTAGGAGACATTACCATAACAGGTGGTATTGAATCTGATGCTGACACCTTAGAGAAAATCGCTGATGAAGTCTCAGGTATGCGTCAAACTGAAAGAGGGAATAGATCTGATGACAAACGTTCAGAATCTGCTATGGAAGACCGTAAACGTCAAGGCTACTTCTAAATTTAATATACAACTCAACTCAATAAAGATCTTGCTAAATTCAATTTAGTAATCCTATAAAAAAGTCACATGTTAGATAACAACCAATTATTACGTTTTACAACAGCCGGAAGTGTAGATGATGGAAAAAGTACCTTAATCGGCCGATTACTATACGATTCTAAATCTATATTTGAAGACCAACTAGAATCTATTGAAAACACAAGTAAAAAGAAAGGCCATGATGGTGTAGATTTAGCTTTGTTTACCGATGGATTACGCGATGAACGCGAACAAGGCATCACCATAGATGTGGCCTACCGCTATTTTACAACACCAAAGCGTAAATTTATTATAGCCGATACTCCTGGGCACATTCAATACACCAGAAACATGGTTACTGGGGCTTCTACTGCCAATGTAGCCACAATTTTAATCGATGCCCGTCATGGGGTTATCGAACAAACAAAACGCCACGCTTTTATCGCTTCTTTACTTCAAATCCCTCATGTTATTGTTTGTATTAACAAAATGGATTTGGTCGATTTTTCTGAAGATGTGTTCAACAACATCGTTTCTCAATTTGAAGAAATCGCCTCTAAATTATTGATTAAAGATGTACGCTTTATTCCTATGAGCGCCCTTTTAGGCGATAACGTTGTGAATAGATCTGAAAACATGTCTTGGTACCAAGGAGCACCAATGCTACATATCTTGGAGACCATGCACATTAGTAGCGATATAAACAAAGTCGATGGCCGTTTTCCAGTTCAAACCGTATTAAGACCTCAAAGTGACGACTTTAGAGACTATAGAGGCTATGCCGGTAGAATTTCTAGTGGTATCTTCAGACCTGGAGACGATGTTACCGTTATGCCGTCTGGTTTTAATTCAAAAATAAAATCAATTGATACCCTTGAAGGCTCTTTAGAGGAAGCCTTTGCACCCATGTCAGTTTCTATAACTTTAGAAGATGATATTGATATTAGTCGTGGTGATATGATTGTGCGTTCCAACAATAAACCAGAAGCCTCACAAGATATTGAAGTAATGCTATGTTGGCTGAACAATGATGCGGCTAAACCTAGAGCGAAATACAGCATTCGTCATACATCAAACGACCAAAAAGCCATGATTAAAGAGGTGATTTATAAAATCGACATTGAAACTCTAGATCGTGTGAGTGGTGATGACAGCCTCAACATGAATGACATTTCAAAAGTAAAAATTAGAACGACAAAACCTTTAATGATTGATTCGTATCGTGAAAACAGAACAACAGGAAGTTTAATCTTAGTTGATGATGCTACTAATGAAACTGTTGCTGCAGGAATGATTATTTAATACTTATTTATGACAAACCTTACAGAATTAGCCATTAAAGCCGCTTTAAAAGCGGGTAAACGTATCATGGAAATTTATGATACCGAAGATTTTGACGTTAACTTTAAAAGTGACGATTCACCTCTAACAAAGGCCGACGTTGCTTCACACAATATAATAGTTAAAGAACTCGAAACACTTTCCTACCCGATTCTTTCAGAAGAAGGACAACATCTTCCTTATGAAGACCGAAAAAACTGGAACCAATTGTGGATTGTAGATCCTATTGATGGTACTAAAGAATTCATTAAAAGAAACGGAGAGTTTACGGTTAATATCGCTTTTGTGGACGACCAAGTCCCTACCATAGGAGTAATTTACGTACCAGCTCAAAATATCTTGTATTTCGCTAATGCGGAAATAGGCGCGTTTAAACTAAGTAACCCATCAGAAGATTTTTCTTTGGAACAGATGTTAGCCAATGCTGAAAAAATGCCTTTACCGCTACAAAAAGAAAAATTCACGATTGTCGCTAGCCGCTCACACCTGTCTCCAGAAACACAGGAATTCATCGATACTATGAAAGAAAAACATGGTGACGTAGAAACCATTTCTAAAGGCAGCAGCCTAAAACTTTGTATGGTAGCCGAAGGTGTTGCCGATTGCTATCCAAGATTTGCCCCAACTATGGAATGGGACACCGCAGCAGGAAATGCCATTTGCTTAGCCGCTGGATTTGATGTGATTGACCAGGGTACAGGAGAAAATATGCTATACAACAGAAAAGAATTATTGAATAACTGGTTTTTAGTGAAGTAAAAATTTGAATCTCGTGATGTCAGGTCGAACACAGTCCAGACCGATTCATGAATAGTAGTAATACGTCACCCTGAATTTATTTCAGGGTCTCATAATCATACAACAAGACGCAAACACCTAATAAAAACCAACAAAAAATTAAAATACAAATCAAACCAATGAAAAAAGTCGCATTTATAACAGGCGTAACAGGTCAGGATGGTGCCTACCTAAGTGAATTCCTATTAAAAAAAGGTTACGAAGTACACGGTTTAAAACGCCGTTCATCATTATTCAACACCGATAGAATCGACCACTTATACCAAGATCCGCATATCGAAAACCGTAATTTTATTTTACATTATGGTGATATGAACGACAGTACCAACCTTACGCGACTCATTCAAGAAATTCAGCCTGACGAAATTTACAACCTGGCCGCAATGAGTCACGTTCAAGTGTCTTTCGAAATGCCGGAATACACCGCGAATGCCGATGGTATTGGGACGTTACGTCTCTTAGAGGCTATTCGTTTATTAGGTTTAGAGAAGAAAACCAGAATATACCAAGCGTCTACTTCCGAGTTATACGGCAAAGTACAAGAAGTGCCGCAGAGTGAAACCACACCGTTTTACCCACGTTCCCCTTACGCTGTAGCAAAAATGTACGCCTATTGGATTACGGTAAATTACCGTGAAGCCTATGGTATTTATGCTTGTAACGGTATTTTATTTAATCACGAATCGCCAATTCGTGGGGAAACTTTTGTAACAAGAAAAATCACCCGCGCCACTTCTAGAATTGCCTTAGGTTTACAAGACACATTTTTCTTAGGTAATCTAGACGCGAAACGCGATTGGGGCCATGCCAAAGATTATGTACGCATGATGTGGATGATCTTACAAGCCGATGAAGCTGAAGACTGGGTCATCGCCACAGGAAAAACCACCACGGTTAGAGATTTTGTGCGTTTAAGTTTTGCAGAAGTTGGTGTAGAATTAGAATTTAAAGGGGAAGGCGTTGATGAAAAAGCCTATGTGAAGTCTTGTTCTAATCCGGAATACCAACTCGAAATAGGAAAAGAAGTCTTAGCCGTAGATCCAAGATATTTCAGACCAACAGAAGTAGAATTACTAATAGGAGACGCGAGCAAAGCTAATAAGAAGTTAGGCTGGTCCTGCCAATACGAACTAGCAGATTTAGTGAAAGACATGATGCAAGGTGATTTAAGTTTGATGAAAAAAGACCAGTATTTGAAGGATGGAAATTATCGAACTTTGAATTATTTTGAATAATTTAAAAAACCCTTGACTGTTGACCTTTGACTGTTGACCAACGATTTCGTTTAACGCTATGCGCGTTTGAATAAACAGGAATAACCGTTGACAATCAGAAAAAAACTATTGACTGTTGACTATTGACTGTTGACATGTCAACGGCTAAGGGTCAACAGTCAAGGGTTTCTTGAAAGTCAAAGGTCAAAAGTCAAGAGTCAAAGGTCAAAAAGAGCCAACCTCCAAACAAAAAAAATGAGAAACTTTAGAACCTGGGACATATACAATGATGGGATGCAATTCGTAAAGGAAATCTACCTTTTATCGAATCACTTACCGAAAGAAGAAATGTATGGTCTAAGCTCTCAAATTAGAAGAGCTACAGTATCTATCGTTAATAATATTGCTGAAGGTGCTGCAAAATCGTCATCAAAAGATTTTCATCGTTTTTTAGAAATGAGTTTAGGCTCCGCTTTTGAAGTCGAAACGCTTCTAAAAACAATACAAAACTTAAACTATTGTAATGCAGATAAAACAAATCAACTCATAGAAAAAGTGGAGAGCTTGGAAAAACGAATAAATGCGTTTATTCAAAAAATAAGGAAAGAAGATTTGAAATAACCATTGAGAGAAAAACACCCTTGACTCTTGACCATTGACTGTTGACCAACAATTACTTTAACGCTGACGCGTTTGGAAAACATGGTATAACCATTGACTGTTGACCCTTAGCCGTTGACTAGTTTAGGTGTAACGCTTGACGCGTTTGAATAAACACAAAATAACTACTAACATTTAAACGTACCCTGAACAAGTCAAAGGTCAATAGTCAAAAGCCAACAGTCAAAAGTCAACAGTCAAAGGTCAACAGTCAAAAGTCAAAAGTCAACAGTCAATAGTCAATGGTCAATAGTCAATAGTCAATAGTCAATGGTCAATAGTCAATGGTCAATAGTAAATTAAAAAATATGAAAATATACATCGCAGGCCACAGGGGCATGGTAGGTTCAGCAGTTTGGCGAGCTCTAGAAAAAGATGGCTATACCAATTTAATAGGAAAAACAAGCTCAGAATTAGATTTAAGAGATCAAGTAGCGGTTACCGAATTTATAAAAAAAGAAAAACCTCAAGTTATTATTGATGCTGCTGCAAGAGTTGGTGGAATTTTAGCGAATAGCCAATTCCCTTATCAATTTCTGATGGAGAATTTGCAAATACAAAACAACCTTATTGACGCCGCGCATAAACATGATGTTAAAAAATTTGTGTTTTTAGGCAGTTCTTGTATCTATCCTAAGTTTGCACCACAACCCCTAAAGGAAGACTATTTATTAACCGATAGTTTAGAACCAACTAATGAATGGTATGCTATAGCGAAAATAACAGGTGTTAAAGCTTGTCAGGCTATTAGAAATCAATATAAGAAGGATTTCGTAAGCCTCATGCCAACCAATCTTTACGGTCCAAACGATAATTTCGACCTAAAATCTTCGCACGTTTTACCTGCCATGCTAAGAAAATTCCACGAAGCCAAAGGTCAAAGGTCAACAGTCAACAGTCAAAAGTCAGAGGTCAACAGTCAAAAGTCAATAGTCAAAGGTCAAAAAGAGTCAAAGGTCAACTGTCAACAGTCAACAGTCAACATTCAGGACAAAGCAGTAACCCTCTGGGGCTCTGGAACCCCCATGCGCGAATTTCTACACGTAGATGATATGGCTCAAGCTGTAGTTCATGCCGTAAATAACGTATTACCAGAGTACCTCTATAACGTAGGCACCGGTAAAGACATCACCATTAAAACTTTAGCGGAAACCATTCAAAAAGTGGTCGGGCATGAAGGTGATATTATTTGGGATTCAGATAAACCTGACGGTACGCCTCGTAAACTTATGGACAGCTCTAAATTGAACCAACTCGGATGGCAAGCCACGACTTCTCTTGAAGATGGTATCGCGAGTACCTACAAATGGTTTTTAGAAAATGTAGATGATTATAAAAAGGTAAAGATTTAACGAGTACACTCATCTTTACGAAGCGTCATGCTGTACTCGATTCAGCATCTCAAATAAGAGTCCAACGAATAAACAATTAAACGAACAGCTATCAATTATTCACTTTTAACTATTAATTTTTAATTTTTAATTGAAAACGTAGCGTCATGCTGAACTCGATTCAGCATCTCCTATAAAGCATCAAACAAAATTACACACAACAAATAACATGAAAACAACACAGGAAGATTGGACGATAGAAATCTACCCCAAGTCTAAATTATTCGATCTGAAGCTAAAAGAATTATGGCATTATCGCGATCTCATTGCCTTATTTGTAAGACGTGATTTTGTTGCCGTATACAAGCAAACCATCTTCGGCCCCTTATGGTTTTTTATCCAACCTATCTTAACTACCATTATGTTTATGGTGGTGTTTGGTGGCATAGCAAAAATGAGTACAGACGGCATGCCTCAAGCGGTATTTTATTTATCTGGAATTGTTTTATGGAATTATTTTTCAACTTGCTTATCAGGAACCTCAAGCACTTTTGTAACTAACAAAGGCGTATTTGGAAAAGTTTATTTCCCAAGGTTGGTGACGCCAATCAGTTTAATTATTTCAAAATTACTAACCTTTGGTGTCCAATTTACACTGTTTTTAGGAGTGTATTTTTATTTCTTATTATTCAAAGAGTCTCAAATACATCCTAATGCTATGATTATGTTTGTTCCTATTTTAATAATAATCACTGGAGGCTTAGCTTTAGGCATGGGATTACTAATCACCGCTTTAACTACAAAATATCGAGATTTCACATTTTTACTAAGCTTTGCCATTCAATTAGGGATGTATGCCACACCAATTATTTATCCAGCCAGTTCAGTTCCTGGTAAAATGAAACTGATTATTATGGCCAATCCCATGAGCGGGATTATTGAAACCTTCCGTTACGCATTCTTAGGAGTAGGAAATTTTAGTTGGGGAGCCTTGTTATATAGTTTTATTGTTATGATTGTATTACTCTCCATTGGAATACTCACATTCAATAAAGTAGAAAAAAGCTTTATGGACACCGTTTAGAATTAAAAAACAAAAAAATGAAACCTGCAATAAAAATAGAAAATTTAAGCAAACAATATCGCCTTGGCTCCGTAGGCACAGGCAGCTTTGCGCACGACATGAACCGCTGGTGGCATACAGTGAGAGGAAAAGCAGACCCCTATTTAAAAATAGGTGAATCAAACGATAGAACTAAAAAAGGAAATTCCGATTACGTTTGGGCTTTACAGAACATTAATTTTGAGGTGCAACCTGGAGAAGTTTTGGGCATTATCGGTAAAAATGGCGCAGGAAAATCTACCCTTTTAAAGTTACTGAGCCGTGTTACAGCACCAACAACCGGAAGCATAAAAGCTAGAGGGCGTATAGCTTCTTTACTTGAAGTAGGCACTGGTTTTCATCCAGAATTAACAGGACGAGAAAATGTCTTTTTAAATGGCGCCATCATGGGCATGACCAAAAAAGAAATTGCTTCTAAATTTGATGAAATTGTTGATTTTGCAGGGTGTGAACGTTATATCGACACCCCTGTTAAACGCTATTCTTCAGGGATGTATGTCCGTTTAGCCTTTGCAGTTGCCGCTCATCTAGAACCTGAAATTTTAATTGTAGATGAAGTATTGGCTGTTGGAGATGCAGAGTTTCAGAAAAAGGCCATAGGTAAAATGAAAGAAGTCTCTAAAGGAGGAGGAAGAACGGTGTTGTTTGTGAGTCATAATATGGCTAGTATTCAACAATTGTGTTCTCGTTGTGTTATTTTAGAAAATGGAACAAAAATATTTGAAGGTGATGTCAATAAAGCTATTACAAGGTATTTACAAAACAGTAAGCTTGATGCGCAACTTAAATTAGTTGATCGTAAAGATAGAACTGGAACAGGTAATTTAAAATTTAGTGACTTTAGAGTTATAAGGGAGAAAACAAATGAGTCCATTGATTGTATTATTTCTGGTGATGACGTTATTTTTCAATTTGAATTAATTGGTGGTTCTGTAAACAACGTTAATTTCAGAATGCAAGTTTTTGATTCCAGTAATCATTTAAAATTTTTATGCAATAACCTACATTCGGCTTCAGCGTTTAAATATGTTAAAGGAACCAATAAAGTACAGTGTAAAATAGCTTCATTCCCGTTACTAACCGGAGATTATTATGTTAACCTTAGATGCCGAGCGGAAAATGAAATCCAAGATGACATAGAATTTGCGTTTGAATTTAAAGTAGAAAATGGAGATTTTTTTGGTACCGGGAACATCCCAGCAATACATGACGGGATTTTAATAAATCATAAATGGGAAATTATATAAATATATTGAAAAGCAAGTTTAATGTCTTCTTAAGAAAGAAACCTGACTTCATAATAATTGGAGTTCAAAAAGGAGGCACAACATCATTGTTTAACTATTTGTCATCTCATCCTAAAATTAAAGCCTCCAGTAAAAAGGAAATACACTATTTTGATTATAATTATGGCAAAGGATTAAGCTGGTATTTAAGGTATTTTCCTTATAAGTGGGATGCCATCGGTAAAATTACAGGTGAATCTAGTCCTTACTATATTTATCACCCTTTAGCCATCAAGAAAATTAAAAAAGATTTTCCTAATGTTAAATTAATTATCATGTTTAGGGAGCCTCTATCTAGAGCTTATTCACAATACAAAATGGAATTAAGAAAAGGAAAGGAGAAAGAATTATCTTTTGAAGAGGCTGTTAAAAATTTTAATGAAATTAACTTAGAGCATGAAAAGTTAAAAAATAAATCAGTGCTCTATAGCTATAGCCATCAGAATTTCTCCTATTTAAATAGAGGCCAATATGCCGACCAATTAAAGGAGGTTTATAAACATTTTACCGAAGACAAAGTTTTACTATTAAAAAGTGAAACATTTTTTTCAAAAACAAAAGAATCATTGGAAGAGGTCTATCATTTTTTAGGAATAAACCCCTTTTTTGATTTCCCTATTGAAATACATAATAAAGGCAATTACGATTTAAAACCAGATATACTACCCCAAAAGTATAATTCGTTTTTCACGAAGTCAAATAGCGACTTATCCAAAATGACAAATGGGAAAATTAGTTGGTAAATAATTAAATGTATGATATCACACAAGCATAAATGTATTTTTATACATATCCCGAAAACAGCAGGATCAAGTATTAATAAATACTTAACAGAAGGAAAATCATTTGATTGGAGAATTCCTAATTATGAATATTTATATGGTTGGTGTCCAGAGCGTCAAATACATATGCAACATGCCACAGCTAAACAAATGTTGGAATTAGAATTGGTAACACAGCAACAATGGGATGAATACTATAAATTTACATTTGTTAGAAATCCATGGGACAGGGCGTATTCTGATTATTTGTGGGTTATGAAAGATACAGGCACAAAAGGTAGCTTTGAAGATTTTTTATTAAAAAAAGGTGGCTTCAGCGTAGTACTTTCTGATAAAACTAAAAAAGAATTTAGAGGCGATCATTTATTAAAACAAACAGAATTTTTCGATACTAACAAAAACCAGCAGTTTAGTGTTAATAAAGTAGGAAGATTTGAAAATTTAAAAGAAGATCTCTCCGAAATAAAAGAAATATTAGGCATTAAAAATGATAAAAAATATTTCGAAAAAAAGAATTCGAATAAAATGGCTTTTTATGATTTTTACCAGATTAATCAAATTAATTTAGTGAAAAGACAATACCAGAAAGATATTGATTTATTAGAATATAATTACCCCAATATATTTGAAATCATTTCACGTAAATTAAAAAAGAAATTAAAACTATAGATTTAATGAAAATCTTAACCATAATTGTCACCTATAACGGAAATAAATGGGTAGACAAGTGTTTTACTAGCCTAAAACAATCTTCTATACCGGTAGACGTGATAGTTCTAGACAACGGTTCTACAGATGGCACCATAAACAATATAAAAAATAACTTTCCCGAAGTTGAATTAATCGAAACTGGTGAAAATTTAGGCTTTGGTAAGGCTAATAACATTGGCCTTAAAAAAGTTTTAGATGAAAATTATGATTATGCATTCTTATTAAATCAAGATGCTTGGGTTGAACCAGATACCATAGGGAAATTGACCCAGATATCATTGAAACATCCAGAATATGGTATTTTAAGCCCAATTCATTTAGCAGGATCTGGCGAGGCAATTGATAGGATTTTCCAAAACTATTTAGGAGTTAATTTTGTCACTCATTTTCTTTCTGACTTATATTTAGGTAAACAAAAAGAACATTATGTAACGAAGTATGCCAATGCGGCAGCTTGGCTCATTCCAAATAAAACTTTAAAAACTATAGGACTTTTTGATTTGATGTTCTCTCATTATGGTGAGGATGATGACTTTGTAATTCGTTTACATCAAGCAGGTTTAAGGCTAGGCTTAGTTCCCAACAGTAGGATTTACCACGATCGACCTCAACAAACCACTAGAAGTGATTTGTTTTATAAGAATGAAATTTCTGTCCTAGCCTTAAAGCAAGCAAAGCATAAAAATATCGCAAAACATTTTCTATATAGACGAATAGTTGCTCAATATTTTACACTCTATTTTACGTCATTTGGTAGGAATAAAAGCATCCGAAGAAAAATTAAAATTGATAAAGAAACTTTAGTTTTTTTAAAACCCTTAGGAAAAGGTTAGATTTTTATAATTAAGTCTAAGAAAATGAAAATACTTCATATAAGTACATATGATTCAGGAGGAGCTTTTATTGGAGCCAATAGGCTACATAGGTCTTTATTGAAACACAATATTGATTCTAAAATACTTGTTAAGAATCAATATTCGGCTGAAAACAATGAAAAATTATCGCGTATAAATCAGAAGGATAAAAGCTTAAATATTATTAATAGAATACAGGCTAAATTAGGCTTCCCGGTGACTTCGAAACAAAAACGATATCATTTTTTATCAAATAAAGGCAATGATTTTGAAATTATTTCTTTCCCTTTTTCTGATTTTGAAATTACTAAAACCAAAGAATATGAAGAGTGTGATATTGTTCATTTACATTGGGTAGCAGGCTTTTTAGATTATAAGAGCTTCTTTAAAAAATGTAAAAAGCCAGTTGTTATTACATTGAGAGATCTATTCCCCATTCAAGGAATTTTTCATTATCATAATGATTATTTGAATAATAAAGACACTCTTGGAGGTCTTGAAGATAAAATGAAGGATTTAAAACTCTGTGCAATTCAAAATTTTAAATTGCCCATTTATGTTGTAGGAATTTCATCATGGATTACGAAAGAATCATTGAAGAGTACCATTCACAAAGGCTTTGAGCATTTTACCATACCAAATTGTATTAATCTTGATGACTATGTTATTTATGATAAGAAGCAAGTTAGAAAGGAATTTAATATAGAAATGAATTCTTTTGTAATCTCATTTGTATGTCACGGTGTTTCCGCGAAACGAAAAGGCATTGATATGTTAATAAAGGCCATTAGTGATTTAAAAATTGAACAGCCCATAACTGTTTTAACTGCCGGGGGAGGTACCCCACCTCAATTTCCTTTAAATATTATTCACAGACATTTAGGGAAACTTAATAGCGAATATTTAAATAAGGTCTATGGAGCTTCTGATGTATTTGTTATGCCTTCCAGAGAGGAAGCTTTAGGGAATGTGATGCTAGAAGCTATAGCATGTGGGACTCCTGTGTTGGCAACCCCTGTTGGAGGACCAAAGGATGTTATCCAAGAAGGAGTTAATGGACTGTTGTCTAAAAGCGTTTCCTCTCAGGGTTTGAAAGAGGTTATAGAGCGATTTATAAAATCAAAGTCGCAGTATTACCCAGAAAAGGTTAAAAACTCACTTAAAGAAAAATATACTGAAGAGGTAATTGCTTCGAAATACATTAAACTATATAAGTTATTAATTGAGAACACTATAAAGAAGTAATCAGTTAATTTGGTTCTAATTTCTATTTTAGATAATCGCTCCTTAGCTTTAGAATAATGACATAAATAGCAGCCCAATAAGTATTAATTTAAAAATGTAAGCTTCCCATAAACCCGAACTGTTTGAAAGTAATTAATATTTTTTTAATTTGATCAGTATGATGAGACGAAGTAAATTTACCCCGAAACAGATTGCTAAGATTTTAAAGGAGTTTGACAACGGAGAGAGTGTCGACCAAATAAGCCGTTAGCACGGTTAAGCTTACATTAGAAGGTACCAATGCCAAAGTGGTTTTCAACGAGTGAGATAAGTTTAAAACTTACACCTGGCATCGAATTTATAATAATTATGAACAAACCAGCTTTTCTATTTGACGGTAGAAATATTATGGGTAAAAAACTTTAGAGCTAATCGGATTTCAAGTATATGTAATCGGACAATAAAGACCGAAGCCATTAATTTATCAAGATAATACTGATTACCATATTATTAGCTCCCTTTCAAAGTACAGAATTTAAAATATTAAGTGAGATATACTTTTAATCTCTCCTTAATTTTGATGAATTTAACAAAACAGGATAATTATATTATTCAAAATATAAATAGATGAAGAAAAATATATTAGTAACAGGTTCTCATCGCTCAGGTTCAACTTGGACAGGAAAAGTAATTGCCAGAGCCCCTAAAGTAAGATACATCCATGAACCGTTTAATATTAGTCTAAAACGAAATAATTCTCCTTTTAAGTTTTGGTTTGAGTTTTTAACTGATAGTTCACAAGAACATCAGGAAAGATCTAAATCATATATAAATTCCTTTTACACTGTATTTAATAATGATAAGTTAAATGAATTTATAAAGATACGCACTGCAAAATCACTTTATCATTTTCTTTATGACTTGAAGACAAGGTATTCATATAGAACTATTTTTAAGGATCCTATTGCAATAATGTCAACAGAATGGATTTATAAAAACTATGATATTGATATTGTTATCCTAATTAGGCACCCAGCTGCTTTTGTCGCAAGTTTAAAAGTAAAAGGTTGGCAATTTGATTTTAATAACTTTCTAAATCAACCTCTTTTGATGAATACTTACTTAAAAGATTATGAAACATTAATTCATGATTATTCAAAGAATAAAAAGGATATAATAGACCAAGGAATTTTACTCTGGAATATCATACATGACACAATAGATTATTACAAAAATAAATATTCAAATGAATGGTATTTTGTTAAACATGAAGACCTCTCCTTAAATCCAGAACAGGAGTTTCGAAAAATGTTCTCGAAAATTGGTCTTACTGTAGATTCAAATGTTGAAAATTATATCTTTACGTCTACTAATAAAAATATGGACTCGAATGTAATATTAAATTCAACAGAAGTATTTGATACTAGTAGGAATTCAAAAGAAAATATTAAAACATGGCAAAAGAGATTGTCAAATGATGAAATAAAAAGAATAAAAATTGGAACAAAACCTGTTTGGAAAAAATTTTATACTGAGAAAGATTGGTGATTTAAGAAACAAGTTCTCATGTTATTTTATATGATCATACTAGAAAACATTACACTGATTAGGGTCCATTATTTTTTTTAAAACACGCCTTTTGCCAAAACCCAGTTATAAAAATTGAACACTGTAATTTATTAAGTTAAAGATGGAAAGCCTACAACACGACTAATAGATAAAATCTTCTCGGATCTTCAAAATTTTATTAAAATAAACTTTAAAACCAAAAATTAATGTCTAAAACTCTCCCCAAAATTAGCGTAGTAACTCCTTCATATAATCAAGGAGACTTTATTGAAGAAACAATACTTTCAGTTATTAATCAGAACTATGAGAATTTAGAATATATAATAATTGATGGCGGAAGTACTGATAGTTCAATAGAGATAATAAAAAAATATGAAAACAAAATCGATTTTTGGGTAAGTGAAAAGGATAATGGTCAAAGTGATGCGATTAATAGGGGGTTAAGTAGAGCTACAGGTGATATTTTATGTTGGCTGAACAGTGATGATTACTTTCTTCCAGGGGCTTTAAAAAAAGTAAGCACATACAAATGGACAAATGAAGTTGGAGCATTAGTTGGCATCGGTCATAAAGTAAATTTACACAAAGAAATTAGATATACACCTAGCTATTATGATCCTGTCACGCTAAAAGATCTATTTAATTGGAATAATGGAAAAAATTTTATGCAACCTGCCGCTTTTTTTTCTAAAAAAGCTTGGAATGATTGTGGACCACTTAATGAGGATTTAAATATTTGTATGGACGTTGATTTATGGATTAAAATTGCAAAACAATATAAGATTGTAAGGATTCAAGATAGTTTAGCACATGCTTTTATTCATGAAGATGCAAAAACAACAGCTTTGATTGACGAAATGATAATAGAAACCAATTTAATGATTGCCCAACATGGCGGCCTAAAAGAGGCTCAAAATTGCATAGAAAAACATTTTATAAATAAGTTAAACAGAGTTAAAAGAACAAATCAATCGTTTAGCTTTTTTTACAAAGAAAAACTTAAACGATTAGTTGATCGAGTTTTCACTAGAATACGCTAAAATTTACAGCTAAGTAATTTTTTTAATGTCCCAACTTTATGAAATTTTAACTCTACTAAAGTCTCGAAATTTAAAAAAATCATTAATTAAAGAAAACACTCATTGTAATAGATTTAAAAATCTACCTTACCAACCTAGTTGTTAAAGAGTCAGATTTAGAGTTACAAAACTTAACCTAGATGTCGCTATTGAGGTTGACTCTTATTGGTTTAATGACACTTTACAATTTGAGATTATTCATTTACAACATTCTGAAGTTATTTTTAAAGGAGAGATTCTATCAGAAGAGGGGGGAGCACACTTTTTATAGTATAGTTTACAACCATATAAAAGTAGAGATGATAGAGTAATCACTGATGAGTGGTGAGGTTATAGACCTATTGTAAAAGTCTATAAGTGTGACACAAAGCCAAAGTCACTCTAGCTTAAATTTTAAGGCGTGCATAGCAAAATTTATCAAGTTAGATCTTGAATATGAACAATATTTCCTTGGATCAACGATTTCAAAATAAACAAATATTTAAAGACTTATCTTTTAAGGTAAATCGCTCACAGTCCAAATCGACAATTTTTAATAATCTAATAACTAAAATGGTCAACAAATAAAAAGTTTATCATAATTAAATTATATGCAACTAACTACTCCATTTACATATTTTAAATGAAGACTTTTGTCTTACTAAACTAAGGTGAAATACCACTATTAAACTATAAACTCTTATATAATATTTAAATGCAACTCATTTCCAAATTTAAATACAGGCCTGAAATCGACGGACTGAGAGCTTTTGCTGTTTTAGCTGTTTTATTTTTCCATGTTGGACTCGGATTCCCTGGTGGTTATATAGGGGTTGATATCTTTTTTGTCATTTCCGGGTATCTTATAACCTCTCTAATTATAAAAGAAATTCAAGAAGATAGATTCTCTTTTTATAATTTTTATGAGCGACGTATACGACGTATTTTCCCTGCCTCCGCTGTAATGGTAATAGTAACCATTATAATAGGGTGGTTTCTTCTACTGCCTTCAGACTTTATAGGTCTTGGAAAATCAGTCATCAGTCAAACTTTTTTTAGTTCGAACTTCTACTTTTGGAGAAATACTAATTATTTTGCTGAATCAGCAGAACTTCAACCTTTACTTCATACCTGGTCACTAGCTATCGAGGAACAGTTTTATATGATTGTACCAATAGCATTATGGACACTTTTTAAAGTAATTACTGGTGCTACAAGGACAAAATTAATAGTAATATTAATGAGTACTTTTTTAGCTAGTCTATTTTTAAGCATCTATTTGTTGCCAGATATGAATGCTGTTACCTTTTATTTATTACCTACGCGAGCTTGGGAATTACTTACAGGTTCTATAGTAGCTGTACTTCCTGCCATAAGTTTATTAAAAAATCGTGCAATGAGGGAAATCATAGCAATACTAGGTATACTTGGAATGGTTCTTCCTTGCTTCCTTTATACAAAAGACACTTTGTTCCCTGGTTTAGCCGCCATACCACCTTGCCTAGGGGCTGCACTATTTATCATGAGTAGCACACCTTATGAAAATTCTGTTTCACCTTTTTCCGCGAAAATATTCACCTGGAAACCCATCATTTTTATTGGGCTTATTTCGTATTCCCTTTATTTATGGCACTGGCCACTGGTTGCTTTTTCTAGATATTGGGCCTTAGAGGAATTTTCTACCTCCTATAAATGGGGTATTGTTATTTTAAGTTTTATTTTAGGTATAGCCTCATGGCGCTTTGTTGAAACACCATTTAGAAACAAAACTATTGCTAATAACCCAAAGGTATTATTCCAATATGCCATATCTATATCTGCTCTATTTATAATTTGTAGCGGACTTTCACTGACAATGAGTGGTTTTCCTGGACGCTATAGTGAAAAAGTTTATGCTTTTGATAAAACAAAAGCTGAAGCGTTAAATAAAAACCTTATTAGTTTACCTATTGACCTCGCTGTTGCTAAATCAGGGGAGTTCCCTGTTTTCGGCAAGTCAGACCCAGAAAATATTGATGTACTTGTTTGGGGAGACTCTCATGCACGATCTATTCTTCCGGCAGTAATAAAAGCCGCTAGTGAAAACAAAAAAACTGTAAGTACAGCTTGGTACTCTAGCACCCCCCTATTATAGGACATGCATCATTTCTTAGCCCATTGATGTTTTCATTAGGAAATAATCGTCATGAATGGGCTAAGGCCATTATCAAGCAAGTTAAAGATCAAGATATTGATCATGTAATTCTTGCCGCTCGGTGGTCTGGTCATTATAATAATTTAAATAAAACATCTGCTAAGGCTATAGATAGATTCAATACTTATTTAATAAATACTATTTATGCATTACAGGATGCAGGAGCTGTTGTATGGATCTTTAGAGAGGTGCCAAGACACTCAATCTCTGTACCAAAATTATTGATTAAACGAGAAGTTTTCGGTACAAACATTACACAATACATTTGTTCTAAAGAAAAGCTAATAAAACAAAATAAAAATTTTGATGCGATGCTCTCTAAATTAGAATTAGCTGGAGTCAAAGTATTGGATGCTTCAGATTTATTATATAATAAAGACAAAAGGTACTATAACATCGAATATAACGGAAAAGCATTCTATTATGATAATCAACACCTCTCAAAATACGGTGCCGAAGAACTTTATGGTACTTTCACCCCTGTTTTTCAGACTTATCTAAAAAATTAAATAATGACACTAAACAGAAATATTAAAAAGAGATAAGCGTCAGATTTAATATATTGAACTAACAAATTGATATGAAATTCACAATTAAAAAAATCCGTTTGATAAAAAATAATGGTACGCTACTATAATGAAAAAATATTCAAAATGATTCCTTGAACAAATTTGCACATTAATTATATAATAAATTAGCTTGATATAATCATTTCATATATTGTCGTTAGACTGTTAAAATAAAACAAACCCCTTCTATATAATATCAGTAGATATCACAATAATTGTATCGCTCATTTTTAGGTTAATGAAGAAGACGAGTTTTAAATAATAGCGTGGACAATCATCTAAAATATGATAGTAAATCCAATAAAAGATAGTTATACTAACTAGTTACAAAAAAGCAAGACAACTGTTATTAAGGCTTAAGTTATTAAATAAAAATGCGACAAAATACCTTTTTAAAATTCAAACATGAACATTTTATGCACTTCTGAGATAAAAGATCAATATGTTAAATCGTTTGACAAAGTGTTAAAAAAAATTGCTAAAGTTACATATAGTAAAAAATCTTTCTTTGACAAACAGGGAGATTATGATTTTATTCTGATTAATTGGCCCGAAGAGCTTATTGGTTGGGGGCACAGTCCTAATAAAAAAGAAATTCAGGATTTACAAACAACGCTTTACTATTGGAGTAAAAATACTAAAATCATAGTCACTATGCATAATACTTGCCCTCATAGTCACCGTGTATCAGTTAAAACCGTTAGTGAATTAATATATAAAAACGCTAACATTATAATTCATCTGGGAAAGGCTTCAGTTTCTCTTTACAAAAAAAAATACGGAGAATTTTCGGCAGAACATATCGTTATTCCTCACGTTCAAATGGAATATTTAGATATCATTTCAAAAAATGAAGCAAGAGAGAAATTTGGTTTCAAAAAAGAAGATGTAGTTATACTTGTATTTGGTTCTCTAAGAAAAAAAGAAGAGTATCAGTTTATTCGAAAAGTTTTTACCAAATGGTCGAATCCCAATAAAAAACTACTAATTTCTAAATACAAAGATTTCTCTATTCCACCAATTCGTTTTATCAAAAAACATATATTACCTCAAAAAGAAAAAAATGTAGTAAAGAACACAACTCGAGTCGATGATAAGGATATTCAGAATTACTTTAGGTCTGCGGATATCGTATTTGTTCCGCGATTAGATACTTTAAATTCTGGTATTGTTCCTGTTTCAGCTTTTTTTGAAAATATAGCAATCGGTGGAGACATTGGAAACATTCAGGAATCATTAAATCTTTTTAATTATCCAATATTTGATGTAGAAAGCGCAACTTCAGCGACAAGAGCTTTAGACACAGCTTATCGGCTATCTCAATCAAACAGTGGCCCTTTAGCAAAAAAAATTTTAAAAGAAAAGTGTTCTCCTGATGCTATTAGCAAAATTTTAAAACGATTTTTAGAACTTCATCAAAAAAAATCTTCATGAAAGTCTCCATTATAATTCCCTTCTTTAACAACGCAAAAGAAATTAAAAGAACTTTAACGAGTGTTTTCAAACAAACATATCAAAACTTTGAAGTGATTATTGTTAATGATGCTTCACCTGACTGGAAAGAAGGTTTGTTCATAATAAATTCCTTTAAAGAAAATAGGATAAAAATTATATCACATGAAACAAATAAAAACGGTGCTGCTGCCAGAAACACAGGAATTAAAGCTGCTCAAGGCGAATATATTGCGTTTTTAGATGCAGATGATGAATGGCTTCCTAATCACCTTGAAGATTCTTTAGCTATAATAGCAAATGAGAATGCTGATATTTCATATTGCCAAGCAAAAGTTTTAAATAAAGTTAGATCATCTCTGATGCCTGAATTAGGAATTATTAAACCACAAACTGTTTCTGACTATTTATTTGTACAGGGTGCTGTAATGTTTACGCCAACATTAGTAGTAAAATCCATGTTAGCAAAAGAAGTACGCTTTAATGAAAAATTACGTCGCCATCAAGATTATGATTTTTTATTACGTTGTGAAGCAGTTCACGTTAGTTTTGTATTTTTAAACAAACCCAATGTTATTGTACATTGGGAAAATAATAACCCACAAGCAAAAGGAGGTACTTGGGATTTTAGCTTACAATTTGCTTTAGATTATAGAAAGTATTTTTCAAAAAAAGCTTTCAGTAGGTTTATTCTTAAAAATTGTATTTTACCACTTATAGAAGACAAAAATAACACTACTGCATTTAAAGTTTTTTCAAAAAACATCAATCCAACTCACTTAAGTAAACTAAATTATTATTTTGTAATTTCTTACTTACTATTTGGCAAGTTTAAACACCCTTGGAAATGGAAAAAATAATAACGAATTCTGTAAACGGTTACCCTGAAGTGCGCAATATTTTTTCGCGCTATCCTAATTATGCTTACAAAAAAGATTTATTTAATTATGGTTTAAAACTAACACATAGGATTACTGGAAAAGGCTATCACCCTTTTTGGAAAGGGTTGTTTTATTATCCCAAAGATCAAGTAACACCTTGTGTTTTTTTTAACACTATTAATCTTGGTAAAAATGTATGGTGTGTCTATTTTGAAACGACTTTACCTCGCTTAGGAGGAGTAGGTCGTTTTTTTTATAATATGTCTATAAAACAACTGACAAAAGAAAACTGTAAAGAAATTATTGCAATTTCACAATGTGCTTATAATATGCAAATTACATACTTAAAAGATAAGTATCCTCAATATTTGGATATTATTCAAGCCAAAATGAAGGTGCAATTACCGCCGCAGGAGCCATTAATTAATAGTTATTCTGAAAAGAAACTTCCTGACAGCAAAATTGTGTTTACTCTTATAGGAGCAGATTTTTTCCGTAAAGGAGGTAGAGAAATCTTACAGGTATTCGACATGCTAATACCACAGCACCCTCAATTACAATTAAATATTGTAAGCTCTATGAAATATGAAGATTATGCGACACACGCCACAAAACAAGATTTAGATAGCGCTAAATATATAATCAATAAATATCCAAATAACATTTTACACTATAATAGTTTACCTAATGCTAAAGTGCTCGAATTATTAAAAAACACTCATATTGGGTTACTTCCTACTTGGGCAGATAGTTTTGGTTATAGTGTTTTAGAATCACAAGCAGCGGGCTGCCCAGTAATAACAACCGACATTAGGGCGTTACCAGAAATAAACAATAACAACATAGGTTGGCTAATTCAAGTAGAGAAAAAAATCGACAAAAACGCCCTAATTGACACAAAAAACCAACGTTTTATGTTTTCAAATCATTTGAAACTTGAACTTAAGAGAATCATAACTTCTGAAATTTTAAATACTCCAAATAATATCAAAATTAAAGGAGAAAAAGCCCTTTTTAATATCAAAAAAATGATAGATGAAAAATAAAATAGAATTAGTATATCATAAAGGAAAGAATTTTGGAGATGCTATAAATCCTATGGTACTTACCCATTATTTTAACAAGTCCATTTTAGATAAATCAGAGGACGTTAAATTAATAGGGATAGGAACGTTATTGGGGCTAAAAAAGATGCCCAATAAAAAAATTGTATTTTCGTCAGGTGCCTCAAAGGGTAATGAATCTACCTATGGAGAAGTTCCGACAATCGATGACTCCTACGATATATTTTGTGTTAGAGGTCCATTAACGGCGAAGTTGTTAAATCTCGCTCCTGACTATGCAGTTTGTGATGGTGCTTATTTATTAAATGACATGTATAATTTTAATGTTGTCAAAAAACATAAGATTTCATTTATGCCTCACCATAAAAGTGAAGATATGTTTAATGGGTTAAAAACAATAATTGAATCTTTAAATATTAATTATATCAGTCCAGCCAGCTCCATTGACCTTGTCTTATCTGAATTAGCCTCTAGTGAACTTGTAGTCACAGAAGCCATGCATGGAGCTATAGTTGCTGATGCTTTTAGGATACCATGGATTCCTATAAAAACTTATCCTTTCATCGATGATTTTAAATGGAATGATTTCACTTCATCTATGAAAATTAAAGAATTTAACTTTAATTACTTCCCATATATTCATTCTAAGCATTTTTTTTACGAACTGATTAATAGAAAACTAAAATTAAAACCATTAGCAAAAATTGGATCGGCCTTTATTTATCATTATAGGTTAAATTTATATAAAAAAAAGCTCTTAAAAGTAATTAAATATTCGAAACCTTATCTTTCAGAGGATGATTGGTTAAAGTCAAAAATTGAAGAATTGAAGAATTGTATTACAAGATTAAATGCTAAATATTTCTAAATGAATCTCCTACTTATTACTACAATGGCAGGTAACCCTTGGGGGGGTAGTGAAGAATTATGGTGTAAATTAGCTAAGGAAGCTTTAACTAACAACATTAATGTAGCCATTTCATATTTTGACTGGGGAAAAACACCTTCCAAAATAAAAGAAATTGAAAATTTAGGAGTACAAAGTTATAAACGAAAACGAATAGCTTACACGCCTCTAATAAAAAAACCCTTAGGTAAACTAAATGAAAAATTATGGGGTATTCGCGATTTAGAAAAAGCTGTTTTAAAAAGCAAACCTGATCATATTATTATAAGCATGGGGGGGTTTTGTGATTTGGAAGTACCATTATACCAAAAATTTTTAAAGAAACTTAATATCCCTTTCAGTCTTATCGTTCATTCTAATCCAGAAAACCGCTATTTTAAACTCTTTTCTATACAGGAAATGAATAGCCTCTGTGAAAAAGCTTTAAAGGTATTTTTTGTTTCAAATCGTTTATTGGAAATAGCTAAAAGGCAAACCGGAAATTATTTTAAAAATGCCGAAATTATTTTAAACCCTGTAAATATTAGTAATTCGGATTATGTTGATTATTTAGGACAACAAGATGTTTTAAATATGGCCTGTGTGGGTAGAATTAGTTTAAGTGTGAAAGGGCAGGCACTTTTATTACAGGTATTGGCTTCAACTAACTGGAAAAAACGGAATTATATACTTAATATTTACGGCAATGGGCCAGATGAAGACTTACTAAAACTCTTGGTCTCAAAGTTTAAACTTGAAAATAAAGTTATCTTTCATGGACATGTTAGTGATATTAGAACAGATATTTGGGCGAAAAATCAATTACTTGTCATGCCCTCGTACTACGAAGGTTTGCCCCTCGCCTTAGTTGAAGCTATGTTATGTGGACGAACAGCAGTATGTACTGATGTTGGAGGCGCTAAAGAAGTTTTAAATGAAAATAACGGCTATTTTGCTGAAGCTGCAACACTTACTAGTTTTACAAATGCGATGGAAAAAATGTGGGAAAACAAAGAGCAACTTCAAGAACAAGGTAAAGGTGCTAGGCAAGAAGTTTTAGAATATATTGGGGCTTTTCCGAAATATAACGAACTCCTAAATAATCTTTTATATGAATAATTGTCCATGGGTTTCTGTCATCGTTCCTGCATTCAATAGAGCTCAATATATTTTAGAGTGTTTAAATTCGGTTTTACACCAGACTCACCGCCCTATAGAGTTAATTGTGGTTGATGATGAGTCAACAGACGACACCGTTTCAATAATACAAGAATTCAAATCTAAAAACAACAAAGAAAATATTTTTGAAATTAAGATTATTCAACAAAAAAATTCAGGAGCACCTAGGGCACGAAATAACGGGTTTGAAAAAAGTAAGGGTGAATTTATCCAGTTTTTAGATTCTGACGATATTCTTTTATCCCAAAAAATAGAAAACCAATTATCCAGTTTTAACAAAAACACAAAATTAGTATATTCAAAAACACAGTTTTTTATTGACGAAAAATCTAATACTCTAGATAAATTTTGGGGTAGAAAATTAACAGAGACTAGTGCTGATTATTTTGAATTTCCATGGCAAACCATGTGTGCCTTATATCGAAGAACACAATTAAGTAAGAAAAACTTATGGGATGAAAATTTAACCATTCATCAGGATTGGGAATTTTCGATAAGACAAATCATACTAACAAAAGACATATATTTTCTTAACGAAGTTAATTCCTTGTATCGCTTTCACGATAGTGAACGGATAGGAACACAGTTAGGATCTAAAAAAATTATAGGAATTTATTATGCATCTTTAAAAATATACAATCTACTAAAAAACAAAAACAAAATTGATTCTTTTCTAAAAAAGAAATTTATAAAAAGATTTTTTTTCTGCTTTCTTAAATTTTCGGAATTTAGAAATAAGACATATATAAAAAAATCCAAATCCATTTTATTTGAGATTAGCTCATTAACTCTAGTTATCACAATGCCACTCTCTATTTTCAACTCTAATTTCTTTAAAAGTGTAAACACTAGATTTAAGATATAAGCAACCCTCAACAAATGCTCAAAGTATTCAATAATAAACAAATTAAATCGTTAAAACCTCTTTTTATATCATTATCCTTATTCTTGATAACAGGGGTTTTTACAGGTTTTATAGGAGCTACAATGTTTTCTGTTATCATTTTCACACTTAAAAAATTTAATTATAAATTAGAATTTTTTCTCACCTCTTTTTTACTTACTTATTTTTTAGCTAACAATTTTTCTGGGCCTCTAGCTTATAATGGTAATTTACGCTTTTCTATATTAGCACTTACACTAATTATTGTTTATCAGACGAAGATAAAAAAACTAAACTTAGCTTGGTACACACTACCTTTTGTTACAATAAGTTTAATAATTACCTTACTTTTCTCCACTCTAGGTTATGATGCCATTTTAAGAAGTATAGCTTATTTTTTTGTAGCCTATGCAATTTTTAAGCTGATTAATATTCTATATATTAAACATAGTAACGTCTCTATTATTCTATTCCTATTGTTGTTTGGTTTCATTTTGCTAAATTCCGCTTTACTAATAAACCCAAATTATTATTTATCAGGTCGTTTTATGGGGCTAACTGGTAACCCAAACGGATTAGGCATGCTTCTAGTTTTTATATTTGCGATAATAGATTTACTAAAACAACGAGGTGAATTAAAAGGCTTTAGCAAAAAAACACATTTAACCAATACTATAATAATCATTTTACTTATTCTAGCATCAGGTTCTAGAACCGCACTAGCAAGTTTAGTGTTTTATTTGGTGGCGAATAATATCGTGACGAATAAAAAGTTAATAATTCCTTATAGCATTTTATCCATTATTGGAGTAACCATCATTTACACCATAAATATTCAAGATGTTCTTAGTTTGATAGGATCAAACATTGAACTAAGATTAGACACTCTTGAAACAGCTAGTGGAAGAACCATTGTTTGGAAAGTGGCCTGGATAGAAATCTATGAGAATTTATGGTATGGACAAGGATTTATGTACGATAATTTTTTTATAAAAGATTATGCCGACAAATATATTGGTATGAATCGAGAACGTCACTGGGCAGGAATATGGAGTTCTTATTTATCTTTACTTCTGAATGTTGGTCTGGTGGGTTTAATTGCTTTTGCGTGGATGCTTTTTAAATTCTATCAAAAAGCAAAACTAAAACCCACAGCTGTTATTTACATAATTACTATACTTTTAATTGGAATTACAGAGTCTTGGATGGCGGCCTCTATGAATCCTTTTACGCCTCTTTTATTTCTATATTTTGCAATTCAAAATCAACCCCTTAAAAAAACGATCAACTATAAATGAAAATATTAGTCCTATTTACAAAACTAACTGGGTATTGGATGGCATGCATGCAACATGATGCAAGCATTAACAACAACCGTTATTTGGTATTTAGAAAAACCCCCAGCCCGGACGCCCCGTTTCAGCTAAATTCAACAGCAAACATCACACTCAAAGATGTTGACTCACTCGATTTAGATGCTTTGCAACAACAGGTTAAAACATTTAAACCCGATCTTATTTATGTAGCGGGCTGGATCGACAAACGCTACTTGCAAATCGCAAAAAGCTATAAAAAATCAGGTATCCCGGTCATTACAGGTATGGACAACCAATGGTTAGGGACCCCTAAACAGCATTTAGCCAGTTTTTTAAGCCCCGTGTTTATACGACCTTATTTTTCTCATATCTGGGTAGCGGGTATGCCGCAGTACTATTATGCTAAAAAATTGGGTTTTAAGTCAACTAACATCCTAACAGGACTTTATTGTGCCGATGAAAATTTATTTAAAAATACCGTTCAAACAACACATAACAACCAATTTGTTTTCATAGGTCGTTTAGTGGAACATAAAGGCTTAAAAGTCTTTTTTAAGGTTTTGAACGAGTTGATTCATGAAGAACGCATGAGTTTTAAAGTCCATATAATTGGCAACGGCCCCTTAGCGAATCAAATTCCAAAACATAATAATATTAAGCATACCCCATTTGTAAACCCTGAAGCTTTGCCTAAATTATTAGAAAACGCAGGAACCTTTATTTTACCAAGCCTCTATGAAGCCTGGGGAGTCGTGGTACATGAAGCAGCGTTAGCTGGTATGCCCATCATTACGACTGAAGAAACTGGAGCGGCTTCAGAATTCGTAATCAACAATTATAACGGTCATACCTACCAAGCAAACGATACTGAGGCTTTAAAAAAATTACTATTAAAATATGCGGCTTTCGATGAAACCACCTATTTAAAGTACTCGAAACACAGTAAACAGTTTGCTCATAAAATAAACCTAAACGACTGGTCGGCTAAAATTAATTCTATAATTCGTGAGTAACACAAAACCACACATCCTCATATTTACCGATTGGTTTTTACCAGCTTATAAGGCAGGTGGCCCCATTCAATCGGTAGCCAACTTGGTCAATCATTTAGGTCAGGATTATCATTTCTGGGTGGTGACCTCAAACACCGATTTGGACGCTCCCCTCCCACTAAGGTCAGAAGAAACCAATGTTTGGCTACAAAAGGATAATTACCAAGTCATTTATCTAGATAGGCAGCATCAGAATTTAAAAGCATACAAGAAGATTATAACCCATCAAAATTTTAAAGCAGTATATTTTAATTCTTTATTTTCACCCAAGTTCACACTTCTTCCTCTGTGGCTTACCCAAAATTCAGATATTAAAATTGTTCTAGCCCCGCGTGGGATGCTTGGTAAAGGGGCTCTGGCTATAAAACCCTTAAAAAAGAAAGTCTTTTTATCTGTTTTTAAGGCATTTGGACTACCTAATAAAATACATTGGCATGCTACAGATAGTACAGAAAAAGAAAATATTCAAAAGCACTTTGATAAGAAATCAAAAATTTATTTAGCTTCAAACTTGTCTTCAAAAATGGAGAATAACAACTTTACTAAAAAGAAAAAAGCTAATTCCATTAATATCTTTTTTGTCTCGAGAATTTCTGTAATAAAAAATTTACTTATAACAATAAAAACATTACAATTAGTAGATAAAAAACTAAATGTCAACTACAAAATCATAGGCCCTATTGAAGAAAAAACATACTGGTCACAGTGTCAAAGGGAAATTGAGAAATTACCAAGTAACGTGACCTGTGAATATTTAGGAGCCATCCCAAATATAAAACTAAAAGACACTTTAAAAGATTTACATGTCTTATTTTTACCAACACAGCATGAAAATTTTGGTCATGTGATTATGGAGGCCTGGCAAAATGCCTGCCCAGTTATTATCTCTAAAAATACCCCATGGAAAAATTTAGAAGAAAGGAAAATAGGGTTTGATATTGCATTAGAACACCAAGATGCTTTCAAGCAAAAAATAGAACAATTTGCCAAAATGGACGAAAAAGAATTCAATAGTTGGTCACAAGCGAGCTTTAATTTTGCTAAGAACTTTACAGAAAATCCAGAATTAATTTCAAAAACCAAAGCCCTGTTTGAATAAAAATGAAAACCGATCTATCCAGTTATAACAACGCCTGGTATCATCCAGGAAACAAAGTAAAACGGCTGCTTTGGTATTTTACCAACGTGCTGTTTTTTATAAACCCACTGAATCCTTCTTCTAAATTAAAAATTATACTTTTAAAATGGTTTGGAGCAAGGGTTGGATCTAACGTTATGATTAAACCAGGTGTTAATATTAAACACCCCTGGTTTTTAAGTCTCGGAAACCACATTTGGATTGGTGAAAAGGTCTGGATAGATAACCTAACAGAAGTACGCATCGAAAACCATGTGTGTATATCGCAAGGTGCCATGCTCCTATGTGGAAATCATAATTATAAAATAACAAGCTTTGATTTAATTTTAGGTAAAATCACACTTAAAGAAGGGGTATGGATAGGCGCAAAATCTACAGTTTGCCCAGGTGTAACGGTACAAACACATGCCGTTTTAACCGCAGGTTCTATAGCGACTAAAGACCTCGAAGCCTATCAAATCTATCAAGGCAACCCAGCCATAAAAACAAAAAAAAGGACTATAAATTAACAATACACTATAAATGAAAAGAATTCTAGTTACCGGGGGCGCAGGATTTGTGGGATCCCACTTATGCGAACGTTTATTAAACGAAGGCAACGACGTCATTTGTTTAGACAACTATTTTACGGGCAACAAAGAAAATGTAGTACACCTGTTGGACAACCCCTATTTTGAATTGGTACGCCACGACATTACAGAACCTTTCTACGCCGAAGTCGATGAAATTTATAACATGGCATGCCCGGCTTCACCTGTGCACTACCAATACAATCCTATAAAAACTATCAAAACCTCGGTGATGGGGGCTATAAACACTTTAGGACTAGCGAAACGTGTGAAAGCTAAAATATTACAGGCTTCCACTTCTGAAGTTTATGGTGACCCTACCGTTCACCCGCAACCAGAAACTTATTGGGGGAATGTGAACCCGATTGGTATTCGTTCGTGCTACGATGAAGGCAAACGCTGTGCAGAAACTTTATTTATGGATTACCACAGTCAAAATGATGTGGCTATTAAAATCATAAGAATATTTAATACCTATGGCCCACGCATGAACCCTAACGACGGTCGTGTGGTTTCTAATTTTATCATGCAAGCATTACGCGGTGAAGACATTACTATTTTTGGAGATGGTAAACAAACAAGAAGTTTTCAGTATGTAGATGATTTGGTAGAAGGCATCATCAGAATGATGAACTCAGATCCTAAATTTTTAGGCCCTTTAAACTTAGGAAACCCGAATGAGTTCACCATGTTGGAATTGGCTGAAGCGGTGATTCGATTAACCCATTCTGATTCCAAACTCAAATTCATGCCGCTTCCTCAGGATGATCCGAAACAACGTCAGCCAGATATTAGTTTGGCTAAAGAGAAGTTGGACGGCTGGCAACCGAATATTCAATTGGAAGAAGGTTTACTTGAAACCATCAAATATTTTAAAACTAAAATATAAAGCAGCTTCGCTTTTATGAAAGTATCTATAATCACAGCCACCTACAACAGTGCCGATGTTATTGAACATTGTATGCAGTCGGTGTTGAACCAGGATTATCCTAATATTGAATACATCATCATAGATGGGCAATCTAAAGATCATACGTTAAACATTGTTGTTGAATACCAAAAGAAATACCCCAACATCAAAGTAATTTCCGAACCCGATTCAGGAATTTATGATGCGCTGAATAAAGGCATACAAAAGGCCACTGGCGATGTGATTGGTTTTGTACATTCTGATGATTTTTTAGCCAATTCCAGCGTAATTTCTAATATCGTGAAGGCGTTTAAATCACAAAACTGTGACGGCGTCTATGGCGACTTGGAATATGTAGACCAACAAAATACCAATAAGGTGATTCGCTATTGGAAAAGCTGTGATTTTGATCAAAAATTGCTAAAAAAAGGTTGGATGCCAGCCCATCCTACCCTGTTTTTAAAATCTGACATTTATAAAAAACATGGTATATTTGATTTAGATTTTAAAATTGCAGCAGACTATGATTTTATTTTACGAGTTTTTAAAAATCCAGAGCTTCGTTTTGTGTATATACCTGAAGTCATTACAAAAATGCGTGTTGGTGGTGCCAGTAACCGAAGCTTAAAAAACATCATCTCAAAGTCCAAGGAAGATTATAAAGCACTTCATAAAAATAACATAGGCAGTTGGAACGCCTTGATCATCAAAAATGTGTCTAAATTAAGTCAGTTTTACAAGAAATAATATGCTAACATCCATTTTATCTAATCCTATAATTCTAGCCATCATTTGCTGTTGTGGCTCCTTTGGTTTGGTAAATTACATGATTCCCAAAATTATTTTCATGGTCAATCACCATAATTTAAATGAAGCACCAGGACATCGAAGCTCCCATACCCGAGCAACCCCAACCATGGGTGGGCTCGCTTTTTTTGTGGCGCTCATCATTAACTTGTTTTTATTCAAACATATTGATGTGGATGCCATCGGCTTAAACTTAGCTGCCGCCTTAACCTTAGTTTTTATAATAGGCTTTAAAGATGACTTATCAGTTTCAACGCCTAGAGCACGTCTTTTAATAGAAGTTGCAGCCGTACTTATTATATTATTCCATCCAGGCTTTCACAGCCAGTCTTTGGATGGCTTCTTGGGGCTAAACCATGTCCCTCAAATTCTTATAGGTGGCCTACATATTCTAATTATTCTAACCATTATCAATGCCTATAACCTAATAGATGGAGTTGACGGTTTAGCTTCAGCAATAGGCATCAGTGGCTTTTCTATTTTGGCTTTAATTTTCCATAAAATAGATTTTCATTTTTACTTTATTTTAGCCATAGTCCTTATAAGTATGTTATTAGCCTTCTTGAAATACAATTTCTCTCATAAAAAGAAAATATTTATGGGAGACACAGGGTCGCTAATTATAGGCTTTTGTCTCGCATTTTTATGTCTGCGATTTTTAACCATGGACAGTAACTTACATGAGCTTTTTTCTTTTAAAACAGAAAACAAATATTTTGTAGTGAGTGGCATACTGGCGGTTCCTTTTTTCGACATGCTACGGGTTATTGGAGTTAGACTTTTACATGGTGCAAACCCCTTTACCGCCGATCGTAATCACATCCACCACATGTTGCTTGATTTAGGCTTGCCGCATTATAAAATAGCCTTAATTTTAGGTGGTTTAAATTATTGCTTAGCCATTTTAATCATTTATCTGTCGGCAAAACTTTCAAGCTTTGCCATGCTCGGGGCTATAGTATTAATATTTCTAGTATTACTAGCGGTATTTTATAAACTCAGTAATCGTATTCATGCTGTAAAGCAGACCAAATAAATCGCTTTTTTAGAGCCTTACTTAACAAATTAACCATGCAAAATCAAGATACCCCTCAAAATCTGATAGTAACAGAGGAGCAATCAACCAACATACGTCAGGAAATTGAAAAATACGCTTACCACTGGAAATGGATTGTGCTTTGTGTATTTTTAGCTTTAATAGGTGCGTATTTTTATTTACGCTATACACCTAACACCTATGAAGGCGCTGCTACCATACTTATGGCTGATGAAGCCAATGGAGGCGCTCCGAATTTAGATGTTTTTAAAGAATTAGGACTAGGTAGTGACAAAAAAAATATAACTAATGAAATCACCATATTAAAATCACGAAGCTTGATGGAGCGGGTGGTTAAAAACTTAAATTTCAATATATCTTATTTTAAAGAAGGTAACCTAAAAACTTCTGAATTTCTAAAAGGCGAACTGCCCTTTAGAATTAATTTTTTAACTCCAGATTCGTTAATTTTTAAAACTAACACAGCTTTTAAAATACATTTTCTTTCTCCTAAAACATTCGAATTGACTAATACTGAAGGAGAAAATAACAAACCGTTCAATTTTGGAGAACGCATTAATTATAACGGTATAGAAGCGATTATTACTCCAAAATCAAAAATACAGGCCAACGACATATTTACCATTAGAATAGCGCCAGTAAGAAGTGTAGCCGAAAACCTGCGCAACCGTGTAGAGATTGCTTTATTAACCCCTGGGGCGAGTGTTCTAGAATTAAAGATGCAAAGCCAAAAACAAAAAAAAATACTATTGATTTTAGAAGAATTAGTACACCAATACAATAAAGATGCTGTAGAATACAAAAGTCTTGTAGGTAATAATACAAATGCGTTTATAAAAGAACGCTTAGCCCTCATTGAGAAAGACTTAATTAAGGTTGATAAAAACACAGAAACTTTTAAAACCACAAACAAACTCACAGATATAGCTACGGAAACTAGTATTGTACTTTCGAAAAACACAACTATAGAGAACGAAATCATTGAAATGAACACTCAATTAAAGCTCATTGACTATGTTAAGGATTACTTAAAAGATAATGAAAATAATCTGATCCCTGGAAGTTTCGGACTTAACGATTCTAATATCAGCGCAACCTTCAATCAATACAATACCTTGCTTTTTGAGCGTAACAGGATTTCAGAAAGCACCAGTGATAACAACCCGATCATTGTTAACTTAAACACCCAACTTAAACAAATACGTGAAAGTATTATTCTAGGGCTCGACAACCTAAAATCAAGTTTAAATGTAACGCTTAGAGATGCTATGGCACAGGAACAAATAATGGCATCCCGCATAGCTACAGCCCCGAGAATGGAACGTGAATTTAGGGACATTGAACGTCAACAGCAAATTATAGAAACTTTATACCTCTTCTTATTGCAAAAACGTGAAGAAAACGCCATCTCTTTAGCGGTTACGGCTCCGAATGCCAAATTAATAGATTCGGCGGAAGGAACAGTACATTCCATTGGCCCAAACAGAAATAAGATATACCTTACCGCTCTTGTTCTAGGGTTAGGAATTCCAATTGGCATCATATTTCTCTTCAATTTGTTAGACAACAAGGTTCATACTCAAAAAGAGCTTGAAGAAACCATAAAAGCGCCTTTTATAGGAGCGATTCCGACAACTCTAAAGAAAGACCGTATGTTGACGAAAGATGATCGCGGAGGCTTAGCTGAAGCCTTTAGAATGGTTCGAACCAACCTAAATTTCATGTTAGGGAATATTGACAGTCCTAGTAAAGCCATTTTTGTGACCTCAACAACCCCTGGTGAAGGTAAAACCTTTGTAGCCATTAATCTTGCTACGGTTTTTGCTATGACTGGTAAAAAAGTCTTACTAATAGGGGCCGATATACGTAAACCTAAAGTCATTGAATACCTAAACATAAATTCTTCGAACAAAGGTCTAACAGAATATTTAGCCGATAATAGCATAGCGGAACGAGACATTATAGAACCGCTAGAATGGGGCTTCGACCTGATACAATCAGGAATTATAGCTCCTAATCCTGCGGAGTTATTAATGAATGGCCGACTGGATGCGCTTTTAGCATACAGTAAACAGAATTACGACTATGTTATCGTAGATACGGCTCCTGTTACTCTAGTAACAGATACCATACAAATCGCTTCTAAAGCAGATATGTTCCTATATATCACCAGAGCAAATTACTTAGACAAACGTCTATTAGACGTGCCTAAGCAACTTTATAACGAAAAACGTTTACCCAACATGGCACTTGTTATGAATGGCACCGACCCTAAAAAAGGATACGGATACGGATACGGTGGTTACGGTTATGGTAACGACGAAGAAAAGACACCTTGGTGGCGTTTTAATAAATAATATCCCCTTGAGGGGATAATAGGGGTGTCAGCCGCTCACCTGTCCGCTCCTCAATAACCTTAGCCACATTCCTGCTCACTCGAACGCAAACTCCCCTATGATCCCCTCAAGGGGATAGTACTACTGCACGTGCTTATAAAACGAGAACCTCACGACCATCAAGAGTAGTCCAATCACTCCCCATACCCAAAAGCCAAAAAAAAGAACCAAACACCTGTCCCCTCGAGTGGACTACAGGGGTGTTCGCAGCACCCCTACCCGCTCCTCAATAACCAACAGCACGCTAAACATCTCTTGCATAACCTCCGCATTAGTAAACCTCAAAAAAGTAACACCATACCTCTCTAGCTCTCCTTGTCGTTTAGCATCATATAAAACCTTATGATCATGGCTACTCCCATCAACTTCAATAGCCAAACGAATTTCATGGCAGTAAAAATCAACAATATAATTTAACATAGGCACCTGCCTGTGAAACTGAACACCAAAAGCACGTCGCTTAATTTTCTGCCAAAGTAAAATTTCGGGTTTCGTACTATTCTTTCTAAGTTCTCTAGCGTAATTTTTAAGTTTCGGGTGGTATGGGATGATTTTATTTCTCAAGGTTACAAGTTTTAGCTTTGCTAAATATAATATTTTTCTCACAAATAATCCCCTTAATTGGATTATGGGGGTGCTAACGAACTGAAACCACAACAGAAACCACAACAGAAACCTCAATAACCTGAGCCACATTTCCTGCTCACTCAGACGCAAACTCCCCTATGATCCCCTCACGGGGATAGTACTGCACGTACTTATAAAACGAGAACCTCACGACCATCAAGAGTAGTCCAATCACTCCTCATACCCAAAAGCCAAAAAAAAGTACCGAACACCTGTCCCCTTGAGGGGACTACAGGGGTGTCCGCAGCACCCCAACCCGCTCCTCAATAACCAGAGCCACATTCCTGCTAACTCAGACGCAAACTCCCCTATGATCCCCTCACGGGGATAGTACTGCACGTACTTATAAAACGAGAACCTCACAACCATCAAGAGTAGTCCAATCACCACTTCACCATAAAAACGCCAAAAAAAAAGTACCGAACACCTGTCCCCTCGAGGGGACTACAGGGGTGTCCGTCACACCTAGAACAACAGCACTGTTCAGTAGTGTCTGTCACACCTAGGGAATGACCAGGATGTTCAATACCACCGAGGAATCAGGAACCTCAGAGGTATTTTGAACCACAGCACCTTACCCTAGACCAAATCCCTCTACCTCAATTTTAACACCCAAATCAAAGTTTTAACACTACATTAATAATCATAAACACGACTTTTGCTGTCGATTGTAATCAAAACAAGCTCAATCAAGTCCGTTTTGCTAACTTTACACAAATAAACACCCAACTTATGAATAAAATATTCTTATTGTGTACCCTACTCTTTGTTTCACTAGGACAAGCCCAAATTTTCACCCCTGTTGAATGGTCTACTTCCGTTGAAAAACTTTCCGATACCGAATATAAGCTGATTTCAAAAGCTACTATAGAAAAAGGCTGGCACTTGTATTCTCAAGATGTTCCTGAAAATGGTCCTATTCCAACAACTTTTACTTACGACGACGCTAACGGTGCGATTAAAATATCAGGAAATACCATTGAAGAAACAGGGCATACGGTTGATGATCCTGTCTTTGAAATGGAAATCACCTATTTTGATGGCACAGCTACTTTTGAACAAAAAGTAGAGGTTTCAGGAAACGAATCAACCATAAACGGTATTGTGGAATTCATGGTTTGTGACGATACCAGATGCTTACCCCCTACCGAAGTGGATTTAGTTTTTACACTTTCGGAAAAAGCGGTGACTACTCCTGAAGTATCTACTATTGATGAAGATAACTCTACATCGACGATCTCAAAAGAACATGACATTTCAAATGCTGCTGAATCAACAGACAAAAGTTTATGGGGTATCTTTTTTATCGCATTCTTTTCCGGCTTTGCAGCATTATTAACGCCTTGCGTGTTCCCAATGATTCCTATGACAGTTAGCTTCTTTACCAAACAAAGTAAAAATAAAGCTGCTGGTATTAAAAATGCCGTCATTTATGGCTTGTCCATTATTGTCATTTACGTATTATTAGGTATCCTTGTGAGTCTCGTTTTTGGTGCAGATGCATTAAATGCTTTATCAACTAATGTATGGTTTAACATCATTTTCTTCTTGCTATTATTAGTTTTTGCGGCATCTTTCTTAGGGGCTTTTGAAATTATGCTCCCAAATTCATGGGCAAACAAAGTAGATAGCCAAGCCGATAGAGGCGGATTAATAGGTATCTTTTTCATGGCTTTAGCTCTAGCTATTGTTTCCTTTTCATGTACAGGCCCTATTGTTGGTACTTTATTAGTTCAAGCTGCTGCTGGCGGAAGTCAAATTGGCCCCATTGTAGGCATGTTAGGATTTTCAATGGCCATTGCGTTACCATTTGCTTTATTCGCGGCTTTCCCGGGTTGGTTAAATTCTTTACCTAAATCTGGCGGCTGGTTAAATACCGTAAAAGTGGTTTTAGGGTTCTTAGAATTAGCATTAGCCTTTAAATTCTTATCAAACGCCGATCTGGTTTTACAACTACATTGGCTAGAACGTGAAGTATTCATCACGATTTGGATTGCCATATTTGGTGCATTGGCCTTTTATTTATTCGGAAAAATACAATTGCCACACGATTCGCCTGTCACACATATTTCCGTGGGACGCTTAAGTTTGGGGCTTATTGTATTATCATTTACCATATACATGATTCCAGGACTTTGGGGAGCACCATTAAACTTAATTAGTGCATTCCCACCGCCGCAACATTACAGTGAGTCGCCTTATGGTGTAGGCTATACGCAATTGGGTAGCGGCCAAGTTCCCGGAGGACAGCATAACGAAGTTCCTGAAGGTGCACACCTCATGCCGCCTCATAACATTTTAGCTTTTAACGATTACGACAAAGGATTGGCTTATGCCAAGCAAGTTGGAAAACCGATTATGATAGATTTTACAGGACATGCTTGCGTAAATTGTAGAAAAATGGAACAAAACGTATGGGTAAAACCTAAAGTGCTTGATATTTTAAAAAATGATGTGATTTTAATTTCATTATACGTTGATGATAAACGCAAATTAGAAGATGATGACGTTGTTGATTCTAAACTAAAACCGGGTAAAAAACTGAAATACATCGGACAAAAATGGAGTGAATTGCAAACCATTAAATACAAAACCAATTCGCAACCTTTTTATGTTTTAATGGATCATAACGAAGAAAACCTTTTAGCCCCTGTGGCGTACACCCCTGATGCTGAAGCATATTACAATTGGTTAAAAAAAGGGATTTCAAAGTTTAAGAAGTAAAATAAGAGTTTCAACGTAAATAATTAAAACGGATTATCAAATTGAAAATAAGCTTACTCATATAACATTATTGTCAGTTCGAGCGCAGTCGAGAACGTCTCGATATCAGAAAAAGCAATCTCAACTGCGCTTGTCTACCAATAGGCAGGCTCGATTTGACATACGACTAAAAAAACTCAATATCGTTTGGTTTCTTTGTAGAAAGCGAAAACCGTAACGAAAGACCAGTTAAACTGGTGTTCGAGCGAAGTCGAGAACATTTTTTACACATTATAAAATTTAATTTCAATACCAATCACATACCTCTTATCAAATGAGCTTCATATCAAAGATTCTAAATAAAGACCAAACACCAAGTAAACTGGAAACTTATTTTGCGCCTTTCAGAGAACAAATTGTAGGTAACGACACTTATTTTATTTCACCTTACGGAAAGCAAAAAATAATTTATGCGGATTGGACGGCTAGCGGACGACTATACAGACCCATTGAGGAAAAGTTACTAAACGATATTGGGCCTTTTGTGGCAAATACACATACTGAAACTTCCATAACAGGCTCCACCATGACGCGTGCCTATCATGAAGCTCGACACCTCATAAAAAATCATGTTAATGCTTCTGAAGATGATGTATTAATCACCGTTGGCACAGGAATGACTGGCGCCATTAATAAATTTCAAAGAATTTTAGGTCTTAAACTCAGTGAAAATTTAAAAGATCACACGACTATTCCAGAGGAAAAACGTCCGATTATTTTCGTTTCACACATGGAGCACCACTCGAACCAAACATCATGGTTAGAGACCATTGCTCGTGTTGAAGTGATTCCTTCAAATAAAGATGGGCTTCCTTGTTTAAAAGGACTCAAAGAACTCCTAAAAAAATATAAAGACACCCCTTTAAAAATTGCTGCTGTTACGGGTTGCTCTAACGTAACAGGTATTCGTACGAATTACTACGAGATTTCTAAAATCATGCATAAAAACAATGGTTTATGTTTTGTAGATTTTGCTTGTTCAGCACCTTACGTTAACATTGATATGCACCCTAAAGATGATGAGCAATATTTAGATGCCATTACTTTTTCACCACATAAATTCTTAGGTGGTCCTGGAACTTCGGGTGTATTAGTGTTCAATAAAAAACTATACAAGAACTTAGTACCTGATAACCCTGGCGGGGGAACCGTGAATTATACGAATCCGTGGGGAAACCATGATTATATCGATGATATTGAAACTCGAGAAGACGGGGGAACACCAGGTTTTTTACAAGTTATTAAAATTGCGCTTTCTATTCAGCTGAAAGAAGAAATGGGGGTTCAGAACATCTTAGATCGTGAGCATGAATTAAATGCTCTTATTTTCAAAAGACTGTCTAAGATAAATCACTTAAACATCTTAGCACCAAAACATACGGAAAGGCTGGGCGTATTTTCATTTTTTATAGAAAACGTACACTACAACCTCATTGTAAAATTACTAAACGACCGTTTTGGCATACAAACCCGTGGTGGCTGCTCGTGTGCTGGAACTTACGGCCATTACCTCTTAAACGTTGATGAACCGACTTCCAAATCCATTGAAAAGAAAATTTTAGAAGGCTGTTTAATTGAGCGCCCAGGTTGGGTTAGAATGTCTATTCACCCCACAATGACCAACGAAGAAGTTACTTTCATCTGCGACGCCATCGAAGCTGTTACAAAAAATAATGAAGATTGGGAAAAAGACTACCAATATAACGCCGCCAAAAACGAATTCATCAATAAAAATAATCTAGACGTAGAAAAAACCATTACGGAAAAGTGGTTTGAGTAGTGAGGTTAATAATTTAGAAAGTGTATTGTAGAGGTGAGCAACGGACACCCCTATGATCCCCTCAAGGGGACAGCTTTTCGTGAACGACACCATGAGACCGTTTAAGTGTGCGCTTTTCTACTTCGCAACTAACTAACTCTGAGCGTGCGAAGCCAACTCTACCAAGCTACTCTACTAGCCTGCCCCTGATCACCTAAAAAACTTATAGCCCTGAGCTAGCGAAAAGGCATTACTACTAGGCTGGCCAGCGAAACCAAGCTCCTTAATTCCTAAAAACTGAGCTTGCGAAGAAACCACTAAAGCAATGAGCCAGAAAAGCCACACTACTTAACTCCCAAAACTGAGCCTGCGAAGTAACTACTTCAACTCCTATTAACTCCTAAAAGCACTGAGCCCCGCGAAGGGCAAACTCCTTAACTCCTAAAAACCTGAGCCCGCGAAGTGCTAACTCCTTAACTACTTAACTCCTTACTGCCTCCAACTACTCTACTCCTAAACTACCCATCCATATGCTTCGAATACCCACGCCACTTTTCCACACAAGCCTCAATATCCTCTGGAACCGCACTATCAAATCGCATAAATTCCTGAGTCGTTGGATGTACAAAACCTAGAGTTTTAGCATGAAGCGCCTGTCTTGGTAGTACTTTAAAGCAATTATCTACGAACTGTTTGTATTTTGTAAAGGTGGTTCCTTTTAATATTTTCTCACCACCATAACGCTCATCATTAAAAAGTGTGTGCCCGATATGTTTCATATGTACACGAATTTGATGTGTACGTCCAGTTTCCAATTTACAAGACACTAGAGTCACATAGCCTAAGCGTTCAATCACTTTGTAATGAGTTACAGCAGGTTTACCTTTCTCAGCTTCATCATCAAAGAAAACGGTGTTTTGTAATCTATTTTTAGGATGGCGACCAATATGACCTTCAATCGTGCCTTCATCTTCTTGAACATTGCCCCAAACTAGCGCGACATACTCACGTTCACTTGTTTTTTCGGCAAATTGCAAGGATAAATGTGCCATCGCCTCTTCAGTTTTAGCAATCACTAACAATCCACTGGTGTCTTTATCGATACGGTGAACTAGTCCTGGACGTTCACTGGAATTGTTAGGCAGATTCTCGAAACGGTAAATAAGCGCGTTAATAAGTGTGCCGGAATAATTACCATGACCTGGATGAACTACCATACCCGCAGGTTTATTAACCACTAAAAGTGCGTCATCTTCATAAACCACATCAAGCGGAATATCTTCACCTACCAATAAATTTTCATGTGGCGGATGTGAGAATAAAACGCGTATTTTATCTAATGGCTTCACCTTGTAATTTGATTTTACAGGTGTATCGTTAACGTAAATACTACCATTTTTTGCGGCATCCTGAATTTTATTACGTGTGGCGTTTTCAATAAAATTCATCAAATATTTATCTATTCGAAGTGGGGTTTGTCCTTTATCTACTGTAAAAGCATGATGTTCAAACAAATCGTCTTCGTCTGGTAATTGCGGGGTATAATCATCCATAATTTAAGGGCGGTTGCCGTTTCCTAGTTGTAAGTCTATCACAGATGTTTTTGCCAACTTATCGCCAGCGTTAAGCGTGGTTCCTTTATGTGATAATTTAAGAACCATACCTTTTCCAATGTTGTCTACGTAAGTTATTTTTCCGATTTCAAATCCAAAAGCTTCTAAGGTAGGCTTTACTTGACGGAAGGTTTTATCAATAAGTCCGTCTGGAATCGTCATTTTTCGGTATCCTGAAGGGTTTAAAGTAATGTATATCTTTCTATTCTCTTTTACTTTTGTTCCCGCCAACGGCTCTTGTTCGATGACAGAAAACTTAGGATAATCAGGATTATAATTCGCTGAATCCTGAATTTTCATAACCAAATTATTATCTTCAAGAGCAACATTAGCTACATTTATAGATTTTCCTTTTAAATCTGGTACGGTTTCAAATTCTCCATGATTGGTGGTGATATTTAACCATTTTAAAATAACATAACAAAGTACGATTAAAGCGACTAAGGCTAAACCAATTTGTTTTAAAAATGTTTTACTCGTGATAAATTTAACTAGGCTCATTTACAGAAATTTCGATAGGGCAAATATATAAAAACAGAACTGTTTTTTCTTTTGCCATTTATATGATATTTTAGCTTAACTAATAATACTTGCACTTTATTGCAGATTTTTAGGTGAAACGATTATTTAATTCAATTTCCGAAGGCGGAAATCAACTAATAAATTAATGATGAAAAAGAATATAGCCATCATCATGGGAGGGTATTCTAGCGAATATAAAATCTCACTGACCAGTGGAAACGTGGTTTATGAAACTTTAGACAAAAGTAAATACACGGCTTACCGCATTCACATTTTTAAAGATAAATGGGTTTATGTGGACGACGACAACAACGAACACCCTGTTGATAAAAATGATTTCTCTATTTCGGCACATGGTGAAAAAGTCACTTTCGATTGCGTTTTTAATGCCATTCATGGTTCTCCAGGAGAAGATGGCTACATGCAAGGTTACTTTCAATTAATAAATTTACCGCATACCAGCTGCAGCATGTATCAAGCGGGAATCACGTATAACAAACGTGATTTATTAAGTATTTTAAAACCTTACGGCATAAAAACAGCTGAATCCTTTTACCTTAACTTGGGTGATACCGTAAACGCCGAGGCCATCATTTCTAAAGTTGGGCTGCCTTGTTTTGTAAAAGCGAATAAAGCAGGAAGTAGTTTTGGTGTTAGTAAAGTTCATGAAAAGGAAGCTTTACAAAATGCGATTGATGTCGCTTTTAAGGAAGATGATGAAATTATTATCGAATCGTTTTTAGACGGTACCGAAGTTTCGGTTGGTGTGATTAGTTACAAAGGTGAAATTGTGGTACTTCCGATTACTGAAATTGTTTCTGAAAATGATTTTTTCGATTACGAAGCAAAATATGAAGGAAAATCACAAGAAATCACACCGGCTCGATTAACAAAGGAGCAAGAAGATAAAGTGAACAAAGAAGCTAAAAAAGTGTATGAAGTTTTAAAAATGAAAGGTTTTAGTAGAAGTGAGTTTATTTTTAAGGACGGTGAACCGCACTTATTAGAAATGAATACCATTCCTGGTTTAACACGTGAAAGCATCTTGCCACAACAAGCAGCAGCAGCAAATATCCCTTTAGCAGATTTGTTCGCAAATGCTATTGAAGAAGCCTTAGCTTAAGAATTTATTAATGACTATTGATTAATGATTATTTAATTAAAAATGAAGATTTAAAAATTAAAAACGATTGCGGTGCCGTCGTGGGTCAAGAACCAGGAATCAAGAGTCAATGATCACCTGTCACCTGTCATCCGTCTTCGGTCAACAGTCAAAGGTCAACAGTCAAAGGTCAAAGGTCAAAGGTCAAAGGTCAATAGTCAAAGGTCAATAGTCAATAGTCAATAGTCAATAGTCAAAAATAAAACACATGAAACGCGCATTATTCCCTGGATCTTTCGATCCGCTAACCCTAGGCCATGTTGATATTATAACCCGTGCCGCTACCTTATTTGATGAAATTATTGTTGCTATTGGCGTGAATGCCGATAAAAAATACATGTTCTCCTTAGAGCAACGCAAAAAATTTATTGAAGATACTTTTGCTAACGAACCCAAAGTAAAAGTGAGAACCTACAAAGGTTTAACAGTTGATTATTGCAAAGAAATTGATGTACAATTTATTTTGCGCGGACTAAGAAACCCAGCAGATTTTGAATTTGAAAAGGCCATCGCACACACCAACAGGGATTTAGCTCCTATAGAAACTGTATTTTTATTAACCTCTGCACAGACATCTTACATTGCATCAAGTATTGTACGTGACGTGATTAGAAATAACGGAGATTACACAAAGTTGGTTCCCGATAGTGTTCGTGTTAGCAACTAATGCCGCGTTAGGGATTGCAGCGGCATCCTTTTTTTTAAAGGTTAATTCACACCTGAAAGCAGCGCATACTTTCAATTGGCACCTAATCTATTTATTAAAAAACAATTCCTAAAAAAAGATATAGCGTAAAGCCCGACCATGTCCTGAGCGGAGACGAAGAATGTGGTAACGCCCGAAAAACTTTAAAATTTATATTCACCCAAACCTTTAGTAAAGGCTTCAGGATCTTCCGCCAAATGATATCTTGGATCATCGATATCTTCTATAACGACTTCGCGGAATTTAGGATTTGATTTATACAGCAGTATTTTACAGTCTTCACTAAGGTGTTTTAATCGGATTTGTTTGCCAGCCTCTTCGTATTTTGTAACCAAATTGAAAATAGCTTCCATGGCTGAATGATCACTAATTCGTGATTCTACAAAATCGATTTCAACAACTTCTGGATCGTTTTTAACATCGAATTTTTCATTAAAAGCCGTTATAGAACCGAAGAATAATGGGCCCCAGATTTCATAAACCTTAGTACCATCTTCGCGCATACGCTTACGGGCACGAATACGTTTGGCGTTTTCCCATGCAAAAACCAATGCTGAAATAATAACACCAACGAAAACAGCTATAGCTAAATCGAAAATGACTGTTACTGCAGATACAACGATTAAGACCACGGCATCCGACTTAGGTATTTTTTTAAGGATTCTAAAACTAGACCAAGCGAAGGTTTCAATAACCATCATGAACATCACCCCAATTAAAGCGGCGATGGGCACTTGCTCAATAAGTTTATCTGTAAAAAGTATAAATGTTAATAAGGTTACGGCCATCATAATTCCTGATAATCGGCCACGACCTCCTGCTTTTATATTAATTACGGTTTGGCCAATCATACCACAACCTCCAGTACCTCCAAAGAGTCCGGACATGATATTTCCTGCTCCTTGTGCGATACATTCTCTATTTCCATCACCACGACTATCGATAAGTTCATCAACAAGATTCATAGTCATTAAAGACTCTATTAAACCTACGCAGGCCGCTAAAAAGGCATAAGGTAGTATGAAACTAAGCGTGTCTAAATTGAATGGTAAATTTTGCCAAAGTTCTAAATTAGGCGTTGGTATTTCACCTTTTAAACCTGTACCACCACCTTCAATAATATAAGAGCCTACTGTAGAAACTTCCATTCCGAAACCAACTACAACCATGGTTGTAATTAATATCGCGGTTAAGGCTGCTGGAATTTTAGTTGTGATTTTAGGTAGTAACCAAATAATGCCCATGGTTAAGGCGACCAAAGCTATCATGATATAAAGTTCGGTACCGTGCATGAAAGTATTTGTGTACTCCTTGACGCCTTCGGCGGAAACTTGTAATGTTTTATGAGAAAACATTTTGACTTGCGCCCAAAAAATTACGATAGCTAAACCGTTTACAAACCCCATCATAACAGGATGCGGTATTAAACGCACAAAACGCCCCAACTTAAAAACACCAGCAAATATTTGAATGATACCCATTAAGATCACACAGGCCATTAAGTAGAAGAACCCCATGTTTTCAATAGGCTGATCGAATAACATACCACGCGTATGGCCTTCGGCAATCATACCAACAAAAATAACGGCTACCGCGCCTGCCGCTCCAGAGATTAGTCCTGGTCTACCACCAAAAATAGCAGCAATTAAACCCACAATAAAAGCACCTGAAAGCGCCATTAATGGATCTATTTGTGCGACAAAAGCAAAGGCTACCACTTCGGGCACCATCGCTAAAGAGACTGTTATTCCAGCTAGAACATCGTTTTTTGCATTCGCTGCACGCTTAATTATAAAATCTGTCATGGCTCATTTTTTGGAGCTGCAAATTTAAGTTTAATATGTTGTCATGCAAGCAGAACCTATTTATTTTGCCTTTAACCGAAACTATAACGTTTGATTTTGTGAATGTTGAATGTCGTATAAAACCTGATTTGAAGATCTTTTTTTCAGGTTTAGAGCAATAATGAACTGTGACTAATTAAGTGCATTTTTTAATTTGACACAAACTTCAGCCCCACTATAGAAGCAATTAAAGTCGTTATAAAAAATAAACGCCAAAAAGTGGCTGGTTCATGAAATACAAATATGCCAACCAGAACCGTGCCCACAGCGCCGATACCCGTCCAAACAGCGTAAGCCGTACCAATGGGCAAAACTTGAGTCACTTTTACAAGAAGAAACATACTAATGGCCAAACAAATTAAAAATCCAACAAACCAGTAAGTTGCTTCTACCCCCGTAGATTCTTTAACCTTCCCGAGACAAGCCGCAAAAGCCACCTCAAACAAACCCGCGATAATTAGTAAAATCCAATTCATAACTACTCATTTACTTAACTCCTAAACTACTTAACTCCTCAAACACTGAGCCCGCGAAGTGCCCCCTTAACTCCTTAACTACTTTACTCCTTAACTCCCCCTTAAACCAACAACTTAATATTAGCATACGAATTATTCAGCGCCTCATGAGCTTCACTAGCATTTAACCAAGCTACTTTTGTAATCCCCTCTTCTTCTTGCGCGTATAAGTTACCTGTAAAATTCGTTTTCATTTCAAACCAATGGGTCACTTTTATTTTATAGCGTCCGTTACGTTTAAAAATGTGGTAAGTAACATCTAAAGGCTTTGTAATCACTAATCCGCCAACACCAGTCTCTTCAGTAACTTCACGAATGGCCGTTTCTTGAATGCTTTCATGGCGTTCGGCCTTCCCTTTTGGTAAATCCCATTTATCGTTTCTGTATATAAAAAGAATATCACCGTCTGCGTTATAAACCTTTCCGCCGCCTGCGATCACGTTTGGCAGCTTCTTTAAAAACTTCTTTAGTAATTTCTCTGGGTTTTTATGAATCAATCGTGCTTCCTTCAACGATGATGTATTCAATTTTCTAATCACCTTAACAAGATTCACCGTATTAAGTAAGTAATTCTTGAAGTTGGTTTCTTGCTCCACTTGAGTGGTTAAAATCATTGGTTTATCTCCAACAAAAACTTTATACATAGACCTTCCTAATTATCAATTTCTTTTAGGTAAAAATATTAATTTTGTTCACATGGCAAACTTTGTTCAAAAAATATTTTAATTAAAAATAAAACTCGAATCATTTAAAATTAAATTTATCCGTAATTTTGCCAACATGATTTTCAACAAAGACACAGCTAAAAAAACAGCCGAAGTTTTATTGCAAATAAACGCTATTAAACTTAGTCCTCAAGAACCTTTTACTTGGGCATCGGGCTGGAAATCGCCAATTTATTGCGATAACCGTATTATTTTATCATTCCCTCCTGTGCGTAACTACATTCGCGAAACAATGGGCAAATATATCGAGAAACACTATGGCAAACCCGACGTTATCGCTGGTGTTGCTACAGGTGCTATTGGTATAGGCATGCTTGTTGCTGAATATTTAGGGCTTCCTTTTATATATGTGAGACCTGATGCTAAAGGCCACGGCAGAAAAAACCAAATTGAAGGCTTTATTGAAAGCGGACAAAATGTAGTGGTTGTAGAAGATTTGATAAGCACTGGAAAAAGTAGTTTGAACGCCGTAAAAGCTTTAAAAGAAGCGCATGTAAATGTAAAAGGCATGGTTGCCATATTTACTTATGGTTTTGATGTGGCTGCTGAAAACTTCAAACAAGAAAACGTCCATTTAAATACACTAAGTAACTACGAAAACTTGCTAGAACAAGCTTTGGATACGAATTATATTTCTGAAAAAGAATTAAAAACTTTATCAGAATGGAATAGTAATCCGAGTGAATGGAACGCTAATTGATAGGTACTCTGTTATAATTTGATTGAACTGACTTAAAAAGACACAATCAAAGTTACAACAAATCACAATTTTAAAATATTATGAATTTAGAATCCCCAAAAGTTACGGTAACAAAATCTTCTGAAGAAGTTTTCAGTTTTTTATCTGATATTAAAAATTTTGAATCCATAATGCCCGAAAACATTAGCAAATTTGAAGTTTTAGGAGAAGATAAATTTCTTTTTGCCCTAAAAGGAATGCCTGATATCGTCCTTAAGAAAAAGGAAGTGATTCCTCCTAATAAAATTATACTAGGAGCTGCTGGCGGAAAAATAGACTTTTCTCTAACTACGGCAATAAATAAAATTGACAGTGGTGCAAGTGAAGTACAATTACTTTTTGATGGTAACATCAATCCGATGATGGCCATGATGATTAAAGGCCCGATCACAAAACTTATTGAAACTTTAGCGACCAATATTCCTAAAGCGGTTTAATATAATAAGGTAATTTCTTTTAAATCGAATTCTTTTATGATGTTATCTTCTAATAACACTTGAAGATTTCCAAAATCAGAAACACCTTTTATAAACCCAGAAAACTTTAAACCTTCAGCATCTTCGAATGTTGAGGGTTTATTTTTTCTGAACAAACACGATTCATAAGCCTCTTTAAGTTCCTCATAATTTCCAGCTTCTAAAACTTCAAAATAATATTTCAGCTGATTTAAAATAACAAGAGCAACTTCATCTAAATCATAAATAATCCCTGTTATATGTTTTAAAGAGGATGCTTTAGGCAAATTTTCAAATTCAATTTGATTCACATTCAATCCGATACCAATAATTGATGCTGTAACATCCTGTTGTTTTATGACATTTTCAATTAAAACACCACAAATCTTTTTGTTTACTGACAGAATGTCGTTAGGCCATTTGACATATAAATGAGGAATTAAAAACGATTGAAGAGCTTTCCTTAAGGCTAAAGCGACTACCAAACTAATGGCGAAAGGAGATTCTAAAGAAAGTGCTTCTGTGTTCTTAAACACACTAAACGTGAGGTTTTTAGAGTCTTGAGACTCCCATTTCGCGCCCATTTGCCCTCTTCCTTGTGTCTGCTTTTTGGCGATAACCGTAGTAAAATCCTCAACAACCTCATTCGTATAGAGTTCTCTCAAATAGCTATTTGTAGAATCGGTGGCATCAAGTTTGATTATGCTCATGGACAAGTTATTGATATAAGACTAAATCTTATCATATTTTTAAAGTATAAAGAACTAAAAAAATAATAACTTTGCACAAATTAAATAAATTTAATGGCGAAAGAAAAAATAAGCGCAGACCAATTAATATCCGTTATAATAAGTGGCATTGAGGATGTTAAAGGACAAGAAATAAATATTCTAGATTTAAGAGAGATTGAAAATACGGTTTGTGATTACTTCATCATTTGCGAAGGATCGTCAAATACACAAGTAAACGCTATTGTTAACTCCATCCAGAAAAAAGTAAGCAAAGAACTTAAGGATAACCCATGGCATACTGAAGGTATGGATAACGCCGAGTGGGTTTTAATTGATTACGTTAATGTTGTTGTACACGTATTCCAAAAGCATATTAGAGAGTTTTACGACATCGAAAGTCTTTGGGGTGATGCAAAAACAACCGTAATAGAAACCAACTACTAAAAAAATCAAATGGCAAAGGACAATAAAAAACCAAAAGACAACAAACCAAAATTTAGTCCGTATTGGGTTTACGGGGCATTAATAGCTTTATTTTTAGGATTTCAATTATTCAGTGGAGATAGTTATGAAAGTGGTAACACAACTACCCCGCAAGAATTCTTCCAATATTTAAAAGATGGTGACGTAGCCCGTGTGAACATTGTAAAAAACACACGTGTTGCAAAGGTATATTTAACTTCTGAAGCACAGTCTAAAGAAGTACATAAAGGCTCTAAACCCCAATCTATTATTCCTTCGGCAACAGAATTACCAAACTATAAATTTGAATTTGGTGATCTTCAAAATTTTGAAAACGAATTAAATGAAGGCATAAAAGATTTACCTACAAAACCATCGGTAACCTTTGATACGGAAACCAATGACTTAGGGAACCTTTTAATGGGCATTCTTCCTTTTATCTTACTTATTGGTGTATGGATATTTATCATGAGACGTATGTCTGGTGGTGCAGGAGGTGGTGCAGGAGGCCAAATTTTTAACATCGGAAAATCAAAAGCTAAGCTTTTTGATGAAAAAACTGAAGTTAAAACAACCTTTAAAGATGTTGCTGGATTAGAAGGCGCTAAAGAAGAAGTACAAGAAATTGTAGATTTCCTTAAATTCCCTGAAAAATATACCACCCTTGGTGGAAAAATTCCTAAAGGTGCATTACTTGTAGGACCTCCAGGAACTGGTAAAACCTTATTAGCTAAGGCTGTTGCAGGTGAAGCTAAAGTGCCTTTCTTCTCATTGTCTGGTTCAGATTTTGTAGAAATGTTTGTTGGTGTAGGAGCATCTCGTGTTAGAGATTTATTCAAACAAGCTAAGGAAAAATCGCCTTCAATCATTTTTATTGATGAAATTGATGCCATTGGACGTGCTAGAGGTAAAAATGCGATGTCAGGAAGTAATGATGAACGAGAAAACACGTTAAATCAGTTATTAACTGAAATGGATGGTTTTGGAACCAACACCAATGTTATTGTGATTGCTGCTACGAACAGAGCTGACATTTTAGATAAAGCTTTAATGCGTGCTGGACGTTTTGATAGACAGATTTTTGTTGATTTACCAGACGTTCGTGAACGTGAAGAAATATTTGAAGTACATCTAAGACCGCTTAAAAAAGCTGAAAACTTAGATTTAGATTTCCTTTCAAAACAAACACCAGGTTTTTCTGGAGCCGATATTGCCAATGTCTGTAATGAAGCGGCTCTAATTGCTGCAAGAAACAACAAAAAGGCTGTAGACAAACAAGATTTTCTAGATGCTGTTGATAGAATTATTGGCGGATTAGAAAAGAAAAATAAAATTATTACCCCTAGCGAGAAAAAAGCTGTAGCTTTCCACGAAGCTGGACATGCCACAGTGAGTTGGATGCTAGAGCATGCTGCGCCATTGGTAAAAGTTACTATTGTACCTCGTGGTCGTTCACTTGGTGCTGCTTGGTACTTACCAGAGGAACGTTTAATTGTGCGTCCGGAACAAATGCTAGACGAAATGTGCGCCGCTCTTGGTGGTCGTGCTGCTGAAAAAGTAATCTTCGATAAAATTTCAACAGGTGCTTTAAGTGATTTAGAAAAAGTAACGAAACAAGCCCGTGCCATGGTAACCATTTACGGTTTAAGTGACAAAGTTGGAAACTTAACGTATTATGATTCTGGACAAAGTGATCATGGTTTCACGAAACCTTATAGTGAAGAAACAGCTGTTTTAATTGATAAAGAAATCTCAGCTATTATTGAAGAGCAATACCAACGTGCTATCAAGTTACTTGAAGAAAACAAAGACAAGTTAACGGAATTGGCAGAGGTACTTTTAGAAAAAGAAGTGATCTTCAAGGATAACCTTGAGAAAATATTCGGAAAACGTGCCTTCCTTAGAGAAGAAGCGATAACGTCTAAACCTGAAAATAATAATACTGAAGAACAAGCTTAGAACTTTTTAAATTTTAAGTTGGATACAAAAATCTTAAATTAATCATATGATTAGTTTAAGATTTTTTATATTTGATGATCCTCTCAAATTAAATTCTTATAATCATAGCACTTAATGAGTCTTTTTAGAAAAATTTTTGGTTCAAAATCTAAGAAACCTGACGAGGAGATGAAATCAGATCATAGAGGGCGTTATATGCCAGAAGTAAAAATCCCTATTGATGAGCGGTTTACAATAAACTTCAAGGCCAATGGCGGTAAATTTCTATATTGTGATGACTTAAAGGAAGTGTACCAAAACTTAGGGCACATCATTAATGAAAATGACTGGCAACAAGAAGAGGTGCTTTTATTAGATTCAGAATTACAGAATAAGTTTAAAACCCTGAACTTAAATCCAACCAAAAAACTTAACCAAGCTCCTTTTTTCTTAACAACTTGTGAAAATTTAATTGCAAATGATGGATCTATCTTAATTTCATCAAAACAGATTTTTGAGAAAAAACTTATCGAACTTCCTTTCAATTTTATTGTATTTGCAACAACAAGTCAATTAGTAGAAACTATTGGTGAAGGATTAAAAGGTATTAAGTCTAAGAACACGAAACAAATCCCAACCAATATCACTACAATTAAGCATTTTAAATCTGGCGAAGATAATGACTTCCTAAGCTATGGCAGTAGCGCTAAAAACCTATACCTCCTACTCTTAGAAGATTTATAGAATGAAAGAAATAGTTATTCGGTCCCTATCAGGATTTCTTTATATATCAATTTTACTTGTTTCATTATATTTTGAGCATCTATTAATTGCGCTATTTTGTGTCTTCGGATTAATATGTTTGGCTGAATTTCAAAAACTCATTCAGCTAAAAAGTAATATTCCTTACATCATCTTTATAATACTTTATATCTTCTTCGGATATTGGCAAACGGTATTAAACACCAATGAGGGATTAATCGAAGCCACTCAAATACTCCTAGTATTATCTATTTTTGTGAACCTATTTTTAATAAAGGATTTGTTTTCTGAAAAAACAATACCACTATTTAGTACAAAACGTTTTTTACTAACGACTTTCTACCTGTCTAGCGCTTTTGTTTTTTTGGTACTTATTACAACAAATCATCAGGAGTACAATCCTAAAATATTATTGGGAACCTTTATATTGATTTGGGTTAACGATACTTTTGCTTTTTTAGTTGGTAAAAACTTCGGTAAACAAAAACTCTTTGAATCCATTTCACCTAAAAAAACAGTTGAAGGTTTTCTTGGCGGACTCTTCTTTTCCTGTGTAGCAAGCTATTTTATTGCTACCTTTACCGAGACTTTAAACTCGGCAAGCTGGTTAGTTTTAAGTATTATTGTTAGTGTTTTTGGCACGCTAGGCGATTTAATAGAATCTAAGTTTAAAAGACAAGCTAAAGTAAAAGACAGTGGTGTTATCATGCCAGGTCACGGAGGATTATTAGATCGTTTAGATAGTATTATTTTTGCTGCACCGTTTATATATTTATTTTTAAGAATTTTATATTATGTTTCATAAAGAAGGCTATAAAATTATAGTAATAACGTTTATCATCGTTATTGGATCTGCTTTACTTGTTGATAGTTTTATCACTATAAATTGGCTAAGAATCGTTTTGCTGCTAGCTTTAATCGTTTTCTTGGTACTTATACTTCAGTTCTTTAGAAACCCAAAAAGACTCACGAATTTAAACAACAACCAAGTATTATCTCCTGTAGACGGTAAAGTTGTGGTCATAGAAGAGGTTTTTGAAAAGGAGTATTTTAAAGAAAAACGCCTGCAAGTCAGTGTGTTTATGTCTCCAATAAATGTGCATGTTACACGCTACCCTATTAGTGGTAATGTTATTTTCAGCAAATATCATCCTGGCAAATATTTAGTAGCATGGCACCCAAAAGCTAGTGAAGAGAATGAGCGAACCACCGTAGTTGTTGAAAATGAAACTTACGGAAAAGTATTATACAGACAAATTGCTGGAGCGCTTGCTAAACGCATCGTTAACTATGCTGAATTAAATGATAAAGCGGTTCAAGGAACTGATTCTGGCTTTATTAAATTTGGATCTAGAGTTGATTTATATCTACCACTAGACACACAAATTAAGGTGCAGTTAAATCAGAAAGTTCGTGGTGGTGAAAGTATTATAGCTGAATTAAAATAATAAATGAGCAAAAGTGATTTAGATATTGAATTTGATCAAGCTGTAGATCGTGTTAACGCTTATACGGAACCTTTCCCTGCCGATACTTTATTGAAGCTATATGCGTACTACAAAAAGGCCACAAATGACTATGGACGCCCAAGAAGCAAAAAACCCATCATAAACGCCTTTAAAACAAATGCGCTATTTCAAGCCAAAGGCTTAACTGAAGATGAGGCCAAGCAGTTGTATATAGAGCTTGTTGACAATTACTTCCTATACAGAAAATAAGATTAAAGCAAGTTATTCCCTTTTAGCTTTCTATTCGGTTTATTATTTATCTACTCTGTTTTTGTCTCCTTTTTCTATCTTACTAATTAAACAATCTTTTGAAAATTTCAAGGTTCAATCTTAAAACAGCTAGAATAACTTGTAATAGAATATCATGTAATATTATTTCAATTATTAGCGTTTAACTTTCGTTTTAACTCAACAAAGAAAACAGCTTATACCGTCCCTAAATTTCAATAAATTATTACTATCGAAGTAACTTTAGGGTTATCTACTTTAGCTTTTAGTAATCAATTATCAAATTTCTCCTTTTTTAGTTAATCGTAATTTCCGGAAAAACACCAATAGCACTTAATACCATCGCGTTCGTAAAAATTAGTTAAATGTATGACTATAATGAGGCACGAACATAATTATTCAAAAATTACACAGTATATCGGTGAACATACCTAATGTACTTTTTGTCATTCTTTTAAAGGTTAAGCAATTAGAGGAACCTCACGAACCATTGAAAGGTTCTTCAGCTGTACCTCCTACTGAAGAATAAAATCAAGATCATTTTAATTCTATGTCAGGTTACGGACAACCAAAAAATAATTCACTATCATGTCATGCAAAAAAAAGGGCATTCTGATGTCAGAATGCCCTTTTTAAGTATGTATTATTGGATTAAAATTCTATTCTTCTATTCCCAAATTAATTCATAATCCGTTCTACGGTTTTCTCTGTGCTCTTCTCTAGTACATTTAACACCATCAGAACATCCATTGTTTAACTGAGTTTCACCAAATCCATCAGCTTGGAATCTAGATCTATCAATACCATGAGTTACTGCATAATCTACGATACTTTTTGATCTCTTTTGAGATAACTGAAGGTTATAGTCTTTCGCTCCTCTACTATCTGCATGAGATTTAATATCTAGAACAGCTGTTGGGTATTTATTCATGAATACAACCAATTCATCAACGATATCTTGATCGTCAGAGGTTAAAGTTGAAGAATCAAAATCGTAGTACACACGACGTACTTCACTCAAGTCAGATGCCATTTGTTCACGTAAAATAGCTTCTTCATCTACTTTAGGTTCTGGAGTAGGCTCTACAACAGGAGTTGCTTCAACAACTGGTTCTGGTTCTGGCTCTGGTTCTTTCTCTACAACAGGAGCAGGCTCAGGTTTCTTCTTTTTAAAGATACCAGGTTTAAACACCACACCAATAGCATGTTGAATATGGTTCTCACCTTTATCATCCTTATTAATACCCCATTTACCCATGGTATTTAAATTGATTGCCCAGTTTTTACTTTTACCTATCCAAAAATTTGCACCAGCACCAGCATTAAAAGTTACAACTCTATTATCAGCAATTGAAGACCCACCCATACCAACTTGTAGGTAAGGATCAAACCAACCTTGTCTTGGCGTAAATTTGTTTAAGCTATATGAGATCATACCATCTACAGCCCAATAATCTTTATCTTCTGATAAAACAGGGTAATAGCCATCTAGCTTTTTACCTTCTTGTAACGTATTAATGGTACCAATAGCTTGAATAGCAAAACCGCTACTACCTAATTTGTAACCAATATTTAATCTGTTTGGATAAGCTGTATAATGCCAGTTATCATCAAAATTGAAAGGCTCACTACCTGCCGTACCTGAATCGTCAACAAAGTTATAACCTAGTCCAAAAAACCAACCACCTTCTTTACTCTCTCCACTAGATTGAGCAGAAACATCTGAAAGGGATCCCATGACAAGCATGAGCAAACTTAAAAAGTAAATTTTTTTCATAATTAATTAATTAATTTAAGCAACTGATAATCAACAGTGAGTCTATTGATCTTATATTACTTGATTTGAGTATCAAATATAAAAAATTGGTAAGATTATTCATAACTAATACTAGGAAATCTTAAAAAAACCATAAAAACATGAAATTAAGACACCTCCATTATACAATTCTATTTTTTTTGAACACATAAATCACGAAACCTCAATATTTATTAACCTATACTAAGAATAACTCACACAAAAACATCTAAAGATTATCAATATTTGATACTAATTTCCAATTTTATATCAAAACATTACAAGACACACAATCGAAACCTTGCTCGCGAAAAAGTCGAACAACAAAAAAAGAGCTTTTCAGTTATGTTAAACATAATTGAAAAGCTCCATATTATAAATAGTCTCGAAGAAAAATTAACCCAAATTGGCTAGACTTGCTTTCAAAGTTTCTATTTTATTTAAAGCATCAGCTTCTTTTTTCTTTTCACTGGCAACTACCTGCTCTGGTGCACCTGAAACAAACCTTTCATTAGATAATTTCTTTTGAACAGATTTAAGAAAACCTTCCGTGTATTTTAATTCTTCAGTAAGTTTTTGAACTTCAGCTTCAACATCAATCGCTCCAACCATCGGAATAAAATACTCATTGGATTTCACCCTAAAAGTTAAAGCGCCTTCAACTGCTTCTTTAGTAATTTCTATAGCTTCTAAATTCCCCAATTTAGCGATAACACCATCAAAAGTAGTTGTGGTATTTTCATTATTTATCACTGAAAAAGCGATGGCATCCTTAAATGCGATATTTTTCTGTTTTCTAATGTTTCTAATACCCGAAATTACTTCAGAAGCAAATTCAAATTCTGAAATTAAATTATCATTAACAGTCTTACCTTCTGGCCACTTAGATACTATTAATGCCTCTTCAGGTGTTCTTTCCGAAATATATTGCCAAATTTCTTCAGATAAAAAGGGCATAAAAGGATGTAAAACTTTTAAATTATTCTCAAAAGCTGCAATAACTGCTTTATACGTTTTAGCATCAATAGGCTTTTGATATGCCGGTTTGATAATTTCTAATAACCAAGATGAAAAATCATCCATGATTAATTTATAAATAGACATTAAAGCATCGCTCAGTCTGTATTTACTAAAATGATCTTCTATTTCAATTAAAGCCTTCTGGAATTTAGCTTCGTACCAATCTAATCCCACCTTCGATGTTTCAGGCTGCTCAATAGTTTCATCTATTTCCCAACCTTGAATTAAACGGAAAGCATTCCATATTTTATTTCCAAAAGCTTTTCCTTGCTGACAAAGAGCTTCGTCAAACATGAGATCATTACCAGCTGCGGAACTCAATAAAAGTCCAACACGAACCCCATCGGCACCATATTCCTCTATAAGTTTTAAAGCGTCAGGAGAATTTCCTAACGATTTACTCATTTTACGACGTTGCTTATCACGAACCAAACCAGTTAAATATACATTATTGAATGGTTTTTCATTCTTATACTCGTAACCTGAAATAATCATACGAGCTACCCAAAAGAATAAAATATCTGGCCCAGTAACCAAATCGTTGGTCGGGTAATAATATTTAATATCTTCATTTTCAGGATTTCTAATTCCGTCAAAAACAGACATTGGCCATATCCATGAAGAAAACCAAGTATCTAAAGCATCGGTGTCTTGACGTAAATCTTCAGCTTTTAAATCTGTATTCTTTGTAGCTGTTTTTGCTAATTCTAGAGCCTCTTCTGCTGATTCAGCAACAACAAAATCATTCTTGCCATCACCATAGAAATATGCAGGAATTTGTTGGCCCCACATGAGCTGACGCGAAATATTCCAATCACGTATATTTTCCATCCAGTGACGGTACGTGTTTTCAAACTTTTTAGGAAACAATTTAATTTCAGAATCTTCACCTAAAACAGCCTCAATCGCTGGTTTAACCAATTCTTCCATTTTCAAGAACCATTGATCACTTAATCGTGGCTCGATTACAGCTTTTGTTCTTTCAGAGGTTCCTACTTTATTGATATGCGTTTCAGTTTTTACTAAAATGCCTTTTTCTTCTAATTCTTGCGTGATTTCTTTTCTAACCACAAAACGATCTTTGCCTTCATAATGCAATCCAAAACTATTTAAAGACGCATCATCATGAAAAATATCGATAACCTCTAAATTATGCTTATCTCCAAGATTTTTATCGTTTTCGTCATGTGCTGGTGTTACTTTTAAACACCCTGTACCAAATTCTACATCCACGTAGTCATCTTCAATAATAGGGATCACACGATTACAAATGGGTACGATGGCTTTTTTTCCACGTAAGTGTGCAAAACGTTCATCATTCGGATTTATACAAATAGCCGTATCACCAAAAATAGTTTCAGGTCGTGTAGTTGCAATGGTTAAAGTTTCATCACTTCCTTCAATTTTATATTCTAAATAATATAAATTACCCTGACGTTCCTCATGTATAACTTCTTCATCAGAAAGTGTTGTTTTAGCCTCTGGATCCCAGTTTACCATACGGTAACCACGGTAGATAAGTCCTTTTTGATACAAATCAACAAAAACTTTAATCACAGATTCACTCATGTCATCATCCATGGTGAACTTCGTACGCTCCCAATCACAAGAACATCCTAATTTTTTAAGTTGTTCTAAAATAACCCCACCATATTCATGAGTCCAATCCCAAGCATGAGATAAAAATTCCTCTCTAGACAGGCTATTTTTATCAATGCCTTGCTCCTTAAGTTTCGCAACCACTTTAGCCTCTGTAGCAATAGAAGCATGATCTGTTCCAGGTACCCAACAGGCATTTTTCCCTAACAAACGTGCACGACGAATTAAAACATCCTGAATGGTATTGTTAAGCATGTGCCCCATGTGTAAGACTCCTGTCACATTTGGAGGCGGAATTACTATGGTGTAAGGCTCTCTTTCATCAGGCTCTGAGTGAAAATAATTATGTTTCATCCAGTAGTTGTACCACTTGTCTTCTACTTGATGGGCATCATATTTTGATGGAATTTGCATGCTTTGGAATAATTTTTGAATAATAAAGTGCAAAAGTACTTATATTTCTTTTTCTGTGAAACTATTATATCAATTCATAACCTGAGCAGAAAACGATATTTTAACATATATATAGGCCTTCATTTAGAAGTGATCCGTACATTTGAATATTAGAATTGTGTTAACATTTAGGCGTTACATCTTTTATTTTTGCAGATTATCGGAAAAGTAAGTATGTTTGAAGACTTATTACAAGGATAAACGAAGAAAAATCAACATAAAAATCATAAAAAATGAAATCATTAATTACAATTTTATTTATCGGATTAATTAGTCTGTCGGTTAACGCTCAGGCAAAAATTCAATTTGAATCGGATACTATAGATTATGGAACTGTAGAAAAAGGTTCTGATGGCGTTCGTGTTTTTAAATTTACAAACACAGGAAATGAGCCACTTATCATTTCTAAAGTATCATCTAGTTGTGGTTGTACTATTCCTAAAAAACCGAAAGATCCTATTTTGCCAGGTAAAAAAGGAGAAATCGAAGTGAAATATGACACCAACAGAGTCAACCCTATTAGAAAAACAATTACGGTAATTTCTAATGCTGAAACTCCAACTGTAGCGCTTAAAATTAAAGGTCTAGTCGTTGAAAAAGGAGGCGTTATGGATAAAAAAGACAAAAGTGTAATGCAATAAAAGAGCGTTTCTTTTCATAAAACACCAAAAGGCTTAAACAAACGTTTAAGCCTTTTTTATTTACAGGCCTACAATTAAACAAATTAACAAAAGTTTGAGCTATTTCTTAGCGAACTCATCAAATCCTTAGATATACGCTCATATTTAAACCCGTTTATTGCAAAACTTCATATAATTTTCTCAACTTTACACCCTAAAATTTACCAAATGCCAACCATTTCTAAAAAAGGCCACAAAATGCCTGCTTCTCCTATAAGAAAACTTGTTCCTTATGCAGAACAAGCTATAGAGGACGGAAAGCACATTTACTATTTGAATATTGGACAACCAGACATAAAAACCCCTGAAGTTGCCATAAACGCCGTTAAAAATAGTGATATTGATATTTTATCCTATTCTAGATCTCAAGGTTCTGAAACTTATAGAAAAAAGTTAGCCGCTTACTACAACAAGCACGATATTAACGTAATTCATGAAGACATCATTGTTACTACTGGGGCTAGCGAAGCTTTGCAGTTTTTATTTAGCAGTATCATGGACCCTGAAGATGAAGTTATTATCTCTGAACCTTTTTATGCTAACTATATTGCATTCTCTACAGCAACAGGAGTAAACGTGGTTCCTGCTATTTGTAGTATTGATGATAATTTTGCACTGCCATCGATTGAAACTTTTGAAAGTTTAATTACCCCAAAAACTAAAGCCATACTAATTTGCAACCCAGGAAATCCAACTGGAACTCTGTATTCTAAAGAAGAAATAGAACAACTTGCGGCTTTAGCTATAAAACACGATTTGTTTTTGGTTGCCGACGAGGTGTATCGTGAGTTTATATATGACGGTGAAACCCACTATTCCATTATGCAGGTCAAGGGCATTGAGCAACATGCCGTTATTATAGATTCGGTTTCTAAACGCTATAGCATGTGTGGTGCTCGTGTTGGTTTTTTAGTTTCTAAAAACAAAATGGTTATGGAAACGGTTTTAAAATTTGCCCAAGCAAGACTAAGTCCGCCAACATATGCACAAATAGCTAGTGAAGCTGCTCTAGACACGCCACAAAGTTATTTTGATGAAGTAATTAAAGAGTATGTAGAGCGCAGAAACATCCTTATTTCTGAACTGCAAAAAATAGAAGGCATTAAAGTGGCAAAGCCAAAAGGTGCTTTTTACTGCATAGTTGAATTACCTGTTAAAGACACCGACAAGTTTGCGCAATGGCTTTTAGAAAAGTTTGAAATAAATGGAGAAACTATTATGGTAGCTCCTGCAAACGGATTTTATTCAACGCCTGGTGTTGGATTAAACCAAATAAGAATTGCTTACGTACTTAATAAAGAAAGCTTGATAAAAGCGGTTCATATTTTAAAAGAAGCATTAAAAATTTATAACGACTAAAACCGTGCAAATCGAACAAAATACGTCCTTAAAACCATACAACACCTTTGGTATTGACGCTAAAGCAAAACATTTTGTTTCTGTAGATCATATCGATGAACTGAAAGCGGTTCTTTCTTTAAATGATTACCCCAACAAATTAATTTTAGGTGGTGGCAGTAACATGCTACTAACCAAAGATTTTGATGGTTTAGTAATTAAATTAGGTTTCAAAGGTATTGAGGTCATTTCTGAGGATGACGATTTTGTAATTGTAAAAGCCCAAGCTGGAGAAGTTTGGCATGACTTTGTTCTCTGGACTATTAACAACGATTATGGCGGTATTGAGAATTTATCTCTTATTCCTGGAAACGTTGGCACAGCACCCATTCAAAACATTGGAGCCTACGGTGTCGAACTAAAAGACACTTTTGAATCTTGTGAAGCCATTTCTATTGATTCAAAAACCATGCATACTTTTACCAAAGCAGACTGTCATTTTGGCTATAGAAATTCTATTTTTAAACAAGAAGCAAAAGGTAAATACATCATAACAAGTGTTCACTTTAAACTTTCGAAGAAAAACCATAAACTGCATGTACATTATGGTGCAATTGCTTCAGAATTAGAAAAGGAAGGCGTTAAACACCCAACAATTCAAAACGTTTCCAAAGCTGTTATTATTATTCGTGAAAGCAAACTTCCTAACCCGAAAGTTATTGGAAACTGTGGTAGCTTTTTTAAAAACCCTGTGATTTCAAAAGCAAAATACAATAAACTTACTGAGAATTTTAGTGACATACCATCCTATCCAGTTTCAGAAGAAGACGTTAAAGTTCCAGCGGGTTGGTTAATTGAAAAAGCAGGTTTTAAAGGGAAAACATTTGGACACTATGGAGTTCATAAAAATCAAGCACTGGTTCTAGTAAATTATGGCGGCGCAACAGGTGAAGAAATTCTAAACTTGTCTAAATTAATTCAGAAAACGGTAAAACGTCTTTTTGATATATCTATTGAAGCCGAAGTAAATATCTTGTAATCAAAAAGAAATTTCTAACTTTGCACGCTTGCAACTTCCGCAGGTTTTATATAAAGTCGTTATACATTGATTTCAGCAATAGAAAAAGAAATAGTCAATCTCCTTCAAAAAGAAGATAAAAAGGCCATTAGTTTACTTTATGAAAACTACGCCGACGCCCTTTATGGAGTGATCCGTAAAGTGATTATAGATGAAGATCTAGCCCAAGATGTGCTACAAGAAACTTTTGTAAAAATCTGGAGGTATGCGAAAAAATATGATGCTTCTAAGGCAAAATTATTTACTTGGCTCTACAGAATTGCATATAACACTGCTATTGACAAGGTTAGGTCGCAAAAAAATAAAAATAACAATGAAGTCCAGATGGAGACTTCAACCGTATATAAAGTAACATCCAACGAACTCAATCAGGATGTTTTAGATATCAAGAAACATTTAGGTAGCCTAGATGAAAAATATCAAATAGTGATTAACGCCCTCTTTTTTGAAGGCATGACGCAGCAAGAAGCTAGCGATGAGTTAGATATTCCATTAGGAACAATAAAATCGAGATTAAAAATTGGATTGCGTGAATTGAAAAAAATTTACAATCCTTAAATACATTTAAGTCATGAATGAGAAAGTACATACTTTTTTAAATTCTGGCCTATTAGACAAATATCTATTAGGAGAAACTACTTCTGAAGAAACTAATCAGGTGGAATCCTATATATCTAGGTTCCCAGAAGTACAGAACGCATATAACACCTTGCAATCGAACCTAGAAGTGGTAGCGAAAAGCCAAGCTATTGAAGCCCCTAAAAGCATCTTAGACAATATTTTAGATGAATTAGACGAAAAACCTGTAATCACTTTGAAGCCTCAAAAAACTTACAAAAAGTGGTATAAATTTAGCATCGCTGCTAGTGTTGCGGCTTTCCTTTTTGCTGGAACATCGTACATTTTTTACAATCAAAACCAAAAACTTGCTGAAGAAAACCAAGTGGTTGTTGAAGAAATTTTTGATTTACGTAACGATATCGATAAGCACAACGAAATGCTTGACAGCATGATGAGGCAACTTTTAAGATTAAACAATCCGGAAACTGAAAAGTACATCATTTCAGGAAACGAAAGAGCAAAAGACTTAAAAACAGTAGCTTATATTAATGCCAAGGAAAAAACATCTATGATTGATGTAGTTTCATTACCTCAATTACCGGAAGAACAGTGCTACCAAATCTGGGCAGACTTACAAGGTAAAATGGTGAACTTAGGTATTTTAGATAAAGCCGATAGAAAATTAAGAAATATCCCTTATATGGAGGATGTTCAAGGTTTGAGCATTACCATAGAACCTAAAGGAGGCAATAACGTCGCCTCTAAGGAAAACTCAGTAGCAGAAATTAGTTTACATTAATCCATAGTTAAACTAACAAAAAGCCTCGTTTCAATTGAAACGAGGCTTTTTTATTTTACATCATCATAAATGGATGCTATTCTTTATCAAACAAAGCCTTATGAATAAATCCTGCTACAATAGCTCCTGCAATTGGTGCCACCCAAAACAACCATAACTGACTCACATATGCTCCCCCCGCAAATAACGCCTGACTCGTAGAACGCGCAGGATTAACCGAAGTATTGGTAATTGGAATACTAATTAAATGAATTAAAGTTAAGCCTAAACCTATGGCGATAGGCGCAAATCCTTTAGGCGCTCTTTCATTCGTACTTCCTAATATGATAAGTAGAAAAAACATCGTGAGTAAAAACTCCGCAAGTAATGCAGATGTCATAGAATAACCATCAGGAGACAATTCGCCGTAACCGTTGGAAGCAAAACCACCAATGGTTTCAAAGTCAGATTTACCGGTTACAATAAGATACAGGGCACCAGCCGCAACAAGACCTCCTGCTAATTGAGCTACAATGTAGCCAACTAGATCTTTCGCGTCAAACTTCCCTCCTGCCCATAACCCAAAAGATACTGCTGGATTAAAATGGCCACCAGAAATATGTCCAACAGCAAAGGCCATTGTTAAAACGGTTAAACCGAAAGCCAAAGCCACTCCAGCGAAGCCTATTCCTAATTCAGGGAATCCCGCCGCAAAAACAGCACTACCACAGCCTCCAAAAACAAGCCAAAAAGTTCCAAAAAACTCTGCAAATAATTTTTTCATAAGTGTATTATTATATTGATTAACGTTTTAAATGTACGAATTATTAACAAATAACCGTTTACTATTTTTAGCACAGCCTTAACATTTTTAGTCTCGAAAGTTTAAACAACCATATTCTAAAAATCGTACCTTTGCAGAAATAATTATTTATTTTTTTTTAAAATGAAACTTTTCTTAATCACTATTGCGCTTTTAGCTCTAGGTGTTGCAGGTATTGCAATAAAAATTTGGGCAAAAAAGGACGGGAAATTTGCAGGTACTTGTGCGAGTCAAAACCCTATGCTTAATAAAGAAGGAGAATCTTGTGGTTTCTGCGGAAAAACACCAGATCAATTTAACGATTGTAACGAACCTTCACATTCTTAAGTAGCGTATGCCTTTACTGGTTTTTGTTCTCTATGCCTTTTTGGCTGTGGTCGGCATTCAAGTTTTATTCCATTTCGGCTTCTTCGCCAAATTTGCCTTTTCCAAACAAAAACAAGAATCTAGAAAGGATTTAGCAGTATCTGTTATTATCTGCGCCAAAAATGAAGCTGAAAATTTAAAAACATTTTTACCTTCTATTTGCGCTCAAAACTATCCTAATTTTGAAATTGTTCTTATAAACGACTCCTCTTGTGATGACACCTTGGAAGTCATGGAAGCGTTTTCAGAACAACACACAAACATTAAAATAGTTAATGTTAAAAACATAGAAGCCTTTTGGGGTAATAAAAAATATGCCTTAACTCTAGGTATTAAAGCGGCTACAAAGGACTATTTGTTATTCACAGACGCCGATTGCAAACCATTATCTGAACATTGGATTTCTGAAATGAGTGCTCATTTCACCTCTTCAAAAAATATTATTTTAGGTTATGGCGCCTATGCGAAAATTAAGAACTCCCTTTTAAACAAACTTATTCGTTTTGAAACTTTAGTAACAGCGACGAACTACTTTTCATTTGCTTTAGCAGGTCTACCATACATGGGCGTTGGCAGAAATCTAGCATATACAAAAGATGAATTCTTTAAAGCAAACGGATTTATAAATCATATTCAAGTACGTTCTGGAGATGATGATTTATTTGTAAACCAAGTCGCAACAAAATCTAATACGGCTTGTGTTTTTACAAAAGATAGTTTTACAGAGTCTGTACCTAAAAAAAACTTTAAGGCTTGGTACAAACAAAAGAGGCGTCATGTTTCCACTGCAAGTCATTATAAAAAAATTCATAAAATATTACTAGCAACATTATACATTACAAACTTTTTATTTTGGGCTTTAGCTGTTATTTTATTTACAGCTCAGTTTCAATGGCAAATTGTTTTAGGTGCTTTCTTATTTCGAATCGCTACACAATACACGGTTATGGGATGCGCTTCTAAAAAATTAAATGAAACCGATTTAATCCTACTCTTTCCTTTCCTAGAAGGCTTCTTAATCCTAACACAATTAACTATCTTTATAAACAATATCATCTCAAAACCCAAGCATTGGAAATAGACATAGTCATTAAAAACGCAAAAAACAACGACCAAAAAGCCTTTAACTATCTGTTAGACTTGTACTGGGACGACGTTTATGGCTTTCAATTAAAACGCACACAAAACGAGAATGATGCTGAAGATATTACCATTCAAACTTTTTCTAAAGCTTTCGATCGCATAGAAACTTTTAAGGAAGAGTACACCTTTAAAACCTGGTTAATTACCATTTCAAAAAATATTCATATCGATTTACTTCGGAAGGAAAAAAATTCCATTTCACAAGTTATTCTGAAAAACAATCGTGAAGTTTATGATATTTTAGATGAATCGCCTTCTCCTGAAGACAAGCTCATCACTGAGCAGCATTTAGCAAAATTACTTCGTGATATTAAGAAATTAAAACCTCATTATCAAGAGATTATAAACTTACGCTATTTCCAAGAATTAAGTTATAAGGAGATTTCAGAAGAACTCAAAGAACCTATAAATAACGTAAAAGTAAAACTTCTCCGAGCCAAAAAACTATTGGCAGAGATTATTAAAAAGACATAGCTAAATCTTCAATTTTTATGGCAACCACCTTACTTACATCTCGTTGGCTTCGAGACCTATTTTAAAAGAATACTTTGTATCTTTGCCTTTCTATTTTTTCAGATTATGAACAGTGAAATAACTTCAAATATATTACCAGAACGTACTCCAAAACCTAAATGGCTTCGTGTAAAATTACCAACAGGTAAAAAATACACCGAACTAAGAGGCTTAGTTGATAAATACAAATTAAATACCATTTGTACTTCAGGAAGCTGTCCTAATATGGGGGAATGTTGGGGAGAAGGCACAGCAACATTTATGATTTTAGGAAATGTGTGTACGCGTTCTTGCGGATTTTGTGGTGTAAAAACAGGTCGTCCAGAAACTGTGGACTGGGATGAACCAGAAAAAGTAGGTCGTTCAATCAAAATCATGAATATAAAACATGCTGTTTTAACCAGTGTGGATCGTGATGATTTAAAAGACATGGGAAGTATCATGTGGTCTGAAACTGTAAAAGCAGTGAGACGTATGAATCCTGAAACTACTCTAGAAACACTTATTCCAGATTTTCAAGGGATTGAAAAACACATCGACAGAATTATTGATGTCGCTCCAGAAGTGGTTTCTCATAATATAGAAACCGTACGTCGTTTAACTCGTGATGTTAGAATTCAAGCACAGTACGATCGTAGTATGGGCGTTTTAAAATACTTAAAACAACAAGGTCAGCGTAGAACGAAATCAGGAATCATGCTTGGTTTAGGGGAAACACGCGAAGAGGTTATTCAAACACTACACGATTTAAAAGAGCACGACGTAGATGTTGTTACCATTGGACAATACCTACAACCTTCTAAAAAACACCTACCTGTTAAGAGGTTTATCAATCCAGACGAATTTAAGGAGTTTGAAGAAATCGGGTTAGAATTAGGCTTCCGTCATGTAGAAAGTAGTGCTTTAGTAAGATCATCTTATAAAGCTCAAAAACACATTAATTAGTCATGATTCGCGTTGCCATTAATGGCTTTGGAAGAATTGGAAGACGTGTTTTTCGCTTGCTTCAAGAGTATAAAAACATCGAAGTTGTTGCTATAAACGATTTGTCGGATCCTAAAACCTTAACACATTTATTAAAGTACGATAGTGTTCACGGTATTTTAAAAGGTGATTTTTCTTCCGATGAAAATCATATCATTTATAACGGCAGGGATATTCCGTTATTAAATGAAAAGCATCCTGAAACTATCAATTGGCTACCTTATAACGTTGATTTTGTTATAGAATCTACAGGGAAATTCAAAAGCAAATCAGAAATAAATCACCATATAAAAAACGGCGCTAAACGTGTTATTTTAAGTGTGCCTCCAATTGAAGATGACATAAAAACCATCGTATTAGGGGTCAATAATAACGCGTTAGATGGTTCGGAAACTATAGTTTCTAACGCATCATGTACCACAAATAATGCAGCACCAATGATTGATATTGTCAATAAACTTTGTGGCATCGATCAAGCTTATATTACAACGGTACACTCCTATACAACAGATCAAAGTTTACATGATGTTCCGCATCGTGATTTACGGCGTTCTAGAGCAGCAGCACAGTCTATAGTTCCAACAACTACTGGTGCAGCCAAAGCTTTAACCAAAATTTTCCCTGAGCTTTCAGAGGTTATTGGTGGTTGTGGTATTCGCGTACCTGTTATCAATGGATCGCTAACAGACATTACTTTTAACGTAAAAAAAACGGTTACAGCAGAAGCTATTAACGCTGCCTTTAAAGAAGCTGCCCAAAACCAATACAAACATATTTTAGAATACACCGAAGATCCCATCGTTTCTATTGATATTACAGGCAATACCCATTCCTGTATTTTTGATTCTCAAATGACTTCAGTAATCGGAAATATGGTTAAAATTATTGGTTGGTATGACAACGAATCTGGCTATTCAAAAAGAATAATTGATTTAATTTGTTATTTGTCGGAAAAAGAAACTCTAAATCACTAAAAAGTTTATATTTGTTGGCAACACCAACCAAAATGGCAAAATTTAGGACATACTTATACTTTATAGTATTGCTCATATTCACAGGCGTTTCGGCTCAAATTAAGATTGAGCAAGACCCTGAGCTTGTTCAGAACAATATTAACTACCGCATTACACAATCGGAAACAGAGCTCGAAAGCTACCAATATTATAATGCCCAAAAAAACCTTGATGAAGCTCTAGAACTCGCTGAAAAAGCTGGAAATAAAAAAAGTGTTGGTGTTATTTATGCTTTAAAAGGCCGCTTACAACTCATTATTCAGCAAGAAGACAAAGCTCTAAAATCCTTAAATAAAGCGATTGAAATACAACGTATTATCAATGACAATCAAAATTTAGGCGCTTCTTATAAAATTTATGGTGATGTTTATTTTGCTAAGCAAGATTACTATGCCGCTTTAGATTCGTATACAGCAGCAAAATCAAAATTTGAAGAAGAAAATTTAAACAAAGCGCTAGCAGAAACTCTTATTCACGAAGGTAAAGTTTATTTTCAGTTAAAAAATTATAAAAAATCAAGAGACGTTACTGAACAAGCTTTAGCTATTGCAAAAACCTACGATTTTTATAGAATACAAAGTGAAGCGTTAAACAATCATGCCATTATTTACAGTAAATTAGGTAACACTGAAAAAGCGATTGTGTCAGGTTTGGAAGGGCTAAATATTGCTAACAATCATGATTTTACAAACATTACGAATGATAGCTATTTAATAATAAGTGATTTATATAATAGTATCGGTAATTATAAACTTTCCAGAAAATACTTAAAGGATCATTTAAAACTTTCGGATTCTATACGTGGTTTAAGCCGCATTTATTCGCCTAACAATCAAGAAACTCAGTATTTACTCAACGAGGAAATTGAAAAAAACAATGAGATTGTTGAAAAATTAGAAAAAGCAGAAGAGGACAAAAACTTAGGAACACTCATCTCTATTTTAAGTGTTGCCCTCATTACTATTTTATCGCTTTTAACCTTATCACTTTACAAAAACAATAACATTAGGTTAAAAACAAATACCATGCTTCATAAGAAGAATGGCGAATTAATTATTGCTAAAGAAAAGGCTGAATTAGCATCAAAAACTAAAGCCAATTTCCTTTCTACAGTGACTCACGAATTAAGAACACCGCTTTACGCTGTTACGGGATTAAGTAATATGCTTTTAGAAGAAGACCCTAAACCGGAACAAATACCACATTTAAAATCATTAAAATTCTCTGGTGATTACTTGCTTACTTTCATAAACGACATACTTCAAATTAATAAAATTGAAGCCAACAAAGTTGACATAGAGCCGGAACCTTTCAATTTAAAAAAGAAAATTACCAATATCATTCTGGCATTAAATAATTCGGCTGAAGATAATGAGATTAAAATTCACTTCGAATATGCTCAAGACCTAACCGAAAACTTCATTGCCGATCAGCTTAAAATTTCCCAAATACTTATAAACTTAGTGGGTAATTCTATAAAATTCACCAAAAGTGGAGATATTTGGATTCGCGTATATAAAATAGACCAAAAAGATAAAATTTACACCTTACGCTTTGAAATAGAGGACAATGGTATTGGTATTAGCCAGGAAAAACAAGATCACATGTTTGAAAGTTTTTCTCAAGGCTCGATACAAATTAACCGAAAATATGGAGGAACTGGTTTAGGGCTTTCTATTGTTAAAGGCCTAATTGATATTTTAAAGGGAAAAATTTACGTTAAGAGTGAACTTAATAAAGGTACTACTTTTTATTTCGAAATTCCTTTAGAGTACACCACGGTTGAAGAATCTTTAGAGGCAAAAACAAATTATTTTGAAGGCGACAAAGAAGATTTAGACCTATCTAACGTAAAAATTCTTGTTGTTGAAGACAATAAGATTAACCAAATGATAACCAAAAAAATCCTCTCTAAAATGGATTTATTTTGTGACATTATAGACAATGGTGAAGACGCTGTTAAAATGATTAAAAACAACGATTACAACATCATTTTAATGGATATTCACATGCCAGGAATTAGTGGTATTGAAGCCACAAAGCAAATTAGAGTCTTCGACAGGGAATTAACTATTTTTGCGCTTACCGCGGTTACTATTGAAGATAAAATGCAGGAATTTGAAGATGCTGGATTTACTGATATTATTCCGAAACCATTCAAGCAAGATGAGTTTGAGAAAAAATTATATCATGCTTTAGCTTCTAGGAAAAACCCATCAACTAGCGCTTAACAAAACCTTTAATTAAGTCATTAAACTTTACCGCATCATCTATTTTAACTTCTATTGGTAAGTAGTAAAGTGTGTCTTTTAACACGGCATAATCTTTCAAACGCATAAAATCTTTTTCTGTAGTAACGATACACGATTTTTTAGATAGCGCTTTAATATCTTTATCAGTGAAATCATGATGATCTTTATAATTGAGATGCTCAAAATTTAACTGTTTCCCTTTCAAAAACTGAACTAAAGGCGATGCGTTTGCAATGCCTGTAACTAAGGTAAATTTATTAATTGCATCAAAAGTTATAGATCCAGTTTCTGAAAATAAAGTATCAGAATAGACGATAGCACTAAAAAATACAGCTTGCTCTTTATTCGGTTTAATCTTACTAACAATGGCATCCTTTTCCGCAGACTTTAAATCCGAAGGGCATTTAGTTACCACAATACAATTTGCTCGTTTTGCACCACTTCGAGGTTCTCTTAAATCACCTGTAGGTAATACAATATCATTATAAAACGGATTGGCATAGGTGGTTAACATCACATTAAATCCCGCTTGTACTTTTCGATGTTGAAACGCATCGTCTAACAAAATCACCTCTGGCTTTTTAGCCAAAGCTTGTAACTTGGCAATACCGTTTTGTCTATCTGAATCGACAGCGACTTGAATGCCATCTTTAAACTTATTATAAAATTGAAATGGCTCATCCCCTACCGTTTCAGCTGTTGCATTAGCATCAGCCAATTGAAAACCTTCTGTTTTACGTTTATAACCTCTACTCAAAGTCGCGAGCTTATAATCGTCTTTTAACAATTTTACCAAATATTCAATCATTGGTGTTTTTCCAGTGCCACCTGCGCTTAAATTTCCAACGCAAATCACAGGAAAATCGTAAGTCATCGTCTTTTTTATTCCCAAATCATACAATTTATTGCGTAACCATGTTACCAAAAAATAAATGGGAACCACGGGAAACAAGAGGTATCTTAAAATTTTCATCGCAACGAAAATATAATATTTATATTTGTTTTAAACCAAAACTTATAAATTATATGATCGTTCGAGATGTCATAAATCATTTAGAAGAACTTGCTCCTTTAGCTTACGCGGAAGATTTTGATAATGTTGGCCTTTTGGTAGGTGATAAAAAAGCAAAAATCACAGGTATTCTGGTTTCTCTGGATACTTTAGAAGCTGTCGTAGACGAAGCCATTTCTGAAAACTGTAATATGATTGTAAGTTTTCACCCTATTATTTTTAAAGGGCTAAAAAAAATAACAGGAAAAACTTATGTGGAACGTGTGGTTTTAAAGGCTATAAAGCACGATATCGCCATTTATACGATGCATACCGCTCTTGACAATGCCCTGTTGGGGGTAAACGATATGATATGCAATCAGTTAAAATTAACCAATAAACAAATTTTAATTCCGCAAAGCGGAACTGTAAAAAAATTGGTGACTTACGTACCTAAATACGAAGCACATTTAGTGCGCAGTGCCTTATTTGAAATCGGTGCTGGAAGTATTGGTAATTATGACGCATGTAGTTTTAATGTAGAAGGTTACGGTACCTTTAACGGCAATGAAAATTCTAACCCAACGATAGGCGAGAAAGGCCTAACCCATACCGAAGAAGAAACCAAAATATCAGTAACTTTCGCCAAGCACCTAGAGTCGAAGGTGTTGCATACACTTTTCGATAGTCATTCATATGAAGAAGTAGCTTATGAAATCACTACATTGGAAAACAAAAATCAGCATATTGGCATTGGTATGGTTGGGGAGTTAGAAACCGCTATGGATGAGACGCGCTTTCTAAGCTACGTAAAAGAAAATATGCAAACGGAAGGCATACGTCATTCGGCTTTTTTAAATAAAAAAATAAAGAAAGTAGCCGTTCTAGGAGGCTCTGGCAGTTTTGCCATTCCCGCGGCTAAGGCTTCTGGTGCTGATGCCTTTATAACGGCAGATTTAAAATATCACGATTTTTTTACTGCAGAAAACAACATTCTATTGGCTGATATTGGTCATTATGAAAGCGAGCAATACACAAAAAATCTTTTAGTAGCACATCTTAAGAAAAAAATTACTAATTTTGCAATCATTTTATCAAAGACAAATACCAATCCTGTTAAGTATTTTTAAAGTATGGCCAAAAAGAAAGAAGTAACTGTTGAAGAGCGCTTAAGAGCTTTATACGATTTACAACTCATAGATTCTCGTGTAGACGAAATAAGAAATGTTCGTGGTGAACTTCCTTTAGAAGTTCGTGATTTAGAAGATGAAGTTGCTGGATTAAACATTAGATTAGATAAACTTATTTCTAATTTAGAAGTAATTGACAACGATATCGCTGGAAAGAAAAACTTAATTGAAGAATCTAAATCTTTAATTAAAAAGTATAGCGAACAACAAAAGAACGTTAGAAATAACAGAGAGTTTAACTCTTTAACTAAAGAAGTTGAATTTCAAGAATTAGAAATTGAATTAGCTGAAAAGCATATAAAAGAATTTAAAGTTCAAATCGAACAGAAAAAAGAAGTTATAGCTGAAACTAAAGAGCGTTTAAAAGAACGTGAAAACCACTTGAAACACAAAAAGAGTGAATTAGATGCTATCCTATCTGAAACTGAAAAAGAAGAGCAAGCTTTAATCAAAAAATCTGAAGAGTATAAAGAAACAATCGATTCAAGATTAGTTGCTGCTTATACAAGAATTAGAACGAATGTTAAGAACGGATTAGCTGTTGTGCCCATTGAAAGAGGTGCTTCTGGAGGATCTTTCTTTACAATTCCTCCGCAAGTACAAGTTGAAATTGCTTCTCGTAAAAAAGTAATTACCGATGAGCATAGTGGTAGGATTTTAGTTGATGCTGCTTTAGCCGAAGAACAAAAAGAAAAAATGGAAAAAATGTTTTCTAAACTGTAATCCGTTTTCCAACCTATTGTAAAAAGCCTTCATAATTTATGAAGGCTTTTTTGTTTCTTAAACATTTTTAACAAGGTCTCTAATCGTATTTATGGGAACTCCAAATAAAATTGATCATCAAAAACCTTCTTGAAAATATAATTGTTATATTTATTTAAAATATTTTAATAAATTAATTCCATATGAAAAACAAACTATTAATCTTAGCAACCCTTCTAACTATTTCTATAAACTATGCGCAAACAGACGATTATACCGAAATGTCTCGTACTATTTTAAAATCGGAGACAAAAGAAGCTATCGCTGAAGTAATGACATTGAACGAGACTCAAAGTGCTCCTTTTTGGGAGTTGTACAACGAATTCGAACTTGAAAATTATACGGTTAAAAATAAAAGAATCGCCATAATTAATGATTACGCTAAGAATTTCGAAAATACCTCTAACGAAAAAGCAGATGAGTTAATAAAAGCGTTTTTTGCTTATAAAGCAGAGGATTTGAAGTTAAAAAAGAAATATTATAAGAAAATGAAGAAAATTATTCCAGCTACAGAAGCTGCAAAATTTATTCAAGCAATTAATAAAATTGATGACCTAGTTAATGCAGAGTTAGCTTTAGAAGTCCCTTTAATTGAAACAGAATAAGAAGAGATAACAATAATATTTTACAAAGAGGCTGTCTAAAAGTTTTAAAGTACGTCATTCTGAATTTATTTCAGAATCATATCTACTGACAACCAGTCGTTATGAGAACCTGAATCACGTTCAGGTTGACGAAACTTTATTTTTTAGACAGCCTCTTTGTTGTTTTTTAAAGTATAAATTAAATTAAGGTTTTATACACTTAACCGTCTACTTAAGTATAAACAAATAACTTATGAAACATTTACTCCCAATTTTAATCTTTACTTTATTTTTTAGCTGTCAGAATAATGCACAATCAAATAAATCACAACAAGCTGTTATAAACGCTGAACCCGTTGAAGTTCCTTTAGTAAACGGCATGGCTAAAGCCTATTTTGCAAGTGGCTGCTTTTGGTGTGTTGAATCTATTTATGAAAGTGTAAAAGGCGTTGAAGAATCTATTTCTGGTTATGCTGGCGGACATACAAAAAACCCAACTTACGCAGAAAGCAACACAGGAAGCACAGGACATGCTGAAGCGGTAGAAATAATTTACGATCCTAAAATAGTGACTTTTGAAACACTTGTTGACGTATATTTTACTTCTCAAGATGTGACTCAGGTTAACGGACAAGGAAACGATCGTGGTTCACAATACCGCTCTATTATTTTTTATCAAAATGAAGAACAGAAACAGATTATTTTGAAAAAGAAAACGGCCTTAGCCAAAAAGCGCAACGTTAAAATAGCAGCAGAAGTCTATCCGTTTCAAAAATTTTGGGTCGCTGAAGATTACCATCAAGATTATAAAAAACACCATCCGAATAACAGCTATATCTTAAACGTATCTGTACCTCGTTTTAATCGCTTTAAAGCTAATTTCCCGAATGCATTACTAAAGAAAGGGTATTAATAATACAAAAAAAACACTAACAAGTAAATTACCTGTTAGTGTTTTGCGTGACAATCTTAAATTGACACCTATCAAAAGTGTTTCCTATAACTTAATAAATTTTGCGAAACCTGCATCCGTAGACACAATGTATACGCCAGGAGATAATTCAGACACGTCTAATACGCTAGAAGAAGCATCTACTTCCTTAACAACTGCACCTGTAATACTCATTAACTTGTAAGATTTTGTTTGTATATCCTTAGAAAAATGAATTTGGTCTTGCACAGGGTTTGGGTAAAACGAAACAGTCTCTTTATTAAAAGATTTTGCCCCTAAAGTATTTAAAATATTGTTAGCTCTCGAAATTAACGTAGCATCCGATTCAATCGTAGCCGAATCGTCATATTCCATTCCCGCAACAACCGTGGTTCCTGTTCCATCATCTTTAACAGTAATCGCTGAAGAAGAAGTTCCGTCTGTTCTATTGAAAATACGTTGAATTAACGTATATAAGTTCCCGTTAACAAAAGCTTGTCCGCCACCTTCACTCCATCTTGTGTGCACCAAAACAAAACTCATCGTCCCGTCTCCGTGATCTACATAATCTCTAATATAATCTGGAAAAGTAGCATCCTGTGCTGCCATTTGGTGAATTATAGAAAAACCTCTATTAGCTCCTCCAATGTTTTGCTTTGAATTAGTAGCATCAATATCGGTTAAATTTCCTGTTGCAGGAATTGTTAATCCAGAAAGAGCTGTTACCATTTCTGAAGTATCTCTTATTGGAGACGGGCAATCAACATCAGAAAATGCTATTTTAGTACATCGAATGACAATTGGATCTTCTCCAACAGCAGGACCAAAAATAGCATTGCCTGCTGCAAATTTTTCTGGATAACTTAATACCTCAATTGTGCCTTGTGCGAAAGTTGAAATACTCAACATTAGCGCTAATAATAAAGTAATTTTTCTCATTGTTTTTAGTTTTAATAATTGGTTTAGTAAATTTATTGTGGTGATTAAATAATTCGTCTTTTTTAACTTGAATTAAACTGTTGTTTTTCTTTTTTTCTTAAAATAAAACCCAATAAAAACTTGATAACACCTCTAAAACCAAGCCTTACTAAGCTTTACATAAAACAGTTAGTTATTTTTTATAAATCTTCCCTACACTACCATTATCTGCCTTTAAAAAGTAAATACCAGTAGCTAAATCTGAGATATCCATACGCTTTGAAGCCTGCAAAATTTTTACTTTTACCCCGGTTACAGTATAGACATCGATCGTTTTTATATTAGTACTTGACGCCAAACTAAAGAAACCATCATTCGGGTTAGGATATACCTCTAATGTTTGTCTTTTATAAGTGCTTTTTTTGACATCTTCAGTAGACAAAACGTTTGAACTGAAATTAAAAACTTGCATGGAGGCCGTACTAATATGTCCTCCAGAATCTGGGAAAGTAACTTCTACGGTATTGTTCTGCTGAATTAAATTATAAGGCACTGCAACTTCCAATACGCCAAAAAAGCGCTCTCTTTCCGCTTGGTCATAACCACGCCAGTTATCTGGAATAGAAACAGAGGTATTATTTATTTTTATTGCAGAAGGTGTTACCATATTATTGTGCGGTCTTCCTACCCCTAATCTCAGCATTGCTTCACCAAAAGCATTTGTAGTAACACCATTTATGGTAAAGGTTATTGGCTGATTGGCAGTAATTGGCTGCAAATAAGTAGAGGCAAAGTATTTTGTTTCCGTATTCGTTTCGGTAGGAACAAGACTTCCAGAAAAAGTATATTCTAAAATCATAGTAGCCTCTGCTCCAATTTCTATACTCTTGGTGTCTGTTGGAATATTTTCTTGATCCAATACAGGGGCTTTATTTTCCAAGTATAAATGATTTTTAGAGATAGCACTTACGCTCAAACCACCTAAACCTAGTGCCTCTAAATTTAAAGTCTTATTTTGAAATTCTAGATTATTAACAATAACATAGGCTTTATTTCCAGAAACATAAGCATCCATTTGAATATCTAAATTATCACTTCTAGTATCGACACGCGTTCCTTCTACTTCACTCCATAGTTGATAAAACTTAACAATATCAGTATACACCCATTTTCCAGAATACCCATAACCAGGAACAAAAGAGTTAGGCTCATTTTCCTGACGCATTAACCTATTGTTATATGGGTTCCCTTGAGCTGTACTTCCCCATATAGCCTTTACAACAATAAAAGGAATTGCTAAATCAATAGTATTAGGCCTTTCTAACAAAGACATTAATTGTGCATTTGTGGACTTTATCCACAACCAGTCTCTATAAGGTGACCAATCTTGATCTCTGTGGCCATTCATTTGCGCTCCAAATTCTGAAATCACAAATGGTTTTACAGTTCCAAAAGTTAAGTAACTGTATTGCTCCATCATATCTAAGGTCGCTTCAATATTACTTCCAGAACGTAAATCTATTTTACCATCGGTTTTAGAAGCGATATCATACAGGTGAATGGACCAAAAATCCATTTCATCACCAGCTACATCCATAAAAAGTTTCCATCGGTTATTCCAACGTTGAAAGTTTCCTTTTTCAAAATTAGGAAAAGCAGTAGTGTAGCCGCCCACTTTAGCATTAGGAGCTTGCGCTTTAATTGCTACAGCTGCTTCTTTATGAAATTCGGCAATATCTTGAATGTCATTCGTGAAATTATGTGGTCCGCCATGGCTATGATAAGCTGGTTCATTAATTACCTCAACAAAAGCCGGAGTAGGCTCGCCGTCTGTTCCACCATTTCCGTAGGCTTCATTTACATAACGCCCCATGTATTCTCCAGTAGCTGTAGCATTAGCAAGGAACCAACCTTTTCCAGTAGCTACTTGACCAGAGACAGTCCAAAAAGGATTTAACTGTCCGCCAAGAACTAAATTATTTCTATTTTCATAGTTGTGCCAATTGGTGTTATTTGCATAAGTCGCGTTATTATTAGCACCCCTAGTCGCAACGCTATTGGTTCCAGTAGGTTTTGCAAACCCGGCTCTAGCAGGATCTTCATCAACATTATTTAGGTTATACGTTATTCCTCCCGTATCTCTTCCTAAATACACATCATAACCATTTAAAAAATGATCTCTTAAATCTATAGAAGCATTATTACTTGCGCCTTGGTTATCTACAAAATTATTCCCATCCCACTCTGATTCCCTTTGGTTAGCATGAATAGATATGTACTTCCAACGATCGAAAGTATCTTTGCCTCCTACAATATGTTTGGTATTGAAGTTCACACTAACTTCTGGATTAGGAGGTGGCGCAGCATTGGTTATTGTAATAGCAGTATTATCATTAGCAAACTGCCCAGAATTATATTCCATGAAAATCTTTAACCGATAATAATTCGTTGCAGGTGATAAATTAGCAGACTCTGGAGCTGAACCGTGTAGGGTGTAATCTTGAGTTACGGTACCACTATTTGAATCAGCATCTGATGCTAACACCATTGAGGAATATCCCTTAACTACACCACCCATAACATTCATCTCCTCTAACTTTACAATAAGGTATTTCATATCATTTCCAGCCCCAGCATTGTAAGATACAGCTACAGAAATGGTTTCTCCCGGAGAAACATTTGTTTGAGAATTATTCCAAGTTACGTTTTGGGCTGATATATAATTATTGCAAAATAGCAATAGAAACAGACCTAATAATAAGCCTTTCAATTTAGTAGGTTTCATCTTTGAATTATTTAGAAATCCAAAATTAGACGCTAAACCTTTTTAAAAATTTATTTAAACATGGTAATAACTTTTTTAAGAAGAAATACTACTAGACATTATATAGACAGTTTTAAAAAAAACTCAAAACCAACTTTATTAAAACTGAAAAACACAACATGTACTCTTTATTTTTTTAAATTTAGAAATATTAAAACAATGCTCCTGCATTCAAGTTAAAATTATCAAAGACAAAGTTACTTTATACATTACCCCAATAAACTCGTTATGAAAATCAAGTTACTTACCATTTTTAATAAACCTACTTGTAACTTTAGATTCACAGTTATTTTTAGTTTTTTATTAATCCTAAACTTAAACAATACTTTTGGACAAACTTTGAAACAACAAGATTCCTTGTTAACCAAAGCTACCGAACACCAATTTAAAAATAGGGACAGCGCGATTTATTATTTCAAAAATGGCTATGCCCGAAGAATACAAGAAAAAGATTCAATTAGGGCCGTACGATTATTAATTGAACTCTCTGCATTATATGCCCACAATGTAGATTATGAAAAATCATATAACGGATATTGGAAAGCTCTAATACTAGCTGAAAAGTCAAAAAATTTAAATGCACAATCTGATGCCTATCTCGGTTTAGGTTGGCTATATAGTTTTTTCAAAAGAAACGATGCTGCTGTCAAATATTTCAACAAGTCGCTACGAATAAAAAAAGGTTTAGTTTCAACAAAGAAACTGCATGAGAATTTCTTATGCGAGGTTTATTTTTCTATGGCATGTCATTACCGCGAGAACAATAAATTTACTAAAGCTAATAAATACTTGGATAGCTTAAGGATAATTAAAGAAGCCAACCCCAATTCTGGAAAAAGCTATTATTACGAATCCGAATCGGCTTACCTAGCCTCTATAAACGGTTTTCATGATTCGGCATTAAAAAAACTTAATAACTCTAAAGTATATTTTGAAACACATGACCCTTCTTACTTAGTAATTATCTATTCTCTATTAGGTGAAGTATATAAAAATATGCAACGACTTCAAGAAAGTCAAACATACTTTAAAAAAGCACTAGAAACTTCCTACAAATATAATAGTCATGTAAATTATAGACTTAAGGCTTACCAATCCCTATATAAATTAAACAAGGAAAATAACCACAAGGATGAAGCCTTACATTATCTATTGCGTTACACGAATTTAAAAAGTGAAATTTACGGTATCGATAACAAACACAATCAATTCCTTTTTGAAATTAAGGATAAATACAGATTAGAAAAAGAACAACAACAAGATCTAATTGATCAACAAAAAATAAAAAAATTAGAACAGGAAGAAAAGATTTGGTTTTGGCAGCTCAGCCTACTTTTCGTAGTAATTCTAGCGCTTTTAATTTTTGGTTTTCTATTCATTAAATACTTAAGAAACAAGCATAAAAATGAAAAAACTCATTTACTGGAAAAGCAAAAAACAGAAATCAAGAGACAAAATGACATTATTGAAATAAAAAACAAAGAACTCACCGAATCAGCATTGCGTCTTATTGAGAAAGACGAATTTATTTCCAATATAAAAACCAAGCTTGATAGCAAAGACCATATTGACATCAACGTATTAAAACGACTTATTCGGTCATTTCAAGGGAATACAATTAATAATTGGTTAGAATTTGAAGCTCGATTTACTTCTATAAACAAAAGTTTTTATGAATGCTTAAAAGCAGCATACCCTAACTTGAAAAAAAGTGATTTAAGAATTTGTGCTCTTGTAAAACTACATTTTTCGAGTAAAGACATGTCTAAATTACTTGGAATATCAATAGACAGTGTCCATACATTACGTCATAAATTAAGAAAGAAATTAGGATTATCTCGAAAAGATAATTTAGATGAGTTTATCAGTAAGTTTTAAAAACATGTGGCAAAACAATTGAAAGCTACGGAATAAAAAAAAATAATATCCAATTACCGGCAATAATAAAATAATTCCAGAACCTGCCTATATTTGCAAAAAAGAACTAATGAAAAACACCCTCCTATTTGCATGTTTAGCTGTACTATTTTTTTCGTGTAAAGATGACCGCAAACCGCTAACCGTAGCCGAAAAAATTGCTAAAGCTCACGGTTTTGAACATTGGAAGAAGGTCTCTGAGATACAATTCACCTTCAATGTGGATAAGGACAGTATGCATTTTGATAGAGTTTGGGCTTGGAAACCAAAAGTAGATCAAGTTACCATTTACAAAAGACGTGACTCTGTTCAATATTTCAGATCTCAAAAAGATTCAACTACAACACAGATCGATCGTGGGTTTATAAACGATAAATTTTGGTTACTATTTCCATTTCAGCTCGTATGGGATTCTAATTTAACGTTTTCAGATGTTACGCAAACCGAAGCCCCAATTAGTAAGTCTCTACTAAATAAAATCACCGTAACCTACCCCGATCAAGGAGGCTATACCCCAGGTGATGCCTATGATATTTTTTATTCTGATGATTATATCATTCAAGAATGGATTTACAGAAAAGGAAATCAAGAAGAACCATCAATGGTTAATACTTTTGAAAACTACAAAGATTTCAACGGACTAAAATTAGCATTAGAACATAAAAAAGAAACGGGTACTTGGAGTTTAAATTTCAGCAATGTGAAAGTTATTTCAAATTAAATATAATTCCGAGATCCAGACTAGATAATTTCAACGTATATAAAGTATACAATTTAATATTCCGCATTTGCGTCTATATATATTAAAGCGCTTAAATCAATGGTTTAAGCGCTTTTCCTTTTCTACAAACGCGTGTTACCACAATATTCATCAGTTAACTTAAGGCTTCTTTCCTAAATTTATAATGCTTATTTTTGTTAGAAACCCTAAACATTCCCACGGTGTTCACTCATATAACAGGCCTTGAATACGCTTTAAAACAAGATGAAACTGATGATTTGAAATCTTTCAGAAATCAATTTCATATACCTAAAGATGCACATGGCAATGATCTTATTTATATGACTGGGAATTCTTTGGGCTTACAACCCAAGCAAACAAAAGATTATGTCAATCAAGAGCTTGAAGATTGGGCTAATTGGGGTGTTGAAGGTCATACCTCAGGAAAAACACCTTGGCTGCCTTATCATGAATTTTTAACCGAATCCATGGCTAAAGTCGTTGGTGCCAAACCCATTGAAGTTGTAGTGATGAACACCTTAACGGCAAACCTTCATTTTATGATGGTTTCCTTTTACCAACCTACTAAAACACGTTATAAAATCCTTATTGAAAGTGATGCCTTTCCTTCGGATAAATATGCTGTAGAATCACAATTAAGGCATCATGGCTTTGATGATAAGGAAGGTTTAATTTTATGGCATCCAAGAGAAAACGAAGAGTTATTACGTTATGAAGATTTAGAAACCATTCTAGAAAAAGAGGGTGATAATATCGCTTTAATTTTAATTGGTGGCGTTAATTATTATACGGGTCAGTTTTTCGATTTAAAACGCATCACAGAATTAGGACATAAAAGTGGTTGTAAAGTGGGATTTGATTGCGCACATGCCGCAGGAAACACCCCCTTAAACCTACACGATTCGGGAGCTGATTTTGCTACCTGGTGTACCTATAAATACTTAAATTCAGGACCAGGCAGTTTGGCTGGATGTTTTGTTCATGAACGTCATGCGTATAACAAAAACCTCAACCGTTTTACTGGATGGTGGAGTCACAATAAAAAAACACGTTTTAATATGCGTGATGACTTCGATCAACTCCCAGGTGCCGAAGGTTGGCAACTTAGTAATCCGCCAATATTGTCTATGGCAGCCATAAAAGCTTCATTAGATTTGTTTGAAAACGTTGGCATGGAAAAGCTCCTTAAAAAATCGAAAAAGCTAACCAGTTATTTCGAATTTTTATTACATCAACTAGGCGAAGATACCATACGAATAATTACACCGACTAACCCCGATGAACGCGGTTGCCAGTTATCCATTCAAGTCAAAAACGCAGACAAATCACTGCATGATAAATTAACCAATGCTGGCGTTATTAGCGATTGGCGCGAACCCGATGTGATACGATGTGCTCCAACACCATTTTATAATTCCTATAAAGATGTTTATCTTTTGGTTGAAAAACTAAAGGTTATATTAAAAACGGCTTAATTAAAACACATTTTCATTTAAAAACAAGCTAGCAACATGGATAACAAGCAACAAAACATACTCATTATTGGCGCAGGACTCTGTGGTGCCTTGTTCGCTCTGCGTTTAGGGCAACGTGGTTTTAATGTTTCAGTTTATGAAAAACGTCCGGACTTACGCAAAACAACCTTGAGCGCTGGTCGCTCTATCAATTTAGCGTTTTCAGATCGTGGCAATAAAGCCATGAAACTTGTTGGTTTGGAAGAAAAAGTAAAAGCACTTTGCATTCCCATGCATGGGCGAATGATTCATGATAAAAACGGAGACACGTTTCAATCTAACTACAGTGGTAGAAAACATGAATACATCAATTCCGTGTCAAGAAATGATTTAAACGCCTTGCTTTTAAATGAAGCCGAAAATCATGAAAATGTAAACTTCTACTTTAATAAAAAATGCAAATCAGTTGATTTTCAAAACACAACAGCTCTTTTCCAAGATTATGACACTAAAAAAGATTTTGTAGAAGATGCCGACGTTATTATAGCCGCCGATGGTGCAGGTTCTGTATTGAGAAAAAGCTATTATCTAGATAAAGGTTTCCTTTTTAGTTTTTCACAAGACTATTTAACTCATGGTTATAAAGAGCTTAGTATTTTACCCAAAGAAAACGGGGAATACCTAGCGCATAAAAACGCATTGCACATTTGGCCGCGGAAAAACTTTATGCTAATTGCACTACCAAATTTAGATGGTAGTTTTACAGTTACCTTATTCCTGAGTTACGATGAGGGCAAATACAATTTCAATTATTTAAGCACTGAAGAAAAAGTAGTTACGTTTTTTAAAGAAGAATTTCCGGATGCTTTACTTATCATGCCAAATTTAGCTTCCGAATTTTTCAAAAACCCCACATCTCCGCTAGGCACTATAAAATGTTCGCCATGGCATTATAAAGGCAATACGCTTTTAATGGGTGATGCGGCACATGCGATTGTCCCGTTTTACGGACAAGGGATGAACGCCGCTTTTGAAGATGTTGTAGTACTCGACACGATTTTAGATATGGATTTAGGAAACTGGGAAGCCACCTTTAAAGCCTATCAAAAAAACAGAAAAATAGACACCGATGCGATTGCCGATTTAGCGATTGACAATTTTCATGAAATGAAGGAGCACGTTATCGAACCTATTTTTCAAGAAAAACGGAAACTCGAAATGCTTTTAGAAAAGAAGTTTCCGCAGGGATACCATTCAAAATACGCTATGGTGACTTTCAATGAAGACCTCGATTATCATGTCGCTATGATTAGAGGACGCGCTCAAGACCGTGCAGTTTTCAACCTCCTTTCAAGCGGTGAGATCACGTTAAAATACAACACCACGAATGAAGATTTAGAAAAATTCTTGGAAAAAATAAAACACGACACCAACCAAATTCTAGAAGACCAACGTAACGCTGGTTTAAAATACTAACTCATGAAAAAAACGGTAACACCTCGGGGCGCTTATCCACTCACAAAACGTGTTGGCAATTTTATTTTTGTTTCGGGAACAAGCTCTAGGCGTCCTGACAACTCCATTGCTGGGGCTGATATTGTTGACGATTTAGGAACAAAACATTTAAATATAGAAGTTCAAACACGCGAAGTTTTAAAAAACATAGAAGCGCTTCTTACTAAAGAAGGTGCCACTTTAAATGATGTGGTCGATGTGACTACCTTTTTAGTTAACATGAATGATTTTGCTGGTTATAATAGCGCTTACGCGGAATTTTTCAACACTGAAACTGGCCCGACCAGAACCACAGTAGCCGTTCATCAATTACCGCATCCCGATTTACTAGTTGAAATAAAAGTGATGGCCTATATTAAAGCTCTATGAAAATAAAAAACTTCATAAACGGTACTTTTGAAGATCCCAAATCAAAGGATTGGCTAGATAATTTTAATCCAGCTTACGGAAAAGTTTATGCACAAACCCCGAACTCTTCAAAAAAAGATGTCGATTTAGCGGTTAAAGCTGCTGAAAAAGCCTTTCCGAGTTGGTCACATACACCTTTTGAAAAACGCAATAGGATTTTAATTAAAATTTCAGAATTACTAGAAATACATTTGGATAAATTCGCTGAAGCGGAAAGCAAAGACAATGGCAAACCGTTGAGTCTCGCAAAAGCAATAGATATCCCAAGAGCAGCGAGCAACTTTCGCTTTTTTGGAAATGCCATAACACAGTTTTCAAGTGAAAGTCATGATAGCATCGGTGAAAATGCCATCAACTACACCTTGCGTCAGCCGCTAGGTGTTGTAGCTTGTATCTCACCTTGGAATCTTCCGCTATATTTATTCACTTGGAAAATCGCTCCTGCCCTAGCCGCTGGTAACTGTGTTATTGCTAAACCTAGTGAAATTACACCTATGACAGCTTACTTATTGGGAGATATTTGTAACGAAGCTGGTTTACCTAAAGGGGTTTTAAACATTGTACATGGTTTAGGTACTACAACAGGAAAAGCCATAGTAGAGCACCCCGAAATAAAAGCCATTTCTTTTACTGGAGGCACAGCAACAGGTGCAGAAATAGCAAAAACAGCAGCGCCCTTATTTAAAAAATTATCATTAGAACTAGGCGGTAAAAATCCGAATATCATTTTCAGCGATTGTGATTATAATGATATGCTGGAAACCACCGTACGCTCGTCGTTTGCCAATCAAGGACAAATTTGCTTGTGTGGTAGCCGTATATTTGTTGAAGCAACCATTTACCAACGCTTTAAAACCGATTTTATTGAAAAAGTAAAACTACTAAAAGTTGGTCATCCATCACAAGAATCAACAGATATTGGCGCCATCGTCTCAAAAGGGCATCTAGAAAAAATTCTAAATTATATTGACATTGCTAAAACTGAAGGCGAAATTCTTGTTGGCGGTAACCAAGTCATCATTCCAAGTTTTAAAAATGGTTATTATTTAGAACCAACTGTTATTGAGGTGAATTCAAATAATTGCATCATCAATCAAGAAGAAATATTTGGTCCAGTGGTAACTATCATGCCTTTTGAAACTGAAGAAGATGTTTTAAAAATGGCCAATGACACAAATTACGGACTCTCAGCAACAATATGGACGAATAATTTAAAAAGAACCATGCGATTAAGCCATCAACTAGAAGCTGGAATCGTTTGGATAAACACATGGATGTTGCGCGATTTAAGAACACCTTTTGGAGGCATGAAAGCCTCAGGAGTTGGTCGCGAAGGCGGTTTAGAATCTCTGCGATTCTTTACCAAAACAAAAAATGTGTGTATAAAATATTGACAAAATCGACGTGCTCTATTTAAAGTTCCTACTTTTCCTAGAGATCAAAAACGATACTAATATGGATTTAAAAATTAACAATATGAATGCCTTAGTTTGCGGAAGCACGCAAGGCATAGGAAAAGCAACAGCCATAGCCTTGGCTCAAGAAGGTGTAAATGTGACTTTAGTAGCTAGAAACAGAGAAAAACTAAAAGCTGTTTTAGCCGAACTCCCACAGCATAGAAACCACAGTTATATTGTTGCCGATTTCACTAACCCAAGAGATTTACAAGAGCAGGTGATTAAGTTTATTGAAAAAAACCACGGTTTTCACATCGTTATAAACAATACTGGGGGCCCTAGAAGTGGGGCTATTTTAACAGCTAGTCTAGAGGAATTTGAAAACGCTTTTACCATGCACATTAAATGTAACCATGTATTGGCACAGGCTACGATTCCGTTTATGAAAAAGGAAGGCTTCGGACGAATCATTAACGTGATTTCAACTTCTGTTAAGGAACCTATTCCTGGATTAGGCGTGAGTAACACCATTAGAGGTGCTGTTGGGAATTGGAGTAAAACGCTTTCTGAAGAAGTAGCCGCTCATGGCATAACCGTAAACAACGTGCTCCCAGGATTTACCGATACCGAACGTTTAGCTGAAATAGTAAATATTAAAGCTAAAGCTGAAGATGTTTCTGTTGAAGCCATGGCTGAAACCATGAAAAACTACACCCCAGCGAAACGTTTTGCGCAACCTGAAGAAACAGCAAGTGTTATTACATTTCTGGCTAGTGAAGCTGCAGCTTATGTGAATGGTGTTAATATTCCTGTAGATGGCGGTCGTACAAAATCCTTATAAGATTAGTAAATCAAATGCGGTTTGAAACAGCAAGAATAGTCGTTTCTTTTTTATCTTTATATCAATAATCGTTTTAATAAAAACTCAAAGACCCGATTTGAGTTGCTCCACTAAGGAGTTTAATAGGGTTTCTTGACATGAGCCAGTTAACATCACCTATAAATTTTAAAGCTTGGATTGAAGAAAACAGACATCTTTTAAAACCACCTGTAGGCAATAAAGTGGTTTGGAAAGATGGCGACTTTATTGTTATGGTGGTTGGAGGGCCCAACAGCCGAAAAGATTACCATTACAACGAAACACCCGAGTTCTTCTATCAAGTTGAAGGCGATATTGTTTTAAAAATTATTGATAACGGCACGCCTAGAGATGTTCATATCAAGGAAGGTGATATTTATTTACTCCCTCCAAAAGTACCACATTCTCCCCAACGTGGGGCCAATACCGTTGGTTTGGTGATTGAATACAAGCGTCCGGAAGGCATGCGTGATGCTTTACTGTGGTTTTGTGAAAACTGTGTCACCAAACTATATGAAGAAGATTTTACCCTAGAAAATATTGAAACCGATATGCCTAAAATTTTCGATAAATTCTATGGTGATGAAAATAAACGTTGCTGCCCGAACTGTGGCGAAGTTATGCAACCACCTAAAAAAGTTAAAATAGAATAAGACAATTAGCTTTATTATTCTAATTAGGCATTCACCATGGAAAAACGAAAACTACGCATAAACGGACATTCCCATTTGCTTCCTTACCCAGAGGACATTCCCGATTTCATGAGAGAAAAGGAAATTTTTTGGGTAGATAAAGAGCGTAAATTCATGCTTCAAAAAGATTGGAGTCGCCCTGTAACACATTCTAGTTTTTTTCTTGAAGAAAAACTAGAATGGATGGAACACAACAAACTCGATCATGCCGTAGTTTTAAACCTATCGCAGTTATACGGTAACGGGTTACGCGTTGAAGAAATGAAAAAAGCGTTACGCTTTCAAAATGATTTTAATGCTAAAATTCAGCAGGACCACCCAAGTAAATTTACCTGCGGTTTTGTGGTTCATCCAGGTTTCGTAAATAGCGCCTGCTGGGAAATCGAACGCTGCGTAGAAACGCTTGGTCTTCAATTGTTATGTTTACCAACCCACTACATGGACACCATTGGCACTTGGCGCTGTATTTTTGATGAAGCCAACGAACCGATTTTTGAAATGGCCAACAAATACAATTTAGCGGTAGAAATTCACCCCTATGACGGTGAAAAATTTATAAAATTAGAAAACACTTCTTGGCGTTTTCATCTTATTTGGATGCTGGCACAATGCGCTGATGCCTATCATTTTTTAACCTTAAACGGTTATCAAGACAAATACCCTAATATGCGAACATGTTTTGCTCATGGCGGCCAATTGGCACAAATTAACTTAGGAAGACGTATTCAAGGGTTTGATGGCAGGCCTGATTTGTTTGAAAACAAACACCATCCCAGAAAGGCTGTCGGTCATAAAAACATCTTTTTCGACACTTTAGTTCATGATACTGGAAGCTTAGAATTACTTATAAAAAACCACGGTTCAAAACAAGTGATTATGGGGCTTGACGACCCCTACCCTTTGGGTGAAATGGAAAACGAAAAACAATCGTCTTACCCTGGTAAGATTTTAGATTTAGCTAAGGAAAGAGAAATCATCAATCAAGACGAATACGAGGCCATTTGGGAAAACAATGTGATTCAATGGTTACATGGTGATGATAAATTAGCCAAAGAAAAGTTGATTAAAAGAATTTTAAGTTAATTTTGAAGCTGCTTAAGCATCAAGTACAACAACAAGAATTAAACGCCAAAACACATGCATTTTATATCGGAAGCCTTAGATGATTATGTTGTAAAACATTCTGAAAACGAACCTGAATTACTACAACAACTCACCCGTGAAACTTATCAAAAGATACTGCAACCCCGTATGCTAAGTGGGCATTACCAAGGCCGTGTGTTAAGTATGATTTCAAAACTGGTCAACCCCAAAAACATTTTGGAAATAGGAACCTACACAGGCTATTCGGCACTTTGTTTAGCGGAAGGCATGCAAAAAGATGGCGAACTCCACACTTTAGATGTTAATGAGGAGTTGTTTGATTTTCAGCGTAAATATTTTGACAAATCTGAGTACGGTACTCAAATTTTTCAGCATTTAGGTGATGCCTTAGAAATTATCCCAAAACTTGATAAAAACTTCGATTTGGTTTTTATTGATGCCGATAAAGACAATTATCCCAACTATTTCAACCTTATTATCGACAAACTCAATGTTGGAGGCATTATTCTTTCCGATAATGTATTGTGGAGCGGTAAAGTCTTAGAAGCCCTAAAACCTGATGACAAATCTACTAAAGCCGTTTTAGAATACAATACTCTACTTAAAGAAGACCCTAGAATTGAAACCGTGCTTTTACCTATTCGTGATGGTTTGACGATTAGTAGGAGGTTATGATTAGTTTTTCAGGTTTTTTAGTCTCTATTTAAAAACCAAAAACGAGCAAAATATTCAGCCCATCTATCCCTTATCTACCTTCCTTTTATTGTTAAGAATGACAATAAAAAGTCCGATAAAAACAATAAATAACCCACCGAAAGTTAGTCCTAAATTATTTTCACCGCTGATTAATCTACTTCCTATACTAAATCCCATAATAGCAAGCCCTACGAGGCTAATCACTAATCCAATAGTCTGTTTTTTCATAATTGTTTTCTGTTTTTATTTAAATTTTATTTAATTAATTTGCTTTTGGGTCTACGATGAATGCATTGATAGGACCTTTATCATATTTTAAGTTCTTCGACCAAGCTATTCAAACCTATATACCGTAGCTCCTTGTACTCCCTCTATTTATCCCACTCATTCTGCTTTACAGTGAACAGCCACTCTTTTTCAGCTGGTAATAAGGATTCTAAACTAGCTATATAATTAGGGTTGGGTGTGTACCACTTCTGAGAGAGGAAATACTCTTGAATTATTTTAGTTTTAAAAACATATCCTCGAATCGCAAAAGGTAGGTTTCTTAAAATTTTGAAAGCAGTTTCATCAACGGCATTTGTTGCTGTATGATTTGAATCTATTTTATTTGGTAAGTTATGGTTTCGAAAATCAAAAGAAGTAAAGTAATTTTTTAAAGGCCCGTCTATGGAGCTGACATATAGTTCCCCTTTTGGATGAAAATTTTCTTTTTTAAAAGATATCTTACCATTTGGTGTTATAAATCTCGTGCTATTGTGAGCTAAACTTATAGCTCTACCATTGCCAATGATCCAATCAGCTGAACCATTAAAAAAGGTATTTTCTATATCAAAACCTTGCTTTATACCCATATCAATATTTAATGTAAAATCATCAATTTGATGATTTGCCCACCTATTTGCTGCAGTTAAAATATAATCAAAACTATAATTTTCAGACACAGACCCTGACATTTCAAACCTGTAAGTATGTGTGATTTTATTTATTCCCGATTTAAATTTTGCATCAAAGTGATATACATAGTAAAAATCTGGATTATTAACATTAAAGTCTTCACCAACAATTTCCTCTTCCGTCTTAGCATCTATTTTATTATTAATATAATAAGTCTCAGAATTTACCATAGCTGTTTCATGCTTTAATAACACCCCATTCATAAGCACCTTGAAATCTGACATATAAGGATGCCTACCGTTTTTCGGAAAACCATTAACATCGCCTTCAGGCGATGGTGCTTCAAACCCTACTAACAATTGCTTGGCTGTGCTAGAGTTAAAGAACGTATAATCAACAGTAACGTAAACATAGTCTGTTCCATTAATAACTTTTCGGGTAACTGTTAATATTTCTTTTGTAATTTCTATATCACTTTCAACAATAGGAATTAATTGATTTCCTGATGCAAAATAAGCACCGTCGTTAGCAAATAATGAACACTGTAACAAACAAGTGATAATAAGTATTAGTTTTTTCATTTGGATTATTAACGAACAAGTAAATTATAAAACACTTTATATGCCCAAATATAAACTACAAACCTAAAATTAACCATACAGAAACAAGGAATTTTCTTATAATTTTATTTACTAATTAAATGACATCACATCACTGTGAAGTGGCTTGTTTTAAAAATGTAAGAATAAACTTTCTCCGAACCAACACACCCGCGCTAAGGATTGAGGCATTGTTGGAGCCCCTCGCAGAGAGCGACTGCCAAAAGCCTGACCCGCTAGGGTAACGCCCAAATAAGTTGTGGAATTTTAGAATTTTCGTCGCACAGAACCGGTAAAGTCTTCTAGATCGTCTTTAACCTTGTCGAGTTCTTTCTTAACATCTGAAGTGATGCTGGTGTCAATTCCGCTATTTTCGGCGGTTTTGGTAATCTCGTGCTTAATATCGTTTGAAGCGTCTTTAAGCGTGCGCATACCTTTACCTAAGCCTCTTGCGATTTCTGGTAACTTATCGGCACCAAATACCATTATGGCAATAAATAGGATGAAAGCTATCTCTGCGCCGCTAATAAATAAGAATGTTGCTTGTTGTATCACGATACAAATATACTAAGTTGTTTTGTTAGAATAAAAAAAAGCCGATTTTAAAAATCGACTTTCTTTTATAATTATATATTACTGTTTTTAGTTGCTTGATTGACTTTTAAATTCATCAAACTCACTAGGCTGTTCTACTGCTGGCCAGGTATTGTTACTGGTGTCAATATCGGCAGTTTCTTCGTTAGGATCTACTTTGATGGATACGATCTCTTTTTCTGAAGCAATGGCTTTAGACACTTCGTTATCGTTAAGTCTCCAAATTTGTGCTGGATAGGTTTCGTTTTTCTTCGTGCCATCGGCATAAGTATACTCTACAATAATTGGCATCACTAAACCTCCTGGTTTATTAAACGTGACGTTATAGAAATACTTTGGGTTTTTAAGTTTCGCGCGTTCATCTGGCGTAAAGTTATCCATTAAGTATTCTTTTAAAGGTGTACTATGATCTAAAAGTTCACCCTGAGAAAGTTCTTCTTTATAATCATCGCTTCCTTCTTCTACCATAAAAACTAACGGACGTAAGTTTTTAACATCAAAACCTTGGGCTTTAGCCATGTCTTTAACGTATGTATTAGGTTCTGAAGACACAAAATACTTCTTAACTTCTTTTACGCCTATATCAACCCAATCGGTAGTATAGAACCAACCTCTCCAGTACCAATCTAAATCGAATGCTGAAGCGTCTTCCATAGTTCTAAAGAAATCTTCTGGCGTTGGGTGTTTGAATTTCCAACGGTGTGCGTATTCTTTAAAAGCATAATCGAACAACTCGTGCCCCATTACAGTTTCTCTTAAAATATTTAAAGCTGTTGCAGGTTTTCCGTAAGCGTTGTTACCAAATTGGTAAGTATTTAAACCTTTGGTCATGATTGGCGCAATGAAATCTTGGTCGCCCCCCATGTAAGGAACAATCATTTTCGCTGGTCCGCGATCTGATGGGAAATGCTTGTCTTTTTCGGATAAGGCTGCTGGATATTTTTTTCCGAAATCTTGTTCGGCAACATACTGTACAAAAGTGTTTAATCCTTCGTCCATCCAAGTCCACTGACGCTCATCACTGTTTACAATCATTGGGAAGAAGTTGTGTCCAACCTCATGAATGATAACGCCCATCATACCGTATTTAACACGATCGCTATATGAACCATCTTTTTCTGGTCGTCCGTAATTCCAGCAAATCATTGGATATTCCATACCTTGACGTTGTGCATGCACTGAAATCGCCTTATGATAAGGATAATCGAAAGTCATTCGAGAATAAGTTTCTAAGGTACTGGCTACAGCTTTTGTAGACCAATCTTCCCATAATGGGTTTCCTTCTTTAGAATAAAGTGACACAGCCATAACATCTTTCGATCCTACTTTAACGGCCATCATGTCTAAGATATATTTTCTTGATGTTGCAAAACCAAAATCACGAACGTTTTCAGCTTTAAGTTTCCAAGTTTTAGTATCAGGAGAAACCGATTTTTCACGAACTTCTGCTTCTGCTTGTGTTGCGATGATTACAGGCTCAGTAAAAGATTTTTTTGCTTCGTCGTAACGATTCATCATGTCTTTAGTGTAAACCTCTTTTCTATTGGTAAGCACTCCTGTTCCGTCTAAAATATGATCGGCAGGCACAGTAATATTCACTTCGTAATCTCCAAAAGGTAAAGCAAACTCATCGCGTCCCCAGAATTGAGAATTTTGCCAGCCCTCTACATCACTGTAAACCGCCATTCTTGGGTAAAACTGAGCAATTACATAGGAACGATTTCCGTTTTCTGGAAAGAACTCGTATCCTGAACGACCTCCTTCCTCAACGTGGTTATTGATATTGTACCACCATTTAATTGAAAATGAAAACTTACCGCCACTTTTTAAAACTTCTGGCAACTCAATACGCATCATGGTTCTATTAATCATGTGTGGTAATGCATTCCCATTAGTTAATGTCACTGCTTCAATATGAAAGCCACGATCTAAACCATTTTGTAAATAGGAATTCGTGAATTTATCTGGCAAAGCAAACGGATCGAACCCTGATGATTCTATTAACGGTGTTTTCGAGTCTTGTGCACGTACATTTTGATCTAATTGTACCCATAAATACTTCAAATCATCTGGAGAATTATTAGTGTATGTTATGGTTTCATCTCCTGTAATTTTAGCTGCTTTATCATCTAAAACAATGTTCATTTTATAATCAGCTTGCTGCTGATAATACGCTGAACCCGGTGCTCCAGAAGCCGCCCTATACATATTAGGAGTTGAAAACTCATCGTATAATTGCTTAAATTTGTTAGTGTTTGTGTGGCCTGTTTTTGCTTGTTCTTTTTCTTGCTCTTGGGCATACATTCCAGAAGTTAGAAACACTAATGAAAGATAGAAATAAACGATTTTTCTCATATGCATTCTTTTTTAAAACTAAATAATTTGATTGGTTTTGGTTCGCTATATTGATATTATCACTAAAAGTCAACGAAAGTACTGAAATTCAAAAGCAATTCCTCATTATTTCTAGAATTTTAACATGTAATAATCCTTTTGAGGATATAAAATGAAGCTTTTCTGCTTAGAATTTATTTTTGTTTTAATGATGTTTTGTTGATCTTCAAAAACATCAAAGAGTACATTATTGGTTATTCCGAGCGATTTTATAGACTGAACACCTTCAATTTCTAGGTAACATTTCATAACATCGGCTTCATAAGCCTTTCCTATAAATTTAAGTTGCATATCTGCCCCATTAATATGAATTTTTAATTTATCACTTAAATAACGAGCTATATAAGCGTCGGCTTCTGGAGATTCGTTTTTTCCTGCTAACGTGATACTATCATCATACCGTTCACGTAGTAAACGCTCAAAATCATCAATAAAAATTCTAGAAATGATTTGGACAGATGCTTTCTCTTCGATGTACTCTATTTGAGTGACACTTATATAATATTTGTGTAGGCTAGAAAATGCGCAAAGCGGAAGCATAAGCAACAACAGTAATAACTTATTCAATTTCATTCGGAGATTTTTTGGCTAAATTAAAGATTTTAAGGGCATAAAGATAATTCTAAACAAATTGAAACGGATTATCCTCTAATTTTCGAAGCTTTCAATATATTGATTATACTTCTTTTCTAAAAACTGAAATATTTCAAAATCTGTTTTATCCTGACAAGCTTCTTCGAAATTATCGTCTTCCTCGCAGAAATAGAAAAAGTCATTTCTTTTATCTTCTGGTAGATTGTATAACTCAAAAAACGTTTCGGAAAATCTTAGTTTAACTTTTCGCAATAACTCGGACTTCCTTTCCATTTCTACATGTGCTTTTAATTCTCTAGTATGGCCAGAAATTGCATTTATTAGAGTAACTGGTTTTAGACCACCTCTAGAGGCATCCAATAAACGTTCACTTTTCGTAGCTGGTTTTCCGGTATAACCAGGAATGCCAACATCATAAAAATTAATAGGAACCTCGCCTGTGGTGTTTGATATATCGGACATTAAGTTGCCTGTTAAAACCTTACCAAGGACAACTTCCTCTAGTTCGTTTATTTCCGACTCTAAGTGTATGACTATAATTTTATTTTTGAAGATAACTTCTGAAACCACCTGTTCCTGAGGCTTATGCTGTATGGATGAAAACATCAAAGTATCATTCAACTTAACAGTCATCGTAAATTCGCCCCGTACATTGGTAGTCGTAAAAAGCTGCTGGGTTTTATTAATAACATGAATATTCTCGATATTACCATCACTTTTAATCTTTCCGAATAAATCGATGGATTGCGAAGTGGCTAGTAATGCCCATGAAAATATTAGGAAAAATAAAAATACACGTTTCATTTTCGATTGGTTAGAAAAACAAAAAACGTACTTAAACTCTTAAAGAATTATTAAACAGCTGGTAAGGTTTCGTTAAAAACGATAAAGTTCTATTTTTTCATGTTTAAAAACTCCTCACTTTTTTGATTAAGAAGCTCTAGAAATTCCATTTCTTTTCCGTAGTTAAGTAAATCGTAATCAAAACCATCACGTTCCACAAACTGAATAAATTCGCCCACACGATGCTCAGGAATATTAAAATTATCTACTAAAAATTGAGCTCCGAAATAATGTTTAATCGATTCGATTGGCACTTCTGGAACGCCAGCTTTCTTTTTATCTGGAACATTAGAACGAAAAATTGGCAATAATAATTGATCAACCACATTCACGATGTTTAATCCGTTAACCAAAAACTGATGCTGATAATTTTGTCCTAAATTTTCAACCTTCGTCTTGTTATCTGGTTTAAACTCATGGTCCATGTTATTTTTAACCCCAAAATATAAAGCATCTAACTGCGGTTTAAATGGCGTAGCCTCTTTTAAATCGGTTTCTAAATTTCCTGTTAAGCCTTTTTCGGAAACGATCACCGCTTCTAACTTATTAATTTCTTCAATTAAAAAAAGCTTCATCCGCTTAGACTTCATTATAGCATCATTAACTTCAAAACTAATATTCTCATATTGGAGTGCACTAACGTTTATCTCATCTTTTAACGCTACTTGTAGTTTAAATTCACCCTTGTCATCGGTAATGGTTCCAGTTTTAGTCGTATTATTATAAACAGTAATCCCCGAAAGATCACCACCTTCTACAATAATTTTCCCTGAAACCTCAACCCGATTAATGTTTTGAGAAACAACTTGTAAAGATGAAAGTACGGCGATAAAAAGTAGTATTTTTTTCATAGATGAAATTTATTTCAATTTACCATTTTAAATGAAATTCATAAAGTATAATTCCTTAAAATTTTATTAAACACGAATTTTAAGTAGTTTTATCCCCAAATAAAAATCTCATGAAAAACATCATCATTGCAAGCACCTCAACGGTACATGGTCTTGGTTATTTGGAATATCTTTTAGACGATCTTAAAGTCTTTTTTAAGGATGTAAAACAACTTGTTTTTGTTCCGTATGCGCGACCTGGAGGTCTGTCTCATGATGATTATACCAATCATGCAAAAACGGCTTTTGGTAAAATTAATATAGAAGTTAAAGGTGTTCATGAATTTCAAAATCCTGCTGAAGCGATACAGCAAGCTGAAGGTATTTTTGTTGGTGGAGGAAACACTTTTGTTTTAACCTATCAGTTGTATAAAAACAAGCTGATTGAACCACTACAACATGTTGTTAAAAATGGTACGCCTTACTTAGGAACTAGTGCTGGAAGCAATATTTGTGGACTCACTATAAAAACGACCAATGATATGCCTATAGTATATCCGCCAAGCTTTAACGCTTTAGCCTTTGTCCCTTTTAATATTAATCCGCATTATTTAGATCCAGATCCTACAAGCAAGCACATGGGAGAGACTAGGGAAACACGCATTAAAGAATTTCACCATTATAACACCCCTCCGGTTATTGGTTTAAGAGAAGGCAGTTGGTTACATGTTCAAGGCGACTCTATTATTTTGAAAGGTGATTTAGATGCGCGTATTTTTGAATATGACAAAGCGCCTTATGAAATATCCAAGGGTAGCGAGTTGAATGGTTTGAAGTAAAATTTTGGTTGGTGGTTTTTGGTTGCTTACTCTTACGGGATATTATTACACAGAGATGCGCGGAGATTTCACAGAGAATCACAAAGAAATTTTTTGAACACAGGTTATGTTAGTTGTCGGTTGTTAGTTATCGGTTGTTAGTTATCGGTTTTTGGCTGTTTACTATTACGGGACATTACTACACAGATACGCCGAGACCTCACAGAGAACTACAAAGTTTTTTAGACACAGATTGCACTGATTTTCACAGATTTTGTTTCCATAAAAATAACCCCTCGACATTTTTGGAGCTTATTTTGAGCGAAGTATTTTTAAGACATCATTTTTTTGTATTGTGCACCTTTGCGCCTTAACGGCTTGTCGAGAAAAAAGAATAAACGCTCTGCGAATCTCCGCGAAAACGGCTGTGATTCTCTGCGTAACAATTAAGCGTAAAAAAAGCCTCACATTTCTGTGAAGCTTTTTGAGCGAGAGACCGGGTTCGAACCGGCGACATTCAGCTTGGAAGGCTGACGCTCTACCAACTGAGCTACTCTCGCATTAATTCCGGCTGCAAATATAGATAAACCTTTAGATATTTTCCAAGAAAAATTTACAACTTTTTAAAAAAATGATAACCTAAAATCGTAAACCCTTGATTATAATAAAACTTATGAGACGCAGAATTATTTACATAGGTGTTCAATTCTATCGATTCGTAGCCCTTTTTAGATACATAATCGTAAATCCAACTAAAAAACTGATGCCCTAAACGGTTTCCTCGATAGGCTTCGGCGATAAAAACATGATCAGGTTCAACACTTCTACCAGAATAATGCCTGGTACAAAACCATAATCCGCAAACACCAATTAACTTTTCATCATCAAAAACACCTGCACATTCATAGTTTTGAGTAAACATTTCTGTAATACGTTCTTTTAATAAAGCTTCTGAAATCTTATCTGCATTCAACTTTTTTACTAGCGGTAAAATATCATTAATATATTCCTTTCCTATAATTTTAAAAATAAATGCCATGCTTCTTTTTATTTGGAGTAGATGTTACTCCCTAATTTTTATCTAATTTTGAGTTTACAAAAATATCAAATCCAATATGAATCAAACCGATTTTCATATAAAACAAATCACTGCCCAAGAAAGTTATTTAGTAAGACAACCAGTTTTAAGACCAGGCCTCCCCATAACGTCTTGTGTTTTTGATGGTGATGATTTAAGTACTACCATCCACCTAGGTTTGTACAATAATAACAACATTATCGGGGTTTGTTCATTCTTTAAAAATGACCATGCCGAATTATCAAGATCAAAACAATATCAACTTCGTGGTATGGCTGTTTTAGAAAACTTTCAAGGAAAAGGTATTGGATACCAAATACTAAGTTTCGGTGAACGGCTAATGAAAGAAAAAAACATAAAAACCATTTGGTGTAACGCTAGAGAAATAGCGCTGCCTTTCTACAGAAAATGTGGATATCAATCTTTTGGTGAAGCTTTTAACATTCCTAACATTGGTCCGCATTACAGCATGTTTAAAACACTTTAGTTTGTTAATACAAAAAAACGCCCTGTTGAACAGGACGTTTTTAATCAGTGACTAGCTCCAAATAACTATTATCTAATTATTATTTTCTCATTTTTGTTGCTTCAAAGTGATCGTCGATAATCACTTTTGCGTCAACCGCGCCATGTAACTCTGCGTAATCTGCAGCTGTTTTACCTTTACTACATTTCGTTTTTAAATTTGCTCCATTTACTATTAACAATTGAAGAATTTCTGTACGGTTATACTTTGCTGCATACATCGCTGGGGTCATGCCATTTGATTTTGCATTTACATCGGCACCTCTTTCAATAAGTTTACTTACCGTTTCGTAATCACCTTTTGCTATGGATACACAAAATGAGTTTACTTTAAAATAAGCTTCTACTTTATTAGTTTTTATAGCAATAGGCTCTGGAGAGGCATTTACATTTGCAATTGAAAAGCATAATGCCATGGTTGAAATAATGATTGTTTTTTTCATGATGAAGGATTTTTAAGTTTGATTTAATGATTTATGTTCTTTGATGTACTAAATAGACGACAAAAATAACATTTTGTTACAAAAAATCGACCCACCTAACAATTTAATATTAATTTACTTACATTTTATTAAAGCTATAATTCCTTAACAACAAGAGCTAAACACCATATTTAACGAGACTTTTAGGAGGAATTAATAAACTCCTTTTTAACAAAATTCCGTATATTTGATACGTTTTAAAAATTATAAAAAATGAACAAAAAAGTTATCTTAATGATTCTTGACGGATGGGGAAATTCGCCAGATCCAAAAGTTTCAGCAATCGACCACGCAAACATTCCATTTATCGATTCTTTATATACAAAATACCCTTATGCTACTTTACGCACCGACGGCTTACATGTTGGTTTACCAGAAGGACAAATGGGTAACAGTGAAGTTGGACACATGAATTTAGGTGCCGGACGTATTGTATACCAAGATTTAGTGAAAGTGAATTTAGCGGTTGAAAACAAAACGCTAAACGATGAGAAAGTGCTTGTTGATGCTTTTGATTATGCTAAAACCAATAACAAAGATGTTCATTTTTTAGGATTATTAAGTGATGGAGGCGTGCACTCTCATATTAATCACCTAATAGGCTTAGTTGATGCTGCCAATGATTACGGATTAAAAAACACGTATGTACACGGATTTACCGATGGACGTGACGTTGACCCGAAATCTGGAGCTGGATTTGTAAAACAATTAGAATCGCATATTGAAGGTACAAATACTGAAATCGCTACGATTTCAGGACGTTATTACGCTATGGATAGAGACAAGCGTTGGGAACGTGTTAAAGTGGTTTATGACGGATTAGTAAAAGGTGAAGGTGAAAAATCTACAGATATCGCTGCTTCTATTGAAGCTGGTTATGCTAATGATATTACCGATGAATTTATCAAACCAATCATTGCTGTAGACGATAACAACGAACCAATCACCAAAATCAAAAATGGTGATGTTATTATTTTCTTCAACTTTAGAACTGATCGTGGTCGTGAGTTAACCGAAGTTTTATCTCAAGTTGATTTTCCTGAATTTGACATGAAAAAACTTGATTTACACTACGTAACACTTACCAATTATAACGACACTTATAAAAACGTAAATGTAATTTTCAATAAAGATAACTTAACCGAAACATTAGGTGAGGTCTTAGAGAAACACAATAAAAAGCAAATTAGAATTGCTGAAACTGAAAAATACCCTCACGTAACGTTCTTTTTCTCTGGCGGAAGAGAAGCTGAGTTTGAAGGTGAAAGCCGTATTTTAAGAAACTCACCTAAAGTAGCGACTTACGATTTAAAACCTGAAATGAGTGCTTTCGAATTACGTGACGCTCTTGTTCCAGAACTTGAAAAAGGCGATGTTGATTTTGTGTGTTTAAACTTCGCTAATGGTGATATGGTTGGGCATACTGGAGTTATGGATGCTGCTATAAAAGCTTGTGAAGCTGTAGATGAATGTGTAAAATCTGTAATTACTACAGCACTAGCAAACGACTATACCACTTTAGTAATTGCCGATCACGGTAACTGTGAAACGATGATTAACCCTGATGGTTCACCAAACACCGCACACACAACAAACCCTGTTCCTGTGATTTTAGTCGATAACGAATTAAAAGAAATAAAAGACGGTATTTTAGGTGATATGGCACCTACTATCCTTAAGCTTATGGGCGTACCTCAACCAGAGGCTATGACTAGACATGCTTTAGTTTAATAATATTTGTACATCCGTAAATAATCAAACGAGCATATCGTCACCCTGAATTTATTTCAGGGTCTCACTGAAAATTATTGACTTAAAGGCTAGTGAGATACCGAATCAAGTTCGGTATGACGACATCGAAGCTTTATGATACAAATCGGATGATTGTAATATTTTTCTTATAAAAACCCCACTTTTCGTGGGGTTTTTAATTATTAACATTTGTACAAGTAATTAAGCATGGCTAGCTTAAAAATTATTGTATTTTTGCCACTAATCTTTGCTTAACTTTATTTATGACATTTAGTAATCAGTTAATTATCGCTGTCGATTTTGACGGCACCATAGTTGAAGACGCCTACCCTAAAGTTGGAAAACCTATGATTTTTGCTTTTGAAACCCTCAAGAAGCTTCAAGAAGATGGGCACCGTTTGATTTTATGGACCTACAGATGTGGCTCAAGATTAGATGACGCTGTAAAATTTTGCGAAGAAAATGGTATCGTTTTTTATGCCGTAAACAACAGTTTTCCTGAAGAAGAATATGATAATTCTGTAAGCCGTAAAATTAACGCCGATTTATTTATAGACGACAGAAATGTTGGTGGTTTCATTGGTTGGGGTGAAGTTTATCAGAAACTAACCAACACCGCAGCCCCTATCCCTGAAAAGAAAAAAGGTTTTTTCGGATTATTCAAGTAATACTTTCTCAATTTAATTTCGAGTTAACTCAAAATAAGTTTTATCTACAGTTTCACGGTGATCGGGATGTGCGATATTCACTAAAGCTTTCACCCTTTCTTTAATTGTTTTTCCAAACAAATTAGCAACACCATATTCAGTAATAACATAATGCACATGAGGACGTGTTGTTACAACACCTGCGCCGTGATTTAAAGCCGGCACAATTCTACTAATACCTTTTGAAGTCGTAGAAGGCAAAGCCATAATCGATTTTCCGCCTTCACTTAAAGCAGCACCTCTCATAAAATCAAGTTGCCCTCCAACTCCAGAATACATTTTCGATCCTAAGGAATCGGCACAAACCTGTCCAGTTACATCTACTTCCAAAGCGCAATTGATTGCTACCATTCTAGGGTTTTGCTTAATAACAGCCACTTCATTGGTATAGTCACAAGAACGCATTTCAACAAAAGGATTATCATCTATATAATCATACAAACGTTTAGAGCCCATGACAAAAGTGGTTAAGGCACGTCCGGGACCAACACCTTTATAGTTTCCGTTAATCACATTATCTAAAATTAAATCAATCACCCCATCGGAAAACATTTCGGTGTGAAGCCCTAAGTCTTTATGACTTTTTAATCGCGATAACACCGCATTAGGAATACTCCCTACCCCCATTTGCAAAGTGCTTCTATCTTCAATTAAATTAGCGATATAATCCCCTATTTTATTTTCTATAGCATTTGGCTCACCATAAATATGCGTAGGAATTGGCACGTTACCTTCCACGAACAAATCGATTTCAGAATAATGAATCAAACCGTCACCATGAGTTCTTGGCATATTTTCATTGACTTGTGCGATCACTGTTTTGGCGTTATCAATAGCAGCTAAAGTAGCTTCTACAGAAACACCTAAAGAGCAGTAACCGTGTTTATCTGGTACAGAAACATGAATAAGCGCTACATCTAATGGCACGATATTACGTTTAAAAAGCAAAGGCAATTCACTTAAAAAAACAGGTGTATAAGAACCGTTTCCAGCTGCAATCGTATGACGCACATTCTTTCCTATAAAAAAAGAATTCACATGAAAACTATCACGGAGTTCAGGATTGGCGTAGGGCGCATCACCTTCAACATGTAAATGACAAACCTCAACATTTCGAAGCTCCTCATGTCTATCGGTCATGGCTTGCAATAATAATTGCGGAGCAGCCGCAGCAGCTTGCACATAAACACGATCGTTACTTTTTATAACTTTTACGGCATCCTGTACGCTAACAACTTTATACATATCCTATTGTTTTAGACTGCAAAATTACTCAAATCAGGTAGTCTAAAAGCTGTCAAATGTCAGTTAAAACACTAAAAAAGAATCGCTAAAATTAAGTACCTTTGCAGTCCTATATTTATAATTATGATTATTGTTAAAACAAAAGAAGAGATTGAGTTAATGCGCGAGAGTGCTTTAATCGTGTCGAAGACTTTAGGTGAAATTGCTAAACACATTAAGCCAGGTGTAACGACGCTCCAATTAGATAAAATTGCCGAAGAACACATTAGAGATCACGGGGCAATCCCAGGGTTTTTAGGGTTATACGATTTCCCGAACACCCTTTGTATGAGTCCGAATTCACAAGTGGTACACGGTATTCCTAATGGTGATCCGCTAAAAGAAGGTGATATTATTTCTATCGATTGTGGGGCTTTAAAAAATGGCTTTTACGGTGATCACGCCTACACTTTTGCTATTGGTGAAATCGCTCCTGAAACCGAAAAATTACTTCAGGTAACAAAAGAATCTTTATACGTAGGGATTAGAGAATTTAAAGCTAATAATCGTGTTGGCGATGTGGGTTTTGCCATTCAAAAATATTGTGAAGATCACGGTTATGGCGTGGTACGTGAATTGGTGGGCCACGGTTTAGGAAGTACGATGCACGAAGATCCTGAAATGCCGAATTACGGTAAACGCGGTCGCGGAAAGAAATTTGTTGACGGTATGGTGGTTGCCATCGAACCGATGATTAACCTTGGAACACAACGCATCAAACAACATAGAGATGGTTGGACGATTACGACTTTAGATAATAAACCTTCAGCGCACTTTGAACATGATGTAGCCCTTGTTGATGGTAAACCTGAGTTATTATCTACCTTTGGATATATTTATGAGGCTCTAGGAATTGAAAGTAATGAAGAGGATGAGTTTAGACGTGAAGCTTTAGTGCTTTAATTTTTAAACTATTACGCAGAGATTCACAGAGGTTTCACAGAGAGACACGGAGAAATACTTAGGCTATAAATGAACTAATCAGAACAAAAACAGAGAGCCACAAAGACTTCACAAAAAAAGTGACAGAGAAATATTAGTATGAGCTACGATAAAATAACGGAAAATATTATTGGAGCAGCTATTGAAGTTCACAAAACTTTAGGTCCTGGACTGTTAGAATCGGCTTACCAAGAATGTCTTTTTTATGAATTAAGTAAACTGGGGTACTCTGTTAAAAAAGAAGTAGTTCTACCTGTTATTTATAAAGGTATTAAAATAGATCATGGTTACAGAATTGATTTATTGGTTGAAAATATTGTCGTTGAGCTAAAAACAGTTGAACGTTTTACCGATGTCCATACAGCTCAGATTCTAACTTATATGAAATTGGGCAACTACCCTTTTGGCTTACTTTTAAACTTTAACAGTAAACTTTTGAAAAACGGTATTAAAAGACTCATAAACACTCTCGAGTAAGCTCTCTGCGAAACTCTGTGTTTCCTCTGAGCATCTCCGTGTAACAGCTATGAAAAAACTCTTCAAATTAATCCTAAACATCATACCTCGACCTCTACTAATCAGGCTGAGCTACGTTATTCGTCCTGTTTTGGCGTCCTATTTAAAAGGCACGAACTTCACCGATCCCATAGATGAGAAAAGTTTTAAAACCTTCTTACCTTACGGCTACGGGAGCCAACGCAACAATGTATTATCGCCTTCAACCTTATCTTTAGAACGTCACCGTTTACTTTGGTTATACCTTAAAAACGATACCACGTTTTTTACCGAAAATCTAAAAGTTTTACATTTTGCTCCTGAGCAAGCTTTTTATAAGCGCTTCAGAAAAATGACAAACTTAGATTATGTGACCACAGATTTAAATTCGCCGCTTGCTGATGTTAAAGCTGATATCTGCAACCTGCCTTTTGAAGATGGCGAATTCGATTTGATATTATGCAATCACGTTTTAGAACATATCCCTGATGACACCAAAGCCATGCAAGAGCTTTTTAGAGTGATGAAAAAAGGTGGCATGGGTATTTTTCAGATTCCGCAGGAATTAGATCGAGCCGTGACTTTTGAAGATGATTCGATTACCGATAAAAAAGAACGCGCTAAAATATTCGGACAATACGACCATGTGCGTGTTTATGGTCGTGATTATTTCGATAAACTTAGAAGCATCGGATTTACGGTTGAAGAAGTCGATTATACAGCAAAGCTTCCTGAAGACACTATTGAAAAATATTGCTTAGCTAAAGGCGAAATTATTCCGGTGGTTTTTAAATAGTGTATTAATCACATAGAAATCAGCGAGTAATCACACACTTAAATTAATTTTTCAGTAGCATGTCAAATCGAGCGCAGTCGAGATTGGTTGCTTTTTACATTAAAACTTTCAGGCCTGTACTCCTGAAACAATAAGACCCTTCAGGTTTCTAAAACCTGAAGGGTCTGCAAAATTTAAATCACGTCGATATAGCCGTATTGCAAAACGTTCTCGACTGCGCTCGAACTGACAACAAGGTCAAAATCAACATGCTTATTGTTATAAGATTCCTCATGCCTCGGAATGACACCAGCATCACCGCTTATTTTTCAGCATCTTTAAATACATATTTTCCACCTTGGTCCTCGCCCAGGGTGTTCTACGAAGAAATTTCAAACTAGACTTCACGGAAGGGTTTTCCGTGAAACATCTAATTTTTATATTGTATCCCATGTATTCCCAACCGTAATGCGCCACCAAGTCATTAATGATTTGTTCTAGCTTTACGCCATGCAACGGGTTATTTGGTTGTGATTCCAAGGACTAATTGTTTAATTTTTACAGCTTTTTCAAAATGGTCTAACTGATGCGTTTCAATCCACCAGGTTGCAGCTTCCATTAATAATTCAGGGTTATCATTTTTATTTTTAAAAAATGCATAAAACGAAATACCAACGTTTTCACCTTTGGCGGCAATTTTCTTATCGCAAACTTCTAGAATCTTATCTTTTAAAACTTGTTTCAAAATGGCTTAACTTCTTTTATCGCTACTACGATTTGGTCGTCTTGACTTATTGCTTCTTCCTCCTGAATTTCTAGAAGAACTTCTACTAGAATTTCCTGAGTTTCCTCCTGAACTTTTAGAATTCGATTTACGAGGCGCTCTATTTTGACGACCTTGACCTTGCTTTATAGGCGCTGTAGAAGCATTTGGATCTGGCTCAAAACCTTCAACAATTTCTACAGGTAATTTGATATCAATTAATTTTTCAATATCTCTTAAAAACGTCGTTTCATCAGCTGAAACCAAAGATATCGCTTCACCCTTCGCTCCTGCTCTACCAGTTCTACCAATACGGTGTACGTAATCTTCAGAAACGTTAGGCAATTCAAAGTTAATCACGTGAGGCAATAACGGAATATCCAATCCTCTGGCCGCAATATCAGTAGCCACTAAAACGCGAACACGCCCAGATTTAAACCCTGATAAAGCTTTGGTTCTTGCACCCTGACTTTTATTTCCGTGGATGGCAGCCGCAGTAATTCCTGCTTTATCTAATTTTTCGCAAAGTTTATTCGCGCCGTGTTTTGTTCTTGTAAACACTAAAACTTGTTTCCAGTTTCCATCAGAAATTAATTTCGTAATTAAACCTGTTTTAGATCCTTTGGCAACGCGGTACACCTTTTGTGAAATCGCTTCCACCGTTGTATTTTCAGGAGTAGCTTCCACTTGAACAGGATGATTTAAAATCCCATGAGCTAACTTCTTGATATCTTTGGAAAAGGTAGCTGAAAACATCAAATTCTGACGTTTCTCAGGCATACTTTTAATTACTTTTTCTATATCTCTTAAAAAGCCCATATCTAACATACGGTCGGCTTCATCGAGCACAAAAATCTCAACACGTTTAAGCGATAATAAGCCCTGACTTTGTAAATCTAACAAACGTCCCGGCGTGGCTACTAAAACATCAACGCCTTGACGGATGGTTGCAGCTTGCGGTTTCTGGTTTACACCACCAAAAATAACGGCACTTCGTAAGTTTAAAAACTCGCTATATTCTCTAACATTCGCGTACACTTGCGCTGCTAATTCACGCGTTGGCGTTAAAATTAAAGCACGAATAGGTCTGTATTTTTCTTTCGGATTTTCAGAAAGTATATGTAAAAGCGGCAAAGTAAAACCTGCCGTTTTCCCTGTACCTGTTTGCGCCGATGCTAAAACATCGTGTCCTTCTAAAACTGGAGGTATTGCTTTTTGTTGAATTGGAGAGGGTGTTGTGTATCCTTTTTTGCTAATTGCTTTTAACAAGGCATCAGATAAGCCTAAAGATTGAAATGACATATATTTTGTTTATGAAGCACACATACAAAAATTTATAGTCTACTTCTTTAAGAGGGCAAATGTACAGCTAATTTTACCATTTGCGCCTAAATACTTGTTGTTGTGTTAAATTTTGTTATTTTAAGTTATAGAGATTAGTAGCTAGTTTTGTACTTTTAAGTTGAATTTTTAATGGAATGTTAAGCTGTATGACGATCGAAAATGTCAGATCTAGCGCAGTCGAGATCCAATTATTCACAACGAAAAGTTCTCGACTGCGCTCGAACAGACAACAACGCTGTAAAGTTAATTTTTAACCTCAGCACAATTCCGCGAAAGCGAAAAAACAATTTATAAAATGGGAAAAGGAGATAAAAAAACGAAACGTGGCAAAATATACAGAGGCACTTTTGGGGTGAGACGCCCTCGAATTAAAAAGAAGCCTTCAATAGAAAGTAAAATTGGCATTGGCAACAAAGCGCAACCTAAATAGATCGCGCTTTCTTTATATGTTTTATCTAATAAAAACCAATTCGTTTTCTTTAGACATTTCTTCGCTTAAGCCATAACCTTCGTAGTTGAAACCTTTTAAATCATCAATGGTTTTAGCATTGGTATCTACCACGTAACGCGCCATTAATCCGCGAGCAGCTTTAGCATAAAAGGCAATTATTTTGTATTCGCCGTTTTTAAAATCTTTAAAATTTGCAGTCACAACAGGAACTTTCAAGGCTTTGCTATCAACCGCTTTAAAATATTCGTTACTGGCTAAGTTTAAAAACAGCTCATCATCTTCTAATTCTTCGTTTAGCGCTTTGGTGATGTCTTTTTTCCAAAATTCGTATAAATTCTTATTAACACCAACAGGGAATTTAGTCCCCATTTCTAAGCGGTAAGGTTGTATTAAGTCCGTAGGTTTTAAAACCCCGTATAACCCGGAAAGAATTCGAACGGTATTTTGCAAGGTTTCTATTTTATCTTCGGGAACCGTGTAAGCATCTAAACCACGGTACACATCACCGTTAAAGGCATAAACCGCAGGCCTGGCATTGTCGCTTGTAAAAGGTAATTCCCAATCTTGGTTGCGCTCATAATTTAATTGCCCTAAAGCATCAGAAATTTTCATGAGTTTTGATAAATCTTTAGCCGATTTCTTCTTCAGTAATTTATTTAAACGCTCTGATTGTTTTAAAAACTGAGGTTCTGTATGTTGTTTTATAGGCAATTCGCTTTCAAAGTCTAAGGATTTTGCCGGAGATATCACTAGTTTCATAAATACTTTTTTGTCTGTTTTCGCTTTCGCGGAATTAGATTTCAATACAAACGAAATCTTTTACTTTCAGTTCAAATTTACAACTCCTTTACTTCTTTTTAAATATTCTCTAAGAATTATTTATGATACTACTATAAATTGAATTGATGCTAAAGTACTATTGAATATTAATGCTTATTTTGCAAAGAACACATCCTTTTCAACCTCTTAATTTTCAGTATTCATGCATCTTATTTTTTTAATTTCAAGCTATTGAATAAAAAAACAAGTGTAATAAAAACATAGTACTGACACTAACCAAGAAAACATCACCGTGAGTACAGACTTTTATAAAACCTATATCTTACCATACAGTGCTATAATTATTAAAATTTGTAGAGCTTATTCTAATTCTCAAGAAGATTATGAAGATTATTACCAAGAGGTATGCTTGCAAATATGGAAAAGCAGGGAAAATTTCGAAAACAAATCTGAATGGTCAACTTGGGTATACAGAATATCTTTAAATGTATGTCTTTCATTATTAAGAAAGCAAAAAAAATATAAGGACACCAATAGCTTTGAGGAATCATATAACGAATTTTCAAATCAATCAGATTCTGCTGAAGCCGTAAAAGATTACACCATAGATATAGCAAAACTGTATGACATCATAAAAAAGTTACCAGAAATAGACCGCGGAATTATTCTGCTCTACCTAGAAAAGAAGTCCTATAAAGAAATTGCTGAAATCATGGGAACAAATAGTAATTCTATAGGCGTAAAAATAACAAGAATTAAAAACCGAATAAAAAAACAAATCAATGGATAAATCAATAGAAGAAATTTGGAGCAAAGGATTTCAAGATGACAAACACTTAATTCCTCCTGTAATCGTAGACCTATATAATCAAAAATCAATATTAACCGTCGATAAATTAAAATCTGCCTCAAAGAAAGACAACTGGAGTATCATTCCTATTGCCGTAGTTACTTTAATCTTTTTGGTACTAAGCTCGAAACCTGTATTGGGATTATACATGTCTTCATTAATGCTAGCCATGTTCTTTTTAAATAGGCAACGACTACAATTTTTGAACACCATAAACACAAGTGAATCATGCTTTATGTATTTAAATAAAATTCAAATCATGATAAAAAATAATGTAAAATTCTATACACAACTTTTAGGTATTGGACTTCCTTTTATAGCCTATATCGGGTTCTGTATATACATTTATGAATCAAATCAATTAGAATACATATTGGAAAGTTACTCCTTAACAAAATTAATCACAGCTTCTGTTATTTTCTTAATAGCATGTTCTTTCATCGGTGTTTGCTGTTTCAAACTATCAAATTATTTGATATACGGTCGATTAACCACAAAGATTGATGAAATGATTGATGAACTTGAATTGTTAAAGAAATAGTACAATAAACATTAAGGTCAGAGATAAAATTCACCAAAACCTGTTAGCATTGAATACAAGATAAGACAAGCGATAAGAAGTATAAACTTTAATCTTTTAAACAAAAATCTCTAATAAGCTAAAACACTACTCAATTTCAATTTTATGATGACTTAAAAGCCCTGAAACACCTTCCAAAGAGAATTTAGCGCCTTTCATTTTATTATTTTCAGGGTTCAAACTGTAATTTATGGCGGTTCTGAAGTCCGTACGCTCTAAAATACTTCGGCTAAAAACAGCTTGTTTGAGGTCACAGTCATTAAAAACCACGCCACTTAAGTCTGCTTCGGTAAAATCTACATGGCCAAGGTTGACACCTAAAAACTCGGTGGTTTTTAAATCCATTTGATAGAAAGAACTATGATCTAAGTTGCAATTATTAAACAGAACAGAGAAACCAAACGTATCGCAAGACTCGAAATGCAACCCCAACATTTTACAGTCTTGAAAGGTCACGTCTTGAAATGTGGTATTCGTGATATTTGTGGAACTCAAATTACAATCTATAAATTCACATTCTAAAAAACGAATACCGTTTAAAAAAGCATTTGAAAAATTACAATTAGAGAAAGTACAGTATTCGTAATCGCCATGCGGCAGTCTGTTTTCTGTAAAATCTTGTTTGTTGAAATTTTGATCTTCTACCATGGGATAAATTTACTTAAAAACTTGGAAAACACCTTAAAGTTAATTTTTAATTGAAAGTCAGGCTGAGCCCCACTACAAAAAATTTGAATAACGGAGATATTGACGTCTTTTAAATTTTTGTTTTGCAGACCCTTCAGGTTTTTAAAACCTGAAGGGTCTTATCATGTCAATGATAGCGCAGTCGAGGTCGGTGTTCGTAATTGAAACACATCTCGACTGCGCTCGATGTGACTAATTATTAAATATTCAAAATTGTTTGGTTACTTCATAGAAATCAGACACCGCTTTTTAGTAATATATAGTGATGAAATCTGATTTCAACATAAATAAACTTGAGCTTCTTTGTGTGACCCTGAATCGAGTTCAGGGTGACGTTCGCTACGTTCATTACATATAAAGGTATTCAAAATTAATTTTTATCAACCACACTCAAAGCCAAACGAATTTTAAAATAATCTAAATCGCCGTTCAAGTGGTCATAATAAGGCTTCAATCCTGTTGGGGCATCTAAGTCTGTTTTTGCTTTTTTCACCGCTTCCACCTCACTTTTAGATACAAAATCGTAAATATTTACTGCTTTACCTGTGCTGTGAAGTTTTGCTATATGGGAGTAAATAGTTGTAGTTGAGAGCTTGCGTTCTACAGAAATTTCTTCAATGGTGAGTCCGTTTTTATAGAGATCGTAAGTGACCAAATGCGTGGCTTTCTTTTTAGGCTTCTTGACTTTTGAACCCATGAAATCTAAAATTTCAGCAATAAATTCATCACCATAAACTTCAAGTTTACGCTGTCCTACCCCACTGATGCTTAAAAAATCATCTTCACTTAATGGGCGTTCGCGCTCTATTTCCTTTAAAGTGGCATCACTAAAAATCAAATAAGCAGGAATATTTTCTTCTAAAGCAATTTTATATCGCAATTGCCTTAAACGCTCAAATAAAGTATTCTCACGTTTTTTAACACGTGTTTTTGGTGCAGCTTTTGGTTTGCGTTTAACGCGTTCTTTAACCTTTGGCTCCGGAATATGAACGGGTTTAGTCAAGGCTACCTTTGCGCCTTCAAACAATACTTTTTTTGAAAATTCGGTAAGCCGAAGGGCATTATTTTGATGAAAAGCAATTTCACAAAAACCTTGATTAATAAGCTGGATGATTAAGTGCTGCCAATCGCGATACGCGATGTCTCTACCAATACCAAAAGTTTTCAGTTGATTATAGCCCTTATCTAAAACCGCTGCATTTTGCGAACCACGAAGTACATCGATAATCATACCTATGGCTTCCGATTCTTTTAAGCGATAAACGGCAGAGAGTATTTTTTGAGCGATGATGGTACCATCGAAAATTTGTGGCGGATTTTTACACACATCACAGTTTCCGCAATTTTCAGCGAGTAATTCCCCAAAATAACTCAGTAAAATTTTTCTTCTACAGGTAGTCGACTCGCTAAACTGTTTCATACGGTCTAGTTTTGCAATTTGAAACGCTTCATTTGAAGCGCCACTGGCAAAATTCCGTAGCTGAATCACATCAGCATAACTATGAAACAATAAAGCATGAGATTTTAGTCCGTCGCGACCAGCACGACCAATTTCCTGATAATAGCCTTCAATATTTTTGGGCATGTTGTAATGCACGACCCAGCGGACGTTCGATTTATCAATACCCATCCCGAAGGCGACTGTAGCACAAACAATTTGTGTTCTATCAAAAATAAAGGATTCCTGAACTTTAGAGCGTTCGTCAAAACTTAAACCCGCATGATACGCTTTCGCGGAAATGCCGTTGGTTTTCAGTTTTTTCGCTAATTGCTCGGTCGTTTTCCGACTTAAACAGTATACAATTCCAGATTGGCCTTGGTTTCTCTTTATAAATTTTACTATTTGAGAAATTCTATTATCGGCAGGACGCACCTCCAATTCAATATTTTGTCTATCAAAAGACGAAATAAATTGTTGGGCGTGTTCTATGCGTAATTGTTTTGCAATATCACTACGCGTGGCTTTATCGGCTGTGGCAGTTAAAGCGATAAAAGGCGTATTTGGAAGTGTGGATTTTAGAAATCCTAATTGCTGATATGAAGGCCTAAAATCATGACCCCACGACGAAATACAATGCGCTTCATCAATGGCGACACAACTAATATATTTTTCAGTAATAATATTTTGAAGTGCGGCTAGGCTTTCTGGAGCCACATAAAGCAATTTTAAATCAGCCGTAATAACACGTTCAATAATGTCATGTTGTTCACTAGCACTCTGACTGCTATTAAAGTAAGAAGCTGCAATACCGTTAGCATTTAAACCGTCAACTTGGTCTTTCATGAGCGCGATTAATGGCGAAATCACCAAGGTAACCCCCTCAAAACTTAATGCTGGTAATTGAAAACAAATCGATTTTCCGCCACCGGTTGGCATAATAACCAAACAGTCTTTTTTGCTTAAAACCGTTTCAATGATGTCTTGTTGTTGCGCCCTAAAACTATCGTACCCGAAATAGGTTTTTAAATTTGAAAATAGTTGTTCCTGTACGTCGGTCGTTTGCATCAAGCTTTTTTAAGAAATTAAAATTCTAGCGGTTAATTACCACTCTCTTAATTTATTCAAAGCTTCAAGTGCTTCTAATTCCTTCTGTGGAACCACTTTTAAAAATGAAGGGTGTTGCTCGATAGCATACTCAATTTTTGTAATGATATCGTCTGTAGAATCGTTATCGTAATCAATATCTAGAGGTTCCTTAATCTCAAAAGACTGAAGAATATTTTTCTTCTTAATACGTAAACCTTTCTTATCAAAAGAACGACGAAAACCATCAATAACAATAGGCACTACAATAGGTTTGTAACGCTTTATAATGTGTGCTGTACCTTTTCTAACCGGTTTAAAAGGTGTGGTTGTACCTTGCGGAAATGTGATTACCCAGCCGTCATCAAGTGCTTTTCCGATACTAGAAATATCACTCATTTTCACTTGTCGGTTAACATCTTTACCTTCAGACCGCCATGTTCTTTCGATACTAATCGACCCCATATAAGCTAAAATCTTAGGTAATAAACCAGCTTTCATGGTTTCTTTTGCCGCTACATAGTAGATGTTCAATTTAGGATTCCAAATGTAGCCCACGTTTTTAATCGAATCTACACGACCACTTAAACTGGCGTTGAATACGTGAAACATCGATACCACGTCTGCAAAATAAGTTTGATGGTTTGATATGAATAATACGTTTGTATCAGGCAGCCCTTTAATGACCTCAGAACCTTCAATTTGAAGTTCGTTAAACCCTCTAAAACGTCTATGAGTAAGCAGGCCGAATATTCTAATCAGCCATTTTTTAAATATTAATATGTGTCCGAATGGATTTTTTTTAAGCAATCCCATAAATCCTTCTTCAATTTTTCAGTTGGTGGTGCAAATGTAGTAAATCTCATAGATTATATGAGTTCTTTTAACAGGTCTTTAATTTCACTTAACATCATTGCAGTCGCTCCCCAAACAATGTGACCATTTAATTTAAACGCTGGCACCTCAACTTCAAGACTGTAAGAACTTTTAACTTTTTTAGTCACCAAGAAACTATCATCTAAAAAGTCACTTAAAGACACCTCTATAATTGATTCTACTTCATCGGCTTGTTTCTTGAATTTAGGTGTTTTATGCGTAACCCCAACAAAAGGCTGTACATAAAAATTACTTGGTGGAATGTAAACTTGAGACAACTTTTTAACCACCTTCATATGTTCCATTGGCACGCCAACTTCTTCAAAAGTTTCACGTAAAGCCGTTTCTTTTAGTGAAGCATCTTCATCTTCATATCTTCCGCCAGGAAAAGCGACTTGGGCAGAGTGCACGCCTTTATAAGTGTTCCGTAGGATTAAAACAAAATACGTTTCATGAGCGTTATTAGGGTAAAATAGGGCTAAAACACCTGCTAATTTTGCGTTTTCTATGGCTACTTCTTGGTTTCGAAGAAATTCATGACGGAAGGATGGCACCATTTTAAAGTGCGATGCTTCGCCTAATATCGGTATATTTTCTATTTTTGAAAGCGCTTTTAAAAATGTATCAAAATTCATTTGAAGATATTTTCAGTGAATAACAAAATTATTATTAATGAAGTTTAAACTTATTTTTTGTTTTTTATTTCTTCTTCTAAATTGTGAAGATAAAAAAAGTAAAAAGAAAAATACACCTGAAACTAAAGTAGAAACCACAACAGAAAAAACTGAAAAACAAAGCGCGAACTCCAAGGTTAAAAAGCGAGAATTCCCCAAGCTTACCGAAAAAAACGCGATGGATTTCTTCTTGGAGTACGACAAACATCATAAAGAAAACAAGGTAAGAATCTCGACAGATTTTGGTGATATAGACATTCTACTATACGATGAAACAAAATTTCATCGCTCTAATTTTATATGGCTTACCAAGCAAAAGTATTTTAATGGCACGCAGTTTTACCGTGTGATTGATAATTTTATGATTCAAGCCGGAAATAGTGACGACAAAAAAACGTCTAGAAAACGACACTATATTGGTAAGTATCTGCTTCCGCCAGACACAAAACGTGGTTTTAAGCATGACCGAGGCGTTATTTCTATGCCAAGTAGCGACATTGATAACCCACATAAACTTGCTTCACCTTACGAGTTTTTCATCGTGCAACAAGAAGGTGGCGCTCATTTTTTAGATGGCGATTACACCATTTTCGGACATGTGATAAAAGGCATGGATGTGGTTGATAAAATTGCCGGTGTGGAAACTGACGGCGCCGATTGGCCTAATCAAAATATTTATATACGCGATGTGAAAATTATAGATTAACCCAAACTATTTTACAAGGAATTAATCTCCTGTATTACCATACAGATTAGGCAGTGCAATTTTAAAAATCACAGCTAATAAGCGCACAATAATAACCACAAGTCCAGCGATTATAAATATAAAATTACCTTCAATTGGTAAGTACTGCAATATAAAGTAAGTGATTCCTCCTAAGATACAAGCTGTTGCATAAATTTCTTTTCTAAAAATCACAGGGATTTCATTACACAATACATCACGAACAACACCACCAAAACAAGCTGTTATCGTACCTATGGCTATACAGTTTAAGGGATGTAAACCTACGCTAATAGCACGTTCTACACCAACTACGGTAAATAAACCTATACCTATGGTATCAAATAAAAAGAGTGAAGTTCGTAAATAATTAAGCTTGCTTCTAAAAATAATAGCAAAAACCGAAGCCCCTAAAATTACATAAGTAAAAAGAATATCTTTCATCCAGCTCACAGGCGCAACACCAATGAGTATATCGCGCAGGGTACCACCTCCAACCGAGGTTACAAATGCGATAATTATAATTCCGAAAAAATCCATTCGCTTTTTTAAAGCAATTAAAACGCCTGATATTGCAAAGGCCGCAGTTCCAAAAACCTCAATGATATAAAACATAGTTAGTCCTTAATTAAATACGTTCTTAAATTAATTTAGGGAAAGTCTATTATTTAGCTATTTACTTTCGCGGCGCAAAAGTAGTCTTCATTTACATATTTTGAGTATAAAAATTATAATCTTTTAAAATAACTTTTATAAACTCCATATCAGACGATTGCTTCACCTCTTTAATGCCCGCCACCTCTATAATCTTCTGACGTAATTTGATTAAAGTTTTATAATCATTCGTCAGTTTTGAAGTCTGAAACGTTTCTTTAATAATACGGGCATCGTTATCAGATAACTTGATCACATTTGGGTATGTAGGCTTATAATTATCGGCTAAATCTTCTAAAATAGTATGACTTATATTCACCTGATCTTTTAGCACAATAACAGCGGTTCCGGCTGCCATATCACCAATACGTTGTGTTTTCTTGTTCATGGACATCACAAAAAAGCCCAAACCAAAAATATAAATATCTGCTATTCGAAAAAACCATCGCACCACATAATCTGAGAACGAGGCTTGATAGCCATCAATTTTCACCACTCTTATTTTCATGATTCGCTTCCCTAAGGTTTGTCCGTTAAACATAGACTCTAAGGCCAAAGTGTAAAACATGACAGGAAAACCTAGCAGCGTATTTATTGCCATTTGAGACCATTCATCCATATTCTCAAAAGCACCAAAGGTCTTATTCAACACCATTAAATAACCTATTTTTATTGCCATATCGATAACAAAAGCCAATAATCGCTCCCCCGACCCAGCAGCATTGAAGCTTATTTTTACATTTTGCGTGGTGTTAATTTGTAACTCTGACATTTTATATTTTAATTTATCAAATATATGAGGGAAGTTTCATTCATCAAGCAAAATAAGGAAAAATGGTTAAGTTTTGAAAATGCTATTTTCAATAACGCCTTTGAAAACCCAGATGAACTGGCTACACAATACATTCATGTGGTAAACGATTTAGCCTACGCACAAACCTATTATCCCAAAAGCAAGGTCGTTACCTACCTCAACCAACTTGCAGCCAAAGCTTTCCAGAAAATTTACAAAACCAAACGCGAGGACACGAACAGAATCGTCTCTTTTTGGAAAACCGAAGTACCTCTTATTTGTTTTCAATATCGAAAATTTATTTATACCGTCTTTATCATCTTTTTTGCTTTTACGTTTGTAGGGGTTATTTCAGCAGCGAACGATGGTGAATTTGTACGCTCTATTTTAGGTGATCATTATGTAAACATGTCTTTGGAAAACATCGAAGCTGGCGATCCTGTTGCCGTTTATAAAAGTGGCAGTAATTGGGGAAGCTTTATTGGTATTACCATCAACAACCTTAAAGTTGGCATTATCGCATTTATTTTAGGCGTATTTTTAGGTATTGGAACCTTATACATCATGTTTAAAAACTGTATTATGCTAGGGTCTTTTCAATACTTTTTTTATGAAAAAAACGTGTTCTGGGAAAGTGTTCGCGGCATTTGGATTCACGGCTCGATGGAAATATTTGCCATTGTCATTGAAGCTGCTGCGGGTTTAATTTTGGGAGCCAGTATACTATTTCCGGCAACCCACTCTAGATACACCTCGTTTAAAATTGGTGCAAAAACGGGCGTTAAAATACTCATTAGCACCTTTCCTTTTACCTTTGCTGCTGGCTTTTTAGAAGGTTTTGTTACACGATATTCCAACGTGATGCCACATTGGCTATCGGTTTTAATTATTTTAAGCACCTTAAGTTTAATAGCGTATTATTATTTAATTTACCCTTTTAAAATTCAGAAGAAAATTACCCAAATCTCATCTACAACACTACTACCTGCTTGAAACTAACTACACCTTACACTTTTATTCTTTTGGTTTTGATGCTTTGCTGCCATCAAATGGTCTTTTGCTTGCCTATAACTCAAGAACCTGAAGAGCTTCGACATTTTGATGCTGATTTTAAAACACGCTATTCAGATTCTCGATTTAATTATGAAGGAAAAGCTGTTGTAAGATCTATAAAACAAGGCAGTGGCGACTATAACGCCTACCAAAAAGGAGAAAAAGGCAACGAATTAGGAGACAAAACCCCAGAAGAAGAAAACAACCAAGACAATTTAAACATCAATTTAGGCCCAATTGGCTGGTTTTTCTATCTAGCCATTGCCCTAGCCGTAATCTTTTTAGTTTACATGATTTTTAAAGAAGGTGGCACGCGCTTGTTCACTTCAAAAAGAAATAAATCTATTAATACTAATGAAGATATTACGGCTGAAAACATTGAAAATGCAGATATTAAAAGCTTAATAAATCATGCTGAAAAAGACGCAAACTACCGCTTAGCCATTCGATACTATTATTTGTTAGTTTTAAAAACGCTTAGCATTAATAACCTTATAAAATTTGAAGACGACAAAACAAATTCTGAATATCTAAGCGAACTTCACAACACAGCTTTTGGTAAAGACTTTGGTTATATTTCGTATTTATACAATTACATCTGGTATGGAGAATTCCCTGTAGATATTGAGACTTACGACAAGGCTAAAAGCAATTTCGAAACATTCTTAAAACAGGTAAAATCATGAGAAAAATTTTACCAATAACCCTAATCATAGTGGTACTCGTTATTATGGCTGCCATAATTTCCAGTGCTTCACGAACCAAAACTGTAGATTGGGCAGAATCTTATAACGAAAGAAGCAACAAGCCTTACGGCACAAGTATTTTATACCAAGAACTCCCTAAACTTTTTAAAGACCATAAAGTAAGAACAGTTTACCATCAGCCGGATAGTTATTTAAAAGCACATTCCGATGGGCTTTATGGTGAATTTGTTGCTGAAGGCAGTTATCTTATTATCGGGAACTCAGATTATTTATTACCAGAATCTATCGATGAATTATTACACTTTACTGATTCAGGAAACACGCTTTTTATTTCAGATTACAGCTTTCCGCAAAAAATTTTAGACACTCTAAGTATTGAGACCACGTTTATAAAAAACACAAAAGACAGCATTTCAAGTCTGTCATTAAAAGGACTTAACCTTGACAACATCAAAATTGATAAAAACATTGGAGACTCATACTTTTCAAGCTTCAGCAAACGAAAATATACGGTATTAGGCCATTCCAAGATAGATTATAAACATGCCAATTTTTTAAAAATACCGTTTGGAACAGGCACCATTTATCTACACACTGAACCTAAAGCATTCACGAATTACAATCTTTTAAAAGAAAACCGATATCGATATGTTGAAGGTATATTATCTTATTTGCCCGAAAATGACATCTATTTTGATTCCTTCACGAAAATGCAAACGCCTTACCATGCAGAGGTTGAAAAAGAATCGAACCTCAATTGGTTTTTAGAACAACAGTCCTTTAGATGGGCTTGGTATACAGCGGTCATTTTTGCGATTTTGTTTATGATTTTTAACGCTAAACGTAGACAACGCATTATTAAAATCATCACGCCTTTGCAAAACACATCAGTCGCTTTTGTGAAAACAGTTTCTAATTTATACTTTGAAACCAAAGACCATAAAAACCTTATTGACAAAAAAATCACTTACTTTTTAGAAAAGATCAGAACCGATTTTCATTTAAACACCAGTATTTTAGATGATGATTTTATAGATCGATTAGCTTCAAAAGCTGGCAAAAAAAGAGAAGAAGTCAAAGCATTAATAAATTATATAAGTTGGTTAAAAACGCAAAATGACGTTACAGAAACCCAACTCATAAAACTAAACAAACTTATAGAAGCCTTTAATTCAAAATAATTATGGACGAAAATACAGAACAGCAAGGACATCAAGATTATTTACCAAACACATCAGAAAACGCTATTCCCAACAATCAAGAAAGTGGTAATAATGTGCAGTTTCAAAACCGTTTGGATTTATCTGAATTACAAAATAGTGTTCAGAATATAAAAGCTGAAGTTGGTAAAGTCATCGTTGGACAGTCTGACATGGTAGACATGCTAATCGCCTCACTTTTAGCCAAAGGCCATTCATTAATTGAAGGTGTTCCTGGTGTTGCAAAAACCGTAACCGCGAAACTATTGGCTAAATCATTAAGTGTTGGTTTTAGTAGAATTCAATTTACGCCAGATTTAATGCCTAGTGATATTCTAGGAACCTCGGTTTTTAACTTAAAAAACTCTGAATTCGAGTTTAAAAAAGGGCCTATCTTTTCAAACATGATCCTTATTGATGAAATAAACCGTTCGCCAGCAAAAACACAAGCAGCCTTGTTTGAGGTTATGGAAGAACAACAAATTACCATCGATGGCAATAAGTTTATATTAGATTCCCCTTTTATGGTGTTAGCCACTCAAAACCCAGTAGAGCAAGAAGGAACTTACCGATTACCTGAAGCGCAATTAGATCGTTTTCTTTTCAAAATTGATGTTGATTATCCTAATTTAGAAGAAGAAATTGAAATTATTAGCAGAGAACATGCCTTAAAAGATAAAACGAAAATTGACGAAATCAATTCGTTTTTAACAGCAGAACAAATTATAAAATATCAAAACCTAGTCACTCTAATTCTTGTTGAAGAACACCTGATCAAATACATTGCACAACTAATCGTAGCTACCAGAAGTAATCAGTTTTTATATTTGGGAGCATCACCAAGAGCATCGATTGCTATTTTAAAAGCGAGTAAAGCTTTTGCTGCCATGAGCGGAAGAGATTTTGTGACACCCGAAGATATTAAACGTGCCGCTATTCCAGTTTTACATCATCGTGTTATTGTAACACCAGAGCGTGAAATGGAAGGCATTTCAAGTAAGCAAATTATAAAACAAATTATTGAAACGGTGGAGATTCCTCGCTAGGATATTATGCATAGGAGCTATGACATGAAGTTATTTCACAGAGATACGCAGAGATTCACGTCAACTATCAAAGGTCAAAAGTCAAGAGTCAACAGTCAACAGTCAACAGCCAATAACAAAAAAAATGTTTAAACCATTCTACATACAACCTCGATTTTTTTATGCCGGAATAGGCATTGTGGTTTTGTTTGCTTTAAGTTATTTTGTTCCGATGTTGTTCTTTATAGCACAGCTTTCAATTTTAGTTTTGGTTGTATTATTTATTCTTGATATTCTTATTGTTTTCATAGGAAAAAATAATATTGAGGCTTCCAGAATTTTACCTGATAAATTTTCTAATGGTGATCAAAATTTGGTTGAAATTGAAGTTAAAAACCACTACCCGATTACCATTCATCTTGAAATTATTGATGAAATTCCAGAACAGTTTCAGGTTCGTGATTTTAAAATTAATAAAATAATTGCCTCACGCAAATCGGAAACCATTCCATATCATTTAAAACCAACCGAACGTGGCTTATATGAGTTTGGAAATTTGAACATTTACGCGGCTTCCGTTTTAAAAATAGTTGCCAAGCGTTATACATTTAATACAGGAAGCGAAATTCCAACCTACCCCAGTTTTAAGCAATTAAAAAAGTTTGAACTTCTAAACATCAATAAAAATTCATTGGATTACGGGTTAAAAAAAGTACGCCGTCTTGGACATTCCATGGAATTTGAACAAATTAAAGACTATGTTCTGGGAGATGATTTACGCACCATAAACTGGAAAGCCACAGCGAAGAAAAACCAATTGATGGTCAATCAGTTTCAAGATGAAAAATCGCAACCGGTTTATTCCATAATTGACAAAGGGCGCTTGATGAAAATGCCTTTTAACGGCTTAAGTTTATTGGATTACGCTATAAATGCCTCTCTAGTAATCAGTAATGTTGTTCTCAAAAAACATGATAAAGCGGGGCTGTTTTCATTTTCAAAAAATATTGAAAATGTGGTGATGGCCGAGCGTCGAAATTCACAAATGCGCCTCATTCTAGAAGCGCTTTACAATGTGAAAACCGATTATTTTGAAAGTGACTTTAGCCGTTTATATGGAAACATTAAAAAGCACATCACCAATCGTAGTCTGCTTTTAATGTACACAAACTTTGAAACTTTAGACGGTTTAGAGCGTCAACTACCCTATTTAAAAGCCATTTCTAAAAGCCATTTGCTCGTTGTTATTTTCTTTAAAAACACAGAAATAAACCAAATGATATCGAATAAAGCTGAAACTGTTCAGCAGGTTTACGACAAGGTCATTGCTGAAAAATTTGAGTTTGAAAAACGCCTAATAGCAAACGAACTTAAAAAGTACGGTATTCACTCAATTTTAACTACGCCAGAACATCTGACTATCGATACGATTAATAAGTATCTAGAAATTAAAGCGCGCGGCATGCTATAAGACAACTTTTCGTCAAGCTGAACTTGATTCAGCTTCTCATAAGCATAAGCCACCAGTATAAAGGCATTTTGAAATCGAAGATCCCACAAATAATAACGAGTTCAAAATCATATAACTAAATACTTATAAAAATAAGATTGCATAAAAAAGGAACTCAAACTTGAGCCCCCTTTTAATGCTGTTATTTCTTTTGTTCTATACGGTTTCACTTAACCAGGCTTTCATCATCCAAACCGTTTTTTCTTGTTCGGTAATAAAATCACTCATCATTGAGTTGGTTCCTTCATCACTGGCGTCGTCAGATTTTTCTAAAAGATCTCTTTCTATTTTAAGTAATTCAGATAAAGAATCTACAATTAATCTCACGGCCAAATCATCTTTAGAAATATTTTTTCCTACCGGTACTTGCGCTTTCGCGGAATAATCTTCGAAAGTATGTAAAGGTGTTGCTCCTAAAGTTAAAATTCGTTCTGCGATTTCATCAACTTTAGTATTTGCATCGGTGTATAATTCTTCAAACTTCACATGTAAATCAAAGAAAGCTTTACCTTTAATATTCCAGTGAATACCTCTTAAATTTTGATAATAAATTTGAAAATTAGCTAATAAATGGTTTAAATCTTCAGCTAAATCTTTAGTCTTTTCTGTGTCTAATCCTATACTATTTAATTTCATCTTTATGTGTTTTTTATATTAATTACAAAATTAATTTATCCTTTTGTATCTACTACAAATTTAATTTATAATTAACAGTCATATCGATAAGTTTTATTGATGGTTTTTATACTTTTATAATCTAAATTGATGACGGATGACGATTACCCAATTGTATTATGTTTTGGCTGTAGCCGAAAACCAAAACTTCACAAAAGCTGCCGAAAAATGTTTTGTTACCCAACCAACTTTAAGTATGCAAATTCAGAAGCTTGAAGACCAGCTTGAAGTTCAAATTTTCGATCGTAGTAAAAAACCCATCGAGCTTACCGATGTTGGTAAAAAAATAGTTAATCAAGCTAGAAATATCGTTAATGAATCGTATCGCATTCAAGATATTGTAGATCAACAAAAAGGATTTATTGGTGGTGAGTTTCGCCTAGGGATCATTCCTACCATTATGCCTACTTTATTACCCATGTTCCTAAAAACCTTCATCAAAAAACACCCAAAGGTTAAGCTTAAAATTGAAGAATTAACAACTGAAGAGATTATAGCAAGAATAAAAGATGGTCATTTAGACGCTGCTATTGCAGCAACACCGTTAGAAGATGAAAATATTAAAGAGCGTGTTCTTTACTTTGAACCATTTGTAAGCTATATTCCTAATGGCCACCGTTTGCACACGAATAATAAAATTGATATTACAGATTTAGATGTGGATGACATGTTATTACTTGAAGATGGACATTGTTTTAGAGACGGCGTACTAAATTTGTGTAAGGCCTTTAAAGACCATGTAGATGATAAGTTTCAATTAGAAAGCGGAAGTATTGAAACCTTAATAAAACTATCCAATGAAGGTTTAGGCATGACTTTACTTCCTTATTTACATACCTTAGACATAAAAAGTACCGAAAGTAAAAATTTACATTACTTCAACGAGCCTACTCCTGCGCGCGAGGTAAGTATCATTTATCATAAAAGTGAATTGAAAATGCAGATTATAGAAGCCCTACAGGATGTTATATCTGGAATTATACGTGGGGCAATTGCTTTTCAAAATGTACAAATTGTTAGTCCGCTACCTAAATAGTTTTTATCTGTCACTGTTAAAAACAGATACATCATATCCTAGCCCTTATTAGGTAAAAATATAAACATTTCTTAATGCATAAAAAAAGCGACCATTTAGGTCGCTTTCAATTTTATTTTAAATAAATTAAACATTGGTTTAATTCTGGGTTTTGATGCACTAACGAATGAATAAATATTTTTAACTCTTCAATTTCATAAGGTAGTAATCTTTGTAATGCCTTTTGCACTTCTTTGCAAAACAGGTTGGAATCGAAACTCACTTTATCAAGCACAGTTTTCGTGTACTCCATCATTGCTCTAGCCATAATTTCTTAAAAGTTTAGGTTGTGTAATAGTAGATTTGTTTAATAGGCTTTGTCTTATTTTTAAAAATAACATCTAAATTTAGTAAAAAAAAGCATGGTCTAGGTTCTTTTTATCATTTTTTAACACTAAAATAAAGCCTGCATAATTTAGGCTAAAAATATACTTCTAGTTCTCGACAACCTCCAAATGAAATACTTTTTTTTTAAAATATATGATTCACTTATATTTGCCTTGACTAACTATCTAGTAAATCCCCCTCATTTACTTTTATTAAACTGACATGAACTATACCAGAACGCTTATAGCGCTAATGCTATGCTTTTTTATTAATTTAGGTTATTCTCAAACTGGCCCTGGCGGTGTTGGCAACAGCAGCTCAAATGGCTTATGGTTAAAAGCAGACAACCTAACACTTTCAAACAGTGATTCTGTAAGCAATTGGCCTGATGCCTCAGGGAACAGTAATGATGCTTCTGCAATTTCGGGGCAGCAACCTTTATATTCAACTACCAGTACTTTAAACAGTATGCCCACTGTTGTTCTAGATGGATCTGATGATATTATGACTGTTGCTGATGCTGATATTTTAGATGGAACTACAGGAATCACCTATTTTTCGGTGTTAAAACCAAAAAACCTAGATGAAGAACCCCGTGGTATTTTAGGAAAACGAATTCGCTTTGAAACAAGTGCAGATTATGCCTATACTTGGTTTTTTTATAAAAATCAAAATCTAAATTTAGATATCAACACTCAAAATAATAGAGTTACCACGAACACGCCTAAATTCATCAATAACACCAATTATATTTTACAATTTAATTACGATGGAACCTTATCTTCGTCACTGCGATCTAAAGTGTTTAACGGACAGCAATTGCTAGTTACTGGAAATGAAACTTCCTCTTCTATAATTAATAGTAAAGAAGATTTAGTTATAGGTGCACTTAATAAAAACTACAGAGCACATCTTGGTGCAGAAATAGCCGAATTGATACATTTTAATTACGCACTTAGTAGTGCTGAACGCATTATTGTAAACAACTATTTGTCGGCAAAATATAACATCGCTTTAACTTCTGAAGACTATTACAAACAGGACAAAAGTGCTAACGGCAATTTTGATCATAATGTGGCAGGTATCGGCCAGGCTAGTGATAGCAGTAATCATACAGACTCCCAAGGCGCTGGTATTGTTAGAATAAACAACCCCTCTGATTTAGATAATGATGAATTTTTATTTTGGGGTGAAGAAACGAAAAACCCAACATACGACTTTGGTAATAATACTACTAACAACACCGAACAGTTAAACTCTATATGGCGCGTAAGCAAAAGAGGAAGTATTGATGATCTTACCGTAATTTTTGATTTAAAAGAAATCGTTTTAACTGGAGGGGCAATAGCAATGACCTGCCCTAACCTAGAGCTTATTGTAAGTAGCGATTCTAACTTTACATCACCTACAACCTATCCTCTAATCAATGATACAACCAACCATACGGCAACCGCTAACAACGTAAACTTTTCAGATAACGATTACTTCTCAATACGCTATGCGAATCAAATAGTTTGGGACGGCTCAAGTTTTAGTGGAGGATCTGGATCTGGAGGGGCGCCTAGTAATCTTGATTCTTGTTTAAAATTATTGGTATTACCTGGAACTACAGCCACCTTAACGGAAGATGCCAAAGTGCGTGAAATTGAAGTGCTTTCAGGAGCATCCTTAGAAGTTAACGATGGTATTCTACTACAAACCGAAAATAGAATTATCCTTAACGGAAATTTAAATCTGTTAGGCGAAGCACAACTCATACAAAACCATACAGGGCCAGACGTTAATTCAGGAAGCGGTGAATTAACCATTAGACAACAAGGCACTACAAACCTGCATAACTACAATTATTGGTGTTCGCCTGTGAATAATGGAGGAACATGGCAAATAAGTGCTTTAGAAGATTCAAACGGAACGTTAAACTTCACTTCAAACTTAAATGCAGATCCTTCCACCTCCCCCATCACATTAAGTAACAGGTGGCTATACACTTTTTATGGAACCACTAACAACTATTATGACTGGCAAAAAATCACAGAAAACACAGTACTTAATCCTGGTGATGGTTTTACATTAAAAGGTTCTGGCGCTGCTACAACCGAACAAGAATATATTTTTAGAGGCATGCCTAACAGCGGGGATTATAATTTAGTAGTAACCTCAGGAAATGACGTATTGATGGGAAACCCATATCCTTCAGCATTAGATGCTAATCAATTTATTAATGATAATTTGTCTGTAATTGATGGTACATTATATTTTTGGGAGCATTTTACAACAAACAACAGCCATAATTTAAAAGATTATCAAGGAGGCTATGCCACTTATAACCTCATGATGGGAATTTCTGGAGCCACACCAGACACTTCTGGATTAACTAGCGGCACTGGCGCTACCTCTAAATCAGCTCCAACAGCTAACATTAGTGTTGCACAAGGTTTTTTCGTTACTATTGATTCCGACGGCGTTCTTGCTTTTAATAACGGTCAACGTACTTTTGCTAAAGACTCAGATGGCGGAAGTATCTTCTACAAAACCACAAATAAAAAGTCTCAAACAAATAGTGATCAACGAACCAAATTATGGTTTTCTTTTACAGAGCCTAAAAACCTAACTAAAATTTTAGGCTTAGGTTACGATGCCAATCATGCCACCTATGATTATGACAAAGGCTATGACGCTATCGTTTTTGATGACTTTCGAAATGATGCTTATTGGGTTTTAAATGGTGAAAAATTAGCCATTCAAGCCTTACCTACTATAAACTCAGAAGATGAATTACCACTTACTGTGAAAGCTACAGATGCTGGAAACTATAAATTTGCCATTGAAAAATCGCAATATGTGCCTGATGATTTAGAAATTTATCTAAAGGATGATATTAGCGGTAGTTATCACGACATAAAATCAAACCCTGCTGAAATCACCTTAGCAAGAGGCTTGTATGAAAATCGTTTTTCAATAGTTTTTCAAGATCAAGTCACTTTAAGCAATAAAGACAAAACTAAAAAAGCAGTTTTCGTTTCATACGATAAAGCAACCAAATTACTAACACTAAATAATATTAGTGATTTAAAAACCATCAAGTCTATTACTATTTATGACACAATGGGTAATAATATATTTAAGTCAAATACACCTAATAGCAATATTATAGATTTATCAAACTTTAGCGATGGTATTTATGTGCTTACCATCAAAACTCTAGATCAATTGAATGTACAAGCTATTAAATTTATAAAATATTAGATTGTTTCAAGTCTATATTTAAACCTAAAAAGTCCTTCGCTATAGTCTAGCGAAGGACTTTTTTGTACTATCAAAATTAAATTCACACCTATAGTTCAGCTTAAACTTCTAAAAGCGATTATCACCATCAAGTAAATCCCCTAAACCACCTAAAACACTTCCTTCTCCTTTACTTTTTCCTCCACCTTGTGGTGCCGAAGCTAATACACGGCCTGCTAAACGGCTAAAAGGTAAAGATTGAATGTATACGGTTCCAGGTCCTTGTAATTTAGCAAAAAATAGACCTTCGCCTCCGAAAACCGTATTCTTAATACCTCCAACAAATTCAATATCATAATCTATGGTTTGATCAAAACCAATAATACAACCCGTATCAACCCGTAAAATTTCGCCTGCTTTTAACTCTTTCATAGCCATGGTACCTCCAGCGTGAACAAATGCCATACCATCACCTTCTAATTTTTGCATGATAAAACCTTCGCCACCAAATAAACCACGCCCTAAACGTTTAGAAAATTCAATACCAATACTTACCCCTTTCGCTGCACACAAAAAAGCGTCTTTCTGACAAATAAATTTTCCGCCAAAGCGTGTTAAGTCAATAGGAATAATTTTCCCTGGATAAGGTGAAGCAAAGGATACCTTTCGTTTTCCTACTAGGTTATTATAAAAGGCAGTCATAAACAAGCTTTCACCTGTTAAAATTCGTTTTCCTGCTCCTAATATTTGTCCTAAAAACCCAGTATCATTCTTAGAGCCATCACCAAAAATAGTTTCCATTTTAATCCCATCTTCCATCATCATAAAGCTGCCTGCTTCGGCAACTACGCCTTCTTGTGGATCTAGCTCAATTTCTACGTATTGCATTTCTTCGCCGTAGATTCTGTAATCAATTTCGTGTGCTGTCATGTTATTCGTTTTTTTGATTTATACCAATTTAATTATATATGTCGTATTTTAAATTTGAATTATTTTTTGTTCAGATAAAATAGAAAATTCAAGCATAGCATGAGCTACGGTTTTATTTTATATTGAAATATGAGCAAAAAAGAAACAAATTTTATGCGACATTATATGGTTAAAATGGTATTAACTATATGTTGCTTTATTTTAGTTTTTGTTACACTGTTATTACTCAGAGATTCGCCGAGGGTTCACTGAGATTCTGCGTTATAACTTCAGCTTCACACTCCATTCAAAATTAAACGTCGACACCACATCTCCAGCTTCATCAACACCAATAGATTGCATACTTAAAGTTTCACCTGCTCCCGATGCAATCGCCTTCTTTAATAATTCATCTACAAGTAGGCCGTCGTTACAAGTAAATGTAATTTTCCCAGTGGCCTTTTTAGTATAAGTTGCGTTATTGGCTGTAACCAACATCGATATCTTTTTTCCGGTATCTTGTACCTTCATCATCATTAAAGCACCAGTTGAAAACTCTGCAGCCATACCCTGTACAGCCCAAAACATCGACTTGAATGGATTTTGATTAATCCATCGGTGCTTTACCGTAACAACACATTTTTTAGAATCAATGTATCGTGTTCTCACACCACACAGATAGGCCGATGGCAACTTAAAAACAATATAACTATTTAATTTACTAGGTGTTATGTTCATGAGATCCGATTTAAGGTTTCACTAAGTTATAAAATAAAATGACAGTTTAAAATGTTAATTTTATGTTAATATTTAGTACTATGCGTAACATAATACCTTTTTAAAGACATATATTTGCATAAGAAACTATTATATGTTTATAAAATTATGTTAGATAACCACCAAAAAAATATAGCAACCTTCATCCATTTATCTACGTTCAGTAGGTTTATAATACCATTTGGAAACTTTATTGGGCCCGTTATATTATGGCTCGCTAATAAGGAAAAATCAGAGTTTATAGATAAAAACGGTAAGCAGGTTATTAATTTTCAGATTAGTATTTTATTATACGTCATTATAATTGCTTGTATCACTATTCCATTTTTCTTACTAAATATTTTTAGTGGTTTGGCGGTTAATAATTTCGACGCCTTTAATTTTAGTCTCAATCAGCCAGCGGTAATCATATTTTCAGCATTTGGCTTAGGTGCTATAGCTATTGTGGGCTTTATCTTAGAACTCGTTTTAATAATCATTGCGAGTTTAAAGGCCAGAGACGGTAAAATTTATCATTACCCATTAACCATTCAATTTTTAAAATAAAATAGCTGAATCATTTTCAGTCATCATCAATAATAAATCAAATCAAAAAACGAATTGTTTCATCATATTAAAAAAGCTTTGAATTCCTAATTGAAATTAATCGCCTCAGTAAATCTATTTAAAGCAAAAAAGTACAACACATGAAAATAGAAAACACAAAAGCCCAAATGCGTAAAGGCGTTTTAGAGTTTTGCATTCTATCGGTATTAAAAGATGAAGACGCCTATGTGGCCGAAATTTTAAGCACCCTAAAAGACGCAAAACTACTGGTAGTAGAAGGTACTATTTACCCTTTACTTACCCGGCTTAAAAACGCAGACCTTTTAAGCTACCGCTGGGAAGAATCTACTTCTGGCCCCCCAAGAAAATACTATGGTTTAACCGAAACAGGCAGACTGTTTTTAACCGAACTCAGTAGCACCTGGAATGAACTACAAAACGCCGTAAACATCGTAACAAGCCAAAAACACAACAAAAATGAATAAAACAGTCAACATAAATTTAGCAGGTATCTTTTTCCATATAGATGAAGACGCCTATCTAAAACTGCAAGGTTATCTGGAGGCCATAAAACGTTCCCTAGCAAACTCACAAGGCAGCGATGAAATTATAGCTGACATTGAGGCCCGCATAGCCGAACTATTTAATGAACGTGTTCAAAACAACAAACAGGTAATTAGAATTAAAGAAGTCGATGAGGTTATTTCTATCATGGGGCAACCTGAAGACTATGTGGTTGATGATGAAATGTTTGAAGATGAACCAGACACGAGCTATAAACAAAAATCAACTACTAAAAGGAAATTATTCAGAGATGCCGACAACGCTTACATTAGTGGAGTTTCTTCGGGATTAGCACATTATTTCGGTATTGATGCTGTTTGGGTTCGATTGGCTTGGATTCTCTTAGTTTTCGGAGCAGGAACAGGTGTTTTACTTTATATTTTGTTGTGGATTCTAGTCCCTGAAGCTAAAACAACAGCTGAAAAGATTATGATGACGGGAGAGCCTGTTAACATTAGTAACATTGAAAAAAAAATAAAAGACGGCTTTGAAAACGTGTCGCAAGCAGCTAAAAATGTTAGTGATTCTGTTTCTAAAGCAGCTAAAAATGTAGATATAAAAAAAGGCACCAACTCTATTAAATCGACGTCCAGAACTTTTTTTGATAGTCTCGCCGATGCCGTGATGTTACTCTTTAAAGTCTTTTCAAAATTCATAGGCATTCTACTTATTTTTATTGGAGCTTCCACTTTAATAGCGCTTATAATTGCATTATTTTCTGTAGGCGTAGCTGATATTATTCATATTCCAGGATTTGAAAATTTAGACATTTTAAACGTTGGAAACACACCTATTTGGCTGGTATCTTTGTCTGTATTTTTTGCAGTTGGAATCCCTTTCTTTTTCTTGTTTTATCTAGGTCTTAAAATTTTAATCAACAATTTAAAATCTATAGGAAACATTGCAAAATTCACCCTTTTAGGACTGTGGATTATTTCAATAATTTGTTTAATTATATTCGGAATAAGACAAGCTAGTGAACATGCCTTTAATGAAAGTTACATTGAAAAAACAGAATTACCTGTTACCGCTAATGATACCCTTATTGTAAAAATGGTGCATAGCCATAAATTCAATTCCAAAAGAAGACATGATGATTTTAAGTTAACCCATGATGACAACGGAAACAAAATATTATATTCCGCTGATATTCGCATTATGGTAAAGTCAACCACAGACACCATTGCAACTTTAGCTGTCATAAAAAATGCTGATGGTAGAAGTTTTGATGCTGCAATTTCACGTGCTAAAAACATCGATTATCATTTTGATTTTAAAAACAATACCTTGCTTTTAAACTCCTATTTAACGACGCACATCAAAAATAAATTTAGTGATCAAGAAGTAGACATCATCTTGTATCTCCCTGAAAATACCGTGGTATATTTTAACAGTAACACTGAAGATTATATTCATTACAGAACGCATGACGGCCATTTGGTTTCTAATAAAAGCACCAATCATTTTATAAAAATATTAGATAACAATTCGAAATGCTTAGACTGTCCAGACTCGGAAGAAGACTTTAATATTGAAGTGAATACACCAGAAATTAAAATTGACAGCAATGGTATAAAAGTAGAATCTGACGAGATAAAAATCAATATTAATAGTAACGGTATTGATATTCAATCGGACCGTTAACAATTCAGCAATAAAAATCAACAATTCAGATATTTAAGTTATTAATCAGTAACCTTTTAAAAGATATTTGAACTATTAATTAATCTTTTCATCATCAAAAAACGACCAATTATGAGCACATTAATCAAAATCATTGTAAGCACGATATTAAGTTTTATGCTATTATCATGCAACCTAGCGATCAATTCAGGTATAGAAGGTAACGGTCATGTTACTACCGAAAACAGACCTATTAACGCCCCTTTTTCAACTATTAAAGCTTCTCAAGGCTTAGATGTATATTTAACACAAAGCGAAGATGAAGGCATTACCGTTGAAACTGACGAAAATTTACAGCCTATTATTCTAACTGAAATTACCGATGGTGTTTTAAAAATTCACTTGAAAGAAAACATTGGTCGTTGCTCCTCTAAAAAAGTAACCGTTCGTTTTAAAACGATTTCTGAAGTCATATCCTCTAGCGGTAGTGATATCTACAGTACAAACACCATTTCTGTTGAAACTTTACATTTAAAATCAAGCAGTGGTAGTGACATAGAACTTGATGTAAACATCAAACAGTTAAGTTGCAAAGCTTCCAGTGGTAGCGATTTAAAATTATCTGGAAAAACCATAAACCTCATCGCAGAAGCCTCTAGCGGAGGAGCTATAAAGGCTGCCGATTTATTTGCTGAAGCTACTGAAGCTAAAGCCTCTAGTGGTTCTGATATTACAGTAAACACCTCAAAATCACTAATTGCCAAAGCGTCTAGTGGTGGTGATGTAAAATACTATGGTAATCCTGAAAAAGTAGAGAAAAGTAATAACCCTTCAGGTTCTATTAAGCAGAAATAGGTGCTAAAAACCAAACTTCTTATATAATAAAAAAGCTGGCTTAAAACACCCTAAAGCACTGATTTAAAACTTTTTTCAGCCGTCACATTAACAAACATTTGTTATGTGAGCCTGAAACAAGTTCAGTCTGACGAAAATGTCAATATTAAGTCAGCTTTATTTTTGGTTTAGAATACTGTATTTCTACCCCACTTTAGAAACCAAAAGTTTCTCTATAATGGTTTCTACGCCTTCATCGGAATTACTTTTAGTCTCAAATCTGGCTACTTTTTTAACATCTGGATGGGCGTTTGCCATGGCATAACTGAAATAAGCGAGTTCTAACATTTGCAAATCATTGTTATAATCGCCAAAAACTAAAGTTTCATCAACCTTAATCCCTAGTTTATTTTGAAGCATCGTTAAAGCATAACCTTTATTGGCTTCTTTATGGGAAATATCTAACCAGTTTTGACCAGAAACAGTCACTTGTAAATCCTTTGTTATGGCATCAATTTGAGGAAGCACGTCTTTTTCTGAAGATTCAAAATGAAAAACAGCAATTTTTAAAAATTCATCATCTTCGACTTTTGTTAAATCTTCAACAAGCTCATAAGAAGTATAGTATTCAGTGAATTTTGAAATAAAATCATCATTACGGCTTTCAATATAAGCACCTTTTTTTCCGCATAACACAATATATGCGCCTTCAATAGTCCGTAATTTTTCAACACAAACCTTTATTTCATCTGATGTTAATTTTAAGAGGACTTCCATGACATTATCATGTCTCATAAAACCACCATTTTCAGCGATTACTGAAATTTCATTTTTAATGGGATCCAATTTATCAATGATACTATGGTACTGCCTTCCGCTTGCGGCTACAAAATGAATATTATTTTCTTTAAACTGTTTAAACAGGTCAAAAAAACGAGCACTCACTTCGTGATTTGGATTGAGTAAAGTACCATCCATATCTGATACCACTAACTTAACTTTTGAAAAATCCATAACATCTTTTTGAGACCAAAAGTACAATTTTATTGCACCTTGATAAGCTTCATATATGATTTTTAAATAGTTATGAAAACAGCAGAACTTATTTTGAAATATTATTAGAAGAATGCCCTAAACCTTCTTAAAAAGACGGAATTTCCAAATAAGTAGTATGCATGTAAACCATAAAAAACCTAACATGTTCCCTCAGATAGAGCCAAGTTTTAAACAAAAAAAAGCAGATGAAGAAAACTCCACCTGCCTTAAAAGCTATTGCTTATTGTGACTAATTTTTAATTACACGCTTAGTTACTGCGTTATCTTTCCCTGTTAGTCTGAAAATATACATTCCAGAGTTAAGGCTTGAAATATCAACTGAATTTCCTTGGATCGCTTGATTTAAAACAACCTTTCCAACTTGATCGTAAACTGTTAAAGTGTCAAAACTAGCAGCACCACTAATGTTAACTGTGTTAACTGCTGGGTTTGGCCATAATTTTACTGCAGCTGTAGCTTCTTCTCCGTTTTTAGAGATTCCTGATTTAGATGTTGCTGAGCTTGCATATCCAAAAACTCTAAGTTCTTCAATACTTGCCCAGTCTCCCGAATAATCATCGGCTCCAGTAATCGTAATTCTTACATATCTGGCATCAATTTCACTAAATGCATTTGCAATTGGATTTGAATTAGATCCTCCTGTTGAATTGTTAGTACGATCTACAATTTCTGTATAGTTATTACCATCTGTTGAAGCTTCAATAGTATATTGGTAAGCACGATCATTGAAACAAATAACCTCAGTACTGTTAATAGTATAAAGTCCTTCTAGGTCAACAACCACCCATTCTGGATAACCTTCAGCTGACCATCTTGAATCTGAGTCACCATCTACTAAATTAGCAGCCGGGTTATGAGATTGTTCCTCTGAATAGGATACCGATTTCTCTAAAGCCACATTAGTTGACTCTTGAGGTTCAGTAGAACCATTATCATCACCGCCATCATTATCGTCGTCTCCATTTTCACCTTCACCTCCAAACACACGTAACTCTAATAAACTCACCCAACTCCCCGTATAAGAATCTGCTCCCGTAACTTCAATTTTCACATATCTTGCATTAATGCTATTGAAAGTATCGATAATCGGACTTGAAGCCGAACCTGGTGTAGAATTATTACTCCTATTAACAACTTCTGTATATGAACCGTTTTCTGAATCTGACACAGAAATTGTGTATTGATAAGCACGATCGCTATAGCATACTAATTCTGTACTTTCTAATGAAAACGCAGACCCTAAATCAATTGTAGCCGATTGAGGAAACCCTGAAACTGACCATCTAGACCCTGTATCTCCATCTACTAAATTAGCAACAACATTATCGCCATCGGCAGAACCTGTTCCTGATACTGATTTATTTAGGGCTAAATTATCGTCTGTTGAAGGTGCTACTACAGTAATTTCCATAGTATCTGTATGATTACCATCTGAAGTTGAAACTGTAATGGTAGCCGTTCCTGCTGAATTTCCAGAAACCACACCTGTAGAACTTACTGATGCTACTGAAGTGTTACTAGAGCTATAACTCACACTTTTGTTTGATGCATCGGAAGGACTAACTGAAGCAGATAATTCTTGAGTACTGCCTAATGAAAGACTTGCAGAACTAGGAGACAATGAAACTCCTGAAACTGCTATTGGGTCTGGGTCTGGATCCGGATTTGGATCAACTCCACCGCCGCCATGAACCACAGCATAATCATAAACGTAAACCTCTCCATAATTATCTGGATTATCAGTTTCGTCACCTTCTTTTTCTGGATTACTTTGCGTGTAGTTACCAACTTTAAAGTACGTTTCATCGTAATTTAAGTCCATAAGCACTTCGTCTCCATCATCTTTTACTAAATACTGAGAAGCGTTTCCACTATTATAGGCATTTAATAAGTTACCATCTTCTGAATAGTAGCAATAGTGTTTACCATCTTCTACTAAGAAAATAACTTCATGTTTATCTCCTAAGTTGTAATCAGATTTAATAGTTACATTATCTCTTAATTTACCTCCGTTAAAAGATAAAAACAAGTGTGAACCTTCTAAACGCATGACCATGGAATCATCAATACCATCATCTTTATTACCGTGAATTTGTGTAGCCACTAAATGCGACTTAACAATTGGCAAGTGAGTAATGGCTTGTTTTACATAAATCATGTGAGACCCATCGGTTGTCCAATAGATATCTGAATTACCACTTTCTGTTCTTTCTCTTAATTCTGAACGGATATAACTTGAATTTGGGGTGGTACCATTATCGCTACGTACGGGTGCAAAAAATACTAAGGCATCTCCTGCATCACTTACGTGGAAAAATTCGTTGTTTGGTTCATCACAAAGGGTTTTGTCTTCTACACCATCTGGATACGTAATTTTCCATTGGTTACAGTTTGACATAAGATCTGAGGGAATTTGTGCAGAAGCAAACTGAAAAGCTCCTAAAAACACAGCGCATAGGGATACGCGGTTAAATAAAAAATGTTTCATTTAGTTTAGTTTGAATTAATAAAATAGGTTAATTGGTAAATCACTTTGGTGTATCAATCTGGTTAACCAATGCGATTGTGACGCAATGTATAAGAAATCCTACTAACTAACAACTGAAAATCACTATTTTACAGTATTAAAATTGTTAAAATCGACAAACTGTATTCGGTGAATGGTTGTTTTTTAGGGTTAAAACACACTTGAAACCCCTGAAAAGTGTTGCTATATCTACAAAACAGACGCTTAAAAAATGATAAATACCTAAAATTTTAAGTAAAACTTTAAATAATTAAGACACCTATTTTATTCAAAAAAATTAAAAACTCTAATTTAATAAAGCATATAAATCGAGATTTAATTCAGTTTGTAAAATTTAACTTTCAAAAATAGACTCCTCTAAATATTCGTTTGGCAACAAGAAATTTCAACTATAGACATAAAAAAGGCAGATGAAGTAAACTCCACCTGCCTTAATATTATTAAATTCTAGCGACTATCTTTTAATAACGCGCTTTGTTACTACTTTTTCTTTCCCTGTAAGTCTAAAAATATACATTCCAGAATTAAAGTTTGAAATATCTACAGTTTCTCCTTGAATAGGCTGATTTAAAATAACTTTGCCTACTTGATCATATACCGTTAAGGTATCATAACCATCAGCACCACTAATATTTACCGTATTTATAGCTGGGTTTGGCCATAACGATACTGCTTCCGCGGAAGCGTCATTAACTTTAGAAGCACCTTCTTTTGAAGTTGACGAACTCGCATACCCAAAAACTCTAAGCTCTTCAATACTTGCCCAATCTCCCGTATAGTCATCTGCTCCAGAAACTGTAATTCTCACATATCTAGCATCAATTTCACTAAAAGAATCGGCAATTGGACTCGCATTAGAACCTCCAGTAGTATTATTAGAACGATCTACAACTTCTGTATAGTTATTACCATCTGTTGAAGCTTCAATAGTATATTGGTAAGCACGATCATTGAAACAAACAACCTCAGTACTGTTAATAGTATAAAGTCCTTCTAAATCAACAACCACCCATTCTGGATACCCCTCAGCTGACCATCTAGAATCTGCATCACCATCTACTAAATTAGCAGCCGGATTGGTAGATTGTTCTTCAGAAAAAGTCACTGATTTGTTTAGTGCTACATTTTCAGAATCTGGTGTCGTTGTAGAACCGCCTCCAGTTAATGTTAATTCATTAAAATAAACAGTAGCTTCACCTTCATCTTGTAAATACACCCCATTTTTCCAATAGCTTGGGAAAGTCCAAAAAGAGACATCTTCATTTAAAACTTCAGAACCATTTAATTCAACAATCATATCCCCTGAATCGATCGTGATATCACAATCAAAATAACCACTTGGCGTTGCTCCTAAATCAACATGACTAGTGCTTACCCCGCCTGAATCGGTTTTAACAGCAGCATATAAACGACCATCAGTTTGATATATTCTAATTAATGGTTTGTTTGGCCCGCTACCAACATTAGCATCATCATGAATTTGCATAATGGTTAATTGGTCACAGGTTTGCTCAATAATGTTCACATTGGCATGAAGCGTTTGTGTGCCATCGTTAACATACCAGTTTTCTAAAAATCTTAATTCCGTTCTTTGAGAAGTTGCCTCAGCATCTCTAGTTTGATAGAATGCTAATTTATTTCCATCGGCTACATAAAAAGTATTTGATGAATAACCAGCAATAATAGCAGCATCGGTAGCTTCAGTACCACTTAATGGTGACTGTAATTTACACTGTGCTAAATAATCTTGAAATTTTACAATATCATAAGGCGCATCAGCAGGAGTAGGATTTGAACCTTCACCTTCATACACTTGTACTTCTGCTAAAGACAAAGTACCATTTAAAGATACTCTAACAACTTCGCCATTCACATCTCCAGCATTAATAGTTACTGAAGGTGATGGTGGATTAGCTACTGTTTGTGAAAACGTCGTATTTCCATTACTGTCAATTACAGAAACTGTGAAATTTGACAATCTATTTGAACAACAGTTATCTGTTCTGTTGTAAATCACAATATCACCGATGCTTTGTGTTTGACCTAAATCAACTTGCCACCAAGCATCTGTTCCAGCCGAAGTATGAGTTACAGAACCACCCGACCAATTACCAGCAGTATTTCCATCAATCGCTCTAGATGGTATTCCTCCATAGCCCACAGAGGACTGCGTTGCTGTACCGCTAAGTGCTAAGTTAGATCCTTCACCTGTGTTCGCTTCATTAACCGTCACGCTAGTGGTATCGGTATGATTACCATCATCAGTAGTTACAGTAATTGTAGCGTTACCTGCTGCATTAGCAGTAACAACGCCACTTGAGTTTACTGATGCTACCGAAGTATTACTAGAACTATAGCTCACATCGGTATTTGAAGCATTTGATGGGCTAAGTGACACCGATAATTGCTGAGTTGCTCCTATAGAAAGACTCGTAGAACTTGGCGATAATGACACACTTGAAACGTTTATTGTTGAAGATGCCGCACCTTCTTGGCTCACGTTAATCGTCTGACTTGAAACTCCAGAACCACTTACCGTAACTGTTCCTGATCTATCAGAATCACTTGTGTTTTCAGAAACTGTAATTGAAAAACTACCATTACTAGAACCTGAAGTAGGCGAAATAGTAATCCACGATTGGTTATCGCTAACCGACCAACTTACGTTAGAAGATACATTTACGGTTTTCGTAGCGCCATCTGAAGCAAAATCACTAACCGAAGAAACCGTTAAATAGTCCCCAGACGAACCATTTCCTGTAGCATCTAAGAAACTCGCTCCAACCGAAACACCAACCATACTATTTGTATGTGGTGAAAATATTGCTGAACCATTACCACCACTAACTTCATGAGCACCGGCATCCATATTAGAATTTGGCCTTGTGCGTCCTTCTATATCATTATTAACTGTAGAACTGTAACTGCTACCTGCTGCATTTGCTGCAGGTCCTGAAGCACTAGGTTTAAAAATCTCTCCACTTGCAGAAAAATTAGCATTGGCCTGAGAAATTCCAGAATCAGAAATACCAATAGTAGCACCTCCAAAAATATTACCTTCATAAGTCATGCCTTGACCTGTTCCAGAAATATCACCGCTAACAATATCAGTACGATCTGTATAAACAACGTTATAGGCTAACACCCCTGTTGGGTCATAACTTGAACGGTCGTTATAAAAAATTGGAGAATCTACATTATATAAGGTGTTAAAAGCAACAACGATACCATCTACTTTTTGGTAACCATTTGTTATACCACCAGAAGTATCTGAACCACCAACTAAGGTGATTCCGTTATTCCATTTATCCCCAGCACTTACTAAGTCTTGAAAATAGTTATTAGTAATCACGTGGTAACTATCGGTAATTCTAATACCACCAGTACCTTCAACGTTTTCGCCTAAAAAGTAGTTTCCTTCCACTGTGGCACGCGCACCATGTCTCATCACTAAAGAACCTCTACAGCTTCTAAAGGTGTTGTTTCGGTACGTGTTATCAGCACTTTTATTAGTGATAATTTCATTCTCGCCATCGGCTTTGTAGAAATAGTTTCCTTCTACAGTTACGCTTGCACTTTTATCTTGAAATTCGCTTGTACCAACACGAATAGTTTCACTATCACCAGAGTGCGTCGTAGAGGGATCACGCTTAATATAATTGTAGAAATAATTATTTCTAATAATATGTCCAACAGGGTTAAAGTCATTATACTCTAACTCCACAAGCACTAAAGCTCCTGGGCTATTTTTGTTCAGAAAAGAACAATTTTCAACCACGTTATTTGTACCGTAAAGTACTATCCAGCGGTGCTTGTCTGTTCCGCTTGGCGTTAAGTTGTTAAAACCACAGTTTCTAATTGTAGAATGATTGGCGTAAGCGCTACCCTTTCTAAATTGAATGTGGTTGTTACTTCCTGCTCCACCGTTCCAGTAAAAGCCATCAATAATCACATAATCTCCAGAAATATCCATGTTGGTTAATCCTGTAAAAATTACACCACCTGGTGTTTCGGCTCTCAAAGTAATTGGATTGGAAGCCGTTCCATTTGCTGTAAAGTTGATACGTTGTTCAGCGCTATATGAACCGTTGGTCCAAGTAACCACATCTCCAGGAGATAGGCTTAAGCTGTTAAACTCATCTGCTGAGCTTACGGTGTAATCTGCACCAAAAGTTTGGAGGGCGCACAAAAAAGTCATCACGCACAGTGCCATATGGCCTATCCGCTTAAATAAAACATGTTTCATTTAGTTTAGTTTAATTTGTTAATTAATAAAATGGTTTAATTGGTAAATCACTTTGGTATATCAATCTGGTTAACCAAAATAATCGTACGGCAATGTAGAAGAAATCTTATCAACTAACAACTGAAAATCAATATTTTAGATAAAATACCCTTGTTAAAATCGATAAAATGCATTCGGTGAACGGCTGATTTTAAAGGATAAAATGAACCTAAATACACCGAAAACCATTGCTATATCTATAAAATTGGATAAATAAAAATGCTAAATACTTAAAAAAACAGCTAAAATTATAAACATTTAAAATCGGTTGTTTTTTATTAAAATTGAAATTTTGATATTCTAAAAAGTGACACAACAGTACTTTTTAGATTTTAAAACAGAAATCCGACATAAACTCTAAGGCTATTACTAAAATTAACGATAAAAAAAACCGCTACTCAAATAAGTAACGGTATTTTATATCAGCTCGTAAAAAGACTTCTATGCAAATGTAGCCGTATGGCCAATAGTGGTTGTATAAGATTCAGATAAAATAGTGTCTAGAAAAATCCATTCTGATTTCACTTCAGTTGAAGTAAAAGTAGCCATCATAAAGCCCCGCCTAGAAGCATCAAAATAACTTAAACCATCTACTAAAGTGGTCATAGCTTGCTCAAAACCTGCAATCATCTCTGGACTTGTTGCTCCTAAGTAAGTTTCAAAACCAGGAGAACTTACACCTGCGGTTGCCAATTCAACCCCAACTTCAGTTCCTTGCTGACTTGTTAAAACATTATGCCATGCATTATGGGTATCACCAGCTAGTGTCACCAGTTTTTTTCCGCTTAAAGCGTTATAAATAATTTCACGATCAACAGGATAACCATCCCAAGCATCTAAATTATAAGGAATAACCGTATTCACTCGAGCTTTTTCTGCATCTGTTAATGTAGGGTCACCTTGTTGTAACCTAACCTTGATAGTTGTTAATTCTGTAAGTGTTGTTGCAAAATTTTCAGACCCGAAAGCCATGAGTAATTCTGCTGGAATATACATATTCCCCATTAATACTTGCTGACCTAAAACTTGCCATTTGGCGTTATTGCCTTGCAATTGATTCGTTACCCAACTGAGTTGCTCTGCACCAAGTAGGGAACGCGAAGGATCACTTAAGGCGGTTTGAAAAGCTAACCCGTCAAATCCTGTGGCTGTAAAATAATCGGCTATATTTAATTGTTTATCACGTCCAATCACACGTGTGTCAAGCATAACAAGATTAACCAAGTTTCCTATATTAATGCTACGATAAATAATATCATTTTTACCTGCGGACAACTGAGAAAAAGGCAAAAACTCGCTATAAGCTTGAAGGGCATTTTGTTTACGTGTTTCAAAAGAACCTTCGGTCGCTTCATCGTGATTTTCAGCACCATCTTTATACGTATCATTAGCAATTTCATGATCATCCCAAACACAAATAAAAGGTTTCTTTTGATGCGCTAATTGCAAAGACTTATCTGAACGGTATTGTTTATAACGTGTTCTATAATCTTCTAATGATAAAATTTCATGAGCAGGCTCATGTAGGCGGTTTAAGAAAGCATTCTCTACAGATGCACCATATCCGCCAGCTTCATATTCGTAAAAGTAATCCCCTAAATGCACGATGATATCAGCTTCGGAAGTCGCCATTGCATCATAAGCATTAAATAATCCTGCTTGATAATTAGAACACGAGCAAACAGCCAACTTCACTTCTGAAGCTTGTTCTGGCAATGTAATGGTTTCTCCAACCACTGAAATCGCATTGTCATCGCTATTTATAAAGCGGTAATACAATTTTTGATCTGGTTCCAATTCTGCTAACTCTACAGCAATAGTTAAATCACGAGAAGTCTCTGTGATTATTTTTCCAGATCTTAAAGTGGTATCAAAAGTAGCATCGGTTGATACCTCCCAAATAATTTCGCTATTTGCATTGGCATAGCGTGTCCAAATAATAACACTTGAACTTGTTGGATCAAAACTTGCGACCCCTTGATCAAAGTTTTTGTTTGTTAGTTGTGATTCGTCATAGTCTTCTTGAAAACTGTCGTCGTCATTACTACAACTAATGAAATTTGGAGCTAGAATAATACCTCCTGTTGCTATTAGAGCCTTTTTTATAAAACCTCTTCTACCTGTGTTATTTTGTGCCATTTGTCTTTTTGTTCAAATTTGCTCCAATAAAAACACACCGAGGTTAGAAAATCTTTAATTGTATGTTACTTTATATTGGATGATTTATATCATTAAAAATGAAAAGTTATAAAAAATTTAAAACATTAGGCATAGTCTATGAAAACAAAAAACCCGAAGCCTAAGAGCTTCGGGTTTAATATATATCTAAAAATATATTGTATTAATTGTAAGTCGACGTTGCTACTTCAAAATTAGCATCTTTAGAAGCTAAATAACGTTCAGCATCTAGAGCAGCCATACATCCAGTACCAGCAGCCGTAATAGCTTGTCTGTAAACATGATCGGCAGCATCACCAGACACAAATACGCCCTCGACATTAGTTTTAGCTGTTCCTGGTACATTGATAATATAACCAGTTTCATCTAATTCCAAGAAACCTTTAAAGATATCGGTGTTTGGCTTATGACCAATAGCCACAAAAAATCCAGTTGCTGGAATATCTTGTTTTTCTTTAGTTTCTTTATTGTAAACACGTACCCCGTGAACCACTTGCCCGTCACCTAAAACTTCATCAGTTTCAGTATTGAAAAGGATTTCAATGTTTTCGGTGTTTTTCACACGGTCTGCCATGATTTTAGAGGCTCTAAACTCATCTCTACGCACAAGCATCGTAACTTTTTTACAAAGTTTCGATAAATAATGTGCTTCTTCACATGCAGAATCTCCGGCACCTACGATAACCACTTCTTGGTTTCTGTAGAAGAACCCATCACATACGGCACAAGCAGAAACTCCACCACCAAGTTTTAAATATTTTTGCTCAGAATCTAATCCTAAATATTTGGCAGAAGCTCCTGTAGAAATAATCACTGTATCAGCGTGTATCTCTTTCTCTCCATTAACCCAAACCTTATGTACATCTCCAGAAAAATCAACTTTAGTAACCCAGCCATCACGAACATCTGCTTCGAAGCGTTCCGCTTGTTTTTGCAGTTCCATCATCATTTCTGGCCCAGTTACGCCTTCTGGATAACCTGGGAAATTCTCAACTTCATTAGTTGTTGTTAATTGACCTCCAGGTTGCGTACCTTGATATAAAACAGGACTCATATTCGCTCTTGCCGCATAAATCGCTGCGGTATAACCTGCAGGTCCCGAACCTATAATTAGGCATTTTACTTTTTCTATTGTATCAGACATAATCTTAACTTTTTAACATCACAAAAGTAGGTTTTTTGTTAGAAAACTTACAGTTAAGTTATCAACAGTTTTTATAAAGTCATAAAATTTAACTATATAAAAAAAGCCTCGACAAACGAGGCTTTAATTTTAATCTATGTTTTTAAACGCTTATTGAATTTGCGTTGCAGCTCTATTATCTTCAATTTCTGCAGATTCTTTTAAGGCATTGTATAATCTAGAATTTACAATACCTGTTTTTTGTTGCTCTACACGGTTAGCAGCAGCTTGGTAGTTATCTAATTTCACTGCTGGAGTTACCTTAGTTACTTGCACCGCATACACACCTTTTACACCTTCTAATAAACCAGAAGTTTCTCCTTCATTTAATCCGAAAGCCGCTCCAACAACGTATGGCTCTCTTCCTGCCCCAGAAATTGTTGGGTTTTTCATATTAACTCCTGTAGCAGCTTTTACTGTAGTTTTTTCAGCTGCAGCGATATCTTCTAAACTTTCAACAGAAATTCTATCTTTAATCATTTCAGCTTTTTTCTCTTTTCTAAGAATTGGTAAAACTGTCGCAGTAGCATCATCAACAGACATTAACCCTGCTTCGTTTTGCGCTACTACTTGAGCAATTACATAACCCCCAGGAATGTTGAAACGTTTGATGTCACCAACTTCAACTTGTTCTTCAAAAGCCCAACGTACAATTGGTCTTTGGTTTCCAACACCAGGAATACTTTCATCTAAAACTTTAATTCCATTTACTGGTCTCACAGTAAATTTGTTTTCTTTTGCTACTGCTTCAAAATCACCTTCTCCAGCATTAATTTCAAAGTTAGAAGCATCTCTAAATACTTTATCGGTTGTAGCTTCAGATGGCTCGATTCTTCTAGCAATCGTTCCAACCTGCACTGCTTTTTTAGGATCTGTAAGCCCTTCGATTTCGATAATATGAAAACCAAATACAGTTTTAACAACTCCTAAATCTCCAACTTCTCCACCAAATTCAAAATCGTTAAATTCTGGAACCATGCTGTTATATGGATGCCAGTCGTAACGCCCTTCATTAGTAACACTTCCTTGATCTGAAGAATATTCAGTAACAAATTCAGAAAATTTAGAACGATCCGTTTTTAATACTGTCAATAAACTATCAGCAAGTGTTTTAGCTTGTTCCTGTGTTTTAGTTACTTCTGGAGTTGCACTTTGCGCACCTAAGTGAGGAATTAAAATGTGTCTCACTTTAGCTGAGTCTGGAATTTGCTTTACAGCAATTACTTTAGATATCTTAAAGAATCCTGCTTCTTTATAAGGACCATATACTTCTCCTTCATTTAGGTTAAAAATATCGTCAGCAAACTCAGATGTTAAACCTCCTTTGAATACAAAATTATCATTGAATTTAATATCTGATGCTGCAACAGAGTTGATATAATCTTCATTATCTGTAGCTTCAGAAAAAGCCGTAATCACGTTTTTTCTCCCGTCTGCATCAACTAATTGTCCCTTTTTGTATCTGTTTAATTCAGCTTTTATACTCTTTTCATCTTCTATAGAAGCTTCTTCTTTAAATTCTACAAAACGAATATCTCTTGAAGCTTCAACTTCAAATTGATTTTTGTGTTCATTGATATAATCTGAAATATCAGATTTTGATACTTTAACTAAGCTATCTGAAATTGTAGAATAAGCAATTTGAACATATTTAAGATCCACTTTGTTTCCTTCTAAATTATGCTCTAATTCACCTTCAGCAAGCGTACCTACTAAACCAGCTTTAACCATATTGTAATAATTTTGGTTAAGTGCGTTGGAAGCGATTTGCTTTTCGTAGTTTACCCAACTTTCAAATCCTGCTGGAGAAGTTTCTTTTAAGTTAGCAATGTATTCGTTCAATTTATTTTCGTCGAATAAACCAGCTTCATTTAAAAACTCAGGACTTGTAGCTAAAGATGTTCTCAATAAATCTCTCATTTGATCTTTCTCTACAGTAATTCCAAGCTCTTCAAATTGAGTTTCCATAATGGCTTGTCTTACTTCTTGCTCCCATACACGGTTCATCACCTGAGTATTTGTTGCAGAGGGTCCAGCTTGTCTTTGAGCTATCTCAACCTTTTGTAAAAAGGCTTCACGCGTAATTTCTTTACCGTTAACCGTAGCTATAACGTTTTGCGATTTTGCTGTAAGTGCATCTGAGTTTTTGAACAAATCTGCCAATACAAAAGCAAAAAGCGCTAACGCAATAATTAATATTAAGAATAGTGAACGTTGTCTAATCTTGTTTAAAACTGCCATTTGTAAATTAAATTTTTAATATCCTTTTGGGGATTTCTAGTTAAGTTGCTGTCAATTACACGCTAACTGACAAAAATATCGTGCGCGAAAATACCATTTTCCTTTTAATAATAAAAATAGAACTATGTATTTTAATCGTCATCTAACACAATAAGTTCGACCAAATCAATTTTAGTATTTGACACCTCTAAAATGGTGAATTGAAAGTTGTCTATTTTAACGATATCGTTTTGAGTAGGAATTTCTTCGGTGTGGTTTACGATTAAACCACCAAGTGTTTCATAATTCTCACTATCAGGCAGTTCAAGCTTATAAGTTTCATTAATATAATCGACTTCCAAGCGGGCTGAAAACTTATAGGTTTCATCATCAAGAATATCTTCAATCAAATCTACCGAATCATGTTCATCTTCAATTTCTCCAAAAAGTTCCTCTACAATATCCTCAACGGTCATGATGCCTGATGTTCCTCCATATTCATCTAAAACTACAGCAATACTGCGTCGTTTTTTAGTGAGTACACTAAGTACATCTTTAACTAATACTGTTTCCGGAACAAATTCTACAGGCGTTATCATAGCCTTGATGTTACTTGCTTTTTTGAATAACTCGAAAGAATGCACATAGCCAATCACATCGTCGATCGTTTCTTTATAAACGAGTATTTTAGTACGGCCTGTTTCGGTAAATAAAGCATTTAGCGATTTTATAGAATCGTTAATTTCAACGGCAATGATTTCAGTTCGAGGAATCATCACTTCTCGCGCTTTAACTTCTGAAAACTCTAAAGCGTTTTGAAAGATTTGAATTTCACTATCTACATCGTCATGAGATTCTACAGATTGCATTTGCTCACTAATATAGTTTCCTAGTTCAACCTTGGTAAAGGCTAATTGAATTTGGTCACCTTCTGTTTTAAAAAATACTTTTAAAAGAAAATCGGAGATCCAAATCACAAAATCTGATACCAATGAAAAAAGAATATAGAAGAAGTACGCCGGAATCGCCAAAGCTTTAATCAGGCTATTGGCATAAATTTGAAAAAATACTTTAGGAAGAAATTCGGCCGTAATTAATATGACTAATGTTGAAATAATAGTCTGTGAAAGCAAGCTTAAATCGGTTAATAAATAATCGATAAAAGCATAAGATGTTGGCACTAATGACTGAAACCAGTCTACCAATAAATCGCCCATAAAAAACCCATAAATAACCAAGGCAATATTATTACCTATAAGCATTGTGGTTATAAATTTTGAAGGTTTTGCGGTAAGCTTACTTAAGGCTTTTGCCAGTAAACCATCTTGTTTTTTTTCAATTTCAATATGAATTTTGTTGGAAGACACATAAGCGATTTCCATTCCTGAAAAAAAAGCAGAAAGAATTAAAGTCACTACTATTATAACAACAAAGGCACTCATTAGTTTGAATTGTCTTTATCTTGATATTTCTTTCTAAATTTTGTTCTAAAGAAATACATAAAAATAGCCAAGCCAGCTAAGGCCAAAGACAAATAAGCTTGTCCTGGATCTTTATTCCATTTTGAAACGCCATCATATATAAAAAGTACTGCGAATACTAAATAAGCAATGTGAAAAATCTTAGAATATTTCATTGGGTTTGTGTAATTTACTAAATGTAAAGATAATTAAAATTGAGAAGCTGATTATAATAATAGAATTATTCTTCTAGAGTAATAATTCCAGTAACTTCTAGAACTTCGGCGTTCGTGAATTTTGTATTTGAATCAAAGCCATGACCATTAATAAGGTCTTGCTCAGATTTAAATGAAACCGCTTCATTGGTATAAAGCCATTCATTTTTTTGATCGTAAAACAACTGATTGGTTTTTAAAACTCGATTATCATGCGTTGTTATTACCACATTGTTTTGCATATCGATGAGACCAGTTTCGGTATAAATAATAGCATAATCTGCTAAGACAATACTTTTTTTATTATTATCATCGAAAATATCCAATTCTACACCGTCTACAAATTCCCTGTAAGGAAAATCCCTGTTTGAATAATCTAACGCTTTGGTACTAATTAAATTAGCTGTTATTCGCCCAGAATCGGTATATTTTAAATTGAGGTTATAATCTACAGTGAAGGGTTCATTTTCTGAAATCCCTATCTTCTGTACTTGATCGAAATTGTCATTACAAGAAAAAAACATAGCCACAGTAAAGACCGTGACTATGTTATAAAATTTATTTGTAATACTTTTTTTCATTAAATATTTGGCACCTTAACAGAAGATCCAATCCAACAACCAATGCTAATAGTTTGACCTGCTCTTCCTGAACTAAAGATTTCAGCTTTTTGAGGCGCTTTATGTTCATAACTTGCTGCAGATTTCGATGCTGCACTGTTCATAGTTGGGTCTACACGAGCTGCTTTTTTAGCTTCATCGGCAGCTAGCCAGTACACGGCTCTTTTATCAAAATTGCTTTCTCCACAGTTGTTTGCACTTGCGGCATACATGGCTGCGATAGCGATATGAGGTCTTCCGTTTGACGGGTTAAGGTTTAGTGCTTTTCTGTAATAATCTCTTGCCTTAGAATAACTATGCTTAGCCTTAAACTTTGTAGCTACTCTATAGTAAAGTTTAGACTTTTTAAAGCTATCTTTTTCTAAGCTAATCGCTTGCTCATAAAATTTAATAGCTTCATTCGTTTTACCTTCTTTGTCTTTTAAGATCCCTAAGTAATATGCTGAATTTGCTGAAGGACTTATATCATGGTAAGCATTAACTAACTTAAAGAATAAAGGATCTGATGTACATTCTTTCTCAGACATTTTCCCTGCTGCTCTTTGTAACCATACAGCATTAGTTTTATTCGCTTCAAAATCTTTAGTGTATAAAGGAATTAAGTTTTCACAATTTGCTCTATCCCCTAATTTTTGATCTATACCAGAAGCAATTTGATCGTAAGCTTTTAAATAGCTCTCGTAATACTTCTTGTATTTAGCTTCCTTTTTAGTTAAAGCAGTTCCAGCTTCTTCTTTTTCAATAATTTTATTTAAGTCTTCAGAGTAATTCTCAACCTCGTCTTCTACTTTCTCAGCAATATCATCGTATTTGTTAAATAAATCTGCTGCTGGTTTTTTTCCAGCATCATATAAATCAACCATTAAAGAGAAATAAGTGTATAAACTTTTCGGATTTGAAAACGTTTCTTTGTCTAAGTTGTAAGCATCGTCAAAACATTTATATAATTCTTCATCCGTTTTCTTTAAAGCGGCTCTATTGTCGTACATTAACTGACAAGATTTCGCTGCATATTCACCTTTTGGTGTTTTAGATCCAAAATTTAAAGCTCTTTCGTCCCAAAGTTTCACAAGGTCGTTAATAAACGCCACCTGTTCTGCCCCAGTACTGTTATCAATCTTATGATTTAAGATTTTTTCCCCATCTGCATAGATAGCATTACTGTATTTTGGGCATTTTTTTCTTACAGCCATCCAAGGCTCATAAGCAGCATCATAATTTTTAGACTTTGCATACTCATGAAATATTGAAAGTTTTGAAATGCACTCTTCATCTTGCTGTGCAAAACCAAAATTTACTCCAATAAACAATAGTAATAATAATGTGATTTTTGTTTTCATAGTTAATTAATTCAGTTTAATCATATTTTCTTTTCTGAAACCATCTATCGTTCAAAGATAGACTTATTTGGAAATTTATAAAATTCTCTTGTATCAAATTACTTTCAGTGGTTCCGCGCTGACCAAATTCAAATCCTAAATTCGCATTAGATAACAATCTAGATTCTCCTACAGGTAGTCCTACTCCAAAAGATATGCCAAACTCATCTATGGACTGATTGTTAATGTTTAACCCTGTTTCCTCAAACCTTACACCTGCTCTATAAACAATACGTTTATAGTAGCTTGAAAATGAATTATATTGAGGAATAAAAAATCCTCCTACAGATAATCTTGAACTGTTTTCATATACCGTTCCAGAGCTTCTATATAAAGGGTTTGAAAAATCACTTGTGTTTTGAATCATGTATTCAGCTCCAAGAAACCAACTTCTTGGCTGACCTATTCCAAGACCATAAGTTATTTTAAATGGCAAAGTTAATTCTGTTTCTTTTAACCCTGTTGCTTCTAAATCGGAATCAACCGTATTAAAAACAGATTCCACGTTAGTACTAGAATTAATTGTTATAGTAGAATAACTACGTTCGTTATCAGAGTTTAAATTACTCTGTGCTGTATAGGTTAAACCAGAAACTACTTCTAATCTTTCGGTGATCATCTTCTTAAAAGAAGCTCCAATAGTTGTGCTAAAACCACTTAAGTTAGATCTGTTATTTTCGCGCGTTTGATACTGTACAGGGATATCTCCATCGTATTGAAACTCTATAATACTACTTTGAATATTTCCAAAATTATATTGAAGATCAACTCCAATAGACAGTTCTTTTATAATCTGATAACCAGCTCCTAAAAACACCTTGTTCAAACCTCCTTCTCCACTAAACCTATTACCTATGACGCCTTCTCCATTTAAATTATCTAATTTATAACCAACAGAAGTATAAGGCATAATACCAAAACCAATACCTAATTTACCTATAGGAAATGACATGGCTAAATAATTAAATGTCGTAGCTGAAGTGTTTGCCTGGCTATTTTCACTTTTCAAATTGGCATTTTGGTAGCCACCACCCACAGTATAAATAACTGGCCTACTCTCGCCGCCCCAAGATGCTAAATTATTACCACCATACGATGCAGGATTGCGTAAATTAACGTGGATACTATCATTATATATACTCAAACCACCCATGCTCCTATTTTCAACAGTACCTTTGAAGTTTAAACTTCCAATACCATAATAAGAATATGGTGATGCTGTGGATTGCTGGCTATGACCTTTAATTGCAAAAATTACAATAAAAACTAATACAAGTTTTTTTATCATTCGTTTGAGTTAAGTTGTAAAATATAGTTTAATCCTTCTAATAAAAAATTAGAATTGGCAAATATGCTACTTTTTAATTGTTTAGACAAGAATTTAGCATCGCCTCCTGTTAAAATAACTGTTAAATCTGAAAATTTAGTTTTATACTGTGTAATTATTCCATCTACTTCATTTATAACCCCGTTAACAACCCCGGAGTGTATGGAATTAGCTGTAGAGTTTCCTATAATGTTTTTTGGAACAGATAATTCTAACAACGGTAATTTCGCCGTTAAATTATTCAATGATTTGTAACGCATAGCTAATCCAGGTGAAATCGCACCTCCCAAATACTTATTTTCCTGCGTGACAAAATCGTAAGTAATACAAGTACCAGCATCAATGATTAAAACATTTTTGCCCGAAAACTGTTTTACCGAAGCACAAACTAAACCTATTCTATCGACACCCAACGTTTCTGGTGTCGAATAACCATTAATAAAAGGTAATTTTGTATCAATATCTAAAACTAATAAATTGAACTCTTTTTTAATATTTTCAACTTGATCAATATTTAAATGCCCTACAGAAGAAATAATGACATTTTTTAATAATGGAAAATCTGTTTTTAAAAGCGATATAGCCTCTAAAAGTTTTTTCAACTCTACAATTCTTCTTTCCTGAAGCTTATCTGCGCTAAAAACAGCTAATTTCACAAAAGAATTTCCTACATCAATGATTAAATTCATCTATTTTTAAAAAAAGGATAAATTTACAAAAGAAGAAGCAATAACAAAGCATTACCGTATTTAATTAACATTAAATTAGTTAGCTTTGTTTTTGAAAAAAAAATAAAAATATTTCATTTTTTTAGCCATTAGATTTGGCAGAATCTAAAATAGGATATATATTTGCAACCGCTTTAGCGAGGTACCTTAGCTCAGTTGGTAGAGCAAAGGACTGAAAATCCTTGTGTCCCTGGTTCGATTCCTGGAGGTACCACACAAGTAAAAACCCTGAAAATTAATTTTCAGGGTTTTTTATTTTTATACTTATTACTATCTATAATTTTTCCAATAATTTTTGGAATGGTGATCCTCCCCGATACACATACGTTTTAAGTCTTCTATAGTTAAATTAAAACTATTACCATCTACAGCTGTATCGATACCCGCAACATTAACTTCCTCGGAGAATTGATGAAACGTCCACTCCACATCACTCACTCTACTTTTTCCTGAATATGCTGCAATCCATAATGGGTAACCTTCTAGATAGCCTTTTAAACGTGTATCATAAAAATGTTTCCCGGTATAAACCACAGGTTTGATTCCATATTTAGCTTCTGCCAATTTTAACCAGTTTAAAACACCTTCTCTTAATTTCTTGTCACCAAATCTACTTGGCTCCTCAATATCTAAGATTGGAGGAAAATCACCTTTTACAAGAGTTACTGTCGAAGCGAAGTTCTCAAACTGTTCGGTTGAGTTCTCATTCGGACGATAATAATGGTAAGCACCTCTTATATATTCGTGTGCTTTTGCATCTACCCAATTAGTATGATAGTGCGTATCTTTTCCATCTACTCCCATGGTTGATCTAATAAAAACAAATTCAATTGGATGCTCTGAAGCCTTCACTTTATGCCATTTAATTTCACCTTGATAATGAGAAACATCAATTCCGAAAAGATAATGCGAATTATCATGTGCTACATGCTCTAAACTTTCAATAGCCTCAATCTCCTCTATACTCTTTATACCTGTAACTTCATCTAAGCTATTTCCATCAATAAAAACCTCCGACTGGCTATTTAATTCTAAAGCAAAAACTCCAGAAATAAGCGCTACGCCGATTATTAATGTTGAATAAATCACGGTATGCGTCTTCTTTACAGCCACATGTCGCTTACTGTACTTTTTCCCGGTTCTTAATGTGACCAAAAAGAGCAGAAACACAACCATTAATACTATAAAAAACCACATTAAAAATTTAACAGAATCTTCGACACCTACTAAACTACCCACTAAAAATTTCATGATTTCATCATTTTACCTAAACAAAATTAGATCAAATAACGCATTAAGAATACGACACATCATGTCTTTCCTTAACTAAAGAAGATCAAAATATTAACCTTTAAAAACTAAACACAAAACCTATTTCACCATAAACAGTTGCATTAAAGTAATCTACTTAAACTTAAAAATTATTTCCGAAAAGCTATTCAGGCAAAGACATAAAAAAAGCTTTGCATACCCTGCAAAGCTTTTTGAGTTATATATTTATAGTAAGATTAAAGACTATTTTTTCACTAAGCCTTTAAGAAGTGATAATACAAATAGCACTAAAAAGACAAAGAATAAAATTTTTGCTATTCCTGCAGACGCGCCTGCAATGCCTCCAAAGCCTAAAACGGCTGCAATTAATGCTATAACAATAAAAGTGATGGTCCAACGTAACATAATATTTTTAGTTTTATGATTATTATTTTTTAAAAGAACTGACTTTCAATCCTTCTTATACAAATATGCCATCTTATACTAGACTTCATTACCCCATAAAGCAACCATGTTAACTCATTCAAAAAACACAAAACCAACAGATTACAAATACGCATAAAAAAAGACCCCAGCTTTAAAGAATAAGCCAAGGTCTTTTTAACTAACCAACCAAGTCAAAGATATAATTCGTATATCCAGTTTATGTTCTCAATACATTAAATACTTAACTGCATTGCTTTTTATGTAAATCATTAAACATTTTCAGCCATGTAAGCCTGATAATCTTTAGCTAAATCTACTTTTTGTTTTTCTGTAAACACCTTACCTGCCAACTGAAAAAAGGCATGCTCTTCATCTTCTAGGTGGTGTTCTACTTTATGTTTTAAGTCTTTTGCCGTTTTTAACCAGGCAGAAGACGTATAATCTGTTTTTTCTAGCGCTTCAATTAATTCATCAATCTCATGATGTTCTGCGATACCGTGTCTTGCTTTTTCCTGCATCATATCACTAGTAATTAATGGTTTATAAAAGTGACGTTCCTCTGCATTAGCATGCATATCAAGCTCATGTTTTAATTGCTTAAAAATAGTATCTCTCGATTCGGTATCTCCAGAAGTAGCTACTAAACGTTCTAATAAATTTCGTTGAGTATCGTGATCTTTTCTTAAAGCTTCAAATATTGTTGTCATTCTTTTGTGGGTATTTAGATGTTAGATAAAAAAGGCTCCATATGTTGAAGCCTTTTCTCAAGTTAGTCACTACTTTATAATTTTCTTTAACAGCATAAAAACGCCATACTTACCTGCGAAATTTAGTCCTGTTTGTATCCAGTGGGCTGGCTTAAGATCTTCTGCATAATCATCCTTCAAACCTTTAATTTCTTCCCATGCGATTTGGCGTTCTAAATTTAATATTTTTAGCTCGCGCTCTACATCTTTCATATTCTTGTACATCTTCATACTAATCGAAAAAAAAGTTAGACAATTTCTTAATAACCATATTATTTATTGTGCCCCTAAAAAGGTAAGCTATAATTGATAACACCATAAAACCAACACCTACTAATAAAAAGCCTAAAGGATAATTTCCTGTTAATTCTCCAATATACAAGGCCAGTGCCACAGCACTAAGCATCGCACACATAAGCACCAAACTCCCAACAATTATTGTCTTAAAGAGTAAACTAACAGATATTGAAAAATGCTTAAAAAACTTTAATCGGTAGAATTTATAAGACGAATCAATATAGCGTTCACTAACATTTACCGCCTTTGTGTTTGTTTCATTTATAGCGTCTATCAATCCCATATATTACGATGTTTTTTGCAACTTCTTGTTTTTAGCTTTTAATTCTGTTAGTTTCTTTTCTAAAGTACTAATCACATCATCTGCCTTATGAGTTGCATCCAGAACAATATCATCTAACTGCTCTTCAATAGTTTGCTTTTTAGATGCTGTACTAGCGATCACTCTATCTTTTAAATCGATAGTCGTTTGCGCGATAATATCTTTTGCCGTAGCCATTTCAGACTCTAATTTATTTTTCGCTAAAACAGCTTCATCTGCAATAATTTGTCTAGTCTTACTTCCTTTATATGGAGCAAACAACACACCTACAGCAGCACCTACTAATGTTCCTGCTATAATTCCTAATGCTGTACTTTCATTATTATTCATACTCATAATGTTATTTTATTTAAAGGTTAAACTTATATTTTGTTGTCACAAAGTTAACCACACACTACACGTTTCATTGACTCAATGCATTAGATTATTAGCTGTTATGAAAAAACTTAAAAACGCTCATGTTTTTAGTAATCGCATTAAACAGTACTAGTGCAAATAGCTATCTTTATAAATATTTTTTTTGACCATGAATTTACTATGAAGAAAGACATTACTACAACAAACCCATATACCAACAAAGTTATAGAGTCCTATACTTATTTTACCGATGAAGAAATTTCGGAAACATTATTACACGCCGATAAAACATTTCAAATCTGGAAAACAAAAGGACTTTCTAAAAAGACAAGTTTAGTAAAAAAAGTTGCCGATAACTTGTGGGATAACAGAGAAAAATACGCTAAATTGATTTCTTCTGAAATGGGCAAACCTATTAATGAAAGCTTAGCTGAAATTGATAAATGCATGTATTTATGTGATTTCTATGCTAAAACCTCATCCGATTTACTAGCCGATGCCCTTATTGAAACCGATGCTCAAGAAAGTTTTATATCATACGACCCATTAGGTGTTATACTAGGTATCATGCCATGGAACTATCCGTTTTGGCAGGTTTTAAGATTTGCCATTCCAACATTAACAGCTGGAAACACCGTAGTTTTAAAACATGCATCAAATGTTACAGGTTGTGCCTTGGCGCTTCAAGATGTCTTTGAAGATGCTGGTTACCCTATGGGTTGCTTCGCAACAATTCTAGCCGATCACGATGCTATAGAAAGCATTATAAAAAACGACATCGTTAAAGCAATTTCCCTTACTGGTAGTGAAAAAGCTGGTAGGAAAATAGCAGAAATTGCAGGCTCTCAATTAAAAAAACTGGTTTTAGAACTGGGCGGTAACAATGCCTGTATCGTGCTTAATGATGCCGATTTAGACACACATTTACCAACCATGGTAAAAGCACGTATGTCAAATACCGGACAAAGTTGTATTGCAGCCAAACGTTTTATTGTTGAAGCTGGAATTTACGACAGCTTCTTAGAGAAATTCACTAAAAAAGTAGCTGCTCTAAAATCAGGTGATCCACTTATGGAGGATACTGAAATAGGCACTTTAGCCAGACCCGATTTGGCAGATATTTTAGAAGAACAAGTAAATCGCTCGGTTGAACAAGGTGCTCACATTCATTATGGTAATACACGTAATCATGCTTATTACCAACCTACTATTATTACAGAAGTCACTCCAGAAATAGCTGTATTTACAGAGGAAACTTTTGGTCCTGTAGCAGCAATTATAAAAGTATCTAACAAAGAAGAAGCCTATAAACTAACTAGTGACACGGCTTTCGGTTTAGGCACTATGATATTCACAGAAGATATTGAAGACGCCAAACAACACATCATTCACATTGAAGATGGTGCATTTTTCATCAACGAAATGGTGAAGTCTGATCCGCGATTGCCTTTTGGTGGCACGAAAAACTCTGGTTATGGTCGTGAGCTTTCCAAGGAAGGTTTATTAGCGTTCACAAACAAAAAAACAGTTTACATTAAATAACGATTAATACGCAACTTACATTAACGAAAACAACAATCCATGGCTATAATTGGTAATATTATAAAAGGCGTAATTAACATAAAAGGCGCCATTACTTTTGAAACAAACCCTGTTGAAGAACAACAAAAAGTTTTAAAGGAACTTCTCGAAAAAGCTAAAGATACCGCATTTGGTAAACACTATAATTTTCAAAATATTTTAGACAGTGAAAACCCAGCTGAAGCTTTTACCCAAAGCATTCCGTATCATGATTATGACAAGATGAGTGGCGAATGGTGGCATAAACTGTTAGACGGAGAAACAGATATCACTTGGCCAGGAAAACCAGATTATTTTGCTCTAAGCTCTGGAACCACTGGAAAAACAAGCAAGCGCATTCCAGTAACTAACGCCATGGTAGAAGCCATTCAACAAGCAGGCATAAAACAAGTTTTCGCATTGAGCAACTTTGATTTACCTGCCGATTTTTTTGAAAAGGAAATCATGATGCTAGGAAGCTCTACCGATTTAAACCAAAATAAAGACCATTTAGAAGGTGAAATTAGCGGTATTAGCGCGAGTCAGATTCCAGATTGGTTTAGAGGTTACTACAAACCGGGAGAAAAAATTGCAAAAATTGACGATTGGGATGAGCGCGTTAAACACATTGCCGAAAAAGCTAAAAGTTGGGACATTGGCGCTTTAAGCGGAATCCCTTCTTGGTTAGAATTGATGCTTGCTGAAGTTATAAAATATCATGACGCTAAAACCATACACGACATTTGGCCAAACCTACAAGTGTACACTTCTGGAGGTGTAGCTTTCGGTCCGTATGAAAAGAGTTTTAATGCGTTACTGGAAAAACCAATAACCATTATTGACACCTATTTAGCTTCTGAAGGTTTTATAGCCTATCAAGAGCGCCCGGAAACGAAATCCATGAAACTTATTGTAGATAATGGCATCTATTTCGAATTTGTACCCTTCAATCCAGATTACATCAATCAAGATGGTTCAATTAAAGAAAGTGCGCCTTGTTTAACTTTGGCAGATGTTAAGTTGGATCAAGACTACGTTCTTATCATGTCTACCGTAAGTGGTGCTTGGCGCTATTTAATTGGCGACACCATTGCTTTTACTGATCTCGAACGTGCCGAAATCAAAATTACAGGACGCACAAAGTTTTTCTTAAACACTGTAGGATCGCAGCTTTCTGTAAATAAAATGGATGATGCCGTTCAATATTTAGAAGAAAAACTAGATGTAAAAATTCCAGAATACACCCTGGCAGCAAAACGATTTGACGACGAGTTTTACCACAGTTGGTACTTAGGATCTGATATCAAAAACGCGGATGCCAAGAAAATCGCAGACTTGCTAGACAACTTTCTAGCTGATGCCAATAAAAACTACAAAGTAGCACGATCGAAAGCCTTAAAAGGCGTTAAAGTTACCGTAATCGATCCATCAATTTTTCATGAATGGAGTGGGGCAAATAAAAAGAAAGGTGGCCAAGTTAAAATGGAACGCGTTATGAACGAAGAGAAGTTTGAAGCATGGGAAACCTTTGTAAAGGAAAACTAACTGGCCTTATCCTCAGTTTCCTTTTCGTTTGCTTTTTCAACCATTTCCATGATTTCTTCTGGAGAGAGGTAATACTTTTTAATTCTTAACTTATAAGTATTTTCAATATCGGCATGGTTTAATATAAAGTTTTTAGTCGCTAAAATATATTCAGCCATGCCGTGAGAAACTGCAAAAGTATCTGCTGCTCTTTCAGCCTCTATAATATGACTATCAGACAATAGATAATTCACACCAAACCACATAAGTTCTGAATTACTCATTCGCTGATAATCCATAACATGACCTAGCTCATGACCTATCCAGCCAACCATAACATCTTCAGGAACATCCTCAGTTTTAAAAATTCGATCGGCAATTTTTATTTTTTCACTAATGCGTATTACATAAGAACGATTTTTTCTGCTCTTAAAAAAGCTACCAAATAATGGCTGTGCCTGCATGGTTGATTTTTTAATATTTGACTTGAATCGAAATTCTATAGATACATCACTAAGCTCTGGATAATAGGACAAGGCCTTACTAACCTCTTTAGCGATACTGTTTGGAATAACGTGTTTAATATTTTGTGACATAGATTGGTTTGGAAGTAAACATATAAAAATGATTGAGAATTTTAAAATTATACTCTGAAAACTCCTCGGTAAACCGACAAATAGCGCTTTCGAAAAAAACTTAAAAGTGTTCAACATTTTTACAATTTACATTTTAAAAGAAATAGATGCAATAAAGCTAATCATAATAAATACAATTAAACCATATGCACACGACATTCTTGAGCACATTTTACACAAGATTCTGCGCAAACTTGGCAATGTTCATCTTCATGTTGCTGACATTGTTCTGCACACCATTCACAAATTTCTGCACATAATCTGCAATACTTTTTAGCGAAAACACTGTCTGCTATCATAAATTTTATACAAACCAAACAGGCTTCTATACAGAGCATACAACAGGTTGGGCAATCATTATTACTGTCTTTACCCATCATTTCAGAAAGGCATTTTTGACAATCTATTAAGCATTTTTGACATGCTTCAATACAACTTTCATAGCTACGTACCATAATTTTTAAGTTTTAATTCATACTCAATATTTTCGTTCTATTTTTTATTCAAACGTATCTAAATATAAGCACCAAACTTAACTTACTTTAACTCTAAAACTAAATTAGTTAACCCTTACAGTATTAATTTACAACACATTAAGACTACAACAAATGAGTCAACATTCTTTTTATAAGCGTTAATCCTAAGGGAGACTATTTTATACCTTGTACTCACATCAAAGCGATGTCTTAGAAACCTATTAACAGTGTAAAACATAAAAAAATGGGAGATATTAAAGATAAAAAGAAATTTAAATCAAAAATTGAACAAAAACACCCAACAAATCCTAATGGCAATACAGATGTTAAAAACAACACTTTTGACATTGATAAGAAAACCATAAAGGATCAGCAAAACAAAAAATAAAATTAGTTTATTTCACTAATAACTCGAGACGATCTACTATAGTAAAACTTACGTCAACATGACCTTGTTTCTGGTGCTCATCCTACTAAGTTATCATTAGAATGAAGTTCTAAAAACAAGCTCAATATGACCCAATTTCATGTTTTGTTTTAGAAAGTCTCTTCATTTATACAACATTTAAAGAAAAAGAAAAATGATATTACCAAATACAGAAGTACCCGCATTAAGTTTACCTTTAACCGATGGATCTACTTGGGATCTTAAATCTCAAAAAAGTGAAGCCTTTACTATTTTAGTATTCTACAGAGGCTTACATTGCCCTGTGTGTAAAAAACAATTACAAGAAATAGAGGAAATTCTCCCTAAGTTTAAGGATCGTGGCGTTGATATCATATCTATTAGCTGTGATACCGAAAAACGCGCAAATCTTTCAGCTGAAAAATGGGAGATTTCTAAATTACCTATAGCTTATAATTTGTCGATAGAAGAAGCTAGAAAATGGGGGTTATATGTTTCTGAAGCGATTTCAGACAAAGAACCAGAGCAATTCTCTGAGCCTGGAATATTCATAATTCGCCCTGATTTTTCACTTTATGCGAGCTCTATTCAAACCATGCCGTTTGCAAGACCTCAAATGGAAGACATTTTAAAAGCCCTCGATTTTGTTACTGAAAATGACTACCCAGCACGTGGTAGCAAATAACAACACCCCTTAAGAAGCTGTTTAAAAGTACATCATTTTTCGCTCCTGAACGTGTTTCGGGTTTTCACAACGACCAGTTATCCATGTGATGAAATTCTGAAATAAATTTATACTGATGAATTTACTACTTTTTAAACAGTTTTTTTTTAAACCTGAAACATACACTCAAAAAATTAAAGTTTTAAACCATGAAAAATATGTCAATTTTAGCAAGAGATAAAAAACAACTCACCTATATATACAGTTCTAAATCACACCTTGGAAAACAAGTGCTTGGATACATTCAAGGCATTGATAAAAAAGTAGAAACCATAGACATCAACAAAGAAAAACTTGGCGATACTATTTGGGTGGAGATTTCAGACCAATTAAATGTACCAATAAACAAGTTGTTTTCTATTGAAGGCGCCGATTATGGTAACACAGAAGATTTTGACACCGAAGACTGGCTTAAAATTCTAAACAAAAACACAGAACTATTGCAAAAACCAATTGCCATCGTAGGCAAAGACGTAAAACAAATAGTAAACCGTTCAGAAATACTTGAATTCTTTGGAGTAGATTCCGCAGGGCTTGAAAAAAAATCGAGTGGCGAATTACCAACAACATCATCTACAACAAGTGATGAAAAATTTATATAATTAACGGTTTAAAACTTCAAAAAAGCGCCCTAAAGATGTAACATCTTTAGGGCGCTTTTTTTGTTTCATCATTAGAACAGCTGCACAGCAACTACTATTCTATCGAATTGAATTTATAAATTAACATAATATTAAACGTTTAAAAACGGCTTTTATTCGACAAAGCGCATAATTACGTAAGACAAAACCTACTGCATCTACTTCTTAAAAACTGGTTTTTTGGGTACAAAAGCGACATAATATTAAGACCCTAGTAAATTTAATCGGTGATTCCTTCCAACATCATAATTTTTCCCTCTCAAAATTAAATCTTTCGCATAAATTATTTTCAAATAGTTATGCATGCATAGAATATATATTTTTGTTCCTGCTTTTTTAATAGAACTCATATTAAATACTAAAGAACCTACTTGTTTGTTAAAAAATTAACACTGAAAAAACCAAATTATTAACTATGAACTTAAAACGAAAATTAACAAGCCTACTAATCATACTTTTCTGCTGCTTGGGACATTCACAATCCATTGATAATTCTGAGCTAAAGGATTTTCTAAAGAAACATGTGTCGAATGAAGGGTTTATTAATTATGAAAAATTAGTAAGAAATAAGGAATCTCTAAGCGAGATTGTTCTAGGATTATCTAAGTTAACACCTAACACAACTTGGTCTAAACCAGAAACTAAAGCTTATTGGATTAACGTGTATAATTTTAATATGCTCAAATTAGTATCGGACTACTACCCGTTTAAATCTATAAAATACATCCAAGCTCCTTTCAACGTCGAATTCATTAATGTTAATGGGCAAAAAGTTTCTTTAGACGATGTTGAAAACATCATAATCGAAGAAATTGGAGACCCTAGAATGTATTTTGCATTAAATAACACTTCTATATCCGCTCCAATATTAAGTAGAGAGCCTTACGCTGCAGAAACAATAGACACCCAGTTAGAATTTGCAGTAAAGAACTTTATAAACGATCCGAGTAAAAACTATTTTTCAAAAACTACCAATGAAGCGATACTTTCTCCATTATTTAAATGGCATGCTTCACATTTTGAAAACTTAAGTTCTTTTATAAATAAATATTTAGAAGGTAAACAAATAACGAACCAAACAGAAATTACTTATTCTAGCTTTGATTGGACCTTAAGCAAAGAATCGTATTAAACAACAACAACTTAGTCACTATGAAAATCAAAATTACCGCCTTACTAGTATTAGTAGGACTCTCAGCATTCTCTCAAAATTTTATAAAAGGAAAGATCATTGGAACTGATGGAACTCCATTAATTGGAGTAGATGTATTTATTAACAATACACTAATGGCTTCATCAGACTTTACCGGTGAGTTTAGTACTGACTACACTGGGAGTTATCCCGTTGAAGTTACTTTTAATTATATTGAATATAATGAATTATCAAAAACTTTATTTGAACCAGCAAACGGACGTAATTTACTTGTTCAAATGACGAAGGAAAAAATAACCGACTTAACACAAGTCGTAGTTGCCGCTTCTAGAACAACAGAAAAAAAGATTGAAACACCTGTTACTATTGAAACGTTTTCACAAAAAGATGTTTTAAATGGAACTAGTCCTAACTTTTATGATGAATTAACTAATGTAAAAGAGGTTCAGTTTAATGGGACGAACTTAATTAGTAAGTCTATAAACACGCGTGGTTTCGGTCAAGCAACCAACACTAGATTTTTACAATTAGCAGATGGTGCTGAATTCACAATTCCGGTATTTAACGCCTCTATTGGAAACTCCCTAGGAGTTAATCAATTAGATGTTAAAAACATTGAAATCTTACCTGGAGCTTCCTCTGCACTTTATGGCGCCAATGCTTTTAATGGTATCATGTTTATTAATAGTAAAAGTCCGTTTGAAGACACCGGTATTTCTGTATACTACAACCATGGTTATACCGATCAAAATGCTGCAGGTGTGAATGCATTTAATGATTTAGGTATGAGATGGGCTTTAAAGATGAGCAACTCTACAGCATTAAAGATTAACCTGAGTTATTTTACAGGAACCGATTGGGAAGCGAATGACACTAACAGTAAAACTTCGGTGGATAGAGGCTTATCTCCGATTCAATATTTTGATGCCGTTAATATTTATGGTGACGAAATTGTAGGAAACAGTATGGCTGCTGGTGGACCAGTAAGTAGAACAGGTTATAACGATAGTGATTTAAATGAAGGAAAAGTTGAAAACTTCAATGGCGATATCTCATTTCATATCAAGCCTAATGAAGATTCTGAAATTAAACTACAACAAAAAATCTCTTACGGAACTACAAACTTTAGTGGTACGAACACGCGAGTAACATTAAAAAACTTCTTAATTTTACAATCGAACATTTCTTATACGACTAAAAATTTAACGTTTAGAACTTACTTTACTATGGATGATGCTGGCGATTCTTACGACATGGTAAGAACAGCAATTAACATCAACAAGCAAGCTAAAAACAATGGACAATGGTATACTGATTATGACAATTCATTGAGCATGTTCAAGTCTGACAATCCGAGTTTAAACAATAACACTTTATTAGCAATGGCTCGTGAGTTTGCAGATTATAGTACAGTTGCTGGATATAACGGAAACTTACCTAACTCTGTAGGAGGTGTAGCTCATTTCAATCCAGGATCGAATGGATTTAATCAAGCTTTTGATGCTGTAACGACTAGCACTGACTTAACAACAGGTTCTAGGATTCAAGATAATTCATACACGATACAAAGTGATATCAATTATAACTTTCAAGACATTGTAAAATTTGCAGAACTTCAATTGGGAGGTACTTTTAAAAGATATGTACTTAATTCTAGTGGTACTGTTTTTAACGATGCTAATGAAAAAATCGATTATGATGTTTATGGTTTTTACGGGCAACTTCAAAAGAAATTAATTGATGACCGTTTAAAATTATCAGGATCTGTTCGATACGATAAGCTATCGGAGTTAGAAGGTAACTTTTCACCAAGATTATCTGTTAACTACGCCTTAGGAAAAAAGAAAACACGTAATATTAGAGCTTCTTTTCAAACTGGTTTTAGAAACCCAACATCAAGTGATTTATACAATGGTGCGAATTACGGGTTTCTTAGTTTAGTAGGTTCTGCTCAAGACAACTTAGACAACTATAGTAATATTGTGACTTTTTCGACACCGTTATTAGGTCCAGATGCGCAAACCGTTAATCTAACTGGTAATTACATCTACGAAAACTCATTCTCTATAGGGTCTGTACAAAATTTTGTTAATAGCTTTAACCCTGCAAATAACCCTCAAGATGCTATAGATTTACTGCAAGTTAAAAAAGTAGAGACTGTAAAAGCTGAAAAAGTAGAATCTTTCGAGCTAGGTTATAGAGCTGATATCGCAAAATTCACTTTCGACATCAATGGTTACTATAATAAGTATACTGATTTTATTTACACAAAAAAGGTAATTACACCTTACTTTGTAAACCCTACAATAGCTCCGGAATACGGAGGAATAGGTGCGGCCATTTTAACGCAAAACTACTTAACACATCAAGTTTATACTAATGCAGAGGTACCTATCGAAACTGTTGGTTTTGGATTTGGAGTTGAAAGACGTTTCAAAAAGTTTTTTATAAACGGCGCGTACAATCACACCAAACTATTAGATTATAATAAAGCTACAGATCCCGATTTCGTTCCTGAGTTTAACACTCCTGAACATGCCGCAAAATTTGCTATTGGAGCAAATGACTTGTTCAGAAATTTCGGATTTACAACTAAGGTAAGATATAATTCTGAATATGAATGGATTTCTCCTTTTGCTAACGGTACCATTGCTGAAGGCACAGTTTTAGACGCTCAAATTAGCTACGGGATTCCTTCAATTAAATCAACCATAAAAGCTTCAGCTAACAACTTATTTGGAGAAGAGTATATACAAGTTATCGGTTCAGGAAGCATAGGACAAACCTATTTCCTATCGTTAATCTTCAACCCATAAGCCGCTATTTACTTTTAAAATAACGACAAATCATAAAAAAGGTCATCTAAATTAATTTAGATGACCTTTTTTTATATCACTATAACTTTAAATATAATCCTAAAACACTTATAAACCCTATGCAGATATAGGCAACTCACGTTGTGCCATTTTATATTCGCTTGGGCTACAGTTATAACTTTCTTTAAAAATCTTAGAAAAATAACTTCTACTAGAAAAGCCAATACTGTACACCACTTCAGATATATTCATATCTGTGTTTTTTAAGTAATTCTCTGCCTTTTGAACACGTACCGTTCTAAGATGATCGGTTACCGTTCTACCGTGCATTAATTTAAATCCTTCTTGTAATTTTGAAGGTGAAATTCCAAATTCTGAACACAACTGCGATATTGAAATCTGGCTATCAAAATTTTCGTCAATATAAGCTGAAGCTTCTTTAATTGCACTCATTTCACGAGTGGTTAAGGTTCCTAATTGTGTTTCATTATTTTTTGAATCTTCTGTATGTTGCTCAATTTCTAAGGCTAAAATAACATGAACTAAACCTTGCAATAAAAGGCTTTTAACTAAACCTTCTTGCTTAATTGCACTTATTTGTTGCACTTTCTCAGCAATTTTCAAATTTTGAGAACCTACATATACGAAATTGTTCAACGTATCATCTTTGAAAAACGTGTTGAATAACTTTCCTTTTAAACCTTCTTTTTTAGAATTTTGAGCTTGTTTTGTAGTTTGAACTGTAATTAAAGCGACTTTTAAACGTTCGTCCTTCTTAAAATAAAGCACGTTTTCATCTCCTGTTGGACTGGCTATAATCCCTGTTTGAAAACTCTCTAATTCGCTTTTATCACCATTTATTCCAAAACTATGTTCCATGCTTCCTGCCGAGCAATAAGCAAAATAGATTGGGTTTTTGTTGGGTGTATTTATCGACAATGTGATGTCTTCAGCGAAGGTCATGTCAAAATCCACATAAGAAATCCCGCCAGCAAGCGCAATTCCCTGAATACGCCCTACTCCTATTTCATTATTCATCTCCAAAATATATTCCTTAGAATCTTTTACAACAGATCCTCCAAAATTATATTTTAACTGGTTAAACATCGCGTCGATTGTGTTTGTATTTAGGTGTGTGGTTTTCATGAGATTATATTTTAAGTTTGATTTTTTCGTTTTTAGTTTTCAAGCACTTTTTTAGAAGCTACAACTACGGCTACAAGCAATAACAGATGAATGACCAACCCTACACTAAAGATAAAAAAGCCGATAGCCCAAGCGATTAAACATAATATGATTATTAAACCTGTTGTTCTTAACATGGTAATTGTTTTTTTATTCTACTTCTCTTCTGGGATAGCTTGGTTCCCTGTAACTTTCAGTAAAAGATTTTTTAGAAAGTTAGTTTTCATTAACCCTGTACTCGGCCACGATTTGCCAACTCGGGCAAATTGTTTCGTTGGTGCTTTTATAGTCCTTTCCATAACCTTTTATTTTAATTGTTAATAGACTTGTATTAAATCTACATGGCAAAGATCGATAGGAACACCAGCTTTTATGTTATGCAACTTTGGGATTGTGTTATACAACTTCGGGTTTTTGATGTTTTAGCTGTTAAAAAGCGTTAAAACATCCTATTAAGAAGTCGTTTAAGAAGCGTATAGGGAAGATCTAGACTATAATTATAGTTGTGCATGCTAGCACTATATTAGCAGAATAGCCTCAAAAAAAGAACGCTGATATTTTTTATAAAGATTAAGCTGGTAGGTAAACTATAAATTCGGCCCCCTTACCAGGGTTTCCTTTGGCGTAGATATAACCATTATGGTTTTCAACTATTTTTTTGCAAATAGCTAAACCGATACCATTACCAGAATATTCGTTTTTTTGATGTAGCCGTTGAAAAACTTCGAATATCTTTTCGGCATACTGAGAATCGAAACCGATACCATTATCTTTAAAAGTAAGTTTATGATAGCGTTTTTTAATTGTAACAAATTGACCTGGCAGTTTCGTAGCACTTACTCTTTTGTAGCGAATTTCTACTTGAGGGCGTTCATTAAGATTTTTATACTTTAAAGCATTCGATATTAAATTAGCGAATAACTGCTCCATTTGAAAAACAACACCTTTTATTTTTGGTAGCTTATCGGCGAGAACCTCAGCACCAGAATCATTTATACGCGTCGCTAAATCATCTTCAGTTTTTAAAAGTATGTCGTTTAAATCGATTTTCTCAAAATCTGTTTTACTACTATCTATTCTGGAATACGCTAACAAGTTCTTTATCAACGACTGCATACGTTTTACACCATTGGTCACTTTTTCAAAATACAATTTACCTTTATCTGAAAACTGCTCGCCTTCCCGATCTTCAATTCTGGAAATAAACAATTGTATTTTTCGCAGAGGCTCTTGTAAATCGTGACTCGCTACGCGGTTAAACGATTCTAACTCGGCATTACTTTGTTTTAATCGCAAGTTGCTTTTTACCAGACGTTCTTCAGCTTCTATACTTTCGGTAACATCTTGTACCACGCCAATCATTACTTTTCTAGCGTTTTTAGTTACAAACTGGCCATTAGATTTAAAATGTTTTACCTTCCCTTGTTTTGTTACAATACGGTAGGTATGCTCGGCAGTTTCAGAATCGTCGAGAATACTAGCGCCTCTTTTCTCATAAAGTTCCAAATCATCAGGATGAACAAAATCTTTATATCGTAGCAAGGAGGATTTAAATTCGTTAGGTTCACAACCTAACATGGCATAAAAATTATCGGAAAGCTCGGAAGTATCCGATTCCATATCCCAAACAAAGCTTCCAATTTTAGCTAAACTTTCAGCATCAGATAATATGGAGTTTTGAATGGTAAGATCTTCATTGAGCTTAATGAGTTCATCAGATTTTTTCTTTTCTTCGGTAACATCTCTTGCCGTCAATGTGACACCATCTCCTAATTTTATGGCGGTAGAGCTAAACCAATGCTTCTTATTATTGTTGTAGTAAGGTACTTCATACTGAACAGGCGTATTGTTTTCTACGGCATTAACCCATTTGTCTAAAACGCCAATTTCAATCATTTCTGGATATGCTTCAGAAATTTTCTTATGCTTTAAATCCTGCGGGAGATCTCCTGTTACTGGGCTAATTCTTTCATTTGCAAAAAGAATTTCAAAATCAACAATTTTACCATTTTCATCTCTAATACTCTTAAAGTGCATCACAATATGAGAGATACTTTTAAAAATATTTCCTAAAAAAGCACGGCTATCTAACAACTCAAGGTTCTGATTCTCTAAACGTTTTTTAAATACTTGCTGTGCCGCATTCGATTCTTTCTCTAAAGTTATGTTTCGAGCTGTTAACAAAACCCCTTCAGTTAATGACGTAGCTAAACAATTGAACCACATTTTTTTGTCGCCTACAACAACCTCTTTTTCAAAATCTACTTTGGACTGATCGTTATAAGCGTTTGTAAGCCCTATGAACTCACCATCAGCCATCAAAAAAGGAAAAGTTTCAGACACTAATTGCCCTGTAATAACGTCTGGATCTAACCCTAAGTAATCACGATTACAGTCGTTAGCATATATGACTTTGAAATCTACAATGGCTTCATTAGCATCAAAAACAGGTTCAAAATAATTTATAATGTTATCTGTGGTTGCTAATATGTTCCTAAGAAATGCTTCAGATTGCTTTAATCGGAGTTTGTTTTTATAAACCCTCAAAAAAGAGAGCACACAGATAAAGAGTGCCAAAAAGGCTAAAAACAATGAGGTTACCGGTGCAAGGAATTTATAAGAAGCATAATTGGCTTGCCTTTCTTGCATGAGATATTTTTCATTTGCAAGCATTTGATTTTTAAGAATACGAATACTCGCAATGGTTTTATCTATTTTATTTTTCTGAGCTTCTTTTGTTTCAAAAAACTCCTGATCGTTTTCAATGTTTAGCGTATCCAGAACATGAAGCTGATTATTCATTTTAAGCAACAAGGACTCCAGGGGTTCTAGTCGGGCTTGTTGTAAATCATTATCTAAAGTGAGCACTTTTAAACTATCAAGTACTGCTTTCCCCTCTATTTTGTAATTTTTAAGGGCATGACTCAGGTAGACATCTTCTAAAAGTTCAGATCTAAATTCTTCGGAGTCTGCTCGGGTATAATGTTCTGTTAAGCCCCCAATGGCATTGTAAACATGTAGGGTTTTCGCAACTGTTTCGGCCGATTCCTGCATGCGCATAATCTGCTTATACGCCATACTTGCTATAAATAAAAGCAGTGCAAGTGCTGCTATCAATAAGATGATATAGGTTTTTGTGGAAGTGTATACTCTTTTAAAATCCATAAAATTTAAATACGAAACAGAAAAGTGTCTTTGTTTAAGTTAGAGGTATGGTATTGCCAATTAAGCTGTAATACCTTCTCTACCGATTCTCGCAATTTACTGTAGTTATTGGGCTTATTTACATAAATATTTGCCCCATTTAAAAATGTTTCTTCAATATCAACTTCTGATGAAGAGGTGGAATAAATTGCTACGCATAAATCTTTTAGCAAAGGGTTGCTTCGTATTTCTTTTAAACATTGTAAGCCATTTTTAATTGGCATATTAAGGTCTAAAAAGATTAAATTAGGAAGCACAATTTCGGCAGAAGTAAGATAATCCATAAGCTCTTGACCATGATTAAATAACATCAATTTTGTTTGAATAGCAATCTCGTCTATAGCTTCGCTAAATAACATTCTGTCATCATCATCATCATCAGCTAGAACAATGTTTAAAGGGAATTCACTCATTTACTATGGTCGTATTTAATTCGTTTGGGAATGGATTATTTTCTTTTTCATGATACGTTGAAACGCACTAGGTGTTAGCCCTGTGGTTTTTTTAAACTGTCCAGATAAATGTGCGACACTACTATAATTTAATTTAAAGGCTATTTCCGTTAAGGTTAAATTGGTATTACACAAATACTCTTTTACAATATCTACGCGCCTAAGAATGGCGTAATTCTCTATGGATGTATAGGTGTTTTCAGAAAAAACAGCCGATAAATGCGCATAAGAATAATGCAAAGTATCCGCTAAATAAGCCGAAAGTTTCACCGAAGTATTCGCTTGATCACGCAGCATGCTATCTACAGCGTTTTTAATACGCTCTACTAAAGTTGATTTCTGATTGGTTTCAAGTTCAATACCATATTTCCTTAAAGCCTCAGTTAAGGCATTTTGCTTTTCTGGAGATAATTCTTCGGTAATTGAAATCTCGTTGGTACTGTTTAATGTGTATGAAATATCTAAGGCATTAAGATGCTCTTTTAAGAAAGTCTTACACATGATATTGAAATCATATTTTACAAAAAACGTCATTTAAACCAAGCCCTTTTCACGTTATACTTAAGCCCACGAAAGATATACCAAAATATTTTAAAAATTAATATTTTAAGCCAGAATCAGCATTTTGTCACTCCGTTTGGGTTATTTTATAGCTTTTAGCTGAATAAAACAGGGTTTTCGATTGCCTTAGAAAACAAAAAAAACTCACCTTATTTCTCTTTAAAAGAAACAAGATGAGCATATTGTTAGACATGCTATTAATCTAGAACTCATGAAAACTCTAAAATTTATCTAACTTAGTTATTAATATTTTTACTGTTTGAAATGTTTGATTCAGGCACTTTGTTAAAAAAATCTGCGACTTCAGTTTCAGCATTTGGACCGTAAGCCATTAAAAAAGTTCCTTTCTCTTCTTTATTTGTTTCAATAACATAGAGTATGGACATATCCGACGGGTTACTCATCCCTTCATACCTATGCTCTGCAACAATGTGAATTTCTTCAGGGCTAAACTCGTTTTTAGTGTCGCCGTTTATCAGCTTTTCATTTTGAACACGAAAATTAGATTTGTATCCCTTTTCTTCATAAATTCTTATATAATCCTTTTCATTCTTTGCTAATTCCATCTCTATATATCTTTTAATTTGTACCCAATTCTATATTAAGCAAGTTCTAATAAAAGCCTGATATAGGTTAACTCAACACATTTTTTGATTAACGCTATCGCTGAAACTAGCATTATTCTTCACTTTGCTCCCTGTTGATTTGAAGGTTGTTTTTACCAAAATCCAAAGTGCGTATAGGAAAAGGAATATTAATACCGTGTTCGTTAAATTGCGATTTAATCAGTTTGATAGCCTTATGCTTCCCTTCATATTCTTCTTTGTTTTTTACTAAATCAATCCAAAAACGGGTCATAAAGTTGATAGAACTGTCTCCAAATTCCGTAAAGAAAAACTCTACAGACTCCCCCGACTGCTGTTCAAAATTCTCTGAAATCACTTTAACCACAAGATCTTCAACTTCCTGCAGGTCGCTTTCATACCCTACCCCGCAGCTTACACTAATTCTACTGCGTTTACTTAATGAATAATTAGTAAACGAATTATCTACAAATTTGGAATTGGGAACAATCGTATAGTTATTATCTGGTCTACGCAACACGATGCTACGCAAGCTAATTTCTGAAACAAAACCTTTAGCTTCACTAGTTTCAATGTAATCGTTAATACGAATTTTAGGCATAAAAGAAAGCACCAAACCACCAACGGTATTACTTAGTGTGCCCTGAAGCGCCAAACCTACAGCAAGTCCAACAACACCAGCACCCGCAAGAATACTTGTAAGTACTTTATTGAGCTCTAAAACCCCCAACGCAATAAAAAAACCAATTAAAATAACAGTAACGAAAACCATTTTAGCAATGATATCCTGAATGGATTTCTGACTTATCCGCCCGAGTAAAAACTTGCGCAATAAGTTTCGTACACCTCGTGCTATAAAGTAAAATGTGAACATGATTAAAACTGCCAAAACAAAATTTGGCAATCTTAAAATGATGGCATCCATCCAACCATCTAACTTGTCCCATAATTTATTGACGGCTTCGCCAATTTTGAATTTTTCTTCCATAATTAAAAGTTTATAACATTCTTGTAAGTAGAAAGGTTGCCGTAATCCAAAGTATTAAACTTAATAGACCTCCTATGAACAAAAAATGTTTGAATTTATAGTTACCTATACTGTATATTAAAGTGTTTGTTTGATAGCCAACAGGGGTAAAAAAGCTGAAATTGGCAGCAAATAACACCGACAAAATAAATGGTTTAAAATCTAAATTCAAACCTTGAGCCACAGCAATGGCAATGGGTGTCATAATAATAGCCGTCGCATTATTACTAATTACACCACTTAGCAGCATGGTTGTTAAAAACAATACACCAATAATAACATAATTAGGCTGATCGCTTAAAAAGCTCAATAATTGCTTTGAAATCCACATATCTGCTCCCGTATTATGCATCGCAATACCTAAAGGAATCATACCAGCTAACAAGAAAAATATTTGCCAGTTTACTTTTTTATAGACTTTAGCCAAATCTAAGTTTTTGGTTACCAACAACAAACCAACCCCAGTCAAAGCACTAACCATAATACTTAACAAGCCTGAAGCTGCCATGCCTACGACCAATATTAAAACGGCTAGTGAAAAATATCTCTTAGATTTTGACTGATTACCAGCCACATCAAATTCTTGTAGTAAAACAATGTTTTCCATGCTTTTAAGTGCATACATTTTTTCCTTAGAAATTTCTACAAGCAATCGATCGCCTGTCTTCAACACCAGTTTATCCTTGCTGTTGCGAACCATTCTTTCTTTAAGATTCGTTAATGTTTTTCTCTTTTTTATAGCTATAGGAATGGCATCCTGAAGCATAAAACGCCGTAAATCGCCTAAAGTCTTCCCCAGAAAACTAGCACCAGGAAGCATTAAGAGCTCAACAAAAACGCGTTCTTCTAAATCATTTTCTTCTTCATTTTCAGCTTCTGATAATGCTTCACCTTGATTGAAAGAGCGTTCAACTTTACTATCACTATAAATCTCCAAACCTTCAGACTGATTAATGCGAGATAAATTCTCTAGATCGCAAACAATAACCAATTCATCATTCGTCTTAAGTGTAATATATTTTCCAGGAGCGTTATGCGCCCAGTGGTTTCGTATCAGTTTTAAAAGTGACACATCCGGATTATCATACAGAAAACTTTCACTAATCTTCTGTCCCACTAACGCTGATTCTGGCTTAATTTTAACGTGGGTTACATATTCCTCTATATTATAATTCTCATTTAAATTTGTCTGTTTTTCTCTCGGCAACCATCTAACAGCGATTGTAAGATACACCATGGATATGCCTAGAAATATAAGTCCCAACCCTGTAAACTCGAAAAAACCTAAGCGCTCTGCTCCTAAGTTTTTAGATACTGAATTCACAATTAAGTTTGTTGACGTCCCCATTAAAGTACAAGACCCACCTAAAATACCTGCAAAAGATATAGGTAATAGTAGTTTTGACTGAGGAACGTTAAATTTTTCAGATAACTGATTTACAATTTTTATAAACACAATAACAACCGCTGTCGTACTTATAAATGCTGAAATCCCTGCACTTACAAACATAAATACAGGAGCCATAATGGCCAATGGCAAGGACTTGACTTTGCCCATCCCTGAGGTTAACCAATTGATAACGCCATTTTCTTCCATGGCAATGGCTAAAATCATGAGCGCTAAAACTGCAATAGTGGCACCATTTGAAAACCCACTAATGCCTTCTTCTGGAGTTACTAACCCCAATAAAATAAGAGAAATAATAATTAGAAAAGCTATTTTATCAACGGGGAAAACTTCAAATACAAACAATAGTATCGTAACCAGAAGTACAATGAACATTAAAATAATTTCCCAAGTCATACGATTTATTTTAACTGCGTTGATTTATGGCAAATGCTAACAGCAAAAGCTTTTTAAAAGATAATATTTTTTTTGATTATTTTAAAAAGTTCGTATGGAATTGACTAAGCGTTTCATCTCATCTCGTTCTAAAGACTTTCTATAGATGGCTTGGTTAGGATCCATAATATTGGTATCACTTAAATCGCCTATATAAAAAGCTTCAAAACCTATATCTTGAATGAGTTGTTTTGCTATTTTCTTACTTTCTAAATCTTGTGATGCATAAGGAATTGCTAATTTATGTTGACTTCGGAAGGCTCGATTTTGCAAATCTTCAGGCGTTATGGTATTAAAGGCTTTTACGGTTTTAGCGGTAGAAAATTTCACAGCCGTGTATTCTGAAGCATTGTAATTGGCTTTTAAAACTTCATTAGCAATATCTCCATCTCTTTCAGGCACAGGATTTGTAGCATCTATAACAATTTTATTATCGTAAGCACCGGCATATAATTCGGCTAATTCTTCAATAGCTTTGAATGGCATGGCTAGTAAAAAAGCATCTGCATTAGCATTAAAAACACCATTTAAATTTAAAACTGCAGCATTTTTTCCGATTTCCACCATTAAAGCATTAAGTTTCTCTGGCTCTTTCACCCCAAACAGCACTTCATGACCAGCCTTAGCCCAATGTTTACCTAAACTTCCTGCAATTTTCCCGCTTCCAATAATTCCTATTTTCATAATTACTTGTCCTTAATTTGACTGGTATAAAAGTCACTTGATTTGATGTCATCGATTAATAAAACGCTATAATCAAGTTTAAAACTTACCCGGTACGATTTGTATTAAAGTACAGTATTAAACCATTAAGCATTAACTTGATTCATTAAAGCTTTAATTCAAAAAAATAAACAATTAAGATAAGAGATGTAACAATTAAAGCGCCTGGCCATCACCTCGGCTGTATTCCTTTTTATAAATACGCACAATGATTAAAAACAAACTGATAAGTAAAGGTCCAAATATCAAGCCTACAAAACCAAATAAAGGCAAACCAACAATAACACCTAAAAGCGTGATTAACGGATGAACATCATCCAATTTTCGAAGTACAAATAAGCGAATAAGATTATCTGTTGACCCCACAACCACAAGACCGTAGATCAAAACACCCCAAGCCTGAAACGTGTTACCCTGCGATAGCATTAATATAAAAACAGGAAGCGTACCTAGCATACTACCCACAAATGGTATCATAGAACCAAAGGTGACTATGGCCGACCAAAAAAACGGATCTTCAACTCCAAAAATCAAAAACCCAATTAAAGCCACAACCCCCTGAGCTAAAGCTACCAAGGGAATACCTAAAGCATTTGCACGTACCATTTGTCGTGTTTCCGTTCCTATGATTTTTAAACTGGGTTCACTTATGGGAATGTAATCAAACAAAGATTCTTTTAATTGTTTGCGGTTGGTAAGCATATAGTATAATAAAAAGTACATGATCGAAATCGTTATAAAAGTGTTGAATGTACCACCTACAAGACCTTGTAAATTTTCAGAAACCCAACCAGAAATCGCCTCTGTATCTAATTGCGTTGTTAAATCATAGCCAAATCGCTCTTCAACATAATCTAATTTTGATTGGATAGCACTCATCACCTTTTCAGAATTATCAACCGCGATCCCAATTTTATTTCCTAACATCATAACAATTCCTGCAATTGGCAGTAAAATCACGATAAAAGACATAAACATTAAAAGCCCTGCCGCCCAATTTGGTGACCATCCTCGCTTTTTCACTAAATTAGACATGAGCTTTCTTAATAGCACATGCATAATTATTGCACCAAGAACACCAGACAAATAAGGTGCCATTTCTTTGAAAATTAAACCTCCAATAAGCCCTATTAAAAGCAATATAAAGATTTGACGTATAATTTTAGGAGCGATGGTATTCATATAAATGGGTTGATTATGTGTTAATTAATTATTTCTTAATGCGGCTATAAGTTCGGATTTATTCATTTTAGAACGGCCTTCAATCCCGACTTTTTTTGCTTGCTCATATAAATTCTCTTTTGTGCGTTCTTCATAAGCTTTTGCTTTTCCACCTTTTTTACCAGAATCGGGTGTATTAGCTATTCGCGCTGATTTCTCTTTGCTATAACCTTTCTCTCGAAGGGCCTCGTATTGTTCTTCATTTTTTATATCTGCTGCCATTATTTTAATATTTAGATTACATAACTACAAATATTCAAATAAAGACCTTATAAGCTTAACCTAATAAGATAAATTATTAACTGTTGGCAACAATCTGTTTATTAATTTATTACATCAATATATTATTTTTTTGAGTTAATACATCAACTACAACTCATGTAATTTAGCAACAGAAATAAATATTAAACTTAAACTTTAGAAATTATGAATAAGGATCAATTAGAAGGTAAATGGAAACAAGTAAAAGGTAGTTTCAAACAGAAATATGGTGAACTTACCGATGATGATATCACGTACTCTGAAGGTAAATTTGATGAAATGTTAGGTAAACTTCAAGAGAAAACCGGAAAAGAAAGAGAAGAATTAGAGAGAGAAATCTCTGAATGGTAGTCACTCTCGAACATAATGCAAATTAATTAATCCATACCCTCAATGTTAAGTTGAGGGTATTTTTTTTTACATAAATTTAAAGTAATCTTACCTAAAAACCCCGTTGGCTAAGAACTCATTTACCATCAGGAATTCCATGTCCGTACCTTTTAGCATAAACATAAGTAAACTCGGCTCCAAAAAATAAAATTAAGCAAGAATAAGATACCCAAAGCAATATCAAAACAATAGTTCCTGCCGCCCCATAAGTAGAACCTGGATTTGCTTTACCTAAATAGAGTCCTAAAAGAAATTCACCAAAAACAAATAGTATGGCAGTAATTAATCCGCCAACCCAAACTGTTTTCCACCTAATGCGCACATCGGGTAAGTATCTAAAAATCAATGCAAACAATACAGTAATAATAGAAATAGAAACCAAAACATCAAATACAAAGGCAATATAAACCACAAATTCAGGAAATATGCTTTGTATATAATTATTTAGGGATGAAATCGCTGTTGTTACTAAGAAACTTATTAGTAACAAGAAACCAATAACTAAAATAAAAGCAAAACTTCTTGTACGGTCTAGCAACATTTTAGTGAAACCTGACTTATTATTAGGGTCAATATCCCAAATTTGATTAAGTGATAATTGTAAATGATAAAACACTCCTGTTGCACCAAACAACAAGGTAGCTACACCTATTATGGTAGCCATAGTGCTTTTTTCTTTGTTTTGGGTTTCAATCATCATGGTTCTAATAGAATCTGCTGCATCATGTCCCAAAGCACTGGAAATCTCACTAGTTAACTGCCCTTGAACAATTTCGGCGCCCCAAACGGAACCTACCAAGTTCACAATGATAACTAAAAGCCCAGGCATAGAAAGCACTGCATAATAAGCTACAACAGCACTCAGTCGAAAAGGATCATCGGCACTCCAATTCTTGTAAGTCTCGACAATAAGCGAGGGTAAATCTTTAATCTTAAATGTATTATTGGTTGCGCGTGTTTGAGTCATCTATTACAACATATATTTTACATCATTAGACCATGAAGGATAGATAAAAATCATCTTTTTCACAGCCTCAGTGGTTAATTTTAAATTAATAGCCAAGGTAAATAAATTGATGGTTTCAGCCGCTTGAGGTCCTAGAATGTGCGCTCCAACAATTTCATTAGTACGCTCATTAATAATAATTTTATAACCGTAAGCTTTTTCATTACTACGCTTCACATTATACCATTTTGAAGGAAATTCATGCTTCACAATAACATTTTTATATCTTTTTTTAGCTTCGGCTTCAGATAAACCAACCATAGCCAAATTTGGAATTGTGAATACTGCTGAAGGCACAAGTGGCACATCTATTTCTTCCTTATTGCCATTTATAATATTATCTGAAACCACCTTAGCTTCTATACTCGACAAAGGCGTCAATGGGACACTATGACTAGAAACATCACCACAAGCATAAACATCATCATTTGAAGTACTTTGTAGGTATTTATTAACGGTCACACCCTTTTCTGAAAACGTCACCTCTCCTTTATCTAGGTTTAGTGCATCAATTGCCGGTACTCTTCCGGCGGTATTAAAAATTAAGCGCGCCTTTATTTTCTCATTACTGTTTCCTTGTTTATAATTGACACGGTAATTTTTACTAAGCTTCTCAATGTTTTTTATTTCTGAATTGAAAATAAATTTGATCCCCATTTCTTCTGAAGCTCTAACTAGTTCTGAAGCCAAATCGGCATCAAAGGCATCTAAAGCACGCTCCCCGCGATCTATAACAGTCACTTTACTCCCATATCTGGCCGCCATGTGTGCAAATTCCAGACCTACATACCCTGCTCCAATAAAAATCATGCTTTTAGGCATTTTTTTCAGCTTTAGGAAATCATCACTGGTTCGAAGAAACTTAGCGCCATCTAAATCCAACGACCTCGGAATTTGTCCCGTAGCAATCACTATCTTTTTTGCTTTAATAGTTTTCCCTTCTACCAAAAGCGTGTTTTTATCAAGAAACTTGGGCGATTGATGGTAAAGTTCAACCCCTAAATCCTTTAATTTGTTCTCGATTCCAGGCGGAACTTTATCGGTAAATCTCTTCTTAAATTTCTGATTTTTTTTCCAACTCAATTTGGGTAGTTTAGCAATACCTTTGCCTTCTAGATTTTCGGCAAGATCGTAAACCTCAGTAGGCCCCATCACTATTTTTTTAGGGTCACAACCTCTATTGGCACAGGTGCCTCCATATTCGCGATTATCGGCAATAGCCACAGTTAACCCAGCTTGGGCACAAGTTTTAGCAACATAGCGTCCTGCTACTCCACTGCCTATTATAAAAACATCATATTCCATAAATTTAAAGGTAAGATGTTCTGTTGTTAGTCCTTAACTCAAACACAGTTAAATCTAACTTGATAAGATGGTCTAAGGTTATTTAGATTTCTCGAAAGGTAGCTTCAGTTTTTTATTTGAATTTATGCGATAACCAAATGAAATTTTGGCTTTGGTATTTCCAAAAAGATAGTTAAGACCATCATTTAAACGCGTTGTGTAAAGCCCATTTCCGTAGGTTAAAGTCACATAAAAACGTTTATAAGCATAACCAACACCTGCATTATAATCTAATTTATATAGCAAGGGATTATCAACTTTCTGTTTACCAGAATCGTTGTAGGCTGACTTTGACATTAATCCAATACCCGGAGTTATATCCAAATTAATAAAAAAGTTCGCTGGAAGCACAAAAACGGAAATAACCCCTGCTGAAACACCAAGACCTAAGCCTTTAAACTTATTAAGTTGTTTATTTTCATCAAAATCGCTTTCAATAGGAACAACAGTATCGTCACCTGAAAACTTATCGTAAACCATAAAACCACCAACACCAAAGGTTATAAAATGTTTTTTTTCTTCTTTAATTAGACCAGCTCTTAAAGTCGCTCTAGAAAAAGAGAGTTTTTCAAAAGTATATAAGTAATTAAGGCCCATAGAAAAGGACTCAATATCATCTCTAAAAAATTCAGGTTTACCAAAGTTATTTTCAACATTAAAACCTGAATAATGCTGAACATATAAACCAACCAAATTGTGATCTCCAACAATCACAGCACCTTGCATATCGAAACGCTTCGTTGGGTTTTCCCTTTCTCCACTTAAATTAATAGCGATATCTATTATTGCTTTACTGGTTCCTAAACCAACCCCTATGCCTGGGCTACTATTAGGTTTAAAAGATAATTTATCATCACTATCAACTAAATTAAAACTTTGCCCTTTATAGTTAGTAAACAACCTAATAGACCAATTATTGATATCCCTATCAATAAGTAAAGTATCAATTACCTGCGTTGCGTTTAAGGAATCTAAACGCCTTGTTTTTTGAGCATAGGCAGCTAGGCTGACACATAAAAAACAAATAATAAGAGATTTTTTCAGCATAAAGATTAAAGATAATCATTTAAATATTGAATGAATTTAATGTAATTCTAAAATAAATTCAAATTTACCATAAATCTATTCTACTCTACAAAATTAGGTCTAACTTATTCTAAATCCTTCCTCTATCGATTTTTTTTATGACTAATTAACTAGCATCTTACACCCTCCTTCTAAAAATAAATATTGTATTGTGTATCTTGTGCTTTATTAATAGTGCCTGAACTCAGATTTTCTTAATAAATTGTATTTTTAATTCTGTATTGAGAATCAAAACGCTTTATTTCGAAACTGAACACCTCATTATAAGCTAGGTTGGATTTAAAAAAGAGAAATATTACAGCATAACAATAAAAACTATTAAAATAAAACAAAAATATGGCTAAAAAACTGGTAACATTTGGAGAAGTAATGATGCGTTTATCACCTCCTGGATATTTAAAGTTTTCACAAGCAAATTCGTTTGATCTTGTTTATGGTGGTGGTGAGGCTAACGTCGCTATTTCATGTGCATACTTAGGCATGAAAGCGGCTCACATGACACGATTTCCTGACAATGCCTTAGGAAAAGCCGCAACTCAATTTTTACGTAAAAACTGGTTGAGTAGCGATCAAATAATTTATGGCGATAATAAGCTAGGCATGTATTTTCTTGAAAAAGGTGCCGTACACAGACCAAGTGTCGTGGTTTATGAAAGAGAAGGCTCTGCTTTTTCATTAATACAACCTGGTATGATTGATTGGGAAGATGTTCTAAAAGACGCCGATTGGTTTCACTGGACTGGCATTACTCCTGCCATTTCAGAAGGTGCTGCTTTGTCTTGCTTAGAAGCTATTAAAACAGCCAACAAAATGGGGATTATGGTTTCAGGCGATATTAATTCACGAAAAAACATGTGGAAATACGGACAAACTATGCAAGAAGTGATGCCTAAACTGGTAGAACACTGTGACATTGTGATTTCGAGTCCGCGAGGTATCAATGAAATGTTTGGCTTAGGTGAAGTAGGCGGAAAACTTAAGGACTCAGCAAAAGAACTTATGAAAGCTTATCCTAGAATCAAAAAGGTTGTTGGTAAGAAAAGAAAATCTGTAAGTGCTTCTGAACAGGAAATACAAGGACGCATGTGGACGGGCACTGAATACATTAAAACGGAAACCTTAAATATTTCTCATGTTATTGACCGCGTTGGTACTGGTGATGCCTTTGCTGCTGGTTTAATTTATGGCTTGTTACATTATGATACTGACATGGAAGCGCTTGATTTTGCTACAGCCGCTTGTGCCTTAAAACACACCGTGATGGGTGATGTGAATATGGTGTCTTTAGAAAACATTACCAGCCTTATGGACGGTAATACTTCGGGGGCATTGAAGCGGTAGTTTGAGTAATTCAATCCCGAATTACCTTAATGAAATAAGATTATAAAAACTCCAATGTTCAAAATGAGCATTGGAGTTTTTTTCTAGAAGCTCATGTTTCTCTAGATTGCTCGCTCCAATTTAAAAACACAATACTTACTTAAACAACAGACATTTATTAGTTATAAACACCATTATATTTCCCTATATTTGTGTAAAACCACCAAGCATGAATCCATATCCCTCCAAGAAGTTCCGCATTAGTGTTTTATTTTTTTTACTTCCCCTTTTTGTCTTAGCTAAAGAACATGAAAGCGGATTTGAAGATTCCGTTGCTGAAGTTATTAGCTGGGTAGCACTTATAATAGCTCCAATTGCATGTATTGGTTTATTCCTTTTTGTTCACGTACTTCCTGAACGCGTTGCAGAAAAGAGAAATCACCCTCAAGCAGAAGCTATAAAAATATTATGCATTCTATCTTTATTTTTTGGCGGCTTGCTTTGGCCTTTAGCCTGGTTATGGGCTTATAGCAAACCTGTTTTCTACAAAATGGCCTATGGCACCGATAAAGGCGATTATCATGAGCCTACTATAAAAGAGTTTAAAGAACAAAATCAACCTCAGCCTGACGCACCCCAAAACACCCCTGAACAGCCAGAAAACAAAAACCAATAACCACCCTCTAAAACATAAAATAAATGGAAATATTATTACTTCTTATTTATAGCGGTATTGTATGGCTTATCTTTTTTAAGTTTAAATTATTACCATGGAACACTATAACCCAAGTTATTGTTTACATTATTCCGGTTGTAGCCATTACAATGCTCATTCTTTTACTTAATATTTTCGCACCCTCATCTCACGATGTTCGTGTTATGAATTACAATGTTTCAGTGGTTCCTGCGGTTACTGGTCTGGTTACAGAAGTTCCAATTGAGCCCAATCAACATGTAAAAAAAGGGGAAGTCTTATTCAAAATTGACCCAGAACCATTCAAACTTCAAGTTAATAATCTTAAATCTAGAATCCCTTTATTAGAAGCTAAAGTAGTGAGTGCTAAAGCTTACGACAGAGAACTCGAAGATCAAATCTCAACGGCAAGCAATAGAATTCAAGTTATAGATGCGCAACTCGACTTAGCAATTAAAAGACAGCAACAAACTAAAGAATTAGCCGATTTAGGTGCAGGCTCCAAATTCGATTACGAACAAGCACAAGCCAACCTCAGCAATTTACAAGCACAAAGAGCAGTTGCTCAATCGGAGAAATCTCAATATTTACAAAAAGTTTCAGCCGTTTCTTCGGAAGGTGAATTATCTGAAATCACACAAGCTAGAGCAGACCTCGAGCAAGCAAAAGCACAACTGAAAGAAGCACAGTGGCGTTTAGATCAAACCGTATACCGAGCCCCTGCTGATGGTCGGGTGGTTAATTTACAATTACGACCAGGCGCTATGGCCGTTCAATTTCCTATTACACCAGTTTTAACTTTTATTGAAGACGAGCAATGGCTTATTGCCTTGTATAAACAAAATGAAATTAGATATGTTCAAGATGGCGACCCAGCCGAAGTCGCTCTAAAAACATATCCTAACAGAATTATTAAATGTGAAGTAGACCATATCGTTTGGGCCAATGCGCAAGGCCAATTAACCGTTAGCGGAAAATTACCAGACACTCAAGAAACACATTTTGAAGAAGGCCGATTTGCTGTAAGATTGAAGGTTTCTGATGCAGATAAAGACTTATTTCTAGCACCTGGCGCTGTAGGTATGGGTGCTATATATACTGAAAAAGGCAGCATCATTCATTTGGTTAGAAAGGTTATTATTCGAGTAGGCACGAAACTAGATTGGGTAGTCCCTAAACTACATTAGGCATGAAAGACTATTTTAGAAACATCTTTTGGTTGATTATCCTCTCGCTAAGTCTTGGCGTAACACAAAGTTGTGCTGTTAAAGCGCCTACTTCTGGAGAAAAATTTCAAGAGGAAGCCTTTGCCAATTTCATTCTGCCTTCAACTTGGCAAAATAGCATAGACACAACCGCTGTAAAAGACAATTGGCTAAGCACTTTTAACGACCCTATTTTAGATACCTTAGTCAAAGAAGCTCTAGTATTTAATCCTGACTTACGCATAAGTAGTGCTCGAATAGAAGAAGCTCATGGTTATGTGAATGTCGCCCAAGCTGCATTACGCCCAGCACTTTCAATTTTAGGAAGAGAAACAACCAAGCTAGGCGGGAATCTCGGCGGCGGACTAAATGGCGCCGTTTTTTCAGCATCATGGGAAATTGATATCTGGGGAAAACTACGCAATGCTAGAAATGCAGCGGAAGCTAATTTAGCCGCAACACAAAGTGAATATTCTTTTGCCCAACTCTCGATTGCAGCAAACGTGACAAGATCTTACTTTTTGGCTTCTGAAAACTATTTACAATTACAACTTGCTGAACAGATGATTACATCGTCTGAAAACCTAAAAACCATTTCGCAACAAAGAGTCGATATAGGCATTGGTACAGAAATAGATGTTGTCATGTCTAATGCTAATTTAAACACCCTCAAGGATGCGCACAAAAAATTAGAATTGTCTTATAACAACCAATTACGAGCCCTAGAGTTGCTACTAGGCAGATATCCGCACGCTGAAATAGCCGTAAAAAACCAACTCATTGATATTAATTCTCAAACCCCTACTGGAATCCCTTTGCAACTTTTAGAACGTAGACCAGATGTTTTAGCAGCACAACAACAATTTAATGCGGCCTTCTATCGCGTAGGCGAAGCCAATGCGGCAAAATTACCAAGTCTTAGCTTAACCGCTGGTTTTGGGGTGTTAGATAGCCCTTTAATACAACTCACCGATGATTTTTCTAACCCCATTAGAAGTATTGGCGGCGAATTAATAGCCCCAGTTTATATGGGTGGTCAATTAAACGCCAATGTTTACATAAGAACAGCTCAACAAAAACAGGCTGTTGAAAATTACGCAAAAACAGTTCTATACGCTATGAACGATGTTGAAAGCACTTTAGATGCTGTAAAAATTATTGACGAACGTGAGCATTTTATTTTGGAAGCCACAAACAGTAACCAACGTGCCTTTGAACTGGAAGAAATCCGCTTCAAAGTTGGAAAAAGTGACATGAGAGATCTTCTTGATCAACAAATGGATTTGTATCAAACGCAAACCGATTTACTTCACATTCAAACGCAAAAAATCATTCAGCGTATTAATCTTTTTGTAGCCTTGGGAGGAAGCTTTTAGAATCAATAGCTTACCCATATCTAAATATAATACATCATCACTATTAACAACAGTAACTAAAAATTCACGAAAGATCATTCCTTCGCCTAAGAAAACAGGACATAACAAGGAGAAACATTAAAACTGTCTTCACCTAATTAATGATCTCTTTTTTAATCTACTTTCTTCCATCAATTTAAAAAACAAAACGCCTACCAAGATATAAACATTCGTACAAATTTTGCGTCTACCGCATGATAACCAGATATGACTATCATATGTGCATCCGGAGAATGCTTAAGCAAGCCTACTTTTTTTGTAACCTATCTACAAAATAATTAATTTAACATAAGAATTACGTGAAGAACTAAATTTAATCTAAATCAAAAGATTTAAAAAATACGCCAACATGAACATCATTAAACAGAGCGATCTAGAATACAATCATAAATTCTTTTTTTTCATGAATGACATTAGTTTTCCAAAATATGAATAAAATAAACTTACGTGAATCTATGAGCAAGAAGAAAAAACAGAATAAGCCCCTATCAGATAAGTAAAAAGACTTCCAAGGAAGTTTATTAGATGAATTCATTCCTTTTTAATACTCTAATCTCACGAACAATAAGATAGTTTTACATAAAATGTTAAAAAATAAAAAAAATAAAAAAAAAATTAACATTTTAATTTAAAATTGTATTTTAGATTACCCTTATCATCCATGATAATTTACATATTATTATTGTGTTTGGCAGGAATTTTTTATAAAACTATCATAACCCCTCAATAGTATAGTAATGAAAAAAGGATTATTCTACATCACTAGCTGTATTCTTATACTTAGCACTAGTTGTACTCAGCAACAACAATCACAAAGCTCAAAAGAAACGCAGAATGCCGTTTCAAAAACAGGTGATAAAAAAGCCATAACTATGGATGGCGAATTACCAGACAGATCATCTCTTCCTGCTGTTTTTGATGAAATGGATTATCAACAAGCAACACAAACCTACTTATGGGCGTTGCCACTAGTATCCTTCGCCGAATGGCAATATGTTCAAGAGCAATATGGTGCAACTAATAACGATTTGGTTATGTATGATACATACATGAACAAATTAGCAATAGTTACCGCAAATGCTACAACACCTTATGTAATGGCTTTAATGGACTTATCAAAAACAGGTCCAATGGTTATAGAAATGCCTGCAGGACATACTGCTGGAGGCTTAGCCGATTTTTGGCAACGAGAGTTAGCGGCCATTGGCGAGGTAGGTGCAGATAAAGGCAAGGGAGGTAAATACTTATTAATTCCTCCAGGACATGAAGCTATTAATGCGCCAGGATATTACACCATAAAATGTAATATGATGAATATTTTCTTTGGTTTTAGAGCTTTAGACCCTGATCCAAAAGCTGCGGAAGAATTAATTCGGTCTGTGAAATTGTATTCTTATGAAGATAGAAATAATCCTCCTCCAACAAAAGTAGTTTCCCCGAACGGTAATAGAATGACCGCTAATCCTAAAGACGGTATGGCGTATTGGGAAAGATTACATAAAATTATTCAAAATGAACCAGTCCAAGAACGCGATCGCTTTTTTATGGCATGGTTGCATAATTTAGGGATTAGTAAAGGAGAACCATTCCAACCAACCGCAAGGCAAAAGAAGATTTTATTAGAAGGTGCAAGTCAAGGTAAGATGATGGCATATGCTAATTCATTTGATAAGAGATTTAAAAACAATAAACACTGGCCAGACAAAAATTGGGATTACGTGATGGTCATGACCAATTCGGCACAAAGAGCAGAAAACTACGATGAATTCTACAGAAGAACCTCTTACTTTTTTGAAGCCGTAACTTTCTCAAAAGCCATGATTACCAAAGTGCCAAATGTGGGTCAAGCTTATTTAGGTAGTTATACAGATAGCGATGGTGAGTGGTTCGATGGTGAAGAATCTTACACTTTAAATGTTCCTGCAAATCCTCCAGCCCTAAATTTTTGGTCATTGACAGTTTATGATGGGAATACACGCTGTCTCATTCAAAATGAGCAGAAGAATGCAGATTTATCCTCTCGTAAAGACTTAATTAAAAACGAAGATGGCTCCGTAGATCTTTATTTCGGGCCAACCGCTCCTGAAGGAAAAGAACAAAATTGGGTACAGACCATACCTGGAAAACATTGGTTTGCTTATATGCGCTTTTATGCGCCAACCGAAGCCTATTTCGACAAAAGTTGGAAAATGGATGACATTAACAAAATGAAAAACTAATTGAATCATGAAAAACACACTAATTTTTTTTATTAGCCTTTTGTTTCTTGCCTCTTGCAAAAACAATGACAAAAACGTTCCATCTAAAATAGAAAATACCGTCTCGGCAGATTCGGCTAGAGCCATAGCGAAGGAAGCCTGGATTTATGGGTTTTCGGTGTTTTATAATTACAAATCGCAATCTATTTATGCTTTGAATAAAGACCGTGCAGAATATGCTGGCGGTTTCAATCGCTTCAAGCATTATTCCACAAGCTTTACAGCTTCAGATTCTACGGTAGTAACACCAAACAACGACACACCTTATTCATGGGCTATTTTAGATCTGTCTGATGAACCTATGATTTTGGAAGTTCCAGAAATAGAAGACGATCGTTATTATGTGATGCAATTAGTAGACCTTTATACTTTTAATTTCGATTACATCGGATCACGTGCTACAGGAAATAAAGCAGGTAAATATTTAATAGCTGGCCCAGATTGGGAAGGAAGCGTTCCTGAAGAAATCAACAAAGCTTTTACTTCTGAAACAAATTTAGTTACCATATTAGGACGTACAGAAATGGATGATCCAAGTGAATCGGCATTGATAGAAGAAATTCAAAAAGGTTATAAATTGATACCGTTGCACGAATACACGCAAACCGAGCCACCAAAAAACAAAACCTACAACCTGCCTCTACCTGTTTGGAATGAAGCAGATTATACATCCTTAGAATTTATAAATGTGCTCAATGCACTTTTGCAATATGTTAAGGTGGATGAAAGCGAAGTGGATTTATACAAACGTTTTGCAAAAATAGGCTTGGTACCTGGACAGAAATTTGATAAAAGTGAATATAGCGAAGAAGTGCTCGCAGGCATCAAAGCAGGAATTACCGATGGCGAAAAAGCACTGAAAGAAAACAGCGACAAGACCACAAGTTCATTGCACTTATTTGGTAGTCGAAAAGAACTTGGTAATAATTATTTAGCTCGTGCCACTGCCGCTGCCATGGGACTTTTTGGAAACACCAAAGAAGAAGCTGTGTACGTAGGAACGATGTTCGATAACGAGGGGAAAGACCTAATTGGTAGCAATAAATATATTTTGCATTTCAAAAAGGAAGAACTTCCTACAGTTGATTTTTTCTGGAGTCTGACCATGTATAACCTACCGAAAAGAGGCCTCGTTGCCAACCCTATAGATAGATATTCTATTGGAGACCGAACAAAAGGTTTGAAATACGAAGATAATGGTGACTTAATTATTTACCTGCAAAGCGAATCTCCAGGAAAAGGAAAGGAGAGCAACTGGCTACCTACACCAAAAGAAGGCGGATTCAATATTATCGTACGTATGTATGGTCCAGGAGAAGAAATCACCAGCGGAAATTGGAAAATGCCAATGCCGACACTTGTAAAATAAATTTTAAAGAAATTAAACCAACAGATGAAAAACTTTAAATACGGCGTACTCGCTATCGCACTTTTAGTTCTACTTGCTCCAGTAGCTTTGGTAGCTCAAGAAAAAACAGGAATAAGTTCGGAAGAAGTGGCTAAAGCCAATAATCCATTAGCTAATACAAAAGCCTTTAACATACAGAATTATTATGTTGGCTCCATCTATGACGATTCTGATTTAAAAGCTAATACCATGTTATTACGTTATTCTATGCCATTAGCCAAAGGAAAAATTTTATTACGTGCTACTATGCCATTTAGTACGTTGCCTTCTGGATACGAAGCTACAGGTACACCTAAATACAGTTCTGGTACAGGCGACTTTAACTTTTTTGCAACTTACACACTTTCTAAACCAGAGTCTAAAACCTTGATTGGCGTTGGCCCGCAGGTAGTGATGCCGACAGCAACAAGCACACATACAGGAGCTGGAAAATGGCAAGCTGGTGCCGCATTGGTTATTTTTAATACGGCATCTCCTGTCGTGCAATGGGGTGCTTTAATTACTTATCAGACATCTTTTGCGGGAGACAAAGATCGTTCTGATGTTAATTTACTTATTGCTCAACCTTTCGGGATTTTTCAGTTGGGTAAAGGTGCCTATCTGCGCTCAACAGCCTTATGGAATTTCAATATAGAAACAGAATCATACAATGTCCCTTTAGGGATTGGTGCTGGACACGTTTTAAAAGCTGGAGGAACTGTGATGAACATCTACCTAGAGCCACAATTTACCATGTTACATGAAGGTTATGGCCAGCCAGCATTCCAAGTATTTGGCGGTCTAAATTTTCAGTTTTAAGCTGAATATTACAAAATCTCAAATGGAACATATTTAATCACTATTAATCATAAATTAAAAAGCAATGAAATCTATTAAAAAACTACTTCTGGCTGTAACCTTGGTTATGGTCTACACGACTTCTTGGGGGCAAGACAAACCAAATATTGTAGTTATTTGGGGTGATGATATTGGAATATCTAATATTAGTGCATATTCGCAAGGACTTATGGGCTACACCACGCCAAATATTGACAGAATAGCAGGCGAGGGAATAAAATTCCTGCATTATTATGGAGAACAAAGCTGTACAGCTGGTCGGTCGGCGTTTTTAACTGGTCAACACATTATTAGATCTGGCTTGAGTAAGGTAGGTTTCCCTGGTGCGCCTATGGGAATGAGCCAATTGGATCCTTCTATTGGCGGGTTGCTAAAGAACCTTGGTTATTCTACTGGACAATTTGGTAAAAACCATGTGGGAGACAGAAATGAATCATTACCAACCGTTAATGGGTTTGATGAGTTTTTTGGAAATCTATACCATTTAAATGCAGAAGAAGAACCAGAATTACCTGATTATCCAAAAGACCCTGAGTACATTAAAAAATTTGGACCACGTGGAGTATTGAAAACTACAGCTACAAATGTTGATGATCCAACTGTTGATCCACGTTTCGGCAAAATTGGGAAGCAAAAAATTGAAGATACAGGAGCGCTTACCAAAAAACGAATGGAAACCATAGATGATGAAACCTCAGCCGCAGCCATTGATTTTATGAAACGCAAGAACAATGACGATCAGCCGTTTTTTGTTTGGTTCAATGCTACACGTATGCATTTGCGCACACATGTTCGTGAGGAACACCGTGGCAGGTATAAACATGGGGACAGTGAATACATCGATGGTATGATGGAACATGATGACATCGTAGGTGATATCCTAAATGCGCTTGATGACATGGGGATTTCTGAAAACACGATTGTAATTTATAGCACCGACAATGGCCCACATATGAACACCTGGCCTGATGCTGCCATGACGCCATTTCGTTCTGAGAAAAACACAAACTGGGAAGGTGCCTTTAGAGTACCTTGTCTAGTAAGATGGCCTGAAAAAATTAAGCCAGGTACGGTTACAAATGAGATTATGTCGCACAACGATTGGATTCCAACTTTATGCCATGTAGCAGGTGAACCTGATATCGTAAATAAATTAAAAGAAGGCTACAAGGCCAATGGGAATGAATATAAAGTTCACTTGGACGGTTTTGACCAATATGACTTCCTTACTAAGGTAGAAGGAACTGTAGGTAGGAACAATAACGTAAACAGCGCTCGTAATAATTTCTTTTATGCGGATGATGATGGATTGCTAGTAGCTTATAGACAAGGGGATTATAAATATGTGTTTTCAGAACAGCGTATGGCAGGAACAATGGGCTTGTGGGCAGAACCCTTTACCACACTTCGTCTGCAAAAAATATTTAACCTGATGCAAGACCCATATGAACGTGCCGACATTACATCAAACACCTATTGGGATTGGAATCTTAATCATATTGGTTCCGCTTATGGAATGATGCAAGATGTATTTGCGTTTGTGGGAACATTTAAAGAATATCCTCCTCGCTCTTACCCACCAAGTTTTAATCCTGCAAATATTATGGAAGAATATTTGAAAGCCAATAAGGCACTTAAAATGTTGGAAGAACACTTCCCAATGTTGCAGGAAGCAGCTAAAGAACAACAAGAAACTAAGAAATCCAATAAAAAGAAGTAGGTTTAGGCCGAATTATCTAGATTAAGCTAGAAATAATTGAATATTAAAAAGAATCCATGCAATATATTTACTTTGTTGCATGGAGTTTTTAGAAAAGCAATATTTCTCTTTGAATATTAAATCATCATGGAATCATGAAAGCCAATTATCACGAACCACAATTTACCACGTTTTATGAAGGTTATGGCCGGACCAGCATTCCAAGTATTTGGCAGTCTGAATTTTCAGTTTTAAATATTCATAGACTATTACATTAAATTAAAAATTGGAATTTTAAAATTAATCTAAAATTTTAACTAAATGAAAAATCAAATCACATTAGCAATTATCGGCTTGTGTTTAATATTTAACACAAGCTGCGGTCCAACACTTAAAGTGACTACTGATTTCGATCGTCAAATCAATTTCAAAGAATATAAAACTTTTGAAGTATACGATTTAAAAGAACTAGAAGGGCAATTGAATCAATTAAATATTGAGAGAATAACTAATGCGATTCGAACAGAAATGATCGCTAAAGGATTTACTGAAAGTAGTGATAACCCAGATTTAAAAGTGAATGCAATTAGCATACAAAAAAATAAAGTGGCTGTTAGTGCTAATACAGACTTCTATGGTTATGGTGGTTTTTATAGACCATATGGTTACTGGGGAGCCGGTGGCGGTATGGTGTCTGGATCTACAACCTTTAATACTGATGATTATGTGGATGGCTCATTAATGATTGATATTGTTTCTTCTAAGACCCAAAAACTAATATGGCAAGGTGTTGGAAATGCAACAATAGACAATAATGTTTCGAATCCTGATGAATTTGTTTCAAGTTCGATCAAAAAGATTTTAAGTGGATTTCCTCCTGAACCAGCTGCGAAGTAATATTTAATTTATTCTTAAATAAAAATAAATGCGTAATTTAATCGTAATCACATTTTTTTTAAGTTTTGGAGTGCTTTGTAATGCTCAATTAAAAGGTGATCACTTATTAGGATCTATGGGATTAAAATCGGGAACACAAGTTCCCGAAAACACTCTTAGTATTTATATTCCAGCCTACCTATATAATGCATCTTCCCTTAAAGATGAGCATGGTAATTCAATAGCTCCAAACCCAGATTTCACAATGTTTTTAACTGGACTAGGAGGTAGTTGGGTTAGTGAACATAAAATATTTGGTGCCAATTGGGGAGCATCTATTTTGGTTCCTTTTGCTACGAATTATATTGAAGGTAATTTTACTAATACAGAGAGTCCTTTTGCTTTATCTGATATTTATATACAACCTATTCAACTTGGTTGGCATACTTCTAGAATGGATTATGTTTTTAGTTATCAGATGTTTATTCCAACAGGTAAGTATGAATTAGGAGCATCCGACAACAGCGGTTTAGGTATGTTTATAAATGAATTATCTGGTGGTGCAACAGCATATTTTGACTCCAAAAAAACGTTTCATTTCTCAACCTTATTTTCTTATGAAATGCATGGTAAGAAGAAAGACACAGATATAAAAACAGGAGATATTTTAACTATTGAAGGCGGACTTGGAAAAACCTTTTATCTGTTAGATGAAAGTCAAAAAATTCCAAAGTCTTTAATTAATGCTGGAGTCGTTTACTATATGCAATATAAAGTTACTAAGGATGAAATACCTAATGAGTTAACTGGCAATTACATATATGGCATTAAGGACAAAATTATGGGCCTAGGTGTCGAAGCTAATTATTTCCATATTTCTTCGAATATGTCAATTGGTTTGAGGTGGTTCAATGAGCTTAGTGCTGAAAGCAGATTCAAGGGGAATACTTTTTTTATAACCTTGGCTCATGTTTTTGGTCTAAAAAAGACAAAGTAACTTTGTTATATTTATAAAAAAAAGCATATGTTATTTGATGGCATATGCTTTTCTTCCTTACCTCATAGCTAAATATTAAATTTACTACGTAAGAAAATGAAGGATATTAAAATTTATCAATTTAATTTTAATCTATAAAACGGACTATTTCTATCACTTAAATTCTAATCATTGTAAATATTATGGCTAAAAGAATTTGTTTTTTCGTTTTACAATTAGTCCTAGTGCTTTATAGTCAAATATTACAAAGTCAGAGCCATCATAAGAAAATAACTTTAAAAGATTCAATAGATGGAGCTATAGACTTAAGTGATTACATTATTTATGCCAACGGTTTTCTTGTAGTTCCAACCTTAATTACAGAACCCGCATTAGGTGGGGTTGGCGGTGCTTTAGTTCCTGTGTTTTTAAAAAAACATGCGCCAATTATAGATGAAAACGGAAAAAAAAGAAGGATAAACCCTGATATGACAGGAGCTTTAGCTATGTATACAGCAAATAAAAGTTGGTTAGCTGGAGGTTTTCGAGTAGGTACATTTATTAAACCTAGGATAAATTATAAAATAATGGCTGCTTATGGACATTTGAACCTCTCATTTTATGAAACCCTACCCTTCAAAGGAGATCAAGAGTTTAAGTTCAATTTTAAATCGGCGTCTGTTTATGTTCAAGCTTTAAAGGAATTTAGAAATTTTAAATGGAGTGCTGGTCCTCAATACTTATTTTTAAATTCAGATATAACCCTACCCAATGATAACCTACCCAATTTTGTTACCGAAAAAGATTTAAAAAGTTCAGTTAGCCAGCTTGGAGGTGCGATACAGTTTGATGGTAGAGATAATGTTTTTACTCCAGATAAAGGTGTCCGTTTTCAATCCGATTTTTTCTGGTCGAATTCAGCTATTGGAAGTGACTATTCCTACTGGCGTCTTAATTATTCTTTAATTGGGTACTATCCTATAACCAAGAAAATCATTGCAGGAATTCGATTTGAAGGTGCTCAAGTTTTGAATGATCCTCCTTTTTATTTAAAACCAAGCATTAATTTACGAGGTGTGCCTGCTGGAAGATATCAAGGCAATGCGACCTTAGTTACTGAAGCTGAATTTAGATTCGATGTTTACAAGCGTTGGAGTGTAATGCTATATGGAGGAGTAGGAGATGCTTTTGATGAATGGGATAATACTTTTAATAAATCTATAACGTATAATTATGGTTCTGGATTTCGATACTTAATTGCAAGAAAATTTAAGTTACGAATGGGGATGGATATAGCAAAAGGCCCCGAACAATGGGCATATTATGTGGTTTTTGGAAGCAATTGGATGCGTTAACAACAAACCTTACTATTAAGATGTTAAAATGAATATGCGATTTGTAACCTAAAACCACTATTACTTTTAGGTTTAAGGTAGTTAAGTGTTAAGTCCGCCTTAAACCTTCCTCTTGAACAATAAACATTCAATACTTTTGTATGAGTAAACACAAGTACCTATGCAAAACAAAAACACTGCCTATTCTATATTAGATTTAGCTATTGTTTCAAAAGGAAATACTTTAGCGGAAACCTTTGAAAATTCTCTAGCACTAGCGCAAGCTGCGGATGAAGTTGGATACCAACGCTATTGGTTAGCAGAGCATCATAATTCTGATGCTATTGGTAGTAGTGCCACTTCTATTTTAATTGGTAAAATTGCTGAAGGCACCAAACGCATAAAAGTAGGTTCCGGTGGTATCATGTTACCAAATCACTCTCCCTTAATAATTGCCGAACAATTTGGAACTTTAGGTATTCTATACCCAAATCGCATAGATTTAGGCTTAGGAAGAGCTCCAGGAACAGATCGAGACACTGCTAACGCTATACGATCGGATTTTTACCAAGCAGCCATGTCTTTTCCTGAAGAAGTTCAAAAATTACAAGATTATTTTTCAATATATAGCGGATCAAATAAGGTTCGCGCCAATGTCGCTGAAGGTGTTAATGTGCCCTTATATATTTTAGGTTCTAGTCATGATAGTGCGCACCTTGCCGCTAAAAAAGGATTACCTTATGCTTTTGCTAGTCATTTTGCTACACCTCTCCTACTGTCTGCATTGGCGGTTTACCGCGAAGAATTTCAACCTTCGGAAGTACTAGATGCACCTTACACCCTAGCTGGTGTTAATATTATTGTAGCAGATACCGATGAAGAAGCCGAGCACATATCAACGTCACTTTATAAAATGATTATTGGCCTTATTACAGGGAAAAGAGGACTCATGCAAGCCCCCGAAGCCATGACTAACGAGCTTCGTGAAATGAGTAAACACCCTTCTGTGCAGCAAATGCTTAAATATTCGTTTATTGGAAGCAAAGCCACTGTAAAAGAAAAAGTGAAAGCTTTTATTGAAGACACTCAGATCGATGAAATTATAGCTGTTACTAATATTTATGATAGCAAAGACCGTATTAAATCCTACCGTTTATTTGCTGAAATTATGCAAGAATTAAATAATGAAGCTTAGTTGCCATAATCAAATATTTTTTCGAATACAGATATAAAAAAAGGAGCCGAAGCTCCTTTTTAAAAATATATCAACATTAAATGATTAAAAACTTAAGGCTATTTTAGCTCGAATAAAAAATGGCGTTCCAGGGGTGAAATGAATTTCTTCCACCGGAGCTGGCTCATCATACAATCGGCTTTCGGTAGCAAATTGGGTTTCATTCCATTCGGTATTAAATAGATTTTCTACAATGATACTGTAAGTCCAATTTTTACAGGTGTAATTCACATTAAAATCGGTTACAAAATAACCTTCAGCTACAATAGAATTATCTTCATTTGCAGGTCTATCATCCACATACCTATAATTTAAACCTCCAGAAAACGCTCCTAAATTATCGACTAGAATTCCTCCAACAGTCGTGAAATCTGGCGCTAACGGAATGTAGTTCTCTCCAGACGGATCATCCACACTTCTACCATGCGCATAATTAGCATCGGAATATAAGTACAACCAGTCTAAAGCTTGGTAACGAGCACCAACATCAACACCTAAGCGCTGAGTTCTTCCGCTAGGCTCTACAATTGCCGCATCGCCTACATACACAAATTCTTGTTCTAAAAACAAGTACCATAAACTGGCATTAATAGCCAATTTATCGGTAGGTTTTAAAATGGTTCCCAAATCGGCGCCATAAGCTGCTGGTAAAATAGATTCGCCTTGATTAGCAATTACTACTCTTGAGTCATTTGAATGAAAACCCATACCTGTGTTTAAAAACAGTTGCACATCTTCATTTACAGAATATATGGTGTTTAATTTCGGACTCACACGCACTTTAGTTTCAGCGATATCGCTATAGGTAACCGACAGTTGATCTTCATATTGAAACTTAAAATAATCAATTCTTGCCGATGGATTAAACGTCCATTTTCCGGTTTTAAATTCGGTATTTAAAAAAGCGTAAGTGTTTACCTCATCAACATCACCAAGTGCTTTGTAATCTAAAACAGTCTTACGATTAAGCGTGTGAGATAACTCTACATCATCGGCATTATCATATCTAAAACCAATACCTGCTTGGTATTTAAAGATTGTATTTTCCCCTAGTTCAATATTTCTATGTTCGTAAACGGTACTTGCTCCTGTAGTTAATCGGTTTTCAAATTGTTTAATTTGATCACCATTTATAGGATCATCTAAGAAAAAGGTAAAATTAGAATACAACTCAAAATTGTACTGCGACACATAAGCTGTTGTTTCTAACGATTGGTTTGCATCAATAGCTTTAGTATGATTTACTAAAAGGTTTGTTCTACTTGTTTCTCCACCTTCGGTATCATCAATGGAACCGAACCGATCAATACTACCATCATCTACGGCACGTTGTGGAATTTGCCCCGAAGCATCCCATTTGCTTTGAAAATGTGATGCCGTAAAACTCACTTCTTGATCGCCAGCTAATTTGTAATTATAGCGTCCTAAAATATTAAAACGGTTAAAATTTTGAGGTGAATCGAACGGGCCATCAGTTAAAGACAGCTCTGAAGCGATATAAGCACTGCTTTTTTCGGTATCTAAAACATTAAACATCCCCATAAGGCGATTGCTATTAAATTGTCCAGCTTCTAACGATAAATAATTTTTATCAATAGATTTTTTAAGCCCTAGATTCACATAACCTGCGGTTGTAAAGTTTCCTTTATCGGCATAATAAGGCCCTTTTCCAAAGTCTATATTTTCGATAGTTTCAGGAATTACAAAGTGTAAATCGGAATACCCTTGTCCGTGTGCGTGCGACACCATATTTACAGGCAATCCGTCAACGGTAAGATTAATATCGGTTCCGTGATCAATATCAAATCCTCTTAAAAAAATCTGTTCTGCTTTTCCTCCTCCAGCATGTTGACCGATAATCAACCCTGGTACTTTTCTTAAAATTTCTTGGGATGATTTTACTGGATCCGTCTGAACATCTACAGCTACAAATTTGCTTAATAGATCTATTTCAGCCAGTAACATCACTTGGTCTAAAGAAATGTTCGCAGGGTTTAAAGTAATAGTTAACGGCGCATTTAAATCATTCTCGTCAACGCGAATTATTTTAGCCTCGTACCCCAAACGCGAAATGTATAAGGTATCGTTTTCTTTTGTTTTGTTTAAAGTAAACACACCCGTTGATGATGTATGCGTATGAATTTCTGTGGTTTTGTTAAACACACTAACTTCTTCAATGGGTTTATTATCTGTGTTAATGATTTTTCCCGTAATATGCTGTGCAAAAAACAGATTTGTGAGCAGCATAAAGCATGCTGATATAATATATTTCATTTATTTCATAATTTGATTAGCCTCAAAATTTTGAGGTGTTTCTATTTTTGAGCAGTCCATAAAAAATCGCTTTTAGCAATAAAAAGACAGCCTGCGTCGAAATGATTTTCATTTATATGAAAACATCCGGCAAGGTTTAATGAACTGAATGATGTTATGAAATATTCCTTGGAGGAGGGGAAAGTATTGGGAGATTAAAATCGTATTGCATTAATAAAGTATGCCATATTTTTTTTGAATCGCTTCGGAACATACTCTTTTTCAGCACATAACCTGAAGCCACTAAATGTTTATCTAAATCGACTTTAAGCACTGGTTTTTGATGCTCATGATCGTCTTCTTCCGAAGAAATCACTGAATCTAAAACAGCTAGTACATTATGTGAATGATTTGGAATGACTTTCCAAGTTGCTGAATGAGCATGATTCGCTAGTGCACGTTTTTCAGAAGTTACATGCTCTCCATAAGCATCATGAGAATGCATTTCAAAAGTTGAAGCAGCATGAGTATGCTCTAAAAACAAATGATCTTCAACAAAGTGTGAAGCCACGTGAAGAATTTTAAACACAGAATCTTTTAAAGGCGAAATCACATAGCAAAAAGCAATGATAAAGATGAAGCCTCTAAAAAGTGTAGAGTTTAAAACTAACTGTGATTTCAATAATATAAAATTAAGAAACGAAAATACAGATTATTTTAACGCTAATTGAGATCTAAGTCTTAAAAACAAGAGGATTTCTATAAACTAAAAAAACCTTGTAAATCTTAATATTTACAAGGTTTTCGATGTCATTGTTATGACTCATGTAGTCGGGGTGGCAGGATTCGAACCTGCGACCTCCGCGTCCCAAACGCGGCGCGATAACCGGGCTACGCTACACCCCGAATAATAGGTTATCTCTAACGGGATGCAAATATACCTTTTTTATTTATTCTACAAATGATTTTTGGGGATTATTTTTTGGATTTGTAAATTTACACAACCGCTTCAACAGCATAAGATTGTTTTTGCTTCATATTCCTCAGGATTATTTTAGTAAATTGCTTATCATTCCGCAGACTCAATAAAAACCAAAATGAAAAAGATTTATATTTCCCTTTTTATAATATTAACAACGCTTTCAGCCTGTTCGCAACAAAAAGAATCAATAGCTGCAACCTCTGCCAACTACAATTACAAAACCGAATTGGTTGTTCCCGATTTAGATATCCCTTGGGGCATGGCCTTTCTTCCCGATGGCAGTATTTTAATCACAGAAAAATCTGGAGAGCTTATTCTGTTTAAAGATGGCAATAAACATACGATTTCTGGGCTTCCTGATGTTTATGTTCGTGGACAAGGCGGTTTATTGGACATTGCCTTGCACCCAAACTACGAAGAAACGGGGTGGATTTATTTTACTTACGCTTCCGCGGAAGGTGAAGATAAAGGCGGAAATACAGCGATTATGCGTGCTCGTTTAGACCAAACAGCACTAGTAGACAACGAACTCCTATACAAAGCTGAGCCTAACACAAGAAGTGGTAACCATTGGGGCTCGCGTATCACTTTTGATAATAATGGTTATTTATATTTCTCAATTGGCGATCGTTACAGCCGAGATGTTAACCCACAAGATATCACTAGGGACTGCGGGAAAATTTATAGATTACATGACGACGGAAGCATCCCGAAAGACAATCCTTTTGTTGATACAAAAAACGCAAAAAAAGCGATTTTCAGTTACGGACATAGAAATCCGCAAGGCCTCATTAAAAACCCAAATACGGGCAAAATCTGGGCACATGAACACGGTCCACAAGGTGGCGATGAAATCAACATCATTGAAATAGGCAAAAACTACGGTTGGCCAGTCATATCGTACGGTGTAAACTACGGTGGCACAACATTAACCGAATTAACACATAAGGAAGGTATGGAACAACCTTTCTTTTACTGGACACCTTCTATCGCACCAAGTGGCATGGCCTATGTAACTTCCGATAAATACCCAGAATGGCAAAACAACCTACTCGTAGGCGCCTTAAAGTTTCAATATTTAGAACACCTTATTATAAAAAACAACAAGGTTGTAAAACGCGAGAAACTATTTGAAAACATTGGCCGTTTAAGAAATGTTGTTCAAGCACCGGATGGCTACATTTACATTGCCGTAGAAGGCAAAGGCATTTACAAAATCGTTGCTAAAACCAAATAATTCAACCTATGAAATTACTACTTTTAAGCATTATTAGTATCACATCTTGCATTCTTTTTAACATTAAACCTCAGGATCCATTGCAAGAAAGCATCGACCGCGGCGAAGTTATTTATGCCGATTTTTGTGTGACTTGCCATCTACCAAACGGAGCGGGCGTAAAAAATGTTTATCCGCCATTAGCGAAATCAGATTATCTAATGGAAAAAAGAAACGCGAGCATTCATTTATTAAAATACGGCATCAATGAACCGATAGTCGTAAATAACATCACTTATAATGGAAACATGCCTGCCATGGGTTTAGACGACGATGAAATTGCCGATGTTATGAACTACATTACTAACGCATGGGGCAATACCAATAAAAAAATGATTACCGAAAAAGAGGTGTCAGCTATTAAAAAATAAACATTTGCACGAAATCACTTTTACATTTAACTAACTTTGCAAAAGCGTTCAATAAAACAAACAAATCATGCTTATTATAGGAATTGCAGGTGGTACTGGTTGCGGAAAAACAACCGTTGTCAATAAAATACTTAACGAACTTCCCGAAGGTGAAGTTGGTGTGATTTCGCAGGACTCCTATTATATGGACACCACACATTTAAGTTACGATGAACGTATAAAAATAAATTTTGATCATCCCAGATCGATTGATTTTGAATTACTCACAGCTCACCTCAAAGATTTAAAAAGCAACAAAACCATAGAGCAGCCTGTATATTCCTTTGTAAAACACAACAGAACGGGTGATGTTATTTTAACCCATCCGCGGAAAGTGATGATTGTTGAAGGCATTTTAATTCTAACAAATCCTGAACTTAGAGATTTATGTGATATTAAAATTTATGTACACGCCGATAGTGATGAACGCCTAATTAGACGTTTAAAACGTGATATTGCAGAACGTGGTAGAGATTTAGATGAAGTTTTGGCTCGCTACCAAACCACCTTAAAACCGATGCACACCCAATTTATTGAGCCTACAAAAGAGTATGCCGATATTATAATACCTAACAACAAGCACAATGTTGTAGCTGTAGATATTATAAAAAATATTATCGCTCAAAAATTATAACATGAAATTCAAAAAGAACAAATATTTAAAACCTTTTAAGAACGTTTTTCTGCCTATTGGTGCAGGATTTATTGTTTGGATGCTTTTTTTTGATGCCAATTCATGGATTATTCACAGTGAATTAAACGGTGAAATTGACGCGCTTGAAAACGAAAAAGAATACTATAGAAAGGAAATTATTAAAGATAAAAAAGATCTTAAAATCCTAGAAACTAGTGAAGGCTTAGAAGAATTTGCTAGAGAAAAGTATTACATGAAATACCCCAACGAGGAAATTTATATTATTGAATATGAAGACAGCCTAAAAACTGATGCAGATGACTAAAGGTCTATTTAGCGAATTCAATCCTGTTTCCTCAAAACAATGGAAACAAAAAATACAGTACGATTTACAAGGTGCTGACTATAACAATACGCTTATTTGGAATTCCAATGAAGCTATTGCGGTTAAACCTTTTTATCATGTCGACGGTTTTAATGAATACCCTCAAACTTCAAACACCGAAGCAACACAATGGAAAATCTGTCAAACTATTTTTGTTGCCGATGTTGAAAAATCCAACCAACACGCCATAGATATTCTAAATCGTGGCGCAGAAAGCATTAAGTTCATTTTACCATCTGAAGCCATTTCTATTGAAAAATTATTCAAGAATATTGACCCTAACACCAATCAGTTCGTTTTCGAGCTTCAGTGTCTTTCAGAAACCCTTGTTCAAAATATATTAAAACATATTCCGAAAGCAATTATTGATCTTGATATCATTCATCAGCTTGCAAAAACTGGGAATTGGTTTAATAATATCCATACAGACTTTAAAAGTTACGAAAGCATAACTTCTGAAACTTCAACAATCACGGTTGATGTTTCGTTATATCAAAATTCAGGAGCTACTATGGTCCAGCAACTCGCCTATGCCCTAGCCCATGCCAATGAATACGTGAACGCTTTAGAGAATCGCTCGATTAAATTAGCCCATTATCAAATGGTCTTTAACGTAGCTGTTGGAACAAATTACTTTTTTGAAATCGCCAAACTTAAAGCCTTGCGCATCCTTTGGGAAACTTTAGCCACTGCATACGGCATGAATACCAACTGCCAAATTACAGCAACACCAACAAAACGCAATAAAACCATTTACGATGCTCATAACAACATGCTGCGAACCACTACGGAATGTATGAGTGCGATACTTGGAGGCGCGAATACGATTTGCAATCAGGCTTACGACAGTATATTTAAGAAAACCAATGAATTTACCGAACGTATTGCTAGAAATCAATTGCTTATTCTAAAACATGAAAGTTATTTTGATAAAGTGAATAATCCTTCTGACGGATCTTATTACATCGAAAGTTTAACTGAGCAACTTTCTGAAAAAGCTTTGGAATTATTTAAAGACATCGAACAAAACGGCGGTTTCTTAAAACAACTCAAGGCTGGCATTATTCAAAGAAAAATTAAAGAAAGCTCCCAGAAGGAAGAACAACTATTTGAAAATGGCGATACCTTTTTAATTGGCACCAACAAGCATCAAAATCCAGATGACCTCATGAAAGATCAATTGGATCTGTATCCATTTATAAAAATTAATCCAAGAAAAACCTTAATAGAACCTATAATAGAAAAACGATTAGCTGAATCTCAAGAACAAAAACGATTAAAAAATGAACACTAAAACACTCTTAAAATTCACCTTTATTGCACTTTTATTGACAGTAACTTTTAGCTGTAAAAAAGAAAACACTTTTACCAATTTCAAGTATGCAGACAAACCTGAAACCATAACATGCGAAGGTGTAAATAACAAGTTACTAAAGGAAGCGTTATACAGTTTTGAAGCAGACATTTTTATTTATTACAAAAAAAACAGACCACAAAATAGGTTAAACCAAGCCTACAGTCAATTCATTAGAAATACATCGTACAACGGTGTGAAATTTGAAGAAATCGCTTCCCCACATACCATTGAAATTTTTGAAGCCTTAAAAAATGAAAACGAACTATGGGATGCTAACAACCCAAAAAGTCATTTAAATTACAATAGCGCCTTTATAGAATGCATTTCAAACAACATAAAAGATCAAGCATTAAAAACCACATTTAACGCCCTATTGTCTACAAACAGTTTAAGTCCGAAACTATTCAGCGCAGCCTTATCGAGTAAATACACGAGTGCCTTAAGTGATAAATATCTCGCGACTTATATCGCATTAGACTTTTATTACTCAAAATTATACGACGTCGATTTAACCAAAATTAGTCAAGTAGAACCAGAGCAAGAAGTGGATTTCAACAAAATACCAAAATAAACAAACCTGTAATTTTATTACTGAAAGCATACTAATTTGAGAAAAAACCTTCAACATATCACCATAAAGAAAAGTGCACTGAGCAAAAACTCTAGAGCTGAAGATTCTTTTTCAACAGCTGAAGGCATTGATATCAAATCAAACTATTCAAAAACAGATGTTGAAAACTTGGAACATCTAAATTTTGTTGCTGGAATTTCGCCATACCTTCGTGGCCCATACAGTACCATGTATGCACATAAACCGTGGACTATACGACAATATGCTGGTTTTTCAACCGCAGAAGAAAGTAATGCCTTTTATATAAGAAACTTAAAATCAGGTCAAAAAGGACTTTCAGTTGCTTTTGATTTGGCCACGCATCGGGGTTACGATTCCGATCATGAACGTGTTGTTGGCGATGTTGGAAAAGCTGGTGTAGCCATCGATTCTGTTGAGGACATGAAAATGCTTTTCGATAAAATCCCCTTAGATAAAATGTCGGTTTCCATGACTATGAATGGCGCCGTATTACCCATCTTGGCCTTTTACATTGTGGCTGCGCAAGAACAAGGTGTCAAGCCTGAACAACTCAAAGGCACTATACAAAATGATATTTTAAAGGAATTCATGGTTAGGAATACCTATATCTATCCACCTGAACCGTCAATGAAAATCATTTCAGATATTTTTGAGTTTACGAGCAAACACATGCCTAAATTCAACAGTATTAGCATTTCCGGTTATCACATTCAAGAAGCTGGAGCAACCTGCGACATTGAGTTAGCTTACACCTTAGCCGATGGTTTAGAGTATGTACGAACAGGCTTAGCTACAGGCATGGATATTGATAATTTCGCCCCGCGCTTGTCTTTTTTCTGGGGTATTGGCTTGAATCATTTTATGGAAATTGCAAAAATGCGAGCCGCAAGAATGTTATGGGCGAAATTGATGAAACCTTTTAATCCTAAAAACCCAAAATCATCCATGCTGCGCACGCATTGTCAAACTTCTGGCTGGAGTTTAACCGAGCAGGATCATTTTAACAATGTGACCAGAACAACCATAGAAGCTACATCTGCGGTATTTGGAGGCACACAAAGTTTACACACCAACGCCCTGGATGAAGCCATAGCTTTACCAACCGATTTTTCGGCTAGAATTGCCAGAAACACACAATTGTTTTTGCAAAATGAAACACAAATTACAAAAACGGTTGATCCTTGGGCTGGTAGTTATTTTATAGAAAAATTAACACACGATATTGCTGATAAAGCCTGGAAACATATTGAAGAAATTGAAGCTTTAGGAGGCATGACTAAAGCTCTCGAAGCTGGTATTCCTAAAATTAGAATACAGGAAGCCGCTGCTAAAAAACAAGCACGCATAGATTCTGGTCAAGATATTATTGTAGGCGTTAATAAATTTCAACCTTTAAAAGACACGCATATTTCTACTTTAGAAGTGGATAATCATGCCGTACGCGATGCCCAAATAGAAAGATTAAACACCTTAAAGACTGAAAGAGATTCTGAAAAAGTAACAGTCGCTTTAGCCAATTTAACAAAAGCTGCTAAAATTTCATTAAATTCGGAAGATGTAACTTCTGGAAAAAAGCACCAAATGCAGGAAGATTCAAACCTGCTCGCTTTGGCTATTATAGCAGCCAAAGAACGTGCCACGCTAGGTGAAATTAGCGATGCTTTAGAGGCTGTTTTCGGAAGACACAAAGCAGAAACAAAATCGTTTTCAGGGGTGTATAGTAAAGAAATAAAGGAAGACAAAGCTTTTAAGAAGGCTCAAAAACTAGCTGATGAATTTGCAATTCAAGACGGCAGAAGACCCCGTATTATGGTTGCTAAAATTGGCCAGGACGGCCATGATCGTGGTGCCCGAGTGGTTGCTACGGCTTATGCCGATGTTGGTTTTGATGTCGATATTGGTCCGTTATTCCAAACACCCGAAGAAGCCGCTAAACAAGCCGTTGAAAATGATGTGCACATTTTAGGTATTTCCTCATTGGCAGCAGGACATAAAACTTTAGTCCCACAAGTTATTGAAGCCTTAAAGAATTATGGGCGTGATGACATTATGGTCATCGTAGGCGGTGTAGTCCCTAAGCAAGATTATCAGTTTTTATTTGACGCAGGAACTGTGGCTGTATTTGGCCCTGGCACTAAAATTAGTGAGGCCGCGATAAAAATTTTAAAAATTTTAATAGATTAGCTTATAATTATTTAAAATATATCCCTTTTTTTACAAGTATTTTGTTAACAAGTTCAATTTTTATTCCTAATTAAATAATCGTATTTTTGGCGCGAATAAAACCAAATCACTTTATGGGTAAAATCATAGCTATCGCTAATCAAAAAGGAGGCGTAGGTAAAACCACGACTTCTATAAATTTAGCAGCTTCATTAGGCGTGCTTGAAAAAAAAGTATTATTGATTGATGCAGACCCTCAGGCAAATGCTACGTCCGGAATTGGTATTGATGTAGAAACAGTTGAAATTGGCACTTACCAGTTACTTGAGCATTCACATATTGCTAAAGAAGCCGTGGTAAAAACCGAAACACCAAACCTGGATATCATTCCTGCACACATTGATTTGGTCGCTATCGAAATCGAGTTGGTTGACAAAGACCAACGCGAGTATATGCTAAAAAAAGCATTACAAGAAATTAAAGAAGATTACGATTATATTTTAATTGATTGTGCACCTTCTCTAGGTTTATTAACTTTAAATGCACTTACTGCTGCAGACTCTGTTATTATTCCTATTCAATGTGAATATTTCGCTTTGGAAGGTTTAGGAAAACTTTTAAACACGATTAAAAGTGTTCAAAAAATACACAATTCAGATCTGGATATTGAAGGTCTTTTATTAACGATGTACGATTCACGTTTACGTTTATCAAATCAAGTTGTAGAAGAAGTTCAAAAACATTTCAACGATATGGTGTTTCAAACCATCATTCAGAGAAATGTACGTTTAAGTGAAGCACCAAGTTACGGTGAAAGCATTATTAACTATGATGCAGCAAGTAAAGGCGCTACAAATTATTTAAGTTTAGCAAAAGAAATTATCAATAAAAACTCATAACTATTATGGCTAAGGCAATAAAAAAACAGGCTTTAGGTAGAGGTTTATCTGCACTATTAAAAGACCCGAGTAACGACATTCAATCGGTACAAGATGAAAACGCAGATAAAGTTATTGGTAATATTGTGGAATTGGATATCGACTTCATCGAGGTTAACCCATTCCAACCGCGAACTAATTTTAGCGAAGAATCGCTTCGTGAACTCGCAACTTCCATTAAAGAATTAGGCATCATTCAACCTATAACGGTTAGAAAACTAGGTTTAAATCAATACCAATTGGTTTCTGGTGAGCGTCGTTATAGAGCTTCTAAATTATTAAGTTTAGAAACCATTCCTGCATACGTAAGAATTGCGAACGATCAGGAATCGCTAGAAATGGCTCTTGTTGAAAATATTCAGCGTCAAGATTTAGATCCTATTGAAATCGCACTATCCTACCAACGCCTAATAGACGAAATTAATTTAACGCAGGAACAAATGAGCGAGCGTGTTGGAAAAAAACGTTCAACAATCGCTAACTATTTGCGTTTATTAAAACTGGATCCTATTATTCAAACAGGGATGCGTGATGGTTTTCTTTCTATGGGACATGGTCGTGCTCTCATTACCGTTGAAGATCAAAATATTCAACTTGATATTTACGAAAAAATACTTTCTAATAAACTTTCCGTTAGAGAAACAGAACAGTTAGTTCGTGACTATAATGATTCAGATCAAACGGAAACACCTGCAGCAAAAACAAAAGAAACAGGTGTTCCTGATTTTGTAAAAACTGGCGTTACGGCGTTTTCAGAATACTTTGGACATAAAATCGACGTTAAAGTCTCAAAGAATGGAAAAGGTAAAATCACTATACCGTTTCATTCTGAAGAAGATTTTAATCGTATCAAAAAACTCGTTGAAGGTGATTCTAAATAAACCTCTAATAGCTTGTGTTTTCTTTTTTCTATGTTGCTTTTCAATAACAGCTCAAGAAGAAGAAACTACCGCTAAAAAAGAATCTAAAACAGAAGTTCCTAATGTGATCGCTGTAGATTCTATAATTGAAATTAGAGAACCTATCAATCCGCTAGCACCTGCAAAAGCCGCTTTCTATTCGGCAATTTTACCTGGTTTAGGTCAAGCTTACAACAAAAAGTATTGGAAAATACCGATCGTTTGGGCCGCCTTAGGAACAGGGATCTATTTCTACTCAACAAACAACAAAGAGTATAACCGATACCGTGATGCTTACAAAAGCAGACTCGCCGGCTTTACAAACGATGAGTTTTATTTGGATAGCAACGGTAACCAGTTAACCAGCCCAACGGTAACGACCGAGGCCTTACAGCGTGGTCAAGAATTTTACCGCCGAAACAAAGAAATATCACTTTTAATTACAATTGGTTTGTATGCTTTAAATATTATTGACGCCAATGTAGATGCGCATTTAATGCAATATAACATTGATGAAAATTTATCGCTAGCACCACATTATAGAATAAATGAATTTGATGCGTCTAGCAATCTAGGATTAACCCTTAATTTTAATTTTTAATAGAGAACCGGTTGATCGTAAACTAGCATAAACGACCTCTTAAAATAGAAAATAACATCTTACAAGATGTAAAATAATAAAAAAACACAGATGAAAATAGCATTACTTGGATACGGGAAAATGGGAAAAACTATTGAACAAATCGCTATAAAACGCGGTCATGAAGTCGTTTTAACCATCGATAAAAACGACACGGATTATGACATCACTAAAGCAGATGTAGCTATCGATTTTAGCATCCCTAATGTAGCCTTTAATAACATTTCAAACTGCTTAAATAATAATGTTCCTGTTATTTCTGGAACTACAGGATGGCTAGATCGTTATGATGAGGCAGTAGCCTTATGTAAAGAAAAAAATGGTGCCTTTATTTATGCCTCAAATTACAGTCTAGGAGTTAATATCTTTTTCGAACTGAATAAAACACTTGCAAAAATGATGAGTACTTTGAAACAATATAATATTTCTATGGAAGAAATTCATCATACTCAAAAACTAGATGCGCCAAGCGGAACGGCTATTTCTTTAGCTAAAGATGTTATCGCCAATAATTCAAACTATACCAATTGGAAATTGGATGAAGGTGACGAAACCACCATTCCAATTGTAGCCAAACGTATCGAAGAGGTTCCTGGAACACATACCGTGACTTACAACAGTGAAGTAGATACTATAAATATCGAACATATCGCGCACACCAGACAAGGTTTTGCTTTAGGCGCCGTAGTTGCCGCTGAATGGATTGTTGGAAAATCAGGGGTTTTCACAATGAATGATGTGTTAAATATTGGTTAATAGTAATCCGTTTCTGTAACACATGAAGTCACCTTTACTACTAACAAAAAACTAAAAATATTAGATTATGACATTAACACAATGGTTTATATTCATTTTAATTATTCAGGTTATTCATGGCTTAGGCACCTGGAAATTATACATTAAAGCAGGTAGACAAGCTTGGGAAGCATTTGTTCCCGTGTACAACGCTGTTATTTTAATGAAAATCATAAACCGACCAGTTTGGTGGGTCATCCTATTATTTTTACCAATTGTTAATCTCATCATGTTTCCGGTAATTTGGGTAGAGACCGCTAGAAGTTTCGGAAAAAACCAAACCATAGATACCGTATTAGCCATAGTAACATTAGGTTTATATAGCTACTACCTTAACTATGCAGGAGATGTTACTTATATTGAAAATCGCAGTTTATCACCTAGAACAAGTGCAGGCGATTGGATAAGCTCCATTCTATTTGCCATTGTTGCAGCCACGATTGTACATACGTATATCATTCAACCATTTACGATTCCGTCATCATCTTTAGAAAAATCATTATTGGTAGGTGACTTCTTATTTGTTAGTAAATTTCATTACGGCGCTAGAGTTCCAATGACTACCGTTGCAGCTCCTATGGTGCATGATACAATTCCTGGGATTGATAGTAAATCATATTTGTTTGACGACCATTACGAGGAAAGAAACACCTCTTGGAAAAATAAATTACAATTACCATACTTAAGATTTCCAGGTTTTGAAGACATAGAACGTAACGACATTGTGGTATTCAATCAACCAGCCGATACGCTGTTAGACATGAATAACTTTAAGCCAAATAGAAATTACTACAAACCTATAGACAAAAAAACAAACCTTGTTAAGCGTTGTGTTGGTGTTGCTGGTGACACTTTAGAGGTAAGAGAAGGATTTGTATATATTAATGGAAAGAAGAATGAGTTACCAGACCGTGCGCATTTACAATTTAGTTATTATGTGCAGCCTAAAACTAACCAGTTTAACCCAGCGTATCTAAAAGAACGTTATGACATTACTGATGGGTTTGGCATCATAAATAAGAATAACACTTATTACTTTTCAGCTATTTCAGATGAAGCTTTAGCCGGCTTTAAAGACAATCCGAATGTAACTAGTATCAAACCCAATATTCAAGAAAAAGGTTTAAGAGACCCTAACATTTTCCCACACGACCCAGCCTACAATTGGAACGTTGATTTTTTCGGACCGTTATACATTCCTGAAGCAGGCAAAAGCATTGCGATAAACTTAGAGAACTTACCTTTATACAAACGTGTTATTTCAGAATATGAAGGCAATGACTTAAAAGTTCAAGGCAATCAAATTTTGATTAATGGTGAAGTTGCTAACAACTACACCTTCAAGCAAAATTATTATTGGATGATGGGGGATAACCGCCATAATTCTATAGATGCCCGTGCATGGGGCTTTGTGCCATTCGATCACGTGGTAGGTAAACCTGTATTTATTTGGATGAGTTGGGATGGCGGAAAAGCCAGATGGGACCGTTTCTTTACTACTGTAAGCGGAGAAGGAAAAGCCACTTCATTTTTAATTCCGTTCTTAATTTTACTTGCAGGATATTTTGGATTTAGTAAATGGAGAAGCCGTAAAAAAGCAAATAATTAAAAACCTATTATAAACGGTACTGAAGACTTTTCGGTACCGTTATCTTTTTTATTTATGTCTGTTTTAATTCACCCTACATATTTCCCGAGTATCGCGCAATGCATTGCCATAGTGAACACAGACACTGTTGTTTTTGAAACCGACGACAATTTTTTAAAACAAACCTATAGAAACCGCTGTTATATCTACGGTGCTAATGGCAAGTTAACGTTGAATATTCCTGTCGTTCACTCCCAAAAGAACCGTCAGAAATATAAAGACGTTAAAATTTTTAACGATGAAAACTGGCAGAGTTTGCATTGGAAATCTCTACTATCTGCTTATAGAACTTCTCCTTTTTTCGAATATTATGAAGATGAGCTTCAGCCGTTATTTACGAATAAATCTGAATTCATTTTAGATCATAATTTAAAATGTATGGAGGTTATTTTAGACTGCTTACAACTAGAATTAAATACTTCTAAAACTCAAACTTATAAATCGGTTGAAGAAACCCATTCCGACTACCGTTTTTTAGTACATGCAAAAAAAGAAATCACACAAAACTTAGAACCGTACACCCAAGTGTTTGGAGATAAGCATGGTTTTATACCCAACCTAAGTATCTTAGATTTGCTTTTTAATGAAGGCCCAAACACCTTAAATTATTTAGAATCGCAAACCTTAATCAGGCCATAATGATTCAACCTATAGCGCATTACGGCTGTCATTTCTTAATTCCACTATGTGTTGCGCTAGTTTGGTTTAAAACGCAATGGAAAACCGCTTATTTAATCATGATAGCTGGTATGCTCATCGATCTAGATCATTTATTAGCCACGCCTATTTTTTCACCTAACCGTTGTAGCATCAATTTTCATCCGTTACACACATATTACGCTATGGTAATTTATGTGCTTTTATTATTTCCGAAGAAAACACGCCTCATAGGCCTTGGTTTGGTTATACACATCTTAGCAGATGTCGTTGACTGTTCTTTTATGCAGTAAGTTTACTGAAAATTTTCAAACAACTAGTCTAAGCTTAACGTTGCCATAATCGGATAGTGATCAGAATAATGTTCATCGTAGTTTTTAAAGCCATTGACATTAAAGGCTTTATCGGCAAGGATGAAATCAATACGAACCGGGAAGAACTTAAAATCGTAACTACGACCGAAACCATTACCGGCCTCATCAAAAGTGTCGTTTAGATCGCCTTTAATCCTTCTATAGACATACGAAAAAGCTGTATTATTGAAATCACCACAAACAATCACCTTGTACTTACAGTTTTCCTTATGTTTTAAAATGAGTTCAGACTGCGATTGCTGCATTTTAAAAGTAGTACCAATGCGTTTAAACAACCTTTCGGAAGTTTCCTTGCGCAGACTGTCAACCTGCGTATTGATGTGTAAAGACTCCAAGTGCACATTATAAACTCTGAAGGTATCTACGCCTTTAACAATATCGGCAAAAATGGCGTTATTGGAAGTATTTTTAAAGCCTAAAGAACCTGAATTAATAATTGGAAACTTAGAAAAAATAGCCTGACCATGCTTCACCTTTTTTCCTGCTATTTTTTTGTACTGGTATTTATAAAAGGAAAAGTCTATCTGTTCTCTTGGGTGAAACTCTTCAATACAAATGATATCTGGCGATTCTTTTTTTATGAATTCAACGATTTTATTCTGAGTATTATCTTCAGGTATCCAGTCGTATAAATCAAAAAGCCGAACATTGTAATTCATCACGGTAATATTTTCGGGATGCACAATTTCCTTTGTAGCCGAAAATCGATAGAGTGAACCATAAAGAAAATAACCAAGGAGTAATATGCTTATAGATAACAAGCATTGCCTCTTTAATTTAATAAGCCAATATAAAACGAACAGAAAATTTATTCCAATCAAAAAGGTAACTCCTAAATTGACGACGGCTAAAATAGCAAATGTACGTGGAGGTAAATAAGGTAAAATAAAAGAAGAAAGCAGCAATACAGCAAAAATCAAATTAATGATGTAGATGATTTTATTTATAAAGCTTAAGTTCTTCATCAGATTATTTGCCTGCTCTAAATAAAAACTCCTTTTCTTCAGCAGTCAAACTTTCATAACCACTTTTACTGATCTTATCTAAAATAACATCAATTTTCTTCTGGTTATTAAAAGCATTAAAATCTGATTTGGCGTAACCACCAACTTTACTTTTATTTTTATGAACCGTTTTTAAAGGGCCTTTTTTAGAAGATTTAAACCATCCTGAAACCGTATCTAACAAACTTTCAAATCCTTTACCTATATCTTTTCCTTTTAAAAGTTGTTTCGCATATACAAAACCTAATAACGCACCTCCTAAATGTGCCAAATTTCCACCAGCATTGGTACCAAACAACCCTAAAACATCCAAAACAACGATAAAGGCTCCAATATACCACAACTTAATATTAAAGGTGAAAAAGCGCATTTGTTGGTTTGGCATATAGGCACAAAGAAAAATAAGTAGCGCGCGTACAGCTGCCGAAGCCCCTAGTAACCTGGTATTCCCCTGAAATACACTTGGAAGCAAGGTGTAGCTTAATACAAATAGTAATCCTCCCGAAATAGCACCTAAGAAATAAATATTTAGCGCCATTTTTGAACTAAATAGATTCAAAAACATTTGTCCTAAAAAGTATAACCAAAGCATATTAAATAGAATATGCAAGACATCATAATGCAAAAAAGCATAAGTAATGATAGTCCATGGGTTTAGAATAAAATCATTGAAGTTACTCGGTAACTCAAACCAAGAGATAATCGGTTTCAAAAGAAAAGACAAGATAAAAACCACCACATTAATGGCTATTATTTTTTCTAACACATTAAGGTTAGAAAGCTTTTTCTTTATATCGTCAACCAGAGTACTCATTAATCCCAGCGGTTTTGATTAAACTGATTTTTTTTCCAATACCACATAATGAAAAACCCTGTTAAAGCACCACCAACGTGAGCCATATAAGCTGTATTACTTGGACTAAAGAATGACTGTCCCGTAAGGCCTGATATTAAATCTAAAAGTATAATTCCTGGAATAAAATATTTCGCTTTGATAGGAATAGGCAAGAAAATCATCATCAGTTTAGCCTCTGGATTCATCATCCCGAAAGCGGCCATAACCCCCATAATACAACCTGACGCACCAACCATACTCGCATTATAAGCAGGGAAAATGGTTTTTAAAAGCTCTAATTGTGCATTAGTGACTCCAGAATTAACTTGTCCGGAAACTAAAGATTGCTTGATACTTTCAGCAGACAAACCTGATTCTATTAAGGCATTATAATTAGGAATGTATTGAAAGTAATAGAATCCTACTTGTAATAACACAGCCCCTAAACCAGCTGAAATATAAATGAATAAGAATTTCTTTGAACCCAACACTTGCTCAACCGGCGTACCAAACATCCACAAGGCAAACATATTAAATAGAATATGAGGAATACTACCATGCATGAACATGTGAGTAATAATTTGCCATGGTTGAAAGGCATCATTTTTAGGAAAATACATGGCAAACCATTCATAAAACAGGTTACCACCTCCAATAAACATCGTACCAACATACATAATCACGTTTATGATTATCAAATGTTTTACAGTTTCTGAAATTCTCATCATATCTTAAAATCTTCTATAATAAACGTTTGATTGCTTGAAAATACGCTATTCAAAATTACAACCTATTTTTTATTATAATATTATATAAACTTTTTATCTAGTTCATCCACGCTCATCGTTACAAAGGTAACGCGATTGGCTGGTGATACATTAGGGTCTTTACAAGCAAATAATTTATTCACTAAATGCTCTTGTTCGTCTTTCTTTAAAGACTGCCCTGTTTTAATAGCTAAACTTTTAGCCATCGATTTGGCTAACAAATCGGTAGCACTAAAATTGCTGTCGGGTACTTCATTTTCTACATCACTAATAAGTTGTTCGAGAATTATAGACACTTCACTTTCTGGAACACCAACAGGAACACCTGTTATTTCAACCAATTCTTCTTCAACGTTAGAAAACACAAAACCAGTGTGTTCTAAATCAGATTTTAATTGACTCACAATAGCGATGTCTTGCGGAGAAAAATGCAGTTGCAATGGAAATAATAACTGCTGGCTCACGCCTACTCTCGTGGTCATATTTCTTAAAAACTCTTCATACAACACACGCTGATGCGCTCTATATTGGTCGATAATTAACATGCCCGACTTAATCGTACTTACTATATATTTATTATGTAATTGATAGGTGGTATGCGATTGTTCTACTTGATGATCACCTTCAAAAATAGATAAGGTTTCTTCTTCACTTTCAAACTGAACTTCCGCAAAGTCTTGCTGACTCTCATTGCCTTTAGACTCTAAACCAACGTATAAACTCTCCCAATCTGAAGGGGTTTGTTTCGGCGATGCTTGTCTAAAAGAAGTACTTGAACCACCGCGACTTTCACTTCTTGAAACGGGCGCATCATTAAAAGGATTAAAACTTCTATCAACTTCAACTTTTGGCGTACTTACTGGGTTTTCCTTGTAATTATATGGCGTATCTAAATTAGGATCACGTTCAAAATCAAGAACAGGTGCGATATTAAATTGCCCTAAACTGTGTTTTACGGCTGCCCTTAAAATGGCATAAAGCGTATGCTCATCGTCAAACTTAATTTCAGTTTTTGTGGGATGAATATTGATATCAATCGTTTGTGGATCTACTGTTAAATTCAGAAAATAACTGGCATGCATACCGTTTTTTAATAAACCATCAAAAGCTGAAGCTATGGCATGATTCAGGTAAGCACTTTTTATAAAGCGATCGTTAACGAAAAAGAATTGTTCACCACGTGTTTTTTTAGCAAATTCAGGCTTACCAACAAAACCAGAAATTTTAAGTACTTCGGTATCTTCATCAACGGGTACTAATTTTTCATTGGTTTTATTTCCGAAGATATTTACAATACGCTGGCGGTAATTACTAATAGGTAAATTAAAAGATTCACTACCATTATTATACAAAGCAAAACTAATACCAGGATGCGCTAAGGCCACACGATGAAACTCATCAATAATGTGACGTAGCTCAACAGTGTCTGATTTTAAAAAATTACGTCTTGCAGGAATATTAAAAAAAAGATTTTTAACAGAAACGGAAGTTCCTGTTGGCGTCACAACAATTTCTTGCGAAACGACATTACTGCCTTCCATTACAAGGGCATTTCCAACATCGTCAGTTTCTTGTTTGGTTTTTAATTCAACATGTGCAATAGCTGCGATACTAGCTAAAGCTTCACCACGGAATCCTTTGGTATGCAGTTGAAATAAATCTTCAGCACTTTTAATTTTTGAAGTCGCATGGCGCTCGAAACTAAGTCGCGCATCGGTACTGCTCATGCCCTTACCATTGTCTATCACTTGAACAAGGGTTTTTCCGGCATCTTTTACTATAAGTTTTATCGTATCTGCACCAGCATCAATAGCATTTTCAAGAAGTTCCTTGACTACAGAAGCTGGGCGTTGTACAACTTCTCCTGCTGCGATTTGGTTTGCAACATGATCGGGTAAAAGCTGTATAATGTCTGCCATAAATTATTTTGAAAAGAAAATAGATAAATCGAATTCGATGATAAATAAGAACACTAAAAGCAGCACAGCAATTATTATAAAAAGACGCTTGTTTACATCTTTATCCTGATTGTTTTTCAAATCATCTAAAGCATCAACAAACTTCCCCTTTAAGCCTTTATTGTCACCTACTGTTTTACGGTACTCATCAAATTTGTGTTTTATTTCAAACGGACTCCCCTCACCTTTATCATCATAATAACGCGGCGTATAACTAAATTTTTTGTTTTTGCGTGACTTTAATATTCCCATGAGTTTTAGTTTTTAGGTTAGAGGTATTTTTTATCTAGTAAATACATACAGATCAATAATAATACCAAGATTAAAACTAATATTTTCGTGGACATTGCACCACGCATTTTAGGTTTAGAACCACTAGTTTTTCGCCATTTTGAAACAAAATCGGGCGTATCCTGCTTTTCTTCTAAATTAGAATCGACTTGATTCTTCTTAGAAAACCGAGGTTGATAATTGAAAGTTTTATGTTTACGTTGTTTAAACAAAATCGCGTACCGTTATCTTTCAAAAGTACTTAAAAATAGACAGATAATAAGAACTGGAATGCTAAAAATTATTAACAATACAAGGCACTAGATCCCAGTAGCCTAGATCCAAATTCAATAAGAATAACTATAAAATGAAAGTCTTAGCTGTCCTGGCGTAAAACAGCCATTTTAATCGCCGCAATAGCAGCTTCAGTACCTTTGTTTCCGTGAATACCTCCTGAACGCTCAATGGATTGTTGCATGTTATTATCAGTTAGCACACAAAATATCACAGGTGTTTCATTTAAAACGTTTAAGTCTTTAATACCTTGAGTAACGCCTTCACAAACAAAATCGAAATGCTTTGTTTCACCTTGAATTACACTTCCAATAGCGATAACCGCATTTACCATTTGCTCTTGCATTTTCTTGCATCCGTAGATAAGCTCGAAGCTTCCAGGCACATCCCAACGCACAATATTGTTAGGTAATACACCATTGTCAATTAACGCATCGAAAGCCCCTTTATAAAGTCCTTCTGTAATGGTATCGTTCCATTCTGAAACAACAATCCCAAACCGAAATTTACTCGCGTTTGGGATTGTTGTTTTATCGTATTCTGATAAATTTTTATTTGCCGTAGCCATATAATAGCAATTTATTTATTTGCCAACACTTCTGCTTTTCCAATAAATACTTCTACTTGAGCAGCTTCTGACGAATTAGAATAATCTTCTTTAATTCTTTTGAAGTAGTTCAAGGCTTTATCCGATTGTCCTAAATCTAAAGCAATTGTTCCCGCTTTAAATAAGTACATTGGTGTTGTGTATTCGTTATCACGCATTTCGGCAGCTTCCTCATAATACCCTAAAGCATCTTCTTTTTGATTCAGTTGCACAAAAGCATCACCTATGTTTCCTTTAGCTAAAGGCGCTAAAATTTCATCTTCACTATCAAAATCACCTAAATACTCAACCGCATTTTTGTAATCTTTTAATCTTAAATAAGCCGTACCAGCGTAGTAATTTGCTAAGTTAGCAGAAGGTGTTCCACTATACTCTTCAATAATATCTAACATCCCGAACTTACCTTCACCACCGTTTAAAGCTAAATTATATAAAGAATCTTTCTTTACACCTGTAACAGCTTGGTCAAAATATTTCTGAGCCTGAAACATATCATTCATTGCTGAAGCTTGCTTTGGTGTAGAAATAAATTCTTTATACCCTAAAGATCCTAAAACAACAAGAGCAACAACACCAATAATAACAAAGATGTATTTTTGGTTCTTTGCAACAAAGTCCTCGGTTTTAGAAGCAGATTCGTCAAGGGCATTAAATACCTCAGCTGTAGTTGATTCTTCTTCTACATTAACTTGCTTCTCTTCCTTTGTTTTTGGTTTGTAACCTCTCTTATTATAAGTTGCCATCTATTCTGTCTAATTTATTGTCGCGCAAAAATATAATTTTTCTTCATAACTAAAAGGGTATTTATTTGATATTTTTCAATAATTTGCACTTCTTTTTATCGCTTAAGCTCCAAAAGCTTCGTTAAGCTGCCATTTATATGATTCTAAAAACACTTTCTCTCCTCAATTATAAAAATTTCGAAAGCAAATCATTCGTTTTCAATGATAAAATTAATTGCATTGTTGGAAATAATGGCATTGGAAAGACGAATGTATTGGATGCTATTTACCATTTATCCTTCGGAAAAAGCTATTTTAATCCTATAGCTTCTCAAAATATTAAGCACGATGAAGCCTTTTTTGTAATAAATGGCGATTATGAAAAAGAAGAGAAAACCGAAAAAATAGCGATAAGCTTAAAGCGCGGACAAAAAAAAGTCATTAAACGCAACGGGAAAATTTACGATAAGTTCAGCGAACACATTGGTTTTTTGCCTCTAGTAATAATATCTCCAGCAGACAGAGATTTGATCGTTGAAGGCAGTGACACCAGACGCAAGTTTATTGATAGTGTCATTTCACAAAGTGATAAAAACTATCTTAATCAATTAATTAGCTACAATAAGACACTCGCACAACGTAATGCTTTATTAAAATATTTTGCTTTAAACCACACATTTAACAGAGATACTTTAGAAGTTTATAATGAACAACTCAATGACTACGGAACGGTAATTTTCCAAAAACGAGATGCCTTTTTAAAGGATTTTATTCCTATTTTTAAATCACGCTACGAAGCCATTAGCAATGGCAATGAATTGGTCGATTTAGTATATAGTAGTCAACTAGCAGAACAAGACTTGAGTAGTCTTTTAAAAAGTGCCATTAATAAGGACAAAGCGCTACAATACACCAGTGTTGGGATTCATAAAGATGATTTAAACTTTGACATAGAAGCGCATCCTATTAAGAAATTTGGAAGCCAAGGACAGCAAAAATCATTTTTAATCGCATTAAAGTTGGCGCAATTCGACTTCTTAAAAGCACAAAGTGGCGTAAACCCTATCTTATTATTAGATGATATTTTTGACAAACTAGATGAACAGCGCGTCTCGCAAATCATTAAATTAGTAGACGACGAAAATTTCGGCCAGTTATTTATTAGCGACACGCATGCCGAACGCACCGAAAAAGCCGTTAAGCAAGTGCATCAATCTTATGAAATTTTTAAATTATAATCATGGCAAAACGCAATAACGAACATATAAGCATACAAGACGCCTTAAAAGAATTTGTAGAAACTAACAGATTAGAAAAAGGCTTAGACAAAGTTAATGTCGCCGACGCTTGGGCCAAACTTATGGGTAATGGTGTGAACAACTATACCTCCTCGGTAAACCTTGAACGTGAGACCTTATACGTACAATTAAACTCTAGTGTTTTACGCGAAGAATTAAGTTACGGCAAACAAAAAATAATTAACATGTTAAATGAAGAATTGGGCAAGGAAATAATTAAAAAATTGATTTTAAGATAATTACCAAAAATAATTAATATTAAATATTTTGATAAAAAACATCTTGATACAATTATTTACATTATCTTTGGAACTTAAATTTTTATAATACAAATACAATGAGTAAAGGTACCGTAAAATTTTTCAACGATTCTAAAGGATTTGGTTTCATCGTTGAAGAAGACAACAACAAAGAACATTTCGTACACATTTCAGGACTTATCGATGAAATTCGTGAAGGTGATGTTGTAGAATTCGATCTTCAAGAAGGAAGAAAAGGATTAAACGCCGTAAACGTAAAAGTAGTCTAACGATATACTATTTTAAACAATTACAAATAAGAACCTATCATTTTTTGATAGGTTTTTTTTGTGGCCAACATTTAGAATAACAAGAATCCCCGCAAAATCACAACAAAAAAAAATCCGCAACAAACATGTCACGGATTTTTAAAATATATAAGTTTCGTTTTATACTAAAACTGCTCTCTTCCTGAAAAATGAAAAGCTCCTTCAATTGCAGCATTTTCATCACTATCACTTCCGTGAACTGCATTTTCTCCAATAGAATCTGCATATAATTTTCTAATCGTTCCTTCAGCAGCTTCAGCAGGATTTGTAGCACCTATTAAAGTTCTAAAATCTTCAACCGCATTTTCTTTTTCTAAAATCGCCGCAACAATAGCACCACGAGTCATAAACTCAACTAATTCTCCAAAAAACGGACGCTCGCTATGGATAGCGTAAAATGCTTCAGCATCAGCTTTTGTCATTTGCGTTAATTTTAAAGCTACGATTTTAAACCCTGAAGCTGAAATTTTTTCTAGTATCGCCCCAATGTGTCCTTTTTCAACCGCATCTGGCTTAAGCATTGTAAATGTTCTATTTGTTGCCATTTTTATATTTAATGTATAGTTAATTTTCTGATAAATTTGTCTTCATAAAATGATAATTTCCTGAAAACAAAGCAATAAACCTTCTCTGGTTTAGGCTGCAAAAGTAACCTATTTATATAAAAAACCAACTAATCCAGTTTTAAAAAATTGTATCTTCGTCCCCTATGAATAAACAAGATATTTCAAACATTAAGCAATTATTATCAACACCAAAAAAAATAGTAATTGTACCACATAAAAACCCTGATGGAGACGCTATTGGATCTACTTTAGGACTCTACCATTACCTTTTAAAAAACAACCATCAAGCCCAAGTTATCGTACCTAACGATTATCCTACTTTTTTAAAATGGGTTCCTGGAAATGATAGTATTCTCATTCATGATGCACAAACAGCGTCATGCAATACCTTAATAAATGATGCCGACATTATTTTCACTTTAGATTTTAATGCCTTTCATAGAACAGGTAATATGGAAACCGTTTTAGCTGAAAGTGAAGCCATGAAAATCATGATTGACCATCACCAAGCACCAGACGATTATGCCACATACATGTATAGTGATGTAAGCATGAGTTCAACTTGTGAAATGGTATTTCATTTTATAGATTTATTGGGTGATGAAAACTTAATTGACACCAATATAGCGACTTGCTTATATCTTGGTATTATGACGGATACAGGCTCTTTCAGGTTTAGTTGTACCACCAGCACAACACATCGCATTATTGCTAACCTGATTGAAAAAGGCGCTGACAATTCTAACATTCATAATAATGTTTATGACACCAATAGTTTTGAGCGTTTACAATTATTAGGCTGTGCTTTAACCAATTTAAAAGTTATTCCAGAATCTCGTGCAGCATACATCACTTTATCTCAAGACGAACTTAACCGTTTTAGCTATAAAAAGGGAGATACCGAAGGTATTGTTAATTATGCTTTATCTTTAGATGGTATCGTTCTGGCAGCTATATTTATTGAAGACAAACAGGAAGGTATTATAAAAATATCATTGCGTTCTAAAGGAGATTTTTCGGTTAACGAAATGTCTCGCGCGCACTTTAATGGTGGCGGTCACACCAATGCTGCAGGAGGACGAAGTGAAGTTTCATTAATTAAAACAGTTGAAAAATTTATTAGTATATTGCCTAGTTATAACCAAGAATTGAACCATGCATAAACTACTATTAATTGCCTTAGCACTTCTCACTTTTGGCTGTAAAATGCCAGAACCACGCAAACCAGTTTCTGTGAAATCTGGCTCCTTTATTGATGCCTCGGTGGAACGCAATAAAAAACTAAATGCTAGAGAACATGCCACTATTGAAAAACTATTGGGGCAACAATCACAAGATTATTTAGCTTCAGATAGTGGGTTTTGGTATTACTACAACACAAAAATTGAAGTCGACTCTTTAGAAACACCAGATTTTGGTGATTTAGTGAATTACGATTATAACGTAAAAACACTTCATGGTAAATTAATTTATTCTTCCGATGAATTAAAAACGCAAAATTATACCATGGATAAGGAAGAATTATTCACTGGTCTTCGCGAAGGTTTAAAACTTATGAAAACGGGGGAAACCGTAACCTTCTTCTTCCCTTCTCAAAAAGCTTACGGCTATTATGGCGATCAAAATAAAATTGGAAGCAACACCCCACTAGTTTGTGAAGTGACTGTAAACTCAATTACTGAAAGCGAATGAATTTAGCAAAAAACACGATTAAGGTTATTCTACTAATACTGTGCTTTAACTTCACTTCTTGCAAAGCTCCATACCCTGAATTAGAGGATGGTATATATGCCGAATTTGACACTTCAAAGGGCATTATGGTTGCTAGACTAGAACTTGAAAAAGCACCTGTAACTGTAGCCAATTTCGTTTCTTTAGCTGAAGGCACAAACACAGTGGTAAAAAAAGAATACAAAGATAAAAAGTATTTTGATGGTAGTATTTTCCATCGTGTTATGAACGATTTCATGATTCAAGGAGGCGATCCAACAGGCACAGGAAAAGGAGACCCAGGGTATAGATTCATGGACGAATTTCACCCCGATTTAAAACATGATAAAGCCGGTGTTTTGTCTATGGCCAATCCTGGTAAAAACACAAATGGGAGTCAGTTTTTCTTTACTGATACAGCAAAACCTCATTTAGATCATGTCCATACTGTTTTTGGTGAAGTTATTATTGGATTAGATGTATTAGATTCTATTTCGAATGTAAAAACCAACGCGAAACACAGACCAATAAAAGAAGTTGTACTAAAACACGTTACTATAATTAGAAAAGGAAAAAAAGCGAAATCGTTTAATGCGCCTAAAGTATTTGAAGAACATTTTGCTGAACGAGAACGTCTCGCTCAAGAAAAAATTGATAAAGCTGCAGCTACTCTAATAGCCACACACGATAAGTTTGAAGCCCAGCGAGCAAAAGCTACAAAACTAGACTCAGGTTTACAATTTTATATTTCTGAAAAAGGCACAGGAAAAAAACTTCCAAAAAATGCTAAAGCTCTAGTTGATTACTCCGTATTCTTTGTTAATGGAGAATTAATAGAAACTAGTAAAATTGAAGTTGCCGAAGCCCTTGGCGCGGTGAACAAAAAACGTAAATTTGCCGACAAATACCACCCGATTATCGCAGAACTAAAACCTAACGCACATATGATCCCTGGATTTAAAGAAGGATTACAACAGCTTCATGTTGGTGACAAAGCAACCTTGTTTATTCCTCATTATTTAGCCTATGGTGATAGTGGTACGAAAGGGATACCTGGTAAATCAAACCTCATTTTTGAAGTTGATATTTTAGAACTTTTAAAATAAAAATAAAGCTAAATTCTATGCATGCATTAAAATTCGATTGGAATCCTACAACAGGAATTGATATTGTTGGAAATTTCAAAATTCATTTTTACAGCCTTATGTGGGTGACTGCCTTTGTTTTAGGTTGGTATATCATGAAACGTATTTTTACTAAGGAAAAAGTATCACTAACTTATTTAGATCCCCTTTTTATTTATACAGTATTAGCAACAATGATTGGTGCTCGATTGGGACATGTTTTGTTTTATCAATCGGAATTAATTACCGAAGATTTCTTCAGCATCTTTTTACCTTTCAAATTTAAAGGCGGCTTTGAATTCACAGGTTTTCAAGGTTTAGCAAGTCATGGTGCAGCCATTGGAATTATTGTTGGCATGTACTTGTACCGAAAAAAATACAACTACAAATCACTACTTTGGATTTTAGACCGCGTGGTTATTCCTGTAGCTTCCGGTGCCATTTTTATTCGTATTGGAAACTTTATAAATTCTGAAATTATTGGAAAAATAACCGATTCAAATTTTGGTGTACGCTTTATTCAAGACCAGTACTACAAAAGAGAAGTCATGCAACTTACCGGAATTAACGACGTGCAAAAAGCATATGATGCTGTAGCTTCGAATCCGCAATTTCAAAACTTATTAGATGCCGTTCCTTACAGACATCCATCGCAACTTTACGAATCGTTTTGTTATGTATTTGTCTTTTTAATCTTATGGTATTTCTATTCGAAAACCACTAAAAAAGACCAACCTGGATTTTTATTCGGTTTGTTTTTAGTGCTACTATGGACCATCCGTTTCTTTATTGAGTTTACCAAAGAGCCTCAAGGTGAAGAATACATCAATTGGTTTGGACTAAATACCGGACAATGGTTAAGCATCCCTTTTGTTCTTATAGGGCTGTATTTCATGTTTGGCTATAAAGCGAAATCGACTGTTAGATAATATGCTTTTAAAACGACATCTGTTTTTATACATTCTTTTGTCTTTAGGCACTTTTACAAGCTGTAAAGACAACAAGAAAACCATTAAACAAACTGAAGTTTCGTTTACTAAAGAAGGTTCGCTCACAATTATTAAAGCTTCAGATAGCTCAAAAATCACTTTGGATATTGAAATTGCCGATACCGATTATGATATCCAAACTGGCTTAATGTACAGAGACCGTATGCTCAACACGCAAGGCATGCTTTTTGTTTTTGATAACGACCAAGAACGTTCCTTCTATATGAAAAACACTAAAATCGCTTTGGATTTGATTTATATCAATTCAGATAAAGAAATTGTTAGTTTTCAAGAGAACGCAAAACCTTTTGATGAATCTTCATTACCTTCTAATGCACCAGCTCAATATGTACTTGAAGTAAATGCCGGCTTGGCGAATACTTGGGAATTAGCTGTTGGCGATCACATTCAGTACGCTGAAATGAGTATTGAGTAGTTTTCAGCAATCAAATACTACCTTATAAAACCGTTTTAACCCCTTGGAATTAATAACCATTAAATTCAAGGGATTTTTATTATATTTACAAGACAGAGTGACTCAGTAATTAATATTAATTCATTTTAATCTAAAAAAGACGACACATTTTACTTTAATTCAAATTGTTAACGTTGCTCAAATACTTTAAAAACCCTTCAAAAATTATGAAAAACCAATTATTTGCGCTTGCCCTCTTCCTAGTAACAACCATTGGGTTTACTCAGGAATCCAAAGACATTGATTCAACAGCCATATTCATTTTGGACAAAATGAGTGCTGTTATAGGAGACTTGCATTCTGTTAATTTTCATTCAAGTAGTTCCAATGACAAAATGGATGTCAACAAGAACATTATTAAAGAACACCACGAAAGTGATATTTCTTTTTCTGGACCTGACAAACTACATATTCGTATAGACGGGTCGGATGAAGATAAAGCTTATTATTATGATGGTTCACATATAACCTATTACAATTATAACGAAAATAACTACGTAACACTTGAAGCTCCAGAAACGACTTTGGAGATGATTGATGATATGCACCTGCATTACGATTTTCAATTTCCTGCTGCCGATTTTTTCTACCCTGCATTTACTGATGATTTAATAGAAGATTTCGACAGTATTAAATACCTAGGTAAAAAAACATTTAACAACGAAGAGTGTTACCATATTATGGCTAATAACAAAAAACTAAATGTCCAAATATGGATTTCTAGTCACTCTAATTTACTACCAAAGCATTTTGTGATTATCTACAAAGACAATTCAAATATGCAACATGAAGCTACATTTAGCAATTGGAATTTAAACCCTAATATCCCAGACGCTAAATTTGATTTTCTTGCGCCACCAAACTCGAGACTAATTAGCATTTTAAAGAAGTAGTAAATATTAAAATTATATGATCATGACAGGATATTCATTAAACATAAAACATAAATTAGGAATTTTATTTGTATTTCTAGCACTCGCATTCCCTTCAGAATTAATCGCCCAACGTATGGGACATGGCGCTTCTAGAGGAGGTGGGCGTACCATGTCAAGAGGCGGTGGCGGAGCGAGCCACTCGATGTCTCGACCTAAAACAACCCCAAGTCGATCTAATACTCGTGCCACAACAACAAGATCAACACCTAGTAGAAGTATTAATGGCGGTAGTAAAACAACTACAAGCCGTAATTTCTCTGGAGGTTCAAAAGGTAAAATAGCGAATAAAACGACTTCAAAACCAAACCTTTCTACCAATAGAAAAACATCCAACATAAAGCGTACTTCTAATAATAAAATAGGAAATAACAGTGGAAACAAAATTGGTAATAAAACTCATGTTGGTAATAATAATGTAAACATAAACGTTAACAACAGCCGACATACTAATAACATAAGAAACACACGAGTGCGCTCTAGTAACGTACGCTACAATAGACCACCATACAGATATGGCGGCCGTGGGTACTATTGCCACAGACCTTATTACTATCACCCATACACACCTTTTTACTGGGGGCCAGTATGGCACCCATGGGGTTACTTTGTAACTTCATTGGCAACCACAGCAATTATTGTAAGCATTGTGAGTGATGACCACGATGATAAAGATGAATACCATTACGACAACGGTACTTATTACTTAAAAACTGAAGATGGTTTTGAGGCTGTACAAGCTCCTGTTGGCGCTCAAGTACCAGAAATACCTAAAGAAGCTCAAAAAGTTGAAGTAAATGAAACCAACAACTACTATTACGGAGGCGCTTTTTACGAGAAAAATGCAGAAGGCTACACTGTAGTACCGGCAACTGCAGGAACCATTGTACCTGGACTACCAGACGGTGGTGAAGAGGTTAAAATTGGAGATGTGACCTACGTACAATTTGGTGACACTTACTACCAACCTATTCAAGTGGATGGTAAAGACATGTATGAAATTGTAGAAGTGAAAGAAGAGTAACATCCTTAATAATCATAATTCATGAAAAAACAAGCTTATAAAACACTATAATAAGCTTGTTTTTTTTATTTTGTAGTAACAGAATCTCTATTATAACTGAAAAACTTAACCCCTCAAAGTTTAAAATGATTAGCATAAATAAAAAAACTAAAATCATTCTTTTTTCAATTATAGCAATAATTATAATTGCACTTGCCATTTTACCAACAGTAATTAAAAACTACGCGATTAACAACAGCAAAACCCTTATAGGCAGGCAGATAAATATTGGAAACTTAAAATATAATTATTTTACAAGTACCGTAAAAGTCTATGATTTTAAAATGTTTGAACAAAACGACAAAGATCATTTTATTGTTTTAGACACTTTTCTATTAAACTTAAACCCGCTTAAACTCATTAATGATAAGGTTGAAATAGAACAACTTTATTTTAGCCATCTCACGGTAAATACTGTTATGAAGGATTCCACTTTTAACTTTGATGACTTGGTTGCTTTTCACGCCAGTTCCGACACTATAAAAGAAGAGGAAACACCGCCCTTAAAATTCAGTATCTCCCAGATAGAATTAATGCATGCTAACTTCTTTTTTAACGATAAAAATGTAAACAAAGAAACACATATTGAGGATTTTGATTTTCAAATCCCTTATATCGGTTGGGATCAAGAAGAAAAAAGTAATGCCGATTTAAAATTCAACTTGAAAAATGGTGGTTACTTTAAATCGTCCATCAACATACATCCAGCTAATGGCGAATTTGATGCACAGTTTACCATAAGTGAATTACAATTAAAACCTTTTTACGAATACGTGGCAGAACATGCTGAAATCAATAGCTTAACAGGAAGCGTGAATTCTCAAATACTTATAACAGGAAACACCAACGAAGCATCAAAAGCGATTATCTCTGGAAAAATTGATGTCAACGATTTTGAAATGACCGATAAGGCTAACAAGAAATTTCTAGGAGCCAAACATATCGAATCACAAATAAAAGCTATCGACAACTACAACAGTTCTTACACTTTTGAAACGTTTAAAATTGACAACTCATATACCTTTTTTCAGTTAGATTCTACATCCAACAACTTTTTCAGAATTTTTAAATTAGACAACCCAGAAACAACTGAAGAAACCGTTAAAGATTCTGTAGCTTCTACTGAAAAAGAATTATACTATGCGGTAAATCACCTCATCGTAGAAAATAGCGTTTTAGATTACACCGACAATTTAACCGGAGAACCTTTTAACTACCATCTAAGCGCTATCGAAATTAACTCCAAAGACATCACGAGCACCGCAAACTGGATAGACATTTATTCAACCATGCTGCTTAACAATCGAGGTACTTTAAAAGCCAACTTAGGAATAAACCCAAACGATTATTATAATTCGACTTTAGATATTTCAGTTGAAAATTTCCTTTTACCAGACTTAAATATTTACACTAATTATTATATGGGGCATAGTATTTTACAAGGTGACATGTTTTACACATCGAAATCGAAAATCGTTGATGGCCAAATTGAAAGTGAAAATAAGTTACTAGTTAAAAACGCTTCTTTAGAAAACACTAAAGGCGGACTCTACAACCTACCCTTGAAATTTGCTTTTTTTCTGCTTACCGATAAGAATGGTGATATTCATCTTGATGTGCCCGTAAAAGGAAATTTAAATGACCCTGAAATAAACATTAGAAAAATTGTATGGCAAACCTTTAAAAACGTTATAGGTAAAACTGTAGCCGCTCCAGTAAACTTTTTAGTTGGCCTGGTAGGTGGCGATCCTAAAGATTTGGAAGAAATAAATTTCACCTATACCGACAGTATCCCTTCTGAAAAAAATTACAAGCAACTTGATAAATTGATTGAATTAGAACAGAAAAAACCAGAATTAAAAATTGACCTCACTTATTTTGTTGATACTAACCTCCAAGGCGAAGCTCTAGCAAAAGCTAAACTAGGTAAAGCATTTTACCAAGAAACGCAAAAAGATTACGAAAAGCAAGATAAAGAGTTTGAAGAGTTTGTCTACACAAAAGCAGCAACAGACTCCTTGAGCTTAAACGATGCCATTAACAAGCTAGTTTCAAAAACTGAAAAAGACAGTTTGGTTACTGCTTATAAAAACAGCCTTTTAATAAGCACGGAAACCTATATAAAAGAACAGGCCACCTTCAGTAAAATTGAAATTAAAGAAGCAAAACCAGAAGATCCTGAAAATACAGGAGCCTATCCTAAGTTTAAAATAAGTTATGGGATGACAGATGAAGAGTAAATCTCTGCCTCAAAAACTATTTAAACTCACGAATATCAAGCATTAACCTACTGTTAATTCTAATAAAAAACCTTAATAACATGAAATAATTTTTATCTTTACACAAATAATTTAATTCAATTTATCCATGAAAAAAGTAGTATTATTAACCATCGGACTTGCGTTTTCAGCAATTTCAATGTCGGCACAATCATTCCCTGTAAAAACTTCAGACTTAAAAGCGGCTGCTTCTAGTGATTCGCAAACGGAAAAAATAAAAGAAGCCTTAATGAAGGACGAAGATTTACAGTCTAAAACTATCGATTATTTAAAGAAGGATCCTGAAACAGCAAAGTCTGTAATGGATTTAGCATCAAACTCTTCTAGTAATTCAGACCTAATGAAATCAATTCTTGGAGACAAATCGTTAACATCTCATGCTATTGACTACATTACTAAAAACCCGAAATTATTAAAGCAAGCACTTAAAGTGGTTGGACTATAATTATTACTACTGTTAAAAGCATAAAAAAACGTCTGAAAATAAATTTTCAGACGTTTTTTAATTTCTAAGAATTACTAAGATCTATAAATCTAATAATCCGTTAGTTTTTGTTACACCTTCAGCAGAAGCTTGCATGTGTGCTTTTTCAGCATCACTTAAAGGAATATCAACTATTTCCTCAATACCGTTTTTACCTAAAACTACAGGTACTCCGATACAAATATCATTTAAACCATATTCACCTTCTAAGAAAGTTGAACAAGGAAAAATCTTTTTAGTATCACAAGCGATGGCTTGTACCATACCTGATACAGCAGCTCCTGGCGCATACCAAGCAGAAGTTCCTAATAATTTAGTTAAGGTTGCTCCACCAACTTTAGTATCAGCAGCAACTTGCTCTAAACGTTCTTCGCTTAAAAATTCAGAAACTTTAATACTGTTTCTTGTGGCGTGACTTGTTAATGGCACCATTCCAGTATCACTATGTCCACCAACTACCATACCATCAACATCGCTAATAGGAGCTCCTAAAGCTTCAGCTAATCTGTATTTAAAACGTGCAGAATCTAAAGCGCCACCCATCCCAATAATTCTATTTTTTGGCATACCAGTAGCTTTGTGAGCTAGGTAAGTCATTGTATCCATTGGATTACTTACCACAATAAGAATCATGTTTGGTGAATGCTCTAATAAACTTGTAGATACATTTTTAACAATCCCTGCATTAATACCAATTAACTCTTCACGAGTCATTCCTGGTTTACGAGGAATTCCTGAAGTAATCACACAAATATCACTATCAGCTGTTTTACTATAATCGTTAGTTACACCTGTTATTTTAGTATCAAAACCATTTAAAGATGCACATTGCATTAAATCCATTGCTTTTCCTTCTGCAAAACCTTCTTTGATGTCTAGAATGACAACTTCTGAAGCGAAATTTTTAATAGCAATATACTCTGCACAACTTGCACCTACTGCTCCAGCTCCTACTACAGTTACTTTCATTTTTTTGTTATTTATTATTAGTATTTAATTTGTTTTCAAGATTGAATTACATTCAAAAATTATAGTTCAAACCACGCTAATTTACGAATTAAAACCCTTTTAATAAAGAAGTATTAGAGGAATCCTTAGTTTTTTGAGACTACCTGATTTTTTTATGATAAAAATTTAGAAATTCCATCTAAACCTCCCAAAACACTGATTAAAGTAAAATGTTTTTTAAGCCGGGTTTTAAAAGGATCATTCCTAAAAGTTGTGTTTATGCAAAAATTGTAGTTAATCTAAAAAGAAAGAATTCTACGTTTTTCACACCTCTAAATTGACTTCTGAAGGCTTTAATTTTAGCATTAAAAGATTCTGCAGAAGCATTTGTGCTTCGATTAACAAAATAGTTTAGAATAGACCTGTAGTTTATAGTAATGGTGTTTGCTATGGTATTGAATGCTTTAAATTCAGATTGCTCTACCTGCTTGTACCATTGTGCTAGTTTAGTATATCCGACTTCTATAGACTTAGTGTTATTAAAAATATTCCTAAGATTTTGTACCAAGTTAAAAGCTGTTTTGATGTCAGGATATTCTTGGAATAGTATTTGGCTTCTTTCATATTGATTTTTAGTCCAATTAGAAGGTGCCTTATAAAGTAAATATCTGCTTCTAGCTA
>NZ_JAUOSF010000040.1 GCF_030548465.1 Tamlana sp. 2_MG-2023
CAATTGTCATATCTCAAATCTCCAACTTCAAAGGCATTAAGTAAAGTATTAGAAATTGTTTCAGTTGCTACAGGTGTGTTTGTTGCTATAAACCGGAAACCTTCCATGGTATTTAAATTAGATCGCACTGGCATCAATTGCCAAATCGATTCTTGGCTGTTTTTTAAAAACACTTGATTGACATCCTGTAATAATTGAAAATCGGTGGTATTTGATATCAATTGAGAAGCTTTTGTTTCTGCCAAGGCCCATTGCTCTGTATAAATATAAACTCGGGCGAGTAAGGCTATTGCAGACCATTTACTTGGCCTCACCCGTTCTCCTAATGACAAGGAATAACCTGCCTCCAAAAGCGTTTCAGATTTCTGAAGATCAGCAATTATTTGCTTATAAACTTCTTCCCTAGGCATCCTTACAGACTTAGCATTTTCCTGAAAATCTGTACTGAGGTGCATAGGGACATCTCCAAAATCATTTACTAAATAGAAATAACAAAACGCCCTAATAAACAAGGCTTCTCCCATGAGCTGTTCTTTCAATTCATGAGTAACACCTGTTGAAACTTCTAGCCCCTTTATGATTGCGTTTGCAGTATAAATATACTGATAAGGTTCTGCCCAGAAATAAGTACCTAATTCTGGATTACTGGATAGTAATTGGTTTTCATAAAATGGGTCACCAGGAACATTTGCAACAAGCTCATCACTTGCTAGTCCATTCTTTACAGTAAT
>NZ_JAUOSF010000041.1 GCF_030548465.1 Tamlana sp. 2_MG-2023
TTCGTCTCATAATACTGTTCAAATTTAAAAATTATTATTCTACTTTTAAACAGTTCGATTTTAGGGGAAGCTTACACCTACATCATTAATTTATCATCAACGTATAAATTTAGACCTGAATTAAAACTTAAGGCAAACATAAATAGTGTAGGACTTTCAATAAATTACTAAGAACTGCTTTTAACAAAAAGGAGAACTATATGATAGCTCTAAATTGAAAAGATTCTATCAAAAAAACCACTGTCTTTACCCACAATTCTAATGTGTAATTAATCTAATATCACCTATATTATATTGAGAATATCCAGAAAACAAAAAGCGGTGCGTAATTCGGTGCGTATATTTTTAAAATACATTGAAATGCCCTATAAACATTGAATAATTTATTTTCTGGATAGTTCCTCTTTCTCCGCTGATAAAGTTGTCAAAAAGCACTTTAAAAGTCAAAACCCTTTAAACACTACGTTTAGAGGGTTTTTTGTTTTTGATATATACTCAAAATACACATTATATATCAAAGTTAGGTTACCCTATAGATTACGGATCATTCCTAAAAGTTGTGTTTATGCAAAAATTGTAGTTAATCTAAAAAGAAAGAATTCGGGGATCATTCCTAAAAGTTGTGTTTATGCAAAAATTGTAGTTAATCTAAAAAGAAAGAATTCTACGTTTTTCACACCT
>NZ_JAUOSF010000042.1 GCF_030548465.1 Tamlana sp. 2_MG-2023
AATTGGTTTTCATAAAATGGGTCACCAGGAACATTTGCAACAAGCTCATCACTTGCTAGTCCATTCTTTACAGTAATACTATTTGAAAAACCTCCAGCATAGCCAAGACTTTCAACCATACGACTATAAACACCATCCATAACGGCTTTGGCTGTAATATCATCCTCATAAATGGTTTCACTAACCAATTCTGTTTTTGGAGGATCAATCTCTATAAAATCTTCACAGCTTATAATAAAAACGCTAAGTAACACAACATATAAAGAATTTTTAACACCTCTTTTAAACGTGATATATTTATTTATTTTTTTGTACATAATTTCTAATTTTTAAAATGAACATTGAAGCCCCAAACTAAGAATTCTTAAAGGCGGTATAGATCGGGAGGCTCCTTCTGGGTCAAGGCCTTTAAAATCTGTAAAAGTCAAAAGGTTTTGCCCTTGAAAATAAACTTTGGCCGAACTAAACGGCGTGCGATCGACAGGGATTTTATATGACAGACTTAAGTTTTTGAGGCGGATAAAGTATATGTTTTGATAAAAATTATCTCCATAATTTCTTGCATTAGTAAAAGCAATTGTTGTTTGATAATTACCTGCTGTGAATTTTTGAAAATCAGCCTCATCACCAACATTTTGCCAGCGATCTAATACGGCTTCAGGTTGGTTTCTCATA
>NZ_JAUOSF010000043.1 GCF_030548465.1 Tamlana sp. 2_MG-2023
TAGAGAAAGACGACTAATAAAGTATTATAACTATTATGAAAAGATAGTTTATTCTCATTGCTGTTAATTTAAAAAAAAAGATTTAGTAGAGTCTCATAGCTCAGCTGGTTAGAGCGCTACACTGATAATGTAGAGGTCGGCAGTTCGAGTCTGCCTGAGACTACTAACTACTAAATAAAGGAAATTCTAGAAGAAGTTATCCACCAACAAGTCGGCACAAGCGACTGCAACCTGCAGACTGTGGACTGCGACTTTAGAACATGGGGGATTAGCTCAGCTGGCTAGAGCGCCTGCCTTGCACGCAGGAGGTCATCGGTTCGACTCCGATATTCTCCACAATTTCAGTAAACAGTCCCAGTTTACAGTAAGCAGTTTTACTGCGAACTGAATAGTGAGACTGAAAACTGATAAAACGTTCATTGACATATTGAAACAAGATACATGAAAATAAACTAGGTAAAACTAGAATTTATTTAAGTAATAATAATTTGGATTAATTAGAATCACCACGAGCGATATCTAATTAATCAATAATCAATTTACAATAGTAAATATGATTATAACTCATTAAAAAAGCAAAAAGTACAATAAGCTAAATAAGGGCGTATGGGGAATGCCTAGGCTCTCAGAGGCGATGA
>NZ_JAUOSF010000044.1 GCF_030548465.1 Tamlana sp. 2_MG-2023
GAACCCGAAGATGATATTGAAATAATTATAGATAAATCAAAACAGGAGTTGAGCTATTTATTTTCTGGTAAGGGTGCAGCCAAATTTGATTTGCGTTGGCATAGTGATTTGCAGGGGTATAGCCTTAATAGGGAAGCCATTCAAAGGGGCTATGGGAATCGTTTTGGAGATTTAAAGACAAAAATTAAAATTGCCGATTCGATTTCTCAATTACAATTAAATAGCTTAGAAATTGTAAAAGACGATTTACCTTTTGAAGTGTACCAAATCATGAAGGCAGATATTTATGGACAAAATGGAATAGATTTAAAGCCATTTTCTTATTATATGGGATTAAACCAATTATCTAAAGCGGAATTAGAGGATTATAGAATATTATTTAGCCAATCCATGGTTTCGGATTTACCAGATAGTATTCTAGCCCAATCCCCGAATTACCTGTTGTTTTTATCAAACATGCTTATTGCACAATTACAACTGGAGCACCCTAATGATCCGTCTTATCATTTACAAAATATTTACTCAAATAACTTTAGTGATTTATGCAGTGTTATTAGAACGAATTACACAGGAGCGTTAAGGGAAAAACTGTTGCTTTATAATTTACTAAGTTTAAAGGTACAAGACAC
>NZ_JAUOSF010000045.1 GCF_030548465.1 Tamlana sp. 2_MG-2023
CGTTGTGTGTAACGCCTCACTCCTATCTAAAAAGCTCGATTCCTTAATATCTCGCTCCAAAAAACTCTTATTTCCTCAAAAAATAACAGAACTAATTCTCCTGAAATCTAAGCGAAAACAAACTTTAAAATATAACGCAATAGGATTTTGCTCACTCATGCGATTTCGGACACTAGCAATGCGCAATTATGACGTAATTCGGACTTTTAGAACGCTAAAAATATGCTTAACAAAGCTCAAAAAAGCTGATTCGGCTCACTCAGACGACTTCGGACACCTATATTACGCAACTGTTACGGCGGACTGAAAATCTGGACGACATATTAGTTCGTGACAAAATTGAGGTTTAAAAGCAAAACGTAAGTTTTACGGCAAATCTCCCGCTAATAATAAATTTAAAATCCTTAATTTTAGACGTTTAAAGCACAAAACGGATAAAAAAAGCGCTACACACAACACAGTGTAAAGTACATTGCTTACTTTAGTACTTATAATAATGTGTAGTACTTCTATTCAACTTCGGATTTCCATTCGGAAATCCTAACTTCTTAGTCG
>NZ_JAUOSF010000046.1 GCF_030548465.1 Tamlana sp. 2_MG-2023
TCTCGTAAGCGATCATAAGCCTTCCAAAACCCTTCTTCTGAGTGTTCTTGTGCTTTCTGTTGTAAAGCTTGTTCTATCTCGGTGTCATCCTTAATCAATGGTGTATAATAATATACGCTCTTACTCATACCTAGAACACGGCACGCCCTACTGATGCCGTAATGAATAAGATCATTGGTGATACTTCGTTTACGGCAGGGCTTTAAAGCTTTTTTTCTATAATTTCTTTGGCCATCTGATGGTCAAGAGCTAACGTGGCATACATCTGCTTAAGCTTACGGTTTTCTTCTTCAAGCTCCTTTAGCCTCTTTAACTCTTTTGAATTCATTCCTGCGTATTTGGAACGCCACTTATAAAAAGCAGCAGAGCTTACTCCGTGCTCACGGCTTATTTGGTCGACACTCTTTCCGTTGTCAAACTCTTTTAAAATCTTTGCAATCTGTTGCGGGGTAAATTTACTTCGTCTCATAATACTGTTCAAATTTAAAAATTATTATTCTACTTTTAAACAGTTCGATTTTAGGGGAAGCTTACA
>NZ_JAUOSF010000005.1 GCF_030548465.1 Tamlana sp. 2_MG-2023
TTCTACTTTTGTGCCTGCAAATATGGCGACAATACTACCAGCTTTTCCCTTTGCTTTTTTATTGGTAATTATGGTATAAAGTTCTCCTTTAGAAAGCGCTGTTTCATCAATGGAAAGGTAAGAGCCGATATTCTCTGGAAAAATAAGCCATTGCTTAGCATGTGACTTTTGTTCCCAGTTTTTAAAATCACTGAGGTAGTCTTTATACTGGCGTTGTAGTTTTTTACCATCTACATTATAAAACCCAGCTATAGTGTGACAATCTGAAGTTTTAGTATCTACTAATTTCTTTTAAAAAAGCAGCAAACTCGGTTGTCATTCGTGTTCCCTGTGCTACCAAATTCCAGTCTCTTTGTACAACTTGTTTTGTGTCTTTATCTAACCATCTTCGACGCTTTACATGTAAATAAACGGTGTTTCCTCGTAATGGAAAGTCTTGAATAGTGATTTCTTTGTGAAAACCATGAGCGATAAGTATGCGCTCAGATTCTTCTTTGGGTGTCACATTACGCTCTTCAAAATAAAGATGCATCACCTCTCCATTTTTTGTATGGTTAACTAAATCAAAATGATTAATTAAAAATTCTGGAAGAATAAGCTTGAGTAGTTCTAAGTAATGATCCAATGTCTTTTTTAGTGCAAAGATCTAACTATTTTTAATCTTCACACACAACTTTTGGCATTGATCCCTTCAAACCGCATCGGTTTTTTTAGTGTCTCCATTTAATTGGCTACCTGTGGTGTGCTATACTCGTTTTTTGCAACTTGGTCGTGTGAACAATATGATAACATATTGAATATACGTGTGTTAAATTTCTATATCTACTCATTTTAAAATAAATCAAACGTTATGTTATTTCGGACATACGTTATGTATGTTTTCCTATTTATGATTTACTATTGCAAGACTAAGCTTGCTGAAAACTATAATGAATAAAATAGATAACATTTTAATAATCATTAGTGTCCGGTAAAAATTTATCCGGTAGTAAATTTGAGTAAACCACCCGGTCTGTCTATTTTTAGTTTTCTACAACCAAAGATTGCCTTGATTTACAAAAAACGTTGGCAAATAGAACTGCTTTTCAAACAACTAAAACAGAACTTCCCATTAAAATATTTTCTGGGAGACAAGGAGAGTGCCATAGAGATACAAATCCTAACCATAATTTAATATACACACAAAAAAACAACTATTTAATGGGATTTAATTATAAAATTTTGATTACAAGCTAGAAAAGTTTGTTTTCGTAAGTAACTAAACTATAATAACTAAACTTTAAAATTATGACTAAAAGACTAAAAACTTGTCTTCTGCTTTTCCATCTAGTATTTGGATTTATGCAAGCAAAAGACATTTACGTTGCCAAAAACGGAAAAAACACGAACAATGGAACATTTGGTGCCCCTTACCTAACCATTTCAAAAGCAGCTAGTATAGCAAATGCTGGTGATGTGGTAATAATAAGGGGAGGTACTTACTGGGAAACCGTAACGCCTAAAAATTCTGGAAGCCCAGGGAATCCTATCATTTTTAAAAGTTATCAAAATGAGAAAGTTATTGTTTCTGCAATGCAGTTATTAGATAATTGGACTGCCGATGGAAATGGTATTTGGAAAACTACTGTGAATTGGGATTTGGGCCAAAGAAATTTTGTTGTTAATGGGTCTACAGTATTAGACTTAGCAAGATGGCCAAATAACACAGATGCTAATCGTTTTAGCTTAAATTCTGTAAGAAATGAACCGCCTAACGCAAGTGCAAATAAAGCGCTCTACGGAGGAAGTCAAGATGGTGTAGATAAAAACGCTTTTTTATTGAATCCATTCATCCCTAATTGGAATTGGGCAGATGGTGGTTCTCTTTTGTTTTATGGAGATCGTCAAGGGTCTGGTTGGTCCACTTGGAAAGCAAAGATTAAAAGTAGTAGCAATGGACGGATCAATTTTGATGCGAATAAAAATGTGCCTTGGATTATGAATTTTCATCCACCGGGAGATTATGGAGATTTTTATTTAGAAGGCATAAAGCAGGCATTAGATTACCAAAACGAATGGTATTTTAATGCTAAGACTAAAACTTTATTTGTGAAATTACCTGGGAATGCAAAACCTAAGCCATGGGCAGTTCAAATGGCTAAGAGAGAATTATGTTTTAATCTAGAAGGTAAAAATAACATTCACATCCAAAACTTAGCTACTTTTGGGGGTTCTATCGTTATCAAAGGAAACGGAAATAAAGTTTCTGGATGTACTGTGTTTTATGGAAGTATGACAAGAGGGATTTCTCCAGGAATTAACACAGGTGTCAACGCTATATTTATAAAAAGCAACTCTTATAACACTGTTATAGAAAGATCAGAAATTGCATATGGAGATGGTTCTGGAGTTTGGGATTCGGGAAGGAACACATTTATAAAAAACAACTACATTCACGACTTTGGATATTCAGGAATGTACGACGGGCCAGTTATGGCTCGTGGAGGAGGTTCCAACACCAAAGTATTGCAAAATAGAATAGATAAAGGAGGAAGAGATGCGTTGCAGATTACGAACCCAGGTTCTGAGGTAGCGTGGAATAATATTTCAAATAGTAATTTAATTTCAGATGATTGTGCTCTTTTGTATACTATAGGTAAGGGTTTAAATATGAAGATTCACCACAACTGGTTTCATGACGCCCAAGGTAGAGGTAAGTTGAAAAAAGCAGCAGGCATCTATTTAGATAACGATTCTGAAAATGTGCAGATTTTTCGCAATGTAGTTTGGAATGTAGAGTGGACTGCAGTACAAATAAACTGGAATGGTACAAATATTGATATTTTTAATAACACTTTTGTTAAAGCCCAAGGTGGCACTATGGGGGCTTGGCATAAACCAGGAACCCAGTTTTCTAATGTTAAAGTATGGAATAATATTACGGATAAGTATGCTGTTAACAACCAAGGAAATCAGGAAACGGAGACTACCTGGGAACCTCAGTCTAACAAACAAAATAATTTAGTAAACAACACCTCTTTTGTGAATTTTGCTAATAACGATTTTAAGTTAAAGTCTGGAAGTGCAGCAATAGATAAAGGAAGAGTAATACAAGGCATTACAGATGGGTTTAAAGGTAATAAACCCGATGTTGGCGCTTTTGAGTTAGGTGATAATTGGAAAGCAGGACCAAATTGGAATATTTCGGCAGGAGTAGATGGAAAATGTTATGGAATACCAGGAGAGGGCTGTACTGTGACATCCACGCCAGCTCCTCCTACGGACAATAACAACGATGTGTTTTTTATTGTAAATAGACAAACTGGTAAAAAATTAAGAGTAGGAAACAAAACAGATGGATCTGTATTAGAAATGGTGCCAAATGAATGGAGTGGAGAACCTACAAGATGGAAAAAAGTCAACACCAGTGATGGCTACTTTTATTTAGAGAATGTTTATAGTGCTATGTATTTTAGACCCACAGGTGATGAAGATGGAAGTACACTAATACAACGACCATCTAGCTATTCTGGTTACTATACACAATGGAAGCAAATACTAGCATCCGACGGCTATTTTTATTTACAAAATAGACAAACTGGCGATTATTTCCGTCCTTTTGGTGATGACACCTTTAGCAAAGTTATACAACGACCTACAAGTTATTCTGGTTATTATACACAATGGAAATTTGTAAATACGGCAACCGCACGTACTAGCGATGGTTCTAAACTTTCAAATGAAGAAATTGAAGTAAAAGAAAATGCATTTTCTTTGTACCCAAATCCAGCTTCAGATCTTTTAAATATAAAAACGGGGCCAGATAGTGATTACAAAGTAAATATTTTAGACGTAAAAGGGAGGTTGGTAAAAACCTTTAGTATTCAAAAAAATACAACAAAAACCATATCCGTATCTGATTTAAATTCGGGATTTTATATTTTGGCATACATAGCTCATTTAGACGGAAGTGTTAAGAGTAAAAAATTAATAATCAAATAAGATTTCTTAACATAACTTGAATTCAGGTTATAACTGTAAAAGATTTTTTTAAACCTAAATATGGATTCTTCCTCTTAGGATAAACAACAATTTTTGCAGAAACACAACTATTGCGAATAATCCTTTTTCACACCAAAAATTTGTAATAAAAAAAGCCCCTTCATGTTTCTAAAACAAGAAGGGGCTTTTATATAGATTATATTAATAAACTGAATTTTTCAGGCCACGAAACTACTTCGATTTATTAACCACTTTAGTTATAATAAATGGTTCTTTATTACCTGGAGGAATAATTTTTATTGACTTGTGTTTTACTTCTCCGTTTACCGTTTTAATTTTAAGGCGTACTGGTTTTCCGTATTCTGGAGGAATAGGAATAGAAATAGGTAGTTTACGCTGATTATTTAAAATAGTATAAGTGCCAATTTCAACACCTTCCATGGAAGCAACAATTATAGCTTCTTTGCTAGCATCTTCAAAATTCAATTCTGCATCCCAGTAGCTTACATAAACTCCTGGATCTATAAATACAATTTCATATTCTATCCAATCCAAATTCTCATCTTCATCTTCATTACTTTTATGGCTTGTAAAGGCTTCGTTTTTATATAGATAATCCCATTTTTTGCTACGATTTTCATCTTTTGCATTAAAGTAACCGCTTTTTTGACCTACTTTAATTTCCGGAATCACACCTGCTTCTACCGGAATACTTTTGCTTGCAACAATCTTCTCACTCGATTGGCCAATCAAAATTTCAAAGTCTCCTGCTTCTACTTTAAAGGTCTTGGCACTAACGTCGTAATACGAAAAGGCTTCGTAAGGCAACTTAATTGTGACCGTTTTGCTTTTCCCGGCAGGCACATGTATTCTTTTAAAACCTTTTAAAGCTTTAGTCGCTACAATGTGATTGGCTTTCGTGTCACGAACATATATTTGTACAATTTCATCACCATCCATTTCACCAACGTTTTTAACCGTAGCGGTAACCGTAATATCCTGACCATCCTTAACTTTTTTACGGTTAAGCTTCATGTTCTTAATTTCAAATTGGGTATAACTTAAACCAAAACCAAATGGGTATAAAGGCTCCTTTTCTGCATACATATAAGTACGTCCAACTTCTGGACCGTAATCATCTTTCCAAGTGGTTACATTATAGTCGTGAAAATGTGGTAAATCCTTTTCCGATTTTACCCAGCTCGTACTTAGTTTTCCTCCTGGATTTACATCTCCAAATAATACGTTGGCTAAGGCGGTTCCTTGTTCTTGTCCGTTAGGCCATGCACAAATAATTCCTGGAAGGTTTTCCTGTTCCCAACCAATAGAAGTCGATCCACTAGGCACTAATACCAAGACCACATTTTTATTTACTGCCTGAACCGCTTTAATTAACTCATGTTGTTTTCCAGGAAGTTTTAATGACGTACGATCTAGCGTTTCTGTTGCTGTAGATTCATCGTTTCCTACTACAAGAATTACTGTGTCAGATTTTTTAGCCAAAGCAACTGCCTCGTCTATTTTTTTCTGATCATCTTTGGCTCCAGTAACCGTACAGCCTTCAGCAAAACTGACTTCACCAGAAACACTTTTTTTAATTCCCTCTAATGGCGATATTTTGCTCTTTGGATTACCAGAATAAATACCTAACCAACAACGGTTGGCAAATGGACCAATAACAGCTAGATTGTCTATGTCCTTTTTCAATGGTAGTACAGCGTCGTTTTTCAATAAAACGATAGATTGCTCGGCTGCTTTAAGCGCCAATTGCTTATGCGTATCGCATTCCAGAACACTTTCAGGAATTTTTGAATAGGGTATAAGTGAAGGATCGTCAAAGTCGCCAGTCATAAACCGAAGTCGTAAAAGTCTTTTTACAGATACATCTAACTCTGCTTCGGTTAATAAACCTTGCTCAATGGCAGGTTTAAGTGCCGTAACAAATGGCGCTTCTTTTGTTTTATGTCGAAAACACTCCTGGTCTACGCCAGCTTTAATAGCCATGGCAGCTGCTTCTTCCTGAGTTTTAGCAAAACGCATGCGCTTTTCTATACCTTGCACAGCAGCCCAATCGGCAATTACATAACCCTCGAATCCCCATTGCTCACGTAACACACCGTTTACTAGTTCGTTGTGTGCGGAACAAGGGACCCCGTTAACACCATTTAACCCAGTCATAATTCCTGTTGCTTCTTCATCTACAATACACGTTTTATAAGCCGGAAAGTAATATTCGTATAAGTCTACATCTCTAACCAAGGAATGACTAAACTCTCGTCGTTTATCCACATTATTAGCTACATAATGTTTTACAGTCGTTACAGTTTTTACATAGTTGGGATCGTTGCCTTGCATGCCTCGAACGTACATTCGTGCAATTTCCGACATCAAATGTGGGTCTTCACTATAACACTCTTCGTTTCGCCCCCAACGCGGATCACGCGCCATATTAACCGTTGGCGAAAACATCATCACTTCTTTTTGCCCTTTATTTTTTAAAGCTCTTGCTTCGTTTGAAATGGCCGTAGCAACATCAAACATTAAATCTGGATTCCAAGTGGCTCCCATGGCTATATTTTGTGGAAACTGCGTACAATTCCATGCTTTTAATCCATGAAGCGCTTCGCCGTACCATTCGAAATACGGAATTCCTAAGCGCTCAATGGCTGGAATTCTAGATCCGCAATAACTAATCTTTTCTTCTAAGGTCATTTTTGATAACAGATCATCTACGCGATCTTCAACACTGGCTTTTGGGTCCTTCCAAACTTGTCCATTCATGCTAACCATGCCAGAAACAAGTACCATGAAAGTCAAAATAATTTTCTTCAATTTCATATTTTATTTATGCTTAAAATGATTGATTAGATGTAGTTTTCCTTCTTGACTATTTATATATCCAATTAAACATGCTAGGTTACTTAATTTGATACAAATTCAAAGCCTTTATTTAATACGCTTCAAAGGAGTTGTACATCTTGAATTCACAATATTACTTTAGATATGCTGTAAAATTCAAAAAAACGAAACATTTGCTGTGTCGAAACGGTGGTGGTCACGGTGATTTTCGATTGTTTTTAAAAATGTAACTATCTTATTTTTTGGGTTTTAATAAGTTTTATTAGAAATTACTATTTGAAACTTTCTTATTAAAAAGAAGCGTCTATAAATTTTAATACTCTCAAATAAAACCTATTTTTGAGGTATGAACTCGGACGTAAACAGCCAACAAATTCAAGCAGAATTAACCAAAATTTGCCAACATAAATTATTCGTCAATTCGTCTAGCCAAATCAGGCTATTGGAATATTTAGTTGAGAAAGCAAACTCAGATGAAGATTTAAAGGAATTCACAATTGGATCGGAGCTGTATGGTATTAACTATGCCGAAGATAAATCGAATGGCACTGTTCGTTCTTACTTTTACAAACTCCGGAAAAGGCTCGAACAGTATTATGCAGATGATGCTATAAAACACGAGATTATATTCGAAATAAAAAAAGGGCAGTACAACTTAAGTTTTAGCACTCCTAAAAACTTTTACAACCAAAAAGAACCAAACAATAATTATCTTAAAGTTCGCTATAAAACCTTGGGCTATAGTTTTGCAGGTATTTGCTTAGCATTAATAGCCTATTTTGCTTTTAATCATTTTTATAGTAAACCCATGCCGCTGTGGGAATCCTTTTTTAGTAAAGACGCAAGTAATATTATAGTAATATCCGATCAATATATTATCACAGAGCAATTAGAAGACGGAAAGTATCACGCCGTGTTTTACGAAGACATTAATAACCATAGCGACTTTTTAGACTACGTTAAAAAACATCCTGAAAGTAGAGTGCAAGCCGTGGATTATACGGCTATGTCGAAAATGGCGCCGTATAGTATCAGCTTTTTAAGTGCATGGTTTTCAGAAAATAAAGCGTCGTACACCATTGAAATGGAAAGTAAACTTACAGCGAGTGAAGCAACAAATAACAATATACTATTTATTGGTCAGTTTAAAACCATGAATATTTCTAAATCATTATTTTTAAAAAACAGCCAAGTTTTTAGTACCTATCATGATGGTTTTAAATATGCCGATAAGGATACTACTGTTGTTTATGACACAAAACACGGTAAAACAGAACGCGTAGAATATGCTATGGTTTCGTCTACAACTAATAACCAAGGCAAGCAATCCTTATATTTTGTATCTAATAACGACATTGGCGTCATGGCAACCGTTAACAAGTTTACAGATTCTAAATGGCTAAAAGAATTCTATAAGCAAATCCCTAATAAATCACCTTATTTTAACGCCTTATTCAAGGTGGAAGGTTTAGAACGAACGGATATTAGTTGCGAGTTGGTACAACTGGAGGTATTGGAATAAACCTTAATTATTTTGGTTGAAGTAAACCTTGAAGGTTTAAAATAAAAGACTTCTATCTTTAAAAAAGCCCCTTCAAGCTTTTGGAGCTTGAAGGGGCTTTGTGGTCTGCAAAAGTTGTTCAAGTACTTATACCATTTTAACTATATAATGTCGCATATAATTTGTTTCTTTTTCGCCCATATTTCAAGATAAAATAAAACCGTAGCTATGGCTATGTTTGAATTTTCTATTTCATCTGAACCCAAAATAATTCAAATTAAAAATACGACATTACACAATTAAATTGGTATTACTTTTTTAAGAACTTGATTTTTTCATTATGTTTTTCGTCGCTAACTTTCATGATATAAGTTCCGGGCTTAAGGTTTGAAACGTCAACAGAGTTTTTTGCTCCGCTAACAGGATGCTTAGCAAGTGATTTTCCAGACAGGTCGAATATTTCAACTGTAACAGGTAAACTATTAATTCCTTTTATTTTTACTGTTTCGGTTACCGGATTAGGATAAAGAGAAAATCTAGTTTTAGTATAATTACTCTCTATACCTAAAGTACCATTTTTGCGTATATCGCTACTGAAATCGAATTTTTGTAAAACAACACTACTAATATGACCGCCACCATTAGGGAATACTACTTTAACAATATTATCGGGTGTTAAAGTAGGGTCTATCAGTTCATAAGGAACAGGGATTTCTAAAACACCAAAAAACCGATCTCGTGATTTTTGGTCGTAACCGCGCCAATCGAAAGGAATATCAATTTCAGTGTCATTGAAATATACTTTTGGAAATACGAATGCCCCATTACCGGTAGGATGGTCTCTACCAACTCCCAGACGCAGAATCAATTCGCCATAGGCTGTTTTGCTTAATTCGCTTGTTTTAAATTTAAACGTATTGGCTTGACCGGAGTTTATGCTTTGTAAATATTTATCAGCATAAATTTTTGATTCTGTCGAACTTTCATCAATAAGCACATCATTTTTAAAGGTATACTCCAAAATCATAGTTGCTTCGCGACCTATCTCTACTTCATCTAGTGCCGCCGTATGTGTTGTTTCTTTCAACACGGGTATGCCGTTGTTTTCATAAAGATGTTTTATTTTTATATTTTCAATCGGGTTGTTTTCGCTATCTATTAAGTTTAAATCGATGGTTTCCGAATGGTGTTCTAGGTTGTTGAGAATTAAGTGCATTTTTTTACCATTAATGTAGGCATCCACTTGGGTATCCATATCTGCGGCTTGTGTATCTACCCTTGTTCCTTTCACATCACTCCATAGTTGATAGAACTTAACCAATTCGGTATACACCCACTCGTCTCCTTGTCCTCCTGCAAGTTCCTTTTTTTGACGAAACAGGCGGTATGGGTACTTCGCATCGGCAGGTTGGTCGGCTGGCGGACTCCACCAATTTGCCTTTAATAACATAAAAGGCATCGATTTTATGATAACATCTGGTTTTTCCATGAGCTGCATCATTATAGATGAAAACGACCTTAGGTTATACCAATCTCTTTCTTTCGTATAGTCGGTACCATCAAGATCTGGTGTAAAATAACCGTATTCTGAAATATTAAAAGGGACTACCTTACCAAGCTTAAGTACACTGTAGCTTTCAATCATATCAAAAATGGCTTCGGTATTACTTCCTGCACGATAGGTTCTAATGTTTGTTCCTTTTTTTTGTACATCGTAAAGATGAAAAGAAAAGAAATCCATGTCTGCTCCAGCTATATCAATAAACGTTTTCCAGTTTTTATTCCAGTGGTCAAAATTATTGGAGACATGCTGCGGATGCGCAGCTGTAAAGCCTCCTACCAGAATATCAGGGTTAAGTTGCTTTACTCTTTTGGCTACTGCCGAATGGAATTCTGATATTTTGGCATTGGTCGTATTCATGTCGTTAGCATGTACAAAAGGCTCATTTATAACTTCCAAATATTTGGGTTTGGGCTCTCCCGTTGTTCCGCCTGTACCGAATGCTTCTTTAATAAAATGCGCATAAAATTCGGCCGAAGCTTCATTGTTTGCATATTTCCATGGCGTTATACCGCAGCATGTAGATATGTTATTGCTTGTTGGGTAATTGCCTTTTTGTCCACCGATCATCAAATCGTTTCGATTTTCAAATTTATGTACAAAAGTATTGTTCGCGTAGGATGTTTTTACGTCGGCACTTTTCCTTTTAATTTCATTAACATCTGGCCACCCTGGTTTGTTTGCATCTTCTTTTATTGTGGATGCATGCCATGGTAATAAACCGTTGCTTCTTCCTAGATAAACATCGTAATTAGTCAAAAAAGTTTCTTGCATGTTTTGATTAGGCCACTCGCTTTCTACAAGAGGAGCATGCAAGGTGATGTATTTGTTTCGGTCAAATTCCGACTTATTGCCAACAATATGTTTCACATTCATATTTACATCTACGGCGACTTGCGCGTAGCTTCCTGAAGCTATCAGAATAGCGATAACTCGAAAATAAAGGTTTTTTTTACTCATAAAATTGATTTGGTTTTTAATGTTAGACTTGTTTATTTTTCAAACCTCATAAAGAAACTGTACGTATAGTTGTTGTTCTCCAGTCTATAGGCTGGAAGTGCTAAGGCATTTGGTCCCCAGCTATTATCACCACCTACACCAGCTTGTTTGTAATCGATGTTTAGCGTATAGAAGTTCTCGTTTTTTAGTTCGTAAGTATGGGGTGCTTTATCTAGGTTTTCTTGTGTATAGGGCCATATAGAAAAATCAATGGTTGGTGCTCCCTTTATGTTTAGGTTCAGTTCCGGACTAACCAATGTTAGTTCTCTTACTTCACTTCGGTTGCCGTTTTCTTGTGGATAGATATAATCAAAAGCGATATCCTTGGTAGCTATTTCATACCAACCGAGTTTTGCACTTTGAATACGGTCGCGGTAGTTTTCGTGTGGCCCTTTTCCGTAGAATTTTGTTTTGTTGAAGCTTTTCGGAATCGTTGTTTGCAAACCGAAACGAACAATTTGCGAAACTGTTTCTGGTTTTTCGAAGCCAAAAGTCACTTTTACACCTTGTTCGAACAATTGGTATGCAAACCATAATTTAGATTCAAAAGAAGATGTACCTCGTACCAAAATAGTATTTTCTTTAACTTCTGTAGTTTCCACTTTAAAGTCGGCAGCAACGGCTTTCCATTTCATAGCTTCATGCATCACTGTATTTCCTCGACCTCTATCGTTATCGGTGGCAGCGCGGACGAAGTTCGGTTTCAAAGCGGATAATAAAACGGGCTTATTTCCTGCTTTTAGCGAAGAGATATATCCCGTTGATTTATCAACAGTTACTTCATAAGAAGATGTTCCACCTGTAATTGTATTACCAGTAGTTGTTAATGTTACCTTTCTGGAGGAAAGCTTTTCCTTAGCCTTCACCATGGGCAATACAATATCTTCCCAAGCAACTTCATATCCGGCTCTTGCATAAGCATTACTGTTTTTTTGATGAACACTAATGTTGATTACATATTCTACACCTGCTTTTTTCTTCAGCTTTTTGATGGGTAAATCTATTGTTGTTGCTTTGCTAGGCTCTAGATTTATGGATTCAATATCTCCTGACATGATCTCCAAACCATTGGCCTTTACACTGTATTTAAAGTCAAATTCTTTAAGATTGGTAAAGTGGTAATGGTTTTTAATTTTAATGCCATAGTCAATGCTTTCATCTTTTGTAATTTCAACAAATTGGAACACCTTTTTGCATTCGTAAAGCTGCGGTTTCGGACTTTTATCCGGATTAATGATTCCGTTTATCAAGAAATTCATGCGTCCAGGGTCTGCACCAAAGTTTTCCCATGCATCATTTCCGTAGCTCCAATAAGGTTTGCCATCTTTGGTTTTTGTAGCAATACCTTGGTCTATGTAATCCCAGATGGCACCACCAATAATATTGTCGTGCGCTCGTGCACCGTCTACATATTCTTTCAAATTCCCTAATGAATTCCCCATGGCATGTGCAAATTCACAGTTAAATACGGGGCGATTGTCATTAGGGTCTTCGGCCAATTGATTCATGATTTCGGCAGTTGCATACATACGACTAATCATATCTACATAAGGACGGTCTCTTGGGTTTAGCAAGTAATTGGTCCATTCGTCGGAACCGTGTTTTTTGTAACCTCTGTCGGTTGGATCGCCTTGAGCACCTTCGGAATGCACAGGACGCGTATAATCATAGGTTTTTATCCACGATGCCATGGCTGCATGATTGGGCCCTGTACCCGATTCGTTACCTAAAGACCAAAACACAACCGAAGGATGCAATTTATCACGTTCTACCATTTTTATAGCTCGGTCTAGAAAAGAATAGGTCCATTCTGGTGAGTTAGAAGGTTCTCCACGCAAACCATGACTTTCTAGATTGGCTTCATCCATTACGTAGATTCCTAGCTGATCACATAATTCATACAAATAGGGATCGTTGGGATAATGGCTAGTACGAATAAGATTCATGTTGTTTTGTTTCAAGATGGTTATGTCTTGAAGCAGCTCTTCACGCGAAACTGTTTTTCCTTCGGTGGGACTATGGTCGTGACGATTTACACCAAACATTATTACACGCTTTCCATTAACCAGCAACACGCTATCTTTTATGTCAATTTGTCGAAAACCAATTTGTGTACTGGTTGCCTGAACCACCTTTCCATCTTTTTCTATGGTGACCAGCAGGGTGTATAAATTGGGTTTCTCGGCACTCCATTTTTTCGGGTTTTTAATATTTTGTTTCAGCATGGCAAAATGCACGTTGTCGTTTTGTGGGTACCATTCGTGCACGACTTCCTTTACTGGAATTTGCATTGGTTTTTCTAACACCTTAGTTGTTCCGTCAAATAATTGGGCTTTAATTTTGTAGCCTTCCAGGTTTTCATCTGTAGATTGTACATGCACCCGCGGGCGAATTTGCAAAACAGCATCTTCGTATTTGTCATCTAACAAGGTGCGCACATGCAAATCGGAAAGTGCAACTTTAGGCCAGGCTTGCAAGAAGACTTCACGGAAAATTCCACTCATGCGCCAATTGTCCTGATCTTCGAGATATGCACCATCGCTCCAACGAAATACTTTTACGGCAACTGTGTTCTTTCCTGGTTTTAGGTATTTTGTAATATCAAATTCTGATGAGGTATAACTCCCTTGATTATAACCCACTTCTTTACCGTTTACATACAGGTAATAAGCATTTAAAACCCCTCCGAAATTAATTAAAACGGTTTTGTCGTTCCAATCATTTGGAATGCTAAATGTTCGCTTATACGACCCCACAGGGTTGTGATTGTGGTCTATAAACGGCGGATTATTAGGAAAAGGATACCCTGAATTTACATAGGTTGCTCTACCATAGCCTCGCATTTCCCAGCAAGAAGGAACATCGATAGCGTCCCATTTGGAAACATCGTAATCTTCCTTGTAAAAATCCTCGGGTGCATCTGCTGGTTTTTTCACCCAGTTAAATTTCCATGTACCGTTTAGGGATTTGTACCAAGGAGACTTTTCCCGATTTAGTGTTTTGGCTTTTTCTACTGTTGGGTAGGAATATAGCGTTGCCCTGGATGGAAATCTGTTTTTTTGCACAACAAGAGGATTTTCCCAGTCGTTGTTGTATTGAGAAAAGGCAGTTGTTGTTATGCATAACAAGCAAACTGTAAAGATGTGAATTGCTTTCATTTTGTTTTGAGTTTTAATTACTCTTCAATCGATTTAAACTGTATGGCTTGCCCACCACCGGCAGCCAAAACAATATGCAGGCTGTCTTTAGATGTTACTTTCTTTTTTATCACATCTACGGGGTACGGGTTTATTTTCCAATCGGCATTTTTACCATCGGCATAAATAATGGCTTCGTACTGTTTGTCTTTTGCTAAGAAATCCAGGTTTATCTTAAAGTTGCGTGGGTTTTCATCAGTTATACTTCCCAGAAACCAGTTGTCGGTTCCTTTTTCCTGACGTACAATGGTAAAATAGTCACCAATTTTGGCATTTAGTACTTTACTTTCCGACCAGTCGGTAGCTACATCTTTTACAAATTGAAAAATATCGGGACGTTCTTCATAGAATTTTGGTAAATCGGCAGCCATTGGGATAGGGCTATACATGGTAATAAAATATGCCAATTGCTTGGCAAGGGTACTACGCACTCTAATTTCAAAATCGGCCCAATCTCTTTGGGGTAGCATGGGCTCGAATATCCCCACAGTATAATCGTTGGGACCACCTAAATTACGTGTAAAAGGTAGTACTACACCGTGTTCTGGGCTATTACCCTCACTCCAAGCATTGTATTCTTGTCCGCGTGCGCCTTCTCGTGCCATTAAATTAGGGTAGGTGCGCTGCTCTCCGGTGTATTTTATGGGTTCGTGATTTATAATCTGTAACTGGTATTTGGCCGCTGTCTGCACCATTTTTTTGTAGTGGCGCACCATATACTGCCCATGGTGATGCTGACTATATTTTTGCTTTTTTGTGTCCCAGTTAACACCACCTGTGTAGCCAACTTTTACTGTTTTAATTCCTAAATCTTTACACATTTGGTAAAGAGAATCCATTTTAGGTTCGTAATGGTCAATGTCTGAAATAGTCTCGTGATACATCATCATACGTACTCCTTTTTCAGCACCGTATCGACACACTTCTTCTAAATCAAAATCGTCAGTTGCGGTAGCCCAATCAAAAATTCCATAGCCTTTCCAGTCTGGTTCCATATCATCCCAACCTTTGTCCCAACCTTCAATAAGTACATCCTTGATGCCATGTTTTGCAGCAAAATCAATATGGTATTTCGCATTTTCGGTAGTGGCACCATGAGGGCGATTTGGGGAAAGTGGAACTCCAAACTGGGTCTTTTCGGCCCATGAAGTTCTAGCAGTGTGCATTTCCCACCAAATACCAATATAAGTATAGGTTTCAATCCAATCGGTATTTTCATAGGCACATGGAGGATTCAAGTTCATGATTAAATTAGACTCCACTAAGTCACCGGCATTATTCCCAATTTGAATGGTTCGCCAAGGAGTTTTCATAGGCGCAGTAGCTCTTACCAAATCCCCATTCATCCATGGCGTGAGGTGTGCTTTAAGTTTTGTGCCTTCCAAAGTATTTAAAAGGTTCATACCTGCATAATCTGTAAGGTCCGCTTCGTGAATGCTAATTACTAAATCATCATTAACTTCTAGGGTTAGAGGTGTATTACACATGTTGGCACGTTCTTCTTTGCCTACACGACGTGCAAAATTAATGGAGTCGCCTATTTTGCTAATGGGCGAATTGTAGTATACTTTCTCGTAATTGTCGAAATCGGCAAAATTCCACCAAGCTTTATAGTCGCCAGCAAAGTTGAACTCTGTTAATTCATCCATAATGATGAAATCTTTCAGTTCCGGCTGTTCTGGAAAAGCATAACGGAAAGCCACACCATCATCAAAAACGCGAGCCTGCACATTTACCAAAATGCCGCTACTTTTCTGCTTTAATTGTAACGTTAATGCGTTGTAATGATTAACAACTGTCTCTCGTTCGCCCCATACTGTTTTCCAAGTTGTATTCTCGGTTTGGGTTTCAGAAGAAATAAGCTCGAATCCTTCTTGAAGTGACTTCGTTTTTAATTTAAATCCAAGAGCCGAGCTTTTAATTATTTCATTATTCTCACGGAAAACCTCATAGAACAGTTGTCCCTTTTTGTTTAATGTAAAGATAATTTTGTTTTTTTCGTCAGGAGACGATATTTCTGTTTCTGGTGTATTACAACTGAGGAAGCTCACACTTAAAAACAGTAAAAAAGTAAATATTTTCATTCGATTCATTATTAAAATTTAGACTGCACGTTGCAATGCTATTGCGATAACAAAATTGCGAGTAATTCTGATTAATTAGAAATAATTCACTTCGTCAAAAATCATACAAGCATGCGTTTTATTCCATAATTGCTTATACTTGTATTTATAAAGAAATGTATAGTTAAATAAACCCACCAAAATTCATAAACATCTAAAAAACTGCATGTTAAAAATAAAATTTATTCTAATTATAGGGTTTTTAGTGAGTTTTTATAACGCCTATTCCTCTACAAAAGATAGTACTAGGGTATATATTGACTTATACCATACTGCCATAAACAGTGATTCTCTTCAGGTTACAGAGCTTTTGGAATGCAGACAATATTTTGAACACAAGAAGGATTCTATTTGGTTAATTCGATCCCTTATCGGTTTATCGAAAAATTATTCGAGATTAGGAAATTACAATGATAGCTTTCGTTACTTATGGAAAGCATTACATTATGCCGAGCCTTATAATAATGACAAACTATTATTTCAAGTTCACGACCAGCTAGCTACCATGTTTTATATTTTCGATAAAAATGAAGAAACGCTGCTACATCGAACGCAAGCGCTTAATTATGCAAAAAAGTCGGTGGCTCAAAGCTTCATGAATAATGAAGCGGTTATCTCTGCCTATTATGGTTTTGTACATTACTACCGAAAAGTAGGTGAATACGAACGTTCTCTAAAGTATTTAGACTCCTGCCAAATTATAGCCGACAAACTAAATTACAGTCCCGACCAACGTGCGTTCCTTTATTCTGAAAAAGGCAACATACTCCGTAAAACTGGTCAGTTAGAAGACGCACTGGTTATACTCCAACAGGCTGAAAAAAACTTTAAAAGAATAGAACCTAGTTATTTACCAATCATCTACTTTTATTTAGGCTCCACCTATATGGCACAGGAAGACTGGATACATGCTGAAAGCTATTTTAAGAAAACGGTTTCCAGTATTAATAACTATAAAACGCATTACGATGCTAAATCTGAAAGCCTGAGTAGGTTGGCCTTTTGTTTACACAAACAAAAAAGATATATGGAAGCCTATGTGGTATTAAGGGAGTCTAAGGAAATTTACGACAATACCTTTAGTACCAAAAGTTATCAGAATGCGGGGTTGTTAGGCATTAGAAACATGTATAAGGAAGAGCTAGAAGAACGTGACAAAATTATATTGGAACGTGATAAAGAACTTATCCAGCAGAAAGCCCAGATACTAACCATTAGGCTAGTATTTTTAGGTTTATTTAGTGTCATAATTGTTGGGGTGTTGTTTTGGTATGTAAAATTGCAACGTAAAAAATTTAAAACAGAAAAAGAGAAGCAACAACTAAAAACACAAATGGAGCAGGAACAAAACCGAGCATTGGTTGAAATTAAAAATAAAGAAATTACTTCCTTCACCTTACGTTTAATTGATAAGCAAAGCATTATTAGTGAAATGGTTGAGTCTATCAATAATTATGCTCCTACTAACATTGATTTGTTAAAATCGATAAAGCATAAAACCACAGGAAGAATAAAACTTTGGGAAGAATTTGATAAACGCTTTATTGATGTAAATAAGGGTTTTTATAAAAATCTTAAAGCGAACTACCCTGACCTTACACCCACAGAATTGAAGCACTGCGCACTGATTAAATTGAATTTTTCTGCAAAAGAAATGGCTCAACTTCTTAATATATCTGTTAATGGAGTGAATACTTCTAGATACCGAATTAGAAAGAAATTAAACTTAAAAAGGGAAGATAATTTAACGACTGTGATAGAGCAATTTTAAGGCTCCCTAATATTTTTGGTATGTTTATAACGGTTGGCAGTGTTATAATAATATTGGAATTTCCAAGCCCATCTACTAATACAATTGGTTTAAGATAGTTAGAATCTCACTTTAAAAAATTGAGCTATTGTTGAACCCTGCTGTTGTTGTAACTAATTAATTTGTACTGTTAAACGTTCACTTTCAATCGTTCCTACTTTGGCAACAATAGTTGCTGTTCCTTTTTTATGAGTTGATCTGATAGTAGCGATAGCTCTTATATTGTGAGTGACTATTTTATTGGTGAGTTTATCCAAAAACACATGAAAATGTCTCCCTAAAAATATAGGAAATCGTATCAGCGAATTCCCATTTAGGGCAAGTAATACCAATTACAACTCAAAAAAAGATTAATAATGTGCATATTTTTCCTTAATAACTAAGGATATGTTATTTCTGCTTCACACCACGCCCTTCCGGGTGGTTATTAATACCTCCTGTACCTTGTGCAAAATACACCTCGGGCTTATGCCAAACTCCTGTAGATTTATATGCAGGTTCGTGATAATCTAAACTTAAATCACAATCAAATCGCGCTATAATGGAATGGCTTTTACCTTGGTTTCCTGCATTGATAAAATGTGATAGTCCCCAAGTAAACCCTCTACCATCTTTGGTATCGGTAAAGGCATCAGCAGTATATGGTGCTCCGGCAGTAGGTGTTAGGGAAACGCTAGAAGCTATTTTAAAATTAACCCCATCTTCTGCAAATTGAATGGTTTCACGTTCATTACCGTCTTTAATTGCCAAGGTTGCCACACCGCCTTTATAAGGCCAATAAGTTGTTTCATGCCCCGATTGCATCACCGGATTTAAAGGGTGTTTGGTATAAGGCCCTAGCGGATCGTCAGCAATTGCCAAACCATGACCTACCGCGTAGTTCGATCGGTTATCTGGCCATTTGTTATAAGCCGCTTTATAATACACATGAATTTTTCCGTTTCGCACGATTGGCTGCGGATCGTGCGTTGCTTTATGATCCCATTCCCCTTCTTTTCCAAACGGAATAACCTGATCGCCGCCATGAATCCATGGGCCATCTGGAGCATCGGCATACGAAATCGACACCGGGCATAAATCGCCGCGTAAACCACTAGGCTCGTCGAAGGCTTGGTAATACAGATAATATTTCCCTTTCCACACCAAAATATCAGGCGTAGCAACAGAACGCCATCCCGATTTTGGTTTTTCAGGTCGTTTTACAGCAACACCTTGTTCTTTCCAAGTGATACCATCGGTACTGGTGGCGTACCAAATTTCGGCTAAATCCCAATCTGTAGAAGGAATTTCATCGGTAGCTTCTGCCGCTTGATTCCAACCAATTGGCGGCACCTTGGTGTGGCGTTTGGTATACCAAACATAGTATGTCTCATCTACCAAAATAGGTCTGGAGGGGTCGCGACGGGATACCGTGCCATCGCCACCATTATAATCAAAGCCTTTAAGTCGTGTATATTTAAACTGAGAAAACAATTCATTATCCTGAACTCGAGGTGTTGGATAATCGAACATACGTTCGGATGCTGCACTTAAGGGGATGTTAGGCTTTTCTGTTGGCATTTTATAAGGAAATACGCCTTGTTCTTGACTTTGCTCTTGTTCTTCGGAAACAATGGCCTTGTTTTCCACATCATTACAAGCGCCTATCAATACAGCGCTGCATATGGATAGAGTTAATACTTTAATTGTTCTCATAAAAATCTATTCCTTTACTTTTATTTACTTCATTCCTAAATGATATGATACTTCTGCAGCCTAATGTAGCAAACATGCCCCCCAGTTTCTTCCTTAAATATCGGCTTCAATACGTTTTGAGCATGCTCCCCAAACGCCATTGCTGCGAATAAAATAATTAATACTCGTTTCATATTTATTTTTCCAACCAAAACCGGTAAATGTCTTTTAATTGCTGATACGCTTCCTTTTTCTCTCTACGTTCACTTACAATTCCCCATTCTCTAAATCCAGATTCTGGGGTGCCTTTGTAATTACTTCTATAATCATTGTAACTCCATAAAGACACGCCCGTAACATAAGGATAGGATTTTAGTGCTTTTAACCAGCTTAGTAAATCTTGATCTAAAACCGCATCTGGAGCCGGGCCAATTTGTCCGCGTCCTATTTCAGATAAGAAAATAGGCTTATCCGGGAACCTTTCATGCACTTTCTCCACGATTTTTAAAGCATGTCCGTAGCTATTCACCGATAAAAAATCTAGCTTTTCGTAAGGTTCATTTCCTATTTCTCCGGCTTGATAAGCGGTATTACTCACATATGTTTTTAGTCTGGTGGAATCTAAGATTGCTACATAGTCAAGCATCTCATCCACATAGTGGTACTGTTCTTTGGTTAGGTGTTGCTTACCCCATTCGGGTTCGTCGGTTCGCAATTCGTTCCCTACGCTCCAAGCCACCACACTAGGATGATTAAAATCACGCTCGACTAAGGTTTTCATCCATTGTTTCGTTATCGGGTTATTCGGTTTCGAATTCGGGTCTTTTTCACCCCAAACAGGAATTTCTTCTACCAATAAAAAGCCATTTTTATCACAAAACTCAAGGATATTTTCAGATAGTGGTGCGTGCATCAACCTCGAAAAACGCGCTCCGAGTGCCATTAAATCTTTCATATCTGCTTCTACAAGGGCATCTGGCTCGGAATTTCCGAAGTCTGGATGATCGTGTACCCGGTTTAACCCGTTTAAGCGAACGGCCTGATTGTTTAAGAAGAATTGCTCTCCGCGCACTTCAAATGTTCTTATTCCAAAAGCATCCGATTGTTCATCAAGTAACATTTCATCTAACACTAATTTACTGGTAAGCGTGTATACATATGGCTGCTCTAAATCCCAGAGTGTATAGTCGTTTAAATTCTTTTGAAAATGAAGCACCTTGTCTACCATACTGTTTGCAGGTACGCTAATCGTTTGCTTTTCCAGCTGGTCTTGTCCTTCTATTTCAGAAAGAATGCTAACTGAAGCAGCGGAATTACCCTTGTTTTCTACGCGATATTTTATAGAGAAATCCACTTTTTGAGTCTCAAAATCTGGAACTGAAGTGATCTGCTGATAAACCAATCGGACCGCTTCATCGGCGAACAAATTCACCGACCGACTAATACCGCCCCAAGCCCACCAAGCACCGCGCTTAATGGTATTATCAGCCATGACAATCAACGTATTATTGTCCTCATGATTCATTTTATCGGTAATATTAAATTCAAAAGGCAAATAACCACCCACATTTTCACCTAAGTAATGTCCGTTTAGCCACACCTTAGCAGTTTGATACACGGCATCAAACTTCAATCGGATCTGTTTATTTTTCCAAGTTTCCGGAAGCTTAAACGCTTTCTGATAATAGCCTTTACCAACATACTCCGAATAGCGCTTGGTTGTATCCCAATTCCCGGGTACGGAAAGGCTGTCCCACTGGCTATAATTGGCTTCCAACACACTCGTTTCATCTATAGAATTGGAGGCTAAGAAATGCCACGTGCCATTTAAAGATTTACTCTTTTGAAATGAAACAGCAGCAGTTGTATTGCTCCCATTTTCGCCACAGGACCAAAGTAAACTCGCCATAAAAATTAAGGTAAAAAACCGATGCATATTTTTATTTTTCTTTAGTGATTTTTAATGGTATTTGAATATTAAAGGCATGACGTACATTGTTAACGTCAATGGTATCTGCCGCACAAAGCAAGGCTACGGGCTCGCCATTTTCGATAAACACTTGCGGACGCTCTAAATGATCGAATTTTGTGGTACTGCCATCGTCCCATGTTACGGTTCTATCAGAAACTTGGAAATATTTTCCCTTGTTCCAGGCTATACCATCTTCCGATTCGTAATGCACCAAAGAAAACAAGCGCTTATTCCCTTCAAACTTAATACGTTTTACAATCGCTCTATATTTTCCATCCTGATACCAAATATAAGGGTCTTCTGCAGGAAATCGTTCTCCAGAAAACACAAACACAGGATCCGGAAATTTCTTAAATGGCCCTGTCGGACTGTCTCCAATAGCAACCATGTGCACCACCGGCCCTCCGGCAGGTAATTCGTGTGCTTTTCCAACCGCTTTGTAAACCATTAGAATTTTGCCATCCGGCATTTCGCAAACTGACGGGTTAGATGTCATTAAGGCATCATGGGCAGTATCGTCATGATGCGTTATGTCTAACACCGGCTTATCTAAGCGCGTCCATGGTCCATTCGGATTATCGGCTACAGCCACACCAATACGTTGATTATTTCTATGTTGCCAGTTAATTTTTGCCTTACCGGGCTCACTTACAACTTCTTTATCGCCTGTATTCCCCATGTAATACAAATAATATCTATCCCTAATTTTTAAGATGGTCGGATTGTGGGTGGTTGCTCCATCCCAAAACTCCTTTCCTCTATCGGCTAAAGCCACATCGTGAAATGTAAAAGGCCCGAACGGTGTCGGCGCTGTGGCATGTGCAATTTCTGAATAATTCACCCATTCCCAACCTATTTTTTTAGGCCATCTGGAATAATACATATGATACAAGCCATCGTCCCCTTTAACCAAACTGCCGCCCCAAACACTCTTACCATCCTCTTTAAAGATGGCTGATTTAGACACCTTCCCTAAGGCGATGTTATAATGAGCGAGGTGTTCGGTTTGTTTAACTTCTGATACCTCTTTGGTTTTCTGCTTACAAGAAATCAGCAGCGCCAGTACACAAAGGCTTGATATTAATAATTTCATTTCTATTATTTTAGGTAATCACTTGTTTCATTAATCTTACTTTTCGACCGTATACGTTGGCGACCAACTACTGGTTCCTGCCTTACTATGTCTTTTCATTTTAAAATATAGTGGTGCTTCGTTTAATGACTCGTCTAAATCTATCGTCATCATCCCTCTCACATTTGTGGTAAACGATTTAGACAGCTTATTTTTATTATGCCCATAGGCTACCGTGTAGGTTTCATCTTCAAAATCACTTGAATAGCCAATCACTAATTTTTGGTCGGCGATAAAGGATTCCCAGACCACAGGCGGTAAGGTTTTGTTGTTTAAAGTCACACTCACTGCTTTAGACAAATCGCTATCACCCTTTGTGTTACTAGCTATTAGGGCCACCGTATAAGACGCCGCGTTTAAATTATCTAGTACTATAAAATCTGAAATTGTGGGCTTGGTATACTGAAAACTGCCATCTTCTGTTTTATAAGCGAGTTTATATTCTTTTACACCTTTAGCGGTATCAAAATAAACTCGCATACTATTTTTCCCCGGAATTACTTGACGGATTTCAGGCGCATCAGGCACTGCAAAAAACACGTCATGTTTTGCTCTTTCGTAGCCTAAAGGATTCAGGACTTTAACCAATAATTGATACGGGTTCTCTAATCCTTTCCAATGTAATTCCCCACGCCAATCCGCTCCCGGTTTTAAGCTTGGTAAGGCGATGGTTTCCTGATGCAGAGTATCTCCTTTTTTATTACTGAACGTCGCCACAAGTCTATAATTTTTCATGCTATAACTCGGATAGTCCAATTTATCTTTCGCTACTAGGTCTACCGTAGTGGTATTTTTAGACCAATCTATTTCACCCAATTGCAATGTTTTTATCGGACTATTTTCCTTCTGAAAACGCTCGAACAAACGTCTTTTTTGCCCCCAAACATTCACTACGCCCCACACGCGATTTTCTTCGGCAGAAGTTCCCGCGTAACCACTTCTATAATCGTTAAAAGTCCACATGGAAGTACCGATTACAAATTCATTTTTTCCTCTAAAATGCGCGTTCCATTCTGAAACTATGGGCTTGTCGCCATCTAAAGAGGCTGTGGGATAGGGGTTGAAACCATACTCCGAAATAAACACGGGTTTGGTAGGCCATTTTGCTCTCAGGGTATTTAAAATCTCCTGAGGGTCTCCCTGCCAGCGATACATATTATGCATGATAATATCGACATGTGTATTGGGGTCGGTTGTTCTGGTGTAAGTTTCCTTTTGCCCAGAATTACTAACACAGGTTAACAAGCGATGTCCATCTAATTCCGTGCGCACATAAGCCATCATATTTTTAGCATAATCGTAATGATGCGCTAATTCATTTCCCACACTCCAGCCAATAATACTGGGGTGATTGCGGTCTCTTTCAATCATTTCTTTTAACCAGGATTTGATTAAAGGATAATCGGGAGCAGAAAATTCTGGATTGGTTAAATCCCGAACATTAATTTCTTCAAAGAGTAAAATCCCTTTTTTATCACATAACTCAATCAGTTTTTCATTTTGAGTACCATGCATAATGCGCATAAAATTAGCTCCGGAAGCTTTCATTAAATCGACATCGCGTTCTAAAATGTGCATAGGTTCCGAAGAGCCGTAATACCGATTTTCACTAACCCGATTAAAACCGCCTGTTCGAATGGCTTCTCCGTTTAAAAGCAATTCCGAATCGGTAACCTCTATTTTTCGAATGCCGAAGGTGTCGTCTTCAATATCTAAGGCTTCATCAGCATTCGACATGCTAGTTTGCAAACTGTATAACTTCGGATTATCGAAATGCCATAATTGGACATCCTCTGCTTTTAAAATGGTTTTTAAGGTCACCGTTTTTGTACTATTTGCAGGAACTTCAATAGTATTCGCCTCCAAAGTCACACTAGGAATGTCTTTTATTTTAGACAGCACATGCACTGTTTTGGCAACCTGAGCATTGTTTTCTATAGTCACCTTTAAAGTTACCGCTGCCGTACCCGTTTCTAAATCTGGTTCTGCATGTATGTATTGATTTTTTATGCGAACATCAGTATCTTTTGCAAGCGTAACATCTCGAATAATTCCGCCCCAATTCCAAGTAGCGCCAACAATAAACGCGTTATCGACAGCAACGGCTATGATATTTTTTTCGCCGAATTTCAGTTTATCTGTAATATCAAATTCAAATGGCGTTAATCCTCCTTGATGCTTGCCTACAAATTCGCCATTCACATAAATTTTAGCCAGATGATACACTGCACCAAATTGAATCCGGATGCGCTCATCATTTTTAGCCGTCCAATCCCTTGGAAGAGTAAACGATTTACGATACCAGCCTATTCCGGTATAATTGGAGTAATCATTTATCATGCCCCAATGCCCAGGCACTTTAAGGTCGTGCCATTGGCTGTCGTTAAATTCGGGTAAGTAAACTTGATTGGGTAAGGTTTTTGCCTGCTTGTAAGCCTTTTCAGAAATGGGCTTAAATAATACGGCATCTGCCGCCACTTGCCCTTCCGTGGTAGCTGTAAGTTCTATATAATTCTTGTCGTTTTTATCAAATTTATATATTCCAACACTAATCCATTCTCCACAAAAAATACGCTGGCTCATATAGCTTGTTGTTAAACCTTCGGCATGACTGATGTTGCATTGCGCTGTAAGATGACTCGCAAAAGGGTATTTTACAAAAGCTTCGTAATAGCCTGAGGTTTTTAAATGCGGATAAAAACGCACGTAATTGTCTTGGCTTTCTCCCAGCTTAAAATGACGCGACAAATAATCTTTTTTATAAAAGCTCGTCGCTCTTTCGGCATTGGTTTTTGTGCTCCAATTTCCTTTTACAACAACCTGTTGAGCATCTGAATTATCTATAATAACATCGGATGCTGTTTCGGTGACATTCAAATAATTATAGCCTTGACCATCTATAGTGCTAAACTTCCATGTGCCATTTAAGGAATAATTTCCTTCTGAAGTTTTTGTTGCGCTTTGTGCATGGCACATGCTTATACAACACAATAACATGATGATGTTAAGTACACCGCTGATAATGGATTTATGTTGCAATTTAGTATTCATTTTAACCTATTATTAAACTATTGTTTTAGCTACAAACCACCTCAAAAATGGTAGCTGGTGTGGTTTGTGATGGATGTTTTACTTCAATGATAAGCCCTTCCGTTTCAATAGGTTTTTCTAGTTTCCAATTGTTAATGGTTTGGTAGTTCCCCGTTTGTTCTACCAAAAGCTCCCCCTCTATTGTTTTAATGGTATACTCTTGTAAACACTGCGGTACAATCGCGTCGTAATGTCCAAATTGAACCGACTCCATGGCATGATCGTAATCGCCATCTAAAAACAATTTTATATTAGAAACACGCTGTTTTTTAGCCCATGTTATTGTAAGTGATGGTTGTTCATCTTTTAAGTCGGCTGTCCAAGAATTGGCCGTTCTCCATGGTCTAACATAGCCATTACAAATATTTTCAGGATGGTAAGCCTGAAGCACCGGACTGATTTCCATAGCCATGTGTTTCCCTGCCGGACGTCGGTAAGGAATCCAAAACTCGAAAGTGTCTACGCCTAAACCTTCCGGCGGGGTTTGTTTCCCTTTATTGGAAACCGCTTTGTTCACACCATTAAAAACAGCCAAAACACCCGAATATAATTGGTCACTTTCTTGAATACTCAAGTTTTTATTCGCCATAAAACACACAAAGGCATATTGTTCTTTTTCTAAAGTTTTATTGAAGGAAACCGTCACAAATTGTTCCCCTTTTTCCACAGCAATGCTTTGCGTTTCTAAGGTAATTTCAGGGGTGTAATTTTTATCCTGTTTTGCTATACGCAATTCCACTTGAAGTTTAGTTGCTTCTGTAGCTTTTACAGCAAGTTTAAAGGTATATGCTGTTTCCTTTTGTAAAGGCAACAACATAGCCGCAGAAGTATTTAAAGGCAACCAATCGCCATTAAAAGCGATTTCTGACAAATTATTAGTAGAAGACGCGGTCACCTTGGCTTTAGTTACCAAATTACTTTCTGGTAAAATAGGTGTATCGCATATACTTTGTCCTTCTAAATTTAATTCATTTTGAAGGTCTTTAATCAACCCATGCTCCAAAATATCGGCAGGACGAATTTGTTTCGCTTTACACAAAGTCGCCGCCATACCTACTGCCTGAGCGGTAAATCCTGTAGTTGCCATAACCCGTGTAGAACCAAACGCCACATGTGATGCACTAATAATACGTCCGGCCAAAAACAGATTATCGATATCTTTAGGAATTAAACTGCGATACGGAATATCGTACACGCCTTTAGAGTGCCACTGGGTACAACCAGATTTTTCGCTATAGACGCCATCGGCAGGATGTAAATCTATCGCCCAACCTCCAAAAGCAATGGCATCGTGAAAGCGCTTCTGACCAATAACATCTTGTTGGGTCATCATATACAAACCATCAAAGCGTCTGCTTTCGCGTTTCCCAGGAATATTCCCAACCCATTCTAGGGTTAAATCGTCTACATCTTCAAAGGCACCTGAATTCTTTATATAATCCCAAACGCCATAAACCACTTTCCATAATTCGTGTTTAATTTCTTCGGTATCGTGAATGGTATCTTTTCTTCCGCCGTACTCCAACCACCAAAATCGGCAACCGGTATCGTCTTTTTCGATGACTTTATATCTGGGAATCGAAGTAATATCTTTTAAGGCAAATTCTGGAGCCACATACTTTACAGGTTCAGGAGCGCGCTTGCTATAAAAGAAAATAGAATGGCCTAACAATTCGCCGTAAGACTCGTCTGGGGCAAACAATTCGCCAAACTCCTCCTTGCTTTCTGCTCCTATTCTAAAACTAGCACCAGCTTGGAACGCCACTATCCCATCGCCTGAGGCATCACAAAATAAAGGCGCCGAAATAACATAATGCGTTGCGTTTTGCGAGTTAAAAGCTTTAACTGATTTTATCTGCTTGGCATCTTTTTTTTCGACTTCGTAAACTGCTGTATTTAACAATAAGGTGATGTTTGGCTCTTGCATGACCTTATCCAATAAAACCGTATCGAATACTACAGCGTTCCCTTCCTTATTTCTATATAAATTTTCGACAAAAATCTCATTGGTTACACCACCTTCTCGCGACCAACGGTTATTATTCCCCATGTGCGAGGTGGCTCCCAAAGCCCAAAGTCGGACTTCTGAAGAGGCGTTCCCTCCTAAAACCGGCCTATCTTGAACCAAAATGGTTTTAGTTCCTTTTCTCGCCGCCGTAATGGCCGCACAAACACCAGCCATACCACCACCTACGACTACAAATTCCGTTTGTAACTCTAGTGTTTTATTCGATCGTCTTTCGGGGTTAAAATGTTGTGTAATCATGCTTATTGAATTGCTTAGCTGTTTTCCTATTTGTTTTTGAATATGATAATGCCACCAACTACTATGACCAAAGCACCCATGCCGCCAACTAAAGGCCCGTCTTCTGCTGCTAAAAATGACAACATTAAAATGAGTAAACCTGTTGCCGAAACACCAATACCAATAACGCGACCGCCTCGGTTATTGCTTGATTCTTTTTCGGTTTCAGTATCAATATTTGAAGTTTTTTCGGCTACCAATTTGGTATAAGTAAGGTATTGGTCAGACACCGATTGCTTTCCTGAGGCGACTATTTCATAAATCGCTAATAATACAATAGGAATGGCTATGCCAACACCCATTTCTGTTGCTCTATCTAAGGTAATACCTAGTAAATCTGGAGCAAAAAATTTAAAGAATGCGTTGATGTTTAACGAAACAATGGTAACGGTTAAGACACTTTCTCCGGTTTGCCTTTTAGAAAATAAGGCCCATAAAGGCGGTAAAAACATAGCACCTCCAGTTAAGGCAGCCAAACTCATGACCACTTCTACGATTCCACCAAAATAAGGTACCATTAAGGCTATAAGAATGGTTAATAATCCTAGAATTACAGTAGCTAGTTTTCCCACGCGTACTAACTTCTCATCTGTTGTATCGGGTTTAATCGCACGGTATAAATCATTAGCCAATACTCCAGCCGAGATGTTTAAAGTTGTATTTACCGAACTCGATGTGGCAAATACCATCCCGCCTAGCATTAGGCCCAACATACCAACGGGCAGCACTTCTTTGCACATTAATAAATAAGCACCTTCATTGGCTAAGCCCGATAAATCGGGATTTAAAACACGATAAATCATGGGCGGCAACATCCAAATTAACGGACTAATACTATATAAACCACCAAAGAGCCAACCTACCTTTTTCGCGTCTTTTGGCGTGGCGACACTGGTATAGCGTTGCACGTATGCCCAGTTTCCTGCTATAAAAAACAGATTATACAAGCCGAATGCCACTAAAAACCCAGGTGTATATTCCTCGTTTACGAGATTGAAAAAATTGTCAGGAGCTTTCGCTATAAAATTATCTATCCCGCCTATTTTCTTAAACGACAGCGGCACCACAATTAACACAGCAGCTGTGAGTACAACAAATTGTAGAACATCGGTAACAATTACGGCCCACAAGCCACCTACAGTAGTATAGATTAATATTAAAATTCCTAAGAAAATGATGCTTGCTGTAATCGGAATTCCCGTAGAGACTTCAACAATTTTAGCCACCGGGTATAAAAAGGCTCCTGTAGTAAATATGGAAATGGATAAAAATAAATAGGTGTATATTTTTTGAGTTGCTAAGCCTAAGCGGTCTGTAATAAATTCTGCAGCCGTTAAAGCCTTGGTTTTTTGCCATTTCGGAGCAATAAAAAACCCAATGATAATCCCGGCAATACACATGGTCCATTGAATGGCAATGGCCACCCAGCCACTTTTATAGGCAATCGAGCCCCAAACCACGAAAGTACCAGCCGAGAAAAAACTCATAAATAAGGACAAACCACTCATCCACCACGGCAAGGCACCACCAGCAGCAAAATAAGACTTCATGTTTTTACCCGATTTTGAGAAACTCATACCGCAGATAAAAACCAAAGCTGTAAATATTAGAATAACCGAAATATCAATGCTGCCCATGACTTTATAATAATTTACAGCAAATTAATCATAATAAAACAGACAAAATGCTTTAGTATGAATTCTGCCCTTCGGAAACGTTTCCGAACATAATTTATTTACCGGAAACGTTTCCGAAAATTGTCGGAAATAAATTTTTAGAGTACTTTCAACACATGAAGCATATCACCATAAAAGACTTAGCAAAAACGTTAAACGTTTCAATTTCTACTGTATCGCGCGCTTTTAATAATAAATATGATATTAAACCAGAAACGCGAGATTTGATCTTACAAAAGGCAGAAGAATTAGGATACAGACCCAATCCGATTGCTCGGAAGTTAATTCAGCAACGCTCCTTTAATATAGGCGTTGTGGTTCCTGAATTTGAGAATAGCTTCTTTCCAAAGGTATTAATGGGGGCTCAAGAAATTTTACACGACAAGGGGTACCAAGTCCTCATGATGCAATCGAACTACTCCTGGGAAATTGAAAAGAAAAATGTAGAAACCTTGGTTGATAATAAAGTAGACGGTTTAATTATTTCACTCACCTCGGAAAATAAAAATAACAGCTATTACAAAAGTCTGATAGACCAAAATATCCCGATAGTATTTTTTAACCGTACAGTAGACGATATTCCCGCTTCTCAGGTGTTATTTGACGATTTCAAGTGGGCTTTATTTGCTACGGAACACTTAATTATGCAAGGCTACCAAAATATTGTTCATTTAAAAGGTAGTGAAAATCTAAATTTAACCCAAAATCGAGTAAGTGGATTTCAACAAGCTCATAGAAAACACAGAGTTAAACCCGGAAAAATAATTCCCTGTGGTTTTAGAACTAAAGATGGAGAGCGTGTTGCCCAACAATTGATTGACAATAATGAAGTGCCTAGAGCTATTTTTGCAGCCAACGATTCCTGTGCTATAGGTGCTATGAACATATTTAAACAAAGCGGCTATCACATTCCTAATGATATTGCGATGGTTGGTTTTACAGAATCTAACTTGGCAAAACACATTCACCCTAGCCTTACTTCTGTAGAACAACCCACTAAAGACATAGGGCAAACGGCAGCAAACCTATTACTTGAACAAATTGCAAACAAAGGCATTTTTGTACCCCAAACCATATTTTTAAATGGCCGATTAAATGTTAGAGATTCGTCCATTAATCATTTGCAGAAAAACGTTTAACTTTTCCTTTTTTGGTCGGCCTACCATTCTATTTAGTACACCAACTAAGACTAAATTCTGCCTTCATTTTTAGTATAAATCATTTGTTATCGCTTAATAGCCATTTCACCCCATCACCCCATAAGAGATTAAGTAGTTTTGAGGTCTAAACAAACTATGCGATGACCAAAAACATTTTAATCTTATTGCTTTTTTGTAGCAGCCTAAACTACGCTCAGAAGAATACTTTAACTGCAGGTTTCGAAACTGGCGATCGTACAAAAACCAACCTCAAACATAATTAAAATCTCATTTATGCGATTTAGAATCCCCACTTACTGCAATTGATTATGATGACAGCAGTTGCCTGTGCCTTGTGCCAAATACCTGATGTTTTAAAGGCAGGTTAGGTTCTTGATAATCTAAACTTAAATCACAATCAAATCGCGCTATAATAGAATAACCTTTACCTCGGGTTCCTGCATTTATAAAATGCGATAGACCCCAAGTGAATCATCTACGATTTTTAGTATCGGTAAAGGCATCAGCGGTATATGATGTTCCGGCAACAGGTGTTAAGGACTATGTTTGCTATTCTTTTATGAATTTAACCGTTTTAGATACATCATTATTGTTTAATTTGAGGATGTATAATCCTGTTGATAAGGCATCAATATTTAAACCAGCACGATGTTCACTAATACGAATATTCGTGTTTTTAACTAGTCTCCCTTGCATATTATAAATCTTCAAATCATAAGAACCATCTGGTATTCCAGATAATAATAATTGAGAATTCGCCTGATTGGAATAAACAACGAGTGTTTTATTTGAGTCTGAAGTTTTATTAAAATTTGAACTTTTTAATTCTTCGGTTATTTTAAATTTCTGCCAGTCTGTTGCTTCCGCACTTGTACAAGTCATATCGTTACGTACATACAAACCATTACTTCCTTTTAATGCATATACGCCATTGCTGCCTTCTAAAGTGAACTTTTCCCATTCTCCAATGCTACTCCTGTTGCAGGTCATTGTTTTAGTTCCATTTTCTGAACTTACATATTTCCCATTACTTCCTTTTATAGAAATTACGTTTCCATTCCCTATTTGCCCGATAATCTCAAATTTTTCTAGAAAATCTACCGCAGTTCTGTTACATATCATATAATTTTCATCAGCAGAACTTATATATTTTTCACTTCCTTGGTTTTGAAAAGAAACATCATTGATACTGAATTTAAATTTCTGCCAATCCGTTGCTTCAGCACTTGTGCAAGTCATATCATCAAAAAAAATTGTTTGGCATTGGTGATATCTTGTTTGATGAATTTCTAGCCGAAATTAAAACTCTCTATAATTCCAGGACCTGTATTTTATTCTTGAGTACAAGAAAACAAAAATAATAAAGTAAGGATGATGGAACTCAATTTTAGGAATTACATATATTTCTTATTTGCGTAATCCAAACTCAGGATTTAGTTGCTAGGCTTATAATCAAACCATTCAAATTTTGCTGATTTTTTAGAGGTTTTACCAGAAGATGTTGCATACATACCAACATATACTCCATTGTATTTTTGGGCAACCTCATCGGATACTATGGTATAATCTTGAATGGCACCAATAGGTTTTAAATCGGTTTCGTTTTCACCATATAAAAATTGTACGTCAAGTTCATCTACTTTAGCTCCAAGCACTACGTTATTTTTAGAGTAAGGAATAGAAGCTATAAGTTCAGGCTCAAAAAATCCATTAAGTACTTTTTGATATGTTTTTATTAATACTATTTTGTCTTTAGTTTTTAATAGTTGATAATTATTTCCGGTTTTGCGGTAAATGGCTAAGCCAGCTTTCTCGTTTTCCTTTTTAGTTTTAAATGAGAGTTTGGTAGTCGATTGATAACTGAAGTTACGTGTTCGTTGCGCAATATAGGATGGATTTACAAGTTCGTTAACCGTTTCAGGACGTAATTTAATCTCCAGTTCCCCATCTTTAAGTGTATACCATTGCTCTCTTGGACTACGAAGAAAATTCCATTCTAAACCTAGCGTTTTGTTTTGAAACTCATCGCGTTCTTTAAGCTTTGGAACTGGTGTCCAGGGTAAATTAGGGCGTTTCTGTTCCAATTGTAGCAAACCGATTCCAGGATTAAAAATTGGTGTAACACCACTTTCCTGCTGTGTCATGATTACTTTGGCAAGAAAAGTCTCTCGAGCTAAGGTCACGTAATTTTTAGTAAGCCTTTTTGCTAACATAACACTCCACCAATTACCATTCTGTGTTTGTACTAAATCGGCATGTCCTGTTTGTATTATAGGATATGTTTTAGCTAAATGGCGATGTGTCATTACAGGGTTTGTATGATTTGGAATATAAGGTCCCCACAATTTTTTACTATTAAAAACGGTCACTGCGTGAAATTCTCCAGTGCCTCCTTCACCAATTAACAACAAATATTCATTATTTATTTTATAAATATGTGGTCCTTCTGCCCAACGTGCATTAGACGCATGACCATAGGTTAATTGTTTTTTTTCTCCTAGCAAAACACCTGTATCTGGATCTATTTCCTGCATCCAAACACCATTTTTTCCTGGCCACTCTTTTTTCGTACCATCTATTATCCCTGCTCCAGTGTAATAACAACGTCCGTCATCATCCCAAAATAAGGAAGGGTCAATTCCAGGAGCGTCTTTAATCCACATGGGAGCACTCCATGGTCCCTCTGGGTTTTTAGCAGTAATTATAAAGTTACCCTGTTGACCTACCATTGTTGTAATGATGTAAAATGTTCCTTTGTGGTAACGAATGGTAGGAGCAAAAATTCCTGCGGAGTTATTTAGTCCATCTTTATATTTTATTTGGTCTGGACGACATAAACCATGCCCTATTTTTTCCCAATTCACTAAGTCCTTACTTTTGTGTATTGGCAAACCAGGATACCATTCAAAACTAGAATTTACCATATAATAGGTGTCATCTACTCTACAGATTGAGGGATCGGGATAAAAGCCCGATAATATTGGATTTTTAAAAACCTCTGGAGGTTGTTGTGCATATATTTTACTCGTGAGTAAAATTAATACGAACAATAACCATCTATACAGATGATATTTTTTCATTTTTAACTAATATTAAATACAGCCATGTTCAAGTCATAAGTGCAACAGGCCAAGTTGATTTTAACTTTTCTATAGGGCTAATTTAACCAAACTTTCCTAATTCGACTTGCAACAAAAAAACTGGACAATTAGTTGAATGACTATGGAGCTAGTTCAAGATAGTAATCAGGTTGCCGAATTTTTAGAATTATCTGTAGCTGCTATTTATTCTTATAAAACTAGAATAAAGAATAAGTCTAAGTTTAGAGATAATTTCGAAAATAAAATTATGGAAATAAAACCGTTTAAGGTTAAGGAGTAGCGGTTAAAATGATTTCTGAATCTAAAGTCTCACGAATGCTTTCGGCTCTATTAATTTTGATGTCACTTTTACAATTTAATTTTTCGCTTTGTTAGTGAGAATTTCATAGGTTTTCTAAAAACAAAAAAAGCCCAGCAAGAAGCTAGACTTTTTCCAAATTCACTTAAAATTTGATGTTTTCTATTTTAAAATCAGTTTTTTAGCGATAGATGTTGTTCCAGAATTAAACTGAATCACATACATACCAGAATTTAATGATGATAAATCAAGGGTTTTATTATAGAAGCCTGCATTACTGTTTAGTGTCGTTTCAAACACTTTTTGTCCTGTAGTAGCGTAAACAGCGAGATTGTTATTGCTAGAACTTAAAGCATTAACGTCATAGATTAAGTTAATGATTTTATCTGTTGAAGGATTTGGGTAAATACCAAAAGAGACACCTTCTGAAACCTGATCAATGCTTAATGTTGAAGTCACGTCTTTAAATTTAAAAGTGACATCTCCAGAACTACTTCCTGCGAAGGCAGTGAAATACATTCTGTACACTGTGCCATCTGCATATTTTACATAGTAGGCTTGGTTTGAATTCGCATCATAAGTATATGAAGCATTTAATGTTTTCCAATCGTGTCCAATGGTATTAATATCTGTGCTGTATGTCAAACTTGGATTTGTAGCTCTAGTTGGCTCGTCGTTTTTTGCTACAGAAACCGTACTGTTATGCAATACACCGGTCACAGGGTAATAAAGTGAACCATCACCGTAATAATCGATAGCGTATTTAGTGAATACAAAATCCCAAGCTGAAGTTGCTGGTTCTGCAACCACTTCAGTAGCATTTTCTAGAGAATAATAGTTGAAACTGTTGTCTGGGTTGTTGGCATTGGCAATGGTTGCCGATTGGTCAGCGCTCCAAGTTGAAGTTGTAGCATCCCAAGTTGAAAATCTGATGGTGTATCCACCATAATAATCTTCAATGATTAATTTTCTATAAGTACCATCTGCATATTTTAATGCGAAAATTATGGAACCAGTAACGTGATGGTTGATTGGGTTGTACTCGCCCCATCCAAAAGATGCCGATCCGTTATCGAAAGCACCATTAGTCCATGCGGTATTTGAATTGTGAAGTTCGGTCCATGAAGCCTCGTTGGTCACATTAATAGTGGCCCAATCATTAATGTCGTTAGAGGCTTCAAAAACGGTAATGCCACGGCCTTCATTAGCGCGAACAGCAATATTTCTAGCATCATTTCTAAGGAAAGCGATGTCCCATGAATCTTTACCGAAAGACGAGGCTGTACCCGTATTCAATTTGTAGAACACTTGGTTCGTATAATCTGCGCCCATACTGAGGTTTGCCGTTTGTTCTTGTGCTTGTGTTAATGTGCTTACTAGAAGTAAGGCTATTAAAAATTGTAATTTTGATTTCATTGTGGTTCGTTTAAAAAATTTATAATAATTATTGAAGTAATTTGAATTCGAATTCAGGGTAGCCACGTTCGCCGTTACTGTTGGTCATGGCTAAAAATTTGAGTTTGTATAGGTTTCCGTTAGGGTCTTTTATGATGTAGAATTTATCAGAGAAAACGGTTCGTTCAAAAACATCACGCCAGTTGCTTCCTATAGTGGTTTGATCTTCTGAAAAAAGCGAAGTATTCACATCTGAAATAGAAAAATCATCATAATTATAATCAGATGTTTCTACTTGGTATGCGGTAACTCCAGCTTTTCTGTTATGAAGGACAAAGTCTGAGAAACCATAGCTTCCGGCTCCGTCTTGAAGATTTGTGAAAACTGTAAAGTTGATGTCCCATTTTTCACTTTCAGGCTCTACTGAGACTAAAGCATTACTGTTGAAGCTAAAGTGGTTAAAGTTATAATCAGGATGTTTTGAAATGGTAATTTCTTGATGAGTGTTTTCGTCTAAATCGGCGTATTGTAACATGTAATCATCGCCTGCTCTTAGTATTCTAATTTTTTTCCATCCCCTCGTATTTCCAGCTACGGCTGTACTGCCTACTGTTGGGGTGCTGGTTCCTATTTCGTATCCTAAATTAACAAGGTAAACGGGATTTTCATCGTTGTTTTCTGAGATTTCAGCAATAGCCGTTTCGTGGATGTTTCCGTTTGGAGCATCAATGTATGCGGCGTTTTCTGCGTTAAAAGTCCCAACAGCTACTTGAGATTTTAAAGACCTGACGTCATCTTCAGTGACTGCATCGATATCGGTTTCCGTTAAGGCCTTTGCAGCCATATAAACCGAACCGTTAATGGCAACTCTAAAGTTAGCCCCATTATAAAATCCTAAATCCCAAGCATCGCGTTTAACACTTGTGGCGCTTTGTGTACTTAAATCGATGTAGACTTGATTGTCTTGATTTGGTCCGCCTATTTCAGGAAGCATACTTCCGCCTTGTGCCGCCGAGCTGTTTATCGTAAAAATGCTGTTTCCTTGAACATTGGCATGTTGATAATCGATAGAAGCTATGAGGAATTCAATTTCAGTAGTTTCATCTAAAGTGGTGGTCAGCTTTTGAAATTGTATAGCACTTTGTGTCTCGCCATTAGAAATTGGAAGGCTAATAATTTGGTTAATCGCTTCTGGGATAGTGATAAAATCTTGTCCGTAAATCGCATTTTTAGCATTGATTTTAATGTTTACGCTTCCGTTTTCTATGGCCATTTCAGAATACACTAACGGAATGCTTGTATCGTTTTTGGCGTGCATTTCTGCTAAGTTTTTAGAAAGTGTTTCAAAGGCCACTACAAAAGGGTCGCTTTCTAAAGTAGTTTCCTCACTACATGAATTTAGGTTTAGCGCTAATGCTGAAAAAAGGATTAATGTAATTATTTTTATTGGTGGTTTCATGGTTATTGATGGTTTCGTGGTTGTAGTCTTATGTTATAAGCTAGTTTTAAGAAAAATGAGCGGCCATAGGCTAAGGAAATAAGCTCAGGACCCGAATCATGAGCACCGCCGGGAATGGCATCCGTTTCTACTGAAGAAATATCAAAGAGGTTGTTCACCCCTAATGTGGTTTCTAATGTCTTGTCTAAAAATGATTTTTTAAGGGTGAAATCTAACCAATCGAAGGCTTCAGTCGTACCTTTAACATATTCTTGCTCACCTTGGGCGTTGGTTTCTTCAACAAATTGATGCTGTTCTCCGGTGTGCTTGTAATAGAGGGCGACTGATGTTTTCCACTTCGGAATGAGATAACTTACCGTGCTATTCAGTTGAAAGCTAAACAGGAAATCATCATTTGGAGTTTGATTGCTGTCTAGTATTTTAGAAGTTCCTAAAAGTGACGCACCAAGTTGAATATTAAACTGATTAAACTGTAAATTGTTTTCTGAGGCTATTCCAAAGGATTTAAAAGAATCGATGTTAGTGTATTGGTAGGAGAGCGGGTTTTGTTCTACTATAGTAAGCTCTATTCTGTCATTTACACCAAGATAAGAAGCGGTTATTTTATTTTTTAATCGGGTGTTGTTTGATAGTTTAGATGTTTTTTTGAGATGAATAAAAGCCGATAAACCGTGTTCTGGGGTTAAATCGGGATTACCTTGTACATTATGATTGACGTCTACAAAATAGGTGTAAAGTTCATCGTAGTTTGGGGTTCTATTGGCCGAGCCTAAAACGGTTCTTAGTTCAATATCATTTTTAAACAGGTATTTCGAGCTTAATGAGAATACATACTGAGGGTCGAATAAGTTTGTGAAAGAAACACGTGTTCCTGGGCGCAAAGAAAATTTATCTGAAACTTCTATTTCCGCGGAAGCGAAGAAATCGTAATTATCTAGGCGTTGTTCAGCGGCATCATCATCAGGGCTAATGGTAATAGCTATAGGTGAACCGTAACCACTTTCATTAGTGAGTTCATATCCGGCTTGAAGTCTATAATGTTTGGAGTGTATCAAATTGCTAAAAGTTCCCCTAGAGAACAGGGCTTTACGGCTTAAATATTCCCCTTTTTTCAGGTTTAACTTTTCGTCTTCACGTATGCGGTAGGTATAGGTTTCTAGGTCTTTTGTTTGTTCTTGGTAAGATAGAGAAATGTTGTAGTCTATTCTATTTCTTAAAAGACCGTTTGCATTTAAATTATGAATAAAACGATTGTTAAAAAAAGTTTCGTCTAAGGCTAAAGGGTCACTAGTGCCGGTTGCGGCATTTTCGTTAAGGTCTACCGTACTGTTGGCTTTGTAAATGCTTTCATTAAAATAATCGAATTTGTAAAAAATATTGAACCGGTCTTTTTTGTAATTTAAAAGAATTTTGGCATTATTTTGTTCTTTGGGTAGCCATTCATAGCCGCGTAAGCCATCGTTTTTATCATAAACTTTCCCCTGTTTATCACCCCAAAACCCGGCAAAATCATTTCGAGTGTAGGTGGCGTTTCCAAAAATGTCATCTGTAAAATTATGACTGATGTTTACAGATTGAATGTGACGCCCTTTATCAAACCACTCATATTCATTGCCAACGGTTTCCTCTTGAGCATAGATTTGAATGCGCGTTTTTTCTCTAATTGATTTTTTAGTAATGATATTTATAACGCCTGAAACAGCATTTGCACCATATTGTACCCCCATGGCGCCTTCAATAATTTCAACACTTTGAATATCGTCAAGGTTTATAAGAGTTAAATCCACGTTGTTACCCATGCCTTCTTCGTTAATCACGGGAACGTTGTCAATTAAAATTTTAAAATATTGAGCATCTAAGCCAAATAAACTCACGCCTGTTTTTCCTGTTGAGGTATTAGGTACAATATTGATATTTAGAGTTTGATTCAGTAGGTCAGATAGATTAGTGGCGGCACGTTGCTCAATCTCTCGTCGGTTAATCACTTTAACCTCGAATATCGATTTATTAGCAGATTGTGGGTTGTATTGCCCTGTGATAACAACTTCATCTAGTTTTTCAATAGCAGTAGAATCTTTAATGATGTTTTGTGCAAAAGAGAAACCACTCAAAATTATTGAAAAAAATATGAAGATATTATTTTTATTTAGACTCATTCTATATAAATTTGTCGCAAATATATAAGTTATTTTGATTCAGTCTAAATAAGAATAGAATAATTTTTATATTTTTGAATTTTTTAAAAACCAAACCATTTCAGATGAAAAGAGTAGTACTATTAGCATTAATGCTTTTATTAATTTCAGTAAACGGAAACGCGCAAAGCAAGAAAAAACAAGACACAGAGGCGATTAAAGGCATGTGTGGTTGTTACGAAGTCACCTTTAATTTTGCCGAAACTTTTAACTACAGCAAAGATTCTTTGTATAAGCCTTCTGAAACGAAAATTGCCGGAGGCCTAGAATGGGCGCAACTTATTGAAGATGATAAAAACAAAATGTCTATTCAGCATTTACTTCAAGTTGGTGATCCAGCACATCCTCATATTGTAAAACACTGGAGACAAGATTGGCTTTACGAAAACCAAGATTTTTATATGTTTAATGGTGATAACACTTGGAATTATGTCACCAAACCAAAATCTGAAGTTAAAGGCCAATGGACGCAAAAAGTCTATCAAGTAGATGATAGTCCGCGTTACGAAGGTTCTGCCACTTGGGTACACGTAGACGGTAAAAACTACTGGGAAAACCAAACCGATGCGCCTTTGCCAAGACGTGAATACACAAAGCGTAGCGATTATAATGTCACGGCTAGAGGTAACAGACATGAAATTACTAGTAACGGTTGGATTCATGATCAAGACAACGCAAAAATTATTCGTGAAGCGGGTAAGGAGGATGTGCTTTTAGCTAAAGAAAAAGGATACAATACTTACGTGAAAGTAGATGATAGTAAATGTCAGGCTGCTATTGATTGGTGGAAGGAAAACGAAGCCAAATGGGCTTTAGTGCGTTCAAAGTGGGATGAGGTTTACGGTCGCCATAAAGATTTGGCTTTAGAAGCTAAAGTAGAAAACAAGCAACTTTATAAGTACCTGTTTTCTGAAGATTATGAAGAACAAAAAAAGATTGACGAAATCATAGAATCATTTGTAAAACAATAAATATGAAAAACCAAAAACTAATTATAATTGCGCTTTTATTTGTAAACATCGCGCTCGCACAAACCAAAAATGTGTTTTTAGAACGCGACTACTGGAAAACAAACCCTTCAATTGAAGACATTGACAAAAAAATAAAAGAAGGGAATGATGCTGCTGAATCGAACGCAGGCGGATTCGACGCGGTAACCAATGCTATTTTCGCAAAAGCACCATTAGATGTAGTTAAACATCTTTTAACCATTGAAGGAAATGATGTTAATAAATTAACCCATGATAAGCGTACTTATGCGTTTTGGGCGGCTTCTAATGATAATTTAGAGTTATTAAAGTATCTAGCAGAAAACGGGGCGCGTTTCGATGTTAAAGATTCGCACAAATATTCAGTATTAACTTTTGCTGCTGTTGGAGGTGTAACCAATATCGAAATTTTCGATTTATGTATTGCAAACGGTATCGACGTAAAAACCGATGTAAACGAGCACGGCGCCAATGCACTTCACCTTATAATGCGTGGTGCTAAAGATTTTTCTCTAGTTGATTATTTTACTGCTAAAAGTTTAGATATAAACAGCTTGGATGAAGATGGAAATGGTGTTTTTAACTACGCGGCACAGTCTGGAAATAAAGAGATGGTAGCGCTATTAATAGAAAAAGGATTACCATATAAAACCTTAAATAAAAAAGGTGAAAATGCTTTGTTTTTAGCGACTAGAGGTTCTAGAAGAAGTCAGAATTCATTAGAATACCTTAAGTATTTAGAAGGTTTAGGTTTAGAGGCTAACTTAACGAATACAGAAGGTAAAACGCCTCTTTTTAATTTAGCTTCAGGAAATAAGGATGTGGAAACTATGAAATACTTTTTAAGTAAAGGTGTTGATGCGAACCAATCGGATAAAGAAAACAACAATGCTTTAATCTTAGCTTCAGGAAGAAACTCATTAGAGGTGATTACGCTGTTGGCTTCAAAAACAAAGAACACCAATCAAACCAATAAAGATGGTGAATCGGCTTTAACACATGCGCTTAGTAATGATGCTGAGGTGGTTGCGTTTTTAGTTGAAAAAGGTGCCGATGTAAAAGTCGTTGATGCTAAAGGAAACAATTTGAATTATTATTTGCTGAATAGTTTCAGTGCTAGAAAACAAGATAATTTTTCTGAAAAATTAGCCTTATTAACTAAGAAAGGTTTAGAGGTGAAAGCGGCTCAAAAAGATGGAAATAATGCGTTTCACATCGCATTAGATAACCGTGACGCTTTAAAATTATTAAAGCAGGTGAACGATTTTGGAGCTGATGTGAATGCTAAAAACAATGATGGTTTAACGCCTTTACATAAAGCTGTTATGCAGGCCAAAGATGTGAAAACCGTGAAATACCTGATTAGCATTGGCGCCAACAAAAATGAAAAAACTGATTTTGATGAAAGCGTTTACGATTTAGCTCAAGAAAACGAGTTTCTTCAAGCAAACAAAACCGATATTAACTTTTTACAATAATTTTACTCATGTCTAGAAAAATATTTTTTAAAATACTTCCAATATTAGCGATCGTAATTTTTACAAGCTTTGGCTTTAAAAGTATTACTGAAACTTCAAAATATAAATGTATGATTCAATTGAAGAATTATACTGGTGAAGGTGCTTATATCGCGATTTCTTTATTGGACCCTAAAGGGGAATATGTTGAAACCCTTTACATGGTTGGTGATGACGACGAATGGTATTCTGATGTCACCGAATGGTTTGGTTTTTACGGAAAAGTAAGAAACGATATTGATGCGATTACAGGAGCGACCGTTAGCGGTGGCGGACGCACAATTAACGTGATTGCTATTGAAAACGATAAAATTGATGCGGGTTATAAAATTCGTTTTGAATCGGCTGTTGAAAATCAAGAATACTACAAAGACGATGTGGAGTTTGAATTAACTTCAGCAACTGTAAAAAGTAAATTTGAAGGCAATGGGTTTATCCGTTACGTACGTATGATGCCTCAGTAAAATCAATTAGTAAATATCTACAAGACATTAAATCCTTAGTTGGTGTAAAATTCATTAAAAATGACCATTTCTATTTGGAGGTATAGCCATCTTATTTTGGCTATATCCTCTGCCTTATTCATAATATTAGCTTCCGTAACCGGTGTGATTTTGGCTTTTGAACCAATCTCGCATCAGGTGAAGCCTTATGCGGTTGATGATGCTGGTGACTTGCCGGTGTCAAAAACTATTGCGGCTCTACGGTCTAAATATGATGAGGTCTTAAGTGTAGAAATAGATAACAACGATTTTGTTTTGGCTTCGGTGTTTACTGCTGAAGGTGATAATGAAGCATTTTATATCAATCCGTTTACTGCTGAAAAAATAGGCGATGTCATTGAAAAAGCACCTATTTTTAAGTTTGCGACCAATTTGCATCGCTCCTTATTTTTAAAAACGACAGGCCGTTTTATCATCGGTTTTGTATCTTTTTTACTGTTTTTAATGGCGGTGACTGGCGTGCTACTTATTGTAAAACGCCAAGGAGGGCTTGGTAAGTTCTTTTCAAAAGTGGTTAAAGAGGATTTTGACCAGTATTACCACATTATTGTGGGGCGTTACACACTTATCCCTATGGTTATTGTCACTTTAACTGGGGTTTATTTGTCTTTGGAAAAGTTTTCATGGCTTCCGGAAGATGAAATTGCACATCAGTTTGATGTTGAAGCTTCTGATGCTATTGAAAAACTACCGATCACCGATTTAAAAACCTTCAATAAAATCAAGTTAGAAGACGTAAAACGAATAGAATTTCCGTTTTCAGATGATATTGAAGATTACTACTTTTTGAAGTTAGAAGACCGTGAAATATACGTCAATCAATACGACGGGAGTATTGTGAGTCAACATGACTATGGATTGGTGTCTAAAGCTTCAAGCTGGTCTATGATTTTGCATACCGGGCAAGGTTCTATAAGCTGGTCTTTAGCATTATTAGTGACTTGTTTCGCTATTTTGTTTTTTGTGTATTCTGGTTTCGCCATGACCCTCAAGCGCAAAAGGAATCACATTAAAATCAAGAATAAATTCAGTAAAGATGTTGCTGAGTATATCATTTTAATTGGCTCAGAAACAGGAAGCACTTTTGGTTTTGCTAAATCCTTGTACAATGCTCTAATTGCTGAAGGAAAATCGGTTTTTGTTTCAGAATTAAACCAATATACCAGTTACAAGCAGGCGCAACACCTAGTGGTTTTAACCGCTACTTATGGGGATGGGGCGCCACCAACTAACGCCAATAAATTTGAGAAATTGGTGAGCGTAACTCCTCAAAATAACAATTTAGAATTTGCTATTGTTGGATTTGGGTCTTTAGCTTATCAAGGGTTTTGTGAGTTTGCTATTGGTGTGGATCAAATGTTACAATTAAATCACAGGTTTAATCCGAGTTTACCCGTATATAAAATCAACAACCAGTCTTTCAATGATTTTAACAGTTGGGTAAAAACTTGGGGAGAAAGTAAAAACATGAACTTACAAGTTTTAGAACCAGAACAAAAAATAAATGTGAAAAAAGCAACAACTTTTAAGGTTGTTAAACGTACGGCACTTAATAGAGATCAGTCTTTTGTGATGGAGTTAGCTCCAGAGAAAAAAGCCAAATTTGTTTCGGGTGATTTATTGGCTATTTATCCGAAAAACGAAACATTGGCCCGCCAGTATTCTATAGGTGAAATTGATGGAAATATCATTTTGAGCATCAAAAAGCATGATTTTGGGGTGTGTTCTACCTATTTAAATGAACTTCAGGAAAATGATACCATGGTTGCGCATATTGAAAAGAATAAGGCTTTTCATTTTCCGAAGAAAACCAAAGAGGTGGTTATGATTTCTAACGGAACTGGCATTGCGCCATTTATCGGGATGATTAATAATGAGAAACGACACGGTGTGAAATCATACCTGTTTTGGGGTGGTCGCACTAGTGAATCCTTCAAAATGTACGCGCCACTTGTTGATAAGGCTTTTTATGCCAAACGCTTATCTGGACTTTATGTTGGGTTTTCACGTGAGGACAGTCAGAAACGCTATGTTCAAGACTTATTGCTCGAAAAAGCAGAGTTAATTGCACGTGTTTTAAAAAATGGTGGTGTGATCATGATTTGTGGTTCTGTAGCTATGGAAACTGGGGTAAGGCAAACCTTAGAGCGGATTACTACAACACATTTAAATACACCAATTAGTGTTTTTGAAGCCGAGAATCAAATAAAAACAGATTGTTATTAAAACCAAACCATGATGTGTAGAGAACATATTAAAGTTTTATCGAAAGTGAAAAGTGGCGAATTATCTCTGTGTAAGGAATGCAAGGTTTATCATTTGGAGTTTAACAATATTTACTTAGAACTGACTCAAGTTGAATTTGACAAGTTTAAAGATTATGTTGAAAATATAGAAATTGATTATTGGGAGCATAAATATGCCTGTGCTAAAGTTAGACGAAAGATTCCAATTCCTTCGATGCAGCCTAATTTGGTTTTAATGTTTAAAAGACAAGAGATTAATGAATTAAAAGCTCTTGTAAATCCTGTGAATACTGATGTTTTCGGAACTTCATTATATATAAGTGATATAGATTACACGCTAATTCTAAACTAAAAACCGTGGACGATATTAATACCATTTATTATAACGATTTCGGCATTGCTTTTCAGTGGAAACGCAGTGATGCCAAAGACTTTAATAAAATACAGTTGGTGTTTAATAACACAGGTTTGTTTTTAAATAGGGAAGAGCTTATTCAGTTTTCAAAAAATATAGATTCTGCTTTAACAAAAGGTAAATCTTTTGGTAATGCTACTCAAAATAAACCTTGTGAATTGTTTTTGTTAGAAGCTCCAAATCCGCAATTAAGTTTTGCAATGAATCTTGAAGAATTAAAGGATATGCAAGATTTAATGACACGTACGTTATTTCAGTTGGGTTTAAATCATGTTTTAAAAAACAAACAAATTCGTTTTAATTAGTAAACGGTTGATAGTTACTCTATATGGCGTTTAAAGTCATTAACGATCATTTTTTTCTTCCTTAAATACTGTGTTTCATAAAACTATTTTGAAATAAAAAAACTAACTTTAAGTTTTGTAACAGTGCTAAAATCTATTTATCATGATAAGAAAAGTTTTAATCATAGTTGTTTTTTTAAGTTTAGTCTTAACATCATGTAAAGAAGTTAAGTCGAACGAAACCGATGTGAAACCTACGGAAATCATCACTGATGAAATCGTAGAAAGCACTGTGAGTGATGAAAGCGGAAAGACTTTATATATGACTTTTAATAATACAAAAGGCACAGTAACTATAGATTTTGAAGGCGAAATTACAGAGTTGAAACGAGAGCGTTCGGGCTCCGGGTTTTGGTACAAAAATAATACTTATAACCTAAGAGGTAAAGGCGAAAACATGACATTGAAAAAAGATGGTGTTGTGGTTTTTGAGAATTAGGAGCACTTTTTAAAATATCGTATTGAATCAATAATCAGATGGTAGTCATCTGATTTTTTTATGTTTTAATTTGAGGTTTTAGCACCATCTGGAAATTTTTTAAAAAAATCTTTTGTCTTTTGGATGTTGTTAATGTGAGGAGGTGCTCAATGATATCGCACAATTGGAGTTAAAAAGGTGATTTTTAGTTTCATGGATCAAGTTTAAGATTTATTGGTGTTTTAGTTTGTTTGAAAAAAATATTCTATATTTGGAAAACCAGTCTGGAAAACCAATTTGGTTGTCCAGATAAAAAAAATACTAAAACTATAACTAAAATGAGTAAAAACTTTACACTTTTAAGAAAGGGGTACGAGGCTCGTACACCTTTAAAATTCTTTTTCACTATTGCCTTTTTATGTTTTTCATACTTGTCTATTGGGCAAAACATGTATGATGATGATTATGATTTACGTACTGCTGTGAATGCTGCCGGTCAAACAGGCGGGACTTTTATTGTTAAAAACGGAGAATATAGCGACTTTCAACCGGCATTTGAGGTTGAGGCTACGGCTGCAAACCCAATTATAGTAAAGGCCGAAACTGTAGGTGGAGTAAAACTAACAGGTAGTTCTCGATTTAACTTCCGTCGATGCGCTTATATTACTATGGAAGGTTTTATCTTCGAGAATGATGATAACACTTCTATGGTTAAAACCGAAGGTTGTAACAACATTAGAATTTCAAGAAATGTCTTTGAATATACAGGGATAGAATCTTGTAAATTTGTTTATATCGGTGGAGTTTGGGATGATATAGTCTATCCTTTTAATTACCCAAGTCATAATAATAGAATTGACCATAATATTTTTCAGAATAAAAAAAGTCCTGGGCATTATATTACTATTGATGGTTCTAATGATGACGCTACGAGTACATCTTACCAATCACAGTACGATCGTATCGATCATAATTACTTTGTGAATAATGGCCCTAGAGCGGTAAACGAACAAGAGTCTATCCGTGTAGGGTGGAGTGAAATGTCATTGTCTAGTGGATTTACTACAGTGGAGTATAATTTGTTTGAAGAATGTGATGGAGATCCAGAAATTGTATCTATAAAATCATGTGATAATACGGTGAGATTTAACACTTTTATTGGAAGTTATGGGACGCTGTCTTTCCGTCATGGAAATAGAAACCGTGCAGAGGGTAACTTTTTCTTCGGAAATAATAGGCCACAAGGGCTGTCTCCAGATGGAGCTGATTTGTATACAGGAGGTATTCGTATTTACGGAAAAGACCACGTCATTATTAATAACTATATGGAAGGTTTAAATGGTACCCGTTGGGATGCTCCTATTGCCTTAACAAAAGGTGATGCTATCGATGGGCAAAGTTCTAGTTTAAGTAAACATTTTAGAGCTGAAAACGTATTAATCGCATATAATACCTTAGTAAACAACAGTCATGGTATTGAAATTGGATATGATAATAATGGTAAGTATGGAACTAACCTAAGTAATATTACGATTGCTAATAATTTAATTACGGGTTCGGAGAATGCTTTAGTGGATATCATTGATGGCAATGATCAAGGGAGCGCTATTACTTGGAAAAATAATTTAATGCAGCCTACAGGGACAGCGGTAACCTTAAATGGAGCAACCTCAACGTCATTTGACGCTACTAATGTTGTAGAAGAGGATCCAAATTTGGCACCTGAAACTGTAAATACTTTTAGTTTATTCAAAACAACGGCGACATCGCCTGTGTATGCACATGCGGCTACCGAAGCAGTTGGCACAGATATAGAAGGTCAAGATCGACCAAGTAATAGTAATCCTGGAGCAGATCATTTTAGTAGTATGACAGCAACAATTAAGCCATTAACTTCAAGTGATGTTGGGCCTTATGTTCAAGATGACGGTAGTGTGTCTGAAATTATGTATGTAACCTCACTGGCGACCTATGTTGCTGCAGGAGAGGCTCAAGATGTCACCGTAACGTCTAATGTGAATTGGACGGCAACTACAATGGATAGCTGGATTTCTATAGCCCCAGCTAGTGGGTCGGATAATGGGACGTTTGCAGTTACGGCTTCCGAAAATACAACTTATTCTGAACGATCAGGTGAAGTTACTGTTACAGGAGGAGCCTTAACAAGAACGATAACAGTGACTCAAGAAATGGCAGACCCTCGCGCTAATTTGAACTTGATTAACCCAACGGCTACCGATGTTTCTGTATATTCAGTTACTTATGAGGAGGTAGATGCTAGTAAAAATAAGAACAACATTGCAGAGCACAGTTTAGATAAAGATTTAGATACCTATTGGGCAAGTAATAAAGATCTAGATCCAGCTGGAAGTGGAAAATCTATAATTATTTATGATTTAGAAGGTGCTTTTGACTTAGACTTGATTGACATCGCTACATCATCTGGAAAAACATATATGCTTCAAATTTGGGTGTCTACTTCTGGAGTTGATGACGGAGATTTTACGAATATATTTGGAGATATTGTAACCACGACTGATGGTGATATGCAGGCCTTTATGCCTTCTTCTCCAATTGCAGGTGCTAAATATGTGAAAATTATTGGTGATGGACAACCTAGTAGTAAATTTACATCCATTCATGAAATTGAATTTTACACCAGTCAAGCGCTTTCGGTAAACGATTTCGATACCAGTGCAATATCTGTATACCCTGTGCCAGCAAAAGAGGTGTTAAACATCAAAACCAATGGCGTTGCGGTTAATACTATAAATGTTTACGGTTTAGACGGAAGATTGGTTCTTAATAAAGTTGTTGAGAATTCAAATTCAGGAATTACTTTAAATACTTCAAGTTTATCTAACGGAACCTATGTGGTTCGATTTACAAACACCAACGGACTAAACGAGTCTCGAATGATTGTCGTGTCTCATTAGTAATTAGCTAGAGTCTAACGTTTATTCAACGTTTTTATAAATAAAAAAAAAGAGGCTGTACAAAAAGTATTGAGGCTGTACAAAAAGTATTAAAGTACGTCATTCTGAATTTATTTCAGAATCACATCATATTGATAACCAATCATTATGAGAACCTGAATCAAGTTCAGGTTGACGAAAACTTTACTTTTTAGATAGCCTCTTTTTTTAAGCCTTAAAGGTTTGTTTTTATAATAGAATCGTAGTATGTAGAGGCACGCAAATAGTAGTTAATCTGTATTTCTAAAGTCTTTTAATTATCTAATATGAAATTTAACAAAGTAAAATTTGGTTTATTCATATTTATACTTATATTTGGAGAACCAATGTGGTAAACCAGTTTGGTTTACCGCGTAAAATTTAACCACAATTAAAACTAATTAATTTAAACTATATAATATGAAAACAAAATTACTTTTAGCAGCATTATTTACTGCATCATTTGGCTTCGCTCAAACGTTTGATAATATTCCGACTGGTTCTGGGTATTATATTAATAAGATTATGCCTAGTCCTAATGGGCAAGATTTAACTAATGAACTTCTTGAAGTTAGAGGGCCTGCTGGGGTGGTAGTGCCTAGTAATTTATATTTAATTACTATTGAAGGCGATGGAGATAGAAGTTCTAACAATGGTATTGGGAAGGTTGAAGAAGCTATTGAATTAGGTGATGGGACTCGGGTTTTTGGGGCAAATGGAATATTAGCAGTTGTCGCGAATTATAATCAAGATAGTGGTGGGGTTACTGCAGGAGATGGGTATTATGAAAATCCTTACACTGCGGATATGGATGGTGATGCTCATATACTTACGATTGAATTAGAGGGGAATAATGTGGGTAGTTCCAGTTCAAGTGCAGTTACTACGCAAGCGCCAGATATTGGTTGGGATGGTAACTTTATTGATCAAACTGCAACTTATATGTTGGTTTCTTCGTCTACTAATCCAAAAGGTGTCTTTTTAGATGGTGATGGTTCTGCTGCAACGGCTGATGGTGCGATTGACGCTACTGGTGATCATACTTTATGGACACTTTATGATTCAGTTTCTTTCATGGATGAAGACGATGCTAATGCAGGAAGAAATGGAGAGTATGCTTATGGGCAGATTATTTTTGCGAGAAACAATAATGATGCAGGTATTAGTGCTTATCAGTTTACAACGCCTGGAGCTAATGTTGTTCCTTATGGTACCACTAGTGCTTCTTTAATGATGAGACAAGGTGCTTCAACAGGTTTCACTACAAGTGATTGGGTAGTGACTACTGCCTCTGAAGGTACATTAGAGTTTAGTGATGATACAGATAAGACTATACCTGCAGCTTTTGAAGGTTATGCGGATTTTAATACTATTTATGGTAGTTTAAATCCTACTTCGGCTTCATTATCTGTAGAAGAAGCATCAGTAAATGGTTTCGCAATCTATCCAAATCCAGCAAACGATATTTTAAATATAAAATCGAACAACCTTCAAATTTCAGCTGTAAGTATTTACAGTTTGTTAGGGAAGAGTGTTTATCAGAACAATCAATTTAGTGGTAGCATAATTGATTTGTCTAGCATCAACAGAGGGGTGTATATCCTGAAAATTGAGGCTAGTGGACGTACTTTTAGTAAAAAATTAGTAGTTCAATAAGTAGTTGTTTAGTTATTAAAAGCCTTTTAGTAAAATAAAAGGCTTTTTTGTATTTTAAGAAAACCAAACCAAAAGCAAACAGTAAAAAGATGAGTTAGTCGTCGTTTTATTGTTTGCTTTTATAAATCTTAAAACTATGCAATTGTAAATAGTGTTAGTTTATTAGCTCATTTATAGCTAATTAATTATAACTTTAGGTTCGAATAATCATAATTAATAAGTGCAATGAATAAAATTCAGAAGAAAAGTGTTCAACGTCATTTAATAACAAAAGCAGCGTTATTAATAACTGTTTTGTTTTTAAGTGTAGGGTGTAAGGAAAAAACGCCAAAAGCGGCATCTTCATCAGCTGTAACAAATGGTGACGAATTAAACGAAGCCATTAAAAAAGCCGAGCCAGGTGATGTTATTGTGATGTCTGATGGTGTTTGGAAGGATGTTGAAATAAAATTTAGAGGAAAAGGAACCAAAGATCAGCCTATCACGATTAAGGCTGAAACTGCTGGAGGTGTTTCTATTGAAGGGGAATCTTACTTGAAATTCGCTGGAGAATATTTAAAAGTTGAAGGCTTGCATTTTAAAAATGGGCATTCGCCTTCTAGTTCGGTTATCGATTTTAGAATCAATGAAAACGAAATTGCATACAACTGTACAGTAACGAACTGTGTAATTGAAGATTTTAATCAGTTACATCGTGATGAAACCGATTTATGGGTGCAATTTTGGGGAAGAAATAACACTTTAAGCAATTGCTATATTGCTGGTAAAACAAATCGCGGACCAACAGTACGTGTTAATTTGGAAGGTATTGAGAGTATGAATAATTACCACCAAATTGTAAATAACCACTTTGGGCCACGTCCTAGAAAAGGTGGTGCTAGTGCAGAGACCATTCAAATTGGTAATAGTTTTACATCTATGGCGCCAAGTTACACTATGGTAGAAAATAACCTATTTGAAGAGTGTAATGGTGAGGTAGAAATTATTTCAAGTAAAACAAACTTTAACGAGTTTAGAGGAAATGTATTTTATAACAGTGAAGGGTCTTTAGTAACAAGACATGGTAACTACTGTATTATTGATGGTAATTACTTCATTAACGATAGTGAAAATACAAACGTAGGAGGTATTAGAATTGTAAATTCTGGACATTGGGTAACCAACAACTACTTTTTTAACATAAAAGGAGCTAGTTTTAGAAGTGCTTTGGCTGTAATGAACGGTATTCCTAAATCACCTCAAAACAGATACAATCAAGTGACTGATGTCGTTGTGGCATATAACACTTATGTGAATTGTGTTTCGCCTTGGCAGTTTGGTGTAGGTACTAACATTGCGCAATCAGATGTGTTACCTAAATCTGAAATTAGATCGGCAAGACCAATTAGAACGACGGTGGCAAATAATGTTATTTATAACGAAGTTGGTGATCCTTCACCAGTTTTTGAACATGATAAAGCTGATGGTGTACTTTTTAAAAGTAACGTGATCAACAATCAAGGTGTTGATTTCAAAGATTTTGATGGTGGTATTCAAACAGCATCATTAGAATTGACTAAAATTACAGATAACATCATGCTTCCAACAGGAGTGCCTAGTTCGGTAGAGCCTTATCAAGGCTTCGATTTTAATACCATTACTAAAGATTTATTTGGTAATTCTAGAGAAGAAAACAATGCTGTTGGTGCAAGTTTAAAAGCTGATGTGGCGAATCCAAATATTTTAGATAAAACGAAATATGGAGCCGATTGGTATTCAAACGTTGTTGAAACTAAAGAAGCAACTACACATAATGTTTCTTCAGTTGCAGAATTACAACAAAAAATTGATGCTGCTAAGTCTGGAGATGTTATTGCTTTGGCTAAAGGTGTTTATGAATTAGATAAGTCTTTAAAAATTAGTAAAGCAATTACGATTCAATCACCGGCAGATGAAAAAGCACAAATCGTTTTTTCTGGAGCGGCAGAAACACCAGTTTTTGAGTTAAACCCTAAAGGGCTTTTAACATTAAACAATGTGGTATTAAAAGGTAATGGCGAAAATTATGCTTTTGCAAGTTTAAAGGAAAACATGTCTAATCACTTTGGTTTAACAGTTTCAAACTGTGAGATTAGTGATTTCGCTTATGCCTTAAGAGTTTATAAAGAAGCTTTTGCTGAAAATATTACTTTCGAAAAAACAGCCTTTGATAAATGTGAAAATGGTCTTGAATTATCTGAAGAGATTAATGATAAAGGTGATTATAACACAGAATACTTAACCATTACAGATTGTACCTTTAATGCGATTAAGCAAAATGTTGTTGATTATTATAGAGGTGGTTACGACGAGTCTACTATTGGTGGAAACTTGTTAATTGCTAACTGTACATTTACAAACTCTGGTGGTCATGAAAAGAACAAGACGTTATTAAATCACCGCGGTATTGTTAATGTAAATATTAAGGATAATACCTTTAAAAATAACCCAGTTAAATTTGTGTCTGTGTTATGGGGAGCAAAGAATAACGAACATTCAAACAATACGATTTCTAATTCTGGTGAAATTAAAGTTCAAGAGAACTTAGAGATGAAAATGATGTATTAATTCATACAGAATGAAATTAGTAAAACAATTAGGTTTTGTGTTAGTCTTCGGGCTAATGCAAAACCTTTTTTCGCAAAATATACCTACTGATAAAGTTATTGCTAACGAAAATCTTTCAGAGTATTTAACTAAAGAGATTCAAAAGGAGTTAGGGTCTAAGCCGATTTCCGAAGAAAAATTAGCAGCCTATTTCCGTGATAAATTTTCAGAACGCTATTTCTTCAACTGGAAAAATTTTGAAAGCCGTTTTGAGACCTACAAAAGCCTGTATCCAGAGGCTGAAGCGTTGCACACTGAGCGCGCCTTAGATCACTTGGCCAAATTTCCTGATGCTACCCAGTGGGTTTTGCCATTTAACTATCAAAATGGCGAACCGGTTAATGCTTATGCTTTACGGCATTTAGCGCGTCAGCATAAAATGGTAGATATTGCTTATTACTATTTCTACCAGAATAAAGATATCACGTATTTAAATTACTTTAAAAATCAACTTCAATCCCTTAATTCAGCACTTCTGGCTGGTGAATACGAAAAAATAGAAGACGGTAACGGGGTCTATGAAGCGTTTCGTTCAGGTTATCGCGTTTTAAATTGGTTGCAAATTCATAATATGTTTCTTGGAGAAGAAGCTTATAGTGATAGCGATCAACTAATAACCATTGCGACGTTGCTTCAGCATGGCGCAGATTTGTTTGCTAACAATACTAAGTTTCATCCAGGAAATCATCAAACTCGGGGGCTTTCTGCTTTAGCTATGATTTCAATTTTATTGCGTGATTTTGAAGGTACAGATATTTGGTACGAGCATGCGATGAAATTGTTAGAAGAGCACTTGGCTAAAGAAATAAATGATGATGGGTTTCAGTTTGAGCGTACTGTGCATTACCATATCAGTGATATTGGAAACTACTATTATGTATATCAACTCGCAAAATTAAGTGATTATAAGGTAAACGATTTTTGGAGTGCTAAGTTAAAGTCGTTGTTTGTGTCTTTAACTAAAATTGCATACCCTAATAAATCAGCTCCGGTACTTTCTGATGATACAGATAATCCGTGGGGAGAAACAAATGATATCTCAGGAGCTTTAACGCTTGGTTATTTGTTGTTTGACGATCCTGAATTTGGATACTTTGCTAATAAAACGGTGCAGTCTAAAATGTTTTGGTTTGTTACTAGCGATCAATTGGCTTCGTTGAATAACATTTCTTCTGAAGCTCCTACGATGAAATCTGTAAGTTTTCCAACAACTGGAATTTACGTGATGCGTGAAGGCTGGAATAGTGATGATAAGGTTATGGTAATTACGGCAGGATTGGATAAGGATAAACCCGATCATCAACACGGTGATATGTTAGGGGTTCAATTTATGGCTTACGGTAAGCCCATGCTACCAAATTATCAAGTACGCTATTCTCTTGATGATTTAGAATTATTTAAAAACTCAATGACTAAAAATGTGGCTTTAGTAGATGATGAATTACAAGGGAAACATTACACGTCAAATAAAGGAGGGAGTGGTTTTGGAAAGTTTAAAGAATTGCCACAGCCTTCAACAATAGCATGGGAAACTAACGATGATTTAGATTTGTTTGTTGGTTCGCATGACGGATTTAAAAATGTTGGGGTAAACTATTCTAGGCAAGTTATTTATTTAAAAGACGATTTCTGGATTGTAAAAGATAATTTCTCATCTGAAAAACCACACGATTACAAACAAGTTTGGCAAGGGCATTTTAGTCAGGAATTAGCACCTAATCTTTTGCGTGCTACTTTTAGTGATGCCACAGGGTTGGATCTATATCAGTTACAAAATATTGATGCTGTTTCAGTATCTGGAAAACGCGGTAAACAGTGGTCGGTAGTTTCTAAAAGCCAACAGAAGGACTTTGCGTTTGTTACGGTGTTGTATCCTTACAAGGGTTATGATAATCGTATTGATGAAAATAAGAAACAAGTAGAAATTAAAGGTTGGGTGTTAAATCATTCAAATTGGGAGACCCAGGGCGAAAATACGCTAAGCTTAACTAAGGGTAATGATGAGGTGTTTCTGTCGGTAAAAAGTTTAAAAATTGATGATGTTACACTTCAGTTTTCTGCAATTTCAGATGTTTATTTTTCTAAAAGAGAAGGAGAATTAACCATTCAGCTGTTGTCTGAAGAGGCAGTAGAATGTCAATTTATAAGTGCTAAACATTCAAAAAAAGTTTCTTTAAAGTCGGGAGCTATTTTCAGCTTAACTTATTGACTGTAAAATAAGTGTTTGTGATTTTATTTAAATTTCTTCTGCATACAATAAACCATACTAAGATTGATGAAAGCGTAGTGAATCGTAATTTCTGCTAAAAAAATAAACTAAATATTGTTTAGCGCTATTTATATGATAATTAATTAATTGAAGTGGGGCAAAAAAATATGTATTTGGTAAAAATAATACATTAAAATTAACAATTTAAGTGAAGTGGTTTGGTGTAAGTGATAAATATACTTATATTTGGAAAACCAATCTGGTAAACCAAACTGGTTTCCAGTAGAGACTAAATTTAATAAATAAATTCGAATAAAACGAATGGCGTTAAATAAAAAAACGATTATCGGGCTGTTTCTTAGCGTGTTAATGTTAGGAAGTGTGCTTTCTTGTAAAGATCAAAACGAAACTTCAAGTAAAGAGGAAGCAAAGAGTTCATCTGGCGGACATCCAAAACTTATTATTACTAAAGCCGGAGTAGAAGAAATCCGAAAAAATTTAGGTAATATTCCAATTTTTGATGCTTCATTAGAAATGGCAAAAGAAGAGGTTGATGCCGAAATTGAAGCAGGTATAGATACACCAATTCCAAAAGATTTCTCTGGGGGTTATACACACGTACGTCATAAGCGCAACTTTTTTATGCTTGAAAAAGCAGGTTTGCTTTATCAAATTTTAGATGACGAAAAATATGCGAAGTATGTGAAAGACATGTTCTTTCAATATGCAGACATGTATAAAGATTTGCCGGTGCACCCTCAAACGCGTTCTTATGCTAGAGGTAAATTGTTTTGGCAATGTTTAAATGATTCTAACTGGTTGGTTTATGCAAGTCAGGGTTATGATTGTATTTATGAGTATCTAACTCCTGAGGAGCGTGAAACTCTTGAGAGAGATTTGTTCAGGCCGTTTGCTGATTTTATTTCAATTGGTAATCCGAAATTCTATAACCGTGTTCATAATCATAGTACTTGGGGTAACGCCGCGGTAGGCATGATTGCATTGGTTATGGATGATGACGAACTGTTACAACGTGCGCTGTACGGTATTGAAAATGATGGTCTAGATCCAAATGAAAAGGATAATGATGGTGGGTATATAAAAGACCCTGAAGGTAGAGCTGGATTTTTAGCGAATTTGGAAGAACCTTTTTCTCCGGATGGCTATTATACTGAAGGTCCATACTATCAGAGATACGCGATGTATCCATTTTTAATTTTCTCTGAAGCTTTAAATAATGTAAAACCTGAGCTTAAAATTTTTGAACATAAAGATGGTGTGCTTTTAAAAGCTGTTGATGCTTTATTAAATCTTTCTGATGCTGATGGAGATTTCTTTCCTTTAAATGATGGGCAAAAAGGCATGTCTTATTATTCAAAAGAACTAGTGACAGCTGTAGATATTGCCTACTTACACGGTGGAAAAAATCCAGGCTTGTTAAGTATTGCTGAAAAACAAAATCGTGTTTTATTAGATGATTCAGGTTTAGCTATTGCTTTAGGTATTAAAAAAGGAGAAACAAAACCATTTAATAAGAAGTCGGTTAATCTTAGCGATGGACCAGATGGAAAACAAGGAGGAGTTGCTGTATTACGTAACGATGATTTAGAAGTCGTGTTTAAGTATGCAGCTCAAGGTTTAAGTCACGGACATTATGATAAGTTATCATTTTCCATGTATGAAAACGGTCAAGAAGTTATTCAAGATTATGGCTTAGCACGTTTTGTGAATATTGAACAAAAAGGTGGTGGTAATTATTTAAAAGAAAACAAAACTTGGGCAAAACAAACTATTGCTCATAACACGGTGACTCAGAACGAAACAAGTCATTTTCAAGGGAAGTACGAAATAGGTTCAAAACATCATTCTGTATTGGATTTTTACGATTTTTCTAATGCTAATATCAAAGTGGTAAGTGCTCATGAGGCTAATGCTTACCCAGGCACGGTTATGCATCGTACTATGGCTGTGATAACAGATAAGGATTTTGAAAAGCCTTATGTATTAGACCTAATGCGTGTGACTTCAGATAAAGCAAATCAATACGATTTTCCATATTATTTCTTAGGGCAGGTTATGGAGACCAACTTTAAATACAGTACACCAGAAACGTTAAAACCACTGGGGTCTAAACACGGGTATCAACATTTATTCGTTGAAGGACAAGGAAAAGCTAGTCAAGAAAATGTGAAGTTGTCTTGGTTGAATGCGGGCCGTTTTCACACTTTAACTACAGTTACTAATAATCAAGACGAAGTGTTTTTTACTCGAATAGGAGCAGCTGATCCAGAATTTAATTTACGTAAAGAGCCAGCCATTATGCTTAGAAAGTCTCAAACTAAGGATGCTGTATTTGCTTCGGTTATTGAATCTCATGGAGGTTATAGCCCTGTGTCCGAAAATGCTGTAAACTCACACAGTAACATTTCAAAAATAAAAGTCATTTATAATGATGCAGATTATACAGCAGTAAGCATTGTGGATTTACAAGGGAATAGCAAAGTATTTATTGTGTCTAATAAAACAACTTCGAAAGAAAAGAAACATAATTTGAAAATAAATGATAATACTTTCCAGTGGACTGGGAGCTATTATTTTAAATAAGTAGATGATTAAAATAATGATTATGAAAACAATTGGAACAAGCAAAGAATTCCTTTTAGAAGAAGTAACTCGAAGGAAAACAAGAGGTAAAATGATTCAGAGTACACGCAGTGGAATGTGCTGATAACAGCATGCAAGTAATATAGATGTTGCTTAGGTGTTGTTTTATTTGTTGCAAAACATTACCGGGCCAACTTATGTTGCTAGTAGGGAGTATTAATAAATAGTTGAAGAAGCGACTTAAAACTTAAGTGAATTTTTATGTAAGAGCTTAAAAAGTGTTAGGCTTTTTTTTAAGGGTTTAAGTGAGTTTATCGATATTTTTTTGGCTAATTCGTTAATATTTATAGAGTAAGCATGTTAATTTAAGAAAATATTTTGCTTTAAGTTTAATTTAACATATCTTTGGTAAACCAATGTGGTAAACCAAACTGGTTTTCGACAATTAAATTAGATGTTTAACGCTTTCTTAAAAAACTATTATTAACATGATTTTATTGTAAAAAAAGGGGGATTATTTTTCAAACTTTTTAAATGTTTACTTCTTTTAGGAGGGAGGTAAATTAAAACTCAAGCCGAAGACTTGATCTTAGTATAAACTTATAAATAGGGTTTGTGTTAAGTCAATTGGAGGTAAAAAAAGGCAATTCCGATCGTTATGTGTCTGGGTTGTATTAACTATACTATTTAAACATAAAAAAACCAATTATGAATTTAAAAAATAAATTAGCACTATTTGTTGTTTTGCTTTTAAGCATTACTACGTTTGCGCAGAATGGAACAGTTCTGAAAGGGGCCGTAGTGTCTTCTGAGGATGGTATTCCTATTCCTGGTGTAAATGTTATTGTAGTAGGTACTTCTAGAGGTACTACTACAGATTTCGATGGGAACTACGAAATCTCAGTAGAGCAAGGTGAGGCGATTCAGTTCTCTTATCTTGGTTATGTGTCTCAAACGAAACTTTTTTCGGGAGATGCCACATTAAACATTTCATTAACTGAAGATGTATCGCAGCTTGATGAAGTTGTCGTTATTGGTTATGGTGATCAGAAAGAGAAAGATATCACTAGTGCCTTAACGAAAGTAGATTCTAAAGATATTCAGGATTACTCTGTAGCGCGTGTGGAGGATGCACTTCAAGGTAAGGTTGCAGGTTTAAGAATTCAAGTAACTTCTAGTGAAGCGGGTGGAGATCCAAAAATCACATTAAGAGGACCAGGTTCTATTACAGGATCTTCAGCACCACTTATTGTTGTTGATGGTGTAGTATTAGGTACAGACCCAGATATCTTAGGTTCTATTGATAATAATAATATTGAATCTTTAAGTGTGTTAAAGGATGCTTCTTCTGTTGCAATCTACGGTTCTCGTGGTGCAAATGGTGTAATCTTGGTAACGCTTAAAGAAGGTGTTTCTGGTCAAACAAAATTCTCTTATAACACATTTACGGGATATAAGTTTACTAAAAACAACGACAATTTCAATACTACAATCGCTGATGAAAGAGCTAGATTAAATAGTCTTTCAGATGAAGTTGCTGCTATCGACCCAAGTAGTCCAAGATATGATGATATCAACAAGTATTATGATTCGGCTTTCGCTGAACTTGATGCTATGGATTTTCTTGCCTCGTTAAATGGTGGTGAAACAAACTGGCAAGATGAAATCTTTAATGGAGGTGTGATTACCAGTCACTCATTTGCTGCTAGAGGTGGTTCAGAATTAACAAGTTACACAGCGTCTTTAGGGTATCTTGAAGATGAAGGTGTTGTTATAACCGATAACTTTAGGAAGATTAATGCAAGAATTAAAGTGGATAGTAAATCTAAAAACAAGAAAATTAAATTTGGTACAAACATTAGTGTGAACTACAACGATCAAGTTAGAGTACCAACAAGATTTACCGATCCTTTAAGACAATATGGGCACTTACCACTTTATTTAACAGAAGAGCACATGCCATATGTGACTAACTTCTCAAGAGAAGTTGGTGTGGGAACAGATGCTGGTAAATTATTTGAAAATCTTGATGTTGGTAGTTACGGTTTCTCAAGAGCTTTTGACCACGTGTTTACACAAGATCCTAGTAACCCAAGAACAATCGCAAGAGACCCTGCAACAGGGCTTCCTACAATAAGTCCTGAAATTGATGGTGGATTAACCTTATCTACAACTAAGAATGTTCATCCTTTAGTGCACTATATTGAAAGAGAAAGATTAAAGAAGAAGTTGAACTTAAATACTTCGGCTTATATTGATTTTAAGTTAGCAAAAGGACTTAGTTTTAGACAATCTATTTCAGGTGTATTTAGACACAGTAAAGACAATAATACAGACTATTTGTATGGTCAAGAAAATAGAGACCAAGAGTCGTTTCGTTTAGAATCAAGAGATGAATTAAACCAATATGCTTTTGAATCGCTTCTTAAATACAATAAAAGTTTCGGTAAGCATAGTATAAATTCAGTATTTGGTTTTGAGTTTACTCAAAGAGATTTTTACACTCAAGAAACTGAAAATGTTGGTTATACTGATGATTTTAACAATAACATTGCACTTGCTGATGGTGGTACAACATTTACAGATAATGGTACAGATAAGTTAGTATCTTATTTTGGTAGAATTGATTATAGCTTTGATGAAAAATACTTACTACAAGTTTCTGCTCGTACTGATGGTAGTACAAGATTTGGTACTAACACAAGGTTTGGGTTCTTCCCTGCAGCTTCTGTTGGTTGGATCCTTACTAAGGAAGACTTCTTAGCAAATAGTGATGTCATAAGCTTCTTTAAATTAAGAGCGAGTTACGGTATATCTGGTTCTAATGAAATTGATAACAACGTATTTAATTCACTTTACAGATTCCAAGAGTCTTTTAGTACAATTAGTTACCAAGGTTTGTCTGGTGTAAAAGCGATTACTTTAGCTAACCAAAATTTAGGTTGGGAGCAATTGGTAGAATTTAACCCTGGTTTGGATATGACATTTGGTAGAAGTTTATTCAATTTAGGTGTTGATTACTATACAAGAAGTAGTAAAGATTTAATTCTTTTCGCTCCAGTATCTGGTGTTTACGGAACTGATAACTGGTTGCAAAACATTGGTGAAGTTAAAAACGAAGGTGTTGAAGTTGAAGTAAGTTCTAGAATTTATACTAACGAGAACATGAGTTGGAAAGCTTCTGGTAACTTTGCTTTAAATAGAAACGAAGTTGTGAGTTTAGGACGTAATGATCAAATTCTTTCTAGAATTGATCAAGACACTAGACCAACAGAGTTTATAGCCAGAGTAGGGCAGCCAATTACTTCTTTCTACGGTTGGGTTTATGAAAAAGAAATGCCTTTAGAATATGTTGATAATCCGTTTAATAGATTTAACAATGATTTCGCTCACGTATATGTGAAAGATTTAAACGGTGACGGTATTATTGATGCTGAAGATAGAACAGAGTTAGGTAATCCTTACCCTGATTTCACTTGGGGTTTCAATTCTGACTTTACTTATAAAAACTTTGACTTTGGTTTCCAATGGCAAGGGTCTCACGGTGCTGAAGTACGTGTAGCTGATTTAGATCAATTGTATTATGCTAGTGAGTCTGCGGTAAACTCAGTTAACGATTTTGTTGATAGAGATTTATTAGTACACAGAAGATATACTGATGATCATATTCAAGATGCTTCTTATATCACCATGAGAAATATTACGTTTGGTTATACCATTCCTGAATCATTTACTTCTAAGTATAACATTGATAGACTTAGACTATATGTAACAGGTGAAAACTTACTTTTCTTTACTGCTGCAGACTACGAAGGGTTTAACCCAGAAGCTGCTGGTCAAACTTCAGATAATGCAAATACGCCATTAACTGCAGGTTACCAAAGAGGAGATGGACCAGTAGTAAGAACAATTTCAGCAGGTCTTAACTTTCAATTCTAATAAATTATGAAAAAGATATATAAAAATATTATAGTTTGTTTTTCAGCAGCGGCCTTACTTACTGGCTGTGCCGAAGAACTTGACCTTGATAACCCAACTGCACTTTCAATTGAGGAATTGCTGCAAACAGATAACGGATTTATATTGCTGTCTAATGGTGTGCTTGATGCTTACCAAAAAGTACCAGCAAATGAATTTTTATTAACAGAATTACGTTCCGATAATGTAAGAGCGAACTCTGAAAATGGTAACTACCCTGATTTTAATGCCTATAACATCGATCCTAATAATGGTGATGTATCGACTTATTATTCTAATAATATGTCTACGATAAAGCATGCTAATACTATTATTGATAATCGTTTTTTAGCATCTGAAAGTCAACAATATACTGTAGGTGAGGCTTACTTTATGCGTGCGTTATGTCACTTCAATTTAGTAAGAGCTTATCAAAATGTACCATATATTGATAAGGTTTTAGATGTTTCAGAAGATGAGGCTGAAGATTATCCGCAATTACCTGAGGCTGATGTTTATGCTAAAATCATTGAGGATTTTAAAACATCTATTGCTTACCTAGATGGTGTTGAATTAAATAGATACCGCCCATCTGCAGGTGCTGCTATTTGTTTAGCGGCAAAGGCTTATTTAAGTCAGCCAAATCCAGATTATACAGAGGCTGAGTTGTTATTGGCTTCAGTAGTTGACAATAATGGAGTTTATGGTTTTGATTTAATTACTAGCGAGAAAGGTAGCAACTCAAATGCCTTACATAATGCTAATTTAATTCAAGATTATGGATATGTATTCGGTAATGAAATTTCAGGTGGATTTACTGATGGGGTTCCTGATGGTTCTTGGTCAAATAATGATGGCTACGAAATTAATGATGAAGTAATCTTCTCTATTTCTTATGATTTAGCGAGTAGTGATGAATATGTAACTAGTGATAGTGCTTTAGATGAGCAAGTACAAACAGATTCTGAGTCTCATAGTTTCGCTATGACGCTTCAAGGGCCTTCAAATGGTGTTAATATCGCATCTCTTGATTTCTTAGATTATATGACGCCTGCGTTACAACCAGTTCGTTTTTACGCAAGTATTGATGCGATTTCTTATAATCCTTCACTTCCAACTAACGATACCTTTAACGCTAAGTTTCCAACGCCAGGTGAGATTGGAGATAATGACTGGATTGTATTAAGATATGCTGATGTATTATTACTTTATACTGAAGCGATTTTAGCTGGTGGTAATGATACTCAAGATTCTAGAGCTGTTGATGCCTTTAATCAGGTTAGAGAGAGAGCTGGTCTTAATGATGCTGCGAGCATCACTAAGGAGATGTTATTAGAAGAACGTCGTATGGAGTTTGTATACGAAAACCAACGTTTATACGATTTAATTAGATTTGGAGAGGCTGACCGTGTGTTACAAGAATTTTCTGATAACAATAGTTTGTTTTATACGAGCCCAAAGAAATACTTGCCTTTTCCTCAGAGAGAGTTAGATAACCTACCAGGTTTCTATAAACAAAATAATGGATACTAAAACTTATAAGATTATGAAAAACTATTTGTTTAATTTAAAGTATGTGGCTGTAGGCGCATTAGTGTCCTTAGCTTCATGTGTGAACGATGACTTACCAGAGGTGGGTGATCTAGAAGATATTACTGGACCAACGCCGTTTTATAGCTACAGTGATGTATCGTCTTCGGAATTTGATTGTAATGAAGTTGAGCTTTCGGCTAACTATGATTACTTTTTTCAAGGTGGAACTAATTTAGCTGTTAATGGTACGATGTACGATTGGACCATTACAACTGATGAGCCAGGTATTGATGTAGCTGATATTGAATTAATCAATAAAGATTTACCGGTACTTGAGCAGTCAATCGCTATAGCTGATGCGGCTGTAGTAGGTATTCAATCTGAAATTGATAAAATAGAGTTTAAAATACCTTGTGAAACAGATCCAGCTAAAGCAGCTGTGATGCAAGCAGAAGTTGATGCGCTTAAAGTTGATCTTGCTGCTGCTGAGGCTGCACGTACACCTGAAACTATTGCAACGATTGATGCTCTTAATGAGGAAATATTAAACTTACCAGCGGCAACATTACAAGATCGTGAATTGATTTTTGGTTTTCCTACTTATGGTGATTATAATGTGGGCTTAAAAGTGACTGATAATTTAGGGAAATCTACTTCAACTGTAAGTGGTGTAACAGTATTCCAAGCGGTTCCTACAGTTCCAGTGCCTGAAATTGGTGAAGCTGGTTTTGAAGATGCTGATTTATTTGATAAATCCGGTGATGGTAGAGATTCATGGAGATCACCTAGCAGTTCTAGATGGGGAAGTGTTTTTCAGATTAATGAGGACAAAAGTGAAGCAGCTGATCGTTTGCCAGAAGGCGTTCAAGCAGCCAAATTCCCACCAGATGGAACACGTACTGGTTACCAAGAAATTGAAGTAACTCCAGGAGCAACTTATGTATTAACGTATTTCAGTACTGTAGATCCTGGTGATAATTACGGTGATATCACGGTTTCTATTATCAATCCTGCTGCTAATAGTTTAGTAGAAGCACAAGACCCTGCAAATATCATCGCTTCGAGAACAACAACTAACGAGAATACTACTCAAGATGTTTTCTCAAATAATGCGATCACTTTTGAAGTAGGTGATTTAGAGTCAGTAATTATCTTACTTACCAATTCACCTGGTACTGAAGGAAGATTAGATGCATTCCAGATATCAGTTAAACAATAAAAAAAACTAATTATGAAGATTTATAAATTAATTAAAAGTCAACCAAAAAGTAGCTTTGCTTTACTGGTGTTGTTTTTGGGACTCGTGTCATGTTATGATGATGGTTACGAACCATATGAGCCGCCAACAGGTAATATTAATGGTATTGAACCTAATACTCAGTTTACAACGAGCTTAGATCCTGATAATACTTTGTCGGTTGTATTTAGAAGTTATTCTACTGATGCTGCTTCTTATGCATGGGATTTTGGTGATGGTAATACATCAACTGATGCAAACCCTAACTATACTTACGCTGATGGAGGTTTGTATGATGTTAAATTAACAACCGTAAGTTCAGATGGTTTAACTGCTGTAGATTCTACGCAAGTAGGACCTGTATCTGTAGATTTTGATTTTTCTGTAGTTGATTCAGAAGTGACTTTTAATAATATGACCTCTGGTGCAGAATCATTAGTTTGGGATTTTGGAGATGGAACTTCTGTTTCATGGGATTCTGAGAATCAAACTGAGCAAGATCCTGAGTTTAGTCCAGTACATATATATAGCGATGTTGGACCTTTTTATGCGACCTTAACTGTTACTAATTATGTAGGTGATGATTATACGGTAACTGAAGAAATTAAGGATTTAGTACTTTCTACTGTACCAGATTTTACTTTTGTAGTCAATAAATTAACTGTAGACTTTACGGATGCTTCACTTCTTGCAACATCTCATTCATGGGATTTTGGAGATGGTAATACATCTACCGATTTAAACCCAACGCATACCTATGCTAATAATGGTACTTATGATGTTACTTTAACAACCACAAATGATGCTGGTGTTTCTAAAAGTAAAACTCAAACAGTACCTGTAGGTGGAATTCAGCCAACCGTTGCTGCTGTAATTGCAAATGGTTCTATTGATGAGTTTACTGCTTTTAAGGATGATAATAATGATGCATGGGAAACAGATCCGCCAAATTCATTAAAAGATGGTACAGCAAGTCCTTACACATGGGAAAATTCTGGCCTTAAATCTTTAGGTAAGAAAGCTGCTGGTATTACGAGTTCAAGTCATACAGGTGATTATGGATTAAAGTTTGATAGTGATGATCGTAGAGCATATCAACCGTTTGAGGTTGAAGTAGGTGTAGAATATACCATTTCAATGTTTGTGAAAACAGAATCTCCAGATGATTTTACTATTTATATGTTAAACAATGAAGTTCAAGATGAAACTGATTTAGCAGGTAATAGTGATGAGGTATTTGTTGTTTCAGGTAACACGAATACTTATACTGAATATACTTTCACATTTATTCCTACAACCACTACAGCTGTTTTTTATGCAGTACCATTTAGTGGAGTAGACGGTTCTACTGAAGTGTATTTAGATGATATTTCAATTGAAACTCCTGGATTTTAGTAATTAAGCTAATCCAAAACAATTATTAAAGTATATATGAGAAATTTTCGAAAAGAAATTTTAGGATTATTGCTTATAGTTTTTATTTCTGTAAATGCTACTTGCCAAGATAAGGCAAGTAGCACTACAGATAGTAAAACGAAGACTGAAAAAAAGTCTAAAAAGAAGAAAAAAAGAAGAGGTAAGGTTAGATTGCCGGATATCGATTTGAGTCATTGGAAAGTAACTTTGCCAGTGCAAAATGAAAAAGGTAAACCCTATGAGATTGATCCTCCTGAAATTTTAGATTTTGCTAGTAATGAAATTGCTAAACCATATATGTATATTGATTCTACAGATGGCTCGATAGTGTTTCATGCGATGCCAACAAAATCTACAACAAAAAATACTAAGTACACAAGATCTGAACTTAGAGAACAAATGGTGCCTGGTGAGAACAATGTAAACTGGACTTTTAAGGACGGTGGAAACATGAAAGGAACTATTGCCATGGAAGAAGTTTCTAAGGATTCCAATGGCAAATACCACAAAGTTATTATTATGCAAATTCACGGACGTTTATCTAATGAGCAACGTGATTTAATTGGAGAGGATGACAATAATGCGCCTCCGATGTTAAAAATTTATTGGCATAATGGTAAAGTAAGAGTTAAAACTAAAGTACTTAAAAACATTGCCGCTTCTAACGAAGAAATCCTTCATGAAGATGCATGGGATGATGATGAAGGTTTTAATTTCGAACAAGAAGTTGGTTTTAGAAAATTTACATTAGAGGTTAAGATCTCTGAAGGAAAAATGGTTATCGTTTTAAATGGTAACGAGTATAAGGTTTATGAAGGCATACACATGCAACGTTGGGGTGTGTTTGAAAATTATTTTAAAGCTGGAAACTATTTCCAGTCAAGAGATGATGGTGCCTATGCTAAGGTTAAATTTTATGACTTAGAAGTAAGTCATTAATTCTTTATGTTAAAAATTTAAGATTTGTTTGAGTTATTGTTAAGTGTTAATTTTGTTTGGATTTTACAATAATGTAGATGTGTAGTAAAATTCAAAAACACAGCCTTTTAAGTGATATGAATTTAAAGGTATTAATAAGTTAACCAGGTTATTTAAACCCCCATAATAAAATGAAATTAGACGTTTTTACTGTCAATGACAACAACAACAATGCACAAAAGGCTATTATTAGTCAAATTAAAGAATTAATAAATTATAAAAATTTAGAACCAGGCGATAAGTTACCATCTGAAAGAATGCTTTCAGAAAAGTTTGGTGTTACTAGAAGTAACATTCGTGATACCATCCAAAAACTTGAGTTCTATGGTTTATTAAAATCTATTCCACAAAGTGGGACATTCGTGGCAAATATTGGGGTAGTTGCTATGAACGGGATGATAGATGATATATTAAGATTAGAATCGCCAGATTTTAAATCACTTGTAGAAACTAGAATATTATTAGAGTTAAAAACAGTGAGCTTAGCTTCGTTGAGAAGAACTGATAATGATTTAAAAAATATTGAAGAAGCTCTTGATGCATATGAAGTAAAGGCAAGAAATGGAGAAGATGCGGTTCAAGAGGATTTACTTTTTCATTTAGCCATTGCTAAAGCCAGTGGAAATGCTACGATGAACATGTTTATGTTAACCATCATACCACAAATTATAATGGACTTTGAGAAGTATCATGTATGTGATAAAGATCAATCGGTACAGGGTATTGAAGAACATCGTGGAATTTATAATGCTATAAAAGATCAGAATTCTGCGCAAGCAAGAGAAAAGATGAAGGAACACTTCAACTTTTTGTATCAGTATTGCTATAGCTCTGAAAGTTCTGATTAACAGTGTAATTTCTTTAATCGGAAAGCATAATATATGAGTATTGAAGACACGCTTTGGTAGTTTGTGTTCATGAAAAATTTTATTAAAGAAGTACAAATTGATATTTGTATATCACATTCCTAACTTATGCAAGTTGTTAAAGGGATTTAATATTTATAAATAAATAAGAATATGAAAGTAAAAGGTTTACGTTGGTTCATTATTGGACTAATTTTTTTGGCAACGGTTATCAATTACATTGATAGAAGTGCTTTAGCAATTATGTGGGGTAGTAGTGATCAACCTGATTCTATCTCTGGGTCATTAGGCCTTGATAAAAATGACTATGGTTTAATCTTAAATATCTTTATGGTATTTTATGCATTAGGTCAATTATTTTCAGGTAAATTATTTGATAAAGTTGGTACTAGAATCGGTTATGTTATTAGTATTGGTGTTTGGGGATTATCTTCATTTTGTCACTCTTTAGTTAATGGTTTAGCAGGACTTACATTTTTTAGAAGTACACTTGGTATTTCTGAAGCTGGTAACTGGCCAGGAGGTGTTAAAAGTAATGCGGAATGGTTTCCAATTAAAGAACGTGCTTTTGCTCAAGGTTTATTTAACGCGGGTGCATCAATTGGTTCTGTAATTGCACCACCATTTATTGCGACATTATTTGTGGCCTTCGGTTGGAGAACGACTTTTATGGTTATTGGTTCTTTTGGTATCTTATGGATTATTCCATGGTTAATTATTAACAAATCTGGACCTAAAACACACCCTTGGATTTCAAAAGAAGAACAAAAGTACATTCTAGAAGGTCAGAGTAAAGCTGATCAAGAATCTACGGCTGAAACTAAAGGCTTAAGCTTAGGACAAATTTTATCTCATAGAGAATCATGGGCAATTGTTGTTGGTCGTTTTTTCTTAGAACCAATCTGGTGGTTGTTTGTAGGTTGGATGCCTCTTTACTTAGCCGATGTTTACGGTTTCGACGTAAAAGAAGTTGGTATGTTTGCATGGGTACCTTATGTTGGTGCTGCTTTAGGTAGTATTGCCGGTGGTTATGTTTCTGGACGAATTATTACAAAAACAAATTCTATTGATAAAGGTAGAAAATTAACCATCCTTATTGGTGGAATCATCATGTTCTTAGGATTAGTTGCTACGGTGATGTTTGGTGATTCACCAGAGCGTTTTGTGGCGATCGTATTCTTTGTATTATTTGGTTTCCAATTTGCTATTGGAAATGTACAAACCTTACCTAGTGATTTGTTTAGTGGTAAATCTGTAGGTTCATTAGCTGGATTAGCAGGTATGGTTGGTGTGTTTTCTGTAATACTTATGAACTTTTTAGTTCCTATTGTACAAGAGAAATTTTCATACACCCCAATATTTATTGCGATCGCGGTATTTGTACCACTAGGAATTGGTGCAATTTATTATTTCGCAAGAACCATCAAATCAGTAGAAGAATAATTATAACTAATTAAAATTTTAAATATAGTAAAAATGGGAAATGTAAAAGATCAAGTAGCTGTTATCACTGGTGCTACTGGAGGAATAGGTTTTGAAGTAGCAAAGCGTCTTGGTAAAGATGGATATACTGTTGTTTTAAACGGTATTGAAGATGAAGCTGGAGCAAAAAGAGTTGAAGAACTTACTGCTGAAGGTATCACTGCTGAATACTGGGGATTTGATGTTACTAACGATGAAGCTGTAACTTCTAATATCACTAAAATTGGAGAGAAATTTGGAAAAATTGATGTCCTTGTTAACAATGCAGGTGGTTTAGGTGGAAGATCTAGATTTGAAGAAATGACAACTGAATTTTACAGATTTGTTATGGCTTTAAACTTGGATTCTACATTTTTTGCTTCAAGAGCGGCTATTCCTTTCTTGAAAAAATCTGAAAATGCTTCTATCATTAACTACACTTCTATCGCAGGATGGAATGCTGGTGGACCTGGAGCTGGAGTATATGGTACTTCTAAAGCAGGTGTTCAAGCTATTACAAGAGCTTTAGCTAAAGATTTAGCTGAGTACGGAATTAGAGTTAATGCTGTATCTCCTGGTACAATTGATACGCCTTTCCACGCTCAAATTAAATCTACTAAGCCAGAAGTATTTGCTTCTTGGAAGAACAACATCTTATTAGGTGAACTAGGAAAACCAGAAGAAGTTGCTTCAGTGGTTTCTTTCCTAGCTAGTAAAGATGCTTCATTCTTAACAGCTGAAACTATTCAAGTTACAGGTGGACAAGGATTAGGAATCTAATTCAACAAGATTTATATAAAAAAGGGTTTGTTATTTTAATAACAAACCCTTTTTTATTTATATGATTTTGTAAACTTAAGAAGTTTATGCTTTTACTTTTTTTGAAGAATCTCGAATGATAAGTTCGGCCTCAAGTATTTTCTTGTTCAAACTTTGTTTTATAACAGTTGAGTTCATGTGTTCTAAAAATGTTTTGGCAGCAAGTTTACCAATTTCTTCACTATGTTGATTGATGCTTGTAATGGAAGGAGTAACCATAGCTGTAAACGGTTCGTTACCAAAACCAACTAGAGCGATGTCTTCTGGTACTTTTATTTGTCTTTCTTTTAAAACCTGTAGCGCTCCTAAAGCGGCATAATCACTAGCAACATAAACAGCGTCCGGTATGTCTTTTAGTTTTAATAGTTGTTCCATTTTTTTTCTGCCTTCTTCAATAGATAAACTACTTTCAATAAGTAATTCTTCTTCTAGAGGTAAATTATGTTCTTTTAAGGCATCAATATAACCTCGTATTCGATTGTTAAAAATTCTAGTATGTTTATAGCCTCCAATATGAGCAATGCGTTTACAACCTTGTTCGACTAAATGTTTTACTATTATATGACTGCTTTTGTAGTCATCTATACCTATATAATCTACGTTTAAATCGTTTTCTCCACGGTCGAATAGAATAAGAGGGATGCCTTTTGATTTAATTTTATTGAAGTAGGATAGATCGATGGTTTCATTTGCCATAGAAGCAATAATACCATCTACTTGTGTATATAGAAGAGTATCAATGTTATCACATTCTTTTTTATAGGACTCATTGGAATGTGTCATGATTATATTATACCCTTTTTTGTTTAGAACTTCCTCCATACTTTGAACGACACCCGAAAAAAAATGGCTGTTAGTTCTAGGGGCAATAATCCCAACTAGGTTACTCTTTCCTTTTCTAAGTGCACTAGCAAGATGGTTGGGATGATAGTTTAAATTTTTTGCGACCTGTTTAACAGCTTTTTTTGTTTTTTCGCTAATGCGTGAGTCGTCATGCAATGCTTTTGAAACTGCTGCAGGAGAAATGTTTAGCACGTTAGCTATATCTTTTATGGTTGTTTTTTTTTTGATAATTATTTTTTTTATATCTTTGCTTAAACGTTTAAGCAAAGATAATTCTTAAATTTTAATTATCAAAAACATGATGTGTTATTGTGTTTTTTTAACTTTTGCTTAAACGTTTAAACAAAATACTTTTTATAATATTAAACAAAATAGAAATGAGTAAAGTAGTAACGTTTGGAGAAATCATGTTAAGATTAGCTCCTCAAGGATTTTTAAGATTTTCTCAAGCGAACAATTTTGATGTTGTTTATGGTGGTGGTGAATCTAACGTAGCTGTATCATTGGCTAATTATGGTGTTGATTGTGATTTTGTAACACGTTTACCTAAGAATGATATTGGTGAGTGTGCTATGATGGAAATGCGTAAAAGAGGTGTGGGTGTTGATAAGATTGTATGGGGTGGAGACCGTTTAGGCATCTATTTCTTAGAAACTGGAGCCGTGTCTAGAGGATCTAAAGTGGTTTACGATAGAGCCTATTCTTCTATGTCTACAATTGAATCAGGAATGATTGATTGGGATGCTGTTTTCGAAGGTGTAGAGTGGTTTCACTGGACTGGTATTACGCCAGCTATTTCTCAAAGTTCTGCAGATGTTTGTTTAGAAGCTGTAAAAGCTGCTAGTGCAAAAGGCATTACGATTTCTACAGATTTAAATTACCGTGCAAAATTATGGAACTTCTGTGATGATGCTCATAGAGAATCTATCATGACTGAATTAACATCTTACTGTGATGTTGTTTTAGGAAATGAAGAAGATGCAGAAATGCACTTTGGAATTAAGCCTGATGGTGCTGCTGTTCAAACAGCTGGACACGATGTTAAAGCGGAAGCTTTCTTATCTGTTTGTAAGCAAATGATGGAAAAATTCCCTAAAGCTAAAAAAGTAATTACAACATTAAGAGGTTCTATCTCTGCTTCTCATAACACATGGGCTGGCGTATTATATGATGGAACTAAAATGTTAGAAACACGTCAATACCAAATTACAGATATCGTTGATAGAGTAGGTGGTGGTGATTCTTTCATGGGAGGTTTAATCTATGGATTATTAACTTACCCTGATAACGATCAAAATGCATTAGACTTCGCAGTTGCTGCTTCTTGTCTAAAACACACGATTAAAGGTGATGCCAACTTAGTAACTGTTGCTGAAGTTAACAAACTTATGGGTGGTGATGCATCTGGACGTGTAGCTAGATAATACACAATAACTGTTTTAAAATTTTAAAAGTACGAGAAGTAAAAATGGAAAAATCTATTGCGATTATCTGTGGAGGAGGACCTGCACCTGGAATTAATACAGTTGTAAGCACCATAGCTAAAACTTTTATTAAAGATGGTTATAAGGTTATTGGCGTTCACCACGGATTTAAAGGGTTGCTTACAGAAAACCCAGAGGTAAAGATTTTTGATTTTGAACTTGCCGATCGTATTTTTAGTCGCGGTGGCTCTACTATTACCATGAGTAGATTTAAGCCAAAAGACAGCGATTTTAAAGCAGATTTCTTTAAAAATAATAATGTCAAATTATTGGTAACTATTGGCGGTGACGATACTGCATCGACCGCCAATAGATTAACCAAATATCTTCAAAAGCAAGAGCTCGATGTAGCTCATGTACACGTTCCTAAAACCATTGATAACGATTTGCCTTTGCCTGATAGAAATCCTACTTTCGGATTTCATACAGCCAAAGATGAAGGTGTTAGAATTGGTAATACCGTTTATGAAGATGCAAGAACCAGTGAAAACTGGTTTGTAATGTCTGCCATGGGACGCTCGGCTGGACATTTAGCTTTCGGAATAGCTTCTGCTTGTCATTTTCAAATGATGATTATTCCAGAAATGTTTAACAAAACCAAAATTACTTTTGATAAGCTTATTAATATGATTGTATCTTCCATTGTAAAATGTAAGATCAAAGGTATTGAATATGGCGTAGCGCTTGTAAGTGAAGGGGTTTTTCATTTCATGGATGAAGAAGAAATTATTAATTCTGATATTAATTTTACTTACGACGATCACGGTCATCCAGAGTTAGGAAACGTAAGTAAATCACATATTTTCAACTATTTATTACAGGTAAAACTGAAAGAGATTGGTTTAAAAGTGAAAACAAGACCTGTAGAGCTTGGTTACGAATTAAGATGTTGTAACCCCATTGCATTCGATTTAACATTATGTTCTTTATTAGGAATTGGTGTTAAAAAATTATTTGATCAGGGTATCTCTGGTTGTATCGTGAGTGCAAACTCTAATGGTGATATTGCGCCTTTGTTTTTAAAGGATTTTGAAGATGAAAGCGGAAAAATTCCACCAAGATTAGTCGATATCGAATCAGATATGGCTCAGCTTTTTATTAATAACCTTTTCTATATTCAAGAAAAAGATTATGAAAAAGCAAAACAATATTTACCAAATCCAGAAGCATACGATTTTAAGAAAATCTTAAACTGGAATTAAAAAAATTAAAAATAATAAAATGGCACAATTTTCAAGATTAGAAGTTGCTCAAGCCATGAAAGATACTGGAATGATTCCTTTATTTTTTCATAGTGACATTGAGCTTAGTAAAAAAGTATTAAAAGCTTGTTACGATGGTGGAGCTCGTTTAATGGAGTTTACTGCTCGTGGTGATTTCGCTCACGAAGTTTTTGGAGAATTAACGAAATACGCTATTGCTGAATTACCAGGAATGATTATGGGTGTTGGTTCTGTAACTGATGGTGCTGCGGCTTCATTATATATGGCTTTAGGTGCTAACTTTATCGTAACTCCAGTATTGAGAGAAGATATCGCTATCGCTTGTAACCGTAAAAAAGTACTTTGGTCTCCAGGATGTGGTTCTTTAACTGAAATCGCTAGAGCGGAAGAATTAGGATGTGAAATCGTAAAATTATTCCCTGGTGACTTATACGGACCAAAATTTATTAAAGGAATTAAAGGGCCTCAACCTTGGACTAGCATTATGCCAACTGGTGGTGTTGCTCCAAATGAGGAAAACTTAAAAGGATGGTTTGATGCCGGTGCAACTTGTGTTGGAATGGGATCTCAATTGATTTCTAAAGACATTATCGCGAATAAAGATTACGCTAAGTTAGAGCAAGATGTAAAAGATGCTTTAGCAATCGTACAAGCGGTTAGAAAATAGAAAATTAAAATTTCTGAGACGCTTTTAACCGTCTCAAAATTATAGAACTAAAGGTAGTGATGTTAAATCGCTACCTTTTTTTGTGCTTTAAAATGAGGTGGATTTCTGTAGAAAGTTCAACATGGCGCAAGCTGATTATTTAAACCTTTCATAATATATCGGTAACAGTTCCGTATTTGCTAAGATGTTAATTTGCAATTAATCTTTTTTTCACTGTGCAAAAATTCAACAGATCTTCTCTTTTTATTTTAGGTATATTTTTTATTAGTAACTTTTTAAGCTGTACATCTGGCGGTGTTACATATACCCCATCTTTAAACAAGCTTGAAAACTACTTTAGAGATACGAGTCGTGCCTTAGAACAGTTAGACGAAACGGCTTCAGCATTTAAACACGGGCAAGTTTCAGCAGATTCCCTTCAAGCTGTATTAACCAATGCACGGCTTTCCTATAAAAAGGTAGAATTCTACCTTGCTTTTTATAATCCTGAATTTACGGCAAAGCATTTAAACGGTGCGCCATTACTTAAAATTTCAAAATCTGGAAATCAGCCAACCGTAATTCCACCGGAAGGATTACAGGTATTGGACGAATTGATATATGCTGAAAACCCTTCAGGTGAAAAAGTGAAAATTGCCACCCTCTCTAAAAAAGTAAAAAATGAGTATAACCTTTTAGCCAATGCACTTAAACAAGTAAAACCAACTCCTGAAGATTTAGTTTTGGCCACACGATTGCAATTGGTTCGTATTTTTACTTTAGGAGTTACAGGATTTGATACTCCAGGTTCTGCTAACGGGTTAGAAGAAGCATCGGTTTCTTTAAAAGCGATGAAAGCATTGATGGAAAACGAACCCATCACTCAGAAATATTCAAGAAGCACTACCATTATTCAGTTGTTTAATGGCGCCATCGCTCAATTAGACGGCGTCACAACCTTTGAAACTTTTGATCGATTATCATTCCTTAGAAATTTTATAGATCCTTTATATAAAGAATTTGGAGCATTGCCTATTAAAATTGATGCTGAAAATTTAAAAAACCACACCGCTTGGAACCCTAAGAGCACGAGTATTTTTGCAGCTAATTTTTTAGATCCTTATTTCTATACCCAACTAAAAGCTGATGAAGATTCTGAGAAGTTAAATCAGTTAGGTGAATCACTTTTTTATGATAATTTAATTAGTGGAGATCATAAAATGAGCTGTGCAACCTGTCACAATCCAGATCTTGCTTTTACAGATGCAAAGGCGAAATCATTTAGTAATATTGAAGGAGAAACCGTATTACGAAATTCACCAACCTTGCTCAATGCTGTTTATGCGAAGCGTTTTTTCTATGATTCCCGCGCGTTTACTTTAGAGCAGCAAGTCGAACATGTTATTTTTAATCCAAAGGAATTTAATACGGCATATTCTGAAATTTTACAAAAACTAAATGCTTCAGAAAAATATAGAAATCAGTTTGAAGCAGTATTCGGAAAAGAAAAAATCAACCGTGAAAACTTAGCGAAAGCATTAGCATCTTTTGTTCTGTCTTTACAATCGTTTAATAGTGAGTTTGATCAATATGCGCGTCATGAAATCAGTTCAATAAATTCCGAAGTAAAGGATGGCTTTAATATCTTTATGGGAAAAGGAGCATGTGCCACTTGTCATTTCGCACCTACTTTCTCTGGTTTAGTACCACCCTTGTATATTGAAACTGAAACTGAAATTTTGGGCGTATTAAAAAGTCCGATTTCCGAAGTAAAAGAATTACATACAGACGAAGGGCGCTGGAAAAATGGTGTTGCCAGTGAATCTGCTTGGATTTACAAGAAATCTTTTAAGACCCCCACGGTTAGAAATATTGAAAAAACAGCACCTTATTTTCATAATGGAAATTATGAAACCTTAGCACAAGTACTTGATTTTTATAACCAAGGTGGCGGTGCAGGCATGGGATTAGAGGTGAATAATCAAACGCTACCAGACAGCCCTCTTGATTTATCTCCCGAAGAAATCAACGCTTTAATCGTCTTTATGAATAGCCTTACCGATACTTCAGCTTCAGCTAAATCAGCACTTTTTTAGATAATATTCAGTTAATATTCAATTCATATGAGAGCTACTTTTAGTTCGTCTGCTTAATATTTTATTAAGATAAAGCAGGTCTTTCATAACAGTTCTATGACTTAAGCGTAAAGTACAATTTCCTTAAATAAATAATAGCTTACTAGTTTTGAATCGTCCTTTTAAAAAGGCTTAACCATTCAAAATTAATAGTAAACATGAAAAAAAAATTACCATTTTTAGTGCTGTTAATGCTTAGCTTTATAGGCTTTGCTGATACAGGAGATTCAAAAAACAGAATAGAATCCAATACGATGCAAGCAGGCTTTCCTTTTGATGCAGGTAGTATTTGGAGTTATAACGACACGGGGGTAGATCTTGGTGCCGCTTGGAAAGAAATTGGGTATGACGATAGTGCTTGGCAAACAGGTGCAGCTCAAATGGGGTATGGAGACGGTGATGAGGTTACAACCTTATCATACGGTTCAGATTCTGAGAACAAATATCCAACTTATTATTTTAGATATGAATTTAATGTAGCAGACGCCTCTGTTTATGGTGATCTTGTTTTTAATCTTTTAAGAGATGATGGCGTAGTGGTGTATCTTAACGGTACTGAAATTATAAGAGATAATATGCCTGCTGGTGTAATCTCGTATAGCACTTTTGCTGCAAGTACAGTAGGTGGTGGCGATGAAGATGCCTTCTTTCCTTTTACAGTTTCAAACTTATTGCAAAATGGAGATAACGTTATTGCTGTAGAATTGCACCAACGTACAGGAACAAGCTCAGATTTAGGTTTTGATATGTCTACAGGTTTTGTGCCTCAAACAGCAGGAACTGCAACTTATCCTATGGAGGAAGGTCTTGTATGGTCTTACTTAGATTCTGGTGTAAGTTTAGATGCCCAACCATGGACTGGAACAGCATATGACAGAAGTGCATGGGCAGTTGGTTATGCACCGTTAGGATATGGAGATACTGTAGCTACTGAAGTGTCTTATGGAGCTGATGCTAATAACAAAATCATTACAACTTACTTTATAAAAGATGTTAATATCGTGTTGAATGACTTAACAGACCAAGTCGTTTTAGGATTGAAACGTGATGATGGTGCAATCGTTTATGTGAACGGCGTTGAGGTAGTTAGAGATAATATGCCTGCTGCACCAACAGACTACTTAACAAATTCTGAAATTATTGTAAGTGGTGCCGATGAAAATACGTTTTACACACATAAGGTTGCAAAATCTTACTTTGTAGAAGGTTTAAATCGAATTGCTGTTGAATTACATAACCGTGACGGACAAAGTTCAGACTTACAGTTTGACATGTTCATGAAGAACGAGTCTGTAGTTGAACCTTGTCAAGCAGGAACAATAGGTTGTTTTACTTCTATTGAACCAACAGGACAAACGTCAAAAATGATTATTCCAGACAATCACCGTTTTCAATTAATCGTAAAGCAAGGTGATGCTTATAGCTCAGGAATTGGTACCGTAGGTGGTAATAATGATTTTACTGGGTATACACCTATTAGTGGTTCTAGTAAATTAGGTTATGTTTCAATTAACCATGAAACTACACCTGGAGGGGTTACCGTTGCCGATGTGAATTTTAACCAAAACACTATGTTATGGGAAGTGTCTAAAACACAACCTGTAGATTTTTTCAATACGGCTTTAGTGACTACAGCTCGTAACTGTTCAGGAGGTACTACGCCTTGGGGTACAATTATAACTGCTGAAGAAACGAACTCTAGTGGTGACAGTAATAGTGATGGTTATGATGATGTAGGCTGGTTAGTAGAATTTGATCCTGCAACAGCTAAAGTAATTGACTATGGTAATGGTCAAGAAAAACTTTGGGCCATGGGTAGAATGAAACATGAAAATGTAGTCGTTGCTGAGGATATGAAAACGGCCTATTATGGTGAAGATGGCGGTACAGACTGTATGTATAAGTTTGTAGCTACTACAGCTGGAGATCTTTCAGAAGGTGCTTTATATGTTTTAGTGTTAGACGCTCCTTTAGTAGCAAACGATCCTTCTTCTACAACTGCAACATGGGTACAAGTACCTAATACAACGCCATCAGAAAGAAATAATGTAACAAGTACAGCTGCTGCTTTAGGTGGAACAGATTTTAACGGTGTTGAAGATTGTGAAATAAACCCAATTACAGGAGAGGTTTATTTTACTTCTAAAGGGAAAAGTCGTGTGTACAGTTTTACTGAAAATGGTGCTACGGTTTCCAATTTTAAAACCTTTGTTGGCGGAACGTCTTATGACATTACTACAGAAACAGGTGTGTTTAATGAAGCTTGGGGTGGTGGAAATGATAACTTAACTTTTGACAATGAAGGAAATCTTTGGGTGCTTCAAGATGGAGGAAACAACTACATTTGGGTAGTGCGTCCAGATCACACGCAGGCGGAACCTCATGTGGAATTATTTGCTTCTATGCCAAACGGTTCAGAGCCTACAGGTTTAACCTTTACTCCAGATTTTGCTTATGGTTTCTTTTCAGTACAACATCCAAGCGGTTCAAATGATGCGCAGCAAGATGCTACGTTTTCAGATATTACATTTAATGCATCTTCAACAGTGGTGTTTGCTTTAAAAGAAAATCTTGGAGCACAGATTCCTGTAGCAGATTTTAAAGCTTCAGAAGCGTCTGTAGATGCTGGTGCAACAGTAACATTTACTGATTTAAGTACAAACAACCCAAGTTCTTGGCTTTGGACGTTTGAAGGCGGTGATCCAGCAACTTCTACTGATGCCAATCCAACGGTTACTTATAATACTAAAGGTGAATTTAACGCTAGTCTTATTGTAGGAAATGCGAGTGGAAATGGAATTGAAGTCGCTAAGGAAAAATATATTTTAGTACAACAAACGTTAGAGATTGATGAGGTATTAAAAAACAATATTTCTGTATACCCAAATCCAACAAGTGGTATTGTAAATATAGACGTAAGGAATCAAAATGGTGATATTACTATTGAAGTATTCAATATGTTAGGTCAAAAGGTGTTTTCTAAAAAGGAAGGTGAAAATCTAAATAATAAAGACATTATAACTTTAGATTTAGCGCCTCACGTGAATACCAATCAAATGCTTGTAATAAAAGTAACAGTTGGTGAAAAGTCAGCTAGTTATAAAATTATGAAGCAAAATTAATTTTTAATAATATTTATAAATCGACTGGAGCAATTTGTTTTGCTCCAGTCTTTTTGTATTCATATTTTGATGATGATTAAATTCAGTTTTTTAATATTTTTCTTCGGAATAATAGCGTTTTCAGTGGGAGCGCAAAATGCTAATCCGTTAACGGAAAAAATGTATTATCATGTTGATAACGCACTTTCTGAAAACAAAGGTGCAACCCAGTTAAATTTACGTGACCAGCAACTTTTTCAGTTACCTGAAAATATTCAATATTTGAAACATTTGGTTTTTTTGAATGGTATGGGTAATTCTTTTGAGCGTTGGGATGAAAAACTTTTCAGTCTAAAAAACTTAGAAATTTTAAACCTCAAAGGGAATACGTTTAGTTATGTTCCAAGTGAAATATCAAAGCTCAAAAACTTATCAAAATTAGATTTGTCTGATAATAAAATTTCTGAAATTTCAGATGAAATAGGAACTTTAAAAAATCTTCAGTTTTTATACCTTTCAGAGAATAGTTTAGTGTCTTTACCGAGTACTATTGATCACTGTGAAAAATTGCAGGTTTTGCAAATGGACAATAATCAATTGAGTTATTTGCCATCATCTGTGGCAGCTTTAACATCATTGAAAACATTACAAGTAGGGTATAATCAATTTTATGAATTAGATACGCAATGGACCCATATTCAAACACTTGAAGAATTAAATATGGAGCACAACCGCTTGCAGAACATTCCTAATAGTATAGGTGCTTTAAGTCAATTGAAAACCTTAATTCTAAATAATAATAATTTAAAGGAATTACCTGCTAGTTTTTCAAATTTAAAAAACCTAGAATTGGCCATAATATCTGGTAATGAGTTAACGGTAATGCCAGAGCGTATTTCAGAATTACAGAAACTGAGAACGCTTATTTTAACTAACAATAAATTTAGCGAAGCAGAACAAAAGCGTATTAAGGATGCGCTACCAAATTGTGCTGTATATTTTTAAAGCATTATAAACGTATCAAACAAAAAATAGGCTGTCTTTTCGGACAGCCTATTTTTTTAAGGAGTATATCTCCCTCGCTTATTGAAAATATTTTATTCTAATGTTGGTGAATATGACGTTGGATAGTCACCAGCCTTCATAAGGTTGCCTGAAGCTTCAAAATTTGAACCATACGTTTCGTCTATTGCTTTTAGAAAAGTATTACCCATTAGTGCATAGCCTCGAGCCGTAAGGTGTACCCCATCTAAGCTTACTAAGCCTCCGAAAACAAGATCTGTATTTAAAAAATAGTCATCAAAAGTAATACCGTTTGTAGAGGCCTCTTCAATCACACTTTTTAAATCGGCTACAGCTAACCCTTTCGCTTGAGCTACGGCTTCTATACTAAGGTTGTAACCCATGGCTGCATCGTTAATATTATTTTGTTCTTCTGGTGTAAGCACAAAGTTATCTCCCATAGGCGTTGAAACTCCAACACCTTTTGGTATTTCAGAAGAAGCTGTAAGAAGAATTAAATCGTCAGATGTTGCTTGTCTTAAATTGACTAGCGCAGGATTTAATGCTGTTAGATCTCTTAAATCTTCATCCATAATTACCAAAGCGTTGTTTGGTGCTTCTGCAAATGTAATGGTACGTTTAGCTATTTCTTCATCAGCCATTTCTTGAGTAAGTGGCGTGTTCGCTACAAGATAAGCATAAGCTTGTACGATTCCAGCATTGTAGGCGCCATAGGCGTTCGCGCTGTTTAAATATCCAGCAGTAGCGGCATCTAAAGGTACAGGGTTATGGTTTACGGTAGTGAAATGAGAAACACCTAAAATATCCGGTACATTTGCAATAACACCTTTAGCGCCATTAGCGGTTAATTTATCCACAATAATTTCTAAAGAGCCATTAAATGTAGCTACATCTGTAATAGCATCAGAATCGTCACCTCCAGATAATGCATAACCTAATACATCGGCAGCACCAATATCTGATAAGGTGAAAAAAGTTGGATTTTGTGCTATAGCATCATCAATTACTGTAGCCGTTGGAGCTGAAGCAATTCTTGCGTAATACGGGTTTGCACCTGCGTATCCTGGCGCAATTAAATGAAAACTCTTTGCTCCTGGGATTCCAAAATTATTAAAGTCGCTTCCAATATTAACTCCGGCCTCTGTGGTGATTGGCGGAACGGGAGCACCCAATCCAGCTAAAAATTCATTTAAAGGTTGTGGTCCAGGAATCTCGCTATTAAAGGTCAATCGGTAGCCGCGAACTGGTGTGCCACCAACCAAAATACCACCTGTATTGTCGCTAACAAGTGGTTGAGTAAACTCACCACCTCCAACATTTTCAAATTGCGAGGCTAACATGTTAGGGAAAGAGTTTTCTTGTCCAGCAATAAATAATCCAAAATCAGAGTAGCCAGCCGTAAGCGAAGCACCCACAGAGACATATTTTTCAAAATTAGCAGTACCAGATTCTAATTCAGGAACCGTTTCATTATCAACAGGAGGAATAACATCTTCTGGTGAGTTACACGCTGTAAATCCAAGTACAACTAAGATGAGTCCTATATATTTAGTTTTAATCATGATGTTAATTTTATAAGTTGTTAATTGTCCAAGAGAGGTAGTACATAGAACCAATAAAACCTGTTCCATATGCCGTAAAGTATTCATCACCTAATAAGTTGGTAGCACCTAATTTAAATGTAGATTTAAAGCTAGGAATGGTATAATTTATTTGTGCATCCATGACATGGTATTCAGGAATTAATCCATCACCAAAAGTAGATTGCCAATAATAGTCATCACTAAAACGATACGAAATATTGAAACCAAAGTTTTTAAACAGATTCGTGTTTCCAAAGCTCGCTTTGAATTTATGTTCTGGCGTGTTGAAGTTTGTTACGAAATCTGGATATTTTTCTTGATCAAAATCTAGCTTGGCAAAAGTGTAACTTCCGCTTAAATCATAGTTTCCAAATATTTTGGTTGAAAGACCAATTGAAGCACCATAAGAATTAACAGCTGCTTTAGAGTTGGTGTAAGCATTATAAGTAATGTCGTCACCTCTATTAATGGCATCAACAGATAATGCATTATCTCCTACTTGACCATATAAAGGAGCAACCACATATTCTTGTGATATAAAATCCTTGTAACTGTTATAATAAGCACTAAAGTCGATAGTTAAGTTTTTTAGTTTTCCTCTATATCCAATTTCGGCAGAGGTTACTTGCTCAGGTTTTATTAAGTCTGGGTTTGCAACAACCAAGTCATTGGTGTCTCCAGTTGTTTTATAGGTTAAAACAGAAGCTTCAGAATAGGAGTTACTGTATGCAGCACCACCTGTTTGTGTAATCACACTTGGTTGTCCTGCTATTTGCCCACTACCACTTACATTGTAATCACCAGAATAACGATCTAAATTGTCAGGTGATGAACCAACTAAAATCGCTCGGTTAGCATCTAAACCAATGAATAAATCTTGTGTTGTTGGATTTCTAAATCCAGTTTGAACAGAGGCTCTGAAGTTATGATTTCTATTCAAAGTTAACCCTCCTGATAATCTAGGAGAAAAGAAACCATCGAAAAATTCAGACTTATCGTAGCGCAAAGATCCTGTTAATTTTAATTCTAGACTTTCGTTTAATTCAATGTTTTTTTGAATTTGGGTATATACGCCGTATTCAAAATATTCAATAGGACCATCGTAATCTGTGTAAATGGTTCCAAAGGAATTTAAATTATACATCCTATAAGAGCCACCCACTTGAATTTCAGCGAATTTGATGACCTCACTGAAGTTGTAGTTACCATCCATGTGGTAGTATTTTGAAGCATCAGCAAATTTAGAACCTGTCGTTAAATCGGGGTCATTTATACTTCTATTGAAAGCAGCTATGTATTCTGGAGTCCCAGGTTCAAACCGACCTGTTTCTGCCTGAGCACGTGCTGCAGAATGCGCCTGACCATCGTTTGCTCCTGCCAAAGTGGATTGAATATAGGTTCCTGCATATTCTGCGAACCAGTTTAAATCTGGTTTCCAAGCTCTATTTATGTTAATGCCCGTAAAAACCATATCGTATGAATCACCGGCTTTATCGGCAACAATATAACTTCTTAAGAAAAAATTTCTATTACGAATCTCAATTTTATGTTGCTCTTGAAAAAAGTTGTCAATATTGTAGCGGTTTAAACCTTGGTATATGGTTGTTCCGGTACCTACTTTACCAACATAAGAAATTTCGAAATCGTTCTCTAATGGGCGGTAGTATAAACCCCAATCGGCTTTAATACTACTAGCCTCATAGTTTGTTAATTCACTTTCGTTATAACCTGTTCTACTCACATCAACTGAAGGGGCTAATGTACTAGCTCCTGCAGGTAAATAGGGTTGGCCTGTAGCGGGATTAATAGCTGATTCTAATAGTATGGCCACTTGTCTTAAGTTTTGAGAGACTTCATCACCATAAACATTTACACCGTTATAGTTTAAGTTGGTTTCACGTGTGCCGCCTTCCATATTTCTATCTACCACACTTGTTGCAGCCCAGTCTGTACCTTCTAAATATCCAAAATTAACTTTAGCTGCAAATTTTTCGCTAAATTTATGAGCCGCACGAATGCTTAAATCGGTATAAGGGTTGGTTCCTGAAGCTTCTTGAGAAGTGACACCTCTTTTTATTGAAGCACTAATTCCGCCATGGTCAAAAGGGTTTTTACTACGCATAAATAAAATTCCGTTAAATGCATTGGCACCATATAAAGCTGAAGACGCTCCTGGTAAAAGCTCTACGCTTAATACATCGGTTTCAGTCATACCTACTAAATTTCCAATTGGAAAGTTTAATGCCGGTGTAGAATTATCCATACCATCAACAAGTTGCATGAACCTGTTATTAGCAAAAGTTGCAAAACCTCTTGTGTTAACCGATTTAAAAGTCAATGAGTTGGTATTTACATCAACTCCTTTCAGGTTTTCTAGACCGTCATAGAAATCGGCGGAAGCGGTATTTTTAATTTCTTTGAGACCTAGACGCTCTATCGTTACTGGAGATTCAAAGATGCGTTCAGGCGTCCTTGAAGCTGAAATGACAACTTCATCTAAAGCCGTACCTTCTACTAAAACAAAATTGATAACTTGATTTGCAATAGTAATTTCTTTTGTAATGGATTCGAAACCTATACTACTTGCTTGGATAGAGAATGGTGGATTTTGGTTAAAGGTTAAGGTAAAGTTTCCGTCAAAATCGGATACAGTTCCGACAGTAGTACCTACAACGATGATGTTGGCTCCAGGGATTGGTAAACTTGTGTCGTCTACTACAGTTCCTGTGACGGTTGTTTGTGCATTCGAGAGGTAGCAAACAAACAATAGCAAAAGTGGGAGAGTTTTTTTCATTGGTTATGTTTAGTTTAAGTTTAAAACAATATAGCGCAAAAGAACGAAATATTGCCCATTGCTAAAAATATAAAATTATATGCACGCATAGCATATTTTTGTAAAAAAATGTATGATTTATTGCTAAATAGTCAAAAATTAGTGCTAAAAAAAGGCCATGACACTCGAGTGTTATGGCCTTTTTAAAATATTTTTATTTCAGTTAATTATTCAACAGTAACCGATTTCGCTAAATTTCTAGGTTGATCTACATTTTTATCTAGCATAACAGCTATATGGTAAGATAATAATTGTAATGGAATCGTTGTAAGTAGTGGAGAAAGTGATTCTAAAGTTTCAGGAACCTCAATAACATGATCGGCAAGCGATCTTACTTGTGTATCTCCTTCGGTAACAATACCAATAATTTTTCCTTTTCTAGATTTAATTTCTTGAATATTGCTTACCACTTTTTCATAATGACCCTTTTTTGTGGCGATTACTACTATAGGCATATTTTCATCAATTAATGCAATTGGGCCATGTTTCATCTCCGCAGCAGGGTAACCTTCGGCGTGGATATATGAAATCTCTTTTAATTTTAATGCGCCCTCAAGAGCTACCGGGAAATTATAGCCACGACCTAAGTATAAGAAGTGATGAACATCCTTATAGATGTTAGATATGGTTTGAATATTGGCATCCGATTCTAGTGCTTTTTCTACTTTCTTAGGAATCATTTCTAATTCAAGAAGGTGCGTTCTAAAATCTGAGCTACTAATTGTGCCTTTAGCTCTAGCTAACCTTAAAGCGATTAAAGTTAATACTGTAATTTGAGTTGTAAAAGCTTTTGTTGAAGCTACTCCAATTTCTGGTCCAGCATGTGTATAAGCACCTGCATCTGATTCTCTAGCTATAGACGAACCAACTACGTTACAAACACCAAAAACAAAAGCGCCTTTAGATTTAGCTAATTTTATAGCAGCTAAAGTATCGGCAGTTTCTCCAGATTGTGAAATGGCGATAACTACGTCGTTCTCGTTGATAACAGGGTTACGGTATCTAAATTCTGAAGCATATTCTACTTCAACAGGGATTCGAGCTAAATCTTCAAAAATATATTCTGCAACTAATCCGGCATGCCATGAAGTTCCGCAGGCTACTATAATTATGCGGTTAGCATTAAGAAACTTTTTCATGTTATCTTCAACACCTGCCATTTTAATAATAGCCTCATTTCTTAATAACCTCCCACGATAAGTGTCTGTAATCGCTTTAGGTTGTTCATGGATTTCTTTAAGCATAAAATGCTCGTAACCGCCTTTTTCAATTTGCTCTAGGTTGATTTGTAATTCTTGAACATAAGTGTCAACTACAGAATCATCTTTAATTTTTCTAATTTTGATGCCTTTGTGAAATCTTATAATTGCCATCTCCTCATCTTCAAGGTAAACAGCATTTTTTGTGTATTCTATAAAAGGAGAAGCATCACTTGCGATAAAAAATTCATCTTCGTTTTCACCAATTCCGATAGCCAAAGGACTACCTAAACGTGCAACAACAATTTCTTCCGGCTTGTTTTTATCGAAAACAGCAATGGCATAAGCGCCAATTACTTGGTTTAGAGCTACTTGAACTGCTTTTCCTAGTTTTAAATCTTCTTGTTTTTGAACCTCTTCAATAAGGTTTACTAAAACTTCAGTATCAGTATCAGATTTAAAATTGTAGCCTCTAGTGATTAATTCTTGTTTTAAAGATTCGTAGTTTTCGATTATACCGTTATGGATAATCACTAAGTTTCCAGAGTTAGAAACGTGCGGATGTGAGTTCACGTCATTGGGAACGCCGTGTGTAGCCCATCTCGTATGACCAATACCTACATTGCCTGTTTTAGTGATTTCTTTATCAGCGATGGCTTCTAGATCTGCAACTTTTCCTTTTGTTTTAGAAACTTTAAGATCTGTGCCGTCAAAAAGTGCAATTCCTGCACTATCGTAACCTCTATATTCTAAACGTTTTAAACCTTCTATTACTATGGGATAAGCCTCTCTAGGGCCTATGTATCCAACAATTCCACACATATTTTTTCTATTTGGTGTTGAGCTTAATTATTACTAGCAAATATGTGAAATAATAATTAATCAATCTTATTTACTATATGAACTTTCATTTTATACGATGAAATTCACATATAGAGATGATTCTATAAATTATTTTTTAGCTTCAGAGGAGAATATTTTCAATTGTAGCCTTTTCTCAGCATCAGCTACGTTTTGGCTGCTACCATAAATGATGGTTCCTCTAGGAGATAATATAGAGGCTCTAGGTACAGCTGTAACGTCATCACCACTATCAAGAATTTCCGCATTACCTGTATAATTAACGTTGTTTGATAACACTAATCCTATTGTTGTAGGCGTGTTTTCTGCAATTGAGTCGGTAAATAAAATATTATTTAAATGTTGTGTAAGACGAATTTTGAAAACCCCTTTATCATTTCTTTGCCCTAGACTAATAATTTTAGAATTTAACGGGTCTGTCGTGTTTGTTGTAGGGTCTATGCTATAATCTAATGTTGTAGCATTGCTCTTTATGTTATAGGCATATATTCGATCATAAGTGTGATAGTCTTCCATACCACCGTCAGGTAAATTGTCTTCTTCAGTAAGAACTAACTGGGCTTCATTTATAAGTTTTTTTAGCTGAAACCTATTAGTGATTGGATCTTTAATATAATCACCGTTGTCATCAAGTTGTCTATATCTTTGTTTAAAACAATCAATAGCCTCTAAATCTAAAATACCATCACCATCACAATCCACTTTTCCGCTAAATAATTCGACTACGGCCATAGAGCCTTCTACACCTTTAAGATACAATTTATCATCACCTAAAGTTTTATCACCGTCGGTAAGCGGAATAGTGTAATCATTAATAAAAGTATTTAGGATATTACCAGAAAAATTCATGACATAAGTGTCTTGAACTCTACTGCCATCTGCTCCAGATGTATAATGTATAGTAATGTTGGCGGTAGTTGCAGCAATATTTAAAAGTATCATTGAACCATCTGAAGCTGTTGCCTCCGCTTTAAAATATAGACCTCTAAAATAATTTTTAAAATTACTTTCGCTACTTAAAACAGGATCTCCTTCTTTATCAATAATCACTTCTTTCCAATACTTTTCATCTAGTTTTTCACGAAGTGCAGGGGTTGAATTTGTTGCCACCTCGTCATCACCTTCTCCAACTGTCGTTATAATAACTTTTTTACTAGGAATAAAGGCTGAATTATGATAAATAGGAGTGGTTAAGTCATCAATATGATCGTCAAATTTAATAACAGATGATCCGTTAAGTGCAGAATTCACAGGACTACTTCCGTTAGAATAATAGTTTTGTATGTTGTTTTCTGGATTGTTAGGGTCAAAATCTCTAAGGTAATAATTACTCCTATAAACGGTAAGTTCAATAGGTGTATTACTGTTTCCAAATAAAGAATCTAATTTATATTCTGGAATGTTATCTTCATCATAACTCACCACAGTATTGTAGTAAGGAATGTTTAAAACGACACTATCAATAACAGGGTTTTCGCCAAATTCTGGTGAAAAAGAGGTTGGGGCAATTTGAGAAACAATACTTGCGGTAGTTAAACCATAAGAAGGATCGTTAAATACGCCTAGTAAATTACCCGCTGTAGCTGCAGAGGAGGTTGTCCCGAGATTGTTAATTTGTAACGAATCTAGTTTTTTATTATAGGCGGTTACAGACCATAGGGAGTCCTTTGTGTCAAAATCTGCGTTTTCGTCGCCAAGAACATCACTTTCTATAACGCTATAATCTTTGTCGCAGGCAATAAAAGCGCTAACCAAAAGAAGAAAAACAACAGGGAATTGAAGGGAATTAATTGTCTTTTTCATATAATATAAATGACTTTGATGTTTAGCTTAAAACGGTCTCGTTGAAAAATGTTGTATAAGCTTCACCAAATTCATCCTTAGTTTTATATTCTAAAATAGGTTTGTCTGATGCTTGTAAGTAACTGTTTAAGTCTTCGGGGATCGTTTCTGATCCAATAATTAAGGCGTCAGAATAATCTATCGCAACTTTCATTAAGTTTGTGTATGTTGGGTCTTCAAGCGGTTTTACGGCTTCATCATCAATATTATCAAACTTAATTTTGTTAATCATTTCTTCGTTTAACGAACCGCTAAAACTTTGATTGTAAACAGAAGTTACGATTTTACTTTCGCTAAATAAAGGCTCATCCTTATAGTACTCTTTAAAGTAAAGGGGTAGTAAAGAAGCTAACCAACCATGAACATGAATAATATCTGGAGCCCAGTTTAATTTTTTTACGGTTTCAATAACGCCTTTTGCAAAGAAAATAGCACGTTCATCATTGTCTGGGAATAATTTCCCAGCTTCATCGGTTAACGTAGCTTTTCTTTTGAAATATTCATCGTTATCAATAAAATAAACTTGAATGCGCTCTTTTGGAATAGAGGCTACCTTTATAATTAAAGGCATATCCAGATCGTTAATAACTAAATTGATACCAGATAATCGTATAACTTCGTGTAATTGGTGTCTTCTCTCATTTATATTGCCATACCTAGGCATGAATATTCTAATTTGGCCACCTTGTTGATTCACCATTCTAGGTGCTTCAAATGACATAGAAGAAATTTCGGTTTCAGGTAAATAGGGCACTACTTCAGATGATACATATAATATCCTCTTATCTTTCATATGATGGTTTTTGTTGACTTTAAATAGCCTCTACATCACGTAATCGTTACGTGTTTCATGTATTAGCATGAAATTATATACAGGTGTTACTTTTAGCAATTGAAAATAAAAAACACGCAAAAATACAAAATTTTATGCAAATTGGTTGTAAAATCTTAAGTTTGCACCCGTTAATTTTATATTAAATAGTGGAAGTTTACTCAGAAAAACAACAAATTACGTTAGCGCTCGATGCTGTAAAGGACATAAATCAATCCATAGGATTGGTGCCCACTATGGGGGCTTTGCATAACGGTCATTTGGAATTAGTAAAAAGAGCTTTGTTAGAAAATGATGTAGTTGTGGTGAGTATTTTTGTGAATCCAACACAGTTTGACAACAAAGAAGACTTGGAAAAATACCCAAGAACATTAGAAACAGATGTAGCACTTCTTGAAGAAGTAAATGCAAATCGAATTATGGTTTATGCGCCTTCGGTGGAAGATGTTTATGAAGATGAATTGGCTTCGCAAAAGTTTGATTTCGATGGTTTGGAATTTCAAATGGAGGGTAAATTTAGAGCAGGACATTTTGATGGTGTTGGCACCATTGTAAAACGTTTGTTTGAAATTATTAAACCTAATAATGCTTATTTTGGGGAGAAAGATTTTCAGCAATTAGCCATCATTAAAAAGATGGTTGAAAAGCATGACATTCCAGTGAATATCGTGCCATGTGCTATATATCGAGAAATGAATGGTTTAGCTATGAGTTCGCGAAATGTGAGGCTTAAGCAAGAATATAAGGAAGCGGCGCCGTTTATTTACAAAACATTAACAGCTGCCAAAGCTAAATTTGGCACAGAAAGTGCTGTTGATGTTATGGAATGGGTTGATAAACAGTTTTCTATGCATGACTTGTTGAAATTAGAATATTTCATTATAGCAGACGAAGACACCCTGGAAACGGTATCAAAAAAAATAAAATTAAAAAAATACAGAGCGTTTATCGCAGTTTATGCTGATGATATTAGACTTATTGATAATATCGCTCTAAATTAATTATCTTTGCCTCATGCAAATTCACGTAGTAAAATCTAAAATTCATAGAGTTAAATGCACCGGTGCAGAACTCAATTATATTGGCAGTATTACCATTGATGAAGACTTAATGGAAGCAGCTAATATTATTCAAGGAGAAAAAGTTCAGATTGTTAATAATGATAATGGTGAACGTCTTGAAACATATTGTATTCCAGGGCCTCGAAACTCTGGGGAAATCACTTTAAATGGTGCTGCTGCAAGAAAAGTTGCGGTTGGAGATACGCTAATACTAATCACTTATGCAATCTTAGATATCGAGGAAGCAAAAGGGTTTAAACCTGCTTTAGTATTTCCTGATGAAGCGACAAATTTGTTAAAATAAGCTCTTGAACCAGAACATAAAAAATCTTTTAAAGATCGTACTCCCACTATTGTTGGGAGTTTTTTTAATCTGGTATTCCTTATCTAAAGTTTCCATTGATAAATTATTAGTTTATGCTAAAAACGCCGATTATACTTGGATTGTTTTTGGGATGTTTTTAGGGCTTTTAAGTCATATGTCTCGTGCGTACCGCTGGCGTTTTATGCTAACTCCTATGGGTTATCATGTGAAATTCGGAAATAGCTTTATGGCTGTTTTTGCAGCTTACTTAATAAATTATACCATTCCTAGAGCAGGTGAAGTCGCTCGAGCATCATTACTTGCTAATTATGAAGGTGTGCCTTTTGAGAAAGGTTTTGGCACTATAGTGGCCGAACGTATTGCAGATATGATTGTTATGTTGGGTATTATGACGATTACACTTTTTTTGCAATTTGATTTTATCTACGGATTTTTAATTCAGAAATTTAATCCTGTAAAAGTAGTTTTAGCCATGTTTGTGGCTGCTGTTATTTTCATCATAGCAGCGATACTCATAAGAAGAAGTAGTTCTAAAATAGCCTTAAAAATTAAAAATTTTGTAGGCGGATTAATTGAAGGAGCGCTTAGTATTTTCAAAATGAAAAATAAGTGGGCCTATATATTTCACACGCTTTTTATATGGGGTATGTATGTACTCATGTTTTATGTAACCACTTTTGCGATTAAAGAATTAGGAGTTGTTTCTCCTGGCGCTATACTTGTTGGGTTTATTTCTGCGAGCTTTAGTATTGCGGCAACAAACGGTGGTATAGGGTCTTATCCTTTAGCTGTTTTCGCAGCCTTCTCGCTTTTTGGAATTCCAGAAGAACCAAGTATTGCTTATGGTTGGATCATGTGGGCATCGCAAACACTTGTTATTATTGTTTGTGGAGGTCTGTCATTAATTTATTTGCCCATTTATAATAGAATAAACAAAAAGTAATTGATTTTTAGGTTGTGATTTGCTTGACGATTACTTCGTAAAACTTTGCTTTTAAACTCTGTGTTTATTTATTACCTTGCCCCATTGAACCAAATACCAAATATTTAAGATGAAACACCTACTTTTTATTTTATTGTTTACCATATCAGTTAGTTATATGGGGGCGCAAGTTAAATATCAAAACTTTCATTCTTCAAAGTTAGGGGAAGATCGTGAACTAAAAATTCAATTACCACGAGGTTATGATAAAGATGATAAATCCTATCCGTTAATTCTTGTTTTAGATGCCGATTATATGTTTGAAGCGGTAGCGGGTAACGTTGATTATTTTTCTTATTGGGAAGATATGCCAGCATCAATTGTAGTGGGGGTAAACCAATTAAATAAACGTTATGATGATTGTATGTATTCTGAACAAAACTCATTACCGATAGATTCTGGTGCTAATTTTTTTGAATTTCTTGGGTTAGAATTAATTCCGCATATTGAAAAAACATACAGAACAGGTAGTTTTAAGGCTGTAATAGGGCATAGTGAGTCAGCTAATTTTATTAATTACTATTTATTGAAGCCGCAACCGTTGTTTCAATCGTATGTTGCTATTAGTCCAGATTTAGCTCCAAATATGTTGGAATATCTTCCAGAGGCTTTACGTAAAGTACAGCGTAAAACGTTTTATTATTTAGCTAATACGGAAAAGGATACCGAAACGATAAAATCGATGACCAACGCCTTAAATACTGATATATCTGGTGTAGAGAACGACAACTTAGTTTATAATTTCAATAACTTCAAAGATCCTTCACATTATTCCGTGCCAGCTAATGCTATTCCTGTAGCTTTAGAGAAAATGTTCAAAATCTATCAACCTATTTCAAAGATGGAATATCAAGAAGTGATTTTAGAATTAGAAATTTCACCTGTTTTATATCTTCAAGAAAAGTATCAAGAAATTAGTGATGTGTTAGGTATTCAAAAGCCTATTTTAGTTAACGACTTTAAAGCTATTGCAGCAGCTATTGAGAGAAAGGAAGCTTATGAGTATTATGAAGAACTAGGAAAAATGGCTAGAGAATCTTATCCAGAAACTTTATTAGGTGGTTATTATATTGGTCGCTTTTATGAGGAAACAGGAGAGCCAAAACGTGCCATGAGAACGTATCAATCGGCTTATACTTTAGATGAAATTGCTGGAATTACTAAAGATGAGGTAATGGATAGAGCAGATTTAATAAAAGCAGATTTCGGGTTATAATTAACAAGAAGCTCACGCAATAAAACACAATCGAATTCATGGCGAAAGTCAAAACCACTTTTTTTTGTCAGAACTGCGGTACGCAATTTGCAAAATGGCAAGGCCAATGTACGGCGTGTAAAGAATGGAATACCATTGTTGAAGAATTGGTGCAAAAGCCAGAAAAAAGTGATTGGAAAACACCAACTTCTTCTGCGAAACGGGCATCAATTCCATTGTTAATTAATCAAATTGATACCTCAAAAGAACCACGATTAAATACTTTTGATGGCGAGTTAAATCGTGTTCTAGGTGGTGGTATTGTTCCTGGGTCATTAACCTTATTGGGTGGAGAACCTGGAATAGGAAAAAGCACCTTATTGCTTCAAGTGTCTTTAGGGTTGCCCTATAAAACGTTATACGTTTCTGGTGAAGAAAGTCAGAAGCAAATAAAAATGCGTGCTGAACGGGTTAACCCCAATAATAGTAATTGTTATATCCTAACCGAAACCAAAACTCAAAACATATTCAAACAAATTGAAGCTTTAGAGCCTGATATTGTCATTATCGATTCTATTCAAACGCTTCATAGTGATTATATCGAATCGTCTTCTGGAAGTATTTCTCAAATCAAGGAGTGTACCACCGAGCTAATCAAGTTTGCTAAAGAAACGGCAACGCCGGTGTTATTGATTGGTCATATTACCAAAGATGGCCATATTGCAGGGCCTAAAATATTAGAGCATATGGTGGATACGGTTTTGCAGTTTGAAGGTGATCGTAATCATGTCTTCCGTATTTTACGCGCAAATAAAAACCGTTTTGGCTCTACAAATGAATTAGGAATTTATGAAATGCAAGGTTCCGGACTTCGAGAGGTTAGTAATCCTTCTGAAATTTTAATCTCTAAAAAAGACGAAGAATTATCTGGAAATGCGATTGCGGCGACCTTGGAAGGGATGCGTCCTTTAATGGTCGAGGTGCAAGCCTTGGTGAGTACCGCGGTTTATGGAACACCGCAACGTTCGGCAACCGGATTTAATGCGAAGCGCCTCAATATGTTGTTGGCTGTTTTAGAAAAACGAGCTGGCTTCCGTTTAGGAGCTAAAGATGTGTTTTTGAATATTACAGGTGGTATTACCGTTGATGATCCTGCGATTGATTTAGCTGTTGTGGCTTCAATTTTGTCTTCTAATGAAGATGTTGCCATTCCTAAAGATTATTGTTTTGCTGCAGAAGTTGGTTTGTCTGGAGAAATTCGCCCAGTACAACGTGTGGAACAGCGTATTTTAGAAGCCGAGAAATTAGGTTTTGCAACCATTTTTGTGTCTAAATACAATAAAATTTCACTTCAAAATACAGCGATTAAGGTTCAGTTGATTTCAAAAATGGAAGATTTGGTAGATTATATCGTTTAGTGAGTTGACTTACAATTAGCTTCGGTTATTCCAAGCAGAACCAAAAATAATATACCAACCAAAGTCATTATTAGACCAGGCGAAATCGATACCAGTTCGTATACCAAATTTACGTGCAATTAAATACCTAAAGCCTGTTCCGTAGGAATGTACTAAATCGGCGTCTCCAAACGATTGTCCATCAATAGGCGCTTTAGCGAGTCCTCCAAAAGCAACCAAACTCCATCTTGAGGTAATATCGAAGCGTTGTTCTGTTTCAAATACATAAATGTCATCGCCTTGATATCTCGCCATTGGAACGCCTCGCATATTAATCGCTGGTTTTGCGTAGAAAGGGGCGTCGCCAAATTGAAGTTTACTTTCTGCATGAAATCCGCAAACCCAGTTTGAGGTGAATTGAAAGAATTTATATAGCGCAATATCCAAAGTTTGAAAGTCGTAATCACTACCGGTCCAATTAGCGTTTATGTTATAGGATGAAGTGAAATACCAGCCTTTATTTGGTGTAAATAGGTTGTCGCGCTTGTCGTATTCGAGAACTACGCCTAGATTGCTTAAATTACTAGTAAGGTCTTTCTCTTCAACAAAATCAGGTAAATTGATATTATTAAAGTTGGGTTTAATGTTGTTATGCAGGTATAAATATTCTAGTCCGAGATAAATATCGCTATTCCCAAGTTCTCTTAAAACCGAGGCAAATGCTATGGTGCTTCTAAAATTGAAGCCAAATTCTTTTTCGCCAACAACTGGAAGTGTTCTATAAAAGTCTAAGTTCACGTCTGCGTAAGCCAGGGCTGCTCTGTATTTTAATTTGTATTGTGGTAAGGTAGCAATGCGCATACCTCCAACACCCCATGATTTATTTGCTGAATAGCCTCCAAACGCAGCGGTAATATCGGGTGGCGTATATTCGCCTTCAGCTTGATGCTTGTTAGGTTTTATGAAAACAGGTGAAAATATTAGTCCGATACCACCCAATGCTGGTTCTGTAATGAGTTGAGGCACTGGGATAAATCCATTAACATCAATTAAGAAGTCACTGAAATCCAATTTGCCATCAAGACTATCTTTAAATCTATTTTTTTTAGCCCCGTCAGTTGTTTCAGTTTGAGCATAAGAAATTAATCCTACCGTTAAAATGGCAATTAATGTGAGGGATTTTTTGAAATTCATAGAGTTAGTCTATTTTGAATTCGTTTTAATTTACGCCTTTTTTCTTAATTCCAAAGCGGTATTGCAGACCTGTCATAATAAAACGTTGTTCATCTGATAAACTATACTCGCCTCTAAACATCCAGTGTTTGTTGATTTGCAAGTTAAAGCCCATTTGAAATGTGGTTGTTTGAGCAATTTCCTTTTTAATGTTATAATCAATCTTGGTTGTAAATATGCCACTGTCGTTAACCGTTTCTTCAATAGTGGTTAAAGCTTGGTTTTGAGCTTGTAGTTTTATTTTTACTTTAGGATCTGTTGCGGGATCATCTATTATGGCTTGGTTACTGGCAATTTTATCGTCTACGGTTTCATTAAAAGTCATATCCAAATCAGGAAAAACTTCATCCAAGCCAATTTGCCCTGAGTTTCCATCAGCTCCTACGAAATCTCTATACATGACACCAAGATACGGTGCGAGAAAAAAGTCTTTGTTGTTTTTAGATAAACCAAATCGGTAACCAGCTCTTGCCGATAAAGTAGCGTAGCCTACTTGTTCTTTTAATAAAGCGGTGTTGGTTCTAGAATAGTTAAAATCAGTGCTTAAAAAATAATTGTCCCATCCGAAAACTAGGGTTGTACCAATACCATAAGTCATAGCGTCAAACTCTACGTTGGATGAAAATTCAGGTAACTGTAAAATAATTTCACCTTCAGCATCTTTCCAAGTGGGTTGAAGACTGACCATAGTGCCACCTGTAACTGTTGAAAACAAGCCATAAACATTCATAAAAGGTAATATCCAGGCATCTGCTCTTAAGTTTAAGCCATTTGTTGTAGCGGCTACGTTAGTGAAATTAAGAGTTTCTACATTTAAGATGTTTGATACATCTTTACCAGCAATATCTAATCCAAATTCTGTGATTTCTAAGTCCATAAAGGCGTTTACGTAATTCACATTGACACCAAAAGGCAGTTGAAGCTGGTCGGCCATACCTCTTTCTGCTACTTTATCACCCCAAATGGGTAAAACGTATGGGTAGCTAATGGAATCTTGTACTTGAGCAAAGGATTTTAAAGACAAGAAAAGTACTGTAAAAGCCAGAAGGTAGTTTGATTTCATATGTGGTTAATTAGTGTGTTTTATTTAGGTGCTTGTCTTTTTAGCATATTTTCTAAACCCTAAATTTTTTATTGCGTTTTATAGTTCAAATTTAAAAGATTAATTTCAAAAAATGGACGAATTCTTAAAAATGATAAATTAACTCATATTCAGCGGGCTATAATTGTTTTTTTATTTGATTTGAGAAAAGAAGTGAGGTTTACTTTTTATGCATGTAACGTCGCAAAATGTAAGGCGTTAATTTTGTAGTATAGCATGTGTTATTTTATACTTAAAACTAGGTGTAGCTTAGTGAGCAGCTCTTCTGTATTTTTCCTTTAAAAGCCTATCATTTTAAGTATAATTCCTTAAATTCGCGAACTTATTAGAATTACAAATAAATGAACGCTAAATTTCCTGAATATAAAGGTCTTAACTTACCAAACGTAGCAACAGAAATCCTACAGTATTGGAAAGAAAACAACATTTTTGAGAAAAGTGTAACAACAAGAGAAGGTCAAGCGCCCTATGTGTTTTTTGAAGGGCCACCGTCTGCAAACGGACTTCCTGGTGTGCATCACGTTTTGGCGCGTGCTATTAAAGATATTTTTCCGCGTTATAAAACCATGAAAGGTTACCAAGTGAAGCGTAAAGCAGGTTGGGATACCCATGGTTTGCCCATTGAATTAGGTGTGGAAAAAGAATTGGGTATCACAAAAGAAGATATTGGTAAATCTATTTCGGTTGAAGATTATAACGCAGCTTGTAGAAAAGCTGTTATGCGTTATACTGATGTTTGGAATGACCTAACCGAAAAAATGGGGTACTGGGTAGATATGGATGATCCATACATTACCTATGAGCCAAAATACATGGAATCGGTTTGGTGGTTGTTAAAAGAAATATACTCTAAGAATTTAATGTATAAAGGCTACACCATTCAGCCTTATTCGCCTAAAGCCGGTACAGGTTTAAGTTCTCACGAAGTTAACCAACCAGGTGCTTATCAGGATGTAACGGATACGACTATTGTTGCTCAGTTTAAAGCTGTAGAAAATACATTGCCTGACTTTTTACAAAGTGAAGGCTCTATTCATTTTATAGCATGGACAACAACGCCTTGGACGCTGCCGAGTAACACAGCGTTAACTGTTGGGCCAAAAATTGACTATGTTTTAGTAAAAACATTCAACCAATATACATTCGAAGCAATAAACGTTGTTTTAGCAAAACCATTAGTTGGAAAACAATTTGCAGGAAAAAACAATGTATTAGTTGAAACTGTTGAAGGTTTAGATACTTACAATGCGGGCGATAAAAAGATTCCATATTTAATTGTAAAAGAATTTAAAGGAAAAGATTTAGTTGGTATTCAGTACGAACAACTTTTACCTTACGCTTTACCAAACGATAATCCTGAAAATGCTTTTAGAGTGATTGCTGGAGATTTCGTAACTACAGAAGATGGAACCGGAATCGTACACACCGCGCCAACTTTTGGTGCCGATGATGCCCTGGTTGCAAAACAAGCAACTCCCGAAATTCCACCAATGCTGGTGAAAGATAAGGATGGTAACTTGGTGCCATTAGTCGATTTACAAGGGAAATTCAGACCAGAAATGGCCGAATTTGCTGGTAAATACGTGAAAAACGAATATTACGACGATGGTGAAGCGCCAGAACGTTCAGTAGACGTTGAAATCGCTATTAAATTAAAAGAAGAAAATAAGGCCTTTAAGGTTGAAAAATACAAGCACAACTACCCACACTGTTGGAGAACCGATAAGCCAATCCTTTATTATCCGCTAGATTCTTGGTTTATAAAAGTAACCGATATCAAAGGGCGCATGCATGAATTAAATGCAGGTATTAACTGGAAACCAAAATCCACAGGAACGGGACGTTTTGGAAACTGGTTAGCAAACGCCAATGATTGGAACTTATCACGTTCACGTTATTGGGGTATTCCATTACCAATTTGGAGAACTGAAGATGGTAAAGAGGAAATCTGTATAGGTTCTGTTGAAGAGCTTAAAGCCGAAATGCAAAAAGCAGTTTCAGCAGGCGTTTTAGCTAAGGATATTTTTGAAGATTTCGAAGTTGGAAACAATTCCGAAGAAAACTATGCGAAATTAGATTTACATAAAAGTATTGTTGATGAAATTGTATTGGTTTCAGCAACAGGGCAGAAAATGTTCCGCGAAAGCGATTTAATTGATGTGTGGTTCGATTCTGGTTCTATGCCTTATGCGCAATGGCACTACCCGTTTGAGAATAAAGAATTAATTGACGAGAATAAATCATTCCCTGCAGATTTTATTGCTGAAGGTGTTGATCAAACCCGTGGATGGTTTTATACGCTTCATGCGATCGCAACCATGGTTTTCGATTCTGTGGCTTATAAAAACGTGGTGTCTAACGGATTGGTATTGGATAAAAACGGACAAAAAATGTCCAAACGTTTAGGTAACGCCGTTGACCCTTTTGAAACTTTAGGGGATTATGGTGCCGATGCGACACGTTGGTACATGATTGCAAACGCCAACCCTTGGGATAATTTGAAATTTGATATTGAAGGTGTTGAAGAGGTAAAACGTAAATTCTTCGGAACCCTTTACAATACCTATTCATTCTTCAGTTTATATACGAATTTAGATAAATTCAGTTATGCGGAAGCTGATATTCCTTTAGAAGAGCGTCCGGAATTAGATCGTTGGATTCTTTCAGAATTACATACATTAATTCAGAAGGTGGATGCTTTTTACGCCGATTATGAGCCGACGAGAGCAGCGCGTGCCATTTCAGATTTCACACAAGATTATGTGAGTAACTGGTATGTGCGTTTAAGTAGAAGACGTTTCTGGAAAGGGGATTACGAGCAGGATAAAATTTCGGCCTACCAAACCCTTTACACGTGTATGGAAACCATTGCGAAATTGGCCGCCCCAATTGCACCGTTTTTCATGGATAAACTGTATTTAGATTTAAATTCAGTGTCGCAAAAAGAACGGTTTGAGAGTGTGCATTTAGCGAATTTCCCTGTGTATAATGAAGCTTTTGTTGATAAAAGTTTAGAGCGTAAAATGGAAAATGCTCAAGTGATTTCTTCTTTAGTGCTTTCATTAAGAGCGAAGGAGAAGATAAAAGTGCGTCAGCCGCTTCAAAAAATAATGATTCCTGTAGATTCCGAACAGCAAAAGGAAGAGATTGCAGCCGTTTCAGAATTGATAAAGCACGAGGTTAATATTAAAGAGATTGAGCTTCTTGATGATGCTTCAGATATCTTAGTAAAACAAATTAAGCCTAACTTTAAAGTACTTGGGCCACGCTTTGGAAAAGATATGAAAGCCATTGCTGGAATAGTAATTAACTTTACACCGGAAGATATTAACAAAATTGAACAAAATGGTGCTTTGGAAGTTGATGTTAATGGAAAAAATATTACATTAGAACGCTCGGATGTTGAGATTACCTCGCAAGATATTGAGGGGTGGTTGGTAGCAAATGAAGGTGCTTTAACCGTAGCTTTAGATGTTACTATCTCTGAAGAATTGCGTAAAGAAGGGATTGCCAGGGAGTTAATAAACCGAATTCAGAATTTACGTAAAGATTCAGGTTTTGAGGTTACAGATAAAATTACTGTAAAGCTTCAAAAGGATGAGCAGATTACAAATGCTGTAGAAGCGAATGTGGCTTATATTAAGTCGGAAACTTTAACTAACGAACTAGAAATAGTTGATAAACTAGATGATGGTATAGAAATTGCGTTTGATGATGTCAATACCAAATTGTTTATCCAAAAACATTGAAATTATGGAAAATAACGTAAGATATTCGGATGCAGAATTAGCAGAGTTTAAAGTATTAATTTCTGAAAAAATAGAAAAGGCAAAATACGATTTAGATCTTATTAAAAGTGCCTATATGAACGATTCTACTAACGGTACTGAAGATACTTCACCAACATTTAAAGCTTTTGATGAAGGTAGTGCGGTTATGAGTAAAGAGTCAAATTCTCAATTGGCCATTCGTCAAGAGAAATTTATTCGTGATTTAAAAAACGCCCTTATTCGTATTGAAAATAAAACTTACGGTATTTGTCGTGTTACAGGAAAATTAATTAATAAAAAACGATTAGAGCTTGTGCCTCATGCGACTTTAAGTATTGAAGCAAAAAATATGCAACAATAAGTTTTTTAAAATATTATAGTTTGAGGCTGTCTAAAAAGTATTAAAGCACGTCATTCTGAACTTGATTCAGAATCGCATCATATTGATAACCAATCATTATGAGAACCTGAATCAAGTTCAGGTTGACGGAAACTTTACTTTTTAGACAGCCTCTTTCATTTTTTATACTTTGTTAGTATAGCCCATAAATCAACCATGTCTTTAAAGAAATCCATTTTTATAATAATTATCATTTTACTAATCGACCAAATTAGTAAGGTGTATGTTAAAACACATTTTGCGCTTCACGAAAGTGTCGATGTGTTTTCGTGGTTTAAAATCTATTTCATTGAAAATGATGGTATGGCCTGGGGTACAAAAATTAGTGATTTTACCTCTCTAATTTCAGAGCGAACCGCTAAAGTCGCTTTAACTTTATTTCGAGTTTTTGCAATATTTGGTATTGGTTATTGGCTTTATGATAGTACCAAAAAACAAAGTTCAAAAATTTTAATAATCGCCATAGCACTCATTTTTTCTGGTGCTTTAGGGAATATTATCGATTCTGTTTTCTACGGCGTTATATTTGAAGATAGCTATAATCAAGTCGCTACTTTTTTACCAGAAGCTGGTGGTTACGATACGTTACTTCACGGACGTGTGGTTGATATGCTCTATTTTCCTTTAATTGAGGTCGATTTACCAGAATGGGTACCGTTTTATGGCGGAAAGCGCTTTAACTTCTTTGAACCGGTATTTAATATTGCCGATGTAGCTATAAGTACTGGGTTTATCATGCTTATCGTTTTTAATAAGCAGGCCTTTTCTAGTAAACCCCAGTAAATTTAATGCAACAAGAATTTTATGGTGATAAGGTATTTCCTATATTTGGGAGCCTAAAACCTTACTAATGAAGCCTAGCCACCTACTTTTAACCATTGCCTTAGTTTTTTGTTATCATAATATTTCTGCTCAAAATAGGTTTGATGTCGTTTATCCTAGAAGTCAAAACGAAAGAAATGAGAATTGTAAAGCTTGTTTTGAAGCATTTCAAGCAAAGCCTAAAGAAGTGCAATTCGCCGTTAAGAAGGATGGGAATAACCTCTATTTTGAAGTCAATGATAAAGAATGGTTTAATAAGTTATTCCATGATGAAGGTGCTGGTATTGCGATTGATATTGTTACGAAGGATCACTACGCTTGTAGCATAGATTCGGTTTTAAATAAGCAAATAAGAGGAAGGCTTACAAAACCCTTATATGGTTCAAGGCTAAGAAAAGGACTCAGACCACATGGTGAAAATAGTTTTCGAGTACATGTTGGGCGCATTTCAGATACCGAAATAAAAAAGCCAATCGAGTTTAATATCATGTTTTTGGGTAATAAGAATTTATGTCGCTATAATCTTATTTATGAATTAGAGGCTTACCCTTGGGATTTGCTAGATATGGGCATGTATTTGGATACTCTAACTTATAGTACGAGACGCATTCAGGCTAAATCCAAAGAAGGGTTTATTCTGAAAAACAAAACCCTAAAATTTAAAATTCCTTTTGAAAAAGATAAATCTGAATATTCTCAGGAAGACGTTAAGCCTATTTACGATTCCTTACGTTTAACAGATTATTATATTAAGTCTATAAATATTAATGCTTATGCTTCTGTTGAAGGCAGTTTAGAGCGTAACATGGAACTTCAAGAACAACGTGCAAATAGTATTGTTGCAGCCTTACAAACCTTTCAGCAACCTACAATAGAAACTACGGTGAGTACTTCTGAAAATTGGGTTGAGTTTTTAAATGATATTAAAGGGACACCGTATGAAGGTTTAAACCAATTAACTAAGGAGCAGGTTAAGGGTAAATTAGCAGGTGGCCTCAGTGCTCAATTAGAGCCTGTTTTAGAACGTCATAGAAAAGCTGTTTTAGAACTGGAATTGGAGCGAAAGGATAAATATAAGCTAATGTCTGAAGACGTGCTTTTGGAAAAATTTCATGCCGCTTTAAGTGCTAAGGATTTAGAGGAGGCCATTGTCATACAGAACTCAATATTTTCAAAAATTAACTCTAACGCCATTTCTGCCTTATTTTTAAAAAAAATGGAAATCCCGAAACAAGCTGAATTTGCTAAACTTTTGAATAAAAACCTCTCTTTTTTATACAATTTAGATACTAGGCAAGCTTTAAATGTATATGATGAATTATTAGAGCTTGAGAAATTGGTGCCAGATAATGCTGAGGTGAAGTATAATATTGTAGCGATAAAAATTAAAATATGGCGTTTTAAATGGCAAGATATTGATGATGATGCGCTGAAAAATCAAATTAATGCTTTAAAAAATTATGGTATTGATGATGCGCTTATTTCTCGAATGCTAGTAAATTACCACATTACACAAGCAGAACGTTATATGCGAAAAAGGGCGTATGATAAAAAAGATAAATCAATTGCTTATATAAATGATCATTATAAGACATTCACTTTATCCGATTACGATTATTTAAGCTTGGCGCAGTTTTATAGTTATTATGCGAATATCGATTTGTCTGAAGAACTATTAAAAGATAAAGCTAAAAGTATAGACGTGGATGAAGATTTATTATACTATTACCTGAACTTAACTATTGTAAATAAAGAGTTTACGCAAGATTCGGATTATAGAACGATTTTGTTGAACGCTTACAATATGAATAATGAGCGTTTTTGTAAGCTTTTTAATTCTGTTGCAGATGGCGGTGTTACTTTTCAGTTGTTAGCCGATGAATACCTAAGAGCAACCTACTGCGAGAATTGTAACGATTAAAAGTTGTAAATGGTTTTAGGCGTTACGCAATAGTTGAGTTTAACGTCGGTTTCAAAAGTTTCGATGGTTTCTGTGTCGGCTTCAAAAAGGGATAAGCCTATTTTTATCGTTTCTGGTTTGCATTGTGCTAAGAAACGATCATAAAAACCTTTGCCGTAGCCTACGCGATTTCCGAGTTTATCGAAAGCTAAAAGCGGAATAAAAACAACATCAGTTTTACTGTTTTCAATTGAAATGCCATCAACAGGTTCAGGAATGTTATAGCTATTTTTTTTAATAACGGTATTATCTGTAAGTAAGAAGCTAAGCATTTCTCCAGTTTTAAAATCACTTTTTGAAATGAGGATGTTTTTGTCTTTACCCGATAAAATATTCAGAATATAATCGGTGTTTATTTCCTTGAGCTCCGCAATAGTTAAAAATATATGGTAGAAGGAATGTTCCCAAATAGGAAGCTTTAAAAGCTGATTTGAAATATCTAAACTTAAATCTTCAATTTGATCGTCTGATAAATCATTACGAAGCGTTTTGTATTTTTTCCGTAAAGCCGTTTTACTCATATTAAGTTAATACGCGTTTTAGTTTTTTTGAAATATGAAATAAGGCATCCCCTTGATACACAATTGGTGCTTCATTAACATTAATGATATATCCTGAATTTGGCGCTTTTACGGCATAATCAAATTTTCCGTAAGGGTCTGTAATATGTCCGAGAACATCGCCTTTAAGAACGTAGCCCCCAATGTGGATGGTTTCTTTAAACATGCCAGAATATTTGGCGCGCAACCATTTACTGTCATCTATAAATACGCAGTCATGTCTAGGTTTGGCAGATTTAATGGTGGTGCTCAACATACCTAAATGTTTCAAAATACGTTTGGAACCATTTACTCCAGAATTTGTAACGGCATCATCAATATGAAACGATTTTCCACCTTCAAAAAGTAAAATAGGTTTCCCTAATTTAGAACACGTTGATCTAAAAGATTTTGGTAAGTTCTTGGAATATAGCACAAAGGGAGCTCCGAACACTTTAGCTAGAGCAACGAGCTCTTCATTAGATTTCTCAAAACGCAGTTGTGGCGCATTAAAACGCCCTGAGCCGCCGGTATGAAAATCGATAACAAAATCAACATTCGGAATCACATCGTTTATCAGTTTATAAGCTACCCTTCCGGCAAGCGACCCTGTGGGGCTACCAGGAAATACGCGGTTTAAATCCCTTCCGTCGGGGAATTCACGCTTTAAGTTTATAAATCCGAAAATATTAATAACCGGCATACAAATTACCGTGCCTGCTTTGGGTTTGTTTATGCCTTTGGCAATAAGTTGTCTAACAATTTCAACACCGTTAACTTCATCGCCATGAATACCTGCTGTAAATAAAACAGTAGGTCCAGGTTTTTTAGCACGTTCGATAATTATAGGAACGTTAACCGGCGTTGATGAATGTAAATTAGCGACATTAAAATTAACTTCTTTACGTTCCCCTAGTTTTATTGTAGCTCCAAGAATATGGAGGTCACCGTTATTTATGGCTGTCATTATCGTTTATTTTTTTCAATAAAGGAGATAATAGATTTAGCTATATTTCGTCCAGTAGCTTTTTCAATGCCTTCTAAACCTGGTGTTGAGTTCACTTCTAATAATAAAGGGCCTCGTGACGATTGTAGCATATCTACACCGCAAACAGGAAGCTTTAATGCTGCCGCAGCACTCATGGCTAATTTTAATTCGTCGTGACTCAGTTTTATGATATTTGCAGATCCACCACGGTGCAAGTTAGAACGGAATTCGCCTTCTTTTCCTTGGCGCTTCATAGCACCAACTACTTGGCCATCTACCACTAATGCACGTAAATCGGCACCACCAGCTTCTTTTATAAACTCTTGAACAATAACACGAGCTTGTAACCCATTAAAAGCTTCAAGAACAGATTCGGCCGCGCTTTTGGTTTCAGCCAAAACAACGCCTAAACCTTGTGTGCCTTCTAATAATTTTATGATTACAGGTGTTCCGCCTACATGTTCAATAACCTCTTCAACATCTCTAGAATAGTTTGTAAAAACGGTTTTTGGCATACCAATACCTGCTTTACTTAAGCGTTGTAAGCTACGTAGTTTATCTCTTGAGCGTTGTATCGCATCGGAAGTAACAATGGTAAAAACACCCATCATTTCAAATTGTCTTACCACGGCACAACCATAAAAAGTTACCGAGGAACCAATTCTAGGAATAATGGCATCCACATAATCGAGGTAACGATCTTTGTAGTAGATGGTAGGTTTTTCCTTTTCAATGATAATATCACATTTAAGAGGATCAATAATTTCCATTTTGTGGCCTCTTTTTACACCTTCCTCAATTAGGCGATCAGTGGAGTATAACTGTGAATTTCTTGATAGAACGACTATATTCATTTTATTTTTTTAAGAAAGAAACGTTTAGTAAATCTACGTCTACTATAAATTTTTGTTTTAGGAATTGTCTGCCAATAAGTACAGGGAACTTCATATCGTCTCTTGTGCTTAAAGTTAAGTTAATCTTATACGTTTTGCCAAAAAATATGACATCAGATTTTATTTTATATCGATTTTCTTTAAATCCGTTGCTGCTTTTTACGTCGGTTCTCATAAAGGTATCGAATACAATCTCGGTTTTACCAAAGTTTTTGTGTGTATTACTATTAAAAATACACCTTAAGGTACTGCCTTCTTCAATAATCTTAGAACAATGGATGGTAGACGTGTAGGCTCCCGTGTCCATTTTTACATCAATATTAAAGAGTTCTAAGTTGGGGAAGTCAACAATATCAGTACGTCCAATGGTTTTTTTGCTCATTTTATTTTTTTTGAAAAGTGGCGCAATGTAGTTATAATTGGTATTGATTAGTTTACTCAAAGATAAATAACTTAAAAATATTTAAGAGATTTATATCGGCGCCTGTTTTCTTTAAAAATTTAAAAAGAATTACCTTTACATTAATGGATACCCCTAATATAGAAATACTACTAAAAACCCTTCCAAATGAGCCTGGGGTTTATCAATATTACGATAAAGACGGCACCATTATCTACGTTGGGAAAGCAAAAAATCTAAAGAAAAGAGTCAGTTCTTATTTTAATAAAACACATGACAGCGGTAAAACGCGTGTTTTGGTTAGAAAAATAGCAGATATCAAGCATATTGTGGTAGATACGGAGACCGATGCTCTTTTATTAGAAAACAATTTAATAAAAAAGTATCAGCCACGATATAATGTACTGCTGAAAGACGACAAATCGTACCCGTGGATTTGTATAAAAAATGAACGTTTTCCAAGGGTATTTTCCACCCGTCGTGTTTTTAAAGATGGTAGTGAATATTTTGGACCGTACACGAGTTTAAAAACGGTTTACACACTGTTGGATTTAATAAAAGGCTTGTACAGCCTTAGAACTTGTAATTATCATTTATCTGAAGATAAAGTTGATGCCGGGAAATATAAAGTATGTTTAGAATACCATTTAGGTAATTGTAAAGGGGCTTGTGAAGGTTTAGAAACGGAAGTCGAATATAACGAAAACATTAAGGCGATTCGTGAAATTTTAAAAGGAAATTTTAAAGATTCGCTTCAGCAATTTAAGCTTCAAATGAAAGAATTTGCAGAAAATATGCAATTTGAGGAAGCTCAGAAAATTAAAGAAAAAGTTGAGGTTTTACAGAACTATCAATCAAAATCTACTATTATAAATCCGAAAATTAGTAATGTAGATGTGTTTTCCATTATGAGTGATGAAAGTTATGGGTACATTAATTTTTTACAAATATCCTATGGGTCTATTATTCGTTCGCATACTCTAGAGATTAAGAAGAAATTAGAAGAAACCGATAAAGAACTTTTAGAGCTTGCTATTACCGAAATTAGACAACGTTTCAATTCTAATTCTAAAGAAATTTACGTACCTTTTAATGTAGATTTGGGAAACGATATAAAGGTCACCGTGCCTAAATTAGGTGATAAAAAACACATTCTAGATTTGTCATTAAGAAATGCGAAATATTACCGTATGGAGCGTTTTAAGCAGATAAAAATTGTAGATCCAGATCGTCACGCCAACCGTATTATGGCGCAAATGAAAATAGATTTAAGGTTATCTGAAGAACCACGACATATAGAGTGTTTTGATAACTCTAATATTCAAGGAACAAATCCTGTTGCGGCCTGTGTAGTTTTTAAAGATGGAAAGCCTAGTAAGAAGGATTACCGTCATTTTAATATAAAAACAGTAGTTGGGCCGGACGATTTTGCATCGATGGAAGAAGTGGTTTACAGACGTTATAAACGTTTAGTTGAAGAGGAACAACCGTTGCCTCAATTAATTATTATTGATGGAGGAAAAGGTCAATTGTCTTCAGCTTTAAAAAGTTTAGATGATTTAGGATTGCGTAATGAAATTGCAATAATAGGTATCGCAAAGCGTTTAGAAGAATTGTTTTATCCGGATGACCCGATTCCGTTGTATTTAGATAAAAAGAGTGAAACTTTAAAAGTGATTCAGTTTTTACGAAATGAAGCGCATCGTTTTGGTATCGAGCATCATAGAAATAGAAGAAGTAAAGGTGCGTTGAATACAGAACTAGAAACCATTCAAGGTGTGGGAGAAAAAACAATTGTAGAGCTTTTAAAACATTTTAAGTCGGTTAAACGCATATCAAATGCCAGCCGCAAAGAGTTGGAGGCTGTCATAGGGGTTTCAAGGGCCGCAAAAATTTATAATCATTATCACGATAAGTAAAAATATATAAAGGAACAATTTCAAATATACATTGACTCAGAAACTATTTATATGCCTTATGCTTGTTTTCGCTACCATTTCCGCGGAAGCGCAAAAGCGTACTCAAGATTATAAGCCTAAAGTAGGCTTGGTGCTAAGTGGTGGTGGGGCAAAAGGTCTTGCGCATATAGGCGCTTTAAAGGTTATTGATAGTTTGGGTGTTAAGGTAGACTATGTCGCAGGCACAAGTATGGGCGCGATTATCGGCGGATTATATGCCGCAGGATACTCTGGAAAACAACTGGATTCTTTATTTCAAGTAATTAATTTTGATGACCTTTTAAGTGATGAGTTGCCAAGAGCTTCTAAAACATTTTCCGAGCGAGATAACGCGGAAAAATATGCTGTAAAATTACCGTTTAATAATTTCTCGGTTAAACTACCATCGGCCATTTCTAAAGGACATAATACCTATAATTTGTTTTCAGATTTGCTAATGCCGGTAGGCGACGTTGATGATTTTAGTAAACTGCCTATACCGTTTTTTTGCGTGGCTACTAATGTTGAAAATGGTATGCAAGTCATTCTAAATAAAGGGAATTTAGTCCAATCCATAATGGCTAGTGGGGCATTACCATCTTTATATCAACCAGTCATAATTAATGATGCCGTTCTTGTTGATGGTGGTGTAGTAAATAATTATCCAGTAGATGAACTTCGTGATTTAGGAATGGATGTCGTAATTGGTGTGGATGTACAAGATGGGTTAGCCGATCGAGAGCGCTTAACTTCTGCTCCCGATGTTTTATTTCAAATAAATAACTTTCGTACCATTAGCGATATGAGGCAAAAGGTTAGAAGAACAGATATTTATATCAAGCCTAATATTATGGATTTTAGTGTGATCTCCTTTGATGAAGGTCAGCAAATCATTGATGCAGGAACTGAAGCGGCTTTGACCAAGGTGAAAGTGCTTAAAAAATTACCAAAACATAAACCAAACGGTGTAAAACTGCCGTTAAAATATAAGTATAGTGATAGTATTGCTATTAATGAGATTCAAATAAAAGGAAATAAGGATTATACGAGAGCCTATGTTTTAGGAAAGCTGAAGTTAAAATCACATGAAAAAATTAGTTATCAAGATTTTAATGATGGGGTGAATAATTTAGTGGCTACTAATAACTTTGATGCCTTTGAGTATCAATTAAAACATTCTAAGGATACTGTAGGGTTCGATTTATTAGCGCGTGTAGAGGAATCATCTATTGATACTTATTTAAAATTTGGTGCGCATTACGACGATTTGTATAAAACCGGGATATTACTCAACCTAACTAAGAAGCGCATGCTTTTTAAAAATGATGAGATGTCTCTAGATGTTATTTTAGGCGATAATGTGCGTTATGATTTTGAGTATTTAATTGATAAAGGTTTCTACTGGAGTATAGGGGTGAAATCAAGGTACAATCAGTTTGATAAAAAAGTGAGCGCTGGTCTTGTTCTGGAAGAAGAAAGTTATAAAAATAGTGGTTTAAATAAAATTGACGTAAAATTACGAGACTTCACCAATCAATTTTATGTGCAAACCTTATTTAGAAGAGATTTTGCTTTTAGTATTGGAGCCGAACATAAATTTTTAGAACTAGAAACCGAAAATCTAACAGGGTTAGATAATAACGACTATTCATTTCGAAGCACCAACTATCTTGGCCTTGTGGGCGCCTTGAAAATGGATCAATATGATGATTTTTATTTTCCTTCAAAAGGCGTGTATTTTGATGGGCAATTAAATATTTACTTGTATTCGTCAAGTGAGGGAAGTGATTTTGAAAATTATTCTATAGCTAAAGCAAATATGGGTTACGCCACCAGAATTTCAAATAAATTAGCTTTTAATTACCAGGCTAGTGGCGGGTTTAAATTTGGAGATAAATCTGATCCCGCTCTAGATTTTGCGCTAGGCGGTTTTGGGAGTCACTTAATTAATAATTTTGTGCCGTTTTTAGGTTATGATTTTGTCTCCTTAACAGGGAATAGCTACGTGAAGTCGTCACTTACTTTCGATTATGAAATTTTTAAAAAACAACATATTTTATTGGAAGGAAATTGGGCAAATATAGATGATGATATTTTTGACTCGGGTGAATGGTTTACCCTTCCAGATTATACGGGATATAGTTTGGGCTATGGTGTTGAAACATTTATAGGCCCCATTCAGCTTAAGTACACCTATTCACCAGAGTTAGGTGAAAGCATATGGTTTTTTAATGTAGGTTTCTGGTTCTAAATAACCGTATTATAGCTTGCTATATAAGGTTTGGGTATTTGGAATTTTGTTGACAGATCTATTGTAATTATATGCAATAGGTCTTTTTTTATGAAGAGAAATTGAATACATTTAATTTTCTATAGGTTCGAACTCTTAATATCTGTTTGGGAATTTAGTAATAAGAATAAGTGTTCTAATACTGTACTTGATATTAAAGTTTTATTTTTGGAATAGTCATTGTTATATTCTAGAAAAACAATAAAAATACAACCGGCAAGTTGTATAGTAAACTACCCTTTGGATTATGAAAAAAACATTACTTATTATATTCGTTTTAGTAAATATAACCTCCGTTTTTGCACAGCAGGAATCTGCTTTTGGGGTAGGTGAGTGGTTTAAGTTTAAAATGAGCTACAGTAACTGGCTAAAAGCTGGAAATGCTACTTTAACTGTAAAGGAAAGTCAAATAAAAGGTAAGGATGTTTATCATGTGGTTGGAAAAGGTTGGACTACAGGTATGATTAAATGGTTTTTTGCTGTTGAAGATCGCTATGAAAGCTATTTTGATAAGCAAAGCATGATACCATATAAGTTTGTACGAGATATTGATGAAGGTGGTCACACTAAGGATCTTGTTGTTAATTTCGATCAAAAGAAAAACAAAGCTTATATTCATGATAGAAAGAGAGAAACAAAAAAAGTAGTACGTACGAAACCAAATGTTCAAGATATGGTTTCTACATTTTATTACCTTCGAAATAATTTAGAAACGAAATCACTTAAGGTTGGTCATGAAGTACATGTTGATATGTTTTTTGATGATGAAAACTATGGGTTTAAATTAAAGTATCTAGGGGAAGAAACCATTACTACCGATTTTGGGCCGGTACGTGCCTTAAAGTTTAGGCCCCACGTTATGGCGGGTCGTGTATTTAAGGAAGAAGAAAGTTTAACCCTTTGGGTGTCTAAAGACAAGAACAAAATTCCATTACGTATACAGGCTGATTTAGCAGTGGGGTCTTTGCGTGCTGATTTAGAAGATTTTAGTGGTTTAAGCCATCCGTTTAAAACAACAAAGAACTAGATATGTCGGATTCCAATTTAACGAATAAACTCAAAGAAAAATACGAAGCGATAGATCAAGACCTAGAAACGCATCTCGAAGGTTTATTGCATAGTAAGCCAATTAATTATTGGGATTACATTCATACGGATACGTTATTGAACCTTCAAATACCCCGTACCGATTTTCCAGACGAGATGGTTTTTATCATGTACCATCAAATATCAGAACTTTTATTTAAAATGGTGCTTAGTGAAATTACACAGGTCGCTGAAGCCAAAGATTTAACGCCTGAGCTATTTACCGATAAAATTATGCGAGTGAGTCGTTATTTCGATGTGCTTACGTCGTCATTCAGTATCATGAAGGATGGCATGGATATTGAACAATACAATAAATTTAGAACGACTTTAACGCCTGCAAGTGGTTTTCAAAGTGCACAATATCGAAAAATAGAGTTTGCTTCTACAGAACTTATAAATTTGATAGATAGGCGTTTCCGAGATACCATAGATAGAAATACCTCTTATGAACACGCTTTTGAACATTTGTATTGGCAAGCGGCTGGAAAAGATTTTGTTACGGGAAAAAAGAGCTATACTTTAACAGTTTTTGAACAGAAGTATAAATCAGAATTTATTAATTTTACGCGGTTTTATAAAAGCAATAATTTGTGGAGCAAATTTAAACTATTACCCAAATCTGCTCAAGAGAACAAAGCTTTGGTAAAAGCAATGCGTCACTATGATTATACCGTGAATATTAAATGGGTTATGGCGCATTACAGAACCGCAAATCATTATTTAAATATAGGGGGAGAAACTGCCGAAGCAACCGGAGGCAGTGAATGGGTAAAGTATATGCACCCAAAATACCAAAAAAGAATATTTTTTCCAGAATTATGGACAGAGACAGAAAAAGAAGCATGGGGAACAAATATAGAATAGCAGCATTATTAATAGTTGTATTATTTTCAGCTTGTAAAGAATCTTCAAACGAAACGGCGCCCGTAGTCAAAGTAGAGATTCCTAAAGTGCCTGAAATCAAAGAGATTGTAGAATTCGGTTTTAATCTTAACGATTTTGTTGTAAAGCGCGACACCATTAAAAGTGGTGATAGTTTTGGGCATATTTTGGGGCGTAATAATGTAGGCTATTCTACCATTCATAATATTGTAGAAACTGCAAAAAGCACCTTTGATATTAGAAGCCTACAATTAGGAAAGCCTTATACGCTTTTGTGTGCTAAAGATTCTTTAGAAACACCAGAATGTTTTATTTATCAACCAAACGCAGAAGAATATGTGGTGATCGATTTTAAAGATTCTATTCAAGCCTATACCGATAAAAAGCCTATCAACTATATTGAAAAATCTGCTACAGGCGTTATCAATAGTAGTATTTCTGAAACTTTAGAAGAGCAAGGTTTAAGTCCGCGATTGGCATTTAAATTAGCTGATGAAATTTACGCTTGGACCATTGATTTTAGGAGGCTTCAAAAAGGCGATCGCTTTAAAGTTATTTATACCGATAAATATATTGACGACACCATTTACACCGGTGTTCATAATATAAAAGCGGCTTACTTTGAACATAATAGTGAGCCATTTTATGCATTCGCCTTTGAAACTGATGAAGAAAAAGGTATTGTAGATTATTTTAATGAAGAGGCCAAAAACTTGCGTCGTGCCTTTTTAAAAGCACCTGTGCAATTTAGTAGAATTTCTTCAAGATATAACTTAAAACGTCGTATTGCAGTATACGGATTCAAGGTAAGACCACACAAGGGAACCGATTTTGCTGCTCCCATTGGCACGCCTATTATGGCTACTTCAAACGGAACGGTTACTAAATCTGAACGTCGTGGCGGAAATGGTAATTATGTAAAAATTAGACATAATGCAACTTACGAAACACAGTACCTTCATATGAGCAAACGCAAAGTAAAGGTGGGACAATATGTGAAGCAAGGCGATGTAATTGGTTGGGTTGGAATGACTGGAAACACAGGGGGGCCACATGTGTGTTATCGTTTTTGGGTTAATGGAAAACAAGTAGATCCATTTAAGCAAAAACTACCACAAGCGAAATCTATTTCAGATTCACTTAAGATTGAATACTTAAATTTTATCAAACCAATAAAAGAACAATTGGATAATATTCCTTTTGAGGTAAAACCGGAACTTATCGAAGAACCTAAAGGGGAGACGGTAAGACAAAGTAATCAAAATTTAATTTCATAACTAACTTATAAATATGCTACCAATTACAAATCCAACTACTACAAAATCTTGGAAGAAACTTGAAGAACATTTTGAAGCCGTAAAAGATGTTCATATGAAAGATTTATTTGCAGCCGATGCAGAGCGAGCAAATAAATTTACCATAAAATGGGAAGATTTTTATGTGGATTTTTCTAAAAATAGAATTACAGAAGATACTTTAAAATACTTACTAGAATTAGCGGAAGATGTTAAATTAAAGGACGCGATTAAAAGTCAGTTTTCAGGAGATATTATAAATCAAACTGAAGGACGAGCAGTTTTACACACGGCACTTAGAGCCCCGAAAAATGCAGACTTTAAAGTTGATGGCGAAGATGTCATGAACGAAATTTATGCGGTTAAAGAAAAAATAGAAGGCTTTACTAATGAAGTAGTAAGCGGTTCACTTAAAGGTTACACAGGAAAAGCATTTACCGATGTTGTAAATATTGGTATTGGTGGTTCGGATTTAGGACCTGCTATGGTTGTAGACGCTTTACAGTATTATAAAAATCATTTAACAACACACTTTGTAAGCAATATAGATGGCGATCATGTCAATGAAGTGATTAAAAAATTAGATCCAGAAACAACCTTGTTTGTTATTGTTTCTAAAACATTTACGACGCAAGAAACGCTTTCAAACGCCAATACCATAAAAGAGTGGTTTTTAAAATCGGCTAGTGAAGACGCTATCGCAAAACATTTTGTAGCGGTTTCTACAAATATTGAAAAGGTTCAAGGTTTTGGTATTGATGCTAATAATATTTTCCCGATGTGGGACTGGGTTGGTGGTCGTTTTTCTCTTTGGAGTGCCGTTGGCTTAACGATTAGTTTAGCTGTAGGTTATGAGAATTTTGATAGCTTACTTAAAGGAGCTAACAAAATGGATGATCACTTCAAAAATGAAGATTTTGATTCTAATATTCCAGTGGTTTTAGCATTACTAAGTGTTTGGTATAATAATTTTTTTAATGTTGAAAGTGAAGCTGTAATTCCTTATTCACAGTACCTAAATCAGTTTGCTACTTATTTACAGCAGGGGATTATGGAAAGTAACGGGAAAAGTGTTGATAGAAATGGAAACCCAATTGACTATCAAACAGGAACTATTATTTGGGGTGAGCCAGGAACAAATTCGCAACATGCCTTTTTTCAATTAATTCATCAAGGAACAAAATTAATTCCAGCTGATTTTATTGGATTTGGAAAATCATTACACGGTAATCAAGATCACCAAGACAAGTTAACTTCAAATTTCTTGGCACAGACAGAAGCTTTACTTAATGGTAAAACGGAAGCTGAGGTTGTGGCAGAAGGAACACCAGAGGCCATTATTCCATTTAAAATATTCAATGGAAACAAGCCAACAAATACCATCTATATCAATAAGCTTTCACCAGAAAGTTTAGGGAAATTGATAGCCATGTATGAGCACAAAATATTTGTTCAAGGTATTATTTGGAATATTTTTAGCTATGATCAGTTTGGAGTAGAGCTAGGAAAGCAATTGGCAAGTAAAATTTTACAAGAATTTAATACAAGCGCTACTAATGAACACGACTCTTCAACTCAGAATTTATTAGATTTTTACAAAAAATTACGTTAAAAAAATAGCATACAATTAAAAATAAGGCATCATTTTTAAAAAAATGGTGCTTTATTTTTTTGTATAACTGACTGATCGTGTTAACATTGTGTTAATGTAGTTATGAATTTTATATGTATTTTTGCGTCGACTAATTCATAATAATTAATTCATGAAAAAATTTACACAAATTTTATTCGCGATGGTAGTTCTGTTATGTTCTGCTGTGGCCTCCTCTCAAAGTACTATTACAGGAACTATTATTGACGGTGAAATGAATTCACCGCTCCCTGGAGCTAATATTGTTCAACAAGGGACAACAAATGGGACTACTACAACTTTTGAAGGTGATTTTACTTTACAAACCAATGTATCATCTGGGAAATTCGTAGTTTCTTATGTTGGGTATAGTACCATTACTTTAGATTTTAATGGTGATCAAGATTTTGGACAAATTAAACTAATGCCAGATAATACCTTAGATGAAATTGTTATCGTTGGTAGTGGTGTTATCGATTTGGCTGAAGATAGAAAAACACCAGTGGCTGTATCTACAATTAGATCACAAGAAATTCAAGAAAAAGCTGGAAACTGGGATTTGCCAGAGGTGTTAAAATCAACACCATCAATTCAAAATGTAAAAGGCGGTGCCTTTGGTGATGGTACTATGTTTGTTCGTGGTTTCGACCAAACCAATACGGCATTTTTATTAAACGGGCAACCAATTAATGGTATGGAAGACGGTAAAATGTACTGGTCTAACTGGTCTGGAGTTATGGATGTTGCTAATGCGATTCAAGTACAACGTGGTTTAGGGGCTTCAAAGTTAGCTATTTCTTCTGTTGGAGGAACTGTTAATATTGTTACTAAAACCATCGATAAAAAGGAAGGTGGATACCTTCAGCAAATGCTAGGTAACGATTACTATACTAAAACTACAGCTTATTATTCAACTGGTGTAAGTGAAAAAGGTTGGTCTTTCTCCTCTTTATTAGGCTACTGGCAAGGTGATGGATATGTTAATGATACAGACGGACAAGGGCAAACGTATTTCTTCTCTGTTGGTTACACACCAAACGATCATCACTCATTAAACTTCTTGTTAACAGGAGCGCCTCAATGGCATGCTGTAGCTGGTAGTGGTGATATTCAATCGTTCCTTGACAATGGAAGAGAGTACAACTCTTGGAGTTTTGATGGGGTAGATAGTCCAAATACTTTATCTAGTGGAAAATATCCAGGTGGTCGAAATATCTACCACAAACCTGTGGCTAACTTAAGTTGGGATTGGACGATTAATGATCAATCGTCTATGTCTACTGTATTATACGGTTCATTAGGTCGCGGTAGTTTTGCGCAATCGATTGGTTCAGTAGATTACGCTAGAGGGTCTAATAACAACCACGATTGGTATGGTTTAGTTACAAACTACAATAATCAACTTACTGAAAATTTAAACTTTAATGTTGGTGCTGATGTACGTTTATATTCGGGTTATCACTTTAGAGATGTTAGAGAATTCATTACTGTAGATTCTGTAACGAACAGCTCAGGATATAGTGGCGGTCAAGATTATCAATTAACTGAAGCTGGAGGAATTAACCCTTGGAAGGTGTTTTTCAATCCTAATACCGATCACTTGCAACGTTTTGGATATGATTATTCTGAACAAATTAATTATGGTGGCGTTTTCGGACAGTTAGAATATGCAAAAGATGGTTTCTCAGCATTTTTCCAAGGTGCTTTATCAACACAGTCTCACGTACGTACAGAGTTTTTAAATACTTCAACACCTGGTGAAGGAGAAGAAGGGGATAAAGTAAATAATCCAGGGTTTAATGTAAAAGGTGGTTTAGCTTATGAACTGAGCCAAGCACACCGTGTATTTTTTAATACTGGGTATTATTCGCGTCAACCTTTTCATGATACGTTATATCAAAATGATAGAGCTGGAAATGAATTGTTACAGCCAGAAGCTGAAAACGAAGAGATCACAGGTTTTGAGCTAGGTTATCAATTTATGGCTGGTAGAGCATTTTCAGCGAATTTAAACGGATACCACACCACTTGGGACAATGTTACAAAATACAGAAACAATGGAGAAAATGGAGATGATTACATTAGTTACCAAACTATGGGCGTTAAGCAAGTGCACTACGGTGTAGAGCTTGAAGTGATGACACGTCCTTTAGATAACTTAAGACTTAACGGTTTCCTTTCTTTAGGTGAATGGCAGTTTAAAGACAACGCTAACCAAAGAACTTTTGATAACGACGGAAACCAGATTGGTGCCGATGAAGAAATTGTTATCGACGGATATAGTGTTGGCGGTGCTGCTCAAGTAACAGGTGGAATTAACGGTAGTTATGATATTTGTTCAAACTTTAGTGTTGATGCTGCTTGGAACTGGTATAACGATATGTTCTCTATTGGAGCATTAGATCAAGCGCCACTTTCAATGCCTTCATATGATACTATGGATGCTGGTTTATCTTACAAAGTAATGGTTGGTTCTAATGAATCATTGCAATTCAGATTTAACTTAAACAATGTTTTTGATGAGGTTTACTTAGAGTCTGTTTCTGGAAATACTGCAGCTTCTGCTAATCCAGATGAAAACTATAAAGGTATTAATACAAGTAATAATGGTCGTTTTGGTTACGGCAGAACTTGGAATTTTAGTGTACGTTTTAATTTCTAATAAGAATTGTTTGATTAACATAAAAAACCATGTAGCAATACATGGTTTTTTTTATGTTTATAATTATTACATTTGTTATTCAATATTAAAACAAAACCAATCATGTACGACATTATATTATCACTTCATTCTTATTGGGCCTATTTGGTATTAGCCATTTTAGCTATTACTGCTATTACTGCCATTATTAAAACTGTTGGCGACAAGGAATATGAAAACAACGATTTCCGAAGAGGATTATTCACCTTAATCGTGTCTCATATTCAATTGTTAATTGGTTTAGTATTGTATTTTGTGTCACCACGCTTTGCATTGTGGGGTGAATTAGGAGGTAAAGTGATGAGTAACTCGCTGGCGAGACTCTATTTAGTTGAGCATCCTTTTGTAAATATTATTGCGGTTGCCTTAATTACGATTGGGTATTCTAAACACAAAAGAAAACTGACTTCTAAAATGAAATTAAAAACTATTGCGATATTCTATACCATCGCATTAGTGTTGTTCTTATCACGTATACCTTGGAGTACTTGGATGAGCTAAATTCATTGAATTTCTTTGATTAAATATACATAAACAGGGAAATGGTCGCTAAAACCATTTGAAAAACCACTGTAATTCCAGCTTCTATAGGGGTATCCTTTATAGGTGCCACTTTGCTGAATGATATAGTTTTTGTTATAAATGCCAGCTTTGTAGTATTGAAATGAGGTGTAATCTTTTTCTAGAAGCGGTTTTGTAAACATAATTTGGTCAAATAAACTCCAAGCATCTCGGTAGGCCGTTGTTCCTAAACCAGATTTATAAATATTGATATAAGGATTGTAAATACCCTTAAGGTTGACTTTGTTTTTCTCGCTTTTAGCTTTTAAAACCTTTTTCACACTTGCGTTGTTGGGGTTGTCGTTTAAATCGCCCATAATGAAAACTTTAGCATAGGGATCAATAACTTGCAAAGAATCAACAATCCGTTTATTAAGTTTTGCCGCAGCCATACGCTTATGGTTGCTTTTGGAAGCGCCCCCACGCCTAGAAGGCCAGTGATTTACCAAAACATGAATGTTTTCGTTTTCCAGTTTACCACTTACTAAAAGTTGATCACGTGTATAAATTTGTTTATCGTCCTCGTAAATTTTTAGTTCATGTGTAGTCCAGTGACTAGGTGCAAATAAAGTCGTCCGGTATAACAGAGCCACATCAATACCACGCATGTCAGGAGAGTCAAAATGAACATATTTAAAGGCGTACTCACGTAATGATGGTTCCATTATTAAATCATCTAAAACGGCCGCGTTTTCAATTTCACAAATACCAATTAGTGCTGGAGGTTGTTTGGTGAAATCTTTTCCGATATCAACCAAAACCTTAGCCATGTTTACTAGTTTTTGTTCGTAAGCCTTTTTACGTTGGGTTTTAATTTCCATCATCGGGCTGTATTCATCAAATTTATTCGGGTCGTTAATGGTGTCGAACAAGTTTTCTAAATTATAGAAGGCTAGGGTATGTATTTTAAATTGCTTTTCTTGGGCTTGTCCTACGTTAAAATAGGCGAAAACCAAGAGGTAAATGATAAATTTCGAATAAGGCATCTCTTCATATTAAAATTATAAAAATAAGATAATTCACCATAAAATGTAAGATTTTATTTTCATAAAATGTAAAAATGTCTAATTTTGACATCAAACATTTTATGTGAACAAACTTTTACTCGTTTTCTTATTTATTGTCTTTTCAGAAGTGGTTGCTGCTCAAAACACAGCGATTCATGGTAGCGTGAATGATGCAGATAAGCTTCAGCCGTTGGTTGGAGTTACTGTGCTTTTGAAAGATTCTAGTCTTCAAGCTCAAACAAATCACTTAGGTGAATTTGTGTTTGATGAAAGCCTTCCGCTAGGCGAACAAACACTCATACTTTCTAAAATAGGTTACATCAGTAAGCAGTATCCTATTGTTGTCAATGAAGGACAAACGCTAAACATCAGCGATATGACCTTGAGTCATGATCCTGCGCATGCCAATGATTTGTTTACCATAACACTAAGCGATGACGAACTGAATGACGATTCTAGTGCGTCTGATAATATTTCAGGGCTTCTAGCATCGTCACTAGATGTTTTTCAGCGTACCGCTGCTTTTGAGTTTAGTCCGTCGTTTTTTAGATTACGTGGCCTCGATTCTAACAATAGTAACGTTCTCATTAATGGTATTGAAATGAATAAACTCTATAATGGCAGACCACAGTGGAGTAATTGGGGTGGTATTAATGATGTCCTTCGGAATCAAGAACTGGCCTTAGGGCTCGCGCCTTCAAACTATAACTTTGGTGGCGTTTTAGGGTCAACGCATATTAATGTACGAGCTTCAGAAGCAAGATCAGGTACACGATTAACCTATTCGTCGTCCAATAGAAGTTATTCAAACCGTTTGATGATTAAGCATGCTTCAGGGCTATTGAAACACAACTGGGCTTACACATTTTCATTTGGTAGGCGCTGGGGAAACGAAGGTTATCAAGACGCTACCATGTATAGCTCTAATTCTTTTTTCACTGCCGTGGAAAAGAAATTCGGTACGAAACAGAGTTTAAATTTAACAGCTATTTATACGCCCAATAAACGCGGAAAATCTTCTCCAAACACCCAAGAGGTTTACGATTTAAAAGACATTAAATACAACGAATATTGGGGATGGCAAGATGGTGAAAAGCGTAATTCGAGAATTAAGGAAGTCAACGAACCCATCATCATGCTAAATCATTACTGGGATTTGAATGCTAGAACATCACTAAACACAAATCTTAGCTATCAATTTGGAAAGATGGGGAACAGCCGTTTAGATTATAATGGTACCGATTTGGTTGATGGCATGCCTCAAGGCGGTGGGGCGAATCCGAGTCCGGCGTACTACCAAAAACTACCTAGTTATTTTGAAAGAAATTTTCCTGATAATTTAGACTACGCCTACCGAGCCTTAAAGGCGTTTCAGGATAACGGACAAATAGATTGGAAGTCTATGTATGAGGCGAATATAAATAACGCTGAACAAGATGGTAATGCGATTTATGCTTTGTATGAAGACCGTGTGGATGACAAGCAATTTACAGTAAACTCCATTTTAAAAGCAGCAGTTAATGAAAATGTACTTTTGAATGCTTCGGTGAATTATACATCTTTAAAATCTGAAAACTTCGCCAATGTTTTAGACCTTTTAGGAGGTCTTAATTATTTAGATGTTGATGCTTATGCCTCTACGAGTGATGAGGCTCAAAACGATTTGTTACATCCTAATCGCCTTGTTTCCGAAGGTGATACTTTTAAATACCATTATCTTATACATGCCAATGTGTTTCATGTTTTTGGACAAGCTCAGTTTACTTATAATCATGTTGATTTTTTCTTTTCTGGAGGCGTTAGTCAAACCAACTACCAACGTGAGGGACTTTATAAAAACGGTGGCTTTCCAGATAATTCGTTAGGAAAGGGAGAACAACTCGGTTTTACAGGTTTTAGCGCTAAATCGGGGTTAACCTATAAGTTTTCAGGGAAACATGTTTTTAATCTGAACGGTGGTTTCATCAAACGCGCACCAAGCATTCTAAACACCTTTTCAAATGCCAGAGAAAACCATAATGTGGTTCCAGATATTTCCGAAGAAAACATCATGTCTGCTGATGCCAGTTATATTTTTCGTTCATCTGTAATCAAAGCTAAGTTAACAGGTTATGTCACCAAAATAACCAATGCTAACGAAATTGCTTTCTATTTCGCCGATGGTGTTGGTGGGGATAATGCTGTTTTTGTTCAGGAGATTTTACGGGGTGTTGATAAAAACCATTTTGGTACAGAATTGGGTGTTGAAGCTCAAGTGACCCCAACCATAAAATTAAAAGGTGTGGCTTCAGTGGGGCAGTTTACCTATGCTAACAATCCGAATTTACTACTCACCACCGAACCCGATGCTGAAGCTGAAGCCGCAGGTTTTATCAACGGCGCTAAAGATTTTGGTGAGACCAAGCTTGAAAACTATAAACTTTCAACCGGGCCGCAAAGTGCCTACTCCGTAGGTTTTGAATATCGCGATCCTGATTATTGGTGGTTTGGCGCCACGGCAAATTTCTTTTCAAACACTTTTTTAGATGTGAGCCCCTTAACACGATCGTCAAATTTTAGTACCGATTATGATGGGAATGTTTTTAATGATTATGATGAATCCGTAGCGAAAACTCTGCTAGAACAAGAACGTTTTGATGATTATATGGTCGTGAATCTTGTTGGCGGAAAATCATGGAAACTTGGAAAATATTACATCGGACTTTTTGTAAGCATTAATAATTTACTAGATACAGTTTACAAGACAGGCGGTTTTGAACAAGGAAGAAATGCGAATTACAGAGAACTAAGAGACGATAAAGCTTTAGAAACGCCAGTTTTTGGGGCTAAATATTGGTACGGTCGTGGGGCAACTTATTTTTTAAACTTGAATGCTAGCTTTTAAAATTAGAACAGTTATGAGAAAATTAAAAACTATGAGGTGTGGGTTTATACTTATGGTAACTATGGTTTTAATGGTGTCTTGTGTAAAAACAGATGATTACGAGGTACCTGATATTTTGGTGGATGAGCTAGAAATTCCTTCCGAAAATATTACAACATTTAAAACCATAAAATCATTATATGAGCAAGCTGTAAATGGTGGAAATTCAACAGTAGTTATTAAATCTGAAAACGATTTGTTTATTGAAGGCTACGTGGTGTCTTCCGATAAATCGGGAAATTTTTTTGAAGAACTCATTATTCAGAATAAAAAAGATGGCAGTGACCCAGATAACGATCCGAGATTGGGTTTCTGTGTGCTCGTTAATGTGAGTAGTTTGTCTGATACTTATCAATTCGGACAAAAAGTTTACGTGAAAATGAATGGTTTAACTATTGGGGAAACTAGCGGAACCATATGTATTGGAAAAGGAGACGCGGTAAAGGTGGAGCAAATTCAAGCTTCAGAATTTAAAGATATTATCCTAAGAAGTAATGAAGTTGTTACGATAACTCCTAAAGTAGTAAGCTTAGAAAATTTAACTCAAAAGGATCAAAACACGCTAATTCAATTGGAAACCATGCAACTTAATCGCTTTGAATTGGGAGCTACTTTTGCTAGTGAATCTTACGATGAATTTGATGGTTTTAGAGTTTTAGAAAGTTGCGATTCAGGAATTAGTATCATGATGCAAACCAGTACCTATTCCGATTTCAAATCCTTAGTCGTTCCGCAAGGTTCTGGTTCTGTTACGGGCGTTTATAGTCGTGATTATGGTGACGATTTTAATGTAATGGTGGTCAATAGTTCCTCTGATGTGGCTTTTGATAATCCGAATCGGTGCGACCCCATAGAGTTGGATTGCGGTCTTGCAGAAACTTTTGGTTTTGGAAATTTGCTAACTGAAGATTTCGAATCACAGAAAAATAATAAACCTATTGAAATTGAAGGTTGGACCAATTACATAGAAGCAGGCACACAGGCTTGGGAAGGCTATTCTTCAACATCGTCAAATGCCTCGTTAGGGCGTTCGGCTCGTTTTCAAAGTGCCAGTTCTGGCGATGATCGTAATATTGGTTGGCTTATAACACCTGCAATTAATTTGGATGGACAAGAAGGGGAAACACTTCGGTTTAAAACCTCCAATAGTTTAGCTGATAGTAGTTTTATGGAAGTGCTTTACAGTCTAAATTGGGATGGCACGGAAACTGGTGTTTCTCAAGCCACCTGGGGTGTGTTATCGGCAGCTTATGTGGTGAAGGATTCCGATTCGTTTGTGCCCTGGTTTAATTCGGGTTTAGTTGATTTGTCCTGTGAGACAGGTACCATGCATATTGCCTTTAAATATACTGGTGGCGGACAAGAATCTTTTGACGGGGTTTACGAATTGGATGATATTCGTATTGATTATGTGGAATAGTTTTTACCTTTGAAAACTTTTATACACAACCATGACCACATTCGATAACTTATTTTACCACTTTTTTCAATTTTATAAATCTAAGAAAAGTAAAAAGGCCAACGAGATTGCGACTTTTTATGTTTCCTTTTTACAAAGCAGTTTGTTGCTGCTCTTAGGAGTCTTTTTTGCTGGTTTTTTTAGACAAATGCACGTACAAACTATGTCTGCCACAAAAGCATGGGTGCTTTTCACTTTGGTTGTAATTTTCTTATATTTCAAAAATTGGATGTATTACGGTGGAAGAAAACGTAAAGTGCTTAACGTAAAAATGCTTAAAAACAAAAAACTTGAATATAATATCTGGGTGCTTTGGTTTGTGCCAGTGGTTATTTTAGGTTTAGCTTTTGTGTTGTCTAAGGCGATTTAGGAGATGTGTTCCTTTTATTATACATAATGTGGGATAAAAAGTCATGGCTCATTTTCAATTGAGTCATTTTTTATGTTTTTGGTACACTTGCAAGAGGCGAAAGATAAAATGGCCCCAATTAATAAACTTGTGAAACTCCCTCTAAAAAAAAGAGAAAGTACAAACCTCTGGAATTCAATGTTAATTAGGTAATTCGTCAAATCAACTAGATGAATTAAAAGCTGCTCCTAAAACTATTTCTAATCAGTAAAATATTGATTAATTCAACTTTTTTATAAGTGGTTAAGTGTGTGTAGGGCATATGTGAAAACATAATATTTGAGGTGAATTCATCCATAAAAACGAACAGATGAACAATTATAAAACCGATATTTTAAACAAAATATGCTACACCGAACTTGTTTATGGTCGAATTAATAAAAAATTGAATTTAGAACTTTCAAAACTGAAGATTGAAATGCTCATTTCAACAATTTTATTAGAAACAGAGGCGTCTGAATTTCATAAAAAAGGTAAGAACATTTATATAACAAACTACGAAAGAAATATTAGGCTAACGGTTAATTCTAATACCTTTAGAATAATTACAGCGGATAGATTGAACTAAAAAACGAACTGCTAACTAATGTTTTAGCTAATTCACGAAAGTTCTAGCTGGCTTTTACATATTTCTCCGTCCATTTATTTGTAAAGTGAGCAAATTATTGTTTTTGACTCAATTAAACTATTGGATCATTCTCGGTATTCTTTATTTTTTAAGGTATGTGAGATTTTAAATATATTGGATATTTCTAAAAATTAAAGAATAACGAGTTTGCTAGAGCGGATTCAAAATGGTTTATATCCTTGTGTTCGATAATCGCAATAATGAGAATACTTATAGTATAATTGGTATAAGAAGATTAGAGAGGTAAATACGTGCTTTAGTTTAATTTTAAACCAAAAAAATAAGGCATTTGATATGACGTCAAATACCTTGTTTTAGTAAGTTTTTAAGCGAAAATTTGGCTAAATAGCTTAAAATAATTATGAGCGTTTATCTTTTTATAAGGCTTACTCTTTTGATTTTAACACAGAGAATTATCCGCAATTAAACTCCTCATATAATTCATGTTTTTCAGATTTTTCATCTGAATATAAGAAATAGGCTAAAACTCTAAATATATAACCACCTTGATTATATGAGTTTTCATCTTGACCTGAATATTCTTCTGAATCTTCTAAATCACCTCCATGACTAAAGAAACATATTTTCGGTTCTTTTAATGAGTTTAAGTTTTCGGTGTCTATAACTGCACAATTTTGACCTAGATCACAAAATTCTAAAAAACGATCGGTAGTTTCTTCGTCCTCATCTTCTGTAAAAAGGTGGTACATATAAGAAGGATAATGCAATCGTTCTAAATCATCCTCTGTGTCAATAAGTAGTACCTCACTATGAAGTGATTCTATGACATCATTAGCATTAGCGCTTGTGGATGGTGCAAATATCGCTCGAACTATTTTTTGTTCTCCATTACTATTTTCAGTTTGTAATTCAATAGATAACGAGCCTTTATCCCATGTGGAATCCATAATTTCTTCTTCATTTTCTAAAATTCTATAAGAAACTATTTTTTCTAATATATGATTGAATGTTTCTTTGCATGCTTCGGTTAGAAGCCATGTTTTAAAATGATCTGTTAAATAGTTTATTTTTTGTGTACTTAATTTATTCATAGTGAAATTTTGTCTCGTATAAGGCGTTTTGTTAAATTTTTTTCCTTCAAAAGGTTGCTAAAATAATTGTTTTTTTCAAAAGAAAATATTCAGCTACAAAATATGGCGATAAATCTTAGGCTCTAATGTTTGTGATAATTAGAGATTGGCTAAGAATATTGAATGATTTTTTTAAAACCTTAGCTCTCCAACTGCTTATGTGAGCCATCACAATTAGGTTTTCGTTTCGATAAACCACAGGTACAATCATTCAAACCGTAGCCATCAAAAATACGTTGCATATTTTTTTCAATGCGAGTCGTTTTGGTTTTCGATAGTTTTGCTTTTGAAAAATGCAAAAGGTAACCACGTTGGCGTCCTGGTGTTAATGTTTCGAATGCTTCTTGAAAAGCAGTATTTTTCTTAAAAATTTGTTCTAATTCTGAAGGGGCTTCATAATCTGATGTTTTTTTCATCGCTACTTTTTGCCCTGATTTTTTAATAGCTTCTTTTAGATATTGCTTTATTATCGGTTCCAATTCTATAATTTCAGTTAAATCTGTAAATCGCATCTGTCTCGCCGTCTGCATGTTTTCAGTTTGCTGAATTAATAGTTTTTCAGAGTCATCTAATAAAACACCTTTAAAAAATGACATGCCACAGTAGCTGTCAAATTCATGAATAAGTACCACATTTTTTTCCTCGTGAGTATAACAGGGATGCTTCCACTTAAAGCCTTCTTCAAGCCCACAAGTCAAAATAATGTCTCGAAGAGTAGTTAATTCCTTTTTCCACTTTTTTTGATTATTTAAATACTCTTGAACTTCTTGAAGCATATGATAAAAGATGTTTGTTTATTCCTTCTTAAAAACTGCATAAACCGGAAAATGGTCGCTATAGCCGCCATTGTATTTTCTTCCAACGTAAGTTCTATAAGGCGTGCCTTTATATGGACCGCTAAAGGTTTTTAAGAAATCTTCATCAAAAATATTTGCGGTACTAAACTCTAACTCCTTGGTTGCGGCTTTAAAGAAATTTGTGGAAATTAAAATCTGATCAAATAAATCCCATTTGCGGTGGTAATAGGTCGAGCCGCGATTGTAAGAGCGTAATGTTTCCATGAGATTGAATAAGCTCGATGTTTTTACCAACTCTTGGATGCCTGGGTTGTTAGACCCTTCATTAAAATCACCCATCGCAATAATTTTAGCGGCTTCATTATTTAGCTTTAAAGTAGCGATGATTTCACTCACCTTAGCTGAAGTAATTAAACGTTTGGGCTCCGATTCTTTTTCCCCTTCACGTCTAGAAGGCCAATGGTTTACAATAACATGAATTTCTTCGCCATCTAAAAGACCGGTAACCAGCAAAATATCACGGGTATAATCTGGCGAACCATCATCATGCATGAGTTTAATACTAAAAGGTTCAGAATGTGTTACGGTAAATACATCTTGATCGTATAACAAAGCGACATCAATACCACGCTCGTCCGGCGAATTGTAATGTACATAATTGTAGTTTAGAGGTGCGAGGTGCTTCGATTTGAGTAAGTCGTTAAGGACCTTCTTATTTTCAATTTCTGCAACGCCAATAATCGCAGGGTTTTTACCTGTTTCTCGACGCCCAATGTTTGAGATGGCATAACTTAGTTTTCGAAGTTTGTTTTCATAACGTTTTTCAGTCCATCGCTTTGGTGAGGTAGGTAAAAAATCAACATCGTGAATATGTGTGTCTTGAATTAAATCGAATAAATTTTCAAGATTATAAAACCCCACGGTTTGCAATTCTGGTCTTACTGGAATATCGTCAAAAAGATTTGTCATAGAGTCAAAAATAAGGGTAAAATTTTAAAATATTGCCCATGTTAAATCTTAATCGCATGAATAAGCGTATCTTGTTAGTAACATGGTTGTTTACTAAAAGTTAGAACAATACTTTTTTAACGATAATGCTAGCAATTATGTAACTTTGTAGCATAGATTAATTATATGATTGAAAAGAAAGATGTTGCTTTAGAAAAAGCAGTTTTAATAGGAGTAGTTACCAAGGAACAAAATGAAGAGAAATCTAAAGAATATTTAGATGAATTGGAGTTTCTAACCTTTACAGCAGGCGGTTATGCTGTAAAACGATTCACTCAAAAAATGGATATGCCCAACCCAAAAACCTTTATTGGTACAGGGAAGATGGAAGATGTTCGTCAATACATTCAGGAGCATAATATCAGTACAGCCATTTTTGATGATGAGTTATCAGCTGCCCAAGAACGTAATATTAGTAAAATTCTTGAGGTTAAAGTTTTAGATCGAACGAATCTTATTCTTGATATTTTTGCCCAACGCGCGCAAACAAGTTACGCCAGAACTCAGGTGGAATTGGCCCAATGTGAATATTTGCTTCCTCGTTTAAGAGGGATGTGGACGCACCTTGAGCGTCAAAAAGGGGGTATTGGAATGCGCGGACCTGGTGAAACGGAAATTGAAACCGATAGACGTATTGTTCGAGATAAAATTGCTTTGCTAAAATCAAGAATAAAAACCATCGATAAACAAATGGCCATTCAACGCGGTAATCGTGGGAAAATGGTACGTGTGGCTTTAGTAGGATATACAAACGTGGGAAAATCTACGTTAATGAATGTGATTAGTAAAAGTGAAGTTTTTGCTGAAAACAAGCTATTCGCGACACTAGATACTACGGTTAGAAAAGTAGTGATTCAAAACTTGCCATTTTTGTTAAGTGATACCGTAGGTTTCATAAGAAAGTTGCCTACTCAGTTGGTTGATAGTTTTAAAAGTACTCTTGATGAAGTTCGAGAAGCCGATTTATTACTTCACGTGGTTGATATTTCACACCCTAATTTTGAAGAGCATATCGCTTCTGTTGAAAAAGTTTTAGGTGAAATAAAAAGTGGTGACAAACCTACAATCATGGTGTTTAACAAGATTGATGCCTATACGCAGGAACCTATTGATGATGACGATTTAGAAACCGAACGTACCGAACGCCATTATTCTCTAGAAGAATGGAAAAGCACTTGGATGAGTAAAGTAGGTGATAATGCCTTGTTTATTTCAGCATTAAATAAGCAAAATTTAGAAGACTTTAAAAAGCGTGTTTATGATGAAGTTCGTGAAATTCATGTCACGCGTTTTCCTTATAACGAATTTTTATATCCAGATTACGAAGCTGAAGACTAGCCTGTATATATGAACACGACTTGGATTAAAAAACTATGGAAAAATAAATGGATTAAGGGCGTCTTATTTCTAGGCGCCTTTGGTATTCTGTTTCTTATTGGCCTATACTTTAGTATTTATTTAGGTGCCTTCGGAAAGCTGCCTTCTACTCAAGATTTAAGTTCTATAATACAAGAAGAATCTACTGAAGTTCTAGATAAAGATGGTCTGTTAATAGGTAAATATTATATTTATGACAGGCAGCCATTGGAATATAAAGATTTCCCCGAGCATTTAATTGATGCCCTTGTCGCGACTGAAGATGTGCGTTTTTTTCAGCATGATGGTATTGATAACGTGAGCTTGTTACGCGTTTTTGTAAAAAGTATTTTACTTCAAGATAAATCATCAGGAGGAGGAAGTACAGTTACTTTACAATTGGCTAAAAACCTTTTTGGAAGAAAGGATTATTGGTTATTTGGCATTGTTGTAAACAAATTTAAAGAAAGTATCATTGCCAAGCGTCTTGAAGAAATTTACACTAAAGAAGAGATTTTAACACTCTATTTTAATACGGTTCCTTTTTCAGATAATACTTATGGTATTGAAAGTGCTTCGCAGAAATTTTTTAATAAATCGACAAAGGATTTAACGATTTCTGAATCTGCTATTTTAGTGGGATCCCTAAAAGCCAATACCTATTACAACCCGAGATTAAATTTAAAACGCAGTCAAGAACGTCGTGACGTGGTCTTATCGCAGATGGAGAAATATGGCTATTTGCCTAAGGATTCTTTAGAGGCGATTAGTCAAGAGGATGTCGTTCTAAATTACCGTTCTTTTAATCATGATATGGGCGTGGCGCCTTATTTTAGAGAACAGGTAAAAAAGGAATTAACGGCTATCTTAGATACGATTGTATCTCCAGATGGTGAGCCTTATGATCTTTATAAAGATGGATTGGTTGTTCATACCACTTTAGATTATAAAATGCAGGAATTGGCCGAAGAAGCCATGAAATCACACATGACGAAGTTACAGAAGGCTTTTGAAGATTCCTATGGGGATTCTGGTCCTTGGACTCAAGATAAACTTATAGATGCTGAAATAAAAAAGCTTCCAAAGTATAAGCAATATAAAGCACAGGGTTTAAGTGATGCCCAAATAAATGATTCGTTGGCGATAAAACGCGATGTCGAATTGTTTTCTTGGGAAGGAGATACCATTAGAAACATCAGCGTTAGAGATAGTATCAGTGAGTATTTGAAATTGTTAAATACAGGCATGTTGTCTGTTGATCCTAGCACTGGAGCAGTTCGAACCTATATCGGCGGCATTGATTACCGCGTATTTAAATACGATCATATCACACAAAGTGAACGTCAAGTGGGCTCAACCTTTAAACCTGTAGTGTATACTGCAGCGATTCAAAACGGTATGGATCCTTGTGCGTATTTTTCTTTAGCTAAAGTGACTTATACCAATTATGATAACTGGACGCCCGGTAATTCTGGAGGTGATGAAGTTGATCCTTATGAGAATTATTCCTTAGAAAAAGCCTTAAGCCATTCGGTGAATACCATCGCGGTTAAGGTGTTGAATAAGGTAGGCATTCCGAAGGTAGTAGAGCAAGCAAAAAAAATGGGCATTACAAAAGAATTGCCAGCAGAGCCCTCGTTAGCTTTGGGTGTTGCTCAAATAAATTTAAAGGAACTTACTGGAGCATATACCTCTTTTGTAAATGGAAACCACCCGGTAAAACCATATTACATTACTAAAATTGAAGATCGAAACGGGAATGTTATCGCTTCTTTTGAACCAGAAATAGCCAAAGATGAAGCCTTTAGTGATTATACGCGTCAAGTGATGCTAGAATTCATGCAAGCCACGGTTAATGAAGGAACGGCAAAACGTTTAAGATCTAGCTACGGTTTAAATAATGCTATGGCAGGTAAAACGGGAACGACTCAAGATAATAAAGACGGTTGGTTTGTGGGTATTACTCCTAAATTAGTAACTGTAACTTGGGTTGGAAATGATAACCACAGTATCGGATTTAAAACCACAGGTATGGGACAGGGTGCTAATTCTGCCTTGCCTATTTTTGCCGAGTTTTACCAAAAATTGAATGCAGATATATCCTTTAATGACATCACTAATGCTAAATTTGAAAGTCCGTCAGAACAAGTAATTTCAGATTTAAGCTGTGCGCCCGAAAAACGTGATTCATTTTTAAAACGCTTATTTAAAAGCAAGAATAAAAAGAAAAAATTCAAAGGAGAATAAAGGTATCCTAATGAACCTATTATTAAACAAAATGAGGCTGTACAAAAAGTAAAGTTTTCGTCAACCTGAACTTGATTCAGGTTCTCATAATGATTGGTTATCAATATGATGCGATTCTGAAATAAATTCAGAATGACGTACTTTAATACTTTTTGTACAGCCTCTTTTTTTGTTTATAATGACCTATGTAATAAATAGGCTGAGAATACTTTAAAAAGTAACATTTACCCCAAGACCAAATACTTCACGTACTTGAAAACCTTGAAAGGCATCATCATCATATACGGTTTGAAAGGTTAAATTTGTAGAAAGTACATCATTAATCTGCATAACGATATTCATCGTGTAATCGATATCTGTGTTTAAAGGTTTATGAAGGTAACTTGAATACAGGTTTAAAATGTTTTCCATAGATACATTTTCCATAATATTAAACTTGTAATAAGCTCTCACATTAAGACCAAATTCATACAATAGATTTTCCCCTGGAGGCACACCAAACGTTTCATAATCGTTACTTGATTCATAAAAAACATTGGCGCTATCGTCGTCATTAATTGTAAATATTTCATCGCTTATAAATGTGAATCTAGAAGTTAATGGTGCTATATTCACATTAAGGTTGTTGCTTTTCTTCCATAAAAAACCAGGTCCAAAACTCCAATATGCTGGTTTGAAAAAACCAGAAGTAGTATAGTTTTCATTATCACCCATAAAATCATCATTGTAATCATAACCATCGCTAAATTGCGTTTTAAAGTTCATAAAGAATGAAAAACTCCAGTATTTCTTGTTCATGGCTCTACCAACTACCGAGTTCAGTTCCAGGCGGTCATCTGTTTTTCGTCGGCCGTCATCTTCGGTAACATTAAGTCCATAACTAGCAAGAAGCTTTGTATCCCAGGACCAAGGTCCTTTATGGTAATTTAGATCATAATTTAAAGACAGGTTTGTAGCGAAATTGTTATCGCCTCCTGGTTGCCAGTTAGAAAAAGCCGATTGATTTATTAGTAAATTTATTTTTCCATCGGTAGTCCAACCTTCAGGAACGGGAATAGTGTCTTTAACTTTTGGTGCTTTTTGAGCATGCATGAATTGGATGCTAATCGCCAAAATGAATAGGGTTTGTATTAGTCTTTTCATAAGGTAAATTGTTTAAAAAAGGTAAAAAGATAAAAGCGCCTACCGAGGCGCTTTAATTGTTTAATATATAGGGTTTTAGTTAAAAAGCATAGCTTAAACCAAAAGTCCAGTAAGTTTGCAAGTCGTTATCAACATTATCAAACGTAGCGTTTGGATCTCCAAGCTCGTTGATTGCAAAGTTTAAAGCTTCTTGTTTGTTGTCTCTTAAACCAAATTCGAAACCTAAACCAATACCTTGCCATACTTCGTAAGCTAAACCATTCGTCCACGTCCAGTTAGATAAATCTGAACTCTTATAGGATTGGAACATAGAAAGGTTAGAATTAACTTTCAATTTCCCAAATGCTTTGGCATAGTTTGCTACAATTTTAGCACCTAAAGAAGAATCGAAAATTGTAGATTCATCACTAAATACAATATTGTAGTTTAAAGGGTGTACTACAACAACCAATTCACTAATAGGCGTCCACGTAATACCAATACCTAAATCAAGATATCCAGGATCGTTAAAGTTGTTTAGCAGCGTTGTTCTATACTCTCCTAAAGCAGAAGCGGCCAAGGTTTTCGTAATCTTATAACCATAAAGTGATGTTACTGTAAAAACATCAGTAGCTTGTCTGTAGTCGTCATCATCAGTTGGGTCATCTTTATCATCAAATTTCACCCAGCTTAAGTTAATGTTAGCTGTATTATACCAGAAATATTTTTCTCTGTTTAATTTAGCAAAAGGATTTGCGGTAATCGTGATATTTCCAGCAGAATTGTTAGGTGTACCTTGAGCATACCAGTTGCTGAATTCAGAAATATTAGCACCTATAGTACCAAAAGCACCATAATGCCAACCTGGGAATTTTTCAATTTGTTTTTTTAGATCGTCAACTTCCGATTGAAGCGCGCTAATAGAATCTTCTTTAGCCGATTTTAAAGCTTTTAATTCGTCTTTGGTTTGGGCATTAACAGAAATAACACCGATAAATAAAGCACAGATTAGTAGCGATTTTTTCATAGTTTTCAGTTTTAATAAATGGATTAATTTTTAAGTTTTCTTTAATTTATAAGATTGAGGATGATTTATTTCTTTTTGTATAAGGGCACAGACGAACACGCTTCGCCGTACATAATCGATTTTGCTACAAGTAATAATTTGTTAGCAAGCATGATGTATGCGTTTTGAGGTACTGGTTTATTTGAACAGCCTTTTATAATAATAGGTTTGTCTGTAAACTCATTAACATCTAAATCTTTGATGATGTCTTGATAAATAGCGGTTTCAAGGTTGTCCAGTGAACCAACTAAAGTTTTTGTCGCATAAGGCTCCAAGTTAACACTCAATAACATGTAAGCCCAACCTGGAATAATAGCGTCGCTACTACAGGTTAGTGCCACGTACTGATCTTGAAACTGACTCCAATCAAATTCAGCAACTTGATTTCTAAAGTCTTTCTCGCGAAGTACAAAACCTTCATATAACCAATCTTTTATATCAAATAATACACGATTTCCTTTTGGATAATAATCCTCAAGATTAACAGTGACTAATTTGCTATTGGCAACGCGATTTATAATTTCGTCTTTCAAAAAAATGTGGTTTTTAAGTGTTTGGTTTACGTCCTGTGACTGTTTTCTGAAAACTTAGTTTTACAGCATGCCCAATTCAAGTTTAGCTTCTTCACTCATTAATTCTTGAGTCCATGGCGGATCGAAAGTGATTTCAACTTCAGCGCCTTTTACTTCGTCAAGTGATTTCACTTTTTCTTCAACCTCTAAAGGTAAAGTTTCAGCAACAGGACAATTTGGTGTTGTTAAAGTCATTAAGATTTTAACATCGTTGTCTTCGTTTACAAAAACGTCGTAGATTAAACCTAATTCGTAAATATCTACAGGGATTTCTGGATCGAAAATGGTTTTTAATACGTTTACGATCTTTTCTCCTAATTCGGCAGTATCTATAGCTTCACTCATAATTATATAATTTATTTTTTAATTTCCGCGAAAGCGAAAACGGTATTAAATCCCTGTTTCCACAGGAATACGAAAACACATTATTTCATTTGTGTTTGGTAAGCAATAGCATACATTTTTAATTGCTTAACCATGCTTACTAAACCATTGGCGCGGGTTGGCGACAAATGTTCTTTAAGTCCGATTTGATCAATAAAATCAGTTTCGGCGTGGATGATATCCTTTGGTGGTTGATTTGAAAATGAACGTACTAAAATAGCAATAATACCTTTTGTTATAATGGCGTCGCTATCGGCAGTGAATATTAATTTACCATCTTCCATTTCGGCATGTACCCACACTTTACTTTGGCAACCTTTTATAATGTTATTATCCGTTTTATATTGGTCGTCGATAAGGGGTAAATCTTTCCCCAAATCAATCATATATTGGTAACGTTCTTCCCAATCTTCAAACATTGAGAATTCGTCTATTATTTCATTTTGGATTTCTTCAATACTCATAAATCTCAAATTTTAGGCAAAAATACAATAAGAAATGTTGCTATTCAATGTTTTCGGAGATTGATAGCAGTTCTTTAACTAAGGTTTCTAATTCTTTGGGCGGATTTCCATGATCGAAAGGCGGTGTTTCATACGTTTTTTCGTTGGAAGTAATTTTTAGTGTCGCTTTTGCAGCCCCATCGAAGGCGAAATCTTGACTTGGTGCCTTGATCGTGTTTAAATCCTTTAAGGGAATAGGTTCTAAAATAGATAATAGTTTTTTCCATTCTGAAGCTTCTAAAACTACCGGTGAACCTGGTTTTCCTCGTTTTTTAGACACAACAACCATATTTTCTATGACACTTATTTTTTGATAGGAACCTCGTGTTGTTGCGGTATATTCAAAAGTAATCATGGTTTCTGAAGGTACTTGTGAGGCTTCAGATTCTGCTAATGAATCACCTGATTTGGAAGGGTGCACTGTACCACAAGATTTCACAGTCATAAGGCAACACAGAAATAGGCTTATTAATTTCATGAACCAAGTTTGAAATAAAATTACGAAAAGTAATTTAAAATCAGTTTAAGACAACATCATCTTTGCCTTTTTAACACCTTCAAATAAAGTGTCAATTTCGGCTTTAGTGTTGTAAAAGGACAGTGAAGCACGTACAGTACCAGGTATCTTGTAATAATCCATGATAGGTTGGGCGCAATGGTGCCCTGTTCTTACGGCGATACCAAGTTTATCTAAAATAGTACCAACATCATACGGATGAATGCCTTCTAAATTAAAAGAAATCACAGATGTTTTATGTTCTGAAGTTCCGTAAATTTTAAGTCCGTCAATTTGTAAAAGTTTTTCGGTAGCGTACTCTAGAAGTTCATGTTCATAAGCTGCGATGGTGTCAAAACCAATGCCATTCATGTAATCTATGGCCGCTCCAAAAACGATACCTCCAGCAATGTTTGGTGTTCCTGCTTCGAATTTGTGTGGTAAATCGGCGTAAGTTGTTTTTTCAAAAGTGACTTCAGCAATCATTTCGCCACCACCTTGATAAGGCGGTAGTTTTTTTAACCATTCTTCTTTACCGTAAAGCATCCCAACACCTGTTGGTCCGCACATTTTATGGGCTGAAACCACATAAAAATCAACGTCTAGCTTTTGAACATCAGGTTTGATATGCGGACTCGATTGCGCGCCATCAATTAAAACGGCAGCACCAACTTCGTGTGCTTTTTCAATGATATATTCTATGGGATTAACCGTTCCTAAAGCGTTTGAAACGTGATTTACAAAAACAAGTTTGGTGTTTTCTGAAAGTAATTTATCGAATTCATCCATTACCAATTCCCCTTCTTGGTTCATTGGAATCACTTTTAATAGCGCACCAGAGCGTTCGCAAAGCATTTGCCAAGGCACAATATTAGAATGGTGTTCTAAGGCTGATACAATAATTTCGTCGCCTTTTTTAAGTAATGAGGAAAATCCGTTGGCTACAAGATTAATGCCGTGTGTCGTTCCTGAAGTGAAAATGATTTCATGTGAAAACTTGGCATTGAAATGTTCTTGTATTTTATAACGGGCTTGTTCGTATAAGTCGGTTGCTTCTTGACTTAAGGTGTGTACGCCACGGTGAATGTTGGCGTTAAAATTTGAGTAATAGTCTACCATAACATCAATAACCTGCTTAGGGGTTTGTGATGTGGCGGCATTATCAAAATACACTAAAGGTTTGCCATTTACTTTACGTGAAAGAATTGGAAAATCTTTTCTGATGTCTTCTACTTTGAACATGGCTGTAAGGCTTAGCCCCGATTGAGGCATTTGTTGAAGCTCCTCGCAGAGAGCGACTGCCGAAAGCGGGATATAGCTTCAAATAAAAATTTCAGTAAGGTTTAATAGAATCCCTCTTTCGAGGGAATTATTATTATAAATCGAACCCGATATTAACGCCTAATTTGTTAGCGATAATTTTAGTGATGCGTTGTTTTAATTCTGGAATTTTAACCGAGTTTAAAACGTTATTACTAAAGGCATACATTAAAAGGGCTTTGGCTTCTTTTTTAGGAATACCACGCGATTGCATGTAAAACATAGCACTTTCGTCTAACTGACCAATAGTACAACCATGAGAACATTTTACATCGTCTGCAAAAATTTCAAGTTGTGGCTTGGTGTTTATTGATGCTTTATCGCTTAACAAAATATTGTTGTTAGATTGGAAAGCGTTTGTTTTTTGAGCTTCTTTTTCTACGATAATTTTTCCGTTGAAAACACCAGTAGAACTATCTCCAAAAATACCCTTGTAATCTTGGTGACTTTCACAGTTTGGTTCAATATGGTGCACTAAAGTATTGTGATCTACATGTTGTTTATCACCTAGAATAGTAACACCCTTTAAGATAGAATCGATACGCTCGCCTTCTTGGAAGAAGTTGAGGTTGTTTCTAATTAGTTTTCCACCGAAAGAAAAAGTATGTACAGAGGCGATACTTTCACGCTGTTGTTTAATAAATGTATTATCTATTAATGAAGCGTTTTCGCTATCGTTTTGAATCTTGTAATAATCTACAATAGCACGTTTTTTAGTGAAAATTTCGGTCACACTATTCGTTAAAACAGGGTTAGTTGTTAAACTTTGGTGACGTTCGATAATTTGCACATGGCTATTTTCTTCTGCAACCACTAAATTACGTGGCTGAAGTAGGGTAGAAGCTTCAGTTCCTGTTGAAAAATTGATAAACTGAATCGGTTTATCTGCAATTTTGTTTTTAGGAATATGAATGTAAACACCTTCTTGTGAAAATGCTGTATTCAAAGAAGAAAGGCTGTCTGCAGTTGCGGCTTTATTGAAATGGTTTTCAATAATTAAACGGTATTTCGGACTCGTAAGTGCAGAAGACATTAAACATACATCAATACCATCATGTGTGGTTTGTGACAAATGCGAAGAATATTTTCCATCGATAAAAACAACATTATAAGTGTCGGTATCATGAATTAAATATTTTTTAACGTCTTTATAGTCTAAGGCATTTTCTTGTTTAGGGAAAACGCTATAATCTTCTTTTAATACTTTATTTAAAGAGGTATATTTCCAAGCTTCTTCCTTTTTAGTAGGAAAGCCTTTTTCTTCAAATACTTTTATAGCCTCAGATCTTACATTATGAACATGTGTGTCTACATCGACCCTGTTTTCAAATGCTAAAAATGATGATACTAATTTGTCTTTTAAATCCATTGGTTTCAGTTTTCAGTCGCAGTCTCAGTTTTCAGTAAATAAAAAACTAAGAAAAGACTGTTTACTATTTTTTTAAAATCTTGAGTAATCAGTTTTTAGTAAGCTACTGCAAACTGCGACTGAATACTGCCAACTAATTTTATGCGTTCGCTGCTTCTTCCTTAATCCAGTCGTAACCTCTTTCTTCAAGCTCGTGCGCTAATTCTTTTCCGCCAGATTTAACGATACGTCCGTTGTGTAAAACGTGTACAAAGTCAGGTACGATATAATCTAATAAACGTTGGTAGTGTGTTATTACTACAACAGCGTTGTCTTTGCTTTTTAATTTATTAACACCATTGGCAACGATACGAAGGGCATCAATATCTAATCCAGAATCGGTTTCATCAAGAATAGCCAATTTTGGTTCTAACATCGCCATTTGGAAAATCTCGTTACGTTTTTTCTCACCTCCAGAAAAACCTTCGTTTAAAGAACGTGATAAAAATTTACGATCGATTTCTAGTAATTCAGCTTTATCGCGGATAAGTTTAAGCATGTCTTTAGCAGGCATGTCTTCTAAACCTTTTGCTTTTCTAGATTCGTTAATGGCTGTTTTAATAAAGTTTGTAACAGACACACCAGGGATTTCAACTGGGTATTGGAACGATAAAAAGATGCCTTTATGGGCACGTTCTTCAGCAGCTAATTCTTCAATGTCTTCACCTTCAAAAAATATTTTACCATCCGTAACTTCATATTCTTCTTTTCCAGCGACAACTGAAGATAATGTACTTTTTCCAGAACCATTTGGTCCCATGATTGCATGAACTTCTCCTGGTTTCACTTCAAGGTTAATACCTTTTAAAATGTTCTTATCCTCAACACCTGCGTGTAAATTCTCAATTTTTAACATACTATTCGTTTCCTATTTTTACGATGTTGTTAGCGGCTTTAGAAGCAGGTTTTACTTTAAGTATTTCTACAATTTCAACCTTGTTCTCCCAAAGGATAACATCATCTTTTTGATCTGTAACTTTTCCTTTTATCTCTACTTGAACCATGTCTGTTGGTTCTTCTTTGATTTCGTCTGCTTGACTTACAAGCGCTTTAAGTTTTCCTGAATTTAATACGCCATAAATTTTGTCGTTAGATTGCAGGACACCGGCACCATCGAAATACACAAATTCACCCTTTATTGTGGTAAGTTCGTCTTCGCTATAAGTTGTTTCTTCCGTTTTCGATTCGCTTTTACAACTTATAAATGCTGTTAGAATTAATGTGATAAAAAATATTTTTTTCATTTTGAATGGGTTTTAACTTAAAACGACACTTTAACTAACTAAGTGCATTTTGGTTAAAAAATTTTATCCTACACTTCCTTCTAAACTTATTTCTAGTAATTTTTGAGCTTCCACAGCAAATTCCATTGGGAGTTTGTTTAAAACCTCTTTACTAAACCCATTTACAATTAAGGCAATGGCTTTTTCGGTATCGATACCACGTTGGTTACAATAGAAAATCTGGTCTTCACCAATTTTACTTGTTGTTGCTTCGTGTTCGATTTTAGCCGATTTATTTTTGGCTTCAATGTACGGGAAGGTATGTGCGCCACATTCGTTACCCATTAGTAAACTATCACATTGTGAAAAGTTTCGGGCATTTTCGGCACGCGATCCTATCTGTACTAAACCACGGTAACTGTTTTGTGATTTTCCTGCTGAAATACCTTTTGAAATAATGGTTGATTTGGTGTTTTTTCCCAAATGAATCATTTTAGTTCCAGTATCGGCTTGTTGGTAATTATTTGTCACGGCGATAGAGTAAAACTCACCAACCGAATTATCACCTTTTAAGATACAAGAAGGGTATTTCCATGTTACGGCAGAACCTGTTTCAACTTGAGTCCAAGAGATTTTAGCGTTTTTCTCGCATAAACCACGTTTGGTTACAAAGTTGTAAACCCCACCTTTTCCTTCAGCATTTCCTGGGAACCAGTTTTGTACTGTTGAATATTTTATTTCAGCATCGTCTAAAGCGATAAGCTCTACAACGGCTGCGTGTAATTGATTTTCATCACGACTTGGTGCTGTACAACCTTCAAGGTAGCTTACATAACTGCCTTCATCGGCAACCACTAAAGTTCTTTCAAATTGCCCTGTACCTGCTTGATTGATTCTGAAATAAGTAGATAGTTCCATTGGGCATTTTACGCCTTTAGGAATGTAACAAAAAGAGCCATCACTAAATACTGCTGAATTTAAAGCCGCATAAAAATTATCTTTTTGTGGTACTACGGTTCCTAAATATTTTCTAACTAATTCTGGATGCTCTTTAATCGCTTCAGAAATACTCATGAAAATAATACCTTTTTCACCAAGTGTTTTCTTGAATGTTGTGGCTACTGAAACCGAATCAACGACCACATCCATAGCCACACCAGCTAATTTCTTTTGCTCATCTAGTGAAATCCCTAGTTTGGTAAAAGTTTCCAGTAATTCTGGATCAACCTCATCGATACTATCGTATTTAGGTTTGCTATTAGGTGCAGAATAGTATGAAATGGCTTGAAAATCTGGTTTGGTGTAATGTACGTTTGCCCATTCTGGTTCAGTCATTTCTTGCCAAACTCTAAAAGCTTCAAGTCTCCAATCGGTCATCCATTGTGGTTCTTCTTTCTTTTTAGAAATGGCACGCACAATATCTTCATTCAAACCAACAGGAAAGGTGTCAGATTTTATATCGGTGTAAAACCCGTATTCGTATTCTTTGGTTTTTAGCTCTTCGCGTAAATCATCCTCGGTATACTTGCTCATATGCTATTTTAATGTTTTAAAGTGTCTATAAACTAGGTTTATCTTCTGCTTTAATTTTTTAAATTCTTGATTAATCTTTACTGTGAATTATAGCGAAAATGATTCGCCACAACCACAAGTTCGGTTGGCGTTAGGGTTATTAAATACAAACCCAGTTCCATTCAATCCACCCGAATATTCTAAGGTGGTGCCTATTAAGTATAAAAAGCTTTTTTTGTCTACAATGATTTTAATGTCATTGTCTTCAAAAACCTTATCGTCATCCTGTTGTGTTTTGTCAAATTTTAAATCGTACGACAAACCAGAACAACCACCGCTTTTTACGCCAACACGCACATAATCTTTCGAGGCATCATAACCATCATCGGTCATAAGCTCAATCACTTTCTTTTTAGCAGTTTCAGAAACTTTTATCATAGTTTTTATTAGATTTTATCATGTAATATTTTATTTCATACATGCCATCTTAAAATTCTTGAAATCAATCGGTTGAAAATATATTTTCTTTTTTATTTAGAAAGATTCCAAAAACAGAATGCAAATATACAATATAAGTCATGCATTACCATGTAACCTAACATTATATTAGTATATAGTTTTATAGATTTTTATTATTACTTGTTAATTGGGGAATTATTAATGAATTCTTAATCAGATTGCGGAAGTTCAAAATTTTTTTAAATCGAAGCTGTTGATTGTAAAATGGTTAAATGTTGCGTTTTTATTTCCGCGGAAGCGAAAACAGAAGTTGTTTTGGGATAATGGACTGAGAAACCAACTATTTGAGCTGTAAACATGATGTTTTTTAATAAAGGTAGTAAAAACGAAAATTGCTTCTTATTTTTGCAGCATGATAGAAGATAAAAACCCACAAAGAACACAGTTGAGTGATTTAGGTGAATTCGGATTAATAGATCACTTAACACAACATTTCAAGATTAAACAAAGCTCTACGTTGAAAGGTATTGGAGACGATGCCGCTGTTTTAGATTTTGGTAAAAAACGTGTTGTTGTGACTACAGATTTATTGGTTGAAGGGGTGCATTTTGATTTGAGTTATGTGCCGCTGAAGCATTTGGGTTACAAGTCGATTGTAGTGAATTTGTCTGATGTTTATGCCATGAATGCCGAAGCTACGCAGGTTACGGTTTCTATTGCGGTTTCGAATCGTTTTCCTCTAGAAGCATTAGAAGAAATTTATGCAGGAATTGAAACGGCAGCTAATGTTTACGGTATTGATGTTATTGGTGGTGATACGACATCATCAACAACTGGGTTGCTTATTTCTGTGACTGCAATTGGTACCGTTGATGCTGAAAAAGAAGTGTATAGAAATGGGGCGAAACCTAATGATTTGCTAGTAGTTTCTGGTGATGTTGGTGCTGCTTATATGGGATTACAAGTCTTGGAGCGTGAAAAGGAAGTGTATAAGGTAAATCCTAACAATCAACCAGATTTAGAGCCCTATACTTATATAATTGAAAGGCAGTTAAAACCTGAAGCGCGCAAAGATATTCCGCAATTATTAGCTGAATTGGATGTAAAGCCTACATCTATGATTGATATTAGCGATGGTTTATCTTCTGAAATCATTCACATTTGCAAACAAAGTGAGGTAGGTTGTGATCTGTACGAAGAAAAAATTCCGTTAGATCCTCAAGTGATTTCTACCTGTGAGGAGTTTGATATAGACAGTACAACTGTGGCATTAAATGGCGGAGAAGATTATGAATTATTATTCACAATTTCTCAAGATGATTACGCTAAAATTAAAGCAAATCCACATCTTACGGTTATAGGGCATATGAAGCAGGCTAGCGAAGGGTTACATTTAGTAACACGAGCTGACACGCGAATTCCTATTAAAGCGCAAGGTTGGAAAAATTTTAATGCCTAGGCAAAGTTGTTTGATGCAAGCCGTTATTTAAGGGAAGATGTTGGGCTTACTAAACGTGCTGATAGATTGAGCTGCTATTAATCGCTTTTTCTTTTAACCGTTCTGTTTTAGAGTTATAAACGCGTTCTAAAATGGCATTTATTTCTCTAAATGTTGGTGTTAGCTCGGTAAGATTACCATTGCTGTTTGTTGTTAATTCTTTCTTACAAGTTTTACAAGTATACTCTCTTACGTGAGAGGTTACATTTTTAGATACCTGATAATCATGACCGAAAAGCGTGCAATACATTTTCGGTATTAATGCGACTTTGTTAGATGTTGTTTTCATGGTTTTTTGGGTTGGGTTGCACTAAATGTAAAAATAAAACCAAATAAAACGACAAAGAGCGGTTATTTTTCGATGAAATGCATTATGCGGTGTAGTAATTCGCCTTCATTTTCGATAAAACTCATGTGTCCGTCAGGAAATTCAACAAATTTCACTTGTGAATTTTCAACTTCTTCTAAAAGAGCATCATAGTTTAAAACGGGGTCTTTTTTACCAGCGATCATCATTTTTTTAAAAGGCGTAAAGTGCAATAAAGCCTCGCGATTGTCTCTGATTTTCATGCCTTCTAATGCGGCTACAATACCCTGAAGTGGTGTTTGTTTGGCTTCATTGATGAGCTCTTTAATTTCATCTTTAAAAAGTTTCCGGTTTTTGGGGCGGAACAAATTAGTTATTGCTATTCTAATAAAAGTTTCGTGGCTTTTCTTTACAGCGGCAATCGTACGATCTCTGTTAATTTGTTTCTCTGTGGAATCAGAAGAAGCTGTTGAATTTAACAAGCAAAGTCCTTTTAGGTTGTCTGGATTGTTTTCCGCGAAAGCGAGTGCCACATAGCCGCCCATGGAATGTCCTATAAAAGTGGAACGTCTAATACGAAGTTGTTTAAGAACGGCCTCTACGACTTCGGCCATTTGTTCCATGGTGTGCACATAGCCAAGACAGCCCGTTTGTCCGTGACCCAATAAGTCAATGCAAATGACGCGGTGTTTTTTGGAGAGTTCGGGAGCGAGTCTTTTCCAAATTTTGGTGCTTTCTAAAAAGCCGTGAAGTAAAACTACGGCATGTCCTTTTCCTGAATCGGTGTAGTGAATGTTTGTACCTTTAAAATCTAAAATCATAACCTCAATTGTGTGGCAAAGATAAATGATAGGGCTTAGCTAATTGTAATCTTCAACTTCATTATTTTTATGTAATGACTGCTGACTAAAGCCTTCTGTAATAAACGTTACATGTTAGTTTGTGGGTTTAATTGACCTTTGTATATAAATTAGATGTTTTATGAAGAAAATTATCGTGATAGGTGGTTTGTCTGCAGGGCCTTCTGCAGCTGCCAAAGCAAGAAGAGAAGACGAGCGAGCAGAAATTATTTTGTTTGAAAAGGGTGCCAATATAAGTTATGCAACCTGTGGAATGCCTTATGCGTTTTCTGGTGTTATTGAAAGTCGAGATAAATTAATGGTTGTTAAGCCGGAATTATTGCAAAACCGATTTAATATCGATGTGCGATTGAATGAAGAAATTATTAAGATTGATACTGCGGCTAAATTGGTGTTTTCAAAAGATAAATCATACGCTTATGATAAACTTATTTTTGCCACCGGAGCACGATCGATTGTACCACCAATAGAAAATATAAAATTAGCAAGTAATTGGTCTACTTGCCGTTCGATGCCAGATTTTGATAAAATCACGAAGTTAGGTTTAACTAGTGAATCAAAACATATCACCATTGTTGGTGCTGGGTTAATTGGTGTTGAAGTGGCTGAAAATTTAAGAGAAGCAGGCAAAAATGTGACATTAATAGAGGGGTCATCTCATGTATTAAATATGTGGCAACAAAAATTCGGAAATTTTGCTGGACATGTTTTGGAGGCTGAAGGGATTGAAGTGCTCACTGAAACCTTAGTGTCTAAATTTGATATTGATGCCGACGGTAAAATTTTAGCCATTGAAACTAAGGACGGAAAGCGAATTTCGACAGATTTTGTAATATTAAGTACAGGAATTAAGCCGAATACAGATTTATTATTAGCTGAAGGTGCCGAATCTATTGCCAATGGCGCTCTAAAAGTGAATGCATTTATGGAAACTTCCTTAAAGGATGTTTATGCTGCTGGTGATAATATTTCTTTGAAAAATCTTCAAACCAATACTTACGATTATTTTCCGTTAGGAACACATTCTAATAAAGCTGGTCGAGCCGCAGGAGCTAACGCTGTTCAAGGAAATACAATTTCGTTTAACGGTGCTTACAAAACCGCTATTGTAAAAGTATTTGATTACACTTTAGCAAGAACCGGCATGAATCCTACAGCTTTAAAAGAAAAAAATATTGCTTTTAAAACGGTTTTAACGGTAGCAGGAGCGACGCCTGGGTATTATCCTGGTCAAAAAGATTTAATTACGGAAATTTATTATCATGCCGAAACCGAAGAAATTTTAGGGGCAGAATTATTTGGAGAAATAGGTGTAGATAAGCGTGTTGACGTTTTAAGTACTGCTATTTATGCGAAGTTAAAAATTAGCGATTTGTCTCAGTTAGATTTGGCTTATGCGCCACCATTTTCACCAGCTAAAGACCCTGTTGTTGTAACAAGTTTTGTAGCTCAGAATATTATAAATGGCAAGAGTGAGCAAATTTCAGTGGAAGACTTAGATGTCTTTATAAATGAGGATTCAGCTCAAGATTACTTATTATTAGATGCGAGAGCAGCTAGCGAATATGAAAAAGGTACCATTCCTGGGGCTTTAAATTATCCTTTAGATGCTATTAGAGATCATATTGATTTTATAAAAAATCAGAATAAGGAAGTCATCATATTTTGCCAAAAAGGATTAAGAGGATATTTGGCTGAATTAATTTTAAGAAATAACGGCATCAAAGCAGTTAAGAATGTTGCCGGAGGCTTTAAAATCTGGGAAATGTATAGTGATAAAATTGAAATCCCAAAACCTGTGAAGAAGTAAAGGGTTTAAGTTTTTTATAAATATACGAGGCTATCTAAAAAGTGTTGTGTCGTTAACCTGAACTTGATTCAGGTTTTCATAGCGACTGGTTGTTAGATAGCCTCGTCTTATTATGACTTTACACGCTTTATGGCTGTAAAAGCTTTGTCTACATATTCATCTTCAACTAAAATGGTGAACTCGTTGGTGGTAGAAATAACTTCATACATCACCACACCATCCCAAGCCAAACGCTTAAAAAAATGGTAATATAAACCTGCAATTTTAGAGTTGTCTTGTGGTAAGTTTATACTAATGGCTGATAAGCCTTCTTGCACGGCTAATAAGGTTTCATTTTTTAATTCGCCTTTAATAAAATCATTTAAACTGCTAGAAATTATGATATTGCTTTCATGAATACCTCTTGTAAAGGTGTAGAAGGGTTTAGATTCTATTTTAATGCGTTCCAAGATTTTTGAATGGTTATCAATAAGCGTGTCTGAATTTTTTACCGTAAAATCGGTAAGGTTTGATCGTACCGTAATATCACCTAAGTTCTGAATGGCTTTTTTCATTTTAAGCGAATTCGACAAAGTTGCTGGCGGATTATAACGACGCAAGGCCATCATAATAGCACCTGGCTTGACATCTTTTTTAAGCATTTTACTTATAGGTTCTACAAGTTCGATAGCTAATGCGCTAAAATTAATGATGTTTCTAGATAAGGCTTCTTCTAAATAAGGCTGCGTGATTAATATGTCTTCAACGCAATTTGATACCGTTTTCATGAGCACTAAATGTTAACTATTTAACAATATGTGTAAAAATAAACTTTTTTTTTAATAAACATCGCAGTTATCTAAATGAATTATAATTTCGCCAGCAAATTGATAGTCATGAAAGTATTAAAATTTGGTGGAACATCTGTAGGTTCAGTGGAAAACATGTCCAACGTTAAAAGTATAATAAACGATGGTGCGAAAAAAGTTGTAGTGCTTTCAGCTATGTCTGGAACCACAAATCAATTAGTTGCTATTGGTCAAGATATTAAGGCTGGAAATAGTGCTGCTGCGGTTGAAAAAGTAACAACGCTTCATGCCACTTACAAAGTGACGATTGATAATCTTTTGCAGAATACCGATTTAAACGCTGCTGTAAAGTCTTATGTTGCTGATGTTTTTAGTTTTTTAGAAAGCTGTGCTTCAAAAGCATTTTCTGTGAATTTAGAAAATCAGATTGTAGCGCAAGGCGAATTGCTTTCTACATTTATGTTTAATGCGTATTTAAATCAAGAAGGTGTTAGTTCGTCGTTGTTGCCAGCATTAGACTTTATGCGTATTGATGAAAATAAAGAGCCAGACATCGCTTATATCAAAGAGAACTTCAAAAAAGTATTTGAAGGAACTCCAGATTCTGAAATATACATCACCCAAGGGTTTATATGTTTAGATACGGAAGGTGAAATTTCAAATTTACAACGTGGTGGAAGTGATTACACAGCTACTATTATTGGTGCTGCTTTTCTAGCTGAAGAAGTTCAAATTTGGACTGATATTGACGGTATGCATAACAACGACCCGAGACACGTTGAGAATACGCATCCAATTTCAAACTTATCGTTTGATGAAGCGGCTGAGCTTGCTTATTTCGGAGCAAAGATTTTACATCCACAAACAGTAACACCAGTTAGAGCTGATAATATTCCAGTGCGCCTAAAAAACACCATGGAACCTTCTGCTCATGGTACTTTAATTTCTAGTATTACAGCAGGTGATGGTATTAAAGCTATCGCTGCTAAAGACGGTATTACGGCTATTAAAATTAAATCGGCGCGTATGTTGCAAGCGCACGGCTTCTTGAAGAAAGTGTTTGAAATTTTTGAAACCTATAAAACATCAATTGATATGATTACCACTTCGGAAGTTGCGGTGTCACTAACTATTGATGATGATTCAAATTTAGATGCTATTTTAGCTGAATTGGATAAAATTGCTACCATCGAGGTCGATAAAAACCAAAGTATTGTGTGTTTAGTGGGGCATGAGGTTGTAAATCATGATGATACATTTAAGTTATTCAAAATATTACAAGATGTAAAAATTAGAATGATTTCTTACGGTGGAAGCCAAAATAATATTTCACTATTAATTGATTCAAAAGATAAAATTAATACGCTGCAAAAACTTAATGATTATTTATTTGAATTAGTCACTCTTTAAAAATATTACTCTGTTTTGTATGCAAAAAGAGGCTGTCTTGATTTCAAGCAGCCTCTTTTGTTTTTGTCTAAAGAAATTTAAATTCTTAAGAATTCATAATATCTTCAATCTCCTCAACTTCAATAGGGATGTTTTTCATTAGGTTGATTGGTGCTCCAGACTCTTGAATTACCAAGTCATCTTCCAAACGAATGCCAAAGCCTTCATTCGGAATATAAATTCCAGGCTCAACGGTAAACACATTATTCGCTTGCATAGGTTCGGTTAAAATACCGTAATCGTGTGTGTCGAGTCCGATATGGTGAGAAGTGCCATGCATAAAATATTTTTTATACGCTGGCCATTCTGGATCTTCATTTTGAACATCAGCTTTGTCTAGTAAATTAAGCTTTAAAAGTTTACTAGTCATCATTTTACCAACTTCAACATGATATTCTGCCCAGTCGGTTCCGGGGATAAGCATTTTTTCAGCTTCTTTCTTCACGTGAAGAATAGAGTTGTAAACGTCTTTTTGTCTGTCGGTAAATCTTCCAGAAACCGGAACGCTACGCGTCATGTCACTAGAGTAATTTGCGTATTCGGCCCCAACATCCATTAAAATAAGTTCACCAGCTTTACATTGTTGGTTGTTTTCAACATAGTGTAGTACGTTAGCGTTGTTTCCTGAAGCTACAATAGGAGTGTAAGCGAATTTTTTAGAACGGTTTCTTAAAAACTCATGCATAAATTCAGCTTCGATTTCATGTTCCCAAACGCCAGGTTTCACAAAGTTTAGAATGCGGCGAAACCCCTTTTCTGTGATATTACAAGCTTGTTGAATTAAATCAATTTCAATAGGGTCTTTTACAGAACGTAAACGTTGTAAGATGGGGTTGCTTTTAGCGACGCGATGCGCTGGATATTTCTCTTTTAGCCATTTTGTATAACGGTCCTCGCGGGTTTCGACGTCAACATTGGCGCGGTAATGTTCGTTAGTGTTGATGTAAACCGTATCGCATTGGGTCATGATTTCAAACATGATTTTTTCCATGTCTTGCAACCAATAAACGGTTTTGATACCGCTTGTTTCAAAAGCCTTTTCTTTTGTGAGTTTGGCACCTTCCCAAATGGCAATGTGTTCGTTGGTTTCTTTTAAGAATAAAATCTCACGATGTTTCTCTTTCGGACAGTCTGGAAATAGAACTAAAATACTTTCTTCTTGATCTACGCCACTTAAGTAAAATATATCGCGATGTTGCTCAAATGGTAATGTGCTGTCAGCACTTACGGGATAAATGTCATTAGAGTTAAAAACAGCTAAGCTGTTTGCAAGCATTTTTGATTTAAAATTTTCACGATTTTTTATAAATAGCTTACTATTAATAGGTGTGTATTTCATTTTTACTGTGAATTTATAAGAACCATAAAAGTAGTGATTCTAAATAAAACATAAGGTATAATTTATTACTTTTGGAGTTAAGGGGTTAATTATTAATTAAATATATAAATGGCATGGGGGCGCTTAATATTACATTAAACAAAATCGGGTTGCTTTTTCTGGTGTTTTTTCTTTCAGGAACAACTGTTTTTTCTCAAATATTTTTAAAGGAAATTCCACTTGAACAGCAAATAGCGGCGTCAAAATTGGTGGTTGAGGGTAAAGTTATTGCTAAACAGGCTTTTTTTGGGGCAGATGATAATATTTACACTAAAAATATAATTGAAGTTTATAAAGTATTTAAAGGAGCTGTTGTTTCTAGTGTAGATGTAATTACAACTGGTGGAACGGTAGGTTTAGATTGCCAGATGGTAACGCACAGTTTGAAGCTAAATGTTGGAGATTTGGGTGTTTTTACTTTAGTTGAAAGTGCTGTTTCAGGTCTAAATTCTAACAACAATTACGTGGTTTATAGTGGTGTTCAAGGTTATTACAAGTATAATTTATATGCTGATGCAGTAGTAAACGCGTTTACTGCAAAGCAGGGCATTTCAAATAGTTTTTATAAAGCGCTCGCTAGATATACTAAAGCTAATTTTAAAAAGGTGAAAGTATTTAGTGCTGCTAGTGAAACATCAAAATTAAATGAAGCCAAGAGTAGTTTGATTCCATCCGGAATATCTTTTGCGCCTAACACGATAACTGCAGGTACGCGGTCTACTATTAAAATTACAAGCTCAACTGGAGCCTCAGGGAATTTTGGTAGCTCTAAAGGAAAAGTAAGTTTTAGAGATGCTGATACTGGTGGCGAAGATGATGGGGGTAAGGCTGTGTTTATTGATGCTTTAGATTCTCAAATTATTAGTTGGTCTACGAATTCGATTACTGTTGAAGTACCGTCGGAAGCTGGAACAGGTAATATACGAGTGACAGATGCGAACTCTAACATCATTGAGTCTGCTAATAGTTTAACAGTCGTTTATGCGTTGCAAAATGTTGTTTTTAATGTTGATGCAGGTAGTGGTAATAAGGATTATGCGTTTCCTACGCGTTTGGTGAATAATGATGGGAGTGGTGGTTATAGATTTCGGTTGGAAACTAGTTTCAATGCCGATAATGTACATCCTGGTGCTAAAGATAATTTTTTTACAGCCTTAGAAACCTGGCGCTGTGAAACTGGTGTTAACTTAAGTATTGGGCCGGTTTCTTCTGTTGATAGTGCTAACCCTACAGATGGTGTGAATATTGTTAGGTTTGACAATGGTGATGAATTGCCTGATGGGACATTAGCGAGAACAACGTATAGGTTTAAGCTTTGTCCTAGTAATAGTGATGTATTAAATAATTCGGTGGTTTTTCCTACTGATATTGATATGGTGTTTGATGATGAAGCTTCTTGGTATTTTGGTACGGGTAGTCCTGGTTTTGCTGTCGATTTTCAAGGGGTTGCTTTGCATGAAATTGGTCATGCTCATCAATTGGCACATGTAATTAAAGAATTTAATGATGTTATGCATTATTCTACGTCTATTGGGCAGCAAATCAGAGATTTGTCTGATGATAATAAATTAGCAGGTGGTGTTATACAAAGTAAAAGCGTGCAAAGCCTGCCAGTGGAATCTTGTTATAGTGGTAAATCGGCCTTGATTCCAGTGAGGCAGTCTGGTTGTACTCTAAGTACAAGTGCTCATATTGCAGAGCATCAAACTTTAAAATTATACCCAAACCCAACAAATGGGTTGCTTTCTATTCAAGGTGCAGCTGCGGCAGAACTAGAACAGATGTATATTTTTGATGTTAGTGGTAGATGTGTTTTTGATAAAATGATTGAAAATCCTTCAAGTACTGAGGTTGTGGATTTAACCACTTTTAAAAAAGGTGTTTATTTTGTCAGGATTTTAGCTAAAGAAGGCACTCTAACTGAAAAAGTGATTGTAGACTAAAATATTAAAACTAAGTATTTTTGTGCTGCTCTAAGTATAAATACGTAGTTAATTAAAATGATTCTAAATAACGAAAACATGACAAATGTTATTTGTCTATAATTGGCGTCTGACCTACCTTTGCTAGAATCTTAAATAACTTAATCAAAATGAACGGATTTTTTAAATCTTCGATAGGGAGGAAAGTAGCTATGGCACTTTCAGCCTTCTTTCTCATGTTTTTCTTGCTTCAGCATTTAGCTATTAATCTTTTATCTGTAATTAGTCCAGACCTTTTTAATGAAGTGTCTCACTTTATGGGTACAAATCCATTAATTCAATTTGCGCTGCAACCTGTTTTAATTTTTGGTGTGGTGTTCCATTTTGTTATGGGATTCATATTAGAGTTAAAAAACAAGAAAGCAAACGGTGTTGCTTATGCTAAAAATAATGGGGCAGCAAACTCTTCATGGGTAAGTAGAAACATGATTTGGAGTGGTATTGCCATTCTAGCATTTATTATTTTACACTTTATTGATTTCTGGTTTCCAGAAATTAACACCAAATTTATAAAAGGTGATTGGTCTGGTACCATGGCAGGTGTTGAAGGATACCGTTATTACGAAGAGCTAGTTCATAAGTTTGTAAACCCAGTACGTGTGGGAGCTTATGTTGTAGCTTTTGTGTTTTTAGCCTTGCACTTAATGCACGGTTTTACTTCAGCTTTCCAATCAATGGGAGGTACTGCAGGTAGAAAAAAGACATTACAAGCAATAGGTAAAGCCTACTCAATTTTTGTTCCAGTAGGATTTATTTTTGTAGCACTTTATCATTTTTTTAACCATTAATCTTCAATAAAATGGCTTTAGATTCAAAAATACCAAAAGGTCCAATTAAAGATAAATGGACAGATTATAAAAATCATATCAACTTAGTAAACCCAGCAAACAAACGTAATATTGATATTATCGTTGTTGGTACAGGTTTAGCAGGAGGTTCGGCAGCAGCTACCTTAGCAGAACTAGGATATAAAGTAAAAGCATTTGCTTATCAAGATTCACCACGTCGTGCGCACTCTATTGCTGCACAAGGGGGAATCAATGCAGCGAAGAACTATCAAGGTGATGGGGATTCAAACTACAGATTATTTTACGATACTGTAAAAGGTGGTGATTACCGTTCTCGTGAAGCTAACGTTTACCGTTTAGCTGAGGTTTCTGGAAATATTATCGACCAATGCGTTGCTCAAGGGGTGCCTTTTGCACGTGATTACGGTGGATTATTAGATAACCGTTCGTTTGGTGGGGTTCTTGTGTCAAGAACATTCTATGCTAAAGGACAAACAGGTCAGCAATTATTATTAGGAGCTTATTCAGCGATGAATAGACAAATTGCTCGTGGTAAAATTGAAATGTACAACCGTCATGAAATGCTTGACGTTGTTAAAATTGACGGAAAAGCAAGAGGGATTATCGCTCGTAATTTAATTACAGGTGAAATTGAACGTCACTCAGCACACGCTGTTGTTATTGCAACAGGTGGTTACGGCAACGTTTACTTCCTTTCAACAAACGCGATGGGTTCTAATGCTACTGCAGCTTGGAAAATCCATAAAAAAGGGGCGTATTTCGCAAATCCTTGTTATACACAAATTCACCCAACTTGTATTCCACGTTCAGGAGATTATCAGTCTAAATTAACTTTGATGTCTGAGTCTTTACGTAACGATGGTCGTATTTGGGTACCAGCAAAAATAGAAGATGCCAAAGCGATTCAGCAAGGGAAATTAAAACCTACAGATATTGCTGAAGCCGATAGAGATTATTACTTAGAAAGACGTTACCCTGCCTTTGGTAACTTAGTACCACGTGATGTAGCATCGAGAGCTGCTAAAGAGCGTTGTGATGCTGGTTATGGTGTAAATGCAACAGGTGAAGCTGTTTACTTAGATTTCGCAGCGGCTATTGAACGTTACGGTCAAGAACAAGCGAAAATTCATAATATTAAAAACGCTTCCGCGGAAAAAATATACGAATTAGGTCAAGCAATCGTTGAGGCCAAATACGGAAACTTATTCCAAATGTATGAGAAAATTGTAGATCAAAATCCATACAAAACCCCAATGATGATTTACCCAGCAACGCACTACACCATGGGTGGTGTTTGGGTTGATTATAACTTGATGACTACGGTTGAAGGTTTATACTGTATTGGTGAAGCGAACTTCTCTGATCACGGTGCAAACAGACTTGGAGCTTCTGCTTTAATGCAAGGTTTAGCTGATGGTTATTTTGTATTGCCTTATACTATTGGAGATTACTTATCTCATGATATTAGAACAGGAACCATTCCAACAAATACTCCAGAATTTGACGCTGTTGAAAAAGAAGTTACAGATCGTATCAGTTTCTTCATGAACAACAACGGAACAAAATCTGTAGATTATTTCCACAAGAAACTTGGAAAAGTGATGTGGGATAAAGTAGGAATGTCAAGAAATGCTCAAGGTTTAACTGAAGCTATGGCTGAAATTAAAGCCATTCGTGAAGAATTCTGGAAAGAAGTTAAAGTTCCAGGAAGTGCTAACGAATTAAACCCTGAATTAGAAAAAGCAGGACGTGTAGCAGATTTCCTTGAATTAGGTGAATTATTTGCTAAAGATGCTTTAGTAAGAGAAGAATCTTGTGGTGGTCACTTTAGAGAAGAGTCTGTTGAATTAGACGGCGAACAAAAAGGTGAAGCGAAACGTGACGATGTTAATTTTGCGTTTGTTTCTGCATGGGAGTATAAAGGAGAACCTGCTGATGCGGTTTTACACAAAGAAGAATTAGAATTTAAAGACATTGAACTGAAACAACGTTCATACAAATAAGATTGACATTATGGATAATATGAATTTAACGCTTAAAATTTGGAGACAAAAAGACTCGAATGCAAAGGGTCAAATGGTCGATTATAAAGTAACCGATATTTCAGAGCATATGTCTTTCCTTGAAATGATGGATGTTTTAAACGAACAATTGGTAAACTCTGGTGAAGAGCCAGTGGCTTTCGATCATGATTGTCGTGAAGGAATATGCGGAATGTGTTCTTTATACATTAACGGTGAAGCACACGGTCCAGATAGAGGTATTACAACGTGCCAGTTACACATGAGAATGTTTAACGACGGTGATACTATTACAATTGAACCATGGAGAGCAGCTGCTTTTCCGGTAATTAAAGATTTAATTGTAGATAGAATGTCTTTTGAGCGTATTCAACATGCCGGAGGATATATTTCTGTAAACACGTCAGGGAATACTCAGGATGCAAACTCATTACCAATTTCAAAGCATGCAGCCGATGAAGCTATGGATGCTGCAACTTGTATTGGTTGTGGAGCTTGTGTAGCGACTTGTAAAAACTCATCTGCAATGCTATTTGTTGGAGCAAAAGTGTCGCAATATGCTTTATTACCGCAAGGACAAGTGGAAGCTGCCGATCGTGTTAAAAACATGGTAGCTCAAATGGATCTTGAAGGTTTTGGTAACTGTACAAATACTGGCGCTTGTGAAGTGGAATGTCCAAAAGGCATTTCATTAGACAATATTGCTAGAATGAATAGAGAACTTATGAAAGCCGCGCTTAAATAAGATTCCTAAATAATAAAATGAAGCCCATATCGTTTTTAGATATGGGCTTTTTTTGTGGTATTTTTTTTAGTTATACTTTTATATACCCTAAGTTTTATCTCCATAACCTATGATTAGAGTCGCTTTTGTATTGTATTTTTTAACGTTGTTTTTTGCTCCAGTAACGCGTGCTCAAGAGTCTTACTGTGAGGGAAGTTATTTTAACGAAACAACCTTATTAAAACATTTAAAGTCGCTGTCTTCTGATGCCTTTGAAGGTAGAAGAACAGGAACGAAAGGCGGCAGAAAAGCAAAACAGTTTATCGTGAATCAATTTCATGCGTTGAATGTTTTGCCAAGCACTAAAAATTACGAGCAGCATTTTGGCTTTACAGAGGCTAAAAGATATTATAAGGGTATTAACGTTTTAGGTGAAATTAAAGGATCGGAATTTCCAGAGGATTATATTGTTTTAAGTGCGCATTACGATCATGAGGGCATTATAAACGGCGACATATATAATGGTGCCGATGATAATGCTTCCGGGGTTTGTGCGCTTTTTAGTTTTGCTGAATACTTCAAAAAACATCCTCCTAAACATTCTATAATCTTTGCTGCTTTTGATGCGGAAGAACTTGATCTTCAAGGCTCCAAATATTTTGTAAAGAGTGGCTTGGCACGGTCAAAAAACATCGTACTTAATCTAAATTTAGACATGGTTAGTCGAAGTGATTCCAATACCTTATTTGTTGTTGGTGTATCTCATAATGAACGCCTAGCATATATTTACAAAAATATGAAAGCAGCCTGTCAAATTAATTTAGTGGCGGGACATGATGGTTATGATGGGTTAGAAAATTGGACCTATGCTTCAGACCACATGAGCTTTTTCATGGAAGCTATTCCATTTCTGTATTTTGGTGTTGATGATCATAAAGATTATCATGAACCTACAGATACTTTTGACAGGATACAACCCGGTTTTTACGTAAACGCTGTAAAAACCATTATTAACTTCTTTGAAAAAGCAGATGATTTTAGGTTTTATAAATAACCGTTCTACTATTAAAATCTAACTTAAGTTATGCTCTTAATTTAAGCCTAATTATTTCAAAACCCCTGTTTTTATTGACGCTTTTACGTATGTAACAATAGTTCTATAGTTTGTTACATATGTGGTATCTCTTCCTAAAGCCCCTATATACTTTTATACAAGTTGTTATCAGGGTTATCCTTGTTAGTAATAAGATTGACAATTGATTGTAAGAGATTAGTTGTAAATGGTCAAGTATTCACTTTAATAAAATATGTATATGGAACATCTAAACTATAGAGAGGAACAAATGAATGCCTTCAAATTAAAAATGGCATCACTAACCTATTTTACTATTTTTTCTAGTGGGACTAGCTCAAATAAAAAAGGCAAGCCCAATCCTAGGAAACTTGAAAAAGCTATTGGCTGGACAGGACAATTGGAGGAAGCTTTATCGTCTTTTAATTCTGCAGGTATTAATTTTAGAAACAACCCTACAAACGAAAATAGTGAAAGATATAAAGCGGCAAGGGCTCTTTATTACCATACACTTTTAGATAAACACGATACCATACCAATGACTGTTGTTAGCGATTGTTATTTATAAATGAAGGCTATTATTAAAACTCAATATTCAAACTAAAAAACAAACACATGAAAAATTTAAACAAAATTAAAATTAAGGGGGCAAATGGTTCAATTTTTTTTAGAAACGTAAAACTATTAATGATTACATGCTTATCATTATTTATGCTGTTTACAGCTTGCGGTAAAGATGATGTAGAAGATGCTCTAGGGATTTCTGGTTGCAGTGGAGTAGATTGGGAAGACGATTATGAAGACGCTTTATCAGATTTTGGCAAGGCTAGTAGTGATTTTAGTGAAAATCCTTCGCCTGAAAGTTGTAATGAATATAAGGCGGCAACACTACGGTATTATGATGCTATAGAAGATATATATGATTGTATTCCTGATTATGGTTATGATTATGAAGAAACTCTTAGAGAGATTAAAAAGGATCTAGACGAGATTGATTGTAGTGATTATAATTAAAATAAACCCTAAAATGAATTTAGCCTACATGGAATGGTTTTGGTAAGAAGCTTCCAACAAAATGATTTCAATCAATAATATTTAGTAGTGTTTTTTCTTCTAAAAATACGCTTTCAATTGCACAGAACCTGAATGAATGGTTTTACTGGTTTCTGTTTTTCTTCCAAAATAACTTAAATTCAAATCTAAAAATTTAGTTAGTTTTCTTTGAGCCAATAAGCTCCATGTAAAGTTCTTTCCAGGCTGTAGCCCTTCCAATATTTGATAAGCCACAGGGGTGTTTGAATTGCCTTCAAAAGCATTTGAAATGAAGTTGAACTCGCCATTTATGGCGCTTTTTTGACTGGTTCCAAAAGAGAAAGACGTCCCGTATTTCTGTTGTTTTAGAGTTTCGCCGTCGCCAATGGTATTAGACTTATTTGTGTGCTGATAAAAAATATCGAAACTTGAATTCGTATTAAATAAATAGGATAATTTGGGGTTTAAAACTGATTCATCTAAATTGTAATTTTTACTTGAGTAATTTTCACTTTTACTTTCGTTCGTGTTGAAAGCAGAAAGCATATTGATGAGCCAATTTTCAGCAATTTTATGATTAAAATTTAACTGATGGCTGCTTAAGTTGTTTTCAATAAAGCCAATAGAAAGTATATTTCTAGTTGAGTTTTCTAGGTAGGTATAGGAGGTTGTGTAATGCTGTTTTCCGCGGTTAAAAAAGAAAACGTTTCTAAAGTTAAGTTGTAACCCAAGCAGGTCGTCTTCACTATCTTCAAACGGATTTAAGTTAAAACCACTATTGCTTCTTTCATGTTTTCGGTCTATAAGATAACTGGTCTGGTTATAGAAATGAGAGAAGAATTTTTTAGTTTTATGCTTTGAAACTGCCCAAGTAGAAGGATTAATGGTTAATGACTGACTCAGTCTATTTTGATGGGTTTTTACAAAAACCTGATTTGGTAAAAGCACTCGAATATATTTACCTTGATCTTGAAATTGCGCCAATTCAAATTCTTCAAGCTCTTGAATGCCGTTGTTATTATAGTCTATCCAAGTGTACGATCCTTGCCCAGGCTCAACTTCCACGTAAGTGAAATCTTGAAGTGGTAAAGTGCCCGAATTGGTTTCGAAAATCGTGTTCCAGTGTACCATTTGTTTGAAAAGTTTTTGGCTGTATTGCAGCCTAGAATTTAAAGAATGTTCATCATCCAAAGTATCGTCTTCATTTTTTAAAGTTCTATAATTGGCGTATAATGACAAGTTGGTGTTTTTATTTTGAACAATTCTAGAATCTAGATATACCGTATTGGAAGTGTTTACTTTTTCAAGTATGTTGTTTCGAACACTATCGTTTACTCGGTGTATGTAACCCACTTCGGCAAAAACCTTTGTACTGTCTCCTACGCCAACAAAAGCTTCGTAAGATTGGAATTTCTGACTTAAAGCGGTTAGGGTTTGTGTGGTATTGTTTTTTTGTTCGTTGTTTTCAAAAGCTAATTTTGTGCCTACCCAAGTTTTATTCATACTATAAGTGATGCGGTTATAAGATCTTGAAAACGTGGAGTTATTTACTGTAGCATTCGAGTTTAGAAAACTAGAGTAGGAGATGATATTGAATTTATTCAGCTGTAAATTAATGTTAGCCAAATGCCGATTACCATTAAAACCGTCAGAGAAATTCAAGTGTTCAAATTTATAATCAATAAGACCTTTTTCTTGATGAAACAGTTGCACGCCAGTATTCAGTAAATTTTGATTTCCTAAATTGTAACCTATACCATATAAATCGGTTTGGTCGAGGTTCCAATCGCGGCTAAATTCTGGGTTGTAAAGCCCTTCGATATTACGATAATTGGCACTGATATAATCATTGTCAATAAGCAGGTTTAGATTCCAGTTGTTATCATTTTTAATGAGGGCTTGTTGTAAGGTTACTTTTCCAGCAAAACCATCATTTTGGTCGTCATCGATTACTGAAAATAAATTCTCGTCGTTTTTACTTCCAGAGCCTTCAAAGCTAATGGTCGTTTTTTCAGAAGGACTGTAACTTCCGTTTATCACAGCAAGTTGTGTTTTTTTAGGTGCCACAAGTTGAATTATGGGCGCATAAGCTCCAAGACCATCGCCCACGTACTCATAAATATTATTTATGGCATTGATGCTGCTTAAAGCATAAGCGCCTAGATTTGCGCCAACAAAGGTAAAAGTGACGTTGTATAATTCGTCATTTTCATCGTTTGAAAACACAAACTGCTCCACACCGTTTAAGACTTCTTTTTTATATAAAATCCTGTTTTGATTGTATTCTGCTCGTGATTCTGAAGGAGATACCATTTGGGTTTTATCGTTTCCGGCTTGTGCTAAAATTTCAACTTGATCTTCAGATAAATTTTGTTGAAGCGGTTGGTTTTTAGCATCATTTTCAGAATAAATTGAAACACCAAGTTTTAGTTTTTTGCTTTCATAGCGTCCGCCGCCATAGGCTACAAAACGGGTATAATTACGTTCACTAAACTGGTAGTCGATAGTAATACGCATTTCGGAAGTGATAGGAAATGTAGGGTTGAAAATAATTTCTCCAGCGTTATAATCGATAATATAATCTTCATTTTCACCACGTTTTACGGCCACGCCATTCACGTAAACTGTTTCACTTCCTGAAACGATAAGTACAAACAATTCACCGTTTGGTCCTTGAAGCTTGTATGGCCCTTGATTACCTTCTTGAGCTGTAAATTGGCTGCGCGTAAATTGCCCGCGAACAATAGCTCCAGCGGCAAAAAGGTTGGTTTCTTTTTTTTCCGGACCTAAATTCACATTAAAATTTAAACCCTGCACACGTTTAGAGAATTTAGCAAAATAGGAATCGTTGTTCACTAGGTCGATATCACCAGCGCGAATGTTCCAGCGGTCGCTAAATAATTCAATAAAAACTTGGTCAAATTCATCTAGTCGCTGGGAATATCCGCTTTCTTGCAAAGGGATATTGGCATCCTGAATGGAAGCACGTAAGGAAACCTTATCATTTAGTTTTCCTGTAATTTGAAGATCTAATTCGCTGTTTAATACAGAGTTTTGATTGTTTCCCACAGTTACTCCTCGAGAAATACTTCCCGATGTGGTTAAACCATCAAACGGAACAAAGCTTTTAGTCGAATTTGATTGTTGGAGTTTATGCAAATTTTGAGTCTGACTATTGTGTTTCACAATAATATTTTCATCAAGTTCCTTGTAGGTTTTGGTTAGGAAGTTCGGAAATTTCAAATAATTGATAATAATCGTATCTGTATCAATAGGTTGTTTGAAGGTTAAAATAGCTTTCGAAAAATCTACAGTATATAATGTAGAGTCAATAAGAGTGTTGTCTTTTTTCTGAACTGAAAAAGCACTAGAATTAATACTTACATTTTCAATAATAATAGTGTCTTTTACGGCAACTTTTTTCGATCTGTAGTTGGAGGGATTGTTCTGTGAGAATCCACAAAAACCAATGAAAAACAAAAGTATACAAGTAAAAAATTTCATTAGATACTTAAACTGAAAATCCCTTAAATTATTTTGCAAGTGTAACCTGTTAAAACTGCTGTAAAATAATAGGGTAAAAGTAACGTATTATTTATTTTAGCTGAAATTAACGCGTTTTAAACGTGAAGTTCCAAAACTTAGGCTAAAAGCTTTCTAAATTAAATTCATAAATGAAAATTATATCGTACAATGTCAATGGTGTTAGAGCCGCTTTAAACAAAGGTTTTATCGAATGGTTAACAAGTGCAAATCCAGATGTTATTTGTCTTCAAGAAATTAAAGCCTTACAAGAACAGTTAGATTTAACACTTTTTGAAGAAGCAGGGTACAATTATCACTATTGGTTTAGTGCTCAGAAAAAAGGATATAGTGGTGTGGCTATTTTGTGTAAAACAAAGCCTAATCATATAGAATACGGTACGGGTATTGAGTCGATGGATTTCGAAGGTAGAAATTTACGTGTCGATTTTGATGATGTTTCTGTTATGAGTTTATACTTGCCTTCAGGAACAAATGATGCGCGATTAGACCATAAATTGGAATATATGGACATGTTCCAAAACTATATAAACAACCTTAAATTGGAACATCCTAACTTAGTTATTTGTGGTGATTATAATATCTGTCATGAAGAAATTGATATCCATAACCCTAAAATGAAAGGTGTTTCTGGATTTTTACCAGTAGAACGTGATTGGATTGGGCGTTTTATTGATAGCGGTTTTATAGATTCTTTCCGATTTGTAAATCCTGAATTACAACAATATAGCTGGTGGAGCTACCGTGCCAACGCTAGAGCAAACAATAAAGGATGGCGATTAGATTACGCGATGGTTTCGCAACCATTACAAGAAAAAATAAAAAGAGCCGTTATACTTACCGAGGCGGTACATAGTGATCACTGCCCGATTTTGTTAGAGCTTGAAGATTAAATATATACTTATTATTAAAACTAAACAACATGATTAAAAAAAGTGTTTTTACCATTTTTACGATGGCCGTTTTGGCATCTTGTGTATCTCCTAAAATATATAAGGACTTAGAAGCTAAATATGCTGAGTTAAAAAAGGAGAATCGTGATTTAACTGAAGACTATGAGTCTTTATTGAAATCGAAAGCTCAGGCAGAGAACGATTTTAAACAAACTAAGAAAGCTTATGACGAAGCTATTGCTGAGCGTAATAAATTACAAGCTGATTATGAAGCTACTCAAGCCAATCTTGAAGCTTTAAAATCATCATACAGTGCTTTGGAAAAAAACAGTTCGCGTGCCATTGCTTCAAATTCAGAGAAAAACAGAGAGTTATTAGCACAACTTGAAGCTAAAGAACAAGCATTATCTGCCGAGATTACCCGTTTAGAACGCCTTAAAAAAGAGTTAGAGGATCGTTCTAATCGTGTTGCTGAATTGGAAAGCGTAATTGCCTCTAAGGATGCGGCCATGACATCTCTAAAAGATGCGATTTCTAGTGCTTTAACAGATTTTGAAGGCAAAGGCTTAACCGTAGAACAAAAGGATGGTAAAGTATATGTTTCTATGGAGAACAAGTTGTTATTTAATTCTGGAAGCTGGGCTGTAGGATCAGATGGACGTAGAGCCGTAGAACAATTAGGAACGGTACTGGGGCAAAACCCAGACATCGCTGTTTTAATTGAAGGTCATACTGATAATGTACCATATAAAGGTAACGGGCCTCTAACGAGTAATTGGGATTTATCAACCAAACGTGCAACATCAATCGTGAATATTTTAAGAGAAAATAAAGCGATAAACCCAGAAAATCTAACGGCTGCTGGTCGTGGCGAGTTTGCGCCAATTGCTTCAAACGATTCACCACAAGGGAGAGCAACAAACCGCCGTATTGAAGTCATTTTAACACCGAAATTAGACGAATTAACAAAGCTTTTACACGAGAATTAAAGTCAATTGGGCTTTTCATTGCAATTGCTAACACAAAGTATTAAACATAAAAAACCTTTCAGTTTTATTCTACTGAAAGGTTTTTTTATTATATGGTATAGCTGTCTAACCAAAATTTGGCGGCCTCACGTGTTGAAAAAACATTGAATTTGAAATCTTTGTTATTGGCTTGAATTTGAAATAAAGTACTCATAGCTGCAGTAGATGCATTATTAATTATAATAGCCATGACTACCAAATCACAGTTTTCTAAAGATGCTGATTTAGCCCGATCAAAAGTACTTAAATCTGGAATTGAAAATTTAAATACAGTTTCGGTTGCTGTAATTATTCCTTTAAGTTTTTTAGGGTACGATTTATTTTTTTTAAAGCTTGAAATAAAATGACACACGTCGGAAGCATGAATTTCACCTGTGAAGGTAATTTCTAGAATTTGTAATTCATTATTAAATTTGGTTTTAATCATGGTTTTTAGAATTTGAGGCCTATGAGAAAAATTATTTCAGTTATAGATTTTATTAAAAAAGGCCACTCAAAGATTGAGTAGCCTTTTTGGAGTCTAAAAAATAATTATGCTTTTTATCTGGTACAATCAGCAGTCCAAGTTTTACCATCTTCATTGTAAAAAATATTTAAAGAACTTTCATCAATTCTAATGTAGCTTGTTTCGCTACCTCCAATATTGATGTTGGTTTCTTCATCTTCTTCAAATTCAATACCGTTTATACTCGGTATGTCACTATTTGAGAAATCGAAATTATAGGTGTCTCCAACTTTGGTAACAAAAACACTGCCGTCTTCTGAAGCAATTGTAGTGTTATCATCGTTATAACCAATTTGACCTTCGTAGGTTCCTGCAAACAAATCGTTGTCAGCTGGATTGTCATCACTACTACATGAAGTGAATACTAAAGTTACAATTGCAATTAAACTAATGGTTCTTAATAGGTTTTTCATTTTTAAATAGTTTTGTTAAACGTCTTTGTTGCAACTACGAACCATGGAAGTCACAAAGATTATACGTTAACACGACTTTAAGGTTTTTAACATAAGTTTTTAAGTTTAACTGTTTATTGGGCTATTATGGCACAAAATCTTACTTTTCCGATATAAATAGTATAAAGCATTGTAAATGCTTTTTGTATTTTAGATTCATGTGCCATGCTTTAAGATGAAGTATTAAGTAGTACATTATTATAATAAGAGATTCATGAAGAAAAATAGATTAGGAAACCGCTCCTTGGCCATCGCTGTTATTTGTATGGTTGCGGGGTTGGTTTTAAAATACTTTAAAATATATGAAGGCAATACACTTGAAATTCTACTTGCCGGATTTGAAGCCGCTGTAGTTGGTGGTGTTGCCGATTGGTTTGCGGTACGGGCCCTTTTTCAAGAAATTCCTATTCCGGTGGTGAAAAAACACACTAATATTATTGTTAAAAGCCGCGAAAAGTTATCGGCTGGGATTGTTGATTTGGTGAATAACGAGTGGTTGTCTAAAGATATGATACGCGATAAAATATCGGTGGTTTCGTTGGCTAAACCTATTGTAGATTATTTAATGGAAGACGATAATCAAGAAACCATAAGAAAAACATTAAAGCCAGAGTTGGAGGCTTTAGTTTTAAAGTTAGATCATGATGATGTTGTACACACCTTAGAAGGCATTATTAAACCTGCTATTAAGGGAAATAACTTAGCCGTACCACTTGGGAACTTGTTGAAGCAAACGGTTGAGAATAAAGATCATTACGGTATACTGAAAGTGTTTTTAGACGTGCTGAAGGATAAAGTAGGCTCTGAAGCGACTTTAGCCTTTTTAGTAACCGAAGTACAGGTTTTGGTTAATAAGCAAAAGGAAGGTTCGCCAATAAAAGGCTTGTTGGTTGGTGCCGGACAAGTATTAGGAGCAATAAAGCCACGACGTATTGCAGAAGGTATACAAGAGCAGTTAGTAGCTCTTATTGAAGAAGTCCAAAGAGAGCCAGAAACACATAAAATAATTATAGCCTTAGATACCCAACTTCATGATTATGGAGGGCGTTTAACTTCAGGTGATGAAAAAGCCCAGGCTGACGTGAATCAGTTTGGCGAGCAATTCTTAGAGCGCTTAGTTGATTCTGGAATCGTAAAACAGGGATTGTCTCGTCTAAAATTAATGATAAAAGAACATTTATTTGATGGTGAAAACGAATATACCGTATTAATTAGCGATAAGGTAAATGATGCATTGCAAGCATTTCATGATGATTCCTCAAAATTAGAGCAAACCGATGCTTGGTTAAAATCAACAATACTTCAACTCATCGATACGCACCATCATAAAATAGGGGAATTGGTAGGTGAGAGTTTACAGAAATTATCGAATGTAGAATTGGTGAAACAAATAGAGTCAAAAGTGGGCGAAGATCTTCAATACATTCGTTTAAACGGGGCCATTGTTGGTGGTATTGTAGGTATGATTATTATGGTTATTAAATTGTTTGTTTTACGTTTGCATTAAAAAAAAACTAATTCTCATTAAACATAAATTTATTCGTTGATTTATATTTTCCAGGAGTAACCGTATACTTCGCCTTAAAGGCCCTATTGAAATGTGATAAACTTTTAAATCCTACTTTTACAGCGACTTCGGCAACTTGAAATTTATCCGTTATTAATAGCTCGGCCGCTTTTCTTAGTCTATAGATTTTAATTACTTCGTAAGGTGTTTTGTTTGTTAGAGCTTTAGTTTTTTCAAATAATTGAGATCGGCTTACGCATAATTCCTTGGCTAAACTGTTTATATCAAACTCTTGGTCGTCAATGTTTTTATCTATTAAATCAAATAGTTTTCTAACAAATAGTTTGTCATTATCATTACCTCGGTGTTTTTCAATGCTATGTGGGAAATCTATTTGGAACCGTTCCCTCAATTGTTTACGTGTTTTAAGTAGTGATATGGATTGAGTTACCAAATGTTTTACATGGAAAGGTTTGTTTATATAAGCATCTGCGCCTATCCCAATGCCTTCTAGTTTACCTTGTAAAGATGATACCGCTGTTAATAGAATAACTGGGATATGGCTTGTTTTTATATCTGTTTTAACAGATTTACACAGTTCGATGCCGTTAATTAAAGGCATCATAACATCTGATATAATTAAATTTGGCCATTCCTTATCTAAAGCTAACAAACATTCTTGACCATTAGAAAATAATTCTACGGCAAAGTATTGTGATAAAACATTTTCTAAAAAATGGCGCATGTCATCATTATCTTCCACAACAAATACCTTTTCATTTTTTACTTCATCATCTATTGAAAAATTATTGAAATCAAATTCTTCATTGAACAAAACAGGGTGTTGATATTTTTGAGATTTTTCTTCTTTGATGATTTCGGTTAATATATCGGTTCTCTTTTTGTATTCATTAAGGTTGCCTATCGGAATTTTAAAAATAAACTCAGTACCATTACCTTTTTCATTATTTACTAGTAACTCCCCTTGATGTAAGTCTATTAATTTTTTAACATAGGCTAAGCCTATTCCAGAACCGACTTGTTGTAATGCGCTATTCTGATTTGATTGGTAAAAACGCTCGAAAACAAAGGGCAGATCTTCCTTGCTAATGCCTATGCCAGAATCTTTAATGGAACAGCTTAAAGTGCCGTCATGTTCCATGCATTCAATTTTTATGGTGTCGTTCTGTCTAGTAAATTTAAATGCATTATTGATGAGGTTATTTAATATTTTTTGTAGCATATTTTTATCTGCTATAACAAATATATCTTCATGAGGCGTGATTAATTCTAATGTTTTGTTCGAGTTTTTTGCTAAGTATTGGAAATCAATTGTAAGTTTCTTTAAAAAGCGGGTAAAATTAAATTTCGACTCTTTTATTTGTAATAAGTTCTTTTCTGCTTTTCTAAAATCATGAGATTCCTCTACTAATTGCAATATTTTTTTTGATTGTCGCTTGACTAGATTTAGGTAATCTCTAATGGTTTGGTCATGTTTAAAACGGTCTAAAAACATTTCTAGAGGCCCAATAATTAGTGTTAATGGGGTTCTAAATTCATGTGAAATATTGGTGAAAAAGCGTAGTTTTTCTTCGCTTATGGCCATTTCTTGACGTTTTTCAAGTTGTTCTATTTCTAATTTGTGTTGTAGTTTAAAAGAGCGTAGGTATAGTTGAATAATAAGAATGAGGATAGCTAAACCCAAAACAATATATAAAGTATAGGCTAGGTGGGTTCTAAGAATGTGTGGGGTAATTATAATATTAAGTTTTTTAGTTTCTCCCCAAATATTATCTCTGTTAGAGGCAGCAACTTCTAAGGTGTATTCGCCCGGAGGTAGCCCATTAAAGTGTAGCATGTTTTTCTCTGAAGGCGTTATGATCCAATCTTTGTTAATTGGGACTAGTCTGTGTCTTATAAGATGTGCTTTAGGACTTTTAAAATGTAAAGATGTTGCTTCTATTGAAAAAACGTTTTGATCGTAGTTAAGATTTAAATGGTTCATTAAGGCTAGTTTCTTTTCTAGAATCACTCTGTCGTCAATGCTGTCGCCTGGTTTTATCACCTTATTGAATAAGGTAAAATCCCCGAGTTCTAGTTTAGGTAAGTTATTCACCTTTTTAATGTCCTGTGGTTTGAAATAAACGAACCCTTCTCTACCTCCGAATAACATAGTGCCATCATTTAGTTTAGTTGAGGCAAATTCAAAATTAAGAAAGGGTAACCCATCATCTTTTTGATACTTTCTAAATTCTTTCGTTTTGGTAATAAATTTATTAATACCTGCATTTGTAGATAACCATAAATTATTCTCTACATCACACTCTATACGTTTTACACCATTATTGATTAAGCCATCCCGTTCTGAATAGGTTATAAATTTTGGAGAAGAAAAAGCTTGTGTTACTTTAGTGATTCCACCTTGATCGGTAGCTACCCACAATTGATTTAAGTGATCTCTTAAAATACAAGAAACATAATTACTTGAAATGGAAGTGTCATTAGTTTTACTTTGATAATTAGAAACTTTAATCGAAGAAAATTTTTTGTCGTTTGCAATTTGAAGCCTATAAAGACCATTGGTTTCAGAGCCTAGCCATACATAGTTGCCAGTTGGATCTGGATAAATATAGCGAATGTAGGGAAAGCCTAGAGGGTAGTTGGTTTCCTTGTTGAGGTTGTTTATTTCAAATGTTTCAGAGTTTTTAGTTGGTGATAGTCGGTACACGCTTCTTTTATCTGCAACCCAGATATAGCCTTTTTGATCTTCAGTTATTAATCGAATTTGTGCATTATTAAAATTAGAATATTTTGAAGAGGTAATTAATTTAAATTCGGTTTCATTATGTTTTTTTAAAAACAACCCCATTTGAGTGCCTCTTGGAGAAAACCAAATATTATTTTGGGAGTCTTTATAAATAATTCCTGTAAACTCGGTGCCTTGAGGAGGCCTCTTAAAGGGTAAAGGCAAGAATGTTTTTGTGTTTAAATCGAATAAAGAAATCTTTCCAAAATAAGTTGATATTAAAACGCTATGGCCGTTAAAAGGCGTTAAGCTTACTACATTATTGGTTTCAATACCATGTGTAAGACCTTCACTTTTATTGTAACTTTTAAAGCCTGAATTGGCGATTTCAAACTCGTAAAGCCCTTTGTTAAACGTTGTAATCCAGCAACGCCCTTTTATGTTTGTAGAAATAGAGCTTACGTATATTTCATTTGTTTTTAGAGCACATAATTTTAATTGATTTGTAGGCTTATTGGGATTAAAATTTTTAATTTTTACCACTCCAGAAACTGCGCCTAGCCATAGTGTTCCTTCATTATCTATAGAGATATATTTGTAACGTTTGTCTTTAAATAGTGTGAATTGATAGGTAGGGTTAGGCAATAATTCTATATAGGCTATACCATGTGATTTAAGTACAAATAAGCGCTTGTTATTGTCCTTGTATATGCCAAAACAAGGACCGATGTTATCTTTAAAAACTTGTTTATACTTTTTTGTTTTACAATTGAATATCAATAAACCTTTTGATGTTGAAATGGCTAATTTTTCATCATTTATAAGAATCATATCATTAAAAATGAACGACTCATTGGTTTGTAAATTAGGTGTATATGTACCAATCAAACTGTAATTAGAATCAAAATGGAGTAATGCCGAATTTTCAACTAGGCAAATAACTTCGCCACTGTTTAAAGTAATAATTTTTGTTACACGTTTTAGTTTTTGTTTGTTTGTTGTTGCACCATAAACAGTAGATATTTGATCTGTTTTTAGGTCTAAAATATTGACGCCGTACTCGGTTCCAATCCATAATTTGCCTTTGATGTCTTCATTAATTGAAAGTACGCGGTTACTTAAAAGAAGTTGATTTTCTAAGTTGTTTCGATACTCTTTAAAGGTGTAGCCATCATATTTATTAAGGCCATCATAAGTGCCAAGCCAGATATATCCATAACTATCCTCAAAAATTGTGGTGACACCATTATGAGATAAGTTATCTGCAGTTGAGAATTGCTTTAAGGGTGAAAAATAACACGCTTGACAAGCAGACCAATTATAAAATAATACCAGTAAAAAGAATATGAATAGGTCTTTTTTTGTGGAGGTTAACATGATTTAGGAATTCAATATTTTTCAAAGAAATATTAAAAATTAGTTATTAAAACGGTTAAAATATTAAGTTATTATCAATAATCAAAACATTGATGCTAATAGGGTAAAATAGTTTAGGTGGATGTATAGTAGGCTTTTTTAGTTATATAGATTATTGGAAGTGTTTTGTGTTTTATTGAGTTGAAATCTATAAAATATACGGTTAAATGTTTCAAATATATTTAGTTAAAACGCTGTAAGTCAGTATTGTAAATTCACAGGCATTTTTTATATACGCATAGGCAAATGAATAAGTTCTGTTTCATATAATTTTAGCAGACTCTTACCAAGTAATTTATTTAACCCGAGTTAAAGAATACGCTTTAACTCAAAAACTAAACACTAAACTTAATATGAAAACAATTAATTTTTTTACGCTTGTACTTTTGCTTTTTATAAGTGCGAGTTACGCACAGCAACCAGTTGGATTAAACGGAAATTGGGATTTACAGCCTGATTTTTCAGATGAATTTAATAATGGGTTGAATACCAATAAATGGGATCATAATCCAAACGATTGGGGGCCATGGTCTTGGGAGCCTAGGCATACCGTCGTTAACAACGGTAATTTGAAATTAACTCTAGACTGGGATAAGCATACTAGAGGGAATAATGAGCTGTATTTTACTTCAGGAATTATTAGAAGTAAAAAGGATATTAAATATGGGTATTTTGAAGTCAAGATGAAAGGTGCTTCTCGCCACCCTGGTGTTTGTCCAGCATTTTGGACTTACAGTATAGCTCAAGATGTTAAAGTGATTAACGGAAAGCGCGTGAAGTATAACGAAATTGATTTTCCAGAAATCCAGCAACGCCAGCGAAATGTAAATCTCATAGATTGGAATATTATTCGTGCCGATGATGCTAGACCTCAAAAAAGAACTTCTGTTAGAAAAACCACAGGAGGTGGGCTCGGACCATCCTTCGACCCTAGAAACGCTTACCATGTTTATGGGTGCTTGTGGGAAGAGGATAAAATTGAATTCTATATTGATGGTGTTAAAGTAGCTACAGGAGATCCTACGGAGTCTGTTTATCAAAAACATTTTCAACGTTTGGTAATTTCCTTAGGGTTACGTGAGCCTTATTATGAATATGTAAATGGTACAAGAGTTGCTACAGAAACAAATACGAAGCCATCAGGTTTTCCAACTACCATGCACGTCGATTATGTGAGAACGTGGAAACGTGGTAGCGGAAATACAGGAGGTGGTGGAGGAAGCTCTACTGGTTGTGCTTCAGCGTGGAAGGCAAATGCCACTTATTCTGTTGGTGAAGAAGTGTCATATCAAGGAAAAAAATGGAATTGGAAGTCGCAAACTCCAGGAAATTGTACGCCTGGGGCATGTGGTAGATGGCGTGATTTAGGTACTTGTGATTCCAGTTCAGGAGGTGGTGCTGGATCTACATCTTGTGCACCTGTATGGAGTGCCAATGGAACATATTCATTAGGTGACGAAATACTATATCAGGGAAAAAAATGGAATTGGAAATCAAGAACTCCTGGAAACTGTACACCTGTGTCATGTGGTAGATGGCGCGATTTAGGAACTTGTAGTGCGACAAATAAGGGGGAAGCTACTAAAGCTAGTGATGTTTCTAACTATGTTGGAAACGGTGTTTTAGAGTCTGAAATGTCTGAAGAAATGAAAGGTTTTGGGCCTTCTGGAGTGATTACTATAGATTATAATAGGGCTAGTAAGTCTATAAGTATTGTTTCTGATGGTTTGGCTACTGTAAATGTTTATAGTTTACAAGGAGCTATCATATTAAAGCAGTCGTTTCAAGATGATACACAATTGGATATTAGTCATTTAGCCCAAGGGTTGTATGTTATACAAGTGGCCAATGACGTAAATTCTATTTCAAAAAAGGTGGCTATTAAATAGTAAAACTTAAAACTTGTTTAAGTTTTGAATCTCAGGTTAATATTTTAATCTGAGATTTTTTTTGCCTTTTTTTTATGATTGAATTCAAAATTACAAACCCCGCAATAGCGATTGCAGCGGCATCCTTTTTTGTGCTATACTATAAGTTTGTTTGAGGATGAAAATTTGAAGTGAAGTTAAAAAGTGGGTTGTGTGCTGAAACAGGAAAAGACAAAAAAGATATAGCGGAAAGCGTGGTGCTTTGCAATTGCCCAAAAGCTATGGTTTGGTATAGAGATAATATAAAGGTTTGCCGTTCCTAGGAATCGACGAATCTCATGAATAATTAAAAGATTCTTCAGGCGTACCTCTTTCTGGCTGACAAACAAAAAACCCCTAGCTAAATGAATAGTAAGGGGTTTTTAGGTTATTTAATTTGATTACCGTCTTTATCGAAAAAGTGGTATTCTAGATATGTGTAAGCATCTCTTGGTAATATTTTTACCCATTTTTTGTGTTCTAAAAACCATTTAGAACGCACAGATGGAAGACCTTTTGTTAAGAAGGCTGCTATAAAAGGATGTGTGTTTAGGGTCACCTTTTTGTAGTCTTTTTTGAATAGTTTTTCAAGATCGAAGTTTATCTTTTGTACGATTCCAATTGGGGCTTCTACTTCGGCTCCGTTGGAAATGCCATCTGGATTTTCTTCACGTGTTTTAATGTTCATTTCTGGACGCACACGTTGTCTTGTTATTTGTATCAATCCAAATTTACTTGGAGGTAATATTTTGTGTTTGGCTCTATCGTCTTTCATTTCATCGCGAAGATGATTAAAAAGCTTCTGCCTGTTTTCGGCACTGGTCATGTCTATAAAATCGACTACAATGATACCACCCATATCACGTAAACGTAATTGTCGGGCCATTTCTGTAGCTGCGATTAGATTAACTTCTAGTGCGGTGTCCTCTTGATTGTTGGCTTTGTTAGAACGGTTTCCGCTATTTACATCTATAACATGTAGGGCTTCGGTATGTTCAATTACCAAATAGGCGCCTTTTGCCATAGAAACGGTTTTGCCAAAGGAGGTTTTAATTTGTCTCTCGATTCCGTGTTTTTCGAAAATCGGAACGTTTGACTGATACAATTTCACTATTGATTCTTTTTTTGGTGCAATTTCTTGCACATAATCTTTAATTTGATAAAAAAGCGTTTCATCATCAACATGAATACTTGTAAAGGTATCGTTGAATATGTCTCGTAGAATAGAAGAGGCTTTATTCATTTCTCCTAATACTTTACTTGGATGATGTGCTTTGTGTAGCTTTTTACACATTGCCGTCCAGCGACTAAGCAAATTCTGTAAATCTTTATCTAGTTCTGCTACTTTTTTGCCTTGTGCTACAGTACGAACAATAACGCCAAAACCTGGAGGAGTAATACTCTTTACCAAGCGTTTAAGGCGGTCCTTTTCTTCGCGATCTTCTATTTTTTGTGAAATAGAAATTCGATTAGAAAAAGGTACTAAAACAATATATCGACCGGCAATAGAAAGCTCTGAGCTTATTCTAGGGCCTTTGGTTGATATAGGTTCTTTTACGATTTGAACTAATAGCGACTGATTAGATTTTAAGGCGTCGACAATTTTGCCGTCTTTCTCAATATCTTTCTCAAATGGGAAATTTTTTAAAGAAAAATCTTTTAGTTTACCTGTGCTTACACGTTTTGTGAATTTTAAAAGTGAAGGGAGTTTTGGACCTAAATCATGATAATGCAAAAACGCATCTTTTTCATAACCTACATTTACAAATGCAGCATTTAGTCCTGGAACGGCTTTTCGTATTTTGGCTATAAACACATCGCCAACAGAGAAGTCGTTACTATCTTCATCCTTTTGTAATTCAATAAGTTTTCCATCTTTTAATAAGGCAAAATCAACATTGTCGGAACTAGATCGAATGATCAATTCTTTATCCATGGTGTTAATTTTTATCCATACAACAAAGTTGAAAGTTGTTTGATAAAGGTTGAAAAGTTAGAAACTAATAACCAAAAACAAACAACTAACAACTATATAGTATAGATGGATTATACATTATTTTTATCTGGTGAATAAACACCAGACCACAGGATTTTTTAAATCCGTGGAGTTTTATAAAGCTATTAAAAGCCTTAAAAACTCATTTCAAAGAACTCGTTGTTGTTAAAATCAAAAAAAGTAGTTAATCTAACTACTTTTTTGATTTATTTTTTCTTCTTGTGACGGTTAGCGCGTCTACGTTTCTTACGTTTGTGCGTCGCTACCTTATGTCTCTTACGTTTTTTACCACTTGGCATAAATAGTGTCTTTTTAAATTAATAATTCGTTTTAATTGCTGAATCGCATTCAGCATATGCAATCTTATTTAACGTCTACATTCGTTTTAACGCCTTCAACAAAAACTTTTGCAGGCTTGAATGCAGGGATATTATGAGCAGGTATTTTAATAGTTGTATTTTTTGAGATATTTCTACCAGTTTTCTCCGCTCTTGTTTTAATAATGAAGCTTCCAAAACCTCTTAAGTAAACATTATCACCAGCTTCTAAAGAAGTTTTTACTTCTTCCATAAATGTTTCAACAGTTGCTTGAACATCACCTTTTTCAATTCCTAATTTCTCAGAAATTTTTGCTACTAAATCAGCCTTCGTCATTTTTAATATTTTATTATGGGTTACTATAAATTCTAAAAGGGATGCAAATATAAGGATTAAATATTCAATATTTCAAACCTAATTCACTTAAATTTAATATTATAAACGTTTATTTTTACGCGCTCTATTTAAATAATGTATGATATTTTCAAAAAAGCTAATTAATTGGTATTCAGTAAATAAACGTCAGTTGCCATGGCGAGAAACCAAGAATCCCTATCATATTTGGTTGTCTGAAATTATTTTACAGCAAACACAAGTGAATCAGGGGTTACCATTTTATGATGCTTTTATTACTAATTTTCCGTCAGTTTTCGATTTGGCCGCTGCAGAAGAGAGCGAGGTTTTAAAATTATGGCAAGGTTTGGGGTATTATTCTCGAGCGCGAAATTTACATGCTTCAGCAAAATATGTTGTCAATGAATTGGATGGCGTTTTTCCAAATACATATAAGGACTTATTAAAATTAAAAGGTGTTGGTGATTATACGGCCAGTGCTATAGCTTCTTTTTGCTTTAATGAAGTCACGCCGGTGGTTGATGGCAATGTGTATCGCTTGTTGTCGCGTTATTATGGTATAGATACGGCCATTAATTCAACAAAAGGGGCAAAGGAATTTAAAGCTTTGGCTCATGAGCTTATAGATAATAAGAAACCTTCCGAATATAATCAGGCCATTATGGAGTTTGGTGCCATACAATGCAAGCCTAAAAATCCCGACTGTTTGGTTTGTCCGTTTCAGGAGTCTTGCGTCGCTTTCAACAACAATAGAATAGGTGAGTTGCCAGTGAAAATCAAATCCGCGAAAGCGAAAAAGAAATATTTTAATTTTTTAGTTTTTATTGATGAAATTGGTAACACCGTATTAGAGAAACGAGAGGGTAAAGGTATCTGGCAAAACTTGTATCAATTCCCTTTAGTTGAAACTAAAAGTAATTTGGATGCTGATGCTTTTGAGGCCAAGTTACAATTGCATGACTATGTAAATGAACAAGATTATAAATGGAGTCAATATAATAAGGAGCCTATTGTACATAAATTATCGCATCAACATTTATATACCACATTTTGGATTGTAAATATTAAGGCATTAAAAACAGATGTTATTCCTGTGGAATGCGTTCGAGATTATGCTGTGCCTATATTGATAGGTAATTTTATTGAAAGCTTCAATTTTTAGCGTTTTTTGAAACCTATTATATGTATGGTGGTTGGCATAGAATTTCTTATTTTCGAGGCTTAAGGTTTAAGTCGTCACATTTTTTTCTTAATTTTAAAATCATGTGAAGCATTTAAACTAATTTTGCTTTTCTAATTTTAAAACAAATTATGTCAGGAACGTTAAATAAAGTGATGCTTATTGGGCATTTAGGTGATGAAGTAAAAATGCACTATTTTGAAGGTGGTAATTGCATTGGGCGATTTCCTTTGGCTACAAACGAAACCTATACCAATAGACAAACTAACGAGCGCGTAACAAATACCGAATGGCATAATATAGTTGTTAGAAATAAGGGGGCTGAAATTTGTGAAAAGTATTTAAGTAAAGGTGATAAAGTTTATGTTGAAGGTCGTTTAAAAACCAGAAAATGGATGGACGATAAGGGATTAGAGCGTTATTCTACCGAAATTCATTGTAATGATTTTACTTTTTTAACCACAAAAAAAGAAAGTGGTTCTAATACGAATACCAATACTAATCAAGCAACATCTCAAAACACTGAAACTTCTGCGAAACCTGAGCCTGTGCAAAAGCCTAGCGAAGAAGGTGCTGAAGATGATCTTCCATTTTAATATGAAAACAATGATTTTTCAAGATTTAAGTTTAACTAAACCAATAGCCATTGGATCCTGATCCTGCCAGTTTAATGTCCTTATTTATAGTCAAAGACCTTCCTGTAGTGCTTGGCTTTATTTTATTGTTTGTCCTTTTGGTGTGCTCTGCACTCATTTCTGGCGCTGAAGTAGCGCTCTTTTCTTTAAATAGGGGTGATATAGAAGTGGGCGGTGAGCAGAAATCAAGGCGCATTCAAATTATTGAAAAACTTTTAGAACGTCCTAAGAAATTATTGGCCACGATTTTAGTTGCTAATAACTTTATAAATATTGCCGTGGTTATTTTATTCGCTTTTTTAGGGGATATTATGTTTGGCCATTTGGCAAATCCGCAGCTTAAATTTCTTATTGAAGTTGTTGTTGTTACTTTTTTAATTTTATTATTTGGTGAAATATTGCCAAAAATTTATGCGAGCAGAAACAATTTAAAGTTTGCCGTTTTTATGGCTTACCCGTTGAAAGTGTTGGATTTTTTATTGTCTCCGATAAGTTTACCTATGCGTAGTGTGACCTTGGGAATACATAGTAAACTTGGGAAACAAAAATCGAATATTAGTGTTGATCAGTTGTCACAAGCATTAGAGCTTACCAGTGAAGAAGATACAACCAAAGAGGAGCATAAAATTTTAAAAGGTATTGTGTCCTTCGGAAACACCGATACGAAACAAGTTATGCGTCCGCGTATAGATATTTTTGCTTTAAATATTGATCAGAAATATGCCGATATCATGCCGGAAATTGTGGCAAACGGTTATTCTCGAATTCCTGTATTTCGTGATAGTGTCGATACGATTGAAGGGATTTTATATGTGAAAGATCTATTGCCATACATTGATAGAAAGCAATTTGATTGGACGAGCTTATTACGTGATCCGTTTTTTGTTCCAGAGAACAAGAAGTTGGATGATTTAATGACCGAATTTCAAGAGAAAAAAGTGCATTTAGCTGTTGTGGTTGATGAATATGGCGGAACTTCAGGACTAATTTCATTAGAAGATATTATTGAAGAAATTGTAGGCGATATTAGTGATGAGTTTGATGATGAAGATTTAACCTATTCAAAACTAGACGACCATAATTATGTTTTTGAAGGTAAAACGGCATTAAAAGACTTTTATAAAATTATCAAGATTGAAGATGAAACCGTTTTTGAATCTAAAAAAGGTGAAGCCGAAACCATTGCAGGTTTTGTTTTAGAAATTTCAGGGAGTTTCCCAAAGCTAAACAGTAAAATAAATTTTGAAAATTACGTTTTTACTATTGAAGCTTTGGATAAAAAACGTATCAAGCTTGTAAAATTTACAATTAAAGAATGACAAAAATATATTTCCTTTTAATACTTGTGGTTTGCTTTTGTTCATGTAAAGAAGATTTGCTGCCAAAACCTAAAGCTTTTTTAAGGTTAGAGTACCCTGAAGCGAAGTATGAAGATTCAAAATTCGATTTACCTTTTACTTTTGAAATCAACACGCTTGCAACTAAAGTAAAATCTCAAAAAGTACAAGGAACAACTGAAAGTTATGGTGTGAATATTGAATATCCTTCGCTAAAAGGAACCTTGTTTTTAACCTATAAATCTATTGATAACGACGAAAAGAATCTCAACGATTTTTTAAGAGACGCTCAAAATTTCACTCAAAAGCACACGGTAAAAGCAGATGAAATTCCAGTAACACCTTACGAGAATTATAAGCGTAAAGTTTATGGCGCTTTCGCGGAAGTTAAAGGCGATGTGGCATCTCCTGCTCAGTTTTATGTGACTGATAGCGTGAATCACTTCTTAACCGGTTCCCTTTATTTCTACGCTAAACCAAATTACGATTCGATCTTACCAGCAGCAAATTACCTTCAAAAGGATATTAGACATATTATGGAAACGGTGGAGTGGAAGTAGTGTTTTTTAAAGTGAAAAGTTAATAATGAAAAATTAAAAATCGGCTTCGTTTTATGTTCCGACTGCTTGCTTTAAATTGAGTATTTGGCTTTTCTTTGAGGGAATCAAGATTCAAGATACAAGAATCAAGACGGTATAAAATTACTTGTTTTGTAAAAGTGCTGAGCCCAATAATCAATAGTAATTATTCAATAGCTACTGTTACTTACTTAGTTTCAATATTCTAAATGCACCTTGAGTGACTAATGCAAAAACGATGGTTCCTATAACTAAATCAGGTGTGCTTGAGTTTAACCAGTTTACCAAAAGACCCGCGACGATGACGCCTAAATTGATAATTACGTCGTTTGAAGTGAAAATCATACTGGCTTTCATGTGGGCTTCTTCTTTGCTTTTTGATTTCTGTAAAATGTAAAGACAAATAGCGTTTGCGATAAGGGCAAAAATTGAAACGATAATCATGGTTGAAAAATTGGGTAGTTTGTCATTTCCAAAAAATCGCCTTAAAACTTCCATAAAGCCAATAACTGCAAGTGTAATTTGAAAATAACCAGCCAGTTTTGCAGTCTGTTTTTTCTTAATCATAGTGCCACCAACCGCAAACAAGCTAATGCCGTAAACAAAACTATCTGCAAGCATGTCTAAACTGTCAGCAACCAATCCCATTGATTTTGAAATGATTCCTGTCGTCATTTCAATAATAAAAAAGGCAAAATTAATGGCAAGTATCGCCCAGAGTAGTTTTTTCTGGTTGGCATTTTCTTTAAAGTCTGTTTCGTCAGTTTGCTCAGATGCGATTTTCTTTCCGCCTAAATTTAGTTCAGCTATGACCTTTTCTATTTCTGAGGTATTTCCACTGTGAAAAACAGCCAATTTTCGGTTGGGAATATCAAAATCGAGGTTTTTGATTTCTTGAATGCCATCCAATTTCATTCGGATTAAGTTTTCTTCCGAAGGGCAATCCATTTTAGAAATTTCATATGTTGTTTTCTTCATAGCGGTTATTGTTAGGCTCCCGCATTATTGAAAATATCTTGTAATTCTTTTTCTATTGGGAATGATTTTAAAGGAGGTACGTTCGCTCCACCTGGGTTACCAACTGGAATTTTTCCAACAAAGGATTTAACACCTCCAAAAAACAGTCTTGGAATTTGCCCAATAACTTCTTTACTGCTTTTGATTTTAAACCCAAACTGCAGCATTTTCCAATGTACTAAAGTATGTGTGTAAGGATATTTTTGTCCTATTATGTGAGCACGTTCTAAATGATGCCAAGCTTTGCTTAAATTTCCAGATATGGTTTCATCACTGTATTTCACTAATTCCTTATGGAAATGTGATTTTAAGGTTTTAGGTATTGAAGTGTACACTTTCATAATATCGTTTTATTGATATTACAAATGTAAATACCTTAGGGTGCAACTCGATTGCAAAGTTTACTTGTTACAATGGCCACATAGACCTTTTGCAACCATGTTGGCTTGCTGTAGTTTGAAGTTTTCGGGAAGTTGAATTTTAGGAATAGGAACATCGAAAAGACAGAATGTTTTATCACAGCTTGTGCAATAAAAGTGATAGTGTAAATCTTCGGGAGCGCAATTACAACCTTCGGCACAAACCGCATATTTGGTCATGCCAGAGCCATCTTCGATACTATGAATAACTTTGTTTTCTTCAAAAGTTTTCAAGGTTCGGAAGATAGAACTTCTGTCGGTGTAAATTAATGCGTTTTCAATGTCTTTTAGAGATTGTGCTTTTTCCTGCTTTAAGAGGTGGGTTAAAACAACCGTTCTTATAGCGGTACTTTTAACCTTTTTTATTTTCAGGATGTCATCAACGGTTTGCACTTTCCTAAAATAAGAGTTTAGTTATGAAATTAAGCGTGAAACGTGAAACGATGGCTTTGTTTTAGGTTTTGGCTGCTTGTTTAAATTTAGTATTGGGTTTTTCATTGAAGGATTTGAGATTCAGGAGTCAAGAATCAAGACTGTAGCAAACTACTTTGTTTTGAAAAGTACTGAGCCCAATAATCAATAATAATTATTCAATAGTAATTACGTTCTCCTCGATTAAACAAATAAACGATTAACCCGAAATAATAGTCAATAATAAATAATCAATAGTAAATTGATTACGCTGCTTTCTCCTTGCAACAGGCTTCTTTACAGTCTGCTTTACAAGCCATTTTTTCACCTTCTTTGATTCCTGCTTTGCAGCAGTCTTTTTCGCAGCCTGGCTCACAAGCGGTTTTCGTTTTGTTTGCACAACACGCTTCTTTGCAATCTGCTTTACAAGCCATTTTTTCTCCAGCTTTAACGCCGTTTTTGCAACAATCTTTTTCACAACCTGGTTTGCAAGCTGTTTTAGTTGCAAAATTTTCAACGGTTTTCATATCGGTAACCGAATACGTGTCAGATACACCAACAACGGTTTCTTCTAAAGATGTTGGGTTGACTTTGGCTTCGTCATATTCTACCATGGCTAATTCTTTTTCAAAATCTACTGTAGCCGATTTTACGCCATCCATTTTAGAAATTTTCTTTTGAATAGTAGCAGCACATCCCATAGCACACGTCATGCCTTTAATCGTAAATTCAGCTTTAGCGTAAGTCGCATTAGGGTCTAATTCATTTGTTGATGCTTGAGTAGTGTCAACTTCAACAGTTTTAACTTCAGCATTTTTATTTTTACAGCTAAAAGCAAAAGTTGTTACTAATGCAAGTAGTAAAAGGTGTTTTATAGTTTTCATAATAGATATTTTATAAAGCGTTGTTTTGTCGCAAAGCTACTAAATATTGCGATTTAATATGTTAAAAAGAAATATTTGTAGCTATTATTGGGGGTTAAAAAGTGATTTTTAACTGAAGTTTCATAGCTTTTTAGATGATTTTAGGGTGTTGTGATTCAGCTTTTTAGGATGTTTCTGTGAAAACTAAAAAAAATAGTCATCTAGGGAAGCAAAACATTTGTAGTTTAATTAATTAGAAGTATATTTGCACCCGCCTTCCGACAGGTAGGCTTATTTTAAACAAAATTAATTAATAAAAACGTTACGCTATGTACGCAATTGTAGAGATAGCAGGGCAACAATTCAAAGTTGAAAAAGACCAAAAAGTTTTTGTTAACCGTTTACAAACTGAAGAAGGTAAAGAAGTTTCTTTCGATAATGTTCTTTTAGTAGGTGATGGTGACAATGTAACTGTAGGCGCCCCAGCTATAGACGGAGCTCAAGTAGGAGCAAAAGTCTTAAAACACCTTAAAGGTGATAAAGTTATAGTTTTCAAAAAGAAAAGACGTAAAGGTTACCGTGTGAAAAACGGACACCGTCAATCTTTAACGGAAATTGTAATTGAAAGTATAGCTACTTCGGGAGCTAAAAAAGCTGCCAAAGCAGAGAAAAAAGCAACTCCAGCAAAGAAAGCAAAGGCTACTAAATCTGATGATTTGAAAAAAATCGAAGGAATTGGACCAAAAATCGCTGAAACTTTAGCTGAAGCAGGAATCGCAACTTTTGCTAAATTAGCAAAAACTGATGCTGCTAAAATTGCAGAAATCATTTCTGATGTTCGTGGAAACCACGTAACTGATACTTGGCCAGCACAAGCTCAACTAGCTGCTGATGGTAAGTGGGATGAGTTGAAAAAATGGCAAGACGAATTAGATGGTGGTATTGAAAAGTAATTTTCAATAACGCTTAATATTAACAATATAAAACCTTAAGATCATGGCTCATAAAAAAGGAGTTGGTAGTTCGAAGAATGGTAGAGAATCAGAATCGAAACGTTTAGGCGTTAAGATTTTTGGTGGACAAGCTGCTATTGCTGGAAACATTATCATAAGACAACGTGGTAATACACATCACCCAGGTGAAAATGTATACCAAGGAAAAGACCACACTTTACACGCTAAAGTTGATGGACTTGTAAAATTTACAAAGAAAAAAGATAACAAATCTTACGTTTCAATCGAACCTTTCGAGGCTTAGGAAACACTTTTCTTAATGTATAAAAGCCCTTTCTGTTTTCAGGAAGGGCTTTTCGTGTTTATTTTTTTTTAATATAATCATGTTCTTTACATGATGTTTTGTTAATGTTCGTATGGTTATTTTACACCTTTTTGTGAAATAAAATAACCTACCGTGAATTTTATCAAGTACCTACTTATTATTACTCTTTTTTGTGTCAATTACTCCCTAAACGCACAAGAAAAAACCTCCGTTTCTCACGAACTGAGAATTAAAGCACTTAAAAAACGCCTTAATTCGGCCCAAAAAGACGCAGATTCCTTAAAAATGGCTCAAGTTTATATTAAGCTTGCCGATTTTTATAAAAGTCTAAACCTAGATAGTGAAGCGCTTAAAAATTATCATCTAGCACAAGAGTTTCATATTGAAAAAGACACGTTTTTCATTTATGCAAATAATAATATTGCAGCGATTCAGCATAAATTAAAACATTTTAAGGAAGCGAAGTTTTATTTGTACCAAAGTTTAAAGATCTCTAAAGGTTTACCATTTCCAAAAGGATTAGCTACGGCGAATACATTATTAGGAGGTGTCGCCGAAAAAGAAGGGGACTACGATAAAGCATTGGCTTACCAAGAACAAAGTTTAGTTATTTTCAAAATGTTAGGGGATAGTACAGGTCTTGCGATTACCCATGAAAATATAGGAAGTATCTATGAGGATTTAGAACAGTTCGATGTGGCTAATAGTTATTTTAAAAAAGCCTATAGCTATGAGGTTAACCCGCAATCAGACCTAAAAATCAATATCATTAACAATCTTGGAGATGTTAATAGAAAACAAGGGCGTTTTGATGCGTCTATTAGATATACCCAACACGCTTTAGAATTGGCTAGAAAAACTAAGAATATTGAGCAAGAAGAGAGCGGACTAAAAGATTTAGCCAGAACTTATGCAGACATGGGGAAACATAAAGAAGCCTATCGCTATTTATTTGAACAAAATATTTTGAATGATGAAGCTTTTAAACGTAGAAATGCAGATTTGGTTAGTGCCATGGAAGTGCTTTATCATGTAAAAGAAAGTGAAGGGCAATTGGTACTGCTCAAGAAACAAAATCAAATTAACGAAACCCGTCAGTTTGCTATTTTAATTTCGAGTGTTGCCATGTTTTTGATGTTTGTTGTTTGGTTTATTTATATGAAGAAACGTAAAAGACAAGAACAAGAAATATTGGAATACAAACAACAAATACTTCAAAAGGATTTAGAAAGTAAAATTGCTCAGGAAGCTGCCTTAAAAAAGGAAATTGATATTAAAATTTCAGCACTTACCAACTACAGTTTAAATATAGCACACAAAAACAAAATGCTTTCTGATATTTCTAAAACCCTCACCAATTTAAAAAGCAGGAATGGCGAATTTGTAAAATCTAAATTAGAAGGCCTGGCAAAAGAAATAGATTTTGATCTTGTTAACGGAAATGAATGGACCGAACTTATGGGTTTCTTTGGGAAAATTCATCCTGATTATTTTAAAAATTTAAAAGAAGCAGTTAACATGGAGTTGTCGGCATCAGAATTACGACTTTGTATGTTGTTACGCCTAAATTTGTCTTCAAAAGAGATTGCTTCTATTCTTCATATCACACCCGATAGTGTTCGTATTGCGCGATATAGGCTGCGAAAGAAGTTACCTATCGATTCTAAAACTGATTTGCAAGGCTATTTGCTAAATCTCTAGGTGTGTTTAATAATCATAACGCGAATGTTACCGGCGTGTTAATGTTGCTATCCTATATAGCCTGTTTTAGGGCTTAAGTTACCTTTTGTTAATACATATTTCAGTTTGCAACGGCGCTTGAAACCTAGATTTGCCCCACAAACTAAAAATATTTAAATGATGAAAAAACAGTACGCATTATTATTATTAACTATAATATGCTTTTCATTTTGGGGATTTGCTCAAAATGGAAATATTCAAGGAAAAGTTATAGACGAAAATGGTCTTTCTGTTCCTTTTAGTAACGTTATAATTGAAGCCTTAAGTAAAGGGAATTTATCTAATGAAGACGGTAAATTTACTATTGTAGGTGTTCCAGAAGGAAAACATGCGGTTAAAGTAACTTATATAGGGTATACTACTGCAGAAACAAATGTTAATGTGATTGCAGGACAAACAGCGGAAGTGGTTATTGTAATTAGACCTTCGTCGGTAGCATTAGAAGATGTATTAGTAACGGGATATAACAGTGGTCAAGCCAAAGCCCTGAATGCACAAAAAAATAAAGCGAACATTACTAATATCGTATCTACCGATCAAATTGGTAAATTTCCAGATGCTAATATTGGTGATGCCGTAAAACGTATTCCTGGGATTACCATGCAAGTGGATCAAGGAGAAGCTAGAAACATTATTGTTCGTGGTTTAGCACCGCAATTAAACTCGGTAACTTTAAACGGAAGTCGTATTCCTTCTGCTGAAGGTGATAACAGAAACGTTCAAATGGATTTAATTCCTTCTGATATGATTCAGCTTATCGAAGTAAGTAAAGCACTAACTCCAGATATGGATGCTGATGCCTTAGGTGGTGCGGTTAACTTGGTAACAAGAACCTCTCCTGAAGGTTTCAGGTTGTCGGCTACAGCAGGTTCTGGAGTTAATGAAATTTCAGGGAAAAGAATTTTAAACGGTTCATTTTTATTAGGTGATCGTAGTAAAAACGATAAATTTGGTTGGATGCTTTCTGCGTCTATTAATGACAACGATTTTGGTTCTCATGATGTGGAAGCTGAATGGTCTGATGAATTTGAATATTTCAACGGAACAGATGTTGAAACCGTTGATGTTGATCCGTATACTAACGTTTACGAGCAACGTAACTACATTGTTCAACGTGTAAGAAGAAGTTTTTCTGCCAACTTTGATTACGACTTTGATAACAACAATAGTATTTATTTAAAAACCATTTACAACTGGAGAGATGACCGTGAAAACCGTTATGTTTTAGAACATGGTATTTTAGATGGTGAAGATATTGAAGTAGGTGATTTTACTATTGAAAATAATGTGCCTACGCGTTTCCCTGTTGAAGTGGTTAGAGAAACTAAAGGTGGTATCGATAATAACAGAAATAAAAATACCCGTTTAGAAGATCAACGTATGCAAAATTACAGCTTAGGTGGTGATCACTTAGTTGGAAAATTAAAAGTAGATTGGATGGCTTCTTATGCTAAGGCTTCAGAAGAGCGTTTAAATGAGCGTTATGCTGTTTACGAAAGTGAATACATCATCAACAACGATGTGTCAAACATGAGATACCCATTATTCACAGCAGCAAACCCTGCTGATGCTGATGATATGTCTGCTTTTGAATTTGGAGAAATTACCGAAGAAAACCAATACACTGAAGAGCAAGATATCAATACTTTCTTAAACTTTGAATTACCATTAGATTTATTCAAACAAGGTGATGGTTCTTTTAAATTTGGAGTAAAAGGACGTTTCAAAACCAAGTATAGAGATAATGACTTTTCTGAAAGTGATTTAGAAGCGATGTATCCAACACTTGCTGATGTGCCTACAAAAAATTTAACAGATTCAGATTATTTAGTTGGTAGCAAGTATCAGGCTGGTTATTATGCTGATAACGCATGGTTAGGTAGTCTTGATTTATCAGGAGGAGATCCTGTGCCAGATGAATATTTACGTGAAAACTTTGATGTAAAAGAAGATGTTTATGCAGCTTACATTATGGTAGATCAAAAAATCACAGATAAATTAAGTATGATTGTAGGTTTAAGAGTTGAAAACACAAACCTAAGAGCTACAGGTAACGAAATTGAAGATGAAGATACTTTTCTTGGTGAGGTCACTAGAGAGAGCTCTTATACTAACGTACTTCCTGGTGTGCACTTTAAGTATAATGCTACTAAGGCTACAGTTTTACGTTTTGCTTGGACCAACACGTTGGCGCGTCCTAACTACGTAGATATTGTACCAACAGTTGATATTGTTCATGGTGATGATGAAATTTTCATTGGAAATCCAGAGCTAGATCCTACAACGTCTATGAACTTTGATATTATGGCTGAACACTATTTTAAAAGTGTTGGTATTGTATCAGGTGGTGCGTTCTATAAAGATATCAAAGACTTTATCTATACCTCTCAGTTTGAAACTGAAGATGATACTTTTGGAGCTGGAACAACAGGATTTGATGTGTATCAACCAGTAAACGGAGATAGAGCTTCTGTATTTGGTTTAGAGTTTTCTTTCCAACGTAATTTGGATTTCTTACCTGGTTTTGCTAAAAACTTTAGCATTTATGCGAACTATACGTATGTAGCTTCTAGTACTGATGGGATTAGAAATGAAGATGGTGAAGAGCGTGAGGATTTAGATTTACCTAACACAGCACCAAACTTATTTAACGGGTCTTTAGGATATGCTGATAAGAAGTTTAGCGCGAGATTTTCGGCTAACTTTTCTGACGCTTACATTGATGAAATTGGAGGGAATGCTTTTGAAGACAGATACTACGACCAACAGTTTTTCTTAGATTTTAACGCTGGGTTTAATATCACAGATAACTTAAGCATCTACGCTGATGTGAATAATATTACGAACCAATCTTTACGTTATTTCCAAGGTGAAAGAGATAGAACGATGCAAACCGAATACTACGGAAGACGTTATACTTTAGGTCTGAAATACGATTTATTTAAAAGAAAAAAATAACAAGATATAACTAGGATTGTTCTTAAATATAAAGGCTATTTGTGTCATTCCGAGGAATCGAGGAATCTCATAAAACATTAAGAGATTCTTCAGTCGTGCCTCCTTCTGAATGACAATATTAAAATATTGTAGCTTTAAGAGCATTTACGGACAATCAATATACATTATAAGAAATATATGAAAAAAATACTTTTATTATCAACCCTGATTGCAGTAGCGACATCTTGTGGAAAAAAACTTCCAGAAATCGCGCCAGATGTAATTACGGAACACACATTACATGATTCTGATGATCCTGCGATTTGGATCAACCCAAACAATGCTTCAGAAAGTATCATATTTGGTACCGATAAAAATACAGAAGGGGCTATTTATGCTTTCGATTTAGACGGAAAAGTTATCGAAGATAAAACCGTTCGTGGTTTAAAGCGTCCGAATAACATCGATTTAGAATATGGTTTTAAAATCAATGATTCTACAGAAACCGCTATTATCGCTTTTACTGAAAGAGAACGTAAAGTATTCAGACTGTATGCTGTTCCAGAGATGATTCCTCTTGATAACGGTGGTTACTCTGTTTTTGAAAATGCTGTTGAAGAAGAAGGTGATTCGCCAATGGGAATTGCGCTTTACAAATCGGCTATCTCTAACAAAATTTACGCGATTGTTGGTAGAAAAAACGGACCAGCAGATGGCTATTTACACCAATATGAATTATCTAGCGATAGTTTAGGGGTGCACGCTAAATTGGTAAGAGAGTTCGGAAAATTCAGTGGTAAAAAAGAAGTTGAAGCTATTGCTGTAGATAACGAAAATGGTTTTGTTTACTATTCTGATGAAATGCACGGGGTTAGAAAATACCACGCTGAACCATCAAAAGGTAACGAAGAGGTGGCTATGATTGGTAGCGAACATTTTGAAAGAGATATTGAAGGGATTGCTATTGCAAAATATGAAGACCGTGGTTTTCTTATTGTGTCTAATCAGCAAGCACACACTTTTAATATTTTCGACCTAGAAACACTTGCTTTTATAAAAGAGCTTAATTTAGGGACTGTTGAAACTGATGGTTGTGATGTCACTACGGTTGCTTTAGGTGATAAATTCCCTAACGGTGTATTTGTTTCAATGAATGATGATAAGAACTTTTTCTTTCATGATTTAGCCAAGCTGAAGCTTACAGAATAAAACATATTTAGAGTTTAGTAGATCGACCCTTCAGGTTTTAAAAACCTGAGGGGTCTTTTTATGTCAAATCGAGCCTGCCTATCGGCAGACAGGCGCAGTCGAGATTGGCTTCCTTTAACATCAAACCGTTCTCGACTGCGCTCGAACTGACAATAGTGTTAAGCTAAAGCCTATTTAGATAATTTTTATTGTTTTTAAAGCCGAATATGAATGTGACCCTGTTACGTAGTATTCGGTTTTTTTAAATGAAATTTGTATGGTTTAAAAAGGATAACCAATAGCAAAGTTTAATACCGATTCTTGGGTGTCAAACTCGTAACGTTCACCTTCTGGTAACGCGGGATTATGAAAAGGGGTTGCTAAATCTAAACGTATTACAAAACCTTGAACATCTACACGTAAACCAACACCAGCTCCCATACCTAATTCTTGAAGAAAATCGCTTGAAAATTTGCCGCCAGGTAAAGCAGGGTTTTCAATTGAATTCCAAATGTTACCAGCATCTACAAAAGCTGCACCTTTTAAAAATGAGTAAATTGGGAAACGGTATTCTACATTAGCTTCTAATCTTATGTTTCCTGTTTGATCGTAATAGGTGTCGCTCACCGTGCTTCCGTCAAAGGTTCCAGGGCCTAAAGAACGGATTCTAAACGCACGTACACTGTAAGGGCCACCAGCAAAGTATTGCTTTACATTGGGTAGAATGGTGGAGTTTCCGTAAGCAATACCATAACCCGCAAAAATTCGGCTGGCAAGCACATGATCTTTTTTAAATCTATGATGGTAATAAATATCAACATCGGCTTTGGCATATTGGGCATATTCTAAACCGAAGATTTCATTCGGACTCCCATCTGGGTTGTCCTTACTAAACAAGCTTAAAGAGTTTCCTGCAATATCTAATTTGGTGTTGAAAAATATTTGATCGCGTTTACGGGTTTCTAACAAACCATTATAAGTAAAGGAGAAGGTCATTCCTGTGATAAACTCCTGCTCAAAACTATCCTGCATATAAGGATTGTCGTCTAAGATATCTTGAAAGTCCGTTGTAATGTTCCAAGGCTTGGTGTAGTTGATACTTATGGGGTTTATTTCATAAGTAACCAGTCTATTAGCATCCCAGGTATAGCCAAAGAGTGCAGATGAGGATATTAAGCTGAAATAGCCTTTTCTGTCTAAATAATCTAAGCTTAAGGAGGTTTTTGTTTTTGGTATGTTGTATTTAAAAAAGTGCGGACCTACTTTTACAGGAAATATAATTCTTGGGAATAATAGTTCAGCACTCAACCCAAGTTGTGTACTGCTCAAATCTTCGTTATCCTTACTCGTAAATTGAGCTTCATAGCCAATTTTGGCGCTTATCTTTAAGGTTTCACCTCCATTAAATATATTTCTGTTTATAAAGGATAAGCTCATGGCTGGCCCCGTAAAGTTATTCGATTTTGTTACCGCTTGCAATTCAGCTTGAATCGCTCTTTTATTAAGAGGTGATAAATATATGTTAGCTTCTAGTTTTCCAAGACTGTCCGTTAACGCCGAATCGATTTCTTTATATTGAATATTTACAAATTTATAGGTTCCTATTTGTGATAGGCGCCTTGCTGTGTTTTTGGAGTTTTCGGCATTATAATGCTGTCCTTCTTCAAGCGTTAGGAAAGGATCTAGATATTTTAGTTTAAAAAATAATTCATCCTGATAATAATTTTTCTCTTTATACCTTTCGGCAGCCATATTTGAGGTATCTGTTTCTAAATTATAATATGGATATATATTTATTTCTGAAATTTCATAAGGAATAATAGCTTCTTTAGGGGTTTCTTCTTTTAGTTTTAAGAATAAATCGAAGCGTTTGTTTTTATACTGATTGGTGTCTGCTTCAAATATTAAAAACCTTTCATTAAAATTATAATACCCTATTTTTTTTAAAGACTGATCAATACGTTTGCGTTCATTTTGCATTAATGGTAAATCGAAGCGCATGTCTTTTTTTATGATTGTTTTGTCTAAACCTGCGCTTATATTACTTTCTATAGGTTGTGGAAGACTGTCTAAAGTATAGTTTTCCATTTTATAAGGTTGCGCAACGATCACTTTATAGTCTACAGATGCTTCTTTTTCATCTGCATTTTCAATAACTTCGGAAGAAGAAGAACTGTAAAAGAAGCCTCTGTTGTCAAGTCTGTTAAGAAGTAGTGATTCGACCTCAAAAGGTTGCACGTCACTTTGGTAAACAGGTTCTTCTCCAAAATTTTTATAAAGCCATTTATTGATGAATCCAGGATGTTCTTGCTGGTTCTTATAGTAAAAATATAGTCCTATTGGCATGCCCAAAATATTCCCGTTAGGTTTAGGAGTCACGGAAATTACCGAATTCAGATTGGTTTTTATGATATCCTTTGTTTTGTCTTTAAGCAAAGAGTCACTTTCTATTTCAAGCGTTGCACCGGTGTAGAGAAGTTCGTCCTCAGGGATGTATTTCGTAACACTACAAGCGTAGCATAATACGATTAGGATGCATAAGACTATGAAATTTTTAAACGTCATATTTTTAAAAGGATGCTATTTATTAGTTAGTCTTTATTTTTAGGTTCATCTGGTTGTGGTTTTTCATCATCATCATCATCATCATCATCATCATCATCATCATCATCATCATTTTCTTCTTCTTCTTTCGAAGCCTTAAACATCGCATCCCACAATTCTCGATATTTATTGAATTCTTGGGTAAATGCGACTGCTAGTCCTGTTGCGATGGTTTGCCCTTCGATAATGTTTTCATATTCATTCTTTCTAAAGCCTTTAAGTCTATAACGGCCATCTTTGGTTAGTAAATACTCCAAGTTAACGTTACCGATTAGAGGTGTAGGCTCTCGGTTGTCAGAACTGCCTTGTACTTCAACTTCACTACCAACTTTTACAATTAAACGGTCGTGAAATAATTTTTTCTGTGCTGCAATATCTAAATTGGTACGGTCTTCTGGCGAATCACCTTGATAGTCTGTATAACTGTTTAGGCCGAAATCTAAATCAAATCCAGAGTTACCTAAAAGTTTATCTGAAAAGACATTAAGTTGATCGGAAAGTGCACTAGTTAAATTATCTCTGGCAATTGTACTGAAACCACCTTCACTACCATCACTACTAGAATCTGGATAAAATCTGTTTAATACTAAAAGCGAGAAAACTTGCTTGTTTAAAGCATCTGGCTCCTGATTAATTTGCTGAACTCTGCCATATACCTGTCCGCTAATAGCACCTTGTTCATCTTCGGGCATGTCAAGTTTGAATGAAATCTCAGGTGCTGTAAGTTCACCATCTATATTTAAATAAACGTAGAACGGTAATACCTGTTGGAAACGTCCTTTGTCCGAAATATCGGCTCCTGAGGAAGCTGAAGCCATTAAACCAGTAGCTGAAGTTTCAACATCGTAAATCGCCCGAATATCCATGGCTGCATTAAAAGGGTTTCCAGACCATGTTACTCTACTTTCTGGTGCAAGCTCAAAGCGTCTGTTTACCAAATTATACAAACTCATTTCGTAATGACCACCCGAAACGTTATAAACTCCCGAGAGGTTCATTTGTCCGTTTGGTTTCATGGTAAAATCAAATTCACCTTGACCAAACACTTTAAAATTATCGTTAGTTTGCTCATTTATAACTATGGTAAATGCCGCATTATCTCCAACTTTTAAATAACTAGAAATATCAAAACCTGTAAGTGTTGTGGTTTGTTCGTTGGTTTGGGTTAAAATAGCATCGGGGTTGTTGCGATTTACAAAACGAACAACACCATCTCGTGATTCTTCATCAACGGAAGAAGTGGGCATGATGTATGTGACATCCGTTTCCGAGTCTACAGTAAGTTTTAAGTCTACTTTAGGGATTTCCATATCGCCTGTTATTTTTGCATCAGCATCAAAAACAACCTTCCCATAAAGCATATCGTTATCCTCTTTTGTTGCATTTAATACTTGAAATTTTTTAGCGTTTAAGCTCAAGTCAAAAGTTGGATTGATAAAAGATTCTGTACCTATATTTCCTGCGATATCAAAGGTGTTATTATTCTCATCTTGCACTTCAAAATCTGTAAAATAGAGCCCTTTATTGTCTATTTTTAAAGTTTCATTTACCAAAGCAAAGGCCGTGTTTAGTTTAACGATTCTAAATTTAGCATTGTTGAAGTTTATAGTGCCGTTATATTTTGGTTCTTTGGTAGTTCCGTTTACTTTAAAAGTTCCTTTAAAGTAGCCGTCAGTTTCGGTAACTTCACCTTCGGTAAGTCCTTCCAGGGCGTGCATTTTGAACTCGTTTAGATTAATGTCTAAATCTAAATTAGCGGTGTTGTTTTGAGCTTTGTAGTTTCCTTTCAGATCTAGATCAATATCTCCGCCAGATAAGGTGCTTTCTAAGGTATAGTTGCTAGCACCTTGAGATTTTCCTTGGAGACTTAAGGTTCCCATGTTCATGTCTTTTATCTCCAGTTTGGAAATATTTAAATCGGCTACAATTCCAGCTTTTTTTAAGGGGTCTTCAACAATAAATTTACCGTTTAAGCTCCCCTTGGCTATAGGTTTTTCAGGGTTTAAATAATTGAAAATTTCAGTTAAGTTGAAGCTTTTAAAGGTAACAGCTATATGGTCTTTCTGTATTTCAGGAAGCTTATTGGTAATATCGATGGATTGATTGTTTTTTGAAATTTTAAAGTTGTTAAAAGCCACCCGATCTTTACTATATATAATGGCATTATCACTAGGGATTGTCCAGTTTTCTTTATTTAAAAGGACTTTTTCTGGTAATACATGAAAATTTAAACTGTCTCGGTTACCTGAGATTACGGCTTGAACATCCGATAGTTCTTCATCTTTATATGTAGCATTTAAATCTAATAGGAGTTCGTTGTTTCTTTGTTTGCCGGTTATGGTTGATTTAGGAAGCAAAATCGGCCCAGCATTCACTTCGTTGAAGCCTAAATTAAAATCAAACTTTTCTGCATCGGTACTCATAGAAAAGGAAAGGCTGTCAATTATGTTTTCAGAATAATTTATGTGTGGAGCACTTATATTAGCTAGAAGTTTACGATTTTTTTCATTAAAATCGATGTCCATATTAATGGTATCCATATCTTCCAAATTCACTAATAAGGCTTCATTGATAACGTCCGAATTGGCTATTTTTGCTTTAAACTTAATTTTAACTGGGTTTTTTAGGGTATCTAACACATTGGTTCTACTGTCTCTGTAGAAATAACTGAAAATATGATTTTTTAAAGCATTGCTAAAAACATTAGGGCTGGCATTGGATTGTAAATCGATACTTATAATTCTATTTTCAACGACCACTGAAGTCGTGTCTGGTTGAAGATGAGCAACAGCTTCTAAATCTCCCAATAAAAAGGATTCGTTATCATAAACTAAAACGCCTTCCTTTAGTAAGGCTTTAGCATCAAAGGATGTGGCATCGCCTTTGAAATCGAAATTTAAATTAAAGGCTGTTTTAAGGTCTTGATTTGTTAAGCCTAGTTTTTGAAGATTAGCACCTATTAAATTAAGATTTGCAGAAACCGCGGGTGCAACAGAATCTAAAATAACATGAGCATTTAAGTCCATGTTAATGTTTTCATCTTTATAAACTGATTTGATATCACCTTCACCGTTTTTAATATCACCGTTCAGTTCAAGCTCAGAAATCTCGTAATTGTTATAAGTAAAATCATTAATAACAATTTTCATTAAGGCGTCAAGATTGTTAACCGTTTGTCCTTGTCCGTTAGCTTCTACATGTGCTGTTAATGTTCCGAAGGCAGGATCGTTAAGCAGTTTGTTTAATTCATATTCTTCAACAGCTATTTTGGTGCTAAACTTTATTTTATCAAAATTATCAAATTGTCCTTCAATACTAGCGAAACCTTGGTCTGTAGCTAATTTACTGTTTGTGGAAATACTGTTGAGTGATCCTGCAATACTACCTGATAAATTAATTCGACTAGGAATAGTCATTGTAGAATCTTCAATCGCAACAAAACGCTGGATATCCGATTTTTGAGTGATAAAGGTATAGTTCGGGATATTAAATTTAAGCGAGTCTGTATTGGTACTATTTTTAACGTTTCCTTTTACTGAAATTTTAGTAGAATCGCCCCAATGTAAGTTTAAACTAGGTATTTTTATGTCTGAAAGATAACCTGTTGCTTTAGCATTTCCTGAAAGCTGTTTTTGGCTTAAAGCAGCCATGTATTCATTATCTTTTAAGTCCGGTTGAAACAGAAATATATCATTAAAATCGAAATTAATTTTAGAAAGAAGTACATCAAGTTTAGACTTTTCAGGGGTTTCCATTAAGGCATTAATCTCAGGGTACTGCATCTCCAGGCGGCCAACAAGTCTGTCTTTGTTTAATGCGATATCCAAGTTGTTTAAACTTAGTTTCTTGTTACCAAGCTCTGCTTGCATCATGAGATGCTTCAAGTTTAAACCAGAACCTTCCTGAAATTGTCCTTTTTCAACATTTAAACCCACACCACTTTTATTCATGTAAACGGTATTGGCTATAAGGGTGAGGTCTTTAAAATCTAAAGCATTGGCATTAAAAACACCTTTTTTCACCTTGTTACCGTTCACAAAGTAACCAATGTTATTGTTGTTTAGGTTGATATTGTCTGCTGAGATATCGTAATCGGGCCACTCAAATTTTTTAGTAGTTTCAGGGCTAGGGGTACTCGCTACCTGTGTAAGTTTCAGGTTTACGGAGGAATTGCTTAAGGCGATTTCCTCGAAAGTAATAAGGTTCGTGTCTAAATTGATTTCAGCTTCATTAACTAAAAAATCCTGGATATCGGTTCTTAAATCTAAATCTGCTGTGCTTGAATTGTAATGTACATTAACTTCCTTTAAGGCAAACTCTTCAACAAGAAAACGAGGTAGGGTGCTGCTAGTGGTGTCGTTGTCCGTGGTTTTAGATTCACTTTGAAGCACTTCTATGTTAGCCTTGGAGATACGCGCTTCAGGAGCCTCGAATAACATCGCATCGAGATCCATGGTTTTTAAATCTAGAAACAACTCTTCAAATTTAGCCGAGCTATGTATGCCTATAAGATCATCATTAAAAGAAATTTCAAAATCTTTTAAATCGAGATCTCTTAACATGTATTTCATGCTAGTTGAGCTGGTGTCTGCTTCAACTTCAACGGTAGTTGTGCCTTGAGAAGCAAACGCATCGATTAAAAAGTTGAAATTATAACCCTGTATGGAATCCTTTCGCCAAATATGAGCACGAACGCCTTCCCAATCCAAACCATCAACACCAATGCTTTCTCCTGTTATTAACGGAATAAGAGCGATGTTTGCTTCTAGAGATTTGGAGTAAAGTAACGTGTCTTGTTGCTTGTCTTCAAGATAGATGCCGGTAATTTTTATATCGCCATCAAAGGTTAAGAACAAGGACTCGATATCTACTTTAGTTTCGGTTTTTGAGGAAACGTAATCAAGGACTTTATCTTTAATAAAGTTTTGTGCCCAAGGCGTTCTTATGACCAAAACTAGAATTACAAAAAAAACAATTAATCCAATAAAAACCCGGCCTAGGCGTCGTAAGCCTCGGTATTTCCTTTTCTCAGGCGGAGTGCTGGTTTTATTTGGTTCTTCGGCGTTTTCTTTCAGTGTGAGGGGAGTTTTCGTTTTTAAGGGTTAAAAGTAATCTATTTTGATGTTTTTTATTTGTCTATTAACAATATTTCTTTGACTATATCCAAATGATGATTGGTATGAATTTCTAAAAATCGAAAGGTTTGTTTTTTTGATAAATTTCCAAAGATATGATGCTTAAAAAAAGCATGTTTGTCTAAAGTGCTTATGATTTTTAATCCTATTAGAGCTTCTTCAAGCTGGCTCCTTAATATGTTTTCTGAAATATTTGAGTTTGTAGAAACCACTTGTTTTGGGGCTTTTACTTTACCGCGTGGAAATCGACCAATTAAAAAAATAAACCAACGGGTGAGGTTGAAATTCGATTTGTAATCTTCAGGATTGGAAGCTGCTAGTACTTTACAAACGGCATTAAAAACTTTTAGGCTATGATCGAGTTGCCAACCAATGGTAGATTTTGAAACGGTTAAATTTTCTAAGTCTTTATAAATGATGTTTGCCTCTATTTCAGATAGAAGTTTTTGTAGTTTTTCTATTTGCTTGTTAATCATGGTTTAAAATATTCTTAAAAGATATCAATTAAATTCTTAACTTTAAGCTATTCCAACTAATGCCAACCTATTGTTTCATTTAAAACTGATAAGATATGCTGCCTTTTAGATCTGAAATTAGAAATTCCCCATCGCACCCTACCATTAAAATCTTTTTAAGTGACGAGACTTTGGTTCCTAGAATTAAAAAACACTTAGATCATTTTAATGAGATTGAACTTGTTGAAATTAGAAAAACGCATGGCCGAAATAGAGAAGAAGATAACCTAACAGTTTTCTTTAAAGACCATGTGGATGTTACTAAAATGAAATCCTCCATAGACTCCAGTTTGTGGTGGTATTTTGAAGAAGACTTGGTCGATTAATAGTAATCTTGAACCCGCGTTAGGGATTGAACGGTTTGTTTGAGCTCCCTGACGGTAGGAGGGAGCGAGTAGTGAAAGCCCGACCCCTTTTCGGGGTAAACGCCCAAAAATGAAAAAAAGGCTGTATTAAAAGCTAATCTTTTCGTCAACCTGAACTTGATTCAGGTTCTCATCACAACTGGTAATCAGTATAATGAGATTCTGAAACGAGTTCAGAATGACGCGATTAAATGCTTTTAATACAGCCTCTTTGTTTTATATAACTACTTCTGTTCTTGAGATTCCCGCCTGCGCGGGAATTGGGGAACTAGTATCTGTAGTGTTCTGGTTTGTAAGGACCATCTACAGTTACACCGATATAGCTTGCTTGCTCTTCGCGTAATTCTGTTAATTCTACACCAATTTTAGCCAAGTGAAGTTTTGCAACTTTTTCATCTAAAGCTTTTGGTAACATGTATACTTCATTCTCGTAAGCATCAGCGTTTGTCCATAGTTCAATTTGTGCTAAAGTTTGGTTTGTAAATGAGTTACTCATTACAAAACTTGGGTGACCTGTAGCACAACCTAAGTTTACTAAACGGCCTTCAGCAAGAATGATAATGTCTTTACCGTCAATAGTGTATTTATCAACCTGAGGTTTGATGGTGTTTTTGGTATGTCCGTGGTTTTTGTTTAACCAAGCCATGTCAATTTCATTATCAAAATGTCCAATGTTACACACGATAGCTTTGTCTTTTAAAGCTTCAAAATGTCTCGATTGAACGATATCTTTATTTCCAGTAGTTGTAATTACGATATCTGTGTTTCCAATAACCGTTTCTAGTTTTTTAACTTCAAAACCGTCCATAGCCGCTTGAAGCGCACAAATTGGGTCAATTTCTGTTACCGTAACAATACTTCCTGCACCTTTAAAAGAAGCAGCAGTACCTTTACCAACATCACCATAACCACAAACAGTAACACGTTTTCCAGCTAACATGACATCAGTTGCACGACGAATCGCATCTACAGCAGATTCTTTACAACCGTATTTATTATCGAATTTCGATTTTGTAACCGAATCATTAACATTAATAGCAGGCATTGGAAGTGTTCCTTTTTTTACACGCTCGTAAAGTCTGTGAACACCAGTAGTGGTTTCTTCAGATAAACCGTTGATTCCAGAAGCTAGTTCTGGGTATTTATCTAAAACCATATTGGTTAAATCACCACCATCATCAAGAATCATGTTAAGTGGTTGTCTGTCTTCACCAAAAAATAAAGTTTGCTCGATACACCAGTCAAATTCTTCTTCGGTCATATCCTTCCAAGCGTAAACAGCCGTTCCAGCAGCAGCAATAGCCGCAGCAGCTTGATCTTGAGTAGAGAAAATGTTACAAGAACTCCAAGTTACTTCTGCACCTAAAGCTTGTAAAGTTTCAATTAAAACAGCTGTTTGAATGGTCATGTGTAAACAACCAGCAATTCTAGCACCTTTTAATGGTTGAGCATCTTTGTACTCTTCTCTTAAGCTCATTAGTCCTGGCATTTCAGCTTCAGCTAATTCTATTTCTTTTCTACCCCAATCGGCAAGCGAGATGTCTTTAACTTTGTTTGCTACGTATGGAATTGTTTTTGTACTCATATCAATTTTTCTTTTTGTTAAAACCCAAACATCATTGTGATTAGGACTGAAAATACTTAAATTCGCCTATCAAAAAGCACTAAAATATTTAGGAGCTGCAAAGGTAATCAATAAGTTTTAGATTTTAAATGCCTCTTTATAAAACCATAACACCAAATTCACAAACTACCGTTAAAATCTGGAAGATTGAAGAGTCTTACGATGATTTAATGCAGGATATGACCTTGAAACCTGAAACATTAAAGCGTGTTTTGGGTATGAAAAGTGAATTACATCAACGCGGATTTCTTTGTGTTCGTAAATTATTAGCCGAATTTGGCTATGATGACCATGATTTGTTTTACGACGACAACGGAAAACCGCATTTAAAAGATGGTAAGCAAATCTCGATTACCCATTCTTTTATTTTTGCTGGTGTGATTATTAGTGATGGTATTGTTGGTATTGATATTGAAAAACATCGTGATAAAATTACCGTTATCGCTCATAAATTTGTTGATTATGAGGCCGATTATCTCGATAAATCATCAAGCTGTTACATCAAAAAACTAACGGCTATTTGGTGTGTTAAAGAGTCCTTGTATAAGCTGTTTGCCGTGCCAGGATTGAGTTTTAAGGATTGTCTTTTGGTGATTCCTTTTGAATTGATTGATGAAGAAACAAAGGCTTGGGTAGACTATAAAGATAAAAAATACCCTTATAATATTCACTTTTTAGAGTTTGAAGGTTTTACCTGTGCTTACGCCGCGGAATGAGGAGGTAAGTAGTTAAGTAGTTCATTGATTGAGGAGTTAAGGCGTTGAGTATTTGTTTTTTTGCTAGATGTAAATAAGGTGGTTATACGAGATAGAGGGTAATTGTGATGAATAATAAAATATATCAAAACATACTAAATTCGGTTTTGGAGAAAGAAAAACTACTAGCTGTTTTAATTGATCCTGATAAATTTACTGTGGAGAAAGCTGAAAGTTTCCTTGCGAAAGTGAACGCTTCTATAGCAACACATATTTTTGTAGGTGGTAGCACGGTGGATGATTTTGTAACCGAAATATTAGTTGTTGAAATAAAAAAACATACCAATTTACCGGTGGTTTTATTTCCTGGTGATGTGACACAAATTACGAATAGGGCTGATGCTTTGTTGTTTTTGTCGCTGTTATCTGGTAGAAATCCAGAATATCTCATAGGAAAACATGTGCAAGCAGCATCAAAATTAAAGGGTAGCAGCTTAGAAATCATTCCAACAGGCTATCTTTTAATTGAAAGCGGAAAAGTAACAGCTGTAGAACGGGTAACTGGTGAAAAACCTCTAGGTCGTTCTGATGTTCAGGAAATAGTTGATACCGCTTTTGCAGGACAGTTGCTTGGCATGAAGTTGATTTATCTCGAAGCCGGAAGTGGTGCCAAAGATCCGTTGACAAATGAAATTATTTCTGAAGTAAAAAAAATAGTGCAACTTCCAATAATTGTTGGAGGAGGAATAAGAAGCAAACAACAGTTGGATGCCGTTTATAAAGCTGGAGCAGATTTAGCCGTAATTGGAACGGCTTTTGAGCAGGATGAATTATTTTTTGAAGAGTTAAAAAAAGACATATACTATGAAAATATCCGTTGAATTAACATTAACGCCTATTCAAGACGAATACGAGCCAGCAATTATAAATTTTATCAAAAAATTACGAGCATCAGATTTAACCGTGCTTGAAAATCCGTTAAGCACTCAGGTTTATGGCGATTATGATGCTGTTATGCAATTGCTCACCGTTGAAATTAAAGAAGCTTTTGAATTGATTGAACGCGGTTTGCTTTATATGAAAATCGTAAAATCTGACAGACAAGATTATGAGCCACATTTTTGATTGGTTTTTTTCGCAGTATCAGGGCATTCCAACGCATCTCATTATCTTAGAAATGCTTGGTGTGTTTTTTGGTTTCTTAAGTGTTTGGTATTCTAAGCAAGAGAATATTTTAGTGTACCCAACAGGAATCATCAGTACGGCGATTTTTGTGTATATCTTATTGGTTTATGGCCTTTTGGGTGATATGATTATTAATGCTTACTATTTTATCATGAGTATTTATGGTTGGTATTATTGGACCAGAAAAGACGCCTATAATAACGAAGTTCCTGTAACGGCAACCACGAAAAAAGAACATTTTTGGAGTGTACTCATTTTTCTTTTAACCCTTGGGTTTATTGTCGTAGTGTATGCTGTGTTTGATAAATTTAACACCTGGACCGCTTACGTAGACACGCTCACCACAGCTATATTTTTTGTTGGCATGTGGCTAATGGCTAAAAAGAAGCTAGAAAATTGGGTATATTGGATTATTGGCGATCTCATTTCGGTGCCACTTTATTTGTACAAAGGCTTAGTATTTACCTCGTTTCAGTATTTAATTTTTACAGTAATTGCCATTTATGGCTATAAAGCATGGAAGAAAAGTTTAGACAGCAACCCGCAAATTGTATAAAAGTGGTGTTGTTTGGCCCTGAATCTACAGGAAAGACGACACTTTCTAGGCAATTAGCACGACATTATCATTCGGTTTGGGTGCCTGAGTATGCGCGCGAGTATCTTCAAAATAAATGGAATAACGAACGGAAAACCTGCGAGCCTAAAGATTTACTACCTATTGCCGAAGGGCAAATGCGCTTAGAAAATGAACTGGCGAAAAAAACAGATTCGGTGTTAATTTGCGATACCGATTTGTTGGAAACGAAGGTCTATTCTGAAGTGTATTACCTGGGAAGTTGCGACCCCATTCTTAAAAAATATGCCTTAGAAAACAGCTACAATTTGTATTTTTTGACCTATATTGATACGCCTTGGGAAGCAGACGATTTAAGAGATAAACCCAACCAACGTGAAGCCATGTTTGAAGCATTTCAAAATGAGCTCATTAAGTATAATAAACCTTATGTTTTACTGAAAGGAAGTAAGGCCGAACGTCTTGAAACCGCAATAAAACACATTGATAAATTAATAAAAGAAGAACACCATGTTTCTAGATAAGGATGTTGAGCAGATTTATAAAAAAGGAATAACCATTGATCAAGTAAGAGGTCAGATTACGCGTTTAAAAGATGGAATGACACATTCCGAATTAGTTGGTGCTGCAACAATAGGAAAGGGTATTGAAAATTATAATGAAGCCGAAACTGAAAAGTTAATTCAATTTTATGACATCAATAAAACTGAATTATCTATGCTCAAGTTTGTTCCAGCTTCTGGGGCAGCTACTCGAATGTTTAAGTTTTTATTTCAGTTTCTGAAGAATTACAACCCTACGAAAGAAACTATTGAGGCCTATGTAGATAAACAAACCAATGTACTCGTTGATACTTTTATTTCAAATTTCAAATTATTCCCTTTCTATGAGGAGGTGCTTAAATTGACTCATGAAAGACATTCAGGTTTCGATAATTTATCCAGAGGAGAGCGCTGTGTTGAATTTGTGAAAACCATGGTTGATGAAGATGCCTTAAATTATGCTTCTTTACCAAAAGGATTGTTGCCTTTTCATCAATATGATGGGGTGAATGTTACAGCATTTCAAGAACACTTATTTGAATCGACTTTATATGCGTCTTCAGGAGGGAGTTCAAACTTACATTTTACGGTTTCAGAAAAGCATCATGATTATTTTAATAATGAACTGAAAAAAATAAAACAAGGTTTACAAGAAAAAACAGGCACCGTTTTTAATGTGTCTTTTTCTTATCAAAAGGAAGAAACTGAAACGGTTGCACTTACCACAAAAGATAAAGTTTATAGAAACGATGATGGCTCTATTTTGTTCAGACCAGCAGGACATGGTGCTTTGTTAGAGAATCTAAATGATTTGGATCATGATATTATTTTTATAAAAAACATAGATAATATTGTTGTAGCCGATCAAAATGTTGAGGTTTCGAGATATAAAAAATTGCTTGCAGGGGTATTATTAGAAGCCCAAGGAAAAGTGTTTGAGTATTTACACAAATTAGATTCAGGTAATCTTACCGATGCCGATTGTCAGTTAATGCTTGTGTTTTTACGCTACCGCCTTAATGTGCCGGTAAATGTTGATTTTGAAACGCTTTCAACTTCAGAGAAAATAGATTATTTACGACTGAAACTAAACCGCCCAATTCGTGTTTGTGGCATGGTTAAAAATCAAGGCGAACCTGGTGGCGGACCATTTTGGGTTAAGGATAAAAATGATGAGGTGTCCCTTCAAATTGTCGAGTTTGCACAAATCGATTTTAGTAAAACAGCCCAACAAGGTATAGTTTATAAAGCCACACATTTTAATCCAACTGATTTGGTTTGTGGTGTGAAAGATTATAAAGGTCAAAAATTTAATCTTAAAGATTACGTCGATTCTGAGGCGGCTTTTATCACGACTAAAACCCAAAACGGCGTTGAAATTAAGGCCTTAGAACTCCCTGGCTTATGGAATGGCAGTATGGCCTTTTGGAATTCTATTTTTGTTGAGGTGCCTCTAGAAACCTTTAATCCTGTAAAAACCGTAAACGACCTGCTAAAACCTGCGCATCAAGTGTCTTAAATGTTTGATAAGGAAAATCTCATAAAAGAGTTAAGTTTTAAAGCTATTCGTAGTTCGGGTAGTGGCGGGCAGCATGTAAACAAAGTGTCCTCCAAGATTGAACTTACTTTCGATTTAAACAATACTTTAGTTTTATCTGAAACTCAAAAAAAACGCCTTTTTAGGAAGCTTCAAAATCGGCTGACTAATGAAGGTGTTTTAATTCTACAATGTGATGAAAGTAGGAGTCAGCATAAAAATAAAGAACTTGCCATTACACGCTTTTTGGAGTTGATAACGGAGGGTTTAAAAGTAAGAAAACGCCGTATTCCGACTAAAATCCCGAAATCGGTTATAAAAAAACGACTGAAAAGTAAAAAACAAGTGTCTGATAAGAAAGCAAATAGACGTAAACCTGACATTGATTAAAAAACAGGTATTAAGTCTTGGCTTTTAGGAATTGCTTAGTACTTTTGCAGCGTTCTCAATAAAGGGGTGCTTCTTTCAGTGAACCGTTAAGAGTTTGTAGTGAATCATTTTTTTGCATAGCAATTAATTATTCCTTTTTAACTATTAATTTTTAACTGACACAAAGGGCTGAGATCATACCCATCGAACCTAGAACAGGTAATGCTGTTTAGGAATTTGAATTCATGCCACTTATAAAGTTCGACATAAATTCTAAAAACAAACTAATAACTTTAAAGAATAATAGCCTCTTTTTATTCGATTATAACCATTAATCGATATGAAATCGACTTTAAAAATTGCTATTCAAAGACTGCTGTGTCTTACTGTTTTATTACTTTCAGTAAATGCTTTTGCCCAAGACAATGAGAAGGCTGTAGATTCTACGGTAACCGAAAATTTAGATGAAGTGGTGGTGAAAGCCGTTCGTGTAAACGCCGATTCGCCTATAACACACTCCAATGTTTCTAAAGAAGAATTAGAAAAACGTAATTTAGGTCAGGACATTCCAACGCTTTTAAATTATTTGCCTTCTGTAGTTACAACTAGCGATGCCGGAGCAGGAATTGGCTATTCGGGTATTCGTGTTCGTGGTACCGATGCGACACGCGTAAACGTGACCATTAACGGAATTCCTTACAACGATCCTGAAAGTCAAGGGACGTTTTGGGTGAATTTAGGTGATTTTGCTTCTTCAACCGAGAGTTTACAATTGCAACGTGGTGTGGGCTCTTCAACCAATGGTTCTGGAGCTTTTGGTGCTAGTTTAAACTTGTTAACCGATAATTCTTCAGATAACGCTTCCGCAGAAATTGCTAATAGTTTCGGAAGCTATAATACTAGAAAACATACCGTAAAAATGAGCACAGGGCTTATTGATGATCGTTTTGAGGTCTCTGGACGTTTTTCTAAAATTGACTCCGATGGTTATGTCGATCGTGCTTTTACCGATTTAAAATCATATTTTCTACAAGGAGTTTATAAAGAAGGAAATACTTTAATTAAGGCGTTGACTTTTGGGAATCAAGAAAAAACCTATCAGGCTTGGTATGGTTTAACGGCAGATGAGCTTGAGGAAGACCGTCGCCAAAACCCCTATACTTACGACAATGAAATTGATGCCTATTGGCAAGATCATTATCAGTTGCACTGGAATCAGCGTTTAAACAATCGTTGGTCTACTACTTTGGGTTTAAACTACACGAAAGGCGAAGGGTATTTTGAGCAGTACGAAAGCGAAACTGATGAAATTGATTTATACAACGGTATTGTAGAAGCAACAGACGTTAATGATGACGGTGAACCGATTACCGATGTGATTAGAAGACGTTGGTTGGATAACGATTTTTATGTGGTGAATGCCAATGTAACCTATAAAAATAATGCTCTAGAGGTCATTTCAGGAATTTCATACAATACTTACTCTGGTGATCATTTCGGAGAAGTGATCTGGGCAAGGCAATTTGCGCCAGACGCTGAAATTAGAGATCATTATTATGATGGTGATGCGACTAAGAATGATTTCAGTGTGTTTTCTAAGGCTACTTTTGTGTTTGCCGAAAAGTTCACTGGATTTGTAGATTTACAGGGTCGTTTTGTAGGCTATAAAACTGATGGTATAAATTCCGATGGTGTACCTTTTGTAACTGATGCGAATTTCAATTTCTTCAATCCTAAAGTAGGTTTAACCTATAAACATTGTGACTTCAATAGTTTTTACGCCTCCTTTGCTATTGCGAATAGAGAACCAAATAGAGATGATTTTAAAGCAGGAATTACCGAAAATGAAACGCTTAATGATATTGAATTGGGTTGGCGTTATAATAGCGAGAAAGTAAGTTTAAATACTAACTTGTATTACATGTTTTACCAAAATCAATTGGTTTTAACAGGTGAATTGGACGATGTTGGGAGCCCAATTAGAGCCACCAGTGGAAAAAGTTACCGATTAGGTCTTGAGGTTGATGCTAATATTATGTTTACCGATAGATTCAGTATGAATACTAATGTGACGCTAAGTAGCAATAAAAACAGAGATTTTACAACGTCTATAGATGGTGAATTGGTAGATTTGGGAGAAACCAATATTTCATTTTCACCAAATATCGTGGTTGGAAATGCCTTTAACTTTTCACCAATAGAAAATTTACAACTATCATGGTTAAGCAAATTTGTTGGTGAACAGTATATGGGGAATACCGATAACGAGGAATCGAAACTTGCTGACTATTTTGTAAACGATTTAAGTGTTACGTATGTGATTAAACCTAAAAAAATATTTAAAGCTATTGTGATTTCAGGATTAGCTAATAATATTTTCAATCGTGAATATGTGTCCAATGGATATTTTGGTTCTTACGATTACCCAGATTCTTCAAGTGCAACAGGAACTACAACAGGTTATTACGCGGGCTATTATCCGCAAGCCACGGCTAACTTTTTATTAGGTCTTAATTTGAAGTTTTAAGAATAAGTAGAAAAATAAAATGAGACGATTTGAAAAGTCAATATGCCGTCAACCTGAACTTGATTCAGGTTCTCATAATGCATGGTTATCAATATGATGAGATTCTGAATCAAGTTCAGAATGACGAATTTAATACCTTTTAGAGTTCTTGTTTTTTTGTAAAAAAGATATTTTATCTAGTTAGAAATATAAATAATATTTCCACTTTTATTTACGGGGTAAAATTTCAAAGCACAGGATAAAGCATCATTATTATCTGGTTCTCCGGTTATAAAATTATAACGGTTCCCATCACCACAACCACATTCGCCGAAAAGTCCTTCTGGCTCAATAGCAGAGCATGCGCTAGGAGCATGATTAGGGTCGCTAGCATCCCAAGCCATATAATTACCTCCAATATGCGCAACAATAACGCCGTTGTTTCCTATATTCGGAATGTAAATAGAGTTACCGTCAAAATTTAATTGGCTATACTGCGGAAGGTTTAAATCGATTTGGTAATTCACATTAATTTCGAGTAAAAAATTACAGTTGTCGTTGTCGTCGTTATTACTGCCGCAATTAAGAAGCAAAGCGAAACAAAGAAATATATATAGTGGTTTCATAATATCACAAAATAAGGCGCAATTTACAATAAAAAGAAAACAGCGGCTGTTAAATTTTATTGTTTAACGCAGGTACTTTTATTGTAATTACTTTTTTAGAGGCTAGTAAATAATTATACAGATTTTTAGGTGAAAACAAGAAATATATTAAATTATGTTCTCTTGTCAGTTCGAGTCTACCTATCGGAAGACAGGCGCAGTCGAGAACGTTTCGGAGTTATAGTAACCAATCTCGACTGCGCTCGATTTGACATGCTCCTTAAAATTTAATTTTTCGTAACTAACTGACGACCTCTAAATATATGATTTAAATATTTTGTATATTTGTAGGACAATCTCGTGAAAACGGGATTTTTTTGTTTGCTGAATCCTTTAACGCGGTTATGTTAAAGTATCTCAGCATCTTTTATTAAGTAAAACAATGAAGTTATGAGTAAAGCATCGTACTATACACCAGAGGGATTAAAAAAATTGAGAGACGAGTTAAGGCAACTTAAAGATGTTGAGCGTGTAAAAGCATCGAAAGCCATAGCTGAAGCAAGAGATAAAGGAGATTTAAGTGAGAATGCCGAATATGATGCCGCGAAAGAGGCACAAGGTATGTTAGAAATGCGAATTTCCAAGTTAGAGGACGCTTTAGCCGGGGCACGTGTTATTGATGAGTCGCAAATGGACACGTCTAAAATTTTAGTGTTATCGAAAGTGAAAATAAAGAACCAAACCAATGGCATGGAAATGAATTATACCTTGGTTGCTGATGGTGAAGCTAATTTAGCTACAGGAAAAATTTCTGTAAATTCTCCTATCGGTAAAGGTTTACTAGGTAAATCGGTTGGCGATGTTGCCGAAATTCAAGTGCCTAATGGCGTGATGAAATTTGATATTGTTGAAATCTCAAGGTAGATTTTAATTTTAGAAATTTTCTGTTGAGTATAGTTTAAAGAATTGATATAAAAGATTTCTGTTTTATTTAAACAGGAATCTTTTATATTTACATGGAACTTATCGAGATATGTTCTTAAATCTCTCAAAAATCAAAACGATATTATGGCATCAATTTTCACTAAAATAGTAAATGGCGAAATTCCTTGTTATAAGGTAGCAGAAACCGAAGATTTTTTAGCATTTCTAGATGTTAACCCAAATGCAAAAGGACATACACTTTGTATCCCGAAGCAAGAGGTTGATAAAATTTTCGATTTAGATGAAACAACTTACCATGGTTTAATGGCTTTTTCTAGAGCGGTAGCTTTAGCGTTAAAAAAAGCGGTGCCTTGTAAACGAATAGGAGTTAGTGTTATTGGTTTAGAAGTGCCTCATGCGCACGTGCATTTAATACCACTACAATCAATGGATGATGCGCGTTTTATTCAAAAAGTGTCCATGACTAACGAAGAGTTTCAGTCTTTGGCAGAGGCTATCCAAGCAGAACTATAATACAACTAGGGAAATACTTAAACCAATAAGTGCAATACCACCAATAATAAGCGACCAAGACAATGTTTTCAGCTTGGTTAATGGTGATTTTGGTTCAAATACTTTTTTCTGATAGTCTACAACACGATCGATGTCATCTGTCCATTGTTCTGGGTAAATAGCAGTTTCACAAGTTTTACAATTTAATTCATGCTTAATCTCTGGAGTAATCGCTTTATAAAACGATGTCTCCACTACTTTTTGCTTGAACAATAAGTGTAATCCTTTAGTGTTGTAACACTCAGGACAATTATTATTTAAAGCGACTTCTTTAATCTCTATAAGTCTTTCAGGCATAATTATACAGTGCTTTTTAAACTGATTTGAAAGGTAGTTCCTTTTCCAATCTCAGATTGTAAAACTTTAATTTTTCCGTCATGGAAATCTTCAATAATACGTTTTGTTAATGATAATCCCAAGCCCCAACCACGTTTTTTTGTGGTATATCCAGGTTCAAATATTTTCGTAAAGTTCTTTTTAGCGAGGCCTTTCCCGGTATCGGAAACGCAAACTTTAACGTTGTTTTCTAGTTGGGAGATTTCAACAATTAATTTTCCGCGGCCCTTCATGGCATCAATTGCATTTTTTACTAAATTTTCAATCGTCCAACTGTAGAGTTGTTTGTTTAAATTCACAAAAATTTCTCCATCCGGAACATGTAATTCAAATTCAATAAGATCAGACGAGCGTGCTTTTAAATATTCGTAGGACTGAATGGTTTCCTCAACAAGATTAGCTTTTTCTAAGGTAGGAAGCGACCCTATTTTGCTAAAACGTTCAGTAATGGTTTGCAAACGGTCAATATCCTTTTCCATTTCAATAATATAATCGGGATCTACGTTTTCTGTTTTTAAAATTTCAGTCCAACCAATTAAAGAAGATAAAGGCGTGCCAATTTGATGCGCTGTTTCTTTGGCCATTCCAGACCATAATTTATTTTGTGTGGCGTTCTTATTACTTCTATAAAAGAAGAAAATTACAGCGCCAAAAAGAAAAACGATAAGTAATAAAGCTAAAGGGTAATATTTAAGTTTATTGATTAAAGGCGAGTTACCGTAATAAATCGTGCTATTTAATTTATTATCGAAAATAACTTCAATAGGTTTGTTCTCACTTTTAAAAGTCGCAATTAAGTTGTTAACATAGTTTTGATCAGAAAATCGTGTGTCATCAATATTAAGATAACTGCCTATACTACCGTCTTTGTTAATTTCTAAAACAGGTGTCGTAGTGTTGCTGTTCAATACTTTAAGGGTCAGGTCGAGATTGGTGTTGTCGTCTGAATTAATTAAATCGGTTTGGGCAAACGACCAAATTTCCATTTTGATGCGTTCTTCCTCTTTAAAGTGTTGAAAGAACTCATAAGTTTTCCATAAAATGAGAGAGACAATAGCAAACGATGCGATAATAATGCCCCAACGAAAAGTATTGCTATATTTTGCAAATATCATTGATATCAAAATTTGATTGGTAATATAATGCAAATATGTTAATATTATTGCGCGGACGTTGTGTAAAATAAATTTTCATTGTTGTGCACTTATTTAGGTTTTAACTGAACCAGTTTTAAATTCATTTTATGAAAGCTTTTGTTATTGTTGAAAACTAGATTAAGTTTTCATGTTTTTTTTAGTTAGTTTTGTGAAAATATTTTGGGGAAATTATTCTACAAAGGCCAAAAAAGGTTGTTGGTCAATAAATTACAGGTTTTTTTCGTTTAAAACGGATACGTTAATGCCATAGGCGTTTTGCAATTCATATTGAGATTAGTTTTTACAGTATGTGAGTAACCCCATATTTATTATAGTTTAAGTTAAGAAGTAAAATCAAACATAAATACGAGTAAATGGAAGTTCAAGGAAGAATTAAAATGGTTGGAGAAACACAATCATTCGGAAGTAACGGATTTAGAAAAAGAGAGATTGTAGTGACTACAGATGAGCAATACCCACAGCACATCATGGTGGAATTTGTTCAAGATAAAACCGATTTATTAAACAGCTACCAAGTTGGACAACAAGTAAAAATTAGTATTAATTTACGAGGAAGAGAATGGGTTAACCCTCAAGGTGAAACTAAGTATTTCAACTCTATCCAAGGATGGCGTATCGAAGCTCTACAAGCTGATGCTTCAGGTGGAAACATGCCTCCAGTACCACCAGCAGATGCTTTTGAGCCAGCAGGTGATTTAAAAGAAGAAGACGCAGACGATTTACCTTTCTAAATTAAAGGTGTTTCGCTTTCGCGGAAATAAATACAAAACCTCAATGTTGAAAAACGTTGGGGTTTTTTGTTCCGTCCTATAAAAAAAGCGACATAACTTTACCTTATCCAAGTCAAAAGATCATCTCAAATACCTCCATTCACCCATAAATGGTTGTATCTTTGATAGTATCAAATGATACTATCAAAGATGAAACCGCCTTACGAAATTACACCTCAAATATTAAAACTGATCACTTCAATTTCAGAAAAAATTGGAGCCGTTAATGCGAGCTTTCTAAATCGACCATCACCTAAACTAAGAAAACAGAACCGGATTAAAACCATTCATTCTTCTTTGAAAATTGAAGGAAATACATTAACAGAAGCTCAAATTACTGCACTTTTAGAGCACAAAAGAGTTATTGGCCCCAAAAAAGATGTTGAAGAAGTTTTAAATGCCATTGCCGTTTATGAGCATTTAGAAGGGTGTAATCCTAAAAATGAAAGTTCGTTTCTCAAAGCGCATTTAAAAATGATGAACGGCTTAATTCATGACGCAGGAAAGTATAGAAAACAAGGTGTTGGTATTGTAAAAGGTTCGAAAGTAGAGCATATGGCACCACCATTTGAAAATGTGCCGTATCTAATGAAAGACCTATTTGATTATTTAAAACATGAAGATGAAATAATACTTATAAAAAGTTGTGTTTTTCATTACGAAATGGAATTTATTCATCCGTTTTTAGATGGTAATGGCAGAATGGGAAGATTGTGGCAGACTTTAATATTAATGGAGCAATATCCTGTTTTTGAATTTCTGCCATTCGAGACGCTGATTAGTAATGATCAACAGAAATACTACAAAGCGCTATCTGATAGTGATAAGTCTGGGCAATCCACAACGTTCATTGAATACATGCTTGAAGTTATTGATATGGCAATTAGTGATCTTTTAAATTTTAATAATAGAACTTTAGACCAAGAAGGCCGACTAGAATATTTTTTAGCACTAAGCAAAACAAATTTCACTAGAAAAGATTATATGGCTATTTTTAAAGATATTTCTACTGCAACCGCTAGTAGAGACTTGAAACGTGGATTAGAACTTCAGCTTTTCGAGAAAATTGGAGAAAAGAATAAAACCATGTATAGGTTATTAGCTTAGAAGATTTTAATTTCGATAAATTATTTTCCCACACCATGTTCCACTACCTATCCGATGAATTATGGTTTCCAGATCATGAAGACGCTTTGGCTGACGGCCTACTTGCTGTTGGTGGTGATTTATCAGTGGAACGCTTAATTTTAGCTTATAAAACCGGTGTTTTTCCTTGGTTTAGTGAAGGAGACCCTATTTTATGGTGGTCACCAGATCCACGGTTTGTGTTGTTTCCAGAAAAATTAAAGGTTTCTAAAAGCATGCGGCAAGTACTTCGTAAAGATTATTTTAAGGTTACTGAAAACAAAGCCTTTTTAGAGGTCATGCAATCCTGTTCTAAGATAAAACGAGAAGGTCAAGAAGATACCTGGATCACACAAAGCATGATCGATGCCTATGCTCAACTTCATAAACTAGGTTATGCGAAATCGGTTGAGGTTTGGCAGGAAGGTAACCTTGTTGGCGGACTTTACGGCATCGATTTAGGTAACGGTGTTTTTTGCGGCGAAAGCATGTTTGCTAAAGTGAGTAATGCGAGTAAGGTTGGGTTTATCAGCTTTATTCAAAATCATGATTATAAGCTCATCGATTGTCAAGTGCACACCAACCACCTTGAAAGTTTAGGTGCTGAAGAAATTTCTAGAACAGATTTTTTAGGGTATTTATAAGCTGCTTTTTATTCTTTAAACTATAGCAGAAGAACGGCTGAAGTCAAGAAATATAACCGACTGTACGCCTCTTCATTAAAAGCGTTTAATCGGTATTCAAGCCCTGCTCTGACTTTAAATGTTGTTGAAATTTTCCATGCAACAAGAGCATTTGTTCTTAAACTAGTCGTAGTTGAAGTGTTAGGACTCAAGCTCAATAAACCTTCAATACTACCGGTTAAATAGGTTTCGCCCACATCAAAAGTGTCTCCATTTAGAGGCGTACCTACTTCAAATAAATACCGTTGCCTAAATATAGTGATGTCTTCTAAAAAACGTTGTTCAATTCTAATCTTGTGACGGTAGCGTATTTGTTGGTTGTGTGTTATGTAATTGTATTTTTCTGTGAGCCTAATTTCACTACGCCCGGTATCAAAAACATCTCGATTTCTGTAATAAACGCCCAAGCTTACAACGTTCTTATTGTTTATAATGTAATTGGAGAAATGATAAACGTCAACTTGCTGTTGGTAATATATCCAACCAGGAGGTTCGTAGAGAAAATAACGAGAACGTACTGTGAAATCAACGCTGTATTTTTTAGTAAACGGGTGAATGAGTAATACAGAAGTTTCACCTAGAAAAGCTGAATTATTTTGAGCAGAAACCTTAAAACATCCAAGAATGAAAAAGATAAATAAAGTTCTTTTTATTATGATTAGCTTATTTCTCAAATCCAATGTTTAGGTGGTAGCTTAAATTATTGTTTTTAACAAGCGAGATTCAAAAGTAATTAGATTTAAAGATTTCGGCAAATAGAATTAAAAGGAATTACTATCTTCAATTTTTAAATTATAAAGTTAAATTGGTATTAAACCATTTTTTATGAAAATAGCACTATTCAGCTCAAAACCTTACGATCAAGAATATTTTGAAAAATATAATGTTGATTATCAATTTGATTTCACCTTTTTTGAAACGCCCTTAAATAGCCATACCGCCAATTTAACCAAGGGGTTTGATGCGATTTGTACTTTTGTGAACGATAAGTTGGATGCAAAAACTATGGAGCGTTTAGCCGAAAATAACATTAAACTCATAGCCGTACGTTGCGCCGGGTTTAATAATGTAGATTTAGATGCAGCAAAAGCTAAAAATATAAAAGTAGTTCGAGTTCCTGCCTATTCCCCTGAAGCCATCGCTGAACATGCCTTAGCCTTGATTTTAACCCTAAATCGAAAAACACATAAAGCTTATAATCGTGTACGTGAAGGCAATTTTTCTTTAAATAAACTTATCGGATTTAATTTAAATAACAAAACCATTGGTGTTATTGGTACAGGTAAAATTGGCGCCACTTTTTGTAAAGTACTAAGTGGTTTTGGTTGTGAAATTTTAGCTTACGATGTCTATCCTTCGGAAGCGTTAATTGAGCAAGGTGTGAAATATGTTTCTTTAGATGAATTATTCAAACAATCAGATATTATTTCGCTTCACTGTCCGTTATTGGAAAGCACCAAGCATATTATTAACAAAGACTCTTTAAAACTCATGAAAAAAGGTGTCATGATTATTAACACGAGTAGAGGAGCTTTAGTTGATACAGCTGATGTTATAGAAGGTTTGTCGCAAAATAAAATTGGTTATTTAGGTATCGATGTTTACGAGCAAGAAGAGAACTTGTTTTATCAAGACCTCTCTGAAAGCATTATTCATGATGATTTTATCCTGCGATTAAATAGTTTTCCGAATGTATTAATTACGTCGCATCAAGCTTTTTTTACCAAAGAAGCCATGTTTGAAATCACCACAACAACTTTAGAAAATATCAAAGCTTTTAAAAACGGTGAAGAACTCGTTAATGAAGTTAATTAAACGGCGTTGTACCTAAAGCAGTTTACCGTATGGTCGTTAACCATGCCTGTGGCTTGCATGTGGGCGTAAATAACCGTAGAACCTACAAATTTAAAACCGCGTTTTTTTAAATCTTTGCTAATCGCATCACTTAAAGGCGTGTTTGCAGGGACTTCGCTCATATTCTTAAATTTGTTTTTAATAGGTTTTCCATCAATAAAACCCCAAATGTATTTGCTAAAACTACCATATTCACTTTGAATTTTAATAAAAGCTTGTGCATTCGTTATCGTAGCTTTTATTTTGAGTTTGTTGCGAACAATCCCTGAATCTAAAAGAAGGCCGTCGATTTTATCTTGATCGTAATTGGCTATTTTTTTATAGTCAAAAGCATCAAAAGCTTTTCTGAAATTTTCACGCTTCCGCAGAATGGTAATCCAGCTTAAACCGGCTTGAAAAGTTTCTAAAATCAAGAATTCAAAAAGACTGGCATCATCATAAATAGGGACTCCCCATTCCTGATCGTGGTACGCTTCATATAGGGCGTCACCTTGACACCAAGGGCATCTTTCTTTAGTATTCATTTGATTCTGTAGGTTTTAAATTTGAATTATGACAAATGTCAGCTTAATTATCTTGTCAAGATACTAATTTTGCTGCGTTAAGTTATTTTACATTTTAAAAATAAGGCGTATGAAATCCATTATTAAAGAAAGTTTTGAACGTAGCATGTCCTATGAGGCCTATCGAACTTTGGTGAAACAACTAGTTGATGACCACTCAAGTACCGGGATTAATAAATCGGAAGAATTCATACATTTTACTAAGCTAAATGAAAGGCGTATGAAGCGCTGGGATAAAACCATAACACTTTCTCAAGAAGCACAGCAACGTATTTTAGGATTCCAGAAAAAAGTAACCTGGTTAGTGATTACGGAAAGTTGGTGTGGTGATGCTGCCCATGTATTACCTGCACTTTATAAGGTAGCTTCGTTTAGTGATAACATCGATTTCAAAGTGGTTATTCGTGATGAAAATCCGCAACTGATGGAGCAATTCTTAACAAAGGGTAGTGCGTCTATTCCTAAAGTTATAATTATTGACGATGAAACTGGTGATGTGCTTAAAACTTATGGTCCTAGACCCACTGAAGCGGCAAACTACGTAAAAAGATTTGTGGCTAAAAACGGAAAATTAACGCCAGCTTTTAAAGCCGATTTACAACATTGGTATAATGATAATAAAGGCCAGAATGTAATTGAAGATATTACAATGTTACTCGCTAAATTACAAGTTACCGCTTGCCAACAAACATGAATGTAATAGTTCCTAGCTGACTTTTCTGATTAGGATCTCTGCTAAAACGAGATCGATTGGCGTATTCTATAGCGCGTTCAATCAAGCATTCATTTTCGGATGTTGAGGCTGTGTTGACATAAGAATCCACAACGTCACCATCGGCATTTACCGTAACATTTACAATTATTTTTCCGTCAACTTCACAAAGATAAATTGGAATGGGAATGTAGACTTTGGTTCTATTTGGTAGCGCATAGCTAATGCTACTTCTCGAATTGTTTTGAGCACGTTGTTTTTTGAGTACCTCATTAACCTTACTAAATTTAGATAACTCTTCTTGGTTTAATGAAGCGTCTGGAGACTTTTTGAAATCGTTTTTTTCTGAAGGTTCAGCTTCGCCTTTCTCATTAGATTTCGGTGTGTAATCTTCTGGTGGAGCAATAGGTTTGAAGGCTTGAGCAAAATGTTTTGCTTTTTGTGTTTCGTTAAAAGCATTATTGGTCTCCGCTTTAGCGCTACTTTGGTTTTCTAAAGCTTCAAGTATTTTGACCTCCTCTGGTGTAGGTTCTTTTTCAGGTTCTAATTCGTAATAGCTCTCAGAAGCGAATTCCTTTTGCTTATTTAAACTCAAATTAAAAACCATAAGAACAACTGTTCCAGAAATTAGAAGGGTAATCAGTAGGGCTCTATGTTGATTTGTTAGGTTCAAATCTATGATTTTAATGGATTTAATATACGTAATTAAACTTAACTAGTTTTTAGGGCTTCAATAAAGGCTTCAATACTTGTGGCATCTTCAACATTAAAATCACCAATTTTAGTACGTCTTAGCTCAGAAAGGTGTCCGCCAGATTGTAAAGCTTTACCAAAGTCGTTTGCTAAAGAACGAATATAAGTGCCTTTACTGCAAACCACTCTAAAGTTTACGTTTAAACCATCAATATTAGTGATTTCAAATGCTGAAATAGAAACCGTTCTTGGTTTAATTTCCACGTCTTCACCAGCTCTAGCAAATTCATACAGGCGTTTTCCGTCTTTTTTCAATGCTGAAAAAACAGGTGGGTACTGCTGAATGTCGCCAATAAATTGGTTGGTTGTTTCTTTAATCAGAGCTTCAGAAATGTGTTCGGTAGGGAAAGTTTCGTTAATTTCAGTTTCTAAATCGAAGGAAGGTGTCGTACTTCCTAAAACTATAGTCCCTGTGTATTCTTTAATCTGACCTTGAAAAGTATCTATTTGCTTAGTCATTTTCCCCGTACAAAGCACTAATAATCCTGAGGCTAACGGATCTAATGTGCCTGCGTGACCAACCTTTATCTTTTTAATTTTGAAAGCTTGCCTAATTTCCCAACGCAGTTTGTTAACCACTTGAAAAGAGGTCCAATGCAAAGGTTTATCAATTAATAAAACTTCTCCAGAAAGATAGTCGTCAAGCGTTTTCATTAGGCATTTAACATTGAAAATATAACGGCAATAATACCAACAATGGCACAATATATGGCAAAATAGATTAGTTTACTTTTTTTAACCAAAGAAATCATCCAGGTACAAGCAAAAAGTCCCGCAATAAAAGCAGCTACAAACCCAATAGAAAGGGAAGTGAAATTTCCGCTGTCATAAGCTAAGTCACCACTTAAAATATCTTTAGCAATTTTTCCAAAGATTAACGGCACCACCATTAAAAATGAAAAACGTGCTGCTTTTGTTTTGTCGTTTCCTAATAATACTGAAGTTGAAATGGTAGCTCCTGAACGTGAAATTCCAGGAAGCATGGCGATAGCTTGAGAAATTCCAATGATAAAGGCATCTTTAAAAGATACTTTTTTATCAGTGTTTTTAGCTTTATCGGCAAAATATAATAATACTGCGGTTAAGATAAGCATAAACCCAACAAGCATGATGTTTCCGCCAAATAATTGCTCTAATTGTTCTTCAAAAAACAAACCAACAATGACTGCTGGAATCATAGAAATGGCAATTTTGGTGATGAATTGTAAATCTTCATTCCATTCAAATTTAAGTGCGCCTTTAATGAGGTCGAAAATGTCCTTTCTAAAAACTACAAGTGTACTTAAGGCTGTAGCAAAATGCAGTACGACGGTAAACAGTAAACTGCTTTCAGCTTCAAGGTCGTCACCAAGAATGGCTTTACCTATTTCTAAATGTCCGCTTGAAGATACCGGTAAAAACTCGGTAAGGCCTTGAATGATGCCTAAAATGATTGCGTCAATAATTTCCATGGCGCTAAAATATTAAAATACTGCAACATTCAACATGCCTTGCTAAATAATAAAGCGTTATTTTAGAATCCTTATGAAATTGGTTTATACCAATTTGACTGTATAATGTTGTGTTTTTAATTTGAATTATTTTTTGTTCAGATGAAATAGAAAATTCAAGCATAGCCTTAGCTACGGTTTTATTTTATACTGAAATATGGGCGAAAAAGAAACTAATTAAATGTGACATTATATGGTTAAATTGGTATTAGCACCCGATAAATTTAAAAATAGCCTATCTGCTTTGCAGTTTTGTGAAGCGGTTGAAGCTGGTATAAAAGAGGTTCATCCACAAGCTGAAATAGTAAAACGACCTCTTGCCGATGGTGGAGACGGCACCATTGAAGTCATTAAATTTTATTTGAATGCTGAATTAATTCGTGTTGAGGTTCATAATCCGTTTTTTGAAAAAATTTCAGCAACTTATTTGTATTCGGAAGATTCTAAAACTGCTTTTATTGAAATGGCCGAAGCCTCAGGGCTTAAATTATTAAATGAAGCAGCGTTTGATTGTAAAAATGCTACGACTTTTGGAACGGGCGATTTAATAGTTAATGCATTAAACCGAGATGTTAAAACCATTATTTTAGGTCTAGGAGGAAGCGCAACCAACGATTGCGGAGTTGGTATGGCAACCGCTTTAGGTTATCAGTTTTTAGATAAAAAAGGAAAGGAAGTAAAGCCTATTGGAGCGAATTTATCACAAATTAAAACGATTGACGTTTCTAAAGTTCATCCAAAATTGAAGACTGTAAACTTTCAAATTGCTTGTGATGTTGATAATCCTTTATACGGTGAAAACGGTTCGGTTTACACTTATGCGAAGCAAAAAGGGGCTTCCGAATTAGATATGGAAATGTTAGAACACGGTTTGGTTGGTTTCTCCAAAGTATTAGAACAGACTTTTGAAATTGGTATACTTTCTGTAAAAGGAGCAGGAGCAGCAGGAGGTATGGGTGTGGCTTCAAAAGTATTTTTAAATGGCGAATTGAAATCGGGTATTCAGCTGGTAAAAGATTTAGCGAATTTTGATCAATCGATAAAAGATGCCGATTAGATTATTACCGGTGAGGGTAAACTAGATTCTCAAACTTTATCGGGAAAGACGATTCGTGGCGTGCTGCATTCCGCGAAAGCGAAAAACATAAAAGTCGCTGCTTTTTGTGGTACTATAGATTTAGAGGCTTCAATATTAAAAGACTTCGGAATTAACTATAGTGATACGGTTTTAAAGCATGCTAAAGATTTAAACGATGCGATGCATCAAAGTTTTGAACACGTAAAAACGATGGCTAAATGTTTTGCTAAAAATGTACTGTGAATTACAGAAATTTACTTTTTATCTGGGTTTAATAGTATGGCATAAATTTGAATACCAAACCCAATAAGCACTAAAGTTGGCGCTAAACGTATGCGTCTCCAACTGAAAATTTCTGGGTTAAAAACGTTGGGGTCGTCGCTTCCGCCACCAGACATTAAAATAAAACCTAGAGCAATAACGGCTAAACCGATAAACATGAATTTATAGTTTTTCTTTCCGAAGATAAAACTCGGTTTTGCTGCTTCTTTTCGTTTTTGTTCTCCCATAATTAAAATACTGAGGCAATTATTTTCGCAAAGTAAAAGATTTATTTAAAAATATCCTGTTAATGGCTTTCTAAATTATTAGTAATACAACTGATCTGTTTTTAAATTTAAAAAACGTTGCGTTGCAAAATGTGTGCTTATCCAAGTGATGATAATGCCTAAGCCAAAAATTAAAGTAAAAAGTAAACCGACATGAATAGGTTGCCCTAAAAGGTTTAATTCTAAGAACGTTTTGTTTAAGTAATATAAGACGATGGCCATACCAATAAGCGCTAAAACAGCGCCAATAATGCCAAGTTTTACACTTTGCAGCACAAATGGGCGTCTAATAAACTGTTTGGTAGCACCTACCATTTGCATGGTTTTAATGGTAAATCGCTTGGAATAAACGGCTAAACGTATCGAGCTGTTTATAAGTAAAACCGCAATTAACGTGAATATAGAACTGATGATAAGCACCCAGAAACTGATTTTTTTAACGTTATCGTTCATTAAATTAACCAAGTCATTATCGTAAGTCACTTCCTCAACAAAATTTTTAGTTAAGGCTTCAGTTGAAATTTTTTCAAGGTGTTCGGAAGTTACGTAATCTGCTTTTAAATGCACATCAATAGAATTCTGTAAAGGGTTATAACCCACAAAATCCATAAAGTCTTCACCATTTTCTGCTTTCATGAATTCGGCAGCTTGATCTTTAGAGACGTATTCGGTCGATTTTACGTAATCGGCCATGGCTAAACTTTTTTCAAGTTGCTTGGTTTCTACTTCTTTCGCCGTGTCTTTTAAATAAATAGTCACAACCACTTGTTCTTTAAAATGATCGGATACTTTTTTAGCGTTAAGAATTAACAAACCTAGTAATCCCAACAAAAATAAAACCAGTGCAATACTTAGCACTACAGAGAAATAAGAGGAGATAAGTCTGCGTTTTTGGTGCTTTTCAAAGGATGAACTCATAAAAAATTTTGGATTAACGAGGTAAAAATACTAAAGTAATTTTAGAAAACTTCAAAAGGTTTTAAGTCTTTATGGTTTCTGGCTAAATTGCAGTGATGCGTTCTTAAGAATCACAGTGATTATAGAAACTCAAATAAATAGATTTTGTTGTGAAATGAAAGCTTAGTTTACGGCTTTTTTTGACTTTTTACTAATGAGATACACCCCAACAATAACCAACAAGCAGGACATGATTTTAATGGTATTGATATCTTCGCTATACGTGTTGTCGTTTAGGAAATAGCTTAGCATCAAGACAATGGCAAAACTCACCGCGGGTTGAATGTAAGTATAACTGCCCGCAACCGATGGTGAAACCTGTCGAAGCGCGTAAATATTAAATAAAAAGGTTAAAAACGTGGTAAAAACAATCACATAGGCAACCGTTAACCAGGTGTTCAGGTTAAATAACTCATAGTCTGTATTAAATATGGCATCATTCAAGCCCACAGGAATTACAAACAATAATCCGAATAAAAATACCCAGCTAATTATGGTGATAAAGTGGTACTTTTTCATAAGCGGTTTTACCACCACTTGGTAAAGCGAAAAGAAAACCACATTAAGGAAAACAAACAAATTACCTAAAAAACTAGAGGTGCCTTCTGCCACATGGCCGTACCAAACTAAGCCAACGGCTCCAACAGCACCAAGGCTTAAACCAATGAGTTTATTGGTGCTTGTTTTTTCTTTTAAGAAAATCATACTTAAAATAAAGACCACGGTAGGAGAGGAGGTCATGATAATTGAGGTGTCTACTGGCGAAGTCAAACTCAAACCTTCAAAGAAAAAGAGCTGGTTGCAGGAGGCTCCAAAGAGTCCACAAAGCACTAAACGCAAGAAATCCTTTTTCTCTACCTTTTCTTTAATAAACATCTTGATAAACCAGAATAAAAGACCAGCACCTACAACGCGAAACAAAACAAAAGGTCTCGGGTCTAGCTTTTCAGGCATAATACCTTTAGCTATAAAATGATTGGCAGCATATATCACATGCGTTCCAAATAAGGCCAGGTGGGCTTTTATAATGTTACTTTTTACCAAGGAATTTAGGTTTTTTTATCACGTTAAATCTGCGGCAAAAGTAATTGTATTTTATGGCAATCGTTTAGAAATTCATTTTTTATGCTTTAGGTCGTCCTTTTTCTAATTAAAACGTAAATTTGCAACTTCTTAAAATAAGGATGATAATGACCTATAATTTCAACGAGATAGATGCCAAGTGGCAAAAATATTGGGCCGAGAACCAAACTTTTAAAGCGGTAAACAACAGTAAAAAACCAAAATACTATGTTTTGGATATGTTTCCTTACCCGAGTGGTGCGGGCTTACACGTTGGGCATCCTTTAGGTTATATTGCTTCCGATATTTATGCGCGTTACAAGCGTCATCAAGGCTTTAATGTCTTGCATCCACAGGGCTATGATAGTTTTGGTTTGCCTGCTGAGCAGTATGCGATTCAAACGGGGCAACACCCAGCGCTTACTACAGCAGAAAATATTAAAACCTACCGCCGACAGTTAGACCAAATTGGTTTTTCATTCGATTGGTCGCGTGAGGTGAGAACATCAGATCCGAGTTATTATAAATGGACGCAGTGGATTTTCATTCAATTGTTCAATTCATGGTTTAATAACAATACCAGTAAAGCTGAAGAAATCACTGAGTTAGAAAAAATATTTGCTTCGGAAGGGAATGCAAATGTAAACGCAGTTTGTGATGACAACATTGAAGTGTTTTCTGCTGAAGAATGGAATGGATATACTTCAGAAAAACAACAAAAAATATTATTACAATACCGTTTAACTTATTTAGCAGAAACTGAAGTAAACTGGTGCCCTGCATTAGGAACGGTTTTAGCAAATGATGAAATCGTAAATGGTGTTTCAGAACGTGGTGGACACACCGTTGTTCGTAAAAAAATGACCCAATGGAGCATGCGAATTTCAGCTTATGCCGAGCGTTTGTTACAAGGTTTAGATACCATTGATTGGACAGATTCTTTAAAGGAAAGTCAGCGTAACTGGATTGGAAAATCGGTTGGAGCTTCGGTGACCTTTAATGTCATTGCGAGTGAAACGAAGCAATCTCACGTTATAGACGTATTCACAACCCGCCCTGATACTATTTTTGGAGTAAGTTTTATGACTTTAGCTCCAGAGCACGATTTAGTGTCTCAAATAACAACTCCAGAGCAAAAAGCAGACGTTGAAGCTTATATTTTAGCAACCGCAAAACGTAGCGAACGCGATAGAATGGCCGATGTAAAAACCATTTCAGGTGCTTTTACTGGTGCTTACGCGGAACACCCTTTTACTAAAGAACCTATTCCTGTTTGGATTGGTGATTATGTTTTAGCAGGCTACGGTACAGGAGCAGTAATGTCGGTACCTTGTGGAGATCAACGTGATTACGATTTTGCGAAGCATTTTAATATTCCGATTATAAACATTTTTAGCCCCCTATCCCCCAAAGGGGGAACCAAGAACTCGGACGATTTAATTGCCGCTGAGGCTTTTACTGAAAAAGACGGGTTTACTCTAAAAAACTCTGGTTTCTTAGACGGCATGAACTATAAAAAAGCAACAAAACGTGCTATTTACGAATTGGAGCAATTAGGTTTTGGCGAAGGGAAAACCAATTACCGTTTACGTGATGCCGTATTTTCGCGTCAGCGTTATTGGGGAGAGCCATTCCCGGTTTATTACGTTGATGGGATGCCACAAATGATTGCTGCCGAACATTTACCAATCAGACTTCCAGAAGTTGAAAAATATTTACCAACCGAAACAGGTGAGCCACCTTTAGGAAACGCTACTGTTTGGGCTTGGGATACTACTAAAAACGAAGTGGTTTCTAACGATTTAATTGATGATAAAACCGTTTTTGCCCTCGAATTAAACACTATGCCAGGTTGGGCAGGAAGTTCTTGGTATTTTAACCGTTACATGGATTCTACCAACGAAAATGAATTTGCTAGTCAGGAGGCGTTAAACTACTGGAAGGATGTAGATTTATACATTGGAGGTAGTGAGCATGCTACTGGACACTTGCTATATTCTCGTTTTTGGCAAAAATTCTTATTCGATAAAGGCGTTGTGCCTGTTGATGAGTTTGCTAAAAAACTGATTAACCAAGGGATGATTTTAGGAACAAGTGCTTTTGTTTATCGTGTGGATATAGTTTTGCAACTGCAGGATTTTAAGTGGACAGAAGATAAGACAGAAAGTCCTTATCTTGAGTTACACTCTAACAAGGTGTTTATCTCTTACAATTTAGTTAAGCCGTTTTTAGACAAAACTGAAAATGTAATCATTGAAGATAAAATATTAGAAAAAAAAATAATTGAAATAATATCACCCAAACTAAAAGATAAATTCAAAAAAGCCCTAAAAGAAACAGGAAAAGAATTATCTATTAAGGTTTCCAATCTTATTTCACCTATCCATGCCGATGTTTCTTTTGTAAATGCCTCAGATGAGTTGGATATAGATGCCTTCAAAAACTGGCGAAAGGAATTTAAAGATGCCGAATTCATTTTAGAAAACGGCGTTTATAAAGTAGGTCGCGATGTTGAAAAAATGTCGAAATCGAAATACAACGTGGTGAATCCAGATGATATTGTTGCCGATTACGGTGCTGATAGTTTACGTTTATATGAAATGTTTCTTGGGCCGTTAGAGCAATACAAACCTTGGAATACTGCAGGTATAACAGGTGTACATAACTTTCTTAAAAAACTTTGGAAGTTGTATGTAGACGATAATGGCATAAAAGTAAACGATGCTGAAGCTTCGAAAGATGCTTTAAAAACCTTGCATAAAACCATAAAGAAAGTTCAAGAAGATATTGAAAACTTTTCGTTTAACACATCGGTATCAACATTTATGATTGCTGTTAACGAATTAACAACTCAGAAATGTACAAGTAAAGACGTGCTTGAACCATTATTGGTTTTAATTTCGCCGTATGCACCACATATTGCAGAAGAATTGTGGAGTTTGATGGGGAATGAGGAGTCGATTTCAACAGCGGCTTTCCCAGAGTTTGATGCGAGCCACTTGGTTGAAAGTGCTAAAAACTATCCGATTTCGTTTAACGGAAAAATGCGTTTCACATTAGAATTGCCATTAGACATGAGTAAGGAAGCTATTGAAACCACGGTTTTAGCTCACGAAAAAACACAAGAGCAATTACAGGGCAGAACACCTAAAAAGGTGATTGTGGTACCTGGTAAAATTGTGAATATTGTAGGGTAGGAATTGAAGTTGAAAATTAAAAATTAAAAGTTAAAAGTGAAATGTTGAAAAGTTAAACGCTCTTGCTTAGCACTTCCTTATTTTAATTTTTAATCTTGAATAAACAAACCCGAGGTCGATTGGCTTCGGGTTTGTCGTTTTTATACATTAAAAGAAGTAGCCCACAGAAAGTTGGAATACACCAATTGTATTTTTGTCATCAATATCATTGAGGTTATACATACTTGTTAGTCCGAAATTGTATCGTGCTCCAAAATGAAGTCCGTTATCCAATTTATACCCTACACCTGTAGCTAAACTTAAATTAACATTATCGTAGGCGTCTCTTACATCAAGATCTTCAGTTTTAGCGGAAAGTAAAAATCCTATTTGTGGTCCTGCTTCAAGACTTAGTCCTTTTGTGACATAATATTTAGCTATTATTGGGATGTCGAGGTAATTTAAAGCAGTGATGTTATCTTCAAAACTATAACCTGCTCCAGAAAACAGGATTTCAGGTTGCACTGAGAATTTTTCGGAAATTGGGATTTCTAACATCCCACCCACGTGAAAAGCGGTAACCATGTCAGATTTCAGGGTGTTGTCTCCCGTAATTGTTGCGAAATTGAGTCCGCCCTTAATCCCAAATTGAAAGTCTTGAGCATGGAGGTTTACAGTTCCAAAAAGGACGACTGCGATCACTAGTAATAGTTTTTTCATAATATAAAGTTTGATTTAATTTGATTCAAAGCAAGGTCTTTTTTTGAAGTTGCTATTTCTGTTTAGTATAGTTTTAACCTTTTTAACTAACTTTAAGATACGTTTGTATTTTGTGCGTTATGAGGGTTTTATGGTTTTAGTTGTGTGATTAATATGTAACGTGTTTTGCGTTAAGGATAGTAGTGGAAATCCTTTTTAAAACCAGAGTTTTAAAAAGATTGCAACGGATAGCCTGACCCTTGTGGTAACGCCCGAAAAACTAAGCTATTAATGGCTTGGGTGTGTGTGAATTTAAACTTTGTGATTTTGAATTGTTGAATCTTCATTTAATTCCTAGTAAATCGGTATATATTATTTTATTCTTAACAAAAAGTTAAATGTGTTATTAAAAATTTAAGTAAAAATGGATTTATGGTTTTTTTTGTCAATCATTTAAATTAGCTTTGTAGCGTTTTCAAATATTAACTTTTTAAAAAAATTGCGCTTATGAAAATTGGTGTTCCTATTGAGATTAAAAACAACGAAAATAGAGTGGGGATGACGCCTTCTGGGGTGTTTGAATTGACAAAGAGAGACCATGAGGTTTTTGTTCAGAAAAATGCTGGTTTTAACAGTGGTTTTTTAGATGAAGATTATATTGAGGTTGGTGCAACCATTCTTGACACGATTGAAGAAGTGTATGCTGTGGCAGAAATGATTGTGAAGGTAAAAGAGCCCATCGAACCAGAATACAAGTTAATACAACCAAATCAAGTGGTATTTACATATTTCCACTTTGCATCAAGTGAAGCGTTAACAAACGCGATGATTGAAAGTAAATCGATTTGTATTGCCTACGAAACGGTTGAAGATGCCGATGGTACGTTGCCATTATTAATTCCGATGTCTGAAGTTGCAGGTAGAATGTCTATTCAACAAGGAGCGAAATACTTAGAAAAACCAATTAAAGGACGTGGTATTTTATTAGGTGGTGTTCCTGGAGTGCCTCCTGCAAAAGTACTTATTTTAGGAGCTGGTATTGTAGGATATCAAGCGGCTAAAATGGCAGCTGGTTTAGGAGCTCACGTGGTTATTATGGATATTAATATGAAAGCTTTACGTTATGTAAGTGATTCTATGCCAAATAACGTAATTAGTGAATTTTCAAGTGAATATAACATTAGAAAGCATATTAAGGATGCCGATTTAATTGTTGGTGGTGTATTAATTAAAGGGGCCAAAGCGCCTAAGTTAATTACAAGAGATATGTTGAAAGAGATGCAACCAGGAACCGTTATGGTTGATGTGGCTGTAGATCAAGGTGGATGTTTTGAAACAACAAAACCTACAACACACCAAGATCCAACTTATATTATTGATGAGGTGGTGCATTATACCGTAGCAAATATGCCAGGTGCTGTACCATACACGTCTACAATGGCTTTAACAAACGTAACTTTACCTTATGTGCTTAAATTAGCGAATCAAGGTTGGGAAGCTGCTTGTGAAAACAATGCGCCATTAGCAAAAGGATTAAACATTGTTAAAGGAGAAATTGTTTATAAAGAAATCGCTGAAGCTTTTGATATGGAAATGGCTTAAGTCGATAAGATTTTAAATATACTGAAACGCCCAGTGCTTAATTTTTAAGTCTGGGCGTTTTTTTTGTTTTTTACCAAAACTGACAAATTTTCACGATATATTTATGGCGTCATTTTTGTTATCTTTATAAAAAAAACAAAACTTAAAAAAGAAATAGATGATAGGATATTATGTAATTATTGGAGCCGTGGCTTTGGTAAGTTGGTTAGTGAGTAATACGCTTAAACGTAAGTTTGAAAAGTATTCTAAGGTCCACTTAAGAAACGGTATGAGTGGTGCTGAAATCGCTAAGAAAATGTTGTCAGATAACGGTATTTATGATGTTGAGGTGATTTCTACACCTGGGAAATTAACAGACCATTACAACCCAAAAAACAAAACTGTAAATTTAAGTGAGTCGGTGTATAACCAACGTAACGCCGCTGCGGCAGCTGTTGCAGCGCACGAATGTGGTCACGCTGTGCAACATGCGCAAGCTTACAACTGGTTACAAATGCGCTCTACTTTAGTTCCTGTGGTTAGTGCAACTTCAGGCATGTCGCAATGGTTAATTATTGGTGGGCTTGTTTTAGGTGGTGCCGCTGGTGTTGGATTAGGCTGGTGGGTTGCTGTTTTAGGTGTTGTGTTTATGGGTTTTGCTACGCTTTTTAGCTTCATTACTTTACCTGTGGAATACGATGCGAGTAACCGCGCTTTAGCTTGGTTAAAAAACAGAAACATGCTAGCTCCAGAAGAATATGCAGGGGCGGAAGATTCGCTTAAATGGGCAGCTAGAACCTATTTAGTTGCTGCCATTGGTGCCTTAGCAAACTTACTGTACTGGGCACTTCAGCTTTTTGGAGGACGCGATTAAATTATAGATTAATAAAACACAAAACAAAGAGGCTGTCTAAAAAGTAAAGTTTTCGTCAACCTGAACTTGATTCAGGTTCTCATAATGATTGGTTATCAGTATGATGAGATTCTGAAATAAATTCAGAATGACGTACTTTAATACTTTTTGTACAGCCTCTTTTTGTTACTTTATACGCAACAAATTTTTTAAATGAAATCACCTTTAGAGTACTATAAAAACCACCTAGAAACCTATCAATTAGAAGTTAAAAAACTTTACAAAAAAATTGCCAGTTTGAGTGTACTGCGTTTGGCTGTTTTTGTAGCCACTGGTTTCGGTGTTTATTTGTTTTTTCAACAATGGCAAGTCGCATTGTTTGTGGCTGTAATTGGTATTGCTATATTTCTGTATTTGCTTTCAAAATACACCGATATCAAGCAGCAACGCGAATTTAATAAGGCTCTAGTAGTACTTAATCAAGAAGAAATTAAAATCGCAGCTGGTGATTTTCATAATCGCGAGGAAGGACTCCAATTTCAAGACTCGAATCATTTCTATAGTTTGGATATCGATTTGTTTGGTAGAGGTTCCTTTTATCAGTTTATGAATCGTACCACGAGTCGCGAAGGAGCAAAAACTTTGGCAGACCTTTTAAAGGCGAACCATGTTTCAGATATTCCACTGCGACAAGAAGCCATAAAAGAATTGGCTGAAAAAACGGAGTTCCGTCAATTTTATGCGGCAACCTCTAGCTTAATTAAGGTTGAAACGCCTGCTGAATTCATAGTTAATTGGATTAAAGACCATAAGCTCTTTTTAAATAAAACCGTTTTTAGGTTGGCTCAAGGTTTTGGCATGATTTCCATTCTCATCTTTGTATTAACCGTTTTTAATGTCATTACTTACAAACCTCTAATTGCCTATTGGATGTTTTTAGGTTTAGGATTTTCTACCATTTATTTAAAAAAGGTTAACGTTCTAGCTTCTAAAACCGATAAAGTTCGTGATACTTTTCGCCAGTACGCCACCTTATTGGATTTGATTGAAAAGGAAACTTTTACTTCAGCATTACTTAAAGAAAAACAGCAGCTTATTCAGGCAGAGGCTAAGAAAGCGTCAGCTATTTTTAAGGCGTTTTCAAAATCTTTAGATGCGTTGGATAACCGTAATAATTTAATCGGTGCCATGTTCGGGAATGGCCTTTTCTTAATGGATATTAAAAATTCATATCAAGTTGAGCAGTGGATTTCAGAATATGGAAATGTAGTTTCCGAATGGTTTGAAGTCGTAGCTTTCTTCGATGCTTATAATAGCCTTGGTACTTATGCTTACAATCATCCCGACTTTGTGTTTCCTGAAATAATGAAAGATGGACCAGTGATAAAAGCTACAGGTTTGGGGCACCCTTTATTGAGTAAAACCAAACGTGTTGATAGTGATGTCATCATTGACAACGAACAGTTTTTTATCGTTACTGGCGCCAACATGGCTGGGAAAAGTACCTTTTTACGAACTATTTCCTTACATATTGTTATGGCGAATACGGGCTTGCCTGTTTGTGCAAAAGCTAGCGTTTATTCGCCAGTAAAATTAATTACAAGCATGCGTACCACCGATTCGTTAACCGATGAGAGTTCGTATTTCTTCTCAGAATTAACACGCTTAAAATATATTGTTGATGCCATTAAAAAAGAACCGTACTTTATTATTCTTGATGAAATTTTAAAAGGTACTAATAGCACCGATAAAGCGATTGGTTCTAAGAAATTTGTTGAGAAACTGGTAGCTTCAGATGCTACGGGAATCATCGCGACACACGATTTGAGTTTGTGTGAGATTGAAAAAGAGCTCAGCGAAGTGAAAAACTATTATTTCGATGCTGAAATTATTAATGACGAACTGCATTTTGATTACAGACTGAAAAAAGGTGTGTGCCAGAATATGAATGCTTCCTTTTTGTTGAAGAAGATGGAGATCGTGTAGATTGAAAACCATAGAAGCTGTTAGTAAAACTTTATTGATTTTTAGTAGGATGTCAGTTCGAGCGCAGTCGAGAACCACTACAGGTTACTAAAACAAGACATCTCGACTGCGCTCGATGTGACACTACTATGGTTTCAAAATCATTAGGTTACATCATGGAAATTGAAATGAAGAGAGTTCTGTTTGTTCTCATTATTTAATTTATAGTTGATAACCACTAAATATTTCAGAAAACAAAAACAAGGTTCTTCAGAAGTTTTTTATCTTTAGGACTATGCAAAAAGAACTAAAAGTAACATGGATTCAAGCCGATTTAGCTTGGGAAGACCCACAGCAAAATCGTATTAACTTCAGTGAAAAAATTGAAAATCTTTCGGAAGCGACTGATCTCATTATTTTACCTGAAATGTTTTCTTCAGGTTTTACGATGAATGCGGAAAAAGTTGCTGAAACCATGCAAGGTGAAACGGTTACTTGGATGAAGGAAATGGCTAAAAAACAAGATGCTGCAATTACTGGTAGTTTAGTGATTTCCGAAAACGGCAATTTTTATAACCGTTTATTATTTGTAGAGCCTTCAGGAAAAATAAGTGTTTACAATAAACGCCATACCTTTACTTTGGTAGGCGAAGAGCAAACGTATTCCGCAGGAACTAAAAAGTTGATTGTCGATTATAAAGGCTGGAAAATTTGTCCGCTAGTATGTTACGATTTACGTTTTCCAGTTTGGGCTAGAAATACTGAAGATTACGATGTGTTACTGTATGTCGCCAATTGGCCAAAACCAAGAATTTCGGCGTGGGATGTGCTTTTAAAAGCCCGCGCTATTGAAAACATGGCCTACTGTATTGGTTTAAATCGTGTAGGTGTTGATGGTGTGAATAGTGTGTATTCAGGACATTCAGCCGCATACGATGTGCTGGGTAATGGTATTTCTGAAATCACGCCCAACCAAGAGCAGGTAAAAACCGTAACTTTAGAAAAACGACATATTGAGGCCTATCGAAATAAATTCAAATTTTTAAACGATAGAGACCAGTTTTCAATTACTTAAATTCAAGCATTTCTTCAATACCCCAATCGGCTCTAATTTCAACATCAGGGAAATGACTTATTTTTTCAGGTTGGCGCTTTTCTAAATAACTTCCTGTATCGTATTTATTATTGCCATTAACATCATGGATTATTCTAATAAGATAAATAGCAGGATTTAAATCAAGGAAATCAACGGGGCCTTCTTCGGTGATAAAGTTTTCATATTTTACTTTACCATCTTTATCCGTTAACTGAATGATAATTGGGTAGGTAGCATTAACTAAAGTAAAACGTACATAACCATAATCTGAAGCTTTTTTCGTTTTTACCGACACTTGTATGGTGTCGTTTTTATAGTCAAAAATATCAGTAAATGCTTCCGGTAGAATTTGCATTTTGTAACTATTGTCTTCTGTTTTTTCGAAATCGAAATCGTAGGTGTTATTCAGGGTGTCAAATTCTGTTTTAAAAGAAATATCTAAAGAATCCTTATCTATTAGCGATATTTTTGAAGCATCAAACTTTGTAATTGGTGTATTTGCTGTAATTTGAAACGGTTCTTTTAGTCCGATTGTGCTGCCAGAAAGGACATTTAGGCGTATAGAATCTCTTTTTTGTTCACTAATTCTTACCGTAAAATCTTCTTCGTAATCAATAGGTTTGGTAACTTTAAAAAGCAACGAATCTACTTTCATTCTTGGGGTGTACCAATAAAGAAGTGAGTCGGTTTTCGGATCTTTTGTAATGCGGTAGTTAAAATCTTCAGGCGTATCCGAGACTATTTTAATTGCCATGCCTCTGTAATCGCCTTCATAACCAAAAGCTATTTTTTCACCTGATAATAATTTTGGCCTGGTGGCTGTAAAATCAGGTTCTTCATTAAATAGCTTCAAGGTATAAGTGGTATCGGTAGGAACATCTATCAAGTTTTTATGAAAAGCAATTTGATCTGTTTTTTGTTGAAACTTGTTATCGCCGTTACCATCTTTTAAAGCTACGAGTAAGTATTTTCCAGGTTTTACATTTTCAATAGAAAAAGTAGTTACACTGTCTAATGTATTGGTAATGTATTTAGGTTTTTCTTTAAAAATAATAGAATCAGTAAATGTGGTGTTTACCTCGTAAAGTCCAACGTTTATAAACGTTTCAGGCTTTGTTTTCATGGCATCAACAATGCTACCTGTAACTTTTAAGGAATCAATATAGCTTCCCGTTGAAAACACGTAACGGTAATAAGGATATGGATTACCTTCGTTATTATCGGTAATACTGTTTCCAAAGTTAAAAGCGTAAGTCGTGTTTGGCGCTAAAGTGTCGTTAATTTTTATAACAACTTTTTTGCTAGCGGCACTAAGTGGTGTAATATCCGGTTGGTATTCCATGGGAGGTGAAATAATCAACTGTTTTTGTATGTCTTTGATTTTTATGTATTCATCAAAAGTGATTTCTATTTCGTTACCTTCGAAATTAGTAGAATAATTCTCTGGAGATGATTTAATTATGATAGGTGGTAACTCGTCTTTTGGTCCGCCATCAGGAGTTCCACGATTTGCACAATTAACAAAAACAGCACCAACTAAAAGGGCTAAAACAAAATTAGAAATGGTCTTTTTCATCAAAGATTTAAAATTTATACAAACCTACATAATTTTAAAGATATATGAAGTAAGTCATTAAGCTATTGCCATGGTAGCAATGCTAATTTTAATGTTTTTTGCCGAATTTAAAACTGTAGCACAGCTTTCTAAAGTAGCACCAGTGGTAATTATGTCGTCTACCAATAAAATATGTTTGTTTTCTAACGTGTGAATGTGGCTAACGGTAAACTGTTCGGAATTATTTTGCCAACGTGCCAAGCGCTTTTTACCGACTTGCGATTTTGTTTTAGATACTTTTAAAAGAATATCATCTTTGTATTCGGCATTTAAGGCTTCAGCAAGTTGTTCTCCAAATTTGGCGACTTGATTATAGCCTCTTTTTCTAAGTTTCTTTTTGTGAAGCGGGACAGGAATTACAATGTCAATATGCTGATAGGCTTCAATTGTTTTTAATTCAGCGCCTAGCCAATTGCCAAGGAGTGTCCCAATTTCTTCATGATTCTTATATTTTAAATTATGAATAAGTTGTTGCACAGTACTTTTCTTTTCAAACCTAAAAAGCGCTGTGCTATTTTCTACTTTAGTTCTTCCATAAAGGACCTTTTCAACACTTTTGTCGCTAGTAAAATGAAAGTTTGTTACGGGTAAATCATGGCGGCAATCCAAACAAATACTTGCCTCGTTGTCGTGTAATGGCTGTTGACAAGCATAGCAAATCTTAGGGAAAAATAAGTCAACAAGGTGATAAAGCATACGTGTGAAAAATCTTTCTTGTAAACATAATTAAAAATTACAGGTTTTGCAGTGTTATTTTTTAATAAACACGCTATTAGTTTAATGCGGTTTTTTATTTTTGCAGCATGGCAAATCAAGATGATCAATTTAAAAAAGTAATCTCTCACGCGAAGGAGTATGGTTACGTGTTTCAGAGTAGTGAAATCTACGACGGATTAAGTGCAGTTTACGACTATGCTCAAAATGGAGTTGAGCTAAAGAAAAATATACGCGACTACTGGTGGAAAGCCATGGTGCAAATGAATGATAATATTGTAGGACTAGATTCTGCAATTTTTATGCATCCAACAACTTGGAAAGCTTCTGGCCACGTCGATGCTTTTAACGACCCTTTAATTGATAATAAAGATTCGAAAAAGCGTTATAGAGCCGATGTTTTAATTGAAGACTATTGCGCTAAAATTGAAACAAAAATAGAAAAGGAAGTTGCTAAAGCTGCAAAACGTTTTGGTGAGGCTTTTAATAAAGAAGAGTTTATTTCTACTAACGGCCGTGTGGTTGGTTATCAAGAAAAAATCAATACGATTCTTTCTCGTATGGCAAAATCACTTGAAAATGAAGATTTGGCCGATGTGAAAGCTTTGATAGAAGAATTAGAAATCGCTTGTCCGTTAACCGGAAGCAAGAATTGGACCGATGTTAAGCAATTCAATTTAATGTTTGGGACAAAACTTGGCGCTTCCGCGGAAAGTGCGATGGATTTATATTTGCGTCCGGAAACAGCTCAAGGTATTTTCGTGAACTTTTTAAATGTTCAGAAATCGGGACGTATGAAAATTCCTTTCGGAATTGCGCAAACAGGAAAAGCTTTTCGAAATGAAATTGTTGCAAGACAGTTTATTTTTAGAATGCGTGAGTTTGAACAAATGGAAATGCAATTTTTCATTAAACCAGGAACTCAAAAAGAATGGTACGAGCATTGGAAAGAAACCAGATTGAAGTGGCACTTGTCGCTTGGTATGGGAGCAGATAATTACCGTTTCCACGATCACGAAAAATTAGCACACTATGCTGATGCAGCTGCCGATATTGAATTCAAGTTTCCATTCGGATTTAAAGAATTGGAAGGGATTCACTCAAGAACTGATTTCGATTTATCGCAACACGAAAAATTCTCAGGAAAGAAATTACAATATTTCGATCATGAAGAAAATAAAAGCTATGTACCTTACGTGTTAGAAACTTCTATTGGTTTAGATCGTATGTTTTTAGCTGTTTTCTCTAATGCCCTTCAAGAAGAAGAATTAGAAAATGGCACCACAAGAACCGTTTTAAAATTACCAAGTGTATTAGCGCCTGTAAAAGCAGCCATTTTACCTTTGGTGAAAAAGGATGGATTACCAGAAGTTGCTAAAGAAATTTTAGAAGATTTAAAATGGGATTTCAACGTAATTTACGATGAAAAGGATGCTGTAGGTAGACGTTACAGAAGGCAAGATGCCAATGGAACACCATTCTGTATCACTGTAGATCATGATACTTTAGAAGATCAATCGGTAACCATTCGTCATAGAGATTCTATGGAGCAGGAACGTGTTAAGATTTCAGACTTAAAAAATATAATTAAGAATGAAGTAGAAGTGCGTAACTGGTTAAAGAAAATGAAATAGTTCCAGTATAAATATTTACTAGAAATTAGATATAAAAAAAGAGGCGTTTAAAGCCTCTTTTTTTATATCCTTTTTAAAGAAAACAGGTGTTATACCAGTATTTGTCTGTCTATTTGTTGATCTAGAGATATGAGCGATTCAGTTCTTAGTACGCCTTCAATAGATTGAATGTTTTTGTTAAGCAAATGCATAAGATGCGCGTTATCTACAGATAATAATTTTATAAATAAATTATAGTTTCCTGTGGTAAAGTGACACTCTAAAACTTCTGGGTAACGCTTTAATGCTTTAATTACTTCGTCTGTATTTGCTGCTTTATCTAAATATATACCAACAAAAGCCATAGTTGAATAGCCTAATACTTTTGGGTTAATTATAAATTTAGAACCAGATAAAAGGTTAGATTTTTCAAGTTTTTTTAGTCGTTGATGAATAGCAGCTCCTGATATTCCAACGTTTCTAGCAATTTCAAGAATTGGGGTTCTTGCGTCTTCGGTTAAAACGCGTAGAATTTTTTTATCTATGCCGTCTATGCTTATAGTTTTTTGGTTTTTGTTCATTTGGTTATAAATTAAAGCATAAAAGTAAACATTTGATTTTAAATTGAAACTTTTTTTTAGGCCAAACAATAAGAGTGCAATGATTTATTTTATGTAAGTGGTTGATTTACAGGACTTGTTGTCCCTGTTTTTAAAAGTGTTAAAAACTGAAATTATAAAGTAGATATGCGCTGAATGCGAAATGGTTAGGTTTTTAACAAGGTTATTCTTGTTAAATTCTGTTTTTTTCATTAAAAATGATACCATAAGTTTCCAGTTCAGTTAAAATAGGTAGGTATATTTCTTTAGTTATTGGAATGTGTACTCCTGGTTGTGTTATTTTTTTATTTAAAATAGAAATTGTAGCGATAGCAACAGGGAGTCCTACCGTTTTTGCCATAGCAGTATACGTGCTATCGGTACCAATAGTTACCATTGTAGATGTTGTTTCGTGTTTTTTACCTGATAGTTTGTAGCCGAATTTGTGATACATCACCACCATGTCTTTATCTTGTTCTGAAAGTGACCAAGAATCCATGAGGATATTTTGAAGTATTTGTGCTGGTGTTGCTTTTTCTAGTTTTGTGTATTTGTTATTGTTGAATAAGTCTAATGCTTCAAGTTTTTTCCAAATAAGATCTGTATATTCAATTTTAAGAAGCTTTTGTAGTTTGGATTCCACGGAATCGCTAGGGTGGTAGGGTAGAAATGCATTTAGAAAATTACGATGACTCAAGTGTTCACTATCGTCCATGGTAAAACTATCGTCTGTCATTCCAAGGGAAACAAAAACGTCCCAGGCTTGACAAAACCCTGCGCGTCGCATAGTACCTCGGTAGAGGGTTTTAGCGTTTTCTAGCTTATAAGCCGCTTGGTATTTTAGAGAATCTCGATTGGCATAGACTTCAAAACGGCCATGGTTTTCGATGTTTAATGTTTCAGCACGTTTGAATAGTTGATTGTATGGTAGGTATTTGTAGCTGCCTTCTTTTAAATATTTAGCAGTTCCACCTTGTCCAGCAAGTACAACATTTCTAGGGTTCCATGTAAACTTGTAATGCCATAGATTGTTATCACTTTCTGGAGCGATTAATCCGCCGGTAGAAGATTCGAAAGAGAGTATTTCGCCTCCCTTTTCTCGAATGTCATCTAGAACTTTCATCGCACTCATGTGGTCTAATCCAGGGTCTACTCCAATTTCATTCATAAAAATCAAGCCTTTCGCTTTAACTTCTTCATTTAAAGCTTGCATTTCTGGACTCACATAAGAAGCGGTTACCAAGTTTTTGTTTAACTTCAAGCAGTCTTTGGCAATATTGATATGTAAATGTGCAGGAAGCATGGAGATCACAATATCTGAAGCTTTAATAATTTCATATCGGGAAGCATCATTAAAAATATCGAGTTGAATGGTGTTTCCATTAAGATGATTATTAATTAAACGTTCTGCATTTTCAATATGAATATCTGCTATAGTTATCAAGAGCGATTCAGTAGCAGCGTGGTCTAATAAATACTTTATTAGGTAGGAAGTGGATTTTCCTGAACCTATTACTAAAATCTGTCTCATATTAATTAATGTTTAGGTAATTTTGTTAGACACGCGCTGTTTTATTTAGTTCTTGTGTTTCACTAATTTATAAATATTAATAGTAATAGTAAGTAATTATTTAGGGTATATGGATAAGAAAATATTAATCGCAGGTGCTGTTTTAGGGATGTTAAGTATCATTTTAGGAGCTTTTGGAGCACACGGATTAAAAGCATTAATTTCCGCGGAAGCGGTACTAACATTTGAAACTGGTGTGCGCTATCAAATGTATCACGCCTTTTTTCTGCTCATTGTGGGAAGTACTTCATTTGTGAGTTTAAAGACGAAAAAAGTCATGTATTATTTGGTTTTAGTTGGAGTTGTTTTTTTCTCAGGGTCTATATACGGATTGGCAACCAATACTTTGTCTGGTTTTGATTTTAAAAGCATTGGTTTTGTGACTCCTATTGGAGGGTTATTGTTGATATTGGCTTGGGGAGCTATGTTTGCTGATTTAGTAAAAAATAGATCTAAAAACCGGTCATAATTAAACTTAATTTAAAATAATTGTGTTAATTTTATGGAATAATTAATTTTTAGTAAGATATGGGAAATCAAAATCAGGTTAAAAAAACAATTTCTTTAGATCAATATGGTATTAAAAATGCCAAAATTCACTATCAATTAACTCCTGAAGCTTTACAAGCCATTGCCATTGAAAAAGGGCAGGGGGTAGAAGCCAGTTCTGGTGCCTTAGCTGTGAATACTGGGGAGTTTACTGGACGTTCACCAAAGGATCGTTTTATTGTTAAAGATGACATTACCAAAGATCGTATTTGGTGGGGTAAAGTAAATATTGCTTTCGAGCCTGAGAAGTTTGATAAGCTTTATAATAAAGTAACAGCGTATTTATCGGAAAAAGCTGTTTATGTGCGCGATAGTTACGCTTGTGCGGATGAACATTATAAGCTAAATATTCGTGTGATTAATGAGTATCCTTGGAGTAATCAGTTTGCTTATAACATGTTTTTACGCCCTACTGAAGAAGAATTAAATCATTTTAATCCTGAGTGGACCATAGTAAATGCCCCAGGTTTTATGGCAGATCCTGATGTAGATGGTACGAGGCAACATAACTTTGCTATTTTAGATTTTACAAAAAAAATTGCTTTAATAGGAGGTACGGGTTACACAGGAGAAATTAAGAAAGGTATTTTTTCTGCATTAAACTTTATTTTGCCTGTATTTAAGGAAACCATGCCTATGCACTGTAGCGCTAATGTAGGTGAAAATGGAGATACCGCAGTGTTTTTTGGCCTATCTGGAACGGGAAAAACCACACTTTCTACCGATCCGGATAGAAGTCTAATTGGAGATGATGAACATGGGTGGACTAAGGAAAATAAGATTTTTAATTTTGAAGGTGGTTGTTATGCCAAGGTGATCAACCTGTCTAAAGATCAGGAACCTGAAATTTTTGATGCTATAAAGAAAGGAGCCATTCTTGAAAACGTGGTTTTAGACGATAATGGTGTGGTGGATTTCACAGATACCTCCATCACTCAAAATACGCGCGTAAGTTACCCGATCGATCATATTGAAAATATTCAAGTGCCGTCTATAGGTAGGAATCCGAAAAATATCTTCTTTCTTACTGCTGATGCTTTTGGGGTATTACCTCCAATTTCAAAATTAACACCAAGTCAAGCGGCTTATCATTTTATTTCGGGTTACACCGCAAAAGTAGCGGGAACAGAAGCTGGAGTTGTTGAGCCTGTGCCGTCATTTTCGGCCTGCTTCGGTGCGCCTTTCATGCCATTGCACCCTGCTAAATATGCCGAAATGTTAAGTCAGAAAATGACCGATGCTGGTGTAAATGTGTGGCTGGTAAACACGGGGTGGACGGGAGGTCCTTATGGTGTTGGAACGCGCATGAAGTTAAAATATACACGCGCTATGATTAATGCTGTTCTTAATGGAGATTTAGGTTTGTATAACTATGTCGATTACCATATTCATTCTGTTTTTGGTGTCGCTCAGCCAAGAAGTTGTCCAGGTGTGCCTACCGAAGTTTTAAGTCCGAGATCAACTTGGAACGACGATGAAGCTTATTATACAACAGCTTTTAAGCTAACGAATGCGTTTCGTGAAAACTTTAAAAAATTTGAAGCACATTGTTCAGAAGAAATTAGACGTGGCGGACCACAACGTTATGCTTTTTAAATAAAGCAAAAAGGGCTGATTTTTTAAAATCAGCCCTTTTTTATATAATAATTAAACGTTTGTTTAATTATTTTCCTTTGTTTGCTTTTTCAATATATTTCTCTAAAGCCATAGTCATTGAAGGTGTTTCAGGTGTTGGTGCAGAAATATCTACACGTAAACCTTTTTCTTCAACAGCTTTAATAGTGGTATTTCCAAAAACAGCAATGCGCGTGTCATTTTGTTTAAAATCTGGAAAGTTTTGAAATAACGATTCGATTCCAGAAGGACTAAAAAATACAAGTACATCGTAAGAAACATTAGCTAAGTCAGATAAATCACTTACTACAGTTTTGTAAAAAGTAGCCTGTTTCCAGTCAACACCTAAAGCATCTAAAGTATCTGGAACTTCAGGTTTAACTTTGTCTGTGTTTGGTAATAAAAATTTTTCGTCCTTATATTTCTTGATAAGCGGTGAAAGTTCCGAAAAAGTACGTTTTCCAACATAAATTTTACGTTTTCTATAAACCACATATTTTTGTAAATAATAGGCAACAGCTTCAGATTGGCAAAAATACTTTAAAGTATCTGGCACTTTAAAACGCATTTCATCTGCAATTCTAAAAAAATGATCTACCGCATTTCTACTCGTAAGTATAATAGCGGTATAGTTTTTTAAATCAATTTTTTGTTGTCTAATCTCCTTAGCAGAAACACCTTCAACATGAATAAAAGGTCTAAAATCGATTTTTACACGCTGCTTTTGTTGTAAATCAAAGTAGGGAGAATTCTCTATTTTAGGTTCTGGTTGAGATACTAAAATTGTTTTTACTTTCATAAGGGATTCCGGTCGATTGTATTTATTGAGAAACAAACACCTTATACAATATAATATAGGGTGCGATTTCGAGAGTGCAAAGATACAAAATAAAATAGAACAAGTTTGATTTAATTAAACTTTGATGCGTTTTAAATGAACTGATTAAGCCAATAGTGTTTATAATTAACAATAAAATAATGATACCGTAAATTATAGGCAATGTAGGCCGAAAAGAAAATAAAAGAATAGCATTTATTGGTAATAATAAAACACCTAAATAGTTTTTAAAGGTAATTTTCTGAAAAAGATAATGGTCTGTGATTTTGTCAATTTCGAAAATACTACCTATTAGTCGTTCAAAAAGGACTTTTATAAGGATAAAAACAGCTATGGATATGAGTAATTTCAGCATGTCATTAACAGGAATGCTGTTCACCGAAGTGATATGCCTATAAATAATTAGGCTAAATAAGGACAGTGATACGGTTAGGTTACCAAATAGAAGGGCGTCGAATTGATCGAAAAACTTTTGATCACGGGCATAAATCTTGAGATAGCGGTCGTTAGTAATAACCAGCATAAAATCATGAAACCGTTTTGGTGCCAGTAATTTAGCGGTAGCTACAATGGCTAAACCAGCAATTATTAATATTGTAAATATTTCGTTTGAAACTATGTTGCGAAGCATGCCATAAAATTATTATAAAATTTAGTTTTATAGGGTATTATTAAGGATTATTTAAAAAAAATAAAGCCTTAATAATGTACATTTGTCAAAATTAAAATGCTTGCAGTAAATTTGAAATATGCCCGATACTGTTATTATTATTCCTACTTATAACGAGATTGAAAATATAGAAGCTATTATAAGAGCTGTGTTTTCACAATCTGATAATTTGCATATATTAATTGTAGACGATAATTCGCCAGATTTAACAGGTCTAAAGGTTAAAGCACTACAAGATGAATTTCAAGGCAAGTTGTTTTTAGAAACCCGTCAAGAGAAATCTGGATTGGGAACCGCCTATATTCACGGATTTAAATGGTGTTTAGAAAGAAGCTACCAATATATTTTTGAAATGGATGCCGATTTTTCACATGATCCTAAGGATATTATAAGGTTATATAATGCGTGTCATTTAGAGGGAGCTGGCTTGTCTATAGGGTCAAGATATGTTACTGGAGTTAATGTGGTGAACTGGCCAATGGGGCGTGTTTTAATGTCTTATTTGGCATCAAAATATGTGCGTTTAATAACTGGTATGAATATACAAGACACAACGGCGGGTTATGTGTGTTATAAACGCGGGGTGTTGGAAGCAATAGATTTAAACACCATTAAATTTATTGGTTACGCTTTTCAAATTGAAATGAAGTTTAAAACGTATCTAAAAGGGTTTAAAATCACAGAAGTTCCTGTTATTTTTACCGATCGTACGCGTGGTGAATCAAAATTAAGTTCAAGCATTATTTCTGAAGCTATTTTTGGAGTTATTTCCATGAAGATAAAAAGTCTATTTAAAAAGTAGAAACCTATGAAAGAGAAAACTACACTTATTAAAAACGCTAAAATTATTAATGAAGGCAAAGTTTTTAGCGGTGATATATTAATTGAAGGTGAGTACATCAAACAAATTGATACGTCGATTAGCGCTAAATCTGCCGATGTGAATATTGTTGATGCCGAAGGAAAATATATTTTGCCTGGTGTGATAGATGATCAAGTGCATTTTAGAGAGCCAGGTTTAACTGAAAAGGCTACTATAGAAACCGAATCTAGAGCTGCTATTGCTGGTGGAATCACGTCTTTCATTGAAATGCCAAATACCAACCCACAAACAACAACCATTGAAAAATTAGAAGAGAAGTTTGCCATTGCTGCAGAAACATCTTCAGCAAATTACTCGTTTATGTTTGGTGGAACTAACGATAATTTGGATGAAGTTTTAAAGGTTGATAAAACTAATGTTGCTGGATTAAAATTGTTTTTAGGATCTTCAACTGGAAATATGCTTGTTGATAACCCTGAGGTTTTAGAGAAAATTTTCAGCAGTACCGATTTACTTATTTCTGTACACTGTGAAGACGAAGCTACAATTAAAGCTAACTTTCAGAAGTATCATGATGAATATGGTGATGATATTCCAGTAAAATATCATCCGCTTATTAGAAGTGAAGAAGCTTGCTATTTGTCGTCTTCAAAAGCGATTGAATTGGCGAAAAAAACAGGAGCTCGTTTGCATATTTTCCACCTTTCAACAGGAAAAGAAACAAGCTTGTTTTCAAACAAAATCCCTCTAAAAGATAAAAAGATCACTGCTGAAGTTTGTATTCACCACTTATGGTTTACAGATGAAGATTACGAGAAAAAAGGGACTTTAATAAAATGGAATCCTGCGGTAAAAACACAATCTGACAGGGAGCAGCTTTGGAAAGCTTTGTTAGACGGAAGAATTGATGTGATTGCTACAGATCATGCGCCACATACTAAAGCTGAAAAAGATAACGTTTATACCAATGCACCTTCTGGTGGTCCGTTAGTACAACATGCTTTGCCAGCGATGTTAGAAATGCACCACCGTGGGCAAATTTCTTTAGAAAAAGTGGTTGAAAAAATGTGTCATAACCCAGCTATTTTATTTCAAGTTGAAAAACGTGGATTTATTAAAGAGGGTTATTTTGCCGATTTAGTATTGGTAGATTTAAATAATCCATGGACTGTTAATAAAGATAATATTTTATATAAATGTGGTTGGTCTCCTTTTGAGGGTACTACTTTTAGGTCTAGAATTACGCATACCTTTTTAAATGGTAGTTTAGTATATCAAAACGCCGAATTTAAAAATGTTAAAGCAGCTAAGCGATTAACTTTTACAAGATGATTTTAAAACGCATATTATTATTTTTAGGAATTTTGCTGTCAGTTTTGGCATGCAATAGATTTAACGGTCCTGATAAGCCAAAAAATTTAATTCCTGAAGATAAAATGATTGATATTTTGATTGACTCCAAGTTATTGACTTCAGCGAATTCATCGAATAAAAAAGTGATGCGAGATAGTAATTTAAATATCAATACTTATGTTTATAAAAAATATAATATTGATAGTTTGCAATTTGCTGAAAGCAATGCCTATTATGCTTTTCATGTCGAAGTTTATGATTCTATTTATTCAAAAGCTATTGATAGCTTGGAAAGGTTAGTTGTAAAATTAAAAGATATCGAAGCAGCCGAATGGAAGGCGCAAACGAAAAAAGAAGAGGAGGAGTTTCTTAAGTCTCAAGCTAAAGAAAAGGATAGTATTGTAAGTCCGCCAAAACCAATAAAGAATTAGAATTTATTTTAAATAAATAGTGCCTATTTCAACAATGGATTGATCAACCGCTTTAAATTTATAATTTAAAGCGGTTTTTATTTTATCATTCCTGTAATCGGTGATAGAATCTAAAGATTTACTCAGGTTTTTGGTAAGTTGGCGTTCTTTTCCTGTCAGTTTATTTTTTATCCAATCTAAACGCCATGCGATGCTGAGAAGGGATTTTGTTGCTAATATTTTAGGTGGTTCTGAGTTTACCGCTTTGGCAAGGCTTCTAAGAAATGTTTCATATTTTAAGTTTTCTGAAACTAAAATAAAGCGTTCGTTTTTAATAGAACTATTGACGAGTTCAACCATAATAGATACAACGTCTTGCACATCAACAAGTGCAACTGTACCAGCTGGATAAAATTTAAAACCTTTTTTTGCTTTTTGAAATAACTTTCCGGAACCTGAATCCCAAAAGCCAGCGCCCAAAATAACACCAGGGTTTACAATGACTGCATCTAAACCTTCCTGCGTGCCGCGCCAAACTTCCATTTCGGCACCATACTTTGTAATAGCATAATCGTTATTGTCGTCTTCAGGGTTCCAAATGGTTTCTTCAGTTATAGGAGCGTGGTTTAAAGTGCTTCCTAAGGTAGCAACAGAACTTACGTAACAGAATTTTTCAATCGTATTACTAAGTGATAAATTCACCAAGTTAGCGGTGCCTTCAATGTTAACTTGTCGTAAAAGTTGATGTTTATTGGGGTCGAAAGATACTAAAGCAGCACAATGGTACACCTGTGTTATGTCTTTAAAAACTTCAGTCATAGTAGGTATGTCTAAAATATCAGCTTGAATCCATTCAATACTATGGAAAAGGGCTTCATAATGTTCAGAATATAAAGAAAAAACATTTTTGGTATGCGCTTGTTTTTCTTCAGTTCTGTATATTGCTCTTACTTTATTTTTTTCAGAAACAAGTCTGTAAAGTAAATGTGCGCCAACTAATCCGGTTCCTCCTGTTACTAAAATCATGCAACTAAAGTAAAGAATTATTCATAATCGCCCCCTTATTATGCTTGTATTTTTATCTTTGCCTAGGTTTTTAAAATTGATCTAAAATGATAAAGAATTTTGTTGAAGAATTAACATGGAGAGGCATGATCCAAGATAGTATGCCTGGAACAGAAGAACATTTATTAGAAGCGATGCGTATGGCTTATGTGGGGATTGATCCTACGGCAGATTCTTTACACATTGGACATCTTGTAGGTGTTATGGGGTTGAGACACTTTCAATTATCAGGTCATAAACCAGTGGCTTTAGTAGGTGGTGCTACAGGAATGATTGGCGATCCGTCAGGAAAATCAGCTGAGCGTAATTTGCTTAATGAAGAAACCCTTTTACATAATCAAAATGCCATTAAAGAGCAATTATCTCGATTCTTAGATTTTGATAGCGATGCTGAAAATGCTGCCATCATCGTGAATAATTACGATTGGATGAAAGAGTTTTCATTTCTAGAATTTATTAGAGATGTAGGTAAACACATTACGGTAAATTATATGATGGCGAAAGATTCTGTTAAGAAACGTTTGTCTTCAGAATCTTCTGTAGGCATGAGTTTTACAGAATTCACTTATCAATTGGTTCAAGGTTACGATTTTCTACACTTATACCGCGATAAGCAATGTACGCTTCAAATGGGTGGTAGTGACCAATGGGGTAACATTACTACAGGTACCGAATTAATTCGTCGTGTAGATTCTGGTAAAGGCTATGCTTTAACATGGCCGTTAATTACTAAAGCTGATGGTACTAAATTTGGTAAAACCGAAGGCGGAAACATTTGGTTAGATACCGAAAGAACTTCACCATATAAATTTTACCAATATTGGTTAAATACCAGTGATGTTGATGCTGAAAAGTACATCAAGATTTTTACCTTTTTAACAAGAGAAGACATTGAATCTTTGATTGAAGAACATAAAGAAGCGCCGCATTTACGTGCTTTGCAGAAACGTTTAGCTGAAGAAATTACCACGATGGTACATTCTAAGGAAGAATTAGATAATGCAATTAAAGCTAGTAATATTTTATTCGGAAAATCTACTGGTGAGGATTTAAAAGCACTTAACGAAAAAACTTTTTTAGATGTATTTGATGGTGTGCCACTTACTCAAGTTGCAAAATCTGAAGTTGAAAACGGATTAGATATTATCGCCGCTTTAGCTGAACAAGGTGGGTTTTTAAAATCTAACGGTGAAGCTAGACGTGCTTTAAAAGAAAATTCAATTTCAGTGAATAAAGAAAAAGTAAAAGAGGATTATAAAATCGCTTCATCAGATTTGATTAATGGTAAGTTTGTGCTTTTACAACGCGGAAAGAAGAACTATTTCGTGTTGCAAGTGGTAGACTAAACTTCGATTCATTATAAATATTATAGAAACAAAAAGGCCTGATTTTTTTAAATCAGGCCTTTTTTACTTAACCACTAAATACAAATTTTTCTTTTTCTAGCTACAATCTTAGTCGTTAAGGTTTACATAGCTTACAGTGAATTATATTTTTTATAAAACCATTAAATTACAACCTCGAATATCGGAGTTGTCAAAACGACCAATCACTTCAAAGGAACCGTCTGAATTGACACGTCCTAAATCTTGTGTGGCAATAAATGAGCACGAATTAACATTGGCTAAATCAATGATGTTTAGTCCTCCTGCTTTTCCAGCTGTTTGAATACTTAGGGCGTCTTCAGTGTCTCGAGTTAAAACTTTCAACCATGGCGGACAATCAAACACGCCGTTTCCTTTAGAATAGGCCTGGCTTAAAAGCTCGGTCATTCCGTATTCACTGTGAATCGTGTCAACACCAAAACCTTGTTTTAAAATGGCGTGAAGTTCATGGCGAATAAGTTCCTTGCGCTTACCTTTCATGCCGCCAGTTTCCATAATAATGGTGTTTTTTAATTGAAACTGAAACGATTCAACCAAATCTAATAAAGCAAAAGAAACGCCTATTAAAATGATTTTTTTGCCTTCAGCATCTAATTTTATAAGTTGTTCTTTTAATTCCGAAAGGTTATTCAAATAAAAACCGCTTTCAGGATGCTTTGATGTTTTTATCATGGCATCAACCATGTGAATTAATGACGAACCTTGACGTTCTAAATAAGACGGTAGCAAGCCTAGAATCACGTAATCTTCAATTTTTCCGTAGAATTGTTCGAAGCCTTTGTTGAAGCTTTTATTGTAAACCTCTATGTTTGTCACATGATGTTTACTGGATTCACTACCCGTCGTGCCTGAGCTTGTAAATGTCGCTTGAATTTCGGCTTTAGAACTTAGAATGTCACGTGTTTTAAAAAACTGAATGGGTAAAAAGGGAATTTCTTTTATCGCGGTTACTTCTGCAGGATGCACATATAATAAATCGCAAAAAGACCGGTAAACACGATTGTTTTGAAACTGAAATTTAAATACTTCTAGAGCAGCCCTTTCAAACTCAGAATTATTTTTTATATCGAAAATAGCGTTTGCGTCCATTATAATTTAATAAAGAACAAAAGTATATAAAATATAAAAAGCGCTGCTATTTGCGACGCTTTTAAATGCTTTAATTTCTTATGAATATTTACTACCTAATAACGAGCTTTCGTGTTTCACTTTGGTTATTCTCAGTTATTTTTAAGATGTAAATACCTTTGTTTAATTGAGAAATATTTAATTCTCTACCAAGAAGTTTTGTTGAAAATAAACGCTTTCCAAGCACATTGTAAATTTCGATGAATTTAGGTGCGTTAATTGCTGAGGCAATATTAATATGGGTAGTTTGGTTATTTACAGGATTTGGGTAAATGGTTAAACCTTCAATACTTTCTTCCATAGATGATTTTGCTCCTATGTTTTGAGCTGCTGTAGGTAGCGCTAAAAACAAGGAAAAAGCAAAAAATAAAAAGAAAATGTAGTTTTTTTTCATTTGTTATATTTGGTATTGCAAAGGTAGTATTTTACAGCAAAAGTGATGCCATAAAATTGTTAAATATGTGTGGTTTTTGGGTGAAATTTAAATTTTTGTAACACTATTGTTATCTTAGTGTTATTAATAATGCAAATTTATTTAAATTGTGTTATTAGCTTTATCTTTACTTCGACAAATGTCGTAAATACAATGAAAAAAAAGGATATCAAGATTTTACTGGTTGATGATGAGCCAGATATTTTAGAAATAGTTGGATACAATTTATCTAGCGAGGGTTACCAGGTTATAACCGCAGAGAATGGGCAAGAAGGTGTTAAGAAGGCGAAAAAGGAACTTCCGCACTTAATTATCTTAGATGTTATGATGCCAGAAATGGACGGCATAGAAGCCTGTGAGATTATCAGAAAAAATCCTGACTTAAAAAATACCATAGTTACATTTTTAACTGCTAGGGGAGAGGATTACTCTCAAGTAGCTGGTTTTGATGCTGGGGCCGATGATTATATCACAAAACCTATCAAACCAAAAGTATTGGTAAGCAAGGTAAAAGCTTTGTTAAGACGTTTTAAAGAAGAAGACGTTGCCGATACCATGAAAATAGGTAGCTTAGTGATTAATCGCGACGAGTATAAAATTACGTCTAAAGGCGTTGAGATCATTTTACCAAGAAAGGAATTTGAACTGCTTTCATTGTTAGCTTCTAAGCCAGGAAAAGTATTTAAAAGAGATGAAATCTTAGATGCGGTTTGGGGAAATGAAGTGGTTGTTGGAGGTAGAACAATTGATGTACATATTAGAAAACTTCGCGAAAAATTAGGAGACGATAGCTTTAAAACCATTAAAGGTGTTGGCTATAAGTTTGTAGATTAATGCCATCACAGTTTAAGAAATCATATCGTTTTGCGGTAAGAACATCGCTAGCCATAACTTTGTTCACAACACTCGTTTTGGGTGTTTTTTTACATTATCTGGATGGGCTTCACTGGTATTGGTTAGTGTTGTTTAGTCTAATTGTTTTTTCGTTTTCTTTTGTGATTACACAGTTTAATGTCGAGCGGTTTATTTATAAGCGTATTAAGAAAATATACGATGAATTAACGCTCTTAGAATCGGCAAACTTATCAAAAGGACCTATTACAACAGATTTAAGAACACTTACTGAGGAAATCGATCGTTTTGCGAAGGATAAAAAGATTGAAATCGAAACCCTTAGAGTAAGGGAAGAGTACCGAAAGGAGTTTATTGGTAATGTGTCTCATGAATTAAAAACCCCTTTATTTACGGTTCAAGGCTATATTTTAACCTTGTTAGATGGCGCTTCTGAGGATAAGGAAATACATAAAAAGTATTTAGAACGTGCCAGTAAAGGTATCGAAAGGTTAGGTTTTATTATCAAGGATTTAGATATGATTACCAAATTAGAGGTTGGTGATTTAAGACTGCAGTTTGAAGTTTTTGATATTATTGAATTAGTAAGTCAAGTGTTCGATATGTTAGAAATGAAAGCGAATAAAAAGGACATTACTTTAGCTTTTGATAGGAAATATTCGAGACCAGTTCTAGTTCGTGCTGATAAAGAGCGTGTCCAACAGGTATTGGCTAATTTAATAGTGAATTCCATTAAATACGGGAGTAAAAATGGTACGACAGAAATTAGTATAGAAAACCTTATAAAAAATAAAGTGATCGTGCGCGTAACCGATAATGGTGAAGGTATTGAAAAAGTACATTTGCCGCGATTATTTGAACGTTTTTACCGCGTTGATAAAAGTGGTTCTCGAAAAGAAGGCGGTTCTGGTTTAGGTCTGTCTATCGTTAAGCATATTATTGAGGCGCATCACGAAAAAATATATGTTGAAAGTGAATCAGGAATTGGTAGCGAATTTTCTTTTACCTTAGAAAAGGCTGAATAACGCCTTATAATCTGGTTCAAAATCAAAAGCCTTTAAGCCTTCATAGGCTGCTACTTCGTTTAGTTTTTCAATAGTGAATTCATTTTGACTACAGGTTGGTACCATGCTTAATTCCCAAAGCCTTTCAGCTAGGTATTCCTGTTCAAATTGACCTGGTGTTGGAATAAAGAAAGCTTTCTTATTCAGTTTCGCTAAGTCCATAACCGTGGTATAGCCAGAGCGTGAAATGATTAAAGCACTTTCATTAATGGTCTGTTCTAGTAATGTAGAAGTCATAAAATTATATATGGTCATATGCCCTAAAACTTCTTTATTTTGGGTGGCTTCCATTTTTCCTTTTACAAAAACCACTTTTCCAGAGTAATTTTTTAGTTCAACTAAAAGTTTTTCTTCTAAAAGTGTTCGTTGTGGTTCTGGTCCAGAAATTAAAACCATTAAATCATTTTTAATGATGTCGTCATTTGGTGTGAACCTGCTTAACGGACCAATATATTCTGTAGGGATATCGAAAGATTTTACATGACCTAATTTTCCGCTTAAATTAGGTTCGCCAGGAACGTCAGGTATCCAACATTTATCAAATTTCTGAATGAATTTTTGATGCATTTTAGTGCTCAGCCAAGAAGTACTTCCACTTAAAACATAGAGTTGATGTGTTATAAAAACAGAAGGCACTTTTTTATTTCGAACACCCATTCTGTTATCTGAGATGATTCCTGAAATATCATGTTCTTCTAAGATTTTGGCAATGGCTTTCTTTTCATTTTTTATGGCTTTTAACAGTTTAGGAGAGTCCTTAATAAGCTTCAGCTTAAAGTGCTTTCCGTTTTTGGCATAAGTAACATTGTATGAAGGCAATTCAATGGATGACAAGGTAGGGAATTCCTTTTGTAACAAGGCTAAAGCATCACCATCACTAGCAATAATAGGGGTGAAGTTTTCAGCGATTAAAGCGTTTATTATCGGTATGCATCGTGTGGCATGACCTAATCCCCAGTTCAGTGGAGCAACCAAAATTTGCTTTTTCATAAGTAGATGTTACTATTTCATTTTGCTCTGCGCAAATTGCTGTATTAAAAATTTACAGCTAACGGTGTATAACTTTGATTCACTTTTTTCTCAGGAGCGAAATTCCTGTGAAAATTTTGATAAAATCAAAGGTAAGAGTATGACCACTCATGTATATTTCCTTAATTTTACCAAATCTATTTCAAATAATAATTAATTGTTAATTCATTGTTTTAAAATAGCTTAAGGTTGTCTTACTTTTGCGAGTTATTACAACTGTGAAATTAAATAATTATAAATACTTAGCATACATTGGGAAGTAAAAATAAACTTAAGCGCTTTAGAGAAAACGAAACCTTTTCAAATGTGTTTCAGCCTACTAGAAATGAACTTGTTGATTCGGAATTCAAACTAAAAGGCCAGTGGCGTAAGGACGTTTTTAAAAATAATAATCCATTAGTTTTAGAGTTAGGCTGTGGTAAAGGCGAATATTCAGTGGCTTTAGCTCAAAAATATCCTAATAAAAACTTTGTGGGTATCGATATTAAAGGAGCCCGTTTTTGGAGAGGCGCAAAAACAGCTATTGAAGAAAATATCCCAAATGTAGCGTTCTTACGTACCCAAATCGAACTTATAGATCACGCTTTCGCGGAAGGTGAAGTTGACGAAATTTGGATAACATTTCCAGATCCTCAAATAAAATACAAGCGTACCAAACACCGTATGACTAACGCAGAATTTTTAGAGCGTTATAAAAAGGTGTTAAATCCAGATGGTGTTGTTAATCTAAAAACAGATAGTGAGTTTATGCATGGTTATACACTAGGATTGCTCCATGGTGCAGGGCATGAAGTGCTTTATGCGAATCATAATGTGTATAAACAAGAAGGTAGTCCGGAAGAAGTGACCGCTATCCAAACGTTTTACGAATCTCAGTATTTAGAGCAAAATAAACCAATCACTTACATTAGGTTTAAAATTAAATAATTTGGAAATTACCATTGTATTTTTATTAGGTTTTGTTTTTGCATTTTTGGGTGTAATTCCTCCAGGTTTGTTAAACATGACAGCTGCAAAAATTAGCCTTAAAGAAGGACATGTTCGTGGTATCATGTTTTCTATTGGAGCTTCAATTGTGGTTTTAGCGCAAACCTACTTGGCAACAATCTTTGCAAGTTATCTGAGTAAAAACCCTGAAGTGGTTGATGTACTTCGTCGTGTGGCTGTTGTTATTTTTGCTTTGATAACCATTTATTTTTTGTTCATCGCTAAATCTAAAGAGCCAAAAGAATTTAAACTTAAAAAAAGAAGTAAACACAGTCGTTTTTTTCAAGGCATATTAATGTCGGCTTTAAACGTGTTTCCTATTCCGTATCAAGCCTATATAACCATTACTTTAGCTTCTTTGGGTTGGTTAAACTTCGATAATACCAGTATTATATCTTATGTAGCAGGAGCTGTTATGGGCTCGTTTGCCATCTTTTATTTGTATATCTTCTTCTTCGATAAAATTAAAAGCAGGACACTTACCTCTCAAAAGAATATGAATCGGCTTATTGGTGGCATTACCGCGGTCATGTGTGTCGTTACTATAATAGGTATTATTAAAGGCTAATGAAACCGGAAACACTTAATTTTTTCGAACGTGTTTATGAAGTAGCTAGGCAAATTCCATACGGAAGAGTAACAAGTTACGGAGCTATTGCATTGTATTTAGGTGCTGAAAGAGGTGCAAGAATGGTTGGGTACGCTATGAACAATGCGCACGGAAAGGACGTGCCTGCGCACCGTGTAGTAAACCGAAAAGGTTTGCTAACGGGCAAGCATCATTTTGAAGGAACCAATTTAATGCAGCAGCTTTTAGAAAGCGAGGGTGTTGAGGTGGTTGAAAACCAAATTCAAAATTTCGAAAGTGTATTTTGGAACCCTTCTGATGCATTATTTTAGTCTTAGCTTGATTTTAAATTAGGCGTTATAGTCAAGGACTTTTTCTTCCGAGCTGAAAGGTCTAGAATTTTATCCAAAAGATCAATTTCATTCTTGAAGAGCGTCTTTTTTAATTCCTGCATTTCGCTTTCCATCTGCTTCTTAATGATTTTCTTCAGGTCGCTTGTAAACGCTAAATTGAACGTTTTTTTGTAAAGGTAAATGTGATTTGCAAGTATTATTTCGTCATCGGCAATACAGATTGAAACTTGGTTTTTTTCATCCAATAAGTAATATTCATCAGAAATTGGAGAAATTAATTTTTTTATAGATTGATCTTCCGAATAGTTCTTTATAATATCAATTATGAATTTACAATCCTCTCGGGTCGCCTTACTGTCGAAGTTAAACATCTTAAACATAATTAGCTATATTAAACTGTTATTATGTAGGTGTCTTAGACTTAAAAAGTCTATGCTAGAATAATAACTTCAATATTCGATTTGGGTTATATTGAAAATTACGTCATTATACTAGATTGATCCTTACTAAGATACGAAATTCTAGAAATATTTATGTTATGCATACATAAAATAAATGTTTCATGAATATTTTACGACATACTGCTTTTTTAGCGGTTGAAATTCATGTTTTTAAGTCGTATATTCTTTAAAAATGCATAGTTAGTATAGTTTTTATGACCATATTTCATGATTTTTATTAAAAAATAGGAACATTAAAGTGAGTTTTATAACTAAAAAATCAGATTTACTTCATTAAAATAAAGTTAATTATAAGCAAAACTTACTTGGTCGAATTTCCGTCTTAGCGCATTATTAATTATCTTTGCTTTTAGAATTAAACTGAATAAATGAAGCTTAATAAGAAAGATATATTAACCGCACTTGAAAGTATTACAGTTCCTGGTGAAGGACAAAATATGATAGAAAGTGGAGCGGTGAAAAACGTAGTTACTTTTGGAGATGAAGTTATAGTTGAAATTACTATAAACAACCCAAGTTTACAAGCGAAAAAACGTACCGAAGTTGATATTTTAAAAACCATTCATGAAAAGGTTTATGAAAAGGCAAAAATTACGGTAAACGTAAAAGTTGATGCGCCTGAAAAACCAAAACCGAATGTTATAAAGGGTAAACCCGTACCAGGAATTAAAAACATTATAGCTGTAGCATCTGGTAAAGGTGGCGTAGGTAAATCTACTGTAACTGCAAATCTAGCAGTGTCATTAGCTAAAATGGGATTTAATGTTGGGGTTTTAGATGCTGATATTTACGGACCATCAATTCCAATCATGTTTGATGTAGTTGCAGAAAAACCTTTGGCAGTCAATGTGGAAGGGAAATCAAAAATGAAACCTATCGAAAATTATGGTGTAAAAGTACTATCGATTGGTTTTTTTACGCAACCTAACCAAGCTGTGGTTTGGAGAGGGCCTATGGCCGCAAAGGCATTAAATCAAATGATTTTTGATGCGCATTGGGGTGAGTTAGATTTCTTATTGTTAGACCTTCCTCCTGGAACTGGAGACATTCATTTAAGTATCATGCAATCACTTCCAATTACAGGGGCGGTTATTGTAAGTACACCACAAAATGTTGCTTTAGCCGATGCTAAAAAAGGAGTGGCTATGTTTCAACAGGAAAGTATAAATGTGCCAGTTTTAGGATTGATTGAAAATATGGCGTATTTTACGCCTGAAGAATTACCTGACAATAAGTATTTTATCTTCGGAAAAGAAGGCGCTAAAAATTTAGCTTTGGATTTAAAAGTGCCGTTTTTGGGAGAAATACCATTGGTTCAGAGTATTAGGGAAGCAGGTGATTTTGGTCGTCCTGCAGCCTTGCAAACAGATACACCTTTAGAAAAAGCATTTGAGAAAATCACGCAAAATGTAGTTCAAGAAGTTGTTCGCAGAAATGATGATTTACCGCCTACAGAGGCTATTAAAATAACTACAATGGCTGGTTGTGCAGCGGTTAAAAAATAAGATATGACATCAGAAGAATTAAGGATTAACGTTGAAAAAGCGCTTGAGGAAATTCGTCCTTTTTTACAAAGCGACGGTGGGGATATTTCATTGTTATCCATAGAGGATGATAGTGTGGTTAAAGTGCAGTTAGAAGGTGCTTGCGTTGGGTGTAGTGTGAATCAAATGACACTTAAATCTGGTGTTGAAATGACCATAAAAAAATATGCGCCTCAAATAGAACAGGTTATTAATATTGAAGCTTAATGTATTGAAACTGTAAAAGTTTCAATTAAATTATTATTTCAATGCAAAAGGGTTTCTAAACAATATAGAATTTTAAAGATTCAATATTTTTCAGAAACTTTTTTTAATTATACCAATAAAACCTATTAAAATAAAGGCACTTCACTTAAATTTGCGATCATAATTAATGACCTGCTGTTTAGGCAAACAAAAATTAAGGAATGGAAGATATTAATATCAAAATAACGGATAGAGACGGGGTAACTCATGAAATTGTTGCACCTACAGATATGGCAATGAATCTTATGGAAGTAGTAAGGTCTTACGAACTTGCTCCAGAAGGGACTATTGGTGTTTGTGGTGGTATGGCTATGTGTGCTTCATGCCAATGTTATGTATTAAGTGATACAGAATTACCTGAAATGGGTGATGATGAAGAAGCTATGCTTTCGGAAGCTTTTGATGTTAAGGATAACAGCCGTTTAGGGTGTCAAATTCAAATGACTCCAGAAATGGAAGGTCTAGAAGTAGAATTAGCTCCTGAAAGTTAATTGGATAATTTAAATACAGTTGTCAATCTATCATGTATGGCAATAATAGAAATAAAAAAAAGTCCCAATTAGGGACTTTTTTATGCTTAAACCTTTGTGGTTCATTATAAAGCTTACTTTGTAGTGATTTTAATATTTGGATCGATCTTAGTAAGTGAATCCGAAAGTTTTTTAACACTAGCTTCAACTTCATCCTGGTGCCCTGTAAAAGTTTTAGATCCTGTAATTACTTTACCCATTACAGTATAAGAGTATTCCACTTCAACTGTTTCATCGTCTTTAACATCATCGTAAGAATCATCAGTATCAGCTGTTGAACCACCAGCAACTTTCGTTGATCCCGTTGGTGGAGTTGCCTCAACTTCTCCTTCTTCAACTTCAATATTTTCTTCAATAATAATATCTTCTTCAACCATAATTTCCTCAGTTGGAGTTTCTTCAATAGTTGTTTCTTCCGCACCTTTGGTATTGTCTTTACAAGCAGTAAGGGAAACAATTAAAGCGACCATGGTTAAAGTACTTAGAATTGATTTTTTCATAATTTTTGATTTTGTGTTAATGAATTGATTATTAGTTACAACGAATTTAATAACTTTTTAGAACATGCTATAAATCTATGTGTGTTTTTGTACAAACAAACGTCTTAAAACCTCACAACTAAATACGTTTGTTGCGTAGGGCTAATAGCAGTGTTTGGGTTTACTACTTTTAAACCAATTCATAAAAGTGCTTTGTATTATACTATCAAAGACCTTTTTAATTTAATTCTTTTTTCACTTTATCAGAAGTGTCTTCTATTGCGTTTTCTGTAGCATCAGCAGCATTTTCAATGGCGTCTCCAGTTGCGTCAACCGCATCATCAATTGCGTCTCCAGTTGCATTTGCAGCATTCTCAACGGCTTCTTCAGTCGAGTCGGCAGCATTTTCAATGGCCTCTCCAGCAGCGTTAGTAGTATCTTCAATAGCCTCTCCAGTTGCATTAGCCGCGTCTTCTATTGCATTTCCTGCCTCTTCAGCAGACTCGTGCATTGCTTCTTCTGCAGATTCTGCTTTTTTTGAATCTCTACATGAAGTAAAACTTAAACTTAAAATGGTAACTAAAACAGTACTTAATAAAACTTTTTTCATTTTGTTTGATTTTGGTGTTAATTATTAGTTTGAATTTAATTTTAGGCTTGACACATAAATATCAAGCTTTAAGTGCTATAATATACGTAGATAATTTAAGATTTGGACTACGGCTCCTGTATTCTTTTTAATGAAGACCTCATTTTTATGACCAGCTTCAAGGCGATTCACCTCATTTGAAATCAAAAGATTAAGTGTGTAATCGAACGTTTTTTGATTGGATATTGAAAACATTCCACCGTTGTCAATTAGGGCTTTTGCTTCGGGGAATTTATCATAATGATTTCCTATAATTATAGGAATACCAAAAACGGCTGGCTCCAAAGTATTGTGTAAACCTGTATGGCCCAAAGCTCCTCCAACATAAGCGATATCAGCATAGTTGTAAATTTTAGTGAGAATACCTATGGTGTTAACAATAAACACTCTGGCTTCAGATAAGTTATACTTTTCTTTTTCAGTGAACAAAACTGAGGATACCTTTAGCTGTGTTTGGAGATTTTTTATCTGCCCCGCTTTTATATTGTGAGGAGCAATGATAAATTTAATATCTTTTTCAGCATGTTTATTAATGAAGTTTATGAGCAGAGACTCGCCTTCAGGCCATGTGCTTCCGGCAACAATACAAAGTTTATCGGTTTTAAAATCTTCGATGAATTCTAACGTGTTGTCAATATCTAATTGACTTGTAACACGATCGTAACGGGTGTCTCCAGAGACGGTGACATTATTATAATTTATAGAATTCAATAAGGTTTTTGAAACTTCATTTTGAGTAAAAATGTGTTCAAACGCAAATAAGGCTTCGCGTAATGATTTACCATAAAACTTAAAAAAGGATTGGTTTTCTCTAAAAGCTGCAGATATTAATATGGCTCGATGCTTTCTTTGTTTCAATTCATTTAAAAAAACAGGCCAAATATCATATTTGACAAAGATGGTAAGTTCTGGGTTTACAATATCTAAAAACTGCTTGGCGTTGTCTTTGGTGTCTAAAGGGAGGTAAACGACTACATCTGCAATTGGTGAATTTTTTCTAATTTCATAACCCGAAGGCGAAAAGAAACTTAGTATAATTTTATGGTTTTTATAATGCGCTCTAAGGGCTTTAAAAACAGGGAGGCCTTGTTCGTATTCTCCTAAAGAAGCACAATGAAACCATAACGTTTTATCTGAAGGGTTTATGCCTTGCTTTAGGAGATTGAACGTGTTTTTTCGTCCTTCTACCCCCTTTTTTAGCTTTTCGTTAATTAAAGCGCCACCATTTAAAATGACTTCAGTTAATTGTATTCCAATGTTATAAATTAAACCCACTCTTTTTTCTTTATGCTAAAATACATTTCTTTAAAATAATTTAAAGACTAAACTTTTAATTGTTTGATTATTCATATGTGTAAGATAAAAATTAGCAGATTATTGGTAAGTGTTTGGGGGCTAAACAACAATGATTTTTGTAAATTTGTGAATCGCAAGCCCACTTTGGGTTTTCATTAAAATTAGTCTTTGCTAAGCTGAAAATTAGCAGACTTTAATCTTTTTTAGATGAGAAAAATTCAAATGGTTGACTTAAAAGGTCAATATAACGAGATAAAAGATATCGTTAATCCTTCCATTCAAGAGGTAATCGAAACTACAGCATTCATAAATGGGCCAAAAGTTCATGATTTTCAAAAAAAATTAGAAACCTATTTGGGCGTAAAGCATGTTATTCCGTGTGCCAACGGAACCGATGCTTTACAAATTGCAATGATGGGTTTAGGTTTGAAGCCAGGAGATGAGGTTATTACGGCTGATTTTACTTTTGCCGCAACGGTAGAAGTGATTGCATTATTACAGCTTACACCAGTTTTAGTTGATGTTAATCCAGATGATTTTAACATCAATATTGAAGCTATTAAAAATGCTATCACGCCTAAAACTAAAGCGATTGTTCCAGTGCATTTGTTTGGACAATGTGCCCACATGGAGGCGATTATGGAAATAGCCAAAGCCCACAATTTATACGTGATTGAAGATAATGCTCAAGCTATTGGAGCTAATTACACCTATAAAGACGGGACTAAAGTGAAAGCTGGTACAATAGGAGATGTGGGAGCAACTTCATTTTTTCCTTCAAAAAACTTAGGTTGTTATGGAGATGGTGGCGCTATTTTTACTAATGATGACGATCTGGCACATACCATTCGTGGGATCGTAAATCATGGGATGTACGAGCGTTACCACCATGATGTTGTTGGTGTTAATTCTAGATTAGATAGCATTCAAGCAGCTGTTTTGGATGCCAAATTACCACTTTTAGATGCGTATAATAAACGTAGAATAGAGGCTGCAAATAAGTATGATGCCGCTTTTGAGGGTGTTGAGAAAATAGAAACACCTTTCCGTTATGGAGCAGCCGACAACCATGTATTTCACCAGTATACCTTAAAAATTACGGGAGTCGATCGCGATGCTTTAGTAAAGCATTTAAACGAAAAAGAAATTCCTTGTGGCGTGTATTACCCAATTCCGCTTCATAAACAAAAGGCCTATTTGGATGAGAGATATAAAGAAGCCGATTTTGAAGTGACTAATCGATTGGTGAAAGAGGTTATATCATTACCTATGCATACCGAATTAGACGATGAACAAATTAACTATATAACAACAACTATTAAAAACTTTATTAATGAATAAAATTTTAGTCACTGGCGGTTTAGGGTTCATAGGATCCCATACCGTTGTAGAATTACAAAATAAAGGCTACCAAGTCGTAATTATCGACGATTTATCAAATTCATCAGAGGATGTTTTAGATGGCATTACTGCGATTACCGGGAAAAAACCACTGTTTGAAAAATTAGATTTAAAAGACAAAGCAGGTGTGGAGTCTTTTTTTGCAAAGCATAATGATGTGAAAGGTGTTATTCACTTCGCAGCGAGTAAAGCTGTAGGAGAGAGTGTGCAAGAACCTTTATTGTATTATGAAAATAATATTGGAACTTTAGTATACATTCTAAAGGAGTTAAAAAAGTTGCCATCTGCAGCTTTTATTTTTAGTTCATCATGTACTGTTTATGGTCAAGCCGATGAATTACCGATTACTGAAAATGCTCCTGTAAAGCAAGCCGAATCACCTTACGGAAATACGAAACAAATAGGTGAAGAAATTATTAAAGATACCTGTAAAGTTGTGCCTACCTTAAAGGCGATTGCTTTACGTTACTTTAATCCAGTAGGTGCTCATGAAACTGCAGAAATTGGTGAATTACCAATTGGAGTACCTCAAAACCTAGTGCCATTTATTACGCAAACCGCAATTGGCTTACGTGAAGAATTATCTGTTTTTGGTGATGACTACCCAACACCAGACGGTACCTGTATTAGAGATTATATTCATGTTGTCGATTTAGCTAAAGCTCACGTTGTGGCGCTTGCGCGTTTATTAGAAAATAAAAACAAAGAGAACTTTGAAACTTTTAATTTAGGAACAGGAACAGGAAGTTCTGTACTTGAGGTTGTGAAATCTTTTGAAAAAGTTTCTGGAGAAAAATTGAATTATAAGATTGTAGGTAGACGTGAGGGTGATATCATTTCAGCTTATGCCGATACCAATAAGGCTAATGATGAATTGGGATGGAAAACCACTTTATCTTTAGATGATGCTATGCGTTCTGCATGGAAATGGGAGCAGAAAGTGCGTGGTGCTTAAAATTTATTGTGATAAAATTAAATACGAAAGAAGGTTGCTAAAATTTAGCAGCCTTTTTTATTGAATTCTATTTGAAAGAGATTTTGTTATGTTTGTAAATTGTGACACAGCATGTCGTATTAAATTCAGGAATAGGATAGTACCTTTGAAACGTTAATTGATAGTAAAATATTTTTCATAAGTTTAAGTTTTGTTAGTTTGAAAAGGCTACAAAATGTTAGAATTGACATTTTGTAGCCTTTTTTATTTGATCACTTTTCTGAAGTTGATATTACGGTATGAGTTTTATAAGACAGACACGGCGTGTCGTATTAAATTCAGGAATGGGGTCGTATCTTTGAAACGTTAATTGATAGTAAAATATTTTTCATAAGTTTAAGTTTGGTTAGTTTGAAAAAGGCTACAAAAATGTATAAATAACATCTTTGTAGCCTTTTTTATATTCCAGAATTTGAACTAGACCTTTTAATTATAAAAATTAGGCCTTTTTCTTCTGAGTAAAACTTACGAATAATAAAATAATCATTCCAGCACTTACCGACATATCTGCGAGATTAAATATCCCCGTTTTAAAAACACCTCCTAAATCGATGAATAAAAAATCGGTTACCGAACCATAAACAATGCGGTCGTAAACATTAGCAATACCGCCACCAATAATACTTGCGAAGGCAAATAAACTCCAGTTGTCAAGAGTTTTATCCTTTAATATATGTCGTAAAACAAGACCTAAAACAAGAATTGGTAGTACTAATAAAAAGATGATACGAAGGGTTGGGTTTAAGTCACTTCCCATGCCTAAAAACGCACCTGTATTTTCTACATTCATTAAAGTGAAATAATCTCCAATAATGGATATACGCTCACTTGATTGAGTCTCGGTTCTTCCTACAATATTTGCTCTAACAATAACTTTCGAAATTTGATCGGCAGCAATTGTTAATATGATAACCGCAAATATATAAATGGAGCGTTTAGTTGGTTTCATTAATTCTCCGTTTCTAACGTTGCAGAAACTGTTTCAGAGGCTCTGTTTATTTTTTTAACTAACCCTTGCAACACTTTACCTGGACCAACTTCAGTAAATAAAGTAGCGCCATCGGCAATCATTTGTTCCACAGATTGTGTCCAACGCACAGGAGCTGTTAGTTGTGAAATTAAATTGGCTTTGATTTCAGCTTCATCAGTAATGGCAGAAGCTGTAACATTTTGATAAATTGGACAGTTTGGTTTGCTAAATGTCGTGTTTTCAATCGCAGCAGCAAGTTCTTCACGAGCAGGCTCCATCATTGGTGAATGAAAAGCTCCTCCAACTGGTAAAACCAAAGCACGTCTTGCTCCAGCATCTTTTAAAGCTTCACAAGCTTTGTTGATCGCTTCAATTTCTCCAGAAATAACCAATTGTCCTGGGCAGTTGTAGTTTGCAGCAACAACAACACCGTCAATTTGTTTACATATATCTTCAACAACTTTATCTTCTAAACCTAAAACGGCAGCCATCGTACTTGGTTGTAATTCACAAGCTTTTTGCATAGCCAAAGCACGTTGAGAAACTAATTTCAGACCGTCTTCAAAAGTTAAAGCACCGTTGGCAACTAAGGCTGAAAATTCACCTAAAGAATGTCCAGCAACCATATCTGGTTTAAAGCTATCACCTAAAGTTTTAGCTAAAATTACAGAGTGTAAAAAGATAGCTGGTTGCGTTACTTTAGTTTCTTTAAGGTCTTCTGCCGACCCTTCAAACATGATGTCTGTAATTCGGAAACCTAAAACTTTATTCGCTTTTTCGAATAATTCTTGAGCGAGTTCAGAGTTTTCGTAAAGGTCTAAGCCCATCCCAGAAAATTGTGCACCTTGACCAGGAAATATATATGCGTTCATTGTATTTATTTTTTTAGAGCTGCAAAAATAAGAATTATAAATTTATACCAATTCTATTTTGAAATTACTGTAAAAGAAAATGATGATTTTTTTCTTTATAGGAAACAGAAAAATAATGCATAGCCGTAGTTACGGATTCTTTTTATGTTGAAATAGAAAGAGAAAAAGGGCGTTTTATTACGGTAATTTCAATGTGGAATTGGTATTAGCCGTTATCTATGGTCTTGATAATTTTAGCTGGATTACCAGCAATAACCACATTATCTGGGAAGCTTTTAGTGACCACGGCTCCAGAACCTACAACCACGTTGTCGCCAAGTGAAACGCCTGGGCAAATGGTAGCATTACCTCCAATCCAGACATTATGGCCTATAGAAATGGCTTTGCCAAGTTCTTTTCCGCTATTTCTTGCTTTAAATTCTAGTGGGTGCGTGGCCGTATAAATTTGGACATTTGGAGCAAACATGCAATTGTCGCCAATAGTCACTTCGGCGACATCTAGAATACAGCAGTTAAAATTCATAAAAAGATTTTTACCTGCTTTGATATTGCTGCCGTAATCGCAATAGAAGGGAGGTTCTGCAAATAAGTTTTCACCAGAGTTTGGTATTATTTTTTTTAAAACTTGCTGACGTTCCTCTAAGTCAAGTTCACTTAAACTATTGAATTTATGAAACAGTAAGCGCACCTGGTGGCGCTCTTTTGCTAACTCTGGGTCTGCGGGACTGTACATTTCTCCGGCGAGCATTTTGTCTTTTTCAGTCATATGTCTTTAGTTTTTATAGTCCAGAAACTGCGGCCTCTGCACAGCGTTCACCATCCATAGCAGCAGAAACAATTCCACCTGCATAACCGCCACCTTCCCCGCAAGGGTATAAGTTTGTAATTTGCGGATGTTCTAATGTGTCTGTTCTAGGAATTGAAACGGGTGATGAGGTTCGTGATTCCACACCTACAATATTAGCTTCTTCAGTATAATAGCCCTTCATTTTTTGTCCGAAAGCCTCAAAACCTTTTCTCAATCTTCCGCCTATAAATTTCGGTAATAGCGAATGCAGCGGTGCTGATTTTAGTCCAGGTTGGTATGAGGAATCATTGAGGTTGTTTGAAAGTCTGCCCTCAACAAAATCTGTTAAACGTTGTGCTGGAGCAACCTGACTTCTACCACCTGCGGTAAAGGCTAAACGCTCTAAGTTTTTTTGATATTCTAAGCCTTTTAAAACGCCGAATTTTTCATATTTAGCCAAATCGGTGTCTACATTTATTTCCACAACAATGCCTGAATTGGCATATAAATTATTTCTTTTAGAAGGCGACATACCGTTTACAACCACTTCGCCATTAGCTGTAGCTGCAGGTACAATAAATCCACCAGGACACATACAGAATGAATAAACACCACGATTATTTACTTGTTGAACTAAGCCGTACGAAGCCGCAGGAAGTAATTCACTGCGTTCTCCAGCACAATGGTATTGAATGGAATCAATTATATGTTGCGGATGTTCCACACGAACGCCCATGGCAAACGATTTAGCCTCAAGAGCTACTTCTTTATCATGAAGTAAATAAAAGATATCTCTAGCGGAATGCCCCGTGGCTAAAATCACCTTATCAACAGCTAATTCGTCTCCGTTTTGAAGCTGAATGGCGTTTATGGCATTGTTTTTTAATTTAAAATCGGTAACACGAGTTTCAAAATGCACCTCACCACCATAATTTAAAATGGTTTCGCGTATGTTTTGAACCACTTTGGGTAATTTATTGGTGCCAATATGCGGATGGGCATCAATTAAAATTTGTTCCGTAGCGCCGTGAAAAACGAGGTTTTCAAAAATACGACGAACATCGCCGCGTTTTAAACTTCTGGTATATAATTTACCGTCAGAATAAGTTCCGGCACCGCCTTCACCAAAACAATAGTTCGAATCTTCGTTTACAAAATGATCCCGATTGATGGCTTTTAAATCGCGACGACGGTCTTGCACGTTTTTACCACGTTCTAAAACAATGGGTTTATAACCAAGTTCAATGCAGCGCAACGCGGCATACATGCCTGCAGGGCCGAAACCAATAATATGAACAGGTTTTGCTTTGGAAACATCTTTGTAGTCAAATTGATATTCGGAAGTTTTAGGAAGCACCTCACGAATATAAACGGCTACTTTGTAGTTGAAAATAATTTTAGGTTTTCGAGCATCAATAGATTTTCGTAGCACTTTAACCCCAGTAATATCCTCACGGTCTATATCTAGTTTTAAAGCCGATTTTAACACCAAAATATCGCTGCGCTCTTCTTCCTTAAGCGTAATACGAAGTTGAATTTCTTTTACCATGCTGCGAAATTAATGAAAATTGCCTTCGAATTGAAAAAAGCTTACAGAATCAAATAAATGATTTTATACGTGTCACATGATAATACTTCATGTTTTTGAGTTAGTTTTTAAACACTAATCTAGGGGTAATGCTCAAATGGAGTATTACATTGAAGCGTCCTGTTTTGTATTATACCCAAAAGGAATACATTATCAATTAAAATTCTATTAACTCATCAAATTTATAGCGAAATTATAAAACCTACTTTCTCACATAAGTAATAAACGAAAACTCATGGTCATGATTTCCATCTTTTGTATGAAAGGTATTGTGAGATTCTTTCCAAACAGACATATCAATTTGTGGGAAATAAGTATCTGCATCAAAATTTTCATGAACACGTGTTAATTCAATTTTATCAGCGACAGATAGCGCTTGTTTATAAATTTCACCACCTCCAATAATATAAGGCTGAGGATCATTTTTACAGAAATCAATAGCGTCTTGAAAGCTGTTCACCACAATAACGCCTTCAGGTACTTGGTAGTCCTGTTGTCTACTAATTACAACATGTATTCTATTAGGTAGAGGCTTCGGGAAACTTTCAAATGTTTTACGTCCCATGATGATATGGTGCCCGTTTGTTAGTCTTTTGAAACGCTTTAAATCATCACCTAAATGCCAAATGAGCTTATTGTCTTTTCCAATGGCGTTGTTTTCCGCGGCAGCGACAATAACTGTAAGTTCCTGGTTTGAGTTTATCGTTTTTACGGCAGGTATTTCTTTTATTTCCGGTTGTTTGCTAACAGGGGTTTCTTTTGGTAAGCTAGATTGAAGTTGTTCAATACGTTTTTTCTGTTTGTCTACTAAAACAGCCAATTGCTTTTGCTCCCAATCTTTCCCCATAAACTTGTAAGTAACAAACACATTAAATGTATGGTACATTAAAAAGAATAACCAAATTAAAATGGCGAATAAAAACCATTCCGTGCCTAGTATTTGAGTCAATTCGGTGCCCATACCTAAAACCGTATTCGCGAATATTAAAAAGGCACTTCCTATAAGGAACAGTACAAAATGAAAGTACAGCCTCTTTTTTTGTTTGATGCGTTTTTGAGCATTTTTAATAAGTTCTAATTGCTCTTTGTCTATTTGTGGAGTTGATTTCTTTTTGCCGAACATAATTGTGAAATAATGATTGTAAAGTTACTGCTTTTTTGTTGAGATTAAAATGTTTAATTTTTGAATACTTTTGGAATTGATACTGTTTCTAAATTCATTAAAAGACTTTGAAAATCAAGATATAAAGGAGAGTATCTATTAGTAATACAATAAATTTATGATTGAAATATTTTCTAAGCATTATTTTTTAGGAACCCAAATTAATAAAATGATAATTCTTTTAATATGAGTATTTTAAATGATAATTTATGAGAAAAACTTTATAAATTAGTTGTTAAGAACAACACTTAAAACTAAAATTATGGCTATTAAAAAACAATATTTAAAAAGCAAACCAATTTGTAAAGTAACTTTCTCTATTGATGCTGAAGATGCTAAAAAAGTATCTTTAGTTGGAACTTTTAACAATTGGAAAGAGGAAAAACCAGTTTTAAAAAAGTTGAAAAATGGTACTTTTAAAGGTGCTATTAATTTAGATTCTGGTAGTTCTTATGAATTTAAATATATCATTGACGGTGCCTACATAAATGACGAGGAGGCCGATGCTTATGCATGGAGTGATTATGCCGGTGCGGAGAATAGCGTTTTAAACTTATAGGGCTAAAAAAATAGCTATCTAAAAAGTATTAGTATACGTCATTCTGAATTTATTAAACGGTGTTGAATCTTTAATTCCAGAATCACATCATGTTAATAATCGATTATGATGAGAACCTGAATCAAGTTCAGGTTGACGGAAGCGTTACTATTTAGACAGCGTTGACTTATATCGCTACTTTCCCCTTAATGTGTGGATGCGGATTGTAGTCTTCTAATGTGAAATCTTCAAATGTGAAATCGAATATGTCTTTTACTTCTGGGTTTAATAGCATTTTTGGAAGCGGTCTAATATCTCTTGATAATTGCAATTCTAATTGCTCAAAGTGATTGCTGTAAATGTGCGCATCTCCAAAGGTGTGTATAAACTCGCCTGCTTCATAACCACAAACTTGTGCCATCATCATAGTGAATAAGGCATAAGAAGCGATATTAAACGGTACACCTAAAAAGATATCTGCACTGCGTTGATATAATTGACAAGATAATTTGCCGTTGGCTACATAAAACTGAAAAAAGGCATGACATGGCGGTAATGCTGCTTTTCCGTTGGCTACATTTTCACTAAATGATTTAGAAGTATCTGGTAAAACTGAAGGATTCCATGCTGAAACTAACATGCGTCGGCTGTTGGGGTTTTCCTTTAAGGTTTCAATAATTTCTTTAATTTGATCAATGTCATCACCATTCCAGTTGCGCCATTGGTAGCCATAAACTGGTCCTAAATCACCATTTTCATCGGCCCATTCGTTCCAGATTTTAACACCGTTTTCCGTGAGGTAGTTAATATTGGTGTCACCTTTTAAGAACCACAACAATTCGTAAATAATAGATTTTAAGTGGAGTTTTTTTGTGGTCACCATTGGGAAACCTTCACTTAAATCAAATCGCATTTGATGACCAAAAACACTTTTTGTTCCTGTTCCTGTACGATCTCCTTTTTCATTTCCGTTGTCTAAAACGTGTTTTACTAAGTCGTGATATTGTTTCATAGGCTTTATTCCTACGAAAGTAGGAATCTCTTTTAAGATGAAAATTTCGTTTGAAATTCAAGTGAAAATTACAGTGGCGAATTTAGTAAAAAGGATTAAAACTTCGTGAATAAACCCTCTTGTTTAACAGAAATTAGAAGTGCTTCTAAAAACTATTATGAACCTACATGATGTACATTATCCAATAATCATCCCAGCAATAGTCGCTGAAATTAAAGAAGCTATTGTGCCACCAATAAGGGCTTTCATGCCAAATTTAGAAAGTGTTTTTCTTTGTCCTGGCGCTAAAGAGCCGATACCTCCAATTTGAATGCCTATAGAAGCAAAATTAGCAAATCCGCAAAGCATGTAAGTCGCCATGATAACAGATTTTTCATAATTAAGATGTACGGCGTTGGCAGTGTTTTTCAATTCTCCTAATTGAATGTAACCTACAAATTCACTAGCTGCAAGCTTGATACCTAGAAGCTGCCCCATCATCATGACATCTTCTTTAGCAACGCCAATAAGCCACATGAGCGGAGCAAATACGGTTCCTAAAATGGCTTCTAAAGACAAGGCTTGATATGGGGAATTTTCACTAACCCAAAGATTGAAGTTTCCAATAGATCCTATTTTTAAGAAAAAATAGTTGATCATAGCAATAAAAGCAACAAACACTAAAAGCATGGCGGCTACATTGGCAGCTAATTTGAAACCTTCGGTCGTACCAATGGCAATAGAATCTAGAATATTGTCACCAATTTTTTGTTTTGAAACAGCCACTTCTGAATTCACAGGCTCCGTTTGTGGGTATAAAATTTTTGAAATCACAATAGCTCCGGGTGCAGCCATAACAGATGCTGCTAATAAGTGTTTGGCAAAATATTCACGCAGTACCATGTCGTCACCACCTAAAAATTGAATGTAAGCTGCTAAAACACCTCCAGCTACCGTGGCCATGCCGCCAATCATCACCAAAAGGATTTCTGATTTATTCATCTTTTCTAAATAGGCCTTTATCATTAGTGGGGCTTCCGTTTGTCCGAGGAAAATGTTTCCAGCAACACTTAAACTTTCTGCGCCAGAAATGCCTAAAAGTTTAGAAAGTAACCAAGCCATGGCTTTAACAACCTTTTGAATGATGCCGAGGTAAAATAAAACAGAAGTTAATGCTGAAAAGAAAATGATAGTAGGTAGGATGGTTACCGCAAAGTTGATAAGCGGACTCTCAATCGTACCCGAAATAAAAGACTTAAATAAGAATTCGGTACCTGCTTCTGTAAAGGTTAAAACTTTATTGAAGGCTTTACCGAGGTATTTGAATATGTTTTGAATGAAAGGGACCTTTAAAACCCCAATAGCAATAAGCAGTTGGAAAGCTAAACCCATGCCTACCGTCTTCCAGTTGATGGCTTTTTTATTACTACTAAATAAATAAGCGATTAGTATGAGTGAAATCATTCCTAGGATGCCACGCCATAAACTATTTAATGAAAACCCATCACTTGGGAGGATGATCGCTGCAGTTTCTGCTTCAGTTTGTTGATTTGGCGTTGAAATTATCGCAGAATTATCTAATAATTCATCACCAGCCGGTAAATAGATAGAATCGGTCGTAATGCCTTGTGCCACAGAATCTACAACGGCATGATCTTCTGTGTCTTGAGCAAATGTATTTAAAGATGAGAATAAACAGATTGCAACAATACACAAAAACAACTTCTTCATAGTCTAAAAAATAAGGTTATTCACGTTTAGAGATTTCGTCCCTAATATGCGCTGCTTTTTCGTAATCTTCTGTAGCAACAGCTTCTTCTAATAATTTTTGAAGTTCGTCTAAACTTTTGCCTTTGTATGTATCACGTTGCTCATCGGGTTCCATTTCATTGGCAACCAATTCGTCTAATAAAACGCTGTCTTCTTGATCTTCATCATCTTTTTTAGGGTTTACTTTTAAATAAATCCCCGCTTTATCTAGAATGTTTTTATAGGTGAAAATAGGCGCTTGAAAACGAAGTGCTAAAGCTATTGCGTCGCTGGTTCTTGCGTCGATAATTTCTTCGATTTTATCGCGTTCGCAAATTAAACTGGAGTAAAAAACACCATCTACAAGTTTGTGAATAATCACTTGCTTAACAACAATATCAAAACGATCGGCAAAGTTTTTAAACAAATCGTGAGTTAAAGGTCGTGGTGGGCTAATTTCTTTTTCTAGTGCTATGGCAATAGATTGTGCCTCAAAAGCGCCAATCACGATAGGGAGTTTTCGGTCGCCATCTACTTCATTTAAAATTAATGCGTAGGCGCCATTTTGCGTTTGGCTATAGGAAATCCCCTTGATATTTAATCTTACTAAACTCATATATTTAAAACGTAAAAAACCGCTTAATTTAGAACTTAACCACCTGTATATTCAGATATGGTATAAAATGCTAAATTAAGCAGTTCTTTAGGACTACACAATTTATAAAAAATAAATTATTGTTGTGCTTTAAATGCTTTTAATTTTTCGATTAAGGCAGGAACGACTTCAAAAGCATCACCTACAACACCGTAATCGGCAGCCTTAAAGAAAGGTGCTTCAGGATCTGTATTAATAACCACTTTTGTTTTAGAAGCACTAACCCCAGCTAAATGTTGAATAGCTCCAGAGATACCAATGGCGATGTATAAATTTGCAGCTACGGGTTTTCCTGTTTGGCCTACGTGCTCACCATGTGGGCGCCATCCTAAGTCTGAAACCGGTTTAGAGCAAGCGGTTGCTGCACCTAATACATCAGCGAGTTCTTCAATCATTCCCCAATTTTCCGGACCTTTTAAACCGCGGCCTCCTGAAACTACAATTTCAGCATCAGCGATGGCTACTTTATCTGTAGCTTTATCAACCGATTCAACGGTAACCCCTGAATTTGGAACCTCAGGAGAAAACTCTTCCGCGGAAGCGTCGCCACTACTTTCCTCCAATCCGAATGCATTGTTAGAAACACCAATTATTTTTACATCGGTATTAATTTGAGTAGACTCAAAAGCTTTATTAGTGAAGGCCGTACGTTTTACTGTAAACGGACTTGTGTTTGAAGGCGCTTCAACAACATTGGAAGCGTATCCAGCGGATAAACCAACGGCTAAAAGCGGTGCTAAATATTTGCTGTCGGCGCTAGAACTTAATACAACAACCTTCGTGCTTTCTTTTTCAGCAGCTTGTTTAATAACTGAAGCATAGCTATTGGCGTTAAATTTGTCTAATGCCGTGTTTGTTACATTTAAAACTTTATCTACACCATAAGTGCCTAATGCTGAGGTGTCTTTTGCATTTATAGCGATAGCTGTAACGGTTGTACCTAATTGGTTAGCAACGGCTTTGGCGTAAGAAGCAACCTCGAAAGCTGCTTTTTTGAATGTGCCTTGTTCTGATTCTGTATATACTAAAACGGACATATTAAATTTCTTTTTTTATTTCCACGAAAGTGGAAATCTCGTTGTTTTTATTTTACCAAGTTTTTCGGTTTGGTTTGGCATTCTTTTTGGGCTTTTACCCGCATCCCTCCATAATCATTTCCCCTCCCATGGAGGGGCTAGGGGAGGCCCTTCTATATCACCTTAGCTTCTTTATGAAGTAAGCTTACTAATTCGTCTAAGTTATCGGCGTCAACTAAAGTCACTGCGCCTTTTGGAGCAGGCTTTTCAAAAGCAACAGAAGCTGTTTCAGCTTCAGAAGCTACAGGTTCAACGATAGTTAACGGTTTTTTACGTGCCATCATAATACCTCTCATATTTGGAATACGTAAATCACTTTCTTCAACTAAACCTTTTTGGCTTCCTATAACTAATGGAAGCGCTGTAGAAACCGTTTCTTTTCCGCCGTCAATTTCTCTTATCGCTTTCGCGGAAGTTCCATCAACTTCTAAACCAATACAATTGTTTACAAAATGAGCTTCAGTTAATCCTGCAACCATTCCTGGAACCATACCACCATTATAATCGATAGATTCTCTACCAGCAATAATTAGGTCGTAACCACCTTCTTTAGCGACATTTGCTAACTGTTTAGCTACTGAAAACCCATCGGTAGCAGCAGTATTCACACGGATAGCTTCATCTGCTCCAATAGCAAGGGCTTTACGTAAAGTAGGTTCAGTTTCGGCAGTTCCAACGTTTACTACAGTAACGCTAGCGCCTTGTTTTTCTTTAAACCACATGGCACGTGTTAATCCAAATTCATCATTCGGATTAATTACAAATTGAACACCATTGGAATCAAATTTCGTGTTGTCTTCAGTGAAATTAATCTTTGAAGTAGTGTCAGGAACATGACTTATACACACTAATATTTTCATTTGTATAATTTTTATAATGTTTAGATCATATGTAAAACCTTTAAAAATGTTGTTAAGAAACATACATTAGTAAGGTAATCATCTTAATTTTAAGTAAAATCGTCTGAAATTTTCAGGACACGAAGTTAATTATTTTATTCGTAAAAATTACTATGCATGCATAAGAAATTTATAAAAAATTAATGATAAATATTACAAATTCATAATGATTATAAGTGCTTACTTAGTAAGATTAAGGCAGTTGGTTTTATATTAGTGAATTATTTCTTTTTCCGCATAAATAGAGGGTTTTTTGTGTAAACATGATAAAAAAAAATGATTACTTAATTTTCATCTGATATTTTATAGTATACTTTTAGCAATAATTGTTATTTTTGCTACTCGAATAAAAATAAACTTTAATGAAGACAATTCAATTTAGAGAAGCTATTTGCGAAGCCATGAGCGAGGAAATGCGCAGAGATGAGAGCGTTTACTTAATGGGTGAGGAAGTAGCGGAGTATAATGGTGCTTATAAAGCATCGAAAGGCATGTTAGACGAATTTGGTGCTAAACGTGTTATTGATACACCAATTGCAGAACTTGGTTTTGCTGGTATCGCAATTGGTTCTACAATGACAGGGAATAGACCGATTGTAGAATATATGACTTTTAACTTTTCATTAGTTGGAATTGATCAAATTATAAATAATGCAGCGAAAATCAGACAAATGTCTGGTGGACAGTTTAAATGTCCGATTGTATTCCGTGGACCTACAGCTTCTGCTGGTCAGTTAGGGGCAACACACTCACAAGCTTTTGAAAACTGGTTTGCTAACACTCCAGGTTTAAAAGTAGTTGTACCTTCAAATCCTTACGATGCTAAAGGTTTATTGAAAGCTTCTATTCGTGATGACGATCCGGTTATTTTTATGGAAAGTGAGCAAATGTATGGTGATAAAGGTGAAGTTCCTGAAGGCGAATACATTATCCCATTAGGCGTTGCTGAAACTAAACGTGAAGGAACAGATGTTACTATCGTTTCTTTTGGTAAAATCATTAAAGAAGCTTACAAAGCAGCAGACGAATTAGAGAAAGAAGGTATTTCTTGTGAAATTATCGACTTACGTACAGTACGTCCTTTAGATAGAAAAGCGATTTTAGAGTCTGTAAAGAAAACAAATAGATTAGTTATTTTAGAAGAAGCATGGCCTTTTGGAAATGTTGCTACTGAAATCACTTACTTAGTACAATCTGAAGCATTTGATTATTTAGATGCTCCAATTATCAAAATAAACACAGCAGATACACCTGCACCGTATTCTCCAGTATTATTGGAAGAATGGTTACCAAACAAAGATGAGGTAATTAAAGCGGTGAAAAAGGTGATGTACAAATAAATTGAATTTATTTACGTTATTTAAACTTCATCAACATACTATGTTGATGAAGTTTTTTTTATTATGAATATAAGACTCTCCCTAGCTTTATTTTTTATTGCAGTTTGTGCATCTTTTGCGCAAACAAAAGTGAGTGGTTATGTTTTTGATGAAAATAACGATCCTGTTGCCTTTGCTAACGTTATTTTTAAAGGATCTACTCAGGGCACTATTACTAATGAGGAAGGACGTTTTTATCTAGAGTCTGATGAAACTTGGTCTGGCCTAACCGTTTCTTTTATAGGTTATGAAACCTTAACCGTCCCTTTAGAAAAACGAATAAATTACGACTTAAAGTTTACCCTTATTGAAGCGGCTTCACAGTTAAATGAAGTCTTTATTGTTTCGGGGAAACAGCCTAAAAAAAATAATCCAGCTATAGATTTATTGCGGAAAATTTGGGAACATAAACGTAGTAATGGCCTCAAACAGTTTAAGCAATACCAGTACGATAAATACGAAAAATTAGAATTCGATCTTAACACTATAGATAGTGCACTTATTACAAGTAAGTTGTTTAAAGGGATGGAATTTGTGTTCGAAGAAGTAGACACCTCTAAAGTTACCGGAAAAACTTACTTGCCGATTTTCGTTAACGAAGCCGCTTCGAAGGTGTATGGCGATAACGTGATTAATAAAAGTAAAGAAGTTTTACAGGGGAATAAAAACTCTGGGTTTAGTGATAATCAAAGTCTCATCGATTTTGTAAAAGATCTGTACGCCGATATTAATGTCTATGACAATTTCCTTAAATTTTTTGACAAAAGTTTTGTGAGCCCCTTATCACGAACAGGAATCAATACCTACAATTATGTTTTAGCCGATAGTGCCTACATTGATAATAAATGGTGTTACAATATTATTTATTACCCAAGACGAAAAAATGAGCTGACCTTTAAAGGTGATTTTTGGGTTGCTGATACGACGTATGCCATAAAGGAAATTAACCTTCAAGCATCTAAGAGTGCGAACATCAATTGGGTTAAGGAAATTTATATTGAGCAAGAATTTGAGGTCTTAAATGATTCGTTATTTCTTGTAAAACGGGATTACATGATGTCTGACTTTGCCCCTAATAAGAAGGAGAAGTCACGAGGGCTTTACGGTAAACGTACCACGCTCTTTAATAATTATGAATTTGATATTGAAAAAGATAAAAAGTTCTACGAGAAAGAAGTAAACTTTTATGATAAGAATGCTTATAATCGTGATGATGCCTTTTGGGAAGAAAATCGCATGGAAAAATTAAGCGAAGATGAAAAGGGTGTTTATAAAATGTTAGACACCTTAAAAACTGTAAAAAAGTTTAAAAATCTTTACAGTGCTGGTACCGTTTTAGCTTCTGGATATTACGAGTTCAATACGCTGCCACTAGATTACGGCCCTGTTTTTTCTACTTTTGGTTATAATGAAGTTGAAGGCCTGCGTTTGCGTGCTGGTGGTCGTACCTATTTTGGAAGAAATGATTTATGGCGTATTGAAGGGTTTATGGCCTACGGATTTAGAGATGATAAAGTGAAATACGGCATCTCAGGAAAATGGCTGTTGGATAAGAAAACAAGATTGATTGTGCAGGGAGGAAATCGCCGAGATATTGAACAGATTGGAGCGAGTTTAACCAATTCCACCGATGTTTTAGGTCGAAGTTTTGCCTCGTCAGGAATTTTTACCACGGCTACCAATGATAAACTTACCAATATTAATTTAACGACCTTATCTTTTGAGTTTGAACCCGCTAAAAATTTAACATTTCGATTAGGTGGTAGTTATCGAACTTTAGAATCGGCTTCAGATACTTTTAGTCTTGATTATTATGATGAGAATGCTCCAACTGGGGTGTCTTCGGAAATAAAACAGTACGAATCGGAGCTTTTAATGTCTTATTTTCCGAATAGAAAAATGACAGGTTTTGGGGTGGAACGATCGCCTACAAACTACGATTATGCTCAAATCTATGCCATGATAACCAAAGGGGTGAAAGGTAGGTTAAATGATAATTTTGATTATACAAAACTGCAATTTCGATATGTACAACCTTGGCAAGTTGGCGGTTTTGGTAGATTATTTACCACTATTGAAGCAGGTAAAACCTTTGGAGCAGTGCCATTAGGACTTTTAAGTGTGATTCCAGGAAATCAAAGTTACTTCTCTATTTATAACACGTTTTCTCAAATCGATTTTTACGAGTTTGTTACCGATACCTATGCTTCAGTGCACGTGGAGCATAATTTTAACGGACGCTTATTTTCTCGAATACCGTTAATTAAGAAATTTAATTTAAGAGCTATAGCTGGCTTTAGAACGGTTATGGGAAGTATTTCTCAGGAAAATATAGATCTTAATGCTTCTGGCCTAAACTACGTGGCACCGTCTCAAGATCCTTATTATGAGTACAGTTTCGGTATAGGGAATATTTTTAAAGTCTTTCGTATCGATTTCAACTTTAGAGGGAATTACCTTGATGAAGTTGAAAACCCTAATGCGCGTCCTTTTGGGATAACAGGTGCTTTTGGCTTTAGTTTTTAGGATCTATTGTAATTTAGTTTTTTTGCTTTAATGTATTTTAATACAAATCACTTGTATAGCTTTTTAAGATGATATACTTTTATCGCCCGATGGAAAAAATGAAAAAGTCATTTCTTAAATACATTCTTTTTCTATTTACTCTCTTAATTATTGGGCAGAGTAAAATGTTTGCTGAGGTCAATCAGCAAAGCTCCAGTGACCTTGTTTCAGAATTTCTTCTTAATGTTAAAAATGATACGCGTGATCTAAAGCAATCACTATTTTTTTCAACATCTCCTGATTCATCTAGTTTATTAGATATAAAAATTGATGAGATTGAAATTGAAGAATACAAAAATAGTCTTCGTAAAAAAACAAGTTTTCAAAATGATTTTACCAACCGTTTTGAAGCACTTATATTATACTCCACAATTGAGAAAAAGAACTTCTTCTCTCATGAGTATTACCCGCTTAAATTATCTAGTAAGCGCTATATTTTATTTGAGGTTTATAGGTTATGAAATTTAAATAAGACATTGTCGTCTTTAATTTCAGCAGGCATTTCTATGTCTATTAATACCCTTGGCGTTAAGCTTTAAGGGTATGAAGAAGTGTGATTAAACCAATTTATTATATAAAATAGGTCTGGTATTAGCCATATTATTGTTTATGGCTTTTCTAAGGCATATTTCATGTAACACTTCTCAAAATAAAGAAAAAACCAAATATTTTATATCTCGAATTATGATAAAAAAGAGTCTTCTTTTGGCAGGCTTGTGCGTGCTATTGTTGCTTGCCAGCTGCCAATCGGAAAAGAAAAAACATGAAAAAGAAACAGAATTTTTAGTAACTACTCCTATAAAAATTGACACCACAATTACAAAAGACTACGTGTGTCAAATTCATTCTATAAGAAACATTGAAGTCCGTGCTCTAGAACGTGGTTATCTAAAAGGAATTCATGTTGATGAAGGACAATTGCTTAAAAAAGGGCAAAAAATGTTTGATATCATGCCTAATGTTTATCAAGCCGATTTACAAAAAGCCAATGCAGAGGCTGATGTTGCTGCCATAGAATACAAAAACACAAAACTGTTGGCCGATAGCGATGTCGTTTCTCAAAATGAGTTAACTATGGCTAAAGCAAAGCTTGAAAAAGCAAAAGCTGAGGTGTCTCTCGCGCAAACCCATTTAGGGTTTACAAATATTAAAGCGCCTTTTGACGGTATTATGGGGCATCTTCATGTTCGTGAAGGCAGTCTTTTAGATGAAGGTGAATTGCTTACTACCCTGTCTGATAACAGTAAAATGTGGGTGTACTACAATGTGTCAGAAGCTGAATATTTAGATTTTATTACCAACATTGATAGAAATAAAGCTCAAGAAGTGAGCCTGTTAATGGCTAACAATAAAGAGTTTCCTCATAAAGGTGTTGTTGAAACCATTGAAGGTGAATTTAACAACGAAACGGGAAATATTGCTTTTAGAGCGGTTTTTTCAAATGAAGAAGGCATCTTAAGGCATGGTGAAACGGGTAGTATTCTTATGAAGATTCCGTTTAAAGATGCGATCATTATTCCGCAGAAAGCAACCTTTGAAGTGTTAAGTAAAAAATATGTTTTTGTAATTGATAAAGATGATGTTGTAAGACAAAAAGAAATTCAAGTTGGTGCAGAATTACCACATCTTTTTGTTGTAGATGAAGGATTGTCTTTAAACGATAAAGTTTTATTAGAAGGGATTCGTATGGTTAAAAATGGCGAAAAAATTCATTATAAAGTTGAAGATGGAAATTCAGTTATAAAGAATTTAGAGATGTACGCCGAGTAATAACCTCCTTATCATATAACATTATGTTTAGTAAATTTATAAAAAGACCGGTGTTGGCAATCGTCATATCGGTAATCATAGTTTTTACGGGGTTGTTGGCTATAAATCAACTACCCGTTTCTCAGTTCCCTCAAATTGCCCCAACGACCGTTAATATATTTATTGCGTACCCTGGGTCAAGTGCCGATGTATTAGTAAAATCTACATTAATTCCATTAGAAACTGCGATAAACGGTGTTCAGGATATGCGTTACATTGCTTCCGATGCGACGAGTGCTGGGGAAGGAACCATTCGTATTATTTTCGAACCAGGAACAGACCCCAATCAGGCGGTGGTCCGGGTGAAGACCAGGGTCGATCAGGTGATGCCTTTACTTCCAGAATTGGTTCAAAGAGAGGGTGTTGTGATTACACCTGTTCAACCCAGTATGTTGATGTATGTGAATTTGTACAGTAAGAAAAAGGATAACGATGAGAAATTCCTTTACAACTACGCCTACACTAAAATAGTGCCCGAAATTCAAAGAATTAAAGGAATTGCTAGTGCACAAATATTAGGAAGTCGTAAGTATGCCATGCGTGTTTGGTTGAAACCAGATAGAATGCGAGCGTATAAAGTTTCGGCAGAAGAAGTGCTTAAAGCCATGGACGAGCAAAGTATTATTGCACGGCCCGGGCGTTTAGGACGAAGTTCGGGGAAAAAGGCGCAGTCTTTAGAATATGTTTTAACCTATGAAGGGCGTTATAACGAGCCCGAACAGTATAAAGATATTATTGTCAAGGCCACAGAAGAAGGTGAAATTCTAAAATTAGGAGATATTGCCGATGTCGAATTAGGCAGTGAGTTTTTCGATATTTATTCCAATTTAGATGGGCAACCTTCAGCGTCTATCGTATTAAAGCAAACTTTTGGTAGTAACGGTAGTGACGTTATTGATTCAGTAAAAGAAAAATTAAAAGAATTAAAAGAGGACTTACCTCCAGATGTAGATTATAAAATAAGTTATGATGTGTCTAACTTTTTAGATGCCTCCATTGAACAGGTGATACATACCTTACGTGATGCTTTTATTTTAGTAGCCATTGTGGTGTTCTTGTTCTTGGGAGATTTACGTTCTACGCTTATTCCAATAATTGCTGTGCCTGTTTCGCTTATCGGAACATTCTTTATTATGCAGCTTTTCGGGCTATCCATAAATTTAATAACACTTTTTGCTTTAGTATTAGCGATTGGTATTGTGGTTGATGATGCTATTGTTGTCGTTGAAGCTGTGCATGTTAAAATGGAAGAAGAACATCTCACGCCGTACAAAGCGTCTTATGCGGTATTGGGAGAAATTGGCGGGGCGATTATCGCCATAACCATGGTTATGGTTTCTGTTTTTATTCCTATTGCTTTTATGTCTGGACCTGTTGGGGTTTTCTACCGACAGTTTTCTATAACTATGGCGGGTGCTATTGTGCTTTCCGCAATTGTGGCACTTACGCTTACGCCAGTACTTTGTGCGATGATGTTAAAAAACAATCATGGTAAAGCAAGAAGAAAAACGCCTATAAATAGATTTATCGATTGGTTTAATTCAAAATTTGATAAGCTTACAGGGCGTTATGTGAAAATTTTAAATGTAATTGTTAACCGTCGTGTCGTGACATTTGGATTACTCATTGCGTTTTGTATCGGTATATTTCTAACGAATAAAGTATTGCCTGCTGGATTCATCCCGAATGAGGATCAAGGAATGATTTATGCAATCATCCAAACACCTCCAGGCGCGACATTAGAGCGTACCAATGAAGTGGCTCATAAACTTCAAAAAATTTGCGAAGAGACTGAAGGTGTACAATCGGTATCATCTTTAGCTGGTTATGAAATTATGACGGAAGGTCGTGGTTCTAACGCCGGAACTTGTTTAATTAACCTGAAACCATGGTCGGAACGTCATCATTCTGTTCATGAGATCATGGAAGAATTAGAAGAAGAAACGAAAGATCTTGGAGCGGTTATCGAATATTTTGAGCCGCCTGCTGTACCTGGTTTTGGTTCTTCTGGTGGTTTTGCGATGCGTTTACTTGATAAAACAAATTCAACCGATTATCATGAATTCGAAAGCATTAATAATCAGTTTATGGATGCTTTAAGAGAACGCAAAGAATTAGCTGGTTTGTTTACATTTTATGCGGCAAATTATCCGCAGTACAAATTGAAAATAAACAATAAAGCAGCCATGCAAAAGGGGGTTTCCATTGGAGCAGCCATGGAAAACCTAAATATTTTAATTGGTAGTACCTACGAGCAAGGCTTTATTAAATACGGTAGATTCTTTAAAGTGTACACCCAAGCAGCACCAGAATATCGTGGGATGCCTTCCGATTTACAAAAGCTTTTTGTGAAAAATGAAACAGGTGAAATGGTGCCGTATTCATCATTCATGAGTATGGAAAAAACCTTAGGGCCTAATGAGATTACGCGCTACAATTTGTATAACTCAGCCGCCATTCGCGGACTCCCAGCTAAAGGGTTTACCAGTGGTGATGCTATTAAAGCCATTCAAGATGTTGCTAAAGAAACTTTGCCTAGAGGATACGATATCGCTTGGGAAGGCTTGTCTTATGATGAAGCTTCTCGAGGAAACGAGTCGTTGTATATTTTCATCGTGGTATTAATTTTTGTGTATCTCGTCTTAGCCGCACAATATGAAAGTTTCCTATTACCAATGGTGGTTATATTTTCATTACCTGTCGGAATTTTTGGCTCCTTTTTATTGCTGAAATTTATGGGACTGGCTAACGATGTTTACGCTCAAATTGGCGTCATCATGCTGGTTGGGTTATTAGGAAAAAATGCCGTATTAATTGTCGAATTCGCCGTTCAAAAACGAAATGAAGGCGCTACCATACTTGAAGCCGCTATTGAAGGTGCGAAAGTAAGATTCCGACCAATTTTAATGACGTCTTTTGCATTCGTAGCAGGGTTAATTCCACTAGTTGTAGCTACTGGAGCTGGAGCTATTGGAAACAGAACCATTGGAGGTTCAGCCATGGGAGGAATGCTTATTGGTACTCTTTTAGGGGTGCTAGTAATTCCAGGATTATACTTCATCTTTGCTAAAATGGCTGATGGGCGCACGCTTATAAAAGATGAAAAAGCAGAGCCTGTTTCAGAAGAGTTTATGCGTGTGAGTGAAAGCAGTTCCGAAGTTAAAACAGAGCTTTCAAGAATTAAAAAGCTTTTGAAAAAACTAACTAAAAATAGAGAAGATGAATAAGAAAAAAGCAACTGTTCAACAGTTTAAAAAAATATTTTTGCTTACTGTTATTCTACTAACAACATGTTATTCCTGCGTACCTACTTTAGAGGTTATGCAGGAAAGCAAAGAAACGCCTAGTGCGTTTAAAAACCAAACGACCGATACGCTAAATACAGCTAAAGTTAAGTGGAATGATTATTTTACCGATGTGTATTTAAGTGCTTTAATAGAAGAGGCGCTTAAAAATAATCAAGAGTTAAATATCACCTTGCAAGAAGTAGATATTGCACGAAATGAAGTACGCGCAAAAAAGGGAGAATATTTGCCTTTTGTTGATATTCGTGGTGGTGCTGAAGTTGAAAAAGTTGGGCGTTACACGAGTCAGGGAGCGAATGATGCCAATACAGACATTAAGCCAGGAAAAGAATTTCCAGAACCTCTGGGAAATTATGGTTTAGCGCTTGAAGCACGATGGGAATTGGATATTTGGAAGAAATTAAGAAACGCTAAAAAAGCGGCTTATAGTCGTTATATTTCTTCAGTGGAAGGAAAGAATTTTTTAGTAACGAATTTAATTTCTGAAATCGCGAATTCTTATTATGAATTGCTAACTCTTGATACGCAGTTAAGCATCGTTCAAGAGAATATTGGTATTCAAAGTAATGCTTTAAGAATCGTGAAACTTCAAAAAGAAGCTGCTCGTGTTACGGAATTGGCGGTAAGCCGGTTTGAGGCCGAAGTGCTTCATACTAAAAGTTTGAGATTCGATATTCAACAACAGATAACTGAAACTGAAAGCAAGATTAACTTTTTGGTAGGTCGTTATCCGCAGTCCATTGAAAGAAGCTCAGAATCTTTTTACGATTTGGTTCCTAATACGCTTTTGGTTGGAGTGCCCGCACAATTGTTAGATAATCGTCCAGATATTAGAGAGGCAGAACTAGAATTGGAAGCTGCGAAGTTAGATATTAAGGTAGCTAAGGCTAGGTTTTATCCTTCCATAGGAATTTCAGCTGGAGTAGGGTTTGAAGCTTTTGATCCTTCTTTATTATTGGAAACACCTGCATCTTTAATATATTCACTGGTTGGTGATATGGCAGGTCCTCTAATTAATAGAAACGAAATAAAAGCGTTGTATTACAACGCAAGTGCAAAACAGATTCAAGCCGTGTACAACTACGAGCGTACCGTGTTGAACGCGTATTTGGAAGTGGCGAATCAGCTTTCAAACATTAGTAATTTAGAGCAGAGTTTCGATTTAAAATCGAAAAAAGTGGAGGCCTTGACACGTTCTATTGATATTTCGAATACACTTTTTAAATCTGCTAGAGCAGATTATATGGAGGTGTTGCTAACACAGCGCGATGCTTTAGAGTCTAAATTTGAATTGGTAGAAACTAAAAAAGAGCAAATGGGCGCCGTTGTTAATATGTATCGTGCTTTAGGCGGTGGTTGGAATTAAATAGCATTTAATTTTAGTATTAATAGTTGATTATTTCTTAATCCTCTTAAGTGTTATGCTTAAGAGGATTTTGTTTTTTAGAAATTAACCATAATTTAAAAAGATAGTTAAATCTTACAAATAAGTAGAATAATGCTTACATTTAGCGTTTTTAAAACCAAATAAGAATATTCTATGGCAGGGAAACCAGTAGCAACTGTAGGAAGTAATCATACGTGTCCCATGTGCAGTGGCACCACGCCGCATGTAGGCGGTCCTATTATGAAAGGTGAAGTTAATGTGTTGTTTAATGGTAAGCCAGTTGCAACTATGGGTAGTATGTGTACCTGCAATGGCGGTCCAGATACGGTAATCACAGGAAATCCATCGGTGCTAGTAAATGGTAAACCCATTGCTTGTTTGGGAGATTCTACTGCTCATGGTGGTGTTATTGTAATCGGTGAACCTAATATTATGGTAGGTAGTAGTGCTTCAAAACCAACAGAAGCTATGCCTGCTGAAAAAATTCCATTTCCAAAAATTACCACAGTTGATAGAATTAAATCTGTTGTTATTGGTCAGGGTGAAAACTTAAAGGAAGCCCGTGAGAAACAAGAGGAAGCCAAAAAGCATGGTTATCTCATTCAAATTGATTTTAGTGTTTAGATTTTAAGGAAATGAAAGTAGAATACCCCATCGTACCTGCTTACGGAAGCAATCCTAGCGAAATAGAAAAAGAAAAGACCAATGCTTATCATTTTGGGCATAACAATAGAAACGGGTTTTTTCCGCTTGGAATAAATAATTCTTGGCATGGCGGCATACATATTGAAGGTTTGGGTACCCAAGTACGCGCCATAGCTGACGGACGCATTATTGCCTACCGTTTTGCTGAAGACTATTTACTTGAAAAAGATAGTGAAACGGCTAAATATTCCAATAGCTTCATGTTAATGCAGCATGATTTTGAAACTCTAGAAAAAATAAAATTTCGTTTTTATAGTCTGTACATGCACTTGCAGCCTAAAGAGGAGCTAATAGCTAAAAAATATGGCGAAAATATTCCTGATTTGTATGCCAAGAATATGGTAAAAGCGAATATAAAATCTCATGAAATCGGATTGAAAATACGTCGATATTGTAAGGAGGATACAGAGCAATCGGCTGAAACGCAATTTGTAAGCAAAGGCGGTTTGTTGAAAAAAGAGCCATCAGTAACACTGCTAGATACCCATTGGACGAATGCCGACGATTTTAAAAATAAGTATGTGATTTGTTCTTATAAAGGTGATAAGTTCTGTGCCTATCGTGGTTGGTTATTAGATTATAACGATGAATTTTATCAAGTGAACCATAAACAAGCAACCGATGATGATTTTTTTAGACCCTATGCAGTAGAAGGCACCATGTTGTTTGACGGGATTGGTGGGAATTATGTCAAGATGGAATCTCAAAATACAGAACTTGAAATTGAATTTACAAAAGATGCCGACTGGTACAAAATTAAGGGCACTCGAAATTATGTACTAGCAGCGGATTGCACGCCGATTACTAAAAAAATAAAGGACGATGTTAAATTTAACTCCGTTGAAAACGTTAATGTACCCATAAAAGCAGGGCAGATAATTGGTAACCTTGGTCAATACGACTCAGAAAATCGAAAATCATACAATGCGCTCCATTTGGAGGTGTTTACAGATGATGCTAATCTTTCAGGATTTTTAAATAATAATAAAGATAAGGATCAAACGACTTATGAAGTTGAGAAAGGTAAAACACTGCATGTTGGAAAGCCGTGTGATTTTTTAAAAGCAAAAACCAAAGTCAAAATTTATCAAAGTGATGGGGATTATACTCAAATCGGATTTGAAGATGAAACGGCTGTTGTGCCACGCGACACTCTTGATTATGGAGGGAAAAGAAGCATATATGTTAAAGGGAGTAAAACAAATAAAAGTGTATACACGATAAAGGAAGCTCATTTTGATGAAATTAATATAAAACTTAAAGGACTTTTGGAAGATGAAAAGTCTGAAGTATATTTCATAAATGAAACCGGGGATGAAAAATTAGATAGGACTATAGGTTACGGAACTAAATATTCAGGAAAAAAGTTTTGGGTAAAATCTACAAAGGTTACGGGAGATCCTGGTGCCTGGGTAAGTTTAGTGGCTGATATTGATACCGTATTTGAAAATAAGCCTAGCGATAATTCAAAAGGTGTTGAAGTACTGAAAACCTCGAAAATAAGAAAAACAACTGAAGCGAAAGATCATGCTGGTGAGACTTGGTGGCATATAAAGACTAAGCAAGAAGAAGGTTGGATTAAAAAAAGTGAGCTTACAGAAAAGAACCCTTATAAGTGGGAAGAGTTTGGGTGGAAGGTTTTAGAAAATACTGGTGACCAATATTTTTACATGTTCGGTGAGTTTGTTGAAAAAAGCAGTCCGCATAAGTTTGTGGAGGACATTTGGGAACAAGCCGATACCGATGGTGATTCTAAACTGTCTAATTTTGAGTTGCAGCAGGTTATGCGAAATAAGGAGTCTCTAGATCACGTTAGTAAATTGATTTGTAAACACGAGAGCGAGTGGAATACCTGGGAAAATATAGATAAATTTGAGTCGGAGCTAAAAGAAATATATAAAAAAGGCATTGAAGGAAAGCAGGAGCTAGTAGCCCAGCGCGATGCTAAAATTTCTGTACTCAAAGACAAGATTAAAAACTTAAGTTTTTGGCATGAAATAGAGGAAGGCGATTTGTCTAATACGAAAGCTGAGGATTGTGGAAAAAGAAAGTTTCCTAGAGAATCTAATGTTTATCACTTTCATCCCATCGCTTTTGTGGAGCAGATGAAGATGATTGTGGGAGGACAGAATGTGATCAATATTTATTGGGATGGGACTATTAGTAAATTAGAAAATGAAAAATTAGAAGCGGGGACTGAAATAAAGATTGTTTATCATGACGTTAATGGAGAAACTCATATACTTGGAAAGTCAAAAGCTATAATCACAAGAAGGCACACTAAAAAGAATACAATATCTACAATTAGTAAAGATGATATTCTTATGGTTTACGTTAAAGATTTTCCGAGTTATTCAAAAGGTAATGTGAAATTCAAGTTCGCTGTTTGGAATTCAAATTCAAATAGGTGGTATATTAATCCATATTGTTTAGCAGGGCTGTTGGGGGCGATGATTGAAGAGAGTATAGAAGATTTGAGTTTTAATGGTTTTAGTGTGAAAAATGGTAATACTGCGGGAGGTAGTTCTTCACATATAAATGGAAAGGTAGGGGATTTACGATATTTAAGTATTAATAAAAACGGAGAAAGAACCTTGTTGCAGGATTCTCATTTTGATTATGATAGGCAGGTGAAGTTTAATAATGCATTGTATAAATTTGGGTGGGGTGTAAATGGAGAAAATTATTCGGAAAATTTTTCACATAATGGAGAATCGACTTTATTGCCTCATACAAAACATATGAAAAAGACAACAGGGAATGCGAAATATAGACATCACCACCATATTCACTTAAAAGGTTTTGATTTTTCTAGAATAAAATAATTTATGGGAAGAAATTTATTAGTAATCGTCTTGCTGCTTATTTGTATTAGTAGCTGTAAGGAAGCGAAAAAAGAAGAGAAGCAGGTGTCAGTGTCTGTTATAGAAACTAACGAGTTTCAAAAATGTATTCGTCAGCTAACATTTTATGACGATTACGAAATAGATATTCATGGAAGCGTTCGAGAAAATGATGAAGGTTTTTTTCTGAATAAAAAGAAAATCAAGAAGACCGATAGCTGTATTTTTGATTATTTAAACAGTACTCATACGAATCATAGTGATGATTTTTTCTATAATATAGATAGCAAAAAATATTATCCAGTCTTTAAAAAGAAGTTAGAGAATAGAGTTGTTGTTGGGAGTTTTGTTGAGTATTATGGTGAGAATGATATTCCTGGGGTGTTATTGCAACTTAATTTGTTCGATTTAGACGGGAATCAAGTAGATTATCTAATAGTTTTTAACAGGTTTAGTTTTGAAATATCTATTCAATACGATTTTATGATTAATGAAGCCTTTTCAGAGATAGAAATAAGTAAAATAGAAGAAGATTGGATTTTATTCGATGATGAAGGTGAAATGATAGAACGGAAAGAGCCATTAATAAGTAAAGAAAAAGAAGTTGTTAGAATTACGAAAAATGGTTTTGTGAAAAAATAAATTATTTAAAATAAAATTAACCGACAGCGCGGACTTGTAGTCCACGCCACCATACATAACCCGATAGCGCGGACTTGTAGTCCGTGCCGTATATAAAATATTAAATCAGTACCCCAAAAAAGTTTCTAAAAATAAAAGAGTTGTCTACAAAATATAAAGCTACAGAGAAGGACGTCGCGTATTTTATAACCATAACATCAGTAGGTTGGGTAGATGTTTTTACTAGGTTACGGCAAAAGTATGTTATAATAAATGCATTAAAATATTGTCAACAACATAAAGGTTTAGAGATTTATGCTTATTGTATAATGAGCAGTCATATTCACTTACTTTGTAAGGTAGACGAGTTAGCTTTGTTAAGCAATGTTATAAGAGATTTTAAAACGTTTACTTCAAAAAAAATTATAGAAACAATCATAGAATATCCAGAAAGTCGAAGAGAATGGTTGTTAGATTATTTTTCTAAAGCTTGTGCGCATTTAAAAAGGAATCAGAAGTATAAAGTTTGGCAAGATGGTTATCATGCAGAAAAAGTGTATTCAAACAAGTTCATAAAGCAAAAAGTAAATTATATACACAATAATCCAGTTGCAAATAAAATTGTAGAAAAGCCAGAAGATTATTTGTTTAGTTCCGCTCGAAATTATGCAGAACTGGATAGTGAAATAGATATCGATACAATATATTTGTTTTGAGTTCTTAGTGTTGCACGGACTACAAGTCCGCGTTATCGGAATTGATATTGAGGTGATTCATGTTATTCAACAAACGATTATAAATTAGATATGAAACGAGCAAAGTTAGTTCCACTGGTAACTTTAAAAAGAGAGAAGTTGTCTATTGCTCAGATTGCAGAACAGGTTATTAATTTTTATGTGAAACTGTCCTTATCCGATGCAGACTTTAATCAAATAAGTGTTGTGTCAGAAAAGAAGCCTTTATATCAAAGTATTAATGTTAATGCCGATGCTGCAAAACAGCAGTTAGCAGAAGAGGTTCTACATAAAAACATTAAGGAAATCCAGAAAATGGATAAAGTAGAAAATCCAACTCCTGATTTTGTCATGAGTGAATCTATTATATCTATTGGTTTAGAAGTAAAAAGCCAAAATACTTCTTTGATGACTTTAAATTTCAGTTTCCAAAATTCAAATAGTTTTAGGTCGAAAATAGCTAGTATATCAGTAGATTAAGTATGTTTTGATACTTTGGAAAAAGCCAAGTTCTTTTTGGATACAGCTAAAGCATCTTTTTTAGTTGATTATTCAGTGATTAAAATTTCTGATAGAGATATTAATAAATCGGTTAGAGGTCTTAAAACTCCTTTAGGTTGGATTACTTATTTTTCAAATGATTATGAAATACCCATCCCTGATTATCTGGAAGGCATTGAGTACGAACATACGGACAATGGGAAGTACTTAATCTTGACAAGGGAAAACCCTATTGCTCCTGAATTGCTAGAAACCATTAAGGAAAAGCTAATAAACTTAATGGGTGAGATAAAAGAGAGAGTGCCAGAATACAGTAAATAAAGACTTAGAAAGCCTGATTTTGGCGGGGCTTTTTTATGCCCCATAAGCAGCTCTTGCTTTAGAGTCACGGATGTAGGTATCAATAATATCAAAAAGCTTGCTTTGAGAGTTAGCATCCAGAAGGGGCGACTCAAATATATGTTCCTGAGCCATATAGACAGATAGGAAGCGCTTTTGATAATCTCAAACCGATTTTAGTGAACAAATAGATCCCGATAGCGCGGACTTCTAGTCCGTGCCATACATAAAATATAAAAGCAGCACCCCAAGAAAGTTTCTAAAAATAAAAAGAGTTGTCTACAAAATATAAAGCTACAGAAAAGGACGTGGTGTATTTTATAACAATAACAACAGTAGGTTGGGTAGCTGTTTTTATTAATACAATATAATTGTTTTGAGTTCTTAGTGTTGCACGGACTACAAGTCGGCGCTATCGGGGGTTACAAACCTTGATACTTTCCACATTGCCTGCCATTACTTATGCAAAATGTTGTGCGTTCGTGCTTTTTCTTTATTTAACATTTCAATAATTTTAGGAGAAAATAAATCAACACCTTCTTTGTTCATGTGATGTTCATCGTAAAAGTGTATTGAGTCGTTCAAGTTTATGATTTTATTGAAGTTATAATATTCAGTATAACTTTCCATTATAGAATCAAACTGTCCAACATTTGAATAACGTGAGTAATATGAAGGACTAACTGGAGCAAACACTAATATCACTTTGATATTTTTTGATTTTAACATCTTAATAATTTCTTCAAATGCAACAATTTGATTTTGATTAAGTTTTATTTTGTGTTTACCAAATGCTCTAGGCGTCCAGTAACAACCTTTTCTCTCAACATATCCCCCTCGAAAGTATGTATCATTTCCTTTTATTGAATCCTCTATAAATGAACTGTTTATTTTAAAGAAATCACTAATCATCCCATATGTTAAAGTGTTGTACACTTTTGGGTTACTATATTTTAGAGCCATTTCAATAGCGTATTGATCAACCGCATCATTAGCTAGTAAATGTAAAGATGATTCAATTCCATCAATTTCAAAAGTTGCAGGAAAAACTTCAAATACAACTGTTTTTGGATTTAATTGATATAAGTATCTTTTTAAAAGAGTTAAAGTTTGAAGGGGAGTCCCCGCCTTACAGCCTAGGTTAAAACATTTATATCCCCCTTTTTCTATATCTCGTGTATTGAATCCTCTAATAGCGTGAGATGAACCTAAAAATAAAACATCAATGTTATCTGTACTTTTAACCTCTTTTAATCTTGAATAAAGATGACCTACAGAACCAATTGGGTATTTCAAGTTGGGGATTAGTGAACTAGGTATTATACTGCCACAAATAAATATTGAAAATAAATATATTATTGAAGAGTATAAAGTAAATAATATTAAACTTGATAAAAAGCGTCTCATATTCTTAGAATTGAAAGTATATAAAAGGTGATTCATTGGTTTGCATATACATACCAATTGTAAAAATTATAAGAGAATAGCATAGCCATCTCACAATTCGGGTTCTCTTTAACCATAATTTTTCAATTGCATATTGATCTTCTCGACCAATCCACTCGATTAAAAGAAATAAAGAAATAAGAAAAATAATAGTTTTATATTTCCAATCGATATTAAGTAATAAAAATGAACCAGGGTATTTGAAAATACTTGTTATATATTGTACTGCGTGTTCAATATTTTCCGCTCTAAAAAATATCCAAGCAAAAACAGTAAGTCCAAAAGTCAACAAAATAAATGATAATTCTTTTATGCTTGGAAGCAATTTTCCTTTAGCCACAATATCTATATTGTTTCTATTATTTTTAGTTATCATGAGAGGCAAAAAGTAAATAGCATTCAAGGCTCCCCAAACAATAAAGGTCCAGTTTGCACCATGCCAGAAACCACTAATAATAAAAATAATAAAAATATTACGGACTTTCATCCAAGTTCCGCCTCTACTTACTCCTAATGGGATGTATAGGTAGTCTCTGAACCAAGTGGATAAAGAAATATGCGAGCGTCTCCAAAATTCGGCCATGTCTCTTGAAAAGTAAGGGAATGCAAAGTTTTGTTTTAAGTTAAATCCGAAGAGTCTTGATGTGCCAATTGCAATATCCGAATATCCTGAGAAGTCTCCATATATTTGAAATGTAAAGAAAATAGCACCAAGTACTAAAGTGCTTCCATAGTAATCAGCAGAATTATTAAACATCTCATTAGCATATTGAGCACAGTTATCTGCTATAACAATTTTTTTAAATAGTCCCCAAAGAATTTGACGCATTCCATCTACAGCTTTAGAGTAATCAAAGTGTCTTTTTTGATAGAACTGAGGTAAAAGATTTGATGCTCTCTCAATTGGTCCTGCAACTAGTTGAGGAAAGAAACTAACGAAAGCAGAAAAGGCAATAAAGTCTTCGGTAGGGTGAAGGTTTCGCTTGTAAACATCAATTGTATAACTTAAAGTTTGGAAAGTGTAAAAGCTAATTCCAACTGGTAAAATTATGCTTAATCCTTGTGCATTTATTGAATATCCAAAAAATGAAAAAGCAGTTATAAAGTTGTCAAGAAAGAAATTGTAGTATTTAAAAAAACCTAAAAACCCAAGGTTGACTCCAATGCTTATCCAAAGCAGGATTTTTCTTTTAAATATTCTTTCTTCTTTTGACAAAAGTATGCCTATAGAATAGTCCACTACTGTACTGAAAAAAATCAAGGATAAAAATCTCCAATCCCACCAACCATAGAACAAATAACTAGCTAGAACTATTAGGGAATTTTGTAGTTTCAAGTTTTTATTTGTCACAAACCAATATGAAATAAAGGCAATTGGTAGGAAAATTGCAAAATCAATTGAATTAAAAAGCATTGAATTTTAATTAAAATTTAAGTTTGTGAAAGTAGTGTTTTCTTGCACAACGCACAACGGATTCCGTAAATGGCTTGTTGTGTAATTTAATCATCAAATACAAACCGAACAGAAAACCCGATAGCGCGGACTTGTAGTCCGTGCCATTCCGTGCCATACATAAAACGTTAAACCAATACCCCAAGAAAGTTTCTAAAAATAAAAAGAGTTGTCTACAAAATATAAAGCTACAGAAAAGGATGTCGCGTATTTTATAACAATAACAACAGTAGGTTGGGTAGCTGTTGTTGTTAATACAATATATCTGTTTTGAGTTCTTAGTGTTGCACGGACTAAAAGTCCGCGCTATCAGAGTTTTATAAACAAAAAAAAGCCCCACAAATAATTGCAGGGCTTTTTAAATCTATAATTTTAAAACATTCAAATTTCTACAATCCGAAAGCTTTTTTTACTTGGTCCACGTAATCTAATTTTTCCCAAGTGAATAATTCCACGTCAAGAGTTACGGTTTCTCCAAAAGGTTGAGAAAATGTTTTAGTCACGGTTTCGTTTTTACGTCCCATGTGTCCGTAAGCCGCAGTTTCACTATAGATTGGCGCGCGTAATTTCAGGCGCTCTTCAATAGCAAATGGTCTCATGTCAAAAATTTCAGTAACTTTTTGGGCAATTTCACCATCGGTCATGTTAAACGGACAAGTGCCATAAGTATCAATAAAAATTCCCATAGGTTCAACAACACCAATTGCGTAACTTACTTGTACTAAAACTTCTTCAGCAACACCAGCTGCAACAAGGTTTTTAGCAATATGTCTTGTGGCATAAGCCGCACTACGGTCTACTTTACTAGGGTCTTTTCCTGAGAAAGCACCACCACCATGAGCACCTTTTCCACCATAGGTGTCTACAATAATTTTACGCCCCGTTAGCCCCGTATCACCATGCGGACCTCCAATTACGAATTTCCCTGTTGGGTTGATGTGGTACTTAATGTCTTCGTTAAATAATTTCTGTAAACCTTCAGGAAGTTTAGCAATCACACGAGGAATTAGAATTTCAATAATATCCTTTCTAATTTTCGCAAGCATTGCCTCGTCTTCATCGAAATCATCATGTTGTGTAGAAACAACAATCGCTTCAATACGCTGCGGTACGTTATTATCGTCGTATTCAATAGTTACCTGACTTTTAGAATCAGGTCTCAAATACGTAATGTCTTTGTTTTCTCTTCTTAAATCGGCTAATTCTCTTAAAATTAAGTGCGATAAATCTAAGGCTAGAGGCATGAAGTTTTCAGTTTCATTGGTTGCGTAACCAAACATCATTCCTTGGTCACCGGCACCTTGCTCTTCTTTGCTACCGCGGTCTACACCCTGGTTGATGTCGTCAGATTGTTCATGTATTGCTGATAAAACACCACATGAATTTCCATCAAACATGTATTCACCTTTGGTGTATCCAATTTTATTGATGGTATCTCTAGCGATTTTTTGAACGTCTAAATAGGTAGTCGATTTTACTTCGCCAGCAAGAACAACCTGTCCTGTGGTTACTAAAGTTTCACAAGCCACTTTCGATTCGGTGTCGAATGCTAAAAAATTATCTATTAAAGCGTCACTAATTTGATCTGCTACTTTGTCTGGATGCCCTTCAGAAACACTTTCTGAAGTGAATAAATAAGCCATAATAATATAAATTACAGTAAGATTTGACGAATACGTCGAAGGAAGTTTACACTGCCTTTAGCATTTTTATTTATGTTGAAACGTGTTCAGCATAAAGAGGTTGCAATCAGTCAAATCTTTCCTCTGTTGTTTTGTGCCGCAAAAGTAAAAAAATAAAAGAAAATGAACATGGCTTTTTTATTTTTTAAGAAATAATTGGTAGTTAAATTAATTTTCTGAATATTTGTTTCAGCAAAATGAAAAAACAAATTATACAAGTCGTTTCTATTATTGTCATTGTGATTATTTCACAAGGCTAGGGAATGCGATAATTTATAAGAAATAAATTTTACCTGCTTTCCCAAAATGGAAGGCTTTTTTTATGCCATTTTTTTTCATTTTTGAACATCATAAAAAAAACACACTAAACAACTGATTTAAAGCGGTTTAAGTGGTTTTTTATGATTGTGAATTTAACTATAAATAATAAAGATTAAGTAGTTTGACGCCCTAATAAATTACTTTCGAATCTTATTTTAAGATTTTGAAGGATTTGTATTGAAAGGTTGATAAAGCTTAGAATAATGATATAAATTAAGATAAAGCATAAAATTATTTGCAACAAATATGAAAGAACTTAATAAACATAGTAGAAGGCTAACGCAGGATGAATCTCAACCAGCATCTCAAGCCATGTTATATGCGGTAGGATTGACTGATGAGGATATGAATAAAGCTCAGGTTGGAATTGCAAGCACAGGATATGACGGAAACCCGTGTAACATGCACTTAAATAACTTAGCAGCTGAGGTTAAAATTGAATGTAAAATAGCGAATCTAGTAGGTTTAGGATTTAACACGATTGGTGTTAGTGATGGGATTTCAATGGGAACTTCAGGAATGAACTATTCATTGGCATCTCGTGATATTATTGCCGATTCTATAGAAACTGTTATGAATGCACAAAGTTATGATGCATTGGTTTCTGTAGTAGGTTGTGATAAAAATATGCCGGGAGCAGTCATTGCGATGTTGCGTTTAAACCGTCCGTCAATCATGATGTACGGTGGTACGATTGCTTCAGGGAAATATAAAGGAAGAAAATTAAATATTGTATCAGCTTTTGAAGCTTTAGGTCAGAAAGTGGCTGGAGAAATTGATGAAGAGGAATACAGAGAAATTATAAAAAGTGCGATTCCAGGAGCGGGAGCTTGTGGAGGGATGTACACAGCAAATACTATGGCTTCGGCAATAGAATGTATGGGCTTTGCATTGCCTTACAATTCATCTATTCCTGCTGAAAATCCGAATAAATTATCTGAAAGTGAAAGAACCGCAAGAGCGATTAAAAATCTTTTAGAATTGGATTTAAAACCTTTAGATATCATTTCTAAAAAATCTATTGAAAATGCGATTGCTATTGTAAATGCTTTAGGAGGTTCTACAAATGCGGTTTTACACTTCTTGGCCATTGCACATGCTGCAGATATCGAGTTTACTTTAGAAGATTTTCAAGCAGTAAGTGATAGAACGCCGTTAATAGCCGATTTAAAACCTAGTGGAAAATACTTAATGGAAGATGTTCACGGTATTGGAGGAACGCCAGCTGTTATGAAGTATTTATTAGATAATGGTTTTTTACATGGCGATTGTATGACCGTTACCGGAAAAACTTTAGCTGAAAATTTAAAAGATGTTGAACCTTTGGTTTTTGAAAATGATCAAGATGTTATTTATCCAAAAGATAAAGCATTAAAATCGTCAGGAAACTTACAAATCCTTTACGGAAACTTAGCTGTAGAAGGAGCTGTTGCAAAAATCTCTGGAAACGAAGGTTTGCTTTTTGAAGGTAAAGCGGTGGTTTACGATGGAGAACAAGCGGCAAACACGGGAATTTCTAATGGAGAAGTTGAAAAAGGAGATGTCGTCGTCATTCGTTATGTGGGGCCTAAAGGTGGTCCAGGGATGCCAGAAATGTTAAAACCAACCTCATTAATTATGGGTGCTGGTTTAGGGAAGTCTGTAGCTTTAATTACAGATGGTCGTTTTTCTGGAGGAACACACGGATTTGTAGTAGGACACATAACGCCAGAAGCACAAAACGGAGGGACTATTGGAATATTGAAAACAGGTGATAAAATTAGAATTAGTGCTGAAGATAATTCAATTAACGTACTACTTTCTGATGAAGAATTAGCTGAAAGAAAAGCACAATGGGTTCAACCAGAATTAAAACATAAAAAAGGAATCTTATACAAATACGCAAGATCGGTAGCTTCAGCATCTAAAGGATGTGTTACTGATGCGTTTTAAAAGATATTTTCATTTCCGTGTAAACGGAAATCTCACAAATAAAAATTGTGAATTATGGAAACAAAAACATTAAATAAAAAAGAAGTGGCAAACAAAACACAGCGAATTACAGGTTGCGAAGCAGTTGTAAGGTCTTTAATAGCCGAAGGTGTTGATATTCTTTATGGATATCCAGGAGGTGCTATTATGCCTGTTTACGACGAATTATATAAATTTCAAGATCAAATTCATCATGTCTTAACGCGTCATGAACAAGGAGCAGCACACGCCGCTCAAGGTTTTGCGCGTATTTCAGGACGTGTAGGTGTGGCTTTGGCAACTTCAGGACCTGGAGCAACAAATTTAATTACAGGAATTGCCGATGCACAAATCGATTCAACGCCTTTAGTATGTATTACGGGGCAGGTAGCTTCGCATTTATTAGGTAGTGATGCCTTTCAGGAAACTGATATTGTAGGTATTTCTACGCCTGTAACCAAGTGGAATTGTCAGGTAACCAAATCTGAAGATATTCCAGCGGCGATTGCTAAAGCTTTTTACATCGCTAAAAGCGGAAGACCAGGCCCTGTTTTAGTAGACATTACTAAAGATGCGCAGTTTGGTGAATTAGATTTCAACTACGAAAAATGTAAGGGCGTAAGAAGTTATGTGCCTATTCCAAAAACAAGTCAAGATGCGGTTAACGCTGCTGCGGAATTAATTAATAACGCAAAAAAACCAATGATTGTTTGGGGACAAGGTGTTATTCTTGGTGAAGCTGAAGCGGAATTAAAAGCTGTAGTTGAAAAAGCTGGAATTCCTGCTGCTTGGACAATTTTAGGAGCTTCTGCAATACCATCGACACATCCTTTAAATGTAGGTATGGTTGGAATGCACGGTAATTACGGACCTAATAAATTAACTAACGAATGTGATGTTTTAATTGCCATCGGAATGCGTTTTGACGACCGTGTTACGGGCGATTTAAACACTTATGCCAAGCAAGCAAAAGTGATTCACTTTGATATTGATCCAGCAGAGATTAATAAAAATGTTCAAACAGATGTTGCCGTTTTAGGAAATTCAAAAGAAAGCTTAGCCATGTTAGCAGAAGCTTTAGAGGCAAAATCGCATGATGCTTGGTTAAAAGAATTCAAAGATTTATATCAAATTGAATACGATACTGTAATTAATGATGATCTTAATCCAACGAAAGAAGGATTAACCATGGGTGAAGTTATCAAACAAATCAATATCGCTTCCGAAGGGAATGCGGCTATCGTTTCTGATGTTGGGCAACACCAAATGATTGCTTGCCGTTACGCCGATTTTAATGTATCTAAAAGTAACATTACTTCTGGCGGATTAGGAACTATGGGCTTTGCGCTTCCAGCAGCTATTGGTGCTAAAATGGCAGCGCCAAACCGTGAGGTTGTTGCGATTATTGGTGATGGTGGTTTTCAAATGAATATTCAAGAACTTGGAACCATTTTTCAACAGAAAGTACCTGTAAAAGTCGTGGTTTTAAACAATGAGTTTTTAGGTATGGTACGTCAATGGCAACAGTTGTTTTTCGATAAGCGTTATGCCTCTACCGAAATGACCAACCCTGATTTTGTAACCATCGCCAAAGGCTATCACATTGAAGGAAAACGCGTGACTAATCGTAAGGATATGGAAGCAGCTGTAAAAGAAATGATTGCTTCAAAAGATTCGTATTTCTTAGAGGTTTGTGTTGAAAAAGAAGATAATGTGTTTCCAATGATTCCTTCGGGAGCATCAGTTTCAGATGTACGATTAAGCTAAATTAAGAAAAGACATGAGTGAAGATATAAAAACATTTACGATTTCTATTTACACCGAAAATAACATCGGTTTACTAAATCGTATTTCAGCAATTTTTCAGCGTAGACACATCAATATTGAAAGTTTAACAACATCGCAATCAGAAATCGATGGTGTAAATCGTTTTGTCATTGTTGTGAATGTGACGCAAACCAATGCGGAAAAAATTGTAAAGCAAATTGAAAAACAAGTTGAGACGATAAGAGCATATTATCACACAGACGAGGAAACTATTTTTACCGAATCGTGTATGTTCAAAATTAAATCAGAATTGTTATTTGATGAGCCTCAAATTCAAAATATAATTAAAGAAAGTAATACACGAATTGTGACTGTAAATAAAGAATTTTTTGTTCTTGAAAAATCAGGAAGAAGAAACGAAATAGAAGCTTTACGTCGCGATTTAAATGTGTTTGGTATCATGCAATTTGTGCGTTCAGGACGTATTGCGGTAACTAAAGAAGAAATGAAAATAACTGAATTGCTGTCAGCATTCAATAATCAATTATAATAATTAAATTAAAAATGGGAAATTATTTTAACACACTATCGTTAAGAGATAAATTAGATCAATTGTCGAAGTGTAGATTCATGGACACTTCAGAGTTTGCTGATGGGGTGGACGCATTAAAAGGAAAGAAAATAGTAATCGTAGGCTGTGGGGCTCAAGGTTTAAATCAAGGTTTAAACATGAGAGATTCAGGATTAGATATTTCTTATGCTTTACGTGATGCTGCAATTGCAGAAAAACGTGCTTCTTTTGTTAATGCTTCAGAGAACGGATTTGTAGTAGGGACTTACCAAGAGGTAATTCCAACGGCAGATTTAGTTTTAAACTTAACGCCAGACAAGCAACACACTAACGTGGTTAAAGCGGTGATGCCTTTAATGAAAAAGGGAGCTACTTTAGCATATTCTCATGGTTTTAATATTGTTGAAGAAGGGATGCAAATCCGTGAAGATCTTACTGTAATTATGGTGGCGCCTAAGTCTCCAGGTTCAGAAGTTCGTGAAGAATATAAAAGAGGGTTTGGTGTGCCAACTTTAATTGCGGTACACGAAGAAAACGATCCAGAAGGAAAAGGTTGGGCACAAGCTAAGGCTTATGCTGTAGCAACTGGTGGTGATAAAGCGGGTGTATTAGCATCTTCTTTTATTGCTGAGGTGAAGTCTGATTTAATGGGTGAGCAAACGATTCTTTGTGGTTTATTACAAACAGGTTCTATTTTATGTTTCGATAAAATGGTTGAAGAAGGCATCGAGCCAGGTTACGCTTCAAAATTAATTCAATACGGTTGGGAAACTGTAACTGAAGGTCTTAAATATGGTGGTGTAACTAACATGATGGACCGTCTTTCAAACGCTGCTAAAATTAAAGCTTTTGAATTATCTGAAGAATTAAAAGATATCATGCGTCCGTTATTCCAAAAGCATATGGATGATATTATCGAAGGTCGTTTTTCTGCAGGAATGATGGCAGATTGGGCTAATGATGATAAAGATTTATTAGGATGGAGAGCTGCAACAGCTGAAACTGCATTTGAAAAAACACCTGCTGGAGATGTTGAAATCACTGAGCAAGAGTACTATGATAATGGTGTACTTATGGTGGCTATGGTAAGAGCTGGTGTAGAATTAGCTTTCGAAGCTATGGTAGATTCTGGAATTATTGATGCTTCTGCTTACTACGAGTCTTTACACGAAACACCATTAATAGCTAACACCATCGCAAGAAAGAAATTATACGAAATGAACGCCGTGATTTCTGATACTGCTGAGTACGGTTGTTACTTATTCGATCACGCTTGTAAGCCTTTATTAGCCGATTTCATGAAAACGGTTAGTACAGATGTTATAGGTAAGGCTTATGCTAAAGACAACGGTAAAGGTGTAGATAACGCTAAACTTATCGCTGTAAACAAAGCCTTAAGAAATCACCCAGTTGAAAAAGTAGGTGAATTTTTAAGAACATCTATGACGGCTATGAAGCCAATAGTTTAAATTTTATTAAATGAACAAGGAAAACACATATTTTCCGAAGTTAAGTGATATAAAGGTAGCTGCCGATACGATTAAAAACGTATCGGCAGTTACGCCTTTAGGGCATAGCTTAAGGTATTCTAAACAGTTTGACGCCAATATTTATTTGAAGCGTGAAGACCTTCAGCAAGTGCGTTCTTATAAAATTAGAGGCGCTTATAATAAAATTAGTTCCTTAACTTCTAAGCAGTCTGAATGTGGTGTTGTATGTGCAAGCGCAGGAAACCATGCTCAAGGTGTGGCATTGTCGTGTAAATTATTAAAAATAAAGGGCACGATTTTTATGCCAACACCAACACCAAAGCAAAAAGTAGAGCAGGTTGAAATGTTTGGTGAAGATTATATTGAAATCAAATTAGTTGGCGATACGTTTGACGACGCTAGTAAAGCAGCCATGCAAGAGTGCGAAGCGCTAGACAAAACATTCATCCACCCATTTGATGATGAAAAAGTTATTGAAGGTCAGGCTACAGTCGCTTTAGAAATTTTAGAGCAAACTGAAAACCCAATCGATTATGTGTTTATTCCAATTGGAGGAGGAGGCCTAGCTTCAGGCTTGTCTTCCGTGTTTAAAAAACTTTCTCCAAATACCAAAATTATAGGAGTTGAACCAAAGGGTGCACCTTCTATGACGGTTTCTATTGAAAATAATAAAAACACAGAATTAGATCACATTGAAAAATTTATTGACGGTGCAGCTGTAAAACGTGTTGGTGATTTAAATTTTGCTATTTGTAAAGCGAATTTGGATGCGACTATAACCGTTCCGGAAGGGAAAGTTTGTGAAACCATTTTAGAACTTTATAATAAAGATGCTATTGTAGTAGAACCAGCCGGTGCTTTGAGTATTTCTGCTTTAGATTTTTATGCGGAAGAAATAAAAGGTAAAAACGTAGTATGCGTAGTCAGTGGAAGTAATAACGACATTACCAGAACACCAGAAATAAAAGAACGCGCGTTGTTATATGCGAATTTAAAGCATTATTTCATTATCAACTTTCCGCAGCGTGCAGGTGCATTAAAGGAATTTGTGGTTGATATTTTAGGTGAAAATGATGATATCACATACTTTCAATACGCTAAAAAAACCAATAGAGAAAATGGTTCGGCTGTCGTTGGTGTGCAGTTAAAATCAGCTTCAGATTTAGAACCACTAATTATCAAAATGAAACAACGTAATTTTTATGGCGATTATTTAAATGATAAGCCCGACTTGTTTCAGTTTTTAGTGTAAAACCTCTAAAAATTCCCGCAAACGTTTTCGTTTCACTTCTTCAAAATATCAAAGGTTTATCTGCCGATTTTAGGTAAATTTCAGTTACTTTGGGTTAAAATGTGATGTCTGATGTTTCATGTAAACTAATAGCAAACCATCAGACATGCTAAAAGAAATGCATTATGAAAACAAGTTTCCAGGAAATTCCAGAAGCCTATAAAATAAAATCACTTTTACACCAAACCACTTACCTTGTTAATGGTGAGTTGAAGGCTTGGGAAGGCGATACTGCCGAAGTGTATTCAACTATTTCATCGACTCCAGAGTACAAACCAACCCTTTTAGGGACTATTCCGCAATTGGGAGAGAAAGAAGCTTTAGAGGTTCTGGATTCAGCAACTTCTGCTTACGATAACGGAAAAGGCTTATGGCCAACGATGAAAGTAGCCGATAGGATTGCCTGCATGGAAACGTTTGTAGAGCAAATGAAAACCAAGCGTGAAGAAGTTGTGAAACTTTTAATGTGGGAGATCGGGAAGAATTTACCAGATTCAGAAAAAGAATTCGATAGAACCGTAGAATATATTTACGATACCATTGAAGCTTACAAACAAATTGATAGAGATTCAGCAAAATTTGAAAAACACGCTGGTGTTTACGCACATATTCGTCGTGGACCATTAGGTGTCGTTTTATGTTTAGGGCCTTATAATTATCCTTTAAACGAAACGTTTGCATTGCTAATTCCCGCATTAATTATGGGGAATCCTGTGATTTTTAAACCTGCAAAACATGGTGTGTTATTAATATCTCCTTTATTGGAAGCTTTTCAAAGTAGTTTTCCAGAAGGCGTTGTAAATGTGGTTTATGGTCGTGGTCGTGTACTTGCGGCTCCAATTATGAAATCTGGTGCCATTGATGTTTTAGCATTAATTGGTAACAGTAGTTCTGCAAACGCACTTCAAGGTCAGCACCCAAAAGGAAATCGTTTACGTATGGTTTTAGGCTTAGAAGCTAAAAACCCAGCCATTGTTTTACCTGATGCCGATTTAGATTTAGCAGTGGATGAGTGTATTGCTGGAACCCTGTCTTTTAACGGACAACGTTGTACGGCGTTAAAAGTGCTTTATGTTCATGAATCGGTTGTTGAAGAATTTAATAGACGTTTTGCTTATAAAGTAGATCAGCTTAAATTTGGAAACCCTTGGGAAGAAGGTGCAAAATTAACACCGCTTCCAGAAGTTGAAAAACCAGCTTATATTCAAGAGTTAATTGATGATGCCCTAGAAAACGGTGCGAAAATTTTAAATAATAAAGGTGGTGAAACTAGCGAGAATTATATTTTCCCTGCGGTTCTATATCCAGTAACAAAAGATATGCGTGTTTATAAAGAGGAGCAATTCGGACCCGTAATTCCAGTGATTCCTTTTTCAGATATTGAAGAACCTTTAGATGATATGGCGGAGTCTGATTACGGACAACAAGTGAGTTTATTCGGAAAAAACATTCATACTTTATCACCTCTTATTGATACCTTGGTGAACTTGGTTTGTCGTGTGAATTTAAACAGTTCTTGTCAACGTGGACCAGATGTGTATCCGTTTACAGGACGAAAAGATTCTGCTTCAGGAACTTTAAGTGTGCATGATGCGTTACGTTCTTTTTCAATAAGAACTTTTGTAGCTTCAAAAGACAACGAATATAACAATGCAATTTTAACAGAGTTGTTGGAAAGAAAAACATCTAACTTCATCAGTACAGATTATATTTTGTAAAATAAATAATGACTGCAACAGGTTTGCAGTCGCAAGTTTTAAAAAATGAATTGATATTATGGGCCTAATTGGTTTTGTAATGTTGGTTCATTTTTTTTGCTTTGTTTCAAAAGGATTGGATATTCAAAATATGATATAGCTAATATGAACGTCACCCTGAACTTGTTTCAGGGTCACATTAAGATATTCCTGTTCAGTTTGATGGGATGTGGCAATTGAAGATTCAACCAGATTAAATAAATTCAGCATGACTTAAAGATTTAATTATGATGTCTTAGCTTAATAGGGTATGAAATATATGAATAGAGCTAAATTAATTTACTCATCTTCAGTAAATTTGTAGTAAATCAAATGCAAATCACACATGAAAAATTTCAAATATCTCTTAGGTATCCTTGTCTTAAGTATTTTAATAAGTTGCGGAAACCAAGAAAAAAAGGCATCAAAAAGTGCTTTTGAAACGCAAAGCGAAACAAGTACTCAAGATACTTCCGTAAAGGTGATTGAAATCACAGCGAATGATGCTATGCAATTCAATACAAGTAAAATTGAAGTTCAAGCTGGGGATAAAGTGAAAATTGTCTTAAAGCACGTTGGTAAAATGCCTAAAAATGTGATGGGACACAATTTTGTACTACTTAAAAAAGGAGTCGATTTGGTGAAATTTGGTAATAAGGCGGCTACGGAAAAAGATTCAGAATACATTCCTGATGATGGTGATGACGTTATTGCACATACCAAATTAATTGGAGGAGGTGAGACCGCTGCGGTTGAGTTTAATGCCCCAGAATCAGGTTCTTATGACTTTCTTTGTAGTTTTCCTGGACATTTTGCTATTATGAAAGGTAAGTTTGTAGTAAAATAGAGTGTTTTTCTTGCGTTTTCAGTGGTAATTCATAATTGATCATTTAATGTTTTTTGGTATAAATTGAAGGATTAATATTTTGTGACTTATAATATAGAGATATTAATAATTTTTTAAAATTAAAATTAAGAAAGTGCCTTGATTCCTTTATTATGTTTTAATTTTACATTTATGAAAACATTAAAATATATACGTTGTTCTACACCCGGTTTGTCTGCGCGCAATCGCCGCAGCTTCTAATTTTCGATTAGTAAACCCATAACGTAGTTTTAATTTTTTTCATAGTGTCCAAAAATATTTTCATAGCATTTCAAAATAAAGTTAATTTAGTAACAATTAACCATCATTCTGTGCGTCGTAATTTTTCTCGTCGCCCGTAAGGGTGTATTTCGTTTATTGAACTAGGTGAGTCCAGTTCAGCTATTAAAAAAAAAAGAAAAGAAAATAAGGATGACAGATAAGTTAATAAGAATATCTAATGTCAGTTTAGTCATTGTGAGCTTGGTAGGTTTTACAGAAAATGTCCACAGAAATTAAAATGAATACAGAATTAGAAATGGGAATTGATAGTATAATAGAGGAAGCCGAAGATTTTTGCGAAAAAGAAGGCTTAGAAATAGAACTGGTTTATAAGCTCTCTCTTAAATCATTAACGCTAATCTCAGAAAGATCAAAAGAACTCCCTACGTTATATTATGTAAGTATTGAAATGCTTAAAAAGCGTGTTGAGAATGGTTGCTTTATTTTAAGAAAAGCAGGCGTTATTTACGGACACATTTTTGTGCATGAGCATAAGGTTCATGAGCATTTTGTATATGAGCGGTCCTCATTATGGGTAGATAACATTTATAGAAGTTGGAATCTTGGTTTGTTATTGATGGCCAAAATAACCGAATTCTATAGTGATACCTTTCTTATTTCAATTGCCCAAACTACTAAAGTGCATTATTACAACGAATTATTAGGGATGACACATATCACCCTGTCTCAAATGTCTAGAGTTTTGGTTGAAGAACTTGAAAAGTTAGGAAAATTACGAGATGAATTAAATTTCAGGTATTATGTTAATCCGTGTTTTGAAGCTGAAATTAGAGAATTAAAATAAAGTAGAAAATAAGTTATATAAATATAGTAAAATGAAAAAATTAGTAATAGCATACAGTGGTGGATTAGATACGTCATACTGTGCAGTAAGTTTATCAAAGGAGTACGATGTTCATGCGGTAAGTGTAAACACAGGCGGTTTTACTAAAGAAGAAATTACACATATAGAAAGTAATGCCTATAAAATGGGGGTTACAACTTATAAAAATATTGATGCGGTAGCCACTTTTTATCAGAAAGTAGTGAAGTATTTAATTTATGGAAATGTATTAAAAAATAGTACATACCCACTTTCTGTAAGTGCAGAACGTATTATTCAAGCGATTGAAATCGTAGAATACGCAAAAAGCATCGGTGCAGAATATATTGCTCATGGAAGTACCGGAGCAGGAAATGATCAAGTGCGTTTCGATATGATTTTCCAAACATTGGCTCCTGGTATTAAAATAATCACGCCAATTAGAGATGAAAAATTAACAAGACAAGAAGAAATTGATTATTTAAAATCTGAAGGTATCGATATGCCTTGGGAAAAATCAAAATACTCGGTAAATAAAGGACTTTGGGGAACCAGTGTTGGAGGTGTTGAAACCTTAGAATCTCAAAAACCATTACCAAGTGAAGCTTATCCATCTCAATTAGAAAAAGAAGGGGAAGAAAAAGTAGTGCTAACATTTAAAAAGGGTGAGTTAACAGCTTTAAATGGTGAAGCAAATGCACCTCAAATAAATATTGAAAAGCTTAATGATATCGCTTCTAAATATGCTATTGGTAGAGATATTCATGTTGGTGATACGATTGTTGGAACTAAAGGTCGTGTTGGTTTTGAAGCTGCTGCAGCTTTAATAACTGTAAAAGCACATCATTTATTAGAGAAGCACACCTTAACAAAATGGCAATTACAACATAAAGAATATTTATCTAGTTTTTATGGCATGCATTTACATGAAGGGCAGTATTTAGATCCTGTAATGAGAGATATGGAAGCATTTTTACAGAGTTCTCAAAAAATGGTTTCCGGTGATGTAACGGTGTCTTTAAAACCATATCACTTTTCATTAGATGGTATTGTTTCTAGTCATGATTTAATGTCTAGTAAGTTTAGTACTTACGGTGAAGAAAACAAAGCATGGACTGCAGATGACGCTAAAGGGTTTATCAAAATCTTAGGTAATCAGAATAAAATTTATCAACAAGTAAATTCAAAATAATGATTCAAGTTGGAATAATTGGAGGCGCAGGTTATACAGCCGGGGAATTGATAAGATTACTTATCAACCATCCAGAAGCTCAAATTGATTTTGTGTTTAGTACAAGTAACGCAGGGAATCAAATAAGCAAAGTGCATCAAGATTTAGTAGGATCGTTAGATTTGAAATTTACCGATACCGTGAATCCTAATGTTGATGTGTTGTTTTTATGTTTAGGTCACGGAAATTCTGTAAAGTTTTTAGAAGCTAATACCTTTTCGGAAAACACAAAAATCATTGATTTAGGAAACGATTTCAGATTAGAAGCTGATAAAGTCTTTAAAGGAAAAACTTTTGTTTACGGTTTGCCTGAATTAAATAGAGAAGCGACTAAAACAGCAAATTATATTGCAAATCCGGGTTGTTTTGCAACAGCCATTCAGTTAGCTATTTTGCCTTTGGCTGAAGCAAATTTATTAAATCAGGATGTGCATGTTAATGCCGTAACAGGTGCAACAGGAGCAGGAACGTCTTTATCTGCAACAACACATTACACGTGGCGTGATAATAATTTTTCTTATTACAAACCGTTTACGCATCAGCATTTAGGAGAGATTAACCAGTCGGTTAAACAATTACAAAATGGTTTTTCTTCGGAAATCCTTTTTATGCCTAACCGCGGGAATTTCTCAAGGGGTATTTTTGCAACGGTTTACACCGATTACGAAGGTTCTGTTGAAGATGCTAAAGCATTATACAACGCATTTTATAAAGATGCTGAATTCACCTTTGTTTCAGATGATTTTTTACATTTAAAACAAGTGGTGAATACCAACAAATGTTTAATTCATTTGCATAAGCACAACGGAAAACTTTTAATTACAAGTATTATAGATAACCTATTAAAGGGAGCTTCTGGGCAAGCAGTTCAGAACATGAACTTAATGTTTGGTTTAGAAGAAACTTCAGGTTTAGGTTTAAAAGCGACATACTTTTAAGATAATTTTAAAACATGAAATAATCATTTTAGATAATGTTAACATTACGAAAGACAGGCTTTTAGCAATAAAAGCATCTAAAATGATTATTTTTGCACAACAACTAAAAAAAACGGGAGTTTTAGCACAATTCCTATCAAAAGTGATTAACGCCTCTTTTGAAAAAATAACCAACTAATAATAAATTAATAATTATGCCATTATTTAACGTTTACCCGCTTTATGATGTAACACCAGTTTCAGGAAAAGGTGTTTATGTTTATGATGAGAAAGGTACAGAGTATTTAGATCTTTACGGTGGTCATGCCGTGATATCTATTGGGCACGCACACCCAAAATACGTAGAGGCTATTTCGAATCAAGTGGCAGAACTTGGATTTTACTCAAACGCCATTCAAAATCCGTTACAAGTGAAATTAGCCGATAAACTAGAGGTGCTTTCAGGTTGTAAAGATTATGAATTGTTTTTTTGTAATTCAGGAGCTGAAGCTAACGAGAATGCTTTAAAATTAGCATCCTTTAAAACAGGGAAATCTAGAGTCGTAGCGTTTAAAAATGGTTTTCACGGACGTACATCGGCAGCTGTTGCAGCCACCGATAACCCAAGTATTATTGCGCCAATAAACGCACAACAGGAAGTCACTATTCTAGAATTGAACGACATTTCAGGGGTTCAAGCTGAATTAGAAAAAGGTGATGTTTGTGCCGTTATTGTAGAATTTATTCAAGGTGTAGGAGGTCTTGATCAAGGAACTGCTGAGTTTTTTGAAAAAGTCGATAAGCTTTGTAAAGCAAACAATACGTTTTTTATTGCCGATGAAGTGCAATCGGGGTACGGACGTTCAGGTAAGTTTTTTGCATTTCAACATTATAACGTAACGCCAGACGTTATATCGATGGCAAAAGGCATGGGGAATGGCTTTCCGATTGGGGGCATTTTAATTCACCCAAACATAGAAGCTAAATTTGGTATGTTAGGTACCACGTTTGGTGGTAATCACCTCGCATGTGCAGCAGGTTTATCGGTTTTAGAGGTTATTGAAGACCAAAAGCTGATAAATAATGTGAACGTGATGTCTGAGTATTTTATAAAAATTGCTAAAACCATTCCGCATATTAAAAATATAAAAGGAAAAGGTTTAATGCTCGGATTAGAATTTGACTTTGAAGTTGGCGACTTAAGAAAACGCTTAATTTACGACAATCATATTTTTACTGGTGGTGCTTCAAATAAAAAATTACTAAGAATATTACCTCCGTTAACCGTTAGAAAGGAACATATCAATATGTTTTTTGAAGCACTAATAGAAGCGTTACCAGAGGTTGAGGCTGCAGAAGAACTGCAGACACAAAACATTTAAAAAAAAATACAATGAACACATTATTAACTATAGAAACTAGAAATGCGGTATTGCTGAAAATGGCTGTGCTATTAGAAGAGGAACGAGAAACTATAATTAATATCAATAAAGAAGATTTAGACGCTTATAAAGGTGACGATAAATCTATGTACGATCGTTTAAAAGTAGACGATTCAAAAGTAGATGAAATGATTAAATCTGTTACCCATTTGGCATCTCAAGAAGATCCTGTTGGTGTAGAGCGTTTTTCGTTTAAGCATGATAATGGTATGCAGGTTTACAACAAAACGGCATCTTTTGGAACGGTTTTAATTATTTATGAATCACGTCCAGATGTCACCGTTGAAGCTGCAGGAATTGCGTTTAAATCAGGAAATAAAATTTTACTTAAAGGTGGTAAAGAATCTTTAAGATCAAACTTGAAAATTGTTGAATTATGGCATGCTGCCCTAGAAGCAAACGGCGCTTCTACGGATTGGGTAGAGTATTTACAATTCAACAGAGAAGAAACACAAGCCTTTTTAGAAAACCCTACGCAACAAGTAGATTTAATGGTGCCTAGAGGTGGAGAGCGTTTAATTGCATTCGTTAAGAAACACGCTAATTGTCCAGTGATTATTAGTGGTCGTGGAAATAATTTCGTGTATGTACACCCAGAGGCAGATTTAGATATCGCTATGGAAGTCATTATTAACGCCAAAACGGCAAAAATTTCTGCTTGTAACGCGCTTGATAAAGTTTTAATAGACAAAAATCTTCCGAATAAAGAAGCTTTTATAAAACGCTTAATTTCAAAATTAAAAGAATTTGATGTTGAAATTTTAGGTGATGCAGAAACGTCTAAATACGATGAAATTACACAGTTTGAATCAGACGATATCTGGTATGAAGAGTTTCTAGATTATAAAATTGTTATTGGTGAAATCGATTCAACTGAAGCGACTGTAGCTATGATAAATAAATATTCTGGAGGCCATTCATCTTGTATCATTACAACCAATGAAGCTGAAGCAAAATTTTTCATGGAAAATGCAGATACAGCAGCCGTTTATCATAATGCTTCAACACGTTTTACCGATGGTAGTCAATTAGGTTTAGGTGGTGAGTTAGCGATTAGTACAGATAAATTACACCAACGTGGACCTATTGGTTTACAACATTTAGTAACAAACAAATGGTATGTTCATGGAAATGGACAAATTAGATAAATATTAAGCGCGTACTTGTTAATAACAATAAGTGATTATTAAAAGTTAGCGAGCTTTTCAATAAATGAAGAAAAAACGCATTTTATTAAAAGTAGGGTCTAATACACTTACCAAAGAAACCGATAATATTTCTAGAGGTAAAATTGAAGATATTGCCAGTCAAATAGCACAACTTCAAGATCGCTACGAGTTTATTATTGTAAGCTCTGGTGCCATTGCCGTGGCTAAACAGTTTGTGAAGTTGGAAAGTCAGCGTGAAGAACTGTTTGTAAAACAGGCCTTGGCATCTATTGGACAACCACATTTAATACGTATTTATCAAGAAATTTTCAGAGAATACGGCTTGTTGAGTTCACAATGTTTGTTATCCTATTCAGACTTTGAAAAACAGGAAAGCAAAACAAACATTGTGAACACCATCAATGTTTTGGTAAACAACAACTACATTCCTATCATCAATGAAAATGATACCGTAGCCACCGATGAAATTAAATTTGGTGACAATGATAAATTAGGCGCTTTAACCGCATCGCTTTTAGGAGTCGATTTATTTATTATCGCAACCAACACAAACGGCATCTATACAAAAGCTTCTTTTGAAATCAACAAACCAGAAACGATTGCTGAAGTCCTAGATTTTGATGCCTTAAAAAACGAAGTAGTAAATTCCAAGTCTTCGCATGGTAGTGGTGGTATGGCTTCCAAAATTGAAGCTGCCGCCTTAGCTAAACATGCCAATATTGAAACTTGGATTGTAAACGGACTCGAAGACCATTTCATCATAAATGCCATGGATAATAAAGTACCGTTTACTAAAATAAAATAATGTTCAGATGAAAAATTATACATCCATAAACGATATCGACAACATCGACACGTGGATTTCCGAAGCTAAAGCCTTAAAAGAAAACCCTTTAAAACATAAGTCTCTAGGACAAGATAAAACCTTAGGTTTATTGTTCTTTAATTCTAGTTTGCGTACCCGTTTAAGCACGCAAAAGGCGGCTTTAAACCTGGGTATGAATCCTATTGTTATGAATGTTTCAGGCGATGCCTGGGGTATCGAGTTTGGCGATGGTACGGTTATGAATGGTAATACGGCCGAGCATATTAAAGAAGCTGCAGCCGTAGTATCTCAATACTGTGATATTATTGCAGTGAGAGCCTTTCCTACTTTAACAGATAAAGAAAAAGATGAAAGCGAACAGGTTTTGAAATCTTTTGTAGAATTTGCTTCTGTACCTGTTGTGAATATGGAAAGTGCCACAGGACACCCGTTGCAAGGGTTGACCGATGCTTTAACCATTTCAGAACATGCTAAAACAGCAAAACCTAAAGTGGTTTTAAGTTGGGCACCACATGTAAAAGCGTTGCCACATGCTGTTGGAAATAGTTTTGTTCAAGCCATGCAGAAAATGGATGTCGATTTTGTTATTACAAATCCAGAAGGTTATAATTTAAGTTCAGAAATAACGAAAGACACCCCAATTATGCACAATCAAGAGGAAGCGCTTAAAGACGCCGATTTTGTATATGTGAAAAACTGGAGTTCTTATGATGATTACGGGAAAATACTAAATACAGATCCAAGCTGGATGATAACCAAAGAAAAGTTAGGAGCTGCTAAATTCATGCACTGTTTACCTGTAAGACGTAATGTTATTGTGGAGGACGCTGTTCTAGATAGCGATAGTTCTTTAGTGATTCAGCAAGCGAATAATAGAACTTATGCAGCGCAATTGGTGCTTAAAAAAATACTAGAGAATGGCTAAAGAGAAATTATCAGTAGTAAAAATTGGCGGAAACGTTATTGAAGATAAAGATGCTTTAGAGTCTTTTTTAAAACATTTTTCTGAATTAGAAGGCAAGAAAATATTAGTGCATGGCGGCGGAAAACGTGCGACACATATCGCTTCAAAATTAGGGATTGAATCTAATATGATTAATGGCAGACGTGTTACCGATGCTGAAACTTTAGAGGTCATTACCATGGTTTATGGCGGACTTGTAAATAAAAATATTGTGGCGCAGTTACAAGGTTTAAATACCGATGCCATTGGCTTAACAGGTGCCGATATTAATAGTATTGCTTCAAAAAAACGTCCAGTAAAGGAGATTGATTACGGTTTTGTAGGTGATGTTAAAAAGGTGAATCATAGTAGTATTGATAAATTAATTCAAGCGGATTTTGTGCCTGTTTTTTGTGCCATAACGCATGATGGAAACGGACAATTATTCAATACGAATGCCGATACAGTAGCTTCAGAATTGGCCATTGGCCTTTCAAACTTGTATAAAGTAGAATTGGTATACTGTTTTGAGAAAAACGGCGTGCTTATGGAGGTTGATGACGATAATTCGGTGATTGATTACATGGATTCTGGAACTTACGAAATCTTAAAACACAAAGGTGTTTTTCACGATGGGATGCTTCCAAAATTAGAAAACTGTTATCACGCGATTGGTGAAGGTGTTTCCCGTGTTTTTATTGGGAACCCTAGCATTATAAGTAATAAAGATCAAAAATTTACGACCTTATTTTTATGATAGAACAGTTAACAAACGATGCCATAGCTTTATTAAAAAAGCTTATTGAAACGCAGTCTTTTTCTTCCGAGGAAGACCATACGGCAGCGCATATCGAAGGCTGGTTTACAAAATATAATATAGAATACACACGTACAAAAAACAACATTTGGGCGCTTAACAAGCATTTTGATGCCAGCAAACCAACGTTGTTATTGAACTCGCATCACGATACGGTAAAACCAAATTCGGCTTACACCAAAGATCCTTTTAAAGCGATTGTTGAAGATGGTAAATTATACGGCTTAGGAAGTAACGATGCCGGAGGTTGTTTGGTGTCACTTATGGCAACATTTGTGCATTTCTATAACCGAGAAGATTTAAAATACAATATAGTTATTGTCGCTTCCGCGGAAGAAGAGAGCAGCGGTCCAAACGGATTAAACAGCATGCTGCCTATCATCCCGAAAGTTGATGTCGCGATTGTTGGCGAACCTACTTTAATGAATCTTGCTGTTGCCGAAAAAGGCTTAGTGGTTTTTGATGCCGTTATTGAAGGGACTCCAAGTCACGCGGCGCATCCAAACGATAATAATGCCATTTATAATACTATTGAAGCTTTGCAATGGTTTAAAGATTTGAAGTTCGATAAAGGTTCTGAAGCTTTAGGTGATGTAAAATTAACGGTGACTCAAATTAAGGCAGGATCACAGCATAATGTGGTTCCTGGTCACGTAGATTTGGTTATTGATGTGCGCGTTAACGATGCGTATACCAATGCTGAAATTGCACAAATATTACAAGATAATGCCCCTGTAACGCGTATTACACCGCGTAGCTTACGTTTAAATTCGTCTTCAATTCCAATGGATCATGAATTGGTGAAAGAAGGTCTAGCCATGGGAAGAACCAGTTATGGTTCACCTACATTATCCGATCAAGCGGTTTTAACCTGTAAGTCATTAAAATTAGGGCCAGGCGATAGTACACGCTCACATTCGGCAGATGAATTCATTTACATCAACGAAATAGAAGAAGGTATTAAAATATATATTGAATTGTTAAACCGTGCACTAATTCCTGTGTAGACAGGAATCTTTTGGTTGAGAATATTAATTATTTTTTGTTGAATTATTTAAAAATTTAACAAATCTACGACTATAAAAGGGATTCCTGCTTTCGTAGGAATAACAAAAAATATTAATTAAAAAATGAAGGTAGAGATTTCTGCCTTCGCAGAAATTTATGAAACTCTGGGACAAAGGCATATCCATCGATAAAAAAATCGAACAATTTACAGTAGGAAACGATAGAGAAATAGATATTCATATCGCAAAGTATGATGTTATAGCATCACGTGCCCACGCGATCATGCTTCAAAAAATTGGTATTCTTTCTGAAATTGAATTAGAAAAATTACTTTCCGGACTTCAGGTTTTGGCTAACCAGATTGAAGATGGAACTTTTGTTATTGATGCGCAATTTGAAGACGTACATTCTAAAATAGAGTTTGAATTAACGAAGGCTTTAGGTGATGTTGGTAAAAAAATACACACCGCACGTTCTAGAAATGACCAAGTTTTAGTAGCGCTTCATTTATATTTTAAAGAAGAATTATCGGCTGTAAAAGAAAAAACCAAAACACTTTTTGATACACTTTTAAATCAGGCTGAAACTTATAAAGATAAAGTACTTCCTGGTTATACGCATCTGCAAGTTGCCATGCCATCATCTTTCGGTTTATGGTTTTCTGCTTACGCGGAACTCATGATTGATGATGTGTTTTTACTAGATGCAGCCATTAAAACAGTAGATCAAAATCCTTTAGGTTCAGCAGCTGGTTATGGAAGTTCATTTCCAATCGACAGAGATGTGACAACTAAAGAAATGGATTTTGCAACCATGAAATACAATGTGGTTGCAGCGCAAATGGGGCGTGGTAAAAACGAACGTACTATTGCAGCAGCTTTAGGAAGTCTAGCCAATACCATGGCGCGTTTTGCTATGGATACTTGCTTGTATATGAGTCAGAATTTCGGATTTATTTCATTTCCAGATGAATTAACTACGGGAAGCAGCATCATGCCACACAAGAAGAACCCAGATGTTTTTGAGTTAATTCGTGGTAAGTGTAATAAAATTCAAGCTTTACAAAGTGAAATGATTTTAATAACCAATAATTTGCCAAGTGGTTACCACCGCGATTTTCAGTTGTTAAAAGAAAATATGATTGCTGCTTTCGAAGAAATAAAAGACATTCTAGATATTTTCAATTATTCTATTCAGCAAATAATAGTGAAGGATATTGATATCAACGATGATAAATACAAATATTTATTCACTGTTGATAACATCAATACTTTAGTGGTAGAAGGACAAACGTTTAGGGAGGCTTATCAAAAAATTGGCGGACAAGTGCAAGACGGTACTTATGTTCCAGATACTTCTAAAAAACATACCCATGCTGGAAGTATTCATAATTTATGCTTAGATAAAATTCGTGATAAGTTTCCTAGCTAGGTTAAATATTAGCGCTTATGAATATCGAATTCATACCAATAAAACCGCATGAGAAGCACCTGGTACTCAAACTTTTCAAGGAAGCTGCTGAAAGGATTTCTAAGAAGCATATTGATCATTGGCAATACTGGAAAAATCCGCCACAAGAAAAAGTAAAATGGGTTGAAGAAGGTATTGGTAATAATGAGTTTTTCTTCATCAAAAATCTTGAAAGCGATTGCGTTGGAATGGTTCGTGTTCTAGAAGAAGATTTGCTCTATTGGGGTAAGCAAGATGAAAAAGCCAAACTTTAGTTGTAGTTGAACAATTGGAAGGACAAGGTATTGGTAAAATAATCTTGCAAGACATTGAAAAGGAGGCCAAAGTAGCCGGTTTTTCACGCCTAAGATTGGATGCCGATTCTAAAAATCCTAAGCTTTGTGGTTATTATGAAAATCAGGGGTTTAGGCAATTAGGAACAAAGCGATTATCAATTTCTACGTATAATTTGTACGAAAAGAAGATTAATTAGAATACCTTAAAGCTAACGCTTCACATCATGTCGATAAGTTCTATCACTTTTGTTACCTTTGGTTTATGAAGCAAAATCTACTAATCATAGGATTAATTTTTAGTTTAGTGGCCTGTAATGAGGAAAAGCAGATAAGCTCTTTGCATCCTGAAAATTGGTCGAAACGAACGATTGATATCAGCCAGAAGGACAGTCTTCAATCTGGTCAATCTTATCTGTCTATTTATTCTCAGATTTATAGTTTATCGGAAAATAAGACCCACAATTTAACCGCTATGGTTAGCTTAAGAAATACAAGTACAGAAGATACTGTTTATGTTGAGAACGCTAATTATTACGATACTCATGGTAAATTGGTGAGAACATATTTTGATAAAACCATTTTCTTAGCACCACTTGAAACAGCTGAAATCATAATCGATGAGGTTGATATTTCTGGAGGTACGGGTTCAAATTTTATTTTTGACTGGAAGGTCCCTCAAGACTGTTCAGAACCCCTATTTGATGGCGTTATGAATTCGACCGTCGGGCAGCAAGGTTTGTCGTTTACAACGCAAGCTGTACGTATTAAGTAATTTATGACGATAATAGAAAACATTATTAATTGAGTTTTTAGGAAAATTAAATATCAGTTTTAGTAATGAAAAATAATATATTTAAAAATTCGTTAATAGTCTTTTTATTAGTAAATTCTTGTGTTTTTTCTCAAGATATAATTATTACAAAAAATAGAGATTCTATACTTTCAGAAGTTAAAGAAATTAGATTGAATGAAATATCGTTTCATAAGGCTAATAATCCAGATGGTCCACTATATATATTGCCAAAAAGTGAAATTTTTGAAATTATATTCAAAAATGGAACAAGTGAGAAATACACGTCAGATCATAATAAATCAACTCTAACTAAAGAGCAAACTAAAGATTTTCTCAAAGAAAATATTGATAAATATTGTTATGACCGATCGGGTAAATTTCAAATTATCATTGAATTCGAAGGTGATTATATGAGGTTTTACCGAAGGGCAAAAAATACTGACGATGTACCACGAAAGCGTGAGCTATATAATTTTTCTAAATCGTGTATATTTCATAAATTATCTAAACGTAATCAAGGAATATCATATATTAATGCAGAGATTCCTAAGTTTATGGATAATTCAAAGGGTGGGGCTTGGAAGAATTCCTTTAAACTAGTTCTTAGAGTAAATAGTCATGAAAATGGAGAGAAGATTTTAGACGCCATGAAACATTATCATAGTTTGCTTACTCAGAATTAATAGAGTTGTTACTTTAAAAACTAATGCCCCATCCCCTTGATGGGATCATAGTGGGGGCGTCCACAATACTTTTTTAATTTTTTACAATGATTGGCCACTCGTTACAAACGAACGGTAGCAGTGGGAGTAAATTGTTTGATACTTCTTGGTGCCAATCATCTTCAAAAAAGAATTGGGGACTATGGGGTTACGGTTATTAGTAAAATCATGGGCTTAATTCTGGCAGCCTATGCCGTACAGAATATCTTAACGGGTATAAATAGCTACTTTCAAGGGGTTTAGTTAGGTTTGGTTTCAAACATGAATTAGGACTATGAAAGCTGCATTTATCAGAAGTTAAGTTTTAACCAATTTCAGAATAGTGTAAAATAGGACTTCGCATACTGGTTTTTATCTGTGTTCAGTCGTTTTTTTGAGTTAGGGGGTGTAATTATACACCTTGGTATTTTTTGTCATATAAATCATTTCTCGTATCGATTGATTTGTATAAGTGACCGATAAATAAATTTGTAAATTAGTAGTCGGAATTTTAACCACACAATATGATATCAAGGTGCTTAATCGTTTTTATTATAGGTCTAGCTATGAATAATAGTTATTCGCAAAACAATATTTTTGAAATATGGGGCGATAACATCCCAAATAGCAAAGAAACCCCCGAAATTGAAATTACTGAAGTTACCGATATAAAAAGAATTTCATTAGTAAAAAAACCGACGCTAGAAGTTTTTCTCCCTACAAAGCAAAACGCTACAGGTAAAGCTGTAATTATTTGTCCTGGAGGTGGGTATAAGGTCTTATGTTATGACTGGGAAGGAACAGATATTGCAAAGTGGTTTAATAGCAAAGGGGTTGCTGCATTCGTGTTAAAATCTAGATTGCCATTGTCGAAATCATTAATTGTACCTCATGAAGCACCATTGCAGGATGCACAACGTGCTATAAGATGGGTAAGACAGCATGCAGAAGAGTATAATGTAAATCCTAATAAAATTGGAATTATGGGGTTTTCAGCGGGAGGACATTTAGCGTCAACTTTAGGTGTGCAGTTTGATACACCTAATAATTTCAAGGAGGCATCCATTGATACCATTTCCGCACGACCAGATTTTACTATTTTGATTTATCCCGTGGTTACCATGAAGGATAACTTTACACATAAAGGGTCGCAAAATAATTTGTTAGGAAAGGATGCAAGTGATGCATTGAAGAAAAAGTATTCTAATGAATTACAAGTCACAGAAAATACTCCACCAACATTTATAATACATTCAGGAGATGATAGTGTTGTTCCTGTAGAGAATAGTTTGCAATTGTATAAAGCGCTTAAAGATAAAGGGGTTAGTTCAGAAATGCATATTTACCCATACGGTGGGCATGGTTTTGGCTTAGCCTTGGAAAATGGTTACTTGCAAACTTGGCCTGATCGATTGTTTGATTGGATGAAGAGTTTTTAGTTTTAATTTAAAGTTTATCGTTTAATTACAAACAAACATCCTTCTCCGGGGAATTGCAAGTGCTGCGCTTTTAAGGACTTTCTAGTTTAGTTTAATTGGTTTGTTGACTAACTCAAATAATTAAATAATCTTGCAAGACATTGAAAAGGAGGCCAAATTAGCCGGTTTTTCATACCTAAGATTGGATGCCGATTCTAAAAACCGAAAGCTTTGTAGTTATTTTGAAAATCAAGGGTTTAGGTAAGTAAGAACAAAGCGATTATCGATTTCTAGGTGTAATTTGTACGAAAAGAGGATTAATTTTTAGTTTAGTGGCGTGTAATGAGGAAAATCAGATAAGCTCTTTGCATCCTGAAAATTGGTCGAAACGAACGATTGATATCAGTCAGAAGGACAGTCTTCAATTTGGTAAATCTTATCTGTCTATTTATTATCAGATTTATAGTTTATCGGAAAATAAGACTCACAATTTAACCGCTATGGTTAGCTTAAGGAATACAAGTGCAGAAGATACTATTGATGTTGAGAACGCTAATTATTACCATACTCATGATGAATTGGTAAGAACATATTTTGATAAAATTATTTTCTTAGCACCACTTGAAACAGCTGAAATCATAATCGATGAGGTTGATATTTCTGGAGGGGTGGGTTCAAATTTTATTTTTGACTGGAAGATTCCTCAAGACTGCTCAGAACCCTTATTTGATGGCGTTATGAATTCAACCGTTGGGCAGCAAGGATTATCATTTACAACACAAGCAGTACGTATTAAATAATATGGCAGAATATGTTAGAATTTAAGTTTGAACCAATTTTAGATAAGTTTAAAGTAGGACTTCACTTATTTGCTGTCAACTTTGTTCAGTTTATGTCTAGTTATTTGAAAGTTCCAACACGAGGTTTTAAATTAGTTTTGAAGACTATACTTAAGCAAAAATCATGTGTGTTTTTGTTTATAACGTAATTTGACTAAATTAAGATTAAATATTATGGTAAAAGCAACAAAATTATATGGATTATTAAGTGCGATTCTATTGGTGGTTGGATGTAGTAGCGACGATGATTCTTCTACAGAAAATCCAACAATAATACCTACAACTATTTCCTCAATTACACCGGAGAAAACATCGGTTTATTCAGAAATTATTGCTGGAGGAAAAATTACAACGGGTACAGATGATATATCCATTTCAGAAAGAGGGGTTTGTTGGAGTATATCTGATAAGCCATCAGTTAGCGATAACAAATCAATATCAGATAGTAATTCTACCGATTTTTCAGTAACCATTACCGACTTAGATGGCAGCCAAACATATTATCTGAGCGCCTATTTCATTGCTAGTGATAAAATTGAATATGGTGAGGTAAAAGAAATTTTAACGGATGAAATGCCAAAACCTTCAGGGCCTGTTGACTTTTTGCCAAGTCCAGGAGAGGGTAAAGAATGGGTAATTCAACCTAAATTTACTAATGAGTTTAATTATGAAGGAAAAACTGCCGAGTTTACAGATAATTGGCAGGATAAGTTTTTTAATGGTTGGACAGGACCTAAAAAATCAGGCACAGCTACAACTTCAACTGAATATACCCCCGAGAACTCATCAATAGAAGGAGGAGAGCTTGTATATAAAGCTACCATTAATGGTAACAATGTCCATACAGGTTGTGTGACCTCGAAAGAGAAGGTTGGCTATCCGTTATATATGGAAGCTCGTGTAAAAATTAGCGAGTCTTCATTGGCTACTGCAGTTTGGTTATTAAGCGATGACTCGACCCAGGAAATTGATAATTTAGAAGCCTATGGAGATAAATCCAATACTTATTTTTCTGAACGTTTGCATTTAAGTCATCATGTTTTTATTAGAGATCCTTTTCAAGATTATCAGCCAAAAGGTGAAGAAACCTATTACGCAGATGGTAAAGGAACAAAATGGGCCGATGATTACCATGATTATGGTGTGTTATGGTTAGACCCATGGACTTTAAAATACTATGTTGATGGAGAATTGGTGAGAGAAGTACCTACAGATCAAATTGATCCTGAAAATTACACTAGTGGCACAGGCTTAAATAAAGATATGTTTTTAATTATATCTGCTGCAGCTCAACCATGGAGAGAAACAGTTGGTCAGGTTGATGATTATACAACCGATCCTTCAGTTATTAGTTCAGAAAGGTCAACTTCGAGATTTGACTACATACGTACGTATAAACCAGAATAATTATTTGTTCGTTTATAATCTTGATATGCTTATCTCAAAATAGAACTGACCTATTAGCATGTCATGATATTTTTTAGAAATTTCCTTGCTCCAGTCTGTGACTACTACAGGCAACATAATAAGGGATAACCTATATATATGAAAAAGTAAATCGTCTAAGATAACCTCTTAGACGATTTACTTTTTATAATTATTTCTAACTACTTGGAGGTGTTGTTTTGGATCAAGAAACATCATTAAAACTAGAGGTGTTAGTATATATGGTTACACGATTCTGGTTGGGGATGTGCGGTTACAATTAATCCAATTTCTTCTTTAATTTTATCAAGACATTCCAAATGTAGAGTAGTTCAAGTATGTGTTTTGTTTAAAATGAGCGAGAAGATGTTCGTAGACCTCAACAAGATTTTTTTCTTAAGGATTTAGTCTTTAATTGTTGAAATTAAAGTTGCATTTTATAGTACGATTATTAATAGACTCATGGTAAAGCCCTCTAATGTACTAGCCTTTTCCTCTTTTTTAGTCTATGACTATGTGAAATTAAAAAAGCGCATCGAAGAGATGCGCTTTTAAGGACTTTCTAGTTTAGTTTAATTGGTTTGTTGACTAACTCAAATAATTAAATAATTGTGGATTGTCCTAAATGTATATTAGTAAAGTTTAGATTGGTCTCGTCTGGATTGTGAATGAAATCCTCAATAAAATCGCCAACTTTCGTTGTGCTAATATGATCGTATTTGTTGTTTAAATCTGGTGTGGTAATGTGAAGTTTCAAAGACTTGTCAACACCTTCTCTCACACGGTTTGCTTCTTCATCTAAACCAAAATGATCTAACAGCATGGCTGCCGATAAAATAGAAGCAATAGGGTTAGCTATGCCTTTATTAGCTGCTTTGGTATAAGCACCGTGAATAGGTTCAAACATAACATGCTTATCACCTATAGAAGCTGAAGCTAATAAGCCTATCGAGCCTACAATTACACTGGCTTCTTCAGAAAGTATATCGCCAAACATGTTTTCTGTTAAAATAACATCAAACTGCCTTGGGTTGATAATTAAATCCATGGCCGCATTATCGATGTAAGTGTAATCTATTTTAACATCAGAATATTGCTTAGCTATGTCCTTAACCACACGACGCCATAGTCTTGAGCTTTCTAAAACATTCGCTTTATCAACCAAAGTTAATTTGCGTTTTCTCGATTGTGCAGCTTTAAAAGCGGCGTGAGCGATACGCTCTATTTCAAAACGTTGGTATTCACAAACATCGGAAGCGGTGTTGCCATCTTCGCTAAGGTGTCTTTTTCCGAAGTAAATACCACCAGTTAATTCTCTATAAATAACAAGGTTTGTATCCTTTATTGCCTTTACTTTTAATGATGATTTGCTTAATAAATCTTCATAAGCAATTACAGGTCTGATGTTGGTATGTAATCCCAATGCTTTACGAAGTCCTAAAAGGCCTTGTTCTGGACGCACAGCTGCATCTGGATCTTCATCGTACTTTGTGTTACCTATCGCACCAAATAAAACAGCATCTGCTCTTTTGCAAATTTCAACCGTTTCATCAGGTAAAGCTGTGCCTGTTTTTTCAATGGCTGCGCCACCAACTAAGGCTTTTTCAAAAGTAAATACGTGATCAAATTCCATGGCTATAGCTTTCAAAACCTTAACGGCCTGAGCTGTAACTTCTGGTCCTATACCATCTCCAGGTAATACGCCAATATTTAACTTCATATTTTACTTTTTTATGTGATCATTTCCGCGAAAGCGCAAAACCATCTTTTATACCTTAAGCAGAAATAATTTCTTTATAAACCTTGCTGCTTGCTACAATTTCGTGGATGTCTTCATCATCAACTTCTTTTTTCTTATCTGCAAAATCTAAAAAGATGGTGTAGATTTCATCCAATTGAAGTTTTGTTAATTCGTAACCTACCTTTTTTGCTCTATATGCTAAGGCAGCTCTACCAGAACGTGCTGTTAAAACAATAGCTGATTCGGTAACACCAACATCTTTAGGATCCATGATTTCGTAAGTTTCACGGTTTTTAATCATCCCATCTTGGTGAATTCCAGAACTGTGAGCAAAAGCATTTGCACCAACAATCGCTTTGTTTGGTTGTGTGTAAATACCCATGCTATCTGAAACCAATTGGCTTAAGCCATAAAGCATTTCAGTTTTAATTCCTGTATCCAAGTTTAAGTAAGGGTGTTGCTTTAAGATCATGACAACTTCTTCTAAAGCTGTGTTTCCTGCGCGTTCCCCAATACCGTTAATGGTACACTCAATTTGTCTGGCACCGTTAATAACACCTTCAATTGAATTTGCCGTTGCCAAACCTAAATCATTATGGCAGTGGCAAGATATAATGGCTTTTTCAATGCCTTTTACATTTTCTTTTAAGTACTTAATTTTAGCACCATATTCACTTGGTAAACAATAGCCTGTTGTATCAGGAATGTTTAATACCGTTGCACCTGCTTTAATGGCAGCTTCACAGATACGTGCTAAATACTCGTTATCGGTTCTTCCTGCATCTTCAGCATAAAATTCAACATCTTCTACAAAAGTCTTAGCATAAGATACGGCTTTTACGGCACGTTCTATAATCGCTTCTTTAGTAGAATTGAATTTATATTTTATATGAGATTCAGAAGTTCCAATTCCCGTATGAATTCGTCCGGTTTTAGCCAATTTTAAGGCTTCACCAGCTACTTTTATATCGTTCTCTACAGCACGTGTTAAACCACAAACTGTAGCATTTTTTACAATTTTTGAAATTTCTACAACCGATTTAAAATCACCAGGGCTAGACACTGGGAAACCAGCTTCAATAATGTCAACACCTAAATAATCGAGCTGTTCAGCAATGATTATTTTTTGTTCAGTATTCAGTTTACAGCCAGGGACTTGCTCGCCGTCTCTAAGGGTTGTATCAAAAATTTGGACTTTATTATCAGACATTTATTAAAATATATTTTCGTATTGTTCTACGAATGTATATTTTGGTTTTGTAAAAATTCCATTCTACATTTGTTTTTTACGATGTTAAACACATTGATATAACGGTTAAAAAACTGTAAAACAGAAAGTTACGTATGTTTTTATAACTATGACAAGAGATCAAAAAGATAATTTATTTGTTTTAATTAAGTCCTTATCCAAATCGGAAAAGCGACAATTTAAACTTTATGTAGGGCGATTAGGAGTTAATGAAGATTCAAAATTTTTGACTTTGTTCAATATTTTGGATAAGTTAACCACTTATGATGAAGCAGTAATTTTAAAAAAGGGCATTGTTAAGAAGCAACAATTGTCTAATTTAAAGGCACATTTATATAAGCAAATCTTAATTAGTTTACGTTTAAATCCATCGCATCAAGATGTGCGTATTCAAATTCGAGAACAGTTAGATTTCGCAACCATTCTTTATCATAAAGGATTATATAAGCAGAGTTTGAAAATTCTAGACAAAGCTAAAAATTTGGCTATTGCTAATGAGGAGAAGAACGCGGCTTATGAAATTGTAGATCTTGAAAAAGTCATAGAATCTCAATACATAACGCGTAGTTTAAATAACAGAGCCGATCAATTATCGATTGAGGCTAAAGAATTAAGCAGACAGAATGTATTGGCCAGTAAGCTTTCAAATTTATCACTTCAGTTATACGGGCAGTTTTTAAAAACCGGTTATGTTAAAAACGAAGCGGAAACTAAGAGAATCACCGATTATTTTAATGCAAGATTACCTAAATTTCATATCAGTGAATTGGGATTTAGAGAAAAATTATGGCTTTACAAGTCCAGACTTTGGTATAGTTTTTTAACGCAAGATTTTTTAGCTTGCTATAAATTTTCTAGAAAATGGGTGGAGTTGTTTTATGAGAATAAGGATATGATTGTTTTAAATCCTGTGTTTTTCTTGAAAGGGAACAATTATTTACTAGAATCTCTGTACTACATTAGGCATTACAGAAAGTTTAAATCTGCTTTATCTCGTTTTGAAGCCATTACCAAAGAAAAATGGTTTCCTGCTGATGATAATATTGATGGGTTAACGTTTCTGTTTATTTACAATAATAAATTTAATCTTCATTTTATAGAAGGAAGTTTTAAGGAAGGCTTACCTTTAATTGATGAGGTTTTAGAGCGTTTAAAAAACTATAAAGATCGCATTGATGAACATCACATTATGGTGTTTTATTATAAGATAGCGAGCATGTATTTTGGTGCTGGTGATAATCGAAAATGTATTTATTATTTAGAAAAAATAATAAGTAATAAATCATTGCAAATGCGGGAAGATTTATTGTGTTTTTCAAGAATTCTAAATCTTGTAGCGCACTATGAAGCCGGTTTGGATTACAACCTTGACGTTTTAATTAAGAGTACCTATAAGTTCTTAATTAAAATGGAAGATTTATATGAAGTGCAAAAGGAGTTCATTAAGTTTTTACGTGGCTTAGGCGATATTTATCCGCATGAAGTGAAAAATGAATTCATTAAGCTGCATAAAAAATTAAAGGAATTTGAAGATGACCCTTACCAAAGTCGTGCCTTTTTGTATTTAGATATTATCTCTTGGTTAGAATCTAAAATTGAAAACAAACCAATTGGCGATATTATTAGGAATAAGTTTATTTTGATGGAGAATCGCAATATATCTTAAGGTTTTTTCTGTGGAATAATTAAAGGGTTATTGCTGAATTTATAAAATAACCCTTAAAAAATTTGGATATTAACTTTTTCTGAACGAATATTTGCATTCACAAAGTTCAAAAAACTTACTGAAATGTTATCAAGAAAGGCAGAGGGATTAGACCCGTTGAAGCCTTAGCAACCCTTTACCTGTAAAGAAGGTGCTAAATTCTACCCTTGATCGGATAGATAACGAAACGAAATTACCTACTGTAGTTTCTAAATTCTTTATAACATTTTTCTATTAAGCACACGGTCAATAATCGTGTATTTTGACTTTTTGGTTTCTCAAAGACCCTCAGAAAATGGTTTTTTCTGTGTTCTTTGAAATTTTCATTCTCGCGAAGGCGGGAATCATTATTAACTAAAAAAATTAGAAAAATGAGTACACAAAAAATTGCAACAGACGCATTACACGCCGGACATGATTTTGCAGCCAATGGCGGAACAAGAGCCGTTCCTATTTATCAATCATCATCGTATGTTTTTAACAATTCAGACCATGCGGCGAATCTCTTTTCATTAAAAGAATTAGGGTTTATTTACACCCGATTAAACAATCCAACAAATCAAATTTTACAAGACCGCTTAGCCGCTATTGAAGGTGGTATTGGTGCGGTGGTTTTTGCTTCAGGGACTTCGGCAATTTCAACAGGCTTACTAACTTTATTAAAAGCAGGCGATCATATTGTAGCGTCAAGCAGTTTGTATGGCGGAACTTATAATTTGTTGAGCGTGACTTTGCCTCGTTTGGGTATTACCACAACTTTTGTTGATGGTTCTAATCCAGATGAATTTGAAGCCGCTGTAAAAGACAATACCAGAGCGTTTTTTGTAGAATCTTTAGGGAATCCGAAATTAGATGTTTTAGATATTGAAGCCATTGCGGTACATTCAAAAGCAGCAGGCGTTCCTTTTATAGTAGATAATACGGTGGCAACGCCAGCTTTACTAAATCCTATTAAGCACGGTGCGAATATCGTGATACACTCGTTAACGAAATATATTGGCGGACAAGGAACATCGCTTGGTGGTGCTATTATTGATGGTGGTAATTTTGACTGGGCAAACGGGAAATTTCCTGAGTTTACAGAACCTTCAGCCGGATATCATGGTTTAGTATACCACGAAGCTTTAGGTGCAGCTGCTTATACTTTTAAATTAATTTTAGAAGGTTTAAGAGATTTCGGTGGAGCTTTGAGTCCGTTTAACGCCTTTCAAATCATACAAGGCTTAGAAACTTTGCCTGTTAGAATTAAGCAACACAGTGAAAATGCATTGGAATTAGCCAAATGGTTAGAAGCGCAAGATGACATTGCTTGGGTCAATTATCCAGGTTTAGAAAGTAATAAATATAAAAAATTAGCCGATAAATACTTACCAAAAGGACAAAGTGGTATTGTGACTTTCGGCCATAAAGGCGGGTTTGATGCCGCAAAAAAGATAGCCGATAACACGAAATTGTTCTCATTATTGGCTAATATTGGCGATACAAAATCTTTAATCATTCACCCAGCAAGTACAACGCATCAGCAGTTGGATGAAGCGGAACAAAGTTCGGCAGGGGTTTCGGCAGATTTAATAAGATTATCTGTGGGAATTGAAGATATTGAAGACTTAAAAGCAGATTTAACAGAAGCTTTTAAGACGATTTAAATTAAGAACACAACGTTTTAAAATATAGCATTTGGAGCAGTCATTGCAACATATTATCATAAAGGATTTCGTTACCGAAAATCAAACCGTTAATCCCGAAATCAATTTAAGTTATCAAGTTTTTGGCAAACCTATTGGTGAGGCACCCATTGTTTTGGTCAATCATGCCCTTACCGGGAATAGTCATGTAGCCGGAAAAGGGGGCTGGTGGAGTGATTTAATTGGAGATGACAAGGTTATCGACACCAAGCTTTACACCGTTTTAGCTTTTAATATTCCAGGAAATGGTTTTGATGGTTTCGTGATCGATAATTACAAAGATTTTGTAGCTAGAGATATTGCGAAATTATTTTTAATCGGTTTAGAAGAACTTAAAACAGGTAAATTGTTTGCTGTAGTTGGAGGTTCGCTAGGCGGTGGAATTTCTTGGGAAATGGCTGTGATAAAACCAGATTTAACGAAGCATTTGGTGGTTGTAGCAACCGATTGGAAATCTACAGATTGGCTGATTGCAAATTGCCAGATTCAAGAGCAGTTTTTACTAAATTCTAAGCACCCTGTTCATGATGCGCGCATGCACGCCATGCTGTGTTACCGCACGCCAGAGTCGTTTAAAGAACGCTTCAAACGTTCTAAAAATGACGATTTAGAGATTTTCAATGTAGAAAGTTGGCTGTTGCATCACGGCGATAAGCTGCAGGAGCGTTTTCAGCTTTCAGCTTATAAATTAATGAATCAGCTGCTTAAAACGATTGATGTTACTAAAGGGAGAACCGAGAATTTTAATGTCTTAGAAAACATTGAAGCTAACATTCATATTGTTGGTGTGGATTCCGATTTGTTTTTTACTGCGGAAGAAAACAGAGAAACTCAAAAACAGTTGGCATTAACACATCATAATGTCACTTATAATGAAATTAATTCAGTGCATGGTCATGATGCCTTTTTAATGGAATATGACCAGCTAGAAAAAATAATAGAAGGCATTTTTGTGCCAAATTCTAAAAGAAAAAGAATGAAAGTATTAAAATTTGGAGGCAAATCATTAGCAAACGGAGAAGGTTTAAACACCGTGCTTTCCATTATAGAAAATAAAGTTAGTGCAGGCGAACGTATTAGTATAGTGGTTTCTGCAAGAGGAACGGCAACCGATGATTTGGAGGAGATTTTAAACAAAGCCTTAAAAGGAAAACCTTATAAGGAAGATTTAGAAGCTTTTAAAGCCTATCAAAGTGCGCCTTCTAAAAATGTTGATTTTACAACAGAGTTTTCCACTTTAGATAAACTTTTTGAAGGGGTTAGCTTATTAGGTGATTATAGTAATAAGACTAAGGATAATATTTTGGCGCAAGGCGAATTGTTATCGGTAAAGTTAATTACAAGTATTTTAGAAGCACGTGGTATTAAAGCGCATGCTACCGATTCGCGTGAGCTTATTAAAACCGATGAGGTTTTTGGAAATGCGCAGCCTTTAGCAAAATTATCTAAAGAAAACACGCAAGCTTATTTTAAGAAGCATAAAGATACCGTGAATGTAATCACTGGTTTTATTGCATCTAATTTAAAAAATGAAACGACCACTTTAGGTAGAAACGGAAGTAATTATACAGCTGCATTAATCGCTAATTATTTAGATGCTGAAGAGCTTCAAAACTACACACATGTTAACGGAATCTACACCGCAGATCCTAATATGGTTGCCGATGCGCAGCAAATTAGAGAGCTGTCTTTTAGCGAAGCGAATGAGTTAGCGAATTTCGGAACCTCTGTTTTACATGCGAAAACCATCATTCCTTTAGTGGAGAAAAATATCAGCCTTCGTATTTTAAATACCTTTAATCCAGATGATGAAGGGACTTTAATTACAGCAAGACCAAGCACCAAAGAAGTAACATCTTTATCTGTTTTAGATAATGTGGCGCTTTTAAATTTTGAAGGCCGTGGATTGCTGGGTAAAATTGGTGTAGATGCTAGAATATTTAAAGCCTTAAGTAATTACGGCATTAGTGTGAGTATCGTGTCTCAAGGTTCGTCTGAACGTGGTATCGGGTTAATTATCAATTCTGATCAAGCGACGCAAGCAGTAATTGCTTTAGAACGTGAGTTTGAAGGTGATTTCTATTCGCAAGACGTTAATAAAATTGATGTGGTTGATGATGTGAGTGTCATCTCCATTGTAGGAATTGAGTTAAGTTCATTCCATAAACCATTCAATGCGCTTATAAAAAATCAAATTACACCGTTGTTATTCAATAATACGGTTACTGGGAAGAACGTGAGTTTGGTGGTTAAAAAAGACCAGCTTCACAAGGCGGTAAACGTGATTCATGGTGAGGTTTTCGGAATTTCAAAAAAGATAAACATTGCTATTTTTGGACACGGTGGTGTTGGTGGTGCTTTAATTAATCAGATTTTAAAATCGAAAGGTGATATTGAATCTCGTAAAGGTATTAACCTCAATATTTTTGCCATAGCCAATTCTAAAAAGCAACTTTTAAGTAAGAATGGCGTTGATTTAACTTGGGAAGATGATATCAAAACAACGGATAATGCAAGTTCACTTGCTAATATTATCGCTTTCGCGAAAGCAAATCATTTAGAGAATTTGATTGCGGTTGATAATACGGCGAGTCCTAGTTTTTACGAAAACTATGTGCCTTTAATTGAAGCTGGTTTCGACTTGGTGTCTTCAAATAAAGTTGCGAATACGGTATCGCATAAATTCTACAAAGACTTACGTGTTGAGTTAAAAGAAAACAATAAAGAATATTTATACGAAACTACGGTTGGTGCAGGTTTACCGTTAATTGATACGATAAAATTATTGCACGAGTCGGGAGAGAATATCACGAGAATTCGTGGGGTGTTTTCAGGGACTTTAAGTTATTTATTTAATAATTTTTCTGTGGAAGACAAAGCGTTTAGTGAAATTATTCAGGAAACGATCGACAAAGGTTTTACAGAACCAGATCCGCGTGAGGATTTCTCTGGAAATGATGTGGCTAGAAAATTGTTAATTCTAGCAAGAGAATTAGATTTGCATAATGAGTTTGAAGATGTTGAAGTTCAGAATTTAATTCCGGAACAATATCAAAATATTTCAGTAGATGAGTTTTTAAAACAATTGGATGTTTTAGATGATGAATTTCAGAAGCTGAAGGCTAACCAGAAACCAGATCATGTACTACGTTATGTAGGTGATTTGTCAGGCGATTTGTCTCAAGATAAAGGAAAACTGGAAGTGAAATTGGTTTCTATTCCTGAAGACAGTACTTTAGGGCATGTTAAAGGAAGTGATGCGATTTTTGAAATATTTACAGAATCTTACGGTGAACAACCTATCGTGATTCAAGGCGCTGGAGCAGGCGCAGAAGTAACGGCGCGTGGTGTGTTTGGTGATATTTTAAGATTGTCTAAACACATTAACTAATAGAGACCGTCTGGTAATTTAACCAGCTTTGACGGATTAGGGCATTAGGGATAGAAGCGGCATCCTTTTTTGGCCTCCTAAAAGGCGAAAAAAGATATAGCGGATAGCCCGACCCGATCGGGAAATGCCAGAATAAGAATTATTAAAAAGAATTATGAGTAATAACAAGAAATTTGAAACTTTAGCAATAAGAACGCAGACAGAAACGTCTCAGTTTTCGGAACATTCAGTGCCGTTGTATTTAACATCGGGCTTTGTTTTTGACGATGCTGAGGAAATGAGAGCCTCGTTTGCAGAAGAGAAACAACGCGATTTATACAGCCGTTACAGCAACCCCAATGTCAACGAATTTGTTGATAAGGTGTGTTTGATGGAAGGGGCGGAAGCTGGTTTTGCCTTTGCTAGCGGTATGGCTGCGGTGTTTTCAACGTTTGGTACTTTGTTAGACGCTGGAGATCACGTGGTGTCTTGTAGTTCTGTTTTTGGTGCAACCCATGGTTTGTTTACTAAATATTTGCCGAAATGGAATATTGAATATTCGTATTTCAATGTGAATGAAGTTGATAAAATTGAAAGCTTAATCAAGCCTAACACCAAATTTATCTACGCTGAAACACCTACAAACCCTGGTGTGGATGTGTTGGATTTAGATTTGTTAAGTGCCATTTGTAAAAAACATGGTTTGTTGTTGGTGATCGATAATTGCTTTGCGACGCCATATTTGCAAAACCCGATTAAACATGGAGCCGATTTGGTGATTCACTCGGCTACAAAATTAATGGATGGTCAAGGGCGTGTACTTGGTGGTGTGACCGTAGGTAAAAAAGAATTGATTCGAGAAATTTACTTGTTTTCAAGACTTACGGGGCCGTCGATGAGTGCGTTTAACGCTTGGGTGTTATCGAAATCTTTAGAGACTTTAGCGGTTAGAACAGATAAGCACTGTGAAAATGCTTTAAAATTGGCAACTTTTCTAGAAGGACATTCAAAAGTAAAATGGGTGAAGTATCCTTTCTTGAAATCGCACCCACAATATGAAGTGGCCAAAAAGCAGATGAAATTAGGAGGTAATATTATTGCTTTTGAAGTCGAAGGAGGAATAGAAGGTGGTAGAACATTTTTAGATGCGATTAAAATGTGTTCGTTATCGGCCAACCTAGGTGACACGAGAACGATTGTTACGCATCCTGCTAGTACAACGCATGCTAAGGTGGAGGCAGACGTAAAGGCTGCTGCTGGTATTTCCGATGGTATGGTGCGTGTTTCGGTTGGTTTAGAGCATGTAGATGATGTGATTGCCGATTTAGAGCAGGCTTTACAATAAGCTTAGATCTTATTTTAATATAATAAAAATGCCTTTGCTTGATTGTGAAGGCATTTTTTTGTGGTTTATGATTTGTCTTTGCTGTTACAGCTTAATATTGTTAACCTCTAATATACTTTGAATTTCATAGTTGAATAAGGTTTCGCTTAACAGCGCTTCAAATTGATTAACGCGGTCTTTTTTTATTCTGAAAACCACTTCGCTGTATGTGGTAGTGCATTTAATAGGTTGTAAATGATCTTCATTTTGACATGTCTCACAGTCGCAACAGGTTTTGCTTTTATAGGATGAAATGACTTCAAGTAAATTTTTTAATTCTGGTATGCTTAGTATAATGGCGATATCAGAGACTTGTAACTGTATTTTGTTGATTTTAGTGTCTGCTTCACTCAATATAAACGTTTGGCCTATAAAATTGCTATGTAGCGGTTCTAGGTAGTACATGGTTTTCTGTTTTTTTTAAATATATTAATTATTTTTATTTAGAATAAATAAAAATAATAATTAACTTTGTGTCAGAAATCTATATAAAGAGTTTATTATGAATGATAAAATAGGAGTGTTTTACGGTTCGGATTCTGGGGTTACAGACGATATTACTCGAGATTTAATTAGCTTTTGGAATGATGATAACTTAGAGGTTATGGAAGTTGGTAGATGCTACAGTCAATGACTTAGAGCAGTATCAAATCATGCTATTTGGCTTGTCCACTTGGTATGATGGCGATTTACAAAGCGATTGGGAGGAATTTTTTGATGATTTTCAAACGATAGATTTTAGTGATAAAGTCGTGGCTATTTATGGTCTAGGTGATCAAATTGGATATGCTGAATATTTTGTTGATGGCATAGGTATATTGGCCAAAGTGGTTTTAGAAAAAGGAGGGAAAGTTGTTGGGTATTGGCCTACGGAAGGCTGTCGATTTACCGATTCGGTAGCTATTGTAGACGGACAAAGAGATTTGTTCTATGGCCTTGCTTTAGATCATGATAATGAATCACAACTTACAGATGACCGGTTAACATCGTGGATTACTCAAGTAAAAGAAGAATTTTTAAGAGAGACTGCCTAGGCAGTAATTTTAATTTGTTAGTTTTTGTTACTAATTCAGGTTTGGCTTCGGCTCAACTCAACCAAAGGATTAAGAACGTGTTTTTAACCTTATAAATACCTTTACTATTGGTTTGTAAAGGTATTTTTTTTGTGGTGATCCTAATTAGAATTTGATAGTAAAACTATAACCACTTTTTAATTTTAGAAACTTACATTAGTATAAAAAAACTATGTCATTATTGTGATTACATCGATAGATATTGGTTTAATTCTAACATTTAACAGAATACAGACAAACTGGTTAACCAATTATTAGTACCTTAGCAGCGCTTTAATTTTAATTTAAAAAGCGCTATAATATGAAGAGATTACCTTATTTATTTATTATCCTATTTTTAAGTTTTGGAACCTACAACTGTAATAGTACAAATGATGATCTTGAAGATGTAGAGCAGGAAACACCTACCGATCCAGAAGAAGATAAGGAGACTGAGGTTGATCCTGAGCCGGAACCAGAACCAGAACCAGAACCTGAAGAGGATAACGATGGAGAACTTGACCCAAATAGAGCACCTTCTGGAAATTTTGATTTATCAACTTGGAATTTGAGTATTCCTGTGAATAGTGGGAAAGGTACAGCGCTTACAAAAACGGTGGCTGAAATAAATGCAGGTTATGAGCATGATGAATATTTTTATACCGCGGAAGATGGCGGTATGGTTTTTAAATGTCCTAATGATGGTTTTAAAACCTCTGTAAATACCTCATATACTCGTGTTGAATTACGCGAAATGTTGCGAGGAACGAATACTAGCATTAGTACCCAAGGGGTTAATAAGAACAATTGGGTTTTTGGTACAGCGCCGGAAACACATAAAAAAGCAGCCTTTGGATATGATGGAGAAATGACCGCAACATTGGCTGTAAATCATGTGACCACTACAGGAAGTAATAGTCATATTGGTCGCGTTATTGTTGGGCAAATTCACGCCAATGATGATGAGCCAGTTCGTATTTACTATAGAAAATTAAAAGATAACGATTTAGGATCTATCTATTTTGCTCACGAACCAACCGATGGTAATGGTGATGAGCAATGGCATGAAATGATTGGTTCCAGAAGTAACAGTGCTTCAAACCCTAGCGATGGTATCGCTTTAGATGAAAAATTTAGCTATACCATTAATGTTACAGGTGATTTGTTAACCGTTACGATTTCAAGAGAAGGGAAACCAGATGTGGTTAAAACCGTAGATATGACTAATAGTGGTTTTAATATTTCTGGACAGTACATGTATTTCAAAGCTGGTGTGTATAATCAAAATAATTCAGGTGATGCTGATGATTATGTACAAGCCACTTTTTATTCATTAGAAAAATCACATACAACCTATTAATTACTGAATCACAGCGATTCATTAAGATACTAAAACACCATAGAATTCTGTTCTATGGTGTTTTTTCGTTTTAAGGATATAATAAAATATCTATCTTAGCTGTATGTTATCTAAGAAAACGAAATACGGATTAAAGGCACTCACCTTTATTGCCAGAAGCGAAGGTGATTTACCATTACAAGTTGCCGAAATTGCCAAACAAGAACAAATTCCTCAAAAGTTTTTAGAAAGTATCTTATTAACGCTTCGTAAAGCAGGTATTTTAGGCTCCAAAAAAGGAAAGCATGGTGGCTATTATTTAAGAGAAACCCCAGAAGACATTTTAATGACCGATGTGATGCGTGTTTTAGAAGGCCCGATTGCTATGGTGCCCTGTGTAAGTTTGAACTACTACGAAAAGTGTGACGATTGTGTTGATGAAGATTTATGTAGTGTTAATAAATTGATGCTTCAAGTACGTGATAGCACACTTAATGTGTTCAGAAATACGACCTTAGCCGATTTGTCCCATCCAAAAGGATAAGAAATTCTTAAAAAACCTTCCTTTTCCTTAAAAAAATTAAATCGTATCCCGATAAATATTCCGATATGCTAAAAAGTTTGAGAATTACTTTTATATGTTATAAAATGTATTACTTTTGTAATCCCTACTAAATTGATAGGATTAATATAACACATCAACAAATGATTGCTCAGATGTTAATTAAAAATAAAGAAAAGTCTACATACAAAGAGGATAGTGCAACTGAAAAGCCAATTAGAAGTGTAGTGAAATCACTTAGTTGGAGAACTATCGGTACTTTAGATACGGTTTTAATTTCGTGGTTAGTCACTGGGGAGTTAACTTTAGCGTTTTCGATAGGTTCTATCGAATTGGTCACAAAAATGGTTTTATATTTTTTCCACGAACGTGCATGGAACTCTATTAAGTGGGGAAAATAAATAAAAGAATTATGTTTACAGAAAATCAAATAGAGGAACTAAATAAAGCGTTCAAAGATGCGGCACCGGCCGATATCATTAAAAAAGCGCTTGAACTTAATAATGAAGCCGTTGTTACAACAAATTTTAGACCATACGAAGCTGTTATTTTACATGCAGTTAATGCGGTGGCGTCTGAAATTCCTGTAATATGGTGCGATACGGGGTATAACACGCCTCAAACTTATAAGCACGCAGAAGAAGTTATTAAAGATTTGGCTTTAAATGTGTTTTTATATGTTCCTAAGCAAACATCTGCACATCGCGATGTAGTTATGGGAATTCCAACGGTTGATGCTCCAGAGCACGCTTTGTTTACAGAACAAGTGAAGTTAGAGCCTTTTACAAGAGCTATGGCAGAGCATAAACCAAAAGTGTGGTTTACAAATTTACGTCAAGGGCAAACAGCTTTTAGAAATAGTATTGGAATTTTTAGTTTAAGTAAAGATGGCGTTTTAAAGGTTAGTCCGTTTTACTTTTGGTCTGATGAAAAATTAGATGGATATTTAAAGCAAAATAATTTGCCTAACGAATTTAAATATTTCGACCCAACAAAGGCATTAGAAAATAGAGAGTGTGGTTTACACGCTTAATAATATATAGTTAAAAAGAATACGATGAAAAAAGACACGTCAAATATAAACTCGCTAGAAAACGAAGCGATATATATTATGAGAGAAGTAGCGGCACAGTTTGAAAAACCTGTGTTATTATTTTCAGGAGGAAAAGATTCGATCACGTTAGTACGTCTAGCGGTAAAAGCCTTTTACCCTGCAAAAATTCCTTTTCCATTAATGCATATCGATACGGGGCATAATTTTCCTGAAACGATTGAATTTAGAGATCGTTTATGTGAAGAATTAGGTTTAGAATTGATCGTAAGAAATGTTCAGGATTCTATTGATGAAGGTAAAGTAAAAGAAGAGTCTGGTCGTTATGCAAGTAGAAATATGTTGCAAACCACCACGCTTTTAGATGCTATCGAAGAATTCAAGTTTGATGCTTGTATTGGAGGTGCCCGTCGTGATGAAGAAAAAGCAAGAGCGAAAGAGCGTATTTTTTCTGTGCGTGATGATTTCGGACAATGGGATGAGAAGAACCAACGTCCTGAGTTATTTGATATGTTGAATGGCGATATTGAGCACGGTCAGAATGTACGTGTGTTCCCTATTTCAAACTGGACAGAATTAGATGTGTGGTCGTATATCGAACAAGAAAATATTGAAATTCCTTCAATCTATTTCGCTCACAAACGTAAAGTATTCTTAAGAGACGGTATGATTTGGTCTGCGGAAGATGACGTTGTTTACAGAGATGATAACGAAGAAGTGATTGAAGAAATGGTGCGTTTTAGAACCGTTGGGGATATGAGTTGTACAGCAGCAGTTTTATCTGATGCCGTTTCAATCTCTAAAGTTGTAGAGGAAATTAGAGATTCAACAATTTCTGAACGTGGTGCACGTATCGATGATAAACGTTCGGAAGCAGCTATGGAAAAACGTAAACAACAAGGGTATTTCTAGAGAGAAGCCCCCTAGCCCCCGAAGGGGGAATTAGCAAGTTTGCGAATAAAAAATAAACAAAAAGCTTATAAAGACATCATTTTAAAGTGTCCATACTAAGTAAAAAATAATAACAATATTCTTACCGCGCCCGAGTAAGGATTCCTCCCCCAGGGGAGGTTAGGAGGGGCTTCATTATGGAAGTATTAAAAATTGCAACAGCAGGAAGTGTAGATGATGGAAAAAGTACGTTAATCGGACGTATACTTTACGATACAAAATCATTGACAACAGATAAGTTAGAAGCCATTGAAAAAACAAGTAAGCAACGTGGTTACGATTACTTAGATTTTTCTTTAGCTACTGATGGTTTAGTTGCAGAAAGAGAACAAGGGATCACCATTGATGTGGCGCATATCTATTTCTCAACTAAGAAGAAAAGTTACATTATCGCAGATACACCTGGTCACGTAGAATACACACGTAACATGGTAACTGGAGCTTCAACATCTCAAGCGTCTATTATCTTAATTGATGCTAGAAAAGGAGTGATCGAGCAAACAAATCGTCACTTTTTTATCAATAATTTATTAAGAATTAAAGATGTTGTGGTTGCGATTAACAAAATGGATTTAGTTGATTATTCTGAAGAAACTTATAATAAAATCAAAGAAGATTTTTCAGAATTAATGAGCAAGAGAGATTACCAAGATCAGAAAATAACATTCATTCCTGTAAGTGCTTTAAAAGGTGATAACGTTGTAAACAAGACAGATAAAATGTCTTGGTATAAAGGTCAAACGTTATTAGAGCATTTAGAAGAATTAAATAAAAACGACATTTTTAACGTTGGTACACCACGTTTTCCGGTACAGTATGTAGTACGCCCTAAAACTGAAGAATTTCACGATTTTAGAGGTTATGCAGGGAAAGTTTACGGTGGGAACTTAAGTGTTGGTGATGATATAGTGGTGTTACCTTCTCAAACAAAATCGAAGATTAAAGACATTTATTTCTACGATGAGAAGTATGAAACGGCTTCAAGACGTTCTTCAGTAACCATTACTTTAGAAAATGATATCAATGTAAGTCGTGGCGACATGATTGTTAAAGCTGATGATCTTCCAACTATTGAAAAGCAATTTACGGCTAATGTATGTTGGATGGATGCTTCTAACTTAACAACAGGAGGTAAGTACTTAGTGCAACATGGTGTGAACAAAGTGTTAGCTAAAGTTGATAAAATAAACCATAAAATACATCCAGATTATTCTGGAATCGAAGAAGGCGCTACATCTTTAGGTGTAAACGATATTGCTTCGGTAACATTTAAATTGAACAAACCAATTTTTTACGATCAATTTAAAAATCACAGAACAAACGGTTCGTTCATTTTAATCGATCCACAATCGAATAACACGGTTGGCGCTGGATTCATCCAGTAAGAGAGAGAAAAAAGCCCCCTAGCCCCCATAGGGGGAATTAGCTAGGTTGCGAAAAAAACCAAACAGCTTTACAAAATTTTAAATTTTGTGAAGTGTTGAAAAATAAAACGAGTTTGCTCCTCCTGAGTAATAATTTCTCCACTATGGGGAGGTTGGGAGGGCATTTAACAACAATATTCTTGCACTACCCGAGTAAGAATTCCTCCCCTTTCGGGGAGGTTAGGAGGGGCATATCATGCAAACATTTAGATCAGAAATAGAGAATCCAATTGTAGAAAGGGATATCATTGAATTAGCTAATAAAATTGAGCTTTTTAATAATGGTAAGATTGATGAGGAAAAATTTAGAAGTCTTCGTTTGGCTCGTGGGGTTTACGGTCAGCGTCAAGAGGGCGTGCAAATGATTCGTATTAAAGTGCCTTACGGGAAGCTTAAAAGTAATCAGTTAAGAAGAATATCTGAAGTGTCTGATGAGTATTCTCGCGGACGCCTACACATTACCACACGTCAAGATATTCAAATTCATTATGTGGATTTGAATAGAACTCCAGAATTATGGGCCGAACTTGAAAAGGATGAGGTTACCGTGCGTGAAGCTTGTGGTAACGTGGTAAGAAACGTAACGGCTTCTGAAACTGCGGGTATTGATGTTAAGGAACCTTTTGATGTGTCTCCTTATGCAGATGCCCTTTATAAATTCTTCTTACGTAACCCAATTTGTCAAGAAATGGGACGTAAGTTTAAAGTGTCTTTCTCTTCGACTGATGAGGATACAGGATTATCATACTTACACGATATCGGTTATATCGCTAAAGTTCAAAATGGTGTTCGCGGCTTTAAAGTTGTTGTTGCTGGTGGATTAGGATCTCAGCCACGTCATGCCGATGTATTGTTCGATTTCATCGAAACGGATAAAATTATTCCAATCATGGAAGGTGTTTTAAGAGTTTTCGATCGTTACGGTGAGCGTAAAAGTCGTGCTAAAGCGCGTATGAAATTCTTATTGAAAGATATCGGTTTAGAAGCTTTCAAGGAATTAGTTGCTGAAGAACAAAAAGCAATCGAATTTAAAAGTGTAGCGATTGATGCTGATGCTTATGTGCCTTCAAAACCAGTTTCGGTTGAAGTACCTCAAGTTGAAATAAAAGATCAAGAAGCTTTCGAATTATGGAAATCTACTAACCTTATTCCTCAAAAGCAGGAAGGTTATGTAGCGATTGGAATCAAAGTGTTATTAGGTGATTTTTACACCGATAAAGCACGTTTATTAGCTGATTTAGTAGATAAATACGCTGCTGGAGAAGTGCGTTTGACTTTACGTCAGAATATCGTGATTCCTTTTGTTAAGGAAGAATTATTACCATTATTCTACCAGGAATTAGAAAAACTAGGTTTCGTTGAAGCAGGATATAATAAAGCTGTTGATATTACAGCTTGTCCTGGAACAGATACGTGTAACTTAGGAATTGCTAGTAGTACTGGGATTGCTGATGAGTTAGAACGTGTGATTAAAGCGGAATACCCACAATATCTTAAAAACGAAGATTTAGTAATCAAGATTAGTGGTTGTATGAATGCTTGCGGACAACACAATATGGCAAATATTGGTTTCCAAGGGATGTCGGTTCGTACGCCAGATAAATTAGTGGCTCCAGCTTTACAAGTATTATTAGGTGGTGGAAATCTAGGTGATGGAAACGGTGTTTTTGCTGATAAAGTGGTAAAAGTACCAAGTAAAAGAGGTCCAGAAGCTTTAAGACGTGTGCTTGATGATTATGAGGCTAATGCAGGTGGAAAATCTTATGTAGATTATTATAAAGAAAAAGGACAAAAGTATTTCTACGATTTCTTACAAGACCTACAAGATGTTAGTGATTTAAAACCAGAAGATTTTATCGATTGGGGAACTAACGAAGAGTATGTTAAAGAAATTGGAGTTGGTGAATGTGCTGGTGTTGTTATTGATTTAATTGCCACTTTATTTTTAGAAAGTGAAGAAAAAATTGATAATGCTAAAGAATCATTTGAAAACAAAGTGTATTCAGGGGCTATTTATTACGCATACCAATCTTTAGTAAATTCCGCGAAAGCGTTATTATTAGCAGAAAACAAAAAAACAAATACACATGCCGGGATCATCAAGGATTTCGATGAGCTATTTGTAGCTAGTGATAAAATTAATTTAGGTGTTTCTTTCGCTGATTTAATTTACCAAATCAATAAATTTGCTCCAACTGAAGAATTTGCAGCAAAATATATTGAAAATGCCAATGAGTTTTTAGCAAAGGTAAGAGCATTCAGGAATTCAGAAACAGTTGCTTAATTAAAGTATAGCAGAATAAAATTAATAAATGAAAGTAAAAACACCCATATTAACCGTTGTAGGTGCTGGTCCAGGAGACGAAGATTTAATTACGCTTAAAGCTATAAAAGCGATTGAGTCTGCCGATGTGATCCTATACGATGCGCTTATAAACGAATCACTTCTTAAATATGCTTCAAAAGATGCGGAGCTTATTTTTGTGGGAAAACGTAAGGGGTGTTACGCGTTTCAGCAGGAACAAATTAATGATTTGATTGTTGCTAAAGCGAAGGAAAAGGGACATGTTGTCCGTTTAAAAGGAGGCGACCCATTCATTTTTGGTAGAGGTGCTGAAGAGATTGATTATGTAAGACCATTTGGTTTAGAGACCTTTGTGGTGCCAGGAATATCGTCTTCAATTGCAGCGCCTGCTTACCAAGGGATTCCATTAACAAAACGTGGGGCTTCAGAAAGTTTCTGGGTGATTACTGGAACCACTAAAAAACACCAAATTTCTAGCGATGTGGCTCTAGCAGCCAAGTCGTCGGCAACTGTGGTGATTTTAATGGGCATGAGTAAGTTGAATGAAATTGTAGAGATTTTTTCTGCTGAAAATAAACAAGATGTATCTATAGCCATCATTCAAAACGGAACACGAGACAACCAAAATGTTGGTATCGGAACCATTGGAACCATTCAAAAGATTGTTGCAGAAAAAGGGTTGTCTTCTCCTGCAATTATAGTCATTGGTGATGTCGTGAGAGAACGCGCGGTATTAAGTTCTATTTATTCTGAAGTTAAAGAAGAATAGGTTATGGAAAGAAATAATTTATATCCCATTTTCCTTAAAGCGAAAAGTTTAAATATACTTATAGTTGGCGGAGGTTATGTGGCTGAAGAGAAATTAACCTTTCTTCTGAAATCAAGCCCTGATGCGAATGTCACGATGGTCTCTAAAATGTTTAGAGAAGATACCATAGCCTTAGCCAAAACGGGAAATGTTACGTTAATTGAAGATAAATACAAGAAAAAATATTTAAAAGGAAAGCATATTGTGGTTGCGACTACCAATAAGCCGAAAGTAAATATTAAAGTTCATAAACACTGTAGAGCAAAAAGTCTTTTGGTGAATGTTGCCGATAATCCGCCATATTGCGATTTTTATATGGGTGGTATCGTAACCAAAGGCAACGTGAAGGTAGCGATTTCTACAAACGGAAAATCACCTACGACAGCCAAACGTTTACGACAGTTTTTTGAAGATGTGATTCCAGAAAATGTAGATGATTTAGTGCAGAACTTGAACGAATACAGAAAAACAATAAAAGGTGATTTCGAGCAAAAGGTTGAGAAACTGAATGAATTCACCAAAGGATTAATTGAAAAATAAGTAAAAGTACCATACAATGATTGAAACAGATATACTAATAATTGGCGCGGGGCCAACAGGACTATTTACAGTATTCGAAGCTGGATTATTAAAACTGAAATGCCATTTAATTGATGCGTTGCCACAACCTGGCGGACAGTGTTCAGAATTATATCCAAAAAAACCAATTTATGATATTCCAGGATTTCCTGAAATCTTAGCTGGAGATTTAACTAAAAACTTACTTGAGCAGGCAAAACAGTTTGAACCTGGTTTTACTTTAGGTGAACGTGCAGATACGGTTGAAAAACAAGAGGATGGTACATTTATAGTGACTACAAATAAAGGAACAAAGCATCACGCTAAAGTGGTTGCTATTGCTAGTGGTTTAGGTAGTTTTGAGCCTAGAAAACCACAGCTTGAGAGCCTTGCTCAATTTGAAGACAAAGGTGTGGAGTATATGATTAAAGAACCAGAAGTGTATCGTGATAAAAACGTAATCATTGCTGGTGGTGGAGATTCTGCTTTAGATTGGTCTATCTTTTTAGCTGATGTAGCAAAAAGTGTGACACTTATACATAGACGTAACGAATTTAGAGGACATTTAGATTCTGTTGAAAAAGTTCAAGAATTAAAAGATGCTGGTAAAATTAATTTGATTACACCTGCTGAAGTTACTGATATTTTAGGAGATGGTAAGGTTGAAGCTATTGAAATTACAAAAAAAGGAGAAGAACCTTTTACTTTAGAAACTGATCATTTTATACCTTTATTTGGGTTATCACCTAAATTAGGACCTATAGCGAACTGGGGATTAGAAATTGAAAAAAATGCCATAAAAGTTAATAATGCTTTAGATTATCAAACGAATGTCCCAGGGATATTTGCTATTGGTGATGGTAATTTCTATCCAGGGAAATTAAAATTAATTCTTTGTGGTTTTCATGAAGCTACTATCATGTGTCAAGCAGCATATAAAATTATACACCCAGGGAAGAAAAATATTTTAAAGTATACTACAGTTTCTGGTGTAGATGGTTTTGATGGTTCTCGTAAAGAGGCTCCAAAAGCTGTTGTACAAGCGATTAATTAATAAGTTCAATTCAACCTTTTAGATTTGAATTTAAAAGGCTGTTAAAATAATATTCTAATCCTACAAAGTTTGTAAAAACCTTGTAGGATTTAGTATTTAAAATAGGAGTATTTAAAAGGATAAGTTTTACATTTATAATCTAAAATCATTAAGACTAATAAAGCATATAGCATATATGAAAAGTTATAACGTTTGCCTTAAAGACACCGCAAAAACATTTACTAAAAGATTGTTTTATTCTTTATTTGACTGTGAGCAAGAAGAAGCTCATGGTAAATATTTAGAGAAAAAATTTCTTAAAATGGTATCTAAGTTAGATATAGAGAATGGTGAGGAAATTTGGGAAAAATTTAAATCAGAACTTCCTGAAATCCGAAAAAAATTAGATTTAGACGCCATCGCTTTTGAAAGTAATGATCCGGCTTCACATAGTTTAGAGGAAATTTACATGGCTTACCCGGGGTTTCATGCCATTTCAATTTATAGGTTAAGTCACGCGCTTTATAAACTAGGTGTACACATTTTACCTCGAATGATGAGTGAATATATTCATGGTATTACAGGGGTGGATATTCACCCAGGGGCAACTATTGGGGAGTCTTTTTACATCGATCATGGAACAGGAATTGTAATTGGTGAAACAAGCATTATCGGTGAAAATGTTAAGATTTATCAGGGGGTAACACTTGGTGGTATTTCTGTGTCTAAAAATTTAGCATCTACAAAACGTCACCCTACCATTGAGGATAATGTTTGCATTTATGCGAACGCTACTATTTTGGGGGGCGATATTGTCATTGGCGCAAATAGTATTATTGGAGCGAATGTTTGGATCACAGAATCGGTTCCTAAAAATTCGTTGGTAACCTATCAAACAGAAATAAAAGTTAGACCTAAGAAGAATGGAATATAAAAATAGCATTATTGGTCAAATAGGGAGCACACCATTAGTTGAAGCAACACATCTAATCTCGAAAAAAGGGGTGCGTTTGTTTTTGAAGCTAGAAGGAAATAACCCGGGCGGAAGTGTAAAAGATCGTCCTGCTTTTCATATGATTAACGAAGCCTTAAAACGTGGCGACATTAAAAAAGGTGGTACTCTAGTTGAAGCTACAAGTGGAAACACAGGGATTGCCTTAGCTTTTATCGCGAAGTTATTAGGGTTAAATATGGTGTTAATTATGCCTGAAAACTCTACTGAAGAACGTGTCAAAACCATGCGTGCTTATGGTGCTGAGGTCATTTTAACGGCTTCAGATGTTGGTATTGAAGGTTCTCGCGACTTAGCTTTTAAACTTAGAGATGAAAAAGGCTATGTGTTACTCAATCAGTTTGAAAATCCAGACAACTGGAAAGCCCATTACCACACCACAGGGCCTGAAATTTGGGAAGCCACCAATCATAAAATCACACATTTTGTTTCTGCCATGGGAACGACAGGCACCATAACCGGTGTATCTACCTTTCTTAAAGAGCAAAATAAAGATATAACCATTGTAGGCGCACAACCTGCCGACGGGGCAAAAATTCCAGGGATTAGAAAATGGTCACCAGAATATGTGCCTAAATTTTTCGACCCTAAAAGAGTGGATATCGTTGTCGATGTCTCGGAAGAAGATGCCAAACAAACCACCATCGATCTAGCGAAAGAAGAAGGTGTATTTGCTGGAATGAGCAGTGGTGGTTCGGTGTTTTGTGCCTTAAAAATTGCCGAAACATTAGAAGAAGGTGTTATTGTCGCCGTTATTTGTGATCGCGGCGATCGTTACTTGTCGTCAACCCTATTTGAATAGTGGTTGCAATTTTTATCAAAATCCTGTGAATAAAGGAATATAGTTAGTATTTTTGTTCACGAAATCAATAACTATAAGAGTATTGAATTTTGTTCATTAACGTATTAATGTTATCAAGAAAGGATGAGGGATTAGACCCGTTGAAGCCTTGGCAACCCTTTATCTGGTAAAGAAGGTGCTACGTTCTACTGATAATTAAAAATTATTGGAAAGATAACGAGGAGTGATTTTACTTTTCTTGATGATATTATACTTAAAAAATAATATCAAAAAATGTCAAATATACAACAGGCTTTAAAAGAGCGGATTTTGGTTTTAGATGGTGCTATGGGTACCATGTTACAAGCCTATAAATTCAATGAAGATGATTTTCGTGGAGAGCGTTTTAAAGATTACCCAACACCATTGCAGGGTAATAACGATTTACTTTCTATCACGCAGCCTGAAGCCATAAAAACTATTCATGCCAAATATTTTGAAGCTGGAGCAGATATCGTAGAAACCAATACGTTTTCTGGAACGACCATCGCTATGGCCGATTATCAAATGGAAGATTTGGTTTATGAATTAAACTATGAATCGGCTAAAATAGCCAAAGAAGTTGCCAATGAATTCACAGCTAAAGAACCACATAAACCACGTTTTGTAGCAGGTTCAATCGGGCCAACAAATCGAACAGCAAGTATGTCACCAGATGTAAATGATCCTGGTTACAGAGCGGTAACTTTTGATGAATTGCGTATTGCCTACAAACAACAAGTAGAAGCTTTAATGGATGGTGGCGCTGATTTATTATTAGTTGAAACGGTTTTTGATACCTTAAACGCCAAAGCCGCATTATTTGCGATTGAAGAAGTAAAGGACGAACGCAATATTGATATTCCAATCATGTTAAGTGGTACCATTACCGATGCTTCCGGAAGAACACTTTCTGGGCAAACGGCTGAAGCTTTTTTAATTTCAGTATCTCATATTCCGTTATTATCAATTGGGTTTAATTGTGCTTTAGGAGCTAATTTGTTACAGCCACACCTAGAAGCAATCGCTAATAAAACAGATTTCGCTATTTCAGCACACCCGAATGCTGGTTTACCGAATGCTTTTGGCGAGTATGATGAATCACCAGAGGAAATGGGTGAGCAAATAGAAGAGTATTTAAAGAAGAATTTAATTAATATTATTGGAGGTTGCTGCGGCACATCGCCAGATCATATTAGCGTGATAGCGAAATTAGCAGCCAAATATAAACCAAGAATTCCTGCGGAGGCAGGAATTCTATAGCAGACGTTAATGTTGTCACTCGCTACAAATGAAGCTGAGTGAAAGCAAAACCTGAAAGGTCTATAAAAAAATAAAAAATGATTCTTGAAGTAGCTATTTTAAACATAAAGAAAGGACGTTCAGCTGAATTTGAAATTAGTTTCAGACAAGCAGAAAAAATCATTTCATCAATGAAGGGCTATGTCTCACACCAATTAAAAAAGTGTGTAGAGCAAGAAGATAAATATATATTATTAGTAAACTGGGAAACAATCGAAGATCATGAAATCGGATTTAGGCAATCTGATGAATATCAACAATGGAAAGCGTTATTGCACCATTTTTACGAGCCCTTTCCAACAGTAGAACACTATAAATAATGAAAATAAAACAAACCAAATACATGAAGCTGTCAGGTTTAGAACCACTAGTTCTAAACGAAAACAGCAATTTCATAAATGTAGGAGAGCGTACTAACGTTGCTGGATCTCGAAAATTTCTTCGTTTAATTAAGGAAGAAAAATACGATGAGGCTTTAGATATTGCACGTCACCAAGTAGATGGAGGAGCGCAAATAATTGATATCAATTTTGACGACGGACTAATTGATGGTAAAGAAGCCATGATTCGTTTTCTTAACTTGATTGCTGCCGAACCAGATATTTGTCGTGTGCCGATTATGATTGATAGTTCCAAATGGGAAATTATCGAAGCCGGACTTCAAGTGGTGCAAGGGAAATGTGTGGTGAATTCTATTTCATTAAAGGAAGGGAAAGAGAAGTTCGTTCAAGAAGCGAAGCTGATAAAACGTTATGGTGCTGCTGTCATTGTGATGGCTTTTGATGAAGTTGGTCAAGCCGATAATTATGAGCGCCGTATAGAAATCGCTAAACGTTCGTATGATATTTTAGTGGATGAAGTTGGTTTTCCTTCAGAAGATATCATTTTCGATTTAAATATATTTCCTGTAGCAACAGGAATGGATGAACACCGTAAAAATGCTATAGATTTCATTGAAGCCACACGCTGGGTTCGTGAAAACTTACCAAATGTAAGCGTGAGTGGTGGTGTGAGTAATGTATCATTTTCATTTAGAGGAAATGATGGGGTTCGTGAAGCGATGCACTCGGTGTTTTTATATTACGCGATTCAAGCGGGAATGAATATGGGAATCGTTAATCCTGCGCTTTTAGAAGTGTATGATGACATTCCGAAAGATTTATTAGAGCATATTGAAGATGTTATTTTAGACAGACGTGATGATGCTACCGAGCGTTTATTAGATTTTGCTGAAACTGTAAAAGGTTCTAAAGTTGAAAAAGGTCTGGATTTATCATGGCGTGAAAACCCAATTCAAGATAGAATTACACATGCTTTAGTAAAAGGCATTGATGCTTTTATTATTGAAGATATTGAGCAAGCGAGACAAGAAGCAGAAAAACCTATTGATGTAATCGAAGGTCATTTAATGATTGGTATGAACGTGGTTGGCGATTTATTTGGTGCAGGAAAAATGTTTCTGCCTCAAGTAGTGAAATCGGCACGTGTGATGAAAAAAGCTGTAGGTTATTTAAACCCGTTTATTGAAGCTGAAAAAACAGATAAACAAGAGCCTGTTGGTAAAATTTTAATGGCGACTGTAAAAGGTGATGTTCACGATATTGGTAAAAATATTGTAAGTGTTGTTTTAGCGTGTAACAACTACGAAATTGTAGATTTAGGGGTTATGGTGCCGCCAGAAAAAATTATTGAAATGGCGATAAGTGAACGTGTTGACGCGATTGGGTTATCAGGTTTAATTACACCGTCGCTTGATGAAATGGTGTATTTAGCAAAAGAAATGCAACGTCAGAATTTTGTATTGCCATTATTAATTGGTGGAGCAACAACGTCGAAAGCGCATACGGCTGTTAAAATAGACACACAGTATAATAATGCGGTTGTACACGTAAATGATGCTTCAAGAGCAGTAACTGTGGTTGGTGATTTGTTGAATAAGAAAACATCTCACGAATATGTGGCTAAAATGAAAGCTGATTATGATGAGTTTAGAACTAAGTTTTTAAAACGTGGTAAAGAAAAATCATATATTTCTATAGAAGAAGCGCGTAAACGAAAATATAAAATTGATTGGGAAACGTCTGAAATTGTTAAACCTAATGAGTTAGGGGTTCAGATGCTGAAACAAATTAGTTTAAAAGAATTAGTGCCGTTTATAGATTGGAGTCCGTTTTTTAGAAGCTGGGATTTACATGGTAAATTTCCAGATATTTTAACTGATGACCTTGTTGGAGAGCAAGCCACAATCATGTATGAAGAAGCTCAAGTTATGATTCAGGAAATTATTGCTAAGCAATCGTTGAAGGCCAAAGCTGTTTTCGGATTGTTTGAAGCGAATTCGATAAACGATGATGATATTTCCATTCAGAAGAAAGGCGAAGAAATCGCTGTTTTTAGGACGTTGCGTCAGCAGTTAAAGAAACGCGAAGGTATTCCTAATCATGCCTTAGCTGATTTTATTGCTCCTAAAGATTCTGGTAAAAAAGATTATATGGGTGCTTTTTGTGTGGGTATTTTTGGCGCACAAGAATTAGCTGATAGTTATAGAGCTAAAGACGATGATTATAACGGGATTATGGCACAGGCCATCGCCGATAGATTTGCTGAAGCTTTCGCTGAATATTTACACAAACAAATTCGCGTGAAACATTGGGGTTATGCTTCAAATGAAGATTTAACTAACGACGATTTAATTAAAGAAACTTATAAAGGTATTCGTCCGGCACCAGGTTATCCTGCTTGTCCAGATCATTTAGAAAAAGAAACCATTTGGGAGCTTTTAGATGTTGAAAAAATAATAGGAGTGACCCTTACTGAAAGTTTAGCCATGTGGCCAGCAGCAGCGGTTTCTGGTTATTATTTCGGGAATCCGGAAGCCAAGTATTTTGGTGTAGGGAAAATCACCGACGACCAAGTGACCGATTATTGTGAGCGTAAAGGGATTCCAAAGGATAAAGCTAGGAAGTGGTTGCATGCGAATATTGCTGATTCTTAAAAAAAGAAAAAACGATGAGTTTTATAGAATTAACACTGGGGAGTTATATTATTTCTCATGGGTACGATACCAAAAAGAATAAGGAGATTTTAGAACACGTAAAATCTGATTCTTTTGCTAAAAAGTGTATTGCGGTTTCGCGAATAAAATCGCTTAGTGAAACGTATGTTCTAACCGATTATGTAGATGGCAGATGGATATACTGGGAATATGAAGAGAATTATAAAGACGTAATGCAACAACTAGTAAGTCTGCGTTAGGGATAGTAGTGGAAAGCCCGCAGTGCAACGAGGACTTGTAACGGATAGCCCGACCCTTGCGGTAACGCCCAATAAATACAAAGAAATCATTAGTGAATTCGTTGTAAAGGAAAATTAAAATTAATATTGATGAGATTCCCACCTTCGTGGGAATGACAAAAAATAGCTGATGAAAGTAACAGATCACATAAAAAAAGCAAACGGAAAAACATTATTTTCTTTTGAAGTTATTCCACCGCAAAAGGGGAAAAATATTCAAGATTTATACAATAATATTGATCCGTTAATGGAGTTTAATCCGCCATTTATAGATGTAACAACTTCTAGAGAGGAGTTTGTTTATGTAGATAAGGGCAACGGGCTTCTAGAAAAACGCATTACACGTATGCGTCCGGGAACTGTTGGTATTTGTGCTTCTATTATGCATAAATATAAGGTGGATGCCATTCCGCACTTGCTTTGTGGCGGATTTACTAAAGAGGAAACTGAATATGTGTTAGTCGATTGTCACTATTTAGGTATTGATAATGTCGTGGCTTTACGTGGTGATGCTAGAAAAGACGAGTCATATTTTATCCCTACAAAAGATGGAAACGCTTATGCTAGTGAATTGGTTCAGCAAATTTCAAACTTGAATAAAGGTCAGTACTTACACGATGATATTAAGGTAGAACACAACTACGATTTTTGTGTGGGTGTGGCAGGATATCCAGAAAAACACATGGAATCACCGTCGTTAACTACCGATTTAAAACGCTTAAAAGCAAAAGTTGATGCTGGAGCAGATTACGTGGTGACGCAGATGTTTTTTGATAATCAGAAGTATTTCGATTTTGTTGCTAAGGCTAGAGAAATAGGGGTTACGATTCCAATTATTCCAGGGATTAAACCTTTAGCTGTGAAGCGTCATTTACAAATTTTACCACAGGTGTTTAAAATAGATTTACCAGAGGATCTTATTGAAGCTGTAGAGGGCTGTAAAGACAATAAGGCTGTGCGTCAAGTAGGTATTGAGTTTGCTATTCAGCAATCTAAAGAACTTAGAGATGCTGGTGTGCCATTTTTACATTATTATTCTATGGGGAAAAGTGACAACGTGCAGGCGATCGCATCGGCATTGTTTTAATTTCATTTACATTTGCCGAATATAAAATTGTTGATGAAGTATTACCTGTTTTGTTTGTGTTGTTTATTTTGTACTCTGGGTTTTGGGCAAGATAAAAAACATACGTCTACAATAGATTTAAATTATTTCTACGGAAATATTGCTGAACACAATCCAGATATATCTCATTTAATTACGGGCCACCCGGAAGGTTTTATGTTGAGCTGGAACCGCAAAACGTTTGGTTTTGAAGACTGGGAGCAGCGCTACAATTATCCTGATTTGGGGGTGACCTACGCCTACCAGAATATGAAAAATGAGTACTTGGGAAGCTTGGCTGCCTTGTATGCGCATTACAATCTATACTTTTTAAATCGCCATCTCATGCTTCGTTTGGGACAAGGTATTGCATACACAGACAGCCCATATGATAAGGAGACTAATTACCGAAATGTGGCTTATGGTTCTCATCTATTGAGCAGTACTTTTTTGATGCTTAATTATCGAAAGGAACGTATTTTCGATAGATTCGGACTTCAAGCGGGGTTAACTTTAATTCATTATTCAAACGGAAGTTTTAAATCGCCCAATACAAGCACAAATTCTTTATTGTTAAACGTCGGACTTACGTATAATATTGATGAAGACCCTCTAGAATATCAGTATACGTTAGCGGAAAACGATAGAAAATTCACTGAACCTTTTCGATTTAATTTTACCTTCAGTTCGGGAGTCACAGAAAGTGATGTTGTTGGTAGCGGGCAGTTTCCGTTTTACACCTTATCGGCAGCTGTAGATAAAAGGATTACGCGAAAAAGTGCGTTTCAATTAGGAACCGAAGTGTTTTTTGCCATGGCATTGAAAGAGCTTATAGAATATTATAGCGTCGCTTATCCCGAGGAAGATATTTCAGGTGATGAAGACTATAAACGTGTTGGTGTGTTTGTAGGGCATGAGCTATTTATTAATAAGTTGTCTATAATAGGGCAACTCGGTTACTATGCCTATTACCCTTATGATTTTGAAGGTCGTGTGTATTTAAGACTGGGGATGAAGCAATATTTTGGAAAACGGATGTTTGGAAAAATAAGCATCAAATCACATGGTGCAAAAGCAGAAGCTGTTGAATTTGGGGTTGGAATAAGGATATGAAGAAATTATTATACATATGTGTTTTAGGACTCCTTTTAGCTTGCGATAGCGAATCGGCAAACAATTGTTTTCAAACCACAGGAGACCTTATTCAAAAAGAAATCCAGTTGGATGAATTTGAAACTATTTTTGTAAATAAAGATATCGAACTCATTATTAAAGAAGGTCCTATTCAAAAAGTACTTATAGAAACAGGTAAAAATTTAATGCCTGACGTGACAGCTACGGTTGAAAACGGCAAGTTAACTTTGATCGATAATAATAGCTGTAATTTGATTCGCGATTACGAACCGACAAGAGTATATGTCACTTCACCAAATATTACAGAAATACGAAGTTCTACGCAACGCGATATCAAATCAGATGGTGTTTTAACCTACCCAGATTTAACCATTTTATCTGAAAATTATGGAGCTCCTGGAACCTACACTAACGCTGATTTCTATTTGGAAGTAGATAACGAAAGATTAACGTTTGTATTTAATAACTTGTCGAATGCTTACGTTACAGGAAATACAGAAAATTTGAGTGTGACTTTTGCAGCTGGAACCTCTCGTTTTGAAGGCCGTGAACTAATTGCACAAAAAATATGGGCTTATAATAGAAGTTCAAATGACATCATAATAAACCCGTACCAAGAACTTAAAGGAAAGATCTCGAGTACGGGTGATATTATTTCTGTTAACAAACCTCCAATTGTAGAGGTTGAAGAAGTTTACGAAGGACGATTAATTTTTGAATAAATCTACCGATTGCTTCGCGATTTCTAACTCTTCATTCGTTGGAATGATAAGAATTTTAGTTTTTGAAGTTGGTAAACTAATCTCACGAATATCGCCAGAACGTTTTTTGTTTTCTTCTTTATTTAATTCTAATCCGAAGTAATCCATGTCTTCACAAACCATCTCACGGATTAAATCGGAGTTTTCTCCAATACCCGCTGTAAATACTATGGCGTCAATTCCGTTTAAAACGGCAGCATAACTACCAATGTACTTTTTAATACGGTAGGTGTTCATTTCTAATGCTAACTGACATTCTTTATTGCCTTTAGCAGCTTCAGCTTGAATATCCCTTAAATCACTATAGCCTGTTAAACCTAGCATACCACTTTTCTTCTGTAAAAGGGTATTGATATCATCAACGCTATAATCTAATTTAGAAGCCAGGTGAAATACAACCGACGGATCGATAGCTCCAGAACGTGTTCCCATGATTAAACCATCTAAAGGTGTTAACCCCATAGAGTGATCGATACTTTTTCCGTCTTTAACAGCCGTCATACTACAACCATTTCCTAAGTGAATTGTGATGATTTTTGATTCTTTTTTACCAAGAAATTCAATGGCTTTTTCAGAAACATATTTATGACTTGTTCCGTGGAAACCATATAAACGAATGTTGTGTTCGGTTACAAATTCCTTAGCAATCGCATATCTATAGGCTTGTTCTGGAATGGTTTGATGGAAAGCCGTATCAAAAACAGCCACTTGTTTCGCTTTAGAGAAAATAGTTTCAGCAACCTCTATCCCTTCAAAATTAGCAGGGTTGTGAAGTGGTGCTAAACTAAAAAGACCTTTTATTTGTTCTTTAACTTTTGGCGTGATCTCAGTTGTTTTATCAAAAAGTGACCCGCCTTGAACCACACGGTGGCCTACAATATCAATATCGTCTGCCGATTTGATAATGCCTGTTTTAGCATCTAAAAGTTGTTCAGATAGTAATGATAAACCTTCTTTATGGTTTAATATTGGTGTTTCAAGTTCAATTTTATCGTTGTCCGTTTTATAGATAAATTTGGCATCATCCATACCAATACGTTCTATAAGTCCAGAGCATAAAATAGTGGCTTCTGGCATAGAAAACAATTGAAATTTCAGTGATGAACTTCCTGAGTTTAAAATAAGTACTTGCATTTTTATATATCTTGAGCTTGAATTGCTGTTATTATTACTGTACTGTAAATATCATCTGCAGTACAACCTCTACTTAAATCGTTAACCGGTTTGTTTAAACCTTGTAACATAGGGCCAATAGCTAAGGCACCAGTTTCTCTTTGTACAGCTTTGTACGTGTTGTTTCCTGTGTTTAAGTCAGGGAAAACTAAAACACTCGCTTGTCCTGCAACTTCAGAATCTGGTAATTTGCTTTTTCCGATACGCATATCTACTGCTGCATCGTATTGAATAGGCCCTTCAATTTTCATATGAGGCGCTTTTTCTTTAGCAATTTCAGTTGCTTTTCTTACTTTATCAACTTCTTCACCTTTTCCTGAAGAACCAGAAGAATAAGATAATAAGGCTACCTTAGGTTCTACACCAAAATCTTGAGCTGTTTGAGCAGATGAAATAGCGATTTCAGCCAGTTGTTCTGCATTAGGGTTCGGATTAATGGCACAGTCACCAAATATAGACACACGATCTTCTAAGCACATAAAGAATACAGAAGACACAATGTTGACACCTGGCTTCGTTTTAATAAATTGAAGTGCTGGTCTTAAGGTGTGTTGTGTAGTGTGAACAGCCCCAGAAACCATACCATCTGCATGACCTTTGTGAATCATCATGGTTGCGAAGTATGATACATCACACATGGTATCTTTAGCCATTTGAAGGTTAACGTTTTTATGTTTTCTTAATTCGTAAAACGTATTTGCATAATCTTCATAATGCTCCGATTCTTGTGGCATCACAACATTCACATCCTTTAAATCTAAAGGAATGTCTTGTCTTGTAATAACCTCTTGAATCTTATCTTTTTCACCAATTAAGGTTAATTTAACAACGTGTGCATCAATTAATCTTGCAGCCGCTCTTAAAACACGTTCGTCGTAACCTTCTGGTAAAACAATGTGTTTTTTGTTTTTTAACGCACGTTGTAACAAGTTGTATTGAAACATTCTAGGTGTGAAAATTCCAGATTTAAAGGTGATTAAATCATTCGCCAATTTATCAGTATTCACGTGTTTTTCAAACGTTGCAATAGAAGTTTCTATTTTTTCGATGTTATCGGCGTAAATTTTTGTTTTAATCTTACCAATTTTATTGGTTATCGAGAATGTGCCTTCTTTTGCACTAATAATTGGAACAACGCCGTTAAGACCTTCAATTAACTTTAAAATGGTGTCTTCAGGAATTAAACCTCCTGTTAATACAATTCCGGCTACTTTAGGGTAATTTTTAGATACGTGTGCTTGTAAGCCTCCTAAAATAATATCGGCTCTATCGCCAGCAGTAATAATTAAACAGTCGTCTTTTATGTGATTTAAAAAATTACGCAATTGCATAGTCCCTAAAATAGCACTGTCCACTTGATTATTTAGCATGTCTTTACCGAAAAGGACTTCTCCATCAACGTTTTTGATGATTTCTTTGATTGTTGGATTTGCTAAACTCGCAATCTTAGGGATAACCGTAATATCAGTATCTCCTCCAATTCTATCCTTTAATAGGACTTTTAAATCGTTAACGTCGGAAGGAGCAACCTTATTTGCCATGATAGACAGTACATCTACTTCTTCTTTAAAAGTATCATAAGCCAACTGTACATTGTCTGTGATTTCTGAAATTAGTAAATTATCGCCACGAGAAACTAGAATAACTGGAAGACTCAAGTTTTTAGCAATAAGTGTATTTATATCTAGCTCCAAACTCGAATTTTCATGAGAGAAATCAGTGCCTTCTACAAGAATAAAATCAAAACGTTCTTCTAGATGTTTATATTTTTTTATCACTTCGTCAATAACATCTCCAGCTTTGCCTTTGTTGTATAAATCGAGAACTTCACTACGCTTAAATGCGAATGTTTTTTTGTAATTGAGATCAATTTCGAAATAAGACATCACCGTATCAATGTGGTTGTCTACTTCGCCTGCTTCAGTGTCTTCAATAATAGGTCTGAAGTATCCTACTTTCGCTGTTTTTCCTAATAGCATACGCATTAAACCAAGTACAACGACAGATTTTCCGCTGTTAGGTTCAATAGTTGCTACATAAATACCTTTACTCATGTTGTGTTTTTTCTAATTTAACAAGATTAATTTATTTCATTTTTGACGTAAATGAATCAATTTAAGTTGCTAAAGGATTATTTTCCTTTCGCAAAATTAGTAGGTAGTTGTTTGGATAAAGATGACTTTTGTCATAATCGGAATTTAAGGTAGTTATTCTGAGGTTAAATTCCTAAAAAGAGATTCTAAACTGGCGTTTTTTTGATTAAGCTGAAGAATCTTTAATTCGTTGTCATGCGCAAAGTCGAAAACATGTGAGCGCATATCCTGTGTGGTTTTAAAGGTGATTTCATAAACAAAATCGTATGTATTAACAACGCTTTCCACTTTTGGTAGTTTCAGTAGGAAGGCATTTTCCACGCGGTAATCAAATTCTACGACAACCACTTGTTCGGCTTCGTTTCTAAGGTCTTTTAAGTTTTTATCGGCTACAATTTCACCTTTATTAATAATGATAACCCGATCGCACATGGCTTCAACTTCCTGCATAATATGTGTAGAAAGAAAAACCGTTTTTGTTTTCCCAATAGTTTTTATGAGGTTTCTAATGTCAATTAATTGGTTGGGATCTAACCCTGTGGTAGGTTCATCTAAAATAAGTACATCGGGATCGTGTAATAAAGCATTCGCTAAACCAACGCGCTGGCGATACCCTTTAGATAATTGTCCGATTTTTTTATGAGCTTCAGGAGTTAAGCCGGTTAGGGCAATCACCTCATTAATGCGTTGCTTGCTAATTTTGTAAACTTGGGCATTAAAATCTAGGTATTCCTTAACGTATTGTTCTAAATATAAAGGGTTGTGCTCAGGAAGATATCCCACGCTTTGCTGTACCGCTTTAGGGGTTGTAGTCACGTCGAAACCATTAACTAACGCTTGGCCGCTATTAGCCTTGATGTAGGTGGTTAGAATTTTCATTAAAGTGGATTTTCCGGCACCATTCGGACCTAAAAAACCAACAATTTCGGGCTTTCCTACATGAAATGAAATGTTATTAAGGGCTTTCTGATTTCCGTAAAGTTTTGAGACACCGAGGACTTCAATAGACATAATTAAATTTATTTATTCAAAAATAAATGAATATATAATGTAAAGGAAGTTTTACTGTAAAATCTTTAAAACTTTTAATTAAACTGTAAAAAATATTTTATTGTGTTTTGATTTCTCGAAATAATAATTACTTTAGCGCCGTAATTATGACAACAACAGTATATTATACATTTTTTAACAACTATTTCTTTTTTAGCAAAAGAAACGAGGCGTTGTATGTATAATTTATAAACATAAATTAATGATATGAGTCTCGATGAAAATCGAGACTTTTTTTTGTCTAAAGGATTACAGAACAAAGTGCTAAAGTTTTAGAAATTAATAAAAACTGAAAAATTGATTAAAACAGTTGCCATACAAGGCGTAAGAGGATCTTTTCATCATATTGTTACCCAGCAATTTTTTGATAATCCGGTAGATTCTATTGAGTGTATGACATTCGATAGGGTTGTTGATTCTTTAATCACGAAAGAAAGTGATGCTGGAGTTATGGCTTTAGAGAATTCCATTGCGGGGTCTATAATTCCTAATTACGCGCTAATTGATAAAAATGAGTTGCATATTGTTGGAGAGCATTATTTAGATATTCAACATAATTTAATGGCGCTTAAAGGGCAAAGTATTGTAGATATCAAGGAAGTGTATTCACATCCTATGGCTTTATTGCAGTGTAAACAATTTTTTAGAGCTTACCCTCATATAAAGTTAGTTGAAGATAAAGATACGGCCGAAGTGGCACAGCGTATTCAAGAGAATCAACTTAAAGGTATTGGTGCTATAGCAAGTGTTGCAGCGGCTCAAATTTTTGAATTAGATATTCTGGCAGAAAGTATTCAAACGATAAAAAATAACGAAACCCGTTTCGTTATCGTGAAGCGTAAGAATTCGGCAGTTCCAGAAAGTGAAATAAATAAAGCTTCAGTAAAATTTGAAGCCAACCATAAACGCGGAAGTCTCGCGGCAATCCTAAATGTTATGAGTGATTGCCGATTGAGTTTAACAAAAATTCAATCGTTACCAATTATTGAAACACCTTGGAAATATGCTTTTTTCGTAGATGTTACTTTTGATAGTTACGAAGATTTCAAGAAAGCAAAAGCACTTATAGAAATTATGGGTGATGCTTTTAAAGTGTTAGGAGAATATAAAAATGCGAAGTTATGATTGAAGTAGCAAATCGGTTACAGACGGTTGAAGAATACTACTTTTCTAAGAAATTAAGAGAAGTAGGTGCGCTCATTGCGAGCGGTAAACCAATTATCAGTTTAGGAATTGGAAGTCCAGATATGGCACCTCCGGCAGAAGTTGTGGAAGCGATTTCTGAAAGTTTTAAAAGTCCGAACGCGCATAAATATCAAAGTTATCAAGGTTTACCAGAGCTTCGTGAAGCCATGGCTCATTTTTATAAAACACAGTTTAGCGTAACTTTAGATCCGGCAAACGAAATTCTTCCTTTAATGGGAAGCAAGGAAGGCATCATGCACATTTCTATGGCTTACTTAAATGAAGGTGATGAAGTTTTAATCCCGAATCCTGGGTATCCAACCTATCAATCGGTTACTAATTTAGTAGGTGCTAAAGGTGTGCTGTATAATTTGGATGCTGAAAACAATTGGATGCCAGATTTTGAAGCTTTAGAAAAGTTAGACTTGAGCAAAGTGAAGCTGATGTGGGTAAACTACCCGCACATGCCAACGGGAGCAAAACCATCGGAAACCGTATTTGAAGATTTAGTAGCTTTTGCAAAACGTCATAATATTTTAGTTGTAAACGATAACCCGTATAGTTTCATATTAAACGATGCGCCTAAAAGTTTATTAGAAGTTGAAGGTGCTAAAGAGGTGTGTTTAGAGCTTAACTCTTTAAGTAAAACCTTCAATATGTCTGGTTGGCGTGTTGGTATGGTTATGGGATCGGCAGAACACATTAATAATATTTTAAAAGTAAAAAGTAATATGGATTCTGGTATGTTTTTCGGCATACAAAAAGGAGCCATTGAAGCTTTAAAATGTTCAGACGAATGGTATTCAGAACTGAATAAAGTATATGAGGTACGTCGTAAATTGGTGTGGCAATTAGCAGATGCCTTAAACTGTACTTACGATGAAAATGCTTCAGGATTATTCATTTGGGCTAAATTGCCAGAAGGTGTAAAATCGGAAGCTTTTATAGATAAAATTTTAATTGAAAAAAATATTTTCATCACACCTGGAACCGTTTTCGGAACTCAAGGTGAAGGATATATTAGGTTTTCATTATGTGCAACAAGTGTTGCCATTAAAGAAACCATAGCAAGAGTAAAATAAGTATGAAAAATATATATGCAATAGGTGTTGGTTTAATAGGGGGAAGTCTTGCTATAGATATTAAAAAGAATAATCCAGAGGCGGTTATTCATGGTATTAGTAGAAAAGATGGCACGCTTAATAAAGCACTTGAGCTTAATATAATTGACAAAAAAGCAACTTTAGACGATCTTGAAAATGCCGATTTGGTTATTATTTCTATTCCTGTTGATGCTACCGTAAAATTACTCCCTACAATTTTAGATAAAATATCTGATACGACATTGGTTGTAGATGCGGGTTCAACTAAAGTAGATATTTGTAAGGCCGTAGAAGATCACCCAAGACGAAGAAATTTTCTTGCCATGCACCCCATTGCAGGTACAGAGCACTCTGGGCCAACAGCAGCATTAGCTGGTTTGTTTGTAGGGAAAACAAATATTGTTTGCGAGGTTGAAAAAACAACGTTTAAACTTCAAGAGAAAGCTTTGAAGTTGTTCACAGATATCGGGATGCGTATTCGTTATATGAACCCTGAAGCACACGATAAACATATAGCTTATGTGTCGCACTTATCGCACATTAGCTCGTTTATGTTAGGTAAGACGGTTATTGAAAAAGAACGTAACGAACGTGATATTTTCGATATGGCGGGCAGTGGATTTGCATCTACTGTGCGTTTGGCAAAAAGTTCGCCAGAAATGTGGACGCCAATTTTTAAGCAGAATAAAACCAATGTTATTGAAACATTAGAAGAATATATTAACAACCTTACTAAATTTAAAGAATTCATGCAAAAGGATGATTTCGATGCTATTTTTAGTGAGATGGAAAGTACAAATCATATCAAAGAAATTTTAAAAGGAATTAGTTAAGCTAAAATTATGGAAAACAACAAAGAAATGAGAAAGTGGTTAGATGATTTAAATTTAGATCATCCACTAGTAATTGCAGGACCTTGTAGTGCTGAAACGGAAGAGCAAGTTTTAAAAATTGCGCATGAGTTAAAAGATACCGATGTTACTTATTTTAGAGCAGGAATCTGGAAACCAAGAACACGTCCGGGAATGTTTGAAGGTGTTGGTGCATTGGGCTTAAAATGGTTACAGAAAGTGAAAGCAGAAACAGGGATGAAAATCTGTACGGAAGTTGCAAATGCAGCGCACGTAAAATTAGCTTTAGAACATGATGTTGATTTATTATGGATTGGCGCGCGTTCTACAGTAAGTCCTTTTATCATGCAAGAAATTGCAGATGCTTTAGAAGGAACAGATAAGCCTGTATTAATTAAGAATCCAGTAAATCCAGATTTAGCCTTATGGTTAGGTGGTATCGAAAGAATCTACGCGGCTGGAGTGAAAAATATTGGAGCGATTCATAGAGGTTTTTCAACTTACGAAAAAACGAAATATAGAAACAACCCAGAATGGCAATTGGCTATTGAGTTTCAAAATAAATACCCAGACATTCCTTTAATTAACGATCCGTCGCACATTACAGGAAAAAGAGATATGATTTTTGATGTGTCTCAGTCAGCTTTAGATTTAAACTTTGACGGATTAATGATTGAAACACATTACGATCCAGAAAATGCATGGAGTGATGCTGCACAGCAAGTGACACCTTCTACTTTAGTTCAAATTATGAGAGATTTGAAAATTAGAAAAGAAACAAATGCTGAAGCAGATTACACAAATGCTTTAGAGAACTTAAGAGCTCAAATTGACGTTGTTGATAATCAAATTATAGAATTATTAGGAAAACGTATGAAAGCTGCCGATGGTATTGGTCAGTTGAAAAAAGATAAGAACGTTGCAGTTCTTCAATCGAAACGTTGGAATGAGATTTTAGGAAAAATGGTTATTGAAGGAGAACAATATGGTTTAAGTGAAGAATTCATTTTAAAAATGTTCAAAGCAATTCACCAAGAATCAATTAATCACCAAGAAAAAATTCTTCAATCATAATCAATTGATGATAATACTATTTAAAAGGCCTTCCAATTTGGAAGGCTTTTTTATGCCCAAAGTTTATGTTTTTTTTAATTAGGCTTATTATTTCTAAGTTTTATGATTAAATTAGTTGAGCTATTTTTATCTTAAACCATGTATTATGAAAAACGTTTTACTTCTCTTAATTGTTTTTTTCTTTTTTTTAGTAAAGCTTTCCGCACAGGAAAACAGCGAATTTGAAGTAAGTGAAGAGAAAAATCAAATAAACTTTGTTATTGGTTACACGCATATTCCAAGTGCTTTTGAAAACGGGAAGATGGAAGATCCTGTTTTTGTGCCAACCATAGGTATCGATTATTTTAGAAAACTAAATGAAAAATGGGTATTAGGAGCAATATTAGATTTAGAGCTTGCCGATTATTTAGTGGAATTTAATAGAGGCGATTTAGAGCGGAATAAAGCGTTTTTAATTGGTGCTGTAGCAGGTTATGAACTTTCTGAAAAATGGTCAATTATGGCCGGTCCAGCGATTGAATTTGAAGATCATAAAAACTTGTTTGTTATGCGCCTTGCTGTAGAATATAAAATTGACATTGGAAATTCTTGGTTGTTGTTGCCTGCTCTAAATTATGATTTTAAAGAGGAGTATAGCTCTTGGGGGCTAAGTTTTGGGCTGGGGAAAAAGTTTTAACCTTTTTCAAAGGTCAGTATACCAGTATTTTGCTTGATCAAGTTTTCTTTTGATTGTTTTCTATGTTTAAATACTTAAATTGAATTTCATAACCTATTCTATATATAAATGCTAGTCACTTTTCTGTTAAAGTTGTTTTTAAAGATATGTTATTAATTAGTGTTGTTTCGGGTTGTTTTGTTTTAAAAATTCATAAAAAACCTGTCTTTATATTTCATATTAACTAAAAAATTTAAATTTTTGTTAATATTTTTTTAGGGTTAATATCTTAATCATAAAAGTTCTTTATTTGCGGCCTAAGTACTTAGGTTTGTCATGTAGAATATTTACTTTATAAAATCTAAGAATTTTAATAGAAGATTCTAACACCCTTATTCTAATAACCATCATCACAATTGGCCTTACAGCCCATTTTTAAATTGATAAACTATATGGATAGAACGACTGAAAACACATTGAAGCTCGCAGAGAAACTGCAGTCAAATCAAGGTTCTGCTAAGAAAAATCCTTTTGCAGATCGACTTAAAACTATTATAGACGAACCTGAAAGCAAACACTTTTTAATCCAGATGATGGATGTTGCTTTTAGGTCTAAAAACTATAAAAAAGTGGCGGGTCACGTAATTTATTTGTTAAATACAAAAAAGAATTACGAATCCTTGTTTACGCCAGTTGAAAATGCCTTGTTAAAGTCGTTTACCGTAGTTGGAAAAGTAGTGCCTTCATTAAGTGTGTCTATCATGCTTAAAAAAATTCAGGCGACTTCAAGTGATGTGGTGTTTTTTATCAATAGTAAAAAGTTTAAAAAGCACGCGCAAAAACGAAAAGAACAGAAGATCACCTTAAACGTAAACCTTATTGGTGAAGCTTTAATTGGTGAAGACGAGGCTCAGAAAAGAATTTTAGGCTATTTAGCCTTGCTTAACAGAAAAGATGTGAATTACATCTCAATTAAGATTTCTACCATCTTTTCTCAAATTTCATCCTTAGCGCACGAAGACACTGTTGAAAAACTTTCCATCAGGTTGGCTATGTTCTATGATGAAATCTTAAGGATTGAAAAGGAAACTGGCGTTCAGAAGTTTGTTAACCTCGATATGGAAGAGTATAAGGATTTAGAAATCACTTTCGATGTGTTTATTAAAACCTTATCCTTACCAGCCTATAAAAATATTAGAGCGGGAATTGTGCTACAGGCTTATATCCCTGAAATGATTCACTATTACCGAAAGTTATATGCTTGGGCGCAAAAAAGAGTAAATAATGGCGGGTCATGTGTGAAAGTGAGATTGGTGAAAGGTGCCAATATGGAAATGGAAATGACAGAATCCTCAATAGAAGATTGGCCATTAGCAACGTATAGCACAAAGCCTGAAACCGATGCAAATTACAAGAAAATATTATCAGAAATGCTTACTTCAGATTCGGCTAGAGTGGTGAATGTTGGCGTAGCTTCGCATAATATTTTTGATATTTCTTATGCCTTAAATTTGGTAAAAGAAAACGAATTAGAAGACTGTGTTGATTTTGAAATGCTAGAAGGTATGGCCAATCAAACCGTTGATAATTTATTAGCTGAAAAAGTACATTTATTATTATATACCCCAACTGTAAAAGAAAACCAATACAATGCGGCCATCGCTTATCTAGTAAGAAGACTAGATGAAGGTACGCAGCCTGGAAACTTTTTAAAGGAAGGTTACGACTTAGAAGTAGGGTCTGAGAAATGGCATGAATTAAAAGATGAATTTTTGTATTCACTTTCTTTGATGCAAAATTTAGATACCACGCCTAATAGAAAACAGGATAGAAATACAGAAGTGCCTCAAATTATGGAAGGTTTCCATAATGTACCAAACACAGATTGGAACTTACCGCAGAACATTGAATGGGCTCAAAAAATTAGAACCGATTGGGAAACGCCAGAAAATATTATCGGAAAAACAATTCCTGTTGTTGGCGATTTAGATGATATTGAAAGATACACTGTAAAAGTAAATAACTGGTCTGGTACCCCGCCATGGGATTACGAAATGTCTTTAAAAGAAGATTACCAAAAAGCGATTGATAATCCTAGTGAATGGCAAGACTACTCGGTAGAAAAAAGAGCAGAATTATTGAAAAAGGCTGCTGTAGAAATTGAAAAAAGTAGAGCAGATTTAATAGGTGTTGCCGTAGCAGAACTTGGTAAAACCGTAAAAGAAGTTGATGTTGAGGTTTCTGAAGCCATTGATTTTGCTAACTTTTATGCTGAAAGTGCTTTAGATATTGCTAAAGAGTTTACAAGTGACGATGTGGGTGTAAATTTAGTATTATCGCCATGGAATTTCCCTATTGCTATTCCTATTGGTGGTGCTTTAGCGTCTTTAGCCGCAGGTAAAAAGGTGATTTTAAAACCTTCTACTAATGCTTCAGCGTGCTCGTATTTAGTTTGTAAATGTTTATGGGAAGCAGGAATTCCTAAAGATGCCTTGTACTTTTTGCCTTGTGAAGAAGCTATTCTTGATGATTTTTTAAGTACTGGGAATATTTTCGATGCTGTTATTTTAACGGGAGGAACAGATACAGCACACTTCTTATTAGAAAGAAATCCGCAGTTAAACTTATACGCAGAAACAGGCGGAAAAAATAGTACGATAGTAACCAGTTTAGCTGATAAAGAACAGGCTGCTGTCAACATTGTACAGTCTGCATTTGGTAATGCTGGGCAAAAATGTTCTGCAACGTCTTTATTGATTTTAACTGAAGATGTGTTTAACGATAAAGAGTTTAGAGCGTTATTGAAAGATGCTGCAAAAAGTAAAACTTTTGGTAATCCTTGGGATTATTCTACTGAAATTGGTCCGCTAGCCGTACAGTTATCAGAGAAATTAAAACATGTTATTCGTAATACACCGGATGACCAATGGTTAGTGAAGCCTAAATTAAACGGGAATCACATGTTAACTCCTGGGATTGTTTGGGATGTGACTACCGAAGATTATCCGTATCAAAATGAATTATTCGGACCAATACTTTCTGTAGTGAAAGCTAAAGATTTAGAAGATGCCGTAAATATTGCTAATAATGTTGATTATGGTTTAACAGCTGGTTTAGAATCTTTAGATGATAACGAAATCAATTATTGGAACACGCATATAGAAGCTGGTAATAAATATGTTAACAGATCTACTACGGGAGCCATTGTGCAAAGGCAACCCTTTGGAGGTATTAAAGCCTCTTGCTTTGGTTTTGGTATGAAAGCCGGTGGTATCAATTATGTGCTTCAGTTTACAAATATTAACTCTAAAGTTACAGACTGGAAAGCCGATTATCAAAAATGGTACGACGCCTTGTTTAGTAAAAAAATAGATTATGTAAACCTACGTGGTCAATCTAATATTTGCAGTTACAATACCTACAAGGAAATTTTATTATTTTATGATGTACACACACCTCAAAAGCATATTGATAAAATTGAATACATCGCAGAATTTTTAAATATTCCATTAATAAAGGATACTTGTGGTAATGCATTGAAACATCATCCTAAAGATTTTACCTGTGTTAGAACTTTGGGTGTTTTATCCGATCACTTCTTAATTAGATGTCATCAAAATGCCATTCATGTATATAAAGATGAACCAAGAAATAGCGGACGAATAGAATTGCTTAATTATTTAATTGAGCAAAGTTATTCGCATAACTACCACCGTTACGGAAACTTAATGGGTGCTGAATATAACCCAAATGAGAAACCTAGATTTTATGAATAAAAAGACTTTATAATAAAGTCAAAATTTATAGTAAAACCTCGAAACCCTGTTTCGAGGTTTTTTTTTGAACAGCGATAAGAAAAGATTATTGTGCACTCTTAAGCTTAAAAGTTGTTAATTTGCAGTATTAGAGTTTATAAATGACAGGACAAGTATACAAATCTACAGGCAGCTGGTACACGGTAAAAAATGACTTAGGACATACCTATGAGTGTCGTATAAAAGGGAAATTCCGCTTAAAAGGTATAAAAAGTACCAACCCCATTGCAGTTGGTGATCTTGTCGATTTTGAATTAGAAACAGATAACAATCAAGAGTCTGGAGTTATTCATAATATTCATGACCGAAGTAATTATATCGTTCGAAAATCTGTAAATCTATCTAAGCAAACGCATATCATTGCGGCTAATTTAGATCAGGTTTTTTTAATGATAACCATCAATAATCCGCCTACCCTTAGTAGTTTTATAGATCGTTTTTTGGTAACTGCAGAAGCTTATTCTATAAAAACCGTTTTACTTTTCAATAAAATAGATGTATACGACCAAGAAACACTGGATGAGGTAAGATACCTAGCGCATATCTATCGAAAAATAGGATATGAATGTATTGGTGTTTCAGCGATAACAGGCAAGAATATCGATAAGGTTAAGGCGCTTATGAAGGATAAGGTAAGCATGTTTTCTGGGCATTCTGGTGTAGGTAAATCGACACTTGTAAATGCTATAGAACCAACATTAAATATTAAAACAAAAGCCATTTCCTCTCAGCACATGCAAGGACAACATACAACGACTTTTGCTGAAATGTTCGACTTAGATTTTGGAGCTAAAATTATAGATACGCCGGGAATTAAAGGTTTTGGTGTTGTTGATATGGAAAAGGAAGAAGTTGGTGATTACTTCCCTGAAATATTCAAGCTAAAACAAGACTGTAAGTTTAATAACTGCCTTCACGTTAAAGAACCGCATTGTGCCGTAAAAAAAGCACTAGATAACGATGAAATAGAGTATTCACGTTATCGTAGTTATTTACAAATTATTGAAGGTGAAGACGAGCATTACAGAACAGATATTTGGGATAAGGAATGAAAATAGTTATTCAACGTGTTTCTAAGGCGAGTGTAACGATTGAAGGAGAGAAAGTTGCAAGTATCAATCAGGGACTTCTAATCCTTTTAGGGATTGTTGCTGAAGACACTTCTGAAGACATCAAATGGCTAACCAATAAAATAGTGAATCTTCGTGTTTTTGAAGATGATCATGGTGTTATGAATAATTCGCTTAAAGCTTTAAATGGCGATGTTATTGTGGTAAGTCAGTTTACTTTACATGCAGGTACAAAAAAAGGAAACCGTCCAAGTTATATAAAAGCAGCAAAGCCAGATGTGGCTATTCCATTGTACAATGACTTCGTAAAACAACTTCAACAAGATTTAGGGAAACCTGTGCAAACCGGTCAGTTTGGCGCCGACATGAAAGTCGAACTACTAAACGACGGACCAGTAACCATTATCATAGATTCTAAAAACCGAGAATAATGGCATCTATATTTGGTCATGGTGTTGTGGGATATGCATTAACAAAATTAGTAGATCAGAAGGATCTAAAATGGTTGCTTTTTGCAGCTATATTTTCAACTGTTTTGCCTGATTTTGATGTTGTCGCTTTCCGTTTAGGAATTCCTTATGAGCATGCTTTAGGGCATCGCGGACTTACGCATTCTATTTCATTTGCCTTTTTTTGGGCACTGTTTCTCATGTTAACTTTAGGAAGGAAAAATAAAATCATTTGGTTTTTTGTTGTTTTATGTTCTACACTTTCTCACGGGGTTTTAGACGCTATGACATCTGGCGGAAAAGGGGTTGGGTTCTTTATTCCTTTTGATAATTCACGCTATTTTTTTCCGTTCCGACCTATAAAAGTATCACCAATTGGAGTAGATCGCTTTTTTTCAGAATGGGGATTGAAAGTGCTTTATAGTGAATTTGTTTATATTGGACTCCCATGTATTATAGTTTTAGTAATTTTATATGCTTATAAAAAATATAATGGACATAAAAAACGCACAATTAATAGTAGATGAATGGATTAACGAGCACGGTGTTCGTTACTTTAATGAACTTACAAATATGGCGCAACTTACCGAAGAGGTAGGAGAGGTGGCGCGTATTATTGCTAGACGCTATGGCGAACAGAGTGAAAAGGAAAGTGACAAGGGTAAAGATTTAGGCGAAGAATTAGCCGATGTTTTATTCGTAGTGCTGTGTCTAGCCAATCAAACAGGAGTAGATTTGCAAGGAGCATTCGATAAAAGAATGGACAAGAAAGCAAAACGAGACCATGATAGGCATCATAATAACGAAAAATTAAAGTAAATTTACCGCTTCTTTAAAAAAGAAATTTTCTCGAATATGCACTTTACACTTCAAAAATCTAAAATAGCAAAACAATCATCTGTTCAAATTACTGGTTCTAAAAGTGAATCAAATCGATTGTTATTGCTTCAAGCTTTATATCCAGAATTTAAACTGGAAAATGTTTCAAATTCAGATGATAGTAACTTAATGACAGATGCTTTAAGTTCATCTGAAACTGTCGTTGATATTCATCACGCAGGAACCGCTATGCGTTTTTTAACGGCATATTTCTCCATTCAAGAAGGTCGTGAAACCGTAATTACGGGATCGAAGCGTATGAAGGAGCGTCCAATTAAAATATTGGTAAGTGCTTTAAAAGACTTAGGAGCTAAAATTAGTTATGTTGAAAACAAAGGTTTTCCTCCTATAAAGATCAAGGGTAAAAAGCTCTTGAACAATAAGGTGTCTTTAAAGGCCAATGTAAGTAGTCAATATATTTCAGCTTTGTTGTTAATTGCTTCAAAACTTGAAAACGGTATAGAGTTAACTTTAGAAGGTGAAATTACTTCAGTACCTTATATTAAAATGACTTTAGCTTTATTAGATGAAATTGGTGTTAAATCATCATTTGAAGGTAACGTGATCACGGTAAAACCAAATACAGAAAAATTAACTCCCAAAACCTTAACGGTAGAATCCGATTGGTCTTCGGCCTCTTATTACTTCAGTATCGTTGCTTTAAGCGATATTGGTACAGAAGTTACAATATCATCTTATAAAGAAAATTCATTACAAGGCGATTCAGCTTTAATTGAAATTTATAAAAACTTTGGTGTTTTTGCTACTTTTAATGGAAACGCTTTAACGATAAAAAAGGAAAGAGTAGGTGAAGAACGTTTGCATTTAGATTTAAGAAATGCACCAGATATCGCGCAAACGATCGCAGTGTCTTGTTTTGCCCTAGGAATGCCATGCTATTTAACAGGATTACATACTTTAAAAATTAAGGAAACCGATAGATTGGTAGCCTTAAAAACTGAAATTGAAAAATTAGGTGGAGAGGTAAGAATTACTGATGAATCTTTACATTTAAAGGCATCAAAAGATTTTAATAGTTTAGTGCCTATTGCAACGTATAACGACCATAGAATGGCTATGGCATTTGCACCAATGGCTTTAAAAGTGCCAATTATTATTGAAGATGCGATGGTGGTTTCAAAGTCATACCCAACGTTTTGGGAAGACCTTGAGGCTATAGGGTTTCAAATAACTAAATAATAATCACGTATTTACTTGACAAGGCCTATTCTCAGATTGTATATTTGCAGCTTTCTCATAAAAATAATAAACAACACCTATGAAATTATCAAACTTCGGTTTCGAATTACCTGATGAATTATTAGCAGAATTTCCTGCTGAAAATAGAGATGAATCTCGTTTAATGGTTTTAAATAGAAAAGAGCAAACTATTGAACATAAAATGTTTAAAGATTTAATCGACTATTTTAAAGAGGATGATGTTTTAATTCTGAATAACACTAAAGTTTTTCCAGCGCGTTTATATGGTAATAAAGAAAAAACTGGAGCGAGAATTGAGGTTTTCTTATTAAGAGAATTAAATGAAGAGCAACGCCTTTGGGATGTTTTGGTAGATCCGGCACGTAAAATAAGAATTGGTAACAAGCTTTATTTTGGTGATGATGATACCTTAGTTGCTGAGGTTATTGATAACACCACATCAAGAGGACGTACTTTGCGTTTCTTATATGATGGGTCTTACAGAGAGTTCCGTTTAAAATTAAATGAACTAGGAGAAACACCACTTCCTAAATATATTAAAAGAGATGTGCAACCAGAAGATGAAGAGCGTTACCAAACGATTTTCGCTAAAAATGAAGGCGCTGTAGCAGCACCAACTGCTGGTCTTCACTTTTCAAAACACTTATTAAAACGTTTAGAAATTAAAGGTGTTAATTTTGCTGAAGTGACTTTACACGTTGGTTTAGGGACTTTTAATCCAGTTGAGGTTGAAGATTTATCGAAACACAAAATGGATAGCGAAGAACTTAAAATTGATGAAAAAGCGGTAGGTATCGTTAATAAAGGAATTGAAGAAAAACGTCGTGTTTGTGCTGTAGGTACAACCGCTATGCGTGCTATTGAAAGTGCGGTGTCTTCAAGTGGTCGCTTAAATGAAATTGAAGGGTGGACCAATAAATTTATCTTTCCTCCATATGAATTTAGCATCGCTAACAGTATGATTACAAACTTTCATACGCCAAAATCAACATTATTAATGATGGTTTCTGCATTTGCTGGTCACGATTTTATGAAACGTGCTTACGACGAAGCTGTAAAAGAAGGTTATAAATTCTATAGTTATGGTGATGCGATGTTAATCATCTAATTTGGAAAAACGTTAAAATATAATAAGAGCCTCTTTTTTAGGGGCTCTTTTTTTTGTACACGATGAATGTATTCATTTCAAATCTGTATTCTAATTTGCTTTCACTATTTTTGCAACTCTTATGGCAACAGGAAAAAAAGACATACGCGCATTAACTAAAGAACAACTTCGAGATTTCTTTGTAAAGGGAGGTGATAAAGCCTTTCGTGGCAATCAAGTTTACGAGTGGTTGTGGCAAAAAGCAGCACATACTTTTGACGATATGACGAATATTTCAAAAGCAACACGTGATATGCTTGAAGCAAATTTCGTTATCAACCACATTGAAGTGGACACCATGCAACGCAGTAACGATGGTACCGTAAAAAATGCAGTACGATTACATGATGGATTAATCGTAGAATCCGTTTTAATCCCAACAGCTACGCGTACTACGGCTTGTGTTTCCAGTCAGGTGGGCTGTAGTTTAGATTGTAAATTTTGTGCAACAGCGCGTTTAAAACGCATGCGGAACCTCAATCCAGATGAAATTTACGATCAGGTGGTTGCTATTGACAATGAAAGTAGATTGTATCATAACCGACCTTTAAGTAATATTGTTTTTATGGGTATGGGAGAACCACTCATGAACTATAACAATGTAATTAAAGCCATTGATAAAATTACCTCTGAAGAAGGTCTTGGCATGTCCCCAAAGCGTATCACGGTTTCAACTTCTGGAGTGCCAAAGATGATTAGAAAGATGGCCGATGATGAGGTGAAATTCAATTTAGCCGTGTCATTACACTCGGCTATTGACGAAGTGCGTACATCTATTATGCCTTTCAATGAAACCTTTCCTTTAGAAGATTTACGAGAAGCTTTAGAGTATTGGTACTTAAAAACCAAACGTAAAATAAGTTATGAATATGTCGTTTGGAACGGTATTAATGACAGCCAAAAAGATATTGATGCCTTTGTTAAGTTTTGTAAATACGTGCCATGTAAAGTCAATATCATTGAATATAACCCTATTGATGATGGAGAATTTCAACAAGCTACCAATGAGGCCTTAGAAAATTATATTTCAACTTTAGAAAAAAATAGAATTGTGGTGAATGTGCGTCGCAGTCGCGGAAAAGATATTGATGCGGCATGCGGACAATTAGCGAATAAAACGTAAAAAATTATTTTCTATCACTTATATTTGAATACTCATAATTCCAGCGTTTGAAAATAGTAGAGCAAATTAAACAACCTATAGCCTTTGAAATGGAACTTTTCGAACAAAAGTTTCTGTTGTCAATGTCTAGTAAAGTCGCTTTGCTTAACCGAATTACCACCTACATTGTAAATAGAAAAGGGAAGCAAATGCGCCCAATGTTTGTGTTTTTAGTGGCTAAAATGGTGTCCAATGGGGAAGTAAGCGAACGTACTTATCGTGGGGCTTCAGTTATCGAACTCATTCACACCGCTACTTTAGTGCATGACGATGTGGTGGATGATAGCAACCGTCGTCGCGGCTTTTTCTCTGTAAATGCGCTTTGGAAAAATAAAATTGCTGTTTTAATTGGTGATTTCCTGCTTTCAAAAGGGCTCCTTTTATCTATTGATAATAACGATTTTGATTTACTGAAAATCATATCGATTGCTGTTCGCGAAATGAGTGAAGGTGAATTGCTTCAAATTGAAAAAGCACGTAAACTTGATATTACTGAAGCTGTTTACTACGAAATTATTCGTCAGAAAACAGCAACCCTAATTGCAGCATGTTGTAGTTTGGGAGCCGCTTCCGTAAAGCCAGATTCAACTCATGTTGAAACCATGCGTAAATTTGGGGAACTTATTGGTATGGCCTTCCAAATAAAAGATGATTTATTTGATTACGGGAGTGCCAAAATAGGAAAGCCTACCGGTATTGATATCAAAGAGCAAAAAATGACCTTGCCTTTAATTTATGTGCTCAACCATGCTTCTAAAGCAGATAAAAAATGGTTAATCAACTCCATTAAAAATCATAATAAAGACACGAAACGTGTTAAAGAAGTGATTGCTTTTGTGAAGGAAAACGGGGGTCTAGACTATGCTGTTGAAAAAATGAAGCAGTTTCAAAATGAGGCGCTTCAGCTGTTAAATACTTACCCAAGTTCCGAATTTAAATCTTCGCTAGAACTTATGGTCAACTACGTGATCGACAGGAAGAAGTAGCGATAGAATCTTGTCGTATCAATAAATTGCGTAAATTCATAATTGGTGTTTTGTAAATTTTCGTATCTAATTGTGTTCCAAAAACTATGAAAAACAAACTTATTATTTTTATCCGTAGAATTCGAGAGCATTTATGGTTCAGGCCATTACTGTTTTGTTTGTTGTCGGTAGCTGCGGCTTTATTTGCACATCAAGCGGATGAAACGCCTCTAAATGATTTGGTTCCAGAAATACAAACAGCATCTATAGAAGATCTTTTAGATATTTTGTCGGCGAGCATGTTGGTGATCGCCATATTTGCTGTAGGATCCATGCTTTCAGCTTATTCGGCTGCAGGTAGAACCGCAACGCCAAGATCATTTAGAATTGTTATTACCGATGATGTTTCTCAATATGCACTTTCAACTTTTATAGGAGCATTTATATTTAGTATTGTGGCTACAGTAGCCTTAGAAAATGGTTATTATAATAAGGCTGGAAAGTTTATACTCTTTATCATCACTTTAGTGTTTTTTACAGCAGTAATTCTCGTTTTTTTAAGATGGGTAGATCGTATTTCACGATTAGGAAGATTAGAACACACCATTTTACAAGTTGAAGAAGTTGCTATAGAATCGTTATCAAATTATATTAAAAATCCGCTACGAAAAGGGGTACCCATAATTGATGACTTTAAAAATGGAAAACCTGTGTTTGCCCATTCTACGGGATATCTTCAAAACATAAACATGGAGCGTTTGCAGGAATTGGCAGAAACGTTCGATTTAAGAGTTCGATTAAATTGTTTACCAGGTAAATTTGTAAATGAAAATTTAGAAATCGCCTTTGTGAGTTCAAATAGTAAAATAGATATTTCTGAAGTATCTAAAAAGATAAACGAAGCTATTGAAATTGGGCATACAAGGTTGTTTGATGAGGATCCAAGGTTCGGATTAATTACCTTAACGGAAATTGCCAGTAGGGCTTTATCACCTGGCATTAATGACCCTGGAACAGCCATTCAGATTATTGGTAGCCATGAACGACTCTTTTTTCTGTGGAATGATAGAAATGAGGAAAAATTAGAAAATAAAGTGGTTTACGACCGTGTAGAAGTTCCTGAAATAGAGATGAACGATTTCTTTGATGATGCTTTTAAACCTATTTCTAGGGATGGTTCTGGATTTATAGAAGTGATGTTGCGTATGCAAAAGGTATTCTCGTCATTAGATACTATAAATCATTCCGAGATTAAATCGGCTTCAAAAAAACATTCTAAATATGCATTTACTAGGGCAGTAGCCTCTATTAACGTGGAAGATGATCTTAAAATTTTAAAAAAAGTAGCTTTGTTTAAATAATAAATATTCCTTTAGAAAACCATAAACGTTAAAGGTTTATTGCTGTTGTTGCTGGTTTGGTATGTTTTGAAGACTTTGCCTATAGCTATTGCGGTGTGTAACGTGTTCGCCTTCATTAGAAGGGTAAGACTTGTTGTTACCAATGCTTTTCGTGGTATTAATTTCAACTTTTACAAATAGGTCTTCTTCAGATTGACCTGAGTAAACGCCTTTTACAGGTGTACAATCTTTAAAATTTCTGCCAACAGCAAGTCGTACATGGTATTGGTTAGCTATAATATTATTTGTAGGGTCGAGTCCTAGCCAACCATAAAATGGAATGTAAACTTCTACCCAAGCATGTGTAGCACCTTCACCTCTAGAGTTATCATCATTAGGACAGATATAACCACTAACATAGCGTGCAGGAATGTCTAGCATTCTAACCAATTGAATGAGTAAAATGGTGAAGTCTTGGCAAACACCCGCTTTTAAAGTCCATATGTCATTGAGATTTGAATCCACATTCGTTATGCCTTGAATGTATTTAAAGTTGTTAAACACATAATCACAAAGCGCCATAGTGGCTTTAAACGGCGTCAAGCGACGTAAATCATGGGAATCTATAAGATTAGAAATTTCATGAGTGCCGTCAAAAGGTTTATGGTTTAAAAAATCCATAAACAGTGGACTATATTTTAACTGCTTGTAAGTATCCCATTGTTGTTCCAACGGTGCTTGATCCTCAGGAAGTGCTTTTTCAAAAGTTACGGCTTCAACTTCAGAGATGATAGATAATTGATTGTGTGGTTCAATAATCATGAACGTGCCAACGGTATTGCCATAGAAATCCTTGCGGGTCTCAATGGTAGGGTTATTTGTAATACTTAGGGTATGCGATGGAATATTTTGATACTCATCTTGAATGGGATGAAGCATCATTTGACTAGCGGCATCATAAACTGAATCACTATAGTTGTATTCTGTAATGTGTTTTATATAAAATGTTGGCATAATTGTTTAGGTTATTTCTGAAAAATAAATCTTGTTTATACTCTTTGATATGTCATGAATATCCTGTTTAATTTCGTTTATAAAATGCTCGAGACCTTGTTTGTTAATGCTTTCTATGGTTGTGTATTTAATGGTGCTTTCAAGTTTTCCTAAAGAAAATTCAATGTAATTTTTGTCAAGCTGACCGCCTTCAATAAGTTTACCTACACTAAGGTTTAATTTGTTCACACAGTAATACAATGACCTTGGAAATAGTTTTTCTTGAAATACCATGGAAATAATATGGTCCTCCTTAAAAGCTGATTTATATTTTTTTAAATATAACTGATAGCCTCCCATAGATAGTAGCAGGTTTTTCCAATAAAAACTTTGCTCTAATTTATCTGTTGTTTTTGCTATTTCAGTAAGTTTAAGTTCTGTGAAATCTGAAACTAAAATCATACGTTCTAGAAACTTTCCTAAATTCAGGAAATAATAGGGAGCACCACGTTCTTGCGTGATATCCATAATACCGTAAAACATCAAATGGTAGTTTCTAAGGTTGTCTAGAAACTCAATAGGGTCTTCGTTTTTAAGTTTTTTACGTAAACCTTTTTTGGTTAAAAATAGATAATAATTGTTAACACAAATCCATAGCTCTCTAGATATATGCTCTTGAACACTTCTGGCATTTTCTCTTGCTCTTGTAACAATGTTTAAAATCGAATTGGCATTATCTCTATTGAATATCATGAAATCTAAACATTCTACAGTATTTTCAGTGTAAAATGTGTTGTTGTAATCGGTGTAGTTTTTAATAATTGGTGTCCACGGAAAAAGCTCGGGCGAGTCTTGATTGGCATAAAAATTTACCTTAAGTAAACTCAATATGCCATTACCACGCTCCATGTACCGTTCTAACCAAATTAAATTATTTGCTACTCTGCTAAGCATATTTTATGTTTTAATTATTGAATAACCCAGGTGTCCTTGCTGCCACCACCCTGCGAACTGTTTACAACCAACGAGCCTTCTTTTAAGGCAACTCTAGTTAAACCACCCGGGGTAATATCTATGCCATCTGGGCCTGTTAATGCAAATGGTCTTAAATCAATGCACCTAGGAGATAATACGCCATTAATACAGCAGGGTGCTGTGGATAAGCTTAATATGGGTTGCGCAATGAAATTTTCAGGTTTTTTATTAACGGTATCGATGTAATCTGCGATTTCTTCATCTGATGCTTCGTGCCCCATAAGCATGCCGTAACCGCCACTACCATCAGTTTTTTTTAACACCATTTTTTTTATGTTTTCTACAACATAAGCATAGTCTTCAGAATTGGCTAACTGATATGTTTTTATGCTCTTTAAAATAGGTTCTTCATTTAAATAGTAACGAATCATGTCTGGCACATAAATATAAATGGCTTTATCGTCTGCAATTCCGGTTCCTGGCGCATTTACAATATTAACATTGCCCTTTCTATAGGCAGCCATAATCCCAGCGACACCCAACGCGCTAGAGGCGTTAAATTCTAAAGGGTCTAGGAAATCATCATCAACGCGTCGGTAAATCACATCCACGCGTTTTAGGCCGCTTGTGGTCTTCATGTACACCACGTGATCTTGAACAACTAAATCACTACCTTCTACAAGTTCAATACCCATAAGTCTCGCCAAAGTGGTGTGTTCATAATATGCTGAATTGTAAATTCCTGGTGTTAAAAGCACAATGTTTGGGTCGCTATGATTCGACAGTGCTTTAAGCTTCTTGTATAATAAATTAGGATAGTCTGATACTGGTCTGATACCATTTTTAGGCAATATGCCAGGAAAAATACGTTTTGAGATTTCTCTATTTTCAAGCATGTAACTCACACCCGAAGGGGTTCGTAAATTATCTTCGAGCACGTAAAATTCACCATCGCTGTTTCGTATTAAATCGACACCAGCAATATGCACATAAATATCATGTGGCACTTTTACACCTTTCATTTCGCGAAGAAAATATGGGCAGGAATAAATGAGTTCCGCAGGGATAATGCCATCTTTAATGATAAACTGATCGTGGTAAATATCCTTAATAAATAAGTTTAACGCTTTTAAACGTTGCTTAATCCCTATATCGATGTGTTCCCATTCGGAAGCTGTTATAATTCTTGGAACAATATCAAAAGGAAAAATCTTCTCGACACCTTCATTGTCATTATAAACTGTAAAAGTGACACCCTGACTCATAAATAATTGCCTAGATAATTCTTCCTTTTTGTATAATACTTTGGTAGAGGTGTTTCTTAAGTAATTGTTTATGATTTCGTATTGAGAGCGAATGTTGGATGTTTCGCTGTACATTTCATCCCAAGTGTTTGGAAGTAATTGGTATGAAGAAAATAATTGTTTGTTCGTCATCAGCTTCACTTTTTTTAAAGATACTTAATTTTGAATTAAATGCAATGAATTCTAATGTTATCAAATAATTAATCTATAAAAACTAAAAAACACTGCAAATAATATTTGAATACATGGTTTTTAGATATGAATTTTATGAATATTATATTTTAAGAGCTTGAATTATAGTAGAAACTGTTATTATGAATGACCATTGTTTATGCTTAATTTTGCAATCGGAATTCTTTAATTTTTTATTTTAATTCATAAAAATATACTTTGATATCACCTTCTTCCATAGACCAAATTTTTGAAACTGCTCGTGTAGAGGAAGTTATTGGCGATTTTGTGCAATTAAAAAAAGCGGGGAGTAATTTTAAAGGATTAAGTCCTTTTAGTGATGAACGCTCGCCAAGTTTTATGGTGTCTCCTGTAAAACAAATTTGGAAAGATTTTTCAACAGGAAAAGGGGGGACTGCCGTGTCATTTTTGATGGAGCATGAACATTTTACCTACCCGGAAGCCTTAAGGTATTTAGCGAAAAAGTATAATATTGAAATTGAAGAAACGGTACAATCCGACGAGCAAAAGGAGAAAGCAAACGAAAAAGAAAGTTTGTACCTGGTAAGTGAGTTTGCTAGTGAATATTTTAAAAACGTATTGCATAAAACCGATCAAGGCAAGTCTATCGGGCTCAGTTATTTTAAAGAACGTGGCTTTACGGAAGAAACGATTAAAAAATTCGACTTAGGGTATTCTTTAAATGAATGGCAAGCTTTTACCGATGAAGCCTTGAAAAAAGGGTATAATATAGATTACCTAGCTAAAACTGGGCTTACCATAGTTAAGGAAGATAAACGTTTTGATCGCTTTAAAGGCCGTGTGATGTTTCCTATTAAGAGTATGAGCGGACGTGTTTTAGGGTTTGGAGGGCGAATACTCATCACTGATAAAAAAGCAGCGAAATACGTAAATTCACCAGAGAGTGAAATTTATTATAAAAGTAAAGTTTTGTATGGTATTCACTTAGCCAAACAAAGTATTGCAAAGGAGGATAATTGTTTTTTAGTTGAAGGCTATACCGATGTGATTCAGTTTCACCAAACAGGTATTCACAACGTGGTGTCGTCATCAGGAACGGCTTTAACTTCAGAGCAAATTAGATTAATTAATAGGCTTACAAAAAACATTACGGTGCTTTTTGATGGTGATGCTGCAGGTATGCGTGCCTCGCTTCGTGGTATCGATTTAATTCTTGAGCAGGGTATGAATGTTCGGGTGTGTACTTTTCCGGAAGGTGAAGACCCTGATAGTTTTGCTAAACAAAATACACTTGATGAATTAGGAACTTATTTGAGTGAAAACGCTAAAGATTTTATTCAATTTAAGGCTTCTGTATTATTCGAAGAGTCTAAAAATGATCCTATAAAAAAGGCTGAAACGGTAAGAGATATCATTACCAGTATTTCTAAAATACCTGATCGTATTAAACAAGAAATTTATATTCAAGAATGTGCTCGAATCATGGATATTAGTGAAGAAGTACTATTCACTACTTTAGCACAGCTTGATAAGAAGGAAACCCAAGAGGAAAACAAAAAAGCACAATCTGAACAAAAGGCTTTTCAGGTAATAAAGCATGAAGAACCACAACAGAAGGTTGATGTCCAATATCTTTTAGAGCGAAAAATTATTGAACTTTTATTGCTTTACGGTAGTAAAACAAAGGATTTTGAAGATCTGGTTTTTAAGGAAAATGAAAAAGGTGAGTTGGAGTTGGAACCTGTGATTCAACAAGCTAAGGTTTTTGAAAAAATATTTTTAGATCTGCAAGATGATGAAATGGAGTTTAGTAATCCGCAATTCAAAATACTTTATTACACGATTATAGATAGGTTAAATCAAGATGCAGAGTTTGAGCTTAAAACTTTTGTGAATTCAGTAGATCAAGATATGGCCAACGAAATCACGACCATTTTAATGGAAGATGAGCGTTATAGCCTGGACGATTGGAATCGTATGGATATTTTTCCTAAAGAAAAGGAAGTCACTATTGCTCAAATAGTAAGTGAAACGATTTTGAGTTTACGTTGTTTCTTAATAGATCAAAAAGTAAAAGGCTTCCAACAGGAAACCTTACATAACAAAATAGACACGAATAGAAATATACTTGAAGAAGTAAAAGACTATTCGAGTCTAAAAATGTTGTTGTCAAGAAAACTTAACCGGGTTTTATAACTCCTGCGTTAATTTTGCTTGATTTACTAAATCTACCAAGTTGGTTACTTTTAATTTACGCATTAAACGTGCCTTATAAGTACTAACTGTTTTTTCGTTTATATCTAATTCCTTAGATATTTCTTTGTTTTTCTTACCAATAGTTAGAAGTTTTAATACTTCAGATTCTCTGGTTGAAAGTTTCTTGTAAAAAGCACCGCCTTTATTTACTCGTGATCCAAACGCTAATTGTTGCGTTAAATCGTTGCTTAAGTAAATACCGCCATCGTGAACTTTCATTATAGCCTCATTAATGGTTATCACATTAACAGATTTGTTTAAATAACCTGCAGCGCCAGCTTTTATGGCGTTAATGGCATAAACCTCTTCTGGTTGAGCACTAAAAATAATTGTTTTAATGTCCGGGTAGTCATTCTTTAAATAACGTAAAACTGTTAATCCGTTTAATTTCGGAAAATCAGTTTCAGTTAGAATAATGTCTACTGGATTTTTCTTTACAAATTCAAGGATGGCCTCGCCATCGTCTACGCTACCAACAATATTAATGTTAGGAGATGCAGAGAAAAGTACTTCGAGTCCCTTTCTTGTAATTGGATGATTGTCTGCTATTAATAAATTTATCATAATATAAGAGAGCTTTTTTAAATATAACTAATTAGAGAGCAAGTTATATTGAGAGATTAAGCTTACTGCAAAAGTAATGATTTTTTACATTAATTGCAATTCTTATGATAAATTTGTAGGTATTTCACAGATAGGTATAGGAATCATTTTGTGTTTGTTAGCATTATTTAAACGTTTGTAAATGCTAAATACCTCGTGTTCTCTGTCAGAAAAGTCGCTTAAAACCTTGCCTTCCGCGGCTTTTTGCATCGCCCATTCAAGTTCAGGATAGGTGGCTCCAATTTGATCTTCATCACTTCTGGCATCACCAAATAATCCATCACTAGGGGTTGCATTTAAAATCGATTCTGGTACATTTAAGGCTTTTGCTAATTCAAAAACGTCAGATTTCATCAAATCGGCAATCGGACTTAAATCAACACCGCCATCGCCATATTTTGTGTAAAAGCCAACTCCGAAGTCTTCAACTTTATTTCCTGTTCCAGCAACAAGTAAACCGTATAATCCGGCATAGTAATATAAAGTAGTCATACGTAAACGCGCTCTTGTGTTGGCCAATGCCATATCAACAGTGGCTTGGTCGCCATCAAAAAATACTTCGGTTTTAAATTCTTCAAAAACAGGCGTTAGGTCGGTACGTGTATCACTTACATTTTCAAAACGCGCTTTAAGCTGTGCAATGTGTTCTTGAGCTCTAGAAACATGACTTTCCGCTTGATGAATAGGCATTTCAATACATAAAACATTTAGCCCCGTTTTAGCACATAATGTTGAGGTTACAGCAGAATCAACTCCACCAGAAATCCCTATTACAAAACCATTTACTCCAGCTTTAGTTGCGTAATCTTTTAGCCAATTTACAATGTGATCAATTACTTTTTCTGTTTGCATTTTAAATGAATTTAAGTCAAAGAATAGTACCTTTGCAAACAAAAATAACCCAAACACTTAATTTATAAAAATTTATGACGTTTAAGTTTTTAATGAAATTATGGATGCTGTTTGTTTTAGTAACAGTGGTTTCTTGTAAAACTGAAGATGCTCTAGAAAATGAGATTGCTAAAATAAACACAGATATTAAGGTAGAACGTTTCGATAGGTTATTTGCGGAAGTGACACCAGAGGGTTTGGAAGACTTGAAAACCGACTACCCTTTTATGTTTTCAAATCGATATCCCGATGAATTTTGGATAGATAAAAAATCAGATTCTCTACAAATTGAGCTGTTTAATGAAGTTCGTAAGTCCTTTTCAGATTTTGAAACGACCGAGTTTGAGATAGAATCCTTATTCAATCACCTAAAATACTATTTCCCAGAGTTCAATACACCAAGGTTGATAACTGTTACGAATGATGTCGATTACCGAAACCGTGTTATTGTTACCGATACCATTGCTGTTATTGCATTAGATGCTTATTTGGGTACCGATCATAAATTCTACGGAAGTATTCCAATGTATTTAAGAGAGGGCTTAAATCAAGGTCAAATTGTAGTTGATTTAGCCGATACGTATTCTGAAAAGTATATTTTTCAGGCGAAGCGTAAATCGTTGCTTGATGAAATGGTTTACTTCGGAAAGCAACTTTATTTCAAGGATGCTGTTATTCCGTTTAAAACAGAAGCTGAGCGCATTGGGTATAGTGAAGCGCAATACGATTGGGCTAAAACCAATGAAAGTTATATTTGGCGTTATTTTGTTGAGCGGGAACTTTTATATAGTACTGACTCAAAGCTACTTACACGATTTATAAATCCAGCCCCTTTTTCAAAATTTTACCTTAAAGATATTGATGCCAATTCACCAGGTCGTGTGGGGCAATATATAGGATGGCAAATTGTTTGCGCCTATATGGAAAACAACGATGTGCCTCTAAAAGATATGCTAATAAAGAGTAGCGAAGACATTTTTAATAATTCAAAGTTTAAACCTAGAAAATAATGGCAAATACACACCAATCTAAAATAGAGCTTAATGTAGAACTTGATGAAAACCGTGTGCCGGAAAAGTTGCATTGGACGGCTCAAGATGGCGGTATTACGAACGAAGAAGCAAAAGCAATGATGCTAGCTGTTTGGGATGCTAAAACTCAAGAAACATTACGTATCGATTTGTGGACAAAAGATATGCCTGTAGACGAAATGAAAGTGTTTTTTCATCAAACTTTAGTGGCAATGAGTGATACGTTTTATAGAGCTACTCAGGATGATAAAATGAGTGCTACTATGAAAGATTTCTGTGATTATTTTGCTGAAAAATTAGAGCTTAAAAAGGACTAATCATTCGTGGTTTTAGTTTTAGCATCTTCCATTTCTTTTTTCAAATGATCGAGATAAAGGATGCCGCTTAGGTGGTCAATTTCATGCTGAAAAATGACAGCAGTAAAAGCTTCTACCGTTTCTTTTTTGTGTTCGTTTTCCATCGTGTCGTATTCGATTTCAATGCGGTTTGACCTGCAATTTAAAACATCACTTCGATTAGGTATTGACAAGCAACCTTCCCTAACGGATTGCTTTTTCTTGGAGTATTTGGTGATTTTCGGATTTAAATAGACTTCAAAAGGCATGTTTTCTTTGTCAAAACGTTGTACCCAAATAATGTTTTTTAAGACGCCTACTTGTGGTGCAGCAATGCCAACACCCATTGAAATGCTGTCTCTAACTGTGGCAAAAAGTCTGCTAACAAAATGCTTTATTGCTGGATTGTTAGGATCTGCTTTTATTGTTCCACTTGGGGTTCGAAGTAAAAGAGAATCTTCTCGGTTTGTGATTTTATAAACGCGCATAGGTGTTAAACTATCGGCACTCATTATTAACTTTGTTTCAGCTTCCGAAAAAGAACGAGAAGACGAACAACTCACAGTTAAAAGTAAAGCCGTTATGAGATAGAATAATGGTTTCATGCGTGAAAATAAGGGTAGTGTAATGCGTTTTTTTAAATTTAATAAAACCAATTCAGAAATTACCATTCATTAATTCTATTGGAATCTAACTTCACAAAAATTAAAATTAATATGGTAAACGCCCATAGTCCGGAACCACCATAACTAAACATGGGTAACGGAATTCCAATGGTTGGAATTAAACCCATAACCATTCCAATATTAATCAAAAAGTGAATGAAAACGATAGCGGCAACACTATACCCGTATATTCTACTGAATTGTGACTTTTGTAATTCAGCCAAATGAAGGATACGCAAAAGGAGTAAAACAAAAGTTATAACCACCAGGCTACTTCCTACAAACCCCCATTCTTCACCAACGGTGCTAAATATATAATCGGTATGTTGCTCTGGAACAAATTTACCCGTGGTTCTTGTACCTTGCATAAAACCTTTTCCCCAGAGACCACCTTTACCAATCGCTTTTTCAGATTCATTAAGGTTATAAGCGAAGGTTTTTTTCATTTGATCAAGTTTGATCGGGTCTTTTTCAAGATTTAACCAAAGGCTAATTCTGTCTTTTTGGTGGGGTTGTAATATGTTATTATAAAATAATTTGATGCTGAAAGATACGGCAATAGCTACGGCTAACATCATGATAATATGATGAACTCGAAATTTTCTTTTATTGAAAAAGTAGATGGCAATGGCTACAAAAACGGCAATAATTGACGTGATCACAGCTCCGAATTTTAATGATAAAATAGCGATAAGAATTAATGAAACCGCAATATTTAAATAGTATTTAGGAAGACCTTCACGGTATAAAACAAAAAAGAAAGCACCGTAAACAATAGTACTTCCTGTATCGTTTTGTAGTAAAACTAAAATGGCAGGGGTAATGATGATTGCAAATACCTTTATCTGGTCTTTAAAGAAGGTTAAATTGGTGTTTAAATCACTTACGAACTTAGCAACTGCCAGAGCTGTTGCAGCTTTAGCAAATTCGCTGGGTTGGAGTGTGAAACTTCCAATACCATACCAGGAAGTTGCGCCGTTTACATTTTTACCAAATACAAATAAACCGACGAGCGAAAGCATGGAAATAACGTATATCACACTGGCAAAGCGTTCGTAGAATTTAGCATCAATTGCGAGTAGCAGTGTTATTAATAGTATGGTGCAAAAGATGAAAACGAGTTGTTTTCCAAACGGCTGAGAAAAGTCGAAATAATTAACCTCGGTTCCTACATGGGAAGCTGATAGTATATTTAGCCACCCAAAGCCAACTAAGCAAAAGAACAGTAGAATTGTAATCCAATCGAATTTAAAGTGTCTATTCGTTTCTCTAACCATTTATTTGTCAGGGTTATTTATTTGTTCAAGCAAGGCTCTTAATTCGGCATATTCTTCATCGTCGACCACTTGAAATGCAGAACGTCCGTTTATTCCAAAGGGTTTGCCCGAATAAGGTTTAGCGTATTCATCCTCTAAGCTGTGTTTTAGAATCCAAGTTTCTAAATCGGTTCTGGTGATGGTGTCTCTTAAATGTTTCTCAATCATTAAACTGGCGATTTTACCTGCGTATCTACTTCCCCAGTAACCGTTTTCAACAAAGACAGAGATTGCAATTTTAGGATTTTCTTTGGGAGCAAAAGCTAAAAAGATCGAATGATCTGTTAATTGTACTTTAGTACTATCCAGTTTTATAAAATTTTCAACTGTTCCTGTTTTTCCACAAATATCAATGCCTCTAACTTGTAGAGAGGCTGCTGTACCTCGTTTGTAAACTTCATGCATACCTTCAACAACGGGATCAAAGTGTTGGCTGTCTATAGTTGTATACTTGGGTTTTGTAAATTGTTCAGGTAAAGTTTCGTCTTCTATATTTTTTATAATATGCGGGGTGTAAAAGTAGCCTCTATTAGCTATAGCTGCTGCCATATTAGCCAATTGTATTGGTGTGGTAGCTACTTCCCCTTGGCCGATGGCATTGGAAACGGTATAGCTGGAATAGAATGTTTTCGGATAGGCATATTTATAGTACTCACGGTCTGGTATTCTACCTTTCTGACCAACAAATAGGTCGTTATTCAAGAACTCACCTAAACCGAAACTTTTTGCATGTTCGCTCCAAACGTTGATGCCTTCTGAAGCATTACCATTTTTATCCAATATTTTGCGGTACATGGTTGCAAAATAGGCATTACAAGAATGTTGTATTCCCGATATCATGTTGTTCCTTGTTCCGCTAGCACAGTGACATTTCATGAAACTTCTTCCGTAATGATAGCCGCGGTAACAAGTAACAGTTTCCTTTGGTGTTGTCACACCTTCTTGTAATGATATTAACGCATTCATTAATTTAAACGGTGATCCAGGGGCATAAACTCCTTGTAAACTTCTATTAAAAAGCGGTTTGGCTATGGAGTCGTTGTAGAGTTTTGTAAAGTTTTTTGATCTGTCTCTTCCTACCAAAAGATTAGGGTCGTAAGTAGGCGCAGCGACCATAGCTAAGATTTCTCCTGTTGCTGGTTCTATCGCAATAACACCACCACGTTTGTTGCGCATTAATAGTTCACCGTAAGCTTGCAAATCCGAGTCAATCGTAATTGTAATGTCTTTACCTGGTTCTGGTATGGTATCAAATTCTCCGTTTTTATAAGGACCGATATTTCTATTAAAGCGATCTTTTTGGATAAATTTAATTCCTTTCACACCTCGAAGCGTATTTTCGTATGAAGCTTCTATGCCTTGTTTTCCTATTAAGTCCCCCATTCTATAGTAGGGGTCATTTTCGATGGTTCTATTATTTACTTCTCCAAGGTCACCAAGTACATTGGCGCCTATGCTTGCTTCGTAATGTCTAAGGGAACGTTTCTGAATATAAAATCCATGAAACTTTCGCATTTTTTCTTGTAATACAGCGTAGTCTTCTTTGGATAAATGAGATACAAAAACAGAAGGCAGTCTTGGAGAGTAATGTTTAGATTTCTCGTATTTAGCTAAAAATTGATCTTTAGTGATCTTTAATAAATTACAAAACTCTAAAGTATCTAATGGTTCTACTTCTCTTGGGATAACCATCACATCATAAGAGGGCTGGTTGGAAACCAGGAGTTTGCCGTTTCTGTCGAAAACAAAACCTCTTTTAGGGTAATCGTAAACTTTTCTAATGGCGTTATCAGCAAAGAGGCTGTGTGATCCTGTGGTGTAAACTTGAAGGTAAAAGAGCCTCGCAATGAATATGAGTCCAACAACAATTATAGAAATGAAAAGTAAAAATTGTCTCATTTTATTTTTTTACTAAATATGATAGTGAGTATGATGCTTAATAAAATAGTGAATATACTTGAAAACAACGTTTTTTCTAGTATTAATATTATCTTAGAAAAGCTAAATATCTCTAAAGTAAATAGAACAAAATGGTGCGTAAAGGTTAACAATGTAAAATAGGTAAGTTTTGAACTGAACTCAATTGTATTGAATTTTAAAATTTGGTGTTCGAACATCGTTCCAAAGGCAAATTTTAAAAACACTGGTCGAGCGTAGGCAATAAATACAGAAGCTCCGGCGTGTATACCTCCAGAATCTTGAAAGATATCTATTATCATTCCTAATAAAAAACTTAAAAAAATTATCGTAATACGATTATTTTTTATCGGGTATAATGCAATGAATAAGATATAAATGTAAGGGTTTATATAGCCTAAAAAATTGATGTGGTTTAGTATTAAAACCTGTAACAAGATTAAGATAATAAAACGGACGGTATGTACGGATAGAATACTATTCATCGGCGCTTTCTCTTTGTAGGCTTTTAATTTCTTCGGTATGTAAATTTTCAATAATATAAACGTGTTCTAAATCGGTCATATCGTTGAATAATTTTACTTGAACTTCGTAATAGTTTTCAGTTTGATCTAATTTAAAATCATTAACGATACCTATTTGAATACCTTTTGGAAATATAGAAGAGCGTCCCGATGTAATGATTGTATCTCCTGGCTGAACCGGTGCAATTTTAGGAATATCAATAAGTTTTATATATTCAGGAGAAACACCTTCCCAAACTAAAGTTCCAAAATGATTCGTCTTTTTTAATTGGGCACTAATACGACTGGTTGTATTTAAAATAGAAAGTACACTGGAGTAATTAGCACTGGTTTTTTCAATAATTCCAATAATACCTTTTGAAGAAATAACACCAAGATCTTGTTGGATACTGTCTTTCTTTCCTTTGTTAAGGGTAAGAATATTATTAGTAATGGAGTAGCTGTTTTTAATAACCTGTGCAGAATATACACGGTAATCATTTTTGTACGAAGCCGTATCTATATACGTTGAATCATCAAGCGATTCAGTATTATACAATAAGTCGCGTAAGGCACGATTTTCTTCAGCTAATAAATCATTTTGTGAATTTAAATTCATATAACGACTTATGTGATGAAATGATTTGTAAAAACCACCCGTGAAGAAATTTGCCGAATTAATAAATTTACTAGTATGGTAAGAGTGTGATAAAATTGTGAAAGTAAGCGCAATACAAAACAGAAACAAAAACAACAAAAAGTTTTTAAACCGAATTATAAAATTAATAATTTGTTGCATGGTATTTTATAAAGGTTCTTATTTTATCAATATGCTTTTGAATTTAGGTAAGTTTTTAAGTGTTATACCAGTACCTCTAACTACGGCACGTAAAGGATCTTCAGCAATGTAAACCGGTAAATCTGTTTTTTGAGATAAACGTTTGTCTAAACCACGAAGCATCGAACCTCCTCCTGCTAAGTAAATACCAGTGTTGTATATATCGGCAGCTAATTCTGGAGGCGTTTGAGATAGGGTTTCCATAACCGCATCTTCAATTCTTAAAATTGATTTATCTAAGGCTTTGGCGATTTCTCTATAAGAAATTTGAACCTGTTTAGGTTTTCCTGTAAGCAAATCACGCCCTTGAACGCTCATGTCTTCTGGAGGTAACTCTAAATCTTCAGTGGCTGCACCAATTTGAATTTTTATTTTTTCAGCAGTACGTTCACCCACATATAAATTGTGCTGTGTACGCATGTAATAAACAATATCACTTGTAAATACATCACCTGCAATTTTAACCGATTTATCGCAAACAATACCACCCAAAGCGATAACGGCAATTTCTGTAGTACCACCACCTATATCTACCACCATGTTTCCTTTAGGTTGCATGATGTCTACCCCAATACCAATAGCCGCAGCCATAGGCTCGTGAATTAAATAAACTTCTTTACCATTAACACGTTCGGCACTTTCTTTAACCGCACGCATTTCAACCTCAGTAATTCCTGAAGGAATACAAATAACTAAACGTAACGCAGGGGTGAAGAATTTCTTTTTTAAAGCAGGTATGTTTTTAATAAACATACTCATCATTTGTTCCGAAGCATCAAAATCGGCAATTACACCATCTTTTAATGGTCGAATTGTTTTAATATTTTCATGGGTTTTACCTTGCATTAAGCTGGCTTCTTGGCCAACTGCAATAATTTTTCCTGAAACCCTATCACGAGCTACTATAGAAGGCGCATCAACAACTACTTTGTCGTTGTGTATAATAAGAGTATTGGCGGTACCTAAATCTATCGCAATTTCCTCGGTTAGGAAGTCAAAAAAGCCCATGTGCTATTAAATGTTTTAAAGTAGTTGATAACGAATTCCGTAAATGTAATAAAAGTATATAAATATACACGATTTACGCCGTCCATTTTATGATTAAAATATAGGTTCAGAGTGTTATACGTTTTTCATCGGTTTTTAGACGGTTAGAAACGCGAATAAAAACCGATGAGACGTAATATTGTGATTTTTTAATGTTTGAAATGACGTGTTCCTGTCATCACCATAGCCACATCATTAGCGTTACAATAATCGATGCTTAATTGATCTTTAATAGATCCTCCTGGTTGAATAACAGAGGTAATTCCAGCATTTTTAGCAATTTCTACACAGTCAGGGAAAGGGAAGAATGCATCACTCGCCATGGCAGCGCCTTTTAAATCGAAGTTAAAAGATTCTGCTTTGTGAATGGCTTGTTGTAAAGCATCTACACGACTTGTTTGTCCGGTTCCACTAGCACAAAGTTGATTGTCTTTAACTAAAACAATGGTGTTCGATTTCGTGTGCTTACAAATTTTTGAAGCAAATAATAAATCGGCTACTTGACCATCCGTAGGCGCTAAAGTAGTCACGTTTGTTAAACCTTCAGCAGTATCTGTAATGTTATTTCTGTCTTGAACTAAAACACCGTTTAAACAGCTTCTTACGTTTGTTTTTGGTAATTCAATATCGTGAATGACTAATAAGATTCTATTCTTTTTTCCTTGAAGTAATTCTTGCGCTTCCGCGGAAAATGAAGGTGCGATAACTACTTCACAGAATAATTTATGGATTTCTTCAGCCGTAGCTAAATCAATTTCTTTATTACTAATTAAAACACCACCAAAAGCAGAAACTGGATCTCCAGCTAAAGCATCAACATAAGCTTGGTGTAAGGTGTCACGTTGCGCTAAACCACAAGCGTTGTTATGTTTTAAAATGGCGAATGTTGGTGCGTCATTTTTGAATTCATTCATTAAATTAACCGCTGCATCAACATCTAATAGGTTGTTGTAGCTTAATTCTTTTCCGTGAAGTTTTGTGAATAATTCATCAAAATTTCCGAAGAAAAATCCTTTTTGGTGTGGGTTTTCACCGTAACGTAATGTTTTACCGTTTTGATCACTTATTTTTAAAACAGTTTCTTCATTATTTTGATTGAAATAGTTGAAGATTGCTGTGTCATAATGAGAAGATACGTTGAATGCTTTTCCAGCAAAACGTTTTCTGTCTTCTTCAGAAATACTTCCGTTATTAGCAGAAATAAGTTCTAAGAATTCAGCATAATCATTAACTGAAGATACACAAATAACATCTGCATAATTTTTAGCTGCAGCACGGATTAAAGAAATACCTCCGATATCGATTTTTTCAATAATATCTTGGTTGCTAGCACCAGAAGCCACTGTTTTTTCAAACGGGTATAAATCAACAATCACCACATCAATTTGTGGAATTTCGTATTCGGCTAACTCAGCAACATCACCATCATGGTTTTGTCTGTTTAAAATACCTCCAAAAACCTTAGGGTGTAATGTTTTTACGCGACCACCAAGAATAGAAGGGTATGAAGTAACATCTTCAACAGGAACAACTTTGATACCTAAATCGTTAATAAATTTTTCTGTACCACCAGTAGAATAAATGGTAACACCTTGTTTGTCAAGTTCTTTAACTATTGGTTCTAAGCCATCTTTACTGAATACTGAAATTAAGGCAGATTTAATTGTTTTCTCGTTGCTCATTTCTATTGTGTTATGTTTTTTAATTATTTGTTTTAAAAATAATTTGATCGTGTTTATCAGCGCTTTACACTGAGTTTTGAAAATAAGTGCAAAAGTACTTATTTCTTCTAAAAAACAAGCTTTGATTTCTTAAAAAAGGTTATACTTTGTGCAATAAAGCCGAGAAATTAAACACTTAACAATGAATATGAATTAAAGTTTCTGTTATAATTTTGAGTTAAGGAAGGATGGAGGCTACTTTTTCGCAAACAAACTCTAAAAATGGTTCGTCAAATTCTGTAAAAGGGTCAGGGGTGTTGGAGTCAATATCAATTTGACCAATGTTTTCGCCGTTTTTGAAAATAGGAACTACAATTTCAGCTTTTACCGTAATGCTGCACGCGATGTAATTATCTTGGGCTTTAACATCGGGCACCACAAAATTTTTGTTGCTTAAAGCAACTTGTCCGCAAATCCCTTTTCCAAAAGGAATCACGGTGTGGTCTGTAGGTTCGCCAACATAAGGGCCTAAATGAAGTTCTTCTTTTTTGGCGTCACTGAAATAAAAACCAACCCAATTGTAGTAATCGATGCTTTTTTCTAATAGTTCGCAAATACTATATAGGCGCTCGTCTACAGTTTTTATGTCATTAGAGACTATGGCTTCTATTTGAGGTTTTAGTTGTTCAAAAATCATAATTTCAAAAGGTTTTGGTAAAAGTATTTAAAATGGCGTAATTTGAAAATTGATTAAGATAACATTAATAGATTTCTTTAACTAAAAGTACATAGCAGCGCGTTTGAACAATATAAGTGCTGATAACATACCCTTGAAAGCCTTATTCATTAAATACAAATCGGTTATAAAGTTCATGCTTACTTTTTTAGGGGTGTATGTGGCTTTGTCTGTAATTTATAGCTTTTATTTAGAGTTTTCTGATGGTTCAATATATTATCCAGATTATTTTACCAATCTCGTTGGTTTACAAACAAGTGAGTTGTTAGAGTTTTTTGGTTATCAAAGTGAAGTATTAAAACACCCTAACGAACCATCTTTAAAATTGCTTCTAAATGGTGAATATTTAGCACGTATAGTTGAAGGTTGTAATGCCTTAAGCGTTATTATATTATTTATCTCTTTTATAATTGCTTTTTCCGGTACGTTCAAAATAACTACTATTTACATTTTGTCTGGAAGTGTGTTGATTTATATCGTTAATTTATTGCGTATCGCAGTTTTGGCTATAGGTCTGTATCTTTTCCCTGAATACGAAGAGGTTTTGCATAACGTGGTATTTCCTGGTATTATTTATGGTATGGTGTTTTTACTTTGGGTGATTTGGGTGAATCGTTTTTCTAAACTTAAGAAAAAGCATGTCTAGAGCGTATAAAATATTAGCCTTGTCTTTTTTGTTTTTGATGCTGATTTTAATTCGGTTTTTTGAAGACACTCTGTTTTACGACCCGTATTTAAGTTTTTTTGAAAATGATTATTTGTATATCGATAGTCCGCGTAGAGAAGTGGCCAAACTTGTTGGGTTTACAACATTGCGGTATGTTTTAAATGCAGTTATTTCTTTAGCTATAATTTATGTGGTTTTCTTAGATAAAAGTATGGTTAAGTTATCTGCGGTTGTTTATGTACTTGTCTTTATAATTTTAATGTCTGCTTATTTATACTTCGTGATTCGTCCCAGACAAGAAGACTATTATATGTTTTTTAATATGCGTCGTTTTTTAATTCAACCCATTATTTTAATTTTATTATTACCTGCGTTTTATTACCATAAGCTTAAAAGTTGATGGTGTATCAAAATGTTAAAGCGGTAATAAAAAGTTTATAGGAATATTCAATTTTGTACTTTTGTATGGTGTTAAAGACAATTTTACATAAAGGTTTTACAAGTATACTAGCATTGCTGGTGTTGTTTTCAACGGTATCTTTTACCATTGAAAAGCATTTCTGTGGTGATGTTTTAGTTGATGTTTCGGTTTTTGTCGAAGCCGATAAATGTGAAATGGAAGCCTTAGAAATACTTCAGAAGAAAACCTGCTGTAAAGACGAAATGAATGTTGTTCAAGGGCAAGATGAACTAACAATTTCTTCTTACGACGATTTAGAGTTTGAGCAGCAACAATTTCTTTATGCTTTTACACACAGTTATATTTTTGGTTTTGAAAGCCTAGAAAAGCATGAGATTCCACATAAAAATTATGCTCCTCCAAAACTGGTTACCGATATTCAGGTTTTAGACCAGGTTTTTATCATTTGATTTTATATTCATTGTAACCTTTTAAAAAGGATACTCTTCATGTTGTGCATGTAGAGTACAGGTCTATTTTCAATTTGTGGAAATAGTTAGTGAATAATATAAAATCAAATTTTAATTCAATGAAACATATATTTTATGTGCTTTTACTAGTGCCTACGATGTTCTTTTCTCAAGAGCAGCTTGAAGGTGTTATTTTAGAAGCAAATAATGAAAATAAAAATCTGTTGTTACCCGGAGCTAATGTCTATTGGCTCAATACGACGGTTGGAGCTGTAACCAATATTGATGGTGAGTTCAGCATACCTTATAAACCAGAATATAAAAAACTGGTGATAAGTTATATCGGGTTTAAAACAGATACCATTACTGTTAATTCTACAAAGCCAGTTAAACACTGGCTTGAGCCCACCGATAATTTAGATGCGGTTACTATAAAATCGCGAAAACAAGCCACATCCAAATCATATTTAAAAGCTACAAACACATTTACCGTTAGCAGTGATGAGTTGCTTAAAGCGGCCTGCTGTAACCTCGCAGAGAGTTTTGAAACCAACCCGTCCATTGATGTGAACTTTGCCGATGCGGTTACAGGAACACGCCAAATTAAAATGTTGGGTCTTACGAGTCCGTATATTTTAATAGCCACTGAAAACATTCCTTCCATTCGTGGCGCTTCACAGGCATTCGGATTAAGCTTTATCCCAGGAACTTGGGTGGAAAGTATTCAAATCACCAAAGGAGCGGGGAGTGTTGTAAATGGATATGAAAGCATAGCAGGACAAATTAATGCCGAATTAGTAAAGCCACTAACAGATGATAAAGTGTTTGTAAATGTGTATGGCGCTTCCAGTCAGCGTATGGAAATTAACACCCATATCAACACAAAAGTGAGTGACAAATGGGATACCGGATTGTATTTACACGGAAACTCACACAATGCGGAACACGATGTGAATCATGATGGTTTTCTTGATATGCCCAAATACAACCAAATAAACCTTATGAACCGTTGGCAGTATACTAATGCTGAAAAAGGCTTGGTAAGTTTCATCAATTTAAAGTTTCTAAATGATGAAAAGCAAACAGGGGAGTTAGATTTTGATCCGAATACGGATAAACTGACTACAAACGCTTGGGGAAGTGAAATTGATACTAAACGTTATGAGGTTTCAGGGAAGTTTGGTTATGTGAATCCGAATATTCCTTATCAGAAAATTGGCGTTCAAGCGGCGTTTAGCAGTCATGAGCAAGAATCTTATTTTGGTTTAAATCAATACGATATCACACAGAATAGTTTATACACCAGTGCGATGTATAGTTCGATTATTAGCGATTCCAGACACAAAATTAAAACAGGGTTGAGCTACACTTATGATCATTATGATGAGTTTTTAGTAGCTTCAAATCTTGACTCAAATTATGAGCGTACTGAATATGACGTTGGTGCTTTCTTTGAATATAACTATGATAATTTAGAAAAACTGAATTTAACAGCAGGTATTCGTATTGATCATAATAATTTATTAGGTACGTTTATTACGCCGAGGTTTCATGCGAAATATACGCCTTGGGAAAAATCAGCATTTCGAATGTCTTTCGGAAGAGGTAAACGTAGTGCTAATATTTTTGCTGAAAATCAACAGATGTTTGCGACGTCTAGAACCTTTAATATTCAGAATTCAAACGGAAACATTTATGGTTTAGATCCTGAAATTGCTTGGAATTATGGCATATCCTATTTACAAGGCTTTAATTTATTCGGAAGAAAAGCCGATATCACTTTAGACTATTACAAAACCGATTTTACCAACCAGGTGGTTGTCGATTATGAAAACCCTTTAGAAGTCAATTTTTATAACTTAGAAGGAAAGAGTTACGCTAATAGTTTTCAAGCTGAATTAAATTACAACGCTTTTGAACATTTCGATGTCAGATTGGCTTATAAATATTATGAAGTGAAAACCCAGTTCGAGTCAGGGTTGTTAGATAAGCCATTGGTGCCAAAACATCGTTTTTTTGCTAATGCTTCCTATGAAACAGCGCCAAAAGAAAATGGTGGGCATTGGAAGTTTGATGCCACGTTTAACTGGTTAGGCGAACAGCGTTTTTCTTCCACAGCAAGTAATCCGGTAGCTTATCAACTTCCAGATTATACACCAACCTTATCAACTTTAAATGCACAAGTGACTAAGGTGTTTTCGCCTAAATTTGAAATCTATGTAGGGGGAGAGAATATTACCAACTTAAGGCAATCAAACCCTATTTTAGCGGCAAACGATCCTTTTGGATCAAATTTTGACACTACTTTTGTGTATGGTCCTATTTTTGGAAGTCTGTATTATGCAGGTTTTCGGTTAAAAATATAATTCAAATTAATAAACTATTAAAACCTATAAAAAAAATGAAAAAAGTAATTATTGTATTCATGCTCCTTGTTGGGACTGTGTCATTCGCACAAAATAAAAACGCTAGAGCTTCTATTGAAGTCGACGGCGTATGTTTAATGTGCAAAACTAGAATTGAAAAAGCCTGTTTTAAAACCAAAGGTGTAAAATCTGCCGTTTGGGATGTTAACACACATGAGCTTGCTTTAATCTATGACGAAAGAAAAACAAATCTAGAAGCTATTGAAGCTAGTGTGTTAGAAGTAGGCCATGATACTAAAGATTTAAAAGCTACTGATGAAGCTTATAACAGTGTACATCCTTGCTGTAAGTATCGTGACGAAGCTGTTCAAGACGATCATAAAGAAGAAGAGGAATAAATTGAACACCTTTTAAGTAAAATCTTGTGGTTAGCGCTACAAGTAGAAATTCATAATAAAATCTCAGGTTAATTTTTAATCTGAGATTTTTTTTATAGTTATATCTGGTGGTTTACAAGAGGTAAAACGAACTTAAAACATAAGATTATATTGGTAGAATTTACCGTTTGTCGTAAGTGTTTTCAGGCTTAATATATTAAAATTAAGATTTTATTTAGATTTATTATAAATAATTTGGGAGTAAGGAGTTCAGCAATTACATTTGCCGAAAAATTTACTATTTATAATTGGTTTAAATAAAATTAAATGAAATATCAAATTACTTGCTTATTATTTTTAACCCTTTCTTTCTTAGGATTCTCTCAAAACAACGACGTGTTAGGTGTTGTAAATAACTCAGCTTTTCAACCTATTGAGAACGTTAATGTGGTGTTGAAAAACACAACAACAGGAACAGAAACAGATGCGCAGGGAGAATTTAATCTCGAAAATATTGAAGCGGGAAGCTATACGTTGTCTTTTTCTTTTTTAGGATACAAAACTAAAGAAGTTGAGATTTCGGTTATGGCTAATCAGAATTTGGACTTAGGTATCATTACACTTTATGAAGGCAACGAAATTTTAAATGAAGTGGTTGTTTATGGTGGAGACGGAAATAAATTCTCTAGAAAGCAAACGGCCTACGTTTCTAAATTACCATTAAAAGATATCGAAAACCCACAAGTTTACAGTACCATTACTACGAGCTTGCTAGAATCTCAAGTGGTTACTAACTTTGATGATGCGTTAAAAAATGCTGCAGGGGTAGAAAACCTATGGACATCTACCGGTAGAGGTGGCGATGGTGCAGGCTACTATTCTTTACGGGGGTTTGCTGTACAGCCACAGTTGGTAAACGGTCTTCCTGGTTTAACCAACGGAACGATTAACGCGGCTAATATTGAGCGTATAGAAGTTATCAAAGGGCCTTCAGCAACTTTATTTGGTAATGCAGTAAGCTCTTATGGGGGATTAATAAACGTAGTGACTAAAAAACCATTTGTAGGTACAGGCGGTGAACTATCGTTTACTACAGGATCTTACGGGTTAAATCAAATTGTTGGAGATTTCAACACGGCCTTAGACAAAGACAAGAATATTTATTTCAGATTAAATACTTCTTTTTCGCGATCTGAAAGCTTTCAGGATGCAGGATTTAAACAATCATTTTTTGTAGCGCCTTCACTTTCGTATAAGGTGAATAATAAACTATCATTCTCATTTTATGGAGAAATTACACAGGCCGAACAAACCAACCCGATGTTTTTATTCTTAAACAGAGGAGCGCCAAGTATTGCTAGTAATTTGGATGAGTTAGGTTATGATAATAAACTATCATTCACGAGTAACGATATTACATTAGAAAATCCTACTCAAAATTACAGAGTAGAAATGGATTATAAATTGTCTGATCAATGGCAATCACAAACGCTTCTTTCAAGAAGTAGCACCTCTACAAAAGGATACTATAGTTATTTATATGATTTGGGTGGAAATCCAGTAGATACTTTTTCAAGATTTATAAATAAACAAAATGCAACTACTGAAACTGCCGATATTCAGCAAAATTTTATCGGAAACTTTAACGTTTTAGGATTAAGAAATAAAATGGTAGTTGGAATCGATTATTTAAACACCACAAGTGTGGATAACAGTACAAGTTATGCATACTACGGAAGCGTTCAAGCTGATGGTACTACCGAAGACGGTTATCCTTTATCAGCTTCAGGAATTGATGCTGCTTTAGCTTCTGCAACGGTAAATAATATCAAATCAGAATATAATATTTTTAGTATCTATGCTTCAGATGTATTGAATATTACTGAAAGTCTTTCCGCTATGGTAGGTATTCGATTTGATCATTTTGATAATAAAGGTGATTTGTCTAACTCTGAAGATGACTATGACCAAAGTACCTTTTCGCCTAAATTCGGATTGGTGTTTCAGCCAATTCAAGATAAGTTATCTGTTTTTGCCAACTATCAAAACGGATTTACAAACGTAGCTCCAACATTAGTTGGCGATCCTAGTGCAGGTGCACAAACCTTGAAAACTTTTGATCCAGAGCAAGCCAATCAATTAGAATTTGGTGTTAAAACCAATTTATTCTCAAATCGTTTAAATGCCATTGTAAGTTATTATGATATTAAAGTGACCGATCAAGTGATCACAGATCCAAGTTCGCCTTTTAATAAAATTCAAGGTGGTGAAGTGGTGAGTAGAGGTTTTGAACTTGAAGTAAATGCTAATCCTGTTGACGGATTAAACCTAAGAGCTGGTTTTAGTAATAACTTTAGTGAAACGACCGAATCTGATAATGTGAATATCTTAGGTAAGCGTCCGCTTGAAGCGGGTCCAGAAAATCTTTATAACTTTTGGGCAAACTACGAATTTCAAGAAGGGCTGTTAGATGGCTTCGGAATGGGAGCTGGATTTAACGGTGCTAGCGAACGTTTTGCTATTAATTATGCGAACACGGGTGATTTTATTTTACCAAGCTATACCATTTTTAATGCGTCTTTATTTTATCAAGCAGAACAATACCGTGTGGCTTTAAAGTTAAATAACGCGTTTAATAAAGAATATTATAAAGGTTGGACAACCATTACGCCGCAAACACCAAGAGCTTTAATTGCAAACTTTACTTATAAATTTTAATAATAAATTATAATTAGTAGGTTGTTTGATAGTCTCAAGTTGTGGTACTTTTGCCGACTTTAGTTTGAGTTAAAACTAGACTATCAAACAATCTTTTTTTAAGCCTATGAAATATAGAAAACAAATATTAACCCTGCATAAAATACTTGGACTTGCCACAGGATTGGTCGTTTTTCTGGTTTCTATTACAGGATGCTGTTGGGCTTTTAAAGATGAAATAGAAAGTTTATATTCAGACTATAAAACGGTAGAAGTACAAGACACACCTCAAATTACGGTTACCGAAGCACAAACTATTGCACAAGAAGTTTTCCCAGATAACCATATTCATGGCGCGATTTTCGGAAAACCTAATCAAGCCATTCAAGTTATTTTTTACGATAGAGAACCTGAATTTTATCAAGATGTTTATTTAAATCCGTATTCAGGTGAAGTGATTCAGGTTAATGATAATCTTTCTGGTTTTTTTCCTTTTATATTGAAAGGGCATATGCGTTTGTGGTTTCCTAAAGAATTTGGAGAACAATTCGTAGGAGCTTCTATATTACTTTTTATTTTTATAATCATTTCAGGTTTCCTTTTATGGATACCAAAACAGCGTAAAAATTTAAAACAACGCATTACTTTCGATTGGAAATCAACTACACGGTGGAAACGAAAGAACTTCGACTTGCATACTGTCATAGGCTTTTATATCTGTTCTTTAGCTTTGATTTTAGCTTTTACAGGTACCGTAATGTCATATGATTGGTTAAAATACGTGCTTTATAAGTCTACTGGAGGTGATAAAGTGGCGGCTTTTATTATCCCTGAAAATAATAGCGGCTTAAAAATTAACGATGCTTCGGAAGGCGTTGCACCTATAGATCAATTAATTCCGAAACTTTGGAAAGCGTCTCCTGACGTTGATAATTATGAATTGCATTATCCAGAATCGGACACGTCTAGTATTTATGTTGAGGTTTCTAAAACGGCAGGCATTTTTTATGATTCTGATTTTAGGTTCTTCGATCAAAATACACTTGAAGAAATTGAAACACCGGGTATCTATGGGAAATATGAAGATGCTAAGTTTGCTGATAAAATACTAAGAATGAATTATGACATTCATATTGGCGCTATTGGTGGGATTGTTGGGAAAATTATAGCCTTTTTAGTGAGTCTACTCACAGCAAGTTTACCTGTAACAGGGGTGTTGCTTTGGTACGGTAGAAACTATAAAAATAAAAAGGAACTTCAAGCATAACAAGAATAATACTTTATACTTCAGCTAATTAAATAAGTGAACTTATTGGTTGCCTTTTGACTATTTTTGATTTATGATACATACCAAAATAGTTGTTTTCACTATTGTGCTATTCTCTACTATTAGCCTTACGGCGGAAAACAGAAATACGCCACTAAACTCCTTTGTTAAGGCTGAAAATATTAAAGTGAATCAAGATAGTATTTCTGCTGAAGCCTTTAAATTACGTTTTAACCATATTCAAAATGAATTTGAAACCCAACAGAATTTGTTTAAAACGGGAGTGATTTCAGAATCTAAATATTTGAAACATATAAAAAAGCTTCGTAAAAAAGAGCTGAAACTTTTTAAAGCGGTTAAGCAACACAAGTTTAAACCAGAAGAGTTAACCGAATACAATTATTGGTATCGCGGCGTTTTAAAGTTTCCTACCAACATCGAACAGGAGTTGTTAAAACGGACTTCAAAGTAAAAACTTAGGTCTAACCCCAGTTAAATTAAAAACAAAAAACGCTTCAAAATCAATTGAAGCGTTTTTAATATAATTTGTGTGTCGAGGCTCTCGACTACATCATGCCTGGCATTCCGCCACCACCCATTGGAGGCATAGTAGAAGCTTCTTCTTTAATATCAATTAAGGCACACTCCGTTGTAAGAATCATTCCAGCAACAGAAGCAGCGTTTTCTAAAGCAATACGTGTTACTTTCTTAGGATCGATAATTCCAGCTTTTAGCATGTCTACGTAAGTTTCAGTTTTTGCATCGTAACCAAAGTCTTTTTTACCTTCTAATACTTTATTGATTACTACAGAACCTTCACCGCCAGCATTTTCAACTATCGTTCTTAAAGGCGCTTCAATCGCTTTATTTACGATTTGAACACCTGTAGTTTCATCTAAATTTTCAGTAGTGATTTTTTCTAAAACAGCTTTTGCTCTTACTAAAGCAACACCACCACCAGCAACGATACCTTCTTCTACAGCAGCTCTTGTTGCATGTAAAGCATCGTCAACACGGTCTTTTTTCTCTTTCATTTCAACTTCACTTGCAGCACCAACGTAAAGTACAGCAACACCACCAGCTAATTTAGCTAAACGCTCTTGAAGTTTTTCTTTATCGTAATCTGAAGTCGTTGTTTCAATTTGAGCTTTAATTTGGTTTACACGCGCTTTAATCGTTTCACCATCACCAGAACCGTTTACAATCGTTGTATTGTCTTTGTCAACAGTTACCGTATCAGCAGAACCTAACATGCTTAAATCAGCATTTTCTAAAGTGAATCCTCTTTCTTCAGAAATTACAGTTCCACCAGTTAAAATTGCGATATCTTCAAGCATAGCTTTACGTCTATCACCAAATCCTGGCGCTTTTACAGCAGCAATTTTTAATCCACCTCGTAATTTGTTAACTACTAAAGTAGCTAAAGCTTGACCGTCTACATCTTCAGCAATAATTAATAAAGGACGACCAGATTGTGCAACTGGTTCAAGGATTGGAAGAATTTCTTGTAAGTTAGAAATTTTCTTATCGAATAATAAAATGTACGGATTCTCTAAATCGGCAACCATTTTATCTGAATCTGTCACAAAGTAAGGAGATAAGTATCCGCGGTCGAATTGCATACCTTCAACAACGTCAACATAAGTTTCCATACCTTTGGCTTCTTCAACGGTAATCACACCTTCTTTTCCAACTTTAGAAAAAGCTTGAGCAATTAATTCACCAATAGTATCATCGTTATTTGCTGAAATTGCAGCAACTTGTTTAATTTTTTCTGAAGAGTTTCCTACTTTTTGAGCTTGGTCTTCAAGGTCTTTTGTAATCGCCTCAACAGCTTTGTCGATACCACGTTTTAAATCCATTGGATTAGCACCAGAAGCCACGTTTTTTAAACCTTCTTTAACGATAGCTTGGGCTAAAACAGTAGCGGTAGTTGTACCGTCACCAGCTAAATCGTTAGTTTTAGAAGCCACTTCTTTTACCATTTGTGCACCCATGTTTTCGTGTGCATCTTCTAATTCAATTTCTTTAGCAACAGATACACCATCTTTAGTTACCGATGGGGCTCCAAAACTTTTACTAATAATTACGTTACGACCTTTAGGTCCTAAAGTTACTTTTACAGCGTTTGCTAATGCATCAACACCACGTTTTAAACCGTCGCGTGCTTCAATATCAAATTTTATACTTTTTGCCATGATTTTCTTATTTTTATTCCCTTGAAGAAGGGAATCTTTTAAATATGTTTTGTTTTTGTTTTATGAGATTTCCACTTTCGTGGAAATGAAAAAAGCTATTTATACAATCGCAAGAATATCACTCTCACGCATGATTAAATAATCGGTACCTTCAAGTTTTAAGTCTGTTCCAGCGTATTTACCATATAAAACGGTATCTCCAACTTTAACAGTAATTGGCTCGTCTTTTGTACCTGGTCCAGCGGCTACTACAGTTCCTTTTTGAGGTTTTTCTTTAGCGTTGTCTGGAATAATAATTCCTGAAGCAGTTTTAGTTTCGGCTGCAGCTGGTTCAATAAGAACACGGTCTGCTAATGGTTTAATGTTTAATCCCATTTTGTTTTATATTTTAATGATTAAGTTTATAAATACTAGGTCAATTCATACGAAAAATGTGCCAATAGCAGATAACTGACAAACTTGCAGACCTGTCTACCGAACGGGTAGAAACAAAAAATGCCAACTTAAATAGTTGGCATTTTTGTCTTGTTTTATGTGTTTGAATACTATTCTGCTTCCTTTACTGGAGCTGCATCATTAGTTGTTGCAGGAACATCAGGTAAAGCTACTGGAGTTGAAACCGCATCAGTATCTAAAGCTTTAGATTCGTTGTTAGCAGGTCCTCTGTTGATAGCCACGTTAGAAGCTAAAATTAATACCAATAGTAAGGTTGCTAAGTACCAAGTACTCTTGTCTAAGAAATCTGTGGTTTTCTTTACACCACCTAATTGTTGTGTTCCACCACCACCGAAAGATGATGATAATCCGCCACCTTTAGGGTTTTGAACCATGATTACTACGATAAGTAAAAACGCTACCACCACTATAAGGACTAAAAATATTGTAAACGTACTCATTATTTTTTATTGTTTTGTTCTTGTAATTGCTCTACTGCTCTAATTTGGTTTGCAAAGAAACTACTTTTTTCTGGATATTTCAAACTTAAAATTTTATAAGATTGAATTGCCTTTTTAAAGTTTTTTTGTTCTACGTAAATTCGTGCTAAAGTCTCTGTCATTAAGGCTTCCGGCTGAATCATTTGCGCTTGAGCCAAATTCCCTTTCTGTAATAAGGGTTTTGTCGGACTAATTTTAGGATTTTCAGCGATGAATTTATCGATAAGTTTGAACTTTTGTTCCTTTTCTAAATCTGTAGAAGGCACTGTTTCAGCAATTTCATCTTCAGTATTTATAGGTTCTTTCTCTTCAGAAGATCTTTCAATAGGCGCAAAACGTGTTAATTGTAACCATTCATTAAAAGAATGTGATTCTTTTTTATTAAAAGGAAGTGGTTTACCCAAATCTAAAACTGTTTCAGCGGAAGATGTTTCTGTTTCCAGTGTCTCTTTTGAAGCTTCAGCGGCTTTAGTCGATTTTTCAAGTAAAGGTGTTTCTTTTAGAGGCCTCGCTTCTTTTGGTTCAAAAAGTGCTGGATCTAAAACACCATCGGTATCACTAATTTGTTGTTTCAAAGTATCGTCAATAGTCACTTTTCTGTCTATTGAAAGATCTTCTATTTCTACAGGAATATTTCCTAAATAAGAACTGTTGTTTTTTATGGTTTCAGAAATTTCATTTTGAACAAATATTTCTGAAGTTATAAAGTCAAATAAAATGCTTCGATCCGCAGTGTAGGCTGCTGTTGTTTTTAGTTCTTGATTGTATTGTAAGCTACTTTGCTCCTTGAGACCTTTTAGGTAAATGGCGCGAGCCGACTGAAAATAGGGAAACTTCGTGATTACCGATTTTAGCCCATCAGTTTGCGCGTTCGTTAAAACTTGTGGATTTTGGAGAATTTGTATGTAATCTTCTTGATTCATTGGCCGTGCCAAATTTAGTAATTTTAAATATGAAAGGCTGGTTTTACCACTTGGCTAGGGTTGCATTGAAAATATCTTGTGTAATACGTTCAAATATTTCTTCGTGAGCTGTTGTTTTTTGGGTGCCAATAAGTTGATCGGTTCCTGGGTAATCATAGAAAAATGAAAAACGCTGCTCCAAATCGTCTTCAGGCTTTTTTCTGTTGATAAATCTTAGACTTACACTAATTGTTAATCTATTCTGCGCGGCTATTTGGTCTGAAGTTGCTGTGGTTGGTGAGATTCTATACTCTGTAATTTCACCTTCGTAAACTAAATCACCACCAGAAGGCACTAAGTTTAAATTGGTTTGATTCTGAATTAAATCTTCTAAAGCTAGTTTAAAGTCACGTTCTAAACCTGGTTCTACAAGAAGCGCAGTGTTTTCAAAACGATTAACTTGATAGGTGGTTACCCCCGCAGGAATAGAAGCTCCTGTAAAAGAATAGATGCCACAGCCTAAAAATGTTAAGCTAAATACGGCAAGGGCTATGTGTTTTAAATATTTTTTCATTCTGAATAACTATAACTTAATAAGCAGGTTTATAAGGTTGTAAAACTTATTTCTAAAGATCATACTGTTTAATTTTGCGATATAAGGTACGCTCGCTAATACCTAATTCTGCGGCAGCTAATTTACGCTTTCCTTGATGACGCTCAAGTGATTTTTTAATAAGTTCGAGTTCCTTTTGATGAAGCGATAAGGTTTCTTCTTCCTCGATTTCTTCAGCAAAATGATATTTATCTTGAATAGGAGCGAGGTCTTCCTCAATGGCATGTTCATTAATTGAAAGTAGCTCTGTTTCTGGGTCTAACGATTCTTCATAATCGGTGTCCTCATCGTCTTCATCGCCATAAATTTTCTGAATTAAACTTTCGTTGTTTTTCTCAACATCTTTGGTGTTGCCATTTTTCATCAACTCCATGGTGAGTTTTTTCAAATCGTTCAAGTCACTTTTCATATCAAAAAGCACTTTGTACAGTATCTCACGTTCACTACTAAAGTCACTTTCCGATTTTGATGTTTTTATAACAGCAGGCAAATTAGTTGAAGCCGAATCTGGTAAATAACCACGTAGAATTTCTGAAGTAATGGTTCTATTCTGCTCTAAAACCGAAAGTTGCTCAGCGATATTTCGTAACTGACGAATGTTACCACCCCAACGGAATTTTATAAGCATTTGTATCGCGTTATCGCTAAGTTTTACGGTAGGCATTTTATATTTCAAAGCAAAATCGCTCGCAAACTTTCTGAATAATAAGTGGATGTCATCCTGGCGTTCGCGTAACGGCGGCAAATTGATATCTACTGTGCTTAAACGGTAGTATAAATCTTCACGAAATTTTTCTTTTTCAATAGCTTCAAACATATTTACGTTTGTAGCTGCAACGATGCGAACATTGGTTTTTTGTACTTTACTAGAACCTACTTTTAGAAACTCGCCATTTTCTAAAACACGTAATAAACGAACCTGTGTAGTTAAGGGTAATTCGCCAACTTCATCTAGAAAAATGGTTCCGCCATCAGCAACTTCAAAATAACCTGCTCTGGTTTGCGAAGCGCCTGTAAAAGCGCCTTTTTCGTGACCAAAAAGTTCACTGTCTATGGTGCCTTCAGGAATCGCACCACAGTTTACAGCGATATATTTGTTGTGTTTTCTGTGTGATAACTGATGTATTATTTTAGGAATACTCTCTTTACCTACACCACTTTCTCCTGTAACTAAAACCGAAATATCTGTAGGTGCCACTTGAATGGCTTTTTCGATAGCACGATTTAATGCTGGTGTATTCCCAATAATACCAAAACGTTGTTTTATTGCTTGAACTGATTCCATAATTTTCATTTCCGTGAAAACGGAAATCTTTTTAATTTATTAATTATTTATGCCGTAATCCCTTTAATTTTTTCTTAAATCAATTTAGGTCTTACTCTGCAGTTTCTCCTTCGGGGATTAGGGGGCTTGCCTCCCCAATTAAAGTGGCACTTGTACAATCGGTAACTTTTACATTTACAAAATCACCAATGTTGTAATGTGCTTTAGGGAAAACACATACGATGTTTTGCGATGTTCTTCCAGACCATTGTTCGGCAGATTTTTTTGATTCCTTTTCAATTAAAACTTCTACAACAGTATTTAAATGTTCTTTGGTTCTAATTTCACTATGAATACGTTGTAAATCCACAATGTCTTGAAGTCTACGTTTTTTAGTTTCTTCAGGAACATCATCCTCCATATTTCTTCCAGCCATGGTGCCTGGACGCTCCGAGTAAGTAAACATATATCCAAAGTTATATTTTACGTACTCCATTAAGGAAACGGTATCTTGAAAATCTTCTTCTGTTTCTGTAGGAAACCCAACAATCATATCCTGACTGATGGCACAATTTGGTATAATGCGACGAATGTTGTCAATCAATTCGAAGTATTCTTCACGCGTATGCAAACGGTTCATGGCTTTTAAAACGCGGTTACTACCACTTTGAACTGGTAAATGGATGTGATTGCAAATGTTATCGAATTTTGCCATCGTTTCAATCACATCAAGCGTTAAATCTTGAGGATTAGATGTTGAAAATCGAATACGCATTTTAGGTTGTGCTTTGGCGCAAATTTCTAACAAGTTTGAAAAGTTTACCGCTGTCGCTTTTTGCATATCGCTGGCTTTTTCAAAATCTTTTTTCAATCCGCCACCGTACCAAAGGTAACTGTCTACGTTTTGACCTAAGAGTGTTATTTCTTTGTAACCTCTGTTCCATAAGTCATTTACTTCTTCAAGAATACTTTGAGGATCGCGACTACGCTCACGACCGCGAGTAAAAGGTACCACACAAAAAGTACACATATTATCACAACCTCGTGTAATGGAAACAAAAGCGGTAACACCATTTGTGTTTAATCGTACAGGTGAAATGTCGCCATAAGTTTCTTCCTTTGAAAGAATCACGTTAATAGCATCTCGACCTTCGTCAACTTCAGCTAAAAGATTTGGTAAATCTTTGTAGGCATCAGGGCCAACTACTAAATCGACGATTTTTTCTTCTTCAAGAAATTTTGTTTTTAAGCGTTCTGCCATACAGCCTAAAACTCCAACTTTCATTTTCGGATTTAGGTCGCGCTTAACGGCATTATATTTTTCTAAACGTTTACGTACGGTTTGTTCTGCCTTATCTCGAATAGAGCAAGTGTTTACTAGAACTAAATCGGCTTCTTCTAGTTTTTGCGTGGTGTTAAAACCTTGGTTCGCCATAATAGACGCCACGATTTCACTATCACTAAAATTCATGGAACATCCGTAACTTTCAATAAATAGTTTACGTTTGTTGGTGTCTTTTTGTTCTAAAACTAAGGCTTCTCCTTGTTTGTTTTCGTCTATAATCTTTTCCATAATTTACTGAAACCTTTTATCGGTCAATAAGCACGCAAAGATACAATTTAATTATGATTTGTGACAAAGTGACAGTTCGATTTTAGCACACAATTAAGATTGTTTTAATGATTCATAGAGGTTTTGCTTTCGGTTATGTTAAAATAAATTATTTTTAACCCCGATTAACCACAAAAGCTAACTTCCATGACTACACTTGACAGTTTATTTGAAAAAATTGAGAACGCTAAAAATTTAGATTTCGGTACCATTATAGATCAAGTGATTTCATTATTTAAAAAAGTGTGGCAAAAAGGGTTAGTGCTTGTTTTGATTATAGTAGTGTGCGCCGGGGTCGCAGGGGTGTTATTTAACCTTATTGGTTTAAGTGGGTCTACCAATTTAATGTTAGATGAAGGTTTTAATATCAATACTTTTATAGATAATTACTCTAAAAATGTAATATACGCCATCCCGCAAAACATATTAATAAGCACTTTAACCATGGCGTTTTTAGCAGCCTTTTATAGAATTTGTAAGAGTGAGCTATTAGAGGAGAACCTTCAAGATGATTATTTCTACTTTTTTAAGCATGGTTATTTCTCCAAACTTTTAACTCTTGGAATGATACATACGGGAATATCAACCCTAGCATTGTTTCTATTTGTAATTCCTGCGATCTACGTGTATGTGCCATTAGGGTATATTTCTGTGTTTTTTGCTTTCAATCCAGATTTAAGTGAGATAGAAATACTCAAGGCGAGTTTTAAATTAGGAAACAAAAAATGGTTAATATCATTTGGGACCATGTTTGTCGCTAGTTTAATGGGAGCTCTGGGTATTTTAGGTTGCGGTATCGGTATTCTGTTTACCATATCTATTGCTTATTTACCAGTGTTTTTCATTTACAAAGAAGTTGTTGGTTTCGAAAAGAAAAGTGCTATAGATGAAATCGGTAATTCAATCCAATAAAATAATTAACCATATCATATTTATTTAACCCAAACATTATGAATCCAATTACTAGTTTATTAGAGAAAATACAAAACGGAAAATCACTCGATTTTGGAGATATATTTGGAGCCTCTATAGATTTATTTAAAAAGACATGGCTTCAAGGTTTTATATTAATAATATTGACTTTGGTAGTTGTGATACCATTGATTATAGCTCTATATGCACCCTTAATAGGATTGATCATGTCGCAGGGGCAAGAGGGACTTGTTGATGATGATGCCATGCTTTCCTTTTTTGGAGGAATGTCTTTATTATATAGTCTTTTAGTTATAATTGGATTCTTTGTAGTAGGAGCGGTTTATTTTGCACTTAACGCAGGTTTTTATAGAATTATGAGAAAACTTGATGCTAACGAAAATACAGTGATCAAAGATTATTTTTACTTTTTTAAACTATCATACTTAAGCAAAGGGATGATAATTACGTTAATTTCAATGCTGATAGGTATTGTGTCCCTAATGCTTTGCTATATACCATTTATATATGCTATTGTGCCATTATCGTTTTTTGCGGTTATCTTTGCGTTTAATCCAGAATTATCTGCAACTGAAATTATAAAAGCAAGTTTTAAGTTGGCTAATAAGTATTGGTTAGTTTCTTTTGGGCTAATTGTAGTGTCTTCTATTTTATCACAACTTGTGGGGTATTTAGCTTGCGGAATAGGACTTTTGTTTACAGCTTCATTTATTTATCACCCTATATATTTAATTTATAAAAATGTGATTGGTTTCAATGAAGTAAATGCGATTGATGAAATAGGAGTTTCAGATTATTAAGGCTTATTTTTTATCAAAAAGACCTGTTTCAATACTGTTAAAAGCAGGTTTGCAAGCTGAAATAATTTACAGATAATGACGAATATGCTACAGATAACGTTTTTTTCATATACATTTGTAGCTTCAAAAAATGAAGTATGGCGAAGAATTTAGTAATCGTAGAGTCACCTGCAAAGGCGAAAACCATTGAAAAATTTCTAGGTAAAGATTTCAAAGTGGAATCAAGTTTCGGACATATATCCGATTTACCATCGAAAGAATTAGGGGTTAATGTTGAAGGTGATTTTAAACCGAAATACGAAGTTTCAAAAGATAAGAAAGCAGTTGTAAAAAAACTGAAAGACTTAGCGAAGAAAGCAGAAATGGTTTGGCTAGCAAGTGATGAGGATCGCGAGGGAGAAGCTATTGCATGGCATTTAGCGGAAACACTAAAACTTGATAAAGACAAAACCAAACGTATTGTTTTTCATGAGATTACAAAAACAGCTATTCAAAAAGCTATTGAAAACCCAAGAGGTATAGATTATGATTTAGTCGATGCACAACAAGCGCGTCGTGTGTTAGACCGTATAGTAGGTTACGAATTGTCACCTGTACTTTGGAGAAAAGTGAAGGGCGGACTTTCAGCTGGTCGTGTGCAGTCGGTTTCTGTGCGATTAATTGTTGAAAAAGAACGTGAAATTGAAGGATTCACACCGGTGGCTTCCTATAGAATAGATGCTGAATTTTCAAATGAAGATGGGCAAACGTTTAAAGCGAAGCTTCCGAAGAACTTTTCATCTAAGGAAGAAGCTCAGAAATTCTTAGAACAAAACGCTACTGCCGATTTTAAAGTTGCTGATTTAACAAAAAAACCAGCTAAAAAATCACCTGCAGCACCGTTTACCACGTCAACACTTCAGCAAGAAGCATCGCGTAAATTATATTTTTCAGTAAGTAAAACCATGACGATGGCGCAACGCCTTTATGAAGCTGGTTTAATTACTTATATGAGAACCGATAGTGTAAATTTATCTGATGAAGCACGAAAAGGTGCCGAAGCCGAAATTAAAAATGCCTACGGAGACGAATATAGCAAACCAAGAAATTACAAAGGAAAATCTAAAGGTGCTCAAGAAGCGCATGAGGCGATTCGTCCAACTAATTTTGCAACACACTCTGTTGATATTGATAGAGATCAAGCACGTTTATACGATTTAATTTGGAAACGTTCAATTGCATCACAAATGAGTGAAGCAGAACTAGAACGTACCAACGTAAAAATTGAAGCGTCAACACATAAAGAAACCTTTACAGCAAACGGAGAGGTTATTACTTTTGATGGATTTTTAAAGGTCTATTTGGAAGGTACCGATGATGAGGATGTAGAGCACGAAGGGATGTTGCCAGCCATGCGGGCGAATGAAAAACTGCTGAATAGCTACATAACAGCTACAGAGCGTTACACTCGTGCGCCAGCAAGATATACCGAGGCTTCTCTAGTTAAGAAGTTAGAGGAATTAGGTATTGGTAGACCGTCTACTTATGCACCAACCATTTCAACCATTCAAAATAGAAATTATATTGAGAAGGGAACTATTGATGGTGTAGAGCGTGAGTATACGCAGCTAGTTTTAAGTGAAGGCAATGTAAAAGATAATACCCTTTCGGAAAAAGTAGGTTCAGATAAAGGCAAGTTAGTTCCAACAGATATTGGAATGATTGTAACCGACTTTTTAGTGAATCATTTTGATGCGATTTTAGATTATAATTTCACGGCAAAAGTAGAAGCCGATTTTGATGAAATCGCTGAAGGAAATGAAAACTGGATTAAAATGATGAAGGCTTTTTATAAAGACTTTCATCCAGTGGTTGAAGACGTTAAAGAAAATGCCGATAGAGAATCTGGTGAGCGTATTTTAGGTAAAGATCCTAAAACAGGTAAGCAGGTGAGTGTGCGTTTAGGGCGTTTCGGACCAATGGTTCAAATAGGTACTGTTGATGATGAAGAAAAACCGCAGTTTGCGAGCTTAAGTCCAGATCAGCAATTAACAACCATTACCTATGAAGAGGCTATGGATTTATTCCAACTTCCAAAAACATTAGGTAATTATGAAGGTGAAGAGGTTTTAGTGAATAATGGCCGTTTCGGGCCATATGTGAAGTTTGGAGAAGCTTATGTGTCGCTTCCTAAAGGAACAGATCCTCTAAGTGTAGAGATAGACGATGCTATTGTTTTAATAAAGGAAAAGCAAAAGGCAGATGCCCCTATATATATGTATAACGATTTGCCTGTTCAAAAAGGTAAAGGACGTTTTGGGCCATATATTAAATGGAACAATATGTTTATCAACGTGAACAAAAAATACGATTGGGATGATTTATCTGATGAAGATATTGTCGAATTAATTGAAACAAAAATTCAGAAGGAAATCGATAAAGTGATTCACAATTGGGAAGATGAAGGCATTCGTGTTGAAAAAGCCCGTTGGGGAAGACATAACGTTTTAAAAGGTAAGATTAAAGTAGAATTACCTAAAACTGTTGATGTTACTGAAATGACCTTAGAAGAAGCTCAAGGTATCATTGAAGCGGCTACACCTAAGAAAAAAGCCGCTAAAAAGAAGCCGGCTGCTAAAAAGAAACCAGCCGCAAAGAAAAAGCCAAGTGCAAAAAAGTAATTTAGAGATATGAATTTTAATTTTCTTTCGCCTGTTTCAGATTTAGTTTTAGCACACAACGAATTACTTTCAACGCAAGCCCTAGGAAGAAAGCTTAAAATTCATTCTGAGCAGCATGGTATGCCAGAATTAGATGGTGTTGATATTGCTATTATTGGTGTTCTTGAAAATAGAAATGATATTAATTATATAGGTGAAGAATTTCAGCTACATGAAATTCGTAAATCTTTTTATAGCTTGTTTCCCGGAAGCTGGAATATGACTGTTGCCGATTTAGGCGATATTCATAAAGGAGAAAGTGTTGAGGATACTTATTTTGCCTTGCGAGAAGCTATTAGTTTGCTTGTACAAAAAAAGGTGATTCCTGTAATTCTAGGAGGTTCGCAAGACTTAACTTATGCTAATTACCGTGCTTACGACGATTTAATCCCTATGGTTAATATTGTTAATGTGGATGCGCAATTTAATTTGGGCGACTCTTCAAAACCTATAAAAAACAATAGTTTTGTAGGTAAAATTATTCTCGATGAACCCTATAACCTTTTTAACTACGCCACGATTGGCTACCAAACGTATTTTAATTCCCAAGAGGAGTTAGACTTGATGGATAGCTTATATTTTGAATCTTATCGATTAGGCCAAGTGTCACACGATATTACATCGGTGGAACCTGCATTACGCGATGCCAATATAGTAAGTGTCGATTTAAATGCAGTAAAAGGGTCGGAGCTAGGCTTAAATCAACGTTATTCGCCAAACGGATTGGATGGTAAAGAAATATGCGCTATCGCTAGATATGCAGGCATAAGTAATAAAGTAAGTTCTTTTGGTATTTATGAATATAGGCCTTCAAAAGATGATGATATGACCTCATTGCTGATAGCGCAAATGATGTGGTATTTTATAGAAGGTGTCAATTATAGAGTTTTAGATGATGATTTTTCAGATGAAAATAGTTATCAAAAGTTTACAATTCTTGTTGAAGAAGAGGCTTTAGTGTTCTATAAAAGTAATAAAACAGGTCGTTGGTGGATAGAAATACCATTTTTATCGGAAGTCAATAATAAATTGAAGCGTCATACGTTATTACCATGCATGCACCAAGATTACAAAGATGCTTGTAACAATATTATACCAGAGCGTTGGTACAAAGCATTCCAAAAAAATAGCGTTTAAGGTCAGGTGTTAAAGGTTTGTTAACCGAATTGAACTACCGTTGAAGTGCTAATTTTTTACGATGAAACGTTATTTTTTTAGATAATTAGTTGTTTTTTAAAAAATATATAAATATGTTTACGCTCTCGGAATCGAAAAGCTAAATAAATTAACCTCGAGTTTACTATGGATATGAAGAAGTTATTATTATTAACCGCAGTGTTGGCTGTTCTTGCTAGTTGTGGCTCTAAAGACAGAGGCGAACTAGTTGGTGTGCAAGGAAAAAAATGGCATCCAGAAAAGCCTTATGGAATGCAACTTATTCCTGGAGGAGCGTTTATCATGGGTAAAGCTGATGATGATCTTGCTGGAGTGCATGACGCCCCTGCTAAAACTGTTACTGTTAGGTCTTTTTATATGGACGAAACAGAAATTACGAATAGTGAATACCGTCAGTTTGTAAACTGGGTAAGAGATTCGATAGTAAGAATGAAATTAGCTGTTTTAGCTGATGAAGTTGGGTTAACACCTGAAGATGGTGGTATTGGTGAGTATGCATTTAACGATGTTGATACAACTGATATGTCTGTTTACGAAAAATATATGTTCGAAAACTATACAGGACTTGGGCCAACAGGTTACGAGGGAAGAAAAATCAACAAAGATGTCGATTTAATTTTCGATACTGCTGAATATCCAGATGAGTACTATACAGAGGTTATGGATACGATGTATTTACCTTTAGAAGAATCTTATAATGGACAACGTACTTGGGATGTGACGAAATTTAAATTTCAGTACAATCACATGGACATTCAAGAGGCAGCTAGAAGTAGAGGTGTTAAACGTAAAGACGTTATCATAAAAGAAGAAATTGAAATTTATCCAGATACTACTGTTTGGATTAGAGACTTTGCTTACTCATACAATGAGCCAATGCATAACGATTATTTTTGGCATGATGCTTATAGTGATTATCCTGTAGTAGGAGTGACTTGGAAACAAGCAAAAGCTTTCTGTGAGTGGAGAACACTTTGGAAAAATACGTACCAAAAATCTAAGAGAGGATCAGCAGCTGTAAATACATTTAGATTGCCATCTGAAGCAGAATGGGAATATGCGGCTAGAGGTGGATTGCAAGCCGCAACGTATCCTTGGGGTGGGCCTTATACAAAATCTGATAGAGGTTGTTTTATGGCGAACTTTAAACCTGTAAGAGGAGATTATGCTGCCGATCAAGCGTTATATACTGTTGAAGCTAAGTCTTACGATCCTAATGATTACAACTTATATAACATGGCAGGTAACGTGTCAGAATGGGTAAATGCATCATATGATCCATCTGCCTACGAGTACACTTCTACAATCAATCCAAGTGTAAACGATACTGAAAACCAACGTAAAATTGTAAGAGGCGGGTCTTGGAAAGATGTTGCATACTTCTTACAAGTAAGTTCAAGAGATTATGAGTACGCAGATTCTGCGAGAAGTTATATAGGCTTTAGAACTGTTCAAGATTATATGGGGACACAAGTAACAGCGAACGGTCAGAAGTAAATCGTATTTATAACCAATTTATTAAAACAAAATAATTAAAATTAACCTACTAAAAATTTAAAACCGAACATTATGGCAAAGTCAAAAGCAAACAAGAAATTTATGAATATGGCATACGGATTAGGTGCCGCTATCGTAATTGTTGGAGCATTATTCAAAATTATTCACTTCGAAATTGGACCACTTACAGGTAACGTTATGTTAACTATTGGTCTTGTAACAGAAGCAATTATTTTCGCATTATCAGCATTCGAACCAGTTGATGATGAATTAGATTGGGCTTTAGTATACCCAGAATTAGCTGGAGGAGCACAAAGTAGTAAAGGTGAAGCTAAGCAAGATGCTCAAGGTTTATTGTCTAAAAAATTAGATGATTTATTAAAAGAAGCTAAAATTGACGGAGAATTAATCTCAAGTTTAGGAAACAGCATCAAGAATTTCGAAGGTGCAGCTAAAAACATTAGCCCAACTGTAGATTCAATTCAAGCTACAAAAAAATATGGTGAAGAGATGTCTTTAGCAGCAGCTCAAATGGAATCTTTAAATAGCTTATACAAAGTACAATTAGAAAGTGTAAATAAGCAAGCTAGTATTAACCAAGAGTCTGTTGAAAATGCGGCTAAGTTAGAAGAGCAAATGAAAGCATTAGCATCTAACTTATCTTCTTTAAATGGAGTATACGGAGGTATGTTATCTGCAATGAATAAATAATTAGGGGGAGTTAATCTCAAACTACTAATTAATTAATAATTAATAAAGACCTAATTAACAAACATGGCAGGAGGAAATTTATCACCTAGACAGAAAATGATTAATCTGATGTATTTAATATTTATAGCGATGCTAGCTTTAAATATGTCGAAAGAAGTGCTTTCAGCCTTCGGATTAATGAATGAGAAGCTTACTAAATCTAATGCAGCAAGTACTGTTCAAAACAACAGTTTTATGGCTAACTTAGAACAGAAAGCTGCAGATCAACCAGAGAAATATCAAGAATTAAAAGCTAAAGCGGTTCAAGTTGATGCATTAGCTGATAATTTTGATGCTTACTTAGAAGAATTAAAAGGTAAAATGACCGCTAAAATTGATGATCCTACAGATTATGAGATCATGGATAAAGGTGACTACTTAGATTCACACTTTTTTAAAGGTGACAAGGTTGATACTGAAGGACAGGAATTTTTAAACCAAATCGCAACTTTTAGAGATGGTGTATCTGAGATTTTAAAAGGACAGCCAGGAATGGAACCTGTAATTAAAGATGTACAATCAGAATTCAGTACAGAGCCTGTACCGAACAGAGATAATGTAAAAGTAGATTGGTTAGATTATCACTATAAAGGATTCCCATTAGTGGCTTCTTTAACTAAAATGACACAACTTCAAGCTGATATTAAAACCACTCAAAATGAGGTTTTATCAACGATGCTTCAAGGAACACTTTCTAGTGAGGTGTCTATGACAAACTATACGACTTTGATGGAAACTTCAAAATCAGCTTACTTTAATGGTGAGGAGTTTGATGGTAACATTGTATTAGGTCGTAAAGATGCTTCTACAAAACCAACACGAGTTGAATTAACCTTAGATGGTAAGAAGCTTACTGAAGATGAGTATGTTATCGAAGAAGGTAAAGTGAAACTTAAAATTGGCACAGGGGGTGTAGGAGAACATAAAATTGAAGGTATGCTTATTTTCGCTCAAGATGGTGAGGAAGTAGAAGTGCCTGTGAACTCTTCTTTTGCTACTGTAGCTAAACCGAATTCAGCGACTATTTCAGCTGATAAGATGAATGTGGTTTATAGAGGTGTTAAAAACCCAATGACTATTTCATTCGCCGGTATTCCTGATAATAAAGTAAACGCTAGTGCTTCTGGTTTATCTAGAAGATCTGGAAGTTCTTATGTAATGGATGCAACACGAATAAAGGGAAGAGAAGTAACCATTAATGTTACAGGAACTTTACCTGACGGAAAGAAAGTTGGAGATAAAGCGAAATTCAGAATTAAAGATTTACCAAAACCAACTGGTACAGTAAGAGGTGAAGATGGGTCATTAAAAATGCAACGTAATAGTCTTCAAATTTCTACTATTGGTGCTAAATTTGATGATTTCGATTTCGAATTACCATTACGTGTTACAGGATTTAAATTTAAAGTTCCTGGACAGCCTACAATTAGTGTTAACGGTAACAAGTTAGATAGTAGAGCACAACAGGCATTAGCGAGAGCTAAACGTGGATCTGGTGTTCAAATATTTGACATTGAAGCTAAGGCTACTGGAGTAAGTGTTATACTTAAAAAGGTATCTCCAGTATTTATTGAGCTTACAAACTAAATCTGAGTTAATATTCAAGTACGAGAGTGCTATTAGTATTAAAAGGAAAAAATATAATATTTAACATCCGTAATAGATGACGTTGTTAACAACTGAACCAGTGCGGATGTTTTATAATACCATTGAGAAATAATAAATATAAGCAGATGAATTTAAGAAGTTTTTTATTAACCCTTGTAACTGTTTTTACAGTCTCTAATATTTTTGCTCAAGCGAATATATTAAATGCAAAGAGTCCAGAAGAAATTGGCGTTAGAACAGAAGATCAAAAGGCCGTAGATAATGATAAACCTTTGGAATATGGTTATGTTGATGATAGAGATATCTTATTTTCTAAAATGGTTTGGGAAAAAGTAGTTCTTGATGAGCGTGCAAACTTTCCGTTATATTATCCTATTGATACCAATAATATTGGTCAAGATAGACGTTCACTGTATGATGTTTTAACAAAGAGTATTAAAAATGGAGACATCGAAAATATATATGCTGATTCTTATTTTACAACAAAAAGAACATTAAAGGATTTAGAGGCATCGTTAGCTATGGTTGATACTACAGAATTAGGTATTGAGCAAATTAATGCTGGTGAAACTTTATCTGCAGAATATATTAACAGAAGAGATATTACAGCTGCTGATATCAAAGAATATCATATCAAAGGATTATGGTATTTTGATAAGCGTCAAGCTGAAATGAAATACAGACTATTAGGTATTGCTCCAGTAGCGCCAGATGTTAACTTTATCGATACAGATCAACCTGATTTAGTTGAATTGTTTTGGGTATTTTTCCCAGATGCTAGAGAGGTATTACACGAAGCAAAATCGTTTAATAATGAAAATAGTTCTATACCGTTTTCGTTCGATCACGTGCTAAACGCTAGACGTTTCCATGGTTATATCTATAGAGAAGAGAATGTTCAAGGCGATAGAGCCATTTCTGAATATGTTTCTGATAATGCTTTAATGCAACTTTTAGAATCTCAAAGAATTAAAGATAAAATTAGAGATTTTGAACTTGATATGTGGACCTATTAATTTTAAAATTCATTTATTATTATATAACGCCTGCTTTTAAAGCGGGCGTTTTTTTGTTTTATACTTTCTTAATAGCATTGATGATTCATGGATTTATATGTTCCAATATTAATTATTAGAGGTCGGTAGATAAATACTTATAATTTAAACTAAAGATAAATTTGAAAATGTGAATGTTGTATGTAGTACTATTGTCGGTTCGAGCGCAGTCGAGAACTTTTCGGTTTAAAAATCGGATCTCGACTGCGCTCGATCTGACAGTCGGCTAAATCTCAACTTAAAAGTATGTAACTAGCTACTGACCTCTATTAATTATTTTTAGTGAATAGAATGAATATAATTGTTACACGAGTTTTATCTGATGGTGATCTATTTTAGGTTAAATTTGTAGATATAAATAATGACTAGTGATGTAGCATGCTATCAGGTTTAGTAAGGTAAAACCTTACTTTTTAACAACTATGATACTATTATTTTCTTAACTTTATTTATTATTAAACCATTGAACATATCTTTATTTAACACAAAAACTGTATTTATGAACAAAATTACCAGAATATTCATCGTTTTTTTACTGACCTCTACGGTGTCATTTGCCCAAGAAGATGCGCCAGCTGCTAGTTCTAGCGAAGCACAGGCTAATAATCCATTAGCAAATATGACATCTTTAAGTTTTCAGAACTATTATTTTCCAAAATTGTCTGAGGCGCCAGACGCTGCCTTTATGAATACCACATGGTTGCGTTTTGCAAAACCATTTTCTAAGGGTAAGTTGCTTTTAAGAGCATCTATGCCTTTTTCAACTTTAGGAATGCCTAATGTCAATGGAGTTGTAAATACAACAAGTGGTGTTGGAGATTTTAATGCCTTCTTATCGTATAATTTTGTATCAAATGCTACGACAACCATGGGTATCGGACCATCCATTACAGCGCCTACTGCTAGTGATGATGTTTTAGGTTCTGGTAAATGGCAAGGAGGTTTTGCTTTTGTTGCTTTCGTAGCGAAGTCTCCAGTTTTTCAATTCGGAACATTAATTACATGGCAAGCATCTTTTGCAGGTGATTCTGATCGTGATTCAACGAGTTTGGCGGCTATTCAACCCTTTTACTTCTGGCAACTGGGTAAAGGAACTTATTTAAGAGGGGTTCCTATTTGGGTTATGGACTTTGAAAAGGAAGCTTACTCATTTCCTATTGCTTTAGGTATTGGAAAAGTAATAAAAATGGGCAATACGGTATTTAATATGTACGTAGAGCCACAGTATTCTATTTATGTACAAGGCGTTCAACCTGTATTTCAAGTGTTAACAGGTATTAATTTACAATTTATGAAATAAAGAGCAAGGTCTTTACGGACTGCTAAGTTTATAAAATCTCAGGTTATATCTATAATCTGAGATTTTTTAGTTTTATAAAAAACAGAAAAATAACGCATATCCAAAGAGACTATATTTTGTTACGATGAAATAGAAAGCAAAAAGGAGATTTTATTACAGTGATATTAAAAGAGCGATGGTATTATTACCTTTGGGAATTCAAGACAGATGTCAATAAAATAATTATGAAAGTAGATTATATAATAGTAGGAGGAGGAATTGCAGGTATTAGTTTTTGTGAACAATTAAAAAAGCATAATAAAACCTTTATTATTTTTGATAATGCCTCTCAACAGTCTTCTGCTGTTGCGGGTGGTTTGTATAATCCGGTGGTGCTAAAACGGTTTACATCAGTTTGGAAAAGTGATGAACAGTTGGCACTAGCCTTACCGCTTTATGCTAGTATTGAAAAGGAATTAGGAGTTAAATTAGATTATAAAATTCCAGTTTATAGAAAATTTGCTTCGTTAGAAGAACAAAATGATTGGTTTGCTGCTTGCGACAAACCATTACTTTCAAAATGGTTGTCTCCTAAAGTTATAAGAAATGATAATGCTGCTATTGATGCCCCGTTTGGTTATGGAGAGGTTCTAGAAACCGGACGTATTGATGTCAATACCATGGTTAAGGCTTATGAGAATGATTTACGTGCAAAAGGTCTATATTTTGACGCTCCTTTTGAATATGGTGTGTTAGAAAGTCACCAAGATCAAGTTCAATACAAAAATATCACAACGTCACAGGTGGTTTTTTGTGAAGGATATGGTGTAAAACAAAATCCGTTTTTTAATTTTTTACCGCTGGTTCCCGCAAAAGGGGAGTTGCTTATTATTCACGCCCCTGAATTACAAATTGATTACGTGCTAAAAGCTGGTGTATTTTTAATTCCGTTAGGGGAAGACCAGTATATTGTTGGTGCTACTTATGAATGGAAGGATTTAAGTAACCAAGTTTCAGACAAGGCGAAAAATGAACTTTTAGATAAATTAGAAAAATTGATTAGTTGTCCGTTTGAGGTCGTGAATCAAGTGGCAGGCATCAGACCGACAGTTAAAGATAGACGTCCGTTAGTGGGGCGACACCCAGATCATAAAAACCTGTATGTTTTAAATGGTCTAGGAACACGAGGCGTTATGATTGGGCCTTATGTAGCGCAGCAACTTTACAATTATATTGAAAACAATGCCCGTTTAGAAAAGGAAGTTGATATTAAACGTTTTGAACCTTAAGAGCTCAATTTTAATCTAGAAATGTGTGCTTGGTTTTTAGAGTTGCGTTAGGGATAATAGTGAAAATCCTTTTTTCGAGGCACGAGTAAAAAGATTGTAACGGATAGCCCGACCCTTGTGGTAACGCCCAAAAATTATTTTTTCTTAGCCAGATTCTTATCGTAACTCATGAAAATATTAATCCAAATATTTCGTGAAAGCCTTAAAATAATAGGCATACAAACAATTAACGTAGCTATAATTGAGATGAAAATAGTATTGATGCCAGCGTTAAAAACAAAAAACGAAATCACAAATGCGGCTACAGCAAAAGCGATGCCTACACCATAACTCACGTACATGGAACCGTAAAAAAAGGAAGGTTCGATTTTGTATTTCGTACCGCAATTAGAGCATTTTTCATGCATGTCTAAGGCTTCAGATAAGATGTACGGGTTGGTATTTTTAAACATAGATTCTTCATGACATTTTGGACATGTCCCAGTAAAAATGCTATATATTTTAGATCCTTTTTTAAACATATAATTTAATGTATTTTTGCAAGCTCAATCGCAGGACAAAAATAATATTTTAATACTAAAGCGCTTGTGATAAAAGTTACATTTCTATGATGAACATTCATAATTTATCGATTTCATTTCAAGGGGAATACCTATTTGAAGATATTACTTTCAAACTTGGTAATGGTGATAGAATCGGGTTAATTGGAAAAAATGGTGCCGGTAAATCGACAATGCTTAAAATCCTGTCGAAAGAAATGGAACCCGATACAGGGCAAATTGCGGCCGATAAAGAATTAAAAATTGGTTTCTTAAAACAGGATATCGATTTTATTTTAGGTAGAACCGTTTTGGAGGAATCTTACGAAGCTTTTACAGAAATTAAAGAAGTGGAGGCTAAAATGGAGTCTGTTAATACCGAAATGGCCGAACGTACCGATTATGAAAGTGAAGGGTACCATCAATTAATGGTTGATATTAATGAGCTTCAACATCAGTATGAAATTTTAGGCGGTTATAACTACCAAGGAGATACTGAAAAAATCCTTCAAGGTTTAGGTTTTAAACGTGAAGATTTTGATAAGCTTACCGATACTTTTTCGGGTGGATGGCGTATGCGTATTGAATTGGCTAAATTATTACTTCAAAATAATGATATCTTACTTCTGGATGAGCCTACCAACCACTTGGATATTGAATCTATTATTTGGTTAGAAGGGTTTTTAAGAAATTATGCTGGAGCTGTAGCTATCGTATCGCACGATAAAATGTTTTTAGATAATGTGACGAACCGTACCATTGAGATTTCCTTGGGACGTATTTATGATTATCCGAAGCCATATTCTCAGTTTTTGGTTCTGCGTGAAGAGTTAAGAACACAGCAGTTAGCGTCTCAAAAAAATCAGCAGAAGCAAATTGAGCAAACTGAAAAGCTTATTGAGAAATTCCGTGCTAAGGCTTCTAAAGCAACCATGGCGCAATCGCTTATTAAAAAGCTGGATAAAATTGATCGTATAGAGGTTGATGAAGATGATAACAGCGTGATGACGCTAAATTTCCCAGTGTCTATTACACCTGGAAAAGTTGTGGTAGAAGCTGAAGGTGTTTCTAAAAACTACGGTGACAATCATGTCTTGAAAAATATAGATTTACTTATTGAACGTGATAGTAAAACTGCTTTTGTTGGACAAAACGGACAAGGGAAATCAACATTAGCCAAAATTATGGTTGGTGATGTAAAATACAACGGTCATTTAAAACTGGGGCATAATGTTCAAATAGGGTATTTTGCACAAAACCAAGCTGAATATCTAGATGGTAACAAAACCGTGTATGATACGATGGTTGACGCTGCCAACGAAAAGAATAGAAGTAAGGTTCGTGATATTTTAGGGTCATTTTTATTTCGTGGGGAAGAGGCCGATAAATATGTGCGTGTCTTATCTGGTGGTGAGCGAAATCGTTTGGCTTTAGCGAAACTGATGCTGCAACCTTTTAACGTCCTAATTATGGATGAGCCTACCAACCACTTAGACATAAAATCTAAAAATGTATTAAAAGATGCTTTGAAACGTTTTGAAGGCACCTTGATTTTAGTGTCTCACGATCGTGATTTTTTACAAGGCTTAACCAATATTGTTTATGAGTTTAAAGATCATAAGCTGAAAGAATATTTAGGAGATATTGATTTTTACTTAGAGCAGCGTAAAGTTGAAAATTTAAGAGAAGTTGAAAAACGAACTGTAGTTAAAAAAGAAGAAGCTCCTAAAGAAAAAAAGCAACAATCTTACGAAGACCAAAAGAAGTTAAAGTCTTTAAATAACAAGCTTAGTAATGTCGAGTCTAAAATCAATCAATTAGAGCGCGACATAAAAGCTATAGACGTTGAGCTTGAAGTGAATTATGAAGAAACCACTTCCAAACCTAATTTCTTTGATGACTACCAAAAAAAGAAATCTGATTTAGAAGGATTTATTGAAAAATGGGAAGAAATTCATATGGAAATAGATGAATTCGATGTTTAGAATTTAAGTTTTTTTTAACCTTTTGCAGTAAAGTATTGGGTAATTTTGGCGACTATACCGCTAAATTTATACGAATGCGAAAAATTATACTTTCTGCAATAGGCGTTTTGCTTATTGTATTTTCCTTTTTGTTTGCAAAAAAACTGATTGCAAGTAAAAACAAGCCTAAACCAGTTAAAGAAAAAGTTGTTAAAACAGTTTTTACAGATACGGTTAAAAATACAACAGTTAAAATTATAATTCCTGCAAATGGAAGTTTAGTAGCCAAACGTCGTGTAGAATTATATGCGGAAGTTCAAGGTGTTTTCAAGCCATCGCGTGTACTTTTTAAACCTGGTCAAGAATATAGAAAAGGCCAAACTTTAATTGGTATGGATGCTGCCGAATATTACGCAAGCGTCCAGTCTGCAAAAAGTGACTTATACAATACGCTATCTTCAATTATGCCAGATTTGCGTTTGGATTTTCCAGACGTTTACGAAAAATGGCAAACCTATCTGAATAGTTTCGACATCAATAAATCAACGCCAAAATTGCCAGAAATGACTTCCGAAAAGGAAAACTATTTCATTACTGGTCGTGGTATTGTTTCCAGCTATTACAACGTTAAAAACTTAGAACAGCGTTTATCTAAATATAATATTACAGCACCTTTTTCTGGAATTCTAACGGAAGCTTTGGTTACCGAAGGTTCTTTAATTCGTAGCGGACAAAAATTAGGGGAGTTTATAGATCCTTCTGTATATGAAATGGAAGTGGCTCTTAGTAAAGGCTATGCGAGCTTACTAAAAGTTGGAGAGCCTGTAACGTTAAATAATTTGGATGAAACGGAAACGTATCAAGGTCGTGTTTCTCGTGTAAACGGAAGTATTGATGCAACTACCCAAACCATAACAGCTTATATCGATGTTGAAAATGAAAACCTTAAAGAAGGCATGTATTTAGAAGCTCGAGTAGACGCTAAAGAAGAGGTAAATGCGATTGAAATTGACAGGAATCTGTTATTAGAAGATCATGAAGTTTTTGTGGTTCGCGATAGCATTTTAGATGTCGTTCCTGTAAAACCAGTGCATTTCTCGGAAACCAAAGTCGTTTTAAAAGACATACCTGACGGTACCGTTATCTTGAAAAAAGCTGTTCCAGGCGCTTACGTAGGTATGCTGGTAAGGCCTTTTAAAGATGAAACTTCTAAAACCAACGCTAAATAATGAGGAAACTAATCGCGTATTTTATCAAGTACCACGTTGCGGTTAACGTGTTTCTTTTGGCGTTTTTTGTTTTTGGGGTTATAGGAGTAGTTTCACTTAAGTCGTCTTTTTTTCCGCTAATAGATTCTAAAATCATTACCATAAATGTGACCTACCCAGGTGCTTCTCCTCAAGAGATTGAAGAGGGTGTGGTTTTGAAAATTGAAGATAATCTTAAAGGTTTAAGAGGGCTTGATCGGGTCACTTCAGTTTCGAAAGAAAATAGCGGAACCATTACCGTTGAAATTGAAAAGGGTGAGAATATAGACTTCATGCTCTTAGAAGTTAAGAATGCTGTAGACCGTGTGCCATCTTTCCCAACGGGAATGGAACCTTTAATTGTTGCTAAGCGTGAAGAGGTAAGAGAAACAATTTCTTTCGCTTTAAGCGGAAAAAATGTGCCACTAGTCACTTTAAAGCAAATCGGTAGGCAAATTGAAAATGATTTACGTGCCATAAATGGCATTTCCCAAGTTGAAGTAACCGGTTATCCAGAAGAGGAAATTGAAATAGCAGTAGACGAAAGTAGTTTATTAGCTTATAATATCAGCTTCAGCGATGTTTCCCAAGCCATTGGAACTTCTAATATTTTGGTAACTGGTGGAAATATTAAAACTGACGCTGAAGAATATTTAATACGTGCCAATAACAGATCGTATTACGGTGATGAATTATCTAATATTGTTATCAAAGCAACTAACAACGGTAAAACAGTAAGGTTAAAAGATGTTGCCATAATTCGCGATCGTTTTTCAGAAACACCCAATGCTACTTTTTATAATGAAGAGTTAGCAGTTAATATTACAGTAACGAGTACCAACAATGAAGATTTAATGTCTTCCGCCGATAGGGTAAATGAATATATTGAAGGCTATAACCAAAGTCACAATAATGTTGAATTAAATGTTGTTCAGGATAGATCCATTCCTTTAAGTCAGCGTACGCAACTTTTAGCTGAAAATGCGATCGTTGGTATGCTTCTCGTTTTAGCTTTCTTATCGTTGTTTTTAAATACCCGTTTGGCATTTTGGGTAGCTTTTGGTTTGCCGGTTTCCTTTTTAGGGATGTTTATTTTTGCCGGTCAGTTTGATGTGACCATTAATGTACTGTCTCTTTTCGGAATGATTATCGTTATCGGAATCCTCGTGGATGATGGTATTGTGATCGCCGAGAATATTTATCAGCATTACGAAAAAGGCAAGACGCCAATCCAAGCGGCTATCGATGGTACCATGGAAGTTATTCCTCCTGTGGTTTCAGCAATCATTACAACACTATTAGCTTTTTCTCTCTTTTTATTCTTAGACAGTCGAATTGGTGAATTTTTCAGTGAAGTCTCGGTTATCGTAATTTTAACCTTGGTGGTTTCATTAATCGAAGCGCTAATTATATTACCGGCGCATTTAGCGCATTCTAAAGCATTGCATAAACCTGTTGAAGAAGAAAACCCTTCAAAAGTAAAACAGTTTTTTGCCAAAATGCGAGGCATTAATAAACTTGGCGATAAAATAATGTCTTTCCTAAGAGATAAGGTATATAGTCCTACTTTCGATTTCGTATTAGAATTTAAGTTTTTATCTCTTGGTATTTTTATGGCTTTGTTGATTTTAACTTTCGGGTCTATTGGTGGAGGTATTATTGGAACAACCATTTTCCCTTCCATTGCCAGCGACCGTGTGAGTATAGAACTTGATATGCCGAATGGTACTAATGTGAAGATTACAGACTCTATCATTTCTATGATTGAAGAAAAATCCTTTATTGTTAATCAAGAGCTTACTGATAAATATTTAAAAGGTACAGGAAAGGAACTTTTTGAAAATACGATATTAACCTTAAACAGTACATCAAGTGCGCGTTTAAGTATCAATTTATTACCAGGTGAAGAACGACCTGATGAAATTAGTTCTAGTTTGGTGGCTAATCGATTAAGGGAACTGGTTGGGCCAGTTGTTGGAACAGAACGATTAATTTTTGGTTCTGGAGGAAATTTTGGAGGAAGTCCGGTTTCGGTGTCATTATTAAGTAATAACATAACCGATTTAAAAGGTGCTAAAGAGGAGTTGAAAAAAGTACTTCAAGAAAACCCGCTATTAAAAGATGTTGAAGATAATGATCCTGCTGGGATTAAAGAAATTCGACTAGAATTAAAAGAAAGTGCCTATTTACTGGGCTTAAATTTAAGAAGTGTGATGGATCAAGTGCGTGCCGGATTTTTTGGTGTGCAAGCACAACGTTTTCAGCGTGGACAAGATGAAATTCGAGTATGGGTGCGTTACGACAGATCTAATAGAGAGTCTATAAACAATTTGGACGACATGCATATCATCACTCCAACAGGTAACCGTGTGACCTTAAAAGATATTGCTAATTATTCTATTGAAAGAGGTGATGTGGCAATAAACCATTTACTTGGCCAACGTGAAATTCAGGTTTCTGCCGATTTAAAAGACCCAAGTACGAGTACAACAGATATTTTAAATGATATCAAGACGAATGTTATTCCGGCTATTCAATCCAAATACCCTACAATTTCAACGTCTTATGAAGGTCAGAATAGAGAGAAAAATAAACTCTTTGATTCTTTGGGTAAGGCGGGGATTCCAATTTTACTGCTTATTTATATCACGATTGCCTTTACATTCAGAAGTTATAGTCAGCCAATATTGTTAATTCTATTGGTACCTTTCAGTTTAACCGCTGTCGCTTGGGGGCATTGGCTTTTAGGATTCCCGGTAAATGTGTTGTCTATGTTAGGTATTATTGCATTAATTGGGATTATGGTAAACGATGGTCTCGTATTAATAGGCAAGTTTAATAGTAACTTAAAAGAGGGCATGTTGTTTGATGATGCCCTTTTGGAAGCTGGAAAATCGAGATTCAGAGCTATTTTCTTAACTTCACTTACTACAGTAGCTGGATTAGCGCCTTTACTATTAGAGAAAAGTAGACAAGCACAATTTTTAAAACCTATGGCTATTTCAATATCCTTCGGAATCGCTTATGCCACCATATTAACTTTATTGGTGTTACCATTATTTTTATCGTTTAGTAACGATATTAAGAAAAATGTAAAGTGGTTGGCAACCGGTAAAGACGTGACTAAAGAAGAAGTTGAACGCGCTATTAAAGAACAAAATGAAGAGAATGCACATTAAATCCCTTGTTTTTAGTATCCTATTGTTTTCGCAAGCCTCGTCGTTATTTGCTCAAGAGGTATTAACGCAGCAAGAAGCAGTAAGTTTGGCACTCGAGCACAACTACGGTATTAAATTAGTGAATACCGATGTAGAGATTGCTAAAAATAATGCCGATATTTTAAATTCTGGCTATTTGCCTACACTAACGGGAAATGCCGGCGCGACTTTTAATAAAGATAATACAGAGGCTGAGTTTGCCGATGGAAGAGTTACAGAGCTAACGGGAGCAGAAAGTTCGAGATATAATGCTTCGGTAGATTTAAACTATGTGCTTTTCGATGGTTTAGGGCGCTCATATAACTATAAACGTCTTAAAGAAACTGAGGCGTTAACAGCACTTGAAGCACGTGCTACTATTGAAAATACCGTTCTGCAACTATTTACGGTATATTATAATGTAGCGGAGATTGCAGATAATTACAATGCCATCACCCAAACCTTTGCAATTTCCAAAGACAGATTAATTCGTGCTGAGTATCAATTTGAATATGGACAGAATACTAAACTTGATGTACTTAATGCCGAAGTTGATATCAATAACGATAGTATTACCATGATGAACACAAGACAACAGCTTAGAAATTACAAGCGTGATTTAAATGTGGTTTTAGGAAATTCGCTTTCTGATACTTTCGATGTTGATACCGATATCAATTTCAATACCATATATAATAAGGAAGAATTGAAGCAAAAGGCCATTGCAAATAATGTGAGCATTTTGCAGGTTGATAAAAATATTGACATTAGTAGACTAGGGGTGAATTCCGAAAAATCGGCTTTTTTGCCTACGGTAGGTTTAATAGGAAGTTATGGGTGGAATAAAAACGATAACAATGCAGCTTCTTTCGTGGCGGTCTCAACATCCAATGGTTTGTCTGGCGGATTAAACCTAAGTTGGAACTTGTTTGATGGTGGTAGTACGATTACGCGAGTTAAAAACGCTAAGATTAGTTTAGAAGCACAGAATATTCAAAAGCAGCAACTACTAGTCTCTTTAGAACGCGATTTCGATAATGCTTGGGATAATTACCATAACCGATTAAACATTTACCGACTAGAGGAAGATAATATACGAACCTCTCAAAATAACTTCGACCGTACGGAAGAAAAATTCAAACTAGGTCAAGTCAATTCCATTGAGTTTCGTTTGGCACAAGTAAATCTTCTAAACGCTGAGTTAAATAGAAACAGAGCAAAGTATTTAGCTAAAGTTGCCGAAATTGAATTACTTCAAATTAGTGGAGAACTGTTGAATGTAGAGTTTTAGTCGTCACTGTTACGCGTAGAATTATTTCAGACACAGATTTCATAGATTTTTTACGTGTATCAACTTTGCGTCTTAGCGAGAAAAAGTATTCATTACACCGAGCTGCGCTGAGGATTTCACAGAGGAACACGAAGCACTAATAATGAATATTAAGTAGAATATCAGATTGAGCCTGCCTATCGGCAGACAGGCGCAGTCGAGATCCAATTTTTTAGACACGACTGAGCTTCCCTAAATAGAGTTGCCCGTTTTTAATTTAAACGATACCGCCTTTCGTCAGGAACGACAACTTCTGTCTTCGGTCTCCCGTCAAATTTTAACTATTCACTATTCATTTTTAATTATTACTCTTTCTGCGGAATTGTTTTGAGTACATATAATGTATACCTATATGTAGATAGCGAAACATTCAATCACTTTTAGAGTTTTTAGAAGATTTCGTGATAAAAGAATACTTCAAACACAAAAACAAGAGACCAATTAAGCGGAAGCAGCCATGTTTTGGCGTTTGTTACCCCAGTGTAAAGTCTTTTTTAAGTATTCTAAAAGATAAATCAAGCAAAAATCAACAATAATTCCGCCAGATCTAACCAAAACAGAAGTATTCTAACCAGGGTTTTCCATATAAAACAAGGACTATTACAAAAGTATTAATGGAGTAGAGGGTGATCAAACTAGAATTCATACAAACCACGCAAAACTTTTTTCAGTCATAAAACACAGATTCACTGTAAGTTAAAACAAAGATCAAAAAATAATCAAAAAAAGCCCATAAAAAGTTTGTTGGTTACGAGGAAACAGTTGTATATTTGCACCCCGCTAACAAAGGCGTAGCAGTTGTAGCGGTAGTTCATTTAACAGTTTTGGAGGTGTTAAATTAGGGTTAAAAAACTTTAAAAAATAATCAAAAAAACATTGTGATATTAAATAAAGGTTGTATGTTAGCAGCCGCTAAAAACAGCATGTCTGTTGAAGCAAAATTAAGTTCATAAAGCGTTTTGAGATTGTGATTAAAGTTTGAAAAAAAACTTTTAAAAAAAATATCAAAAAAACATTGTGAGTTAAGAAAAAGGGTTTTACATTTGCACCCGCTTAGCAAGGAAACGAGCTAA
>NZ_JAUOSF010000006.1 GCF_030548465.1 Tamlana sp. 2_MG-2023
AGTAATGATCCAATGTCTTTTTTAGTGCAAAGATCTAACTATTTTTAATCTTCACACACAACTTTTGGCATTGATCCTTTTAAAATTCGAAATAACTTGTAAAAAATAAGGCCGTCTGAAAAATAAATTCCGACGGCCTTATTCAATATATCAACAGATACTATTTACGCATCAATATTAGCATAAACAGCATTCTTCTCAATAAAATCACGACGTGGTGGCACCTCATCTCCCATAAGCATAGAGAAAATTCTATCGGCTTCCGTTCCGTTATCGATTTGAACTAAACGCATGGTTCTAAATTCAGGATTCATGGTAGTGTCCCAAAGTTGTTCCGCGTTCATCTCACCCAGACCTTTATAACGTTGTATTTTTGAACCATCGCCGAATTCGGCAACAATAGCATCACGTTCTTTGTCTGACCAAGCATATTGCTTTTTAGCACCTCTTTTCACTAAGTATAAAGGTGGCGTTGCGATATAAATATGTCCGTTTTCAATCAACTCCTTCATATATCTGAAGAAGAACGTTAAAATTAAGGTTGCAATGTGACTACCATCAATATCGGCATCACACATGATTACTACTTTATGGTAGCGTAATTTTGAAAGGTTTAAAGCTTTACTATCTTCTTCCGTTCCAATGGTTACACCAAGTGCGGTAAAGATGTTTTTTATCTCTTCGTTTTCAAAAACCTTATGTGTCATGGCTTTTTCAACATTCAAAATTTTACCTCTTAATGGTAAAATGGCTTGGAATGCACGGTCACGACCTTGTTTAGCCGTTCCACCCGCCGAATCTCCCTCAACTAGGAATACTTCACATTTTGTAGGATCTTGCTCTGAACAATCTGATAATTTCCCAGGCAATCCACCAATACTCATTACGGTTTTACGCTGAACCATATCACGCGCCTTTTGAGCTGCATGACGTGCTTGCGCCGCTAAAATTACTTTCTGAACAATTGTTTTAGCATCGTCTGGATGCTCCTCTAAATAATCAGTAAGCATCTCTGAAACCGCCTGACTTACCGAAGCCGAAACTTCTCGGTTACCTAGTTTTGTTTTTGTTTGTCCTTCGAACTGAGGCTCTTGAACTTTTACAGAAACAATAGCCGTTAAACCTTCACGGAAATCATCACCAGCAATATCAAATTTCAGCTTATCTAATAAGCCAGACTCATCGGCATATTTTTTAAGCGTATGTGTTAAACCACGACGGAAACCAGATAAATGCGTTCCTCCTTCATGCGTATTAATATTGTTTACATAAGAATGTAAATTTTCAGCATAAGAGGTATTATAAATCATAGCCACCTCAACAGGTACTCCATTTTTCTCACCTTCAAAAGCGATAACATCTTTCATTAAAGGCTCACGAGTCGCATCTAAATACTTGATAAATTCTTTTAAACCTTCCTCAGAATGAAATGTTTCACCTTCAAATTCGCCATCTTCTTTAACGTTACGTCTATCAATTAAGTGAACCGTAATACCTCTATTTAAATAGGCCAATTCACGTAAACGACTTGCTAAAGTATCGTAGCTATATTCTAAAGTTTGCGTAAAAATGGTAGGATCTGGTCTAAACGTTACAATCGTTCCACGTTTATCGGTATCACCAACTTTTTTAACTGGGTAAATCGCTTTTCCGCGCTCGTATTCTTGCTCCCAAATTTCACCATTTCTATAAACAGTAGCTTTTAAATGATCGGATAAAGCATTCACACAACTTACACCAACACCGTGTAAACCACCAGAAACTTTATACGAATCTTTATCAAACTTACCTCCTGCTCCAATTTTGGTCATAACAACCTCAAGTGCAGAAACGCCTTCTTTTTTGTGTAAATCTACAGGAATACCACGACCATCATCTTCTGTAGTAATCGAATTATCTTCATTAATTATAACAGTAATATTGTTACAATGTCCTGCTAAAGCCTCATCAATAGAGTTATCGACAACCTCGTAAACAAGGTGGTGCAATCCACGTACACCAACATCACCGATATACATCGACGGACGCATACGTACGTGCTCCATACCTTCAAGGGCCTGGATACTGTCTGCAGAATAATTATGTTTATTAAATTCTTCTTTAGGTTCGCTCATAATTTATATGTTCTAAATTAATGTTCTTTTAAAATTGTTCTCGCTTTCGCGGAAATTGATATCGACATGATTCATATTCAGAAATTCAACTGAAGAAAACCGTGCTTCATTCGCATAAAAAAAGATGCCAATAAGCATCCTTTTGAATACAAACAAATATACAGCTTTTTAGCCTCATATTAAAGCATTTCATCGAGTGTGTCACGAGATTATCAACAAATTGTTAATTACTTAAAACACGCTCAAATCGCTTAAAAATAGTCTTAAAATTGATTTCGATCCTTTTTAATTAGACCCAGAACTGGCAAAACACAAAAATCGCTCAAAAAGCTTTATTTTAACTCATGGCAGAAGCAAAAAAAAGTAAATTTCAGCCTGATGTGTACTTAAAAATGCCCAAAACAATAACCCTTTGTGCCTCTCCGTGTTGCCCTCTGTGCATCTCTGCGTAACAACTAAAAACTGATTTCTCGCAGAGGTGCGAAGACGCAGAGGGCACCACGCAAAAATCGGTGTCTGAAATGATTTTCTGCAGAACAGTGAACAACTAAATAACAGACACATGCCTAAAACAGCTCTTTTTCTACTTTTTTCTTGAAACATGAGAAATATCACATGAAGCCTCCAACAATAATCATAATTTTGCAATGTATTTTGAATACTATATTCATGAAAATGAAAAATATACATTTTTTAGTTTTACTAATAACACTCTTGTTATCCATAAATGCAATCGGACAAGAAACCGATTCACTTTCTAACAAGCAACAAACCCAAGTTTTTAAACCTACATTTAAATGGAATGTTCGCGCACAGTTTTGGTTACGTCACTCCGATTTTAATAAAGGCTCATTAGTTAATAACGAGCCTACATCTAGCTTGACCGACCTCTCTATTCGCAGGCTAAGAATTCCTATTTCGGCACAAATTACACCTAAGCTATATGCTTCGGCACTTTTTGGCGATAATAATTACAATATAAAATACGACGGCCCATGGATTCGTATTTTGGATTTTTATGCCGAATATGCCTTCTCTAAACAATTCACCATGGGTATGGGCAAATCGGGTTATCAAGGCTTAAGCCGTTGGAATGTGCGTTCCAGCTCCACTTTAATGGGACTAGACTCTCCGCTATTTCCTTTAAATACCGTTGAAAAAAATGATGATTTAGGTCGCCAATTTGGATTTTGGCTTAAAGGTCAAGCAGGGCATTTTGATTATAGATTATCTGTGAATCAGCCAAAAGCAGTGACTACAGTTCCAAACGGAAAAGTAGACTTTGCCAACAACAAACCACGTTGGAAAACATCATCATACGTGAAGTATCAATTTTTTGAAAACGAGTCGAACAAATCGGCTTATCAAGTAGGCACCTATTTAGCTTCCAAAAAAGTTTTTAATATTGGCGCTGGTTTTCAATTTCAAGAAAAAGCCTTTAGCGATGGAGATGCTCAAGACCCGCTAACCAACTTTTACGACATGAAACACTGGGCGGTCGATTCCTTTTTAAATCTACCTCTAGGAAATCAAGATGCTATTACGGCTTATTTAGGCTATTATAACTTTGACTATGGTAAAGATTACGTGAGAAATCTTGGCGCTAACAACCCAACAAACGGTGTAGAAAACGGTGATTATAATGGTGCCGGAGTTGCTTTTCCCATGATGGGAACAGGCTCCACCTGGTACGCACAATTTGGTTACGCTTTTCACCCAACTAAACTATTAAATCAGGAAGTGGTTATACAACCTAATGTCGCGGTGCAACACGCCAATTGGGATGCACTAAAAGACCATATGACGGTTTACGATTTTACGGTAAACTTTTTAGTTAAAGGTTCTCACAGCAATAAAATAAGTTTAGGCTACCAATATCGCCCCATTTTTGATGCTATAACTTTTACTAATACAAGCTATAAAGGCATGGCTGTTTTACAATACCAAATCACCCTGAAGTAAACAACAGCGGCCTTCTTTCAACCAACAAACCAATCGCTTTACGCTATTTAACTAGGCTTTTATATTTTTTATAGAATCCTACCTCACTTTTTTGTAGTCAGTTTCAAAAGAAAAAACGCATTATAACCGCTCCATTGTTATTAATTTTTCAATGATTCAAACACTTTACTCCTATATTTCAATAATAATAACATTATTTTAACTTTACTCTTAGTAATGCAAAAACTACCTAAAATCTTTCGTAATTTTACCCGCTTAAAAGTTTCACTTTAAAACACATAAAAAGACATGAGTAAAATTATGACAGTCGACGTTTTGTCGAGTATTAAAGGAGCACAGCCTTCCGAGACTGTGAACAAGTTATTTGAAGTAATTAAAAATGCCAATCTTACAAATAATAATTCTTTTAATAATAATCATAATAATAGCGTGTCACTAAATAATTTGAGAGAAGATGTTGTGATTGACAGTTCTAAACTGGAAAAACAAATCATTATTGAAAACTTCCCAAAAGAAAAAAACGGCTATTTAGTGGTTTCTAAAGTAATAGAAGAATAGTTTATGGACTCTCAGATACTCAAAATCCATCAGCAATTGGTGGATCAAGAACTTACTTGTACAACACTTGTGCAAAGTAAATTAGACGCATTAAAGCAAAACACAAACAACACTGTTAACGCTTTGCTAGACGAAAAAGCCTTAGCATTGGCTACGAAAGTTGATGCGAAAATTGCAAACGGCGAAACGATTGGTTTATTAGAAGGGATCCCTTTTGGTATTAAAGATGTTTACATGGTACAAGGGACCATCACAACGGCCAGTTCAGATTTGCTTAAAAACTACAAATCAGCTTATACCGCAACAGCCATTCAAAAATTATTGGATGCTGGCGCGATTCCTTTAGTTAAAGAGAATTGTGATAGTTTCGGACACGGTTCTTCAAGTGAAAACACCATTTTCGGAGCCGTTAAAAACGCCATTAACCCAGATTTAGTGGGTGGTGGTTCCAGTGGTGGATCGGCGGTGAACGTCGCTAAAGATTATACAGTTTTTTCTATTGGAGGTGATACCGGTGGTTCTATTCGTCAGCCAGCAGGTTACAACAATGTTTACGGATTGAAACCAACTTATGGGCGCATTTCACGCTACGGTTTAATGGCTTATGCTTCGTCAACCGATTGTGTTGGCCCAATTGCCAAGTCTATTGAAGATATTCGCATCGTTTTAAACGCTATGAGCGGACAAGATGTGAAAGACCAAACCACTTACGCTTCCGCGGAAATTGATAAAGAAGCGATTTCAACTTCCGAAGACATAAAAACCATTGGTTTTTTCAAGAACTTCATTGAATCTGAAGCCATTGATGCTGAAGTAAAAGCCGATTTCTTAGCAGCCATCGAAAAAATAAAAGCAAAAGGGATTGAAGTGAAAGCTTTAGACTTCTTTGAATCGAATACTTTAGTTTCTACATATTATACACTCGCTATGGCGGAAACAGCTTCTAACCTGTCACGTTTAGACGGCACGAATTACGGTAACCGTATTGAAGCTGAAAATTTAAAAGAAACGTATTCAGTAACCCGTTCTGAGAATTTTTCAGAAGAAACCAAGCGTAGAATCGTTGGTGGAAACCAAGTGTTATCACAAGGATTTTCAGATGAAATCTACTTAAAAGGTTTAGGCTTGAGAGATCAAATTTCAGAAAATTTCGAGAAAGATTTTAAAGAAGTAGATATCATCCTGTCACCGGTAACGCCAAGCACACCGCCTAAAATTGGAGATAGCTTGAAAGACCCTCTAGCCATGTATTTATCTGATGCTTATACCGTTGGATTTAGCTTAGGCCAACTACCTACGCTAACCGTACCACAAGGCACAAGTACGGGTTTACAAATTACAGCCGCAAAAAATAATGACGAACTCGTTTTGAAGTTTGCTAACTTCTTAAAAGACACGATATAATGGAACTGGAGCAATTAAACGAGCTATTAAAAAAGCACGAATTAGAATTAGTAATCGGTCTGGAAACCCACGTTCGATTAAATACCAACACAAAATTATTCTGTTCTTGTGCAAATCAAGAAATAGAACAACCTAATCAAAATATATGTTCGGTTTGTACCGGGCAAATGGGTGTGTTACCATCAATTAACAAAGAAGCCATTACTAAGGCTATTTACTTTGGTAAGGCCGTAAAATCGACGTTTTCTAATGAAGTTATTTCTTGGGATAGAAAACACTACGAATACCCAGATAACCCGAAAAACATACAAATCACACAGTTTCATAATCCCGTGATTCCTGACGGACAAGTATCTTGTTACCGTAATGACGGTTCGCAGTTTACAGTGAATTTAACACAGGTTCATATTGAGGAAGATGCCGCTAAACTCATGCACGAAAAGAAAGTGTCGTTAGTTGATTTTAACAAAGCTGGTGTGCCTTTAATTGAAATTGTGACCGAACCTTGTATTCGCCATATTGAAGATGCTTCAACTTATGCGCAGTACATACAACGTATTGTTCAGAATTTAAAAATCTCTGAAGCTAACCTTGAAAAGGGTGAGTTTAAATCGGATGTTTCGGTATCGCTTCGTAAAAAACAAGATTACAATTTAAATCCGCGTACCGAAATTAAAAACTTAAACTCTTTTAAGTTTATGGTTGATGCTTTAAAAGAAGAAGTTGAAAAACAACTGAATTACTACATCGAGCACAAAGAATTTAGACCAGACCAAACCACGGTTTTATGGGATGCCGAATTGAAGCAAACCAAAACTATGCGTAAAAAGGAGTTTGAAGCCGATTACCGTTTTATTTCGGAACCAGATTTACCTTTTGTAAGCATTAAAGATGTGGTAGAATCGATTGATGTAGACATTTCTACTTTACCTTTTGCAGTGGAATCCATTTTAATTAAAGGTGGTGTTTTACCTCAAGATGCTAAGTTTTTTACTGCAGACTCCCTGCGTTCTGAAACTTTTGTGGCCATCAACAACGTGATTAAAGATCCGTCGTTTGTTGCAAAAACTTTGGTTAATAATATTGCAGCCGACGATTATTCTAGCATTCACAATATTGAAAACTTGATTGAAATTTTTCAACTGTTTAAAGCTGAAAAAATCACATCAGTTTTAGTACAGAATGCCATTACTTCTTATTTGAAAGATAGGAATTTTGATTATACCACCTATTTTGAGGAAAATACCATTTCTGAATCTCAGATTCAAGATGCGATTGCCAAAGTCATTTCTGAAAACGAAGCCATTGCCAACGACATCAAATCGGGCAACCAAGGTAAAGCTGGAATTCTTGTTGGAAAAGTCATTGCCATTATTGGTAAAGGGGCTTCAGGAAAAGTAATTCGTGAAGGCATTTTGAATGCACTTGCTGGGAATAATGACGGAAGACCGAAGACCGAAGACGGAAGTGCGCAACAACCAGCAACCAATAACCAACAACCTACAAATAAAAAAGAAGAAGAGGTTTTACCTCAAATTCCTATCGTTATAAAAGACGAGTACAGAACACACGTGATTTCAGAGGTTTCGGAAGCTCAAATTTCCGAAAAAATCACCCTTTCAGGATGGGTATCTAGTGTGCGTGACCACGGTGAATTGATGTTTATCGATTTACGTGATTCGAGTACACAAATCTTCCAAGTGCGTTTAAGTAGAGAATCTTTCCCGAACCTTGACGAACTCGTAAAACTCAAACCAGAATCGGTTATTACCGTTACAGGCGTTGTGGTTCAGCGTAAAGAAGACGATTATAACGCGGCTTTACGCACCGGTAAAATTGAATTGGAAGCTTCAGATTTAGAAATTTTAAACCTTTCTAAAACCCTACCTTTCGAAATAAAGAGAGCTACAAAAACCAATGAAAACGTTCGTTTTCAGTATAAATATTTAGATCATAGAAATGATGATGTACGTCGCGTGATTGTAAATCGCCACAAGGTGATTAAAATGATGCGTGATATTCTAGACAATCAAGATTTCTTAGAAATTGAAACGCCTATTTTAAGTGCCGGAACCGATGAAGGTGCTCGTGAATTCATCGTACCTACACGTAAGCAAGCTGGTGCGTTCTACACCCTTCCGCAGGCACCTCAGCAATTCAAACAAATGTTGATGGTTTCTGGTTATGAAAAGTACTTTCAAATAGCACGTTGCTTTAGAGATGAAGATTCTCGTGGTGATCGTCAGCCAGAATTTACACAGCTGGATATTGAAATGGCCTACGGAAGCATGCAACAAATCATTGATTTGAACACGAATATGTTCAACAGTATTGTTCAAAAAATATATGGTAAAAAATGGATTTTACATCCGTTTGAAGTCATTACCTATAAAGAAGCGATGGACAGTTATGGTTGTGACCGTCCCGATTTACGTTTCGGATTAAAACTTCAGGATATTACTGAAATCGTAAAAGATACCACCTTCCAAGTGTTTAGTAAACCTATTGAAGAAGGCGGTATTGTAAAGTGTATTAAAGTTTCTGCTGAAGAACAAGGCAACAAACGTTTGTCTAAAGGTCAGATTGAAAAACTTACTGGTATTGCCCAACAACACGGTTTAGGTGGACTGGCTTATATCATTGTGAATGAAAATGATTTACAATCGCCAATCATTAAATTCTTAGGTGAAGATATTGCTGCCGGCATCATAAAAACCACAGACGCACAAGTTGGTGATATTGTATTCTTCTCTGCAGCCGATTATGCTACAGCCAACAAAGCTTTAGATGCGGTGCGTCAAGAATTAGGAAACATGTTACGCTTAATCAACCCTAAGGAATTAAGACCGGCATGGGTGGTTGATTTCCCAATGTTTGAAAAAACAGACGAGGGTAACTGGACCTTTACACACAACCCATTCTCTATGCCTGCTATTTATGATTTAGACAAACATATGAATGGTAAAGAGGAAGAAATTGGTAGCATTATCGCCCAACAATACGATTTAATCTTAAACGGTTATGAAATTGGTGGCGGTTCTGTGCGTGCACACAAACCAGAAATTCTTGAAGCCACATACAAAAACATGGGCTACAACAAAGAAGAAATGATGAAAAGTGTAGGCACCATGTATAAAGCGTTCCATTACGGCGCTCCACCACACGGCGGTATTGCTTGGGGTGTAGACCGTTTAATGATGATTTTAGAGAAAAAAGCATCCATTAGAGAGGTTATGGCCTTCCCTAAAACAGGAACTAGCGAAGACTTGCTATTTGGCGCACCTTCATTATTATCTGATAAAAAAGTAGAAGAAATGAATGTTAAAGTGATGAAGAAGTAATTTAGAGTTCACTTTTAAATTTTTTATAGAATTAAAGCTTCAGTTTTTACTGAGGCTTTTTTTGTGGGTAAATTTTATCTATAATTTAGAATTTTCACCACGTTAAAAAAATATATGTTGTTATATTCGTTTGTTAGCTATTATATAAAAATGACCCGTAAAGAATTCGACATATCGATTTACCATATAATTTTTGAAGATTTAAGAAAATATCAAAACCTAATTGAGACTTTCCTAAATACTCAAAAAAAAGAACTTGAAGAAAACATCATTGAAGTTAAAGTTAATGAGAAATTGAATGATAGTGAAAAGTATGAGAAATATTTAAATTTGATTGGCACAGAAAGTTATGAGAAATTTGAAAAATATCACGATATAGCAAGATTGTTTCCTCATAATTTTAGAGTTTCTTTCTTAACCCAAGTTATTTCAATAATTGAAAGAGAATTAAAAAAATTATGTAATGATTTAGGAACTATACAGAGACAAACATTTACGGTTGCTGATTTAAAAGGCACTAATGACTTTTTAAAATGTAAAGAGTACTTAAAAAAAATTACAAATATTGATTTCAACTCAATAAATGCTGAATGGGAATATATTTTACAATGCAAATCACTTAGAAATAATTTAGTCCATGCTGACAATGTAATTAAAATGGATAACAAAAAGCTAATCAACTTTATAAAAAACAATGATTCTATTGACTATGAACACGAAGAGTTCATAGATAAAAAGGAAGATATAATGACTTTTGTTATAGTCAACAGCAAATTAATTGACGAATTGATTAATAAATCTCAAAAGTTATTTGAAAATCTTTTAATCTTAAAATACAATAGCTAACACCATGTATAAGACACAGCTAAACTAGGCTTTCCCTGAGGTTTTTGCTTATTAACTAAGTCCCGCCAAATTTTTAATTTGGCTTATACGTTTGATAAGTTAAAAACAAAATTAAAAATTTAGCTCAGTTATATCCTTAAAAACTATTACCTTTTTACTCGCTACGTTCCATACACAAAATCCGCTGGTTAGTATTAAAAATTCACTTTTATAAGAGCATCATTAACTGAAATTAACACAATAAATCATGAAAACTGAAATTATTAGAATAATATTAGATATAAGTTTAATAATTATCGCCATATATGTTTTTGTTATAAAAAACTACTTGATTGAAAAAGGAAAAAATCTTGCAACAAAAGAGGATATCAAAGAAATTACGGATAAAATTGAATCAGTGAAATACGAATATCTAAAAAAGCAAAACATAGACAAGCTTGAATTAGAGTTAAATCAAAAACTATATAATGCTCTAAACGCTTTGAATGATAGTTTTATGCAAATTGGAAAACTATCCCAAACAAAGCAAAATACCGAAAAAAGTTGGGCTGTTTTCTCGGAAAAAACAGCAGATTTAGAAATTCTATTAAGAAATCATAATTCAACATATTTTGAAAAATATAAATATTATGGAGTATTAATTGAGAACAAATTAAATGCACTAACAACAGCTGTTAACTCAATAAATCAAACTCAATCGCTTAAAATAGGAAATGAAATTTTAAATATTATTGAAGAATTCAAACTTGAAATATATAAAACAATAAAAAATAACTAATTCAAACAAACCCTATAAACATTCGTGTTTTAACAATATGAAATTAGAAATAATAAAATCACTATCAAACAACTTTGAAGACCATTCTCAAACTACCGAAAACGGTATCGAATTTTGGTTTGCGAGAGATATACAACATCTATTAGGCTATTCTGAGTGGAGAAATTTTCAAAAAGTTATAGTAAAAGCAAAAATATCTTGTGAAACTACTGGAAATGATATTTTAGACCATTTTGTTGACGTCAACAAAATGGTAAAACTTGGTTCCGGAAGTGAACGAGAGATTGAAGATATAATGCTTACAAGATACGCTTGTTATCTAATTGCTCAAAATGGAGACCCCAGAAAAGAACAAATAGCATTTGCCCAGAATTACTTTGCTATCCAAACAAGGAAATTTGAAGTAATTGAAAAAAGAATTAAGGATTGGGAAAGACTTCAAGCTAGACAAAAGTTAACACTTTCTGAAAAAGAATTATCAGAACTCATCTATGAACAAACAGGTAATGATAGAAACTTTGGAATAATACGAAGTAAAGGAGACCAAGCTTTATTTGGAAAAACAACTCAACAAATGAAAAATAAATTAAGGGTACCTAAAGGACGAGCTTTAGCTGACTTCCTTCCAACAATCACAATAAAAGCAAAGGATTTTGCCACTGAGATAACTGTATTTAACACTAAAGAAAAAGGCCTAAAAGCAGAACGACAAATTTCCGCAGAGCATATAACAAATAATCGTGGAGTAAGAGACATTTTATTAAAAAGAGGAATAAAACCAGAAGAGCTTCCTGCAGAGGAGGATATTAAAAAACTAGAAAGAAGAGTTAGTTCTGAACCAAAGAAACTTGGGAAAAACCCTGACAAATTGAAATAAAAAAGACAACATTAGAGTTGTTTTAAAACAGAAAAAGCAAACGTGGTTCCTACGCCCACTTCAGAAGACACTTTAATTTCTCCTCCCAGATTATCTATAATATTCTTTACGGAAGCTAAACCTATTCCAGTACCAATATTTCCATACTTATCTTCGGAACCAACAACGCTAAAAAGATTGAAAATTTTATCAATATACTTTTCAGGAATGCCATCGCTGTTATCACTTACTGAAAATAAATACTCCGTTTCACTTTCAAAAATAGTAATCACAATCTCCGTTTTTTCCTTAGTGTTGTACTTTATAGAATTGGTTACTAAATTAACCAAAACTTGCATGATGGCCGATTTATTGGTGGTAATGGTTTCAGAGTTACCTTCTAGAGAAAAGTTCACACTTTGGTCTAGATTCGTTATTTGTTGTAACTCCGTAAGAATATCTCGAATCCATATCGTTTCGGTACCCTTTTCAAGCAATTCGTCACTGGCATAAAATTTCAATAAACCATCAACATAATCTTTTAAAGCATAAGAAGAGGTTTTTATGTATTCTAAATATTGTTGAGATTCATCGGCTAAGTCTGTATCTTTTTTGTTTTCCAGCAACTCTGCCAAAGAGATGATATTGGCTAATGGCGACTTAAGATCGTGAGAAACTATTCTGGCAAACTTTTTTAAATTTTTGTTTCTTTTTTTTAATTTATCCTGCAGCTGCATGAGTTTAATGTTCTGAAACCTTAGCTCGAACAAATTAGTAACCTGCTTAGCCATAGCGATTAATGCGTTTTTTTGCTCATTGCTTAGTTTACGTGGTTTGGTATCATAAACACAAAGCGTTCCGAGCTTATACCCATCAGAGTTTACTACAGGAACCCCAGCATAAAAAATCGCCTTAAAATCGGTTACTAATGGATTATCGTGAAATCGCACATCCCTTCTGGAGTCTTCAATAATCGTGATAACCTCTTCTGAGTTAATCGCATGACCGCAAAAGGAAATATCCCGAGGCGATTCATTAAAAGGTACGCCGTAATGTGATTTCAAAAAATTACGATCTCTATCTAACAAAGTGACTAATGATATAGGAACTTCGCAAATGTAAGCCATCAAAGCCGTGATATTATCGTAACTTTCCTCTGGAAGCGTATCTAAAAGCTGGTATTTATTTACCGCTGATTGCCTTTCAAATTCATTATGAGGTAATTCAGGTCTTATCATTTACAACTAAAATTTCTTATGAAATTAATCTATATCTGGATGATTTCCTAAAATATCATGAAGGAGATTTTATTTCGAATCGAATAAAAACTAAAGATAAAATCAAATAAACTAGGTAACAGTGTAAAATATTAAACAGCATCTAGTTAGAGAAAAATGGAAAAAGTAAAAATATTAATCTCATGCCGTAAGTGTTCCAGCTTAATTAGTAGTTTTTGCTTATTATATATTAAAAAACTCAAATCTAAGGGGTACGAAATTGCTATTTTAATCCGTTTAAAAATTGTAAAAAATGACAACTTTCACTAAGCTTTGTAAACTTTAACATCTCAATCCGATTTTTACAAAATCATTAAGAGTATTTCGGTTTAACTTTAAAAACTTAATTAAAAAAATCATTTATGAAAAAATCAACTTTTATTTCTAGCCTTGCTTTTATCTGTTTACTTCTAGTCTCTACAAATGTAGATGCTCAGAAATTTGCAAAACTAGATAAGAGTCCGCTTGACGTTACAGCATACCCTACTAGTAACAAGGAGCCTAACAAAATAGTAAAAATCGTTTACAGCAGACCGCAACTTAAGGGTCGTGAACTAAGTAAATTAGCCCCTAATGATAAAATTTGGAGAACAGGTGCTAATGAAGCTCCAGTAGTTACTTTTTACAAAGACATGAAAGTTGATGGTAAAACGGTAAAAGCTGGAGAATATTCATTATTCACGATTCCAGGCGAGTCAGCTTGGACTATCATTTTAAGTAAAGACGTGAACGTTTGGGGTGCATACGCTTATAATGAAGCTAATGATGTGCTTCGTGTTCAAGGTAAAGTAACCACAGCCAACGAGTCTATTGAAGCCTTTTCAATGGCTTTTGACGAGGATGGCACGTTGTACTTGGCGTGGGACAAAACTAGAGTTTCAGTACCTTTTACCAAGTAAAAAATTTGGGCTTATAAATTAAAAGCTTCAGAAGATATTCTGAGGCTTTTTTATTTCCTAAATTTAGCCTTCAAAAATAAAATCTATGCATAAGCCAATACGCTTTTTATTTTTTTTAGTAACCTTAACTGTTCTTTCTAACTGTAATTCCGAAGAAAAAAACAAAAAGCAAGTTCCTGTAAAACCTACTTCAGAAGAATCTACTAAAAAAACAAACCTACTAACCGACATCACTCCAATTTTTAAAGACGGTGATGTGAATGCCGTTATCGAAATTCCGGCGGGCACGGTAGACAAATGGGAGCTTGATAAAACAACAGGAGAAGTGACATGGGAAATGGTAAACAATACACCAAAGGTAGTGAATTACTTAGGCTACCCTGGAAACTATGGCATGATTCCGCGAACGTTGCTCGATAAGGAAAACGGCGGTGATGGTGATCCTTTGGACATTCTTGTTCTTGGCCCACCAGTAGAAAGAGGTTCCCTATTAAAATCTAAAATTATTGGCGTCTTATATTTAAGTGATGGCGGGGAGCAAGACGACAAACTCATTGCGGTTTCTAGTCATTCTGCACTCTACCAAGTGAATTCCATTGAAGAATTGAACAACGAATTTCAAGGCATCACAACCATAATCGACATCTGGTTTACGAATTACAAAGGACCAGGAAAACTAAAATCTAATGGTTTTGGGGATAAAGCTGAAGCAACCAGAATATTAAATGTGGCTATGAATCAGTATAAAGCTAAGGAATAAATATTTGAACGGTTTATACGTTGAATCGTGTAATCGGTTAGCTATACTACTGAAAATCGTGTCCCCGTCTAGGAATTGATTATTTATTATTGACTATTGATTAATGCGTTTACGTGTAGATTTGAACTATTCATTGTTAATCGGTGAATTGAAAAATTTGACCGAAGACGGGAGACGGAAGACCACTGACAATACGTGCGATTTTTAATTGATTGACTGTTTATTTGTTGAATCGTGTAATCGGTTCACGTGTGACGTTTCACGATTAACGTTTCACTTCTAACTTAACTTACTCTTTAGTCTCTTCAGACATGTAATACAGTTTCTTCAAACTTTTCTTCAGCAGTCTAAAACGCATCACACCAATCACAAAAAAAATGATGCAGAACACCAAGCACACAAGTGCAAAGTATTTAAAGTTGGGGTAGCCTTTCAGTTCATAAAAGGCGAAAGCACCAATTAGTAAATATAATGACGACCTGATGTAAGATAATAAGGTGCGTTCATTGGCCAAACGGGTGCGTTCAATAGCTAAATAGTCTCTTAGAATTACTTTTTCATCTGGTTTAAAATCACGACCAAAACGTAAGAGTTTCATGAGTTATTTGTTTTTAAGGTATGTTCAAATATTTATGGGTTTGTAAGGACACTTTCCATTTCGGATTGGCCATCACATAATCAACAATTTCTGGAACCACTTTATCGCGTTTGCTCCATTCAGGTTGCAAATACAAGATACAATTTTTATTGACTTTAGCCGCTTGCTCTTCCGCGAAGCGAAAATCATCTTTATTATATACAATCACTTTTAGCTCATGAGCTTGATCATAAACCTCTTGAGTTGGTAGCTTCATTTTTTTAGGAGATAAGCAAATCCAATCCCAAACACCTGTTAATTTATAAGCACCAGACGTTTCAATATGCACTTGCAATCCTTTCGCTTTTAACTGAGTGGTTAACGCGGTCATATCCCAAGTTAAAGGCTCGCCTCCTGTGACTACAATGGTATCACTATACTTGGCAGCATTTTCAACAATTTTAGTAGTTTCGGTAGGTGGGTGTAATTCGGCATTCCAACTTTCCTTAACATCACACCAATGGCAACCTACATCACAACCACCAACTCTAATAAAGTAAGCCGCTGTTCCTTTATGAAACCCTTCCCCTTGAATGGTGTAAAACTCCTCCATTAAAGGGAGCATCTCCCCTTTGTCAACTTGTGATTGTATCTCTTCTCTCATAATTTTGCAAAGATACATATTACTTATCTCAATTTCTTGCTTTTAGATTTCAAATTAACAGCACCTCAATACGAAGCTTTTTAGGCACTTGAAACTTTTTTTCAGGTTATTCATTTTTCCTGTATTTTTATGCAAAACATAAGGAATGACCACCAAAGAAACTTTTTTCAACTATATCAACGAAAGCAACAAAACCAAAAGCGGTTTCATTACCGTTGGCGCCGCCATGTTAGACGGTGAAACCATTACCGATGCTCATGTAAAAATCCCTTTAAAAACTATGAACCGTCATGGATTAATTGCTGGCGCTACAGGAACAGGGAAAACAAAATCCCTTCAAGTCTTAGCTGAAAACTTAAGCGACAAAGGTGTGCCGGTTTTACTCATGGACCTTAAAGGGGATTTAAGCGGATTGGCTCAAGCTAGTGAAGGGCACCCAAAAATCACTGAACGTCACGAAAAAATAGGCTTGCCTTTTGAACCAAAAGGATTTCCGGTGGAAGTTTTAACCTTATCGGAACAAGACGGCGTACGTTTAAGAGCAACCGTTAGTGAGTTTGGCCCCGTGCTTTTATCTCGAATTCTCGATTTATCGGAAACCCAATCAGGTATTGTTTCAGTTATTTTTCAATATTGCGACAACAACAAATTACCGCTTTTAGATTTAAAGGATTTCAAGAAAATATTACAATACGCAACCCAAGAAGGTAAAGAAGAATTTAATGAAGCTTACGGCCGAATTTCAACATCTTCAACAGGGGCTATTCTTCGAAAAATAGTAGAACTAGAACAGCAGGGTGCCGATTTATTTTTTGGTGAAACCTCTTTTGATACGCAAGATTTACTACGTATTGATGAAAACGGACGTGGTTACATCAACATTATAAGATTAACCGATATTCAAGACCGTCCGAAATTATTTTCCACTTTTATGCTAAGTATCTTAGCAGAAATCTATTCAACCTTTCCGGAACAAGGCGACAGCGACCAACCAGAACTCATTATTTTTATAGATGAAGCCCACTTAATTTTTGATGAAGCCTCAAAAGCACTATTAAATCAAATTGAAAGTATTGTAAAACTAATAAGAAGTAAAGGCGTTGGATTATATTTCGTGACACAAAACCCAACCGATGTTCCTGAAGGCGTTTTGAGTCAATTAGGCTTAAAAATTCAGCATGCTTTAAGAGCTTTTACGGCGAAAGATAGAAAGGCGATTAAATTAACGGCTCAAAATTATCCAGATTCTGAATATTACGACACCGAAGAAGTCTTAACCTCTTTAGGTATTGGAGAAGCTTTAGTTTCTGCTTTAGACGAAAAAGGGCGTCCTACTCCACTAGCCGCAACCATGATGCGCGCGCCTATGAGCCGTATGGATGTTTTAACCGATAGCGAATTAAATAACCTTTACGGAAAGTCTACATTGGTAAAAAAGTACAACGAAACCATAGACAGAGAAAGTGCATACGAATTGCTTAATGATAAAATTAAACAGGCTGAAGCCGAAGAACTCAAAGAAAAAGCACGTCAAGAACAGGAAGCCATAAAAAAAGCTGAATCCAAAAAACGATCTAGAAGTACTAGATCTAGAAGCACAGCCATGAACCCTATTGTGAAGGTTCTTACAAGTGCTACATTTATTAGAAGTGTTTTTGGAATTTTAACTAAAGTCATGAAAAAATAATACGATATTTGGCAATTATAAATAACAAACCATAATTCAATTCAATGCGTAAATTATTACTTAGCACCTTAGCCCTAACTCTCTTATTATCAAGCTGTGGAAAGAAACAAAACCCATTTGAAATTTCAAAACAGCACATTGGCTTATTAACAGATTCTACTCAAGTAAAAGACCTAGAAAAGGTTTTTCCTAACGATTCGGTAGTGAAATTTATAGCTGGTGATGAATTTACAGGGAATATCGATAACATCGAAATCTTTGAAAAAGGAGGAAATAAGCTACTTACCTTAACACCTAAATATGCTTTAGATTCTACATCGGTAATAACAAATGTTCGTGTTATTGATGCGCGTTATAAAACAGATAAAAACATATCTTCAATAAGTACTTTTAAAGATATTCAGGATCAGTATAAAATAACAAAAATCAGCAATTTAATCAACTCCGTAGTAGTAACGGTAAGCGATATTAATGCTGCTTTTACAATTGATAAAAAGGAATTACCTTCAAATTTAAGATTCGACATGAATTTAAAATTCGATCCAACACATATTCCTAATACGGCAAAAGTGAAATACTTTTTTCTTAACTGGGATAACTAACAGCTTGTAAATGAATCCATTTTTATCCAAACTTATTGTAGATGTCGCCCGTAAAAAGCTAAAAAAAACGAGCGACGATAAACCTGTTTCCAAAAGGGACATTGTACCTTTAGTTAGGATTCTACAAGTTGAATTTACTCATGCCGTAAAAGAATATATTTTTATTATTCTTGGTGTTTTTTCAGCAGGGTTTGGTTTAAAAGGCTTTTTACTTCCCAATAAATTTATTGATGGTGGCGCGACAGGAATGTCTTTATTACTAGAACACGTTACCTCTCTACAGTTGGGCGTTTTACTGGTAATTGTCAACCTGCCCTTTATCATTTTGGCTGCGAAAACCATAGGCACTAAGTTTGCGATAAAAAGTATCATCGCCATAGCCATGTTGGCTCTTGTGGTTCACTTTGTGGAATACCCAACCGTTACAGACGACAAACTTTTAATTGCCGTTTTTGGTGGTTTCTTTTTAGGTCTCGGTATCGGAATGTCTATGCGTGGTGGCAGTGTTATTGATGGCACCGAAGTACTTGCAATTTACCTAGGGCGAAAATTATCGCTTACCATCGGAGATGTTCTGTTACTAATAAACATTGTGATTTTCTCGGTGGGTGCCTATTTACTATCTATTGAAACCGCGCTTTATGCAATTTTAACCTATATGGCTGCGGCTAAAACGGTTGATTTTGTAGTTGATGGTGTTGAGGAATATGTGGGTGTTACCATAATATCCAACAAACATGAGGAGCTACGTATCATGCTTACAACAAAACTACAACGTGCCTGTACCATTTATGCAGGTAAAGGTGGATTTGGCAGTACAGGAGAAAGTTACGATAAGGATATCATTTACACCGTGGTTACCCGTTTAGAACTCGCCAAGCTGCAAACCGAAATTGATAAAATTGATAGAAATGCGTTTATCATTATGGGAATTGTAAAAGACCTTAAAGGTGGTATGATTAAGAAAAAACCAATGAAAGACCACTAGTATTTCATTGAAAACAGATTACAATGTCACAAAAAAAATATACGCTTCAAAACAATCCTTTTATCGTTCCTACAACCGATGGAAAAATCATAAAGGAACATTTTGGAAACACCACCGATGGTAATTCTGAAATAAGCATTGCGCACATGGTCGCTCCTGCCGGATGGAGTGAACCTTTTCAAACTCCAGAATTCGATGAGTTTACCTTTATTATAAAAGGCAAAAAGCAATTTATTATAGAAGATGAAACCGTGGTTTTAGAAGCTGGCCAATCTATTAAAATTCAAAAAAACACCAGAGTTCAATATTCAAATCCGTTTACCGAAGCATGCGAATACCTTGCGATTTGCACACCTGCTTTTTCAATAGATTTAGTGAACCGAGAAGATTAATACATGAGTAAATTATTACCTCAACTACTTGGAAAAACGATAAATACCATTAGTTATTTCCAACCAAAACTAGCAGCTAAATATGCTGTAAAATTATTTTCAACTCCTCAAAAAGGTCAAATAACAGAAGAACAAAAACCGTTTTTAAACACAGCTATTCATGACGCTATAACTTTTGATGATATTACAATAAAAACCTACCTATGGGGTGGCTCAAAAGACACGATATTACTAGTTCATGGCTGGGAAAGCAATGCCTTTAGGTGGAAAGATTTAATTGAATTGCTTCAAAAGGAAGATTATAACATTGTAGCCATTGATGCTCCTGCTCATGGTGGTTCTAACAATAAAATATTTAATGCCATACTTTATTCTGAATGCATCAATGTTGCGGTTAAAACCTATAAACCAAGTATCGTAATTGGGCATTCTATTGGAGGAACAGCAAGTATTATTGCTCAAGAAAATTATGATCTCCCTGTTATAAAAAAGAATGTTTTACTAGGCGCACCTTCAAATTTGGCCATTTCGGTAAAAAATTATGCCAATTTTATGGGGTTCAATAAAATAGTAACCAAAGCGGTTGATACCTATTATTTAAAGCATTTTAAGCAGTTACCAGGTTTTTACTGTGCTGAAAATTTCTATAAAAACAATGATACACAAGGCATCATTATTCATGATAAAAAGGACAAAATCATTTCTTATCGTGAAGCCTTAGACATTAAACGTTATTATAAAAATGCCGAACTCATAAAAACAATTGGTTTAGGTCACCGACTAAAGTCTAACGACGTATATCAGCACATTTTAGAGTTTCTAAAGGCGTAATTTATTGTATTTTTGCACTATGGAAGCACCGCAATTAAAACGTATCAATAAATTTTTAAGTGAAGTTGGATATTGTTCTCGTCGAGAAGCAGACCGCCTCATTGAAGCAGACCGTGTCACTATTAATGGTGTTGTACCTGAAAAAGGTACAAAAATAGCACCTAGCGATGTGGTAGCGGTAGACGGACAAGAAATCAAAAACACCAAAGAAAGCTTTGTGTACCTCGCTTTCAACAAACCGGTTGGTATTGTTTGTACTACAGATACTTCAGTAGAAAAGGATAATATTATTGATTTTCTTAATTACAAAAAACGCATTTTCCCTATCGGAAGGCTTGATAAACCCAGTGAGGGTTTAATTCTTCTTACTGATGATGGTGATATTGTAAACAAGATTCTTCGTGCTAGTAACAACCACGAAAAAGAATATATCGTTACGGTTGATAAACCTATTTCTCAGACCTTTATTGAACGTATGGCTGGAGGTATTCCGCTTGCCGATTTAAATAAAACAACCAAAAAATGTGTGGTTGAAAAACTGAGTACTTATAAATTCAAAATCATTCTAACTCAAGGTTTAAATCGTCAAATTAGACGGATGTGCGACTATTTAAACTACGAAGTACAAACTTTACAGCGGGTTCGTATTATGAATGTGAAATTAGATATGCCTATTGGTGAATATCGCGAACTCACCAAGGAAGAATTTAAAGAACTTAACGATTTAATTAGTACGTCTACAAAAGAATACGTACGCAAAAAATCTACAGAACGAAAAGGAAAACGATAATTTTCACAATGGTATTAACAACATTAACAGCCTGACTTAAAACGATCAGGCTTTTTTTTCTTAAATTAGTCATCTATATTAGTAACCCTCAACTTATATATTCATGAAATTCGATTTTAAAACTTCAGAGCTTCAAAAGCTTCTTTATCTCAAGCTCATTCATTATTTTTTTAGAGTTCGTATTCACACGTAGGATATCTCAGCTATAAACAGCCTGTTTTATTAACTGTATGCTATTAACCAGCACTACTAAATTTACAGCTGTGTTTCAAAAAAACTAAAGATAGTCATTACCAAAAAGTTAACAAACACCATTGCTTTAACATGCCATATCATGTATCAAAAATAATTGTTAAATTTATCATAACACAAACCTCTAGAAAACTCCTAGTTTCTTAGTTATTATAAAATGCCCTTAAACTAATAACACATGCAGAAAAATTACTTTCCCAAAAATTTTAAAAGTGACATCAATTTAATAAAACTTGTTTTTTTAACCCTAAGTCTGTTTTTTAGCTTCACTTATACGAATGCGCAATCTTCATGTACCGTAAATGCAGGCACAGACCAAACCATTTGTGAAACTGATGTCTTTCAACTTAACGGAAATGCTCCAGACACCTACCAGCAAGATCCGATATGGACACAAATAAGTGGACCATCGGTAATTATTAGCGACCCAACAATACTCGATCCGATTATTACGGGCTTTTCTGGTGGCAACTCATATACCTTTGAATTATCTGCCGTTTGTTTAAATGGTGTAAAACCTAAGCAAACCGTCACATATACCGTACAACCAATTAGCCAAGCTGATGCAGGCATAGACATAGCATCATGTCCAGACAGCTCAGGGTCACTTGTTATCACAGGAAATACACCGGCTACCGGCGAGGATGGAAATTGGTCCATTGAGGGAAGTAACGGTGCAGGTGTGGTTGTAAACCAAACAAATTCGGCATCATCAACTATTAGTTTACCTGAGGGAAGCAGTGGAACTACCGTATTAAGATGGACGATTACAGGTCCGGAATATGCGCCAGGCGAATTCTGTGAAACCTATGATGAAATTACAATTACTAATTATGGAGGTGTTGAACCTGTTGATGCCGGGCCAGACCAAACCTTATCCAATTGTTTTACTGTTGATGAAAGCACGCAGTTAGACGCTTCTTATGGAGGAAGTAATCTAAACGGACAAGTAGGTACTTGGACATTTGTTAGTGGCCCAAGTACACCAAATATCTCAGATGTTAACGACAACCAAACCACTGTAAGCGGATTAAGTGAGGGCGTTTATGTATTTCGATGGGATGTTACAGGACCTTGTGTTACAGGTAGCGATACCGTAACTATTACCGTACCAGCGGCTACGCAAGATGTAACAGAAGCGACTACAACTAATAGTAATCAACATTTTTGTGACCTATCGGTTACTGAAGCCACTTTAATAGGGTCGACACCTGATTTCACGAATGAAACAGTTTTATGGGAACTAACATCATACAGCCCTTCAAGTCCTGCCCCAACACCCACTATCGAGAACCCAAATAGTAGCACAACCAAAGTGACGGGTCTCGACTCAAATTACACTTACACCTTTACATACACCATTATAAATAATGTAACAGGTTGTGAGTCTAGCGACACTGTTAGTATTCATTATAATGACGAAACCGTTAGTATTGAAGTCAATGGTGGAAACGATCTAAATGCTGTTTGTGGAGAAACTCAAGTAGACGTGCCTTACTCCTCAACCGGAGGAACTAAAACAGAATATAGTGTTATAAGTGGCCCTGCAGGTTCTTCAATATCATTTCCTACTTCATATACTAATTTAGGCGGCGCCAGCAGTGGTACAGAAACTATAAATGATTTTGATGTGCCTGGCGCATATAAAATTAACTTTAGACGTTCAACCTCTGGAAACCTAACCCAAGGCTGTGGGGTAGCCAATAGTGAGATTACGGTATTTATCTCAAAGACTGCCTCTGATGCTAGTGCGGGCTCCAACCAAGCCTTTCTTTGTGGAGATACTTTTGGAACTTTAGCAGGAAGTCCAATAGAACCAGGTGAAACTTCAATTTGGACTCAAGTTTCCGGACCTAACACGGCAAATATAGTTGACCCCTATTCTCAAAACACAAGTTTAACTGGACTTGTCCCGGGTATATATGACTTTAAGTATACCGTGTCGGGTGGTGCGGCCTGTACTCCTGATTCAACTTCTGACACAAAAATATTCGTGTCTCCTTCTGATAATGGTACTGCTGAAGCTGGAGACCCTCAAATAATTTGTACAAATACTCCTGTTCAATTGGCTGGAAATACCCCAAACATTGTTTTAACAGGTACATGGACAGCTTCAGATTCTAGCATTACGTTTTCAGATGTTAACGACCCTAGTGCCACAGCTACTGGTTTTAGCTCACCTTCAACCACTTACACACTAACTTGGACTATTGAAAACACCTATGTTGATTGTGGTGCCCCTGCTATTGACACAGTTGATATTCAGACAAATACTTCTGAATCACCTACCGCAGCAGATGCTGGTGATGACATTTGCTTACCATCAGGAACAACAAGCATTACTAGTCTTGATGGAAATGAACCTGATACTTCTGGAATAATTGATGAAACAGGCATGTGGACTCAGCTATCTGGACCATCAACCGTTACATTCACTGACCCTACAATGGCAACCACTGAGGTTACCGGTTTAATTGACGGCCAATATGAATTTCAATGGGAAATTTCAAAAACAACTGTTGTAAATCCCTGCTCAACTCCTACTACTGATACCGTAGAGGTTGTTGTCGCAGATACCGCATCTATAGTTTCCGCTGGGCCTGATCAAAGCCTTTGTTTAGACCCTAATGATCTCAGCTTTACAATGGCTGCCGACCCAGCTCCTAGCGGAGGTGTAGGGACCTGGGTACTAATTTCTGGGCTTGGTAGTTATTCAGTTGATGATATTAATAGCCCTACGGCCACCTTTACAGATTTGTTAGACGGCACTTATGTTTTTGAATGGGATGTTTCTTTTGGAGGGTGTACCACGCCAGCAGCACCCGATCAAGTTCAAATAGAAGTAGGGATACCAGTAACAGAAGCTATTATCACCACAAGTGATCAAGGCATTTGTGATACATTTATTACTCTTGAAGCAAATCCTCTAACTAATTCAAACACTGAAACTGGAAATTGGACAGTTATTTCTGGTCCTAATACACCAAATATTGATGATCCATCTAATAACATCATTAATGTAACAAATCTAGTTACTGGCTCTTATATATTTCGTTGGACAACCGTTAGTGGATCACAATTATGCTCTAATGATTCAGATGAAGTAACTATAGATGTTTATAAAGCATTAGAAGCAATTGATGATCAAGAACTTTGTGAGGTTTCCAGCGTTTTTTTAGAAGCGACCGCGGGCACCACAGGTACCTGGAGTTTAGATTCTAGTACAGATCCCAACGCTGAAGCGCCTACCCAATCGCCTAGCAATAGTTATACAGCTAATGCTAATGTTGTACCTGGATACACTTATGAATATTCATACACTACCGATTACACCGGGACAGGCAATACCTGTAATAGTACAGAAACAACCACAATAACTGTATCCGACGGCCCTGATATAACTGCCGACGCAGGTAGTGATCAGGAAATTTGCTCAGCAAATCCCAATACGACTACCATAGTTTTAGATTCACCTAACGATATTAATAATACTAATGTAGATACCGTGACCTGGAGCATATTATCTAAACCAACCGATGCAACTGTAAATTTCACTTCTCCAAATAGTCTAGACACTACCGTGACTGGCTATATAACGGCTGGAGTTTATATTTTTGGATTAAAATTAGAAAGTGGCCTTTGTTCCAGTAGTAGCGATGTTGTTAGAGTTGATGTTTATAACGAACCTTCTCCTGTAGACGCAGGTCCTGATCAAGATTTAGCTTGCCAGCAGAACACCCAAATGGCTGCTACCGCGGTAACCTCAGGTATTGGAACATGGTCTTTTGCCAACCCTGGAGATGACCCTTCCGGTGGTGCTGTTGTTATTGATAGTCCGAATAATCCCGTAACTACCTTATCTAATATTCCAAATGATGCTGGAAATGATGGTTTAGATGATGTTTATATACTAACATGGACAGTAACATCTGGTGTTTGTACGCCACAATCAGACACGGTAAACATAACATACACGGGAACGCCACCATCGGTAGCAGATGCTGGTTTAGACCAAGAATATTGTGATGTTTCACAGTTTTATTTAAATGCTTCAACACCATCTGATGGTATTGGAACATGGACACAAACAGCTGGAACTACCACAAACATTACAGCTCCTAACAATCCAAACAGCTTGGTTCTTGGCTTAACCCCTGGAAATTATGAGTTCACATGGACTGTTGTTGGTGGAGGTTGTACTTCTGTTGACAGCATGGAAGTTATTATCTATGAAAATCCAGGTGCTGCTGATGCAGGACCAGATCAAACTCTACCTGAATTCTCTAATGTGATTTTAGGAGCTACACCGGCAACCATAGGTTCGGGTGAATGGACACAAATCTCTGGACCTACTAACACAACTTTTGTCGATGCTGCAGATCCAAACACTCAAGTTTCTGGAACTACGGTAGGTACTTATGTTTTTGAATGGTCTATTTCTAATGGTATCTGTACACCAGTAACCGATCAAGTGACTATTGAGATTTTAGCTAATTCAGACCTAGAATTAACCAAAACCGTTACACCTTCAAGTGTCAATGTTAATGATTTCGTAACATTTACGATTGCAGTTTTTAATAATAATGACGAATCTACAAACGCTGATGCCACAGGCGTAGAGGTTAAAGACATTCTACCATTAGGTTATACCTTAGTTTCAGGTAGTGTTTCGAATGGAGGTTCATACGATCTGGCCTCTCAAACGGTAACTTGGAGTAATTTAGACATTACAAATGGGGCCACTATAAACTTAACATTTGATGCTACTGTAAACGCAACAGGTACTTACCTCAACACGGCTCAAATAACGGCAAGTGATAATTTTGACCCAGATAGTAGTCCGAATAATGATGATGGAGATCAAAGTGAAGATGATGAAGACCAAGCCGAAATTTCATTACAATCTTCAGATTTATCATTAGAAAAAACAGTTTCAGCCACAACTGCAAGTGTTGGTGACGCTGTCACCTTTACTATAACCGTTTCAAATGCTGGTCCTGATGAAGCAACGAACGTACAAGTTTCAGATGAATTACCGGTCGGATACACTTACCAAAGTGATGATTCCGCAGGAAATTATAATGCGACATCTGGTATTTGGAATGTAGGTTCAGTCGTTTCAGGAACTCCAGAAGTTCTAAATATTACAGCTTCGGTAAATGCGCCTTCAGGTACTTCTAACGAATATTTTAATACTTCTGAAGTTACCGCTAGTGATCAAGCTGATCCAGATAGTACACCTAACAATGATGATGGTGATCAAAGTGAAGATGATGAAGACAACGCTGAAATCACCCTAGATGTTGCCGACTTGGAAGTCACTAAAACCATTTCACCGACTTCAGGTTCTGTTGGAGACACCGTGATGTTTAGTGTTTTAGTTGAAAATCAGGGTACAGGAAACGCGACTGGCGTTGATCTTGAAGATGCCCTGCCTAGTGGATTTGATTTAGTTCCTGGTACGATTTCAAATGGTGGCACTTACCTTTTAGGAAGTAACGCGATAGCTTGGAGCGACCTTAGTATTGACAACGGACTTTCAATAACCTTAACTTATGAAGCCATTGTAAATGCCACAGGAAATTATACCAATACTGTTCAAATTACAGCAAGTGATTTAAGCGATCCTGATAGTACACCAGGCAATGATGACCCGAGTGAAGATGATCAAGATTCAGCAACTTTCACGATTAACGAAGCTGATTTAGAATTAACAAAAAATATTAGCTCAGCTAGCAGTGCGACACCAAATATTGGCGACACCGTAACTTTCGAACTAACCCTTTTAAATAATGGCCCAGACGATACTTCTACTGTTGCAGTACAAGATATTTTACCTGCAGGTTACACACTAACCCCTGGAACTATAAACAATGGTGGAACATTAACTGGAAATAACATCAACTGGACCAACTTAAGCCTAGTGAATGGTGCTAGTATAACTTTATCCTATGATGTTGTGGTTAATGCACCTGCGGGAACAACTGGTGAATATACAAATACAGCGCAGGTCACTGCTAGTAATGTAGTTGACCCAGACAGTGCTCCTAATAATGACGACGGCGATCAAAGTGAAGATGATGAAACAGCTTTCACCATCACCCCTCAAACGGCAGATTTATCGATTAACAAAACCGTAAGCGACAGTACCCCAAATGTTGGAGATGTGGTTACTTTTACCATCAACCTAAGTAACGACGGAACTGTTGAAGCCACCAATGTTTCTGTTCAAGATTTACTTCCTATTGGCTATAGTGCCATTACAAACATCAGCGGAAGCGGAACAGCTACAGGCAACCAAATTGATTGGACAGGTTTAACCGTTCCTGTGGGAAGTAACACCGTAACTTTATCTTTTGATACGACAGTAAATGCGCCAACAGGTGCCACTAACGAATATCTAAACACCGTTGAAATCACCGCAAGTGATCAATTTGATCCGGATTCTGATCCGAATTCAGGATTCAACACCGACGATTACGGTGATGGTATTGCTGATGATGATGAAGACACCGAAAGTATTACCATTCAACAAGCCGATTTAAGTTTAGTAAAAAGCGTTAACAATACAAATCCGAATGTTGGTGATACCGTTGTTTATACGATAATAGTAACAAATTCAGGACCAAACATTGCAACAGGAGTTGCCGTTGAAGATATACTACCTGCTGGATTAACTCTAACCGCCGTATACAATGGCGGTACACAAAATGCAAACACAGCAAATTGGACTGGTTTAATTATCGGTGCTAATAACGGCTCACGAGTTTTAACTTACGAAGCAACAGTGAACATGCCAACAGGTACGATTGGAGAATACACTAATGTGGCACAAATTACTGCAAGTAATTTATTTGACCCAGATAGTGACCCAACTACCGATGAAACAATAGATGAAGATGGTGATGGTGATGGTTTTGATGATGATGAAGACAGTGTCACAATCTCACCTAATTTAGCCGATTTGTCCTTAACAAAAACCATTGTAAATAATAACATAACCCCTCTTATAGGTTCTCAAATTACTTTTGAAATCAGATTAACAAACGACGGACCGCAAAATGCTACGGGCGTTGAAGTCACAGACTTAGTTCCTTCTGGATATAGCTATGTTTCTTATAGCTCTACTGAAGGTGTATATGATGATTCGAACGGATTATGGACTGTTGGAACTGTTGTAAACGGAACTACCGAAGTTTTATTAATAGATGTAACCGTCAACCAAACCGGAGGTTACCTAAACACTGCAGAAGTGACAGCTTCTGATGTTGCTGATAGCGATTCAACACCAAACAATCATATTGAAAGTGAAGACGACCAAGATAGCATTGAAACAACTCCGGTAGAGCCTATTGCTGATTTATCTTTAACTAAATCTGTAGCCAACGGAAACACTACGCCTTTAGTTGGTTCACAAATCACCTTCCAAATTGCAGTTAGCAATGATGGCCCACAAGATGCTACAGGCGTTGAAGTGACCGATGTACTGCCTAACGGATTTACCTATGTTTCTTCAGTTAGTTCTTCGGGATCTTATGATGAAACCACAGGTGTTTGGACCACAGGAACGGTCATTAACAATGGCACAGAAACACTTTCTATCATTGCAACCGTAAATGCTACTGGTAATTATGTAAATGTTGCAGAAGTTTCAGCTTCAAATCTTACTGATAGTGATTCAATACCAGCAAATGATGACGGTGATCAAAGTGAAGATGATGAAGATAGTGTTACGATAACGCCAGTTCAACTTAATGCGGATTTAGCATTGACTAAAACCGTATCAACTGGAAACACATCGCCTTTAGTGGGGTCTCAAATTGGTTTCCAAATTGCAGTGACTAATGATGGTCCGCAAAACGCCACTGGTGTTGAAGTCACCGATATACTACCTGCCGGATACACTTACGTATCTTCAATTACAACATCGGGAACTTATGATGAAACAACTGGGCTTTGGAATATTGGCACAATTAACAACAGTACTACAGAAACTTTAACCATGCTAGTTGTTGTTAACGCTTCTGGGCCATACCTAAACACTGCAGAAGTCACAGCTTCTGATATTGCAGATCCGGATTCGACACCTAATAATGGTGCGCCTCTTGAAGATGATCAAGACAGTGCTATTGTTACGCCAACGCAATTATCAGCTGATTTATCACTAACTAAAACCATTGCTAACGGAAACACATCACCTCTTGTTGGTGACCAAATCACCTTTCAAATAGCTGTAACTAATGATGGACCGCAAAACGCCACAGGTGTTGAAGTGACCGATTTATTACCTTCTGGGTTTACTTATGTTTCTTCTATTATGACATCTGGAACCTATGATAGTACTTCTGGTATTTGGAACACGGGTATGGTTAATAATGGTGCTACGGAAACACTTTCTATTATCGCTTTAGTAAACGCTACAGGTAACTACGAAAACATTGCTGAAGTCACAGCTTCTGATATTGCTGATCCGGATTCGACACCTAACAACGGAGACCCTTCGGAAGATGACCAAGATAATGTTATCATCACACCTACCCCAATTGAAGCCGATTTATCACTGACTAAAACAGTGGTTGACGGAAACACTTCGCCATTACAAGGTACAGTCGTTCGTTTCCTTATCACAGTAACCAACTCCGGCCCACAAGATGCTACGGGTGTTGAAGTGACCGATTTATTACCTTCCGGATATAACTTTCAAACGTTTAGCACATCGTCTGGAGCATATAATCCGACTTCAGGAATTTGGACTTTAGGAAGTGTTGCTAATGGTGCTTCAGAAACCTTATTAATCGACGCTAGAATACAATCATCAGGCGTTTATACGAATTCCGCAGAAATCACAGCTTCTAATCAATTCGATCCGGATTCCACACCAGATAATGACTTAGCAAGTGAAGATGACCAAGACAGTATTACCTTAACACCGGTTGTAGCTGAAGCTGATTTATCACTTGTAAAAGAAGTTGTAAATAATATGACTTCGCCTTTGGTTGGCTCTCAAGTGACTTTCCAAATTACAGTAACGAACGATGGTCCTCACCCAGCTACAGGTGTTGAGGTGACCGATTTGCTGCCTTTTGGATTCTCATACGATGGTTTTAACGCTACAGCGGGAACCTATAATTCAGCAACTGGTTTATGGCTTGTTGGCCCAATTGCCAATGGCAACTCTCAAACATTAACTATTGATGCTACGGTTAATGCACCAACAGGAGCAACTGATGAATATCTTAATATTGCTCAAGTTTCAGCATCTAACATCAATGACCCGGATTCAGTTCCTGGCAATGATGACGCCAACGAAGATGATCAAGATAGTGTTCTTTTAACGCCTGTAGCAGCTGCTGCAGATTTAGAGTTAACAAAAACAGAAGTTAACGGCAATACATCTCCTGTGGTAGGCACACAAATCACCTTTGAAATTGTAGTGACCAACAACGGACCAAACTTTACAACAGGTGTTGAAGTCACCGATTTACTTCCGCAAGGTTTCACCTTTGATTCATTTAGCGCCACTGCAGGGACTTATAACCAAGCTACTGGTTTATGGACCGTTGGAGGCATTCTAAATGGTGCTTCGCAAACCTTACTTATTGATGCTATAGTCAATGCTCCTACAGGAACGGCGGGTGAATACTTAAATACTGCTCAAGTTTCAGCTTCTGATGTTCCTGATACAGATTCTACTCCTGGTAATGACGCGCCTTTAGAAGATGATCAAGACTTCGTGCTTATTACACCTATAGATATTATTGCCGATTTATCGCTGAGTAAAACCGTGGTAAACAATAATACGAGTCCAGTGGTTGGCGAGCAAATTACTTTTGAAATTACCTTAACCAATGACGGACCAAATACTGCAACAGATGTTGAGGTTAGCGATTTGCTACCTAGTGGTTTTGATTATGTATCATACAGTGCAACCTCGGGTACCTACACCCCATCAACCGGTTTATGGAACGTTGGAATTATTACCGATGGAGATACACAAACCTTACTAGTTGATGCGATTGTAATGCCTTCAACAGGAACAACAGATGAATACCTGAATATTTCTGAAGTTACAGCTTCCGATATCTTAGATTCTGATTCTACACCTGGTAATAACGTTCCAACGGAAGATGACCAGGACAGTATTTTAATAACACCACAACCTGAAATCTCCGATTTATCATTAGTTAAAACCGTAACAAACGGAAATACCTCACCGCTTGTTGGTGATCAAATTACATTCCAAATCACTGTGACCAACGACGGCCCACAAGATGCCACCGGTGTTGAAGTTACCGATTTATTACCTTCTGGTTTTGATTATATATCATACAGTTCTACCGAAGGCATGTACGATGTTAGCACAGGAATTTGGAGTCTTGGAACTATCATTTCAGGAACCACAGAAATATTATTAGTCGATGTTTTAGTGAAGCAAACTGGTGGTTTCACAAACATTGCTGAAGTCACTGCTTCGAATATGTCTGATCCTGATTCAACGCCTGGTAATAACATATTATCCGAAGATGATCAAGACAGCCTAACAATTACTCCTGTACAACCAAGCGCTGATTTATCACTTTCTAAAACAGTTGCTAGTGGTAATACATCGCCACTAGTTGGATCGCAAATCGCTTTCCAAATTGAAGTGACCAACGACGGACCACAAGATGCTACTGGAGTTGAAATTACAGACTTATTACCTACTGGATATACTTACGTCTCTTCAATTACCTCTTCTGGTTCTTATAATGATACTACAGGAATCTGGAACACAGGTACTGTTAATAGCAGTGCTACGGAATCATTAACGGTTCTTGTTATTGTAAATGCAACCGGTGGCTATTTAAATACTGCGGAAGTAACCGCTTCTGATATTGCTGATATAGATTCTACGCCAGGCAACGGAGCTCCTCTTGAAGATGACCAAGACAGCGCCATAGTTGTACCAGTACAATTAAATGCAGATTTATCTCTAACAAAAACAGTTGCTGGAAACAATACCACTCCTTTAGTTGGAACAGAAATCACTTTCCAAATAGCTGTGACCAATGACGGTCCGCAAGACGCAACGGGCGTTGAAGTAACCGATTTATTACCTGACGGATTTACTTATGTGTCTTCTATAGTTTCTTCTGGAATTTATGATGAAACTACAGGAATCTGGAATACTGGAACGGTTATTAATGGTGCTACTGAAACACTTTCTGTTGTAGCCTTAGTAAACCCAACTGGGAATTATACCAACATTGCAGAAGTAACCGCTTCAGATATTGCTGATAGTGATTCTACGCCTGCAAACGGTGATCCAGCTGAGGACGATCAAGACTCGGTAACCATTACACCGGTTACAATCAACGCTGATTTATCTTTAACTAAAACAGTTGCTGGAAATATACTTTCTCCACTTGTTGGAACAGAAATCACTTTCCAAATTGCGGTGACCAATGACGGTCCGCAAGACGCAACAGGTGTGGAAGTAACCGATTTATTGCCTGACGGATTTACTTATGTATCATCAATTATTTCTTCTGGAACTTATGATGAAACTACAGGAATCTGGAATACAGGAACCGTAATTAACGGCGCCACAGAAACACTTTCTGTTGTGGCCTTAGTGAACCCAACTGGTGATTATACCAACATTGCAGAAGTAACCGCTTCAGATATTGCGGATAGTGATTCGACGCCTAACAATGATGATCCTGCGGAAGATGATCAGGATAGTATAACAATCACTCCTGTTCAAACTGCAGCAGACTTATCACTTACTAAAACTGTAGTAAACGGAAACACTTCACCACTGGCTGGGACTCAAATTACTTTCCAAATTACAGTTAACAATGATGGACCTCAAGACGCTACCGGCGTTGAAGTTACCGACTTATTACCTTCAGGTTTTGTATTCGAGAACTTCAGTATCTCATCAGGAACTTACAATGCCTCTACTGGTATTTGGAACTTAGGAACAATCACTAACGGTGCTTCTGAAACCTTATTGATTGATGCAAGAGTACAAACTTCTGGTGTTTATTTGAACACCGCTGAAATTACTGCTTCAGATATTGCTGATGTGGATTCAACTCCTAATAACAATATCGAAGCGGAAGATGATCAAGATAGTATCTTAATTACTCCTGTGATTGCGATGGCCGACCTATCTCTTACAAAAGAGGTTGTTGGCGGAAACACATCACCTCTAATTGGAACACAAATCACCTTCCAAATTACGGTTACTAATGATGGTCCGAATTTAGCAACCGGTGTTGAAGTGACCGACTTACTGCCTGCTGGTTTTGATTATGTGGTATTTAATGCGACTGCTGGAACCTATAATCAAGCTACAGGACTATGGTCTATCGGAATAATTGCAAGCGGACAATCACAAACCCTATTAATCGACGCAAAAGTTAATGCCCCAACAGGAACTCCTGATGAGCATTTAAATATTGCCGAAGTCACTGCGAGTGACATAAATGATATGGACTCCATACCTGATAATGATGATGGCGATCAAAGTGAAGATGATGAGGATAGCGTATTGATAACTCCGGCTGATATTATTGCTGATTTATCTCTTTCTAAAACGGTCGTTAATGGCAACACATCACCTATCGTTGGTTCAATGATTACTTTTGAAATCATTGTGACAAACGACGGTCCGAACTTGGCGACTGGTGTTGAAGTCACTGATGTATTACCTACTGGATTTGATTACGTATTGTTTAGTGCGACGTCTGGCACTTATAACCAAGCAACAGGTTTATGGACCACAGGTGTTATTCCTAGTGGTAGCTCGCAAACCTTGTTAATTGACGCTCGAGTTAATGCGCCAACAGGAACTGCTGATGAGTTCTTGAACATCGCAGAAGTAACAGCTTCAAATATGATTGATCCTGATTCAACGCCAAACAATGATGATGGCGACCAAAGTGAAGATGATGAAGATAGTGTACTTATTACACCAACCGATATCATTGCTGATTTATCTCTTTCTAAAACGGTCGTTAACAATAACATCAATCCGAATGTTGGTGATCAAATCACTTTCGAAATCACAGTATCTAATGATGGTCCGAATGCCACTACAGGCGTTGAAGTAACAGACTTATTACCTAGTGGTTTTGCATATACACTTTATAGTTCAACTTCTGGAACCTACTCCCCTTCAACAGGAGTATGGCGCGTTGGTGTTGTGGCAAGTGGTAGTTCTCAAACTCTACTTATCGATGCTACGGTTAACACACCAACGGGTACCACAGATGAATATTTCAATATAGCTGAAGTGACCGCTTCTGATATGAGAGATCCAGATTCAACACCAAACAATGATGATGGCGATCAAAGTGAAGATGATGAAGACGCCGTTCTTATTATGACAGAAACAGCTGATTTAAGTTTAAACAAAACAGTAAATAACTTAAATACCAACGTTGATGAAACGGTTGTGTTCTCCTTACAAATAAATAACGCGGGCGCATCGTCTGCTACAGGCGTTGCTGTTCAAGATATTTTACCAACAGGTTATCGTAATATTTCAAACATTTCAAACGGTGGTATTATCATCAATAACATTATCAATTGGACAAACCTTGATGTACCTTTAAGTGGATTAACCTTAACGTTTGAAGCTACGGTTAACATGCCAACGCTTGTTGATGATGAATATTTAAACGTTGCTCAAATCACAGCAAGTGATCAGTTTGATATCGATAGTACTCCAAATAATGATGATGGTGATCAAAGTGAGGATGATGAATCTAGCGCAATGATAAATGTACCAACAACAGATATCGAGATTCTTAAAACTGTTAGTGCCGACACGCCAAACATTGGTGATGATATCATATTTACAATTTCAGCTTCTAACCTTGGAAATATTGACGCGACAACAGTAGAGATTTCAGACATCTTGCCTTCAGGCTATGTGTTTGGAAGTTACACAACCACATCTGGATCTTACGACCCTGATTCTGGCTCATGGCTCATCCCAAGAGTTGTAGCTGGCACTACAGAAACCTTAAATATAACGGTTGAGGTCGTTGATATTAATGATTATGTAAATATGGCATCACTTGAGTTCTTAGACCAAATAGATTCTAATGATGATAACAATACCAGTGAAGCCACTATTACTCCATCTTGTTTAACAATTTATAATGAATTTTCACCAGATGGAAATGGTAAAAATGAATTCTTCCACATCGATTGTATAGGTAACTATCCAAACAATGCTTTAGAGATTTATAACAGATGGGGGAACCTTGTTTACAGTGTGAAGGCTTACAACAATACTTTCAACGGTGAATCTAACGGACAATCGGTTTTCAAAAACGGAGAAGAATTACCAGCAGGAACTTATTATTACATTCTTGATCTTGGTGATGGTTCTGAAAGAAAAGCTGGATGGCTGTATTTAGCTAGATAATATTTACAAAACGAAAAAGAGAAAATGCCTCGAACAAAATAATATCATATGAAATTAAAAAATAAAATAACACTAAGCGCTTTGATGTTCCTCTTTACCATCTTGGGGTATGCGCAGCAAGATCCTCAATACACGGATTATATGTTTAACACGATGATTGTTAACCCCGCTTATGCTGGATCAAGGGGACACTTATCCCTACTCGGACTCTACCGTTCGCAATGGGTGGGGCTTGATGGTGCACCAAAAACACAGTCTTTGAGTGTCGATTCCCCTGTTGGCCGAAATGTGGGCTTAGGACTTTCCATTGTCAACGACGAGTTGGGGCCTTCAGATCAATTTAACTTTAACGCCAACTTTTCATATACTATTAATTTTTATGATAATAAACGGCTATCTTTTGGTGTAAATGCCGGAGGTAAATTATTGAACATCGATTGGAGTAAAGGTAACTTTCAGGAGAATGAAAACATTTTTCAAGAGAATATTGTTAATGAATTTTTACCAACCATTGGTGCTGGTGTTTACTTTCATTCTGAGAAAAGTTATGTTGGTCTTTCAGTACCTAATTTTTTAACCAACCAATATTATGATGGAGTGCAAAACGCTGTGGATACTGAAAAATTACACTTTTATCTTATAGGTGGTTACGTATTCGACTTAAGTTCTACTGTAAAATTTAAACCTGCTTTTTTAGGTAAATTTGTAACTGGCGCTCCCGTTATTGTAGATTTATCGGCTAACTTTATGTTTCATGAAGCCTTTCGTTTAGGTGTTGCTTACCGTTGGAATGATTCTGTAAGTGGCCTAGTTGGTATGCAAGTGAGTCCTAGATTAATGATTGGTTATGCCTATGATTACACCACAACTCCTTTACAAGATTTTAACACTGGAACCCATGAAATCATGCTACGTTTTGAGTTAGTATCTAAAGACAAGCAATTAAAATCCCCTCGATTCTTCTAAAAAACTACTCTATGAGAAAAATAATTACACTATTCATATTCTGCTCCATAACATGCGCTTTTGCTCAAGACAGTAACACTCAAAAGGCAGACCGCTTGTTTGATAAAATGTGGTATAAAGAAGCAGCGGTGCTATATGAAAAAGAAGTACAAAAAATAGAAAATGGAAAACCTGTAGTAAGTCAGGAACAACGTCAAGAATACTTTAGAGTATTAAAACGTGCTGGCGACGCCCATTATTTCAATACCGATATGGAAAATGCTTTCCGTTACTATGATGATTTAGTATCGAAATTCAATACCGAAGTTCCTGCTGAATATATTTTTAGATATGTACACACATTGGAAGGCACCGAAAAATATAGCGATGCGAAATATTGGATGAAAGAATTTGCAAATCGTGCTGAAGCCAACGACGATAGATCGGAAGAATTTAGTCAAGCTAAAGTAAAAATTGAAGATATTTTAGCCATTGAGCCTCATTTTCTGCTAAAAAACCTATCAATTAACACCAAATTTTCAGATTTCGGAGCCATGTATTACAATGGTCAATTGGTATATTCATCAGCCGATTCTTCTAATTTTCACACCCGATTATATCAGTGGAATAAGCAGCCCTATCTAAACTTTTTTATAGGAAACTTAGATCAGATACAATCTGACGCCACTAAAGTTGGTGAGTTTTCAAAAGATCTCAACACCAAATATCACGAAGCTTCTATAGCCTTTTCACCAGATGAATCGGTGGTATACTTCACAAGAAACAATTATGATGGAAAACTTGGTCGTGACGGAAAAGGCACAAACAATTTAAAAATCTATCGTGCTGAACATAAAAAGGGAAAAGACAGCCTTTACGGGTGGAAAAACATCAAAGAACTTCCTTTTAATAGCGATGACTATTCCGTAGGTCATCCTGCAGTAAGCCCTGATGGTAAAAAACTTTATTTCGTATCTGATATGCCAGGAACCATAGGCGGCACCGATATTTTTGTTGTTGATATTTTAGGTGACGACGACTATGTAGAATTTTCTAAACCTAGAAATTTAGGCGAAAAAATAAATACACCTGCAAGAGAAATGTTTCCGTTTGTTACTGAAAACGCCCTCTTTTTTGCTTCCGACGGGCATTTAGGCCTTGGTGGGTTAGATGTTTTTGAAAGTATAATTAAAGACAGTACGTATCAAAAACCAACAAATTTAGGAGCACCTTTAAACAGTGATTTAGATGATTTCAGTTTTATTATTAATGAAGAAACCAACAGAGGTTTTGTATCATCTAATAGACTTTCTGGAAAAGGTGACGACGATATATATTCCTTTATTCGTGAATCAATTACTTGTGAACAACTCATTCGAGGTCATGTTGCTAATACCGTTACCGGAGAAACTATTTCTAGTGGTAAACTGGTTTTATGTGGTGAAAACGGTACCGTATTAGATTCTACTTTAACCGATTTAAATGGTCGTTATAAATTCGACAGAATTTTACCTTGTGCGACGCACTACAATATAGAAGTTTCAAAGGAAGATTACGAACCACGTGACAAGGCGGTAATTACACTTGCTCAATCTGGTGAAACCATCGTACCTTTAGGTTTAGCCCACAAACTAATCGTGAAAGAAGATGGTTTACTAAAAATTAAGATTAATAATATCTATTTTGATTTAGACAAATCAAACATTAAACCAGGCCAGGCCACCGATGAGCTTAATAAAATAGTTAAGATCATGAACGAGTATCCTAAAATGCACATCAAAATTGAATCTCATACCGATTCACGAGCTAGCGATGCTTATAACTTAGCCCTTTCAGACCGCAGAGCGAAATCTACCAGAGATTATATCATTTCTCAGGGTATTGAAGCGAATCGAATCGAAAGCGCCATAGGTTATGGTGAAACACAATTGCTTAATAAGTGCTCAAATGGTGTGCCTTGTACTTCAGAAGAACATCAGCTCAACAGAAGATCTGAATTTATAATCTTAAAGAGAATTACAGAGGATTAAAACTATTACAAGAATCTATAAAGGTAAAAAGCCTTATAAATCGAGATTTATAAGGCTTTTTTAATATCTAATATTATACCATTTACTAACTACGAATCTCTCGTGCTAATAAAGTATTTTTAAGTAGCATAGCAATAGTCATTGGTCCTACGCCTCCAGGAACTGGCGTAATATAACTTGCTTTTGGGCTAACGCTTGCGAAATCTACGTCACCAGCTAATCGATAACCTCTTGCCTTAGTTTCATCAGCTACACGTGTAATTCCAACATCAATAATAACCACACCATCTTTAACCATATCGCCTTTTAAGAATTCTGAAATCCCGATAGCAGCAACAATAATATCAGCTTGTTTTGTGATTTCAGCAAGATCTTTAGTACGACTATGAACAACGGTTACTGTAGCATCTCCAGCTTTACGTTTCTGACTCATTAAAATACTCATCGGACGACCAACAATATGGCTACGTCCCATAACTACAACATTCTTTCCTGAAGTTTCAACCTCATAACGTTCTAATAATTCTAAGATACCGTATGGTGTTGCAGGTAAAAAGCTAGGTAAATCTAAAGCCATTTTACCAACATTCGTTGGATGAAATCCGTCAACATCTTTATCGGCATCAACAGCCATTAAAACTTTTTGCTCATCGATGTGTTTTGGTAAAGGCAACTGCACAATAAACCCATCAATAGCATCGTTGGTATTTAATTCATGTATTTTCTGTAACAATACAGCTTCCGATGTATCTTCAGGCAAATCAATTAAAGTCGATTCAAAACCAATTTTTTCACAAGCCTTAACTTTAGCATTTACATAAGTCATACTCGCCCCATCAGTTCCTACTAAAATCGCAGCAAGATGAGGTACTCTTCCTCCATTTGCTTTAATTTCTGCTACTTCAACAGCAATTTCTTCTTTAATATCGTTACTCGTTTTTTTTCCGTCTAAAATGATCATATTTATAAGTTTTTCAGTCGCAGTTCGCAGTCGCAGTGCTTACTCTTACGGTTTTTTAGTTTTCAATCGCATAGATTACTTTTGCGATACTTTGCTTTAATTATTGTTCAATTTTAACTCCGAACTTTCTCGGGTTATTAATCATATAGTTAATTAGTTTTCCAATCTCTTTACCTTGCGATAAAAGTTGCAAACATTCCTTTTCTGTCATATACCCACAAGCTGTTGCAAAATCTATCCAAGTATTTGTTTCAGAGTTTTCAGCATCAGCATCTGTTAATTTACTAATAAAATGTTTTGGATAAGAACGCTTACGATACGCTTCAGCTATGTTTGCACAAACCGACCTAGAACTTCTTCATATTTGATCTGTTAAAGAATAGGTCTCTTCTTTAGGGAAACACTTTGACTTGTTAAAAATCACCATCGATAAATCGAATGCCTTCTTGTATGCCAATAATTCTTTATAATCCATAATTCAACTGCAAACTGAGACTGAGACTGAGACTGAGACTGAGACTGTAAACTAACTATTCTACCTCATGTTCTTCATCATCTGCATCATCTTTTTACCGCCACCACCTTGCATCATCTTCATCATTTTGCTCATTTGGTTGAATTGCTTTAAAAGTTGATTGACCTCTTGTACTGAAGTTCCAGAACCTGCACCAATACGTTTTTTTCTACTGGCATTAATAACTGATGGATTGGCTCGTTCTTTAGGTGTCATTGAATGAATAATAGCCTCAATACCTTTAAAAGCATCATCATCAATATCGATATCTTTCATCATTTTCCCAGCACCAGGAATCATCCCCATAAGGTCTTTCATGTTCCCCATTTTCTTGATCTGCTGAATCTGACTTAAGAAATCGTCAAAACCAAATTGGTTCTTTGCAATTTTCTTTTGAAGTTTTCTTGCTTCAACCTCATCAAATTGTTCTTGAGCACGTTCAACTAAGGAAACAACATCCCCCATACCAAGAATACGATCGGCCATACGTGACGGATAGAACACATCAATGGCTTCCATTTTCTCACCTGTACCAATAAACTTAATTGGTTTATCAACTACAGATTTAATAGAAATAGCTGCACCACCACGTGTATCACCATCTAATTTCGTAAGGATTACCCCGTCAAAATTCAAGACATCATTAAATGCTTTTGCTGTATTGACAGCATCTTGCCCCGTCATAGAATCTACCACAAATAAAGTTTCTTGTGGTTGAATGGCCTTATGGATGTTCGATATTTCGGTCATCATCCCCTCATCAACGGCTAAACGACCAGCGGTATCAATAATCACTACATTATGTCCATTTGCTTTCGCATGGGCAATCGCCGCTTGAGAAATAGCAACGGGATCATTATTCCCTTTATCACTAAAAACCTCAACACCAATTTGCTCTCCAACAACGTGCAACTGATCAATTGCCGCAGGACGGTAAACATCACAAGCTACTAATAAAGGCTTCTTAGTTTTTTTATTCTTAAGATAATTAGCAAGTTTACCAGAAAAGGTCGTCTTACCAGACCCCTGTAAACCAGACATTAAAATAATGCTTGGTGTTCCAGAAAGATTAAGTCCCTCGGCATCACCTCCCATAAGTTGGGTTAACTCATCTTTTACAATTTTCACCATTAATTGCCCCGGCTGAAGCGTTGTTAAAACGTCCTGACCTAGTGCCTTTTCTTTAACAGTTTGGGTAAATTGTTTAGCGATCTTGAAGTTAACATCGGCATCTAAAAGCGCACGTCTTACTTCTTTTAAAGTTTCAGCAACGTTTACTTCTGTAATACTCCCGTGCCCTTTAAGAACGTGTAAAGCTTTATCTAATTTATCACTTAAATTATTGAACATAATACTCTTGAAATTTTAAGAACTGCAAATTTAGTAATTTGATGTGTAAATATTGAAGTTTGGAAGGCTAAAGTGCGTAATAAAACGTATTTAGAAAAACACCAAGCCTACAACCAATACTTATGATTATTTCTACACTTTTTTTGACTCTAAAAAATAAAACCACAATTATATCGTTAAACACGCCGCTGCAAAAGCAACTTTTTATAGATGAAATACCAGAAACTTAGCTGAAAACGATCTATTAGTAAATAAAAAGCTACCTTTAGCAAAACGAACCAACAACCAACATTTTATAAAATAAATAACTATGGCGTCCCTAAATCCGCTAAATAGTTCTTTAGACCTAAGAAAAGCGAAACATTTACTTAGGCGAACTACGTTTAATTACTCCAAAAATCAGTTAGACAATTTTATTGGCATGACACCCGCCAATATGCTAAACACTCTAACCGCACCAACAACGAATACTTTAGCCGAGCCTTATGATCCGCTTCCAACGGAAAGTCCGGATGGCTTTTGGACCTCGTCAACAGCAGCACCAGATTCTTTTGATAACGACAGAAGAAAGCGCGGACTCGTAGCAGGCTGGTGGTGGCACAATGCGATGAGTGAAACCAGTTTGAAGCATAAATTATCTTTTTTCCTTCATACCTGCTTTAACGTAGCCAAAGATGATGGTGCCGGACCTTCTGCATGTTATTATGATTACCTAAGGCTACTTGATTTTTATGCCTACGGAAACCTTAAAACGGTGGCTAAGAAAATCACGATGGACAATGCCATGTTGGTTTATCTTGATAACACGAGAAACAATAAAAGTAATCCGAATGAAAATTACGCCCGTGAGTTTTTTGAGTTGTTTACCATTTTAGAAGGCGAACAAATAGGCGAAGGCAATTACACCAATTATACAGAGGAAGATATTCAGCAAGCGACTCGCGTATTTTCTGGATATAAATTTGATGAAACCCGTAGTTATATAGACCCAGACACGGGTATTCCTACAGGGTATATCAATTTTGAATTACATGATACCGAAAGTAAAACCTTTACTGAAGCTTTCAATAACACAACCATTACAGGAAAAGGCACGCCAACAGAAATCTTAGATGAGCTAGGAGAATTTGTTGATATGGTATTTGCGCAACCTGAAACCGCCAAAGCCTATTGCCGCAAATTATACCGCTATTTTGTAAAAAGCACCTGGAATGAGGAAGTTGAAAACGATATTATCGCCCCTTTAGCTGAGCAGCTAATAGCCAATGATTACGAAATTTTACCGGTGGTAAAGACACTGCTTTCTAGTCAGCACTTCTTCGATACCGATGATAGTGACAATAACGACGAAATTATAGGAAGCATTATTAAAAGTCCGTTACAATTACTTTCTGAAATATGCGCCATGTTTCAGGTGGTATATCCTGATCCAACAACAAATTCATTAACCTACTACAACGAATTTTTCTATAGATTTTTACACAATACATATTTTGTTTTTTCCGGCACCAACTTGTTTAGTCCCGAAGAAGTTGCAGGGTATCCCGCTTATTACCAAGAACCACATTACGATAGAAACTGGTTTTCATCAAATACCATTATTGGGCGCTACCGTCTTATAGAAAGTTTAATTTCCGGAGAAAACATGATTGCCAATGGCGCTATTTATGCATCATTAGACACGGTATTATTTGTGAAAAATAATATTCCCAATGCTAGTGACCCCAACTTACTCATTACTGAAATAGCTGATTTACTCTACCCGGAATCTATAGACACTGATCGAACAAATTATTTTAAAAGTTATTTGGTTGATGAAGAATTTCCTGATTACTACTGGACTGGCGCTTGGAACAAATATTTAAGCTCTAACGATAGTACTACGGTAAAAACCCGATTAGACGCTTTAGTAACTGCTATGGTAAATGCAGCCGAATTTCAATTAATGTAAACTATGAACAGACGTAATTTTATAAAACTTTCGGCTTCAGCTTCTGTTATTGGATTAACACCTTTACAATTACAAGCAGCCTTAAAAACATTCACCCCTTATTTTGATTGTCCCGATATTTCAAACCGAAAACTGGTATTAATAAATTTAGCTGGTGGTAATGATGGTTTAAACACCGTTATTCCTTTAAATCAATACGACGCTTACAGTAATTTACGACCAACAATAAAAGTTCCTATTTCAGGAACCAACAAATACATTACGCTTGATAGTTCCTTACCCGAAAACCAACAAGTAGGCTTACACCCGGCTCTTAAAGGGATGAAATCATTATACGATAAAGGTTGGATGCGTGTTTTGCAATCAGTTGGCTATCCGAGTCAGAATAAAAGTCACTTTTCTTCCACCGATTTATATTTAACCGGTAACGATGGAAACAGTTTATTAAACGGAAGCGACACCGGCTGGATGGGCCGTTTTATGGAACGTTATTATTCCGATTTGGTGGTAGAACCCTTCCCCTTGGGTATACAAATTGGTTCTAACAAAACCTCACTTGGGTTTCATGGTGAAGATGCACACGGTATATCTATAAACCTGACTAGACAAGATCCTGCTGGTTTTTATTCAATTTTAAATGGTTTAGGAGGTGCACCGCCTTTGAATATCCCTGATTCCGATTATGGGGACCAATTAAGATATTTAACCAACACCGACTCATTAACGAATACCTATGCGAAATCAATTTCGGCAGCCTTCGATAAAGGAAAAAATAACGTCAGTTACCCTGATACAGATTTATCCAATCAACTAAAAACCGTAGCGCGATTAATAAGTGGCGACTTAGAAACCAAAATCTACATGGTACGTATTTCTGGTTTTGACACCCACGATTCACAGGTACAAGATTTAGGTAATATTATTGGTAAACACCACGAATTACTATCAAGTTTATCCGATAGTATTGAAGCTTTTATCACCGATTTAGAATCTCAAAAACTAGCTGAAGATGTGGTAGGACTAACCTTTTCGGAATTTGGCAGAAAAGCAAAAGAAAACGGAAACTTAGGAACCGACCACGGAGAAATTGCTCCTATGTTTGTCTTCGGAAAACCAGTAAAAGGAGGTGTTTCAGGTACGAACCCCGATTTAAGCGAAGCTACTAGTCGGAATAATTATCAAATTAAAACGGTGCAATATGATTACCGACAAACCTTTGCAACCCTACTGCAAGATTTTATAGGTGCTGATAATGCTATCATTGATGGGACGTTTTTTAATAACTCTTTACACCAGAGTTTTAACGAACTAAAAATAGACGATTTAGTAAAAAATGTCTACAACGTTTCTAAGGGTTGTGTACCGCTTACGAGTAATCCGCTTGGCGAAGACAAGAAATGGTTGATTTACCCAAACCCTTTTAAAGACCTGGTTAATATAACCGGTGTGCAACGCGTTGAAAGTATTTCATACCGTATTTATAATGCTTCTGGAGTTTTATTATTAGAAAAAACTGACCTTGTTGACGAAGGCAAAGTGACTCTAAATTTAAGTCATTTTAGCAGTGGTGTTTACCTGTTTGTCATTCTTTACGGCGGCGAAAAAGAAGTTCATAAAGTCGTTAAAATATAAATTTATAAATCGAACAAAACCTATATGAAGAATTTCAAAACCTTATTCTTTGTCTCTTTGGTATGTATTTTACTAACCGCTTGTAATAGAAATGAACCTGAATATTCTGGATTGCCTCAAGAGGACATTGATGTTACTACAGAATACAAATGGTGGATTTTAACGCATAAAAACTACCAAAAACCGGGTATCTATCTTTTTAATGAAAATACCGGAATGCTAGAAGTTGAACTGAAACTGCCAAAAGCATTACAATCACCACATGCGCTTGCCTATGATGGTGAATCCCTTTGGGTTGGTGGTATTGGCGAAAACGAATCGCTTTACCAACTGAACCCGGAAACTGGCGATATTATTTCTGAAATCCCGAATATCATTACTGAAGGCATTGCTATACAAGATAATTTCATTTATTACTCCAGTGAAAACGCCATTCATAAAATAAATAAAAACGGCAGCTTTATTGAAACTATTGAAACAGAAAATACAGCCTTAACGATTTCTGATATTGCAATTGATGAAAACAGCTTGTATTACTTACGCTATTCTGAAACGGCTCCTATTGTCAAATTGAATTTAGACAGCAAGTCTGAAACACCTCTAGAAACTATAGAAACTTCAGGAACCTATTGTTTATCATTTGTAGACAATAAAATTATAACCGTATCCAATCTTAACGAAATTAACCAAAACAACGCAAGAACTGGAGAAATCTTATCAAGTGCGCCAACAGGATTTGAAGGCTGGATTACTGCAATTGCACTTTACCCTATTGATATAGAATAATGAAAAGCATTAAGTAAAGTAATAACCTTAATTTTTGCTAATTTCTTAATTTAAATTGATATGATTCCAAGTAATAGTATCACGTCTTCTAATATTCCTGTCTGAAACAAAATAGACCTGCAAAAAAAATTAAAATAATTCTTTCTGATCCGACCTATAGATTCGCTCCAACCTTCACGAACTGTTTCTTTTAAAATATCGTGAACATCTATACGGTACCTGTTCATTACCCAAAATAGCTTTTTCTAAACTGAAAAGGAATACGTTCAAGTAAACTACTACACTAACATTGAACCCAATAAAGCTATTGTATAGTAAATATTAAGCATAAAAAAAACTTAATAAAGTTATTGTAAAGCTAATTACCCAACTAAAAAACAGGTCTTTGCATAGGTTTGTGATTCCTATTATTGTCATGACCAATACATAGTAATCAACTAAAAAGTAATAGTTAAACAGGTGATTTCAAATTACAGAGTTTACCGCATAAAGCTATTGCACATTCATAACTAAATTAAATACACAAAAATGAAAACGACCTTACCCAAAATCTTTTTTCTACTAACCTTTTTACTGGCTGGACAATTGTTTTCGCAATCGCTTGGTTACAATAACCACAGAATTGCTATTAGTGCCGATGGAAATAACCAGCCCGATAATCACCCCGAAGCCGAATGGCCACGTGCCGACCCTGATGACTGGGGAGGAACTCCCGCTGCTTTAGCTATGATTGCTAAACTGGAGTTAAAACACAGGCTCGTACATTACTCTTATAATAACTTTATTGACGCCCCTAAGCACACAGACCAAACCAATTATATGGGCGATGGCGTAAATGGCGCCATACAACGATGGGACTTTGATAGTACTGTTTTTTTCGATGTTCCAGAGAATCCTTCTGTGGCAATAAACCACTTGGCTGGTGAAATCGAAAAATCAACAGCAGACGATCCTTTGTATTTTATTCATATGGGACCTTCCGAATTCTTTTACCTCGCTGTTAATAAAGCAATAGCCAACGGAAAAATAGAAGCATTAGCCCATGTGCAAGTAATATCGCATAGTGGATATAACGACAATCACTTACGCAGAACAGCACACCACTCCATGCAACAGACTATTGATTTAAGTGGCGGTCGTATAAAATACAAGAAAATTTCAGATCAAAACGCTTGTGATTCTCCTGCAATAAAATGGTGTTCTAATACCGATTTTTCTCCTTATTACTGGATGCGAGATCATGCCGACCAAAATATTCAATGGTTGTACTCCAGGCTACAATTCCACCCGGGAGGAAAAGGTGCCGATATATCGGATGCCGGAATGGTGTACTATTTAATTCTTGGAGATGAAGAAGGGAATCCTAGTAAATTAGAAACATTAATTGGGGATGGTATTGCAAATAGCACGAACACTACCGGTTGCGTAGATTTTAACTTCAATGGCGTGCAAGATTTCGAAATGAGTAAAATAGGAAACTATGAAATAGCGTACAAAGACACTAGTAGAAACGCTATAGCCGTAGATGCAAGCCTTTACGAAGATAAATTTGGCGCTACACAAAAAGTATTTGAAGGACCGACAGGTGTTTATGATGTAACCCTAACCACTTTAACAGAAGAAGACGGGGAAAGCACGTATCGGTTTCGGATAGACAATCAATTAATAGGATCGTTTCAAAATCCGGTGGCAACCACCGACATGGAACCATACACGCATGTTTTTAGAAATGTTACCCTAACCCAGGGGGCGGTTTTTCAAATTGAATCCAACACACATTCTAACGGAACCGTTCCCGAAGGAAATGGTTTTGCATGGGCTAGAGGAAGATGGCGATCTATAGATTTTCAATGTTTAAATGTCGCAGCGCAAACCTGTATTTTGGAGGATAAAGACGGTTTATTTGTTTTTGAAGCAGAACGGTTTACTTTAAATGGAAATTGGAAATTAGGTACAGATAACGAAAAAGCATCTGGCGGAAAATACATTTATTATGATGGACCAAACTCCTATGCAACAGTGAACCATCAAAACGACATTTCCTATAGCTTTAATATAAAAACCCCTGGCACGTACACCTTTAAATGGACCATGAGACAACCGGAAGGAGAAAGAGGATCGGATTTAGGAAATGATGCATGGTTTTATTTTTCGAATGATATTGCAAAAGCTGGCGCAGATGTATTAACAGAGTTTTACAAGTTTGTTGGACGTAGTGACGACGATTTTACCTTAAATGGCGCATCCGACATCAACCATAAACAATCCTGGGTAAATGTAACTTTTCCTAGCGCTGGAGAATACACTCTTAATTTAAGTGGTCGTTCTCACGGGTTTCAATTAGATAGAGTTGTACTCTACAATAGCCGACAATTTGACGCGGTACCAGCAGAAATTGCTCAAATTTCTGAAACCTTAGCATGTACTGCTGGCGGAGGGCCCCTAGTGGATCCAACATCAATTACTTTAACACCAAACCCTTTAGTAATTCAGGTAGGGACATCAAGGAAGTTAACTACCAAAATGCAACCATTTAACGCAAACCCAGAAGTAACATGGTCTTCTGCCGATACTTCAATTGCTACAGTAGATGACCAAGGAAATGTAACTGGAGTAAAGCTAGGAACAACAACTGTCACTGCAAAATCAACTGCCGACAACAGTATTTTAGGTACTGCTAACATAGACATCCTTGAAACTTTATACCAACCCTCTATTAAATTTGATGACGCAAATAAATATACCACTACCACTTATTATTCTGAAGGAGAATTAGTGGTAAATGTAGAATTTCATGCTGGATCAGGAAACACGGTGTTATCAAATGGAGATCAAGGTATAAAATACTGGCTACGTCATTTAGATAAAGGATGGGTTCTGAAAAATGATTACTTAGGAAATGATGCGAGTGTAATTGGTATGGAATCTGGCACCTCAACAGCTACTATTTCTTTAAAAGACGCTATACCAACGGCCGATTTAGAAGATGGAGATTTTTATTGGTTATGGGTTAATTTTTTAACTAGTGATGGCAATAAACAAATTGAAGCTCAACTAACAAACATCCAGATACTGGATGCTCAATTAAAAAACACTAACTTAAACCTTCAAGACAATCTTGGTGTTTATCCAAATCCTGCCAAAGACATATTACATTTTAATGGTAATTTTAATAATCAAGAAGCCATTATTTACGACATATATGGAGCCGTAGTATTAAAAATGGCTATAGATGGATCTAATCAATCTTTAAAGGTCGATAATTTAAGTAGCGGACTATACTTTCTACACATAGGAAATTCAATTACAAAATTCATGAAAGAATAATTAGATAGTATCTCCTAAAAATCATTAATTCAAATCTCAGGTTTATTATACGACCTGAGGTTTTTATTCATTAAAATTAAATGCAGGTCGTTTTTCAGTATGAAATAAAAGGTAGTCACTTTTTTATGTGAAGCTTGAACCTAGACTATAACCAAAAAAAAATCTAAGAATTAGAGTGTTAAATTCTTAGACAACAGCTGTTACTGCAAACAATAAAAATAGGCAACAATTAGAAGTACACAAAGTACTTTCTTGTCATATTGACGCTATATAATTAGTTAAATCTTGACCTCTTTCAAGTCCTATTTTTTTTCTAATTCTGTGTCGAGAAATATGTACACTATTTACTGAAATATTTAAGAGATGAGCCATTTCTTTGCTATCAAATTTTAATTTTATTAAAGCACAATGCTTTTGTTCTGTTGGGGTTAACGAAGCATGCTTTTCTCGTAAACGTCTATAAAAATCAACATTTACCTTGGTAAACCGTAAATTAAAGTTCTCCCATAAATCTTTATTTCCACTCATTATTTCTTGTTTCACCCTACCATAGGTAGTGGGTGATTGATCTTTCAATAAGTTTAACAAAACTTCTATTTTTTTATCTTTTTCAATAAGCTGTAGTGCAGAGACAGTAAGTTCTTTGCTCTTAGTTTCTAAAACAACCTGAAGTTTATCTTTGTCATGTTGTTCCTGTATAACAGCTTGTTCTTTTTCTGATTTAAGTTTACGAATCCTTGTTTTATATCTATACGTTATAATTAGGACTAAGATTAAAATCAAGCTAATGCATAATACAAAAATAAGACGCGTCTGAGTTTTAGTCTTTTTAGCAAGTTTGACTTCCTGTTCTAGGATTTGCCTATTTTTAAAGGCTAAAGTCTCTTTATATTTATTTTTAATTTCAAATAACTTTCTATTATTCATACTGCGTATGCTAAACAAGCTATCGGCTATTTTTGTAGATGCTTCTAAATAATAGTATGCCTTATCTATATCTTTTTGTTTCTTGTATAATTCACCCATTTTTCTTAAAACATCGACTTGAAAATCAGTATGTGAATTATACTTTATGATACCTTCTAAACTTTTATTATAATAAAAAATAGCGGTAGTTAAATCTTGTTTTATACTATACAAGTCTCCCAAAAAGGAATAAACAATTATGGAGAAATGTTTGTTTGTTTCTTCAAGAAGATTTTTGGCATTCAATAAGTAAAATTCTGCTTCAACCAAATCACCTTTAAGTAAGTCGATGATACCCCTTTCGGCAGAAATGTATGGGTTTTCAGTAGTCTTAATACCCTGTTTCTCACTGGCTATTGAACAACTATCTAAATAAACTAATGCTTTTTTATATTTTTTTTCTTTACGATATTGAACAGCCAAACTATAATACGCTTGTTCTAACTGCAAATCTTTTAATTCAATATTACTATTCTTAATAATATTTAATGCCTTTTCTTTATGTTCAATAGCTTGTTCATCTTGCCCGTAAATACCGTATAATAAACCTAATTCATTATGTATTAAACTCAATTTAGAATTTAATTGCTTCGTGTTTGCCAAAACCAAAGCCTTCCATAAATGGTCATAAGCATCGGTATATTGCCCGTTATTTTTATACCTATTAGAATACTCCAAATGTGAATCTATGATAGCTAGCGTATCGTTAGTTTTAAAAAATAAGGAGTCGTTTACTAAACTGCTATCTTTGTTATCAAAACTAATTTGTTGAGCAGAAGAAACATGGTTTCCAAAAACATAAAACATAAAGGAACATACGATCAAAAAATAATTTGGGAAATAATTTTTCATAGCTACCAATGTACTTAATATTTAGGATTGAAACAGAAACAGAAAAACTATATTTTGCATCAAAATCACATTGTAAAGTTATTGTAAAGTACTATAACAGCTTAATATATAGCAAAATATAAATTCGACACAGGAATAAAAATAGCATAGCTTAAATGAAAACCTTTATCCAAATACGTTTCTAAAAAGTACAGATCACTATTCTGAGATTGCAGAAGTAAAGGAATAAATTGAAGTTGATAACGACAGTTTATCTTATATAAAATTTGATTAAAAATATTTGAGCTTCTACAGAAAAATATATCTAGATCTCTATTATAAAAGAAATATCCTACAAAACAAACCCTAATCTTTTAGAGATTTCCTATCAACGTAAATGAGTTACCCGCTTAACTACATCCTTTCAGGAACCTGAATACCCAATAAGCTAAATGCATTTTTAATCGTGTTAGCCACAGTGTTTGACAAGTGCACTCTTAAAGCTTTTTCGTTTTCATTATCAGCGCCTAGAATAGATACATTCTGGTAGAAAGAATTAAATTCCTTCACTAACTCGTATGTGTAATTCGCAATTAAAGCAGGACTATGATTATCGGCAGCATTTTGCACCACTTCTGGAAACAATTGAATTTGCTTAATCAATTCCTTTTCTTTAGGGTGTAATTCTGTAATTCCGGTAACTTCTGAATTCAAATCTGCTTTTCTTAAAATAGACTGAATTCGAGCATAAGTATACTGAATAAAAGGCCCTGTATTTCCTTGAAAATCGATAGATTCTTTAGGATCGAATAAGATTCGTTTTTTAGGATCTACTTTTAAGATGTAATATTTTAAAGCCCCTAAACCAATGGTTTTATAAAGCTCTTTTTTCTCTTCATCAGAATAACCGTCAAGCTTCCCTAATTCTTCTGAAATCTCTTCAGCTGTATTAGCCATATCATCAATTAAATCGTCGGCATCTACAACAGTTCCTTCTCTACTTTTCATTTTTCCGCTAGGTAAATCAACCATACCATAACTTAAATGGTATAGGTTTTTAGCCCAATCGAAACCTAATTTCTTCAGAATTAAAAATAGTACTTGAAAATGGTAATCTTGCTCGTTTCCAACGGTGTAAACCATACCACCAACATCTGGATAATCTTTAATACGCTGAATGGCGGTTCCAATATCTTGGGTCATATAAACCGCTGTACCGTCTGAACGTTGAACGATTTTTTTATCTAAACCATCTTCGGTTAAATCGCACCATACTGAGCCGTCATCTTCCTTATGAAACACGCCAGATTTTAAACCTTGCTCAACAAACTCCTTACCTAATAAGTAGGTATTACTTTCGTAGTATAAATTATCAAAATCGACACCTAAATTTTTATACGTAATATCGAAACCATCATAAACCCAAGTGTTCATTTTAGTCCAAAGTGCTACAACAGCTTCGTCGCCAGCTTCCCATTTAAGAAGCATGTCTTGAGCAGCTAATAAAAGTGGTGCATTTTTTTTGGCTTCCTCTTCTGTTTGTCCTTCTGCAACTAAGGCTTCTATTTCCTTTTTATATTCTTGATCGAATTTCACATAGTAGTTTCCTACCAACTTATCTCCTTTTAGGCCAGTGCTTTCTGGAGTTTCCTCATTGCCAAAACGTTTCCACGCTAACATACTTTTACAAATATGAATACCACGGTCGTTTATAATTTGTGTTTTATAAACTTTCTTCCCAGAAGCTTTTAAAATTTCGGCTACACTGTACCCCAATAAGTTATTTCTAACGTGACCTAAATGTAAAGGTTTATTTGTGTTCGGTGAAGAATACTCTACCATAACAGCTTTTTCCTTTGGATTTGGCGTTACAAATCCGAATTTTTCATCTGCTTTTATGCTATTGAAGAAATTAGTGTAATACGAATCGTTAATTTCTACATTTAAAAAGCCTTTAACCACGTTAAACGCTTTCACATCATCAACTTCTTTAACCAAATACTGACCAATAGTTTCACCAATCTGTACAGGATTTCCCTTTATAAAACGTAACATTGGGAAGATAACAACGGTGATATCACCAGCAAATTCTTTTCTTGTAGCTTGAAATTCTACCGTTTCTAATTCGATATTAAAATCTGCTTTTACCGCCTGTTTTACGTAATTTGATAATGTGTCCTGAAGGTTCATTTTGGATTGTATTTTAAGCCTGCAAAGATAGCAAGATTTTCTACTAAAAACGAAAAAGCTTTAAACTGTAAAAAATGAACGGCTATTTTACACGACTTCACTTTGTCTTTTTATTTTGAAGTAGCAATTTCATAATTTTTAAGTGCTTTTTTTCCGGATAATTAACCGTTCATCTAAACATTAAATTTTCACCTATCACGAAATTCCCTTTCATCTAATTAATTGGCTTTAAAACCTAAAAATTAGCTTTTAATAAGCCTTTTTACAATTTTTGTTATGTAAAGCTATTATCTCCAATTTATTGGAAAACACTAAATAACAAACAATTACAGCTAAATAAAGCTGTCTTATTTTCCTCAAATCTAAGACCTCATTATAGCATTATTTTCAGTTGTTTTTGAAATACATATGAGGCTATTAATTTTTTTAATAATAACGTTATTTTCTATTTGTACTGGACACACACAGTCCAACGATATAGACAGCCTCGCCTTGCAATTAGCTTTCCAAAATCAAGACTCCTTAAAAATCAATTTATCCTTAAAACTGATTGAATCACTTTACGAGAACAACGAAATTGATCGTGCTTACAAATACGTTATAGAAAGTGAAAAACTATCCCATCACTTAAACCATAAACATGGGATTGCGAATGCAACTTACTACAAAGCCTTGCTTTATGCAAAAAAGAATGATTATATAAATGCCATTAGCGGTTACGAAAAATCTAAACACCTATTCAAAAATCTAAAAGATACATTAGGTATCGCAAAAGTGAATAATAGCATTGGTTTGATTGAAATTAAAAGAGGTAACTTTTCTAAGGGTATGCCTCTATCGCTTTCTGCAATAAGAGAATTAGAAAAACGCCACCTTAAACACGAACTTAATTTAGCATACAGTAATCTAGCAAATGCTTATTACAGCATAGGAGCTACGGATAAAGCTATTGAGTTTTATTTAAAAACCTTAGAGGTTCAAGAACAGATAAATGATCAAGATGCGATTTATGTTACTAAGAATTCTCTAGCGGAATTATTTTCTAACCGAAAGGAGCACCGAAAGGCTATTGAAATTTATGAAAGCATAACAGAGTTTAGTGACACTTTAAGCGACTCAATTAAAGGCCATATTTATCCTAAACTTGGCGCTGAATATTTAGAATTTAATGAATATGACAAAGCTTCCAAGTATTTAGATGAAGCCTATACCATAAATATCCTAAAGGAAGACAAGTCCGATTTATTAGTAACACTAAATAATCTTGGTGATTTAAACCTTCGTCAGAATACTTTCTGGAAAGCTGAGCCACAACTTATTGAAGCTGGTCAAATTGCCGAGCAAACTGGAAATAGACAAGAACTATTAAAACAGTATAAACTGATGAAATCTCTCGATTCGACAAGGAGACGATTTGAAAAAGCCTTTACTTGGCAACGTGCTTATTACGAATTAAATGCTGAAATTAATCGAGAAAAAGCAGAACAAAAAGAAAAACTACTCATTCCATTAGAAGATTTTGAACAAGAACCTCCAGAAGTTCTATTAACAACTACTGATTCGCAACAAAATGTTAGAATGTTATCTGATGTAACAGAAGATACGAGCAGTCTGAAATTATCATTGTACAGTCTCGTGGCCGCTTTAATTTTGGTATCTATATTTTTAATTTTGACTTTTTTAAAACGCCAAAGTACGATTAAATACACCAAGGAATTAGAAGATAAAAACCTGAGTATCGCTTTACAAAACGAAGCTTTTTCAGAGCAAACGAAGCACTTAGAGAGCGTAAACAATGTTAAAGACAAACTCTTTTCAATAGTATCTCACGATTTAAGAGACTCCCTTTCCTCAATAAATGGTTTCATTGACTTACTTAAAGATGGCACGCTAACGCGAGACGAATTCGACAATCTAATACCTGAGTTAAGCGAAAACGCAAATAATGCATCGTTGTTGTTATTCAATCTACTTAACTGGTCAAAATCTCAGATGCAATCTTTAGAACCAAAGCCAAGTTTATTTGATGTTCAGGAGGTTTTTGCAAGCAAAGTTCAACTTATAGAACAACGCCTAGAAAGTAAAGGCATTACTTTAATTGATCATTCTTTAAAAGATTTCGCTTACGCTGATAGAAGTATGTTTGAAATCGTAATCCAAAATTTACTTGCCAATGCTCTTAAATTTTGCAAAAACGGTGATACCATAACCATTACCAATCATATAAATGATGGTCGTTCTATTGTAAGTATTGCAGATTCTGGTATTGGTATCTCTAAAGAAAACTTGAACAAGCTGTTTAAAGAAAGTTCATTTTCAACTTTAGGAACCGATAATGAAAAAGGAACAGGTTTAGGCTTATCCATTTGCAAAGAATTAATTGATTTAAATCATGGTAAAATTTGGGTTGAAAGCACCCCAAATATAGGAAGCACCTTTTATGTACAATTGCCTAAATCTAAGCCCTCTTAATGCGTTCAGGTTTTGGGCAAAAACACTTCGGCCATCATGCAACGGGCACTACCACCGCCACAAACTTCAATAGTATCTAATGAACTAGATAAAATCTTCGTGTGTTTTTCAAGAGTAGAAATTTGAGACCCTGTTAATGAATTGTAAGCAGACTGACTCATAATTAAATATGATTCATCATGACTCCCTTTTACTTGTAACATATTACCAGCAAAATGATTTACCTGAGCTTCGGTGATATCGATAATTTCTTTACCGTCTTCTTTTAAGTGCTTCACTAGAGACTTACGTTCTTTTTTGTCATCAATACTACTTAAACAAACAACAGCAAAAGTTTCACCTACACACATCATAACATTGGTGTGATAAATGGCTTTTCGCTGATTATCTACCGTTTGATAGGCTGTAAAAATAACAGGAGTATATTCAAAATCTTCGCAGAACTCGATAAATAAATCTTCATCAGCACGTGGTGATAATCCGCAATAAGCTTTTCGGTTGACACGATCTAGTATAAGACTTCCTGTACCTTCTAAATATATTTCTTCATCTTCAGCACTAGTATAATCAACCACATTATTTATCAAGAAACCTTCATTTTCAAGTGTTTCTAATATGTCTTCTCTACGTTCAAGACGTCTATTTTCAGCAAACATAGGATACAAACCAATATCACCATTTTCATGAAAAGAAATCCAGTTGTTCGGAAATATTGAATCTGGCGTATCAGTTTCTTTAGTATCATCTACCACAATAACCTGCACACCTACTGCTCTAAGTTTTTCAACATAAGCATCAAACTCTTGTTGAGCCTTCAAATTAACCGTTTCAGGTAATGTATGATCTAAAACTTGCTGATAATAGTTGTTAACCGCCGTTTGCTCATTCATCCTAAAATTTACTGGACGAATCATTAAAATAGTATTTGTTGTTTGTTGCATACCTAATTCTTATAAAATCAATCTCTAATTAAAGGCAAAGTTGAACAACGCAGTAAACCTTCTTGCTTACTTATTTCGCTATAGGATACTTCTTCAACTGTAAAGCCTTTGTCTTGTAACCAAGTATTTAATCTTGTAAAGCTTTTTTCGGAAATAATAACGTCTTCAGAAATTGAAAAAATATTACTATTCATATCGTACATCTCATCTTTACTTATTTCAAAAACATTGTCTTTTCCAAAAAAATCAACCAACCACTGGTACTCACTTTCAACTAGAAATCCGTTTTTATGAATGATGGCTTTGTCTTTTCCTATAGGCTGAAAACAACAATCTAAATGTAAAGCGTTTTCCTTAGCGTTAGTATTCGATTTTCGCAACTCGAATGCCTTCACCGTTTTGTCTGTAAATAATTCTTGAATGGCTATTACAGCGTCTAAATTGGTTCTAGCTGTAATTAAATTAGGGTAATCTTCCCCCGAATAGGTGCCAATAAAAATATAGTCATCCCATACAATAACATCGCCACCTTCAGCATGGCACTCTTCTGGAAGTATGATTCTATTTTCTGGGGCTACCTGATTCCACAAATATTGTATGGCTTCTACTTCTTCTTCCCTATTTGGTAGAATATTTGATTTTATAATTTTATCTTCAATAACAAAAGCAATATCTCTTGAGAAAATCTGATTGCAATTATTTATCACTTCTGGTCTATAAACCTTAACATCATACTTTTCAAAAACAGCTGCTACTTCTTCTATTTCACGTACCATATCTTCTTCAAGCGGATAGGTTCCTGCCTTGACATGTTCAATACTTTTAGGGTCATAGCAATCCTTAATTTCAGGGATAGCACCGTTGCTTTTAGCTGTTCCAAGAACAACTGCTCGCAATCTAGATGTTTCGTTTTGAATGTTTAATTTTAACATATAGTGAACCAAAAAAGGATTAAATTTTATGGTTCAAAACTAATATAATTAAACGAAATAATGGGCCATTGATTAATTTATATGGTATGGCTATAAAAAAGAAAAGTTCCACAGAAACTGTGAAACTTTATCTTATATAAACTTTATAAGTTTATTATCTTTCGTCAACTGGTACAAATTTTCTCTCTGTTGCTCCAGTGTAAATTTGTCTTGGTCTTCCGATAGGTTCTTTTTTCATGCGCATTTCTCTCCATTGTGCAATCCAACCTGGTAAACGTCCAATAGCGAACATTACGGTAAACATATCTGTTGGAATCCCCATAGCTCTGTAAATAATTCCAGAGTAGAAATCTACGTTAGGGTATAATTTTCTATCTACGAAGTATTGATCGGCTAAAGCTTCTTTTTCAAGCCCTTCAGCAATACTTAGAATTGGATCTTCAATTCCTAACTCGCTCAATACATCATCAGCAGATTTCTTAATGATTCTTGCACGTGGATCAAAGTTTTTATAAACACGGTGTCCGAATCCCATTAAACGGAAAGGATCGTTTTTATCTTTAGCTTTTGCCATGTATTTTTTAGTGTCGCCACCATCTGCTTGAATCGCTTCTAGCATTTCTAATACTGCTTGGTTTGCTCCACCGTGAAGTGGTCCCCATAATGCAGAGATACCTGCTGAAATAGAAGCAAATAATCCGGCATGCGATGAACCAACGATTCTTACTGTAGATGTAGAACAGTTTTGCTCATGATCTGCGTGTAACGTTAATAACTTATCTAAGGCATCAACTAACACTTTATTTTGCTTATACTCTCCGTTTGGTTTTTTAAACATCATTTTAAGGATGTTTTCAACATATCCTAATGAGTTATCACCGTAATCTAAAGGTAATCCTGCCTTTTTTCTATAAGTCCAAGCAACAAGCACAGGCATTTTACCTAAAAGTCTCACTACAGACTTATACATATCTTCCTCAGAATCTACATTCACAGTAGAAGGATTAAAAGCTGTTAAAGCACTTGTTAAAGAGGAAATAATCCCCATTGGGTGCGCAGACTTAGGAAACGCTTCAATAATTTTCTTAACATCCTCATCTACATAAGATTCAGCTTTAATATCTTCATGAAACTTATCATTCTGCTCTTTCGTTGGAAGTTCTCCAAAAATCAATAAATAAGCTACTTCTAGGAAATCTGCATTTTCAGCTACTTCATCAATAGAATAACCACGATATCTTAAAATACCTTTTTCACCATCTAAGAACGTAATTGCGCTTTCACAAGCCCCTGTATTTTTGTACCCAGGATCAATTGTAATTACACCTTCGGTTGCGGCTCTTAGCTTCGTAATATCTATTGCTACTTCATTTTCTGTTCCTTTTACTAAAGGGAAATCGTATTTTTTACCATCAATCTCAATGGTAGCTTTATCTGCCATACTATAACGTGAATTTAATTTGTTTTTTTGCGGAACGCTAATTTAAGAAATATATCGTCTTATTTAGAAAGATTATTTAGAATGTTTTTGGTAATTCACAAATTGACAAAATAGATGTTAAATAAAAAAGCGATTATTAAAATAATAATCGCTTTTTTATTTATAATTCAATTAAATAATCTTATTTAATTTTAAATGCTTTCTCTTGTGGAAAATAAGCCACTTCTCCTAATTCTTCTTCAATTCTAAGAAGTTGATTGTATTTCGCCATACGATCACTACGAGATGCAGAACCTGTTTTAATCTGACCACAGTTTAATGCTACTGCTAAATCTGCAATAGTATTATCTTCTGTTTCTCCAGAACGGTGAGACATAACAGAAGTATAACCAGCATTTTTAGCCATGTTTACAGCAGCAATAGTTTCTGTTAAAGAACCGATTTGGTTTACTTTAATTAAAATCGAGTTAGCAATTCCTTCTTCGATACCCCTTGATAAACGTTCAACATTAGTAACAAATAAATCATCACCAACTAATTGTACTTTATCACCAATTAATTCGGTTAAGTGAGCCCAACCTTCCCAGTCATTTTCATCCATACCATCTTCAATTGAAATAATTGGATATTTCCCAGCTAATTCGGCTAAATATTCAGCTTGTTCTTTAGAAGTTCTTACAACACCTGTATCACCTTCAAATTTCTTGTAATCGTATTTACCATCAACAAAAAATTCCGCAGCAGCGCAATCTAAAGCAATCATAACTTCATCACCAAATTTGTAACCTGCATTTCCTACAGCTTTTGCAATCGTATCTAAAGCATCTTCAGTTCCACCTGGTAAGTTTGGAGCAAATCCTCCTTCATCACCTACAGCAGTACTTAAATCTCTATCGTGTAATACTTTTTTAAGGTTGTGGAAAATCTCAGTTCCCATTTGCATAGCATGTGTAAAGTTTTTGGCTTTCACAGGCATAATCATAAACTCTTGGAATGCGATTGGCGCATCACTATGAGATCCACCGTTGATGATATTCATCATTGGTACAGGAAGCGTATTTGCAGAAACACCACCTACGTATCTGTATAATGGCATGTTTAATTCGTTAGCTGCAGCTTTAGCAACGGCTAAAGAAACACCTAATATTGCATTAGCTCCTAATTTAGATTTATTTTTAGTGCCATCTAAATCGATCATGATTTTATCGATAAGATTTTGTTCGAAAACAGAAACTCCTAAAAGTTCTTCAGCAATTATAGAGTTTACATTATCTACAGCTTTAAGAACACCTTTCCCCATATAAGTATCTCCACCGTCACGTAATTCAACGGCTTCATGCTCTCCTGTTGATGCTCCTGATGGTACAGCAGCTCTACCTAAAATATTGTTTTCTGTTACTACGTCAACTTCAACAGTTGGATTACCTCTTGAATCTAAAATTTGTCTAGCGTGGACATTGATTATTATACTCATAATTGCTTTATTTTAAAACTTTATATTGTTTCAAATTTACGGTTAAATCTTGTTTTTCTTCATAAAAAGATGAAGAATTTAACATAAAAAACTCTACAACGTTTTAGTAAAAGAAAATCCCAATAACAGTAGCCTATTATTGGGATTTAAAATCTTTATTTTTTAAGATTTTCTATAAACTGATCGAACAGATAGTCCGAATCATGTGGTCCAGGGCTAGCCTCTGGGTGATATTGAACAGAGAAACAGTTTTTACTCTTCATAGCTAAACCAGCTACTGTATCATCATTTAAATGTACATGTGTTACTTCAAGGTCTGGATGCGCTTCAGCCTCTACTCTATTTACGGCGAAACCGTGATTTTGAGAAGTAATCTCACCTTTACCAGTTACCATATTTTTAACCGGGTGATTAATTCCTCTATGGCCATTGTGCATTTTATAAGTGGAAATACCATTAGCACGAGCAATAATTTGATGTCCTAAACAGATACCAAATAATGGTAAATCTCTCTTGATAATTTCTTTAGCTACTTGTTGCGCTTCAACTAATGGTTCTGGATCTCCAGGACCGTTAGACAAGAAATAACCATCTGGATTAAATGCTTCTAAATCTTCAAAAGAAGCATTGTATGGAAACACTTTTATGTAAGCATCTCTTTTAGCGATGTTTCTTAAGATGTTCTTTTTAATTCCAATATCTAAAGCTGCTACTTTGTAAGTAGCGTTTTCATCGCCATAATAGTAAGGTTCTTTAGTTGATACTTGAGACGCCAACTCTAAACCTTCCATGTTTGGCACATCGGCTAACTGTTTCTTAAGCCCTTCAACATTATCAACTTCTGTAGAAATAACAGCATTCATTGCACCATTATCTCTAATATAACTTACTAAAGCTCGTGTATCAACATCAGAAATAGCTAGTAAATTATTTTTATCAAGAAATTCTTCTAACGATGCATCAGAATTGTCTCTTGAATAATCGTAACTAAAATTCTTAACAATTAATCCTGCGATTTTAATAGAATCAGATTCTACTTCATCTACATTGGTTCCATAGTTACCAATATGGGCATTGGTCGCTACCATTAATTGTCCGTAATAAGAAGGATCTGTAAAAATTTCTTGGTAACCAGTCATACCTGTATTAAAACAAACTTCACCAAATGAAGTCCCTTGTTTGTTACCAACTGCTTTACCGTGAAAAATAGTACCATCTGCTAAAAGAACGATGGCTTTTTGTCTTTTTTGATATTTCATATAATTCTTATGAGCTTCCTGACTGCTCAGGAAAAAAGTTTTACAAAATTGCGCAAAAAAAAGGATAAACTAAAATAGTTTATCCTTTATATTTTTAAATGCTAATCATCATTTATTCCTCTTCGTTTGAAGCTTTAGTTTCAACAGCAGCAGATTCAGCTGGTTTAGAACCACCTCTTCTACTTCTTCTTGTTGTTTTCTTCTTAGCTTTATCAGCGTTGTAGATTTCGTTGTAATCAACTAATTCTATCATTGCCATATCAGCGTTATCACCTAAACGATTACCTAATTTGATAATTCTAGTATAACCTCCTGGTCTGTCTGCTATTTTAGTAGCAACATCTCTAAACAACTCAGTTACCGCATCTTTTTGTCTAAGGTTAGCCATCACAATACGTCTGTTGTGAGTCGTATCTACTTTAGACTTAGTAATCATTGGCTCAACAAATTGTTTTAAAGCTTTCGCTTTTGCTACAGTTGTGTTGATACGTTTATGCTCAATTAATGAACATGCCATATTAGCCAACATTGCTTTTCTGTGAGCTGTTTTTCTACCTAAGTGGTTTACTTTTTTTCCGTGTCTCATGACATTTAAATTTAATCATCTTGCTACAACTCACTTCTGAGGAGCAAACTATGATTTGTTAATCTTTATCTAATTTATATTTGCTTAAGTCCATTCCGAAATTAAGACCTTTAACATTTACAAGCTCTTCAAGCTCAGTTAAAGATTTTTTACCAAAGTTTCTGAATTTCATTAAATCATTTTTATTGAATGATACTAAGTCACCTAAAGTATCAACTTCAGCAGCTTTTAAACAATTAAGTGCACGAACAGATAAATCCATATCGATTAACTTCGTTTTAAGCAACTGTCTCATGTGAAGTGATTCTTCATCATAAGTTTCAGTTTGTGCAATTTCATCAGCCTCTAAAGTGATACGCTCATCAGAGAATAACATGAAGTGGTGAATTAATGTCTTTGCACCTTCTGTTAAAGCGTCTTGTGGAGAAATTGAACCATCCGTAATGATTTCAAAAACTAATTTTTCATAATCAGTTTTTTGCTCAACACGATAGTTTTCAATACTATACTTAACGTTTTTTATTGGTGTATAAATTGAATCAGTAAAAATAGTTCCGATTGGTGCTGAAGCTTTTTTGTTTTCTTCTGCAGGAACATATCCTCTACCTTTTTCAATTGTGATTTCCATGTTAAAGTTAACTTTAGGATCTAAGTTACAGATTACTAATTCTGTATTTAACACTTGGAAACCAGAGATAAATTTTTGAAAATCGCCAGCTGTAATTCTATCTTGACCTGAGATTGAAATTGAAATTGATTCGTTATCAATATCTTCAATTTGTCTTTTAAAACGTGCTTGTTTTAAGTTTAAGATGATTTCTGTAACATCTTCAACTACTCCAGCAATTGCTGAAAACTCGTGATCAACACCTTCAATTCTAACTGATGTGATAGCAAAACCTTCTAAAGAAGATAATAAAACTCTTCTTAAAGCATTACCAACAGTTAGACCGTAACCTGGTTCTAATGGTCTGAATTCGAATTTACCTTCGAAATCAGTAGAATCAATCATGATTACTTTGTCTGGTTTTTGAAAATTAAATACTGCCATAATTTTTTCTTCGTTTTAATTGTTATCAGGTTGCGCGGTTTATAAGTTTGAAGAAGTCAAATAAACCCTTTGGCCAGATACCAATATGATTAATATTATTTAGAATATAATTCTACGATAAATTGTTCGTTGATGTTTTCTGGAATTTGAATTCTAGCAGGAACAGAAACGTAAGTTCCTTGTTTAGTATCATCATTCCAAGTAATCCACTCATAAACAGTACTAGAGTTAGAAAGTGAATTTGCGATAGCTTCAAGAGATTTAGATTTTTCTCTAACAGCAACAACATCACCAGCTAATAATTGGTAAGATGGAATGTTTACCAATTCACCATTTACAGTAATGTGTCTGTGAGATACTAATTGTCTTGCAGCACTTCTTGTAGGAGCAATACCCATTCTGAATACTACGTTATCTAAACGAGATTCACATAATTGAAGTAAAACCTCACCAGTAATACCTTGTGCAGCTCTAGCTTTTTTAAACAATCCTCTAAATTGACGTTCTAAAATACCGTAAGTATATTTAGCTTTTTGTTTCGCCTCTAATTGGATTGCGTATTCAGATTTCTTACCACGTCTTCTGTTGTTTCCATGTTGCCCAGGAGGGTAATTTCTTTTTTCGAAGGATTTGTCTTCTCCGAAGATAGCTTCGCCAAATTTACGAGCTATTTTAGTTTTAGGACCAGTATATCTTGCCATAATAATTTAATTAAGAGAGTGATTATGAATTAAGGTCTTAATCTTATCCTTCGATAATCTTTTGATCTCTCGGTTGATACTTGTTAATTTTTTTCAGTTTGCAAATTTACACAAAAAATTAATACCACCTAAACCTAGGTGATATTAATTTTTCTAACTTGCTGTATTTAAATCTCGTTAATTAAAACGTGATTAAACTCTTCTTCTTTTTGGAGGACGACATCCGTTATGTGGTAATGGAGTAACATCGATAATTTCAGTTACTTCAATTCCAGCATTGTGGATAGAACGAATAGCAGATTCTCTACCATTTCCAGGTCCTTTAACATAAACCTTTACTTTTTTCAATCCAGCTTCTGATGCTACACCTGCAGCATCTTCGGCAGCTAATTGAGCAGCGTAAGGCGTGTTTTTCTTAGAACCTCTAAATCCCATCTTACCAGCAGAAGACCATGAAATAACGTCTCCTTTTTTGTTAGTAAGTGAAATAATAATGTTATTGAAAGATGCTGTTACGTGAGCTTCACCAACAGATTCCACAATAACTTTACGTTTTTTTGTGCTTGTCTTTGCCATATTTTCTAGTGCTTAGTTTTAGTGATAGTCGCTAGAATCCTAAACCGTAATTTCAAACAGATTCCTTCCAACGTCTAAATACTAAAGACTAAATTTCTAATTATTACTTAGTTGCTTTCTTCTTGTTAGCAACAGTCTTTCTTCTACCTTTTCTCGTTCTAGAGTTGTTCTTAGTACGTTGCCCTCTTAATGGAAGACCCGATCTATGACGAATACCTCTGTAACATCCAATATCCATTAATCGCTTAATGTTTAATTGCATTTCAGAACGTAATTCACCTTCGATAGTGAAAGCTCCAACTGTTTCACGAATCGCAGCTATCTGATCATCGTTCCAGTCTTGAACTTTTGTACTTTCGTCTACTTTAGCCTCAGCTAAAATTTCTTTTGCTCTACTTCTTCCTATTCCGTAGATATAGGTTAAAGAGATCACTCCTCTTTTGTTTTTTGGTATGTCTACACCTGCAATTCTTGCCATAATTACCCTTGTCTTTGTTTAAATCTAGGATTCTTTTTGTTTATCACGTAAAGTCTACCCTTTCTACGCACGATTTTACAATCTGCACTTCTTTTTTTAACTGAAGCTCTTACTTTCATCGTATTAGTATCTATAAGTTATGCGAGCCTTAGTTAAATCATAAGGACTCATTTCTAATTTTACTTTATCTCCTGGTAACAATTTAATGTAATGCATACGCATCTTCCCAGAGATATGAGCAGTCACAATGTGACCGTTTTCTAATTCAACACGAAACATGGCATTAGATAATGCTTCTATAATTGTTCCGTCTTGTTCTATTGCTGCTTGTTTTGCCATAGTATAATAAATTAAGCTACTGCTTTTCTATTTTTACCTGTCTTCATCAAACCGTCATAGTGTCTATTCAACAAATAAGAATTTATTTGTTGCATCGTGTCAATTGCAACTCCAACCATAATCAATAACGACGTACCTCCAAAAAATAAAGCCCATCCTTGCTGAACTCCCATAAGCTTAACAATAAGCGCTGGAAAGATAGCAATAAGTGCTAAAAAGATAGAACCTGGTAAAGTGATTTGAGACATAATTCTGTCTAAATACTCCGATGTCTCAGTTCCTGGACGAATCCCTGGAATGAAACCACCACTACGTTTTAAATCGTCTGCCATTTTATTAGTAGGAACCGTTATTGCCGTATAAAAGTATGTGAATACAATAATTAATAAAGCAAAGGTAACGTTGTACCAAAATCCGAACATATCAGAATAATTAGTTTGTAACCAAGCTCCAGTAGCAGTCTCCTTTAAGAAAGAAGAACCACCAATTAAACCAGGAACAAACATAATTGCCTGTGCAAATATAATTGGCATAACTCCAGAAGCATTAAGCTTTAATGGAATATATTGTCTTGAACCTGCCATAGCGCTTTTTTCGTAACCACCGGAAGCTGTTCTTCTAGCGTACTGTACAGCAATCTTTCTCACTCCCATAACTAGCATAATTGCAGCTAATATGATAACGAACCAGATAACAAATTCAATTAATACCATCATTAATCCACCATTACCACCACCTTCTAATCGGGTAGCTGCATTTTGTAAAAATGCTTGAGGTAAAGTAGCGATGATACCAACCATAATTAATAAAGAAATACCATTACCAATACCTTTATCGGTAATTTTCTCTCCCAACCACATAGCGAAAATACATCCCGTTACTAAGATTGATATTGAAGAGAAATAAAATAATGGCCCTGTCCCTAATAAAAATGCACTTTGAGGAATACCTAATGCAGGTAAACTTGCTAAATAACCAGGAGCTTGTAATAAACAGATAGCGATGGTTAACCAACGTGTAATCTGATTAATTTTCTTCTGTCCACTAGCACCCTCTTTTTGCAATTTTTGCAAGTAAGGAATTGCAATACCCATTAGCTGAACCACAATAGAAGCAGAAATGTAAGGCATAATACCTAGAGCGAAAACCGAAGCATTAGCGAAAGCACCACCAGTAAATGCGTTAAGCAAACCTAACAAACCACCGTCTGTTTTATCAGCTAAACCTCCTAATTGCGCCGCATCAATACCAGGTAATACTACTTGAGCACCAAAACGATAAACTAATAACAGACCTAGTGTTACCACTATTCTGTTTCTTAGTTCCTCTATTTTCCAAACATTCTTAATTGATTCTATAAATTTCATACTTATAATGAGTATTATATAGTTACAGCTTCTCCGCCAGCAGCTTCAATAGCAGCCTTTGCTGAAGCAGTAAACTTATGAGCAGATATTTTTAATTTTGCTTTTAATTCACCACGACCTAATATTTTAACTAGATCATTCTTTCCGATTAAACGGTTAGCGAATAATGTTTCAAAATCAACAGTATCTCCAATTTTCTTATCATCAGCCAATTGTTGTAAAGTATCTAAATTGATACCTTGGTATTCAACACGGTTAATGTTAGTAAAACCAAATTTAGGAACACGTCTTTGAAGTGGCATTTGACCACCTTCAAATCCTAGTTTCTTAGAATAACCAGAACGAGATTTAGCTCCTTTGTGACCACGAGTTGCCGTACCACCTTTTCCAGAACCTTGTCCTCTACCTATTCGTTTCCCTTGGTTTTTTACTGAACCTTCTGCAGGTTTTAAATTACTTAAATCCATTTTTCAGTTTATATTTTTAAGCTTCTTCTACAGAAACTAAATGTGAAACTTTAGCAACCATACCAAGAATATTTGGTGTAGCTTCATGCTCTTTTACTTGACCAATCTTATTAAGACCTAGAGCTACTAAAGTTCTCTTTTGTCTTTGTGGGCGATTGATTGCGCTTTTAACTTTTGTTACTTTAATCTTTGCCATCTCTGTCTATATTAAGCGTTAAAAACCTGTTCAAGTGAAATACCTCTATCTCTAGCGATTACGTTTGCATCTCTTAATTGTAATAAAGCATCAAAAGTTGCTTTTACTACGTTATGAGGGTTTGACGAACCTTGAGATTTTGATAATACGTCGTGTACACCAACTGCCTCTAACACTGTTCTTACAGCACCACCAGCAATTACACCTGTACCAGGAGCAGCAGGAATAATGTTTACTCTAGCTCCACCGTATTTACCTTTTTGCTCATGTGGTAAAGTTCCTTTAATAATAGGAATTCTAACTAGGTTTTTCTTAGCATCTTCTACTGCTTTTGCAATCGCACTAGCAACATCTTTAGATTTACCTAAACCTTGTCCTACAACACCAGCTTCATCACCAACTACTACAATTGCTGAGAAACCAAATGCTCTACCACCTTTAGTTACTTTTGTAACTCTCTGTACACCAACTAAACGATCTTTAAGATCTAATCCACCTGGTTTTACTAACTCTGCACTTTTATATTTTTGAAACATAATTTCTTAGAATTTAAGTCCTGCTTCTCTAGCTCCTTCAGCTAATGATTTAACTCTACCGTGATATAAGTAACCACCTCTATCGAAAGAGATCGTTTCTACACCAGCTTTTAAAGCTTTTTCAGCCAGTGCTTTACCTACTAATTTAGCTACTTCAGATTTAGTTGCTTTTGCAGAACTAATGTCTTTATCTCTTGAAGATGCTGCACTGATAGTGTTACCAGTTACATCATCAACTATTTGAGCATAAATTTCTTTATTACTTCTATAAACAGCTAATCGTGGTCTTGCTTCTGTACCAGAAACAACCTTACGGATTCTGTTTTTTATTCTTAGTCTTCTTTCGTTCTTTGTCAATGCCATAACTTAATTATTAAGCTGATTTACCTGCTTTTCTTCTTATTACCTCACCTACGAACTTAACTCCTTTACCTTTATAAGGCTCTGGTCTTCTGAAACCACGAATTTTTGCCGCTACTTGACCAACAAGTTGTTTATCGAATGATGTTAGTTTTATGATTGGATTTTTTCCTTTTTCAGAAATCGTTTCAACCTTTACTTCTTCAGCAATGTTTAAAATGATATTGTGAGAAAATCCTAAAGCTAAATCTAATTTTTGACCTTGGTTAGATGCTCTATAACCTACACCTACCAATTCTAATTGCTTAGTCCATCCGTTAGATACACCTTCAATCATATTGTTCACTAAAGATCTGTATAAACCGTGTTTGGCTTTTTCCTCTTTTTTATCTGAAGGACGTGTTACTAAAACATTTCCTTCTTCCACTTTAATTTCAACAGTGTCGAAATTTTGTGATAATTCTCCTAATTTTCCTTTTACAGTTAAAACGTTATCTTTAACATCAACTGTTACACCTTCTGGAATGGCTACTGGATTATTTCCTATTCTTGACATTTCTTTCTGGCTTTAAATTAGTATACGTAACATAAAACTTCTCCACCTACGTTATCTCTTTTAGCTTGTTTGCCTGTCATTACTCCGTGAGAAGTTGAAACGATAGCAATACCAAGACCGTTAAGGATTCTAGGTAAATCTTTAGATCCAGAATACTGACGTAAACCTGGAGTACTAATTCTTTGAAGTTTCTTGATTACTGGTTCCTTTGTTTCTTTGTTGTACTTAAGAGCTATTTTAATAGTTCCTTGTACTGAAGAGTCATCAAATTTATAACTTAAAATATATCCTTGTTCGAATAAAATTTTAGTTATGTCTTTTTTCAAATTAGATGCTGGAATCTCTACCACTCTATGGTTAGCACGCACCGCATTTCTAATTCTTGTCAAATAATCCGCAATTGGATCTGAGTACATAATGAATTGATTTTGTGATTTTGGTTTTCGATTTAATCTCGAACCTTAAATCTGATTATTTAAATAATATTACCAACTAGCTTTTCTTACTCCAGGGATAAGACCTTGATTAGCCATTTCTCTGAAAGTTACACGAGAGATCCCGAAAGTTCTCATGTATCCTTTTGGTCTTCCTGTTAATTTACATCTATTATGCTGACGAATAGGAGATGCATTTTTAGGTAACTTTTGTAATGCTTCGTAATCTCCAGCTTCTTTTAAAGCTTTACGTTTCTCAGCATACTTTGCTACTGTTTTTGCTCTTTTTACCTCACGGGCTTTCATTGATTCTTTAGCCATATCTTAGTTCTTTTGAAAAGGTAATCCTAATTCGGTTAATAATGATTTTGCTTCTTTATCAGTTTCAGCAGAAGTTACAAATGTAATATCCATTCCTGAAATTTTGTTGACTTTGTCAATGTTTATTTCTGGAAAGATAATTTGTTCAGTAATTCCTAAGTTGTAATTACCTCTACCATCGAAACCTGTAGCTTTAATTCCGTTGAAATCTCTAACACGAGGAAGTGCAGAAGTTACTAAACGGTCTAAAAACTCATACATGTTATCACCACGTAAAGTTACTTTTGCCCCAATTGGCATCCCTTTACGTAATTTAAATGATGCAACATCTTTCTTAGATAAGGTAAATATTGCTTTTTGTCCAGATATAGTTGTTAATTCTTCAACTGCATGATCAATCAACTTTTTGTCTGCAACTGCTGCTCCAACACCTTTAGATATTACTATCTTAGTAAGTTTAGGAACTTGCATTACATTCTTATATCCAAATTCGTCTGTAAGAGCTGCAATTACTTTGCCTTTATACTCTTCTTTAAGTCTAGGTGAATATGCCATAACTATATTACTTCATTAGATTTTGTTGAAAATCTTACTTTTTTATCGCCTTCTACTCTATAACCTACTCTAGTTGTTTCTCCTTTTGAAGTTAACAATGATAAGTTAGAAATATGAATAGCTGCTTCTTTCTCTACGATTCCACCTTGAGGATTTTGTGCACTTGGTTTAGTATGTTTCTTAACCATGTTTACACCCTCAACAATCGCTTTGTTCTTTTCTATTAATACTTTTTGTACAACACCTTCAGATCCTTTGTGATCTCCAGCGATTACTTTTACAGTATCTCCAGTTTTTATTTTAAGCTTTGTCATCTTACTTATTATGTATTAAAGCACCTCTGGTGCTAATGATACAATCTTCATGAATTGTTTATCACGAAGCTCTCTAGCAACAGGACCAAATACACGTGTACCTCTCATCTCACCCGTTGGGTTTAATAATACACAAGCATTATCATCAAATCTTATATAAGATCCGTCTGGTCTTCTTACTTCCTTCTTGGTACGCACAACAACTGCTGTAGAAACTGCTTTCTTCTTAACGTTTCCATTAGGAGTTGCATCTTTTACAGAAACAACTATTTTGTCTCCTACAGAAGCGTATCTTCTTTTAGTACCTCCCAATACACGGATAACCAAAACTTCTTTTGCTCCTGTATTGTCTGCTACCTTTATTCTTGATTCTTGCTGTAACATAATTATTTAGCTCTTTCTAGGATTTCTACTAATCTCCAACATTTAGATTTACTTAAAGCTCTAGTTTCCATGATCTTTACAGTATCTCCAATATTACAATCGTTTGTCTCGTCGTGTGCAACGTATTTTTTCGTTTTCAACACGAACTTACCATACATAGGGTGTTTTACTTTTTTAACCTCTGCAACAACTATTGATTTTTGCATTTTGTTACTAGTAACAACTCCTATACGTTCTTTTCTTAAATTTCTTGTTTCCATCTTTTCGGCAGAATTATTGTAATTCTCTTTTAGTTAATTCGGTCGCAATTCTAGCTACAGATCTTCTTACTGAACGTAATTGAATTGGATTTTCTAAAGGAGATATTGCATGAGCCAATTTTAGGTCTGAATAACTCTTTTTTGTTTCACTAAGCTTCTCTTGTAACTCAGCTACAGATAATTCTTTAATTTCTGATTGTTTCATAATATCAAATAAATTATGCTTCGTAATCTCTAGCGATTAAAAACTTAGTTTTTACAGGTAGCTTTTGTGCTGCTAAACGTAATGCTTCTTTTGCAACGTCTAATGGCACACCACCTATTTCAAATAAAACACGACCTGGTCTACATACGGCTACCCAATATTCAACGGCACCTTTACCTTTACCCATACGTACTTCAAGAGGTTTCTTTGTGATAGGCTTGTCTGGAAATATTTTAATCCATAACTGACCTTCTCTTTTCATGTAACGTGTAGCGGCAATACGAGCTGCTTCAATTTGACGAGACGTTATAAAAGTTGCGTCTAATGCTTTTATTCCAAAAGTACCGTTTGAAAGTTGGTGTCCTCTACCAGAGAGACCTTTCATACGTCCTTTTTGTTGTTTACGAAATTTTGTTCTTTTAGGCTGTAACATTTTTCTTTACTTTATAAAAAATTACTTTCTACGACGAGGTTTGTTATCTCTGTTTCCGCCACGTCCTCCGGCTCCACCTTTTCCTTGCTTCTTAGATAATCCAACAAGCGGAGAAAGTTCTCTTTTACCATATACTTCACCTTTCATGATCCATACTTTAACACCCAATCTACCATAAGTAGTGTGTGCCTCAACTAAAGCATAATCAATATCGGCTCTGAAGGTTGATAAAGGAATACGTCCTTCTTTGTAGTGTTCAGAACGTGCCATTTCAGCACCATTTAAACGCCCACTAATTTGGATTTTAATTCCTTCTGCATTCATACGCATTGTAGCAGCGATAGCCATCTTAATTGCACGTCTGTATGAAATTCTGTTTTCAATTTGACGAGCGATGCTTGATCCTACTAAAAATGCATCAAGTTCAGGTCTTTTGATTTCAAAAATATTAATCTGAACTTCTTTTCCAGTAATATTCTTAAGCTCTTCTTTTAACTTGTCTACCTCTTGACCACCTTTCCCAATAATGATACCAGGTCTTGCAGTTGTGATAGTAACGGTTACAAGTTTTAAAGTTCTTTCGATAATTACTCTACTAACACTAGCTTTAGATAAACGCGCGTGAACGTATTTTCTAATTTTATCGTCTTCGGCAAGCTTATCTCCATAATCATTACCTCCGTACCAGTTAGATTCCCATCCTCTGATAATACCTAAGCGATTTCCGATTGGATTTGTTTTTTGTCCCATACTTCTATCTTAGCTTTGTGTGTTATTTTTAGCTCCAACAACGATTGTTACGTGGTTTGAACGTTTTCTAATTCTGTGTGCACGACCTTGAGGTGCTGGACGTAATCTCTTTAACATTGATCCGCCATCAACTCTAATCTCTTTTACTATTAATCCAGCCTCTTCGATGTTTCCTTCTTCGTTTTTAGCTTGCCAGTTTGCAATTGCAGACAATAACAATTTCTCTAAACGACCAGAAGCTTCCTTTTGGTTGAATTTTAAGATATTTAGTGCATGTTCAACTTTTTCACCTCTTACTAAATCGGCTACTAAACGCATTTTTCTCGGTGATGTAGGACAATTATTAAGTTTAGCGAAAGCTACTTGCTTTTTACCTTCCTTAATAGCGTCTGCCATTTGTTTTTTACGACTTCCCATAGCTTACTACTTTTTACCTTTATTTTTAGCACCTGCATGTCCACGGAATGAACGTGTTGGTGAAAATTCTCCTAATTTATGACCTACCATGTTTTCAGTAACATATACTGGAACAAATTGACGGCCATTGTGTACTGCAATTGTTTGTCCAACAAAATCTGGAGTAATCATACTTGCTCTTGACCAAGTTTTGATTACTGTTTTTTTGTTTCCTTCAACATTAACAGCAACTTTTCTTTCTAACTTATAATGAACGTAAGGTCCTTTTTTTAATGATCTTGCCATGTCTTATTTCTTTCTACGTTCTACAATATATTTATTACTTGCTTTCGTCTTAGAACGGGTTCTGTAACCTTTAGCTGGAATACCGTTTCTAGAACGAGGATGTCCACCTGAAGATTTACCTTCACCACCACCCATTGGGTGATCAACTGGATTCATTACAACTGGTCTAGTTCTTGGTCTTCTACCTAACCATCTTGTTCTACCTGCTTTACCTCCAACTAATAATTGGTGATCTGAGTTAGAAACAACACCTATAGTAGCCATACAGTTAGCAAGAATTAATCTTGTTTCACCTGATGGTAACTTCACTGTAGCAAACTTACCATCTCTTGCCATTAACTGAGCAAAAGCTCCAGCACTACGAGCCATAACAGCTCCTTGTCCTGGACGTAACTCTACACAAGAAATAATAGTTCCTAATGGAATTTCACTTAATGGCATTGCATTTCCAATTTCTGGAGCAACACCTTCTTGACCAGATACTACATTTTGTCCAACTTGTAAACCATTTTGAGCAATAATGTATCTTTTCTCGCCATCTTGATAATTCAATAATGCAATAAAAGCTGTTCTGTTTGGATCGTATTGGATTGAAGCTACTTCAGCAGGGATTCCCGCTTTGTCTCTTTTAAAATCGATAATACGATACTTTCTTTTATGACCACCACCAATGTAGCGCATAGTCATTTTTCCTTCACTGTTTCTACCACCAGATCTTTTGTTCGGAACGAGTAAACTCTTTTCCGGCTTATCAGTAGTAATGGCATCATATCCATTTACTACTCTAAATCGCTGTCCTGGGGTGATTGGTTTTAATTTTCTTACTGACATTTGTCTTTAATTACATGTTACTGTATAAATCAATCATTTCACCTTCCGCCAGTTGTACAATTGCTTTTTTAACGGCATTTGTTTTACCATGTTGAATACCAGTTTTAGTAAACTTGGTACTACGATCTGGACGGACATTTATAGTACGAACTTTTTCAACAGAAACACCATAAGCAGCTTCCACCGCTTTTTTGATTTCTACCTTGTTCGCCTTAGTGTTCACTGCGAAAGTATAGCAATTTCTTAACTCGCTATTTGCAGTCGCTTTTTCTGTGATTATAGGTTTAATTAAGATACTCATCTGTTTCTTATTTACTTAAGTTTGTTTCAATTCCTGCTAATGCTCCTTCTAATAAAACAACTTGTCCTGCATTTAGGATTTTGTAAGTGCTCAATTCTGAAGCAGTAATAACCTCTGTACGTTGTACATTACGAGACGCTAAATAAACATTGTTATTTGCACCACCTAATACGAACAAAGTTTTTTTGTTTTCAAGCTCTAAAGCTTTTAAAACAGCTGTAAAGTTTTTTGTTTTTACAGAATCAAAATTAAAGTCTTCTAAAACTGTAATTGATTTTTCTCCTGCTTTGATACTTAAGGCAGACTTACGCGCTAAACGCTTTAAGTTTTTATTAAGCTTGAAGCTGTAGTTTCTTGGTCTTGGACCGAACATACGACCACCACCTTTAAATACACCTGACTTAATACTACCTGCTCTCGCTGTACCAGTTCCTTTTTGCTTCTTAATCTTACGTGTAGATCCAGAAATCTCAGCTCTCTCTTTAGATTTGTGAGTTCCTTGTCTTTGGTTTGCTAAATATTGTTTAACATCCAAATATACAGCGTGATTATTAGGCTCAATAGCAAACACATCTTTAGAAAGGTCTGCCTTTCTACCTGTGTCTTTTCCGTTTATATCTAAAACTGCTACTTTCATTACTTTCTAATAATTACATAAGCGTTTTTGTGTCCAGGTACACACCCTTTAACAACAAGTAAGTTCTTTTCAGTAACTACTTTTAAAACTCTTAAATTTTGAACTTTAACTGTGTCTCCACCCATTCTTCCTGCCATTTTCATTCCTTTGAAAACTCTTGCAGGGTAAGATGCAGCACCAATAGATCCTGGCGCTCTTAAACGGTTATGTTGACCGTGAGTAGCTTGACCTACACCACCGAAACCATGACGTTTTACAACACCTTGAAATCCTTTACCTTTAGATGTTCCAGCTACGTCAACAAATTCACCTTCAGCGAAATGTTCAACAGTAATGGCATCTCCTAATTTGTACTCCGCATCAAAACCTTTGAATTCAACGATTTTACGCTTAACAGAAGTACCCGCTTTTTTAGCATGACCTAAGTCAGCTTTAGTAGCGCTTTTTTCTGTCGCGTCATCGAAACCAAGTTGCACAGCACTATAGCCGTCAACTTCCTCAGTTCTGACTTGGGTAACGATACATGGTCCAGCTTCGATTACTGTACAAGGAATGTTCTTCCCGTTTTCATCGAAGATGCTGGTCATACCGATTTTCTTTCCAATTAACCCAGACATATTTAATTATTTATTAATGATTTACTATTTATTAAAAACATTCAAGGCTGAAAAATACGTTTCAGCCTTGAAGTGTATTTTTTGCCGTTTTTCCCGCAACCGCATTGGTGGGACATGTAAATATGAGCTTAAACCCCATATTTTAGGAGTGCAAATGTAGCCTTTTATTTTGATTTAAAAAAATGATTATCAAATAATTCCACATAAATTCTTTATAGCCATACATTTAGTGTCTTTTTACCCGTTTTATCAATGAATATTTCTTAGAATAGAAACGTACTATTATGACAATAATAAAGTCAAAAACCCAATAAACATAAGCTATTAACCTCTAATACTAAAAAAGCATCAAGATAATTTCTTATCCTGATGCCTAATTTATGAAGCACTAATAAAAGTTTACACTTTCTAGTATACTTATACTTTAATTTCTACTTCTACACCACTTGGTAACTCTAATTTCATTAGAGCATCAATCGTTTTAGAAGATGAAGAGTAAATATCAAGTAAACGCTTGTAAGAGCTTAATTGAAATTGTTCTCTTGATTTCTTGTTTACGTGTGGAGAACGTAATACAGTGAAAATTTTCTTGTGAGTTGGTAATGGAATTGGTCCAGTTACAACAGCTCCAGTACTTTTTACTGTTTTTACAATCTTATCAGCAGACTTATCTACTAAGTTATGATCGTAAGACTTTAATTTTATTCTGATTTTTTGACTCATTTTCTTAACTTTTTAAGATTATTCTCCTTTTGCTGCTTTAATAACCTCTTCAGATATGTTTGAAGGTGTTTCAGCGTAGTGTGAAAATTCCATTGTTGATGTTGCACGACCTGAAGATAATGTTCTTAATGTAGTTACATATCCAAACATTTCAGATAATGGCACAGTAGCTTTTACAGTTTTTGCACCTGCTCTATCTCCCATGTCACTAACTTGTCCACGTCTTCTGTTTAAATCTCCAACAATGTCACCCATGTTTTCTTCAGGAGTAATTACCTCAAGTTTCATGATAGGTTCCATGATTACAGCTTTTGCAGCTTTAGCACAAGCTTTAAATCCTAATTTAGCAGCTAATTCGAATGATAGTTGATCAGAATCCACATCGTGGTATGATCCATCTTTCAATGTTACTTTCATAGCATCGATTTCGTAACCTGCTAAAGGTCCGTTAACCATCGCTAATTTGAATCCTTTCTCAATTGAAGGGATAAATTCCTTAGGAACGTTACCTCCTTTAATTACAGACTCAAACTGTAAACCTACTTTTCCTTCTTCAGCTGGCTCAACTGTAAATACAATATCAGCAAACTTACCACGACCACCAGATTGTTTTTTGTAAACCTCTCTATGATCTGCAGCTTGTGTAATAGCTTCTTTGTACTCAACTTGTGGTTGTCCTTGATTAACCTCTACTTTAAACTCACGTTTAAGACGGTCAACAATAATATCTAAGTGAAGCTCACCCATTCCAGAAATAATAGTCTGTCCTGAAGCTTCATCAGTTCTTGCTGTAAATGTTGGATCTTCTTCAGCTAATTTTGCTAAAGCCATACCCATTTTATCAACATCGGCCTTAGTTTTAGGCTCAACTGCGATACCAATTACTGGATCTGGGAAATCCATACTTTCTAATACAATTGGGTGTTTTTCATCACTCATTGTATCTCCAGTCTTGATATCTTTAAATCCTACTGCAGCTCCAATATCACCTGCTTCGATAAAATCGATAGCATTTTGTTTATTTGAGTGCATTTGGTAGATACGAGAAATACGTTCTTTTTTACCTGAACGGTTATTTAAAATGTAAGATCCTGCATCTAAACGTCCTGAATAAGCACGGAAGAAAGCTAAACGACCTACGAAAGGATCGGTAGCAATTTTAAATGCTAATGCAGCAAACGGTTCTTTTACTGAAGGCTTACGTCTTTCTTCTGCGTCAGTGTCAGGGTTAGTACCTACAACACTATCTCTATCTAATGGAGAAGGTAAGTAACGACATACAGCATCTAATAAAAACTGTACACCTTTGTTTTTAAATGAAGAACCACAAATCATAGGAATGATAGCCATATCCATTACAGCAGCTCTAAGTGCAGCATGCACTTCGTCTTCTGTAATTGAATCTTCATCTTCCATGAATTTTTCTAGTAAGTTCTCATCGTAACCTGCCACTTCTTCAATTAATAACGCTCTATACTTACGCGCTTCTTCTTTTAAATCATCTGGAATTTCAATAACATCAAAAGTAGATCCGTAGTTATCTTCGTGCCATACAATAGCTCTGTTTTTAACTAAATCTACGATACCTTTGAAATCTCCTTCATCACCAATGTTTAAAACGATAGGCACAGCGTTAGATTTCAACATGTCTTTAACTTGTTGACAAACACCTAAGAAGTTTGATCCTTGACGGTCCATTTTATTAACGAAACCAATTCTAGGCACTTTATAGTTATCTGCAAGTCTCCAGTTAGTTTCAGATTGTGGCTCTACACCATCAACTGCACTAAACAAGAATACTAATCCATCAAGTACACGTAAAGAACGATTTACCTCTACAGTAAAATCTACGTGACCCGGAGTATCAATAATATTAAAGTGATAATCTTGAGCATCAGCAGTTGGCTCAGCATTTTCCTTAGGGAAAGTCCAATCACAAGTTGTTGCTGCAGAAGTAATTGTAATACCTCTTTCAGCTTCTTGCTCCATCCAGTCCATTGTAGAAGCACCATCGTGTACTTCACCAATTTTATGTGAAACTCCTGTATAAAAAAGGATACGCTCTGTTGTTGTTGTTTTACCAGCATCAATGTGAGCCGCAATCCCAATATTTCTAGTTAATTTTAAATCTCTTGCCATTTCTATTAAAATCTAAAGTGAGAGAATGCTTTGTTTGCTTCTGCCATTTTGTGAGTATCAACTCTTTTCTTAACGGCTGCTCCTTCTTCTTTAGCTGCTGCTAAAATCTCAGTAGCTAAACGTAACGCCATAGACTTTTCGTTTCTTTTACGTGAAAAGCTAATTAGCCATTTCATCGCTGTAGAAACCTTACGGTCTGGACGGATTTGCATAGGAATTTGGAATGTTGCACCTCCAACACGACGGCTACGTACTTCTACGTGAGGCATCACATTAGATAAAGCATCTTTCCAGATCTCTAAAGCTGTTTTCTCTTCGTCAGTTTTTTTCGAATCTACAATATCAATTGCATCGTAGAATACTTTAAAAGCTACCGATTTCTTACCATCCCACATCATCATGTTAACGAAACGAGTTACTAACTGGTCGTTAAAACGCGGATCCGGTAAAAGCGGTCTCTTTTTTGCTGCTCTTTTTCTCATGTCTTCTTCTTAAAGTTTTAATTACTTCTTAGGGCGTTTTGCACCATACTTAGATCTACGTTGCGTTCTACCTGAAACACCTGCTGTGTCTAAAGCACCACGTACAATGTGATATCTAACTCCTGGTAAATCTTTTACCCTTCCACCTCTAACCAATACTATCGAGTGCTCTTGTAGGTTATGTCCTTCACCACCGATGTATGCGTTAACCTCGTTACCGTTTGTTAAACGAACCCTTGCTACTTTTCTCATTGCTGAGTTAGGTTTTTTAGGAGTCGTTGTGTAAACACGAGTACACACACCACGTCTTTGCGGACAAGAATCTAAAGCAGCCGATTTACTCTTCTTGGTTATTTTGGCTCTTCCTTTTCTTACTAATTGCGAAATTGTTGGCATATATATTATATATAAATTTTATTATCCTCTTCTAAGAGGGCTGCAAAGGTAGAAATTAAAATTTAGATTTCAAATCCTAATTCATTAATTTTCAATAGAAAGTAAAAATAATTTGCGCTATTATATTATTAGCCTTTATTTTCCGTTAGATTTACACACAAATTTAGCTGTTATAAAAGTGCACAAACCAACCTATTTTATAATCCTTATATATATACTTTTTTCTTCAGAAGGGTTTTGCCAAAACTTACACCTCACAATTCATGGTAAAACAGAAACTGAAACAGCTATTATAGACTCCTTAAATTATTCTAAAAACCACAAAGATTACCAATCTCTCACTTCTGAAATAGATAACTTTCAAAACTCCTTACTAAACCTTGGCTATATCGAAAATCAATTAGTGGGTGTAGAAAAAATTAACGACTCCACTTTCCGTTCTGAAATACATTTAAAAACTAAATTCGACACCATATATATATACTACAAAAATGAGCAGGTTGAAAAGTCAACTTTAAAACGCATTTCAAAAGAGGTTACAGAAGATTATTTCGTACTCAACATTGCAGCTTTAGAAAGCAAACTAAACTTTATTAATTCTGAATTTTCAAAAAAAGGCTTTCCGTTCTCCAAACTAACCCTTACTAATATTCGCAAACAATCAAAAAACACTTTAAAAGCTGACTTAACCTTAGAGAGTTCTAACCAAAAAAGAATTATCAATGATATTGTTATAAAAGGCTATGAAAAGTTTCCTAAATCATATTTGAAGCATTACTTAAAAATTAAACCAAACCAGGTTTTCGATTTACAAACCATTCAGAAAAAAACCTCACAACTTAACAGTTTACCTTTCGCAAACGAAACCAAAACACCAGAAGTATTATTTTCTCAAGATTCCACAACACTCTACCTCTATTTAGAAAAAACCAAAAGCAATACTTTTGATGGTTTTCTTGGATTTGGAACAAACGAAGACACCAACAAACTAGAGTTTGATGGTTACCTCAATTTAAACCTTATTAACAATTTAAACTTTGGAGAAGCATTTAAGGTGCTATATAAAAGTGATGAAAATGACCAAAAAACATTTGAGGCCGATTTATCATTACCTTATTTATTTAAATCACCTATAGGTGTCGATTTCATGCTACGGATTTTCAAAAAGGATTCATCGTTCACAACCGCAAACCAATCGGTTAAGCTGCATTATCAAATTAATGCAAAGCACAAAGTGTATACAGGCATTACAAGTACAGAATCGAACAACCTACTTTCCTCCAATCCCACAGGACTTCTCTCAGACTACGAGACTTTTAACTACAACGTGGCCTACCAATTTTTAAGCGCACATACATTAAACCGCCTATTCCCGTTAAACTCAAAACTATACACCGAAGCTGGATTTGGAAATCGCACAACAACAAATTCTGAAGAAAAGCAATCCAACTTTGTTTTAGATGCGTTCAAAATATTTAATCTCAACGAAAAGAACAGTATTTACCTAAGAACCAATGGCGCCACTTTAATTTCAGACACTTATTTTGAAAATGAATTATTACGATTTGGAGGTATAAATTCTATAAGAGGCTTTGAGGAAAATAGTATTTACGCAACACTATACGGCCTAATTAACACAGAATATCGCTATCAAATTAACAATAGCATCTACATAAACTCCATAATTGATGCCGCCTATTTTGAAAACCAAATAGCAAATACCGATCAAAAGCTTTTTGGATATGGCTTTGGTTTCGGACTATTAACTAAGGCTGGTTTGTTTAAATTAAATTATGCGAATGGCAAAAATGAAGACTCAAATTTCAAATTCTCAAATTCGAAGCTACATTTAAGTTTAATAGCTAATTTTTAATATTCGATTACAATTTTATTGTAAATTTTAACCTAATTAGTAAATTTTAACCATTATTTGTTGTTTTATTAACTTATTATTATGATTTTTGGCGTGACTAATTCAAATAATTATAAAATGAAAACAAAGTTTAGTGGAATTCTAACGCTATTACTAGTGTTAGTTGTGCAACTTACGTTTGCACAAGAAAAGACAATTTCAGGTACGGTTTCAGATGAGTCTGGCTTACCGCTTCCTGGAGCATCGGTCTTAGTAAAAGGTACAATTAATGGTACTTCATCAGATTTCGATGGTAGGTATTCAATTATGGCTAAAACTGGAGATGTTCTAGTTTATAGTTTTGTTGGATATACAACGCAAGAAGTTCCGGTTACCAAAGACCAAATAAACGTGGTATTATCGGAAGATGCGCAATCATTAGATGAAGTAATCATTGTTGGTTATGGTACATCTACCAAACAAGCTTTTTCTGGTACGGTTAAAGAAATTAAAGCAGAGGTTCTGGAAACTAAAAACTTCTCTAACGTATCTCAAGCCTTAGCTGGAGAGGTTGCTGGTGTTAATGTAATTAACACTTCTGGTCAGCCTGGTACTGTAGCTACAGTACGTATTCGTGGTTTTGGTTCGGTTAACGGTAACAGAGACCCACTTTACGTAGTAGATGGTGTGCCTTTAACTACCTCTTCAACATTTGATGAAGATGGTCTTGCTGAGAACAACAATGCGTTAAACTCAATTAACCCTGCTGATATTGAAACAACTACTGTTTTAAAAGATGCAACGGCAACTGCTATTTATGGTGCGCGTGGTGCCAATGGTGTGGTATTAATTACTACAAAATCAGGTAAAGCAGGTACTAGTGTTATTGAAACAGATTTCAAAACAGGGGTGAACTTTCAAGCCATTCCTAGATATGACGTTATTAAAGATCCTAACGAATATGTAGAGATATCTTGGGATGCCCTAAAAAACTATTCAGAAATAACTGACCCAAGTGGTAACGCTGTTGATTATGCAAATGCAAGTTTATATAACTCACAGAGAGGTATTCACCCAACATACAATAACTACAACATCACAGATGTTTCTCAGTTGATTGACCCTACAACTGGTAAAATGATACCTGGAGTAACAACAAGATACACTCCAGAAAACTGGGAAGATCATGCTTTCCAGTCGTCTATTCTTACAGAGGCTAACTTAAAAATGAGTGGTGGTAACGACAAGACAAGATACTTTTCTTCTTTTGGATATTTAGACCAAAAAGGTTACTTAAACAATTCGAATTACAAACGTTATACGACACGTTTAAATGTAAATCACAAACCAAAAGAATGGTTAACAGCTACAGCTAACTTAAGTTATACTTATGATGAAACTTTATCTAACGGACAATCTGAAGATTCAGGAAGTGTATTCTGGTTTGTTGATAACATTCCATCTATTTATCCTTTATTTACAAGAGATGCTAATGGTGATAAAATTGAAGATCCTTACTACGGTGGTTACCAATACGATTATGGAAACACTAGAGGTTTTGGTGGACTAACAAATGCTATTGCAGATTCTCAATATGATAGAGATGGAAATGATAGCCATTCGGTTAATGGATCGTTCTCTTTTAAATTTGACATTACTGAAGGTCTTACCTTTGAAACACGTTATGGTTTACAATACTACAACCGTGTTCGCAACTTAATTAACAACCCTTTCTACGGTTCAGCTGTAGGTCAAAGTGGTAGTTTATTTAAAGTAAATACTTCTGAGATTACTCAAAACTTCTTAAACATGCTTAGATATAGCAAAACTTTTGGAAACCACGGTTTAGAAGTTCTTGCTGCATTCGAAACAAACCAAAATGACTATGAGTATGCATCTATAAGTAAAAACAAAGTTGTTAACTTAGAAAATGGTTTAGACCAAGCAAACAACTATGTAGTAGTATCTTCTCCTCCAACAGGTTACAGCAGAGCTAGAACTATGGAAAGTTATTTTGGTCAACTTAACTACAACTACAACCAAAAATACTTCTTAACAGGTTCTGTAAGACGTGATGGATCTTCTAGATTTTACCAAAACAAATGGGGAACATTTGGTTCTGTAGGTGCTGCTTGGGTTTTAAGTAATGAAGATTTCTTAAACACTTCAAGTACAATCAACTTCTTAAAACTTAAAACAAGTTACGGTCTAGTTGGTGATGAAGGTGGTGTTGATTACTATAGTGGTCAAAACTCTTATAACATTAATAACTTAATTGGTGAAATTTCCTTAATTCCTAACGCTATTGAAGACCCTAACGTAACTTGGGAAACTTCAAAAATGTTTCAGGTTGGTGTAGAAACATCTGCATTTAACAATGTTATCGACTTATCGGTAGATTACTATATAAAAAACACAGATGCCTTAATCTTTGATAAAAGATTATCGCCTTCAACAGGTGAAGCTCAAATCACAGTAAATGATGGTGATTTAGCCAATAGAGGTTTAGAATTTGATTTAACTGCAAACATTATTAACAAAAAAGATTTTGGTTTAAGCGTTGCTGTGAACGGTGAATTTTTAAGTAATGAGATTACGAGAATGCCTATAGAAGAATCTACAGGCCTACCTAAAGTTTTAGACCAAAGCACTTATTATGGCCGTTCAGAAGGGCATAGTTTATACGATTTCTATATGAGAGAATGGGCTGGTGTAGATAGCGCTAATGGAGATCCACTTTGGAACCAATATTACTTTGATGCTAATGATAACGATATTCTTGATAGCGGTGAAGCAATTAGCAACTTAACAACTTACCAAGACGCAAACCCGAACAATACGGAAATCAAAACAACAACAACAAACGTTTATTCGGATGCGACTGAAAAGTACACCGGTGAATCTGCAATTCCAGATTTAAGAGGTGCTTTTAGATTAAGTGCTAGATATAAGAACTTTAACCTTAGTACTCAATTTACATATAGCTTAGGTGGATATGGATATGATTCTGCTTACGCTCGTTTAATGAGTAACGATCAAGTTGGTGGTAATAACTACCATACTGATATGAGAGACCGTTGGTCAGAACCTGGTGATGTTACAAACATACCTAGATTAGCTAGTACTTACAACATCACAGCTACTTCTACGTCTACACGTTTCTTAACGTCTACAGATTATATTGCTCTTAACAATGCGAGTCTTGGATACACGTTACCAAGCATGTTACTTACAAACACTGGTCTTACTGGCGTAAACTTCTCTTTAACAGCAGATAACTTATTCCTAAGCAGTAAAAGAGCAGGATTTAACCCGAATACATCAGAGAACGCTGAATCAGACACGTATCGTTATGCACCACTTACTACGGTAACATTAGGCGTAAGAGTTAAATTTTAAAAAAAAGAAAAATGAAAAAAACATATTTAAAAACACTATTAGTTTCAGCCATTTCAGTTCTTGCTGTAGGCTGTAGCTCTGACTTCCTAGAAGAAACTCCAACAGAGAATATTTCTGTTGATGACGTAGCTAAAACAGGAGAAATTTATGCTGGTGTGCTAGCAGGTACCCTTACAGGTATTTCTAACGCAACCTTTACAACAGGAACTGGAGGAACAACTGACCACGAGGATTTCGGACAAAAAGGTTACGATGTCTATTTAGATTTCCTATCTGGTGATTTAGCTTTAACTGCCAATAACTACAACAGATATGGTAGATTTGTACAATTCCAAACGACGAACGACTTCACGCAAACCATTGGTAACTATACCGCTTGGAGATACTACTATAGATTAATTTCATATGCAAATGGAATTATCGATGCCATAGGTGGTAACAATGCTACCATTACGCCTGCTAATGCAGTGACTATGGGACAAGCTAAGACTATGCGCGCTTATGCATACTTCTATCTAACCCAATTATACATCCCTGAGTATACACCAACAAGTAAAGTATTACCATTATATATAGATTCTAGTGGTGTAGCTCTACCACAAAGTGAAACTCAAGAAGTTTATGCACAGATGGTTGACGATTTAACACAGTCTGTTACTTTACTAGATGGTTACTCAAGAAGTGAACTGTACCAAGTAAACCAATCGGTAGCTAAATCATTACTAGCTTACGTATATGCTGCTATGGGTGGAAGCTCAAATAACCTAAAGGCTAGAGATTTAGCAAATGAAGTTATCGCAGAATCAGGTGTACCTATCACAACTAAAGAACAAACCGTAGGTGGTTTCAATAGAATCGATCAAAATCCAAGTTGGTTATGGGGTATTGACATTACTACTGATGCTGGTTTAGATTTAATCTCATGGTGGGGACAAGTTGACATTTATACTTATAGCTACCAATGGGCTGGAGATAAAAAAGCAATTGATGAAAATTTGTATAATGCTATCGATGATAACGACATCAGAAAAACTCAGTTTGCTAATGCTGATGATGTTGCTGATGAAGCAAACCAATTAAATGGTACTGAATTATTAATTCCTTTTAAGAAATTCTATAATGGTAATAGAGTAAGAGGAGGTCAACGTGTTATTGAAGACGATTATGTTTTCATGAGAATAGATGAGTTATATCTTTTATCTGCTGAATTATCAGCAAGAGAAGGTTTCGAAGCTGAAGCTAAAGACAGACTAAAAGAAATTTTAGTAGAACGTTTCGATGATCCTGCAGACTACGCTTATGTTGATGCACTTACTGGTCAAGATTTACAAGATGAAATTTACTTACAAACAAGAATTGAATTCTTTGGTGAAGGAAAAAGTTTCTTAGCACTTAAGAGAAATAAAGGTACAGTAACAAGAGGACCTAACCATGCATATTTAGCTGGTGAGTCTTGGCCTTACAATGATGATATCTTAACATTCGAAGTTCCACAAAGTGAAGTTCAAAATAATCCTTTTATTAACTAGTCCACTAAATAGTTAATCAAATTGTAATTTAAAACCACCTCAAACGAGGTGGTTTTTTTATACCTTTACGCCAATGGAAGATCAAACACAAATATTCGGCATAAGAGCAATAATTGAAGCAATTAACGCTAATAAAACTATAGATAAAGTATTCCTTCAAAAAGGTTTAAGTGGCGACCTATTTACCGAGCTAGAATCTTTAGTTAACAAAAAATCAATTAACAAATCTTATGTTCCTGTTGAGAAACTAAACAGACTCTCTAAAGGGAATCACCAAGGTGCCGTTGCTCAAATTTCACCTATTGCTTTTCATGATATGGAAACTCTAGTTTCCAATGTAATAGAATCTGGTAAAACACCTTTATTTCTGCTTTTAGATCAATTGAGTGACGTTCGAAATTTTGGAGCTATCATAAGAACTGCTGAATGTACAGGAGTCGACGGTATTATAATTCAGAAAAAAGGAGGCGCCCCTGTAAATGGCGATACCATTAAAACAAGTGCTGGAGCTGTTTTTAAAGTACCTATTTGTAAGGTAGATCACATTAAAGATGCTGTATTTTTTATGCAGGCATCAGGAATTAAAGTCATTTCAGCTACCGAAAAAACAAACGACACCCTTTACGATGTTTCTTTTACAGAACCATGTGCAATCGTCATGGGATCTGAAGGTCGTGGTATAAACCCGTCTATCATAAAAGTGTCTGATGCGAAAGCAAAACTCCCACTACTAGGCGAAATTGAGTCTTTAAATGTATCTGTAGCTTGTGGCGCTTTTTTATACGAAGTATTAAGACAACGACGCTAGTCCACCTCTTTTTCTTCCTTATAAATGTAGTTATAGGTTATTGGGTTTTGCTCCTCCTCTATTTCTAGGTGCTCTATGAAGTTTCCGTTTTCATCAAAGTGTTTTAAAAAAGGATCATCATCTTCATTGTAATCATCTTTCTCCCAAACATACTTTTTGGGTTTAGCGATTTGCTTTCTAAAAATGAGAGCAAAAAGTAGCCCCGTTATTAATCCTGCCAAATGACCTTCCCATGAAATACCATCTTCAATGGGTAGTGTATGCCAAATCATACTTCCATAAAGAAAGACAACAACTAGCGACAAGGCTATTAACCTATAATGCTTAGCAAAAACGCCTTTAAAAAAAGTAAAACTTACTAATACATATATAAGTCCGCTTGCCCCTATATGATAAGAAGGCCGCCCAATACACCAAGTTAAAAATCCTGATATTAAAATACCGTAGACTAGCACCTTCCAAGCAATTGGCCTATAGAAATAAAATAACGCTGTAGAGAGTACAAATAAGGGAATCGTATTATGATATATATGCTTTATATCTCCGTGTATAAACGGACTAAAAACAACACCCCTTAAACCCTGGAAAGTTTGAGGATAGACACCATATTTATTAAAATGATAGCCAAAACGCACCTCAAACCAGAAAACCAACCAAATGAATAACACAAAAAACAAAGGGTATGCGATAACACCTGTTGAAAATTTAAATTGGTTATTTGAATTCATAAACTAAATATAACAAATAGTTATCCAAAAGAGCTCTTGTGCTAAATTGACAGTTTTGAGTAACCAGCAATATGAATATTTAAAATTCTTTTGGCCAATTTCTATCTCAAGCCTAATAAATATTTTAATTTTACATTTATGAACGTGAATGAACCTTTAGCTGAAAGACTCCGACCAAAAACCCTCAAAGACTACGTGAGTCAAACTCATTTGGTTGGAGAAAATGGTGCGTTAACACAGCATATTAAACAAGGTTTGATTCCATCCATGATTTTTTGGGGACCTCCTGGCACGGGAAAAACAACGCTAGCTAATATCATAGCTACAGAATCTGGAAGACCATTTTACACTTTAAGTGCCATTAATTCTGGTGTGAAAGATATTCGCGATGTTATTGATAAAGCCAAACAAAGTGGTGGTTTATTTACCACCAAAAACCCGATTTTATTTATTGATGAAATCCATAGATTTAGCAAATCACAACAAGATTCACTTTTACAAGCCGTTGAAAAGGGTTGGATCACTCTAATTGGAGCCACAACCGAAAACCCTAGTTTTGAAGTCATTTCGGCACTTTTATCACGTTGTCAAGTTTATATTCTTAATGCTTTTAATAAAAACGATTTAGAAACACTTTTAAATCGCGCCATTGAGTCTGACGAATTTCTATCAAAGAAAAGTATTAAACTGAAAGAAACCACCGCGCTATTAAAACTTTCAGGTGGTGACGGCAGGAAACTACTTAATATCTTTGAACTCATTGTTAACTCTTATAATTCTGAAACGGTTGAAATTACCGACGAAGCCGTTTTACAACGTATTCAAAACAATACGGTTCGATATGACAAAACGGGTGAGCAGCATTACGATATTATTTCGGCATTTATAAAGGCCATTCGTGGGAGCGATCCTAATGGAGCTGTATATTGGTTAGCTCGTATGATTGAAGGTGGTGAAGACGTTAAATTTATTGCCAGACGTTTGCTAATCGCTGCTAGTGAAGATATTGGAAACGCAAATCCTACTGCTTTAGTAATCGCGAACAACACATTCCAAGCAGTTTCTACAATAGGTTATCCCGAGTCTAGAATAATTTTGAGTCAATGTGCCACCTATTTAGCATGTTCTCCAAAAAGTAATGCAGCCTATGCAGCCATAGGCATGGCGCAACAATTGGTGAAACAAACGGGGGACTTAAGTGTGCCCTTAGAAATTAGAAATGCACCTACAAAACTAATGAAAGAATTAGGGTATGGCAGCGATTACAAGTATGCCCATAACTACGAGAATAATTTCGCACCCCAAGAATTTCTTCCCAACGAGATAAAAAACACGAAATTGTATGACCCTGGGAATAATGCCAGAGAAAATGCACATCGTGAGTTTTTAAAAAATCGGTGGAAAGATAAATATGGTTATTAGAACAGAAAACACTAAAACTTAATATTAAGAACTTGTTGTTTTAAAACATCATTTTCATAATATTCAAGCACCCATTCATCCCCTTTTTTATAAACAGTAGCACTTTTCCCTTGGACTAAAAACATATCCCTGGCATTAGTTTTCTGTAACTTATAAACCACTTTAGGGGTACTATCTACGAGTTGATAACCGTTTTCTATTTTTTGTGCATATAAAATACCATTACCTGTTTCAGGAACTTCCACATTTGATGACGCAGCAACTAATGGCACTGCAGCAACAGTTGCGACTTGTGGTGCCGCTTTTACTGCCGGAGTAAGAGGCACAGGTGCCGCCACACTTTTGCTTTCATATTTATAGTTTAGTGTTTCAATGGATTTAAAGGCATCTCTTAAGGCTAAATTATAAGCCGTTTTATACTCCTTTTCTCGACTCGTACCTTCTTGAGAGGTAAAAACAACTTGATCAGAACAATTTTTAAGAACAACGGTAAGCTTAGTTTTAAATAAACTAGAATTCTTCTCTAAATTAGACTTTAATCCTAAACATCTATTTTCGGCCAAATCTTGCGGATAATCCCCTGCACCTTCCGTAACAGCTGTAAAGCCATATTTTTCAAATAAAAATTCTGTCAATGAATTCAGTTGATATTGATCTGCTTCATTTAAAAATTCATATTTACTTGGTACTATAACATATTTATATGCGTTTAAACTTTTTTGAGCAAAAGTTACTGTCGCCACAAAAAGCCCTAAAGTTAATGATAGAAATTTCAATTTCATTTTTTTTGTTTTTAATTAAATCATCAATTGTAAAGATACGTTTTTCAAAATTCTAAGTCCCATGTAAAAATATGGCAACCTCATAAACATTAAACTTAATTAAGTTACTAGTTTTCTTCTACGGAGTCTAAAATCAAGTTAAACAACTCCTTGAACCCTTCCCATTTTTTATCTTCGGAAAACGTATAATTATGAAAAACCGGTACAAACTCACCATTTACAGCTTTAATAGCATTGATAAGCTCGTTTAAAACCTTCTTTTTATCTAATAGGGACCATTGCTTTAAAAGCGCTGTATCCATGAGTTGATAAGGCGTAATTTTTAATGGGGTTTGCACTTCATAATCCAAATCATAAAACAAAAATGGCGTACATGAACCTGCTCTAAAGCCAAGATGATTAATATAACCCATAGTATAATCTTCCTTGATTTCTAAAGCAATAAGGTTTCTATAGGTTTCAGGTAAGTTTAGTTTAGAGTGAGACTGCCTTGAAGCTTCCAGGTTTGTATTCAGAATATATTCCATCTTTTCCTTTTCACGCTTTAAACGTTTAGCATCATCCAAAGCGAAATATGAAATTTTCAACCCCACTTTACAGTAATCTGCTACATGTTTTATCAAGGAAACAAAATCCTTTTTATTTGGGCTAACCCCTTTATCATACGTTGATAATTGACCAATTAAGAAAAAGAAAACAAATTTGGAGTTGGTGTTTTTTTGTCTATTCAATAAATACTTAAAAGTATCATGAGGATCGTGTTTAAAACGAAGTAAAACACCAAACCGCTCATAAAGACTAACAAGTTTAAATTTTGAAAAATCTGAAAGGGTCCCTCCTATGGTTCTCAATAATCCTTTAAGCCTATAACTATAAGGACTTGGAACATCGATAACTGGTGTTACTTTATAACTTTTATTAGGAAATTTAAATTTTGGGAATTGTGATTGTAAAGCGGCTTTAAATTTATAGGCCCAAATATCAACAACAGGTTGATGCAGAAAACCTTCTTTATAAGCTAAACTTTCTTCTGCTGTAAAACGTCCAAATTCATCTTTAACATGAGGTAAGTACTCTTCATAACGCGATAACATATAAAAAGCTGCAGAAAAAACATCAAAAGGCATAGCACTTTTATCACTATTAGCAAAAAAGCACTTTGTATTATCCCATTTTTGAATATTAATATCCACATCACTCAGCCCTTGTTCAAACAATATATCGTGGCTTTTAATGAAAAACTCATTTCCAAGCTGCTGCTTGGTATAGGACATTTTTAAACTATCGTGGGCAATAAATTCTTCAATTTTTGTGGTAAACTTAACTTCGAAGCCCAAAATCCTAGTGCATATGTGCTTAAAAATATAATTTAATCGGGGTGATATGTTATGGGTATATACTAAAAGCATTATAAGATGGTTTCATCAGCAAAACTAAAATATGCCTTTTCTGTTATTATTAAATGGTCTAAGACTTTAATATCTAAACTCTGCGCTGCTATTTTTAATTTCTGAGTAATTTGTTTATCTGCTACACTAGGTTTTAAAGCCCCTGAAGGATGATTATGCGATAAAATCAAACCAGTTGCTCCAACCTCTAAAGCTGTTTTTAACACCAAACGCACATCAACTAAAGTTCCTGTGATACCACCTTTACTCAATTGATTCTTTTGAAGCACTTTATTGGAATTATTCAAATAAATAATCCAAAATTCCTCATGCTCAAGTTCACCTATTACAGGTTGCATCAATTCATAAACAGAACGGCTAGAAGTAATCTGCTTTCTCTCTAAAGCTTCTTCGCCTCGACGCCTTCTTCCCAATTCAAGTGCTGCAATTATCGTGATGGCTTTCGCTTCTCCAATACCTTTAAAACTCATAAGCTGTTTCATAGTCAACTTTCCTAAGGCGCTTAAATTATTATCGGTATACGCTAATATACGCTTACTTAAGGCCACGGCACTTTCATCTCGATTTCCTGAACCTATTAAAATAGCCACCAACTCCGCATCACTTAAGGCTGTTTTGCCTTTATTTAGTAATTTTTCTCGCGGTTGATCATCTTGACTCCAATGTTTTATGGTAAATGAGGGCGGTTTTTCTTGCATTCGATAAATATAAATATTGTAAATTTATAAATCAACAAAGGTGAATTTTAAATCGCAGTTTTGTTGAGTACCTTTTTAAGGTCGTGTTAAAAAATTAGAAACTAAAACCAATTTCCCTATGAAACCATTAAAAAAAGAAGATTTAAATCAAGATGTTTTCGATTTATATGATGATTATGCTCATAATAAAATTGACCGTCGACAATTTGTTGAAAAGCTATCTTTATTTGCTATCGGTGGCTTGACGGTTTCATCTCTTTTAAGCTTTGTTTCTCCTAATTATAAAGACACCTTGTTGGTTGACCCAAACGACCCAAAATTAGATTCTGATTACATCAATTACGATTCTCCAAAAGGTGGTGGCACTATAAAAGGGCTGCTTTCAAAACCTAAAGGAACTAAAAAGAAATTACCAGGCGTTATCGTGGTTCATGAAAATCGAGGTTTAAATCCGTACATTGAAGATGTTGGAAGACGTACAGCTATTGAAGGGTTTATTTCACTCGCTCCAGACGCCCTAACACCACTTGGAGGCTACCCTGGAAACGATGATGACGGTAGGGCGATGCAAAAGAAGCGCGATAAAAATGAAATGCTTGAAGATTTTATTGCCGCATACCATTATTTAAAAGGACATCAGGACTGCGATGGTAACGTAGGTGTAGTTGGCTTTTGTTTTGGAGGTTGGATTTCTAACATGATGGCCGTGGAGATTCCAACTTTAAAAGCAGCAGTACCTTTTTATGGTGGACAACCATCAAAAGAGCAAACTTCAAAAATTAATGCACCACTATTACTACAATTTGGTGAATTAGATACTCGAGTAAATGCTGGCTGGCCAGATTATGAGGCTGCTTTAAAGGCATACAACAAGGTTTACAAGGCTTATATTTACGCGGGAGCTAATCATGGTTTTCACAACAATACCACGCCTCGTTATGATGAAGATGCTGCAAAGCTAGCCTGGGATAGAACCATCTCATTTTTTAAGAAATATTTGGTATAGTAAAACGAAATAAACTTAAAATCTAACAGAGTAAAACCATTTTATTCATTGCTGCTGCATGTTTAAAAATGTATATTTCCAGCACCAAACTTAAGTTCTAAACAATGAATTTCAGACATTACTTTTCGTTATTATTTATTTGCTGTATCGGTTTGATTAACATAGAAACCCTAAATGCACAAAATTTAACTCATGAAACAAAGCAGATAGAAGAGATTGACTCAACCAAAGTTCGGCCAAAGGCCATACTCTTAACTAATATTGTACGGGAGATCCAAATAACGAATTCGAATGTAAAAGCTATTCAAAGGAAAATTAAAATTCCAGAGAGCATCAAGAAAATTGATTCGCTTCTCCCTAGATATGCCGAATTCTTAAAATCAGAAGGTGAAGCTACAAACCACTTTATAAAAGCCAATCCAAACGGTCAAAAAGTAGATCTCACCATGATTACTTGGTCAGGATATTCATCATATTTATCAGGATGGATGGATAAGATAAACGACGAACAAGAGCGTAATTCTATATTAATTGAAAACATTATTTTCCAAAATCAAGAATGGCAATTAAGTTATCAAAATGCGATTCACAAAGAAGCGCCTCCAGAGGTTTTAGAATCTATAGAAAACACTTTGGTTGAAGTACAGACCACTAAAAACACCATTTTAGAGAACAATAACTTTTATTTAAAATTAGAAACAAACCTCAGTAAAGAAATTAATTATGTTAAAAGTGTCACCAATGATTTATTAGCATTAAAAAACTCTGAAGTTTACGATTTATTTTATTTACGCCACCCACCTATCTGGAAAACTTCATTTGGAGCGTCTAATAAAGATGTAGCAGAAAACTCTGAAGTAGAGGCTTTACAAGTAAAATCTGCTGAAAACCCCAATGTTGGATCAGACTACATGAGTAGCATCATCTCATTTTTAATCTTTATAGGCATTTTCACGCTTACTATGAGGTATTTTAAACGTGGCTTTCTAAAATACCCATATAAAGATAAAGATGAAGATGTCATTGTAGCAAAAAATTTAATTCTGAAAAAGAATAACTTATGTATCATCTTCCTTTCATGTTTATTTAGTGAATTATTCTTAACAAATTTCCCAAAACCACTAACCGACAGCTTAACACTCATAACTATACTTGCAGCCATTCCCTTGATTACACCTATTATGAGTGATAAGTATAAAAAGATTTTATACTATGTTGCTGTATTTTATATTTTAAATACTGCTAAAACTTATTTCTGGTATTCAGGTTTAGGCTATAGGCTTTACATTTTAGCAGAAGCTGCTCTTGTAATATTCATACTTTACCGTTTCACATCGCCTTACCTTAAAACTCTAAAGACGTTTGAAAAAGGGTTTTCAAAACTCCTTTTCCAATTGGTCCCTGTTGTTTACATATTAGCTACTGTATCTATCATATCCAATATACTTGGTTACACCAACCTAACAGATATCACACTTAAAATCAGTACACAAGGCACCATTGTAACGATGTTATTTTATGCTTTAGCTCTGATAATCAACGGCATTGTGGTAAGTGTTATTCATCGTCATTTTACAGTAAAACACACTTACAGCGCCATTGAAAGAAAAAATATTGAGAAAAAAGCATTAAAACGTGTACGTATTACGGTTTATATGCTTTGGGGTATAGTTTTTTTGGCCATGATCGACGTTTTACGACCTCTTATAACTTCCTTAGGGGATTTCCTATCAGAACCTTATAAGATGGGTAGCCTAACCTTCACGCTTGGTGCAATTGTTAGCTTTAGTTTCACATTATTTATTTCCTTTAGCTTAACAAAACTTGTTTCCTTTTTAATCAATGATGGCGATGGTATTTTAAGATTTTTAAACCTACCTAAAGGCATTCCAGCGGCAATATCTTTAGTCATTCGTTATTTTATTATAGGTTTTGGTACCATCTTAGCGCTGTCTGCTTTAGGAGTCGATTTAAGTAAATTTAATCTTATGGCTGGAGCTTTAGGTGTGGGTATTGGTTTTGGTTTACAAAATATTGTTTCCAACTTTATTTCGGGCTTAATTCTAGTATTCGAGCGTCCTATTTTACCTGGCGATACCGTAGAAGTTAATAATTTATTAGGAACCGTTTCTCGTATTGGCATTAGAGCTTCGAACATTAGTACATTTGATGGCGCGGAAGTTGTTGTACCAAATAACAACCTTATTTCAAATGACTTAATAAACTGGACACTTTCAAACAGCACCAAACGAATTGAAATTTTAATAGGCACCACTTATGATTCTGATCCTAATGAGATTTTAAAGATACTAGTTGAAGTTGCCGAGGAATGCGATTATCTATTGAAAGAACCAGCACCCCGTGCTCTTTTTAACGATTTTGGCGATAGTTCTTTAAATTTCAGGTTGCTTTTTTGGGTTCACTATGAATTAGGTTTACAAGCAAAGAGTGATATCTCAATTGGTATTTACAACCGATTCAAGAAAGAAGGTATTGAAATTCCTTTCCCGCAACGTGATCTTAACCTTAGAAATGTTCCGGAATCTTTTAATCTTATTCCGCCACATGACACACCAGAAACACCTATTGCTCCTGTGATAACAAGCAAAGAAAGTGATGAAGTTGAGAATTTGGATAAAAACCTGAAACGTCCTGTTGTTGATCCTTTAAAAACAGATATTAATTCTGATGGTTCCGACAGTGATGGGGATGGTGCTAAATAAAACAGCTGCTTTTTAGAAACAGAAAAGCGTTAAATTTATAAACTTAACGCTTTTTTTCATTTTATTGAATGTCGTAAATGCCAGTTCTTATTTCATCAAAGGCTTTACGTCATTAAAATCTAAACCACCGTAATTCCCTGAGCTCATTAAAAGTAATGCCTTATTATCAAATTCTTGAGCAAACAAGAAATTTTTAAAATCCTCTGGGTTTGTATAAATAATTAAATCATCACGTTTAAAAGCTTCTGCAATTTGATCGTGAGTAATGGTTTCTAGTTTTTTAATTTCAACAGCATCGGGTGAGTAGAAAACAACTGCCACATCGGCAGCATCTAGTGCCCCTTTATATTCTTTTAAAAATCCTGCATTTAAGCTACTATACGTATGCAATTCTAAACAGGCTACTAAAGTTTTATCTTTATACTGCTCTTTTACAGCTTGCGTGGTTGCCTCCACTTTACTTGGTGAATGTGCGAAATCTTTATAGGCTACGCTTGTTTTGCCTTCTGCTATTTTTTCTAAACGTTTACTTGCCCCTTTAAAAGTAGCAATGGCTTCGTAAAAGTCATCTTCGTCAATTCCCATGTGCTGACAAATCCACTTGGCACCTGCTAGGTTATTCAAATTATGTTTTCCAAAAACCTCTATTGGTAAATCACCTTCGGAAGTTTCTAAAATAGTTTCACCATCTTGAACGGTATATTCTGGCGTTTGATAAGCGATTTTTCGAATAGGGTTTGTGCTTTCTTCAACCACACGCTTTACTTCTGGATCTTCCTCGTTATAATTAATGTTACCACCACTAACAATGGAATCTACAAAAATGCGGAACTGATCCACGTAATTATCATAGGTTGGAAATACATTGATATGATCCCAGGCGATCCCGCTCAATAAGGCAATATTAGGTTTGTAGAGGTGAAATTTAGGACGTCTATCTATTGGCGAGCTCAAATACTCATCGCCCTCTAAAACGATAAAATCATTTTCTTCGGTAAGTTTCACCATAACATCAAAACCTTCCAACTGGGCGCCAACCATGTAATCAACATCTCGATCATGATAATGCATCACGTGCAGTATCATAGAAGTTATGGTTGTTTTTCCATGACTTCCGCCAATAACAACCCTGGTTTTATGTTTAGATTGCTCGTACAGAAATTCAGGATAGCTATATATTTTAATGCCTAATTCTTGCGCCTTTAACAACTCTGGATTATCTGCTTGCGCATGCATACCCAAAACGACTGCATCTAATTGTCCAGTTATTTTTTCTGGAAACCAGCCAAATGTTTCTGGCAATAAACCTTTTGCATTTAGTCGTGATTTTGATGGTTCGAAAACCGTGTCATCACTTCCTGTAACTTGATATCCTTTATTATGTAATGCAATGGCTAAATTGTGCATAGCTGCACCACCAATGGCTATAAAATGTACGTTCATGTTGAGATTTTGAATGTATCAAATATAGTTTTTTCGTTACGAATTCTCGAATGAATTATACTGAAATTACTATTGAAAGGTGTTAATTTATAATGCTGAAATTAATAGGATTTAAATTTCAAAACACTTAACAAGGCAGTAAAATCTATTCTACCTTTGCTAATTTCACAAAGAATGCCCGCGCTAGTGATTGCAGTGGATAGCTTTTGGCGAGCGGATGCTTCGAGCCAAAACTAGTAACGAAAAGCACGACCCTTGTGGTAGCGCCCAAAATTTATAGGTCTAAAATCTCAGCTTTTTCATCTTGAAATTTTTCTTCCTTCGGAAGCTCTTTTAAGGCCAAATTAATATGCTTTAAGGCTTGGTTTTTATCGCTCTGGTAACGATAGATTTGAGATAAACGGTAATGTGCCCAAGCTTTTGGAACTTGGTCTTTTTGAGTGAAATATTTAAGATACTGATTTAAATTAGTCAGCCCTTTCTCGAGCTGAACCTGGTTCATGGCACTCAGTCGACCTATTTGATAACGCAAGGTATTGTCTTGAAGGTTTTGCTGTGCGGTTTCTAGAGTTTCTATGGCTTTTTGAGGCAAGTCTTCATGTTCATAAAGCGTCATTAGTTTCATGTAACAGGTTAATGAACCTCCAACTTTCACGGCTTTTTTGTAATAGGTTTCTGCTTCCTCAAAGTCGTCATCATACTCGTAAATAAAACCTTTAGCAAGATAGCCATCTACTTTAGAAAGGGCTTCCAACTCTTGAGCGTAGCGTAGTGCTTCCTTCTTGCTTCCGCCAATAATCCCGGGCATATTCATATACAAATGCACCAGAGCCCAACGGGTATCAATGTGGTTTTTATCCAATTCGGCAGCCTTAAGAAACGCCTCTCTTATATCGCCAACAAAGGCCATGGCTTTGAGTCTGTTTTCTAAAGCTTTCATCCCTAAAACCGTACCATAGTTATAAAAATAACTAGCATTGGTCTTATCTTTTTCAACGACCATTTTATATGTACTTATGGCTTTGTCCCACTCTTTTTGATAGCCATAGGTATCGCCTAAAAGCGCTCTAGCCTCTAAATTATTTGGATGTTTTTGTAGATAGTTTGTTAAAAACACTTCTGCTTTTTGATACTGCTTTTTCTCAAACAAAGTATCGACCTCAGCAAAATTACCTTGTGAAAAACCTAGGAGTGGTAATAGAATAAAAAGCCAAATTCTAATCATTTAAAATAAGTGTTTATAACAAATGTAAACTTTAATTTACGAAGTATGAATTTATTAGATTAAGCTTAATAAATTAGCGCCTTAAGGCCGGTTTTTTATTTACAAAATGATTAACTTACCTGATTAAACATAAGGTTTCTCAAAAGAATTGTTTTTTTGGAACGGCTTTTGACACCAACTAAACCACAAATTAAATAGATCCTGACACAAACTCAGTATATATGAGGCCTACGCTATTATTAATATTTATTATTCTTTTCTCAAATCTTACCAGTGCCCAAAACCCTTACTCCGATTTATGGGAGAAAGTTGAAGCTTTTGAAGTTCAAGGTTTACCGCAATCGGCTTTAAAAACGCTAAAAACGATTGAAAAAAAGGCTAAACGCGCTGAAAATCATGAACAAATTATAAAAGTCATGCTTTTTAAGAGCAAATTCAATCTAATCTTAGAAGAAGATGCCAAACTGAATATTATCAATGATTTTAAATCTGAAATCGCCAAAAATGAGCGTCCGACTAAAAATGTTCTAGAAAATATTTTAGCTCATTTATACTGGCAGTATTTCAACCAAAACAAAGATCAATTTTATAGTAGAACTAAAACTTCTGAAAAAGTAAACGCTGAAGATTTTAGAACTTGGGACTTACAAACCCTTTTCAATGAAATCCATTTACATTACCAAAATTCTCTAAAAAACGACGATTTAATAAAACAAGAACCGCTAGAAAATTACAGTGCGCTAATAAAAAAACAAGGTAACTCCAGTAAATTACGACCTACATTATTCGATTTTTTAAGTCATAATGCCTTAGAGTTTTACCAAACCAACGAGACACATATTACCCAACCCGCTTATAAATTTGTGTTGGACGACCCGAAATACCTAGGCGATGCCGAACAGTTTTCTACTTTAAAAATAGAATCGAAGGACAGCACTTCGCTACAGTTAAACGCACTTAAAATTCACAAAGCGCTTATAGACTTTCATTTGAAAGACAAAAATCATGAAGCACTTAGCGATGTGGACATAGCCCGCATTAATTTTGTTTACCACCATGCTACTTTTGATGATAAAGAAAAATTAAAGTTAGAAGCTCTAAAAAAAGCGAGCAAAAACATTGAGAACCACGAAAGTTCTGGGTTATATGATTTTGAAATCGCTTCCACTTATTATGAGCAGAGCAAAACTTACAGTCCGAAAACCAATGAAGACAACCGCTGGAAAGCCAAGGAGGCTGTAACACTTTGCGATCAAGTTATTAAAACACATCCAAACAGCAGAGCCGCCGAGAAATGTAAAATTTTAAAAGCGCAGATTGAAGATTTAAACCTTCAAATTACTACAGAAAAGTACCTCCCCGTCGCTAAGGCTTCTCGATTACTCATTACCTATAAAAACCTAGATTCTTTACAGTTTCATGTTTACAAACTTAGCGAACAACAAGTTGAAACCTACGATGATCTATACAGAAAAGACCAAAAACTATCTTTTTTAGAGGAATTAAAACCTACCACATCCTGGTTAAGCAAACTAAGGGATGAACATGATTACCAAACGCACACTACGGAAGTTGTGCTTCCTAAATTAAACAACGGGAAATATTTAGTTTTTGCCAAGGTTAAAAAAGACGAAGACACATTCGCTTTTGCTCACATTCAAGTAACTGATTTTGCCTTGGTTGAAACTGAAACCAAAGCCTTTAAATTGTTTCAAATCATAAATAGAAATAATGGCGCACCCATTGCAAATGCTCAGGTTGAACTATCTTACTTTCCACAAAACTCTAGAACCCGAGAAACCAAAACATTTGAGACCAACAATTGGGGTCAATTTAAAATCGAGAAGGGTGAAGATTGGTATAGAAATATTAAATTAAAAGTAACAAAAAGCGAAGAAACCGCTCATTTTGGAGAATACTACCTCAACAAAAGCTATAAACAACAAAACGAAAATCCAACAAAATACAAGTCCTTTATATTCACAGACCGCAGTATTTATAGGCCAGGGCAAACGGTTTACTTTAAAGCTATTGCCATGCAAATTACAGCAGGTAAATCACAAGTTTTAGCAAGTAGACCTATACTAGCTACGTTGCACAATGTGAATAATGAAAAAGTGACGCAATTGAAACTTAAAACTAATGATTTCGGATCTGTTTCTGGAGAATTTATCCTGCCTAACAACGGCCTTACGGGACGTTATCGCATCTCGATTAACGACAACAATGAACAGATTAATTTATTTACATCACAAAATTTTTCAGTTGAAGAATACAAGCGTCCGAAATTTGAAACGCAATTTGAAACCATTACCGAAACCTATCGTGTAAATGATTCTATAACAGTAAAAGGAACAGCGCAATCTTTTTCAGGCAGTAACATTACAGATGCTAAAGTGGTTTACCGCGTAAAACGCAAAGTAGAATATCCACATTGGTCTTTTGGTTATCGTCCTTTTACTTATAGTGCTGGACAGGAAATTACACATGGAGAAATAAAAACCGATGCTTCAGGCAATTTTGAAATTATTTTTAAAGCGATTCCTGATGAAAGCATCGATAAAACCAGCCTCCCAATTTTTAACTATGAAGTCGTTGCCGATGTGACCGATATAAACGGTGAAACTCATAGCGAAACCACAACGATTAATGTAGGTTACCACGCTTTAACCGCTAATATAAATATTGAAAACCCTATAGATAAAGGTGCCAAAAATCAGGAATTAACCATCGAGACAAAAAACTTAAATGGTGCTTTTGTTCCTGCTGTAGGTGTTATTAAAATTTATAAACTTAAAGCTCCAAACTCCGTTTTAAGAGCACGCCCGTGGAATGCTCCAGATTATCAAGTTTTAACAGAGGATGACTTTAAAGCTTTGTTTCCGCATGAAGCCTATAACGATGAAAACAACTCAGATTCTTGGGAGAAAGGCAACTTGGTTTTAGAGAAGCATTTTAATACGGAAGACTCCAAAACATTAGACTTAGGGCAACTTAATAACTGGCAATCTGGACAGTATATCATCACCTTAGAAACCAAAGACAAATTTGGTCAATTGGTGAAGGACGAAGTGAAAACCAGGCTTTACAGTGATTCAGACAAAACATTAGCCGACAATGAACTTTTCAGTATAACCACTAGTAAAACAGATTACACCATCAACGAATCTGCTTATATCACATTAGCCTCTTCAGCTGAAAATGTTTCGGTAACAGTAACTATTGAAAAAGATAGAAAATTCGTAAAAACCGAAATTATAAAATTAAGCAACAATAAAAAGACCATCTCAATTCCTATCACAAAAAACGACGTTGGTGGTTTTGCGGTTCACTATAGTTTTGCGGCTTTTAATAGTTACCAATCTAGCACAAAAGTAATTTCTGTGCCCTACCCAAAAACAAATTTAGAGATTGAAACTTTAACTTTTAGAGATAAAATTCAACCAGGAGGCGAAGAAACATGGCAGTTTAAAATTAAAGGACCAAACGGAGAAAAAGTAAGCACGGAGTTTTTAGCTAGCATGTACGACGCTTCTTTAGACCTTTTTAAACCACATACCTGGAATTTTAATCCTATTAATAAACCCACTTATTACACTAGAAGTTACAGCAACGCTTATAACAACTTTAAGATACAGAATTTCACAGCGTATAACCCGAAACGCACTTACGCGTACCCAGAACAAGAATACGACCAATTTAACTGGTATGGATTTGACATGAATAACGACAATACGCATAAACGTTATTTAAATCAGCTACGCTCTAAACAAGAGTCGAAATACAGCAGTTCGGTAAAAAAAGGCTTTGTTTCAGGAACTGTTTACGACGAAACTGGAGCTCCAATTCCTGCAGTAAATGTTATAATTAAAGGCAGTCATAAAGGAACGATGACTAACTTTGACGGTAATTTTTCTATTGAAGCAGACAAAGGAGACGTTTTAGAAATTAGCTATATCGGATACGATTCGCAAGACATTACCATAGGCAACAAAAACTTTTTTCACGCTTATTTAACAGCAAATAACAGCCATCTTGAAGAGGTCACGGTTATTGGTGTGGGCGCTGCTCCAAGAGCCGTAACGAACCTAACCGGGGCCGTGCAGAAAATGGAAGCGGAAGAAATGGAATCGGATGTGTCAGTTTCAGATTCGGTAACCATAAGAGGAAGTTCTAGTATTCCTGGAAACAACAAAGCATTATATATTGTTGATGGAAAAATCACCGAAGACATTTCACAAATAAACCCAGACGACATAATTTCTATTAATGTTTTAAAGGACAAAGCATCAATAGCTATTTACGGCAGCAAAGGAGCTAACGGCGTAGTTGTTATTAACACTAAAAATGGTTTGAATGCCATTTCTCAAACTGAAGTTAGAACAAATTTAAAGGAAACTGCTTTTTTCTTTCCGCAGTTAAAAACCGATCAAAACGGCAACATCAGTTTCAGTTTTAATACACCAGAAGCTTTAACGCAATGGAAACTTCAATTATTAGCACATACCAAATCATTAGAAAGTGCTACTAAAACCTTAACAACGATCACTCAAAAAGAGTTAATGGTGACACCAAATGCTCCTCGTTTTTTACGTGAAGGCGATCGTATTACCATCAGTTCAAAAATTGCTAACCTAACAGATAAAACAATTTCTGGTGATGCGATGTTACTCTTAACCGATGCCATTTCTGGGAAAGATATAAACATAAGCCTTGGCAATGCTGTAAACAACAAACCTTTTTCGGTTAATGCACATGGCAACACAGAGGTTTCATGGCAATTAAATATCCCTGAGAATATACAAGCTATACAATATAAAGTACTTGCAAAATCGGAAACCTTTAGTGATGGTGAACAAAACACCTTACCGGTTTTATCTAACCGTATGTTGGTTACAGAAAGCTTACCGATGTGGATTAAAAGTAACGAAACAAAAACCTTCACCTTAGACAAACTCAAGAACAACACTTCAACAAGCCTTACAAACCATAAGTTAACTTTAGAAGTAACTTCCAACCCTGCTTGGTATGCCGTTCAAGCTTTACCTTATTTAATGGAGTACCCTTACGAGTGTAATGAGCAAACTTTCAGCAAATATTACGCAAATGCTTTAGCGCAGCATATTGTAAAATCGAACCCGAAAATTGAAGCCGTTTTTAATCAGTGGAAATCACAAGATGTTTTAATTTCTAACCTAGAAAAGAACGATGAATTAAAGTCAATCTTAATTCAAGAAACCCCTTGGTTACGTGATGCACAAAGTGAAACAGAACAGAAAAAACGCATCGCTCTACTATTCGATTTAAACAAAATGAATAGCGAATTACAAACGACTATTAATAAATTGAAATCGAATCAACTCCATTCTGGTGCTTGGCCATGGTTTAATGGCGGGAGAGAGAATCGCTATATCACGCAACACATTATTACAGGTTTTGGTCGTTTAAAACAACTTAAAATTGATTCGGAAACTGCTACTGAAATGATTAAAAATGCTATCAAATATCTTGATGACCAATTTATTAAGGAATATGAAGCACTAAAAAAACACGACGAAAAAATAGATTTAAGTAAAGATCATTTAAGTGCGACACAACTGCATTATTTATACATGAGAAGTTTCTTCCCTGAAATTGAAAAATCTAATGAAGTTGAAACCACCATCAAATATTACCAAACACAAATTGAAAACTACTGGTTAAAACGTCCTTTATATTCTAAAGGTTTAATGGCTTTAATTTCTTTTAGAAATAACGATTTAAAAACAGCCAATGCGATTATAGAATCATTAAAGGAAACCAGCATCACTTCAGAAGAATTGGGCATGTATTGGAAAGAAAATACGAATTCATGGTTTTGGTACCAAGCCCCTATTGAAACTCAAGCCCTTTTAATTGAAGCTTTTTCAGAAATTAAAAAAGACACAGAAACCATTGACAACTTAAAAATCTGGCTCCTTAAAAACAAGCAAACAAATCACTGGAAAACAACGAAAGCAACAACTAATGCGGTTTATGCTTTATTACTTCAAGGTAGCGATTGGTTAAGTATTACCGATATGGTTGATGTGACAGTAGGAAATAAAACAATTAAACCCGCTAAATTAGATAATGTAAAAACGGAAGCTGGAACAGGTTATTATAAAACCTCTTGGACTGCTAATGAAATCACACCTGCAATGAGCGAAGTAACCCTTACCAAAAAAGGAGATGGTATCGCTTGGGGAAGCTTGTATTGGCAATATTTTGAAGATTTAGATAAAATTACAACTGCAGAAACACCGCTGAGTATTAAGAAAAAATTATTCGTTAAACGTGATACAGATTTGGGTGAAGAAATTACCGAAATAACACCTAACACCTCCCTTAAAGTAGGTGATCTTGTTCGCGTACGCATCGAATTACAAAGTGATCGCGACATGGAATTCCTTCATATGAAAGATATGCGTACTGCTGGTTTAGAACCAGTAAACGTTATTTCAACTTATAAATGGCAAGATGGTTTAGGCTATTATGAAAGCACCAAAGACGCCAGTACGAATTTCTTTTTTGACCGATTACCAAAAGGTATTTATGTTTTTGAATATGACTTAAGAGTGAATAATGCTGGAGACATGAGTAATGGCATTACCACCATCCAGAGTATGTATGCACCCGAATTTAGTAGCCACAGTGAAGGCATTCGAATTAAAACTGAATAAACCATTTCATGAAACTAACAAAATCTATAAAGTTTAAGATTATTGCTATACTTCTTGTAGCTTTAGGTTTTGTACAAGCGTGTAAAACTGCGAAAACTGAAATTCCGATAGCAACTACTATTGAGGAAAATCCTAAAATTATATTTTTAACCTATAGCATAAGTGAAGCTCCTTCAGGCGAGAGAAGCATGCAGTTTGTGAGTCAGAAAATAGTTGATGGCTCACTAAAAAACAATAGCGATCGCTCAGTACAAAACGCTGTGGACGGCGATTTAATTTGTTTACAATTTGACGAACAATCAAATATTATAAGCCGGAGTTTAATTAAGAATCCGCTAAAAAAATCCATAGAATCATTAAACGAATCTAAAAGTTTCGAAATGCAATCTATTAATCTAAACAAAACAAAGTTCTCGACAAGAATTGCTTTAAAAAGTCAAACTAGAAACATTACAATTAGTAACTTTGCAAATTCTAAAAATTTGATTAGCACGAAGATAAACCACGAATGAAAATATATTTCTCTCTTATTATTTCCATTTTAATATCTACCCTTGTCCTGCACGGACAAAACTTTCCTTTGGAAGCCATTAAAATTTCTGGAAATGATGACAAAAAAATAAATATTGTTTTTTTAAGTGAAGGTTATCAAGCTAGCGAAATGGACAAATTTCTTGCCAATGCTACTAGTTTTACCAATACCTTTTTTAACACAAGTCCGTTTCGAGAATATGCCGACTACTTTAATGTGTATGCTTTAAAAGTACCTTCAAATGAAAGCGGTGCCGATCATCCTGGTACGGCAACAGATTTAACCGAACCCGCCCATCCAATTAGCGATGTAGACACCTATTTTAATGCAACTTATGATGCTTATAACAGACACCGCTTACTATATTATGAAATTGACGGTAATGCAGCTAATGATACAGAAACCAAAATCATAAATGTTTTAGCCGATAACTTCCCGATGTATGATCAAGGTTTAGTTTTGGTAAACTCATCGCACTACGGAGGAAGTGGCGGAGATTTTCCCGTGACCTACAATGGGTATTGGGGCCCTTATGTTGCCATGCATGAAATAGGGCACTCCCTATTTAACCTTTTAGATGAGTATTACCCCGGTGATGATTTAGCTCGTGAAGGCATTAACATGACTCAAGAAACTGATCCAACACAGGTTCGTTGGAAAAATTGGTATAATGTCAATAAAGCTGGGGTTCATCAGCATTATTCAGAAACGACACCAAAAGACTGGTACAAGCCAAACAAAGGCACCTGTATCATGGAATCGGTTGACAAGCCTTTTTGCTCGGTATGTAAAGAAGGCATTATAGAAAAAATTCATGAGTTAACCAATCCAATAGATAGCTACTCACCGAATAATACAACGGTTGATGCTGAAAATTTTCCAATTGAATTTGAATTGCAACTAACAACACCAAATCCAAATACTCTAAAAAATAGATGGAATTTAAATGCCTTTGAATTTGCTACCGATATGGAAAGCGTTTTTATAACGGAAGCCGATTTACTTAAAGGTACAAATGCCTTAACCGTGGTTGTAACAGATGACTCCAATTTATTGATGATAGATAATCACGAAAGAGTTCACGCCTATATCGCAAATTGGACGATTAACTATTCCACTTTAGGCATAACAGACATAGAAAGTGTCGTTGATAAGCTTCATATTTCTATGTTTCCGAACCCTGCAAACACGATTATTAATTTCGAGTTTGAAGGTAACAATGACACACCGTTAACAGTAGACATTATAAGTATGGACGGCAAACGCGTGCAGACATTAACTGTTTCTAACTTGGAACCTCTGCAAATAGATATCAGCCATTTAAATTCAGGAATATATTTAACGAATTTTTATTCGGGAAACACTTTAATTTCCAGCAAGCGCTTAGTTATAAATTAGATGAAACCCTAACTCTTAGTTGGTGGCATAGTAGGACGCACCTCTATCTTGCTTGGTAGTGTTCTCGGGTTCATTTTTAGTAAATCAACAACCATCTCACCCAAGTCTTCCTTTTGAATTTTCCAATCGTCCTTAGAATCTGGTTCGTTACCATTAAAATGTGTAGAAACAGATCCAGGCATAATCGTACTCACTTTAACCCCGTGTTGTCTTAAATCTAACATCACAGCTTGTGTAAACCCCGTTAAGCCAAACTTACTCGCATTATAAGCAGAACCTTTCGCAAAAAAGTTTGCTCCTGCTAAACTTGAAATGGTAATAAAATATCCTTTAGATTTTTTAAGCGCCTCAACACTAGCCTTTATTGTATAAAACGCACCAGTTAAATTCGTATCAATCGTATCTTGCCACTGTTCTATAGATAATTCTTCTATACTCCCAAAATGCCCTAAACCAGCATTAGCAATAACAAAATCTAATTGATTAAACTGACTAAGAACTTTTCTAACAGCGTTTTGCTGACTTTCAAAATCACGAACATCAGCTTTTACACCTATAGCATGTGCACTTTTAGAACTTGAATTTAGCATTTTTGCGGTTTCATCGGCTGCCTCGGCACTTCTACTCGTTATCGCCACGTTAACACCTTGAGCTAATAAGGCTTGTGCAATACCGTAACCAATTCCTTTTGTTCCACCTGTTATTAGCGCTACTTTATTTTTTAATGTTTCCATGATAGTTAATGGTTAATGGTTAATGGTTAATGGTTAATGGTTAATGGTTAAAACTACAAAATGAAATATAAAGACTTGAAAAAATAATGTTATGATAATTATAAAGTTAAAAAATGAATAACCTAAAAGTTAAATGAAATATTTTTTCCTCAGCGCCCCTGTAATATATCAACATAGTAAGCATCAAACTAAGAATTCCACAAAATTAAACCCCTACGAGGGCGTAATATGCAAAAAAAGGTAGTTTATCTTGAATCAAGCTGCCCCAAAACAGAGGCAACTTTAAGTAAAATGAGATCTTTAACTAATCATTTTACTTAAAAAACCCGATTTCACCTACATTAAATACAAGAAGCTTCTTCATTATTACTTTTTTCTAAAGAACTAGTCCCTTATCCGTAAAATGTAAATTAATGACTATTTCGTTTTTTGACTTCGACACTTTATTCTTTTTTCTCAAATCAGTAAACACAAGGGTTTATAACCAAATTTAAGAAGCAAATTCACTCCATATTTTTCAGGTTAGACGATTCACACACCACATACTTTTGATGATAAAAAGTTAGTTAAAATCCTGAAAAACAAAACTAAACAAGCCTATGTTCAGTTTTAATCTATGATAGACATTCGTTTATGTTAAATATTTCAAGAGGAAATACCCTACATTGTGTTCGGCAAAATTCAAACCAATTTTTCCAACAACTAAACCACTTAACATTAAACAACATGAACATGAAAAAACAATTAGTACTGCCCCTCGCGCTATTTTTAACAAGTATCCTCGTAGCCGCCCAAGACTGGTCGGGTATTCCTGTACCGGCAGATGCCGGAGCCGGCAAAACTTGGGAGCTCCAAGAAAATGTTTCCGATGATTTTAATTACAACTTCAATTCGTCCTCTTGGTCTAATTTTGGAAGTAATAACAAATGGTACAACTTCTATCACAACGCTTGGGATGGACCAGGATATACCTACTGGAAAAACGAAAACGTTACTGTAGATGGTAGCGATTTGGTAATTAATGTAGGGTATACCTCCGAAAACAGTAAAGGTGGAAGTTATGGTGTAGCCTCCGGGTGTGTTACATCAAACAATAAAGTTGCTTACCCCGTTTATGTAGAGTCTGCCATTAGTGTGGCCAACATATCGTTAGCTTCTTGTTTTTGGTTATTAAGTCCAGACGACACAGAGGAAATTGATATTATTGAAAACTACGGTGGTGTAACAGGCTATAAGCATTTAACACATATTAGCCATCATTCATTTGTACGTAGCCCGTTTACAGATTACCAACCAAGGGACACAAATTCATGGTATCCAGACAGTCGCGTATCGACTAGCTACGGCTGGGGAGACTGGTGCTATAACAATGGTGGCGCTCGTCGTTATATGCGTATGGGGGTTAATTGGATTAGCCCAAAACACTTCGAATACTATATTGATGGAGAATTAGTGAGAGTAATGTACTATAATGCTATTGCTACAAAATATAACGGGACTTGGCAATATACTTATTTTAATTCGATGAATTGGAACGTAAACGGTTATAACCTCCCAACAAACAATGGTTCTGGATATACAGATGTAACTGTTCATGCCACTTCTAGCACTTACAACTTTAATACCTTAAAAGCGGCTTCCAACGCTTCAAATGGTTATAATGTTATTGATCCTGCCTGGTTTCAAGGCGGAGATGACAATGACGCTGACGGAAATGGTGTAACCATTGAAGCAAGAGGATTCACCAAAGAATTAGATATAATTATTAACATGGAATCTCAAAGTTGGTTAGCAGGCTCAACACCTTCTAGTGCTGATTTAAACAACCCTGCAAAAAACCAAATGAAAGTAGACTGGGTACGTGTTTATAAACCCGTAGGTTCGTCTAATACCGTAGGTGTTACAGGCATTAGCATGACACCAACTTCTTTAGCTTTAAATGTTGGCAACCAAGGGAATTTAACCGCGGCAGTTCAGCCAACAAATGCTACAGTAAAAACTATGACTTTTACTTCAAATAACACCAATGTTGCAACGGTTAACCAAAGTGGAGTGGTTACCGCTGTAGCAAACGGAACAGCTACAATTACAGCTAAATCTACCGATGGTAATTACACAGATACAAGTACCGTTACAGTGAGCTCTTCTACTTCTGGAGGCTCAGGCAGCGCAATCACTGTGGAGGCAGAATCTTTTGCATCTACTGGAGGAACCTTTAACGATGGATTCGTTCCGCTAGGAATGAATAAAACCAATTCTACCGTAAACTATGTAAACAAACAAGATTACGCCAATTACAACATAAATGTGAGTCAAGCTGGCACCTACAATATCGCTTATCAAGTTTCTACACCGATGAGCAATGCTCAGATTGCTATCTATGTAAATAACATATTAATTAGCACAGATAACGTGGTTAATAATGGAACTTGGGACAATTATCAAACCTTAAACGCAGGAAATACAGCTAACTTAAGCGCAGGATCACACACTGTTAAAATAGTGGCTTCTGGATCTAACAATTGGCAATGGAATATGGATAAATTTGTACTGACTAAAACAGGCGGCTCCACAACCGCATCAAATGCTGAAATTATAATTGAAGCAGAAAGTTTTAACAGTACAACAGGAACTTATAATGATGGTTTTGTACCTCTAGGGATGAATAAAGGCACTACACTTGTGAACTATGTAAATAGTAACGATTCCGCTACTTACAACATCAACGTAAGTCAAGCTGGAACCTACAATATTGCGTACATGATTTCCACACCATCTAACAACGCCAAAGTTTCCATGTATGTAGACAATGTGCTCGTTAGTACTGACAATGTAGTAAATAACGGTTCTTGGGGATCATTCCAAACCTTAAATGCGAATAATAGCGTGAGTTTAACCACTGGAGCACACACTGTAAAAATTGTTGCTTCTGGTTCAAATGCATGGCAATGGAATATGGATAAAATCATTCTTAGTAGTAATGGTAGTACTTCAAAACAAAGTCTATCTAAGGTTTCAAATTCGGAAAAAGTGCTTACCAAGATATATCCAAACCCTGCAAACTCTACGATTTTTATAGAAACTTCTAAAACACTAAATGGCGTTCGATTAATTAATGCCTTCGGACAAGTCGTATTAAGTCAAAATGGTGAACAAAAAGCCATTCGCTTAGACAACTTTAGTAACGGTATTTACTTTTTAGAACTCAACTTTAACGAGGATAAAGAAATTAAAAAAGTCATTATAAAGCATTAATCACTTCGATTAATTTAAAGTCCCCAATTTTTAACTCCGCGTTACTTCATTGTGATGCGGAGTTTTTTTTTGAACACGAAACATGCTGCGTTAGGGATTGCAACGGAAATCCTTTTTAAAAGAGATGAAAAACCATACATGAAGTAAGTTATTTACTAGGCAAAAAATACTAACAATAACATGAGTATCCGACTCTTTTAAAAAGATTGCAGTGAAAAGCCCGACCTTTAGGTAACGCCCAAAAAAGGATTAAGAGAAAATATTTTGTTTACAAATAAAAACCCCTTCAGGTTTTGAAAACTGAAAGGGCTACAAGTGTTATATTGTTATGTATTTTAAACTACTGAATTACTTTCGCTTTCGCGGAAGCATAAAACGAAATTAGTTCAACATTTTCCAAAGTACATCTTTCAGCTCAGTAATGCCTTTTTGGGCTACTGATGATATGAACATGTATGGAATTGGAAGTTCGTTATCAAGTTCGATTTTCATTTCAGCTTTAAGCTCATCATCAAGCATATCACTTTTAGAAATCGCGATAATACGGTCTTTGTCCAGCATTTCAGGATTGTAACGACGCAACTCATCTAATAAAATATCGTATTGTTTTTTAATATCTTCAGCATCGGCTGGAATTAAAAACAGTAGAATAGAATTACGTTCGATATGACGTAAGAAGTAATGCCCTAAACCTCTTCCTTCGGCGGCACCCTCGATAATTCCAGGAATATCGGCCATAACAAAAGTCTGGAAATCACGATATTGTACAATTCCTAAATTAGGTTTTAGCGTGGTAAATTCATAATCAGCAATTTTAGGTTTTGCTGAAGTCACTACCGAAAGTAAAGTTGATTTCCCTGCGTTTGGAAAACCTACCAAACCAACATCGGCAAGCACTTTAAGCTCCATGGTTACATAGAATTCCTCCATGGGCATACCTGGCTGCGCGTAACGTGGTGTTTGATTTGTAGAGGTTTTAAAATGCCAGTTTCCTAAGCCACCTTTCCCTCCTTGAGCTAAGATGCGCTCCTCGCCTTCTTCGGTGATTTCAAAAAGGATACTATTCGTTTCGGTATCGCGAACTACAGTTCCTAATGGCACATCGATGTACACATCTTCACCATCGCTACCAAAACTTCTACCACTACTACCGTGCCCACCATGTCCAGCACGAATGTGTTTTTTAAACTTTAAGTGAAGTAGGGTCCATAAATTGGATTGCCCTCGGATAATAACATGACCTCCACGACCACCATCACCACCGTCTGGGCCACCTTTGGCTATGTACTTTTCGCGATGTAAATGCGAAGAACCTTTTCCTCCGTTTCCAGAAGATACATACATTTTTACGTAGTCTACAAAATTCCCTTCAGTCATATCTCAAGTTTAAAGTTATGAGTCTTAAAGTTACACGTTTTTGAGTGCTTTTACTTTATACTCCTTTATTATTATTTAAACGAAAACATCTTTTGATGGCTCAAAAGATGTTTTCATGATGTATTAAAAGCCTGTTTAAAACAGAGCTATATGTTATAAACTATCAATTACAGCACTTAAACGCTCTGTAATGTCTTCGATGCTACCTACACCATCAACACCAAAATATTTATCTTGAGCTGAATAGTATTCTTTTAAAATAGCTGTTTTGTTGTAATATTCTGTAATTCTATTTCTAATAATAGATTCGTTAGCGTCGTCTGCGCGCCCGCTAGTTTTACCTCTTCCTAAAAGACGTTCTACTAGAATTTCATCATCAACTTCTAAGGCAATCATAGCATTTATTTGAGAATCTTTAGAATCCATTAATTTCTCTAAAGCTTCTGCTTGTGCGTTGGTACGAGGAAAACCATCGAAAATAAATCCGTTAGCTCCAGCATTTTTTTCAACTTCTGCGTTAAGCATATCGATAGTCACTTGATCTGGCACCAATTCACCTTTATCAATAAACGATTTTGCTAACATCCCTAATGCTGTTTCGTTTTTGATATTAAATCTAAAAACATCACCTGTAGAGATATGTACTAAGTTATACTTTTCCTTTAAAAATTCTGCTTGAGTTCCTTTACCGGCACCTGGAGGGCCAAATAACACTAGGTTTGTCATATGTTGAGTTTGTTTTATTTGATATACTTCTGGTAAGTTTCTTCCTAAACCATCATAATCTAAACCGTAACCGACTATGAATTTATTCGGAATTTCAATACCAACGTAATGCAGTTTAAAATCTTTCTTATAAGCTTCAGGCTTGTAGAAAAGCGTGGCTATTTTTAAAGATTTTACATTTTCATTTTTAAAAATACGATGAACTTCCGCTAAAGTATTTCCTGTATCAATAATATCTTCCAGAATAACAACGGTACGCCCGGTTAAGTCTTGTGTTAATCCTATTAAACGCTGAATATCTTCGGTAGATTTTACGCCTTCGTAAGATGCTAACTTTATAAAAGTAACCTCACAAGGTTTAGGATATTTTTTCACAAAATCGCTTACCACCATAAATGAGCCATTCAAAATACCAATAAAAATAGGGATTTCGTCGCCTACATCGTTAGCAATTTCAGTTGCTAAACGTTGCATCACTTCATCTATTTGTTTCGCAGGTATAAAGGGCTTAAAAAACTTATCGTGTAGCTTTATCAAAACTTAAATATTTTTTAAAGAGGCAAAGATAATCAATAGATTGAGCAATAACCATTTTTTGATTTTGATTTTAGGAACTAATTTAAGATTTAACCGTATTTTTGCCTATCCTAATTTCGATTTAGTAAAAAACACATTTAATGAATTATTTTTCATCAAACTTTAAACTTGGTATTTTGGGTGGCGGCCAACTTGGTAAAATGCTACTATACAACACACGAAAATTCGATATTTACACGGCTGTTCTTGAGTCTAGCGATGAAGCGCCTTGCAAAATTGCTTGCGACCATTTTCAGCTGGGTGATTTAATGGATTATGATGCGGTTTATAATTTTGGAAAACAAGTAGATGTTTTAACTTTTGAAATTGAAAACGTAAATGTTGATGCGCTCGAAGCTTTAGAAAAAGAAGGAGTGAAAGTATATCCGTCTTCTAAAACGCTGAGAACCATTCAGAATAAAGCCACTCAAAAATTATTTTACGTAGATAACAACTTACCTACCGCTCCATTTTCACGTTTTGCATATACTTCTGAAATTGAAGAAGCCATAAACCACGGTGGTTTAAGTCTTCCATTTGTTTGGAAATGTGCACAATTTGGTTACGACGGTACAGGCGTAAAAATTGTAAAATCTGTTGATGATTTAAAAGATTTACCAAACGTAGAATGTATTGCTGAAACCTTAGTGCCTTTTAAAAATGAATTGGCTGTTATTGTTTCTAGAAGTGCATCTGGCGAAATTAAAACCTATCCAGTTGTCGAAATGGAATTTCACCCAGAAGCCAATCAAGTGGAATATGTGATTTGCCCAGCAAGAATTCCTGAAGCCATTGCTAAAAAAGCGGAAGATGTGGCCTTAGCGGCTTCAAAAGCATTTAATCATGTTGGGTTATTGGCTGTTGAAATGTTTCAAACCCAAGACGATGACATTCTTATTAACGAGGTAGCACCAAGACCTCACAATTCTGGTCACCAAACTATTGAAGCGAGTTACACGTCACAATTCGAACAACATATTAGAGCCATATTAAACTTACCTTTAGGGCGTACCGATAATAAAGTTGGTGGAGTAATGGTTAACTTAGTGGGCGCTGAAGGCTATTCTGGAAATGTGGTTTACGAAAACATAGAAAATATCATGAAAATGGATGGTGTAACGCCACACATTTATGGTAAAAAACAAACCAGACCATTTAGAAAAATGGGGCATGTCACGATTGTGAATGAAGATTTGAATGAAGCGCGACGCGTGGCAGAACAAGTTAAAAACAGTATTAAAGTAATAAGCGAATAGATATGAGTAAAGTAGGCGTTATTATGGGAAGCAAAAGCGACCTTCCCGTTATGCAAGATGCGATTGACATCTTAAAAGGTTTTGACATTGAGGTAGAAGTTGATATTGTTTCAGCGCACCGTACACCAGAAAAATTATTTGATTATGGTAAAAATGCACATACTAGAGGATTTTCTGTAGTTGTTGCTGGTGCTGGTGGTGCGGCGCATTTGCCAGGTATGATTGCTTCTTTATCACCACTTCCTGTTATTGGAGTGCCTGTAAAAAGCAGTAATTCTATAGATGGTTGGGATTCTGTATTATCTATTTTACAAATGCCAGGCGGTGTACCTGTAGCAACAGTAGCTTTAAACGGTGCTAAAAACGCAGGTATCTTAGCCGCACAAATTATTGGCGCTAGTGATAAATGCGTGCTTGATAAGATTATTATGTATAAAGAAGGCTTGAAAGTTAAAGTTAACGAATCTGCCAAAGACTTATAGTATGAAAAAAGCCTCGAAAATAAATTCGAGGCTTTTCAGCTATTAACAAATAATTCTATTGAGTTAGTCACTCTGCAATTATGACTTCAAAAATACGTATTTTTTTATTATGCGCACATAGTAAAATAAATATTTAACACATAAATTAAAGAAATGCTAAATAAATCATTAATAACACCTTACAATACTAAGTTTCATACGGCTCCATTCTCAAAAATTAAAAACGAGGATTTTCTACCTGCTTTTAAAGCATCCATTGAAAGTGCTAAACAGGAGATTGATAGCATCGCTAATAACTCTGAAAAGCCTTCTTTCGAAAATACGATTGAAGCCTTAGATTTTTCGGGGGAACAATTAGATCGTTTGGCAAGTATTTTCTTTAATTTAAACTCAGCAGAAACTAACGAAACCATTCAAAAAATAGCTCAAGAAGTTTCTCCTTTACTTTCAGAATTTAGTAACGACATTACTTTAAATGAGGATTTGTTTAAGCGTGTTAAAGCGGTTTACGATTCTAAAGCTGATTTAGACCTTACCATAGAACAACAAACACTGCTTGATAAAAAATATAAAGGTTTCTCTAGAAATGGAGCTAACCTAGCGGAAGACAAAAAGCTAAAATTAAGAGACATCGACAAACAACTGAGTCAACTGAGTCTTAAATTTGGTGAGAATGTTTTAGCTGAAACTAATAAGTTTGAAATGCTAATTACCAATGAAGCCGATTTATCTGGTCTTCCTGAAGGCACCATTGAAGCTGCAAAACAATTGGCGGAATCTAAAGACAAAGACGGTTGGATGTTTACTTTAGATTACCCAAGCTACATTCCGTTTCTTACTTATGCCGATAATCGTGAATTAAGAAAAAAGCTAGCTTTGGAAGCGGGTGCTAAAGCTTTTAAAGGCGATGCTTTAGACAATCAAGACAACGTTCTCAAAATCGTAAAACTTCGTCAGGAGCGTGCCAACTTATTGGGCTACAAAACACACGCCCACTTTGTTTTAGAGGAACGCATGGCGGAAACTCCAGAAACCGTTACAAACTTTTTAAACGAACTTCTAGAGAAAGCTAAGCCTGCGGCTGAAATTGAATTTAAAAAACTCGAAGCTTTCGCTAAAAAACTTGATGGTATCGATCATTTAGAAAAATGGGATGGTGCTTACTATTCTGAAAAACTCAAGCAAAAATTATTCAGTTTAGATGATGAGCTTCTCAAACCATATTTCAAATTAGAAAATGTTATTAACGGGGCTTTTACCATTGCTAATAAATTATTCGATTTAAATTTTGAAGAAATTAACGACATCGATAAATACCACGACGATGTTTTAACTTATAAAGTGACCGACGCTAACGGCGATTTAGTCGCTATCTTTTATGCCGATTTTTTCCCAAGAGCTGGAAAACGAAATGGTGCTTGGATGACGGTTTACAAACCACAATACGTTAAAGATGGCGAAAATAGCAGACCACACATTTCAATCGTTTGCAATTTCACGAAACCTACAAAAAGCAAACCTTCACTTTTAACCTTTAACGAAGTCACGACTTTATTCCACGAATTTGGACATGCCCTACACGGTATGCTAGCCAACACCACCTACCCGAGTCTTTCTGGAACTAGCGTGTATTGGGACTTTGTAGAATTACCAAGTCAGGTTTTAGAAAACTGGTGCTACGAAAAAGAAGCCTTAGAATTATTCGCCACACATTACGAAACTGGCGAAGTGATTCCTATGGATTTGGTTGAAAAAATTAAAGAATCGGCAGCTTTTCACGAAGGCATGCAAACCTTGCGTCAGTTAAGCTTTGGTCTTTTAGATATGAGCTGGCATGGTGAAGATCCTAGCCATATTTCAGATGTAAAAGCGCATGAAAAAGAAGCTTTTAAAAATACAACACTTTATCCTGAAGTTGAAGAAAATTGTATGAGCACTGCCTTTTCACATATTTTCCAAGGTGGCTATTCATCTGGTTATTACAGTTACAAGTGGGCTGAAGTTCTAGATGCTGATGCCTTTGAATATTTCAAAGAAACAGGGATTTTTAATAAAACGGTAGCCAAGAAATTTCAGGACAACGTACTTTCTCTAGGAGGCACTGAAAACCCAATGACACTTTACAAGCGTTTTAGAGGCCAAGAACCTCAACCAGAAGCCTTGTTGAGACGTGCAGGATTAATCTCTAAATAAAATCCATTTTTTTCAACTACATTTGAAACACTAAAACTATTCCTCAATGCCAGATCATCAAATTAACCCTGATAAGTGGATCGATTCGTATTCAGATTACTTATTCAATTACACCATTGCCCGTGTAAGCGACAGGGAAATGGCGCAAGATTTGGTACAAGACACCTTTTTAGCAGCTTTAAAATCGATGAAAAACTTTAAGGGAGAAGCCAGTGAACGTACCTGGTTAATCTCCATCTTAAAGCGAAAAATTATTGATCACTACCGTAAAATAAATTCTAATAAAGGTAAAGCTGAAGTTCGTATTAACTATAGAGACTCCGAAAGCGAAGGCGATTGGTTAGAAGAACGCGTTGCCGATCCTTTTGATAAAACTGCTGAAGATTCTCTTGAGAATTCAGAACTTGGTGATGCCATACACAATTGTTTAAGCAAACTCCCTAAGAAACAAGCGGAAGTTTTTAAAATGAAAACCATTCTTAATTATGAAACTGAAACAATCTGTAATGAACTAAATATTACAGCGTCTAATCTCTGGGTAATCATTCACAGAGCACGAACCGCGATGGCAGATTGTTTAAAAGAAAATTGGTTATAAATTATGAGTAGGATAAGGATTTTCATGCCTTGCAAAGAGGCGAGTCAGGTTTGTGACAAGGTACAATACAAAGAAGCTTCACTTTGGGAAAAAATAAAGTTAAACCTGCATATTGTTTTATGCAGAGGCTGCCGTAAACACACCAAAGTGAACACCAAATTATCAGAATGCATTAAAAAATCGAATGTCGATTGCCTAGACCCCAAATGTAAGGAAGCCATGAAAAAAGCTTTAGACAAGGCGCTAAAAAACTATCAACCCTAAAAGCAACCAGAATATAGGTAAGGCTTCAACCCAAAAAGAAGCGTAATATTTTTGCTGTTCTATTCTAGAAAGCCAAACCATCATTCCCGTTACGAACACTACAGCTCCTAATACACCCATTCTAGAAAAAGAAAACTGTGTTTTAAAACACTCCAGCACCAAAATAAAAGCCAAAAGTAGCTGCCCTAAAACCTTAGTTTTTTTCACTCCAATTTTCTGCGGAATCGTTTCTAAATTTAAAGGGTCATATTTTAGATCACGTATCTCAAAAGGCAACATCATTACAAGTACAAAGGTAAAACGTTGAATCCCCATTAGAAGCACATCTTGAGTCACACCATAATCTTCATTAATAACCGGTAGAAAAACGCAAACTCCCATCCATACCAGAGCTATAATAAAAACTTTCAACCCTTCTACCTGTCGTAAGTTTCTTGTTTTCCCTCGTAAAAACGGAATGGCGTAAAAGAAGGTTAATACGGCAAACACCCCCATAACCAAAATACTTTGGAGTTTTAAATGCAGACCATAATAACACATCATTATAAAGGAAAAAAGCGAGCAAATATGAATCCATTGCAGCCAATTTGAGAAGCGTTCCTTATAAAATTTTCCAAGACCATAAATTTTAACAAAATTATAACCCGAAATGGTAGCGAAAAAGACAAAGCAAAGGACTACTTTATCAACACCTAAGCCTAACTCCAATAAGGTCACCCAAGCCAAAGACATCGCGGCTAAAGCCACGTGAACACTACTATAAATATAGAAAGCAAAAAGCTTTTTTAACAAATTCATAAAACAAATGTAGTTAAAGTGTTGCTAGAGAATTCAATTGGTTGAAAACTTTCGATTTTTCGCAATAAATCACGATAAATATTCATTAATTTTGCGAATTATTTATACAAATACACTTTTATGAATACAAACGCGTTTGCTTTGCGTCATATTGGCCCTAGAGAAGAGGACCAAAACCTTATGTTAGAAACTCTAGGTTTAGACTCGTTAGATCAATTAATTTACGAAACCATTCCTGATGATATTCGTTTAAAAAAACCGCTTGATTTAGATGAACCTATGACCGAATATGAATACTTACTTCATATTCATGCTTTGTCTCAAAAAAATAAAGTTTACAAAACTTATATCGGTTTAGGGTATCATCCAACAGTCTTACCGGCGGTGATTCAACGTAACGTGTTAGAAAATCCAGGATGGTACACAGCCTACACGCCTTATCAAGCTGAAATTGCTCAAGGACGACTTGAAGCTCTATTGAATTTCCAAACCATGATTATCGATTTAACCGGTATGGAAATTGCCAATGCATCACTTTTAGATGAAAGTACTGCTGCTGCAGAAGCTATGAGTTTATTATTTGCAGTTCGCGAACGCGATCAGAAAAAAGCGGGTATTAATAAGTTTTTCGTTTCAGAAAACATTTTACCTCAAACTTTATCTGTCCTTCAAACAAGAGCCACACCAATTGGTATTGAATTAGTGATTGGTAATGAGGAATCCTTCGATTTTTCTTCTGAATTTTTCGGAGCTATTTTACAATACCCAGGAAAAGAAGGACAAATTACCGATATAGAATCTTTTATTTCAAAAGCAAACGACGCCAGAATTAAAGTAGCCGTTGCTGCCGATATTCTAAGTCTAATTAAATTAGAAGCACCAGGAAAATTTGGTGCCGATGTTGTTGTTGGAACAACGCAACGTTTTGGTATTCCTATGGGTTATGGTGGCCCACACGCGGCTTATTTCGCAACAAAACATGCTTACAAACGTGATTTACCGGGTCGTATTATTGGAGTTACCAAAGATACCAACGGAAACCGTGCACTACGTATGGCTCTACAAACAAGAGAGCAACACATAAAACGTGACAAAGCAACATCTAACATTTGTACGGCTCAAGTACTATTAGCTGTGATGGCAAGTATGTATGCCGTATATCATGGCCCGAAAGGCTTAAAATTCATAGCAAACAAAGTTCACAACAAAGCGGCAACTTTAGCAAATGCCTTAAAGCAATTAGGATACGAACAAACGAACACTTCGTATTTTGATACGCTTCAAATAAAAACCAAAGCAAAGAAAATAGAAAAAATCGCTTCAGATAAAAAGGTGAATTTCTTCTACCCTGATAAGAATACCGTTACCATTTCTATAAATGAAACGACTTCTGTTAGCGACATCAACGATTTAATTTCAATTTTTGCTAAAGCAGCGAAGAAAAAAACGATTGCAATTTCTGAAGTTGAACAATTCAATAACATATCAGAAAACATTCAAAGAACCACAGATTTCTTAACAGAACCGGTATTTAACAGTCACCATTCTGAAACGGAATTAATGCGTTACATCAAAATGCTTGAGCGCAAAGATTTATCGTTAAATCATTCTATGATTTCTTTAGGATCTTGTACGATGAAATTAAACGCAGCTTCAGAAATGCTACCCCTTAGTTCGGTTAACTGGGGAACCATTCACCCTTTTGCACCACTAAAACAAGCTAAAGGTTATTTAACGATTCTTAAAGCTTTAGAAGATCAACTCACAGAGATTACTGGTTTTGCTGCTACTTCTTTACAACCAAATTCTGGTGCTCAAGGCGAGTTCGCTGGACTTATGGTTATAAAGGCTTACCACGAATCGCGTAATGATCATCATAGAAACATCTGCTTAATTCCTTCTTCTGCTCACGGAACAAATCCTGCAAGTGCGGTAATGGCTGGTATGAAAGTAGTCGTAACAAAATCAACTGCTGAAGGTAACATTGATGTTGATGATTTACGTGAAAAAGCCCAATTACACGCCGATAATTTATCATGTTTAATGGTAACATACCCTTCTACACACGGGGTTTACGAATCTGCGATTAAAGAAATCACTAAGATTATTCATGATAATGGCGGACAAGTATATATGGACGGTGCCAACATGAATGCCCAAGTAGGATTAACAAATCCTGGAAACATTGGTGCAGACGTTTGTCACTTAAACCTTCATAAAACATTTGCCATTCCTCATGGTGGTGGTGGCCCAGGTGTTGGACCTATTTGTGTTGCTGAACAACTTGTACCATTTTTACCTGGAAACCCAATTATAAAAACTGGTGGTAAAGAAGCGATTACAGGAATTTCTGCGGCGCCATTTGGTTCTGCTTTAGTTTGTTTGATTTCTTACGGATACATTAAAATGTTAGGTGCTGAAGGATTAACCGAATCTACTAAAATAGCCATATTAAACGCCAATTATATCAAGCACCGTTTACAAGGAAGTTTTGATACTTTATATTCAGGTGAACGTGGTAGAGCAGCACACGAAATGATTGTAGACTGTCGTTCATTTAAAGCTAATGGCATTGAAGTTACCGATATTGCCAAGCGATTAATAGACTACGGTTTCCACTCGCCTACCCTATCATTCCCTGTTGCAGGAACTTTAATGATCGAGCCTACGGAAAGTGAAAGCAAAGCTGAAATCGACAGATTCTGTGATGCTTTAATAGCCATTAAGAATGAGATAGATAACGCTTCAAAAGATGATAATAACAACGTTTTAAAGAATGCTCCACATACTTTAGCGATGGTAACTAACGACACTTGGGACTTCCCATACACGCGTGAACAAGCTGCTTTTCCATTGGATTATGTAAAAGATAATAAGTTTTGGCCAAGCGTAAGACGTGTAGATGATGCCTATGGTGATAGAAATTTAATATGTTCTTGCGCTCCTATTGAAGACTATATTGAGGCTTAAAACAAGGGTTGAACATCGTAAATTATTTACAAATTAAAACCATCATTATTTAAAACTATTTATATTGCTAGATAGTAAACCTAATCAAGGCAATTTCCTATTTTATGAATATAAAAATAACAGGAACTGGAAGTTACATTCCTTCTATCATAGAAAGAAACGAAGATTTTCATAAACAAACATTTTTAAATAGTGATGGTTCAATAATTAAAGCCCCAAGCGAAGTTGTTGTTAAAAAATTTAAAGCCATTACTGGAATTAAAGAACGTCGTTACGTCAAAGAAGATTTAACAACGTCAAACATTGCGACTTTTGCTGCTGAAAAAGCTATTGACAAAGCGAATATTTCTAAAGAAGACCTTGATTATATTATTGTGGCTCACAATTACGGTGATGTAAAAAACGGAAGCATTCAAAGTGATACCGTACCAAGCATCGCTTCTAGAGTAAAACACCTTCTACGTATTGAAAACCCAAAATGTGTGGGTTACGATTTACTATTTGGTTGCCCAGGATGGATTCAAGGTGTGATTCAAGCGGAAGCTTTTATCAAGTCTGGTATCGCTAAAAAATGTTTGGTTATTGGTGCTGAAACACTTTCTAGAGTGATCGATCCTTTTGATAGAGATTCCATGATTTATAGTGATGGTGCTGGTGCGGTTATTCTAGAAGCGACGACAGAGCAACAAGGTGGTATTTTAGCCCATGAAGCGGCTACTTTCGCTTTAGATGAATCTCATTTTATTTTCTTCGGAGAAACCTATAACAAAGAGAGTGATGACCCAAGGTGTTACATCAAAATGCACGGACGTAAAATTTACGAGTTTGCATTAACTAACGTCCCTATGGCCATGAAATCTTGCTTAGATAAAAGTGGCATCGCTATTTCTAAAATCAAAAAAATCCTGATTCATCAAGCCAACGAAAAAATGGATGAAGCCATTGTAAAGCGTTTTTACGAACTTTACGACATGGAAATGCCAGAAGGTATTATGCCAATGAGTATTGGAAAACTAGGTAATTCTAGCGTGGCTACCGTGCCAACTTTATACGATTTGATATTGAATGGTGAGATGGACGGACAAGAAATCAACAAAGGTGACCATATCATGTTTGCTAGTGTTGGCGCTGGTATGAACATCAACGCCATTGTTTACGAGGTATAAGCTTAGGAATTCATGATTTGTCGTTTCCGTTTTCACGGAAATAAAAAAATAAACCATTCATGTACGAAAAAACATTTCCCAATAAACGTTTTAAACATACCATTGAATTTTTAGAAAAACACATCAATACTTCTGAGTCTATATTAGATTTAGGCGTTGTGAATCCGTTTTCTAAAATCATGAAAGCTCACGGTTATCAGGTTGAAAACACAAAAGGTGAAGATTTAGATACCGACACCTCCAACATTATAAATTCTGAAGCCGAAGTCATTACAGCCTTTGAGATTTTTGAACACCTGCTCTCCCCATTCACCGTTCTTAAAGCCATTAAATCAGATAAATTGGTGGCGAGTATTCCGCTGAAACTTTGGTTTTCATCTGCCTACAGAAGTAAAACCGATATGTTGGACCGTCATTATCACGAATTTGAAGATTGGCAGTTTGACTGGCTCTTAGAAAAAGCAGGCTGGAAGATTATAGACCGCCAAAAATGGACCAACCCGACTAAAAAAATTGGCATTCGCCCTATTTTACGTTGGTTTACCCCTAGATATTATATTGTTTATGCCGAACGCATTAAATAGCACCCTATAAAAAATTCTATTTTGAATTTCTACATTGTCATTCCTGCACATAACGAAGAAACCTCGATTGGGCTCACTTTAGAGTCTTTGGTCAATCAAACCTTGTTGCCCAAACGTGTGGTTGTGGTAAATGATAATTCAACAGATAAAACGCAATCTATTGTAAACGCTTTCGCGGAAAAGCATCCGTTTATTTCATTGGTAAATTCAAAATCATCAAACAAGCATTTACCGGGTTCAAAAATCATCAATGCTTTTTATAAGGGTTTTGAAACCTTAGACGAAACCTACGATGTCATTTGTAAATTTGATGCCGATCTTATTTTTCCGAAGCATTATTTAGAACAATTAGCAACTCATTTTAAAGCCAACCCGAAACTAGGTATGGCCGCTGGCTTCTGTTATATTGAAAAAAACAACGATTGGGTTTTAGAAAACCTCACCAACAAAGACCATATTCGAGGTGCCTTAAAAGCCTATAGAAAGGCTTGTTTTGAAGAAATCGGACAACTTAAACCTTCCATGGGCTGGGACACCGTTGATGAACTACTGGCTAAATATTACGGTTGGGCGCTCATCACCGACGAATCCTTACACGTAAAACATTTAAAACCAACAGGCATCAGCTACAACAAAGCTTCTAAGTACTTACAAGGCGAGGCCATGTATAAAATGCGCTATGGTTTTACAATCACCCTAATTTCAGCAGCAAAATTGGCCTTTAAAAAGAAAAGTTTCGCATTGTTTAAGGACTACTTAGCGGGTTATTTTAAAGCCAAAAAGAACCAAATTGATTTTCTAGTTTCCGAAGAGGAAGGGAAATTCATTAGAAACCTCCGTTGGAAAGGCATGCTCGCCAAGTTTAGTTAAACATCCAATTTTTATACTGCGCTGAAGCTTCTAATTGATCTTCTAAATCATCTTCCAACTCAGGAAAAAAATCAATACCAGTAAGCCCTTCAATTTGATCCACAGGTACTACAAAATCATAAAGTGGCTTATTGGAGTTTTTATGAGGCATTAAAAACCCAATCATTTTAGGAGTTCCACCATTATAATCTACCAATACTTTATAAAAATAATTAGGAACAGCCACATCTTCATCACCTATAACATCCATATCGCCTTTTAAAACACCGCCAGTCACGACAAAAACACCATCATATTTGGCCGCCCAATAGCGTACTTTTTGCTCTAAGGTGTTCCAAATACCTGCGTTAAATTGATGTTCTTGCGGACTAATATTACTAGTCAAAAAAGTTTCATCATAGGCAGCTTTACTTGAACGCCTGTCTCCTGCAGGGCATAGATGTCCGCGATCATAGCCTGAATTCTTATAATTACGCCAATGGGCTGCGCCGGTCTTTACTGCAGGATCAATTTCAAAATATGGCCGCTTAAAATTGTGATTTGATAGATCAGATTTTTTCAATTCATAAGCCACCCATTCTGGTTGTTCATGAGCTTCACTATAAGACAAAGAATAGCCTTTGTGATGTATCACCTGCCCGGTGGTACTGGTAGGCAAGAAGAAAGTGTTCGTGGTTGTTTTCGGTGTACTACCTGCTTCAACAACAACTTGCTGCTCTTCTACTTTTAAATAATGTTCATAACCATACACACCTACCATGATAAGTGCGGCTACAATAGCATACAAACTCCGTTTACTCATTTATTTTAATACGTAACCTAAAGGTTTTCCTGTTGCAGCATTTGGAAAACTAATACCTAATAAAGTTGAAATGGTTGGTGCAATATCCGTAATGCTTGTGCGTTCTGAGGTTTCACCGTGAGCTACACCTTCACCAAAAATCAAGAAAGGCACGTGTGTATCATAATTCAACCCACTACCATGAGTAGAACCGGTTTTTCCGTATGAAATGTAGGCCGGATCATTCACCAAAACAACATCTCCAGAACGTTTTTGATTGAATCCTCTTTTAATCATCCCCTCAATACCTTGAGTGAATTCCGTAGAAACAATGGCGTCTCTAGTATAAGCTTTTGAAATATGCTTGTATGACATTTGCTCTTCCACAATAGCATTTTGTACATCAACCGACTTTAGGCCTAATTCTTTTAATTTGGCTTTATTCAAGAAAATCTGTTCGTTACTTATGTTTTCAACAACTTCTGTAGTCCCATAAGTTTTAACTAAAAAGTCGTTAAACACTTCTTTACGCCCTTTGTTATCTAGATATCCAGAAGGAATATTGTGCGCGTGTAAATAAGCAGGCACATCAACAGCACCATGATCGGCCGTTAGAAAAACTACATATTGGCCTTTCCCAACTTCTTTATCTAAAACATTGAAAAAACGTTCTAAGTCTTTATCCAAACGGATATAAGTATCTTCTACTTCCTTTGAATTTACACCAAAATTATGTCCTACATAATCAGTACAAGAATAACTAAGTGTAAGTACATCGGTAATATCATCTTGACCTAAATCTTCACCTTCAATAGCTGCGATGGCAAAATCTGTGGTTAAACTATTCCCGAATGGGGTCGCTTTTAAAATACTATAATTACCATTTTCATCTTTTAACTTTTTCAAGTTATAAGGAAATGTAGCCGTTTCTTTCCCTTTAAATCCACCTTCATAATCGTTTAAATCGGCTCCACTAGCAGTATAGGTGTCCATATCATAAAAAGTATCCCACTTTTTCAAATAAGAATCCGCTTGTTTACTAGAGTTAAACTTGTTTACCCATTTTGGAAGTGCTTCCATATAAAAAGAACTTGAAATAAAAACGCCTTCATCATCACCATGGAACCAATAGGCAGCATCAGCAGTATGACCTGCAGGTAAAATAGCACCACGATCTTTCACCGAAATACCAATGGTTTTACCCTTCATTTGAGTAAACAATTTGTTTTCATCAGCAAAGGTTGTCGTCAACATTCGGCTAGGTGACATCTTACCGGCCTTATCTGTTGTTCCTATTGATTGCACACTTTCATCTCCAGCACAGTATACCTCTTCTTTTATTTCTTTATCATACCAATAGTTTGAAATGATCCCATTGTATTTTGGAGTTGTTCCTGTAAAAACCGCAGCGTGACCAGGTGCCGTTTTTGTGGGCACATAATTGAAATGATTGTTTTTACAATTGAACCCTTCATTAATCATACGCTTAAAACCACCTTCTCCATATCTTGAATCAAAACGCGTCAAATAATCATAACGCATTTGATCCACTACGATACCTACTACCAACTTGGGTTTAACTGGTGATTTTGAACTATTAGAAACAGATTGCCCTTGTACTTTAGCAGAAAAACTAAATACAATGGTAAAAGCGATGTAAAATATATATTTCATTATAATTTAAATTTGGAAAGCCAAAAATACATATTTAATACTGCCTTAATTTAAAATTAAGGTTAAATACCCCTAAGTTTTTTTTACTTTAGCAGCTACAAAACTGCATATGAAATACCTGCATAATATAGGAACCTATTTTTTAATGATCGGTGAAATGTTTCACAAACCCACCAAGTGGAGCGTCTTAAAAAAACTTATTTTAAAAGATATCGATGACCTAATCATCAACTCTTTAGGCATTGTTGCTTTTATTTCTTTTTTCGTTGGTGGTGTAGTTACCATTCAAACTGCATTGAATATAGACAATCCCTTAATACCCCAATCTCTAATTGGATTCGCTACTAGACAGTCCATTTTATTAGAGTTTGCTCCTACATTTGTCTCCATTGTAATGGCTGGTAAAGTGGGTTCATTTATAACATCTAGTATAGGGACCATGCGTGTTACCGAACAAATAGATGCCCTTGAAGTTATGGGTATTAACGCTGTAAACTATTTGGTTTTTCCTAAATTCATCGCTTTACTGCTTTACCCTTTTCTAATATGTATTGGTATGTTTTTAGGTATTCTTGGTGGATTAGTGGCATGTATGTATGGCGGTTTTAGTTCTCCTGAAGCATATATTACTGGTGTACAAATGGATTTTGATCCTTTTCATATCACCTACGCCTTTATAAAAACATGTGTTTTTGGTTTCTTACTAGCAACCATTCCTTCTTATCATGGCTTTTATATGAAAGGTGGTGCGTTAGAAGTTGGAAAAGCAAGTACGACCTCATTCGTTTGGACTAGTGTTTTTATCATTCTTTTAAACTATTTATTAACCCAAATGTTATTAAGCTAATGATTGAAGTTAAAGATTTACGTAAATCGTTTGGTGATACTGAAATATTAAAAGGAATAACCACAACTTTTGAAAAAGGCAAAACCAGTTTAATTATTGGTCAGAGTGGTGCTGGTAAAACGGTATTCTTAAAATGTTTATTGGGTATTTTTGATTACGAAGGTGGCTCGATTGCTTATGACGGCAATGTATTGTCAAATTTAGATGAAGACGAGAAAAGGAATATCCGCGCACAAATTGGCATGGTTTTTCAAGGCAGTGCTTTATTCGACTCTATGACCATTGCTGAAAACGTCATGTTTCCTTTACGCATGTTTACCAAACAAAGTAAGAGCGAAATGCAAGACCGTGTTGACTTCGTATTAAATAGAGTGAACTTAGAAAATGCACATAACAAAATGCCAAGTGAAGCTTCTGGTGGTATGCAAAAACGTGTGGCTATTGCCCGTGCTATTGTGAATAAACCAAAGTATCTCTTTTGTGATGAACCGAATTCTGGATTAGATCCAAAAACGGCTATTGTTATTGATAACTTGATTCAAGAGATTACAGATGAATACCAAATCACGACGGTTATCAACTCGCATGATATGAATTCGGTGATGGAAATTGGCGAGAAAATCGTGTTTTTAAAAGATGGATTAAAAGCATGGGAAGGCTCTCATGAAAATATTTTTAGAACAGACAATGAAGTGGTTACGGACTTTGTTTATTCCTCAAACTTATTTAAAAAAGTACGTAAAATGTACTTAGAGGAAAATAGTTAACAACCTTCAAACGAGATAATTTCGAGTATATTTAGGGTAAATACAAGCTTATATATTCATACTTCACATTCGTACCTTGCAGGATTTTCAATTAAAACCCTAAATAATGGTACCTAAAAAATTACTTTTATGCTTATGCTTCATAAGCTTTAATTATTTCACTACCCTTTGCCAATCACCTAATATCATTTTTATTCTAACCGATGATATGGGGTACTCAGATGTTGGCTTTAATAACGGAGCTACAGATATAGCGACGCCGAATCTAGATAATTTAGCTAATAATGGCACCGTTTTTTCATCGGCCTATGCAGTACATCCTTTTTGCGGACCAAGTCGTGCAGGATTATTAACTGGTCGTTATCCACATGAATTTGGTGCTCAATTTAACTTAAACGACAACGAGTATGTCTTAGGTGTTGATGCCAATGAAACTTTCTTTAGTAAAATTTTACAAAATGCTAATTATAACACAGGCTTAATTGGCAAATGGCATTTAGGTCAATCTTCCGTACATAACCCCAATGCCCGTGGTTTTGATTACTTCTACGGAATGCTTACCGGTGGTCATAACTATTGGACAAACTCAACTGCTGGTGGTGGATACGGCGGCGCATATAACCGACCTTTAATAAAAAACAATGGTCCTGCTAATGAACCTAGTAACGTATATTTAACAGATTTATTTACAGATGAAGGGGTAGCCTTTATTGAAAATGCAGAAGCCAATGATAATGACCCATTTTTCTTATTCATGTCGTATAACGCACCACATACACCACTTACTGCATTAGATTCCGATAAGACAGCATTAACTAGCTCACCTTATAATTATAGCTATACAGATGATAGTCGACATAATTATGCTGCTATGGTATATTCAGTAGATAGAGGTGTTAAAAAACTGGTAGACGCTTTAAATACTAATGGCGAAATAAACAATACACTAATTGTATTTATGAGTGATAACGGCGGACGATCAGACCAAGGAGCGAACAACTCGCCACTACGAGGGAATAAAGGAGACACTTATGAAGGTGGTTTTCGTGTACCAATGTTTATGTACTGGCCTGGTAATGTACCTGCAGGAGCTACATATAGCTACCCAGTATCTGCTTTGGATTTATATCCAACTTTTGTTGATCTTGCTGGAGCTTCAGTTCCTAATGGAAAACAAATTGATGGTAAAAACATAATGCCACATGTGATTGCTGGTACAAACCCACGATCAGGAGAGTCTATTTATTCAATTAGACACAGAACAATTAACAATGTTGGCATTAGAAGGGATAATTTAAAAGCATTTACTTCTGGAAATGGAAGATGGTACCTCTTTGACCTGGACACCAATATTAGTGAAAACAACGCACAAGATTTAAGTAACAACCCGGCTTATCAAGATATTTTAGAAGAAATGATTAACGATGCCTACCAATGGTCTCTTACACATACCGAACCTGAGTTCTTTGATAGCCCAGGAGCTGAAACTACCTGGTATGATAATAACAGTAGTAACAACCCATCTAACACCACTCCTTGGCAAGATGTAACCTTTGATGGCTATACGACATTATCTATAGAAGGTATCCATATTAACACTTCTAATCACGGCTATATATACCCTAACCCAGTACAAAACTCTGAGTTATCGGTTAAGTTCACGTCGCCAATATCTGGAGACATTTCAATTATTGTTTATGATACTCAAGGTAGACCAATTCAAATAAACTCTAATCTTTCTCATAACTCTACTGACAAATTAAAGATAAGCTTAAACTCAAATATTTCTCCAGGACAATATTTCTTACGAGTAAGATCATCCGAAGGCATGTTTAGCAAAGGGTTTATCGTGAATTAATAAACTCTTCATAGTTTAAAAAAACTTAAAATTATTATATAAAAAAAACCAAGATTTGAAAATTAATCAAGTCTTGGTTTTTACTTTTTTACTTGGAATTCTAATTCAATCGTCTAACCACTAAAGTATCTAATTTAAGTTTCAGCTTCAGCCATTTTTCCAACTTAGCTTTATCATTTTCGCGCTGTTTATCCTTGTAATCATCCTTCCACTTTACGGAAAACACAGAAATGGTGTCTTTCTTTTTAAAGTCTGTATTAATCACATTAGAATATGAAAACTTATCTATGTTTTCATAATTAATTTTAAGCTCCTCAGTTAAACCATCAAAAGCCATATAAGTACTTTCAAGTTTCGAAAAACGCCTTAAACGATCTTCTAAATACTTAATTTTGTCAGATTGCGACAAAAGATCTAAAGAATCACGGGTACGTAACTCCTCCATATATTTGAAGTTATCTAAATTCTTAGAACGATTCTGATTGATGTTTAACTTTGTGTTTGCCAACGCGCTATAGTCCTTCATACTATTACGTAATAAAGTAATAGTGGTTTCAGAAATTTCATCTAAACCAAATGTATTCAAATCAATAGATGTGTTTTCATCATCTATAAAAGTATAAGAAGCGTTATTTTTTATGTATTCTCCATGCGGTAAATCGGTTAGTTCTTCCCTAATAAAATTACTGGCATCACGTTTAAAATTACTTTCTTCTAATACATTTAAGAACGTCCAAACTGCTGGAACCATCACCACGATAGCCAATAACATGGCTGCTCTAGAAATGAATTGACGCCGCTTAGAATTCGCATATTTTAGCATTGGAAACCTTAAAAGTTTCAACACTAAAAAGGTTGCTAATGCAATAAAAATAGTATTAATGGTGAACAAATACATGGCACCACCAAAGTAAACCCAGTTTCCTTTTGCTAATCCGTAACCAGCTGTACAAAGTGGCGGCATTAAGGCTGTAGCAATCGCTACACCAAAAATTACCGAAGCTATAGTTCCTCTTTTAGTTCGAGCAATAATCAGAGCTAAACCACCAAAAAAGGCAATTAAAACATCACGAATATCTGGTCGCACACGTCCTAAGAGCTCAGAAGTATCTTCACTCAATGGAAATAGCCAGAAAAACAGAAAAGCCGTTAATAAACTTAAAACAATCATGGTTGCTAAGTTTATCAAAGACTTCTTTAAGGTATCAATATCATTTATAGCAATAGATAAGCCTATACCTAAAATAGGCCCCATAAGCGGAGAAATTAACATGGCTCCAATAACCACTGCTGTTGAATTAGCATTTAAACCAATAGATGCCACGAAAATGGAACATACCAAAATCCATGCGGTTGCACCTTTAAACGGAATATCAGCCACAATGGCTTTGGTTGTGGCTTCCCTATCGGTATCATCTCTAAAATCTAATAATTCTCTTAGAAAAATCTTGATACTATCCAAAAGTCCTTGGGCGTCCTTTTTAACGGCGTCCTTTGACTCTTTTACGTTTTTGTCCTTTTCGGCGTCCTGTGCTTCTTGCGTTTCTTGCTCTGCTTTAGCCTCTTTAGCTTCTTCTTCCGAAAAATTGAATTTACTTTCTTCGCTCATTTATGATTATCCGTATTGCTCTCCAAAAGTGTTTTTTACATTTTGAAGTACTTTTTTAATATCTTGTTCTTTTGACTTAGGAAAGATAAGTAAAACTTCCTCTTTATCAACAATAATATAATCGTTCAAGCCGTCTACAACTACGATTTTATCTTTTTTAGTACGAATCATGTTCCCCGAAGCGTCTTCTGGCAACACTCTAGCATTCACAACAGCATTACCGTTCTCGGTTTTATCTAGCTTGTCGTATAAGCTTCCCCAGGTTCCTAAATCGTTCCAATCGAATTCTGCAGCGATAACAAAAACGTTTTTAGACTTTTCCATGATGGCATAATCGACGGAAATATTTTCTGCCTTCGGATAATTTTCTGAAATAAAATCTGCTTCAGCATCTGTATTATATACTGTTAATCCTTTTTCAAATAATTCGAATAATCCCGGTTGGTTTTTCTTAAAAGTGTCAACCACTGTTTGCACACTCCACATAAAGATCCCAGCATTCCACAAGAAATTTCCTTGCGCAATGAAATCTTTGGCGGTTTCATAATCTGGCTTTTCTCTAAACTGGTTTACAGATTTTATCGCTTCCGCGGAAGACTTATCGTATTCAATATAACCATATCCTGTATTAGGGAAAGTTGGCTGAATACCTAAGGTCATTAGCGCATCATTTTCTGAACAATATTCAAATGCTTGCTCTACATTTTTAGAAAAAGTGTTTTCATCTTCAATCCAATGGTCACTAGGTGCCACAATCATGACAGCATCTGGATTTTCCTTTTGAATTTTTAAAGAAGCATATAAGATACAAGGTGCCGTATTACGCATGGCAGGTTCTAAAACGACTTGACGTTGGGTTACCTCAGGAAGTTGCTCTAAAACCAAATCGTTATAACGCTCATTAGTTAAAATAAAAATATTTTCTTTCGGAATAAGCTTTGCTAACCTGTGAAATGTTTTCTGAATCAGGGTATCACCTGTGCCTAACATATCATGAAATTGTTTTGGAAATTCCTCAGTACTCACAGGCCAAAATCGAGATCCTACCCCTCCGGCCATTAAAATGGCATAATAATTCTTATTCATAGTTTTTATTTTATCAGTTCGACTTCTGCATTGGGGTTAAACAAATACATACGACCTGTTTTTACCTCCATGCACTCGTATCGTTTTACGCGCTTGGTACCCATTTGAAATATTTTACCGTTATAAATCTTAAAAACACTTCCTTGTGGGACTTCAAAAATATAGGTTTTATCGTTAGGTTCATCATATTGTTTTAAAGCCAACGATAAATTGGCATCCGTATCACTACTTGCTTTCGGGTTTCTAAAATGTTTTGCCAATAAAGGAAGTAACTCCATAGGGAAGATTTCAGGATTTAAAAATGGTAACATTAAATGCTGAAACGTATATTTCCACTCTTTTCCGTGTGGTTTTATAGTCTTTCCGTAAGTTTTAAATGCTTCTAAATGTGCAACTTCATGAATCAAAGTTATTAAAAAGCGATAGGAATTCAAATTGGAGTTAATGGTTATTTCATGCTTCCCATTTGGCAAGCGTCTATAATCTCCGTGACGCGTTTTACGTTCCTTCTTTATTTTAACAACCAAATTCTCGTGTTGTAAAAGCTCTGAAATTGACGATAGAGCATTTGGTGGAATATATTTTTGAAGTAGGTTCTGCATCATAACAAAAATAACAGAATTCTTTTGAAGTCCTTTTTAAATCTGAAGAGATATTGACAAATATCAAGCTGTTTCGTTATTAATAAGCCCTAATAAATCACTCATTTTAGAAAAAGTTTTAGTGGACAAAACTTCTAATTCGTTTTTATAATCGTGTTCTGTATAGCCGTAAACATCAAAGCCACCGTTTTTCGCACCTAATACGCCTGAAACACTATCTTCTATAACTAGGCATTCACTAGCCTTAAACCCCATAGTTTTTGCAGCCCACAGATAAACATCTGGTTCTGGCTTCCATTTTTGAATGGTATAACAACTAAAAATCTTCCCTTCAAAAGAAGGCAATAAGCCCGTGACTTCAAGATTTAACCTAATTTTATTTTCTGGTCCACTAGACGCCACACAAAATGGGATTTTCAAGTTCTTAATAACCTCTTTAATCCCTTTAATAGGCTGTATATTTTCTTTGAAAGCTTTAAAGGTATTGACTCTGTATTCTGACTCGAAATCTTCAGGCAATAACTTATTTATTCGATTGGAAATTAAATTAAGGCAATGGTTAAAAGATTTCCCTTTGAGATCTATAATAGATTGGGATTTATCCATATTAGCACCTAATAAATTAGCCATTTCAACTAGAGTACCGATAGCAATAGTCTCACTATCAATTAATACACCGTCACAATCAAAAATAATACATTTATATTTACTCATAAATTAGGGTGTTGAATTGGAAACCTGTAACATTTTACCGTTATAATATTTGTTTCCGTTAAGAGAAAAATCAAAAATATATTCCGCCATTTCTAAGGCACTTGTTGGAGCTTGATAACCAGGAAATGCTTCTTCCAGCATTTCGGTTTGTACAGCACCCAAAGCCAAAACATTAAATGAAACACCTGATTCTTTATATTCTTCGGCTAATAACTCTGTTAAGGTAATTACAGCGGCTTTACTAGAACTATAAGCTGCCAACCCAGGAAACTTCATAGAACCTTGCACGCCACCCATAGAACTAATGGTTACCACATGACTTTTGGCGTTCATAAAGGGTAAAACGATGCGTGTTAATTCGGCAACACCATAAACATTGGTTTTATACACGCTTTCAAAATCAGCCATTGATAACTCTGAAAAGGGCTTGTTAACTAAAGCACCCGCATTATTAATCAATACATCTACTTGCTTCCAGTTTTCATTAATGAAGTCTTCAACTTTTTTATAAGCATCGCCATCAGATAAATCGAATGAGAAGGCGGTTACATTTTTAAGATTTAAGTCGAAAATGGGCTTTTCATTCCGCGAAAGCGCTAACACTTGATGCCCAGCCTTAGAGAACAACTTGACCAATTCAAAACCAATGCCGCGACTTGTTCCTGTAATTATAATATTTTTACTCATGTAGTTTAATTTCTTTAGTTGGTGCATTTATCATACCCTCTAACGCAGGAATCATTTTATTAATAAAATTTATCATATGCTGAAAATCCATGAATTCAACTTCATCATCTACATGATGATAATATTCAAAATTGGTAAAATCGAAAGTCGAAATGGCTTGCGCAGGCACTTTAAAGGCCTTATAAAACGGATAATTATCTGATCGCTTAAAAAGCCCGTAAGCTTTGGCTTGAGCTAAAAAGCCAATCAGTTCTTCTTTAGCGTAACTGTTTAGTTTCTCGGCCATATTAGATTCTTTATACCCCGTGACATAGGCCATGATTTCACCTTCAGCCCTTGGCACCCCAATCATTTCAAAATTGATCATGGTATACAAATCAATTTTCATTTCCTTTAACCGTTTTGCCAAATGCTCTGACCCTTTTAAGCCCATTTCTTCAGCATCGTAAAGTGTGAATAAAATACTGCGCTTATTAGATTTTGCCTTGGCAAAATGTTTGGCCCATTCCATGACAGCAACTGTTCCTGAGGCATCATCATTAGCCCCATTGGCAACTGTGTCGCCGTTTACTTCTTTTGCAGAACCAATATGGTCGTAATGCCCACCAAGTACCACAAATTCATTTTTCAATTTAGGATCATGACCTTCAATATACCCTACGATGTTGTAACCAACAAGGTCTTGAATATTAAAACTATCTCTATAAGTTTCAAAAAATGGTTTTATGTTGTTACTTTTAAAAAAGGTCTCGATATAAACGGCTGCTTTTTCTAAACCTTCGGTTCCTGTTTTTCGTCCTTCCAAAGCATCAGAAGCTAGGTAATTCATGCTTTTTTCAACACTTTCTTTTAAAATAGACTGTTCTGATTGCTTCTGCACTTCCTGAGCACCAGAATTTAAAATAGGTAGTAAAAAGAATAAATAGTATATGTTTTTCATAGTTTAAAGATAAAAAAAACCTGTTTCAAAAAAGATGAAACAGGTTTTAAAATTATTGAGACTTCCTTCAATAGAGGAAGAAAAATTAATTACACTAACATCGTTACTGGATTTTCGATAAATCCTTTTAATGTTTGTAAGAACTGTGCTCCAGTTGCACCATCAATCGTTCTGTGGTCACAAGCTAAAGATAATTTCATGGTGTGTCCAACTACAATCTTACCATCTTTTACTACTGGTTTTTCAACAATATTACCAACAGAAAGAATTGCTGAGTTAGGTTGGTTGATAATTGATGTAAATGTATCAATACCAAACATACCTAAGTTAGAAACTGTAAACGTACTACCCTGCATATCGTCTGGAGTCAGTTTTTTGTTTCTCGCTTTTCCTGCTAGTTCTTTAACAGCTGCACCAATTTGAGGTAAAGTTTGCTCGTTTGCGAACTTAACAACAGGAACAACTAAACCATCAGGTACAGCTACTGCAACCCCAACATGCACGTGGTTATTTAAACGCATTTTATCTGCGAACCATTGTGAATTTACTTGAGGATGTTGTTTTAATGCTAAAGCACAAGCTTTAACAACCATATCATTATAAGATATTTTAGTATCTGGAATTGAGTTGAATTGTGCACGGAATGCCATAGCATTTTCCATGTCAAACTCTACATTTAAGTAATAGTGAGGCGCAGAGAATTTAGAATTCGTTAGTGCCTTAGCAATCGCTTTACGCATTTGCGAGTTATCAACTTCATCATAATCTTCTTGACCAGCAGGAACAAATTTACCAGCTGAAGCTGCAGAAGCTGCAGGTTCATAATTCTCGATATCGCGTTTAACGATACGACCATTTTCACCAGAACCTTGAACTTTAGTCAAGTTAATCCCTTTGTCTTCTGCTAATTTCTTAGCTAATGGCGACACATACACACGTCCGTTTTCTGTAACAGGCGTTGGTGCAGGTGCTGCTGCTTTTTTAGGAGCTGAAGCCGTTTTTGCAGCCGGTGCTGATTTAGACGCTTCTTTTTTAGGAGCAGCTGCTTTCGGAGCTTCTTCCTTAGCTGGTGCTGAACCGGCAGAAAAATTATCTGCAACTCCAGAAACATCAGTTCCTGCAGGGCCTATAATGGCTAATAAAGAATCTACTTTTGCAGACTCGCCTTCTTTTAATCCTATTTCTAATAAAGTACCAGACTGGAATGATTCAAATTCCATAGTTGCTTTATCTGTTTCGATTTCAGCTAAAATATCACCTTCCTCTACAGAATCACCAACTTTTTTCAACCAAGTGGCTACGGTACCTTCTTCCATGGTATCACTTAAACGCGGCATAGTGACCACGATAACACCTTCTGGTAATTCAGCAGCAGCTGGAGCAGCCTCTTCAGCAGGAGCTTCTTCAGTTTCAGTTGAAGCAGCTTCCGCTGTTTCTTCTTTAGCTTCTTCAGCAGCTGGAGCTTCGCTTCCACCTCCGTTTAATATTTCAGAAATATCTTCACCTTCATCACCAATAATAGCTAAAAGCTCATCTACTTTTGTAGTTTCACCTTCTTGAACACCAATATGAAGTAAGGTTCCTTCGTTAAAAGACTCAAATTCCATAGTTGCCTTATCGGTTTCGATTTCAGCTAGAATATCACCTTCTTCAATTTTGTCTCCTACTTTTTTTAACCAAGCCGCTACCGTACCCTCTTCCATGGTATCGCTTAAACGCGGCATATTTACTACTATTGCCATAGTCTATATTTTATGTTGAATGAATGGATAATCTTCTTGTTCGTAAACCATATCGTAAAGCTGTTGCTTTTCTGGGTATGGAGACTCGTCTGCAAACTTCTCACATTCTAAAACGCGTTCTTTAACACGTTTATCAATTTCTTTAATATCATCTTCCGTTGCGTATTTCTTTTCAAGAATAACATCTTTCACTTGCGTGATTGGGTCAATTTTCTTGTATTCTGCAACTTCGTCTTTCGTTCTATAATGTTGAGCATCACTCATGGAGTGTCCTCTATAACGGTACGTTTTTAATTCTAAGAAAGTTGGTCCATCTCCACGACGTCCTCTTTGGATAGCTTCATCAAAAGCTTCAGCAACTTTAATTGGGTTCATACCATCTACAGGTGCACAAGGCATATCGTATCCTAAACCTAACTTCCAAATATCGGTATGGTTTGCTGTACGTTCTACTGAAGTTCCCATCGCGTATCCGTTATTCTCACAAACAAACACAACAGGTAGTTTCCATAACATGGCCAAGTTAAAAGCCTCATGAAGCGACCCTTGTCTTGCAGCACCGTCACCGAAACAACATAATGTAACCGCATCACTACCGTGATACTTATCTCCAAAAGCGATACCAGCACCTAAAGGAATTTGTCCCCCTACAATACCGTGACCACCATAAAATCTAAATTCTTTAGAAAAGATATGCATAGAACCACCCATTCCTTTAGATGTTCCTGTAACTTTTCCGTATAATTCTGCCATAACACGTTTAGGATCTACCCCCATACCAATTGGTTGCACGTGATTACGGTAAGCGGTAATCATTTTATCCTTACTTAAGTCCATAGCGTGTAAAGCTCCAGCTAACACAGCTTCTTGACCATTATATAAGTGAAGAAATCCTCTTACTTTCTGTTGAATGTATACTGCAGCTAGTTTGTCTTCAAACTTTCTCCAGAACAACATGTCTTCGTACCATTTGAGGTAAACCTCTTTTGTGATTTTTTGCATGGAATAATTTTATGATAATTTATAAGCGACTACAAAAGTAACACATTGTGCTGTAATGCAAAAACGCAATTTCACTAAAGTGTGAAAAAAATTGAAATATATAGCCATAATTCGCTCCTTTGATTATTTGATAATTTTTTGACTGTATTATCTCTTTATTTTAAATTTGAGAGTGATTTCACGCCCAGAAAGCGCTCAAATAGTTAAAAAAGAACAGATTTATCAAACACAAATGGCAGTAAGTCTGACACTGAATTAGACTTTGCAACAGCGCCTATCTTCCCCATAAAGTATATCGCAATAGGGGCGTGTTGTTTAATTTCATATTCAACCATTGCTTGCCTACAAGCGCCGCAAGGCGGAATGGGTTCTTTCGTCGGATTGTCTTTCGCGGTTGCCGTAATAGCCATATATAGCACTTTAGCATTTGGGTATTGGGAGCCCGCATAATAAATAGCCGTACGTTCAGCGCAAAGCCCAGAAGGATATGAAGCATTCTCTTGGTTGTTTCCTGTAATAATCTCACCATTATCAAGCAATAGCGCTGCTCCGACTTGAAAGTTAGAATATGGTGCATAAGCGCGACTTCTAGCCTTTATAGCTTTTCCCATTAAACCAGCAATATCACGAGGCAATTCTTCTAGGTTATCAAAAACGAATAACTTCGATTCTATTTTTACTTCTTTCATAAGACGGCAATTATTAAGTTACTCTCATTTTTTATGACAAGTTAGGAAACTCTTAGAAACAAAAAAACTATTGCTTTCACAATAGTTTTTTGATGAATGAACCATAATTCATTTTTAGTATTCTGCATACGTTCCTGCTCCAATATTAAATGTTAAAGAGAAACGTAAAGTTCCTTCTAAAGGACTTTGTACTTGCGAAGTTGAGAATAAATACGACAAATCGATATTTACAACACTTGCCTTAAATCCAGCCCCTAAAGCCATGAATTGTCTAGCTCCTTTTTCTTCAGCTTCATGAAAATATCCTGCTCTGAAAGCAAAAGCATCTTGATACGTATATTCTGCTCCTAATGCCCATGTAATCTCTTTCATTTCTTCTCTAAACCCTCCTGGCGCATCACCAAATGACTGGAACATGCCTTGTAAAAAACCAACATCATCAGATTTACCTTTGTAAATGACATCTGCATTTTCTAAATCACCTAAAGTATCGACTCCTTCATCATATTGACCATTATTATTTACGTCATCATACAAGTACTCATCACCTAAAATTGGAGGTGTTGGCACTAATAATTTTGTAAACTCTGTAGTAACTGCGATTTTATTATAATCATCAAAGATGAAATCAAATCCACCACCTAACCTCAAGTTAGTTGGTTGAAAGTTTTCTTGACCACCTTCATCGTATTTAAATTTCGGACCAATATTTTGAATGGCAAATCCACCACGCCATCTACCATTGAAATCAGCGTAAGCCACTTCTTCACTTTGGTAATATCCAGAAATATCAACTCCAAAAGTACTGGCAGGAGTTGTATCACTCGTACCATCATTTAACTTTAGATCTGAACGCAAATAACGCATAGCTACCCCCATTGCAAAACGATCATCTAAACGCAAGGAATAAGATGCATCTAAAGCAAACTCATTTGGACGTTGCGTATATGGTGTTGCAAATTCATTATCTGTAAACTCAATATCTCCTAATGAAAAATATCTTAAACTCCCTGCAAAAGCACTACGTTCATCTATTCTATTATAATAAGTTAAGCTTCCTAAAAAAATATCATTTACTAACTTACCTAAATATGGTGTATAACTCACGCCAACACCAGATTTGGTTTCCGCGAAAGCGTATTTTGAAGTATTCCATTGCTGAGAAAAAGCATCTACAGAGGTTGCAACCCCCATATCTCCCATACCTGCAGAACGGGCATCGGATGCAATTAGTAAAAATGGCATTCCTGTTGTAATCACTCTAGAGTCGTTATCGTTAGGTACGATAGTAGTTTGGGCCTCTAATTTAAAAATGAAAGCAAAAGCTATTAATAGCAATAATCTATTCTTCATGAAATATGGTTTAGTTAGCAAATATAATTTTTTCTTACAGTATTACAAGTTTCTCTATTTTTTCGACAGTTTTATTCAATAAATCGGAATGTACTTTTAATTTATACACATAAACGCCTTTTCCTATTTTACCACCAAAATCATCTCTACCATCCCAAACAATATCTCGAGACAACGAACTATTAACTACTGCGCCCCCAGAGGTTTTCCCGTTTAAAGTTCTTACCAGTTTCCCAGACACGGTAAAGATCTGTATAGAAACGCTTAAAGACTCCGAACTATTGTGGTTAAACCAAAATTCTGTATAATCTACAAAAGGATTTGGGTAATTAAGCACATTATTTATAACCAATTCTTGATCTTCATCAAAGACCATAAATTGAATTTCTGAAACTGAAGAATTGTTATAAACATCCCAAGCCTTAAGGGTTAAGGTGTGTAATCCTGGTTCTAAATCTCTTAACGGAAAACTCACAACGCCGCGCGTATAATCATCAATTTCAGTTTGATAATAATCATTAAGAATTATTGGATTTTTTTCATCACCATCAAGTATGGCTACAATATCATGTCCAACACCGCTAGATGTATTTACCCCATTAGCATCTTCTAATTTAACCAATAATGTAGGCGACTCATTAGTAATACCTCCAGATACAAAGTTTTCATCATTCATGTACAGATTAATTACCGGACCAATATTGTCTTCAGCTGCATTTTCATTTAAACCACCAATTTTAATGGTATTAACACTCGCCCCAGCTTGATCAAGTGTTACATCTTCATTTTCCGAATAAAAACTTACTTTTCCATAACCTACTGGAATACCTATATCTTTTGGCACTACAAAATCAAACTCAAACTGCCCGTTTTTTACAGAAGCTTGTCCTCTAAATATAATCTCACCAAGGGTTTTAAAATCTAAAATTACCAGCTGTCCGTTTAGTTGTGTGCGGTCATTCCCTAAAGTACTTCGGTCAATATACTTATCGTAAATGGTAGTTGAAAGAACCCCAGTGTAATCAGTTAATACTTTTCCTGAAACATCGGTAACTTCTCCTGCTAATTTCACTTTGCTTAATGCTTTTATAGTGTCGGTAGACTGTGCTAATGGCACATCATTAATTTTAGTCAACCTAATACTTGGCTTTGGAAAATTTAATTTCATTGCAGGGTCTCCTATAAAAAAGACCAACCTACGCTGACTGTTGTTTGATACCGCAGGATCTGCCTTAGCTAACCTTAAAGCTTCAGCCATTGAAGGATATTCATTGTCATCATACCCGTCAGTGTTACTATATGAAAACAAATATTGTCCTAATATATTATTGAAATTAATTGCAAAACTCACATATATCTGCCTTGTCGTAGTAATCAAACCTATAGCACCCGCTTGCTTATTCCAAAATGTAAATTCTCCAGCGGTTTCACGATATGGATTATCAAATCGTGTAAACTCACAAGTAACCGTTACAAAACAATTAAGCTTATTATAATTTCTAAAATTTTCAATATCTGGCTTCGTTAAAATACGCTCTTGCGCTAAACCATCTTCACCGCCATGTCCAAAATAATTAACAACTAAAGCACCGTTATCAACTGCATTTGAAATCGCAGTATTTACCGCAGGATATCTATTCCCTCCAGCTGAAGTTTCTTGCACGTAAGAATCGGAGTGAATTTTAACTACATTGATAAATGGTTTTTTTTCTGTGACTAAATTCCCAATGCTATCAGTAGTCTTTTGCAATATGCCTTCCCAATCAGCATCAACATCGTCTGAAATCACTACAAAATTATTACGCCAGCTCCCAAAAGATTCTTTTTGATAGTAATAAGAGACTTTATCAACCAATTCTTTTGCTCGTTCTTGGGAATCAGCAATAATTCTACCCACAGCTATATCTAACATTTCCGAACTCCCCATAGCACCTTCGTTATCATCCATCATTCCATAAAAATCATCAGAAACAAACGAACTAGCCAAACTAAAGCTGTTATACGAATACCATGAAGGCACCATATTTGTATTGTTTGGAATTCGATCTTTATAATCAAAAGAACCATCACCAAATAAGCATAAGTATTTTATTCTTTTATCTGGAGCACTCGCATTATCATAAACATATTTTACAACATTCCTAATCGCACCTACATCTTGATTCCCTGTACTGAATTCAGCATAGATCTCATCCAAACCTAAAACCTTAACATTTAAACCATATTGATTACGGTTAATATCTGCTAAACGTTCGGCTTGATTAATCATATTATTTGGAGATACAATAATATAATCGATGTCTTGAAAATTGCCCTGCTCATTTTTAAAAATGGTTCCTTTTATATCTTGATTGACTACATCGGTTTTAGAATCCAACTTAGGCTCAAAATAATCGGTTGGCGTTATGGCCACGTAAGTTTTTAAACTCCCTAGTTGAGATCTAAAACTTAAAGTAGAATTCCCCTGGGTATTCTCTACATTCGAAATATTATACAAATCGGTAACATCCCAAACTTCGGAAACATTTGAAGCATTTGTTAGGTTATACTGTCCTACACCAGACACTGATGTCACCACACTATTTTTAAACTGAAATTGTTTACCTGAGAAACTTAAAGCACTCATAGCTTCAATAGAAATATAATCTAAATAGGCTTCAATACTCGGATTCCCTAAATTATTAAAATTAAGCCCTACGGAAACTTTAGATCCGTTTACATTAACATCTCTATATAACGCACCACCAGAAGCTAAATTTGGACTAGAAACACCACGTAAACTAATACTCGAAACAGCAGAACCATTAACACTAACATCGAACGAACAATTTGTCCCATTAACCGCACCTACCAAAACACTAAGTTTGATAGGCTCTGTAGTGATCAGGTTAGGGAAATCAAATTCAAAGGTTTTATTGTTTTGAACATCAAATTTATCACCAAACCAACGCCTTCCTAAGGCTATTAAATTATAGTCATCAATTTCATGAAATTGATAAGACTCATAACTATCAATCATCAAATCTACTGAACCAGTTGGTTGCGCAAAAGATTGAATACGTTTACCGTCCCCACTAGTACCAACATTGATATAATAATAAGTCTTATCAGTATAACAATTTATATGTGTCGCACTCTCAACATCAAATCCTTTTGGTCCGCGACCATAAAACAAAATATAATCCTGATCATTAAACACGCCATCTTCTCCTCCAACAAACTTTATGGAATTTTCAGGCACATCATATGGATAAGGCTCTACATTCGAATAAGGAATCATTTGTCCGCCATGACCATATAATTTAATACGATTAGGATTTACCGAATTCACATCAACCCCTAAACGCTGTAAAAAGTTTTTGGACAATTTAAATACCCCAGTAGTATCAATATAAAACTTATACCATTTACCTGAACTCAAAGCAGAACTCGATAAGCTTTTCGATGACACATACCCCTTATTTGAAACAGCCCTTTTAGTTGTAAACCCGTGCTTATAACTTAAATGAAATGAAGTGATTTTTTTAAAACGACCATTACTATCTTTTATAATGGGGTTTAACTGAAAGGAGAGGTAGCGTTTATTTCTAGAGATAGCATTTTTAAGCTGAAACTCTAATTTGCTAGGTATCTTACTAACATCTAAGTCTTTTAATTCTGAAGCCGCCATATTTTGATAAACGACCCCTGTAAGATTAGCTGAAGCTTCATCAATCTGAGTTTGACTCTCCCACTGATCTACAAAGCGAAGACCTTCATCGGTATAGGTAAAATGCTCGTCATTAAACGCAGGCAACTCTATTGAAAAACCAGCCCCTGAAAGCTTCTTAGTACCCTCCCAAGAAATACTATATTTTTTCTGTTGCGCTAATAAGGCTACTGAGGTTAACAGTAGTAAAAAGAAAATATTATTTTTCATTGATAAAATAACGTCATTAATAATATGTTATTATTAAAAGAAATAACATTTTTAAAAAAGTACTTCAAAAATACAATAATAAATTTGTTAAACCTTCGTTAACATAGACGAAAACACACTGAAAAACGGACAAAATCATCGTTGTAAGGCCTAAAAAACAGGACGAAATACACGATTTTTTAGTCAAAATGTAATTATTAGCTTGCGATATTCGGTTTAATTCTTATATTGCAGCACCAAAACATTATTTAGCTTACTTAAAAGTATGGATATGAAAAAAGTAGTCGTATGCAAAGTTTTAGCTGTATTAGCACTTGCTATAGCTTCAACTAGTTGTTCAAAATCTTCGAGTTCAAAAAACAGCTCGCGAGCGACTGGATGGCAATTAAACTCTAGAGAGGGTGGCTTCCAGTACAATACAAATTTTAGAGAACAAGAAACTGCTCCTGGATTGGTTTTTGTTGAAGGAGGAACATTTACAAAAGGACGTGTTCAAGACGACGTAATGCACGACTGGAATAATAGCCCTAGTCAACAACACGTGCAATCTTTTTACATGGACGAAACAGAGGTTACCAATATGATGTACATGGAGTACTTAGATTGGTTAAAACGTGTATACCCACCATCGGAAGGAAACTTTAGAGCAATTTACAATGGTGCTTTACCTGATACATTAGTTTGGAGAAACCGTTTAGGTTTTAATGAAGTAATGACTAACAACTACTTACGTCACCCAGGATATGGTGAATACCCTGTAGTTGGTGTAAGTTGGATTCAAGCGGTAGAATTTGCTAATTGGAGATCTGATCGTGTTAATGAGAAGAATCTTGAAGAAGCAGGTTACTTGCAACGTGACTCAAAAACTACTGAAGTTACTGCAGATCAAACCTTCAGTACAGATACTTACATAAATTCACCTTCAAGAACCTATGGCGGAAATGAAGAAATTCATGATGGCCGAGCTAGAAGTAGAAATGCTAGAGTTGATGAAGAAGGTAACGAAACTGGAGTATACGCCACTCGTGAAACAGGAATTCTTTCTCCGAAATACAGACTACCAACTGAAACAGAATGGGAGTATGCAGCTTTAGGTTTAAGTGAAATTAGAGATTATAACTTATACCGTGGACGTAAAAAATACCCATGGGATGGACAATATACACGTTCAGGAAAACGTAAAATACGTGGTGACCAATTGGCTAACTTTAAACAAGGTAAAGGTGATTACGGTGGAATTGCAGGATGGTCTGATGACGGTGCCGATATTACAAATGCTGTAAAATCTTATGACCCTAATGATTTTGGATTATACGATATGGCAGGGAATGTTGCTGAATGGGTATCTGATGTTTACCGTCCTATTATTGATGATGAATTTAATGATTTTAACTACTACCGTGGAAACGTTTACACGAAAAACGCTATAAACGAAGATGGTACTGTAAAAATCGTGACACCTGGTAACATTGTTTATGACACCCTTTCTAACGGAAGAGTTATTGCTAGAGATTTACCTGGAGAGATTTCACAAGTTCCTGTTGATGAAAATGAAACATACTTAAGAACTAACTTTGATAGAAGTAACCATATTAACTACCGTGATGGTGACAAACGTTCATCTCGTTATTTCGAAAGCTTTAATGATGATGATTTAGGAAAAAACCCTGAGGCAGAAACAAGACAAATGTACAACTCGCCTAAACACACAATCTCTAGAGATTCTTCAGGGAACATTATTAGAGAATTTGATAAAGCATCAAACAGAACCTCTTTAATTAATGATGAAGTTCGTGTATACAAAGGAGGGTCTTGGAAAGACAGAGAGTACTGGTTAGACCCAGCTACAAGACGTTACTTCCCACAAGATATGGCAACAGATTACATCGGATTTAGATGTGCGATGTCTAGAGTTGGATCAAAAAGTAAATCGAAAGCTAAAACTAAAAATTAAGCTTACTTTTAACAGATAAACTAAAGTCCTAACACCAGTTGTTAGGACTTTTTTTATACATTTATTTAAAATTTATTTCACTTGAAAACATCAAAACTTCACAGCTTATTTTTAACTTGTCATTCAGCCTGTACAGACACTAGAAGCATGCACCCAAACGCTATGTTTTTTGCTTTAAAAGGCGACAACTTTAACGGCAACACTTATGCTAAAAAAGCTTTAGAAGCTGGAGCAAAATATGCCATAGTAGATGAAGAATCTGCCAACACTTCAGACAATACTATTCTAGTTCATGATGTTTTAACAACACTACAAGAGTTAGCCTCTTTTCACCGCAGTTATTTAAATACACCTATAATCGCTCTAACAGGAAGTAACGGCAAAACCACAACAAAAGAACTGATCAACGCTGTATTATCAAAAAAATATAATACTACCGCAACCATAGGTAACTTAAACAACCATATTGGAGTTCCTGTAACCCTACTTTCAATGACTAAGAATACTGAAATAGGTATTGTAGAAATGGGCGCAAATCATCTAAAAGAAATAGAATTTTTATGTAGTATCGCTAAACCAGATTTTGGATACATTACTAATTTTGGAAAAGCACATTTAGAAGGTTTTGGAGGCGTCGAAGGTGTTATTAAAGGTAAAAGTGAGATGTATGCCTATTTAATAAAAAACAATAAGACCATTTTTATAAATACCACCGATAAAATTCAAGTCGATAAAACAATAGAGGCCAACACCTATACTTTCGGAAATTCTTCTGATAACAACGATGTTAACATAAACTTTATTAAAGCACAACCTTTCGTAATAAGCCAATATAATGACATGAAAGTTGAAAGCTGCCTTATAGGTGATTACAACTTTAATAATATTGCGGCAGCCATAACTATTGGAAATTATTTTAAAGTCGATGATGACGCTATTAAAACAGCTATAGAACACTACACCCCTACCAATAATCGTTCACAAATTATCACTAAGGGCACCAATAAAATCATTTTAGATGCCTACAATGCCAACCCTACAAGTATGCAAGCAGCTTTACTTAATTTTGAAAAACAAAAAGGCTTTAAAATTGCTATTTTAGGTGATATGTTTGAACTTGGAGAAGATGCCAAAACAGAACACCAAAACATCGTAAATTTAGTAGAAACCCTTGATATTGATAGCGTCTACTTTTTAGGAGAAAATTTTCATAGTACCCATATCCTATCTGAAAAAGCAATATCCTACTCTACTTTTTCCGATTTTGAATCTGAAGGTAAAATAAACACACCTAAGGGCTCTAATCTTTTAATAAAAGGCTCTAGAGGCATGGCTTTGGAACGCGTACTAGAACTGCTTTAAAAATTAATAATACAAAAAAATGCCTGCCTTATAAACAATATATAAGACAGACATCAATAAATAATTCTCCCTAAGAACTAATTAATAGCAACTCAAAGTTGCAATTATATTAGCTTTAAGCCAATACTCAATTTGAGTAATTATTTAAATTTCGATTAACGACCGTTTATTAGGGTAATCTGAACATTTTTAAGTCAAACTTTTCTTGTTTCCCGAAGAAATAATACCAACTTAACCGTATAATGTCGTATTTTTAATTTGAATTATTTTTGTTCAGATGAAATAGAAAATTCAAGCATAGCATTAGCTACGGTTTTATTTTATATTGAAATATGGGCGAAAAAGAAACAACTTATGTGCGACATTATATGGTTAAATTGGTATGACCTATATCAAATTGGTATTCATTTTAATCATACCAACAAGTTCACCTGTTGAGGATACATTCAGCTTTTTTAAAATATTTCTGCGATGTGTATCTACAGTGTTCGGACTAATATTTAGCTTTTCAGCAATAGCCTTACTAGATTGATTCAAAACTAAAAGACGAATCACATCACGTTCCCGATTACTAATTCCGTTGGAAAGTAATTTTTGAGAAAAATTATTATAGTAAACCGTTTCATATTCATTATTCCCATTTAGTAACTTCGCAGAGGCACATATTTGCATATTTATCTCTGGAACCAACACCGTGTAATGAGCTAGACCAATAATGGGTTTATTACCACTATCAAATTCCAACGGTGTCGTATTTTGAACGATATTAACGTAGTTACCATAATTATTCATCAAACGATAATTCCAGGTATAGGTCATTTTACTACGCTCTTCTACACTAATTTTATTCAACGTAAACTTCATAAGGTCACTTAATGCATGTAACCATAAATCTAAGTCTTCTGGGTGCATTCTACTCCAAAAATAACGCATCCCTTTAGTCTTTACATCTGCCCCATCTAAACCTAAGCAAGCATGGATATTTTTGCTTACATATTCGAACGTTAAGTCCTGGGTATTTGTAATGCAAAAAAAAGTAGAGCTATATGGAAGAAAAACATCAAGCTCAATTAATTTCTCAATATGTTTCTCTAAAGTTGGATGGTCGTGCGAACTAAATATCTCTCTGTAAGTATCTCTAATACTATCACCTTTCATATGGATATATTTTTCTAAAAACAATAATGCTTCAAATTACAATATTATTTTGAAATACAAATCCCTATAAAAACAAAAAACCTGATGAAAATCATCAGGTTTTTTTAATTTCTGTGGGCGCGAAGGGATTCGAACCCCTGACCCCTTGGGTGTAAACCAAGTGCTCTGAACCAACTGAGCTACGCGCCCTAATTATTAGGAGCTGCAAATATACAACCCTTTTTCACTTTACAAAAACTTTTTTGAAAAAATTTTCAAATTATTTCTGCAACGACAAAAGTGCTTCCTCCAACATAAATAAAATCACTTGGTTTCGCGTTTTTTAAAGCTTTTTTATAAGCTTCATTTACAGACGAATACGCCATTCCTACTAGCCCGAAAGCCGATAAAGCCTCCTTTAAGAGGCTTGCATCCATACCTCGAGGAATTTCTGGTTTGCAAAAATAATATTTTGCGTTTTTAGGTAACAAATGTGCAATCGACCCTAAATCTTTATCATTTACTACTCCAAAAACAATGTGTAAGGCGTCAAAATCTTCTTTTGACAGTTGATTCATGACATCTTTTAGACCACTTTCGTTATGTCCGGTATCACAAACCACCTTCGGATTTTCATTTAAAATTTGCCATCTTCCCAAAAGTCCGGTGTTTTTAACCACATGAAGCAAACCTGTTTTTAATTCGTCTTCAGAAATAACAAAACCTTTTTCACGAAGCTCTTTAATGGCCTGTATAACAGTTTTAATATTTTTGGACTGGTAGCTTCCAATTAAATCTGATTTATAGTCCGTTTTTACCACCTGATCGGCAAATACGATTTTAGACTGATGCTCTTCCGCTAGCGTTTCGAAAACCGTTTGGGTTTCGCTTTGCGTCTCCCCTATTACCACGGGAACATGATTTTTAATGATTCCGCCTTTTTCGGAAGCAATCGCTTCCAAGGTATTTCCTAAAAACTGTGTATGATCTAGTCCAATGTTAGTAATCACTGAAACTTCAGGCGTAATGATATTGGTAGAATCTAATCGCCCTCCCATTCCGACTTCAACAACGGCAATATCTACTTTTTCTTCTGAAAAGTATTCAAAAGCCATACCTACGGTCATTTCAAAGAAAGACAGAGATTCTGATTCAAAAAACGACTTATTACGTGCTATAAAATCGATAACAAAAGTTTCAGAAACTTCTTTACCATTAATTTTAATACGTTCTCTAAAATCTTTTAAATGCGGTGAAGTATAAAGTCCTACTTTATATCCAGCCTCTTGTAAAATAGAAGCGAGCATATGACTTGTAGAACCTTTCCCATTGGTTCCAGCCACATGAATGGATTTGAAATTATTTTCTGGAAAATTTAAATGCTTGGCAAGCTTAAGGGTATTGCTTAAGTCTTTTTTAAACGCCGTACTACCTTGATTTTGATACATGGGAAGTTGAGAAAACATCCACTCTAGCGTATCGTTATAAGTCATTTGTTATTCACTTATTTTGAAGTTCACACTCACGAATCCTATTTGACGCGTCGGTGCTTTAGAATCTGCTGGCCACTTGTGCGATAAAGCAATCTTTTTAGCAGGATCTAAAAGACATCCAGCTGTATTGGTAGTACCTTTAACCCCTGGAGTCGCTTCAATAACATTTCCACTTTGATTCACGACTATCCTAACAACAACCATTCCCGATTCGTTACAGTCTTGTGTCAACCTTTTAAATGAAGCAGTACCACGACCATTTAAACCGTATCCTACACCGCCACTTCCTGAACCTTGTCCGCCAAAATAACTAGTAGCATAAGGATCGCCATCTAATTGGCCTTTATCCCCAGACTTATTATCATTACCCTCACCTCCTACTTCAGAGCCTTCAGATTTTTTAACACCTCCAATTAAGGCATCTAATTTTTTCTTCTTTTCGTCCTGTTCGCGTTTTTCTTTGGCTGCTTCTTCCACCTTTCTTTTGGCTTCGGCTTCCGCCTCTGCTTTTGCCTTGGCCTCTGCGTCCGCTTTGGCTTTAGCTTCGGCTTCTTTTTGTTTCTTAATAGCTATCGCTTCAGAGTTATCTTCGGTAAGTACTTCTTCCTGAGCTTCAGCAGGCGCTGCTGCTTCTGGTTCGGGTTCAGAAACTTCGGGCTCCACAGGTTCAACCACCTCTTGAGGTTCCGATTTTACCGGTTTCAATGGCTGTACATCACCTTTTCCAACACTAGAATTACCAAAATTTACGGCAACACCATATTCTTCAGGTGGGTCCATATACTTGGTGCCAACCACAAATAAAAGCAACAAAATAATGAGACTAATTAAAGCCGTTAATTTTGCTGAATTCCGTTCGTGTTTGGTTCTTAAGTATTTCATTATTAATTCGGTTGTACCGCAAGAATGACTTTAAATTTATTTCTATTGGCTATATCCATAACCTTAACCACATTATCTACAGGCACCGATTTTTCGGCACGTAATATAATGGTTGGTTTGTCTGCGGCTGATAATTCTGCAAGTAATTCGTTTTCTAGAACACTTACGCCAACTCGTTTCTGATCGATATAATACGTTAAATCTTTTTTAATACTAACTGCAACAGACTTCTTATTTTCTGTTTTACCACTTGCTTTTGGCAATAAAATATCAATAGCATTAGTGGTTACCAAAGTAGATGCAATCATAAAAAAGATAAGTAGTAAGAATACAATATCGGTCATAGACGACATATTGAATTCTGGTGTTACTTTATTTCTTCCTCTAAGATTCATACTAAGTTGGTTCGTTTAAGTGATCTAAAAATTCTAAAGAGTGCGCTTCCATTTGGTAAACAACCTTATCGGTTTTTACTACCAAGTGATTGTATGCCATATAAGCAACAATACCCACAATTAAACCAGCAACTGTGGTTGTCATCGCTGTATATAAACCACTTGCTAAAACATCCATTTGAATGCTTCCTCCAGCATTAGCCAATTCGAAAATGGCTAAAATCATCCCTACCACAGTTCCTAAGAAACCAATCATGGGCGCCGCTCCAGAAATAGTCGCTAAAACACTTACGTTTTTCTCAAGACCATAAATCTCTAGACGTCCTGCATTTTCAATAGCCGTATTAATATCAGCCAAAGGTTTTCCAATTCTTGATATTCCTTTTCCGATTAATCGTGATACCGGTGAATTCATCTGAGCACATAATTGCTGTGCCGATTCAATCTTACCATTGCTAACATGATCTTTAATTTGATTCATAAAATTAGCATCAATAGTCGAAGCTGCTTTTATAGCGAAAATACGTTCGAAATAAATATAAATAGCACCTACAAGCAGTAGAAACAATATGGCTATAATAACCTGTCCCGCTGCTCCCCCGCTAGCTATTAACTCAATAATTGAAAGTGTTTTTTCAACCGATTCTCCTTCCGGAAGTACATCGACTCCCTCTTGTGCTTCTTGTATTAAAATATTCACCATAAATTCTGTTATTTATTGCAACGTTATAACGTTACTTTCTTGGTTAAAGTATAAACCGTATACAAAAGCTTTTCTCTTTTATATAAGTGTTCATGTGGTTGTTCAACAATATGATTTGGTTCGTTAAAGTTTCAAATTAACTAGTTACAAAACGTTTAAATACGCCTGGTTAATTTTGGAAACCGAACAAATATAAAAAACTAAACTATTTAGACTTCATTTTTTGAAGATTTTAGGCCAGAAATATTTCTCCTGAACTGTGATTTTTTGAAGCTCCTGTAACACTTTGTAGGCAATTCACTTCATTTCTAAGTTTCAATACGCCTAAAAAACCAAAAATCAAGGCTTCTTTAAATTCCACAAGGCGCTTTGAAGGGATGATAATTTCAAGAGAAGTATGTCCTTTTAGAGCATTCACTAAATAGATATTGTATGCCCCGCCACCGGTAACCAGCACCTTACCAGTTTCCTTAATTTTAAATTGCGTTGCGATTTGAAAGGCAATATGCTCCACAAAGGTTTTAAGAATATCTGCAACCTCTAAATGATAAGAATCAATTAGCGGCAACACCTGTTCTTTAACCCACTCTAAACCTAAAGATTTGGGAAAAGCTGCTTTATAAAAAGAAAGGGCATTTAACTCATCAAGAAGTTTCATATTCAAAACACCTTTAGAAGCTATTTTTCCGCCATCATCATAATCAAAACCTAAACGGTTCACATAATGATTCAATACAATGTTCACGGGACAAATATCATAAGCAATGCGCACACCGTTAATATCTGAAGACACATTAGCAAAGCCTCCTAAATTTAGGCAGAAGTCATAATTAGAAAACAAAAACTGATCACCAATAGGTACCAGAGGAGCTCCTTGTCCGCCAAACAGAACATCTTGAACTCTAAAATCACAAACTACCTTTTCTCCTATTAATTTTGAAATCTCAGGCAGGTTTCCAATTTGTAAAGTCATGCCTTTTTCCGGCTGATGCAAAGCTGTATGCCCATGCGAACAAACTGCATCGATATCCTTTAAATTATGTTTTTGAATGAAGGTTTTTATGACTTCAGCAAGATAAACCGTATAATCGGCATCAATACGTTTTAATTTTTCTTCGGAATAAGAAACTAATGCGCTCAACTGTGTTTTCCAAAATGACGGATACGAGACCGTTTCAGCTTTCAAAATTTCAAACTGCCATTCTCCTTTAAACTGAAAATTTATTTCAACGAGGTCAATCCCATCTAATGAGGTTCCAGACATCACTCCAATAACATGATACTTATCTTCTAACATAGCTGGTAAAAATAAGAAAGACGATTAAATAATTCACATGAAAAAGCTATATTTGATAAAATATATCACCAAATAAACTAAATTATTACGAATTATGGATTTTAAGCTCTCTGAAGAACATATCATGATTCGCGATGCCGCTCGCGATTTTGCTCAAACTGAATTACTCCCAGGCGTGATTGAACGTGACACGAACCAACACTTCCCCGATGAACTCGTAAAAAAAATGGGAGCCCTTGGTTTTTTAGGTGTTATGGTAGACCCCAAATACGGCGGTAGTGGCATGGACGCCATTTCTTATGTGATTATTATGGAAGAGCTTTCTAAAATTGACGCTTCGGCTTCGGTGATTGTTTCTGTTAATAATTCGTTAGTTTGCTTTGGCTTGGAATGTTACGGTACCGAAGCGCAAAAACAAAAATACCTTACAAAATTAGCTACTGGTGAATTTATTGGCGCCTTCTGCTTAAGCGAGCCGGAAGCCGGAAGTGATGCCACATCACAAAAAACAACAGCCATTGATATAGGGGACCATTACATTATTAACGGTACCAAAAACTGGATTACAAGTGGCGGACGTGCCGATGTTTACTTAGTCATCGCACAAACCGATAAAGAAAAAGGCTCACACGGCATTAATGTTTTTATTGTTGAAAAAGGTACTGAAGGTTTTCATGTTGGACCTAAAGAAGACAAGCTAGGCATCCGCGGAAGCGACACACACACCCTTCAATTTAACGACGTTAAAGTTCCGAAGGAAAATAGAATTGGCGTTAATGGTTCTGGGTTTCGATTTGCTATGAAAACACTTTCTGGTGGCCGTATAGGCATTGCCGCTCAGGCATTAGGCATTGCTTCGGGCGCCTACGAATTGGCTTTAAAATATTCAAAAACTCGTAAAACTTTTGGGGTTGAAATTTGCAACCACCAAGCCATTGCTTTTAAATTAGCAGATATGGCCACTGATATTGAAGCCGCCAGACACTTAGTGATGAAAGCCGCTTGGGAAAAAGACCAAGGTTTAAACTACGATTTATCGAGTGCCATGGCGAAATTATTCGCTTCTAAAGTTGCTATGGAACACACGGTAGAAGCCGTTCAAATTCACGGAGGCAACGGTTTTGTAAAAGAATATCATGTAGAACGTTTAATGCGCGACGCCAAAATAACGCAGATTTACGAAGGCACTTCTGAAATTCAAAAAATCATTATCTCCAGAAGTATTACTAGAGATTAACTATTAGGATTATTCATAAACTTTTGAATCCGTTGTAAACTATTTTTAAAATATTACAACGGATTTTGTTATGTTGATTTAAACTTATCGACTTAAAATTTTAGATTTACAGACTAACACCATTTCAACCCTATAATATCGCATATAATTTGTTTCTTTTTCACTTGAGTTTTATATTTCATCTGAACAAAAAATAATTCAAATTAAAAATACGACATTATACAATTAAATTGGTATAACATAAAAACACATCATGCAAAAAACATATTACGACCCTGCCGACTTAAAGAAATTTGGAAAAATTAGCGAATGGAACCCTGAATTGGGTGAGAAATTTTTCGATTACTACGGCAAAGTTTTTGAAGAAGGCGCCCTTACGGCTCGTGAAAAAGCACTTATCGCCTTAGCTGTTTCTCATACTGAACAGTGTCCGTATTGCATTGACGCTTACACCAAAGACAACTTGCAACGCGGTGTCACCAAAGAGGAAATGATGGAAGCCATTCATGTTGGCGCAGCCATTAAAAGTGGTGCGACGTTGGTTCATGGTGTTCAAATGATGAATAAAGTGAATAAACTGGACATGTAACCTGCTTCAAAAAATAAATGATCACACCCATTTCAAATCGATTTCTATAAAACTTAAAACAGATTAATGGCTATAAAGTCCTTAAATAAGCGTGAAAGCGCACTAGCAAAAAGCGAAAAGCAACTAAAAATTTTATCAAATGGTATTTTCCAAAATGGGGATTTACCAACTTTTAAAACTAAAATTTCAGAAACGCATCAATTTCCGCTGAAAGCGAAAAAACTAGAGATTTTGCAAATTAATTTGGGCTATATGTGCAATCAGGTTTGTACCCATTGCCATGTTGATGCAGGTCCAGACCGTAAAGAAATCATGACACGAGACACCATGCAACAGTGTTTGAATGTGATAAAAACAACCGGCGCGCACACATTAGATTTAACCGGCGGCGCTCCAGAGATGAACCCTGATTTTAGATGGTTTGTTGAAGAAGCTGCCAAAGCAGGGATTAAAGATTTCATTGTGCGCTCCAATTTAACTATCATTAGAGCAAACAAAAAATATTACGACCTTCCTGAATTTTTTAAAAAGCACAAAGTTCACGTAGTCAGCTCTATGCCACACTGGACCCGTGGAAAAACAGACAAGCAACGTGGTAATGGTGTTTTTGATAAGTCGATTAAAGCATTGAACGACCTCAACGCCATTGGATACGGTATGCCAGATAGCGACTTAAAGCTTGATTTGGTTTACAACCCTTCTGGTGCATTTTTACCTGGCGACCAGGCCTCCATGGAAAAAGAATTTAAAAAAGCATTGAAAGAAGATTTCAATATTGATTTTCATAATCTTTTTGCCATTACCAATTTACCTATTTCTCGTTTCTTAGATTACTTGATAGCTTCTGAAAACTATGAAGATTATATGTATGCCTTGGTAGAAGCCTATAATCCAGAAGCTGTAAAAAATGTAATGTGTACCAATACCCTATCAATTAGTTGGGACGGCTATTTATACGATTGCGATTTTAATCAAATGCTTGAACTTCCGATAAATAGTAAAGCAAAACATATTTCAGAGTATAACGCATCACTTTTAGAAGGTAGAAATATCGCTATCTCACAACATTGTTACGGCTGTACTGCTGGTGCTGGAAGCAGTTGCCAGGGTGTTGTTGCTTAATTCCTGAGAAAGCAGGAATCTCATAACCATGAAGAACTTAATTTTATTCATACTTTTTTTAAGCGTTACAGCAGGTTTTGCACAAAAATCACTGGACAAACTGCTCAAAAAACATAATAACGATGCTGTTCCTTACATCACTGTTTCAGAATTACAAAACACATCTTCAGAAGTTATCTATTTAGATGCCAGAGAATCCAATGAGTACGCGGTAAGTCATCTTAAAAACGCTATTTTAGTAGGTTACGATTTTTTCAGTATAGATTCTTTAAATGAAATAATTCATGAAAAAACATCAAGCATCGTCATCTATTGCAGCTTAGGAATGCGCTCGGAAACTATTGGCGAAAAATTAAAACAAAACGGCTACACCAACGTAAAAAACCTATACGGTGGAATTTTTGAATGGAAAAACAACCATTTACCAGTTTACAACTCGCAAGATAAGGCCACGGATAGCATCCATACCTATTCAAAATCTTGGAGTAAATGGTTAAAAAACGGCATTAAAGTATATGAATAAAGAACTCGTTATTGTATTTGTAAAAAACATACAACTTGGTAAAGTAAAAACACGATTGGCTAAAACCATAGGTGATGATAATGCCTTAAAGGTTTACAAAGCCTTATTAGAAATCACTGAAAATGTGACCAAAAACCTCGATACCGATGTTTGTATTCACTTTTCTGAAACCATAGACGATACCCTTTGGAAAAACACGAATAAAACCATCCAGCAAGGAAAAAACTTAGGGGACCGCATGAAAAACGCCTTTAAAACCAGTTTTGAAAAAGGTTATGAACGCATTGTTTTAATAGGGTCTGATTTGCCAAGTTTAACCACTGAGCACCTCAACACGGCTTTAGATAAATTACAACATAATGACGTTGTTTTTGGTCCTGCTGAAGATGGCGGTTACTATCTCGTTGGGCTAAGTAAAAAACATGATATTATTTTCGAAAATAAGCCGTGGAGTGAAACTAATTTACTAGAAACCACGTTAAATGAACTGGATAAAAGAAAAGTAACTTATGCGCTTTTAGAATCCTTAAACGATATTGATACTATCGAAGATCTTGAGGCTAATCCTCAACTTATGAAACTTGCTTTAAACAGCTCAAATCATAATAACCTTTAATATCAAAACTCAAAATCTTTGCTTATTAAGTTTACAAAATAGATACTTATGATAAATCAAATAGAAAAAACAACAACATATTTAATAGATAAAGGCTTCGACAAGCCTGAAATCGGTATTATTCTGGGCACGGGCTTAGGGCAGCTTATTGATGAAATAGAGATTATTAAGGAAATTAGTTATAATCATATTCCCTATTTCCCAACGGCAACCGTAGAATTCCATAAAGGAAAATTAATTTTTGGCTTGTTAGAAGGAAAAAAAGTTGTGATTATGCAGGGGCGCTTTCATTTGTATGAAGGTTACACACTACAGGATGTTACCTACCCGGTTCGCATTATGGAAAAACTAGGCATTCACACTTTATTAGTTTCTAATGCTGCAGGTGCTATTAATTTAGATTTCAAAAAAGGAGAGATTATGCTTATTGAAGACCATATTAATTTGCAAGGGGGCTCTCCCCTAGCCTTTAATGGTGTTGAAAAAATGGGTGAGCGTTTTGTGGATATGAGCGCACCTTATGATGCAGAAATCAATGAAAAATTTAAAAATATCGCCAAAGCCCATAACATTAATTTACACAACGGCGTGTACGCTAGTGTGGTAGGTCCACAACTGGAAACCCGCGCTGAATACCGCATGCTTAAAATCATAGGTGCCGATGCCGTAGGGATGAGTACCGTTCCAGAGATTATCGTAGCCAACCATTTAAAATTAAAAGTGGCTGCTGTGTCAGTTTTAACAGATGAATGCGACCCAGACAATCTGGAACCTGTAAATATTGAAGAGATTATTGCCATGGCTCACAAAGCTGAACCGGTGATGATTACTTTGTTTAAGGAACTTATAAAAAGTTTATAGAATACGATATCATAAAACTTTCACTGCGTCATGTCGAACTTGATTCGGCATCTCATTAATTTTGAAAGCAAAAAACTTATGATTAAGCCTCTGAAATCTAAAATTCAACACAACTCTCTAGATTTGAGGTGAACATATTCTATTATGTTTTTTTACAGAAATTTGAAATAATCAACTTAAAACCAAGAGATTCCCACTTTCATGGGAATGTAAATTATGAGCTACCTAGAAACCACACACGATGTTTATAAAGAAGCCGCACTAACGCCAGACGTTGGCTTGTGCTGCACTACGAATCCGATTTGGGAATTACCGGGATTAAAAATTCCGAAAATCATGCAAGAGATGAATTACGGCTGTGGCACCACGGTACATGCCCGCGATTTAACCAATAATCCAAAAATGCTTTACGTTGGTGTAGGCGGCGGTATGGAACTCTTACAGTTCTCGTATTTCAATCGTCAAAAACATGGCGTTATTGGTATTGATGTCGTTGATGAAATGCTTGAAGCTTCAAGAAAAAACTTCATTGAGGCTGAAGCCCAAAACCCTTGGTTTAAAAGTGAATTCGTTGACCTTAAAAAAGGTGATGCCATGAATCTTCCGGTGGAAGACAACAGCATTGATGTGGCGGCACAAAACTGCCTTTTTAATATTTTTAAAGCTGAAGATTTAAAGAAAGCCATTGCTGAAATGTACCGCGTTTTAAAACCTCACGGTAAATTAGTTATGAGCGACCCGACTTGCGAACAACCGATGAATGATGCCTTACGCAATGACGAACGCTTACGTGCTTTATGCCTTAGCGGAAGCTTACCAATTGCCGAATACGTTAAAGCACTTACCGATGCTGGTTTTGGCACTATTGAAATTCGCGCTAGAAAACCTTATAGAATTTTAGATCCTAAAAATTATCCTACGGAAGAATTAATTTACATCGAATCGATTGAAGTTGCTGCCATTAAAGACCCCATGCCAGAAGATGGCCCATGTGTTTTTACTGGAAAAGCTGCTATTTATTATGGTGAAGACGATTATTTTGATGATAAAAAAGGACATGTTTTATTGAAAAATCAGCCCTTAGCTATTTGTGATAAAACCGCTGGAGCTTTAGCCGATTTAGATCGTGATGATATTTATATTAGTAAATCGACTTACCACTATGATGGAGGTGGTTGTTGCTAATTCCTGCGAAAGCAGGAATCTCGTGAATTAGACCTAAAAGGTTAATTCAAGTGATATGAAAAACTATAGTTCTTAACCGATTTTAGTTTGAATTTTAGATATTTACTAAGACCCTTCAGGTTTTTAAAACCTGAAGGGTCTACCAACCAAAAAAACATAATATTTATTATAGAAAATATGCAAACAGAAAAGTTAGTAGCAGGACATTATTATCATATTTACAATCGTGGAAATAACGGCCAAAATATTTTCATAGAAGCTATTAACTACTCCTATTTTCTAGATTTAATCAAAAGACACTTACTTCCGGACTTCAAAATTTTAAGCTTTTGTCTTTTACCTAATCATTTTCATCTGTTATTAAAAATTAATGAAGACTGCCCTAATCCTTCTCAAAATTTATCAAACCTATTTAATGCGTATACAAAAGGGATTAATAAGAAATATGACAGAACTGGAAGCCTTTTAGAAAAGCCCTTTAAAAGAATTTGTATTTTAAATGAAGCATATCTTAGAACTTTGATTTTATATATTCACTTGAATCCCGAGCATCACCAAATTCACAACAATTTTAGCACATATAAATATTCATCGTACCAATCTATAATATCACAAGCCAAAACAAACCTTCAAAGAGAAGAGGTCATCAATCTATTTGATGATATAAATAACTTTAAAGAAACACATCTTCAAAAAAAAGTAATTATTAATATTGAAAACGAAAATTTAATTCTGGAGTAAAAACTTCTAGTTTAGAAATTAAGACCCTTCAGGTTTTAGAAACCTGAAGGGTCTGCGGGAATAAGGAATGGAAAAATATTTAGACCTCATAAAAAAAGCCTATTCGGGTTACTGGAATTACCTCAAACATGAGGTGCAATTCCCTAGTAATTGGGATAACTATTTTTATGGTTTAATCATTATTTCCCTACTTGTTTGGGGGCTAGAAATTATATTTCCTTGGCGGAAAAACCAATCGATTTTTAGGAAAGACTTTTGGCTAGATACCTTCTACATGTTCTTTAATTTCTTTCTTCTGAACCTTATCATATTAATCGCACTTTCAAACACCGCCGCTGAAATTTTGAACGATGCCTTAAACGTTTTTGGTTTATCACTTTCTAGTTTTCAGCTTTTTGATGTGAACCAATTACCTACATGGTTGGGCTTATTGGTCTTTTTCTTGGTTTCAGATTTTGTACAATGGAACACGCATCGACTTTTGCACCGCGTGCCCTGGCTGTGGAATTTCCATAAAGTCCACCACTCGGTTAAAGAAATGGGCTTTGCAGCACACTTACGCTACCACTGGATGGAACCCATTGTTTACAAATCCTTACTTTATATTCCGCTAGCCATTATTGGCAACTACAGTTCTAAAGACGTGGCTTTTGTTTACTTTTTCAGTATTGTTATTGGGCATTTAAACCATGCCAATTTAGGTTGGGATTACGGTGTGCTAAAATATATTTTCAACAACCCGAAAATGCACATTTGGCACCATGCAAAAGCCTTACCAAAACATCTGAAATACGGCATGAACTACGGACTCACATTCAGCTTTTGGGATTATATTTTCAAAACAGATTATATTCCGCATAGCGGAAAAGACATTGAGCTGGGTTTTGACGGCGATGAAAACTTTCCGCAAGATTTTTTCAAACAGGAAATGTACCCCGCAGGTACTAAAACCTCAAAAGATTAACCATTATGAAAAGCCTTTTATTCTTAATTATTAGTTTTTTGCTACTTGGCACATTTCAGCTTCGCGCCTACAATGTCATAATAGAGATGAACACAAACATTACGACTGCAGATTCAATTTCAACAAAAACACAAGAACCGTTTAACCATCAATTGTGGGATGACTTACTTCAAAAACACGTTTCTAACGACGGAAAAGTAAATTACAAAGGCTTTTTAGCCGATAAAAAACGACTTAATCAATACATTTCAAAATTATCTAAAAACACACCAAAATCCACTTGGAGCAAAGCAGAAAAACTCGCTTACTGGATTAATGCTTACAACGCCTTAACAGTTGATTTAATTGTTAGAAACTATCCCATAAGGAGTATAAAAGACATCAAAAATCCTTGGAAACAGAGACTTTGGACACTCGGCGACACCACATATGATCTTCACGATATTGAACATGAAATTTTAAGAAAAATGAATGAACCTCGCATCCATTTTGCGATTGTTTGCGCTGCTGTTTCTTGTCCGATTCTACAAAACAAAGCTTTTACCGCATCAAATTTAGAGCTTCAGTTAGACCAAGCTGCTAGAACTTTTATAAATGATTCCGCAAAAAATAGCATCTCAAAAGAGCAGTTAGAACTATCTAAAATCTTTCAATGGTTTACTAAAGATTTTAAACACGGTAGTTCTTTAATTGATTATCTCAACCAATTTTCGAACGTACACATTTCCGCGAAAGCGAAAACCCATTATAAAGATTATATTTGGGACCTCAATGAGTAGTCAAATTTCCATAATCATCCCGGTTTTAAACGAAGCACCTTTTATTAGAAAGCTATTAGAGCATCTTTTAGATAACGCTTCCGCGGAAAATATTACTGAAATTTTAGTTGTTGATGGTGGAAGCACCGATGAAACACCACAAATTGTTCAAGCTTTTTCTGAAGGTCCTATCACGTATTTACACTCGGAAAAAGGACGTGCCAAACAAATGAATTTTGGCGCTAAACAAGCCAATGGAGACATCCTCTATTTTCTTCACGCCGATTCCTTCCCGCCGAAATATTTTGATACATTCATTTTAGCTGAAGTACAAAAAGGCCATGAGGCTGGCTGTTTCAGAATGCAATTTGACAGCCAACATTGGTGGTTAAAATTAGCAAGTTGGCTTACGCAATTTTCATGGCGCGCCTGTCGAGGTGGCGACCAAAGTCAGTTTATAACCAAATCACTATTCCGCGACATTGGAGGTTTTGACGAACGCTATATTATCTATGAAGATAACATGTTAATTAACGCACTCTACGCCCGAAAGCAATTTGTTGTAATTAATAAAAAACTGCAAACATCGGCCCGATGTTATGAAGAACATGGCGTTTGGAAAATACAGTACATCTACTGGAGTGTTTACGTAAAAAAATGGTTTGGCGCTTCGGCCGAAGAACTTCACCAGTTTTATTTAAGTCGTGTTGCTAGGTAATTCGCAATAGAAACTTCTTATTTATTACAACATTTCTTGTTAGCTCATCAACTTGATTCATCATCAGCAAGGAGTCTGAAATGTTAAAAAACCTACAAAAGAGCCTTAACAAAACACTAAATGTTACAAATGTGTTTGTTAATCGTTATACATTTAGAGCATCAAACATCCAACAGAACCACATGAAAAAATTTTTACTCGTTTTTATTTTTAGTTCATTATGCATTCAAGCTCAAGAATCTATTCAAGCTAAATTATTAGATTCTATTTCAAAAGAACCCATTCCTTACGCCACTATATCTATAAACGAAAATTCGGGCGTGATTAGTAATGAAAATGGCGATTTCTCAATATACTTAACCGAGAAGACATCAAAAACCGATTCGCTAAAAATTAGATCTTTAGGCTATGAAACCAAACAGTTTTTAATTGAAGCCTTTCAAGATTCTATAGTGTTTCTAAATCAAACCTCTATCGAACTTGATGAAGTTATGGTTTCAAATAAAAATTATTCTACTGAAGAAATTATTGAAAAAATAAACGAAAATTTAGAAGAAAACTACAACCGTACGCCCATTAAAAGCCGCCTTTTTTATCGATCATCTAACTTTAACCGTGTCACAAAAAGTGATGTTGACATCAAAAAAACGAGTATTCCAGAACTTAATCAGCAGTTTATTGATAGCGTCGTTACAGCCATGCCAAAAGAAGCCGATGATCACACTGAAATATTAGCTGATATCTACGGCAAATCTGGCCTAGAAGATTCGCAAAAGTTAGATATCATTAAAGCTTCTCATTTATATGATAAAAGCAATGAAGTTACTTTCGAGTTTTACGAAGAAAAGTTTAATAACATAATTAAAAAACACGTCAAAAGAGATTCCTATTTCAAAATAAAATCAGGCTTTTTCGGAACAAAACAAGATATAGATTCGACATTTTTCAATGAGCTCGATAACGATAAAGGTAGCCAAACAGAAGCCATGCTTGAAGCAGAAAAGAAAAAAGAAAAAGAACGAAAAGCTGATTTTTTAAAGTACCGAAAATCGGCCATATCTGACATTCAAAATAACAGTTTTGTTTTTGAAGATAGCGACTTCAATTTTCTCGAAAAATCTAACCGCTACGAATTTAAACTCGAAGACTATAGTTTCTTAAACGATGAATTTGTTTATAAAATCAGCTTTAAACCCAAGCGTAGTGAAGATTACAAAGGCGTTATTTATGTAAGCACCGATGACTTTGCCATAATAAGGTTAGATTATGAAAACGTAAACCCCTTAAAAAAATTCAGCATGTTCGGGGTGTCTTATAAACATTACCATAAAAAAGGCACGATTATATATGCTAAAAACAGCCTTGGCACTTACGATTTAAGATATGCCGATGTAGAAAATGGTACGATATTCGAAATTGAGCGTCCCTTAAAAATCATAGAAAAAAATAAAAACACTAGAGGTAGAAGAAAGCAAAACGAATTATCTTCTGACATTCATTTTAAAGTTGGAAACACTGAAAAAAACGAATTAATCGTGTTTGAAAACGAAGTCATTTCAGAAGCTGAATTTGATGCATTCACCGAAAAACCTGATGTAAAACCAGTTTACCTCCCTAAATACGACCCCGAATTCTGGAAAGGTTACAATGTTATAGAACCCAACCAAGCTATAAAAGATTTTAAAAGTCTCGAATAAGAGATTTAGCTTTTATTTCTGCCGGTTTCGTTAGGGTATAAGTCTGGCAAATTATCACTTTGCACAAACTCCTTAGTATCGACGTTCATAGCGGTTACACGACCTTTAAAAGCTGCACCGGTATCAATATTCCAAATATTCATGGCATTCATAGGTACTTCAACACCAAAATTTGTGGTTGGCGTATGCCCTATGTAAACTTCTTTGTAAAACTTTAAACGTTTCGGGTAAATGACATCATTTTCATCAATATCAGTTTTCATCGTTAAAGCCATTTCCCATAAGGTACGGTCTAAATAAAAATAACGCTGATCAAGCTCATGCTCAATACCTTTCACTGACGTAAACCCAGCATGCAAAAACAAACGGTTTTCATCATCTAAATGATACAACGGCATACTTTCAAAAAAGGCTAAATGTGCTTTTTTATCTTCTTCAGAAAACCCACTATAACTTTCCATAGTTTCCTTGCCGCCGTGCATGTACCAGGTTTGGTTCACTTCACCAGAACGTAACCATTCTTCAGTCCAAACATCATGATTTCCTTTAATGCACACGCAATTCACTTTTTGAGAAAGCTCAATTAAAAGTTGAACAACTTGAGCTGCTTCACTCCATCCGTCAACATAATCGCCAACAAAAATAAGTTTGTCTTCGTCTTTAACTTCAACTTTATTCAGGACTTGAGTTAGTGCTCTTAAGCCACCATGAATGTCTCCAATTGCAATTGTGCGCATCATAAAATCTATTTTCAGCAAAACTAAAGGTTTCTGATAAGAATATTAAATGGGTTAGTTAAGTAATTATTATTATTTATAAGAAAAGTTCAACTAAATGACATTCTGCTGTTAAGTTATTATCTTTAACTACGACCCAATACAACATAATCTAAAAAAATCCATGGAAGAACATATTGTTATTATAGGAAATGGGATATCCGGCGTTACGGCGGCTAGGCATATTCGAAAATTATCCGATAAAAAAATTACAATTGTTTCTGCGGAAACCGATTATTTTTTCTCCAGAACAGCCCTTATGTATATTTACATGGGGCACATGACATTTGAGCACACCCAACCTTATGAAAACTGGTTTTGGGAGAAAAACAGAATCGAATTAAAAAAAGGTTATGTCAAAACGGTTGATAGTGACTCTAAAACTCTTCATTTTGAAGGTGGCGAATCTTTAAATTACGACAAGCTCATCATTGCTACAGGTAGTAAACCGAACAAGTTTGGTTGGCCGGGACAGGATTTAAAAGGTGTTATGGGGCTGTATCACAAGCAGGATTTAGACAGTTTAGAGAAACATGCTCCAGACAATAAAACCTGTAAACACGCTGTGATTGTTGGTGGCGGTTTAATAGGCATCGAGCTAGCCGAAATGTTGAATTCACGCAATATTCCGGTGACTTTTCTAGTTCGAGAAAAAAGTTTCTGGAACGGCGTTTTACCACAAGGTGAAAGTGAAATGATTAACCGCCATATTAAAAATCATCATATCGATTTACGTTTAAACACGAATTTAAAAGAAATTGTTTCCGATGAAAATGGTCAGGTGAAATCTGTTATTATCGAAGAGACTGGTGAAGAAATTCCTTGTACGGTTGTCGGACTTACCGCTGGCGTTTCTCCAAGTATCGATTTCCTTAAAAACTCAAAAATTGAAACCAATAAAGGCGTTAAAGTGAATCGTTTTTTAGAAACCAATATCCCCGATGTTTTTGCTATTGGTGATTGTGCCGAACAAGAGGAAGCTATAGACCAGCGTCCACCTATTGAAGCCGTTTGGTACACAGGCCGCATGATGGGTGAAGTCTTGGCGCAAACCATTTGTGGCAATCGCATGGCCTACAACCCCGGCCATTGGTTTAACTCGGCAAAATTCTTAGACATCGAATATCAAACTTATGGTTGGGTACACGGTTTAAAAGGAAGACCAGGTTATGAAAATCATTTTCATTGGAAACATGACGATGACACCAAATGCATTACCATCGCTTTTCATGAAAATACGAATCAGTTTTTAGGTATTAACACTTTTGGAATTCGGATGAAACACGAAACTTTTGACGGCTGGCTCACTGAAAAGCGAGACATTGATTATGTTGTTCAGCATTTAGCTGAAGCCAATTTTGACCCTGAATTCTATAAAACATACGAAAAGGATATTCTTGAATCGTATAAAAACCAATTTCAACCAGCATAATTAAAACCACATATGAGCGATAAACAAAACCATAGCATGTCTTTAACAACACCTGACACGAATGCGCTTTCAGGAAAGCAAAAAGCAGCGGTTTTCCTTGGTGTCTCAGGGCTTTTCATTTTAGCACTAGCCGTGTTCAACACCAACTTCCCTAATAAAACTCTATTCTTAATTTTAGCCTTAGGACTCATAACTGCAGGCACCATTCTTTTGTCAAACAGTTTATACCTCGACAAATTAGAGGGTATAAAAAATGACGGAATTTGGTTTAAATCCCTCACCTCTAGAGGTGTTTTGGCCTGGATTATCGGAATTGTTTTAACTGGATTTTACATTGTGCTTTACTTTTTTCCGCAATACTTAGGGCAAGGTAGTAATGGCGAAGCGAATAGCGGACTCATAACTCTTTTCGATCCGCTAAGTTTCCTTTTAAGCGGAAGACCTGCAAGTCAATGGTTCGTTTACGGTACACTTTATACGCTGGCCATTTTAATTTTCGGCTATAAATACATTTTAAAATACCGCCACAACCGCTACCAACAGTTACGAACGGTTTCGGTCATGTTTTTTCAATTAGCATTCGCTTTCCTTATTCCCGAATTTATGGCGCGATTAAATGAAAGTCCTGATTATAATTTACCATACTACGACATAAAAAGCATGTGGCCTTTAAACTATTATTTATTTGATGGCTGGTCTATAAACGGCTTTCTTTCTTCAGGGTATTTAGGTCTAGGTCTTTTAATTTTTGGTGTACTTTCCATATTTGTGGTTTCACCCATTTTAACCTACAAGTACGGAAAACGTTGGTATTGCTCTTGGGTTTGTGGTTGTGGTGGTTTGGCCGAAACTGCTGGTGATTCCTTTCGCCAATTAAGTAGCAAAAAATTATCTGCATGGAAACTCGAACGCTGGCTCATTCATACGGTTTTAGTATTTTCAGTTATCATGACGACAGCTGTTGTCTACTCCTATCTTGGTGATGATTCCTCTAAATATTGGCTCACTCGCTCCACTTTTTTAATTGGTGTTGGTGTTTTATTAACCTTAGTCTTCGCCCTAACTTTTATTTTTAAACGTCATGCCTTGGCTAAGGACGCCAAATATGGTGCTATTGGCTTTTTTATCATCATCGCAGCCTTGTTTATCATGTATTTTACAGGCAACAGCGACAAATTATTTTTTATAAAATCGAGCAGCCTACGTTCCGCTTATGGTTTATATATTGGCTCAATATTTTCAGGTGTGGTTGGTACTGGTTTCTATCCGATTTTAGGGAATCGCGTATGGTGCCGATTTGGATGCCCAATGGCTGCTATTTTAGGTTTTCAGCAACGTTTATTTTCGAAATTCAGAATTACTACCAATGGCGGACAATGTATTTCATGTGGAAATTGTTCTACCTACTGCGAAATGGGTATCGATGTGCGCGCCTATGCTCAAAAAGGTGAAAATATTGTACGATCAAGCTGTGTTGGTTGCGGCGTTTGTTCTGCTGTTTGCCCAAGAGGCGTTTTAAAATTGGAAAACGACACTATGAAAGGACGCATCAACTCTAATGATGTGCTTTTAGGTAATGATGTAGATTTAATGGATTTAGTAAACCAGAAATAGAAATAAAACAACGCTAAAAAAAACACAGGCACACAAAATAATAGTAAAACTGAGATAAGCCACTGTTAAAATGTTAGCTATTTCTGTGAAACACCAAAAATATGTTACATTTGCGGCAACCTTAACCCAAATACTAACCCAACCCTGCAATGACTCTAATAAAAGTCATTATTCCTGCCTATAACGAAGCTGATTCTATCGGCCTTGTTGTTAAAGCAATTCCTGAATTGGTTGATGAGATTATTGTGGTGAGTAACAACTCAACAGATAATACTGAAATCAATGCAAAAAAAGCCGGCGCCACCGTGTTATCTGAAACCAATAAAGGCTACGGATATGCTTGCCTAAAAGGCATGCAGCACATTGCCAACCAACCTACAAAACCTGATATCGTTGTTTTTCTTGATGGCGATTACAGTGATTTCCCCGAAGAGTTAACCAAAATCGTCGCTCCAATCATTGATGATGACATCGATTTTGTTATTGGTGCACGTGTGGAAAAACTCCGCGAATCAGGTTCTATGACAACACCTCAAATTTTTGGTAATTGGCTCGCCACATCACTAATGGCCTTGTTTTTCAAATCTACATTTACCGATCTCGGTCCGTTTAGGGCAATTAAATACGTTAAACTTCTCGAACTTAACATGGAGGACAAGACTTATGGGTGGACTGTAGAGATGCAATTAAAGGCTTTAAAGAGAGAATTTTCATACACGGAAGTCCCTGTAAATTATAGAAATAGAATTGGCGTCTCAAAAGTGTCAGGTACAATAAAAGGTGCTATATTTGCAGGCGCAAAAATTCTTGGTTGGATTTTTAAATACAGTATAAAAAAATGATTCTAGAAACCACAATAATAGTTATTTACAGCATTTCATTAATGCTGATATTCATGTATGCTTTGGCTCAGCTGAACTTACTTTTTAACTATCTATCGTCAAAAAAGAAAGAGGACCATTCGCCACAGCTTGATTTATCAAACCCTGACGAAGTGCCTTTTATCACTATTCAGCTTCCTGTTTACAACGAAATGTATGTGATGGAACGTCTACTGGATAATATTGTTGAACTGGAATACCCGAAACACAAACTTGAAATTCAGGTTTTAGATGATTCTACCGATGAAACTGTTGAAAGCACAAGAAAACAAATTGAAAGACTTCACGCTACAGGAATAGATATCACGCACATTACAAGAACCGACAGAAAAGGATTTAAAGCCGGTGCACTAAAAGAAGGTTTAGAAATTGCAAAAGGTGAGATTATTGCCATTTTCGATTCTGATTTCCTTCCTAAAAAAGATTGGTTGAAACGTACCGTTCCTTATTTTAAGGATGAAGCTATAGGTGTCGTTCAAACACGTTGGGGACATATTAACAGAAACTATTCCATCCTTACAAAAATTCAAGCCTTCGCTCTAGATGCTCATTTTACTTTAGAACAAGTTGGCAGAAACAGCAAAGGACATTTTATCAACTTTAATGGTACCGCTGGATTATGGCGTAAAACCTGTATTATCGATGCGGGGAACTGGGAAGGTGATACCCTTACAGAAGATTTAGATTTAAGTTACCGCGCCCAATTGAAAAACTGGAAATTCAAATATTTGGAAGATGTTGAAACACCTGCTGAACTTCCAATTGTAATTAGTGCAGCGCGTTCGCAACAATTCAGATGGAATAAAGGTGGTGCAGAGAACTTTAGAAAAATGCTTGGCCGCGTATTAAGTTCAGATCAATCATCTAAAACAAAAGTTCACGGGTTACTACATTTACTAAACAGCACCATGTTTTTAAACGTGCTTATTGTTGGTATTTTAAGTATTCCAATGTTATATATCAAGAATGAATATGCGCATTTAAGACCTTACTTTTATGTGATGAGTTTCTTTGTTATGAGTACCATAATATTTTTCATTTGCTACTGGTTCATGTACAAAAACACCTACGGCAGTGGCTTTAAAAACTTCATTAGATATATCGGTATGTTTTTCGTGTTTTTCTCCATTGCTATGGGCTTTTCTCTACACAACTCAATTGCTGTAATTGAAGGTCATGCCGGAAAAAAATCTGAATTTATTCGTACGCCGAAATTTAACATTAGTAAATATAAAGACAACTGGAAAAGCAATAAATACATGGCAAAAAACCTTTCTATCAATGTGATTTTTGAAGGGTTATTGATGTTGTATTTTGCTTTTGGTATGTACAGTGCTTTCACTGTAGGAAATCAAGGTGGTGATTTTGGATTGTTTCCTTTTCACTTGATGCTTTTCGTAGGTTTTGGCTATGTATTCTTTAAATCTTTACGATCGAAGGTGTAGTTGATTGCTAGTTTTTAGTTTAAAGTTTCAAGTTTGTAGTTTCATTCTTAACTTTGAATGGCATAAAATTATTCTGGTTTTTTCATAACTTCGGTTTTTATGCATCTAAACGCTTCCTTTTTAAAACTGAACAAAACACCTATTCTTTTAGGGCTTTCTTGTTTGCTTTTTTATTGGGCATTTGCATATAACTTAGTTCGAACCGATTATATTAAGCTGATAAGTCTCTATACGGCACTTTTCTTTTTATTTTATAAGCTGGTTCAACTTTTAAAAGGAAACACAAAAGCACTCACCTATTTAGCCTTTGCCTTTCGAGCCATTTTTATATGTGCCATTCCCAACCTGTCACAAGATTTTCACCGTTTTATTTGGGATGGGCGCCTCATTTTAGAAGGTATTAACCCCTATTTAAATACGGTGAATGCGCTTATCACGGAAGGTCATGCTCCCGTTGCTCAGGCCTTAGAACTTCAAAAAGGCATGGGCAATTTAAACGCCAGTCATTTTTCAAATTACCCACCTATTAATCAGCTTTGTTTTGCTATCGCCGCGCTTATTTCAAGTAAAAGTATTCTTGGCGCCATCGTTACGATGCGATTACTTATTATTGCAGCTGATTTTGGCACCCTTTACTTCGGAAAAAAACTGCTTGAAAAACTCCAACTTCCATCCTATCTTATATTCTGGTATGTTCTAAACCCGTTTATCATCATAGAACTAACAGGGAATCTACATTTTGAAGGGGTGATGATTTTCTTTTTAATATGGAGTCTTTATTTACTGCACATAGGAAAATGGCAATGGGCAGCGGTGGTGTTTTCCTTATCCATATCGGTGAAATTGATTCCTTTAATTTTTCTACCGCTTTTTTATCAGTGGTTTATAAAACGTTCTACTTCTGAAAGAGCGCAACATATACCTGTTACGCCTTCAGAGCCTTGTCCTAACTCTAAAATCATAAATGAGGACAATATCAACCAAGAACTAAATACATTCAAAAAAGGGCTATTTAAGCTCATCACTTTTTATGTTATTATAGGTTTTTGCACCCTTTTACTTTTTGCACCTTTTTATTCTTCAGAATTTATAAATAATTATGCCACCACCGTGGCCTTATGGTTTCAGAATTTTGAATTTAACGGTAGCTTGTATTATATCGCTAGAGAAATTGGCTATACTTTTCGAGGTTATAATGAAATCGCTTTTATAGGCAAAGGCATTGCTATTTTAGTCGTTTTTATCGTTCTTGGACTTACTTTTTTCAGAAAAAACAAAAACACTGTTCAGCTTATTACAGCCATGTTATTCGCTTTATCATTTTACTATTTTACCGCCACGACCGTACACCCTTGGTACGTTGCCACGCTTTTAATTTTATCGGTATTCACTAAATACAAGTTTCCATTGGTTTGGAGCTTTGTTATCATTCTAAGCTATCTCGCTTACCTAAATAGCAATCAAGCCGATAAATCTGAAAACTTATGGGTGATTGCTCTGGAGTATGCTGTTGTTTACGCGGTGTTTATTTGGGAGGTGTTTATAAAAAAGGCTCCCAAAACGGAAGCCTTATAGAACATCGGGTGTTATTCTTTTAACTTACGAAGACCATTTGATGATGAACATATCAATGACTTCAATAACAATCAAAATGATGATAATCCATTCTAGTCGGCTACTTTCTTTGTGATCCATGATGTCCTTGAAAAGCTCTAGGTTTTCTTTAATAATTTCGATACGATCATGAATTATACGGTAACGATCTTTTAAATCGAACGCGCGTTTTAAATCTAAATCTAGTTTATTAAGTTGTTCATTTTCCCAAGTGATTTCAGGCGCATCAAAAATGTATAGATTCTCTGAAATCTTATTTTTAATGTTCAAAATTTTACCAATAAAACGTTTCAACTTATTTCCAGAGATGTTTAATCTACCTTTTTTTTCTAAAAACGAAGTATGATTATTGGTTTCAATAATCAGCTCTTCAGTGATTTCAGAATAACGGCTTAAGGCCACAGATTGCGAAGTATTCAGCATCACCAAACGAATCATTTCTTGATCTAATTCGGGTAAAACAACATGATCAAACTGTACATTTAAAGCGCCAGGTTTGATAAAAATCTCTAAGGATTCGGAAAGTTTTTCAGAAAAATAATTATCGCAAACAGGTTTAATTTTGCTTAAGGCATCTTCTATTTCAGCTGCGGTTAGATTAAAAAAACCAACCATCCCATATTGAAATATATAGATAAACTTTTGATCGGAACTTTTATAGTAAAGTTCATCGCTATCTTGAAACAAGAGCTGCCACGGCAACTCCTGTTTACTAGTTTTTATATTGATAGCACTAGCTACTTGGTAAGCAACTACAGCGTACATTTTATGTTATTTAACGACTTTTAAAGTGGTTTTAAACTTTCTATGCGATAGAAGATGTCATCGCCATCTTCGTCTTCCACGAAAGTGATTTTAAAGTCCTTATCAATAAGGCTTTCATCATTTTTTAAGTCGAATTGTTTCAAAACACGCGGGTGAACATCTTCAAAAGCAAGTTCTTCGCCATTTTCAAACCAAAAATTGTAATAACCGTTTTTGTAGGACTTAAAAGCGGCTGTTCTCATAACACTATAGTATTAATTGTTGTTTATTGGATATTTATTAATCGTCGTCTTCGTCTGTAACCTCAGGTTCTTGAACCGCTTCAGGATCGTTATTATCGAAATCTTCATAATCATCCTCATCATAATTTTCCATAGTAATCGCAAGTTTTGTACTTACTTTCACCAAGTATTTGGTATCATGAGTTGTTACTTCTACAGCTTCGATAATTTCGTTATGCTGATTTCTAAAAGAAATGATCTGATCTTCATCATAACCATCAGGGTAGCGCTCAACCAATAAAGCTAAGATCTCAGGTGTTAACTTTTTAAAATCAACAATGACACGTTTTAAATTATCATTTCTATTTTTCATTTTGTAAGGGTAAAATGTTATTTAGTTTCAAGTTTAAATATACTATTTCTGATTTTTAATTCGAATAACATCGTAAAAATCTTTTCTTCGATCCTTTAAATTTTTAACGGCACCGAATGAATGCAGCTCTCTTAGTAAGCTTAAATCGACATCGGCAACCAAAATCATTTCGGTATTTGTGGTGGCTTCTGCCTTAATACCGTTACTAGGAAATGAAAAATCGCAAGGCGTAAACACGGCTGATTGCGCGTACTGAATGTCCATATTATTCACATTTGGTAAATTACCAACACTTCCTGAAATGGCCACATAACACTCATTTTCCACAGCACGTGCTTGGGCACATAAACGCACACGAGAATAACCATTTTGTGTATCGGTTAAAAACGGAATGAACAAAATATCCATGCCTTCATCTGCCAATAAACGTGCTAATTCTGGAAACTCTGAATCATAACAAATTAAGATTCCAATTTTACCACAATCAGTTTCAAAGGTTTGCAGTTTATTTCCACGTTGCATACCCCAAACTTTAGCTTCATCTGGAGTGACGTGTATTTTTTCATAACGCTCAAAACTACCATCTCTTCGGCATAAATAGCCTACGTTGTATAATTTATCATCCACAACTTCTGGCATAGATCCAGAAATGATATTGATATTATAAGAAATAGATAACTGTTTAAGCTTTTCAACAATCGTTTCTGTAAATTTCGCTAACTCCCGAATGGCATCAGGTTCATGCATGTGATTGAACTCTGCCATTAACGGGGCATTGAAAAACTCTGGAAACACAGCAAAATCGGAACGGTAAGCCGCTACACTATCTATAAAATATTCTACCTGCTGCATCAAATCGTCTAATCCTTTATAGGGACGCATTTGCCATTGAATCAGGCCAAGTCTAACAATAGTTTTTACGGTACTCGCCTTTATATTGGGTTTTGTATAGTAAATATTATCCCATTCCATTAAAACCGCATACTCGTTAGAGGCTGTATCCCCTTCTAAGTAATTTTTTAGAACACGAACGGGATGAAAATCGTTTGAAATCTGAAAATTTAAAACAGGATCATGAATTTCTTTACGTTTTACTTTTTCAATGTATTCTTTAGGTGTTAACGTTTTATGCTTATGGTAATTAGGCATTCTTCCGCCAAAGACAATACTTTTTAAATTTAGGTTTTCACAAACTTCCTTTCTGTAATCGTAAAGACGTCTGCCCAAACGTAAACCTCTATATTCTGGCTTGATAAACACATCGATACCATATAAAACATCACCATTGGCATTATGATTTTTAAACGATTCACCACCTATAATATCCTCATAAGTATGTTCATCATCAATAGTATCATAATCTACAATAAGCGATAAGGCGCAACCTGCAATATCACCATCTACTTTAATAACCACCTGTCCCTCTGGGAACATGGTGGTTAAATCTTTAATATGATGTTTCTTCCAATACGAATTAAGCACCCCCGCATACGACTCTAAAGTTGCTGCTTTTAGCTCGGCGAAATCATCAACCGTAAGGTACTTAAGCTCTATATTTTCAATTTTATTGATATCCATTTTTTACTGACCTAATAAATAGGCGAAAATTAAAGGTGCCACAATTGTAGCATCACTTTCAATAATATATTTTGGTGTATCGATATCTAATTTACCCCAAGTGATTTTCTCGTTAGGCACAGCACCTGAATACGAACCATAACTTGTTGTAGAATCACTTATTTGGCAGAAATAGCTCCAAAATGGTGTATCAGTACGTTCCATATCTTGGTAAAGCATAGGCACCACACAAATTGGGAAATCGCCAGCAATACCACCTCCTATTTGGAAGAAACCAATACCGTTTTTAGAATTATCTGTATACCAATCCGCTAAAAAGGTCATGTATTCGATACCCGATTTCATGGTACTTGCTTTCAATTCGCCTTTTAAAACGTAGCTTGCAAAAATATTCCCCATCGTACTGTCTTCCCATCCTGGACATACAATAGGTAAGTTTTTTTCCGCGGCAGCGTACATCCAAGAATCTTTTAAATCGATTTCATAATATTGCTCTAAAACGCCAGACAATAACATTTTGTACATGTATTCATGTGGTAAATAGCGCTCACCTTTAGCTTCAGCTTCTTTCCAGATTTCAACAATGTGACCTTGTAAACGACGGAAAGCTTCATGCTCTGGAATACACGTATCTGTAACACGGTTTAAGCCCTTTTCTAACAAATCCCATTCTTCTTGAGGTGTTAAATCACGGTAGTTAGGCACACGTTTGTAATGTGAATGCGCTACCAAATTCATGATATCCTCTTCTAAATTCGCACCGGTACAAGAAATAATTTGCACTTTATCTTGGCGAATCATTTCGGCAAAACTTTTACCTAACTCAGCCGTACTCATCGCACCAGCTAGAGATACTAACATCTTAGCACCAGATTCTAATTGCGCTTCGTAACCCTTTGCGGCATCAACCAAAGCAGCAGCATTAAAATGTAAATAATGTTTTTCTATGAATTGTGAAATTGGTCCTTTAGTACTCATCGTTATCGGTAAATTTTGAAACGTTATTTTTTTGTTTTGAATTGTCGAAGGCATTATCGTAATCATCATCAACACCTTCGCCTATAAATTTATAGCTTAACATCTTGTAATACAACTTAGCAGCTAAGAAATCTGATGATTTTTCTTTTTTATTCGGACATAACTCCACAATATCAAAGCCCACCACGTTTTTCTCTGCAAACACTTGTTTTAAGAAATCTAAAGCTTCATACCATAACAATCCTCCAGGCTCTGGAGTTCCTGTACTTGGCATGATTGACGGATCGAAAGCATCTAAATCGAATGTGATAAATACGTTATCTGTCATTTGATCAATGGCTGAATCCATCCAAGAATCATCCATAGCCATCTCGTGTGCAAAGTAGGTTTTCTCAGGATCCATCACGGTTTTTTCCATAACATCCATAGAACGAATGCCCACTTGAATTAAATTCGTGGTTTGGCTCGCTTCATAAACGGCACAAGCGTGATTACAAGTTGTACCATCGTATTCCTTACGTAAATCGGCATGCGCATCAATGTGCAACACCGTTAAACTTGGGTACATTTCATTAAAAGCACGAATGGTTCCTATAGAAATAGAATGCTCGCCACCAAAAATGGTTACAAATTTATTTTTCTTTATATATTTTTTAGTCGCTTTATGTACGGCCTCAACCATAGCTTCAGGCGATTCATTTTCAGTAACCGCTTTAGCTAAATATACCCCTTGTTGGTATACTTCTGTTTCCGTTTCAATATCGTAAAGCTCCATATTTTCTGAAGCATCTAAAAAGGCTTCCGGACCTTTATCAGATCCCTTCTGCCAAGTGCTTGTACCATCGTAAGGCACAGGAATTAAAACTATTTTTGCGTTTTCTAATTTCCCGAATTCTTCTGGAATCCCCGCGTAGGTTCTATTGCTCATAACCTAAAATTTTAAGTAAGTCTTCACTTTTTTGTTGTTCACTAAATAATTTTGTTGTGATGTTTCCATCGGCATCTCTATCGATTAACACATGCTTCGGCGACGGAATTAAACAGTGTTGTAATCCGCCAAAACCACCTATACTTTCTTGGTAAGCACCTGTGTTAAAAAAGCCAATATATAAAGGTTTTTCCTTGTTATATTTAGGCATGTAAATCGCGTTCATGTGCTGCTCGCTATTGTAATAATCATCGCTATCGCAAGTTAAACCACCCAATAAAACACGCTCATAACTATCTTGCCAACGGTTTAATGCTAACATAATAAAACGCTTATTTATTGCCCAAGTATCTGGTAAAGTTGTAATGAATGATGAGTTAATCATATTCCACTTTTCACGATCATTCTGTTGTTTTTGGTACAGAACCTCGTAAATCGCACCACCACTTTCACCCACTGTAAAACTTCCAAATTCGGTAAAAATATTTGGCACATCAACCTCTTCTTCTTCACAAGTTAATTTGATTTGATTAATGATTTCATCAACCATATATTCATAATCAAAATCAAAAACCAACGAGTTTTTAATAGGGAAACCACCACCAATATTTAAACTATCTAGCGACGGACAAATTTTCTTCAGACTGGTATAAACCTTCAAACATTTAAGAAGCTCGTTCCAGTAATAGGCCGTATCGCGAATGCCCGTATTAATAAAAAAGTGAAGCATTTTTAGTTCGACCTTTTTATTGTTAGCAATCTGATTTTTATAAAACGGCACAATGTTTTTATATCCAATCCCTAGTCTAGAGGTGTAAAATTCAAATTTAGGCTCCTCTTCCGAAGCTATTCGAATCCCCACATTAAATTTGCCTTCAATTTCCTGAGAAAGCAAATCAATTTCCTCGTAATTATCAATAATCGGAATCGCATTTTTATGCCCGTTATTAATTAATCGTGCAATGTTCGTCACATACTGGGCACGTTTAAAACCGTTGCTAATTACAAAAGTTTCATCTGTAATTTTGCCTTCAGCTTTTAGGCTTTCCACGATATCAATATCAAAAGCCGACGAGGTTTCAATATGAATATCATTCTTTAAAGCCGTATCTAAAACATGCTTAAAATGCGAACTTTTTGTACAATAACAATAGTTGTATCTCCCCTTGTAATCATGTTTTTCAATCGCATCGGCAAACCATTTTTTTGCTCTACCAATGTTGTTAGAAATTTGCGGTAAGTATGTGAATTTTAACGGTGCACCGTACTCTTTTGTAAGAGCCATTAAATCGATATCATGGAAATGCAACTGTCCTTTATCAACCTTAAATTCTTCCTGCGGAAAATCATAAGTTTGATTTATTAAATCAATATATTTAGTATTCAATGTAATTTATTTTAAAAAGTTAAAGATGTAATGCACAGATTAACTGTACGTTAATATAACGAAAAATAAATAATATCAAATTTGAATTTCCTTCTCGGTAGTAGGCACAAAGCCGTATTTATGCTGAATAGCATATATGGGAGACACGGAAGTTAGCTTTAAAATTCGGTCGCTTAATCTGTAAGCTGCTTTTGAATATGACTTCCTAATTTTCAAAAGCCCGAACATAGAAACACAGTTCAATTTGTTCAGCTAAATAGAGTGCAAATGAAAAACAAAAAAATGAATTACAAACTTTTTTTTAGTTTTTTTTTGAAAATTTTATAATTCAATTCTTTTCATCGTCATTTGGGCGTTACCACATCCTTCGACTCCGCTCAGGACAGGTGGTCGGGCTATCCGTTTCAATCTTTTTTGAAAATAAAAAAAGGATTTCCACTGCTATCCCTAACGCGGGTTTTGGTTTTTAGTTGCTTACTCTTGCGGGGTTGTAACACGGAGTTACGCTATGGTTTCACAGAGGTTCACTGAGTTTTTTAGACACGAATTGATACTTATACTGTTTATGAAAATCAACGTAAGATTAAGCCTAACAACTAGCAACCAATAATTTTAGACACAGATTTCACCGATTTTCACAAATTGTGTCATGCGTTGCAACTCTTTGCGTCTCCTGCAACTATGCGAGAGATTATTATGCTAAGCAATGAAGATAAATTGGGCTCGGACACACCTGTAGTCCCCTCAACGGCACAAAAAAATGCTGAAACAATTTCCACATGACTCACATTTCTTGTTTTGTCACGCCGAATTCATTTCAGCATCTCTTAAATTATAACATCTATGCTTTATTAAAGCATTTTAAGCGTATTAAGCTCTTGCTCGGTCAGGTGTTTCCAACTACCACGAGGAATATCTTTTTTAGTAAGATGTCCAATCGCTACACAGTCTAAGCTGATAATTTCATATTTAAAGTAATCAAAAATAGTACGGATAATCGTATTACCTGTATTCTTGATTTTTAATCCGATTTCTTTTTTAGAAGCCCCATCAATATAACTAATCTCTTCAACTTCAATCAACTTACCTTCAGACTTAAATCCTTCTTGAATCTTTTTTAAATCTTCAAGCTTTAAGTTTTTATCTAATTCCACTTGAAATAAACGTGGTACGCCATGCTTAGAATTCGTGAATTTAGCTGTAATAGCATCATCATTAGTAAACAACAACAATCCTTTGGAATTTCTTCCTAAACGACCTATTGGTTTTATTCTAGAACTTGTAGCATTAGCTACTAAATCCATAACAGTTCTTCCTTTACCCTCACTAGTTGTTGTCGCAAAACCTTTAGGTTTATTAAGCAATACGTAAGCTTTTTTCTCTGGATTGATACGCGCTCCATCGTAACGCACCTCATCGCCAGGCTTTACCTTATAGCCCATTTCGGTAATTATTTTACCGTTTACAGCAACTAAACCGGTTGCAATATGCACATCGGCTTCACGACGTGAGCACATCCCCGCATTGGCAACATATTTATTCAACCTAATTTCATCAGGGTTTCCTGCTTTTTTAGGTGCTGGATTTTTAGGCTCTGTATTTGATTTTTTAATAGGTGCATTTCCTCTTGCATAACTTGTAGAACGTGTGTTTCCACTTCCGCGTCCCGATGGCTTTCCTTTTCCTTTACTCCCTTGGTGTCTGTTCATGACTTAAAATTTTATGCAAAGATATACTTAAAATTATGACTTCTTAATTAAGATGTATTATTTGTGTGCTAATTAGGCATTGTGAGTTAAAAATAGGCATTTTTTAAAGCGACATGACACCTTTAAATTCGATTCAAAATAACATGTACATCAATAAGTAGAATGCTAAAAACACCGGCAAGGATAATAAACTTCAAAATATTATGCAGTATTAAATAGTGCAGTTTCGCATTTGATTTCCAAAGAAATATTAAAAACAAAAACAATAGAAATGTACTCAGATAAAAGAACAGATCCATGTGCCCCACATCATACTTAAAAATCAAAAAATATTCAGGTACTAGCGTTAAACCAGCTAAAATAGTCAGCATCACTTTAGACACTTTCTCACCATAAGCCACTGGAATAGTCACATAATTTTGAGCAATATCTCCTTTAATATTTTCAAGATCCTTGGTTAATTCTCGCATCGCAATCATTAAAAACAAAAAGACGGCATGAACAAAAATGACGGTTTCATAATTTTTATAGTACATGAAAATGGCGAAAAATGGCGTAATCATGAGTACTGCAGAAGTAAAATTACCAATAAAAGGCATTTTTTTCAACTTGTGAGAATATAACCAAATTCCGAAAATGTAAATAGAAAAGAATATAACAGCATTAAACGATACATAACTCGCCATGACTACTGCTAGAAAATTAAGAACAAAATAAAAGGAGAGTTTTGTATTCTGACTCACCAGTTTATCTAACCGTGATTTTATAGGCCGATTGATTAAATCTTTTTCAGAATCATAGAAATTATTAATAATATACCCCCCAGCAATGGTTGCCGAAGAAGCTAAAACTAACATGAGTAAATTAAGATCTGAAACCACCTCTTTTAAAGGTTTATCATGAGCCAAAATATAAATAGCCGTTAGGTACTGGGCGATTATAACAATTAAAATATTATAACCACGAACTACAGAAAGCATACTAAAAAACTTAAGTAGAATGTGCTTCTGTCTTCGGTTTAACATAAAAAAACTTTGGAATAAAACCCTTAGTTGTATTAAGGGTTGCGGAGATATTTAGAAGTTATAAACGACTTCCAGTTTATAGTCACTCAACGATTTTTTGGCTTTTTCGATATCTTCGGTAAAACCAAGAATATAGCCACCACCACCAGAACCACAAAGTTTTAAGTAGTAATCGTTTGTATTAATACCGTTTTCCCAAAGCTCATGAAACTGTTGCGGAATCATGGGTTTAAAATGACTTAAAACCACTTTAGAAAGTTGCTTTGTATTCTTGAATAATGACTTTACATTTCCTTTTAAGAAATCGTCCACACAAGCATCGGTATGCTTAATAAACTGTGTTTTAAGCATATTACGAAAGCCTTCTTGCTTCATGTTTTCCATAAACAAGCTCACCATTGGTGCTGTTTCTCCAATAATTCCACTATCAATTAAAAACACAGCGCCCTTCCCTTCACTTTGTTGGGCAGGAATTCCTGTAGCTTCAATATTATCTTTAGAATTTATTAAAATAGGAATGCTTAAATAACTGTTTAAAGGATCTAATCCAGAAGATTTTCCGTGGAAAAAAGATTCCATAGTCGAAAAAATCGATTTCAGTTTTAATAACTTCTCTCTGGTTAAATTTTCAAGAACTGTAATTTTATCAAAAGCATACTGGTCGTAAATAGCTGCAACCAACGCACCGCTACTACCTACACCATAACCTTGCGGAATTGAAGAATCAAAGTACATCCCTGAATTCACATCTTCCAACAACAAATCATTATCAAAACGCACCAAGTCCTCATCGATATTCTGAATATATTCAGCAAAACGTTTTAAACTCGCGTTTGATTCTATGGCAGCTTCCGAAGGGTTTTCAGACTTCTTTAATGCACCATTATAAAAATTATAAGGAATGGATAGGCCTTTAGAATCTTTTATGATTCCGTACTCGCCGAAAAGTAGAATTTTAGAATAAAATAAAGGTCCTTTCATATATTCAATTAATTATTCGTAATGAAAAATTAATAATTTTTTTTGATTCAATGTCTAATTAAACCTCTATAAAGGCTTCTACATCAAATACGCAGCAAAGATAGTTAGAAAAATTTAAATAGGTTGTACTTTGTAATGGCACATCTATGAGTGGTTGGAAAAACGCGATTACTGGTTAGCGAAATTTGTTTATACGTTTATTTGTTGAATCGTGTAATCGGTGACCGTACAACTTAATTGAAGTAAAGTGTTAAATTGATTATTTTTTATTGACTATTGAATATTAAGGGGTGCGTTTATTTGAAAACGGTTTATTCGTTGAATCGAACTACTGCAACTGAGACTGAGACTAAATTTTTAATTATTCACTTTTAATTAATTTCGCCCCAAACCCAACTTTATCATTAATAAACTGTCCGTTTTGACAAAACTCAGCCAATTCAGTTTGAATAAATTCTAAAACGGTTGTGGCTTCTTTTTCAGGATATAAAACATGTACGTTTGCTCCAGCGTCTAAAGTGAAACACACTTTAGAACCCGTTTCAGCTCTAAACGCCCAAATTTTATTAATGATTTGAAGTGTATTAGGTTTCATTAAAATAAAATACGGCATGCTAGTCATCATCATGGCGTGCAGGGTTAGCGCCTCACTTTCTACTAGGGCAATAAATTTATCGAGCTCGCCTTCTTGTAAAATTGTAGAAATAGCTTCTAGATTTTCATGTGCTTGTTTAAAGCGTTCTTGAGCAAACGGGTGACCATGCATCAGATTATGCCCAACTGTGCTACTCACCTGTTTTTCACCTTTATCTACAAGTAAAATCGTATCCTGGTAGTTCTTAAAAACGTCATGCACTTGATGCGGAAATTTAACTCCGAACAAATCTGAACTGCCTTCTATAAAATCATTTTTACCCCAAACTACCAAATCGCCTTCCAAACTTCTACAGGCGCTTCCAGACCCTAAACGGGCTAAAAACGATGCCTTTTGAATAAAATATGCATCGTCTTCTTGAGGTTTATCAACGGCGCTCGAAATGACTTGACCATTTAACAACTCCTTTTCAACACTCATTAAACATAAAGCCAAAGCACTCATTCCTGAAGCTGAAGAGGCGATACCAGAACTATGTGGAAAGGTATTTGAAGTTTCAATTTTAAAATGATACTCCTTTAAAAAAGGTAAATAGGTTTCAACACGCTTAAAAAAAGTCTCAATTTTCGGTTTAAAACCATCTTTCTTTTCACCATCTAAAAACACATCAAACGAAAACTTTTCTTTATCTGTTTTCTTTGAAAAACTTAAAGTGGTCGTTGTTTTACAGTTGTTAAGCGTAAAACTTATTGAAGGGTTTTCTGGAATTTGATCTTTCTTCTTTCCCCAATATTTCACCAAAGCGATATTACTTGGTGACGACCAGGTGAAACTTCCGTTTTCAACTGCTTTTGTGTATGTTTTAGGTATAAATTGTGCTTCAGTCATAACGGGATAAAAAAAATTTTAACAAAGATACTTTTTCCTAATTAAATGTTTAGCTCTCAGTGTGATGTTCTACTACTTCTTCAACAAAACAACACTTAATCACTTGTTTTTCATAATATTAATGTTGTGTTAAATAATTTTCTGATTTGGGAAGGCATCCGTTTTATTGTATCATTGGAAAAATAAAAATCAATAAAAACTATTACAGCATGAGATTTTCAAAAAAATTTAAAACTTTAATTATTTGTTTTTTAATGATGGGCGGCACGATGATAGCACAAAGTCCAGCCCCACAAAATGTAACCGTATCTGATGCCGAACTAGGCAAAATAGCTTCTGTTTTTCAAGGCGTACAAGCTATTAATATGAAAGCTCAAGAAGGCATGATGAAAACTGTTCAAGACAATGGCTTTGAATTAGATCGATTCAACGAAATATATGAAGCATCACAAACAGGTAAAAGCGATGCCAATGCTACTGACGAAGAAAAAGAAAAATTTGGAATAGTCATGAACGAACTACAACAACAACGTGCCGGTATTCAAAAGCAAATGGAAACAGTTATTACCGAAGAAGGGCTTACACTTAACCGCTATCAAGAGGTAGCCATGGCGCTTCAATCTGACACCGAATTACAAAAACGTTTAAAAGCTGAATTAGCGAAATAGTAAGCACATATATTCCTATTCACAAAAAACCTTCATTTACGAAGGTTTTTTTATGCGCCTGTTTGTTTGCACAACTCCAATAACTTGACCATAGTTTTATAGTTTCTCGCTGTAGCCGTAATTTTCAACTTACGTTCGAAGAAATTATTATTGCATTTAGCTCTCCCATACCCCACGGCACTGTGAAAATAAACACAGTAATCTGTTATAAAAAAGGTTTCATTAGGATAGCTAATTTCTGAAACTTCAGCAATGTTTTCTGAAGTTGGCACATCAAATAAAAGTATAAAATAACTGTTTTCTTTTTTGTCTTGAGAAAATGGACAAGCATCAAAAAGTTCCTGAAGCAATTTCGGCGTTTTTACCAACACCGGAATTTCAAATGTGAAATGATTTTTAATCGCTTGGTGAATTTTATTTTCTAAACCTTCAATATTATCTTCGGAAGACTGGAATATAACATTGCCACTTTGAATATAGGTTTGCACCTGTTCTAATCCCGTTGAAGCAAGTACTTCACGAAGCGTTGCCATAGGAATCTTGTTTTTCCCGCTCACATTAATGCCTCGTAAGAATGCTATGTAGGTATTCATTAAGAAGTTTTGCTTTAAAAATTAACACCTACGATATTGCGCTTTAATGCCTTCCCAATCATAGGTTTTTAGTGTACCGTTTTCATCTCTTGCAATCATATCGTCCATCATAGCTTTGTAGGAGTCTGAAGGCGAGATAAAGCCGGTAGACACACGATCCAGTTCATTAATTTTCTTTGATTTACCCATGATATATAATTTACACATAAAGGTACTCAACAAAGACTTGAATGAAAAAAATTTTGCAATTATTTCGACATATGCTGCGCAGCAATAAACGCCCCTGTCCAAGCATTCTGAAAGTTAAATCCGCCAGTAACGGCATCAACATTTAATACTTCACCAGCAAAATAAAGGTTTTCAACCCGTTTACTTTCAAAGGTTTTAAAGTTCACTTCTTTGAGGTTCACCCCGCCTGCTGTAACAAACTCTTCTTTAAAAGTACTTTTTCCATCCACATTAAATACAGCAGCTGTTAACTGACTGGCTAATTCTTCCAATTGCGTTTTATTTAAATCTGCCCAACGGGTGGTTTCGGTCATTTGTGATGCTAAAACCAGTTTATGCCACAAGCGTTTTGGTAAATCAAATTGTGTTGATTTAAACACTGTTTTTTTAGCCAAATCTTTCTTTAAACTTTTTAAAACATCTAAACAGTCATCAAAACCACGTTTTATAAAATTAATTTCAATTTGAAATTTATATTCGCGTTTGGCTAATTCTAAAGCACCGAAAGCTGATAATTTTAAAATGGATGGTGCACTCATGCCCCAATGAGTGATTAGCAGTGGCCCTTCACTCGATAAATTCGTCCCTAAAACTTGAACCTCTACATTTAAAGCTACAACACCAGGGATATCCTGGATGCGCTCGTCTTTAATGTTAAAAGTAAATAATGATGGCACCGGTTGTGAAACAGTATGCCCTAAACTCTCTAGAAGCTTCCAAATTTTCGGATTACTTCCAGTAGCAATCATGATTTTCTTAGCAGAAAAAGTCGCTTCAGAAGTATTTATAATGAATTGTTCGGTTTGTGCATCAATCGTTTTTACTGGATGATTATAATAGATATCTACCTGATGCTTTTCAGCTTCATTTAAAAAACAATCGATAATGGTTTGCGATGAATTTGACACTGGAAACATGCGTCCGTCATCTTCAATTTTAAGTGCTACTCCACGTTTTTCAAACCATTCGATGGTATCGCCAGTCATAAACTGGTGAAAAGGCCCCAGTAATTCTTTTTCCCCACGGGGATAATTTTGAACCAATTCAGAAGGAACAAATTCAGCGTGCGTCACATTACAGCGTCCGCCACCCGAAACCTTAACTTTTGCTAAACCTTCTTTGGCGCGCTCTAAAATAGCGACTTTTAAATTCGGATTTTGTTCTGCAATATTTATAGCTGCAAAAAAGCCTGCAGCGCCACCACCAACAATAATGACGTCTTTAACGATCATATTCTATCTGGATAATCTGAAATGATGCCATTAACACCATATTCGATCATGCGTTCGATAGGTTTCAGGTTATTTACGGTATAGGCAATAACTTTGAAGTCTTGCTTAAGCTCCTCTACATTTTCGGGAGTAAGCATAGTATAATTTGGATGAATAGATACCGCATTAATGCTTTTAGCAAAGTTTACGGCTTCTTCCAAATTAGTATTTGTAAGCACGCCTAACGGAATGTCTTTATTGATTTTAAAAGCTTCTTCTAATAAATCAAACTGAAAACTAGACACAATAATATTACTGTAATCCCAGCCTTTTTTATCCACGAAAAAAGTAATTAACCGACAGGCTTCCTTAGCGGTGTCTTGTCCTTTTAACTCAATATTCAATAAGCACTTATTATCTACCAAAGCTAAAACTTGTGATAAGGTCGCTATTTGATAACGGCCTTTAACCTTAACCTTTTTCAAGTTGTTTAGGGTGTGTTTTGAAACTTCACCTAACCCATCGGTAACTCGATTTAAGGTAAAATCATGAAACACCACCAACTCTCCAGATGCACAACGGTGTACATCTATTTCGATACCATCAACCTTTAAGTCTAGAGCTTTTTGTATGGATTCTAATGTGTTTTCTGCAAGGTGACCTTTGGCACCACGATGCCCTATTTTTAAAACTTTGTCTGTCATTTTTTTTCAATTGGACGCATTAAACCTTCTTGTGCTACCGATGCTATTAATTCGCCATGTCTAGTGTATATGTTTCCTCTAGCGAACCCTCTGGCTCCCGAGGAACTTGGAGATTCCATAGAAAACAACATCCAGTCGTTTAAATCGAAATCTCTAAAATACCAAATAGAATGGTCTAAGCTAGCAGTTTGTGTATTGCCCCAATGCGCTTTACTGGCATGCGGATTAAGAGCAGACACTAAAATATTGTAATCTGAAATATACGTTAAAATTTGTTGTTTTGTGGCTAAATCTAAATTTTCAGCATCACCTTTTACCTTAAACCAAACATCACTGTAAGGTGGTACATCCTTTTTATCCAGAGGATTAACTATTTCTGTTGGTTTAAATTCAATCGGGCGCTTCACTTCAAAAAAGGCTTTTAAACTTTTTGGTAAAGCAGCTCCAAACTGATGTAAAATATCGGTCCAACTTAATAGTTCTTCAGGTTGCTTTAAACCTGGTTTCATATCAATTTGATGATTATAACCATGCTCTTTAATATGAAACGATGCCGATAAAATAAATATGGTGTTTTCATTTTGATGCGCCGTAACCCGACGAACCGAAAAACTACCACCATCTCTTACCACAGTAACATTGTATGTTATTGGGTAATCTAAATTCCCTGCTTCTAAAAAATAAGCATGCATGGAATGTAAAATCCTCTGACTTGAAACAGTTCTTGACGCTGCATTAATAGCTTGAGCCAAAACCTGACCACCAAATACGATAGGGCTTCCAATAGTTTTGCTTATGCCATTAAAAACATAATCATTAACCTTTTCTAAAACCAAAAGTTTTAATAAGTCCTCAACCGTGGTCATTGTTAATTCTTGTTTTACGGGGTAAATTTATTAAATTATGAACGGCTACGAGAATGTTTTACCAATAGATTAATAAAATTTAATTTATAATTCACCAACATTCCTTTTATTTTGTTTAAAATTACGCCAATTACAATTAGGTTTTCAAAAATTATCTGGTTTAATTTTACTTAAACACCTGATTTAAAACACTTCACTTTTTTACTACGTTTTATGAAGTTACTTCTCAAAACACACGGTGATGCCACAAGGTTTCAGCGTCGATAATCGATAAAATATCATGATTTCTAATTAATTCCAATCAAGTGCACTGCGTTCTTCCCAATAAAACTTGGGTTCAACTGAGATAGACTTCAATTTTTGTAAATCTTCGGCACTTAACTCAAAATCATTTGCCTTTAAATTTTCTTCTAATTGATTAACATTTGAAGCGCCACTTAACACATAATGCGGATTCAAACTATCCATAACAAAGCGTAATGCAATGGCATCTACCCCTACATTGTATTTCTTGGATAGTTGTTTTAAAATCACGTAAACTTCTTTATACTTAGGAAACTGTTCACTTTCAAAAACGCGTCCGTTTGCTAAGGCTTCCTTGATAATTACTGTCTTTCCGTTTTCCATAACCGCTTTTAAAACATCAAAAGTGGATTGTTCGAAAACATTATACGATACTTGGAAACTATCAAATAAAGCCTTGCCCTTTACTTCAATTTTTAAAGCTTCGGTAATAATAGCGGCCTGATTTTCACCGCTTGTTGAGATTCCAATATGCAAACCTGTTTCCGTTTTTATACGGTTTAGCTCTACTAAAACAGCTTGATTTTCTAAAATACCACTATCGAAGGTCGCGGAATGTACTTGGTAATATTTTAAGCTTGGTAGCATGGCTTTTGAAACCTCCCATTGCTCCACCAGCTTTTCTAATGAATGTTCTTTAATTTCATGTTTTCCTGAATAACCAAGCTCCCAGTTCGCTACATAGGTATAACCCCATTTTGTACCCAAAACAGCATCTTTATGTTGTGTTTTAGCATCCCATTCTTGTAAAAAAGCTTCTCCTTTTCCGTAGGAAGGTGCCGTATCAAAATAACGAACACCACGATTATAAGCTTCATCTAACACTGAAAATGCTGTGTTTTTAAAAGCTTCTTCCGTTTTATCGATGTCTTTATCACTTCGAATGTTAATGTATTCTGGTCTTCCTAAGGCGGCTAAGCCTAATCCTATTTTAGTTGTTGGTGTAGTTTTAATGATATGAAATTTTTAATTTTTAATTATTGCTTTTTAACTTAGCCCTTACGAACTGCAAGACAACATGGAACAACCTACTTTATTCCTAGCCCATTCAGGTCGTTTTGCAAACCACTTTTCATGTTCAGGCTGCTCAGCATAAGGTTGTTTTAATAGCTGAAACAACGCGTCAATTAAAGTATAGTCGCCGTCATCGGCGGCATCAATGGCGAGTTGTGCCATGTAATTTCTAAGCACGTATTTCGGATTTACCGCGTTCATTTTTTCTTTCCTTTCGGAATTTGAAACAGACTCCTCTTTTAGTCGGTTCGCATAAGTTTCAAACCAAATCTTCCAACGGGTTTCAACGTCTCCCGTAACTTCTTCAGGTTTATAGAAAGCATCCTTTATGACTTTCAAACCTTCGTCTGGTTTCTCCTTTTCAAAACCACTTAAATTTCTAAAAAAGATGGTCATATCGGTTTCTGTAAGATGTAGAATATCTTCTAAATCTTGAATGAGCAATTTATCAGAATCTGCTTCGGTTTTTAAACCTAATTTTGAGCGCATCATTTTAAAAGAGGCCTTATCGAAATTGGTTTGATATGTGTTTAAAATGGCTTCTAAAGCTGGCGCATCATCTATTAGCGGATAAATAGCGTTCGCTAGCTGCAGTAAATTCCACAGTCCCATATTGGGTTGATTTCCGAAACGGTAACGTTTATGTTGTCTATCAGTAGTATTGGGCGTCCATCCAAAATCGAAGCCCTCTAGCCAACCGTATGGTCCGTAATCTATGGTTAAACCTAAAATGGACATGTTATCGGTATTCATAACACCATGAACAAAACCAACACGTTGCCAATGTATAATCATATCTAAAGTACGCTTTGAAACTTCTCTAAAAAACGCTAAATAAGTATCTTTTGAAGGTTCACCTAAGTCTTTAAAATGATGTTTTATGGTGTAATCAACTAAAGTTTTGAGTGACTTTGTATCTTGTCTGGCGGCAAATATTTGATAATTACCAAAGCGTAAAAAGGATTCGGCAGTACGACAAACAATAGCGCCTTTTTCGTATTCAGGGTTGCCATTATATAAGACATCGCGAAGTACTTGATCACCAGATAAGGCCAGTGATAGCGCACGCGTCGTGGGAACCCCCAAATGAAACATGGCTTCACTACACAAATATTCACGAATGGAAGAACGCAACACAGCCAAACCATCAGCCGTTCGTGAATACGGTGTTTCACCCGAACCTTTTAATTGAAGGGCCCAGTTTTTATTATCGTGTTCAACTTCACATAAATTAATAGCCCGACCATCACCCAATTGTCCGGCCCAATTTCCAAATTGATAACCACCATAGCACATGGCATACGGTGTTGTATTTGGTAAAACCGTATTCCCAGTGAAGACCTTTAGAAAATCTTCTGTTTTGCTGTCTTTTTCTGAAAGCCCTAAATTTTCGAGCATCTCAGGAGACACATGAAGCATTTCTGGTTGTGCCGTTGTCTTTGGCGTCACATAAGAGAAACAGGCTTTTTCAACCTGTCTTCTGCTGTTTTCCAGAATGGGATCCGCGGGTAATTCTTTGGTAAATTTGTCGTTTATGTTCAGTTTCATGCTTTTAATTTATCCGAATGTAATTGTCGGAGTTTCGCTAGTTTTGGTGTGATTACAAAACTACAATACCCTTGCGTGGGATGCGTGCGGTAATAATTTTGATGTTCGGCTTCAGCTTCATAAAAAACATCTAAAGGTGAAATTTCAGTGACTATAGGTTTTTCATAATAAGTGCTTATTTCCTCAACTACACTTTTCGCAATTTGTGCTTGTTTTTCATCGTGATAATAAATCACCGAACGGTATTGCGTGCCTTTATCGGCGCCTTGCTGGTTTAAGGTTGTTGGATCATGAGTCGTCATAAAAATGATTAGAATATCTTGATACGAAATCACATTCGAATCAAAAGAAATTTGAATCACCTCGGCATGCCCTGTTAACCCAGAACAAATTTCACGATACGTAGGATGTCCTGGCACTTTTCCACCAGAATATCCTGAAACGACCTTTTCTACACCTTTAACTTCTTGAAAAACGGCTTCTGTACACCAGAAGCAACCACCGCCAACGGTAGCAATTTGTATATTACTCATGAGCATCCTCCTTTTCTAAAACCATGGATGCCGAATTAATACAATAACGCAGCCCGCTAGGTTCAGGACCATCAGGAAACACATGTCCTAAATGCGCATCGCAAGTATTACACATCACTTCAACACGCACCATTCCGAAGGCATTATCCTTTTCGTATTTAATGGCATTTTCTTTTATAGGTTGTGTGAAACTTGGCCAACCGGTTCCAGAACTAAATTTTATGGTCGAATCGAATAACCGTGTATCACAACATACGCAATTGTATTTCCCTTCGTCATAGGTAGTACACAGGTCACCGCTATGCGCATGCTCTGTACCTTTCTGACGTGTAATTCTGAATTGCTCAGCCGTTAATTCAGCCTTCCATTCTTCTTCTCTCTTTTCTACACGTTTATCGGGAATTGGGTTTCCGTTTACAGCATAGCTAATGACATCTTTCCAAGTTAACATAAATGATTCCTCTCTTTAATTTAATTGTTATAAATGTGCTTATTTCAGCTTAAAAATAGTCGAAATAACAAGCATAAACTTACGAATTTATGATTTTAATAAAAAAAGCTTCACTTTTCAAGATTATTTCCTGAAAAGCAAAGCTTTTAAATTTTATGATTTTAAGGAACTAGTTTCCTTTTTTGTAATCTTCTAAGAATTTAGCTAAACCGATATCTGTTAAAGGATGTTTTAATAAACCTTTAATAGACGATAATGGTCCAGTCATCACATCAGATCCTAATTTAGCACAATCAATAACGTGCATCGTGTGACGTACTGAAGCTGCTAAAATTTGAGTTTCGAAACCGTAGTTATCGTAAATCTGTCTGATTTCAGCAATAAGGTTTAAACCATCGGTAGAAATATCATCTAAACGACCAATAAATGGCGACACATAAGTTGCTCCAGCTTTGGCAGCTAATAAAGCTTGACCAGCAGAAAATACTAAAGTCACGTTTGTTCTAATCCCTTTATCTGAAAAATACTTACACGCTTTAATCCCATCGGCAATTAAAGGTAATTTCACAACAATTTGTGGGTGAAGGGCAGCTAAAGCTTCACCTTCTTTTACCATACCTTCAAAGTCAGTTGAGATCACCTCTGCACTTACATCACCTTCAACAATATCACATATTTTAGTGTAGTGTGCTAATATGTTTTCAGCGCCTGTAATACCTTCTTTAGCCATTAAAGAAGGGTTTGTTGTTACCCCATCTAAAACACCTAAAGCTTGTGCTTCAGCGATATCATCAAGGTTTGCTGTATCTATAAAAAATTTCATAATTATACTGTTTTTAAATATTCTAATACTTCGTTGCTTACTTTTTCGCCTGTAAATCCGAATTTATCATCCAATACAGCTGCTGGTGCAGAATAACCAAAGTGATCAACACCGAATACTTTGCCGTTGTCACCAACAAGACCTTCTAAATTCACCGGTAAACCTGCAGTTAAACCGAATAAAGGTTTGTTTTTAGGAATGATGCTATTTTGGTAATCTTTAGATTGTAATCTGAAAACACCTTCAGAAGGAATAGAAGCAATACTTACTTTTAATCCTTTTTCGTCTTCTAAAATTTCAGCAGCCGCTAATAACGTAGAAACTTCCGACCCGTTTGCGATTAAAACCACATCTGGATTTTCAACTTCTTTCACTAAATAACCACCTTTTTCAGCAGCTAAAGCCTCTTGGTATCTTGATTCACCTTGAGCAGGAATATCTTTAATTCCTTGTCTAGATAAAATTAAACCAGTAGGTGTATTTTTATTTTCTAAGGCCATTTTCCAAGCCACGTTTGTTTCTGCTGAATCGGCAGGACGTAAAGCTAAGAAGCTTGGGTTTCCGCTATGGTTCTTTAATTTTTCTAATAAACGAATTTGAGCTTCTTGCTCGATTGGTTGGTGTGTTGGACCATCTTCACCTACTCTAAACGCATCGTGAGTCCATACATATTTAACACCTAATTCTTGGATACCACTTAAACGAATGGCTGGTTTCATATAATCTGAAAACACAAAGAAGGTCGCTACAACAGGAATAATCCCACCGTGTAAAGCTAATCCGTTTGCAATACAAGCCATAGTTAATTCGGCTACACCTGCTTGTAAAAATGATCCTGAGAAATCACCTTTTTGCATCGCATGTGTTTTCTTTAAGAAACCGTCGGTTTTATCAGAGTTTGATAAATCGGCAGAAGACACAATCATGTTTTCTACGTTTTCAGCTAGATAACCTAAAACAGCAGAAGACGCTGCTCTAGTAGCTAGACCTTCTTTTTGAGCTAAATCGAAATCTAATTCTGGTAATTCGCCAGAGAAGAAGAAATCTAATTTTTCAGCTAAAGCTGGGTTAGCATCACTCCAAGTTTTAATTTCTGCTTTCTTTTCAGCCGCTTGAGCTGTTTTTTCAGCAATTAAATTTTTATAAAAATCTTGAACATCGTCATAAATATCGAAAGGATTATTGACGTCTGCTCCTAAGTTTTCTAAAGTTTTTTCGTAATCTGCTCCTGATGCACCAATTGGTTGTCCGTGTAATTCACAGTGTCCTTCGAACATACTTCCGTCGGCAGCTAAACACCCTTTACCCATTATTGTTTTACCAATAATTAAGGTTGGTTTTTCAGTTTCGTTATTCGCATCTGTTAATGCTTTTCTGATTTGATCATGATCATGACCGTCGATAGTTACTACTTTCCAACCCCATGCTTCGTATTTCATAGCGGTATCTTCAGTAGTTACCTCATCGGTTGGAGTTGACAACTGAATATCGTTAGAATCGAAAAACATGATGAAGTTGTTAAGACCTAAGTGACCTGCAATACGACCTGCCCCTTGAGACACTTCTTCTTGAATACCACCATCAGAAATGAAACCATATACTTTATGGTTCATCCAATCTCCAAACTTCGCTTGTAAAAATTTCGCTCCAATTGCAGCTCCCACACCCATAGTGTGTCCTTGACCAAGTGGTCCAGAAGTATTTTCAATACCTCTTTTTACATCAACCTCTGGGTGACCTGGTGTGATAGAACCCCATTGTCTGAAATTAGCAACATCATCTTTAGCATAGTTTCCTAAAAGGTAATACTGCGCATACATTAAAGTAGATAAGTGACCAGCATCCATAAAGAAACGGTCTCTAAAAGCCCACTCCATGTCTGAAGGATCATAATTAAAAAATTCTGAGTATAAAATGTGCATAAAATCTGCACCACCCATAGGTCCACCTGGGTGACCTGATTTTGCTTTTTCTACCATGGCAACAGCTAATGCTCTAATATTATCTGCTGATTGCTGATCAATTTGTTTGTTCATTTTTTAATTATAGTTTGTATTTTATAACTTTAATCTTAGGTTTCTCTTTAGAAATAACGATAATATTCCTAAATTAAACTCATGAAAATCAATTTAATACAAAAAACAACATGTCAAAAACGATGTTTTGAGCATTGCTTTTTAAATCATTATAGTAAATTATAAATTGATTTTTGCAAATATATAACCTTTAATGGGTTGTGTTTAATAAATAGCTAGAATTTACTAAAAATTAACGAAAGCGTTTGCGTGAGATTTAAATGAGGCTTGTCAAACAAAAAGATGTCATTATGTTCGTAACAACTCACATTAGTAAATATTAAGTAAATTCGCTCGTTAACGTGTTAAAAATTAATTTACTTTTACAATAAATTATAGAATCCAATTAGGTTGAATGCAATATAATAGTCATGTTTTTTGCAATAAAAAATACGTAAAAGGTATACTTACCTTTCTTACTATTTTTTTTATTGGCTTATTTAAAGGATATACACAGAATGCGCCATTAGAGGAAGACAACGCCTTCACCCAACAATTATGGATAAGTCTAGCCCCAAGCTGGAAATTAAAAGACAGCACTTTTCTTAAAACCGATGTTGGCTACCGTACCGTAAGCTCTAATGATTGGGATCGCTTCGTTGCAAGAGCTGGCTACGAAAAAACAATTAAACCCTTTATTTTAAAAGATTTAAAACGTTATGAATCTTACATTGGTGGAATAGGATTATTTCATCTCAATAACAAATCAGGACACAACTCTCTAGAAATAAGACCGTTTCAAGGCTACCGACTTAATTTTGATCTAACTAAACGTATCCATCTTACTAATTATTTCCGATTAGAAGAACGTTTTTTAATCACCGCTCAAGAAAATAGCAACCATTTCGGATTACGTTTTAGGTATCAAATTATGGCCAATATTGGATTACAAGGTTTTCTATTTAGCGACAAAAGAGGCTTCTATTTCCCTGTAGGGATAGAATTCTTTTATAATATTGTGGAGCTTTCTCAGTTTAGTGATGTTATCCGTGTTACCCCGGGAGCTGGATACCAATTCGATCGTAGCTTCAAAATTCAAGGCATGCTGGCTTATCATTATACCGAACAAGATATTGGTGGTATTTATAAAACAAATGATATTATATTTAGACTTAAGGTTATTAAGTCGTTTTAAGTAAAATCTTAGCCTTTCATATTAATACTACCTAAATAACTAATTCTTCCTCTATAGATTAACTACAATTTCCGCATAAATACAATAGTTGCGAATGATCCTCGGTTTATCCTTTTTTTAGTAATTTTCTTTTGCTCTTTTTCAAAACCCTCTATTGGTGTTGCTCTAAAACTTTCGACGAAACCTATTAACACTATTGATTGGACGCAAATTAGATAATTGACTATTAGATTATTAACCAAAGATAATTCTTTAAAATCAAGTTATCCTGTTCTCAAAATAAATAGAAGAGTATTGTTCTTAATCTTTAAGGTTTAGTTTAATATCGTGTAAAAGTCTAAATTGATTGAAGTTTTTAGCAACAAAACCTATTTTAAAATACTATTTTATATTATATTGACCTATTAAATTTCGAAATTGTTTAAGAACAAATACTTCCCATTATTATTAGTATTCACTTTTTGTAGCTTATTCGCTCAAAATAAGCAACTTGAATACTCAAAACAACTTTCTATATACGAAGGGCTGGCTCATAATGGAGTCACGTCTATTCTTGAAGATTCTAAAGGCTTTTTATGGTTTGGAACCTACGATGGTCTGAACAAATATGATGGTTATTCGCTAAAGACCTTCAAAAACACAATCGATAAAACTATACTTGTAAGCAATAGAGTTAGAACTATTGCTGAAGACCCTAAAGGTAATCTATGGATTGGTACAGATGAAGGTTTATCAATATATAATTACGAGAAAGAACAGTTTAAAAACATATATTCCAATGGGTTTATAAAAAAAGAGGATACTGGACCAATTATTCGAAAGATACTATTTGATAATGAAAATGATCTAGCTATTTGTGCTTCGGAAGGTAATGGGCTTTTACTTTTTAATCAGGATTATTCATTTATTGAAAAACATTATCTGTATCCAAACTCAAAAAACACAGCTTTTTATAATGGTATTAAACTAGATAAAAACCATTACATTTTTACATCGTCCTCTGGTTTAGTTGTCTTTAATATCAAAACAAAAAAGTTCGAAAAAGTATTAGATAATCAAATTTCATTAAGTAAACCTTCAAGTTCAATTATCGCAATTAAAGACAATAAATTATTAGTCACCTTAAATTCTGGAATTGCCGTTATTAATTATAAATTCACTGGTAAAACTTATAATTTTTCTTTGGATGAAATAAAGTTACCTAACCAGAGTTTTGCAACTTTAACATTAGACATTAATAATAGTTTATGGTTAGGGTCTATTACTACTGGGGTAGTTAAAATAAATAGCCTTGACACATTTTTAGACAACAAAACCTTTAAAAAGGAATTTTTTCATTTAGAATCTGGGCTAACAAGAACTAGTTTTATAGCTCCTTCAACATATGGTAGTTGTTGGGTAGCAACTTTTAACGAGGGATTATTTCAATTTAATATTGATGAGAATCCTTTTAAAGGCATCAATGCACAAATGAATATGCCCCATGGGATTAAAACTAATCATGTAACTAGTATTTCTCCTTATAACAAAGAAAAAGTATTTGTAAGTACAAATAATAATGGTATTTATCTTTTTAACTCAAAAACGGAGAGGTTCGAACCCTTACCATTCAAAATTCCTTCACATCAATTTGAAACAAGTACAAGCGTTTTTGTAGATTCCAACAAAAACATTTGGTTTAAAATTAATGGTTATGGTTTGTGTAGAGTAAAAGCTGGTAAAACCAATTTTGATAAAATATTTAAAATTGGTGATAAGTCATTTGACGATATGGCTCCGCGATCATATACAGAAGATAAAAATGGAAATATCTGGATAGGATGTGCTGAGGATGTTTACAAAATTTCTATAGACAAAAATGATGATATAATAAATATTGAATCTTTAAATCAAAACCACCCCTTATTCAAAAACAATAAATTAAAATTAGCAAGACGTGTTTATACGGACCCTTTACACAATTATATTTGGCTAGGTGCCGATGCTAATGGATTATTTAGAATAAAGATTGGTGAAGCAAATGAACCCGTTGAAGATTTAAAAATTGATCAGTACTTACATGACAACAAAAACAAAAAAAGCATTTCCAGCAACTTTGTGACCTCAATGGTTAGGTTACCTAATGAAGAGTTTTGGGTAGGTACAGAAGGAGGTGGATTATGTAAAGTTTTAAACAGTGATAAAAAACCATATTTTACTCCTCTTTCAGAAAAAAATGGTCTTTCAAATAATGTTATTAAAAATATTCTTTTTGATAAGGAACATAATTTATGGGTAACTACAAATATTGGATTAAATAAAATAGACACGAAGGATCTAAGTATTAGAAAATTCACCAGGGAAAATGGATTGCCTTATGAAGATTTTTGGTTTGCAGGAGAAACGCTAGAAAACAATTTAATAGTGCTCTCATCGTTAGATGGCTTCTGTTATTTTAATCCAGAAATGATATCGAATAAAGAATCGCTACCCAAGTTAGAATTTGAAGATTTAAAAGTGTTTAACAAATTCGTTTTACCCGGTGATACCATTTCAAATAGAGTGCTGCTTGATAAGCGCTTAGCAGAAATGAATGAAATTATCCTAAAATATAACGAAAATGTATTTTCTATTGGAATAACATCACTGCATTTTTCAAATCCAGACAATCATGGTTTAAGGTATAAATTAATTCCTATTAATGATGAATGGATTGAAGTCCCTTCAAGTCAACATAACATTTCATATAATGGACTTCAACCGGGAAATTACACATTAAGTGTAATGGCTTCAAACTCATTAAATAAATGGACAGAACCCAAAAATCTAATAATCAACATAACACCACCATTCTGGAAAACAACACAGGCCTATTTACTTTACTTTTTAATAGCCTCTCTTTTAGCTTTTGTTGTAGTGAAAATAATTTTACGAATACAAACTTTAAATCATAATTTAGAAATAGAGCATTTAGAAAAAGATAATGAGAAAAAGATAAATGATGAAAAACTTCGTTTTTTCTCAAATATATCTCATGAAATTAAAACACCTTTAACATTAATCTCTGGACCAATTTCTATTTTATTAAATCGTTTTAAAAATAACCAAGACGTTAAAGAGAAACTAGAAATAGTAGAACGTCAATCCAAAAAAATATCGCGATTAATCGACCAAGTGCATGATTTTCAAAAAGCGGAAGCAAAAGTTTTGAAAATGAATTATTCACGTTTTTATTTTAACACCTTTATTAATGAACTTGTTGGAGATTTTGCGTTTTTTGCCCAAAATGAAAATAAAAAACTAGAGATTAAGGATTCTGGCGAGAACATTATTGTATCTGCCGATAAGGATAAATTGGAAAAAGTATTTAATAATATAATTAATAATGCTTTTAAATATACCGAGCCTAATGATGCTATAAAAATTGAATTCTATAGCAGTGATAAAGATTTATCAATATCAATAAGTGATACTGGAAAAGGTATTGACGAAAAAGATTTATCGCACATTTTTGAACGTTTCTATCAATCTCACAAGTATGAAAACATTCACTCTAGTGGTTCTGGTATTGGTTTAGCTTTTTCTAAATTATTGGTAGAAATGCATTACGGATATATTAGTGCTGAAAGTGAATTAGGTAAAGGCTCTGTCTTTAATATTAAATTACCAATTGTTAAAAAACACACCTCCGACGAGCAAAAAGAAATAGAGAAAACTATTCTATCTGCCGAAAAAGATTTTGAAATTAGCACACAGTTAATGGCAAAAAATAACCCTCAAAATATTACGGTTGATAGTGACCTCTCTGAAACCCTGATTTTTTATGCCGAAGACAATCTTGACATGAGATTGTATGTAACCGATGCGCTTTCTAAATTCTTCAGAATTAAATCTTTTAGCAACGGGCAAGAGTGCTTGGATGCCATGGAAGACGAATGGCCAGATATTGTAATTAGCGATGTGCAAATGCCAGAATTAAACGGCTTAGACTTATGTAGAACTATAAAGGCAGATATTAAAACAAGTCATATACCAATAATTTTATTAACCGCTCTCACCAATATTGAAGATACTATACGAGGTATTAGAGATGGCGCCGATGCCTACATAAATAAACCATTTAATGTACAGCATTTAATAACCAGAACAGAGTCTTTGCTAAACAACAGAAAACAACTACGCGAACGTTTTCAAATAGGCATCCCATTAACTAAAGAGAATAATTTAAACAATAGAAACGATAATGCTTTCCTCGAGAAGTTATACAGTTTAATTGCCGAAAATTTAGATAATTCTGAACTTGATTTAAACCAATTTGCCAAAGAACTATATCTAAATCGAACGCATTTTTTCCAAAAAGTAAAAGCACTAACAAACCAATCTCCATTTGAGCTATTAAAAGCTTTTAGGCTTAAAAAAGCTGCAGAGTATTTAAGCGTCAATAAACTACCTGTTAATGAGGTGTTTACCATGACAGGATTTAAGAGCCGTACACATTTTAGTAAAAGCTTTAAAGAGCAATATAATGTTACTCCTGGTAAATATGCTTCAAGTATAGAGGAAAAGTATAAGTCCTCTTAATTCCTCTAGCACCCGTCCTCCTCACATAATTAATAGTCCTTAACGATTCTCACACAAGAAACAAAGTGATTTTATAAATGCATACTCATTTTAAATTTTTAATACATTGTTAGTTCACACTAGCTAATTAGCATTTTAAAGCTTGACATTCAGCATTTTACGTATAGACACATTTAATTTACGTGTAGCTACAAAAATTTTTAAGGTTTGAAATACTTTAGTAAAACAATTATTCTATTACTAATTTAAAATAACAATTATGAAAGCAAGATTACTTAAAAATTTAACGATGGTTACTGCATTTTTTGCAGCAATAACAATGTCTGCTCAACAAGGGCCAACACTTTATGATTTCACAAGTGGTCAACAAAACTGGGCTAAAGGTTATGGTGCTACTCCTGTAGTTGATCATGATCCAACTGGAGGTGTTGCTGGAGATGGCGCATTAACTCTTGAAAGAAATGGTAATAACAATGCAAATATCAGAAGAGAACAAGATGGTGATGATGCTTTTATTGTTTTAGATAGAGCTGTATATAATTATATCAAGATTATAGTAAAAAATGAAACAAAAGCTAACCAGATTAGAATTCAAGGTACTTCTAGAGAATCTGGAGTTACCGGTGAAACAGGACCTGCTTTTACCGCTGTTACTTTAAATGGCGTAGAATCAGAAACTAGTACATATAAATCTTATTACATTGATATTACAGCCATCCCATCCAATCACGAGATAACTACTTTAGATATTATATTTAGACAATTAAGCCCTGATACTGCTGGCTCACTCGTTATAATTGATGAAATTGAGTTCTTGACAGCGATTCCACCAGCAACTTTGAGTGGATTAGTTCAAAATCCAAGTTTTGATGATTTAGGCGGTTCCATTAATCCATTCAATCCTGCTTCACAAGCTTGGGCCACTATAGCTGTAAGTTCAGAGGATGTTAATACGGGAAGCTACAGTTTGAAACATGAATATAGCGCGCCTTCAGGTGGAACTCATTTTGTTTTTAATGACTACATTCATGATATAGGTTCAACTACTTCAGACCATATGATAGCTTCAGTATGGGTAAAAGTTGTTAGACCAAGTACCCCAGGTGTTTCTCCAGTTGTAGACATCCAAGGACAAGGTAGATTTGGTACTGATTTAGTTGTTAGTAATTTAATTACGGTAGGAGATAATCAAACAACAACTAAAACAGATGGAACATGGGAACAAGTAAATTTTGCTTTCACTCCTAGTGCTCCTTACTCAACGGCACAATTTAGATACGGAATTGATGGTGCGGATTTACTTGCTGGGGATATAGTTTATATTGATGACCTTCACGCAGAACTATCAGCAACCCTAACTGTAATCAAAAATACTTTAGAGGGTGTAAGCGTTTATCCTAACCCAGTTAGAGAGACTTTAAGCATTAAGAGTCCTGTTGGAAGTGATATTACAATTTATAACGTTGTAGGAGCTACTGTGAAAACTATTAAGTCAACAGATGCTTTACAAAACGTATCGGTTTCTAATTTAAGAAGTGGACTGTATTTCGTGAAAATTTCAAATGAAGGAAAAGTTTATCAAGAAAAAATTATTAAAAAATAAGTTTAGAATTGATTGTTAAGTAAAGGGCTTCATAATTTATATGAAGCCCTTTACTGTTTTAAGAGTAAGTGTCTCCTGGTATTTATTCTCAACCACAATCTATTTACGCTGCAAGACATTATATAATTTGTTTAAGTTGAAATTTGAAATAATATAAATCTAAATAGAATTCAAAATGAAAAAATTAGTAGTAGTAATTACTTTTTTAAGTTTAAATGTAATGAATATAGCGGCCCAAGATGTTGTATTTGATTTTGAAAACGTTCAAAAAGAATGGTGGACAAAATATAAAGAAATTTGGTCTGTATCTATCGAGAAAGCTGCGGAAGGAACAAAAAGTTTAAAATTTAGTTGTAGTGATTTTCCAGCTGGAGCTAATAATATTCAAATTCAAAATAACGATGTAAAACTTTCGCCAGGAACTTATACGATTACTTCAAAAATATTTATTGAAGAGCATTCAAAAGTTGTTGGTTTAAGTATCAATTTAAAAAAACCATTTGTAAAGACAAGTATTAAGTTGAACAAAGTGCCTACAAACCAATGGGTAAGTATTAGTGAAGAAATACTTGTTGAAAAAGAATCTTCTGTATTGATAATATCAGTTTCAACAAATCCAAAATGGGGCGGTACAGGTACTTTTTATTTAGATGATTTTAAAATAACTTCGAAATAGTTCATCTAAAATAAAAAACAAAAAGTCCATATATTAAATAATTGAATTAAAAAGGAAGCTATACGTAGCTTCTTTTTTTTGTACTATAAGGTACATATTATAAATTGTGGAATACAACTTTACGGTATATATGTTATTATTTTATCATTCAAATCAATAGCCTTATTATGCGAATTTTTTTTAAATTATTTTTTTCAATTTCATTTGTATTTATAATTACTAATAGTGGTTTTGCACAACAAAAGATTGATGTGAAAAGTGAGCTGTATAGTATCGATACAAAATACACTATCACCAAGGTACGCACAGGGAAAACCAAAAAGGAAACTATATTGTTAGCCAGCAGTTACGAAGGTACTGTTCTTGGGATTTCTTTCGATGGAGAAATACTATGGAAGAATCCGTTGTCAGGATTTATGAATCATGACCTCTGGGCAGGCGATATTAATAACGATGGTGTAGACGAAATTTTTGCAGCGAATGCAGATGGTAGTGTGTATTGTCTAAGCAACAAAGGTAAATTACTTTGGCAATTTAAACAGAATAATGCACCTATGTATTCAGTAACTGTTATAAAAAAAGACCACAAAGCCTATGTGGTTTGTGGGGGGTACGACAATAGTTTTTACTATGTGACTAGTGAAGGGAAATTGGTTAGTGAAGTCGCTTCAAAAACCTACTCAATCGAAAAACCATTTGGTAAAGCTAAACATAAAGTATTACCACCTAAAGGGCTACATGTAACTAACTTTATAAGACCAGCTAAAAAAGAAGGAAAGGATATCCTTGTTGTGCACGGTGTACAAAATAGTATGAATGGAAATGGCTCTGTGTATTTTTTCAATCCTTTAGAAATGATGCCTTTCGAAACCATAAGCGTCAAAAAAAAGGGACCCTATGGAGATGTTAGAGTTGTAGATGCAGACGCAGATGGAAATAGCGAAGTACTTCTTGGTCGTGTTGGAGCAAGAGCTAAAGGAAATGGCGTTATTATAATTGATACCAAAACTTCAGAACAGAGCTATTTAGACATAAACAAAGTAAAAGACAAATCGCTTAACAGAGGCATGTATAGAGTGATGCAGCCCGAAGTTATTATTAATAATGGCAAACCTGCCTATATGGTGTTGTTAGGTAGTAACATTGTCATTTCAGATGTAGATTCTAATATTGCAGATGCAAATGTTGCGCCTACACGGTTTTCCTTTAATGATATGTTTAAGGATCCTAATTCTAATAAGCTAATTCTAGCTAGTGCTCAAAGTGGAGGTAGTTCAATTCATATCATAGATTTTAATAAAAATTCATGGAAAAAGGAGTTTGAAAAGTTAGATCCACCTGGAAAAATTCAAACTATCATAGCAAATACTAAAGAAATAAGAAAGAATCTTAAAAATTTCAAAAAACCAACCTACCAATATGAATCTGCTAAAGTTTATTTTATGACTGAGAGTAGAAAAGATAAATCGGCTGCAGCGGTTATTAACAGTATTGAAGCTAGATATGACAATCCAATTTTCTTAAATGGAGGTAATTTTGATAAAGAAAACTGGGACCGTTCTGCAATGCCTAGCGAAATCTACAAGAATAAGCGAGATGGTCGTATGAAATACAATCTGACGCAAGATGAAGTTCTAGAAATAATAACAAAAAAACACAATCAGTCTTACGGAAAAGGAATTTCGTACTGGGGAGGACATGGTAATGATCCTTATATGTATCAAGTTTCAACTACAATGAAAGGACTAGATATTGCTAATGGTAAAAAAACAGTACTTGTATATCCAGAAGTTGAGGATCATTCAGACGAATTCAAATTTGTAATGAATGATTTAATACTTCCATTAGCAAACTATGCTAAAGATAAAAATGGTAACTTATTTATGCGTAATAAGCATTTATTTTGGCAAGCTGATGTTTATACCGACAAATGGGAACCACTAGTTTCAGGACGTTTTGCAAATGTATTTGTACCTGCTATGGAAGAAACTACAGATAAATCTATGGAACTGAGCTTTACATCTAGATTGGGGCTTTGGGCAAGTGGTTCTGTAGATAGTTGGGGAGCTCGTTGTGCAAGAGATAATGCCAGTTTTGATCGTTTGCGTCAACATTCCAATCAAACCTTGCCTAATCATTTCTTAAAAACAATGGTTTATAGTATTTCTAGTGGAGCTCAATACATTAATAATTTCTCAGTAGATCAAGACTATATGAGTCTCTTATGGGAGTTAATTGCCGAAGGTGTATTGTATGTGCCAAAACGATCAGATATTTTAAGTTTTTCACCTGTACATTTAAGTGTAAACAATCCTGATGCCGATTATATACAAAGTTCGAGTAATGTAAAATGGTTAACTTTTTTTAAGAAAGATGAAGATAATCTTGATGAGCTAGCATTTAGTAGGTTAAATGGAACGTGGCCAGGGGCACCTTTAACAGCATGGGATTTTTCAAGATATGCAGCAGGTGCAAAAGAAAGACGTTTAAATTTTATACCAAAATATAGCAACGGAATGGTTTTGATAACACCACCTCAAAAAGGAATTTTTACAGATAAAAATGCAGTTAGAAAACCATTAGTAGACAACATTCACCCTTGGTACAAAAACATTATGAAGGAGTACCATACTGATGGGAAAAATTACATGTCAGCAGACGGTAAAGAAACCTACAAAGCAAGTGAATATTATAAAGTAATTGAAGAAGATATTAAGAAAAGTGCTGCTTTATTACCAATTACGGTTTCTGGTAATGTAGGATGGGTTGTTGCTCAAACATCTCCCACGCATTTGCGATTAACAGTGGTCGAAAATGGCTATATAAATCCAAAGGAAGCTACAGCTATTGTAAAAGTCAATAATATTAAGCCGCTTAAAATATCTGATTTATTAAATAATGAAGAATTTAAAGTTGACGAAGATTCATCATTCGACATACAAATTCCTTTAGGTGGGTTCAGATTTATAGATATTGAATTGAAAGAAAAATTATAAACATGAAAACAAAATTCACTGCTAACCTGTATTACAGCCTTTTGTAGTAATACAAAGTTTTACTCAAATTGACAATGACTTTGTAAAAAGGATATTAAACAATTGCAAAAAGCAATTATTGATTTGACAGACGATGTAATAAATGTATGTACATAAAAACTAGCTTTAAACGGCTTTAAAATATTCCCAGATACATTTAATGTATTTATAAAAACAGTTTTGAACGGGTTTAAAATAATTTAATAACATACCATTAAATCACCACAAATAAATAGCATAATATAAATGAAAAACATGAGTTTCAAAACATTACTTATTATTTTAGCTTGGATTACAATCAGTTGCTCCAACAAGAAAAAAGAAGTTATAACAGCTCATAGCGATAAACCAAATATTATTTTATTTGTTTCCGACGATCATGGTTTAGATGCTTTAGGTGCATATGGAAACCCCATAATAAAAACGCCAAACCTAGATAAACTAGCAGCAGATGGTGTTAAATTCACAAACGCCTATTGTACAAGTGCAAGTTGTGCTGCCAGTAGATCAGTAATTCTATCGGGACAATTTGGACATGCTACAGGATCTTACGGTCATGTTCACGATTATCATCATTTTAGTACTTATGATAATGTTCAAACCTTACCGGTTTTATTAGAAAATGCCGGTTATGAAACTGCAAGAATTGGTAAGTACCATGTAGCACCAGAAAAAGTGTATCATTTTAATACTGTTTTAGAAGCAGATCCTAGAAACACAGTAGAGATGGCTGAAGCATGTACGAATGTATTAAAATCTGACAAACCTTTTTTCTTATATTTCTGTACAGACGATCCTCATAGAGGTCATCCTTTTACACCAGAACCTTGGGATGCACCAAATACTTTTGGAAATAAAAAAGAAGGTTACAAAAATGTTGATGCTATTACCTACAACCCAGAAGATGTATTAGTTCCTGAGTTTTTGCCAGACACCAAACAAAGTCGCGAAGAAATTGCACAATACTATCAAAGTATATCAAGAATAGATCAAGGTTTTGGAAAACTAATGAAAATACTTCAAGACACAGGTAAAGCAGATAATACCATAGTATTCTATATTTCTGATAATGGAATGGCTTTTCCGGGAGCAAAAACAACCGTTCATGAACCTGGAATTAAATTACCTTGTATAATTAAAGATCCAACAAACAAAACAAAAGGAACGACCAACAATGCTATGATTTCATGGGTAGACCTCACTCCTACTATTTTAGACATGGCTAAAGTAGATTATAAAGAAGAAGCATTTCATGGTAAATCGTTTAATACTATTATTGAAGAAGAAAACCCAAAAGGTTGGGACGAAGTTTATGCCTCACATACCTTTCATGAAGTAACGATGTACTATCCGATGCGTGCTGTTAGATATGGAGATTATAAGCTAATTTGGAACATCGCTTATCAACTAGAATACCCTTTTGCATCCGATTTATGGGCATCTTCAACATGGCAAAGTATTTATAGAAATCACGAAGAATTTTATGGTCCCAAAAAAGTGTCCGATTATTTATTCAGACCAGAATTTGAGCTTTACAATTTGACTAAAGATCCAAACGAAATCAACAATTTAGCTACAAATAACAACTTTGCTGAAATATTGAAAAACTTAAAAACTAAAATGAAAGATTTTCAAACTAAAACAAAAGACCCTTGGATGATTATGTGGAGTCATGATGCATCATTACAAGGTTCAGGAGTTAATTTATAATTGCAATTTGAGGGTCATCAAATTATAATTTTATTGATGTCTCATGTATTTTACCCATAAGCACATCGAATTAATCCACAAATACAAAACACTTGAGGAATTTACCGAATTTTCCTCTGAAAAATAAAACACATGTAATAATGATAAATAAATCACAAATTTTAGGCCTAATTACTGTTTTAATGCTGTTCTGTTCTTGCAGTTTAGCTGCACAAGAAACCATAATCTTTAAACCTACAGATGGTGATTCAACATGGGAGGTTAGAAAAGCTATTGAAGGTGCCAAAACAAAAGACATTAAATTGGTTTTTGAAAAAGGCAATTATTTATTTCTGCCAGATTATGCAACAGACAAGTACTCGTATATTACCAATCATGGTAATGGCCTTAAAAAAGTGATATTCTTATTAGAAGATTTCGACTCTGTTGAAATAGATGGAAATGGTTCCGAGTTCATATTTCACGGTCAGGTCGCGCCATTTCGTTTTCATAATATAAAAAAGGTAACCGTTAAAAACCTAACTATCGATTGGGATATTCCTTTTTCGTTTCAAGGTGAAGTTGTGGCAATTAGCAAAGAAGAAGGCTGGAGAGATATAAAACCTTTTACCGAAGGCTTCTCATGGAAAATAAAACAAGATAAATTAATATTTCCAGATATTGATGGCTTCTCATTTACTGAACTAGGGAGCTCATTAACTTTTAATAAAGAACTAAAACGTGTAGAACATGGCGCTTACGATATTTCTAGTCATCCGCGTTGGGTTGAAAAGCGTGATGGAGGAATTTTGCGATTTCATGAAAAATTAAGATACTATCCTCCAGTTGGATCTATTCTACATTCTAAAGGTCCTCATGGACAAAATCGCTATGCTCCAGCTTTTCACACTACATCTTCTAAAAATGTATTTTTTGAAAATATTGTAATTCACCATGCCTTAGGAATGGGTTTTTTGTTTGAAAGAACAGAGGATATTATTATTAAAGAATGTGGTGTATATGTTCGTGAAGGGTCTGACAGAGTCGTTTCAACTATTGCCGATGCAACACATTTCGCCAATTGCAAAGGAAATATTTTAGTTGAAGACTGTACGTTTAAGCACATGTTAGATGATGGAACAAACGTTCACGGTACTTATGTAGAAGTTAATCAAGTATTAGATTCTCACTCATTAAGAGTTGGTCTTAAACATTTTGAACAAATGGGATTTGAATTTGCTGCTATTGGTGATGAAGTTTGGTTCATTCAAAATCCAAGTCCAAAAAGAGCTTCAGAAAACGTAGTTGTTGATGTCAATGTTATCAACGATGAATTTATAGACTTGAGATTTAAAAACGAACTTCCAAAAAACATCGCAAAAGGAGATATTATTGAGAACAAAACTTGGAATCCAAAATTCACTATGCGTGGATGCACAATAAAAGACCATAGAGCCAGGAATATTATTATTAAAACACCAAAAAAAATCGTAATTGAAAATAATGATTTATCATCCATGATGTCTTCAATCTTATTTAGAGGTGAAACTTTTTTCTGGTTCGAATCAGGAGCCGTGGAGGATGTACTTATTCGTAATAACAATTTTAATTATGTGGCGTATAGTGGCTCTGAACATGCTGTCTTGTACGTAACACCACGCTTAGGAAAAACATTTGACCAAACTGAATTATACGATAGAAACATACGTTTTGAAAATAACACAATTACAACTTTTGGTAACAGAATTGTTATAGCAGACCGAGTTGATGGTTTAAAAATTACAGGAAATACAATTAATCAGGCTGATGATCAAGGAGAACAATTGTATCCAAATACACCTCAATTTGAACTGATAAATTGTAATGATGTTGAGATTTCTAATAACACATATAAAGGAAAAAATGCTAAGGCAATTTCCGCTGACGAAACATCATTAAAAACTTTAAAAACAAAAGGGAATAAAGGCTTTTCTAATTTAGAGTAAACCATTTTTAAATGAAAAAATTTCTCTTTATAGCAATATTTATTCTTTGTCAATCCGCAATTGCTGAAGTTATTCCAAATTCATTATTCCAAAACAATATGGTATTGCAACGCAGACAGCCTATTGCCGTTTTTGGAAAAGCTACTTCAGAAAAATTCGTAGAAATTTCATTTAAAGACAAAACCTATACTACTAAGGTTAAAGATGGTTACTGGATAATTTTTTTAGATAAATCACAAGCTGGCGGCCCATATACTTTAACAATAAAAGGTGAAAACGAAGTCGTTTTATCAAATATTCTAGTAGGTGAAGTTTGGCTGTGCTCTGGTCAATCAAACATGGAAATGCCTGTACAAGGAAATAAAGGGCAACCCATAAACGGAAGTAATTTAGCAATTCTAAATAGTGAGAATTCACAAATCAGATTGTTTAAAGTTGGGAAAAAAATGGCTTCAGAACCGTTGAATTCTTGCGAAGGTGAATGGACTTTAGCAAAGCCCGAAACTGTTAAAGGTTTTAGTGCTACCGCTTATTTCTTCGGAAAAATGCTTCAGGAAACTTTAAATATCCCTATAGGATTAATCAATAGTAGTTGGGGTGGAACTCCAGCAGAAGCTTGGACACCAAAAGAAATCATCGATTCTGAATTTAAAGATTTTAAGGGCTGGAATACAGACGATTCTAAACCTCAAAAAAATCCATCAGTATTATACAACGGAATGATTCATCCTTTAAAACCGTACACCATTAAAGGTGTGATTTGGTATCAAGGAGAAGCCAACAAAAACTACTATCAAAATTACACATACTTGTTTTCATCTATGATTAAAAGTTGGAGAACAAATTGGAATCAAGGTGATTTTCCATTCTATTTTGTGCAAATTGCACCACTGGGTTGGGGAGGCGATAATCAAGCATTTTTAAGAGAAGCTCAATTAAAAACAATGCACGCAGTTCCAAATACAGGAATGGCTGTAACCTTGGATATTGGCGAAAAAGGAAACATTCATCCAGCTGAAAAACAAAAAGTTGGAGAACGACTAGCGCTTTGGGCATTGGCAAAAGATTACGGGTATAAGAATATACAATATAGTGGTCCTGTATATAAGTCAATGTCTGTAGCAGAAAACAAAGTTGCTATTGAGTTTGACTACGCACCAAATGGGTTAGCAACTTTCGGGAAAGAATTGCATGGCTTTAAAGTGGCAGGGGCCGATAAATTTTTTTACGAAGCAGACGCTATACTTCTAAAAGGAAAATTAATAGTTTGGAGTGATAAAGTAGAACACCCCATTGCTGTTAGATATGGTTGGCAAGATTGGGTGGATGGCTCCCTATTTAACACGGCCGGATTGCCTGCTTCTTCTTTTAGAACTGATAATTGGGACAATTAATTTAACCTAGATGAATAACAAATTAACATGCATTGTTTTAATAGTATTCGCTACCAATCTTTTTGGCTTTTCTATACCATCTAATGAGGTTCAAGTGATTTTATTAGCGGGTCAATCTAATATGGCTGGAGCTGGAAATTATGATGAATTAGATGAATCTGTTAAAGCACGAATTAAAAAAGTATCAAATAGAGTTTGGGTAAGTCAATCTAACACAGAACAAAAACCACTCAGTTATTATAACAACAAACCAAGTGAAAAATACAATTTTACTAAGCGTTTCGGTCCAGAATTATTTATAGGATTAACCTTAGCCGAAAAATATCCGAATCAAGAATTTTTATTGATTAAGGAAGCCAAAGGCGGGACGTCCCTATACGGTGCTTGGAATCCTGAATGGACTTCTGAGAAAGCTAAAGAAATTGAAAAGGGAGAAGTCAAACAAAGCTGGAATCTTTGTGAAATCCATATTGAAAGTATTAAAAAGAATTTAGCACTTCTTACTGAAAAAGGAAAGCGTTACAAAATTATTGGAATGGCTTGGATGCAAGGTGAAAATGATGCGATTTTAGAAGTAGCAGCGAATAGTTACACTTCAAATCTTAAAAAATTAATTACAAAATATCGTGCGGAATTTAATGTAATGGATATGCCTTTTATTGCGGGGCAAATAAATTCGCATTATGGAATTAAAGGTTGTTCTGATTTGGTTAGAAAAGCCATAGTAGAAGTATCTAATTCAGATAAAAACGTAGAAACAATTAGAACCGTAAGAGACAGTCCTTACAATGATTACCCAAAACATTCAGACAACGTTCATTACAATACAGAAGGTCAAACACGTTTAGGAACAGCTTTTGCAAAACGCCTTATTAACTTCCTTTAGAATAATAAAATAACTAGTTATAATCATCAAATTTATGAAAACAAAATATCTCATTTTAATAGCAATCCCCTTTCTCTTTTTACAAACAAATTGTAAAGCTCAAAAAGGAGAAAAACCCCAAGTAACCCAAAAAACAGAAAACGCTCAAGAAAAACCTAATCTGATTATCATACATACAGATGAGCATAATTTCAGAACTCTAAGTTGTTATCAAAATTTATTATCCGAAGATCAGGCTTTCATCTGGGGTAAAGGAAACAATGTTAACACCCCAAACATCGATAAAATAGCTAATGAAGGTGCTATTTGCACCAGTTATTATGCCTCCTCCCCTGTTTGTACACCTTCTAGAGCTTCATTAGTTACGGGTTTATACCCCCAAGCTACTGGTGCTCCTAAAAACGGATTGCATATACGTGAAGATATTCCAACATTTGCTACCATTTTAAGAGATCAAGGATATGCCACATCCTATGTAGGTAAATGGCATTTGGCTGGTCATGAAAAATATACTTTCGGAATTAAATATAAAGCTGGATTTGATGATAATAGATATATGATGCGTGGTGGTCATGCCCCATATTTTCAGTTAAAAGACGGTAAAGTTGTTGATGGACTTGGAGATAAAGCAGCAGCTAAATTACCAAAAGAAGAAGTCATTACCCAAACAGATTATTTTACAGATAAAACTCTTGAAATTTTAGAGCGTGATAAGAATAAACCATTTGCTTTAATGTTGTCTATTCCAGATCCTCATACACCAGATTATGCACGTCCACCTTACAGAACAATGTACGACCATATGGATCTTCAAGCTCCTAAAACCATGGCAGAAGAATATACAGCTATTAAGCCATCTTGGGCAAAAGGAGGTCCAAAAGATAAAAATGAAGGGAAAGGATTTGATAAAGTAGCTTTAAAACAATACTTCGGACAAGTAAAACATATTGATGATAGTGTTGGACGTATCCTGACTTTTTTAGATGATAATAATTTAACCGATAATACAATTATAATCTTCACTTCAGATCATGGCGATATGTTTTTTGAGCATAACAGAAGAAACAAAGGCGTGCCTTATGAAGCCTCATCAAGAATACCATTTGTAATTCGCTATCCTAATAAAATAAAAGAAGGTAAAGTCATTAATACAGCTTACACCAATGTAGATTTTGCGCCAACTATTTTAACTATGATGGGAGTGAAAAATAATGCTAAATTCCATGGATTAGACACATCTGAAGATTTCTTGAATGATGAAAAAGAAATCACGGGAGACAGAATTACCTATTTCGCCAAATCAGGAGGTTGGTGGGTTTCTGCTGTAAACGATAGATACAAATTAGTGATTGACAAAAAGGAGAAGCCATACTTATTCGACCTTGAAAAAGATCCAGATGAATTAATCAATTATTACAATGATCCTGAATACAAAGGAATTGCAACAAAAATGCAAACAGAATTATTTAAGCAACTAGAAAAATATGATGAACCTGGGCTAAAGAACCAGCCATATATTGTAAAATAATGGTGAAGCAAACATTCACATCAACCATTGTAATATTCTTATTAAGTATAATAGTTTTGTAAGCATTAGAAACAAAAAGCCAAGTTTAAAACTAAAATCTTTCCAATAGTTTATGATAAATTGAAAAACACAATATTTATATAGCAAAGAAAAAACAAAATAGCTTTGATGAAAAAAAATATTCTATTCATAATTTTATTATTTAGTACAACACTTGGTTTTAGTCAAGAGAAACCAAACATTGTGTTTTTATTAGTTGATGATTTGGGTTATGGAGATTTCGGTTGTTATGAAGCAGAATTTAACGAAACTCCAAACATAGATAAATTAGCCAGCGAAGGTATGCTATTTAATAATGCGTATGCAGCTGCTACCGTTTGCTCTCCTTCAAGAGGCGCTATTTTAACCGGGCAATATCCTGCAAGAACACATCTTACAGATTGGATTACAGGACATGAATTTCCTCATGCCAAATTATCTGTTCCAGATTGGAACACACGAATTGAGCATAAATTAACCACGTTACCAGAAGCTTTAAAAGAAGAAGGTTACATAACAGCCTTTATTGGAAAATGGCATTTAATGCCTTCTGGACAAACTGATTTTGAAGCGCACTACCCTACCAATCATGGATTTGATATTAATGTTGGAGGACGAGAATGGGGACAACCAAAAGGAAGAGGGAAATATTTTTCACCTTTTGAAATGCCAAATTTAGATGATGGAAAACCTGGCGATTTTTTAACAGATAAGTTAACAGATGCTGCGCTTCAATTTATAGATAGCACAAATAACAAGAAACCTTTTCTATTATATTTCTCTTATTACACAGTTCATGGCCCTATTATGTGTCCGCCTAAATTAGAAGAAAAATACAAGGAAAAAGCTAAGAATTTCACTAATACCAAAAATGAATATATCAATCCCAAAAGAGCAGGAATGGTTGAAGCATTAGATAATAGTGTTGGCAGACTTGTAGAAAAATTAGAAGAATTAGGGATTTCAGACAACACAATTATTGTGCTTACTGGAGATAATGGAGGGAATTTTGATGAAACAACCGGAGGCTTAAAAGGTTATAAAGGTTTTTCACATGAAGGTGGCGTTAGAGAACCTTTAATTGTTAAATGGCCAAGAAAAACCAAAGCAGGTTCCGTAAGTGATGAGGTTGTTATTGGAACAGATTTTTATCCAACATTCTTAGATGTTGCCAATTTACCACTACGTCCAGATGATCATAAAGATGGGATTAGTATGGTTCCGTTACTCGATGGAAGTTCAAATACATTAGATAGAGATACTTTTTATTGGCATTATCCTCATTATCATAGAACAAAACCTTACGGTGCCATTCGAAAAGGGGATTATAAATTGATTGAATTTTTTGAAAATGGAAGATTGGAATTATTTAACCTTTCTATTGATCCAAATGAAACCAACAATATTGCTTCTATTCAACCTGAAAAAACAGCAAAATTACTTCAAAATTTAAAAGCGTGGCGAATTTCTGTTGGCGCACAAATGATGATTGGAAACCCTAATTATGATGCTGAGAAAGCAGCACTTAAAAGAAAAGAAAAACGTATGTAAACGCTATAAATAAACTCACAAAGACAACATATTTACCCTGAAAGATAGTTTTGGCTACATAAAACTTCATTTTTAGGTATTCAATTTTATAAAACTGGAGCCAAAGGAGCATTATTTATGCAAAACCAATTCCAAAATTGAAAACAGAAAAAACAACAATTTAAATGTAATACTATCTAAAACAAACCGAATGAAATATATACTTTTTACCTTAATTCTAACCATTAGTTTGGCTGTTAACTCACAATCTTTAGAGCATCAAGCAAAACAAAAAATTGAAACCCTTGAAAAATTAATCAAGACAGCCGAAAAAAAAGACATTGATGTTTTAAAAGAAAAAACAACAGTTAGAACTGCAGAAGTATTTTTAAAATTTGCCAATTGGGATGAAAAAAATATTGATATAAATAAAGGTTTGTATCAAAAAGTACCCTCTTTTAAAAAGGAAGCCTTGAAAATGGCCGAAGAGTTAGCAGATTTTGAAAGAAAGGATGTTAATTTAATGCTAGATGAATCTATAGAGCATTTAAAATTAATTATTTCAAAAAAAGCATTCAGAACACCTAGTCCTAAAGTTGACTGGGAAAAAGTTACCGTAGAAAACGACCAACTTACATTTAATAATCGTCCTGTTTTTTTAACAGATTATACCTGGAAGCCAAAGGTAAAAGAGTTAACCGAATTTCACGGCAATCTAGATGGATTTTTTCTAACTCCAACTTATGTTACCAAAGAAGATGGAACAATTAATAAACAAAAAGCAGAAGATTTAAACTCAAAACCTGATGGCACTTTAGGGTTTATTTTTATGAACCATAAAAGTGTGCCCAAATGGTCTGAAGAAAAATTTGGTCCAAATTTTAGCATGAGAGAAGACACCTATACAGCCTACGATATTGATAACCCTGGAGCAAGAGAAATTCAAGAAAAATTAATACGTGCTGTTGTGCCTAAAATGGCAGGTAAGAAATATAGCCAATTGGGATATATGTTATGTAACGAGCCACATTTTTACACATATAAAGATGCTAATAGGGAAAAATTACCTTGGGCTTCTGGAGGTGTTTCTGAATTTACAATAGACAAATTCAAAGTTTGGCTTAAAAACAAACATAATACAATTGAAAGCTTGAACAGTTTATGGGAAACCAACTTTGCTAGTTTTAATGATGTACAAATCGAAATCCCAATTGATATGAGTTTAAAAGGAACACCTATTTGGTTTGATTGGACATCATTCAACATGGATCGCGTTACAGAATGGTATACCTTCTTAAAATCTGAAGTGACTAAATATGATCCTGAAGGTAAAGTACATTTGAAGATTATGCCAAATTTATGGACAGAAAACAAGCGCGTTCACGGTATCGATTTAGAGGCATTAACAGACTTAAGTGGGATTATTGGAAACGACTCCGGAGCAGACCATACCTATATTTGGGGAAAACCGCATGAGTGGCAAAAACACTACGCATTTGATTGGAGAGAATTGTGCATGGGATATGACTTCATGAAATCTGTAAGTCCAAATAAAATCAATTTTAATTCAGAGCTACATTATTTATCAACTGTTCGGTCAAGAAATTTATATTTAGATCCAAACTATGCAAGAGCAACGTTTTGGCTAGCGCATTCATTCGGAATGACTGCAAGTCAGATTTGGTATTGGCCAAGAAATGCAGATGGTTCCATTTCTAAAAAAGCTCAAAATGATAAAGGGTATGCAGGCTCTAACAATCAGCAACCAAGAGTTACCAACGAAGTAGCTACAACACTAATCGATTTAAATTCGTATTCAGAAGAAATCATGTCTATGCAAAGACAAAAAAAACCTTTAAGGCTTTTCTATTCAAAAACGTCTGCTATCAACAAAAAGGAACACATGGATGACCTTTTTGAATTGTATGAATCCTTAACTTTTGAAGGTACACCTTTAGGTTTTGTAACTGAAAACATAATTAACACAAAAAACAATCACAACTGGGATGTTGTAATAGTTTATGACACACCTTTTGTAACAAATGGTGAATTAAATGCACTTCAAAGTTATATAGATAAAGGAGGAATTGTAATTGTAGATAATAAAAGTTTACTGACAAATGAATATGACGAATCTGTTTCAAGTTTAAAAGAATCAAAAGGGACTATTATCAAGTTAAATTCTGTTTCTGAAATAAAAGAAAAAGCATTATCAATTTTAAAAGACAAAAACCTACTCTCTGAAGTTGTTGTAACCGAAACTAATTCTATTGGTACTAAGGGGTGCATTTGGAAAGTGGTTAAAAATGAAGCTAAAAACAATGTACTTTCTGTTGTAAACGTTGGGAAATCTGATGCTACCTTAAAAATATCACTAAACGGAAACTCAAATATTACTTGTAAAGACCTAATAGATGGTATTTCTGTTAGCTCCACTCCTACTTTAAAACCTCACGAAGTTTACTTTGTAGAAATTACAAAAAATTAAATCATTATAAATAAGGCCTGAAACTTTTAAACTTCAACCCTTATTTATTTCGTCAAAATTTCAATAATAACTATTGAATACATCCTTTTTACTATTAACTACAAAAAACTACACAATCAAATTAACTTTGGTATGGTTATATAACTCATCCTATACTATGAAAACCTTTGCATCTAAGTTTATTATTTTAACTTTTATTTGTTGTATTTTTTATTCTTGTAATACAACACCTCAAACAAAAAAACCAAATATTCTTTGGATAGTCGCAGAAGATCTATCTCCTTTCATGGGTTGTTATGGTGACTCGATTAACAAAGGTCATACTCCCGTTATTGACAAATTCGCTTCAGATGGCGTTTTATTTACGAGAGCTTATGCAACTGCTCCAGTTTGTTCTGCAAGTCGTTCTGCACTAATTTCTGGAATTATGCAAACAACAACCGGAACCCACAATCATAGATCAAGCAGATTTACCAATGGAGAAATTGTTCCAGAAGAATTACAAATTTCATTTCCTGAAGGTGTAAAAACCATTCCTGAATTAATGAAAGAAGCTGGATATTTCACATTCAATAGTGGAAAAGATGATTATAATTTTCATTACGACAGAAGAGCACTTTACGATGTTGGTACCAAAGATGATTATTTAGCGGGGATGAACGGTTGGCAAGGTAATTTTGCAATTGATTATATGACTGTAGATGATTATGTATGGAATGCCAGAAAAGATAAAAATCAACCGTGGTTTGGTCAAGTACAAATAATGGGCGGAAAAAAAGATTCTAAATATGTTCGTGAAGGAGAAAAATTAAAAGAAAACGAAGTTCCATTACCTCCATATTTTCCAAATATTTCATCACAACGAAAAGCTTGGACAGATCACTACAACGCAAATCGTGGATCTGATGTTACTTTAGAAAAAGTATTAAAACAATTAGAAGCCGATGGTGAGCTAGAAAACACCATCATATTTTTCTTTTCAGATCACGGTAGTAATACCTCATTGCGCCATAAACAATTTTGTTATGAAGGTGGTATGCTAGTGCCTTTAATGATTAAAGGAAATCATCCTGCTTTAAAGTCAGGAACTGTTAGAAACGATTTAGTATCATTATTAGATGTTTCAGCCACAACATTAGCCTTAGGACAGGCTGTTTTACCTGATTATTTAGATGGTCAAGATTTATTCGGAACCAATTATAAAGAACCAAAATATGTAGTTGGCGCCAGAGACCGGTGTGATTATACCATTGATAGAATTAGAACCGTTGTTTCTGAAGATTACAGATACATTCGAAACTTTTTCCCAGACAGACCAATGCTTCAAGCAGGTTACAGAGATAACAAACCTATAGTAAAAGATTTCAAAACACTTCATGAAGAAGGCAAACTTACGCCCTATCAAGAAAAACATTGGTTTGGAGTGCGTCCTAACGAAGAGTTATATGATTTAAAAGCAGATCCGCATCAAATGAACAATTTGGCATCAAATCCCGAATTTGATTTGATTCTTAAGGAACATAGAGATTATTTGGAAAAATGGATAAAAGAAACAGACGATAAAGGTCAATATCCTGAAGATGCCGAACAACTTAAAGCTACTTACAACATGTGGAAGGATCGCCCAATATTTAGAGATGCTAAAAAAAATCCAGAATACGATCAGTTTATAACTAAAGAATAGTGAACCTATATTGGAACACGCTTTGAAAAGGAACAATTTAAACTTAAACAACACATGATTAAATATTTGAGCTTCATACTTATTGCTTTAGTGTCTTTCACTACGAAAGGTCAAAACTTCGCTACAGATGGAAATGGCATTAGAAACAGTATTACTGCTCATGTTAAAGGAAAAACGGTTCTCTATCTATCAGAATTAGATGGAAGCGTTTCAGCTTATACAATGGACAGTAAAAAAATATGGAGAAATGAAACTACTTCACCAGCTGTTATGTTCGAAATTGTTGCTTCAGATGTAAATGGAGATAAAAACGATGATTTACTAGCATCCAGTGGCGACGGAAATATTTATTGTTGGGATAGTTCAGGCAAATTATTATGGAAATTTAATCCAGGTCATAAAGTTCGTTTTTCTGAAATTGCTGTTGTAAACAATGGTAAAATTCAAATTTTTGCTGGTGGAAATGATTATAAATTATACGAGTTAAATGCTGAAGGACAATTAGTTTCAGAAACTGCAATTAGAGGAGTTGTTAGAAAAATTGAAGCTGGAAATTTTATTGATGCAAATAAAGAATCACTCTTTTTAATGACGTATAGCCATGATAAATTCCGATGGGAGTTTATGGGCTTTTTAGATGCGGATAACAAACAAGCAATTAAAGATGTCTCTATTAATGATAAAAGACTAAAAGAGTTAAGGAAAGCAATGGTTACTGATATTACCATCTCTGATATCAACAACGATAAAAAAGACGATATTTTATTTTTTGCTGATATTTCGTTTACGCCATTTATGACTGCTTTAAATTCCGATTTTAATGTACTGGCACAATTTAAAGCGACAAAAAAGGAAGCGCAACGCTATGGCCATTCACAAGGCTCCTACTTACCAAATAGAAATGAAATTATGTTGCAGCATGGTGGAATTTTATTTGTGTTGGACGCAAAAGGAAAATTGATTGATAAATCAGGCGCTAGATATGGCAGTTTAGTTCATAATGATTTTGTTTTCGAACCAAAATCCAATCAATTAATTGCAGCCGGAGAAGTTGATGGTGGAAACGCATTATATTTTTATGACGTAGGCAAAAATAATTGGTGGAAAACGACTCATAAAAAACAAGGTAGAATGTTAGAAGTAGAACAAAACTTGAATACACTGTATGAGGAAACACTAAAATTCACACTACCAAGTTATCAACAGAAATCTGATAAAGATTGGGTCATGATTACCTCTAAAGAAATTGATTATAAAGTTAAAAAACTTAATGGACAAGATATTAAATTCGTCATTCAAAAATCTCCAAAAGAAAGTACAGATCGCACCCATTTAGTTAAAATGATTGGTGAGTCAGCCTTAAAGAAGGATAAACGCGGGAAATATGAAGACTCCCGAGAAGACATTGTACAAATGGCTAGAGATTACGAGACGCAAGGTCAACCGTTTACCTTTTGGGCAGGGCATGGTAACGACCCTTTTTATATTCAGATTGAAACATTAGAACAAATATTAGAAGTCGCACCAAATACGTGCTACGGCTTTGTATATGCAGAAATGGATAATGTTGACGACCCTCGAGTTATACACTTTGTAAAGGAATATTTACCGCGTTTAGCCAAAGCAATCAGAAAAAATAATAAGGCAAAATTATATTTCAGATATAAAAATATGTTTTGGGCTGCAACTTCGCATTTGCCTTTATGGAAAGATATGTTTTTCTCTGGGAAATATAGTGATATTTTGGTTCCAGCATCGGAAGATACAAGCAATAGAATTCAGGATTTAAATCTAGCAGGACGAGTAGGAATGCAATCTGGTGGTTATGTAGATGATTTTGCTATGCGCTTAATTGATGATAACCCAACAAGTTGGAGACCTTTATCTCCCGGAGGACAAAACTCCATTTCTCCATTTTTAAGACAAGGTGTGATTATGGCAGCTTATGGTGCGCGTTATGGAATTGTTGGAAATAACAATTTTACTGAAGAACCAGGGCTAAATGTACTCTTTGCATTAATGAAATCAGGTCTTCTTCCTATAGTTGATAAAGAAGATATACTTTCAATTGGTTCATGGCATTTAATTGAAGATGTTGACGAACATTTAATTCATTCAGTAGATAACCATCATGATTTAAAACAATATAAAAAGGATGATGACAATGCTGTGTTTTCTGTAGGACAAATGCATTGGGCAGGAACTGATGTTCCTGAATACGACTATTCGAATGCCGCATTAGGTGTAAAATATCGTTGGTTAAACTATATGCCAGAAATGCCACATGGAATGGTTCCTGTTGCTCCAATTGAATCAAAATCCATGGTTGAAAAACAAGGTAAACCATATTTTGTTTCTAACGGAAAAGTAGGTATTAAAAACGAAGAAAAAATACCTGCCAATCGATTTGGAGAAACCATTAAAAAAACGGTTAAAGAAGGCGAAAAAAGTTTACCAATCCTTGTAAAAGGTGCTTCTTGGAGCGCAATCAGATTAGATAAAACTCATACTAGAATAATTTTAATTGAACCGAATTATATTAATCCAAGAGATTGTGAAGCAACCATCATTTTTCAGAACAAACAACCAAAATGGATTAGAGATATTTTAAGCAATACCGAACTTAAAATTTCTGAAGAATCAATTAAACTAGTAGTTCCCGCAGGTTCAGTACGTTTTATTGATGTTGCTTATTAATTCTATTAAAACTAATGAATTAAAGCAAAAAAAATCTACCAACACTTTGATAAACAGAAAATAAAAGATAAATATAAATTAAAACATGGTAAGTTCCCTCTAATTATTTAGAGGGACACTTTTTATCTTTATAAAGGTTAAAAATGACTTGAGCGTGAAAATTTCTAAAATCAGTTTGCTATTATTTTTAATAATCCCTTTTAAGCTTATTCGAAATAAAAACATCCAAACATAAAAAATATAAACAAATGATTTTAAAACAAATAACTTCAATTTTACTTGTTTTTATTAGTGTTCCATTTTGCTTTGCTCAAAATGATTGGGAAAATGAATTGATGTTCGAAAAAAACAAAATGGATGCACGTGTCCCAAGTTATTCATTTAGTAATCATTCTGATGCACTAAATGGCAACAGGAAAAAGGCAAGAATGAAATCTCTTAATGGTATTTGGAAATTTAATTATGTCGAAAAATCTAGTGAAAGACCATCAGATTTTATTGCAAAAAACTTTGAAGGCAATAGCGATTGGCACACTATAGAGGTACCATCAAACTGGGAATTACAAGGTTATGGACAACCTATATATTCTAATATAATTTATCCTTTTACTCCAGATATTTTAACGGGTGGAACGAGGAATTTTAATTACATGGGACCTCACCCACCTCAATATCCATATATCGAAAAATATCGAGACAACCCTGTAGGTAGTTATTACAGAGACTTTGAAGTACCTACGCATTGGAAAAACCAATCTATCATCTTGCATTTTGGAGGTGTGTCTTCTGCTTTTTATGTATGGGTTAATGGAGAAAAAGTGGGATATAGTCAAGGTAGTCGTTTAGCTGCCGAATTTGATATTACGGATTATGTTACCTCAGGAAAAAACAGAGTTGCTGTACAAGTGTTTCGCTGGAGTGATGGTAGTTATTTAGAAGATCAAGACATGTGGCGCTTAAGCGGCATACATAGAGAAGTTATGCTGTTGGCACAACCAAAAATCGCTATAAACGATTTTTTTGTAAGGACAAAATTTGATAAAAATTTAAATGATGCTAAGCTTGAAATTAGACCTAAACTATGGGTAAAAGAAAATCAAGACAATCTCAAAGGCTGGGAAATAGAAGGGCAATTATACGACGCAGACAACAACAAAGTCTTATCCGAAAGCATGTCGGCTTCTATAGAAGCTATTTTTTATGAACGATGGCCACAACGTGATATTACTAAATTTGCTTTTTTAGAAGCGAATATTAAAAATCCGCAAAAATGGTCTGTTGAAAACCCATACTTATACACGTTAGTTTTTGATGTTAAAGATGCAATAGGCAACATTGTAGAGTCTCGCAGTCAAAAAGTTGGTTTTAGACAAGTTGGTTTTTCAGCTGAAAATGAGTTGTTAATCAATGGAAAATCAGTAAAAATTAAAGGTGTAAATCGTCACGATCATCATCCAATTAGAGGAAAAGCGTTGACAAGAAAAGATTTAGAAGAAGACGTAAAGTTGTTGAAGAAATTCAATTTTAATGCAGTAAGAACTTCTCATTATCCCAATGATCCCTATTTCTATGATTTATGTGATAAATACGGAATTTATGTGATGGATGAAGCAAATATAGAAACGCATCATTTAGGAAGTTATGCACCACAGCAACCAAGTTTAGCATTCCCTATTTTAAGTAGAGTGATGCGAATGATTGATAGAGATAAAAATCATCCATCCATCATTTCTTGGTCTTTGGGTAATGAAGCAGGAACAGGACCCGCTTTTGCTGCAGCCGCAAGTTGGGCTAAAAATTATGATGCTTCACGTTTTATTCATTATGAAGGCGCTCAAGGAAATCCAAATCATCCTGAATACAAAGAAGGAGAGGAAGGACAAAAAGCATTTAGAGGAAAAGCACATGCAAATCCTGATGACCCAAAATATGTAGATGTTTTAAGCAGAATGTATCCAGAGATCTATCAATTGGAAGCGATGTCAGTAAGTAAATATATAGACAGACCCATTATTATGTGTGAATATGCTCATGCAATGGGAAATTCTATTGGTGGTTTGGGTGAATATTGGGATCTAATCAACTCTAAAAAGAATTTAATAGGTGGTTTTATTTGGGATATGATAGATCAAGGTTTGGAGAAAAAAGATAAAAACGGTAATGATTTTTATGCGTATGGAGGCGATTTTGAGGATTACCCAAATGATAAGAATTTTTGTATTAATGGTGTTTTTTCTTCTGATAGAAAACCAAATCCACACGCTTGGGAAGTAAAATATATTCATCAACCATTTAATTTTAAAGCTAATGTGATAAACGGAACAGTTTTAGCGATTAATCATTTAAATGAAACCAATTTAAATAACTATGATGTAAAATGGGTTTTATCCGAAAATGGAAAAGAATTACAATCTGGCGTTTTAGAAAATGTTGATGTAAAACCAAAATCATCATCAGAAATAAATATTCCATATAAAAAGGTTCGTTTTAAAGATGAAAACGAATATTGGTTAAAAATATCTGTTCACGAAAAACAAGAAATATTTTGGGCAGAAAAAGGTTTTGAAATTGCAAAAGACCAGATTTTATTAAAAGAGAAAACTGAATTAAATAATTTTAAAAAGAATAGCAACTCAGAGGCTTTAATTATTGAAGTTGATAATAAAATTACCATTACAAGAAATGGTGTTACCATAAAAATATCTAAAGAAAACGGAAACTTAACGTCATTATCTACAAATGGAAAAGAGCACATTTTATCACCATTAAAGCCTAATTTTTTTAGACCACCAATCGATAATGATTTAAGAGGAGCAAGCAGTCGTGATTTTAGAAAATCAAGAGATTATTGGGAGTTACTAAATGAGAAATTAGAAATAAAATCTGTAAAGGTAATTTCAAAAAAGAAAAATGAAGCGATTATTTTAGTTGAAAAATTTCACAAAGACGAAGTGAAATTAAATATTCTATACACATTTTTAAGCAATGGAAGTATTGTTGTTAAAATGGAAATGGATGCCAAAGAAAATTTACCAAGTTTGGTGAAATTCGGAATGACATTAGGAGTTTCAAAAGAATATCAAAACACAATATTTTATGGGAAAGGTCCTTGGGAAAATTATATTGATAGAAAAAGAGGAACAGAAGTAGATGAATTTACCTTTAAAACTGATGACTTATTTACCAATTATGTGTTTCCACAGGAAAACGGAAATCGCTCAGACGTAAGATGGTTACAACTATCGGAAAGCGAAAAAAGGAGTTTCAAAATTGAAGGTTTTCCAACTTTTGGTTTTTCAATCTGGCCATATTCAGCGGAAAATATTCAAACTGCAAAACATCCTTTCGATTTAGAAAAACAAGGTTTTTATACCTTGAATTTACATTTAATTCAAATGAGTGTAAATGGAACTTTATCTGAAACCTTACCCAAGTACATAATTCCTTCTGGGGAATACAGCTTCGAATTTATATTGCACTCACAAAACTAAAATTATGAAAAAATTTGAAATTATATTGGTTACAATACTTTGTTTTGGAAATTTATTTTCCCAAGAAAAAGGGGTTGTTAATAATGTAGATAGCAAATTTGTAAAATTTAAAAGTATTGATATTGGCGATTGCGTCTGGACAGATGGATTTTGGGCAGATAAGTTTGAGATTGCAGAAAAATCGATGGTGCCATCTATGGGTAAATTGTTGGCAAGTGATACAGGTCACGCACTAAACAATTTCAAAATTGCAGCAGGCCTTAAAGAAGGGAAGCACCAAGGCATGTTCTGGCACGATGGAGATTTCTATAAATGGATGGAAGCTGCATTATATATTTATGCAATAAATAAAGATTCTAAAATTGTAAAAGAAATCGATGAATATATAGAAATTATAGGCAAAGCTCAATTAGAAAATGGGTATTTGCAAACACAAGTTTCTATTCCGGGTAAAAAGCCTTTTTCAGAAAGAAAGCATCATGAAATGTATAATGCTGGTCATTTATACATAAGCGCCATTATTCATCATAGAATTACAGGTAAACGTAACTTTTTAGACATCGCTATTAAACACGCAAACAATTTATATAGTGTTTTTCAACCCCAACCAAAAGAATTAGCGCGCTTTGGCTTTAATCAAGTTCAAATTATGGGCTTGGTAGAATTGTATAGAACTACAAAAGATAAAAAATATTTAGAGCTCGCAGAAATTTTTGTGAATATGCGTGGTAAGTCTAAAGTAACCCTAGATGATTCTGTAAGATTTAGAAATATTGGTGATATGACGCAAGAAAGAACAGCTTTAAGAGATGAAGATGAAGCGGTTGGTCACGCCGTTTTAGCGCTTTATTATTATGCTGGTGCTTCTGATATTTATGCAGAAACTGGTGAACAAGCTTTGATTGATGCATTAGATAGAATTTGGGGAAATATAGTTGATAAGAAAATGTTTATCACAGGAGCTTGTGGGCAAAAACACGATGGGGGTTCTTCTCAAAGAGATTTTGTACACGAAGCGTTTACGGTAGATTATGAAATGCATAACGCACATTCTTATAATGAAACCTGTGCAAACCTTTGTAATGCCATGTTTAATTATAGAATGTTAAGTGTTAAAGGTGAAGCAAAATATGCAGATGTTATAGAAACAGTAATGTACAATAGTGCATTATCTGGAATTGATATTGGAGGGACAAATTTTTTCTATACAAATCCTTTAAGAAGAGGTTTTGACCATAAAATGGGAGCAACAGATTATGCTACAAGAGTCGCGTATATTCCTTGTTTTTGTTGTCCACCAAACTTGGTACGTACCATTGCAAAACTTTCAGCTTGGGCATATAGTTTAACAAAAAATGGAATTGCAGTTAATTTATATGGAGGAAATAAATTGGAAACAAATTTGTTGGATAAATCCAAAATTAAAGTAGTTCAAAAAACAGTTTATCCATGGGATGGGACAGTTTCTATTGAAGTATTAGAAAGTAAAAAAGAAGCTTTTGATATTATGCTACGCATTCCAGAATGGGCAAAAGGAAGTACAGTTTCTGTAAACGGAAAAGAAGAAAAAGCAACAGCAGGAACTTACTTTACAATGAATAGAAAGTGGAAAAAAGGAGATATAGTTTCTTTATATATGCCTATGAAACCAGAATTAGTGGTTGGACATAGAAACATTGAAGAAGTAAGAAATCAAGCAGCTATTAAAAGAGGACCAGTTGTATATTGTATAGAAACTCCAGATTTACCTAAAAACACCAATATTTTAGATGTATATATCCCTTCGGGTATTAAGTTGACTCCACAAAAAGAAGTGAATTTTTTAGGAGGTTTATCAACATTAAAGGGAACAATAATGTTAACTGAAGATAGAGGTGATAAAATGTATAAAACATTGGAAAAACCAACTTGGAAAACTTTTGATGCTACCTTTATACCATACTACGCTTGGAGTAATAGAGGTGTTAGTGAAATGACTGTATTTATGCCAATCATTTGGGAATAAACAATCCATTTACTATCAGAAACAACTATAAAACCAACAAGAGGCCGTCTAAAAAGGTTCATTACACGTCATTGCGAGGTAAGCCTGTACTGAGCGTGGACAAAGTAAAGCAATCTTTATATTATTAAAAATCAACAAACAGGTCACTTCACTTTAGCTTGTCTTGAGCGACAGTCAAAAGGTTCGTTATGATATCTTGTTTTAACTTTTTAGACAACCTCTTTTAATTTGTAAGACTTTTAAATTTTTTTATATGAAAACCAAATACTACGCATTAATATTATTCATTCTGGGTTTTATAATGCCAATAATATCACAAACACCACCAGACAACTCATTTTATGACCCAATCGTTGGCACTGGAACACAGACTATTAGTCCATCTGCGGGAACTGGAGACGATTCTCAATTGTTTATTAATGCTATCAATGCATTAACTGTTTCAGGAGGAACCATTACTGTGCAAGCAGGAATATATAGAATTCTTGAAGTTCCTTTAAAATCTAACGTGCATATCGAAATTGATGCTGGCGCAACCATTCTACCTTACAATCCAATGGCAGGAGTAAATAACGCCATCTTTAATGCCGACAATAATGCTGGAATTACCAATTTCAGTATTATTGGTACAGGTGGTAAATTCAATTTTGATTTAACAGGTTTGGCCTCAACACTTCGAATTAGAGTCATAAATTTCAAATATTGCAGCAATTTTAAAATCGCCAATTTTCATATTACTGATAGTTATACCGAGTTTTCTTCTTTAGCTTTTGGAACTAATTATACAACTTCAAACGGTGTAATTAATTCGGTTCGAGGTGTGCCACAAAATGGTATTATTGAAAATGCTTCCATGGTTAATGGACATTATGGATATGGATTGGTGCAAACACAAGCTGGAAAAAACATACTATTCAGAGATTTATCCTGTGTTGGAGGTGTTGCCTTGAGACTAGAAACAGGTTTTAACTTAATTCAATATATACCTGAAGCTCTCTTTGAAGAGCTTAAACTTGATAATATTTATGGACGAAACCTTGAGTGTACCAATGGTCAAAGTACATTACAACTTTCCCCACATACTTTAGACCAAGGATTTTTTGATATGAGAAATATTACAGCAACGAGCTGCGAAGGTGGTGTTGTCTGGTCCGCTGGCTTTACAACAGACGACCAAGAAGCCGATGGATTAACACCTGGCTCCTTTGATAGCTCTTCAATAATTAGAAACGTAACCGCAACCTTTGGTCAAGATGCACAATTACATCTATCTAAAAGATTAAGATATATACCATGTCAATTACGTGTAGAACGCTCTAATGGTATTGGAATTTCTACAACTTTAAATATAGATGGCGAAAGTAGAAATGGACCAGCTATTGGTGCTGTTTTATCAGAACAAGACAAACCTGGACATTACGATATAGATTTTCCCGTTTCAGAAGTAACTCCAATTGGGTATAATATTGAAGCGCATTTTTTACCACCAAATGCATTTTTTATAAATAGTTTCGATGATTATGAAGTTTGTAACGAAACCATTGATGATGTGAATTTTTGGGTTCCTGCTGATTTTAGAAACACTCCAAATCCGAGAAACCCTTTAGAAAACGGAGTCTTATCAATTGAAAACATAAATTTCAATAAAGTTCTAATGTATCCAAATCCGACAACTGGAGAACTCACAATTAAAACAAATAATAGAATTGAAACTATTTTAGTTTTTAATGTCCTTGGAGAGGAAGTATTCAAAACAAAATTGAACGGCTCAAACACCATACATCAAATCAATTTACATCATTTAAAAAGGGGTGTCTATTTTGTCAATATCGAACATCAATCCGTTAAAAAATTAATACTTAATTAAACCAATAATGTTGAAAACAGTTATACTTTCCCTTTCTTTATCACTGAGTACACTATTTAGTTTCTCCCAAGACAAACCAAATGTAGTTTTAATAATGGTAGACGACATGAATGATTGGGTTGGTGCTTTTGGTGGAAATCAACAAGCCATCACACCACATATAGATGCATTAGCAGAAAAAAGTATCATTTTTAAAAATGCGTATTGTTCTGCTCCTTTATGTAATCCTTCAAGAACAAGTATTCTTACCGGTTATAACCCTTCAACAACAGGAGTGTATGGTAATAGTAAAATATTTAGAAACATAAAAGGGTTTGAAAACACCATAACGCTTCCTCAATATTTTAACCAATATGGCTATTCAACTGTGGCAGCTGGAAAAATATTTCACAGCCCAAGAGGAACTGGACAGAAACCAAAGCCTGGTAGTGATCCTGGTTCCTTTGAAATAGAACAAAAAGGTGGTTTAGGTTCTACATATCCTAAGGAAGATAATCGCTTTCAACACGGCATAGATTATAGTATTTATAAAGAAGGAAGCCATTTTAAAAGGTCTTTTGATTGGGCAGGAGTTGATGTAAAAGGTGAAACAACAAACGATTGGAAATCTGCCGATTATTGCGCACAGTTTTTAGAGAAAGAACATAATAAACCTTTCTTTCTGGCTTGTGGCATTTTTAGACCACACTTGCCCTGGTATGCACCACAAAAATATTTTGATTTATATAATGTAGATAATATTGAACTTCCAAAAACAATAAAAACCGATTTAGATGATGTTGGTCCAATTGGAGCAAGAAGTGTTCAAAAAAAATTGCATAGACAATTGGTAGAAAAGAAAAAATGGAAAGAAGCTGTTTTAGCTTATTTAGCAAATTTATCTTATGCTGATGCTTGTGTTGGTCATGTAGTAGATGCACTTAACAAAAGTAAGTACAACAAGAACACAATTATTGTCTTAATGGGAGACCATGGTTGGCATTTGGGCGAAAAAGAACATTGGACAAAACAAACGTTATGGGAAGAAGCTGCTAAAACGCCACTTTTAATTTTTGATCCAAGGAACAAAACAAAAGGTGTTTCTACAAAAATAGTTTCTTTAATTGATGTATATCCTACCTTAATTGATTTAGCTGGTTTACCTTTAAAAGAAGATTTAGATGGGCAAAGTATTGCTAAATTAGTTAGCAATCCAAATACAGAATGGAATGAATTAGCTTTTACATCTAGAGGAAACGGAAATCATACTTTAAGAAATGAAAACTTTAGATACATTGTTTATTCAGATGATTTTGAAGAATTATATGACCATAGAATTGATCCAATGGAATGGCATAACCTCGCCAATGATGTATCTCAAAAAGAAGTCTTAAAAATGTTCAGAAAAGAACTTAAGAAAATTGTAAAGTAGTTTCTAACTGCCATATTGGTTAAAATTTACCATAGAAGACATTTCGTAAACTTGTGAGAACAAAAAATCAATTTGATCCTATGATATTTACCTTGTAAATAAATCATAATGAAAAAAGCAAGTCCTAAAAGTCTGTTTAAATTAACTAATACAACTATGATAATCTTTCTTGTTTTCATAGCTGCTGCTTGTTCATCAACCAAAGCTGAAATAACACAGAAAGAAGATTTAGATCCTGAAGAAAAATTATTGATAATTAATGAAACTGATTTTTATACACCGCCAAGCAATTATAGTGAAACAAAAAAATTAGTCACCGATTATGGTGCAGATACTATTTTTAATACCGGTGATAGTACAATACTTCAAACTGCTATTGATGAAGTTTCAGACTTAGGATGTGGAACATTAATCATTCCGGCAGGCAACTATTCATTTGTAGATATCAATTTAAAATCAAATGTTCAGATTGTAGTGGATGCTGCAGCAGGTTTTCAAGCGAGCCAAGAATTGGTAAACGAAACAAATGCCATTGAAGATGAAAATTGTAATTAGAAAATACGAATAGATAAAATAACTATATAATGAGATTAAAAGGATTAGGATTAGTAGCAATTTGTATTATATTTTCATTTACATCTTGTAAAGGACAATCAAATAAAGCAACGAAAAAACAAGTAAAGTCAAAAAAACCAAACATCGTTTTATTATTTGTAGACGATTGGGGTTGGGCAGATGTTGGTTATAGAAATGATACATTTAATACACCAAACATAAATCAATTAAAAAAAGAGGGGTTAGATTTTAACAGAGCCTATATTCCAACACCTACATGCAGTCCGAGTAGGCTGTCCTTATTAACAGGTATCGAAGCAATCCGTTTGGGAATGCCAAGACATATCTCAATAGATGAAAACAATCCTGACGCCGAATATAACCTTTGGCCAACAGACCCTGTACAAAGGCCATCACGAAATTATTTACCTCTAGAAGAAGTGACGTATGCCGAAAGACTTAAAGAATTTGGCTATTACAATTACTTTATTGGTAAATGGCATCTTGGTCATCAAGGTCGTTATCCAATAAATCAAGGCTTTGATGAAGAATTTGGCACAACAGATCATGGTCATCCAAAAAGTTATTATTTCCCTTTCTTTAAAGATGGTGACCCAAATGGATTTATGAAGAATTACAAAGAAGGCGATTATTTAACAGATGTACTTACCGATGGGGCTGTAGATTTTATAAAAGGTTATGATAAAGACAAACCATTTATGCTATCATTTTGGTACTATTCAGTGCATGGTCCTTCTGTAGGAAGAAAAGATTTATTGAAAAAATATCAAGATGCAGGGTTAGAAGGTAAATATGCACACCATGCAGCAATGGTTGAAGCCATGGATGAGTCTGTTGGAAGAGTAAGAAAAGCATTAGAAGAAAAAGGGATTGCCGATAACACGGTTGTAATTGTATTATCAGACCAAGGTGGCGCATACACAAATGCACCATTAAGTGGTGGTAAAAAAGGTGGAAACACTTTAGGTGAAGGTGGTGCAAGAGTACCTTTTATGATTTATTACCCTGAAGTGACATCCCCAAATACTGTAACGAATGTTCCAGTACAATCAATTGATCTTTATCCAACTTTATTGGAAATTGCTTCAGGTACAACCTGCGAAGACAAACAAATTAATGGAGTGAGTTTAATGCCTTTATTAAAAGGAAAAGAGATTCCAAAACGTAATTTATACTTCTTCAGAAGTTATGAAGACCAATATGCTGCAGTTATTTCAGGTGATTGGAAATTAGTAAAATACCATAGTGGGAAGTTTCAATTGTTCAATGTAACTAAAGATATTAGTGAGCAAAACGATTTAATAGGGACGAATTTAGAAATAGAAACCCAATTGAAAAATGAAATAGCAGCTTGGGAAAAAGAAGCAGTACCTGAATATTAAAAAGAATAATATGAAAATTAAACAAATAGTATTTTTATTAGTAATTATTCCTTTTTTAGGCTTTGGTCAAATTGATATAGAGTCTAATTTTTATACAGAACCTATAAGTTTTAAAGTGACTAAAAACTTAAAAAAAGATTTTAACGTTGATGCTCTTTTTGAAACAGATGATAGTGAAGAACTACAAAAAGCAATTGATTGTATTTCAAAAAAAGGAGGAGGGAAATTAATAATACCGAAAGGAAATTATTCATTTACTGATATTGTTTTGAAATCAAACGTTCATATAGAAATAGATTCAGATGCAGTCATAAGGCCTTTTAAAAGGTCTAATAGTAAAAACTATTTTATTTTTTTATTATCAAGTGATACCAAAGAACCTATTGAAAATGTTAGTGTTGTAGGTTTAGATGGTCAATTTATTATAGATTTATCGCATACAGAACATAAAAGAGTGCGTTGTTTTTCAATAAGAAATATTCATAATTTTAAATTATCAAACTTTAAAATAATTGATAATTATACTCTTTTTGCTTCTTTAGAATTTCTTCCTTTAGAGATAAAAAAGGAAGACAAATTATTCAGTTCTAAAAACGGATTGATAAAAAATATTGACGGTTTAGGAATCGCAGATTATGGTTATGGTTTAGTACAAGTTAGAACAGGTAAAAATATTTTGTTTCAAAACCTATCTGGAATTGGTGGTACAACGTTACGTTTAGAAGGTCATTTAAAAGAGTTGAGAGCAATTGGAGGTAAAGATAATATGGAGAACATAATTGGTAGAAATATCAGGTGTAAAAAGGGAAACGCTGCACTAATGCTATCTCCACATTATATTTATAATGGTTTGGTCGATATTAGAGATATTACGGCCATTGGTTGCGGATTTGCAGTTAGAATAGATAGTGGATTTGCTAATAAAGATGAGAAAAAAATAGGCTTAAAACCTGGCTACTTTAGTCCAGAGTCTGTTGTTAGCAATGTAAAAGCAACTTTTGCTTCTAGTGAAGCACAAATAAAACCGAAGCATTATAAGTTTATGCCTTGCAATTTAAGAAGTGAGATTCACAAAACTCCAATAACACCTTTTCCTCATGGAGATAGTTACAATGGGCCTTCAATTGCAGCGGTTGTTTATAATCCAAATTATAAAATTAATTTTTCAAAAAAAGAAGTTGTACTTGCCGAAGGATTTCAAGATAATCAGGTAGTTGTTACAAGTAAAGGCACTATTAAAGATTCAGATTGTCCGTAAATAATTTATATTAATTTTAAGTATTAAATATGAAAACAGTTATCTATAGTTTGTTTTTAATTTTTCTTTTTGTGTCATGTAAAAACAAAGAGACAGAACAACAACAACAACAACAACAACAACAACAAAATATACCAATTAAAAAACCAAATATAATACTGTTACTTGCTGACGATATGGGTTATGGTGAATTAGGTTCGTACGGACAAAAAGATATTAAAACACCATTTTTGGATTCTTTGGCATCTCAAGGAATGAGATTCACAGATTTTTATGCTGGAACAGCTGTGTGTTCACCTTCTAGAGCTGTTTTAATGACTGGTTTACATACAGGTCATGTAAGTATTAGAGGTAATAAAGGTCAATTCGGAAATAAATACGATAGAGTGCCCTTAAGAAAATCTGAAACTATAATTCCAGAAATGCTTAAAAGCGCAGGTTATCAATCTGCAATGATTGGCAAATGGCATTTGGGTGTTCCTAATGATACATCTACTTGGGCAAAAGGAAGGGGTTTTGATTATGCCGTACAGGAACAATGGGGAAAAGATATAAGAGGTAATGAAATAGATGAACGCATACATTGGGTAAACAACAATCAAGATTCAATACTATATGAATATAATAAATACAAATGTTTAGATGAGTTTAGAACCAATTTTGCATTACAGTTTCTAGAAGATAAAGAAGATGACAAACCATTCTTTTTGTATATGTCCTATAGAACACCTCATGCAAATGAATATGAAGTACGTAAAAACGACTTATACAAAGACAAAGGTTTCCCTGAATATGACAGGTTATATGCCTCTAGAATTACAATGTTAGACGAACAAATTGAACGACTTTTTAATACTCTAGAGCAACGCGGAGAATTGGACAATACAATTGTAATATTTACAAGCGACAATGGCCCTTGGACAGGTTCTCATCGTTTTAAAAAACATTTAAAACATAGTCATGAGTTTTTTAAATCTTCAGCTGGATTAAAAGGCTATAAACGTGATTTATATGAAGGAGGAATTAGAGAACCAATGATTGTTTATTGGGAAGGAAAGATAAAGGCTGGACAAGTAACAAATCATCCTTCAGGATTTATTGATATTATGCCAACTATAGCTGAAATTACTGGAGCAAAAGTACCAGATAACATAGATGGTATTTCATTCTTACCAGAATTACTAAATAAAGAGCAGAAAAAACACGACCATTTATATTGGGAAATTCAAGAAGGTGCTTCAGTAAAAGGTTTTAAACAAGCTGCTAGAATGGGAAAATGGAAAGCAATTAGAATTGCGAATTCATTTAAAACTGAATTATACGACTTAGAAAAAGATGTCAATGAAACTAATGATATTTCAGAACAACATCCAGAAATAGTTTCAAAAATGAATAACATTCTAAAAACTGAAAGCGAAGTCATTGAACATTACCCATATTCAGGTGGTGTATTTAAGAAATAATCTATTATCATGATAAAAAATATATTAAAAACAACATGTTCCATCTTCATAGTTTTAAGCGTATTTTCTTGTAATTCCCAAAAGAAACAGGAAGCAAAAAAAGAAACTAAGCAACCCAATATCATCTGGATTATGGCAGAAGATATGAGCTTAGACTTAGAATGCTACGGAATGCCTGCTGTTAAAACACCTTATCTGAATAAAATGGCAGATGAAGGTATTCGTTTTGATAATGCTTTTGTTACAAACCCAATTTGTTCACCAAGTCGTTCTGCAATGATGATTGGTACACATCAAGTAAAGACAAACACTCACAATCACAGAAGTAACAGAGATGTGCCTTTAGACGAACAATTCAAACCGTTTACATCATTATTGCGTAATGCAGGATACACAACCATTTTAGGACATCATGGTGTTATGAAAAAAGGACGAAAAATTGATGTTAATTTTAAGCATGAGCCTTTAGGAGAATGGGATGGAAAAACCAAATTTGGTCTATTTGATAAATATGATACGTTTGAAAAAGAAGACGAACCATTTTTTGCGCAAATTCAATTAGTTGCTTCTCATCGAGGTGATTGGTGGAACGAGGTTCGTGAACAATCAGAACACCCTGTAAACCCAGACGATGTTATATTACCAGAGCATTATGCAGACCATCCAACTATTCGTTTAGATTGGGCAAAATACCTCGATCAAGTGGAATATTTGGATAATGAAGTCGGCATGATTTTTAAAGAATTAGAAGACAAAGGGATGGCAGACAATACCGTTGTTATTTTTATTGGAGACAATGGTAGATGTAACATTCGAGGTAAAGGCTATTTGCATGATCCAGGTTTAAGAATCCCATTCATTATTTATTATCCTAAAGATTTTAAAGGAGGGCAAATAAGAAAAGAGGTAGTGAGTGCCACAGATATTACTGCTTCAATTTTAGATTTCGCCAATGTGGAAATTCCAGATTACATGACAGGAAAACCCATTTTCAATGCAAATTTTAACCGAGATTATGTGTATGCTGCACGCGATTTATGGGATGAAATTGAAGAAAAATCTAGAGCCATTACTTCAGGAGAATGGAAATACATAAGAAATGATAAACCAAAAATTCCATTTGATGCGCATCAAGCCTATTTAGAATTTTACAGACCAGCCGTTCATGTTATGAGAACACTAAACAAAGAAGGAAAATTGAATGATGCACAGAAATTCTTCTTTGCAGATTCTAAACCAAAAGAAGAACTCTACAATTTAAAGATAGATCCTCAAGAGTTAAATAACCTCGCTAACCATCCTGATTATGCATCAAAATTAGCAGAGATGCGAAACATAACTATCGTTTTTGATGACACTATGAAACCTATTAGTAATATCTATAACCCAACACACGCCGGAGCTGTTGATGTTCTTCAATATGTAAAAGCAGAAAAACCTGAGCAATATAAACAAATGCAAGAAGGTGTAGAAATTGGCTTTAAAAAAATGACAGACGAATATAAAAAATCTAAAAAGAAATAAATATGAACTTTAAAACCATAATAGGATTAACCTTAATTATATGTTTCAGTTTTCAATCTTGTAAAGAAGGAAGTGTTGGAGATATAAATATAAACCAAGATTGGAAATTCAAATTACTTGAAGATTCCAACGGTTCAGAAGATAATTACCATACAGAAGATTTTAACGATTCTAATTGGACACCAGCTAGTTTACCACATACAGCCAACCTAGAACCATTAGTTGTAAATAATCAATGGCAAGGCATCTGTTGGTACAGAAAGAATTTTACAGTGCCTTCAGAAGATTTAAACAAAAAAGTGATTTTAGAATTAGAGGCTGCCATGAACCATTCTAAAATATGGGTTAATGGCATGGAAGTCACAACACATATTGGTGGTTATTTACCTGTTGTTTCCGATATTTCAAAATATATAAAATCTGGAAATAACACGATTGCAATTCGGTTAAACAATAACGACAATCCAATTACAGGCCCAAAACCATTAAAAATATTAGACTTTAACACCTATGGTGGTTTATACAGAAACGCTTGGTTAAAAGTAAAAAACAAGGTACATATTTCACATCCTGTTTTAGCTGACAAAGTAGCTGGCGGAGGTGTTTTTATTACCACTCCAAAAGTATCTAAAAAGGAATCGCAGGTACAGGTAAAAACACATATTGTCAATGACGAAAATGATGCACAAGAAGTAAAAATTGTACACTCAATTTTTTATGATAAAGAATTGGTTAAAGAACAATCAACCGAAGTTGTTACTATTGAAACTGGAAAAGATTTAGAGTTTGTAGAAAAAATTTCAATTGAAAATTCAAAATTATGGTCACCTAAATATCCTAATCTATATAAATTAGAAACAACTGTATATGTAGGTGAAAAAGTGGTAGACACGAATTCCGAAAGATTCGGGATTAGAGAATTCACTTTTGATGATGACAATCAATTATACATCAACGGAGAAAAAACCTTTTTACGAGGTGTAAATCGCCATCAAGAATATCCATTTGTTGGATATGCCCTTTCAGATAATGCGCAATACAGAGATGCAAAAAAAATAAAAGAAGCCGGTTTTAACTATATCAGATTATCTCATTATCCTCAATCACCTGCTTTTATGGATGCCTGTGATGAATTAGGTTTAGTAGTTGTAGATGCTGTTTTGGGCTGGCAATATTATTTGGATAGCGATCAATTTAGAGAACAAATTTATAAATCTGCCAAAGAACTCATTTATAGAGATCGAAATCATGCCTCTGTTTTAGCATGGGAAGTTTCATTAAACGAAACAAAAATGCCAGTTTTCTTTATGGAAGAACTGGATAAAATAGTGCACGAGCAATACCCTGGCGAACATGTATATTCTTGCGGCTGGATGGATGATGTTTACGATATTTATTTTCAAGCGCGTCAACACAGACTTTTACATCCGCACGAGTTAAAAAACAAACCATACTCCGTTTCTGAATATGGTGATTGGGAATATTATTCAAATAATGCAGGTTTAAACCAAGACAAACTTTCAAAAACTAAGCGTTACGAAACGAGTAGCAGACAAAGACGAGAATATGGTGAAGCGCGCTTATTGCAACAGGCTTTTAATCTACAAGAATCGCATAACGACAACATGAATACCGTGGCATATTCAGATAGCTATTGGGTTATGTACGATTACAATCGTGGTTATCATCCTGATATTGAATTTTCTGGTATCATGGATATTTTTCGTATCCCCAAATTTGGATATTATTTCTATAAAAGTCAACGTGATACCGATGAAGAAAATGTGTTGAAAATTGCGACGTATTGGAATGAAGACTCACCTTTAGACATCCATGTTTTTGGAAATTGTGATGAAGTTGCTTTGTATCTAAATGATGAATTAATTTCTAAACAAAAGCCTGACCAAAATAGAATTTCTACAAATTTAAAACATCCACCATTTACTTTTAATATGGAATCATTTAATAAAGGAACGCTAAAAGCGGTTGGTTACATTAAAGGAAAACAAGTATCTGAAGATTTTGTAAAGACACCAGAAGAATCAGTAAGTTTAAAAATGTGGGCTGACGAAAGTAGTGTTGCTCCTCAATCTGGAGTTAACGATTTACTTTTCGTATATATTGCAGCCGTCGATAATAATGGAACTATTGATCCAGATTTTTCAGGTGATATTCAACTTAATATAGACGGTGATATTAAAGTGATGAATGTTGGTAATATAAAAGCTGAAGCAGGAATAGCAACAGCTTTAATTAAAATTGGTAACACTAAAGGTTTGGCTATTATAAATTCAACTTCATCTCACTTAAAAGGAAATTTAAAATTAGATATTCATTAAGCCTAAAAATAATGACAAGTCAAGCCATGTAATAGCTAGCCTATTATTTTAATTCCACTACCAAGTGTTAATTTACTGTTAAGGACATGTTATTTACTAATAACCACATGATAACTCTGAAATAATTCAAATTTTATAAAATGAAATAACAACCAGAATTCCATGAATATATTTTTTAAAAACAAAACTCGATTAGCTAATTTTTTTACAATTTTATTTCTTATTACCACTACGTTAGTTTCAAGTTGGAATAGTCCTGTAAAAAAAGGCGAAACCGTTTTGTTTAAAACTGAAATTGGTGAAGATGCAACTCCAGTAGTTGTAGCAAGACTTCTTAAGGCGGAGGGAAATCCAATTTCAGAAATTAAATTCGAAAAAGGTACTTATCATTTTTATCCAGATAAAGGATTCGAAAAATACTGTTATATATCTAATCATGGTGATTTAATGGTTAAAACCCCCTTCCCTATTTTTAACATGAAGGATTTAATCATCGACGGGCAAGGTTCTACTTTTATTTTTCATGGCATAATAATTCCGTTTCTTATTAATGAAAGTGAAAACATAACCGTGAAAAATCTATCAATCGATTGGAATGAACCGTTTCATAGTGAAGGATTAATTGTAGCAAATGATGAAAAGAACAAAACCTTTGATATGCAAATATCAGATGAGTATCCTTATGAAATTCGCAATAATCAAATCTTTTTTATTAAAGAGTATTACGAACACAGCTTAGGTCAATCCATATTATTCGATCCAAAAAGAAAGGCCGTAACTTATAATACCCAAGCTTATACAGGTATATCTACAATTGGACGTAATTCTACAAAAAACAACCTAGATAAAATTAATTATAAATATGAGCATGATGATCGTGCACCTGAGTTTAAAGATATAGGAACAGAAAACAGGTTAGTTATAGAACAATTAAAACCAGGATTAGTTCGTGTTCATAATCATAAAAAAGAAATGCCTCCCAAGGGAATGATTTTAACCATGAAAGGAGAACAAGGATTTAATAGAGTGTCTCCAGCGATTAGAGTAACCCATACAAATGGATTTAATGCCACAAATGTAAATATACACCATGCTGGTGGCATGGGTATAATTGCCGAAAATTCAGCCGATTTAATTTTAGATAACTTTAATATCATACCATCTCATGGACGTATGGTTTCAACTACGGCCGATGCTACTCATTTTGTAGGATGCCGAGGCAAAGTGGTATTAAAAAATTGCACATTTAACAATCAATTAGACGATGCTATGAATGTACATGGTACCTATCAAAAAATTGTTGATGTTCTAGACGATTATAGCATTGGAGTTCGCATGATGCATCATCAACAACTAGGTTTTATTATTGGATATGAAAACGATAACATTGGTTTTGTAAGATTGAGTAATTCATTTTTACCTTATAATAAAGGAACTATTAAAAAAACAGAGTATTTAAATAATAGATATCAAATTATCACATTTAACGAAAAATTACCTGCAGAATTAAAAACGGGAGATTTAATTGAAAATTTAGATGGTTATCCCGATTTACTTGTTCAAAACTGCAATATAGGCAGTAATAGAGCAAGAGGTTTATTAATCTCAAACCCATTAAATACAGTTATAGAAAACAATGTTTTTAATACAGAAATGGAAGCTATTTTGGTTCCTGTTGAAAGTGGATATTGGTATGAGTCTGGAAATGCAGCTAATGTAATTATTAGAAATAATGAATTTAAAGATTGTCAATATGGAGGAAATAATAGAGGTGTTATTCGATTTGTTACAGATGATGACAACGAAAACATCGCTTTCAAAAACATAGAAATTTCTAATAATACATTCAACCAGTTTGATAATTTAATATTGCAGGTTACTAACGCTGATGGAATAAAGTTTACAAACAATAAAATAACCAATTCTGGTACCTTTCCTCGATTATATCCAGAGAATCCAGTAATTCAGGTGAAGTCTTCAAAAAATATCATATTCAAAAACAACAAGTATTCAGGTTTGGTGTCTCCTAATAGCATCTTACAATCCGATATATCAGAATTAAACTTTAAATAACAACTAAAAACTAAACAACATTAACTAAACATCAAACATAAGACAACTTGATTCTTTCAAGTTTTTAACTAAGCTAAATTATATGAAACTAATGAACAAACTAAAAACTAAAGAAAAGTGGAGAAAACTATCACTTTTGACTTTGATTTTATTGCTGAGTTTATGCTTTAATTTGCACGCTCAACAAATAACAGTTACAGGTAATGTAACAAGTGCCGATGATAGTTTACCAATTCCAGGGGCCGCCGTTTTAGTAAAGGGTACCAATACTGGAGCAGCAACCGATTTTGATGGAAACTACAGTATACAGGCTAGTATAGGAGACCTAATAGAGATTAGTTATTTGGGTATGGAAACCACAATAGTTAAAGTATCTCAGGCACAAATGAATGTGAAGATGAATTCTGATTTAGATAATTTAGATGAGGTGATTGTTGTAGGTTATGGTACTCAAAAGAAAAAGGAAATTACCGGTGCAGTAGCTCAAGTAAAGGCTGAAGATATTGAGCAATTTATAACTGCAGATGTATCCTCTACACTTCAAGGACAAATAGCAGGTGTAAATGTAACAGCTGGTTCTGGAGAACCTGGTGAAAGTTCAAACATTCAAATTAGAGGTGTTACTTCTTTAAGTGGTTCAAATACCCCTTTATTTGTTGTAAATGGCGTTCCGCAGGTAGGAGATCCTAGGTTGGCTTCTAATGAAATTGAAACTATTGACGTCCTTAAGGATGCTGCCTCGACCGCAGTTTATGGAGCGCGAGGTGCCGCCGGTGTTATTTTAATTACAACAAAGCAAGGTAAGGAAGGACAATTAAACGTAGACTTTAATTATACATATGGAATTCAGTCATTAGGAGAAGGAACACCTTTGATGAATACTGCAGATAATTTGACTTATGAAACCAATAGAAATAAATACTCCTCGGTTACTTTTGATCCGCAAATTGAAAAATTTCCATCTTGGATTAATAATGATAATAAGTTTGATGATTATGTTTTAAATAATTATGCTGAAGTTAAAACGTACAATTTGGGTATCTCGGGTGGTGCTAAGAATTTTTCTTATAGTATAGTCGGTGGATTATTTGATCAAGATGGGGCCTTAGTAAATTCTAACTTTAAGCGTTATAACGGTAGAGCAACAACATCATATGATACAGATAACTGGAAAATACAAGGTAGTATTGGTTACACTATAGAAAACAGAAAGCGTGCAAGTAATGGACTTATAGTTCAAGCTAGCCGTTATAAGCCATATTTCCCAGCAATAGACCCAAATGAAGATGTAAGTGCAATTGGTGATTCAGGAGGTATTAGAACACCTTCAGTAGCTTTAAATCAAGCATTGAGGCAAGAAGATTTGAGTACCAGAGATGTTATTAATGCAAATTTGTTATTGCAAAGAAGACTTTCTAGTGACTTTACATTAAACACAAGAGTGGGTACATCAATTAACAATGATAAAAGACATATTTTTAGACCAGCTTTCGGACTCTATAATATTGAAACTGATGAAATTGAAATTGACGATACAAGAAACGGTGTTAGGGATATTGCTTCTAGAACAACCAAATTCAGTTGGGACGTTAGTTTGTTATTTAACAAAAGCTTTGGTGATCATAATGTTTCAGCATCAGGAACTTTTACTTTAGAAGAAGATAGTTTTTCCTCTTTTGACGCTTCCATTCAAGGTATAGCAAACAATAATATTCACGTATTGGACGGAGGTACAGTAAATGAGGCTGTAAATAGTGGTTTTAACCAAGATTTTCCTGCAGGAACTCAAGATAATTATAATAAGAAAACAGTAGGTACTTTAGCAAGAGTTCAATATAACTACAAAGAAAAGTATTTACTTTCTGCATTAGTGAGATATGATGGGTCATCAAGATTTGGACGTAACTATAGATGGGGAACCTTCCCTTCAATTTCTGCAGGATGGAATATTTCTAGTGAGCCATTTTGGAGCCCAATTAAACCTGTTGTAAATAACTTTAAATTAAGACTGAGTCATGGTACGGTTGGTAATGATAGTTTTAATGATTATGAATATAGTAGCACAATTGCACCCTTTGGAGATTATGTTTTTGATGTAAATGATAATGGAGAAGAATTTGGGACCTCAATAAGATCTTATGCAAACGCAGATGTAAGATGGGAAACTTCGGTTTCAAATAATATAGGTATTGATGTATCATTCTTAAAAAACAAGTTCACGCTTGTTGCTGATTATTACCTTACTAAGAAAAATGACATGCTTTTCCCAGTAACATTACCAGGTTCGGCAGGAGCGTATTATGATCCTATCTTAACCTTAAATATTGGTGATATGGAGAATAAAGGTTTTGAGTTAGCTGCTAATTATCTAGGAAAAATTGGAAAAAGTAGATTAAGAGTTGGCGGTACTTTTACTAAAAACGAAAATGTCATTACAAAAATGCAACCAGGGGTAACCGTTATTCCGAATAGAGGTGTTACACTAGTAAACGGAGATCCAGATATTACGGTAATAGCCGAAGGTTATGAAGCTGGGGCATTCTGGCTTTATACTACAAATGGTGTTGTTCAAAACGATCAACAGTTAGCAGACTATCAAGCTCTAGAAAACAGAGAAAACGCAAGAATGGGAGACTTAATTTATGTAGACCTTAATAATGATGGTAAAATTGATAATAATGATAGGTCTTACAAAGGTAGTGGTTTACCAGATTTTGAATATGGCTTAAATCTTTCCTGGAACTATGCCGGGTTTGATTTTTCTATGAACTGGTATGGTAGTGTAGGTGCTGAGGTGTTAAACGGAAATAAAGCTTTAGTTTACAATTTTGAACGCCACCAAGATTTAGTTAACATGTGGACACCTAATAACCCGACGTCTCAAACCCCTCTTTATAGAGGTGCTGGGAATGATCATTTCAATTATTCAGGATCTACAGATCTTTGGGTAGAAAGTGGCGATTATTTAAGATTGAGACAAGCTACTATTGGTTACACATTACCAAAAGATGTAACAGGAAACATTGGATTGAATACAGCAAGGTTATTTTTCTCTGCTCAAAATGCCATTACCATTACTGATTATGAAGGGTATGATCCAGAAGTTGGAGGGAATAATGTAGCGCGAAGAGGTATAGATAATTCAAGATACCCACTTGCTGCAATTTATAGTTTAGGTCTAAAGTTTGATTTTTAAAAAATTAATTATGAAAAAATATACAATTGTTACAGCGGGCTTGTTTGTTATGTTAAGTGCGCTTATGTCTTGTGAGAGCTACTTGGAGGAAACAAATCCAAATGAAATATCTACAGATATTTATTGGTCTAATTTATTAGAATCTGAAGAAAACTTAACCTCGGTTTATGGCGGAATGCTTAATCAGTTTATATCTGGAGCAAGAGTAGACTCATGGATGTCTGATGAAGGTTTTCCGGGTATTCGAATTGATGCGAATACAGGAGAGCATCGCGCTAATGATGGTGCTTTAAACTGGTATAATCATCAAATAAATGAAGATACTGATGAAGTAAACAGAAGGTGGGATGCTTTATATCAAGTTATTTGGAGAGCAAATCAAGTTATTCAAGGATTAGAAGGAATGACTGAAGATTTAAAAAGTGACCCAAAGTGGACTGAACAAATGGGGCAAGCAAGATTCTTTAGAGGCTTAGCACATTTTTATTTACATTCCATATATAATAATGGTAAAATTGTTATAAGAGATATAGTTCCTACTACCCCAGAAGAGTTAGGGAAACCAGTTTCTGAATCTGATGAAGTAATTACCTTTTTTAGAAGCGATTTAGAATATGCATATACAAACTTACCTGGTCAAATGGAACCAAAAACTAGAGTAGACGCAGGAGCGGCGGGTACTATTTTAGGAATGAGTTACCTATATCAAAATGATTTCGCAAATGCACAAACGTATTTCGATGATATCATTAATAACAAGAATAAGGATTATGGCTATTCATTAGAACAAGATGTAAGTATGATGTTTACAAAAGCAGGTGATTTCAATTCAGAATCTATATTAGAAATCAATTACAGTTTACATAAACCAACTGATGTGGCCTTTGACGAGGAAGATTTCATTACCAGAAATGCCAGATATTCAGCACCTCGTGATGGTGGTGGATCAAGTGTCTTAGAAACCTTTACTCCTTCTACATGGTTAATTCATGCTTATTCTAATGACGAACTCGACCCAAATGATCCGAGAAACACGATTGTTGATAGAACTGGAACACAGCGCTTACGTAAAGTATCATTAAGAGCGTCAGCTATGGTTGCGGTTGTAAATGATGAGGATACAGAATATTATCAAGAGCCGTCAGCTCCAATATTACAAAATTTCACAAGTAATGGATTGCCAGGTTACTTTAAAAAATACACCAATCATGATATCACAGACACTGAACAAAATATAGGCATAAACAGCTGGCAATCTGGTAAAAACGTCATTTTAAATCGTTTGTCAGGAGTATATTTAATGATGGCTGAGTGCTTAAATGAAAACGGTGATCTTGATGGTGCGTTATTACATATAAATGCGCTTCGTGATAGATGGGGCCTTTTAGAATTAGCAGGAGCGGAATATGACACACAAGAAGAAGTTAGGGCTCGCTTACAATTTTTCGAGTATCCAATGGAATTATCTGTTGAAGGCGTTTATGCAAGAAACATTGATTTGAGACGCTGGGGTATAGCAAAAGAAAGATATCAAACTTTAAGTGAAACAGACTATTATCTGACTGACTACACATATGTTGACACAGACCCAACGACAACGGCCATAAGAAGAAATAGTTTTTTGTTACCAGGAGTTACTTCTAATGATGCTGATGTTCAGTTAGTCCCTGAATACTCAGGTGCAGCTGCTTTTTATACAGATGGGTACTGGCCACTTCCAGCGAGTGAAACCATAAATAATCCACAAGTTTCTAACTAAAAAATAAAAAAGATGAAAAAATTATTAATACTAAGTGTATTGTTACTAACGATCTTATTTAGTTGTAACAATGACGATTATATTGCTCCATATGGCGATTATTCCAATTTTTTGTGGACTACGACGTCAGGCGCTGAAGAAACAGATTATGTCATTGCATTGAATGATTTTATTGGGTTCTTTAATGTATCTAATAATGAGCTTTCTCATAATTGGAGCATACCAGCGGGAACAAGTATATTAAATAAGGAATTTACTGAAAATGATTCTATTTATACTGAGTTTGTAATTGGATCAGGACCTACTTCTATTCAAGAAAAACAGTTAAATGTCCTTTTTAATACACCTGGTGTCAAGGAAATTAAATTAAGAAATACATTTAAAGACTCTGTAACAGATTCAGAATTTAAGGATGGCTTTTGGGAAGTAAATAAAACATTTACAGTAACTGTTTTTGATGATATTAGACCAAGCTTTAAAGTGATGCGTGGTGATGAAGAGCTTATTGCTGTTACTGAAAACGAGTGGCCTTCAGATGACAATTCTGCTTCATGGCCTACCGTTACCATTGAGGCAGGGGAAGAATTAACGTTTGTTGATATGACAACAGATGGAGAACCTGATAAAAGAACCTGGACATTCAATGGAGGAGAAATAGAAACAAGTGGTTCTGAAATAGCGAATGTGCCTTATTTCGGTCTTGGGACTTCAAAAGCCGGAAGTCTAAAATCTGTTAGAAATCAAAGTGAAGTGAAACCTAAGGGTGAAGGAACAAAGCTCATTCCACTCAACATAGAAGTGATTAAATCATCAAAACCGTTTGAGGTTTTTGGTAAAGCTTCATTAGATAAAGATGAAACTATTTCATTTTCTGTTACTGGTGAAATTAATAAAATTGGAAACCAGTTAGACAAGTTTAAAGTTAATGTAGTCAATACAGCTGCAGGATTTAATCAAGAGATTGCGGTAGCATCTGTAAGTATTGACCCTAGTGACCCTACAGTATTAAATATGAAATTATCAGATCCTGTATATAACTCTGATGTCGTTAGTATTTCATATGAAGGTGGTGCTGTAGAAGAAGGGAGAATATCAAGTGTTGATGAAAGATATCTTGAAGATTTCGCGGGTTTAATTGTGGATATGTACTTTGAAGGTGGTATGAATTTAGATTTTACTGGTTATGAATTGCCATGGGATGGTGATGGAAATCAATGGAGAGAAGCAAATGCCGGCGGATATTTTGGTCAACATAACGGTACAACAGAAGCGGGCCCATTATACTATTGGAGAGATACAACTGTAAAACGTTTTGGAGTAAGTTCTATGAAGTTTGAAACTAGTGGTGAAGGTCTTGTTCTTGCAAATACAAGATTACAAGGATCTCAATTTTCTACATTATCTCCAATTACAGCTGGTAAATATGTGCCTTCACTTTGGATATATTTAGATGAAGGAAATACGATGAATAATATTGAGTATAACTTTACAACTGGACCAGCTTTAATTTTTGATCTAAGTGCTATCGAAAAAGGTAAATGGGTACAATTAACCTTACCTGAAACAGATTTTGAAGATATATCAAACGGAAGACTTGATATTAATATTAAAAATGCTGGGCAAGATAATGCGCAGGTACAAAAACTATGGTTGGATAATTTTGACTTATTGATAGTTGAAGAAAGAATTTAGTAATACGATACAATTTAAGTTAACAATAATATTATCAATCAATGATTAGAATAAATTGGGTTTTTAAACTAGTAATGTTTTTATCAGTTATAGTTTTGTTCAACTGTAACTCAAATAAAAAGGAAGAGAAGCAAACTTCAGTAAAACCAAATATAGTTGTCATTTATCTTGACGATTTAGGTTACGGAGATTTAAGTGCTTATGGTGCAACAGAAATACAAACACCAAATATAGATGCTTTGGCTACTGGAGGTGTTAAATTTACAGATGGTTACGCATCATCTGCAACATGTACCCCTAGCCGTTATGCTTTATTAACAGGGATGTACCCTTGGCGTAATAAAGATGCTAAGATTTTACCAGGTACAGCACCATTGTTAATTAGTACAGAACAACAAACATTGCCAAAGTTACTTAAAAAGGAAGGCTATCAAACTGCTATTGTTGGTAAATGGCATTTAGGATTAGGAACTGGGGTGGTAAATTGGAATGAGCGCGTGTCTCCAGGTCCTAATGAAGTTGGTTTTGATGAAGCATATATACTTGCAGCTACTCAAGATCGCGTTCCTACAGTTTATATTGAAAATGGAAATGTTGTAGGATTAGATATCAATGATCCTATTGAAGTAGATTATAAGAATAATTTTGAAGGAGAGCCCACAGCCATTAGTAACCCAGAAATGCTTAATATGAACTGGCACCATGGGCATAACAATAGTATTGTAAATGGCATTCCTAGAATTGGCTACATGAAAGGCGGAGAAAAAGCGAAATGGACAGATACAGAAATGGCAGATCATTTCCTGGTAAAAGCTCAAGATTACGTAAAAAAGCATAAAGAAGAACCTTTCTTTTTATACTATGCTATGCAACAACCTCACGTTCCAAGAACTCCACATCCTCGTTTTGTAGGTAAATCTGGATTAGGTCCAAGAGGAGATGTTATTCTTGAAGCAGACTGGTGCATAGGTGAATTCATGAAAACTCTTGTAGAAGAAGGCATATTAGAAAATACTTTAGTTGTTTTCTCAAGTGATAATGGTCCTGTTTTAAATGATGGCTATTATGATGATGCTGTAGAAAAATTAGGTAATCATAAACCTGCTGGACCATTAAGAGGTGGGAAATACAGCATTTTTGAAGCTGGAACTCGTGTTCCATTTATTACGTATTGGAAAGGTAAAATTGAACCAGGCACATCTGATGCGATAGTGTGTCAAATGGATTTAATGGCTTCTATTGCAAATTTAATTGGCACAGAAGAATCATCTACTGATAGCCAAGAATTAATGGATGTCTTTTTAGGTAAAAGTGACAAAGGACGTAACAATCTTGTTTTAGAAGCGACTTCCAGAACCGCTTTACGAAGTGGAGATTGGTTAATGATTCCAGCATATAAAGGTGTTAATTTTAGAGAGAAAGTAGGTATTGAAGTCGGAAGTTTCCCAGAGTTTCAACTATATAATTTAAAAAATGATATTGGACAACAAAATAATTTAGCCAAATCTAACCCTGATAAACTTGCTGAAATGATTCAAGAATTTGAAGCTTTAAGAGGGAAAGATTATAGTCTAAATGTAAAAGACGTTAAATTTAGATAAGATTAGAATCTTTTTAGAATTTATAAATATGAAGGTTAAGTTAATAATTCTAACTGCATTGCTTTCAATAGTATTGTCTGCATGTGCACAAGAAAAAAAGGAATCTAAATCCATAAATCAATCTCCTCCTAACATCATTTACATTTTAGCAGATGATATGGGTATTGGTGATTTAGGTGCCTACGGGCAGAAAATAATCCAAACGCCAAATCTGGATAAGTTAGCAGCAAGAGGCATGAAGTTTACACAGCATTATAGCGGTTCAGCCGTATGTGCTCCTTCTCGCTCAACTTTAATGACAGGTCAACATACAGGACACACCCCTATTAGAGGCAATAAAGAGGCAGGTAATGGATTAGAAGGTCAAGTACCTATTCCTGATAATACATTAACCCTAGCTGAACTATTAAAAGCACGCGGTTACACAACAGGAATGTTTGGAAAATGGGGACTTGGGTTTGGAACAGGCGACCCAAATAATCAAGGCTTTGATGAATTCTATGGTTATAATTGTCAAAAATTAGCACATAGATATTATCCACCATATTTAAATCATAATCAAACAAGAGATTCCCTCGAAGGAAACGATTGGACAAAAAAAGTAACTTATGCTCCTGATACAATTCAGGAGCATAGACTTCAATTTTTAGAGGATAATAAGGACAAATCATTTTTCGCTTACATACCATTGGTATTACCTCATGCTGAAATTATTTCGCCTCACGATTCGATTTTTAAATTATACGACGGGAAATTTAAAGAAACATCATATACAATAGATAATAAATATACTTCAGATTACGGTCCAGATATTGTACCTCATGAGTATGCTTCAGTCGAAAAGCCACTTGCCACATATGCATCAATGATTACAAGAATTGATACGTATGTTGGTCAAATAATAGATAAAGTAAACGAATTAGGACTTTCAGAAAACACCATAATCATGTTTTCCAGTGATAACGGACCTTCCCCAGAAGGAGGAACAAATCCAAATTTTTTCAATAGTAATGCAGAATTTAAAGGTTTTAAGAGAGATTTATATGAAGGCGGAATTAGAGCACCATTTATTGTTGTTTGGCCAAATAAAGTAAAGGAAGGATCTGTTACAAATCATATTTCAACATTTTGGGATGTTTTACCAACTTTAACCGAATTAACTGATTCTAAAACACCAGAGAATATTGATGGAATATCATTTTTGCCAACATTATTAAATAAAAAAGGTCAAAAACAACACGACCATTTGTATTGGGAATTTAACATTAAAGGCGGAAGAAAAGCGATTAGAAAAGGTGATTGGAAAGGTGTTTGGTATAACATGAACGCAAAAGAACAAGGCGATTTTGAACTTTATAATCTATCAAATGATATTTCTGAAACTAAGAATGTCGCGAAAAATCATCCAAAAATTGTTAAAACGTTGAAACAATTGTTAAAGGATTCAAGTACAGAATCTGATTTGTTTCCTTTTAATTAAACAAAATAATTATTGTACAGAGTAGACTATAGACCTGACCCCACATATCACTAGATAAAATCTTGATTTTAAGACACACCTACCAATCTCTAAGGCGTTGGCAGTATGAATACCAAAAAATATCCAAAGTTTTTCTGTGACTTTTGTTTTGGCTTTAATCTTTTTAAGATGGTAGTGTTCCTTTTCTTTTCCAAAACTAACTTCCAACCTAGTTGCTCTTTATTTGGTTATTAATGCTTTCAGGTTTTTTTCTTCTTTATAGTTTTTAGGTAGTTTACCTTTGCGCTTAAAATCAGTTTTAATGATGTTCCTAATAACAAAAACTCGATTCTTATTGGTTGCATAAATCACATCGGCACCTACAATTTTTATTTTCACTTTAGTTAGTGATTGTGCTTTGTAAACAGTGCTTTTAAACCTTGTGCCTTCATTAAAGGCAATAAAATTTAATGCTCTATAAAATTAATTCCGTCTATCTGAAGCTTGTTTACTTTAGCTCCGATCCCGATAGCTATTGGGAACTACTGGTTTTACTTTCTTTCCTCTTACAATAAGTCAGAGGTAATCCTTTTGGATACTCACTATTCTGTTTTTAGGCGATTTCCCTGTCCCGAAGTACTCTTGTTGTTCGATATGGACCTTCTTAATTGTAGCTACTCTTCTGTAATAACTTACCGTAAAGTTTAACTTATTTGTATTGTGAAGTTCTTTTTCAAAAGCGATGAGCTTTACTAGTAAGTGAAATAAGGACCTTGTTAGCGGTTTTCTTTTTTCGTTTATTTTTCTGTGCATTTTACTATATCCAAAATAGCGTTTCTTCCATTTTAAATACTTGGTCCGTATCATTTTCATTCCTAAAAACTTACAGTTCTTCCGCAGTTGTTTAAATAGCCAATCGATGGCTTCCCATAATAATTTTTGTGGAGTAGGATAGCACAGTTCACTCTCGTAACACGTAGCATTCACGGTAATTTGACTTTTACCATCTATATAAGTACTCCAGTGATTATAAAAAACCTTCTCTATCGAGTCTAGATCAAGTTTATCGGCCAATTCACATCGTATTGACTCACTATTTTATAGTTGGTTAAACGTTGTAAACCTAAATGTATATCACAGAAAAATTGATAATCAATATTACTATTGAGTTGCTCAATGAGCTTCTTGTCTGAACAACAAGCGTAATGCTTTAAACCATTAGCGCGATACGCCCTTTTGGCCTAAAAACCATTCTTGATCCTGTAGGTTTTTATGAAACACCCATGTTTTCAACCATAGAATCCCATGGAATCGCTAGATAAATTTCACCTAAATCACTCTGCAGAAAACGGCTATAAAAAACATCAATATTTTCTGTTGCTGATAAAAATGAAAAATGATGCTGAAATTCACTAATTCTTTGTAATTTCATGTTTCAAGGTAATAAGAAAACCCCGTTTTTGGCTTGCAATAACTGATTTCGGGGTTTTTGTTTACCTTAATTCACAACAAAACCCTCGTATTTACAAGGGTTTTGAATATTATGAATGTGTCTAAGCAGAATCACATAACATCAAGAGGCTAGCCTTTTCAATTATAAAAATATAGATATTATTTCATTGGTTTTACAGGAAACTTTTTCATCAATTTTTTGATGTTTTTTGGAATGGTTTTATCCCTTTTCTCAGAATGCTCGTTGATTACCTTAGTCATCACCCCTTGCCAAACTAAGCTTTTGCCAGCAGCATCGTACAAATCAACAACAAGCGTTCCTTCTTTATAATCATCCTCGTCATAAGTGGTTGTTGCAGAAACCATACCTGGCCCCATGCCCCAACCCCAAGCGCGGCGCATACCATAACCATAACCCATACCACCATTAAAATCGGTATAAGCCGTAGTACTTGTTTTATTATTAACTACTAAATATAAGGTAATCACAGCATCAGCTTCAGACTCTACATGAGACATACCTCTTGCCGAAAACTCTTTCTTCAAGGCTTCCAGCACACGTTTTTTATCAAAGTCGTTAACTAACTGATCACTGTTCTTTTCCCAACCTGCAAAAGTATAGGATTTGTATTTTGAAAAATCTGTAGACTTGTCATAGTCACTTTTTACCTGAGCGAAACTACTAGTACAAACAAATAGTAACGTCATTAGTAAAGAAATACGCTTTAATGATTTCATGGTTTTTATTTTTTAAAGATTAATTAATGTATAAACAATTGATACACTATCTCAAATATAGTATATATGGATCAATGCCAAAAGTTGTGTGTGAAGATTAAAAATAGTTAGATCTTTGCACTAAAAAAGACATTGGATCATTACT
>NZ_JAUOSF010000007.1 GCF_030548465.1 Tamlana sp. 2_MG-2023
AGGTGTGAAAAACGTAGAATTCTTTCTTTTTAGATTAACTACAATTTTTGCATAAACACAACTTTTAGGAATGATCCGTTTGAAGTACCATACCGACCTTTTTTTGACAAAAAGAAGTTATTTTGGTTATTTACTGCTTTCTCTTCTAATACTTTAACACAGAGTTCCGCTGAGATTACACGGAGACTCACAGAGTTGTTTTGACACGAATTTTTACGCTTACAGGATAACTAAAAGAGGGTATTTTTAAATGGTTGGCAAGAACGAGCTATAAAATAAAAAAACCTCCTGAAAATCAAACGATTAACAGGAGGTTTAGTACTGAAGACGGGACTTGAACCCGTACGTCCTAATGGACATTGGATTTTAAGTCCAACGTGTCTACCAATTCCACCACTTCAGCATTGGTATATTTTTAAGAAAGTTTCAGAGCGAAAGACGGGATTTGAACCCGCGACCCCCACCTTGGCAAGGTGATGCTCTACCCCTGAGCTACTTTCGCAGTCATTTTAATGAACGTGCAACATTGCTATTGCGGGTGCAAATTTAATACTTTTATGTAAATACCAAAGCCTTTTTTAAAATTTTTTCAATTTATTTTTAGGCTTGCTTTTTCTTCACGAGCATACGTTTGATTTCATTCAGTTTCATAAGCGCTTCTACCGGTGTAAGTGTATCAATATCAGTATGTAAAATTTCCTCCTTAATATTTTCTAATAAAGGGTCGTCTAAATTGAAAAAACTGAGCTGCATATCATCTTCTATCGATTTTACCTTATCGGTGAGTTCTTCGCTAGAATGTGACTTTTCCAACTTCTTTAAAATTTTATTGGCACGATGTAAAACCTGTTGCGGCATTCCTGCCATTTTAGCCACATGAATACCAAAACTATGCTCACTACCACCTTCTACAAGCTTTCTTAAGAAAAGCACGTTATCTTTTAATTCCTTAACCGATACATTAAAGTTTTTTATGCGTCCGAAGGTTTCACACATTTCATTCAACTCATGATAATGCGTAGCGAAAAGGGTTTTTGGTTTTGCAGGATGTTCATGCAAATATTCGCTAATGGCCCAAGCGATAGAAATCCCATCATAAGTACTGGTACCACGGCCAATTTCATCAAGAAGCACCAAACTACGATCGGAGATATTATTCAAAATCGAAGCTGTTTCATTCATTTCAACCATAAAGGTGGATTCACCCATAGAAATATTATCGCTAGCTCCTACTCTTGTAAAAATCTTATCTACCAACCCTATTTTAGCTTCTTTTGCTGGCACAAAACTGCCTATTTGCGCTAACAACACAATTAAAGCGGTTTGCCTTAATATTGCCGATTTACCAGACATATTAGGCCCGGTAATCATAATAATTTGCTGCGACTCACGATCTAAGAACACATTGTTCGCGATATAAGCCTCACCTAAAGGCAATTGCTTTTCAATAACGGGGTGACGCCCATCTTTGATATCTAAATCATGAGATTCATCAATTATTGGGTAAATATAATGGTTATCTTTTGCCAATTGTGAAAAGCCGCATAAACAATCCAATTGCCCGACGAGGTAGGCATTTTGTTGAACTGGCTTAATATACTGATTCATCCATGTAACCAAATCTGCAAACAGTTGCTGCTCGATGGCTTGAATACGATCTTCGGCACCTAAAATTTTGGCTTCATATTCTTTAAGTTCTTCAGTAATGTAACGTTCGGCATTGACTAAGGTTTGCTTTCTAATCCATTCTTCAGGCACTTTATCTTTATGTGTATTTCGAACTTCAATATAATAGCCAAACACATTGTTTGAGGCAATTTTAAGCGATGTAATTCCTGTGCGCTCACTTTCACGCTCCAACATATTATCTAGATAATCTTTCCCTGATTTAGACAAACCACGTAACTCATCTAATTCGGCGGAAAAACCTACCGCAATACTATTCCCTTTCAATACATTTACGGGTGCATCTTCATTTAAGGTCGTCTTTATTTTATCACGTAGAACATCGCAACTTTGAAGCGTATCTCCAATAATTTTCAAAGAATCATTGTCACAATTGGAAGCCATTTCTTTTATTGGCACAATAGCTTCTAAAGAATTTTTAAGCTGAATAACCTCTCGCGGATTTACTTTCCCTGTAGCTATTTTTGAAATTAAGCGTTCCAAATCGCCAATTTGCTTGATGTGATTTTGAATTTTCTGAAGCACAGATTCTTCCGCAGATAAATAACTCACCACTTCATGGCGCTGTTTTATCTTCTCAATATTCTTTAAAGGCAATGCTAACCAACGCTTTAGCAACCTTCCGCCCATAGGCGAAATCGTCTTATCAATCACATTTAATAAGGTAACTGCGTTGTTATTGGTTGAGTTATAAAGCTCTAAATTCCGAATGGTAAAGCGATCCATCCACACGTAATCGTCTTCAGCGATACGCGAAACCGAAGTAATATGCTGCAGTTTATGATGTTGGGTTTCTCCTAAATAATGTAGAATTGACCCCGAAGCGATAATGCCTTCGTACAAATCTTCAATTCCAAAACCCTTAAGCGTTTTGGTATCAAAATGTTTTATAAGTGTTTCGTAAGCATAATCGGTTTGATACACCCAATCTTCTAAATAAAACGTATGAAAATCGTCGCCAAAGGTGTTATTAAACAGACTGCGCTTTTGTTTGGAGACTAGAACTTCACTCGGACTAAAATTCTGAAGTAATTTATCAATGTATTCGGCATTTCCCTGTGAGGTTAAAAACTCTCCTGTAGAAATATCTAAAAATGAAATACCGATGTTCTTTTTATCAAAATAAACCGAACATAAAAAGTTGTTCGATTTAGACACTAAAACCTCATCATTAAGAGCAACACCTGGCGTCACCAATTCGGTCACTCCACGTTTTACTATATTTTTGGTTTGTTTCGGGTCTTCTAACTGGTCGCAAATCGCGACACGCTCACCGGCCTTTACCAGTTTTGGTAAATACGTATTTAGCGAATGATGCGGAAACCCGGCCAATTCAATTTCACTCTCACTCCCTGCACCACGTTTGGTTAAAATAATTCCTAAAATACCTGCTGTTTTTACGGCATCAGACCCGAAGGTTTCATAGAAATCTCCCACCCGAAACAACAATAAAGCATCTGGATACTTTGCCTTTATAGCATTGTATTGTTTCATTAACGGCGTTTCTTTTTTAGTTTTTTTCGTCATAATGCTGTTTTCATTCCCTTAGAAATTCACCCAAGGTCATGTTGTTTTTAAGTCTTATTTTTGCGGAAATTGCAAGATTGCTAATGTAGCGTTATTTTGATTTTTTATAAAATCATGACCTTACAAGTTATTTACAATTAAAAATAGATTTCAACAAAGATACAGGCTTGAACATAGCAGCACTTATCTTTTCATTAAAATGAAAACCATGCGTAAATTAAAAAATAGCGAATTAGACCGATTGACTGTAAACGACTTTAAAACTGCCGAAAAAACCCCAATCATAATCGTTTTGGACAACATAAGAAGCTTGAATAACATTGGTTCTGTTTTTAGAACAAGTGATGCTTTTTTAATTGAAAAAATTTACCTCTGTGGCATTACGGCCACACCACCTCACAAAGATATTCACAAAACAGCTTTAGGAAGCACCGATACGGTAGACTGGGAACACGTTGAAAACACAATGGATTTAGTTGAAAAACTTAAAGCTGATGGTGTAAAAATATGCGCCGTTGAACAAGCTGAAAACGCGACCATGCTCAATGATTTTAAAGTTGAAAAAAACACCACTTACGCACTTGTTTTCGGAAATGAAGTTAAAGGCGTTGCTCAAAATGTAGTTTCAGTAAGCGATACGGTTATTGAAATCCCGCAATACGGCACCAAGCATTCTTTAAATATTTCGGTGAGTTGTGGTGTTGTGGTTTGGGATTTGTTTAGTAAACTCAGTGCTAAGTCTTAATAAGTGACTAAAAAAACAAAACAACCTTGGCCAACCAAAGCGGTCATGGACCAAATCTACGACTTGAACCTTTGGGGCGGCAAGGAACATGATTTTTATTCTGGAGACGGCTCGCATAATCCTGAAATCATCAACCCGTATTTAGAGGCTGTTTCTGCATTCTTAAAAACCAAAAATAATACGCTCACGGTTTGTGATTTAGGCTGTGGTGATTTCAATATTGGCAAGCAACTGCTCCCCTTTTCAAAAAAGTATATTGCTATTGATATTGTTGAAAAACTTATTGACAGAAACGAAAGTCTTTATAAATCTGATAAGCTCGAATTTCACTGTTTAGATATCGCCAAAGATCCTTGGCCAAAAGCAGACTGTATCATTTTACGCCAAGTTTTGCAGCATTTATCAAACAAAGAAATACTACAAGTGCTTGAAAAAATTAAGGCTTACCAATACGTTATTCTAACGGAACACATCCCGGGAGGTGACTTCATCCCGAATAAAGACATCATTTCTGGACAAGGCATCAGGCTGAAACAAAATAGCGGGGTTAATCTTCTAGAAGCGCCATTCTTTTTGAAAATTAAATCTGAAATCTTATTAACCGAACACTTCCCTGAACAACACAAAGGACGTATTGTAACGAAATTATATACGCTTTTTTAAGACTTTTGATAAAGACAAGTAGTTACCTATAAATTTAAAAAGTAAATTTATAGTAGAATGTCAAATCGAGCGCAGTCGAGATTCTTTTTTTTATGAATGCATCGCTCTCGACTGCACTCGAGCTGACAACAGTGCTTTATTGAATGTTCTATTTTTAAATTAACACGAAGCAATTTGCTCCAAAACCCACAAATAATCGGCGCGGTTTCCAACAAAATCACGGTTAGAAACATCAATAATTTTGACATTAAAATCCGTTTGTGTTTTTAAGAACTCTAGATAACCGGCGTTGATTTTCTCCAAATAATCATTCTGAATATTTTGCTCGTAATCACGTCCGCGTTTTTTAATATTTTGCTGAAGTCTTTCTGTATTTTGATGTAAATACACGTATAAATCGGGTTTTCGCAACTCTTTATACATTAAGTAGAATAACTTACGATACAGGTTAAACTCATCTTCCGCTAGGGTGATTTTTGAAAAAATAAGCGATTTAAACACATCGTAATCGCTGACTATAAAATCTTTAAACAAATCTAACTGCGATAAGTCATCTGAAATTTGCTGATACCGATCGGCTAAAAAAGACATTTCTAAAGTAAAGGCATAACGATGTGCATCTTCGTAAAACTTAGGCAAAAACGGATTATCAGCATAGCGTTCTAATACAAGCTTGGCATTAAAATCTTCAGATATTTTTGTGGCTAAACTGGTTTTCCCAGAGCCAATATTACCTTCAATAGCCAGGTAATTGTATTTTGAAAGTTCAAACTTCTTACTTGGATTCTCTAAGCGCATCTCCAACGCTTCCAAAACAGAATCGTCTGGGCAAGCCTCTAACAACTCCGCAATTTTTGTCTTCAAAACAGGGTGTTCCTCATGAGCGGCTATATCATTTAATGGTAAGAGTACAAACTTTCGTTTCGCCATTTCAGGATGTGGCAGCTGCAAGGTTTCGGTGCTAATAATTTCAGCTTCAGCTAAAACAATATCCAAGTCAATCACTCGGGCTTCATAACCACTTTTTTGAGTTCTTACACGGCCTAAATCAATTTCAATTTTCAGCAGTAATTCTAAAACTTCTTGGGGTTCTAAAACACTTTTTAAAGCCAAACAGCAGTTTAAAAAATCGTCACTTTCAAAACCAAAAGCAGGCGATTTATACACTTTAGAAATACAAACCACATACCCAATCTGCTCATAAATGGCTTGAATGGCGGCTTGTAAATTTTTAAATTTATCACCTTTATTGCTTCCTAAAGCAATATAATATGTCATTGATTTTTGCATAAGAGCGGCAAAATAACTAAAACAATTTTTAATACTTTATATTTACAACACGTATTTATCCACAATCACTATGTCTTTAAGAGATAAACTTGCCGCACAACGTATTTATTTGCTTTTGGGTGGATTGTTTATAACGTCGTTAGTGGTTTCAAACTTAATCTTTCAAAAGTTTTTTTATTGGCACCCTATAGATATTGAAATTTTTGGTAGCAAACTTTTTGAAATTTCAGTTGGTGTACTGCCCTATCCCATCACCTTTTTAATAACCGATTTAATTAGCGAAATCTATGGTAAAAAGCGCGCTAATGATGTGGTGGTCGTTGGTATTTTTGCCTCGCTTTTTTCTCTTTTAATTATTCATGTTTCGAGTTTAGTGCCTGCTACACCTTGGTCTTACGTTGATGATACCATGTTTAATACTGTTTTTGGAAACACATCAATCGCCGTTTTTTCGAGCATGATTACTTATTTATTCGCTCAGTTTATTGATATTCAAATTTATCATTTCTGGAAACGCCTAACTTTTGGCAAACATCTATGGCTTCGCAATAATTTTTCGACCTGGTTTTCACAGTTTATAGACACGTTTACTATCGTGTTTTTACTGTGTTCTTTCGGAATTATTGAATGGGAAAATTTTAAAGGCCTCGTGCTTAGCGGTTTTTTATTTAAAGTTCTTATTGCCGCATGCGACACCCCGTTTTTATACCTGGGTGTTTTTCTGTTTAGAAAACGTTTCCGTTTAAAAGTAAATCAAGAAATAGACTTACTCTAAGGATTGCTTCAAAATGAAATGAGTTAATATTTAACGGTTATCAGCGTATGTGCTTTTCGCAAAACAACTAACTTTGTTCTCCCTAACCCAACATCAGATCTTTATTTATGAAGAAAATTCTAAAAATTGCTGGAATCATCCTAATTACTATAATTATCGCATTAATAGCGATTCCGTTTATTTTTCAAGGCCGCATTCAAGAGCTTGTAAAACAAACTATTAACAAGAACATCAATGCTCATGTAGAGTTTAGCGATGTTGACCTCAGCTTTATAAGGAATTTCCCTGAAGCAGGGATTAGTGTTACCGATTTGGTAATCACAAATTTTGAACCTTTTAAGGACGAAACTTTAGCCATTGCTAAAACCATTTCCTTTACCATGTCGGTTAAAGAGGTGTTTAAAAGTGCCGACGAAGCCATGGTAATAAACTCCATTTATATTGATGAAGCGCTTATCACTTTAAAAACCGATAAATTCGGAAATAGCAACTACGATATTGCAAAAGAATCAGAAGATGTTAACGCTTCCGCGGAAGAACAACCTAGTAATTTTGCCTTCAGCATTAAAGATTATCAAATCAAGAATAGTGCTTTCACTTATATTGACGAACTATCAAATACTACGGCTCATATTTCTGAATTCAATCATGAAGGCCACGGCACATTTACTTCCGAAGTTTCAGAACTAGATACTGAAACTGCATTAAATCTTAGCGTAACTATAGATAGCACCAATTATTTAAACAATAACCCCATAAAGTTAGATGCCTTAATTGGCGTTGATTTAAATAACAACAAATACACTTTCAAGGAAAATAAAGCGCAAATCAATCAGCTACCTATTCATTTTGATGGTTTTGTTCAGCTCCTTGATGAAGGTCAAAACATTGATATTACCTTTGAAAATCCGGAATCTGATTTCAAAAATTTCTTAGCGCTTATCCCTGAAACTTACTCTAAAAGCATTGAAAACGTTGAAACCACTGGTGATTTTATCGTAAAAGGTATGGTAAAAGGACAACTTACCGAAACCACAATCCCTACTTTTGATGTAAGCATCACATCTAACGACGCTTCTTTTAAATATCCAGACCTACCTAAAGCTGTAAAACATATTAGCATCCATACACTTATCAAGAATACTACTGGAAATGCAGATGATACTTATGTTGACATCAATAGGCTTGATTTTCAAATTGACCAAGATGTGTTTAAAGCTTCAGCACACTTAAAAAATCTAACCCAAAATATGTTAGTTGATGCCAATATCAATGGGGTTTTAAATCTAGCCAACATCAGTAAAGCCTACCCTGTAGATTTAGATCAAAATCTCAGTGGTATTTTAAAAGCTAAAGTGAATACAGCTTTCGATATGAATGCGATTGACACCAATGCCTATGAACGCATAAAAAGCAATGGCTCTGTAGATCTTACTGGTTTTGAAATGACTTCGGAAGACTTTGTAAAACCCATACAAATTTCACAAGCGAATTTAACCTTTAATCCAGGTACGGTATCTTTAAATCAATTTAAAGCAAAAACAGGCGAAACCGATTTAAACGCTACCGGAACAATTAACAACCTATTAGGTTTTGTATTTAGCGACCAAACTTTAAAAGGTAATTTTGATTTAAATTCTTATCTTTTTAAGGTGAATGATTTTATGTCTGAAACCCAAGAAGAAACAGAACAATCTACTGAAACTACAACGACTACCGAGGCTATAAAAATTCCAGCATTTTTAGATTGTACCATAAATGCTAAAGCGAATATGGTCGTTTACGACAATTTAAATTTAGAAGATGTTACAGGTACTCTAATTATAAAAGATGAACAAGTGACTCTTCAAAACGTGAGCTCACGTATATTTAACGGAAAGCTTGGTCTTTCTGGTAACGTATCTACAAAAACAGAAGTACCTAGTTTTAATATGGCTTTAGATGCCGATAGTTTTGATATCGCACAATCGTTTAAAGACCTTGAGTTACTTAGAAGTTTAGCCCCAATAGCGCAAATTTTTCAAGGAAAACTAAATACGAATATTAACATCTCAGGAGATTTAAACAATAATTTTACGCCAAAGCTAAACAGTCTTACTGGTCAAGCTTTAGCTGAATTACTTTCCACTCAAATTAATAAAGATGAAAACGGGTTAATAAGCAAGCTTGATAACGCTGTAGATTTTATAGATTTTGAAGATATTAATATCAATGATATAAAAACCAAACTAGAATTTGCGAATGGAAAAGTTAGTGTTTCACCTTTCGATTTAAATTATAAGGACATTGATATTACAGTTACCGGTGCACACGGTTTCGATAAAACCATTGATTACAGTGCCGTTTTTAACGTTCCTGCCAAGTATTTAGGAAGTGATATAAACCGCTTGATTGGTAAAATTGACGATTCTAAGGTAGATAATATGTCTATTCCAATTACAGCAAACATCACTGGTAGTTATACGAGTCCGAATGTAAAAACCGATTTAACAAGTGCTGCTAAAAACTTAAGCAATCAGCTTTTAGAAATTCAGAAAGAAAAATTACTTAATCAAGGTAAAGATGAAATCAACAATTTAATTGGTGATGTTATTGGCGGAAATAAAACCAAATCAGACTCCTTAAAGCAAGACCAAAGTAAACACGTTGAAGATGTTTTAAATGGCCTTATAGGTTCTAAAGAAAATACAGATACCACCTCAAATAAGACTAATGACTCTAAAAAAGTGATTAAAAATGTGTTAGACGGTTTCTTAGGCGGAAAGAAAAAAGAGTAAGTCAATTCAAAATAAGCTTAGTCTCCCTCTTTTAAAAGATTCAAAAAATACAAAAACCCTTCAAATTGATCAAAAATCAGTCACTTTTGTTCACTTTGAAGGGTTTTTCATAGCAATAAACGGATTTATTAGGTTTTTCGCCACAAAAAGCTTATGTTAAAGGTTCGACATAATCTTAAAACATCTACATGAGGCAATTAAAAATTACAAAGCAAGTTACCAACCGCGAGTCCAAATCTTTAGACAAATACCTTCAAGACATTAGTAAAATACCGTTAATCACCGCCGAAGAGGAGGTTGAATTAGCGCAAAAGATCAAAAAAGGGGACCAAAAAGCTCTAGATACACTCACAACTGCTAATTTACGTTTTGTAGTTTCAGTCTCAAAACAATATCAAAATCAAGGCTTAACTTTGCCCGATTTAATCAACGAAGGCAACGCTGGCCTGGTAAAAGCGGCGAAACGGTTTGACGAAACTAGAGGTTTTAAATTCATCTCTTATGCCGTTTGGTGGATTAGACAAGCAATTCTTCAAGCTTTAGCACAACAATCTCGAATAGTTAGATTACCTTTGAACAAAATTGGTTCTATTAATAAAATTAATAAAGCTTATTCATTTTTAGAACAAACCCATGAAAGAGCGCCTAGCGCTCAAGAGATTGCTACAACACTTGACCTTACCGTTAGTGATGTAAAGCAATCTATGAAAGTTTCTGGAAGACACGTATCCATGGATGCACCGTTGAAAGAAGGCGAAACTTTTAGTTTATATGATGTGGTTAAAGGGAATGAAGGTCATGCACCCGATTCCGATTTAATTAAAGAATCATTAAACGCTGAAGTAAATCGTGCTTTAGAAACGCTTTCAGATAAAGAGGCTCAAGTTATTAGATACTATTATGGTATTAGCGTAAAACAGCCTAAAAGCCTCGAAGAAATTGGAGATGCTTTTGGAATAACAAGAGAACGAGTAAGACAAATAAAAGAGCGCGGCATTCGTAGATTACGTCACGCTTCAAAAAGCAGAGTACTAAGAACTTATTTAGGGTAAAACCTAAATATTAAAATTATAATTTATTAAATACGAGTCATGTTAAAAATCATTGTAAAAGACGGCGAAAACATAGAGCGTGCCTTAAAACGCTACAAAAGAAAACACAGAAATATTAAAGTAATGCAAAACTTAAGAGACGGACAGTTTTTTACAAAACCATCTGTAAAAAGACGTCGTCAAGTTCAAAAAGCAGCTTATATTCAAGGTTTAAGAGATCAAGAAGATATATAAATCTTCACTCTAAAATTTATATTAAAACCCATTTATAATTTATTTTATAAGTGGGTTTTTAAGTTTTATTGAATTACAGAAATATTAACCACCAAACCTTCGTTAGCACGAACATTAAAAACAGTATCATCTTCAAAAATGAGATACTGACCTTTAATACCTACCAACTTTCCTGAATACTGGAGTTCTTTTTTAATATTTAAACTCTTTGGCTTCTCTGGGTATTGATGCACAGGAAAATCCAAATGCGTTTCCGAATTGTTCTGGATGAAATAATCTTTAGCTTCCGCAGGAATATAATCTGACAAACGTTCACGCCATTCTACTAAGTTTTCATCATCAATATCATTTTTTAGCATTTTACGCCAGTTGGTTTTATCAGCCACATGAGCTTTTAACGCCACCTCGGTAATACCTGCCAAATAACGATTAGGCACCTCTACAATTTCTATCGCTTCGTGTGCCCCTTGATCAATCCAACGGGTTGGCACTTGTGTTTTTCTAGTTACGCCAACCTTCACATTACTAGAATTCGCCAAGTATACAATATGTGGCTTGAGTTGCACGGCCTTTTCGTATTCTAAATCGCGATCTTCTTTACCCAAATGGGCCGTACTCAATTCAGGATGCATGATCCAATCGGCAGCCTGTGGCACCTCAAAAAAACACTGTTTATCAAAACCTTGTCTATAAATGGGCTTATCCATCCCACAGTTTAAACATTGGTATTTAACAAACTGGATGTTGATGTTTTTGTCCAACAATTGGTTCATATTCAAAAAGTCATTTTCGAACACTAAATAATATTGTATCGGACTAGAAAATTCCGTCTCCATTTTTGTCAAAACACCTTGGTAGGTCATAAAAAAAAGTATTATTTTTAAAGCTTAAAGATAAAATAAATTATGTCAATACCCATAGTTAATTCCATTGCATCTTGGTTTTTAAAAAAGCGTTTTCACCAAATAGAATTGTTTTTAAAATACCCAAATGAAGTACAAAACGAATTGCTATTAAATTTAATTGAATATGCCAAAGACACCGAAATTGGTAAAGAACATGATTTTGCATCTATAAAAAACTACAGAACTTTTGCCGAGCGTGTTCCCATAAAAAATTATGACGGTTGGCAAAATGTGATTGAACGCTCAAGACAAGGCGAAGGCAATATTTTTTGGCCAACTCCAATAAAATGGTTTGCTAAATCTAGCGGAACCACCAGAGCCAAAAGTAAATTTATTCCCGTAAGCGAAGAATCTCTTGAAGACTGCCATTACGCAGCTAGCAAGGACTTATTGTGCATGTATTTAAACAATAATGAAGACGCTCAATTATTCACAGGAAAAAGTTTACGCTTAGGCGGAAGCAAACAATTGTACAAAGAAAACGGTACGGCTTACGGAGATTTGTCTGCTATACTTATAGATAATATGCCCTTCTGGGCTGAATTTAGTAGCACACCAAGCAACAAAGTATCTCTAATGAGCGATTGGGAATACAAAATGCAAGCCATAGTTGATGAAACTAGAAACGAAAATGTAACGAGCCTGGCTGGGGTTCCTTCATGGATGCTTGTTTTGTTAAATAATGTTTTAGAAACCACAGGGAAGAAAAACTTACATGAGGTCTGGCCAAATCTGGAAGTGTATTTTCATGGCGGGGTAAGCTTTACACCCTATACAGATCAATACAAAAACATCCTCCCAAATAAAAATTTCAAATACTACGAAATATACAATGCTTCAGAAGGTTTCTTTGCCATTCAAGACCAAAACAATTCGAAAGATCTCTTATTAATGCTTGATTACGGAATTTTCTATGAATTCATTCCAATGAATATCTATGCGACTTCCGAAGAAAAGGCCATTCCGCTTAGCGAAGTTGAATTGCATCAAAATTACGCCGTAATCATCACGACAAACGCTGGATTATGGCGCTATAAAATTGGCGATACCGTAAGATTTACTTCTTTAAGCCCTTACCGTATTAGAGTCTCTGGACGCACAAAACACCACATTAATGTGTTTGGGGAAGAACTGATTATTGAAAACGCCGAAAACGCCCTAAAAACCGTTTGCAACCAAACAAATTCTGAAATTGTAGAATACACAGCAGCACCTATTTTTATGCAAGGCAAGGAAAAAGGCGCTCACGAATGGCTGATCGAGTTTAAATCACCTCCTAGCGATATGAACACTTTTAATGATTTATTTGATGACGCACTGAAATCATTAAATTCAGATTACGAGGCCAAGCGCTACAACAACATGACATTAAACAGACCTACCATACATATTGCTCGAAAAAATCTTTTTTATGATTGGCTTAAGCAAAATAATAAATTAGGAGGACAACATAAAATACCGAGACTTTCAAATACAAGAGAGTATATAGATGAACTTTTAACTCTAAACACATAGATATTGTAAATAAATACTTATAAATATTTCCGTATAACGATTTATGTCACAGTTAATCTATAGCATATTAATTTCACACCATACTACTATATCTTTACGGGGAACCAACGATTAACTTAACCCTTTTAATATGAAAACGAAACTTTGTTTTCTGGTATTTCTTGTTACTAATATAGTTATAAGTCAAGATACAACGATTAATTCTGCCCAGAGCTCATCACCATCACCTCCTACCAGTATTGGTGAAAACGGCTTTAATTTTGAAATTACACCAACTTTTGAGAACACCGAATTTTCTGAAATTGGCTCTGGATTCTTTAAAGAGAAATTTATTATGGTGTCCTCAAAAAAAATAGGTGGATTATCTAAAATTGATCATAAAACCGGTGAAGCTTACAAAGACTTATACTGTTTAGATATCAATGCCGAAGACGGACTAATAAGTAGACCTCTTTCTTATTCAAGAATTTTAAACACCCATTTTAGTGAAGATCAAATCACATTCTCTAAAAATGAAAATACTGTATACTACACCCGTAGTTCTCATGAAAACTCTTTAGAATTCAAGCTCTACAAAGCAGATTTAGAAGAAAACTCTAACGGGAACTGGATAAACGAATTGGCTTTAAGTGTTAATCAGCCTAATGTGTCCATTGAAACGCCTTTTACAAATCGTGCTGGAGATAAATTATTCTTTTCAGCCAATTACCCTGATAGCCATGGAGGGTTTGACCTATATGTTTCAGACATCAACCCTGACGGCACCCTAGGAACACCTAAGAATCTAGGCAACATTATAAATACATCAAAAGACGAAAAATACCCAGCACTTTCCATGGAAGAAAAGTACTTATTCTTTGCCTCTAAAGGCCATAATAATTTAGGTGGGTATGACATTTTTAGAAGTAAAATTTCTAACAGCGGCATCAAACAACCAAGAAACCTTGGCACTACAATTAACACCCCTAAAGATGATATCGCTTTCTTTCTGGCCACTAAAGAGCAAGGCTATGTATCATCAAACAAATCAGGTGGAATTGGCAGCTATGATGTCTATATTGTTACTAACCATGATGTGTTACAATCACTTAAAGGATCAGTATCAGATTTAGAAACGAACATAAAATTACCAAATGCCGAATTAATCTTGTTTGATGATGACGGAGTAGAAATTGCTAGAACATTATCTAACGAAGTAGGTGCGTTTGAATTTACCGTAACACCTTTTGAAGAATACACTATTAGCACCAGTAAATCGGGCTTTGTAACAAGTACAGAACCTTTCGTAGCAAACCATAAGGAAGATAAATACAAATATGCAAAAGAAGTTAAGCTTCAACCTACCGTGCCAGTTATCGTAGATTCAAAAATTGTTTTAGAAAACATTTATTTTGATTTCAATAAATGGAATATCAAAGAAGAATCGTTTGTGACTTTAAATAAAGTTGTTAAGATTTTAAACAATAATCCGGAGATGAAATTAGATATTCAGGGCCACACCGATAACAGAGGTAGCGCCAGTTACAACCTGTTATTATCTAAAAGACGTGCAGCCTCTACAGTGAAATACCTGATAGAACATGACATTGCAGCAAATCGCTTAAAATCTGAAGGATTTGGAGAAACAAAACCACTAATTAATTGTAACACCAACTGTTCTGAGGAAGAACATCACACCAATAGACGTATCGAATTTTTAATCGTGAAATAAACATAAAAACACAATCACGATAATTCTTAAACATAAAAAAACCACACGAAAACGTGTGGTTTTTTTTTAAATATAATTAAACTTTAAGATTAAGAAACCGCTTTTAGTTTCTTTAAAGTTGTTTTGGTTAATTTCTCTTCGGCGTAAGCCTTAGTAACATTTAACTTCTTCTCCTTACTAGAAGGTAATTCAAACATGGCATCGGTTAAAATCTCCTCACAAAGAGAACGTAAACCACGAGCTCCCAATTTATACTCAATTGCTTTACCTACAATAAAATCTAATGCACCATCAGTAATAGTAAAGTCTATATCATCCATGGTAAACAACTTCTTGTATTGCTTTATAATGGCATTTTTAGGCTCTGTAAGGATAGCTCTTAAGGTTTCAGCATCAAGAGGATCCATATAAGTTAAAACAGGCAAACGACCGATAATTTCAGGGATTAAACCAAAATCTTTTAAATCCTTCGGAATAATATATTGTAATAAGTGATCTTGATCTACAACATCATCAGACATTGATGCGCTATAACCAACGGCTTGCATATTTAAACGTTTAGAAATCACACGATCAATACCATCAAAAGCACCACCAGCAATAAATAAAATATTTTCGGTGTTTACTTCAATAAATTTTTGATCTGGGTGTTTTCTTCCGCCTTTTGGTGGTACATTAACAACCGTTCCTTCTAAAAGCTTTAAAAGTGCTTGTTGCACCCCTTCCCCAGAAACATCACGTGTAATAGACGGGTTATCACTTTTTCTAGCGATCTTATCTATTTCATCTATAAAAACGATGCCTTTTTCAGCATTCTCTAAATTATAATCTGCCGCTTGTAATAAGCGTGTTAGGATACTTTCAACATCTTCTCCTACATAACCAGCTTCCGTTAAAACAGTAGCATCAACAATAGCTAATGGTACGTTTAACATTTTCGCGATGGTTTTAGCCATTAAAGTTTTACCGGTTCCGGTTTGTCCCACCATCATGATGTTACTTTTCTGGATTTCGATATCATCCTTTGTAGCTGGCTGTAATAGTCTTTTGTAATGATTGTAAACGGCAACTGACATTACTTTTTTCGTAACATTCTGACCAATAATATATTCATCTAAGAAATCCTTAATTTGCTGAGGCTTTCTTAATTTTAATTCTGCAGATAGATCACTACTATCACTTTGCTTAGATTCTTCCAAAACAATACCATGCGCTTGTTCGATACATCTATCACAGATATGTGCATCAAGACCAGCTATTAACAAGTTTGTTTCAGGCTTTTTTCTACCACAAAATGAACATTCTAATTCTTCTTTCGCCATTTAATCTAAATATTTAAGAGATCAAATTATCATAAATCCCTCTATAACAATTCTTTAAAATTACAAATTTTTTATTTAATTACGAGCTAATATCTCATCAATCATACCGTATTCCTTAGCCTTGTCAGCCTTCATCCAGTAATCACGATCACTATCTTCATAAACTTTGTCGTAATCCTGACCAGAATGCTTACTAATTATTTTGTAAAGCTCTTCTTTTAAAGTAATGATTTCTCTTGCTGTAATTTCAATATCACTCGCTTGACCTTGTGCTCCACCTAAAGGTTGATGTATCATAACACGAGAATGAGTTAACCCACTACGTTTTCCTTTTTCTCCTGCACATAACAATACCGCGCCCATAGAAGCCGCCATTCCTGTACAAATTGTAGCAACATCTGGCTTAATAAACTGCATGGTATCATAAATACCTAATCCTGCATAAACACTTCCTCCTGGAGAATTAATATAAATTTGAATGTCTTTATTTGCGTCTGTACTTTCTAAAAACAACAACTGCGCTTGTACAATGTTAGCCACTTGATCGTTAATTCCTGTTCCTAAAAAGATAATTCTATCCATCATTAAACGCGAGAACACATCAAAAACAGCAATATTCATTTGGCGTTCTTCAATAATATTTGGAGTCAAGCTTTGAGGATACATGCTACTTATTATTTTGTTATAATATGTGCTGCTAATCCCTTGATCTTTTATCGCGAATTTTTCAAATTCCTTTGCGTAATCCATAGTTTTCCTTCTTATTGTTTTATTATACTATTGACTTACAGCAAACTACACTGAAAGCCTTTAAAAAAACGATTTTATGTTAATGCAAAATCGCTTAAACCTTCCGGTTTAAGCGATTAAAGATAAGCATTTATTCTTTTACTTATTTATCACCATAAACTTCTTTAACAAAGTTTTCGTAACTCAATTCTTTAACCTTAAGGTTTGCTTTTTCTTTATAAACGGACAATAATTTTTGACTAATTAATTGTTCTGAAATACGACGCGCCTCATCTTGGTTACCTAAAACACGAGCAGCAATATCATCTAACTCTTTATCAGAAGGGTTCATTTGACCAAATTGAGCCATTTGCCCTTTAATCATTTCTTTAGCGTGATTTTTAATATCGTCCATAGTTACTTGAACGTCATTATCGGTAATCAACTTTCCTTCAATTAATTGGTAACGTAAACCTTTTTCAGATTTTTCATACTCTTCTTTAGCTTGATCTGCATCAATTTCCTTTTCACCTGCAGTTTGCATCCATTTCGTTAAAAACTCTGCTGGTAAATCGAATTTTGTGTTTTCTACTAAATATTCAGTTACGTCGTTTAATAATTTTTGATCGGCTTGTTGCACGAATTGCTTTTCAGCATCTTCTTTAATTTTAGCTTTTAATTCTGAAACTGATTTTACTTCACCTTCACCAAAAAGTTTATCAAATAATTCTTGATCTAAATCTGCTAACTCACGGGCGTTAATTTCAGTAATTGTAAAATTTACTTCAATATCTAAACCATGAATATCGTCATGACTTAATTTTAAAGCATGCATTAATTCGTGATCATCGTCGTAAAGACCTTTTGTTTTTAATGTAATAACATCACCAACTTTAGCGCCAACAAATTGTTTAGCAGTGGCTTTTCCTTTAAATTTATCTAAAGTTAAAGTTACTGTGTTATCAATTTCTTTTTCTTCGTTAGTGAATGCTCCTGTGATTTCACTGTCTTTTTCAACAGCATCTTGAGGCACTAATTTCCCGTATTGTTTTTGAATACGTTCAATTTGCTCATCAATCATTTTATCATCAGCAACGATATTATATTGTGTGATGGCTTTTTTACTTTTTAACTCTACATCAAATTCTGGTGCAAGACCTAATTCGAATTCAAATGAAAAACCTTCAGCATCCCAATCAATTTCTTCTTGAGTTCTTGGTAATGGTTGCCCAAGTACGTCTAATTTTTCCTCGGTTAAATATTTGTTTAAAGCTTCTTGTAATAACTTGTTAACTTCATCAACTAAAACAGCTTTTCCGTACTGTTTTTTAACCATGCCCATTGGAACATGACCTTTTCTAAAACCTGGAATGTTTGCTGTTTTACGGTAATCGGTTAAGATTTTCTCTACTTTATCGCTATAATCTTCCTTAGCGATATCCACTTTAACAACAGCATTTAATGCATCAACGTTTTCTCTTGTAATATTCATTTTAAATGATATAAAGCCTTAAATCAGGCATTTAACAATAAGGTTTCTTCTAAAAACCTAAAAAATATAAATCCCTACTTTTCTGGGAAAGCCAATTTCAATTGAACTATAAAATTCATTTTTAGTCACTAAAATTGGGATGCAAAAATAATATATTTTTACATCCTATGCAAAGTTTTTAAAGGCTTGATTTTTAGTATGCTTTAATCGTCATTTAGAAGTGAATGCAGGATAGATTCTAGAATCGCTAATAGAACACTAAAAAGAATAGCAGTCCAAAAACCATCTACCTCAAAACCTGTTATGAGATTACTTGCAATTAAAATAATAAAAGCATTAATCACCAACAAGAACAAGCCTAGGGTTAGAACCGTTATTGGCAATGTGAATACAACTAATAAGGGTTTAACAAAAATATTAAGTACCGCTAAAATTACAGCTACGATAAGCGCAGTCATATAGGTATCAACTTGGACACCAGGTAAAATATTAGCTAAAACAACCACACCTAGTGCGGTAAGCAACAAGTTTAAAAATAATTTCATGATTTTAAAGTTTTTATGATTCTAAATTTACACAAAAGCCATCACCTCTGCATAAAAATCTTCTGGATTTTCTGCATGCAACCAATGTCCTGCATTAGAAATGGTTTTAATTCGCGCTGTTGGAAAATGCGTTTTGATAATACTTTCATCGCCAACACCAATATATTCTGAACGGTCTCCTCGTAAAAACAAGGTGTCTTTGTTAAAGGTAGCATGGCTTGGCAGGGCCTCGCCAACTTCAGCAACTTCGTTGTGTAGCACCTCTATATTTATACGTAAACCAAGTTGTCCTTTTTCAACCCAATACAGGTTTTTAAGCAAAAACTGACGGGTACCCAAATCTGATACATATTCACTTAGAATTTTATCCACTTGTCCTCTACTCTTAACCTCATCAAATTTAATCGCGCTTAAGCCGTTCAAAATCGCATCGTGATGTACTGGATAAAATCTTGGAGAAATATCGGCAACAATTAATTTAGAAACGAGTTCTGGGTATAAAGTTGAAAACAACATAGCCGTTTTTCCGCCCATCGAATGCCCGAGTAACACTATATCTTCCAAATTATGGTGGTCGCAATAGGCTTTTAAATCTTCAGCAAGTACTTCGTAACTAAAAGCATCATCGTGAAAACTACGTCCGTGATTACGCTGATCTACTAAATGCACTTCATATCCGGCCTCACTAAACTGTACACCTAAAGTTTTCCAGTTATCGCTCATACCTAAAAATCCGTGTAAAATAACAAATGGCTTTCCTTCTCCTAAAATAGTTGAATGTAATATCATTTTTTATGTCTTTATTTCCGCGAAAGCGAAAAACAATTTCAATTTCTTTTTTTATTTTTTGCCCGTCACCTTGAATTTAATTCAGGGTCTCATCGTCAATTATTGAGATGCAAAACTATTGAAATGCCAAATCAAGTTCGGCATGACGTAACGCACACCTTACTTCAGCTTATTCAAATACATTTGAATCACGTTCTCTACACCTAAATACAAACTTTCAGTAATTAAAGCATGCCCAATAGAAACCTCCAACAAGTTAGGAATTTCATCTTTAAAAAACTTAATATTTTCTAATGATAAATCGTGCCCTGCATTAAGACCTAATCCTAATTTACTAGCTAATTGTGCGCTTTCAATATAAGGTTGAATCGCGGCTTTATTCCCTAAGCTATACTGGTGCGCAAAGACCTCGGTGTATAATTCAATACGATCGGTTCCTGTTAATTTAGCGCCTTCAATTTGCTCCAAAACAGGGTCGACAAAAATAGAAGTACGTATCCCGTTATTTTTAAATTCCTTAATAACATCAACCAGAAAGTCTTTGTGTTTAATGGTATCCCAACCAGCATTACTAGTAATGGCATCTTCAGCATCTGGAACTAGTGTTACCTGAGTAGGTTTTACTTCCAACACTAATTTCAAGAAAGATTCTACAGGATTACCTTCAATATTATATTCGGTGTACACTTCTGGTTTTAAATCGCGGGCATCTTGATAACGAATATGTCTCTCATCTGGCCTTGGGTGAATGGTAATCCCTTCGGCACCAAAACGCTGTGCATCTTTTGCAAATTGCACGACGTTAGGCACATCGCCACCACGGGAATTTCTTAAGGTTGCGATCTTATTGATATTAACACTTAACTTTGTCATAAATACATTTTAAAAAACAAAAATACAAAGTAGAACAGCCTAACATACTTTTTTTTTGATTAATTTGCAGTCCAATTCAGCAGGAATCATGAAACTTTTAGAATTCATCATAAACGATATAAAACCGCTAAACATAAGCAGTAACGTGCGTGATTTGCAATTACTATTTAATCAGCTTACCTTTTCACACATACCTATTAAAGATGAAAACGGTATCTATTTAGGTACTTTTTCTGAAGCTGACGCCTATTGTTTTGAAAAAGAAAAACCTTTGGCTGAGTACAAATATTCATTGGAAAACTTTTTTGTTCGCGACACCACACTTTGGCTAGATGTTTTGGAGGTGTTTGCTACGAATTCCACGAATATCATGCCTGTACTTAATGAGAAAAACGACTATTTAGGATATTACGAGTTAAATGACATTATCAGTTTATTTAGTGAATCTCCATTTTTCACAGAGGCAGGAGGCGTTTTAGTCATTGAAAAAGGTACGAATGATTATTCCTTTAGTGAAGTAAGCCAAATAGTAGAATCTAATGGTGGAAAAATATTAGGGGCTTTTATTTCAAAAATGAATACCGATTTAACACAAGTTACTTTAAAAATTGGTCAAACAGGATTAACAGATATCATTCAAACTTTTAGAAGATACAGTTACAATATCGTGTCTGGACACGAAGAAGATGGCTATATTGAAAGCCTAAAAGAGCGTTCAGATTATTTAAAAAAATACTTAAATATTTAATATATGAAAGTTGCCGTTTTCGGACGATTTTACAATAAAAATACATCTGTTTCAGTAGAAAGATTATTTAATTATCTCTTGAAAAAAAACATTGATGCTTATATTGAAACTGAATTTTTCAAGATTATAAAAAAGGAATCTGCAAAAATAAATGATTTCAGTTCCTTTAAAACCTTTGAATCTTTAGATACTTCTTTTGATTTCTTGGTGAGTATTGGTGGAGACGGTACCATTTTAAGAGCCATTACTTTCGTAAAAGATATCGATATTCCTATTGTAGGTATAAATACTGGACGCTTAGGTTTTCTGGCAACTATTCAAGTGGATGTTATTGAAAGTGCTATGCAAAATATTATTGATGGTAATTATAAAATATCGCAACGGAGCTTACTTTCGGTAGAAACCTCTCCAAAAAACGAAGACATCGCTTCTTTAAGTTTTGCTTTAAACGAAGTGGCAGTGAGCAGAAAAAACACAACTTCCATGATTACTGTTGAAACCCATTTAGATGGTGAATACCTCACATCGTATTGGAGTGATGGGCTAATCCTTTCTACCCCAACAGGTTCTACAGGTTATTCTTTAAGCTGCGGAGGCCCTGTTATTACACCGAGTACGAATAGCTTTGTCCTTACCCCGATTGCCCCACACAATTTAAGCGCTCGTCCTTTAATCATTCCAGATTCTACAGAAGTTCACTTAAGAGTTAGTGGTCGTGAAGAAAATCATTTAGTCTCCTTAGATTCCAGAATCGCTACTTTGGATAACGGTACTTTAATTAAAATTAAAAAAGCCGATTTCAAGATAAAAATGATTGATCTTTTAGATGAAAGTTTCCTAATTACCTTGCGAAAAAAATTACTTTGGGGTGAAGATAACCGAAACAACTAACCTAACTAATCTATTCCTATAAAAGCAATAATTATTAAGAAATGCTGTTTTACATTAAGACATTTTAGCTCAATGTACTACAAACTAATCTAATTTATTATATTTGCAAACTTTTGAATTTTTATGAGGCATTTAACCCTATTGATAATAAGCATATTAAGTATCCAATTTGGCCAAGCTCAAATACACGAAATTGGAGCCTTTGCAGGAGGCAGTAATTTAATTGGAGATATTGGTGCTACAGATTATATTGCACCAAACGCACCTGCTCTGGGTCTATTATACCGTTGGAATAGAAGCAGCAGGTATTCTTGGAGGGCATCAATAATTTATTCTGATCTTAAGGCATACGATTCTGAATCTGATGACCCAAGACGTATTCAAAGAGATTATGATTTCGATTCTAACTTACTAGAAATCTCTGCAGGTATGGAGTTTACATTCATCGATTTCGATTTACATTCTGGAGAAAAAGTGTGGACACCGTATATATATACAGGAATAAGCTCTGCACGTCATGAAAATTATTATTACTTAAATGGCTCACAAACATCTGAAGGTGAATCAAGTTGGGCTTTTGGAATACCAATAGCTTTAGGTATAAAAGCTAGAATTATTGGCAACTTTGTTATAGGGGTTGAAGTGGGTGCGCGATATACTTTTTCAGACGAAATTGATGGCAGCATGCCAAAATCAGACGCTATAAAGCCGCAATATCAAATAGGAAATATAAACAATAACGACTGGTACATGTTTTCAGGTTTTACCCTAACATATACTTTTGGGGAAAACCCGTGTTATTGCGTAAAATAAAAATGGATTTAAAAAATAAAATACTAACCAATACCTTACCTAAACACATTGCCATCATCATGGATGGAAATGGACGTTGGGCAAAACAACAAGGAATGATGCGTGCTTTTGGCCATGAAAATGGCACAAAATCGGTTAGAACAACTGTTGAAGCATGTGCCGAACTTGGTATTGAAAACCTAACACTCTACGCTTTTTCTACAGAAAATTGGAACCGACCAAAATTAGAAGTAAAAACACTAATGAAGCTTTTAGTTTCTTCATTGACAAAAGAACTAAAAACACTTCAGAAAAATAACATCAAACTTTGCGCTATTGGCAACCTAAATTCATTGCCCAAAAAAGTTTTTAAAGAATTATCTGAGGTTATAGAAAATACAAAGGATAATACACGAATGACGCTCACTCTCGCCTTAAGCTATGGTTCTAGAGATGAAATCATAAACGCGGTAAAAGAAATTAGCATTAAAGTTAAAAATAATATAATTTCGCCCGAAAATATTGATGAATCAATTATTAATGAGCATCTTTACACGCAAAATTTGCCAGACGTGGATTTACTTATCAGAACCAGTGGAGAACAACGCATAAGTAATTTTCTATTATGGCAAATTGCATACGCCGAATTACATTTTACAAGTGTCTTATGGCCAGATTTTACCAGACAACATTTGTATGAAGCTATTATTGAATATCAAAAAAGAGAACGACGATTTGGGAAAACTAGTGACCAACTTAGTTAATAGAACTTCTATATTAACATTTTTGAAATATTGTACTTCTATAATTCTTTTTATAGGTTGCTTTAATGCTGAGGCTCAAGACCCTAACACGAAGTACGTTTTAGGTGAAATTACCGTAGCCGGAAACACCTCTTTTAACGAACAAACTATAATTACTTACTCTGGATTAAGCAAAGGCAAAGAAATATTTGTTCCAGGTGAGGAAATTAGTAATGCCATTAAAAAGCTGTGGGGCTCTAAGTTATTTAACGATATCGAAGTTTATGTTACAAAGGTAGAAGGTAACGTTGTTTCTATTGAAATTAGGTTATCTGACTTACCGCAACTTAATGATCTAAAAATTAATGGTGTTAAAAAAGGTAAGAAAGAAGATATAATCAAAGAAAACAACCTTAATAATGGGGTAAAAGTAACTGAAAACTTAATTACAACTACCAAAAATTTCCTAACCAAAAAATATAAAAAAGAAGGATTTTATAACACCAAGATTCATATTAATACCCTCGAAGTAAAAGACTCTATGACAACGCCTAGAGTTAATATGGTTTTAAATATTGATAAAGGTGAAAAAGTAAAAATTAAAGACATTACCTTTTTTGGTAATGAAGTTTTAGAAGATAAAAAACTTCGTGCCAGTATGAAAAGCACAAAGAAGAAAAATTTTCTTCGTGTTTGGAAACGTTCAAAATTTATTGATTCTGCGTATCAAGCCGATTTAGGTCATGTTATTGACACCTATAAAAAGAATGGTTATAGAGATGCACGAATTCTATCCGACAGTTTAATTGTAAACGACGATAAAACAATTTCTCTTGAAATTAATGTTACTGAAGGCGAACAGTACAAATTTGGTGAAATTACCTTTATTGGTAACACCGTTTATTCCGATGCTTATTTAAAAAGACTACTTCGCATAAACAAAGGTGACACTTACAACAGTATATTATTACAAGAACGTATTGCAGACAACTCTAAACCAGACGCTTTTGATATTACCAATCAATATCAAAACAATGGGTATCTATTCTCCAGCGTAAACTCTGTTGAAGTTAACGTTGAAAACCATGTTATTGATACAGAAATCAGAATTTCAGAAGGGAAACCAGCATATTTTAATAGTGTTACTGTAGTAGGAAACGACAAGACCAACGATCACGTAATTTATCGAGAAATACGTACGCGTCCAGGGGAATTATACAGTAAAGCAAATGTAGTACGTACGGTAAGAGAACTTGGTCAATTAGGCTTTTTCGATGCTCAAGAATTATCACCAAACTTCCTTAACCCAAACCCTGTTGAAGGAACTATCGATATGGAATATTCGGTAAAAGAAACAGGATCAAGCCAGATTGAATTACAAGGTGGCTATGGTGGGGGTGGCTTTATCGGTACACTTGGTTTATCATTTAATAACTTTTCAATTAAAGACATCTTTAAAAAGGACGCCTACAAGCCAATTCCAATGGGTGATGGACAGAAATTAGCACTGCGTTTACAAGCTAGTCAATTCTATCAAACCTATAGCTTCTCGTTTTCAGAACCTTGGTTAGGCGGTAAAAAGCCCGTTCAATTTTCGGCGTCATTATCGCATACAAAACAATTCGGACAGGATTTCACTGATTATTCTGTTGACAAAAGTAGAAGTTTTAACATTACAGGTATCACATTCGGTTTGGCAAAACGACTTAGTGTCCCAGATGATTTCTTCACATTGTCGCAAGCTATTGGTTACCAACGCTACGACTTAAATAATTACAATACCGGATTATTTGAATTTGGCGACGGTTACTCAAACAACTTATCATACACCATCGGACTAACAAGAAACAACACTAGTGTAGACCCTATTTATCCAACAGGAGGCTCTAGTTTCTCTGTTAGTGCTAAACTTACATTACCGTATTCAGCACTTAATAACGTAGATTATGAAGCCCTTAAAAACGAAAGGGATGAAAATGATGTCATTAGAAATGATGTGAACAGCAACCCTGATGAAGTATTAGCTGCTAATGACAGAATTTCAGAAATAGATCAAGAACGTTACAAATGGTTAGAGTTTTATAAGGTCAAATTCAAAGGTGAGTGGTATACACAAATCACTAAAGATTTGGTTTTAAGGCCAAGTACAGAGTTTGGATTCTTAGGAGCTTATAACAATGATAGAGGTGTCATTCCTTTTGAACGTTTCTTCGTTGGAGGTTCTGGTTTAGGAAACTATAGCTTAGACGGAAGAGAAAACGTACAATTACGTGGTTATCCAGACAACTCCTTATCAGGACAAGATGGAGGAACCATTTATAACAAGTTCTCTTTAGAATTACGTTACCCAATTACCTTAAAAGCATCTGCTAAAATATTTGTTTTAGGTTTTGCTGAAGCAGGTGCATCATATGATAATTTTAAAGACTATAACCCATTCGATTTATATAGATCCGCTGGTGTAGGACTTAGAATATTCATGCCAGCATTTGGATTATTAGGTATAGATTTCGGTTATGGCTTCGATGCTTTACCTGGAACAACGGTAAGCCACGGTTGGGAAACGCATTTCATTATTGGACAACAATTTTAATAGTTAATATTATTTTGGCACGGTATTTTCTAATAACACTTTAATGTTTTGCATGTGAATTAAAATTTTTAAGATTATATTTCGTTAATTTTGAAGATTGTATTCTAAAAACCAAATACTAAACATTAACCAAATGAAACGAGCCTTGTTAAAAAAAGTAAACCTTAATAAAAACAACATAAGCCCGTTGCGTGTTACCAATAATAGAAACATGTTGAAATACATTAATAACAACGTTCTTTTTTTACTGATATTAATTTTTACCGCAAGCAGCATAACATCACATGCACAACGTGGCGTTAGGATAGGCTATATCGATACGGAGTATATTTTAGAAAATGTACCTGAATATCAAGAAGCTTCAAACCAATTGAATCAAAAAGTTGAAAAATGGAAAAATGAAATCCATGAAAAACTAAAAGCTGTTGAACAAAAACGAAAAGATCTTACCACCGAAAAAGTACTTTTAACAGAAGAACTTATTCATGAACGTGAGGAGGATATCGACTTTGAAGAAAGTGAAATATTAGATTATCAACAAAAGCGATTTGGCCCAAACGGTGATTTGTTTATACAAAAAAAGCAGCTCATGCAGCCCATTCAAGATCAAATTTTCGCTGCAGTACAAGACATTGCTGAAGGTAAAAAATATGACTTTATTTTTGATAAATCTTCTGACGCAACGATGCTCTTTTCTGCAAAACGTTATGATTTAAGTGAACAGATATTAAGAAGCATTACTAGATCTGCTAAGAGAAATCAAGCACAAAACAGAGCTCAACGTAGAGCAGCAGAAGAAGAGGAATTAATTCCTGAAATTAATGAAGAACTAGATGCTAGAGAACAAGCTTTAGAGGATAAAAGAACAGAACGCGATAGTATTGTTGATGCACGTAGACAAGCTGCCTTAACTACTAGAGAAGCGAAAAAGCAAGCTGCAGCCGAAAGACGTCAGCAAATTATAGAGGAAAGAGAAAGAGCTCAACAAGCTAAAATTGATGAAAGAAATGGTGTCACTCCACAAGAAGAAACACCAAACTCTGAAGCTTTAAAAAGTGAGACTCCAAAAGATAACGCTCCTGAAACGAAAACTAGAGAGCAACTCATAGAAGAGAATAGACAAAAGAAGTTAGCCGATCGTGAAGCTAGAAAAAGAGAATTAGAAGAAAGAAAACGAAAAATATTAGAAGAACGCCAACGCGTAAATGACAGTATAAACCAAAACAAATAATCAATTTATAACACAATTAATACTATTTAAAATGAAACAATTAAAGAATCTATTTTTAGCAACTGCATTATGTATTGTAACAGTTAGTTTTACACAAGCACAAAGCAAGATTGCTCATATAAACACCCAGGAGTTAATTGCTGCAATGCCTGAAGCTAAAGCTGCTCAAACTGAAATTGAAACTTTAGGTAAAACTTACCAAACTGATATTCAAGCTTCAATTACAGAGTACCAAAATACAGTTAAACAATACGAAGCTGAAGCTGCAACTAAAACAGATGAAGAAAACCAAAAAAGAGGTTTAGAGTTACAAGAAAAGCAACAACGTATTCAACAATTTAGATCTGATGCACAACAAGACATCGCTAAAAAAGAAGCTGAATTATTTAAACCAATTCAAGAAAAAGCAATGAAAGCTATCCAAGAAGTTGCAAAAGCACAAGGATACCAATATGTCCTTGACAGAGCATCTGTAATCGTTGCAGATGGAAAAGACATCTTAGCTGACGTAAAGAAAAAAATGGGCATCTAATTAATAAGATTAGATTTCAAAATAAACTATAAAAAAAGCTGCCTTAATGGGCGGCTTTTTTATTTTTGTTAAACAATGAACACACAACCAATTGGCATTTTTGATTCTGGTGTAGGAGGGACTTCCATTTGGAAAGAAATCCAAACGCTTCTACCGTATGAAAACATGATCTATCTTGCCGATAGTATCAATGCGCCATATGGTCCTAAAGGGAAAGAAGCTATTATGGACCTTAGTATTAAAAATACTGAATACTTAATCAATAAAGGCTGTAAACTCATTGTAGTGGCTTGTAACACCGCCACAACGAATGCTATTGATTATCTTAGATCGAAGTATGATTTGCCCTTTATAGGTATCGAACCAGCCATCAAGCCTGCCGCATTACAAAGTAAAACACATACTATTGGTATACTAGCCACGAAAGGCACATTAAGCAGTGAATTGTTTCATAAAACGTCCCATTTATTTGCCAATAATGCGAACATTCTTGAGCAAGAAGGTCATGGTATTGTGGAACTTATTGAAAGTGGAAAGTTATATACTGATGAAATGAAAGCGCTTCTAAAAATCTATTTAAATCCTATGATAGAAGCCGGCATAGACTATTTGGTTCTAGGCTGCACCCACTATCCGTATCTCATTCCTTTATTAATAGAATTTTTACCTGAGCATATAAAAATAATTGATTCTGGTGAGGCGGTCGCCAGGCAAACCAAAGCCGTTTTAGAGCATCATAACTTACTAAATGAAAGTTCAATTTTAGGTAAAACTGATTTTTTTACTAACCGAAAGCCCGAAGTTATGGCTTCTCTTTTAGGTGAGTCACAAAAGGTTTCTTATCTCGATTTTTAGAATATAGCTTGCGTTAGCGGTTGCAGCGGCATCCTTTTTGTGCTAATCCTGAAATATCTCCAAACCAAAGTATAGATTCAATAACATTATATTTACAGGGATTCATTAAAAAGAAAGGCACAAAAAGATATAGCGGAAGACGCGACCCTTGTGGTAACGCCCAAACTAAATATATGCTTAGATTTTACTCCTTAAACCAACTGGAGTATTTAATATAATTATCGGCAATACGGTTTATTTCACCAGAAATGAGTGCTTCACTAATATCTTTTACTTTCTTCGCTGGCACACCAGCATAAATACTACCCGCTTCTACTCTGGTATTTTTAGTAACTACGGCTCCTGCGGCAATAATACTATTGCTTTCAACCACGCAGCCATCCATAACAATACTCCCCATACCAATAAGAACATTATCATGTATCGTACAACCATGAACTAAAGCATTATGACCAATAGAAACGTTGTTTCCAATATTAGTTGGAGCAGTTAAGTAAGTCGCGTGAATAACTGCACCATCCTGAACATTAACTTTGTTGCCCATTTTAATATAGTTCACGTCACCACGTATCACGGCGCTAAACCAAATACTACCTTGATTACCCATAGTGACATCACCAACAATGGTCGCATTTTCAGCGATAAAACAATCTTCTGGTATTTGTGGAGATTTTCCGTTTACTGGCATTAATACTGGCATAAATCAATTATTTTAGTGAGGTCACAAAGATAGCTTTTAATTTACTGCGGGACAATGACACTCATAACGTTTAGGAGCACAATTGAAATTATACCCTAAAGATAATTGATGAAATCCGCCATTAGTGAAAACCACATCATTTGTTTGATAAGTGTAGGTATAGGCAAACATAAACTGATTGTAATTAACACCAACAATTGGTGTTATTTGATTAAGTTTCTGACTATTTACACCTCCAGAATCGGTTAAGTATTCAGCACCATCTAAACTTTGTCTGTATGATAAACCCGCCCAAAATTGGCCGAAATCCATACTTTTATATGCCTTAGCATTAATATCGATAATACTTTCTTTGGTTCCAGATTTGTACTGATATAACACAGAAGGTTCAAAGGCCCATGAGCTTCCAAATTTATTATACACGTAACCGGCAGACAATAAAAAACGCCTTAAATTACTAGTAATTTGAAGATCGTTATTAACACCTGAGTTATTAAGTAAATTTTTTACGGTTGCATGAGCATAAAAATCTAAATAGTGGTATGAAAATCCGAAATCAAGATTAAAGTTCGTATCACTCTGAACAATGCCATCAATATTAGGGTCAAGAACTGGAATATCATTTAAGAATTCTGACTCATCCAATTGATATTGAATAAATCCAGCACTTAAACCGAATGAAAGCATATTCAAGTCGGTAGCACTTCTAGAAAACATTAAATGGTGCGCGTATGTTAGGTATCCACCTTTTTGAGAATGATAGCCATTTTTATCCGCGTAAACAATACCACCAATAGCAGATTGAGATTCCCCTAGTTTACTATTTACACTCAGTGTTAATAATTTTGGAGCATCTTCATGTCCAAACCACTGTTGTCTAGCCGTCACTCTAATTTTAGCACAATTTGCGGCGCCAGCCATTGAGGGGTGAATCAAGTAATAGTTATCACTTAAATAATCAGCATATATGGGCATGCCCTCTTGGGCGTAAATAACCTGAGCACTTAGTAGAGCAACAAAGGTAACAATGAACAATTTTAATTTCATAATATAGTTAAGTAGGTGGTTAGTTAAAATAGTTAACAAACATAGTAATTTAATTGTAGTCGTCTTCCTATGTTTCTGATTTTAACAGATTAAACCACTACACATATACTTATTATTGGTTGCCTTCTTGAGTTTTAACTTAAACAAAAAACAACTAAGTCCACAAAAGTCTATTATTTTGATTTTCTTAAAGTTAAAACCGATTCAAATATATTAATATCTCTTGTTTACTTTTAGTATTTTTGCCAAAAACAAACAAAATGAACACTTTCAAGGTTTCCGTACAAGAAACGACCAATAATGCGATTGTTAAATTTGAAGTCAATCACTTTATTACACAGCACCAAAGTTTCGAATTTAATAATATAGATGAAGCCAAAACATCGCCTTTAGCCCAACAATTATTTTATTTGCCTTTTGTTAAAAAGGTATATATATCTGGAAATTTTATCGCTGTTGAACGTTATAATATCGTAGAATGGAATGACGTACAAGATGAAGTTGCCGAACAAATTGAAGCCTATCTTAATGATGGCGGTATTGTTGTGGAAGACACAGCGGCACCTAAAAAGGTACCTGTTACCGTCTATGCGGAAAGCACTCCAAACCCTTCTGTAATGAAGTTTGTGGCAAACAAAAAGATAGTCAATGCGCTTTTTGAATTTACATCTATTGACGAAGCTAAATTATCGCCATTAGCGACTGAGTTATTTCATTTTCCGTTTGTAAAGAGTGTGTTTTTAGACGAAAACTACGTATCTATTACAAAATACGACATGGCCGAATGGCAAGATATAACCGTAGAAGTACGTGAATTTATTAAAACCTATATTGAAAACGGGAAAGAAATTGTAGCTCCAAATGCTGCTGAAAGTCTTGAGAAATCAAACGAGCAATTGGATACTCACTTTGACTCCTTAGACGATACTTCAAAAGAAATTATTAATATTCTTGAAGAATATGTTAAACCTGCTGTGGCTAGTGATGGTGGTAATATTCAATTCATCTCCTATGATGCTGAAACAAAAAATGTAAGCGTGTTATTACAAGGCGCTTGTAGTGGTTGTCCATCTTCTACCTATACTCTAAAAAGTGGGATTGAAAACATGCTAAAAGAAATGCTTCCAGGAAAAGTATCTATGGTTGAAGCTATTAACGGATAATAAAAAAGCGTTCCTTTACTGGAGCGTTTTTTTTGTGCGCTATTTTCAAATCAAATACGACAATATGACTATTACTACAGCCGTTCTTATCACTATAATTGCCTTATTACATTTTTACTTTTTAATTCTAGAAATGTTTTTCTGGGATAAGCCAAAGGGCATTAAAGCCTTTAAGTTAGAATCGCAGGAATTTGCTAAAAAAACAAAAGTGTTAGCCGCAAACCAAGGTTTATATAATGGTTTTTTAGCTGCGGGCTTATTGTTTTCAATTTTTGAAAGTAATTTAAGAATCGCCTCTTTTTTTCTTTTTTGTATTTTTATTGCCGGAATTTATGGCTTTTATTCTACGAAAAATAAGGTCATCCTTTTTGTACAAGCCCTACCTGCTATACTTGTTTTTTTGTTTTTTACCTTTTTTTAGTAAATCTTAACCATTTTTTCATCATTTAATAGATGAATTGTTCATAATTGTTAATATTTTTGAACTAAACTTAATTTTAAACAACATGATGGAATTCGAAGAAATTGATATTGAAAAATGGCTAGATTTAGCACTAGAGTACGGACTTAAACTCCTTGGAGCTATAGTCATATGGATTATAGGGTCTTGGATAATCTCAAAACTATTAAAAGGTATTAGAACTGTAATGGCCAAAGGCAATTACGATGAGAGTCTACAGGGTTTCTTAACCAATCTTGCGGGGTGGGCTTTAAAAATCGTTTTAATAATTGTCGTTCTAGGCACTTTAGGTGTAGAGACCACTTCATTTGCTGCCATTCTTGCTGCCGCAGGTTTAGCTATTGGTTTAGCATTGCAAGGTTCGTTATCTAATTTTGCTGGTGGTGTTTTAATTATGATTTTTAAGCCATTTAAAGTAGGTGATTTAATTGAAGCTCAAGGAGAAATTGGTGGCGTAAAAGAAATTGCCATTTTTACAACTAAACTTACTGGTTTATCTAATAAAGAAATCATCATTCCTAACGGTTCGTTATCTAACGGGAACATTGTAAACTATACTGTTGCAGGAACACGTCGTGTGGACTTAGTTTTTGGCGTTGATTATGCAGCAGATATTAAAAAGACCAAAGAGGTTTTAATGGGCGTTTTAAAAGCACATCCTTTAGTAATAAACGACCCTGAGCCAACGGTGAATGTTTTAGAATTAGCAGACAGCTCAATTAATTTTGCAGTAAGACCATGGTGTGCCTCTGGAGATTACTGGACGGTTTATTTCGATGTTACTGAAAACGTAAAAGAAGCACTTGATGCGGCTGGAATTGAAATTCCTTACCCACACCAAGTTGAAATTCATAAAGAAGCTTAAGACTTTGGTTTCGGCTTTAAAGCCACAAAATCTTTTAAGTAATAAGGTTCAAAATAAGCGACATCTTCGGTGTCGCTTTTTTTATACTTACTATTAGCGATAGCACCCATATCATTTGACGACGGTAATTTACCTTCTACAAACCTTGCATTGGGGTGCTTAATAAGTGTTTTTGTTTTTTCTACACCAGTACCAACAAAATAAACCAGACCTTTATCTAGATAATCACAAAAAGCGCTTTCGTCTAAAATTTCAGCTTGCGTTTCGCGTATTTCTTTATAATCAGAATTGTAAATAGCTGAATAAACTTCCATACGCCTGGCATCTAACATAGCTACAATAACGCCACCTTCTTCTGCTTTAACTTGATGTGCTAATGCTTCTAAAGTAGGCACAGAAATTAAAGGCTTATCTAAACCATAACATAATCCCTTGGCCGCAGAAACCCCAATACGCAAACCGGTGTAAGAACCGGGTCCCTTACTTACAGATACGGCTGCAAGCTCCTTGGACGTTATTTGTTCTTCTTTTAAAACCGCATCAATATAAACATGTAAACGTTCAGCATGAGAATAATTTTCATCGTTATCCTCTTTTAAAACTATAGTTTCGCCGTCTTTAGAAAGTGATACCGAACAATTCGTTGTTGCAGTTTCAATATTAAGTATGTAAGTGTTCAAATTAATCTGTTATTGGTTTTCCCATGTAAAAGTCTAAAACTTTTGTCTTAAAAACAAAATCATATTTTGCATTTATTAAAGAAGACTGCGCATTGACATATTTCACACGTGATTGTTCTAAATCAAAAGACGTAATAATACCTGCATTAAAACGTTCTTTTGTGTTTTCAAGGGCAATTTCCTGAGCTTCTAACGCCTTTTTAGACGCCACATAAGATTTAAAAGCGCCTTGGGCATCGGTAAAAGCGCGTTGTATATTAGATTCTAAATCAATTTTAGCTTGGTTCAAATTTAACAAACTATTTTCTTCATCAATTTTCGACTTTGCAACATTCGTTTTATTTTCAAACCTAGAAAATATTGGAATGTTAACGCTTACTCGGAATCCATTAGATTTCTGAGAGTCAAGTTGATCAAAAAAAGCCGGCTCGTCATCTGTTAGATTCGAAAAGAAGGCGCTTGAACCAAAATTATAACCACCTGTAACACTCGGGTAATATCCACTCTTAGAAATCTCTGAATTCAATTGTGCAATTTCAATGTTTTTTTCGGCTACTCTAATTTCATTTCTGTTTTCTAAGGCATAGTCTAAAACCGGCTGAACATCATTATAAAGTAAAGTACTAGACGGTAAATCAACATCCATAACAGCCACTTCAAAACCATTATAAGACACTTGTAAAAGCTGTGATAAACTTAATAGCGCTAAATTATAATTGTTCTCTGCCAAAGTCACTTCCTGAGCATCTAAACTTACAGTAGCTTCAGCATCGTAAATATTAGCTCTTGGTTGCACCCCTGCCTCTACCAAGTCTTTAACCTGAATTAATTGGTTGGTGCTAAAAGCTTGTTGCGCCTTTGCTATTTCTAAACGTTCTTTATTAAAAAGCACATTCAAATAGGCATTAACCACATTTAATGAAATATCATCTTTTATGCGGTCAAGCTCTAACTGATTGCTTTCTAAACTCAACTTGGATTGTCTATACAAATTGGTTAGTCTAAACCCATTAAAAATAGTCTGATTTAAGCCAATACCAACATTGGTACTATTTGATGTTCTATTTACAAACTGTCCAGAGAACACCTCTTCGCTACCAAAAGTCGTACTGTGCCCCATACTTCCGCTTACACTTGGTAAAAACTGACCTTTAGCAGCAATGACATCTTGTTCGTTTTGTAATAAATTATTTTGTCCTTGCTTTACAGTAATATTGTTCTCTAAGGCATAATCAACACATTCTTGAAGCGTCCAAATTTTTTGTTGCGCAAAAGAAACCGAAGCAGCTAAAAGAAAACCTACTATAATTTTATTTTTTAGTACTTTCATAATTAATGTTTCTTACCTTTTTTGCCTTCTTCTTCATTATCCTCTGAAGCCTTATTCCATACTTTTATCTTATCACCTTCTTTTACGCCCTTTACGATTTCAACATTGATACCATCAGATAAACCCAATTCAACATCTTCTTTTTTGTAGTTGTTCTCACCGTCTAAAATTTCAACAAAAGGTTTTTCAGTGATGCGGTTATACTGTAAAAGAGCTTCACGAATAGCCAAGACTTTTTCCTTATTTTCTAAATCAATTTCTGCATTGGCACTATACCCCGCCCTAATATTCGATTTTAAATCAATTTCTACATCGGCTTTAATTGTAAACTGAACGGCACCATTCTCTTCAACACCTTTAGGTGCAACAAAAGTTAATTTTGCAGGGTATTCTTTATCTTGAATTGCCCCTAACACCACTTTAATGGCTTTACCTTCTTGTATTTTCCCTACTTCAGCTTCATCAACTTTACCTTCAAAAATCATTTTACTCATGTCGGCAATCGTGGCAATGGTTGTTCCGTCATTGAAGTTATTACTTTCAATAACTTGATTTCCTTCGCGAACAGGAATCTCTAAAATAGTACCCGAAATTTGTGCAACAATACTGGTATTTGCAGAATTTCCGCCAGAAACAGATCCTTGTTTAATAATTTGATAATCATTTTGTGCCTGTTGATAAGACTCTTTGGCTTGCATGAAAGATAATTCGCTATTCTCAAAATCTTGTTTTGAAATTACACCTTTATCAAACAAGCTCTTATTTCTATCGTATAAGATTTTCGAATTTTCAAAAGACAATTTAGCGGTCGCAATTCTACTTTTTGCACTTACTAAATTTTGTTCATTAGGCACCACGCGAATTGTAGCAATTAAATCACCTTTTTTTACGATATCACCTTCTTCTACCTTAATTTCATCTACAATTCCAGAAATTTGAGGTTTTAGTTCAATCTCCTCCTCTGGATTTAACTTTCCTGTAGCCACAGCCTTGGTATTTATAGACGTGTAAAATGGCTCTTCCACCTTGTATTCTGTAATATCTTTTGAGTTGGAATCTTTAAAATACTTTAATACAAAAGCTAATAGTACGATAACTACTATGGCTAAAATAATTTTTACGGTTTTATTCATTGTGTTGCTAATTTATTCTTCTCTTAATGCTTCAATTGGTTTTATGCTGGTGGCCTTAGTTGCTGGAATTAAGCCTATTAATGTTCCTAAAATAACGAGTATGAGTAGTGCTGCAAAAACAACACCTATAGACACCGAGGCATTCACGATAGCTGCATCATCGCCTTGGCCGAAAAAGTGATCCAATGCAATTAATATCCAGCCTCCTGATATGATTCCGAACAATCCTGCTACTAATGTGATAAAAACGGCCTCCACTACAATTTGTCTTTTAATCTCGAAAGGTGTAGCGCCTAACGCTCTTCTTAGTCCGATTTCCTTGGTACGTTCCTTAACAGTAATTAAAAGGATATTTCCAATAGCAAAAACACCTGCTATTAAGGTGGCAATCCCAACAAACCAAGTTAAAAACTGCATTCCTGTTAAAAAGCCCGTCATTTTAGCAAACTCCTTCCCTAGATTAAAACTACCAAAAGCTCTGGAATCATCTGGGTGAATGTGATTTAAGTTCTTTAATAACAATTTAGAATCTTCTTCTATCTGCTTGATGTTATATTCCGGTTTTCCTGTAATCATCATCCATCCAATTTCATCACCGCGGTTATATATTTGCTGAAAAGTAGTAAATGGTATATGAACATCTGTTGAAGGTCCCATATTAACATTACCAGTTTCGAACATACCGACCACCTTAAAATTGATACCGTTAACTTCAATGTATTTTCCAATAGGATCTTCATCTACTTCGAAAAGCTGCTTGTAAGCGTCTTCAGAAATGACAGCGATTTTTTTCCTATCGTTTATATCATTTTGGTTAATAAAACGTCCATGAATTAACTTTTTCTTCTGTAATTGATCTAGCAAAGGATAGTCGCCTGCCATTTGAAAACTACCTGATAAGAAGTTTCTAGTAATTATAGTGGACTGCTGACTCCTAGGAAGTACAAACTCTATGCCTTCAACATTATCTTCTATTTTTTTAGCATCGGTAAGTGATAATTTTACGCGTCTGCCTTCTTGAAAACCTTTAAAAGGCATTCCCGTACTTTGACCCCATACAAAAACACTGTTTGTAGCAAAGCTTCCGAAGAGTCTGTTAAATGAGTTTTCTAGTCCTCTAGCCGAACCCAACAAACCAATTAAAAGCAGGATACCCCACCAAACACCAACCATAGTAAGAATAGACCTAAGTTTATTTTTACTTAAGCTATCGAAAACTTCTTGCCAGGTATCTCTATCGAATAAAAATCTAAGCATAATTAATCGTTTCTTAGGGCTATAATTGGTTTAATCTGTGATGCTTTTTTTGCTGGTAAATAACCTGCAATGGCTCCGGCAATAATCAAAGTAAGCGTGGCTCCAAAAACCAAACTATTACTAACTCCTGGGTCTTTTATAAAGTAAACTTCTAGACTCGGGCCAACAAGTTCTAAGACCCCAACACCTAAGAGGAGTCCAACATATCCAGCTATGGTTGTGATAATAATAGATTCAATTAAAATGATGGATATAATGGAGCGCGGTGTAGCTCCTAGTGCTTTTCGTATGCCTATTTCTTTAGTACGTTCTTTCACAACAAAAATCATGATATTACTTATACCCACAATTCCCGCAATTAAGGTTCCGAAACCTATAACCAAAATGATCATCGTTAAACTTGTAGTCATTAATTCGACCTGCTTAGTACCTTCAGCCATGTTCCACATCCTAATGGCACGTTGATCATCCCGCGCTACATCAAATTTGTCTTTTAAAACTTTTGTGATGGAATTACCAAAGGCTAGAGCTTGGTCATTACTCATTTCAGGGTTATAAGTTAAATGTAATAAATCTACAAAATCATTATTCCCATATACAAATTGAGTTGTGGTAATGGGCATGTAAATAACACTCTCCTCACTATCACCTTCATCATCGGTAAACACTCCAACAATTTTATATTGAATTCCACTAAGGTTGATATACTTTCCTATCGGATTTTCCTTGTAAAACAATTCATCTTCTACAACTTTACCTATAACAACAACTTTGGCGTTGTTATTTAGGTCATTTTGATTGATGTAGCGCCCTGATTTAACGACATTATTCTCGATAAACATATATTCAGGATAAACGCCACGAAGTTCATAATCATTCTTTTTTCCTCTAAAAGAAGCACTAATACTTTTATTTACTTTTGAAGTAATAAACTGCACTTTATCACCATACTTTTCTTTTATTAACGCTCTATCTTCATTCTTAAATTGAATTTTCCTACCTGCCTGAAGCCCCTTATAAGCCTTAGTTGTTTTTCCTGGAAAAATAATGATGGAGTTGTTAGCATCGGTACCAAAAGCTTCTTTAAATGTGTTTTTCAAACCATTTGCAATACCAAATAAAATCGCAAAAAGTAAAATGGCAAAAGCTACGGTAAAACCAGACATTAAACTTCGCGTTCTGTTTTTATTGATACTCTGAAATATTTCGCGCCAAAGATCTATATCAAACATATTGCTCTGCTCTTACCTGATTTACTTTAGTGTCTTCCAGAATGATTCCATCACGTAATCGTACAATACGCTTACACATATTGGCTATATCTTCCTCATGCGTTACCATTAAAATGGTTTTTCCTTCATCATTTAAATGCTGAATAAAGGCCATAATTTCATGAGACGTTTTAGTATCTAAAGCCCCAGTAGGTTCATCGGCTAAAAGTAATTTTGGATTTGCGGCTAGAGCTCTGGCAATCGCAACACGTTGTTTTTGTCCTCCGGAAAGTTCTTTTGGTAAATGGTGCCCCCACGCAGAAAGACCAACTTTTTCTAAGTGATATGATGCTTTTTCTAAGCGTTCTTTACGCTTTAAACCTTGATAGTATAATGGCAACGCGACATTTTCTAAGGCATTTTTATAGTTTATCAAGTTGAAAGATTGAAAAATAAACCCTAAAAACTTATTTCTATAAACGGCTGCTTTTTTCTCGGTAAGATTTTTTATGGGTAGGCCGTCAAGAATATATTCACCTTCGTCGGCTTCATCAAGCATACCAATAATGTTGAGTAATGTTGATTTTCCAGAACCTGAAGATCCCATTATGGCAACCATTTCACCTTCTTCAACAGAAAGATCAATACCTTTTAACACATGCAAACTGGAATCTCCAATTTTATAGGATTTATGGAGTTGGTTAATTTTCAACATTTCTTAAAGTGGTTTTTGGTAATAGCTTTACAATAAGACTAACTACACAAAGAAATGTTACAATTATTAGTAAAAAAATTAATTGTTATTTCTTTAACGTATTATATTTCTTATATACAAAATAAATCATGCCCGCTACTAAAATATAAGGGAAAGCCATAAGGTACACAATACCGTCGTTAATACCTTCAGCGGTTGATTGCCCTTCTTCACTTTCTAAAACAGCGCGACACATGGCACACTGTGCATGCCCTTGAACAAAACTAAAAAGCGTAAAAACGAATATAACAAGACGTGTTTTCATATAAAATAACTTAAACGTAATACGGTGAAATCATGATATATACAATAACACCAGTGACAGCAACATACAACCATAACGGAAATGTAATTCTTGCGATTCGCTTGTGTCTTTCTACCTGATTAGTAATCCCTCTAACAAACGTAATGAGTACAAAAGGAATCACAACAATAGATAAAATGATGTGTGTTATTAATATAAAATAATAAATATACTTCACAAAGCCCTCGCCACCAAACTTCGTAGAATCACTGGTCATGTGATAAGCGACGTACATCACCAAGAACAATGCTGAAAGCACCATAGCTGTGGTCATGAGTTGCTTGTGAAGTTTTACATTTTTTTTCTGAATGGCTATAAATGCAAAAACCAAAATTAAAGCTGTAAGCGCGTTTGTTGAAGCATAAATTGGAGGCAAAAAAGACAAAGGTTCTACATTAGGTATTTTTACGCCGAACAAAACAGCAACGACCACAGGAATAAGCACAGACAAAGCGATAATTAACTTGTTGTATTTCTTTTCGTTTAATACTTGTTGTTCTTGACTCATGATATTGGGACTCGGTTATTCTATTTATTCGTTTAGTAATTTTTTAATATCAGCTTTTAGAGCACTAATTTCTTCTTGAACGCCATCTTCATCAATTTGTTCTTTTTCTGAAACCACACCTCGATAATAGATAATAGGGTTTCCGAATTCATCTTTTCTTGAACGGATAAAACCATTTTTATCAATTAGTGCAAAATTCCCTGAATGTTCAAAACCACCAACCACATCGGCGTCTTCAGCACTATATAAATTAAAACCTTCATTCGATAATTTATAGATGGCTTCTTTATCGCCAGTCATTAAATGCCAATTGGGGTTTGTAATGCCATAAGTTTCCGCGTAAGCGTTTAAAACCTCCTGGGTATCATAATCTGGATTTATGGTGAATGATGCAACGCCAAAATCATCAAAACCTTCAAAGGCATTTTGAATTTGAATCAGGTTGGCATTCATACGCGGACAAATTGTTGGGCAGGTTGTAAAAAAGAATTCTACCACATAAACTTTGCCTTCGTAATCTTTATTCGTTATGGTTTTTCCCTTGTGATCGGTAAATGAAAACGCAGGCACTTTTTTAGCTTCTCCATTGATTTCAATAAAACTTAAATCTGAAATGTTTCCAGTTTTTTCTGAAGCCAAATCACTTCTACTCTCATTTCTTATCACATCTTTATTAGTAATTCTATCTACAATTTTCGGAATAAAAAGAATTCCGAAAACAAGAATAATGAACGCTATGCCTATGTATGAATAATTATTTTTCTTCATCTTGAGTATTTAAATCGTTAGCACGTCTGGTATCCGAATTAAATTCGCCTTTTCGTTTTTGTCTGTACTCGGTAAAAACAATACGCAAATCGTCGCTCATTTTATTTTTAATTTCAGCAACTTCAATACAATCGTAGGCATTTAAAGTGTAAACCGGTTTGTTTTTTTCAAGCTCTCTATCGGTTCTATCGTCTAAACGACCACGTTGGTTTAAGTCTTTGTCGACAATAAAAATATAATCGGTAGATAAATCTGGTTTCAAGTCTTCTCTACTTTTCAAACTAAAAAACACACGCTTTATATCGCTTGGCTTTCCGAAAACAAAATGCCAGAATCTTAAATCTTCATAAGAGCTAATTTCGGCTTTTAAATCCTTTACAGCATCTTCCGTGCCTTGAGGCATAAGAATAACTATTTGAAAGCGTTTAAAACCCTTAAACTTGTCGTAAACCAGTTCTTTTAAGTTAGATGCCGCAATAGTTTGATTTATGGGGTTTTCTCCTAAAAAGCCAAGTATCGTAATATGGTCTTTTAAAAGCACTTTCTCTTCAGTATCTGAAGTGAATTGCTCTAAATCTATAACCGATTCGTTCACGATATCAAGTGGTTGATAATTATGTGTGGCTGGATATAAAAACAACAGAAAAGTCACTGGAAGAAAGAATAGCACTGCTAAAATCACGTATCTACTTACTTTTTTATAATCCATTGAATAATAGTCTTTTTATTTGCTTTTACGCCGCCGCAAAAATAGAAAAAGGTGGTTAAAAAACCACCTTTACATCCTTATTTAACACTTAATCTGTACCTGAAATGGGTACAAACAATATCTTTAAAAATCTGTTTTGATATATCCGTTATCGTATACATCGAATACATAACCACCTTCTTGTAATAAGATGAATACTAAGTAAGCAATTAAGAAGATTCCTGTCCAAACTACAGCACGTCTTAATCCTGGAGTTTCATCACGCATGTGCATAAAATCCCAAGTAATGTAATAAGCTTTAACTATGGTTAGAATGATAAAAATCCAGTTTAAAGCTTTCATACCTAAAACTTGACCCATTAAAATTTCTGGTTTAATAATACCTAGAATTACTTCGATTACCGTAACAATGGTTAAGAATATTAAAACTCCCCAAATTTTTTGAGTATTTGATTTGAATTTTAATGCGCCTCTAAAAATCTCTAATTTATGTTCGTGTGCCATTTTTTTTATGATTTAAAAGATTTCCTTCTACAAGGAAATGACAAAAAATATTAATTATTAAACTAGGTAGAAGAATGTAAATACAAATACCCAAACTAAATCTACAAAGTGCCAGTATAAACCAACCTTTTCAACCATCTCATAACTTTTACGTTTTTCGTAAGTTCCAACAACTACGTTGAAGAAAACAATGATATTTAAAATCACCCCTGAAAATACGTGAAATCCGTGAAACCCTGTAATGAAGAAAAAGAAGTCGGCAAATAACGGAGAACCATATTCGTTCTCTTGTAGATTAGCCCCCTCAACAACCTTTACGCCGTAAGTTTGGATTAATTTAATTGATTCATCTCTAGATAAAACAGTTTTATGACCTTCTTCGGTTAACTTTTGAGTTCTAACCAAAACGTTATCATTAGCTTTTAAACCGCTTAATACTTCTTCAACAGTAAAACTTGGTAATGTTCCTTCAGAAACAAACCATAAACCATTTTTATTCTCTTGTTGAACACGTTCAGCATGTGCATCTGCAATGGCAAAATCACCAATTGCAACACGATGTCCTTCAGTATCTACAAATTGTAAAATGTTACCACCTTTTGTTTTTACAGCACCGTACTCACCTTTAATAAATGTATTCCACTCCCAAGCTTGAGAACCCACGAAGATTAAACCACCTATAACGGTTAAGAACATGTAAATAGTTACTTTACTTTTATTTAAATGATGACCTGCATCTACAGCTAGTACCATAGTTACAGACGACATAATAAGTACGAACGTCATAAAAGCCACATAATACATTGGTGCATCTACACCGTGTAAAAATGGAAAGTGAGTAAAAACTTCATCGGCGATAGGCCATGAATCGATAAATTTAAATCTTGAAAATCCATAGGCTGCTAAGAACCCTGAAAACGTTAATGCATCTGAAACGATGAAAAACCACATCATCATTTTACCATAACTTGCTTTTAAAGGCTCGTTACCCCCTGTCCAAGTCTGGTTGTCTGGTCCAGCGTTTACAACTGTAGTACTCATATATAATGGTTGTTATTTAAAAGTTGCACAAAAATAATCATTTTATTCATCTGACGAAATATACACCTTGAAATTTTAAACTATGATAAATATCAGTTTCCCTGAGGTTTAATCGTTAAAATTATCAAAAATTTCAAAAAAAGAATCCTTTTATCTTACAAAGTATAGAAATAAAAAGAGGTAAACCCATAGAATATCAATGAAGTGCCAAAAAGTAGCGGCCAATTCAAATCCTAACATATTTGTTGCGCTATACTTCTGTTTAAATTGATTAAAAATTACAACCAATAAACAAATAAGTCCGACAAGTACGTGTATAATATGCACTAAGGCTATTAAATAAATGTAAGACATAGTTACATTACTTGTTGGCCCAGTAAAATTATATCCTAAATCAATAATTTGTTGAAATCCTGAAAACTGATTATAAATAAATACAATTCCTAAAACAAGTGTAGTTAGCAACCACAACATAGCTCCTTTTGAAGAACCTGATTTAAGTGCTTTTTTGGCTAAAATAAAAGTAAAACTACTTAATACAATAACTGCCGTACTAATTAAAAAAGCACTAGGCAACTGAAAATCTTTTAACCAATCGGGTCTGCTACTACTCACAACGAATGCACTGGTCCAACCAGCAAAAGACATCACTAATGAAATGATTCCAAACCAGAGCATCATCTTTTTTGCTCTGCCAATTTTTTCTTCTTTAGTTCCTTGCGTTAAATCCATGGTTATCTAATAAATTTATCTAAAACATAAACAATTTGAATCAATGTTATGTACAACACACTAACTAACATCAACTGTCTTGCCGCTTTTTCGGTCATTTCTTTAAACAATCTCAATGCATAATGCAGCATGAATAAGCCCAACAAAAATACGATTACCGCGGCTACGATAGACAATTGTAAGGCACCTGTAAATCCAAATACAGGAATTATAGACACAATTATAGTCCAAATAGTGTACCTGATAATTTGCCCAGCAGTACCTTTATCTTGCTTCCCTGTTGGCAACATAAAGAAGCCTCCTTTTTTATAATCTTCAAACAAAAACCAACCAATAGCCCAAAAATGAGGAAATTGCCAAAAAAACTGCAAGGCAAAAAGTGTTCCTGGTTCTATTCCAAAATTATCTGTAGCCGCAACCCAACCTAACATAAACGGGATAGCCCCTGGAATAGCACCAACAAAAACAGAAATTGGTGTTTTTGTTTTTAAAGGGGTATAAACACAGGTATACAGAAATATAGAAATCGCACCAAACATAGCGGTTTGCTTATTGATGGTGTATAAAATGATTATTCCTAGTAAAGTGAATATGGATGCAATAACAAAGGCTGTATTTACAGACATACGTCCTGCAGGGATAGGTCTGTTTTTAGTGCGATCCATCAACGCATCTAAATCCTTTTCAATAATTTGATTGAAAGCATTTGAAGCACCAACCATAAAATACCCACCAAAGGCAAGCAAAGTAAGCACTTTTAAATCGATAACATCAACACCTAATAAATAACCAGCAAGCGATGAAAACACCACACTTAAAGACAAGCGCATCTTGGTGATTTCTTTAAAATCGGAAATAACTGTAGGTTCTTTAATGGCTGTATTGGAGCGACTCAATGTAAACTTTGTTGATGGTTTTGCTAATGCGAGTGCAAAGATACTCTATAAAAGCATTTTAGCAAGCCGAATAAAGTTAAAATAGCTGTACTGTAAACCGGAAGCTTTCTTAAAAATCGAAATACCAATTAAACAAGTCGGATCGCACACCAAAAGTAAACCATACGGTATTGTTTTTATAGGTCGTAGATGTCGTTGCTTCTGGATCAAAATCCCTAAAGGTCACATCACCAAAAATCTTCATATTTGAAGCAGCATTTAATAAATATCCCGCTTGGAAGTTCCCGTTGAAAATATTGGTTTTAATACCTTGACCTACTTCCACCCCGGTATCGAACGGACGATCGTTATAATTTCTATAAATATCACCACCGTAACTATAGTTATCAACACCATCATTAAAATCGAAACCACGAACCCCAAAAATAAGTTTAGCATTAGCAAACCAACGTTTATAATGGTATCGCCCTATTACAATCGCTTCACTAAAATTCGAGTTCCATAAATGTGCCATCGTCTGATTGCTATGTGCATAATTTAAAACAATGGTGTTATGAGAATAGGTATAAGGTCGCACACGATTATATTCAAACTGAAGTAATAAATTATCAACTTTAAAAGCATCGTAATATTTAATTCCTAACTGATAACCGTACTTATTCTTCCAGCTTTTTTCGCCTCCCGTGATATCACCAAGAGAAAATTCATCTAAAACAAACTGGCCATAAATATTAATATTGTCATTCCATTTATACTTTGCTGTAGCACCCATAAGTGCATTTCCAGCACCCTGTCCAGTTTCAAACTCTACAGCTCTATAGAATATAATAGGGTTTAAGTAATTAACATCAAAACCTCTGTTATTAGCATTATCCCATACAACAGATTCAAAAAGGCCAACATTTAAACGTTTAGACACGTTCCAGCTTAAGTAGTGATTAGCGATATATTTTCTTTTGAAAGCTTTGTCCTCTTCAACTTCTGGACGCACGTCTGTTAACCACATCCAGGTGTTTGTATATTTCATTTTCCAAAACGTAGTGTTTATTTTGAAAAAAGGGTGCGGACTTGCAACATCACTTAAAACAAGCGAACGGTAACCATCCCCTATAAAATTTTTACCATGACCGAACTGAAAATTAAAATAATTTGATGGCGTATATGACAGATAAGCCTCGGCTACGGGATAATCGTATGCATCGGTTTTATAACGCTTAGCAATCCCTCTACCAGGGATAATCGCTGGGTCTGGACCAAAACCTTTAATACTTTCAGCATAACGATTAAAGTAATCAGCAAATCGGCCTTGACTTTCTAAAAAGGAGGTATAAAAACTAAATTTATCCCCAAAACCACCCTGGATAACAAGACCTCTAGTATTATTATAAGTGTAATTAAAATCGGCATCGGTATCTTTTCCAACTTGTAAATCAAAAACGGGATCGATGGTAAACCAATAATTATCGGTTTGGAGTTCTACAAAATGTTCATTCCAAAGCTTACGCCCCACCCAAGTTTTTCTATCCTGAAGTAATTTTTCATTTTCAGCATTAAAATCGTAATACTTCGCGACTTCAGAGTAAATAAAAGGCTTAGCCCCAGTATGACTATTAGTTCCAACGAGATTCATCTCTTTGTCAAATTTCGCGTACTGACTATGTACAAAAGGAATATTTAACTGACTTTTATAATTAGGCTTATCAAATCGACGCGTTTTTAATGTAACACTATCAAACTCACGTTTCGCTTTTTCTTCTAAAGCACTAATTTTATTAACCTTTGCTAAGTCTTGAGAGGACACCTTATGATTTACTAAAGGAATTTTTATAGGAAAAGAATACTGTTTAAATGTTTTTCTTGAGCTATGTGTTGCTGGTTTTACTGTAGGAAATTCAGAAAAAACACGAATAGTTTCTTTCTTCAATTCCTCATAAAAAGCATCAATATAAATAACACGAAAAGCACCTAATGTATCTACTTCAAAAAGCACAACGACTTCACCTTTATAATTTTCGTTATAAACACGTTCTGGAACCTTGAAATTATTATAGATATGATTAAAAACACTTTGATCAAAACACTGCTGTAGTGAATCTATTGAAACCGATTCACATTCTGGAAAAATGGGTGGTCTTTCTTTTGAAAATGTTTGCTGAGCGAAACTTTTAAGCTGAACTATAAGTAGGAGTAGTACAATGAATTGCTTCATGTTTGTTTAGATCGGATTGTTTTAGAGGCGAAAGATACTATATTTTTTATATTCCTAATTTAAAGTTAAAGCATTAAGTCAAATTACGGAATAAAAAATGCTAGAAGCCTATCAAAAAAGAAATCCCGTTACAATAATTGTAACGGGATTTTATATTTAAGCTTTAGAGATGTTCTAAGCGCTAGAATCTAAGTTGTAAATTAATCTTGAACTTGGAAAATAATTGGTAAAGAATATGGAACGTTTACCGGTTTACCACGTTGCTTACCAGGCTTCATCTTTGGTAATAAATTAATTACACGAGCAGCTTCTTTTTCTAAACCTGGGTGCGGCGCTCTTGCTCTAACTCCAGTAATAGAACCTGTTTTATCAATCTTGAAAATCACATTAATACGTTGTCTTCCTGATAAACCTAACTCACTAGCTAACTCTGTGTTAAACTTTTTATTTACAAATTGAGAAATCTTTTTAGACATACAGTCTCTTTTCTCATTGTTACTACCTTTTTCACATCCAGGAAAAACTGGTACGTTTTCAATAACTGAAAATGGTACATCAATATCTTCTTCTACTTCTTCAACCTCTACTTCTTCAACCTCTACGATCTCAGTTTCTTGATCTACTTCTGTAGATTCGATTACAGTTTCTTCAACCTCTACCTCATCTTCAACGATTTCGATTACCTCTGGTGCCGCTGGTGGCGGTGGTGGTGGCGGTGGTGTTTGTATTTGTTCTGTTAATGGAATATCTTCTTCTAATTCCTCATCCATATTTACCATTCCAATATCTATATCTTCCTTGTCGTAAGATTTATAGTTTATTGCATAATTCGTAAGAAATAGCATTAATGCTAGGCCAACAGCAAAGTATAATGAACTGTTACGTCCAACGTTTGCTTTAGGATTTTTTTTAAGTTCCATAATTTAATTCGTTTATCAAGATTGCTAAAATAACTATTTATTTACCAAAATAACAAGCGTTTCAAAAGTTTTTAACGCAGGATTTTGTTTTTAACCATTAGTAACAGAGATGCTAATAAGGCGCCAATTGTATTTGCGACCATATCGTAAACATCCAAAGCTCTAGAAACTGTCATTGTATCTTGCAGTACCTCAATAAGTATACCAAAAATTACTGCTAAAATGAGGGCATACAAAATGGCTTGTTTTTCTTTAAAATTAAAATTTAGAAAGAAAGTACCAAACCATAACATGGTTAACAGCCCGTAAGCTAAAAAATGAAAAATCTTATCACCAAAAGAAACACCAACATCTGGCAGGTCTTTAATAGTAATAAGACATACTGTTGCCAACAATATGGTATATCCCACTGTTGCAACAGGAACAATAATTTTAAGCACCAATAAGAGCTTTATAATCATCGGCAGACATCAAGCCTTCTGCTTGAGAAAGATCTGAACATTTCACCTTAATCATCCATCCTGCACCGTAAGGATCAGAATTTACATTTTCAGGTTCATCTTCTAAAGATTCATTAAACTCAATGATTTCACCTGATAATGGTAAAAACAAATCAGATACCGTTTTAACGGCTTCTACCGTTCCAAAAATCTCATCTGCGTCTAAGGTTTCATCTAGAGTTTCTACCTCCACATATACAATATCTCCTAATTCACTTTGTGCAAAATCTGTAACGCCTATTGTAGCGATATCGCCTTCTAATTTAACCCATTCGTGATCTTTAGTGTACTTTAATTCTGAAGGAATGTTCATCTCTAATATTTTAAGTTAATAATAAACAACAAATGTATTTATTCAAATGTTAAATTCAAATAGCATATATGTTAATTCCCGAAATTATATCGGATAGTAATACCCGATCGCACAGTTGTTTGTGGGAATGCCGTTGAAATAGCATAGTCGGAGAAGGTATAATCGAAATAAAAGATACCTGTTAGGTTTTTGCTAAACGCATAATCGGCGGTATATTTCACACCCCAAATGGTCTGGCCAGATGTAATTTGATTATTATCCAAATCCAAATACCTTACAATCGTTTTATTATCTCTTACCGAAACATCGGCTTTCATATTTAAATCACTAATAATACGCTTTTGTGGACCAGCTAATTTCGAGCGGATTCGTAGATCTTTGATACGATACCCTAAACCTAAAATGTATTCGTTACCATGAACTTCGGTCATTAAATTATTATCAAAACTTAATGATAATAACCTATCTTTTTTCATCTCAGCAAGAATTTTAACCGAGTTATTCATTTCCATATCAAAACGAAACAAGGGGCTAAACATTTCAGTTAAATTGATATTCGTGTATAATGTTTGGTTTTTATAATTCCCTGATTGATCTAAAGCTTCTTGTGGCTGATTTGCATAAGGAACTCCCGGAATAGGTTTTTCATTAGCTGCCGAATCTAAATTCAAATTTAAATTAGTCGAAAACTGGTTAATAGTATAGGTAGATCTGTAACCATGAGTTAACGAGAAACGTTTAAAGTTTTTCTTAAACCATGAAAATTTCATAAACCCAGTATACTTTAAATCCCAGTTTGGAATCGGCACGTCTCTAAAAGACTCTGTAGTAATACTCTCGGCATCTTTTCCCTGATAAGCTGCTAAAAACGATGGCAGCAATACTTTTTGGTTACTCTTACCAAACCCTAAAGGATAGCCTTCAGCATCTCTTGCATAGTTATTTGTACCATAAAACTCTTGAGCTAAACGTTCTGCTATTTTTAATCGATTTGTTCTAAAGTCACTAAAGGCTTCAGACGTGTTCTCGTCACTAGGCTGAAATGCTGTTTTAATTAATAAGGTTGAGATATTAAAATTACCAAACGTATTTGGGGTTAATTCGTAATACTCATAATTTTCAATTTTATAATTTTCAGCATAATTATTATAGTATGCACGCGAACCAACGATGTCAATTTTTAAATCACGAACTGGTTGTAAGCTTGCAGAGACATCTAATTGCTTCGTTTCTGTTGTGGTGTACTGCTCATTAAATTCTGGAAAAACAGTAAGCCAACCATTTCTTGCCGCCAAATGCCTTACATCATTCTGTCCTCCAAAAATAAATCCAACACTTGGTTTTAAGGTCCCTACAAAACCTGGAGACTGAAGATACCCTGGTAAATAAGTACCATTGTTTTCAGAATAGTTTATTTGAATACGCTTGACGCTTGTTATTATATCGATTCCTGCATTTAATATTTTAGTACCCGTTTGGCCGCTTGATTTTGGTTTTGAATTATCTTTAGACTCACCCTGTTCATCAACTGAAGGTCCACCAGGAGTACTACGTCTTCTCGCTCTGCTTATTGGTTTTTTAGTTAAACCAATATATTTATATAAACGATTCATATCCATTGATGAATTAATATTATGAACATTGGAGTTCTGAATCGTGTTTCCTAAATCATAAAATGCGCCATTAAGCTCTACATTCCCATACAGATCGGAACCTTTTTGCCATTGAAAACTTCCTGTGTATTGATAGGTGACGTCTAAGAAGCTAAAGGTTGGTATTTTATTAAAAGGCAATTGGTAAGTAATCCCTAAGTTATTTGATTGCCTATTAGGATCCCCAAAATCTAACATGCCATCCCAGACACCTAGACTATTATCTTGTTCGCCCGCTATTAAATCGTCATTAACAAAATAGTTTCTTACAATATTATTGTTTGTGGCTGTAAAATTAAGTTGTAGCGATTTGGTTAAATTATAATTAATAGCATATTGAAAATCGAACATATAGTTTCTTCTATATAATTCTTCGATTGCTATATTACTTCCAGTAAGATCTACTTCTCTAAATTTTTGCCTATTAAATTGTCTGTTTAAATCACTGTTAACCGTAAAACTGGCAGGAAGGAGATTGAAATTAAAATCTTTTAAAATTTTCCAATACTTCCCTACAAACAAGGAGTCGTTCTTTTTAAAAGGCTCAACAACTAAAGGCTCGAAATTATGCGCATAATTAGCTCCTAAACGCAGTGTTTTATTGACTGAGTTTTCAATTTCAAAATCACGATGCTCTACTTTGTTATAAGAATAGTTAAGTGTTAGATTCTCTACATCATAAAACCGTGGTTTAGCATTTGTGGTTCTTACTTTTCGGACACCAATAAAATTGATACTTTGCCTGCTGGTATGATCTTCAGACTGTTGTTTAATATTCTCTTTTTCAGTATCACTATTTGCAGCATCTAATCGAGATTCTAAAGTTAAATCTTTATACAACTGATCGTATTTAGGTGTGATCAATTCTTCACTTTGACCATAGTTAAAAGGTACTTGTATACCCCATGTTTTAGGCAATAATTGTCCAACATTAACATTAGTAACAACATCGTATTGCTGTACATCTTCCAAACTACGTTGACTAGGTCCCTGCTCTAAAGAACCAAAACCAGACGTACTTTTTCTTCCTGTAGCGCTAACATTTGCAAAATCTGCAATATTAGAATCCATACTTAAAATAGCCGCCCAACCTCCTTCATTTTCTAAGTCTGACAATCGCAATTCATTAAACCAAATTTCGCCGCATACATCAATTGAACTCGTATTTTTAACACCCACCATGAGTGTTCTAATATCTCCAAAGTTCGGATTACCTTTAATCGCTATACGGTGTTGCCCTAACACATAACCCGAGAAAGGATCACTAACAGGTACGACATCATCTCCCACAACATCGTAAAATGCTAAGTCGGAATTTCCATTAGATATACTTTCGGCTTTAATTCTACCAAGCATATCAATAGCAAGATTAATCTCGTTATTTTCTGGCCATAATTCGGATCCAGAAACTTGCAACGGAACCTCTATTTGATAATAGTTTTCTGTAAGATCATTACCCATTCGAATGAACCCTACCAAATCTCCATCACCTAAACTTCCAACAGCTACATCTTGATCTTCAGCATGGATAAACATACGCATACGTTTGTATTGACGCATATCTAAATCAATATTCTTATAAACTCCTCTAGAATCTTCAACTTCTAAACCACAAACCTCTACCACTAATGATTGTTCATTCTGACGCACAACTGTGTTGTTGTTAAACAATTGTTCTGGCTCAATACCTGGAGGGCTTTCGTAGCGCCCTTCATTTTCTAAAGTTCCAATAACACCAACAGAAAACTCGGTATTTGGATCTGATGGATCGGCATCATTTTCATCTAATGGTAAAGTATAACGTCTCCAGTCAGACCTAACTAAATCTAAAGTTCCAAAGCGAAAAACTGTAGGTTCAGTAAACTCCTTTAAGTATATTCTCGAAAAACGCACCGATCTTAAATCTGAAATATTCCCTACGGGTTTGGCATGCGCGCCTTCAACAGGTACCCTAAACTGATACCATCTCACGTTAGCCGATTGCCCATTGGGTAATTGACGAGGACGCTCCTTATAATCTCTCAAAAATTGTTTTAAAGGATTACTATCTGGTATGTTATTAAACTCAGCCTCTGTAGTTGGCAAGTTTTGTCTGGTTAAGTCTAACTCATATTCAAAATAACTATCAATCGTATTCATGGTGTTATCACGATTAATGTCCTCAACATCAGGTTGGGTATTTGCTCCTCTATCGGTATTAGAAAAACCATCAGGTGTATTACCATCTACACCGTTATACTTTTTATAACGATCGAAAATATTTCCATCTGTATTTAAAAAGTAAGTATAGTTATCATTTGATGGATCTTCACCAAACTGGGCTCCAAACGCACTAGCTTCTTCAGCATCGCTATAACCATCATAACCAACGTCTTGGTTTGTTCGTTCTTCACCTGTACTATCAAAAGCATATACTAACGATTGATTTTGCGGTGTTACCGTTCCCCAAGCAGTAGGTTGTAAAAAAGTAATATCGCCATCTTTGGGTAGTCCGTTTTCATAAAGCTTTTTACCATCTTTGATAACATCCTCTGAGATATTCCCTAAGTTGAAAACCAACTTTCCACCTGGGTTATTTGGGTTTTCTTGAAATGGATCTTGTACCCAAAAATCGATATACTCAACATTTTGCTGTTCAAAATCGGTTGATGTAATTTGTCTTGTTATCCCGGCCCAGCTATCTACTGGATTACTAATTACACCACTTGCAGCATTAGGGTCAAAATTATAAGGCCCTCTTTCATTAGGATAATACGCTAAATCTAGTGTGAATAGTACGGTGTTCTGACCCTGTACTAAATCTCTATCTGGGAAAAGCTCGTTTATAAAAACACGACTGGTATACAAACCTGAGACATCATCATCAGTCATACCGTCTGGTCGCTGACTACTATAAAAAACAGGATCGATAGAGTACCAGTTTAATAGGCCTCTTTGATAACCATTTTGAATGCCATTATCATCTTCATTCGGGTTACTAGGAACATTTAAATCTAAAGGTCTGCTGGATAGAAACCATGAAAGCTGTGATTTTAAATCGATACCGTTTTGGGAACCTTCAAAATCATCTACATAAGAAGTAGCTTCTCCATTTAAATCAGTACCCTTAGGCGCCCCCGGGGATAAATATGCAAATTCACCTCTAACCGACACATTAGATTCTACATCGGTATCGATATTTGGTAATTTATTGACTAAACGTGTTAAAAAAGGCACCTTAGTCGCATAATTTCCATTAACACCAAAAATAGAGTTGTTAATGGATTCTGTACCGTAATTCGCTTTTTGTGTTACTGGACGCTCATTTAGATTCAAGAAGGTACCACCTAAAATAAAATTTTCATTGAATTTATGTTCTACATTTAATCCAGTAAAACGTCTTGTTTGTTGCCCAAAAACAGCATTATTTTCGGTTGAAACTTCAATAGGCGTATTGGAGGCTTTTAAAGCTTCATCTAATATTTGAACCCTTCCTAATTGATAATTTACGGTATAATCTATGCCTTCAACTAAAACACGCCCGCCAGCCGTAACACGTACCGACCCACGTGGTACATTAAATGAACCAATTGGAATTCCGTCACCTCCTGTAGATTTATAACGTCCTTTTAATTTGAACTTATTTTTTTCTACAGACTCTAAAGCCCTTGTTTTAGTATCCTTATAAAGGATATCGTATACATATTTTTTCTGGTTATCATTATAAGTAAGGTCATCACTATAATCTCCACCTCCTAAAATATCAAATAAATATTCACCAAAAGGCTCTGCACTAGTAAACACAATTTTTCCATTGGTAGGAATAACAGTTATACCAGGAACAAAATCGAAGAAACCATCACCTCGTGTTTGTGGATCGTTATTAAAATTTAACTTATCTAAATTAAAAACTCTTAATAATGGTACATTTTGAATTAAATCCTTTTCATCTGTATTTGGACCAATCGGATTTCCATTAATATCGTTTGCAAAAGATCCGCTTACCGGTGTTATATAGTTTAAAGGAGATGCTTCGTTATAAAAAATATTTAATTTAAAATCCTCTTCCGATAAATTATATGCCCCTGTATCGTAGATATTTTTCATCATTAAATCCCAAACCGGCTGATCGACATTCGTAACACTACTCTTTAACATTTTAAGAACCAAACTCGAGTTTACGACATTTGTAACATTACCGTTGGCATCAGTATCTACATCGGTGGCATCAACGCCATCATTAGCGAACTCTCCAACTTGATACACTTTCCCTGAAATGGTATATTGAAAGGCCACGGCTAAAACTTCGTCATTACTCAATCGTTGATTTAGCGAAATATACCCAAGTTCAGAATTTAAGGTAAATTCTTGTCCTTCTGTTAATTTTCTAGCATTTTCTAGTTTCGCATAATCAGCCCCTTCGTTAACGTTAGGCACTAAAATACCTGCTTGTGCTGTTGCTATATCTCTAATAGCCTCTGTAAGTTGCGAGCCTGCACCACCAATGTTTGTAGGGTCAAAATCATTATTAGGGTTATCAGGAAACGCATTTGGATTAGTCACATTTACAAAACCTGCTGGTGGCGTTTGTAAACCAATACGCCCAGCCTCCCCTAAATCTTGAAATGCAACAACATTTCTCACATTTTCAGTTCGGTTACTTCTATTTGTTACCCAAACTTCCAAACGTTTTATTTGCAACCCCTTATTGTTTATAAACGGATAATTTGCTAAAGATGCGTCGTAAGTATCTCTAAAATATTGTGCTAAGTAAAAGTGTCTATTTTCGTCGTAATCTCTAATAAAAACATCAAATTCTTCTAATGTTCCACCTCCTTGAGCAACCACGGTATTTGATTGTGATTTTTGCTCGGAAAATACCCCAGTAACCGTTGTTTTTCCAAACTGAAGCTGTGCTTTTACACCAAATAAACTTTGTGCCCCAGTAATTAACGAACTACTTAAAGGCATACTAACGTTTCCAACTTCTATTTTCTGAATGATGTCATCTTCGGTTGGCGTATATTCTAATTTGATTAAATTCTGAAAATCAAAGGTAGATTGTGTATCATAATTCGCGTTAATTTGTAGGCGTTCTCCAACCTTTCCTACCAAACTCAAGCTAATTCGTTGATCGAAATCGAATGTAAAATTACTCCTATTTCTAGGTGAAAACGAAGGGTTATCTTGTCTGGAATATAAAATTCCTAAATCCATTTCTACCGAACCTTGAGGAATAATTTCTATGGTATTTCCACCAAAGATAGATTCAAAAAGGCCTGAGTTTATATAAAATTCAGGTAATAAATTTTTACGTCCTTCTTCCGAACCATCTTTTTTACCATCAAAAGCATCTATTTTTTCTTTATAGTAGGCTCTTAAATTTTCTCTGGCAACTAAAGCGTAATATTCTTTAGGAGATAATATTATTGGAAAGCGAAGATTATACTCTCCAATTTTTTCGGTGTAGATATATCGGTTTGAAACAGGATCGTATGTGTATTTTGATTCGACACTAGAAGGTGTTGGTGTTTTTAAATTACCAACATGATATCCAGGCTGTAACGAATCTTGAGGTGTTTCTTGAGACCACACACCTGTTGTGAAACAAAGCACAAAAATGAATAAAAAACACGATTTAATTGATTTATAAAATTGAAGGTTAGTTATTTTCAAAATGAATTATAAATTTTTTAAAGCCTGCTTAATGATGGTTTCGACATTAGCATCTGGTTGGGCTATCATAATCTTATCTACTACACGTTCGGCTTGTTTTTTAACAAAACCAAGCACTTCTAAAGCAGATAACGCTTCATCTTTGTTGGTATTGCCTTGTGAAACAGAAACTTCATCAATATCATAAATCTTTATGATCTTATCTTTTAGTTCGATAATAACACGTTGTGCTGTTTTAGCACCAATCCCTTTTATAGATTGAATCAATGCCACATCTCCAGTAGCAATTCCTTCTCTTACTTGCTTAGGTGTTAAAGAAGATAGCATCGTACGGGCAATGCTTGATCCAATACCACTTACAGAAATTAATAGTCTAAATATTTCACGCTCAGCAAGACTAGAGAAACCATACAAAGTATGCGAATCTTCTTTGACCTGAAGGTGTGTGTATAACTTTAATAATTCGCCTTCTGGAATTTGAGAATAAGTGTGTAGAGAGATATTAAGCAAATAGCCCACGCCGTTACAATCTATAACAACGTGGGTTGGGTTTTTCTCTGTGAGTTTACCTTGTATGTGGGTTATCATTTATGTCAGTTGGTTATCGACCAAATGTAATAAAATTATTTTCAATGGAAAGCCTAAGAATTACCCTTTTCAGCATCTCGTCGTTCTTTTTGCTGCGCATCAATCACTGCCATAGCGGTCATATTTACAATTTCGTCTACACTAGCACCTAATTGAAGAATATGAACAGGTTTACGCATCCCCATCATGATTGGTCCGATAGATTCTGCTTCATTCAATTCTTTAAGTAATTTATAGGTAATATTAGCCGAATCCAAATTTGGAAAAATTAAGGTATTTACCTTTTCACCAACGAGTTTAGAAAATGGAAATTTCTCTTTTAGCATTTCATCGTTAAGTGCAAAATCGGTTTGTAATTCACCATCTACAATCAAATCTGGATTAAAACGATGTAAATTAGCCACTGCTTCCCTTACTTTAGAAGCCTTAGGACTTGGTGAAGACCCAAAATTAGAATACGAGATCATCGCGATCACAGGCTTCATCCCAAACATTTTCACCACTTTAGAGGTCATTTGAGCTATTTTTGTAAGCTCTTTAGCATCTGGGTCGATATTAATTGAGGTATCACTTAAAAATAAAGGTCCTCTTTTAGTCATCATGACATTGGTAGTCGCCACTCGATTCACACCTTTATCCATCCCGATAAGCTCTAACATTGGTTTTACAACCGTTGGATAATTTCGAGAATATCCTGAAATGAGAGCATCAGCATCCCCTTCATTCACCATCATAGCAGCAAAATAGTTACGCTCGCGCATTAATCGTTGTGCTGCATAGTAAGTTACGCCTCTACGTTTGCGTTGCTCCCAATATACTTTGGCATATTTATCTTTTCGTTCGTTTTCTTCTTCAGACTTCGGATCTATAATAAGGACGTCTTCAGCATCGAATTCAATTTCAACCATTAAGTTTTTTATCGTTTCTCTTCTTCCTAATAAAATAGGAATAGCAACACCTTCTTCATAAGCAATTTGTGCTGCCTTAATCACTGCTAATTGATCGGCTTCAGCATAAACAACACGTTTAGGGTCTAGTTTAGCTCGGTTTAATAACAGCCTTACTAATTTATTATCAGAACCTAATCGCTCTCTTAATGTATCTTTATACCCTTCCCAATCGGTAATTGGTTCTTTTGCCACACCGCTTTCCATCGCAGCTTTAGCTACTGCTGGTGGTACTTCTGCGATTAAACGTGGATCGAATGGTTTTGGAATAATATAATCTTTACCGAAGGTTAAACGTGTTTCACCGTAAGCGATATTTACTTGTTCTGGAACAGGCTCTTTGGCCAATTGTGCTAAGGCCTTTACGGCCGCCATTTTCATGGCTTCGTTAATTTTTGTAGCTCTAACATCTAAAGCACCTCTAAAAATAAAAGGGAAACCAAGCACATTATTTACCTGATTAGGATGATCACTTCGCCCAGTAGCCATAATAATATCTTTACGCGTGGCAATAGCGATATCATATTTCACTTCAGGATCTGGGTTAGCCATTGCAAACACAATGGGCCTTTTGGCCATAGCCAAAAGCATTTCTGGTGATACGATATTAGCCATAGACAAACCAATAAACACATCGGCATCCACCATAGCTTCATCAAGTGTATCTATTTTTCTATGTGTAGCAAACTCTGCTTTTTCCGAAGTTAAATTATCGCGATCATCACGAATAACACCTTTACTATCTAGCATTACCATATTTTCACGCTTCGCACCAAAGGCTTGATATAAACGTGAACACGAAATGGCGGCAGCTCCCGCACCACTAATAACTATTTTTACTTCTTCAATTTTTTTATCTGCTATTTCTAAAGCATTAATTAAAGCGGCCGCTGAAATAATAGCTGTACCATGTTGATCGTCGTGCATGACTGGAATATCAAGTTCAGCTTTTAAGCGTCTTTCAATTTCGAAAGCTCCGGGCGCTTTTATATCTTCTAAATTAATACCTCCAAAAGTTGGGGCTATGTTCTTTACAGTAGCGATAAACTCCTCAACATTTTCTGTATCCACTTCAATATCGAAAACATCAATATCAGCAAATATTTTAAAAAGCAAACCTTTACCTTCCATAACAGGTTTTGAAGCTTCGGGCCCAATATTACCAAGACCTAAAACGGCAGTTCCGTTGGAAATCACGGCAACCAAGTTTCCTTTAGCCGTATATTTGTATGCGTTTTCTTTATCTTTTTCAATTTCTAAACAAGGTTCGGCAACACCAGGAGAATAGGCTAACGACAAATCTCTTTGCGTGGCATATTTTTTTGTTGGAACAACTTTAATCTTACCAGGAGTTGGTTCGGCATGATATATAAGGGCTTCTCTACGTTTACTTTCTTCGCTCATTAGAATTGTATTTTGTGACTAACAAATATAACAATCCTAAAAAAGAATCGCTCATTCTTTGAGAAAATTGATATTTCTTTTTAAGCCTAAAAACTTGGTGCGTTTTACTGGAGATTTTTTAAATACTTTTTGAAAGGTGTCTTCTGTAATTTCTTCCCAATCTTTTTTGGTCATGGAAAGTAATTCTGGGTGCGGATTAAACAAAGGTTCGCTATGCGCTTTTGAAAACCGATTCCACGGACAAACATCTTGGCACACATCGCAACCAAACATCCAATCGTCAAACTTATCTTTAAAATCCGTTGGGATATTTTCCTTGAGTTCGATAGTGAAATAAGAAATACATTTACTACCATCAACCACATAAGGTTCGGTAATGGCCTGGGTAGGACAAGCATCAATACAGGCAGTACAGCTACCGCAATGATCGGTGACTCTAGCGTCGTAGTCTAAATCTAAATCGATAATTAATTCAGCAATAAAATAGAAAGACCCCACTTGTTGTGTTAATAAATTACTGTGTTTTCCAATCCAACCTAAGCCTGATTTTGCAGCCCAAGCCTTATCTAAAACAGGTGCCGAATCAACAAAAGCACGGCCTTCAACTTCACCAATTTCATCTTGAATAAAATGCAATAATGATTTAAGCTTGTCTTTGATTACGAAATGATAATCGGTACCATAAGCATATTTTGAAATTTTAAAACTATTGGTGTTTTGTTTTTCTTCTGGATAATAATTTAGCAATAATGACACTACACTTTTTGAGCCTTCCACCAATTTGGTAGGATCTAAGCGCTTATCAAAATGGTTTTCCATGTATTGCATTTCGCCATTCATGTTGTTATTCAACCATTTTTCCAATCGAGGTGCTTCATCTTCTAAAAACTGGGCTTTACTAATCCCACAAGACAGAAACCCGAGTCGTTTGGCTTCGGCTTTAATGAGTTGTGTGTATTTAGATTTGTTTTCTAACATAAAGGCCTCAATCGAATAAAACGAAATTTTTTAATGTAAAAAAAATAGTATATATTAAAATTACAGACCCAATAATCTAGCATCAACAAAAAATTCTGATCTAACATTTATTTTATGATCTGAAGTAATAATTTGGTCGGTTACTGTGGCAAGTCTTAAGCTAAATTCATCTTTTTTAAGATAGTTTTGCAAATCGTCATTTGAGGTGTCTAATTCAATGACTGTACTACCATCTTCGTGAATAATGTCTTTCCAAGCGATAAGCACTTCTTCCTCATTTTCAGCAGAAATATATATTTCAATCGCATTAAGAAAATCGAAATTACCATGATCTGGACTATCTATGTTTAGCGTCATTTTAGTCAACTCAATATACTCTATAAGGTCTTTCGCTGTATTATTGTTTTCGAATTTAGACTCAGTATTCGAGCTAATTTCAGGAGTAAAGGCATTAAATGGTAAATCTATTACTGTTGAAGATTCAATAACTACTTCCTCATTGTAAACAATGGTGAACTGCGTTAATTCATCAATTTTATCACATCCGAACAAGAGTGTAAACAATAGGAATGAAGTAACTATTTTGAAATATTTCATTTGAAATGTAGGTTATCTGGAGTTATGATTTTTAAGGACATGAACTTACGAACTAAAACAGACCGCCTTGTGTTGGCCCTTTTACACGCCCTAAGTGTTTATAGGCTTCTTCGGTGACTTCTCTCCCACGTGGCGTCCGCATGATAAAACCTTGCTGGATTAAAAAAGGTTCGTAAACTTCTTCAATGGTTTCAGGGCTCTCACTTACTGCTGTAGCAATAGTTGTAATACCAACGGGACCACCTTTGAATTTATCAATGATGGTTGACAAAATTTTATTATCCATTTCATCTAGACCGTGCGCATCCACATTTAAAGCTTCTAAGGCGTATTTAGCAATTTTGATATCAATACTACCATTTCCCTTAATTTGGGCAAAATCACGAACGCGACGTAGTAATGCATTGGCAATACGCGGTGTTCCTCGACTTCTACCAGCTATTTCAATTGCTGCTTCCATGGAAATAGGAACATCTAAAATGCTCGCACTTCTTTGAATGATCGTGGTTAATAGATCCGTTTTATAATATTGCAAGCGACTTTGAATACCAAAACGTGCACGCATAGGCGAGGTTAACAATCCAGAGCGCGTTGTTGCCCCAACTAATGTAAACGGATTCAAATGAATTTGAACGGTTCTTGCATTAGGTCCAGATTCAATCATGATATCAATTTTGAAATCTTCCATGGCTGAATATAGGTACTCTTCTACAATCGGACTTAAACGATGAATTTCATCTATGAACAATACATCACGTTCCTCAAGATTTGTTAGAAGCCCTGCTAAATCACCAGGCTTATCTAAAACAGGTCCTGAAGTGATTTTAATACCTACACTTAATTCATTGGCCAGAATGTTAGCCAAAGTCGTTTTCCCTAGACCTGGAGGGCCATGGAATAAGGTATGATCTAAAGCTTCACTTCTTAAATTAGCAGCTTGAACAAAAATTTGTAAGTTCTCTAAAACCTGATCTTGACCGGTGAAATCATCAAAAGATAGTGGTCTTAACTTTTTTTCTACATCAAATTCTTCAGGAGAAAGGTTCTCGTTTGTTGGATCAAGGTTTTCGTTCATGGGCACTTCCTATAAAAACAGGAATCTTATTAGTTTAACCAGAGGCTTCTTTCATCATGTAAAAAGTATCCCCTGTACTTTAATATCATACTCTAAAACACAAAAATACGATTTATCAAATATAATAGCATTAACCAATTAAAATAACTGGTATAAACAAAAAGCCTCTCCAAATTGGAAAGGCTTTATATATTGTTATGGAATTCTATTTTAGAACTTCCTTTAGTTTTAATTAGTGATGTAGAGCCACTTCACCTTCCTTAAAAGGAACATTTTGAGGAACGAAATCTACATCGTAACCTGGTTTACTGTAATCGTAAGCCCAACGGTAAACGTGAGGAATTTCTCCTGGCCAGTTTCCATGAATATGCTCTACTGGAGTAGTCCACTCTAAAGTCGTAGCTTTCCATGGGTTTTGAGTAGCCTTCTTTCCGAAGAAAATACTACTAAAGAAATTGTATAAATAAACGATTTGAACAACACCTCCAACTAAAGCAAATATTGTAATAATAACATTTACATTGGCTAAATCATCAAACAATGGAAAGTTACTGTTTGTATAATATCTACGTGGTAATCCAGCCATTCCAATAAAATGCATTGGGAAAAATACGCCATAAGCACAAACTGCTGTTAACCAAAAGTGAATATACCCTAAGTTTTTATTCAACATACGACCGTACATTTTAGGGAACCAATGGTAGATTCCTGCAAACATACCGTAAAGTGCCGATATACCCATTACTAAGTGGAAGTGAGCTACTACGAAATAAGTATCGTGAACATTAATATCTAATGCTGAATCTCCAAGAATTATACCTGTAAGACCACCTGTAATAAACGTTGATACAAAACCAATTGAGAACAACATCGCAGGATTCATTTGAAGGTTTCCTTTCCATAAGGTCGTAATCCAGTTGAAGGCTTTCACCGCAGATGGAATCGCAATTAATAAGGTTGTAAATGTAAATACAGAACCTAAGAACGGATTCATACCTGAAATAAACATGTGATGTCCCCAAACAATAGTTGAAAGGAAAGCAATGGCTAATATCGAAACAATCATCGCTCTATATCCGAAGATAGGTTTACGTGAGTTCGAAGCCATAATTTCAGAAACCAGACCCATTGCAGGTAAGATTACAATATATACCTCTGGGTGACCCAAGAACCAAAATAAGTGTTCGAATAATACCGGTGACCCCCCTTGGTAATGTAATACTTCACCTTGAATGAAAATATCTGATAAGAAGAATGAAGTTCCAAAACTTCTATCCATGATCAATAATAAAGCTGCCGACAACAATACTGGGAAAGAGACAATACCAATGATAGCGGTTACAAAAAACGCCCAAATAGTTAAAGGTAATCTTGTCATAGACATCCCTTTTGTACGTAAGTTCAAAACAGTAACCACATAGTTAAGCGATCCTAATAATGACGAAGCAATAAAGATAGCCATAGATACTAACCAAAGTGTCATACCCATACCTGAACCACCCTGTGCCATAGGTAAAGCACTTAACGGCGGATAGATTGTCCAACCAGCTGCTGCTGGTCCTGCTTCAACAAATAATGAAATAATCATGATTACACTTGATAAAAAGAATAACCAATAAGATACCATATTTAAGAAACCTGAAGCCATATCACGTGCTCCAATTTGCAATGGAATTAATAAGTTACTAAACGTACCACTTAATCCAGCCGTAAGTACAAAGAATACCATGATGGTACCGTGAATGGTCACTAAGGCTAAATAAATATCTGCATCCATTACACCATCTGGTGCCCATTTACCTAATAATGCTTCAAACAATACATTAGGCTCTTCTGGCCATGCGATTTGCATACGAAACATCATAGACATTAAAACTCCAATAACTCCCATAATAGTACCTGTTACTAAGTACTGCTTGGCAATCATTTTATGATCCATACTAAATATATATTTAGTAACGAAAGTCTCTTTATGATGATGTCCGTGGTCGTCGTCGTGAGCGTGAGTATCTGCGTGTGCTGACATAATCTTATATCGGTTTGGTTTCTTGTTTAATTAGTTAATTAGAGAATTCTTGAATTCCTTTTGTTCTGCAATCCAAGCGTCGTATTCTTCTTGAGTTTCTACCACAATCTTCATTTGCATGTTGTAGTGTGATTTACCACAAATCTTATTACAAATAAGTAAGTAATCAAATTCATAACGTTCTAAAGGCTCTTCTCCTTTAGCTACAAGTGGTTTACTGTTTTCAACTCTAATGTCGTTAATGCGTGCCACTTTTTCTTGAATTTCAGCCGTTTGACGCATCTCAGCCGTCGTCTTTGTAGGTGTAAACCCAAACTGAGTAATCATTCCAGGTACACAGTTCATTTGCGCTCTAAAGTGAGGCATATAAGCTGAATGTAAAACATCTTGCGAACGCATTTTGAACAAAACAGGCTGTCCTACAGGTAAGTGTAATTCAGTAGTTATGATATCATCTTGAGCATTAGGATCAGCTTCATCTAATCCTAAAATATTAGCACGATCAATATCAATTAAACGCACGTTAGCTTTACCTAAAGTATTATCGGCTCCTGAATATCTAGCTTTCCAGTTAAACTGTTGTGCATATAATTCAACAACTAAAGGATCTTCACTTTCATCAATACTTGTAATACTAATCCAAGTGTTCAATCCATAGATAATTAAACCAGCTAAAACAATTACAGGAATGATTGTCCAAATCATTTCCAGTTTATTGTTATCAGCAAAGAAGAAAGCTTGTTTTCCTTTTTCACCTTTATATTTAAAAGCGAAGTAGTGTAACAAGAATTGAGTTATTGTTTGAACGAAGAAAATTAAAACTAATGAAATAATCATTAGGTTATCAATTGTTGCTCCGTGTTCTGATGCTGCATTTGATAAAAGTGGTAAATCACCCCATTTAACAACACAAACAATAGTTATTATGTAAATGAAAGCTAAAAAGCCCATCATTAAATAACCATTTAAGGTATTATCTTTATCAGTGGCTACTTGAGAGTTTTCTGTTTTAGCTTGTGCTAAATCAAAAATCTTAACCATTTGCCAAATGGCAATTAAAATAAATACTAAAACTATAATTGTTAATAAAGTAGTCATGTGGTTCTTCTTTCTTCTTTATTTAAATCTTATTAATAATGGAAATCTTCACTTTCTTTCATAAATGGATATCCTTTTGCAAGTAATGACGTCTTAGATAAAGACGTGAATACAACAAATATGAATAAACCACTGAACAATAAGACAGAGCCAATTTCAGGAATTCCTATAAACCATCTATCTCCAACGGTAGCCGGCATGATCATATTGAATATATCAATATAATGTCCTACAAGAATCACAACACCAGTCATAACAACAAACCAGTTCATACGTTTGTAGGTTGCATTCATTAACATTAATAATGGGAATACAAAGTTTAATACAACCATTCCGAAGAACGGTAATTTATAATCATTAATTCTAGTGATAAAATAAGTTACCTCTTCAGGAATATTAGAATACCAGATTAACATAAATTGTGAGAACCATAGGTAAGTCCAAAAGATACTAATACCAAACATAAATTTAGCAATATCATGTAAATGGTTTTCATTAACAAAAGCTAAATATCCTTTAGATTTTAAATAGATGCTCATTAAAGCTATAACAGTAATACCACTTACAAACATAGAGGCAAATACATACCATCCGAATAATGTAGAGAACCAGTGCGGATCAACACTCATGATCCAATCCCAAGACATCATAGATTCTGTATAGATAAAGAATACTAAGAACCCAGCAGTAATACGGAATGACTTTTTAAAGTTGCTAATATCACCAGGTTCTGCGTTATCTTGAGCAATTGAGAATTTACGAGCAAAGTGACGGTAAGCCGCCCAACCGGCGATAAAAATCAAACCTCTAATAGCGAAACCTCCAATGTTTAACCAACTTGCTTTACCTTGAATTAAAGCATCATGAGCCACAACATCTGGGTCCATCCATATAAATATGTTGTAATGTCCTATGGTACCAGAAGCAACCGCGATAATTAGAACAATTAAAGCGCCAGGCAGCATGTAAGCCGTAATGGCCTCCATAACTCTAAATAAAACTGGTGACCAACCTGCTTGAGAGGCAATTTGTATTGCATAAAAAGCTAAAACGCCTAGTGCAATCATAAAAAAGAAAAATGCGGCTACATATAAAGCAGACCAAGGTCTATTTGCTATTTGGTGTTGTACGTGAGTGATGTGCTTAGCATGTGCGTCTTCAGCGTGTACTGTTTCACCATGGGCAGCATCTCCATGAGCCTCTTTGCTTGGTGCTGCATGATGTGCATCGGCTTGACCATGTCCACCACCGTGATGTGATTCTTCTGCAAGTAAGTGTTCAACTTCCTCAAAAGATTTATGAGATGTCATAAAACCATATCCAACACCTAATGCTCCTAAAATCATTAGAATGAAAGAAAATGTCTTTAATTTATTTGAAAATGTATACATATCTATAATAATCTTATCAATCTTACTTTTCTAAATCTGCCTTTAATTGTAACACATACGCTACTACTTGCCAACGTTCTTCCTCTTGCAATTGGTTTGCATAAGATCCCATGGCATTCTTTCCGTAATAAATCGTGTGATAAATACTTCCAGCATTAATCGCTCTACCGGCATCATCATAACTAGGGATACCTAATATTTTTTCGCGTTTTACAAGGTTACCTTGTCCGTCACCTTTTCCACCATGACAAATTCCACAGTAAATATCGTATAATTCTTTACCTCTGTTTAAATCAACTTGTGTAGAATCTAAAGGACTCATTAACGTTTCTTTAGCCAAAGCATAGCCTTCTGTTGAATTTTCAATATCAAAAGGGATAAAACCACGAGCTACAGAACCCTCAGCAGGTAATTGTGCTTCAAAGCCATCTTTAAACGCTGCTTCACCATAAGTTTCATATCCTACAGATTCATACATGTTAGGCATGAACTGATAGTTTGGTGCTGTACTCTTGTTACAAGAAACAGCTACAAAAACAACTGCTACTACTAATATTTTAATTAAGCTTTTCATTTGTAAACTTATATTGTTTTTTTGTCAAATGTAATTCGCAAAACATTTTATTTATAAAAATCTAAAAATAAAATTAGTTTATGCTCATTTCATATGTTTTATTAATGGGCTTTATCAACTAAATTAACTTCTACTGCTCCCGTTCCTGCAAGCAATGTTTCAAGGGCCTCTTGGTTACCATCAACGGCAATTTCCATTAAGAAATGATCGTCGGTAGTTCTTGGGTCTGGATTTTCAGCTTCTTTAAAAGGCCAAATTCTACTACGTAAGTAAAAAGTAAGCACCATTAAGTGGGCTGAGAAAAATACCGTAAGCTCAAACATAATAGGTACAAAGGCTGGTAAATTTTCTAAGTAGCTAAAGCTTGGCTTACCTCCAATATCTTGAGGCCAATCTTCAATCATAATGTAATTCATCATGACTGTAGCTACAGTTAAACCTATTAAACCATAAATAAACGCAGTTATGGCAATACGTGTTGGTGCCAATCCCATAGCATGATCTAGTCCGTGAACTGGGAAAGGTGTATAAATCTCTTCTATATGATAACGTTCTGCCTTTACTTTTTTAACAGCAGACATTAAAACGTCATCGTCGGTATAAATAGCGTGAATTACTTTTGAAGCTTCCATATGCTACTTTTAGTTTTTTGGTTCTTGATTAATCGGTCCTGAAGTTCTTGGATCTGCACCAGTTCCAGATAAACTTTGTCCGCTTTCTCTTAATGTCTTGTACTTGTCTCCTGAAGATTTTAAGATAGTCTTAACCTCTGCTTGTGCAATTACAGGGAATGTTCTTGCATACAATAAGAAAAGTACAAAGAAGAATCCTATTGTTCCAATGAAAATTCCAATATCAACAAATGTAGGTGAAAACATGGTCCATGATGATGGTAAGTAATCACGGTGTAACGAGGTTACAATAATTACAAAACGCTCAAACCACATTCCTACGTTTACTACAATAGATATAAAGAAAGAGAACATGATACTTGTTCTTAATTTCTTGAACCACATAAATTGTGGAGAGAATACATTACAAGACATCATCATCCAGTATGCCCAAGCATAAGGACCAGTTGCTCTGTTTAAGAAAGCGTATTGCTCATACTCTACACCAGAATACCATGCGACAAACAACTCTGTAATATAAGCTACACCCACTATAGAACCCGTAATCATAATTACAATATTCATTAGTTCGATGTGTTGTACTGTAATATAATCTTCTAAGTTAGCCACTTTTCTCATAATAATAAGAAGTGTGTTTACCATAGCAAATCCTGAGAATACCGCCCCTGCAACAAAGTAAGGTGGGAAAATCGTTGTATGCCATCCTGGAATCACCGATGTGGCGAAATCGAAAGATACAATCGTGTGTACAGAAAGTACTAAAGGTGTTGCTAAACCAGCAAGCACTAATGATACTTCTTCAAAACGTTGCCAATCTTTAGCACGACCAGACCAACCAAAACTTAATAAAGCATAAATTTTCTTTTGGAAAGGTTTAATAGCGCGATCTCTTAACATCGCAAAATCAGGTAATAATCCTGTCCACCAGAACACTAATGATACCGATAAGTAAGTTGAAATCGCGAATACATCCCAAAGTAATGGTGAGTTAAAGTTAACCCATAATGATCCGAATTGATTAGGAATTGGTAATACCCAATATCCTAACCATGGTCTTCCCATGTGAATAAGAGGGAACAATCCTGCTTGCATAACCGCGAAAATCGTCATGGCTTCTGCTGAACGGTTAATTGCCATTCTCCATTTCTGACGGAATAATAAGAGTACTGCCGAGATCAGGGTTCCTGCGTGACCAATACCTACCCACCAAACGAAGTTGGTAATATCCCAGGCCCATCCAACAGTCTTGTTAAGACCCCAGACACCAATACCTGTAGTAATGGTATAAATAATACATCCAACTCCCCAAAGGAACGCTACAAGTGAGATACCAAAAACTATCCACCATTGTTTATTTGCTGTTCCTTCTACAGGTCTAGCCACATCCACAGTAACGTCGTGGTATGATTTTTCGCCTGTAACTAAAGGTCTTCTAATAGGTGCTTCGTAATGAGACGCCATAATTATATAATTGTTCTTTAATTAGATTTATGCTTCCGTTGTATTTCTCACTTTTGTTTGATATTGTACGTTAGGTTTTGTTCCTACGTGCTCTAACAAGTGATACATACGATTATCTTCTAAAGTTTTTGCAACTTTACTTTCTTTATCATTGATATCTCCAAATACCATCGCTCCACTGCTACAAGCTGCAGAACATGCTGTTTGGAACTCACCATCTTTAATAACGCGTCCGTCACGCTTAGCATCAAGAATCGTTTTCTGTGTCATTTGAATACACATAGAACATTTCTCCATAACACCACGAGAACGTACTACAACATCTGGGTTTAAAACCATACGTCCTAGATCATCATTCATGTGATAATCAAACTCGTCATTCTCATTGTATAAGAACCAGTTGAAACGACGTACTTTATACGGACAGTTGTTTGCACAGTATCTTGTACCTACACAACGGTTATACGCCATATGATTCTGACCTTGACGACTATGAGAAGTTGCTGCCACAGGACAAACCGTTTCACAAGGTGCATGATTACAGTGTTGACACATTACGGCTTGAAATGCTACCTGAGGATTGTCAGAAGGCTCTTCCATTTCACCGAATCCACCTAGAGAACCTTTATCTCCAAATAACCCTGAGAACTCATCCTTTTTAATGTTATCGCCTTCAAAAGTTTCATCAGAAGAATAGTATCTATCAATACGCAACCAGTGCATATCTCTACTCTTTCTTACTTCTTCTTTTCCAACTACAGGAACATTGTTTTCAGCATGACATGCAATCACACAAGATCCACAACCTGTACAAGCATTTAAGTCGATAGATAAATTGAAGTGATGTCCAACAGAACGATCAAATTCATCCCATAAATCAACATCTGGAGAAGTTACTGGTGTTTCTTCGTGATTTAAAGAAACTACAGGAACCGCATTCCAATGTGCTTTATCTTTCGTATTGAATATCTCTAAAGTTGTTTCTTTGATGATATCGCCACGTCCCATTAATGTATTATGAAGCTGAACGCAAGCAAATTCATGCTCACCTGAAGCTGCTTCAACAGTTACATTTTGAGTGGAATTAAAATTGTGATATAATGCAAAAGCATTAACACCAGTTTGCATTTCTTCTTTTAAACCAGCTGTTCTACCATATCCAAATGATAAACCAACAGAACCTTTAGCCTGACCTGGTTGTATTAATACTGGTGCTTTAACAGTAACCCCATTTACAGTAACATTAGCATAACTACCGTTTAAACCACCGTCTGCAACGTGTCTATTCTTTAACCCTAGTTCCTCAGCATCAGCTTTTGAAACCGTTAAATAGTTATCCCAAGATACCCTTGAAATAGGATCTGGAAATTCTTGTAACCATGGGTTATTGGCTTGTTGACCATCACCCATTCCTGTTTTAGTATATAAACTTAATTCTAATCCTGTTGATTTTGCAGAAGCTGCTAGAGCTTGAGCCGCACCAGAAAAAGCAGTCTGTGTTGTTTCAGTATCTTCATCAACTGGAGCTTCTTCAGCAACTTCTTCTTTAGCTGAATTATTCACAAAGAACCCATCGTGTAAGGCTTTGTTATAAGAAGCGCCACCTAGAACACTTTCATTCCAAGTTGATTTGATATAATCGCTATAAGATGCCGAATTACCAGTCCATGCTAATAAAGCATCTTGGAATTGTTTCGTATCAAATAACGGACGAATAGCAGGTTGTGTTAAACTGTATTGTCCAGTCTTAATTTCAACATCACCCCAAGACTCTAAATAATGTGGTGCTGCAGCTAAATATTGCGCCTGTGAAGATGTTTCATCTTCTTTCATAGAAAACGCAATAGACAATTTTGTTTTCTTTAAACCTTCAGCAAAGTCTGCTGCATTGGCTAAAGTATATAATGGGTTAACGCCACTCATGATGATTGCACCAACTTGACCTGCTTTCATATCAGAAATTAGTTGCGCAACGGCATTAGCATTACCTTGTTTTGTTTTTATAACAACTTCTGGTTTAAACGCCTTACTAGCTAAATAAGCATTAAGCTCTAAAACAGTAGTTTGTGCATTCACATCCTGAATACCAGTAACGACAACCCCATTACTACCAGCCTTTTTAAGTTGAGAAGCAGCAGCTTTCACAGCAGCCTCAACATTTGCAGGTAAGCCTTTAACAGAAACATTGTTTCCAGTCACCAAGCTATATAATTTGGCTAGTGCTAATTTTTGTTGATTTGGTGTTGCCGGAACACGTTTATCAGCATTAGCACCAGAAAGTGACATATTAGATTCAAACTGAATATGACGTGACATTTTTCCGTTAGCCGGAATTCTGTTTTTAGCATAAGCCGCATCAAATCCGCCACCTTGCCAATCTCCTAAGAAATCAGCACCAACAGAAACGATAGTCATTGCTTGACTAAAGTCATAATCTGCTAATCCTCGTTTGTTATATTTCTTTTGAAAAGCTTGTACAGCTGCAAATTCAGAAACCGCATCATAAACCACATGATTTACATTGCCATAAGCTTCTTTAAATTCTGCAACCAATTTATTAGTTGAAGGACTGGCATACGTTTGTGTTAATAACACGATAGATTGACCAGACGCTTTTACACTATTTAAAGCTTTCGTTGTTTCAGCATTAAAATTACTCCAAGAAATAGAAGCACCATCTTTTTTAGGTCCTTGTACTCTTAGGCTGTCATACAAACCTAAAACTGATGCATTAACTCTTGCATTCGCACTACCATGACTAGGCGCCATAGTATTGTTTTCAATTTTTATTGGACGACCTTCACGTGTTTTCACTAAAACACTAGCAAAATCAAAACCATCTGCAATTGTTGTTGCATAGTAGTTTGCCACACCAGGAATAATCTCTGTTGGTTGTACAACATAAGGAATCGCCTTTTTAACAGGACCCTCACAAGCTGCTAAAGAAGCCGCTGCTGTACTAAAACCTACATATTTCAGGAAATCACGACGCGTAGTAGAACTAGCTTCTAACGTATCTTTATCTCCTAAAAACTCATCGGTAGGAATTTCTGCTACAAACTCGTTTTGTTTAAGCGCCTCAACAATAGAGCTATTTTCGTTTAGCTCTTCAACACTTTTCCAGTATTTCTTGTTTGATGACATATTATATAATTGAATTACTTCTTATTATTATTAATTTGTGTTTTCCGCTTTCGCAGAAGAAAAAGCGTTAGCCTAGTAGTGACATTTACCACATTCTAAACCACCCATTTCAGCAGCTGTTAAAGTCTCTACGCCGTACTTCTTAGATAACTCAGCATGGATTTTCTCATAATACGCATTATCCTTCACATCTACATCAGTATCTCTGTGACAGTTAATACACCAACCCATTGTTAATGGTGCATGTTGATAAACAACTTCCATTTCTTGAACAGGACCGTGACAAGTTTGACACTCAACCCCAGCAACAGTTACGTGCTGTGAGTGATTAAAGTATGCAAAGTCAGGTAAGTTATGAATACGCACCCATTTTACTGGACTAGATTCTCCTGTATATTTCTGATCAGCATCACTCCATCCAGCAGCTTTATATAATTTCTGGATTTCGCCGTCATAGAATTCTTTAGAGTATTCCGCTGAAGTTTCACCATTGTACTCATAAACTGACTTATGACAGTTCATACAAACGTTTAGCGATGGAATTCCAGAAGTTTTACTTACTCTAGCAGAAGAGTGACAGTATTTACAATCAATACCGTTATCACCCGCGTGAATTTTGTGTGAGAAATGAATAGGTTGCACTGGCTGATAACCTTGGTCAACTCCAACTTGCATTAAATAACCAAATGCGAAATATGCACTAGTAAGCAAAAAGAAGATAGCAACAACAATCATTAAAAATTGATTTTGCACAAACGCTTTCCATAACGGAGTTCTACTTGTTGCTGGTTCTAACTCGATATTTTGAGCAGCAGCAAAACGACGTAATGTTTTATTCACCAAATATAACCCGATGGCCAATAAAATAAACAAGATAGCTAAAGCCCCTAAGATAAGTTCGTTTGAAATACCATCAGAAGATCCTGCCGCAGCAACTGGAGCAGCACCCGCAGCCGGAGCTGGAGCAGCTTTCTTTTCTTCAGCAGTATACGCTAGAATATCATTTAAATCTTGGTCAGACAACTGAGGAAATGCCGTCATTGCAGCACCACCATACTCGTTGTAAACCTTGTTTGCATACGAATCACCAGACTTTATAACACCTGAACTGTTACGAATCCATGCATGAATCCAATCACGATCTAAACCCTCATCCTCAGACAAACGTGTTTCCACGTGACGTAAGGCCGGACCAGTCATTTTTTTATCCAATTGATGACAAGCAGCACAATTGGCATTAAATAAAGATTTCCCTTTTGCTGCATCGCCTTCCTGAGCTGAAAGCGAGCTTGTAAACGCTAATAATACAATTAAGCTTAAACGAAGAAAGTTTCTACTTAATTTACGGTGAATCACCTTTCTCATATTGTTGGTTAAATTAACTTCTTAACTTTTGGTATGACTTTTGTCATTTTATAAACGAAAAACCATAGCTTTAAAATCTCTCGCAAAAGTAATATTTAAACTCGATTACCAAAATACTAAAGAACTGTTAACAGTTAATTTAGAGAGATTCTAAATAATAATTTTACCCACTTTTAAGTTTAATAAATTTACATTTGTAGAAATACATTAGAAATATGATTTTGAAAAAATTTAGCTCGATATTTTATATAGGCGTATGCGCTTTATTTACAACATTTTACACGAATGCCCAGGAAGGCCAGGTTACCATTAACCAAGATGCAAACATTCCAAAATTACTAGAATTAAAGAAAAGTCTGAACGACGAAGATACCGATCGTTACAAAATTCAAATCTATAATGGTAATCGACAAGATGCATATACCGCTAAAAGCGCGTTTAGTTCAGTTTTTTCTGAATGGACTCCAAGCATCCACTTTGAGCAACCAAACTTTAAAATATGGGTTGGTAATTTTAGAACGCGATTAGAAGCGGATCGTGCCTTAAAAAAAATTAAAAAAGAGTTTTCAAGCGCTTTTATTTTCAAACCTAAAAAATAATAAAAACACATACAATATTAAATAAAAAGGAGGTCCTGATCTCCTTTTTTAATAGTATGCCCAAGCAATAAAAAAGGATTATTTAATAACTTATTCTTGCTTTTCATAATAATCAATTTTTAAAGGAATAATTTTCCCTTCGTCATCAAAAGTAATTTCATCAAAACATACCGATCTTCGGAAACCATTTTGAGATAATGTTTGATCATGGTAGAACACATACCACTTCCCTTGAAATTCGGTTATCGACCCATGATAAGTCCAAGAGTTCACAGGATCCATAACGCGACCTACATATTCGAAGGGTCCAAGCGGGTTATCGCCAATTGCATAAACAATACTGGATTCTTTACCCCACCCATTAGAATACGTAAAATAAAATTTTCCGTCACGCTCAAAAACCCATGGCCCTTCTCCGTACCAGCCTCTGCCTTCTGATTCTTTATCATTTTCAGCACCCTTAATCTGAATATTCATGATCCCACCATCTATTTCCATCATATTATCTTTCAATTTAACTACTCTAAGCTCACGACACCCAAAGTACATATAAGCTTGATTATCGTGAATTAGTAATCCAGGGTCAATAGGCTCTGGTCCTATTTCATGGACCTGATCAGTATTATCAATTAACGGTTTTCCCAACTTATCTACAAAAGGACCAGTAGGACTATCGCTAACAGCAACGCCAATTTTCGCGCGTTCTACAGGGTAATAAAAGTAATATTTCCCATTACGTTCTATCGCATCAGGGGCCCAAGCCCATTTATCTGCCCACGCAATATCATTAAGGCTAAATATAGGACCATGATCTGTCCATTCGTTTAAATTTTTTGTAGAAAAAACATGCCAATCTTGCATATTAAAATAAGTAGCAGTGTCTTCATCATGAGAAGTGTAAACATATAATCTATCATTAAAAACGCGTGCAGATGGATCGGCTGTGAATAAATGCTTTACTAGCGGATTTCCATCCCTCTTAAACTTGTAAGTACTTTTTACGCTATTTTCACATCCAATTAGTAGTATGAGGCAAATTATTGGCAATAAACATCTAGAAATTTTAACTGTGGTAGTATTCATTTGTCGTCTAATTTAATTTATGAAACCTAATTTAAAACCAATTGATTTAGAATTGAATGCTAGAAATTTTGAATCTAAAATTAGAACAAAGGCAATAAATCAATTACTACAAATGATCTAACATATATAACAAATGGACATAAAAACATAGATAAAGAAAGATAACCTAAGACAACTCGTTCATGTTCACTAAACCCATATTAGTTAAGCTCATAAAACATTAGAGATCTATCGAAAACAGAATACATTATAAAAAGAAAATCGCCTAAAAATTACTTTTTAGACGATTTTTTATTTATTTAGAAGATTGATCTTTTACTTCAACTTCTTCTTAACTTCTACTTCATGGAATGCTTCAATAACATCACCTTCTTGAATGTCGTTGTAGTTCTTAATTTGCATACCACAATCGTATCCTTTAGAAACTTCTCTAACATCGTCTTTAAATCGTTTTAATGATGTCAATTCACCAGTGTATACCACTACTCCATCACGTATTAAACGAATGCCTGCATTTCTAAGGATTTTACCATTAGTTACCATACAACCAGCAATCGAACCGATTTTAGACACTTTGAATATCTCTCTAATCTCTGCAGTACCAAGAATTTCTTCTTTAAGCTCTGGAGATAACATACCTTCCATAGCATCTTTAAGATCGTTAATCGCATCGTAGATGATAGAATAAGTTCTGATATCAATTTCTTCCTTATCAGCAATCATTCTAGCATTTCCAACAGGACGAACATTAAATCCAACGATAATCGCATCGGAAGCCGAAGCTAATAATACGTCACTTTCAGTAATCGCACCTACACCTTTATGTAGGATATTCACTTGAATTTCTTCAGTAGATAATTTTTGGAATGAATCGGTTAATGCTTCCACAGAACCATCCACATCTCCTTTAAGGATGATATTCAATTCTTGGAAATCACCAAGCGCGATACGACGACCAATTTCATCTAATGTAATATGACGTTGTGTCCTAACAGATTGCTCACGTTGTAATTGGGCACGTTTTGATGCAATTTGTTTCGCTTCACGCTCGTCTTCAAAAACATTAAACTTATCACCCGCTTGAGGTGCACCATCTAATCCTAAGATAGATACTGGTGTTGAAGGTCCGGCTGCAACGACATCATTACCGCGTTCATCATGCATGGCTTTTACTTTACCACTATGCTGACCAGCTAATACGTAATCACCAACTTTAAGTGTTCCTGCTTGCACTAAGATTGTTGAAACGTATCCACGACCTTTATCTAAGAATGCTTCTACAACAGTACCTTGTGCTATTTTATTTGGATTAGCTTTAAGCTCTAATAATTCAGCTTCAAGCAATACTTTTTCTAATAATTCTTTAACCCCTGTTCCAACCTTAGCTGAAATATCATGAGATTGTATTTTACCTCCCCAATCTTCAACCAAAAGGTTCATTTGTGCTAAACCATCTTTAATTTTCTCTGGATTGGCATCAGGTTTATCAATTTTATTGATTGCAAATACAATTGGCACTCCCGCAGCTTGTGCATGCGAAATAGCCTCTTTTGTTTGTGGCATGATATCATCATCGGCCGCTGCAACAATAATAGCTATATCGGTAACTTGAGCACCACGAGCACGCATCGCTGTAAAGGCCTCGTGACCTGGTGTATCTAAAAACGCAATTTTTTGTCCGTTTTCTAGTTCTACACCATAAGCACCAATATGTTGTGTGATTCCACCAGACTCACCAGCAATTACATTTTCTTGACGGATATAATCTAATAGCGATGTTTTACCGTGATCAACGTGTCCCATTACAGTCACAATTGGTGCACGAGAAATTAAATCTTCTGGTTTATCTTCGACAACTTCAATTGATTCTTCAATATCTGCAGTAACGAATTCAACTTGATATCCAAATTCATCAGCAACAATAGATAAGGTTTCAGCATCTAAACGTTGGTTCATCGTTACCATCATACCAAGCGACATACACGCCGATATAATTTGTGTCACACTAACATCCATCATCGTAGCCATTTCACTAGCCGTAACAAATTCTGTTACCTTGATGATTTTGCTTTCAGCTGCTTCGATTTGTTGATCGATTTCAGTCTGCTCTCTATGTTTATCTCTTTTATCTCTTCTGTTTTTGGCTCCACGACCTTTGCTAGATTTCCCTTGAAGTTTTTCAAGTGTTTCTCTAACTTGTTTTTTCACATCTTCTTCAGAAGGTTCTTCTTTTACAATGTTACGTCTGCCTTGACCTGGACCACCTGGTTTACCTTTAAAACGATCATTTCCTCCTGGTCTTCCTCCACCTGGTCTATTCTGACCTCCAGTGTTTGGCGCTCCAGCTTTACTGATACGACGTCGCTTTTTCTTAGCATCTCCAGGTTTAGAATCGGTTTTCTTCTCTACCTTCTTTTTAGGTTTATTAAACTGTGATAAATCAATTTTATCTCCAGCAATTTTAGGCCCTGTAAGTTTTTGGTATTGTGTTTTAACGCGCTCTTCTACTACTGGGTTGCCTTCCTCATCAACTTTACCTGAAGCTTCTGTTTTTGCAGCAACTTCTTCTTTAGCTGGAGGTGTTTTTGCAGGCGTCTCTTTTTTAGGAGCTTCCGCTTTAGCAGGTGCTTCTTTTTTAGATTCCACCTCAACCTTTTTATCGGCCACTGGTTTTAAACCAATTTTAGGTGCTTGAGCTTTGATAACTTCTGGCTCTTTTACAGGCTCCGGTTTCTTCTCAGCAACAGGTTCTGCTTTAGCAGGCGTTTCTTTTTTCTCAGCAGCAGGAGCTTCAGCAGCTTTCTTCTTAGGATCTAAGTCAATTTTTCCAACTTGCTTTGGTCCTGAAAGCGTATTTGAGGCTTTTATAACTTCCTCCTGTTTGGCTTTTTCTATGGCTTCTTGAGCTTTCTGCTTCGCTTCCAATTCTTTTTCACGCTTAATACGTAAATCTTCCTTTTCCTTTTGCTTAGCTTCACTAACTTCTTGCGACTTCACCTTCTTATTAGCATCCGTCTCAAAACCATCTGAAAGAATCTTATAAGTTTCCTCAGAAATTTTCGTAGTTGGACGCTTCTCTATTTCCACGCCTTTAGAATCCAAAAATTCTACGGCACGATCTAGAGAGATGTTAAGCTCGCGTAATACTTTATTTAATCTAATTGTTTCAGCCATAAATCGCCTTTAAAATACTCAAATATATACATTATACCGCATTGGGCATAACAAACATGCAAATCTGCACTTAATTTTTACTAGTCTTCAAACTCTTCTCTAAGAATTCGAATCACTTCATTTATTGTTTCCTCCTCTAAATCTGTTCTTTTCACCAAGTCGTTAACGTCTTGTTCAAGAATACTTTTAGCGGTATCTAATCCTGCTTTACTAAATTCTGCGATAATCCAATCTTCGATTTCATCAGAGAATTCACTTAATTCTACATCTTCTTCAGCCCCTTCTCTAAATACATCAATCTCATAACCAGTTAACTGACCAGCTAAACGAATGTTGTGACCACCACGTCCAATCGCTTTACTAACTTCTTCTGGTTTTAGGATAACCTCAGCACGTTTATTTTCTTCATCAAGTTTTACAGAAGTTACTCTTGCAGGGCTTAATGCTCTAGTAATGAATAATGCTAAGTTACTGGTGTAATTGATAACATCGATATTTTCGTTTCCTAATTCACGAACAATACCATGAATTCTAGAACCTTTCATACCAACACAAGCGCCAACTGGATCAATTCTATCATCATAAGAATCTACAGCTACTTTTGCTTTTTCACCTGGAATTCTAACCACATTTTTAATTGTGATTAACCCGTCAAAAACTTCTGGAATTTCTTGTTCAAATAATTTTTCTAAGAACACAGGAGAACTTCTTGACATGATAATTGTAGGTTTTGCGCCTTTAAGCTCAACACCATCAATAACACCTCTTACATTATCTCCTTTTCTAAAGAAATCTGAAGGAATTTGTTTGTCTTTTGGCAATACGATTTCGTTTCCTTCATCGTCTAATAGAATTACTGCTCTATGACGAATGTGGTGTACTTCTGCCGTATAAATCTCACCTACTAAATCTTTAAATTGCTTATAAATTATAGTATTATCGTGCTCATGAATCTTAGAAATTAGGTTTTGACGTAATGCTAAAATAGCACGTCTTCCTAAATCGATAAGTTTCACTTCTTCAGATACATCTTCTCCAACTTCAAAATCAGGCTCAATTTTACGAGCTTCAGTTAATGTAATTTCTTGGTTTGGTTCTTCCACCTCACCATCAGCAACCACAACCCTATTTCTCCATATTTCTAAATCACCTTTATCTGGATTTACAATAATATCAAAATTATCATCATCACCAAATTTCTTTTTTAAGGCGCTTCTAAATACATCTTCTAAGATTGCCATTAACGTGACTCTGTCAATTAGCTTATCGTCTTTGAATTCTGAAAAAGATTCAATTAACGCGATATTTTCCATAACTCTTTTAAATTAAAATTTAATCATAACTTTTGCTTCTACAATATCTTTATAAGGAATATGCGCTTCCTTTTCCACAGTTACTTTCCCCTTTCCTACTGGCTTAGGTTCACGAGCTTTCCATGTTAAGGTAATCGCTTCTTCAGTTGCTTCAGTAAGCGTTCCTTCTATTTCTTCAACACTTGTTTTTACTTTAAGTGTTCTGTCTAGATTTTTTTTATACTGACGATTGTGTGTTAACGGAGAGGCTGCACCTGCCGACATCACTTCTAACGAGAAATCTTCTTCCTCACGATCTAAATCAGCTTCAATGGCGCGACTTATAAATATGCAGTCTTCAACTAAAACTCCTGAATCACCATCAATAATCACTTTAATGTGATTCTCACTATTTATAGAAAAATCAATAAGAAACAGGTCCGATCTTTCAATCAGCGCTGCATCTAGTATTTCTGTAACTTTATTTTTAAACATTTTTAGTATAAAAAGAGGGGACTTTACGTCCCCTCATATCCTTAATTTTGCCTTTCAACGGTGCAAATATACAATATTTTATTGATTTTTAAAGGAATATTTCATATTTTAGAGCTAACTAACATTAAGAGCCCAAACTCTAGTCAGTAAAAACGAACCATTTTACCTTAATTTTAAATTCAATATTAAAATCGAATAAAAATTAATACTTATGAACAAAATACTAGTACCTACAGATTTTTCAGAGCAAGCTGAAAACGCTTTAAAAGTGGCAACGCAATTAGCAAAAAAACATAATTGCGAAATTCACTTGTTACACATCCTTGATCTTCCTATGCATCAAATTGACCCAGTAAACGCAACAAGCTTCTCTTCTGGTCCAGAAGCCTTATTCTTTATGAAATTGGCAAAAAAAAGATTTGATGATTTATTAAACAAAGACTACCTAAAAGGTCTAACCGTATTTAGTACGGTAGATTTTCATGAAATTTATAGCGGTATTTCCGATCAATGTGAAAAACACGATATTGACCTTATTGTTATGGGTTCAAATGGCTCTAGTGGTATCGAAGAAATACTTATTGGTAGTAACACAGAAAAAGTCGTTAGAAATTCTGAAGTTCCTGTTCTGGTCATCAAAAAAGAACATGAAAATTTTGAGATAAACAACTTCGTTTTTGCTTCAGATTTCACCGAAGAAAACCAGTCTGCCTACAAAAAAGCACTGAAATTCACAGAATTATGGCAGGCTAAAATGCATTTACTTTTAGTGAATACACCTAATAAGTTTGTGACTACTAAGGAAGCCAATGCACGCATTGAGAAATTCACAAGCACATTAAAACCCGGAAACCAAACGGTAAATATTTATAATGATGATACTATTGAAAAAGGCATTATCAATTTTAGCTACGCCATAGACGCCGATTTAATTGGCATGAGCACACACGGCAGAAAAGGCATCTCCAATTTCTTTAACGGAAGCATTAGTGAAGATTTAGTAAATCATGCAAATCGCCCCGTTCTAACATTTAAATTATAACGAGTAACTATAAAAGTGAATAAATAAAAAAAGTCTTCCTAAAAGGAAGACTTTTTTGTTGGCCTACTAGGGCTCGAACCTAGACTCTTTGGTACCAAAAACCAACGTGTTGCCAGTTACACCATAGGCCATTCGTGTAATGAGGGTGCAAATTTAGAATAAAGTTTTAGTTCTGCAAACATTTTTTTAAAATTTTTTTCTCAAAAACTTAAGCTTTGTATAAAATCATTTGCGATACCATATTTATTCTTAAATTCGCAATGCAAAAAATAATAGATATACATGGCACATTTTGACTATAAAAAATGGAATACCATTTTAGGTTGGTTTTCTTTTTTAATAGCACTTATAACCTACAGTTTAACAGTAGAACCAACAGTAAGCTTCTGGGATGCTGGGGAATACATTTTAACATCGGCAAAACTAGAGGTAGGACACCCACCGGGAGCGCCCTTATTTCAAATGCTTGGAGCCTTTTTCTCCATGTTTGCTTTAGAACCTTCGCAAGTAGGTTTTATGATGAATATGATGAGTGCTGTAGCCAGCGCCTTCACCATATTATTCATGTTTTGGACCATCACCTTACTTCTAAAAAAGATGGTATCTAACGATGAAACACCTTCTAAAAATAAAGCCATAGCTATTTTAGGAAGTGCTTTAGTAGGAAGTTTAGCCTTTACTTTTACCGATTCTTTCTGGTTTAACGCCGTTGAAACGGAAGTTTATGCGATGGCAACATTAATCATGTCCGTTTTATTCTGGTTAGGTTTACGTTGGGAACAAGATATGCACAAACCACGAGGTAACCGTTGGTTGATTTTAATTGCTTTCATAATCGGACTCTCTTTTGGAGTGCACTTTATGGGTTTATTAACCATTCCTGCCATTGGGTTAATTTACTACTTTAAAAATTATAAAACAGTCACCGTTAAAAACTTCATTATTGCGAATGTAGTAGCTGTAGGTATCTTATTATTTGTATTCAAATTACTTGCACCAAATATTCTTAAAATTTTCAGTGTTTTTGAAATCTTCTTTGTGAACACAGTTGGCATGCCGTTTAATTCGGGATCTATCATTGCAGGAATTTCATTAGTAGCCCTTATTTATTTTGCTTTAAGATATACGCGGGACAAGAATTACGTGCATTTAAACACGGGCATTCTTTGTGTGACTTTCGTGATTATAGGTTTTGCTACTTGGATTATGTTACCTATTCGCGCCAACGCCAATGTGGTTGTAAACGAAAACAACCCAAATAGTGCTAGAGAATTATTAGCGTATTATAACTTAGAACAGTATCCTGAAACACATTTATTCTATGGCCCGCAATTTACAGATCAGTATGCTTATTTGGATGAAAACAACCCTTACATAGATGATAAACCAAATTATGAAAAGGATGAAGAAGCAGGTAAATATGTTATTGTAAACGATTATAAAAACGCAAGACAGAACTATAATTCAAAACACGCTTCTATCCTACCCCGTATGTGGAGTGGTGAGCATGCCGAAAACTATATGATGTTTTCTGGTTTTTTAGAATTTAAACTAAAACCAGAATATCAAATGGAAAATGAATTACGTAGAGCCGTTTCTAATTTTAGAAACGATGTTGCACAAGGCAATGTCGATTATGAAGATTACCATAACTTCTTAAAACAGTTTAAAGATTACATCGATATAGAAAAGCCATCGCTTTTTAGTAATATCACTTATTTATTTGAATACCAACTGGGTTATATGTACTGGCGCTATTTCATGTGGAATTTCACAGGAAGACAAGATGATATTCAAGGCCGTTACGACAACCACGGCAACTGGCTTTCGGGAATTAATTTTATTGATGAATGGCATTTAGGCTTGCCTCAAGAAAACTTACCAAGTGATGTTGAAAACAATAAAGCGAGAAATACGTATTACTTTCTACCACTTATATTAGGACTACTAGGTTTCTTCCTTTTATTTAATAAAGACAAAAAAATATTTTGGGTCATGTTGGTCTTCTTCCTGTTTACAGGAGTTGCCATTCAAGTGTACACGAATGTTAGACCGTTTGAACCTAGAGAACGTGATTATTCGGTAGTAGGTTCATTTTATGTATTCGCCATATGGATTGGTTTTGGGGTTTATAGCATCTATGAATTTGCTAAAAACTACATCCCTAAACAAATGGCAGCACCTATAGTAACCGCTATTTGTCTTATACTCGCACCTATTAATTTAGCAGCTAATAACTGGGACGATCATGACCGTTCAGGAAAATATACCGCCAACTCCATGGCTAAAATGTATTTAGATTCCTGTGCCGAAAACGCTATTTTATTCACCATTGGAGATAACGACACCTTTGCGCTTTGGTACGCTCAAGAAATTGAAGGTTACAGAACCGATGTGCGTGTGGTAAATACCAGTTTGTTTCAAACGGATTGGTACATCGACCAAATGAAGCGTAAAGCTTATGAAAGTGACCCGGTACCCTCACAACTTACACACGACTTATACCGCTATGGTACGAATGATTATATTATCATTCAACCGGTGATTAAAGACACCTTACAGGTGAAACAGTTTTTAGATTTTGTTGGTAGTAACAACCCAAAAACAAAATACAAATACGTTTTACAGCAACAAGGTGTAGATCTTTCTAAAGTTAGAAGTCAAGATGCAAATGCGACGTACTTGCCAACCCCACATTTACGTATTCCTGTGAATAAGGAAAACGCATTAAAGTCTGGTGTAGTAAAAGCCAAAGATGCTGATAAAATTGTACCGCATATCGACATTACCGTAAGCGGAGGCGCCTTATACAAAAACAGGTTACTTATGTTAGATATCGTCGCAAACAACGAATGGAAACGCCCTATCTATTTCACAGGAGGAAGTTTTGGTGACGACGATTACCTGTGGATGAAAGACTACCTACAACTAGATGGTGTATGTTACAAATTAACACCTATTAGAACGCCTATAGACAAATCAAATCCTTTTGACATGGGGCGTGTAGATAGCGACTTAATGTATGATTTAGTTAAAAATTGGGATTGGGGTAATAGCGGAAGTCCAGACATTTATCACGATGTTGAAACTAGAAAGAACTCCATCACTTACCGTGGAAACTTAGCCCGTTTAGGTGAACAATTAATTAACGAAGACAAACTAGATAAGGCTGAAGAAATAGCAGACATTGCTATGGAAAACATGCCGGTAGCCTACTTTGGGTACTACACGCTTTTAGAACCTTATATCAGTTTATATTACGAAGTAGGAAACCAGGAAAAAGCACGTCAGTTATTTAAAGATGTAGCGGCTAAATACCAAGAAAACCTAACTTATTATAGTGGTTTAAAAGTTGACAAACAAGAACGTTTATTTGAAGATATTTATACAGATATTCAACGTTATAAAGGTTTAATTGATGTTTTAATTGCATACGATGTTAAGTTTGCTGAAAGTGAAGGCGAAGTTTTCAATAACCACTTACGTGCTTTCAACCATTTTTATGGAGACGAAGAGCCAGAACCTGATGCGATTGAAACCACAATTCCAGAAGAAAAAAACGACGGCTTACAAGTTATAGACACCATCAAATAATTTATAAATTAAGGTTATGCCCTTAATTCCTGCAAAAGTTCCGTTAGTAGCAAAGAAGATGTTCCCAAATTATATTTGGGACATCCCTACTAGCGAAAAAACAATTTACCTCACTTTTGACGATGGCCCTACTCCAGAAATTACCCATTGGACTTTAAACGTTTTGAAAAAACATAAAGCCAAAGCCACTTTCTTTTGCATTGGTAATAATATAGAAAAGCATCCTGACATTTTTCAAGATATTCTAAAAGAAGGCCATGCCATCGGTAACCACACCTATAATCATGTTAAAGGTTGGAAAACAAAAACACCCGAATATATTGAAGAAGTTTTAAAAACCCAAGACATCATTGATTTTGAAACCAACACAACCAAGTCTACAAATTTATTCAGACCTCCTTACGGCAGAATAAAATCCAGTCAAGGCAAAAAACTTTTAGCCTTACACTACAAGATTATCATGTGGGATATTTTATCTTTTGATTGGGACCAATCAGTAAGCCCTGAAACCTGCCTAAAAAACGTCATTTCAAAAGCCACTAACGGAAGCATCATTGTATTTCACGACAGCGTAAAAGCTTCAAGAAACATGCAATATGCACTCCCTAAAGTTTTAGAATATTATAGTCAAAAAGGATTTTCATTTAAGGCCTTAGCCCATTAAATGTAGTCTTGAATAATACCAATAAGCGTATTGGCATCTTGTTCGCCGCTATGGCGCCATTTCATTTCACCATCTTTATAGATGATTAGGGTTGGTAACGCTTTTACACGTAAAGCATCAGCAAGCTCCTTATTTTTTTCAATATCAATTTTAATTACTTTAGCCTTATCGCCCAAAGCTGCAGCCACATCTCTTAAAGTAAGGTGCATGGCTTCCGATTGTTTATTCCATTCTGTGTAAAAATCTAACAAGACTGGAATTTTCACATCTATAAGTTCACCAAATTTTGACATACTTTCTAGTTTATTAATCAGATACATTAACTGAAAATTTAGCCATTTAGTCTTTACGAGACCAACAACTTTGCGCTATTCCTTTTAATGCATTACTATAAAAATAAGCAATTTCTATTCAATAGCAACATTTATAGGTAATTATGCGGGTGCTGTACCCTTTTTTAGCTCAATAACCGTAATTTCAGGCCAAATACCAACACGGCCGGGGAAGGCCAAGTAACCAAATCCGCGGTTTACATTAATGAATTGCCCCATTTCCTCGTAAATCCCTGCCCAATACTTATAACGCCACTTCGCAGGGCTCCAGCGAAACCAACCTGGAATTTCAATACCAAACTGCATACCGTGGGTATGTCCGCTTAAGGTTAAATGGTAATGATAATCGTCTTGAATCACTTTCTTTTCCCAGTGCGTTGGATCGTGACTCATAAGAATTTTAAAATCGTCTGCCTTAACATATTCCGAAGCCTTCTTTAAATCACCAGCCTGTTTAAAGCCGCCCGAGCCCCAGTTTTCAACACCAACTAAAGCAATACGTTCGCCGTTTTTCTCTAAAAACTTAGTTTCATTTAATAACATATTAAAACCTATTTCTTTTTGAATAGCCTTTAATTCGTCTAAATTCTGTTTTTGAGCAGCATCAGAGTCCCACTTCACATAATCGCCATAATCATGATTTCCGAGCACCGAATACAAGCCATCTTTCGCTTTTAATTTTCCAAAAACAGGTTTGTAGGGCAGTAATTCTTCTGCCTTATTATTCACCATGTCACCCGTAAAAAGAATAACATCACTGGCCTGCTCGTTAATTAACTCCACAGCATATTTCACCTTATCCATATCATCAAAACTCCCTGAGTGAATGTCACTGATTTGTGTGAGTTTATAACCGTCAAACGCGGCTGGCAAATCTTCAAAATACATGGTGTATTTTAAAACCTTATAATTGTAACGTCCTTTATAAATACCATAAATTATAGATGCCAGAGGAATGGCCGCTATACCCAAAGCGAGCTTACTTATAAATTGACGTCTTGATGTAAAGAAATCGCCTTTAGCAGCATCTCCAACCGTAAAATATCTGTAAATGGCTTGTGGTACCCGGAAAACATCTTCCATAAACATCATACCTACTAAAAAAATAAAGGGTACCATGGTGGCAATTAAAAACCCTACGGCGTAACCATGAGCATGCGAAAAACCATCACTTCTATTAAACCCATAGAAATGAAAAACGAAATTACCAAGAACAAAAAGAGTGATTACCCAATATAGTATTTGAAGTATGTTATTTTTGGTTACCGTTTTAAACGCTTGAAAGGCATAGAAATCGGCTACTAGAAAAATGACAATAAAAATAATCCAACGCAACATTTTAATTTTTTGCTAAAGATAGTCGTAATATAAAGGAATAGATTACGAACGGTTTGTATTTAACGAATCGTTAAGAATTAACAATGAAAAGTGAATAATGAAAAATGACGGGAGACCGAAGACGGAAGTTGTCGTTCCTGACGAAAGGCAGAATCGTTTAAATTAAAAATTAAAAACGGTTTAAGTATATTAAAAGTTAACTTACTATTACACGATTCAACAGATAAACAGTTCCAGTCGCAGTTTTCAGTCACAGTCCCAGTCACACGGTTAAACGGTTAAACGGTTAAACGGTTAAACAAATAAACGCATAAACAATTTTCAAATAAAAGGGAATAATGAAAAATTGACGTATTGTCAACGGTCTCCCGTCTTCGGTCAAAGTTTTCAGTTCGATCTCCCCGGTCTGCCAACAGGAAGGTTCTGAATGACAAAATCAAAATATTCTTAGTTATATGTCCATTCACAGAAACACAGAAATTTACTTATCCGCAGTAAAGCTCCACAATATAAACCATCATTTTAAGCCTAAGTTTTTGTAGTTTTGATTTTCTATCAAAACAAACAAAATGTCAGATCAAAAACGTCTTTTTTTAGTCGATGCTTACGCATTAATTTTCCGTGGTTATTATGCTTTTATAAAAAACCCAAGAATCAATTCTAAAGGCGAAGATACCTCTGCCATTATGGGTTTTATGAATTCATTATTGGACGTTATTAAGCGTGAACGCCCAGATCATTTAGCAGTTTGTTTTGATAAAGGCGGTAGCGCCGATCGTGTTGAAATGTTTGAAGCCTACAAGGCCAATCGCGACGAAACCCCTGAAGGCATAAAAACGGCAGTGCCCTATATCTATGAGATTTTAAAAGCCATGCACATTCCTATCATGGTGAAAGAAGGCTACGAAGCCGATGACGTTATCGGAACTCTAGCCAAACAAGCTGAAAAAGACGGTTACCAAACTTTCATGGTGACACCTGATAAAGATTTTGCACAGTTAGTTTCTGAAAATATTTTCATGTACCGCCCCGTTTTTGGTGGTGGTTACGAAACTTGGGGCATCCCAGAAGTACTGAAAAAATTTGAAGTTACAGATCCCCTACAGGTGATTGATTTTCTAGGTATGATGGGCGACGCCAGTGATAACATTCCTGGATTACCAGGTGTTGGTGAAAAAACAGCGAAAAAGTTTATAGCACAATTTGGCAGTATGGAAGGATTATTGGCCAATACCGATCAGCTTAAAGGCAAGATGAAAGAGAAAGTGGAAGCGAATGGTGAATTGGGTTTACTGTCTAAAAAACTAGCGACAATTATGCTGGATGTTCCGGTGGATTTTAATGCTGAAGACTTTGAAATGTCTGAACCTGACATCCCAAAAGTGACGGAGATTTTCCAAGAATTAGAATTTAGACGATTAATCGATAATTTTGTAAAAACCTTCGCGACCGAAGTTCCTACAACAGCAACTTCTAGTACTACTAAAGCTTCAGAAGTTACGGAAACAAAGGAAACACCAAAAGAAATAAAATCTGCTGGAGCAGGGCAATTCTCATTGTTTGGAGGAGGTCCCTCTTCCCTGACTACCGACAAGGCAGGCGCGGAAGCGCCAACAGAAAACACCTTCGAACGTAAAAACTTAACAAACACATCGCATTTCTACCAAAGCGTGGCGTCGGGAATGGCTACAAAATTGTTTATTAAAAACTTAATGAGCCAAACCAGTGTATGTTTCGATACCGAAACCACGGGTTTAAACCCGCTAACAGCAGAATTGGTGGGTATTGCATTTTCATGGGAAATTGGCAAAGGTTTTTACCTGCCGTTTCCTGAAGATAAAGCCGAAGCTCAAGAATTGGTAGAACTTTTGCGACCATTTTTTGAAGACGAAGCCATTGAAAAGGTTGGTCAGAATTTAAAATACGACATTAAAGTTTTAGCGAAATACAACTTAACCGTGAAAGGTAAACTGTTCGATACCATGTTAGCGCATTACTTAATAAATGCCGATATGCGTCATAATATGGATGTTCTAGCCGAAACGTATTTGAATTATTCACCCATGCCTATCGAGGCTTTAATTGGTAAAAAAGGTAAAAATCAATTGTCAATGCGTACTGTTGATTTGGAAAAACAAACGGAATATGCCGTGGAAGACGCCGATATTACCCTGCAGCTCAAAGAACACTTTAAAAACGAATTGGGTGAAGCCAACACGCAAACCCTATTTGACGATATTGAATTGCCTTTATTACGCGTTCTAGCAGCCATGGAATTAGAAGGTATTAATTTAGATATCCCTTTTTTAAATTCCTTATCGGAACAACTAAACAAGGATATCATAGATTTGGAAAAACGCATTTATGAAACGGCTGGTGAAGAATTTAATATCGCCTCACCAAAACAGTTGGGTATTGTTTTATTTGAAAAAATGAAATTGGTTGATAAACCGAAAAAAACAAAAACGGGACAATACAAAACCGGCGAAGATATTTTAAGTTACCTAGCCAAAGATCATGCGATTATTCAAGATATTTTAGATTTTAGAGGTTTATCGAAACTGAAAAGCACCTATATCGACGCCTTACCCAATCAGGTAGATGAAACCACTGGGCGTGTACACACCGATTATATGCAAACCGTTGCAGCTACGGGACGTTTAAGTAGTAACAACCCCAATTTACAAAACATCCCAATTCGTACCGAGCGCGGCAGACAGGTACGGAAGGCCTTTGTGCCACGCAACGACGAGTATACCTTACTCGCTGCCGATTACAGTCAGATTGAACTGCGTATTATCGCGGCTTTAAGCAAGGAAGAAACCATGATTGAAGCCTTTAAGAATGGCGAAGATATTCACGCCTCAACGGCTTCTAAAGTTTTTAATGTGCCTTTAGAGGAAGTGACTCGCGAACAGCGTAGCAACGCCAAAACCGTTAATTTCGGAATTGTTTACGGGGTTTCCGCCTTCGGACTAAGCAATCAAACCGAACTCTCTCGTGGTGAAGCCAAAGAGCTTATCGATACCTACTATGAAACTTACCCAAAGCTTAAAAAATACATGAGCGAACAGGTCGATTTTGCACGCGACAACGGTTATGTGCAAACCCTTTTAGGGCGTCGTCGTTATTTAAAAGACATCAATTCTAGAAATGCCATTGTTCGTGGTGCCGCAGAACGTAATGCCGTTAATGCTCCTATTCAAGGTAGCGCCGCCGATATTATTAAAATTGCCATGATTAACATCTACAACAAACTAGAAACTGGTGATTTTAAAACCAAAATGCTCCTACAGGTGCATGATGAATTGGTTTTTGATGTGTACAAACCCGAACTAGATACCATTAAAGATTTGGTGAAAACCGAAATGGAACAGGCTTACAAACTGGAAGTGCCGCTGGATGTTGATTTAGGAACTGGTGCTGATTGGTTGGAGGCGCATTAGGGCTATTGAAGCTTCTCCATTTTAACTAAATTGAAAATGATGAACACATTTAAAGCTTTAGATGTTGAATATTTAAGATCTTCGAGGACGATCGAAACCATATTGGTTACAAATAAAAACTTAAGTGAGATTTTTTTCGTTTATAATTATGAAGGTGTTTCTTATCGTGTTTTTAAAACACATTTAGATTTAATACACTTTTTCCAAGACCACACAGACAATAGCATTCACTTTAGTACCGAAGATGAACTCGATGACTTTTTATCTGAAGTAAAATTGGCCGCTTAGTCAAAAAGGATTTCCTATGAAAATCATTCCCGTTACATGTGCTATCATACAGTTCGAAGAAAAAGTTCTAGCTGTTCAAAGAAGTGAAACCATGAAACTTCCTCTAAAATGGGAGTTTGCAGGCGGAAAGGTTGAACCAGGTGAAACAGAAGCTGATTGTATTAAGCGTGAAATTCTTGAAGAGTTAAACATTAAAATAAAAGTTGAAAAAAGATTGACGCCTGTAATTCATGAATACCCTGATTTTAAAATTAAACTCATTCCTTTTATGGCTGAATTTGTTTCTGGAGAATTAAAACTTAGCGAACACCGTGATTTTGTTTTAGCCGATAAAAAAGATTTAAGTAATTTAGATTGGGCTGAAGCTGACTTACCAATTTTAAAAGAGTATTTACTTCAAAGCCGTTAACTCTTCTATTCCAATTTCTTTTAAATAATTATAAGTCCCATCATAAAAATGACTTGGTCTGGTGTGGTCTAACCCTGAACCTTCAGGTATAAATATCACCATGCCTTGTCGTGCACGTGTTAACAAAACACGGTATGTATTTTTAAGATATTCTTTACTAATTTCTTGGTTTATATTCATCCACTTGCTTCCCTTAAAACTTTGATAGTTCCATTGGCTACCACTAATGTAGAAATTTGCTCCCCAAACCAAACATGTCCTATCTATTTCTAGACCTTGTATGTCGAATTCTGTGGCTATGTCTTCAAGAAAGGAAGAAGACCTAATATCTTCTGGGTCATTTAAAAACCAATTAGGAGCAGAAATTTCATTCTTAACATCAACACCTATTGCTCTAAGCCTCCGAGCCCCTGAAGAAGCTATTAAACCAATTCTTTCAGAACCTTTACTTTCCTTCCTTAACCAGTTTTTGGCAACTTCTAAATTTCTAGTAACATAAATTGGAAAGTCATTTTTAATTTCTGAAAAAAGTTGTTTGGCTCTATTTGTATTTAAGTCTAAAAGTTCATGAACAAACTCTGAAAGTTTCTCTGACCTAAAAGAGCGTATAGAAACCGCTAAATGCAATTCTGAGACTGGTACAGCATTTATAAAAAGCCATTCTTTTTGAGTTTTTGTTTTAATATAATTTGAGCTATCAACTATTAAATTAGAATAATGCACCTCCCAATCTTTGTAATTGTTTTCAAAAGACCGAATCCACTCTTCTAGCCCTGCTTCTCCTGTATTAATTTCTTGTCCTCCACCAATAAGACAAACAATTGTACACCAATCTTTATGACGATTCATGACATCAATCAAAAATTCAGGTTCAGACATTTCGAAATTCTCAATACCCTTCTTTCTTTTCATAAACGAAGCCACCTGCTTTTTAGTCCAAGCTCTTTGGGCTTCATCAAACACTACAACTTTTTCCGTAGGTTCAATATCATGCTTCAGATATTCATCTCTAAAATGATGAATATTTTGAATGAATGCATTGGTTCTTCGTTTCGCATTATCTTTGGTAACCCGCTCTCCATTTTCTTTTGATGTTTTAACAAGATCTCTTGCTAAAGCTTCTCTTAAAACATCTACTAAAGGACCGTTTCCTGAAAGAAAAACGGCATGTTCCTCTTCATCAGATTTCATTCTTTCATTAGCAACATTTAAACCTGCTAATGTTTTCCCCGCTCCAGGCACCCCCGTGACAAAACAGATAGATTTCTTTCTATTAAACTTAGAATCATCAATGACTTTATTAATATAATCAGATGTTTCTGTTAAGTTTATTTTATCAGCATCATGACGAGAAATTTCTTTTACTTGATGGCCTTTATAAAGCGCCTGAGCTACTTCTATTATAGTAGGAGTGGGCTTGTAAATTGAATTCTCCCATATATCAACATCAATTTTATTACTTGAAAATTGAGTAAATTTTTCAATCACTACACCGATACCATTTTTATTACATTTCGCTGCACAATAATGTTCTATAACATCCTTTATATCATAGGAACCACACGATGCATTCGTAGCTACTAAAACTGGAATTAGTTTTACAAAGTGACTTCCTTCGTGAAAATTTTTCAAATCCAAACAATAATCAATCACTTGAATTTCTGCATGTTTTAGATAACTAGAATCTCCAACTTTAAACTCAACAACAAAAACACAATCATCTACAATGATTATGTTATCAACCCTTTTTCCCATCCTCGGGATTTCAAATTCAAAATAAATAGAACCTTTGATTCCTATTAATTGATTCTTTAAAATTTCAATCTGCTTCACCCAAGCATTCTTTTGTAGATCTTCTAAAGAACGATTAGTATGATTTAAGCTTAATTCTCCCAATATTGAATTAGAATCGGTCGATAAAAACTCTAAAATTGAGTTGCTATAATACGCTCTTTTCATTTAACTATCAGATTTGAATTTATAATCTTGATAGCTAAGTTTAGGATTCTGATTTTTGAAGTTTAACAAATCAGAGATGTCCATTTCAAAAGCTTTTGAAAAGACCGCAATGTTGGTTAAGGATATATTTCTTTCACCACGTTCTATCATACCTATGTATGTGCGATGAAATCCCGTTATGAATGAAAGTTTTTCTTGACTTAAATTATTTTTAAGTCTTAAGTCCCGAATTTTTAATCCAAATTCTTTTAGAAGAAATTTATTTATCATTTATCGAAACTATACTTATTGTATGCAAAAATCAACATACAATAAGTATCATAACTTTCAGTCTAGTATAACCCAAAAAAAATCCAGAAGCTCTCTCTTTCTTCTGGATTTTCGGATTGAAATATAAATAGCTTAGTTAATGAAATTGTTTCTCTAATTTAATAGCTTGTGGGAATAAAATATTATTCTCTAAATGAATGTGGGTATGTAAATCTTGCTCAAATTCTTCTAGCATGGCATAGGTTACTCTAAAGGTATTACAAGCATCTGCTGGCGGATTGTAGTTATTGGTTAACTCGGCAATTTTTCTAAAACGTACGCCTTCATTATCGTGTTCTTCCATCATCATGGCAATTGGGTTTTCAACGGTTCCAAAATGTGGCGCCTCAACAGCAGCTTGACTTAAAGTCGCAGCTACCATTTTTTTAACAAATGGAAAAAGAACTAATTCTTCTTTCTTTAAATGTGAAGCCAATTCCCCTGCCGATGCCATAAACAAGACGTTAATTTCTAACAATTCTGGATGTCTTTCTCCATGAACTTTGCATAACTTGGCTAAAAACTGACGTAAAACCGGGATTTTTTCTTCCACATAACGGTGGTGTTTTTTCTCTATATAATCGGCCAATAAATCTAAAGGCCAAGATTTATAATCAATTGCTTGTCCGTTTTGAGAACTAGTAACCGCTTCTAATTTATCTAACAATTCGTTAGTATCAATATTGTTTTTCTCACACACCTCTTCTACCGAACGGTTTCCTCTACAACAAAAATCGATACCGTAATTACTAAATACAGCGGCTGTTCTAAAATCTTCTGCTACGAATTGCCCAACTTCTTTTTGAGCATTGTTAATTAATACTTCCATAATATTGCTTATTTCGGATAAATTTATCCTATTTATATTCAAATTTTTTTAAACCTTCAAAAAGGCGTCTCCAGATTTTATATTAAGCGCTAACTCCTCTAAAGAAGTGTTTTCCAACATATCTTTTAACCCCGCCCTTACGGCTACAAACTTATCATGAACTGAACAAGGGTGGCTCGCATCACATTTATGAAGCCCTAAACCACAACCCTTATAAATACTATCGCCATCAATAGCATTAACCACCTGCGATAATTTGATACTACTTAACTGGTTTCTATCAATTTCAAAACCACCATAGGCTCCTTTCACCGAAGTCACCAAATCGTTTCTCACTAAAGCCTGTAAAATTTTTGCTGTAAACGCTTGTGGCGAGTCTATTTCTTCTGAAATGGCTTTCGGACTCACACGCTTGCCTTCATACGATTGTGTTGCGATAAAAATCGCGGCTTTTATACCATATTCACAAGCTTTTGAAAACATATACTAACTGATTACACCACAAAGGTAAAGAATATTTTTTAATTCGGATAAGTTTATCCTTATTAAATTTTTTTGTGCCTGGTAAAGCCATAAAGTTCCTCGCAAAGGCGCAGAGACGTAAAGTTGCAAAATTCAACGTCAGCCCAAGTCTTCCGTCACCCGTCTTCGGTCTTCGGTCAAAATTTTCAATTCAACCAATAATCAATAATGATTCTTATACCACACCTTTTGCCACTCACGTTTTAAAATTAAAAACGCCACGTCTTCGGCTAACTGAACCGTATCATCACCATCAAGGGCTTTGACTTGGTTTTCAGAAACATCAACGATATAAAGTAAGTTTAAGTATTCGGCGAACTTCTCTTGAATGAGTTTGTAAACCGCTTCATGAAGTAAGAGTTTCAAACTGGTTGGTAGAATATCTTCATGAAAATCTAAATCGATATTAGCCAGCAGAAAGTCCTTGTTAAGTTGTTGAATCAACTTTGTATACAAATCCAATTGATGGGCTTCAGCAATTAAATTATCAAAAGTAGTAGGCAGCTGCATTATACCGTTCTATTCATTAAATTATTTCCAAACGCCTTCAATAACGCTTTTTTGTCTTCCGAAATATCTAAAATATCTAACACTTGAAAAGCCTTATTAGTGTATTCCAAAATGGCTTTTTTTGTCGCTTCCGCGGAACCTGAAGTTTGAAAAATAGCTTTGGCGCGTTCAATTTTAGATGATGAATCCTCTACAGTTGAAGCAAACAATTCTTGTAATTCTACTTTTTCTGAAGCTTCCGAAAATTCTAAAGCTTTCAAATACAAATAGGTTTTTTTGTTTTCAATAATATCACCTCCAACTTGCTTTCCGAAGGTTTTCGGATCACCAAAAGCATCTAAATAATCATCTTGAAGCTGAAATGCAATCCCTAAATACCTTCCGAAATCGTAAATACCTGTTTGATCTTCTTCCGAAGCATGCGCCACGATAGCGCCCATTTTCATCGCTGCACCTACTAATACCGCCGTTTTGTATTCAATCATTTTCAAATACTCGGGAATAGTCACATCGTTTCTTGTTTCAAAATCGATATCGTATTGCTGACCTTCGCAAACTTCTAAAGCCGTTTTACTAAACAATTTAGCCAAAGCCTGAAAAACATCAGCCTCATAAGTTTCAAAAAGTTGATACGCCATAATCAGCATGGCGTCTCCAGAAAGTACCCCCGTGTTGATATCCCACTTTTCATGCACCGTTTCTTCACCTCTTCTTAAAGGCGCACCATCCATAATATCATCATGAACTAAAGAAAAATTATGAAAAACCTCAATACTCAAAGCAGCATTGAGCGCTTTTTTGTAGTCGCTGCTAAAAATATGAGCCGTCATTAAAGTGAGAACTGGTCTTAAACGTTTTCCGCCTAAGTTTAAAATATATTCTATAGGTTGATAAAGTCCTTTAGGCTCTTTAACAAATGAATAATCTTTTAGGAATGTTATAAATTCCTCTTGGTATTTTTCTATCGAAAGCATCGAACAAAAATAAACGAATTCGTCGTATTATGAAGTATCCATGTAAAATTACTATTAATTTAACTTTAAAACTTCGGAAACTTTATTTGTTTTTAAAGTTTCCATACCTATATTTGCACCGAATTTGAAAATGAATGAAAGATAAAATTATTATTAAATCGGCTGAGTTATTCTTAAACCTAGGGTTTAAGAGTGTCACTATGGACGATATTGCGAATGAAATGGGCATTTCTAAAAAGACCATTTATAATTATTTTGATACCAAAACAAAACTTATAGAGGCTGCTGCTATTTATAAGTTTGAATGCATATCCATGTCCATTAATGATATTGTTTGTTTAAATGCTAATCCAGTAGAAGAGCTTATTAAAATAAAAGAGTTCATTTCTACGTACATGAGCAACCTCAAAGAGTCTCCAGATTTTCAATTAAAAAAATATTACCCACGAATTCACAACCTACTTAGAAATAAGCAATTTGAAGTCATGCAAGACTGTGTAAGTGATAATTTAAATCGAGGCATTTCAGCGGGCTTATACCGAAAAGACTTAGATGTCGATTTTATTTCTAGAATCTATTTTAGTTCTCTGGGCGCGCTCAAGGATGACGATGTTTTTCCTAATAATCAATTTACACTAAAGCAATTACTAGACAATTATTTAGAATACCATTTACGAGGCATATGCACACCTTTAGGCCTAGATTTATTAAATAAAAAGAATACAATAATTAATAACGAATAATGAAAAACAAACTAATTACACTATTTAGTTTATGCTTAAGTATGATGGCCTTCGCCCAAGAAGTTCCCACATCATTTAGCTTACAAGAGGCCATTGACTACGCCTTGATTCATAATAGAACAGCCAAAAATGCTACCCGCGATATAGAAATGGCTGAAAAAGAAAAATGGGAAACTACTGCTACCGGTTTACCTCAAATTAATGCCGCTGTTGATTACCAAAACTGGTTAAAGCAGCAAGTATCTCTACTACCAGCCGAAATAACAGGTGGTACACCTGGCACATTCGTACCTGTAGAGTTTAGCCCTAAGCAAAACATTGGTGCTACGGCTACTTTAAGTCAGTTATTATTCGATGGTTCTTATTTGGTAGGTTTACAAGCCTCCAAGGTATATTTAGAAATTTCTGAAAATGCCAAAATAAAAACAGACCTTGAAGTAAGAAAAGCGGTAATTAATGCCTACGGAAATGTGTTAGTTACTAATGAAAGTTTAACCATTTTAGAAAGTAATAAAGCTATTTTAGAATCGAACTTAAACGAAATTCAAAAAACTTACGATAACGGATTAGAAGAAGAAGAAAGTTTAGAGCAAATTAAAATTTCTTTATCGAGCTTAGTTAGTGATTTAAACAATGTGAAACGTTTAAAAGTGCTGGCTTACCAAATGCTGAACATCACTTTAGGTATTGACCTTAATTCGGACATCGTGCTTACAGACAACCTAGAAATGTTAAGTCTTCAATACACCTCACTTGAAGCCTTAGCGGCCGATGATAGCGTTGAAAACACCATTGATTACCTCATTGCTGAAAATGAAGTAGAAAGTAAAGATCTTATGGTAAAACTAGCCATGAGTAAAGGCATGCCAACACTTAGCGCCTTTGTTAACGGTGGTTACAGTGCCTTTGGTGAAGATTTCGGATTTGTAAGAAGTGATCAAAAATGGTACGCCTCATCAATGTTTGGTGTGAGTTTAAACATTCCTATTTTTAGTTCATTAGGACGATCGGCGGCCACACAACAGGCGCGTATCGACCTAGAAAAAGCCAATGAAACTTTAATTGACACCGAACAACAACTGATGCTTCAAATTTCAACAGCAAAAAGTGAATACCAATTTGCCATAGAAGATTATGCCAATAAAAAGCAAAATTTAGATCTAGCAGAACGTATAGAACGTAAAAATGAAACTAAATTCTTTGAAGGTATTGCTTCAAGTTTCGACTTGCGTCAAGCACAAACGCAATTGTATCAAGCGCAGCAAGAATACTTACAAGCCATGATAGACATTATCAACAAAAAAGCAGAATTAGACGCCATTTTAAATACTACAAATTACTAAACAACACAACATGAAACATATATATACTATCGCCGCTTTTACATTCCTTTTAATTTCCTGCGGAGGCAAAGAGCAATCTGTAGAGCAAATATTAGCCGAAGGCAATATTGAAACCATTCGTACAAAACGTACCGAATTAGAAACGGAAAAAATTAAATTAAGCGAACAAATTAAATTAATTGATGAAAAATTAGAAGAACTAGACGATACTAAAAAGTTACCTTTAGTAACCACGGTTAAAGCAAAAACTGAAAATTTTGTGCATTATTTAGAATTACAAGGTAGTGTTCAAACAAAACAAAATATTGTTATCTATCCTGAAACTTCTGGTATCCTTCAAAAAGTTTACGTAAAAGAAGGACAACAAGTATCTAAAGGGCAAACTTTAGCTAAAATTGACGATGGCGGCTTAGAGCAACAAGTTTCTCAAATGGAAATTCAACTGGCTTTAGCGCAAACCACTTTCGAGCGTCAAAAACGCCTTTGGGATCAAAAAATAGGAAGTGAAATTCAATTCCTTCAAGCTAAATCTAATTACGAAGCGCAAGAGCAGTCTGTAAATCAGTTAAAAACACAACTCGCCAAAACAACAATTACAGCACCATTTACAGGGGTAATAGATGATATCATTACAGATCAAGGGAGTGTGGTTATGCCTGGACAATCACAATTAATTCGTATCGTAAACCTAAGCGATATGTATATAGAAACTGAAGTTCCAGAAAACTACATTACAGATGTTGTTAAAGGTAAAAAGGTCAAAGTAGAGTTCCCTGTTTTAGGAACTTCTGTAGACACCGAAGTACGCCAAGCAAGTAACTTTATTAACCCTGCCAACCGTACCTTCAAAGTTGAAATTGCTGTGCCTAATAAAGACAAACACATTAAACCAAACTTAACAGCGAAGCTTAAAATTAATGACTATTCTAGTAAAAACGCTGTATTAATTCCGTTAAGTATTATTTCTGAAAATGCCAATGGCGAACAATATATTTATGTGATTAAGAATAAAAACAACGAATCTGAAGCCGTTGCAGAACGTGTAATCATTACCACAGGTAAAACACAAGGGGATATCATCGAAGTTCTAAGTGGTATAGAAGCCAGTGCCGAAATTATTAATGAAGGAGCGCGTAGCGTAAGAGACGGGCAAACGGTAAAAGTTATTAAATATTAAGCCATAATCATGACAAAAAAGAAAAAGAATATCGACAAGGAATTTGGACTGTCGTCGTGGGCTATTAATAACAAAACCACGATTTACGTGATCATGGCCGTAATTTTCTACTTAGGAATTACCGCTTATTACCACATGCCACGTGAAAATTTCCCAGAGGTTAAAGAAACCAAGATTTATGTAAGCTCTGTCTATCCAGGAAATACAGCCGAGGATATCGAAAAACTGATTACAGATCCGCTTGAAGACAGGTTAAAAACCATCAGTAATGTGGTTGAAATTACCTCTACATCGCAAGAGGATTATTCTATGATTATCGTAGAATTTGACGCAAACATAGCGGTAGAAGCTGCTAAGCAAAAGGTAAAAGATGAAATAGATTCTGAAACCGCTGGTGAAGACTGGCCTACGTTTAACGACGCCAAAGTAGAACCCAACGCTTTCGATTTAAACCTATCGGAAGAAATGCCCATTCTGAACATTAATATTTCTGGGGATTATCCTGTTGAAAAATTAAAAGATTTTGGTGAATACCTTCAAGATGAAATTGAAGACCTTCAGGAAATTAAACAAGTAGACATTCGTGGCGCCCAAGAAAAAGAAGTTGAAGTCGCTGTAGACATCTACCAAATGATGGCTGCCCAAGTAAGTTTTAATGATGTGATTAACGCCATTCGTGGAGGGAACGTCACCATGTCGGCCGGTAATTTAATTTCAAGTGGTCAACGTAGAACCATACGTATTTTAGGTGAAGTTGAAGACCCTCAAGAACTTAATAATTTCGTTATTAAGTCAGATAACGGCAATCCTATTTATTTAAAAGACATTGCTAATGTTTCTTTTAAAGAAAAAGATAGAACTACATACGCTCGTGAATTTGGACACCGTGTGGTGATGCTAGATGTTAAAAAACGTGCTGGAAAAAACATGGTGGATGCTGCAGAGCAAATTCAGCAAATTGTTGCAGATACCAAAGAGAATGTGTTTCCGTCAGACTTAACAGTAACCATAGCAAACGATCAATCATCTGTAACTATTGGTCAAGTTGACGACCTCGTAAATAATATCATTTTCGGTATTATTCTAGTTGTTACAGTACTGATGTTCTTCTTAGGGTTTAAAAATGCGCTGTTCGTAGGTTTCGCCATACCGATGTCGATGTTCATGTCTTTAATGATTTTAAATCTTTTAGGCTATACATTAAATACGATGATTCTTTTCGGACTTATTATGGGTCTAGGAATGCTTGTAGATAACGGTATTGTGGTTGTTGAAAACGTGTACCGCTTGATGGACGAAGAAGGCATGAGTAGAAAAGAGGCAGCCAAAGTAGGTATTGGTGAAATTGCCTTTCCTATTATCATTTCTACGGCAACAACAGTAGCCGCCTTTATTCCGCTAGGACTTTGGCCAGGTGTCATGGGACAATTTATGATGCTTCTTCCTATAACTTTATCAACCGTTTTAGGGTCTTCTTTAATTGTTGCGATTTTCTTCAATTCAGTATTGGTTTCAAAATTCATGACTACCGAAGACAAGGACATGCCTTTAAAAAACATCGTAGTCATAACTGGAATTATTTCAGCCATTGGACTGCTTGTTTTAATTTTTGGTGGTGCTTACCGAGGCTTAGGCGGACTTATGCTTTTCACAGCTGTCATGCTTTGGATTTACAGGTTATTTTTAAGAAAAATGGCTAACAGATTTCAAACAAAAACCTTAGTAAAACTTGAAAATTTATATGAACGTGAGCTGCGTCGTGCATTAAGCAAAAAATGGCCGGCTTTTATTACGGTAACTACTTTTGTATTGCTTATCGTTGCTTTTGTCGCCTTTGGTGCATCTCTCGCGTCACAACGTACTAAAGTAGAGTTTTTCCCTGATAATAAACCAAATCAGATTATTGTTTATATCGAATACCCTGAAGGTACCGATATCGAAAAAACAAATGCGATTACTAAAGAAATTGAGGCCAAAGTATATGATGTTTTAGATGATGACATGTACAAGGATGGTGATTATAACTTTTTAGTTGAAAGTGCCGTTTCGCAAGTTGGTGAAGGTGCTGGGAATCCGCAAACTGATGGTGGTTCTGCTGCAGAAATGCCACATAAAGCTAAGATTACCGCGTCCATGCGTGAATATAAATACCGTAAAGGCGCCGATAGTGAATTGCTTCGACAAAAAGTACAAAAAGCGCTTGTAGGTATTTACCCTGGTGTTTTAATTTCGGTTGAAAAAGATCAAAATGGACCACCTGCTGGTTCTCCTATCAACATTGAAATTGAAGGTGATGATTACGCACAACTTATCGGTGTAGCCGAAAATATGCGTGATTTTATCAACGAAAAAAACATCGCTGGTATTGATGAATTAAAAATTGATGTAAACAAAGACAAACCAACCATGATGGTTGAAGTTGACCGTGCCAAATCTGGAGAATTAGGGGTAAGCGCCAGTCAGGTTGGAACACAGTTACGTAATTCTATTTTTGGTAGTAAAGCGGGCGTTTACAAAGAAGATGGTGACGATTTTGATATCTATGTGCGTTTCAATGAAGCGAATAGATATAATACCAGTGCTATTTTTAATCAGAAAATTACCTTTAGAGATAATACGGGGCAAATTAAAGAGATTCCGGTATCTGCTGTAGCCAAGCAAAATAACACATCGGGCTATAATGCGATTAAACATAAGGACACGAGACGTGTTGTTACTGTGTATTCGGCACTATCTCCTGGTTTTACAGATGCAGCGGCCATAGTTGGGCATATTCAAAGAGAAATGAAAACCTTTGAAAACTTACCTCAAGGCGTGAAAATTGATTATACAGGTCAAATCGAAGAACAAAATAAGCAAATGGCCTTTTTAATGGGCGCCTTTTTCACAGGGTTAGCGCTTATCTTTTTCATATTGATTTTCCAATTCAACTCGGTTTCAAAACCAGGAATCATCATGTTGGCGATTTTCTTAAGTTTTATTGGTGTATTTGGCGGACTAGTAGTCACGGGAGATGCTTTCGTAATTATGATGACCATGATGGGTATTATTTCACTCGCTGGTATTGTAGTAAATAACGGTGTGGTACTTCTAGATTACGCCCAACTGCTTATCGACAGAAAGAAAAACGCCTTAGATCTGGATAATGATGCCTACTTAAGCCTAGATGATTTATACGAATGTATTGTTCGTGCAGGTAAAGCACGTTTACGTCCGGTATTACTAACGGCCATTACAACCATTTTAGGCCTTATCCCTCTGGCTATCGGATTAAACATTAACTTCTTTACTTTGGTTAATGATTTTGATGCCAACATTTATATGGGTGGTGATAACGTGGTGTTCTGGGGACCATTGGCATGGACGGTAATTTACGGATTAGTTGTGGCAACCTTCTTAACCCTTATTGTAGTTCCTGTGTTTTTCTACTTGATAACACGATTTAAAATGTGGTTGTTTAAAGACCGTGTTGGTGCTACCGAAAAGTTAGAGGCTTAAAAATATTGACATATCATTTTTAATTGTGTGACTAACTCGATTAATAGCAAGAGAGCTTCAGTTTAATTACTGAGGCTTTCTTTTTTGTTAGTTGATGGTTATTAGTTTTTGGTTTTTGGTAGCTTACTCTTGCGCTAGGTTTCCTAGACACAGATTTCACGGATTTCACAGATTTTTGCGCAATACATCTTTGCGACCTTGCGTCTTTGGGAAATACTTTTTGTCTCTCTGAGAACCTCTGCGAAACCTCTGTGTATCTCTGCGTAACAGCTATAAAAATCTATTTTTAACAACGCTAGCGCTCGTTTTTAACGAGTGCCGTCATGAGTAAGAAAAGACAAGAGTCTATATTTTAAAGACAGTACTATGGAAGTCCGAGTTACAAACTCGAACTAGCGCAGTAGCGAGATTTTTTTCGCTAGTGAGAATTCTTATTCATTCTGCCCGAAACCAACTTATTCAACAGAAAAACAAGAATTAGGAATGATCCAAATAAGTCCTAAATAATTGATATAACTTCACTAAATTTGCACCTCAATTTTTCATTATGTACAGAAGTCATAACTGCGGTGAATTAAGGGCCGCACATATAAATACAGAAGTTACTTTAGCTGGATGGGTTCAAAAATCTAGAGACAAAGGGTTTATCGTTTGGGTTGATTTAAGAGACCGTTACGGGATTACCCAATTGGTTTTCGATGAAGAACGTACTTCTAAAACCCTAATTGAGCAAGCACAACACTTAGGTCGTGAGTTTGTCATTCAGGTTAAAGGAACCGTTATCGAACGTGCTTCAAAAAATGCTAATATTCCAACTGGTGATATCGAGCTTTTAGTTACTGAATTAAACATTCTTAACGAATCGAAATTGCCACCGTTTACTATCGAAGACAAAACCGATGGTGGTGAAGATATTAGAATGAAATATCGTTATTTAGATATTAGAAGAAATCCTGTAAAAAACAGCTTGATCTTCCGTCATAAAGTCACTCAAGAGGTTAGAAATTATTTATCTAACGCGGGCTTTATTGAAGTTGAAACCCCATACTTAATCAAATCAACACCTGAAGGGGCTCGTGATTTCGTGGTGCCTTCAAGAATGAATGCCGGACAATTTTATGCCTTACCACAATCACCACAAACCTTTAAGCAATTGCTTATGGTAGGTGGCATGGATAAATATTTCCAAATTGTAAAATGCTTTAGAGATGAAGATTTACGTGCCGATAGACAACCAGAATTCACACAAATTGACTGTGAAATGGCTTTTATCGACCAAGAAGATATTTTAAATGCTTTTGAAGGGTTAACACGTCACTTACTTAAAGAAGTGAATGGTGTTGAAGTTGAAAAATTCCCGAGAATGCTTTACGACGATGCCATGCGTTTATACGGAAACGACAAACCAGACATTCGTTTTGGTATGGAGTTTGGCGAATTAAACGAAGTAGCGCAACATAAAGATTTTGGTGTTTTCAATAATGCTGAATTGGTTGTTGGTATCGCTGTTCCTGGCGGAAATAGTTTCACAAGAAAAGAAATTGACAAATTAATTTCATGGGTTAAGCGTCCGCAAGTAGGTGCTTTAGGCATGGTGTATTCACGTTGTAATGATGATGGTTCATTTAAATCTTCAGTAGATAAATTCTACGATCAAGACGATTTAGCAAAATGGGCAGAAGCAACCAACGCTAAGCCAGGTGATTTAGTTTGTATCCTTTCAGGAGATAAAAACAAAGTACGTGCACAATTAAGTGCTTTACGTATGGAATTAGCAGAGCAATTAGGTTTACGTAAGCCTGACGAATTTGCACCACTATGGGTGATGGACTTCCCGTTATTAGAGTGGGATGAAGATACTGAACGTTACCACGCCATGCACCACCCATTCACCTCGCCTAAACCAGGACAATTAGAATTACTTAAAACAGATCCAGGTGCTGTAAAAGCCAACGCCTACGATTTAGTATTGAATGGTAATGAAATTGGTGGAGGTTCTATTAGAATTCACGATAAAGAAACCCAGTCTTTAATGTTTGATTATTTAGGATTCACGCCTGAAGAAGCTAAAGCACAATTCGGTTTCCTTATGGATGCTTTCCAATATGGGGCACCGCCACACGGAGGTTTAGCTTTCGGACTAGACAGATTGGTTGCTATTTTAGGCGGACAAGAAACAATTCGAGATTTTATCGCTTTCCCTAAAAACAATTCGGGACGCGATGTGATGATTGATGCACCTGCTGCCATTGACGATGAGCAACTCACAGAACTCAGTTTAAAACTAAATTTAAAATCATAACTTTATAAAATCCTGCTTCTTGCAGGATTTTTTGTAGATTTAATCATGCCAAAAAGAACTCTTTTTAAACGCTTCCTTATTTGGAGGGCGAAACATATTTCCCATAAACAGTTTGTTTATATTTTAAGCGTAGTCATTGGGTTTGCGGCAGGAATGGGTGCGGTAGTTTTAAAAAACCTCACGCACTATATTCAAAGTTTATTAGAAGGCAAACTGATTGAGCAGTACCATCATGCTTTCTATTTTTTGTTTCCTATTTTAGGGCTTAGTATCGTGTTCCTGATCATGAAATATGTGATTCGCCACAAAGTAAGTCACGGTATTCCATCAACTTTACTCGCCATTTCAAAGCGAAAAGGCATCATGAAACGTTACCAAATGTTTGGGTCTATTTTAACCGCACCAATTACGGTTGGTTTTGGAGGTTCGGTTGGTTTGGAAGGCCCAACCGTGGCAACAGGAGCTGCTCTTGGTTCAAATATTTCGCGAATGTTTCACATGAACCAAACCACCAGAACACTACTTATTGGATGTGCTGCTGCAGGTGCTATGAGTTCGATTTTTAAAGCGCCCATTGCCGCTATTATTTTTGCCATTGAAGTGTTTAGTTTAGATCTTACCATTGCTTCCATGTTACCGCTTTTATTAGCATCTCTATCAGCGATTCTAACCTCTTATTTTTTCTTCGGAAATGATGTCATTCTACCCTTTAGAATTGAAGATAAATTTTATATTTCTGATGCACCATTCTACATGCTTTTAGGTGTTATAGCTGCTTTTGTATCTATTTATTTCACCGAAGTTTACGATCGCATCCAGAAGCTTTTCGATAAATTAGAATCACCAATCAAGAAACTCATTGTTGGTGGTGTTGGTATTGGTGTTCTTGTGTTTTTAATTCCGCCATTATATGGTGAGGGTTTCGATGTAATAAATAACCTAATTGTTGGAAACCCTGAAAAAGCCTTAGAAACGAATTTATTTAGCTTAGACTTAAACAACATTTGGTATGTAATTTTATTACTAATCGGACTCTTACTTTTTAAAATTGTGGCTAGTGCCTTAACTTTTGGAGCTGGCGGTGTTGGTGGTATTTTTGCACCTGTGCTTTTCATGGGAAGCATTATGGGCTTTTGCATGTCTAAAATTGTAAACCATTGTGGTTTATTTAGTCGCACCATTTCCGAGAGTAATTTTACCCTAGTTGGGATGGCAGGTTTACTCGCAGGTGTTTTACACGCGCCACTAACCGCGATTTTCCTTATTGCTGAACTTACGGGAGGTTATGAGCTTTTTATCCCGCTTATGCTTACCGCAACCATATCCTTTGGCATTACAAAATACTTCAAACCTCATTCTGTTTACACCATGGAATTAGGAAGAAAAGGAGAACTTATTACACACGATAAAGACCATGCGGTTTTAACGCTCATGGACATTAATAAAGTTATTGAAACCAATTTTATTGCTATTAACCCAGAAATGAATTTGGAAGAAATGATTAACAAGGCCGTAATCAAATCGAAACGAAACATCTTCCCTGTAGTCCATAAAGAAACAAAAAAACTAAAAGGTATAATATTATTAGATGATTTACGTCCTATTATGTTCGACCGTTCATTATACAAGGAAGTTCATGCCACACATATCATGCAAAAACCACCAGCAGTCATTCTGCTAGACCAAGATAAAATGACCGATATCATGCAAAAATTTCAAGACAGTAGCGCCTGGAATTTACCTGTAACTAAAAACGGTGTTTATTATGGTTTTATCTCAAAATCTAAATTACTAACAGCATATCGTCGTCAGCTAATAAGCTTACAAGTTGATTCTTAAAATGTATCACTAGAATTATCCTATGAAATACCTCTTACTCATATTAACCATCGCCGTGTTCACCAGCATCGTTCTAGGCTTTGTATTAGACGTCGATTACACCGAAAAATTGATTGGTTTTGGTGTTGCAGGTCTATTTTTTATTGTATTTCCGCTTTTTTCATACATCCATTGGAAGGACAAAAAAGTAGAAGATTACATGCTCACCAAAGAGAATTTGGATAAAATGCGTGAAAACCAAAAACGCAAGAAATAGGTTTTTCTAGCTGTGACGCAGAGATTCACAAAAATCATAGACACAGATTTCACAGATTAGCACAGATTAGCACAGATTAAAGCACGTGAAATCTGTATGATTTGTATTTAAAAATTACAACGTAATCATCAGAACACTCCCCTAAGTAGTAATCTCAAAAAAAATCTGTGTAAATCCGTGAAATCTCTGTCTAGAAAATTTAGCGTAAGAGTCAGCACGCTAGTTCGAGTTTCTAGCCCGGACTTCCATTCTTGACGGCACTCGTTAAAAACGAGCGCTAGCATAGTAAATACTTGTCTAAAAAGAGCTCTGTGAATCTCCGTGTAATCTCAGCGAAACTCTGTGTAATAATTTCTCGCAAAGGTACGAAGTCCCAAAGATGTATTGCTCAAAAAAAATCAGTGGAATCTGTGTCTAAAAAATATAGCGCATGAGTAAGCCTCCAAAAACCACCAACTAACATCCATTAACCAATATCTAATTCAAGCCACGACGCTCAATAAAAAAGCGTTTCATCAAATTACCTGATTCTTCCGCTAACACACCACCTTCAATAACCGTTTTAGGATGTAATTTGGTGTTCAAATGAATGCAACCACGCTCTAAATCTCTCGCACCATAAACAATTTTAGAAATCTGACTCCAATACAAAGCCCCGGCACACATTTGGCAAGGCTCCAAAGTCACATAAAGCGTACAATTTTGAAGATATTTTCCGCCTAAAAAATTTGCTGCTGCGGTAATGGCTTGCATTTCAGCATGAGCAGTCACATCGTTGAGCATTTCAGTTAAATTATGTCCTCGTGCTATCACTTTATTATCAATAACAATAACAGCCCCAACTGGAATTTCTCCCTTTTCAAAAGCAGTTTCAGCTTCTTGAAGGGCTTTTTTCATAAAATAAGTATCATCAAAAGGTTCTAACATAATAAGCGCTTAGGTTTTCAAAATTACAATTTCAAAAATGTTTAATACCAATTTAATTGTATAATGTCGTATTCTTAATTTGAATTATTTTTTGTTCAGATGAAATAGAAAATACAAGTACAGCCTTAGCTACGGTTTTATTTTATATTGAAATATGGGCAAAAAAGAAACTACTTGTATGCGACATTATATGGTTAAAATGGCATAACCCAATAAATTTACTATAACAAAAAAGGTCTGTGAAAATTCATTCACAGACCTTAAAAATCATCCATTTTTGATATTATTGGACTCTTGTAAAAACATCGGTCCAAGCTTCACCATCATCTTCTCCAGAAAGGTGTAATTCATTTTCAAAAACTTCAACATCTAATTCTACTTTTTCATTAGAGAGAAAAGAGCCCAAAAACCACATTATTTAAACTGGAGAATAATAAAATATGTACTTTTGTGCGGTGCAAAATACACTATTACAATCCGTTCATTCTCCAAAAGATTTACGTCTTTTAAATCAAAAAGACTTGCCGCAACTCGCCCAAGAATTACGTGAATTCATCATTAACATTGTAGCGACTAAAGAAGGCCATTTAGGTGCCAGTTTAGGCGTAGTTGAGCTAACTATTGCTTTACATTATGTTTTTAGCACCCCAGAAGACCAATTGATTTGGGATGTTGGCCATCAGGCTTACGGACACAAAATACTCACGCGACGCAAAGACATTTTTCATACCAACCGCCAACTGGGTGGTATTAGCGGATTTCCAAATAGAGCTGAAAGCACTTATGACACCTTTGGAGTGGGTCACGCCTCAACTTCTATTTCAGCAGCTTTAGGCATGGCAATCGCCTCGCGACTTAAAGGTGATTTAGAAAAACAACACATCGCCGTAATTGGAGATGCCAGTATCGCTGGAGGTATGGCTTTTGAAGGTCTAAATCATGCAGGTGTTTCTAAGGCCAATTTGTTAGTTATTCTAAACGATAATGCCATTGGCATCGACCCCAGCGTTGGGGCCTTAAAAATGTACTTAACCAACGTTAAAAAAGGCACCCAAAAACAAGATAATATCTTTGAAGCTCTAAATTTTGACTATTCAGGGCCTATAGACGGCCATGATATGGATGCTGTGATTTCAGAATTGAAACGTTTAAAAACCGTTCAAGGTCCGAAATTTTTACACATCATTACCACCAAAGGCAAAGGCTTAAAGCAAGCTGAAAAAGACCAAGTCAAATACCATGCACCAGGTAAATTTGATGCCAAAACCGGTGACTTAGCTGCAAAATCAACCGAAATACAAGCTCCGAAATATCAGGATGTATTCGGACATACCATTGTCGAATTAGCCGAAAACAACAAAAAAATTGTTGGCATCACTCCTGCGATGCCTACAGGAAGTTCGTTAAAGTATATGATGGAAAGTATGCCCGATCGTGCTTTTGATGTTGGTATTGCCGAACAACACGCTGTAACCTTAGCTGCAGGCATGGCTACACAAGGTTTAATTCCCTTTTGCAACATCTATTCGACTTTTTTACAACGGGCTTACGATCAGATTATTCACGATGTGGCTTTACAAAACTTACCAGTCATTTTCTGTTTAGACCGTGCTGGTTTGGTTGGTGAAGATGGCGCTACGCATCACGGTGTTTACGATTTAAGTTATTTGCGCTGTGTTCCAAACCTCATCATCTGTGCACCAAGAAACGAAATGGAATTGCGAAACATCATGTACACGGCTCAATTAGGTTTAGACCACCCTATTGCGATTCGCTATCCCCGAGGACGTGGAAAAACCATAGATTGGAAACAGCCTTTTTCAAAAATTAATATCGGGGAAGGTGTGCAACTCAAACAGGGTGAAAACATCGCTGTTTTAAGCATAGGAAACATGGCTTATAATGTATCTGATGCCATTGAAGACTTAAACATTTCGCATTACGACATGCGTTTTGTGAAACCATTAGATGAAAAACTACTGCATTACATCTGTAAAAACAACAGTACAATCATCACCATAGAAGACAACAGTATAAACGGTGGTTTCGGATCTGCTGTCTTAGAATTTATGGCACTAAACAATTATAAAAACGATATCAAGATTTTAGGTATTCCCGATGCTTTTATAGAACACGGTAAAGTTACGGAACTGCAAGAATCAATAGGGTTGGATGCTGGGAGTTTGAAGCGTTGTTTTTCTGAATTATAGGGTGATATTCATTAGTTTACTAGGGACTTGTAGCACACTAGCACTAGTCAAAACCGTTATTTATTTACCCTTTTTCTAACAATTTCTGGACTCCTACGCGAATGTAAAACTCCAAAAACAATGACTCTCTCCTTTTCCTTTTCAAATAAATAGAAAATAGCATATGGAAAACGAGTCACTAAAGATTGTCGGAACTCCTTATATTTACACTGATAATGCTGTGGGTATTCTGCTATATAATCAATTTCCTTATTAACTTCTGTTTTAAAAGCTTCTGCTAACTCAGAACTTTTATCAGAATACCATTTTTTAGCTTTTCGTAAATCTACTTGTGCAGCTGGCAGAAACTTAACTTTATAAGGCATTACCAATCATTTTTTACATCTTCCCAATTCAATAAATCTTCAGGAGTGTCTTTATAGCTTTTTAGGCGATTGTTCAATTCTTCTTTTTGTTCTGAAGATATGCCTTGATGTTGTTCTTTCTCCCTTTTTAACACCTGTTCTAAGACGTCAATAATACTTTCTTTATCAATACTAAAGAGTTCCTTTATAAAAAGATATTTTCTTGCTTCTAAATCCATGGCTAAGGAATTGTAACTATAACAAATGTACAATTTATGTTTTAAATATTCTTTTATACAACGAATTAGAACCGGTAATAAACCTATTAACAACTTGAATTTAATCAAGCTATCATCTCAAAGAAACCAAAAAACCCAAATTTGAACGGCGTCAAACTTGGGTTTTATAATTTTTTACGAATGTGTATTATAAAATTCAGCTAATCTTGAGAAGCTTCTTTTCTCACTGTCCTTGCTGCTTCATTACGTTCAATTTTATGCTCTGGGCGTGTCCATCTTGGTTTTTCACCTAAAGCTTCAATTTGTGAATCTTGCGCTTCAACCGTTGCCGGTTGCACTTTTTTAGTGAATGGTTTTTGAGGAATCATTCCTAAAAGCTCAAACATTTTCATGTCTTCGTTCACATCTGGGTTTGGTGTCGTTAATAATTTATCACCCGCAAAAATAGAATTCGCACCCGCAAAGAAACACATCGCCTGCCCTTCTCTAGTCATTTGTGTACGCCCCGCACTTAAACGTACTTGGGTTTCTGGCATCACAATTCTAGTGGTTGCTACCATACGAACCATATCCCAAATTGAAACTGGTTTTTGGTCTTCAAGAGGCGTTCCTTCAACAGCCACTAAGGCGTTTATAGGCGTTGATTCTGGTTGCGGATTTAATGTTGAAAGCGCCACAAGCATGCCTGCACGGTCTTCAATATTTTCTCCCATACCAATAATACCACCACTACAAACGGTAACATTGGTTTTACGCACATTATCAATCGTATCTAAACGGTCTTGATAACCACGTGTTGAAATCACTTCTTTATAATATTCTTCTGAAGAATCTAAGTTATGGTTGTAAGCATATAAACCAGCTTCAGCCAAACGTTTCGCTTGGTTTTCGGTTACCATACCAAGGGTACAACACACTTCCATATCCAGTTTATTAATGGTTCTTACCATTTCTAAAACCTGATCAAATTCTTCGCCATCTTTTACATTACGCCAAGCGGCTCCCATACAAACACGAGAACTCCCTCCAGATTTTGCACGTAAGGCTTGCGCCTTCACTTGCTGCACAGACATTAAATCGTTGCCTTCAATATCGGTGTGGTATCTAGCTGCTTGCGGACAATAGCCACAATCTTCTGAACATCCGCCAGTTTTTATAGATAATAACGTAGAAACCTGAACGGTATTGGGGTCATGATGCAAACGGTGTACCGTTGCTGCCTCATAAAGCAATTCCATGAAAGGTTTATTGTATATCTCTAAAATTTCTTCTTTGGTCCAATTGTGTCTCATCTCACTCATAATAGCCAACGCTTAATTTTGGGTCAAAAATACTAATAATATGGGAATGGTTTTACGATTTACTTATTAAAATGGAAACCGCGTTACCACCAAAGCCTACTGCGTTTACAAGAATATGTTGTATTTTTTTTGGTGGCGTTTGTGTTTTCGCAAACGGAACTGCAATAAATTCTTGTTTTTGAAGCATCAAAACAGCTAACTCAACACTCAAGGCTCCAGAAGCCCCAAAGGTATGTCCGATTTTCCATTTGTTGGTCGTTAGTGCCGGTTGTTTGTTAGTAAAAACTTTTTCAATGGCTTTCACTTCTGAAAGATCGCCTTTTATGGTTCCTGGAGCATGCATCACAATCACATCAACGTCATCGGGATTTAAATCACCCAAGGCCATTTTCATCGATTTCTGAAAACACTGGGCATCACTAGAAATAGAAATGTTATGTTTTAAAATTTCGGTGGCATAACCATAACCACTAATAATAGCTAAAGCGTTATCTTGAATACCAGATTCTAAACAGGCTACTGAAGCCCCTTCACCTAAAACCATGGTATTTTTAGTTTTATCTAAATCGAAAGCACGACAAGGATAATCCGTTTGACCAGGTTCTTGTTGCGCATAAATTTTTAAAGCTTGCATTTGTGCAATCGTAAATGGCGTTAACGGGGCTTCACTACCGCCCACTAAAAATTTATTACACATGCCCGAATTTATCCAAGCTATACCATTTAACATCGCATGCAAAGCTGTAGAACAAGTAATAGAATGGCTTATTTCTGGCCCTTCAGTTTGTAAATCGTGCGCCACCCAAGAAGCAATATTCCCTAAAGTTGTTGTTGGTGAACTTAAGGTTTCGGCCTTATTGGTTTTTAAAAAAGAATCGTAATAGGTTTCAAAAAGTTCGGTGGCACCACGGGATGATCCCAGGTTGATTCCGAAATTATCTGAAGCCTTCCAATTGGCTTGTTTTACCGCTAACCTAGAAGCGTAAATAGCATATAAAACAGAATTATCTAGAGATTTATATTTCTGATCGGATGCTTTTAAAATTTCAATATCCTGTTTAGCCTGTTCAGGGATTTCGGCCACCGTAATGACTTTATCTAAAACGGTTTTTGCAGTGAAACAATGTGTGTTGTTCAAGTAACTTTGCCAAATGTCATCGGGTGTTTTTCCTAAGGAAGAAATAGATGAAATGGCTGTAATTGAAATAGGTTGTTGCATACTTTTTAGTGCTGCTGAATGCATTTCAGCATTTCATATTTTTGTTTAAAAGAAACCTGAATTTTATCAAATTATCTGTCACCGGCAAAAGTACTATTTATGCGTTAGGGATAGAAGCGGCATCCTTTTTAATTTCCTAAAAAATTAAAAAGATATAGCTGAAAGCCCGACCCTTGTGGTAACGCCCAAATTTGAAGATTGTTTTAAAACGCGGCTTAGACTATAAGCTATCTCCCACAATCTTATTGAAAACACACTATCAGACCTAAATGAGTCAATAATAATTGTTTATGAATCACAATAAACAAATTATCAATTGCATTTTTGAAAGAAACGAACAAATGGAAAATATATTAGTAGCCGGTGCAAACGGCACAACTGGAAAAAAAATAGTGAATTTACTTAAAGGTTCTCAATACTTTACCCCAGTAGCGATGGTTAGAAAAGAGGAACAAATAGCCCAGTTTAAAAATGACGGCATTGAAACGGTATTGTGCGATTTAGAGAAAGTGGTTTCACATACCACTATAGGTATTGATAAAGTCATTTTTGCAGCCGGTTCGGGCGGAAAAAAAGTAGTTGAAGTTGATCAAGAAGGTGCCAAAAAATTAATCGATGCTTCTAAAGTAGACGGCATTACAAAATTCGTAATGTTGAGTTCTATGGGAGCCGATAACCCTGAAAAAGCAGAAGATTTACAAGACTACCTTAAAGCCAAACATCATGCCGATGAATATTTAAAAACAAGTGGTCTTAATTATACCATTGTTAGACCAGGCCGATTAACTAACGACAATGGAACCGGTCATATTGACCTTGAAAAAAACCTTAACCGCAGAGGCGCTATAAGCAGAGATGATGTGGCGCAAACCTTAGTGAGATCGTTACACGACGACGCACCTCACGATACTACTTTTGAAATTTTAGAAGGTGAAACGCTTATTGGCAAGGCTTTAAACGTTGTTTCTTAGTACTAAGCTTTTGTGAAAATGAATATATCTGAAAAATATAAAAGCGTAAGAGCCCAAACAATCAATTTTTGCAGTCATTTACAACCTGAAGATTTTGCTATACAAGTTGTGGATTTTGCTAGTCCGGCAAAGTGGCATTTGGCCCATACGACATGGTTTTTTGAAACTTTTATTTTAATTCCGAATGTTGAAAATTACAGCGTTTTTAATTCAAGCTTCAATTTCCTTTTTAATAGCTATTACAACAATGTTGGCGATAGAATGCTTCAAGCTAACCGAGGAAACTTGTCACGCCCAAGTACAACTGAAATTTATGATTATAGAAGTTATGTAGATGAAAATATGCTAAACTTCTTAAAAAACGTGAATGATAAAGCTGTTTTAGACCAAGTTATTCTAGGCTTAAACCACGAACAGCAACATCAGGAATTATTGGTTACAGACGTGAAATACATGTTGGGACATCATCCGCTTTTTCCTGTTTTTCATGAGGATTACAACCTAGTAAACACTTTTAATTCTAATAATGATAGCATAAAAGTAGCGGAAGGTATTTATGATATTGGTTACCAAGGTTATGATTTTTGTTATGACAATGAATTAGGCGTACATCAAGTATATCTTCCAAGCTTCGAAATAAGCAATAACCTAGTAACCAATGGCGAGTATCTTGAATTTATGGAAGCTGGAGGTTATCAAGATTTTAATCTTTGGCTAGATGATGGGTGGTCATGGATCAATTCAAATCAAATAAAAGCTCCAATGTATTGGCATCAAAAAGATGGCGCATGGTTTTATTACACCCTTGCTGGTTTACAGAAAGCAGATAACAATGCCACTCTTTGCCATATCAGTTATTATGAAGCTTGCGCCTATGCTGAATGGAAAGGCATGCGACTTCCCACAGAATTTGAATGGGAAATTGCTTCACATCAATTAGACTGGGGAGAACGTTGGGAGTGGACTAACAGTGCGTATCTGCCCTACCCGAATTTCAAAAAAGAAAAAGGAGCCCTTGGGGAATATAATGGCAAATTTATGTGTAACCGTATGGTGCTTCGCGGTGCTTCAGTAGCAACATCAAAAAATCATAGTAGAAATACCTATCGCAATTTTTTCACACCAAAAGAAAGGTGGCAATATACAGGAATCAGATTAGCAAAATAATTATGAATACGAGCTTTAAAAACGAAGTCCATGAAGGTTTATTGTTAAATCAAAAAGCCCTTCCATCAAAATATTTTTATGATAAAAAAGGCGATGCGCTTTTTGTAGAAATAATGAACTTACCGGAATACTATTTAACACGTAGCGAGTTAGATATTTTTAGAAATAAAACCGAAGATTTAATTCAGTCTTTAGAAGTTAAACCAGGTTCCTATTTTGAACTCATTGAACTAGGACCTGGAGATGGTACAAAAACCAAAGAACTATTAAAGGTTTTAAATCAAAAAAAATACAATTTCGACTACTTTCCTATTGATATTTCGGGCAATGCTTTAACGCTTTTAAAAGAAGATTTAAGTATTAAAATGCCAAATCTAAATGTAAAACCCCAGCAGGGCGATTATTTTGAGATGTTGGCTTGCTTGAAAAAAAGCAAACAACCTAAAATCGTATTATTTTTAGGATCGAGTATTGGAAATTTAGACGATGCGTTGGCTACTAAATTTATCTATAACCTTGGAGCTAATTTACGCGCTGGTGACAAAATTTTATTAGGTGTCGATTTGATTAAAGAACAGCACATTGTCTTGCCTGCTTATAACGACACGCAAGGGGTTACAGCAAAGTTTAATCTTAATCTTTTAGACCGCATAAATAATGAATTAGGTGGTAATTTTGACCTCAACCTATTTGAGCATCAGCCCGAATATGAAGAAAAAGAAGGGGTTGCTAAAAGTTTTATTGTGAGTACCGAAAATCAAATTGTTGAAATAGAAGCCACACAATCTTCATACACCTTTAAAGCAGGTGAAAGAATTCATACCGAGATTTCTAGAAAATATAACGACCAGTTGATTGAAAAAATAATTGCAAATACTGATTTTAGTTTACAGACAAAAATACTAGACAGTAAAGCATATTTCGCAGATTATGTTCTAAAAAGAACCTGAATCACATAATGAACGCCCCACTAAAACTTTAAGAATTAAGAATACTTTTAATAGTAATGTAGGTAATGCTTGAAAAAAATAAACTCGGACTTTTAGGCTTAGGAAACCGTTCAACGCTTTTTTATATAAACGGCTTGAACAGTGTTTTTAATAAAACTACTGGAGGTTATAGTACCTGTCCGTTTACCATGATTAACACTAATTTTGACGCTATTAATTTGCGGTTGCCAGATGTTTCAGAAGCGTTAAGCGAAATCGTTCAAGCTTATATTTCTGAAATTGAAAATATGGGAATTACATATTTATTAGTCCCAAACATCACACTTCACGAAACTATAGATGGACTAAAACATAATTTAACCGTCCTTCACCCTGTTAAAACCTGTATAGCAAAGCTGAAAGAAAACCATTGGAAGCAAGTTGTTTTATTTGGTTCTATGCATACCATGCAATCAGGATATATTCGAAGTCAATTTGCTCAAAATAACATTGAAACACGGCTTCCTGAGAAACAAGACATGTTACTTATTGATCAAGTTAGAACGGCTGTATATGCCGAAACACAAACGGAAACCTTAATAAATGAATACCGCTATATATTGAATAAGTATGCACAAAACCACCCAGTAGTATTAGCTTGCACAGAATTATCAGTTATCGAATCGAATCAAGAAAATGTGATAGATATGGCGCAGTTACAAATTGAAAAGGCAGTCAACACCGTGCTATAAAAACATCTTCCGCCGAAAAAAGTTACTCAGAATATGTTGCTCATTTAGTTTCAAAAACCACGGGCTCGTTTGAATTAAATGAGTCAAAAATAATTGTTTATGAAATACAACTAACTGATTTTCATTTGCATCTTTAGGAAACACAAAAAATATCTCTTATCTATAGATTTATAAACTTAACTCTAGATCATGAATAAAACACTTTCTATACTTAATCTGATATCAGTAGTTGTCGCGGTGGGTATTAATTACGTTTCACAAGCACTTCGATTTAATGACACAACGATTAGTGAAATGAGCAATCATTATGATAATTTGTTTACACCAGCGCCTTATGCATTCTCTATTTGGGGTTTGATATATTTGGGACTTTTTGCGTACGCGGTTTTTCAGATTAGATGTGCTTTTAAAAGCTCAAAATCTAGCGAATTCATTACGCAAACCGGTTATTGGTTTATTATAGCCAATACTCTTAACAGTTTCTGGGTACTTGCCTTTGTATATGATTATATCGGACTCTCGGTGCTACTCATGTTTGGTATCTTGTTTTCTTTAATTCAAATTATTTTGAAAACCAATATGGAACGTTGGGATGCGCCACTTCCTGTAATAGCATTTCTCTGGTGGCCTATTTGTTTATACACGGGTTGGATTAGTGTCGCAACTATTGCTAACATTTCAACCTACCTAACTAAATTAGGCTGGCAAGGCGGTTTTTTATCTGCTGAAAATTGGACCATAATCATGATTATAGTAGCAGCCTTACTCAATATTATTGTGGTTTTCACTAGAAATATGCGTGAATTTGCCATGGTTGGTGTTTGGGCCTTAGTAGCGATATTTATAAGGCATCATGAATCTAACAATATTATTGCGTATACAGCATTAATTGCTTCTATTGCGGTGTTTGCTGTGATTTCATGGCACGGGTACATTAACCGGCACAAAAACCCTATTTTCAAGAAAATCCTTAACTAAAAACTAGTAGCTTTAAAAGCATAAATTAATTTAGAATGGCCTCTATTTATAGTCTTCTGAAGAAATAATTCTGGCTAATCATAGCGTCATCAAAACATAAAAAAGAAGCTGTCTAAAAAGTAAAGTTTTCGTCAACCTGAACTTAATTCAGGTTCTCATAATGATTGGTTATCAAGATGATGCGATTCTGAAATGAATTCAGAATGACGTACTTTAATACTTTTTCTACAGCCTCTTTTTTCTAACGCTCTAAAAAAGCATTTATTTTTCAAAATTATTCTCGAGATGACTATTATCTGAACTTCCTAAACTGTGATGTCTATTTTCTTCATCACTTAAATTTCCGTCAGGCTTAGCTTTAGATTTTGATCTACCAGGAATATCTAAATCTTTACCTTCAAAATCCACTGGTTTTGTTCTATCTTTTAGATATTTATCTTGACCACCATCGGTTCTTAAATGCTTGGTTTTTTCATCTAAGGCCTTCAGATCTTCTTTAGTCACATCTGAATTGTATTGTTTTTTATCTTTTGTATTCTGTTCTTTGTTTTGCTCTGTTTTCATAATTTTAAATTTTAGATTATTATTTACTAAAGATTAAAGATTTTGCATTCACAAACTCTTTAATACCAAATCCACCGTGTTCTCTTCCAAAGCCTGAATCCTTAACGCCGCCGAAGGGCATCACTGGATCGGCAAGACCAAATGAATTTATAAATACCATACCGGTATCAAAATATTTACTAGCAAGTTCTGCGGCCTTCTCTTCATCTTTAGAGAAAATACCACCGCCTAATCCAAATTGGCTATCATTGGCAATTCGCATAGCGTCTTCGGCATCTTTTGCTTTAATTAAAGAGGCAACGGGGCCAAAAAGCTCATCATCATAAGCAGGCTGTCCTGGTGATACCTTATCTAGAACCGTAGCAGGGTAGAAAAACCCATCGCCATCTTTTAGTATTCCACCGCATAAAATTTCAGCGCCATTGGCCACACTTTTTTCGACTTGTTCATGCAAGGTTTCTCGTAAATCTTCTCGTGCAATTGGTCCCAAATCAACATCTTCTGTGGTAGGGTCGCCCATTTTTAAAGCTTCCATGGCTTTGACAAAGGCAGCTTTAAATTTATCATACATGGACTCAACGACAATAAATCTTTTAGCCGCGATACAGGTTTCTCCGTTATTGTAAATACGCCCCATAACCGATTTTTCTACTGCTAATTCTAAATCAGCATCTTCTAAAACAATGTATGCATCGTTACTTCCAAGTTCGAGCACTACTTTTTTGAGTGCGGCACCGGCCTTTTCAGCTATACCTCTCCCCGCCTCTGAGCTTCCTGTTAAGGTAACTCCTCGAACTCGGTCATGTTTGATAACTGTATCAGACTGGTCGTGACTAATAATTAGTGCTTGAAATAAATGTTCAGGCAAACCAGCCTCGTTAAATATTTTCTCTAAGACTTGTCCGCAACCCGTAACATTTGAAGCGTGCTTTAATAACACAGCATTACCAGCCATTAAACTGGCAATGGCATATCTTACCACTTGATAGGCTGGGTAATTCCACGGCTGAATCCCGTAAACAATACCAATAGGCTGATAGGTTATGATGCCTTTTCCTCCATTGACGAGCTCACGTTTTTCATCTTGTAAGTCTTCCAGCCCTATATCTGCAGTATATTCACATATAGCTGCACATAAATCTATTTCTTGATGACTTTGAGACAGAAGTTTCCCCATTTCTTCAGTCATTAATGCGGCTAATGCCTCTTTGTGCTTTTTTAAATTTTCACCAATAGCTTTTATGATTTTTGCTCGTTCGTCTAAACTTTTGTGACGCCAATCTAAAAATGCCGTATGACTGTTTTGAATTTTCTGTTCCAAGGTTTCATTAGAGAGGTAATCATAAGAAGTAATCTCTTTTCCTGAAGTTGGGTTTATAGTGGTGATTTTATTATTTAATGACATACTATCTATCTTTTAATTCATCACAATATCTTGTTTATTATCAAGAATCGTTGATGCAATCAAATGATAGATTAACCTATACCATGAGAACAGAAGCGTTTAATGAAGTATACACGCTATTACTACAATATGATGAGTTATGTATGCTGTAAAAAGTAAATTAAAAGCGCTTGCCAATGAAAATCATTGGGATTAAAAAGGTTATTTCATGCGCGGTCAAACACATTTTCATCACTAGAAATTAAAACTAAACCGTTTCTAAAGCCTTCTCAATCACATCATAAACTTTACCCAGTTCCACGTCGGTAATCACATATGGCGATTGAATGTAAATGGTACTGCCAAGCGGACGTAAAAACACGCCATTGTCCATGAAAAATTTAAAAAGCTGATCACGAAGATTACCATAACGCGCCATTTCAATGTTTAAATCGAAAGCAAATATGACCCCGTATTGTCTAATGGATTTTACTTTTGGGTGATTTTTTATACGTTCTCCGAAGGCTTTATGCGACCTCATAACACGTTTAATGTCTTTTTGAATGGCTCCTGATTGCAACAACTCCACACCAGCCAAAGCTGCCGTGCAAGCTAGAGGATTCGCCGAATAGGTATGCCCGTGAAACAACCCTTTTCCAATATCATCGCTATAAAACGCATCATAAATATCTTGAGTACAAGTCGTCAAAGCCATAGGCAACAGACCTCCTGTAAGCGCTTTACTCAAACACATCACATCTGGCTTGGTTTCCATGTGTAGCGATGCAAAATGTTTTCCTGTTTTTCCAAAGCCAGTCATCACCTCATCGGCTACAGTGATAATGCCATGATTTTTGCAGAATTTTAAAATGGCATCTAAGCCCTTTGCATCATGCATTTTCATCGCTGCAGCGCCTTGCACCAATGGTTCGTAAACAAAACCTGCGACTTTATTTTCTTTAATTATGGTTTCTAACTGCTGTAAAATAGCTTCTAAATTATCTCCATTCGGAACAGGAATACGCTTAACATCTAGAAAAAACTCTTCAAACGGACCGTTATAAACCGATAAACCCGACACACTCATCGCGCCAAAGGTATCGCCGTGAAAACCATCTTCAAAAGCAATTAAGGTGTTGCGTTTTTCACCGCGATTAAAATGGTATTGTAGCGCCATTTTAATTCCGATTTCAACACTAGTAGAACCATTATCACTAAAGAAAATCTTCTGTTGATTTTGCGGAAGAATGTCCATTAAAGCTTCCGATAATTTTATGGCAGGCTCATGTGTAAAACCACTAAAAACAACCTGGTCTAACCGTTTCATTTGTTCGGAAACACGACTGGTTATAAAATCGTTGCAATGCCCATACATACAGGTGTACCAAGAAGCTATAGCATCAATATATTCGTTACCATTTTCATCGGTAAGCACACAATTTTTAGCTTTTGAAATTGCTAAAGATTCCGGGTGAATTTTATGCTGTGTTAAAGGATGCCAAAGGTGTTTTTTATCGCGTTCTTGTAAACTCATATTTTTTCTATTTCCGCGAAAGCGAAAGTCTTTTTTAAAATTGAATTTTTAGTAATTATGTCAGATCGAGCGCAGTCGAGATCCAATTTTCAAACGAAAAGTTCTCGACTGCGCTCGAACCGACAATAGTACTTAATTTAATATTCTTATTTTCAAATTCATAATAAATTATAAATTTGACCTAAACTTATCAGCATATTCTTTAATCACATTCTTATCGAAATACGGCTCTTCATCGATGCGTCCAATAATTGGCACGTTTGTCATTTTTTTAATGATAGTCTCGGTGGTTTTATGTTCGTTTCCGCTAAAAATGATGGAAACATCAAAACCTTTTTCTTTGAGTAAATTTACCGTTAAAAGCGTATGATTGATGCTTCCTAAATAATGTCTGGAAACCACAATGACTTTATAGTTTGGTTTGATAAGGCCTAAAATAGTTTCCGAATCGTTAAGTGGCACCAACAAGCCTCCAGCGCCTTCAACCACCAAATGATTCTTGGTTTTTGGTGGATTTACCTTATTGACATCAATTTGAACACCATCAATTTCAGCAGCCGCATGCGGACTCATTGGCGAATTTAAAGCATAAGCATTCGGGTGAAATTTAGATTGCGTATTTGATATGAGTTTTTCAACCTTTTGGGTGTCGCCATAATCTAATTCGCCTGCCTGGATGGGTTTCCAATAATCGGCTTCCAAGGCTTCAGTCACTATGGCTGAAGCTACCGTTTTACCAACCTCAGTGGATATACCTGTTATAAAGTATGTGTTCATTTTAAATTAAATTCGGTAGCACACATTTCACATCTATATTTGTGTTTCATATAAAAGGGCAGTGCGCTAAATAAAACGCCAAAAATAAACCAGAATAATGATTTAGCATCCTTAATTGTTGAAAAGAGTTCGACTTTCTTGCTCTTACAATTGGGGCAAACCATAGTTTTACCTTCGTCATCAATCGCATATTTACTAATAGATTCTAAAATATGTTGGGCTTCTAAAGCTTGAACCGATAAGACTTTCAGCTTCACGCCTCCAATGGCATTGCTCACTAGAGGGTCGGTATCTATGGTTAAGGCATCTGATAAAAACACCTGAATCCCTTCGGCTTCCAAACCTCCTTTTATAATTTGAGCTTCGGTAGAATACTGAAAACGTGCTATGGTTTTAAACTTATCACTCATGATTTTAAAGTTTTGGCTAGCAAGTTTAAAACTTCGGAAATTTCGGCTTCGGAATTATAAGCGTGCAAACAAAAACGTAAACGTTCCTGCCCTTTTGAAACCGTTGGTGATAAAATGGCTTTCACGTCAAAACCTTTATTCTGAAGGTTCGCCGACATGCTTTTCACCCTATCATTTCCAGAAACCACACAACACTGAATGGCCGATGCACTGGCAATAAACAAGTGTTCAAGTTCATTTTTAATAATCTCCAACTGAAAAAACTGAATGTTTGCATTCAATGCTTTTCGACTTTCAGTAGTTTTCAAGGCCTGATACCCTGCATGAATACTTGCCAAACTGTGTGGTGACAAGGCCGTAGTATAAATTAAACTCCGTGAGAAATTCACCAAATACTGTTTGAGTTTTTCACTACCCAAAATGGCAGCACCGTGACAACCCAAGGCTTTTCCGAAGGTGACAATACGCGCAAAAACAGCAGTTTCAAGGTCTAATTCTTGTATGAGTCCGCAACCTTGATTTCCAAAAACACCAAGGGCATGCGCTTCATCAACCACAAAAAAGGCTTGATATTGGTCACAAAGTTCGGCTATAGCTTTTAAATCAGGGGTATCACCATCCATTGAAAAAACAGACTCCGTAACCACGTAAATACTTGGTTTTTCAGCTGAATTTGTGGTATCAGGTTGAGAATGTCGTTTCAGTAATTTTTCTAGATCGGCAACATTATTATGCCTAAACTTATAGGATTTGGCGTGGTTCATAGCCATACCATCCCGAATGGAAGCATGAATATAGGCATCATACAAAATCACATCACCACGCTGGGGGAGTGATGCAAAAAAACCAAGATTAGCATCGTAACCCGAATTAAAAATCAAAGCCGATTCACTATTATGAAATTGGGCTAACTGCTTTTCAACAAGTGGATATAATTTATGATTTCCAGAAAGCAGTCGCGAACCTGTGGCGCCGTTTTGAAGCATATTCTGCGCCCTCAAAAAATTATGACTATCATTAAAAATAGCTTCGTTTTTAGCAAAGCCTAAGTAATCATTGGATGAAAAATCTATCAATTGATTTTCTGAGCCCAATTGCCTTAAGGCGTTTTCAGCGTTACGAATTTCTAATTTTTGTTGTAATTTTTCGGGAAACATGCCGTAAATATACTCCGAAATTTAAGCATTCTCATAAATTATAACCTCATGATTTCCTTTAGTACAATTTCTGTACTTTTGAAGTCATTTACAACAACTTATGAAATCTTATCTCTTTATTCTTTTATTCTCTTTTTCACTTATCGGTTTTGCCCAAGACAACCACATTGTAAAAACAGATGATGGCCGACGGGTTTTACTGAAAGCCGATTTCACCTGGGAATATATTGACGCGAAAGCCCCTGAAGAAAATGCTATTGAAGCGGCTGTCGCTAAAAACGAAAATGCTTGTCAAATTACCGCCGATTATGAAGAACCTAAACTGAATGGCAAGATACAAGCACAACTCAAAAAAGGCCGTGCCACGATAGATCATGTTAAGGAAAAAGTGGCTAGTGATTATGAATGCCAAGCTAGTGATGTGCTCCTTTTATGGGTAAAGGAGCAAAAATCTAAAGCCGTTTATATGTTTTGCGCCAATGGAACAAAAGTGAAATACAAACGTATGGGAAATTCGATTATTGAGGCTGGGAAGTTTTTTTAACTTGCTCTAGTTTAGAGCGTTTTTCGAAACTTTAAAAAGAGATGTTAATATTGCTTATACCCCTGAGATAAAGGAGTTGCATTGAGCAACCAACTTAAAATTAATTCCTCAACTCTTGGGTGTTTTTTGTTGAAATTTATTCTGTTTCTTTTTTTAATATCTTTTCAATCTTAGACAAAATAACTTCATCATTACAATCTAGTATAAATTGTATGATTTCAAGTTTTATTGCATTCATTTCAGATTTTGTCATAATTATTTAGTCTTCTTTTCTGGATTCTGCCAAGTATTGAATACAGAATATACAATTACTTTATTTTTATCGATTTCATAAACAATTAAAAATGGAAAGCGTTTTATAAACGCTTCTCGATAGGGTTTTCTTTTTAAAGGAAAGTGTTCTGGGTTCGCTGTGATTCTATCAAAATACGTCTCTAAGTGTTCTAAAAATGCTTCTCCTAAACCTATACGCTTTTCTTCATAATAAAGGTAAGCCTCTATGGTTTCTGAGTTAGCTTCGTCTTTAACTTCTAAATCATATTTCATTAACTAGCAGCGTTTCTTGCGTTTTCTTTAACTTGTTCCCAAGTAAACGATTTGCTCTCCCCTTTTAAATGGGCTTCTCTTCGCTTATCAATAATTTGGTACTGCTCTTCGCTTAATGACAGTTCTTGTTCATCTTCCTGATAGCTTTCCGCCAATGCTTTTATCATTTTTAACAATCTAACATCAGCATTATTTATGTACTCTTTAACAGCTTCTCTTAATTCTAATGTTGCCATAATATTTTTTGTTTCTTATTGTAAAGATACAATTTCTGTTTCATCTTTTATTTTATCCTATTGAATCCTATTTATTAACAGCTTCTTGAAAATCGCCTAAGTCGTTGACTAAGCATATTATGCTGAAAATTCTATTGACTCCCATTACCGCCTTCTATTTGGCAATAACGGCGGTGGTTCTCCCGAAAAAGGATTCCAACGACTAATACTTTTAGCTTCCATCCCTGCTGCATTGATAACAGACCGATCGCCATAGCGTTCGCGCATTCTATCTATAGCTTGTGATAAATGCAATTGTTTTTCATTGTCTTCAAACAAGTTAATTTGATGCCCTCCAGAAACCAGATGACTAAATTTCACACCAATAAGCCGCACTAATAATCGGCGGTTATACAGCTTCCTAAACAAATCTAAAGCTATCGGAATAATGGTATGATCCATGGCACTATACGGAATACGCTGCTGTTGGGTGTAGGTTTGAAAATCGGAATACCTAATTTTAAAGGTAATACAAGCCGTGAGCTTATCACCGCGCCGCAATTGATAGGCTAAATTTTCGGTCATTGCTACGATGATTCCCCTAAGTTTTGCTACATCAATGGTGTCTTTATTAAAAGTGCGTTCTGTTGAAATAGACTTACGCTCATGGTACTGCACCACAGGGTTATTATCAATACCATTAGCCTTTCTCCAGATACTCAATCCGTTTTTACCCAACACCCGATGCATCATATCCATAGGCATATCCTGCACAGTTTTAATCTGTTTCACACCCAAATCGCACAAGGTTTTATAAGTCACCTCCCCAACCATAGGGATTTTTCTAACGGAAAGTGGTGCTAAAAAAGGTTTTTCATTTCCTGTTAAAATCCGAATTTCATTATTAGGTTTGGCTTCACCTGTCGCAATTTTAGAAACCGTTTTATTCATTGACAAACCAAAGGAAATAGGCAACCCCGTTTCTTTTATAATACGTTGCCGTAACTCGGAAGCCAGTTTATGGCAGCCAAAAAACTTATCCATTCCTGTAAGATCGATGTAAAATTCATCAATAGAAGCTTTTTCGTAAAGCGGGACACTTTCGTTAATCACATCGGTAACATCTTTAGAGAAATTACTATAAACCCCCGCATTACCACGAAGCACCACAGCTTCCGGACAGAGCATTTTGGCCATACGCATGGGCATGGCTGAATGCACACCAAATTTTCTAGCCTCATAACTGCAGGAGGCCACCACCCCACGATCGGACGTCCCTCCAATAAGCACAGGGCGTCCAATTAAACGACTGTCTAGCAGACGTTCGCAAGACACAAAAAAGGTATCTAAATCCATATGAACAATGGCACGATCTTTTAACATACTGCTGGTATTTCTTTTTGAGGTTCCACATATCTAGGATCTTGAACTATCGCGCTTTTAAACATAGAAGTCACTTCGATATGAATACACCCAAATTCTTCTAAAACCTTCCCAGTAAGGGTATAAACCCCTTTCCCTCTAAAAGGAAACTGACGCGCTACAGGCGGAAAATGAACCGTATCTATAAAATGACCTTTCCCATCTAAAAAGGTTCCGAAATACATAACTTTCTGATTTTTGGTAACCGTATGTTTCGTGGTCACCAAATAGCCATCTATAGTGATTCGTTTTCCTATGAAATTTGATAAATCTGAAGCTAAAAACACCATACTAGATGGTTTTTCTAACAATTTAAAAGGATTGCAAAGCGGAAAACCTAAAAGCTCTAATTCTTCAAAAGCATTTTCCAATAGTGTACTTGGTAGTTTTGGCATTTTATAATGAACTTTTTCAGATTGAAATAAGGTCGCACGCGGGCTTTCAACCTTTATTTTTCGAATTTTTAAATGGGCTTCCCAAAGCAATTCCCGCTTGTTAACGCCTGTAAAACGAAACCCATTAATTTTTATAAGAATAGAAATTTGTTCTATGGAAATAGGCACGCGAGTTATAAAATCATCTAAACTCTTAAAAGCACCATGGGCTTGACGTTCGCGCAGTAATAACTGAATGGTTTTAGCTTCTAAGGCATGCAAAAACATAAAGCCTAAAAAAATGGTTTTACCTTGAATAACGGCTTCAGTAAAACTTCTATTAACACAAGGCGCTTCAATAATACCACCATGCATTCTAGCTTCATGTGCATAAAAATCGGTTTGATAAAATCCACCAAAATTATTAAGCGTAGCCACCATATATTCCAACGGATAGTAAGCCTTTAAAAACAAGCTCTGATAACTCTCAACCGCATAAGACGCGGAATGCCCTTTGGCAAAAGCATACCCCGCAAAACTTTCTATTTGATTCCAAATTTGATGAATAACGGCCTCCGGCTCTCCTTTTTGCTTACAATTATCAAAAAACAACTGTTTAACGCTTAAAAATTCTTCCCTAGAACGAAATTTACCAGACATCCCTCGGCGTAATTTATCAGCTTCAGCTAAAGAGAGTCCGCCAAAATAATGCGCCACTTTTATAACGTCTTCTTGATATACCATAACTCCATAAGTTTCGGGCATGATATTAAGCAGTACGGGATGCGCTCTTTTTCGGTATTCCGGGTAACGGTGCCGTAAAATATATTCACGCATCATACCTGACTTCGCCACCCCAGGACGAATAATAGAACTCGCAGCCACCAAACCTAAATACGTATCTACCTGTAATTTTTTAAGCAGCATACGCATGGCTGGCGATTCCACATAAAAACAACCAATCGCTTTAGCATTTCTAAGCAAATCCTTAATTTTTTCATCTTGCTTAAACCGTTTAATATCATGTATATCTACAGGTGGTTTTTCAGGGTGATTGTATTTAACAATATCAACAGCATCCTTGATTTTCCCTAGTCCGCGCTGACTTAAAATATCAAATTTGTACAAGCCAATATCTTCGGCTGTAATCATATCAAACTGTGTGGTTGCGAAACCTTTGGGCGGTAAAAAAGTAGCGGTATAATAATGTATGGGTTTTTCTGAAATGATAATACCACTGGCATGAAGTCCTAAATAATTAGGAAAGCCTTGAATGTACTTGCTATACACCAAAACGAGTTTAGAAAGTTTATCCAAATCTTGCTCCTGATAACGCCCTTTGGTCAATTTATCAATTTCTTCCTTCGGAAGACCAAAAACCTTACCCAACTCACGCACCGAAGCCTTAAATTTAAAGGTATTATAAACAGCAAGCAAGGCGGTGTTTTTAAAATTTTTAAAAATGAATTGCGTGATATCGTCACGATCTTTCCATGAAAAATCGATATCAAAATCTGGCGGATTTTTACGGTATAAATTAATAAACCGCTCAAAATACAAGTCTAATTCTATGGGATCTACATCTGTAATACGCAGCAAATAGGCTACAATACTATTAGCACCACTACCACGACCGACATAAAAATAATCTTGAGACCGTGCATATTCTAAAATTTTCCAGTTGATTAAAAAGTACGACACAAAACCTTTTTCTTTAATAATTTCTAACTCTTTTTTTATGCGGCTATCAATGGCTTCATTAGGATTTTCGTAACGGTAACTTATCCCTGCATAGGTTAATTTTTTCAGCAACTCGTAATCTGAATCTTCACTTTTAGTATAGGCTTTTTGATTATTGGGTACTTCGTTTGAAAAGTCGAAATCTACATGACAATCGTTTAAAATGGCTGCTGTATTATTTAAAAGCTCTGGAAATTCTTGATAGGTGTCACACAAATCTTTATACGATAACATACAGTCTGTTTCCACACCTTCTTCACTTTTAGGCAACTTGCTCAATAAAGTATTATTATCTATAGCTCGTAATAAGCGGTGGGTATTAAAACCTTTTTTATTTTCGAAAGACACGGTTTGCAAAACCACGAGTTTATCTCTTAAATTTTTCCATTTAGAAAACTTAAGCGCATTAAGATCTTGCGGTTTGATGCCTAAAAATTCATTCTGTTTTAGATGCCATTCCTTTTGAGATTTATAAGGATAAATGACAAAAACATCTTCTAATTGAGGAGCAATCTCAGGAATCTCTAAACGATTGTCATGTAAAAACTGCGACAAGTAAGCGTTTATATTTTGAAACCCTTTATTGTTCTTGGCCAGCAAGACAAATTGCTGATCTGCCCCATTTCTAAAATCGACACCCAACACAGGCTTGATTTCATATTTTTCAGATAATCTCGTAAAATCTAAACATGCTGAAGTATTATTAATATCAGTTAAGGCTAAAGTTTTAAAGCCATTTTTAGATGCTATAGCAAGCAACCTTTCTGGTTTTATGGTGCCATAACGCAAGCTGTAATATGAGTGACAATTGAGATACATAGTTTAGCAAAATTAACTACATTTAGTAGTAAATGTTGCTTAAATTTGTAGCAATTTACATAGAAGGGAATGAAAAGTTTGCAGATAACCTTAAGAGCCAAGAGTCTCAGTTTTGAGTAGTGCAGTGCTCGATTACACAGTTAAACGATTCTACAAATAAACAGTTCACGCAATAGTCAATAATCAATCTCAGGCATTATCATTTATTCTTTCCTGGATATTGTCTTGTATCAAAAACCCTTGTGATATAGATTTTGGTTTTACCGTTTCGGTAAGTGATTTTATAATTGTCGTAGAAAATTTTTCGATATTCTTGTTTCAGATGACTAAAAGATTCATCTATAGAACCAATATTTTTAAAATCGTAGTTTGAGTTTTCTAAAATTTTTGGAGCATCAATAACGTTATGAGCTATTTCCAAGGCTTTCTTTTTTCCTATGGTTTTAGAATTAAATACTGATATTTTATTTAAATCTTTTAAAGCACGTTTCGTCCAAACAACTGGCTTTATTACAGGTCCCAACTATCAGCAATTTTATGTGCTTCTTCAGTATTATAAACCCTACCAGCCTTTATATCTGCTTCGGATTCAGCCATAAATACATCTTCACGCATTTGCTCTAAAGATGTAGCTTCCTTAACCTTTTTCATAGACTTTATCATGTTTTTCACAGCTTCCACAAACGTCGGATCTTTGGATTCTAACAACGCCTTTTCTATCCATTTTATTTCTGCCTGTATGTCCATGCTATTTCTCTTTTACTCCTGTAAAGATACAATTTCTGTTCTACATTTTTTAATTTCAGTTATCGGTTACACAATTAAACAAATAAGCCAAGAGTTTCAATGTCATGTTTAGTCTTCCGTCAATATTTTCAACTAAACGGCTAATCAATATCAAACTTAATGCCTTGTGCTAAGGGCAACTCTGTGGTATAGTTAATGGTATTTGTTTGTCGGCGCATATAAACTTTCCAAGCATCGGAACCTGATTCGCGACCGCCACCGGTTTCTTTTTCACCACCAAAGGCTCCACCAATTTCGGCACCTGAAGTTCCTATATTCACATTAGCGATCCCGCAGTCGGAACCTTCAACCGAAAGAAAACGTTCAGCTTCACGTAAATTATTGGTCATAATCGCTGAACTTAATCCTTGTGCCACACTATTTTGAATATCCAAAGCATTTTCAACGTCACCAGTATATTTCATAACATATAAAATAGGCGCAAAAGTTTCTTGTTGTACCATTTTAAAATGTGACTCCACGGCAACAATGGCCGGCTTGACATAACAACCACTTTCAAAGCCTTCACCTGCAATTACACCGCCTTCAACAAGCACATGACCGCCTTCTTTTACTACTTGTTTTAAGGCTTTCGTGTACATTCTTACAGCATCATGGTCTATAATTGGCCCAACATGATTGTTTTCATCCAAAGGATTTCCTATACGTAATTGTTTGTAAGCTTCAACAATGGCATTTGTCACTTTATCGTAAACCGATTCATGAATTATTAATCGGCGCGTCGAGGTACAACGTTGGCCGGCCGTTCCAACCGCACCAAAAACGGCTCCAATAACCGTCATTTTAACATCGGCATCAGGCGTTACAATAATGGCATTATTACCTCCAAGTTCTAATAAACTTTTGCCTAATCTGGCCGCCACTTCTTGGGCTACGGTTTTACCCATTTTAGTAGAGCCTGTTGCAGAAATTAACGGAATTCTGGCATCTTTAGTCATAAAAGCACCCACCTTAGCATCGCCATTAATTAAGCAAGAAATACCTTCTGGCAAATTGTTTTCGGCAAAAACTAGAGCTGCTATATTCTGACAAGCAATACCACAAAGGGGTGTTTTTTCGGAAGGCTTCCAAACACAAACATCACCACAAACCCAAGCCAAAGCGGTATTCCATGCCCAAACAGCTACAGGAAAATTAAAAGCAGAAATAATCCCTACCACACCAAGCGGATGGTACTGCTCATACATACGATGTCCCAGACGTTCACTGTGCATGGTGAGTCCGTGAAGCTGACGCGAAAGCCCTACCGCAAAATCACAAATATCAATCATTTCTTGAACTTCACCCAAACCTTCTTGGTAACTTTTCCCCATTTCATAGGACACTAATTTGCCTAGCGCTTCTTTCTTCTCGCGTAATTTATCGGAAAACTGACGTACCACCTCCCCGCGTTGTGGTGCGGGTACTTTTCGCCATATTTTAAAAGCAGCAGTCGCTGTTTCCAAAACAACATCATAATCGGCCTTTGTTGTGGTTTTTACTTTCGCAATTAATTGTCCGTCAACTGGCGACAAACTACGAATTACACTTCCGTTTGAAAATGGTTTCACCCCTGTAGAAGTTCCTGCGTTTTCTGGCAGTATTCCCAAAATATTAAGTGCTTTATCTATACCAAAATCTAATACCTTTTTACTCATCGCTCATAAAATTATGCGTCTTTCCGCCGTTTTTACTAAGGTAAGATTAAAAATATTAAATTTCACCTTAAGTGTAATGGCTAAAAATTTTTATGTTTTTATAATTCATAAAAAAACCTGCTACATTTTATAAATGCAACAGGTTTTGGAGTATTTTTAATATAGACTTGAGCCTTATTTTTTCAAAAAGATAAACGAATAATAATAAACACCAGCATCACTTTTATTGGCACCAATACCGATATGTGTAAAATCTGCCTCAATGTTGTTTTTATTCCCAGAATGATTCAACATAGCCTCTAGAACCTCATCGGCTGTTTTGTATTTCGAAGCCACACTTTCTGCAATCTTACTAGGGTTTTCAGCTTTAATTAATAAACTAGCACGTTCCTCTAAGTTGTCGTAACTCAATTTACCTTCTGCTGCCATGTACAAACTGTGTTTGTTAGCTAAAGTGGTTGCATAGTCATTCGTAATCAAGGCTGATTTTTCTATACTCGATCGATGGTCATTTAACGCGTTTAAAACTTGCGTGCTTAAAGTAGCATCTACTTGTTGTTCTTGCTCTACTTGACTTTCTGAATCATCACTTGATGAACAAGATGCACTACAGATAATCATGGTAAAACAAACCAAGGCGAACCAGGGCTTTAAATAGGTGGTTTTCATATTTTTTTTAGATTTGGGTAAACCAAATATACATTTATTTATTAGCCAAACTACTCATCAAACTAGCAAATCACAAAAATTAATGATTTATTATTCCTACTCTATTGTAGTTTTTAGAGCACTTTAATTATGCTAAACACATAAAAATCATACGTCTAAATGTTAAATATGACAAATATCGCGTTTTTCATCGAAAATAAAGTCTAACAGGTTAGAGGTTACATATTTAAAAAGTAATTTCGCAGCGTATTTTTTTAAAATAAATACAAAGAAGAATAAATTAATAGCATCTCTCTCTCTCAAATCTTATGAAAAAAATCTACACGGCTTTTTTTAAGTCTCTTTTGGTACCCTTATTTTTAGTGGCTAATGCTTATTTTGTTGGGGGGCAAACCTCTAAACCTACTAACATAAATAGTAATTCTCAAGTAGGAATCACAAACTTCTCAATTACTGGCGATTCTGGATCTTCTATAACAAATAGTAGCCCTCAAAATGAAAATTATGGCAACTATACATCACAATCTGTAAATGTCTCTATAGGAAACACCTATACTTTTTCAACAACAAACGTAAACGGAAGTTGGAACAATAACGTAAAAACAGTATTGTGGATAGATTATGACGGTACTGATAAGTTCGTTAAAGTTTATGACTCTGGTCAATTTACGACCAACCTAAATCAATCGGGGAGTTTTGAAATCACTCAGAGAATTGAAAACACTGCTGTCTTACGTGTAGTGTCCTTTTATTGTCCGACTTGTGATCCACAATATGATACAGGGCCTAGCGACTTCAATGGGAAAATTGCAGAAGTAGAAGATTACACCCTAAACTTCCTATTTCCTGACACCCCAGAAGCTTTTGACGACGAACTTCTTGTAGCAAAAAACTCAAGTGGTATTAGTAATCAAATTAATGTAGGCGCAAATGATAATATCAGTGTTGAGCGAGGAGACGGAGATGATTTTTCTGTTTCAGTATCACCTTTTAACGGCACAATCACAGAACCATCTGATGGCGTCTTTGAATATACGCCAAACAATAATTATGTAGGCAAAGATAGCTTTACTTATTCTTTTTGTGACAGCGCTGGTAATTGTAATACCGCAACAGTTAATATCGTTGTTAATTTAGGTTCCTGTACACCCATATCTAATTCAAATGGTAACGTATATATTACCAATGTTACACTTACCGAGGAATCTGGGGAATCCTCGCTCATTGATAACGATTCTGGAGATGATGGCGGTTATGGTAATTATTTAAATACGCCTGCTGCAGATTTGTTAATGGGTAACACCTATACAATCACTATATCCGCAGCAGGTTCAGCTCAATCAAGAGGGCTCTTCATATACTACAATCAAGAAGGTATATTTAATAATACATCTAACGAGTTTTTTCGCGTAAAAAACACAAATAATATTACCTTCACTATACCAAATAATGCATTGGAGGGTAAAACTGTTATGAGGGTAGCTGCAGCCCAACCTGAGTGGTTTCAGGATAATCCATGTGGTATTGATTACCACCCCCAAGAATTTGAAGACTATTTCGTTAACATTTACTCTGCCAATTCTCCTAGAATAGAAGTTACTGGGAATACTAATGATATTGCGAATAACTCTATAGTAACAGCTACCGAAAATAACACCAATTTTGGTAGTACCGACACAGGAACTCCTATTACAAAAACGTTTACCATTACAAACAATGGTACGGAAGCCCTCATATTATCAAATATTGTGTTATCTCAAAGCAGTGACGATTTTAGAATCGTTTCTCAACCTGAAAGCTCGACTTTATCAAGAGGTGTGTCTACAACGTTTGAAGTTGAATTTAATCCGAGTTCATCAGGACTTAAACAGGCTAAAGTTGTTATAGAAAATAACGACCCTATAAAAAAACCTTTCACCTTTTTAATAGAAGGTTTTACCAAAGAAGAAATACCTACATCCACCGTATACCCAGACACCGATGGTGACAGCATTACCGATAACATCGATTTAGATGATGATAATGACGGGGTGCTAGATAATATCGAAAACAACCATTGTAGTACAAATCCATATGCTACAGTTGCAAAAACGGTTTTCTTATATGAAACTTTTGGCACTGGAACTACTCGAGCAAGAATAGACGAAAATTTTTCTGCTGCGAGTACAGAGTATGATTTTGCCCCTAGTGGCAACGTTGTTGATGGTTTATACACCGTTTACCACAACGCTCAAGACATAGCAAGCTGGGCAGACGAATATTGGTATAAAGGTGACGATTACACATCTGGTGACACCAATGGAAGAATGGCTATTTTTAATGCAGAAAATAAAGCCGGTGGAATATTTTATGAAAATCAAATCACAGGAGTTACACCAAATGTCACGGTAAGCTACAGCTTTGCCGCTATTAATTTAGACCGTGTAGATGACGACAGCAGAAGCAAACCAAAATTCTTAATGCAAATTATAGCGACAGATGGCTCTATAATAGCCACTAAGACTACAGAACCTATTGGAGGCTCAAACAATACAGGCTGGGTAATAAACGAACTTACTTTTATACCTGCCTCTTCAGATTTCACAGTAAGATTAAGCAATCTTGCAAATGGTGGATTTGGAAACGATCTCGCTATTGATGACATTCTCGTAGAACAACTATTTTGTGACTCAGACGGTGATGGTATTGCTAATAGCATTGACCTAGATGATGATAACGACGGTATTCCAACTGTTGTTGAACTAGAGCTTTCTGATACCGACCGTGACGGGACTTTATTTGGTAACGGTTGGGCAGACACTAATAAAGATGGTCTTCATGATGGTTTCCCTGTCTCAACTGGCGCACCGCAATTAGATTTTGATATTGATGGTGTACCTAACTATTTAGATCTAGATTCCGATAACGATGGTATTTTTGACACTTACGATTATGACGGATTTGGAGATATCGATATCACAGGAAACGGTGTAGGAGATGGTACCGATAGTGATGGCGATGGTATTTTAGATAGGGATGATGATAAAGATGGCTTCGGACTTACAACCTACATCTCTGGAACCTCTAATTATTTAAACACACAATCGGATGGAACGAACGATATTTTAGCCATAATACACTTATACCCTGGTTTACCTATAAAAGCTAATGGCTCCATAGATGACAATACAGACATTGATGGCGATGGTATTCTAGATGTTATAGATGGTGACACCACCACTTTTGGTTCTCCAAGAAACATAACAGGATCGTATGCCTTATATTTTGATGGCCGCAATGATTATGTTGCTGAACCTACAGTTATGGATGGCTGGACAGAAGCCACCTTGATGTGCTGGATAAAGATAGACGATGACGCTACGGGTAACCGATTTATCATGGGGCAAGATAATTTCTATATGGAGCTGGATGATTCTAACTATTTACACACTTATGGCGGTGGAAAATCATTAAAAAGTGAGGAGCCGTTAACTACAGGAATTTGGATACATGTGATTGCACGTTTAGGAGACCATTTATGGCTCTATTCCAATGGAGAATTTGCTACTGAAAAAGATAGTGCAGGAAGTTTAGGTACCTCAACTTCAAGCTTCAGTATTGGACGTACTCCTGATACAGACAGCAACTATTTTAAAGGTGAAATTGATGAAGTTCGTGTTTTTAACGAAACTCTAAACTCAAACCAACTAAGAAAAATGGTTTATCAAGAATTAGATGAAACCAAAGCTTATCAAGGTATAATTATTCCCAAATCTATAGCCCCAATTGTATCTTCTTCAATAATGCGCTATTATAGAATGGACGATTATCAAGATGATAAACTAAACGATCTTACAGGAAAAAACAGTACAGGTGCATCCATTTATAATGTAAAAGAGATACTACCTCAAACAGCACCAATGCCTTTTGTAACCAAAAGCACTGGGATCTACGACTGGAACAATATTAATGCATGGGAACACGGGAGTGTTTGGGACATACATAAAGAATCCAGTAACAAAGACTGGATTATTGTAAATATAGCAAACGAAATAACCACCTCCAACTCGCACACTACTTTAGGTTTATTGATAAATAACGGAGCAAAACTATCTATTGATAAAGATAATGAACTAACAAATGAATGGTATCTAAACATTGAAGATTCAGGAGAAATTGATTTAATAGGTGAATCTCAACTCATACAAACGGAAGATAGCACACTTGGTACTGGAACTGGAACCTTAGAGCGCGATCAACAAGGCGAAGCCAATAAGCACAATTACAACTATTGGTCATCACCAGTAAATTCAGGCACAAATACTGACGGTACTAAAACGTATACCGTAGTCAGTGTTTTAAAAGATGGGTCCAATGAAGACGCTCCAATAGATATTAGTTTTATTGGTGGTTATGACGGTGTAAAAACAGAGTCTTCAATTTCTATTGCAGAATATTGGATCTGGAAATACACCAATAAAAAAAGTGATACTTATTCAGAATGGCAACACACAAAAAGCTCGGGAAAATTAGTAGTTGGTGAAGGCTATACCATGAAAGGCCCAGGGCAAAAAGCAGTTGGGGAAGATCAAAATTACACCTTTAAAGGCATCCCTAACAATGGAGACATTGAACTAACTATACATGCCGGAAACGAATATTTAGTTGGAAACCCATATCCTTCAGCATTAGACGCCCATGCATTTTTAGAAGACAATAAAGATGTTTTAAACGGCACTATTTACATTTGGGAGCATTATGGTGGTGGCTCACATTATTCAGCAGATTATGAAGGTGGTTACGCCATGTATAATTACTCGGGAGTAACTCCATCGGTATCAAAATCAGTTGAGCACTTAAAAAAAGAACCAACCCAACATATCCCTGTGGCACAAGGTTTCTTTGTAAAGGCAGATCATGAAGGTACCATTATCTTCAAAAATTCACAACGTATATTTGTAAAAGAAGAAAGTGGAAATTCAATATTCATAAAACAGTCTAACTCAAAAACAGCTAAAGAAGACGCTTCAAAATACGAAGACCTGCGTCCGAAAATTAGAATCGATTATAAATCACCTAAAGGCTATGTGAGACAATTACTAACCACCGTTGACGAGAATGCTACGATAGGCTACGATTGGGGTTACGACGGCCAGTTAAATGAAACCAACATAGAAGACATGTATTGGAATGTTGAAAATGCAGAATATGTTATTCAAGGCATTGATACTATTACCAAACAAACCGTATTACCATTAACTGTAAAAACAAAATCTGGTGGTTTAATTGAAATAAGCATTAATGCTTTAGAAAACGTGCCTGACGATGTGGATGTTTACTTAAAAGATTATGATACTTATCACGACCTTAAAACGGCATCATTTTTCGTAAATGTTGATGCCGGTATAACAAGTGACCGTTTTGAAATTGCCTTTTCTAATAAATCTTCAACTTTAGATATTATTGAGGAAAGCAAAAACGTACTACAATTATTTTATAACACTCAAAATTCAAGCATCGTAATTAGAAACCTGAATGCTAAAAATATCGAAACACTTAAGGCTGTTAATATGCTTGGGCAAGTGGTTTTTGAAACTCAAATTCATGCTTCAGACAAAGAAATAACAGTTCCAACAAACCTAGCAACGGGTATGTATGTGTTTTCAGTAAATACTCCAGAAACCGAGATTTCTAAAAAAATGGTGATTTCGGAATAGTATCCATAGTCACAAAAAATCTAACTTACTATTTGGGGCTGTATTATGAAAATAATACAGCCCCAAATGCTTTATATAGAAACAGTTCTTTATCCAAGTTAATCTTAATAACCTCTGGAACATATTTTTATTTATAGGTTCACTTCAATTGAACTAGGCAGAAAAGTAGCTTCGATACGAAAAAATAAAAATATCCCCTAAAATATTAGGTACATCGCAATTTTCATCGAAAAACAGACCTACTACCTAACAGACCTCATTTATTATACTATATTTGAAAATTGGTTAACCAATTATAAGACAATCATTGCTAGGTAAATACGACAAATCACCCCGGTATCAATGAACCTATCATGATAAACTCTCATTTCTATGATAAAAAACGACCTACTTTTTTATAAGCCGCTGTGCGTACTTTTGTTCTTATTAATCACTAGTCATTTCATTCATGCACAAACTAATATAGTAGCTGGAATCATCCCTACCATAACTGGAGATGGCACGACAGAAACGTCTAAACCTACTGAAAGTGGCATTGATAAATTAACAGATAACGACCCAAATACCTATTGGGCATATGAAATGACCAGCGGAAACGTGAATGATGGCACATCGGTAGCCGTTGTGACTTTCGATTTAGGAGGCTTTTATTCTTTAAACAATATTGTAGTTGAACAAGCGAATAACACAAGAGCATACCAATACATCGTAGAATCGTCTACCAATGGCACAAACTACATCCAGCAGGTAGACAGAAGTTCTAACACAGACACAACAAGCCCTTGGAGCGACTCATTTTCCATAAACTACGTAAGATACCTAAGGGTTACTTTTACAGGAGCAGCTAATTACAATGATGAATGGATTAGTATTAGCAATATGGAAGTCTATACCTCTAGCGTTGGTGTTTTCGCAGACACCGATGGCGATGGTGTTACGGATAATATTGATATAGATGATGATAACGATGGAATTTTAGATAGTGTTGAAACAGACATTTGTGAGACAAGAACTACTACTGCTTCCTATGTAGAAGTTGTGGTATTAAACGAAGATTTTGGATCGGGTACCGATCAAGTTGCTATAAATAAAAATTACAACGGAGCAAGTTCTGATTATGCTGTAGAAAACGACGATGGAGACAATGTAAGCAATGGAAAATACACGGTATATCATACTGCTAATTCCTTAGACGTAGCTACATGGGGACCTGCCGATTGGGGAGCAGCTGTAGACCACACCACGGGGGACACGAATGGCCGAATGGCTATTTTTGATGGTAAAAGTGGCTCCGAATTAACAGCTTATGAAATAAGAGTTGATAATCTAGATGCTGGATCTGAAACCGAATTTAGTTTCTATGCGGTTAACTTAGATATAAAAAACCCGCCTCAAACTGCTAGAAAATCTCCAAGAATAAGAATGGATATTTTAGATCCTAATAATGGTAATATTCAAATTACAGCAGCTACATCTGTAACCCTTCCAAAACACACAGAAGGAGTACTTATAGACCCTAAAAAATGGACGCTAACTACAGGCAAAATTCCCGCTGGTTTCACTTCTATTATTGTACGATTAACCGATGAAATAATAGTAGCAGAAGGAAACGATTTCGCTATTGACGATATTCGTGTGGTACAAAAATTCTGTGATAGTGATGGAGATGGCATTGCAGACATACTCGATATCGACGACGATAACGACGGTATTCCTAACATGGTTGAGTTAGGTATTAGTAGTGAAGACACCAATAGCGATGGCACTCTATACGGGGACACTGACTGGGTAGACAGTAATGGTAACGGTATGCGTGACGATTTTGAATCTGGCCAAAGTAATTATTTAGATTTTAATAGTAATGCTGATTTAGATTTTGATGGAGATAGTGTACCCGATTACTTAGATTTAGATTCAGACAACGACGGTATTTTTGACACACTAGAGTATGATGGCTTTGGCGATATAGATATTACAGGAAATGGTGTTGGCGATGGTACAGATACTGATGGCGATGGTCTGCTTGACATTAAGGATACATTAGATGGTTTTGGGCTAAACGGCTACCCAGATCCTATCGAAACTACTTCTGGAACCCCAGATTACTTAAATGTACAATCTGACGGCACTAATTATGATATTTTAGCCATAGAACACTTATATCCAGGTTTAGATTCTCCTACTGTTGATGGTGTTATCGATGACACAACCGACGCCGATCAAGATGGTATCATGGACGCCCTAGATACGGATACAAGTAATTTTGGTTCACCAAGAGCTATAGACGGCAGCTACAGCCTATACTTTGATGGTTATAATGATTATGTGGAAACAACATCTTTCTTAAACAACACCAATGAAGGCACAATGATGTGTTGGGTGAAAATAGACCCTACAGCAACAGGTGGAGAGTATATTATGGGCCAAGAAAATATTAGCTTTATTTACACGGGAACTAATATTGATTTTTTTGTTGAATCTAATCTCATCGGACAAGCTACGGTTACTAAAGGAAAATGGATTCACCTCACAGGTACTTACTCGAGCACTAATGGCGAAAGCTTCTATATTAATGGCCAAGAAGTTAACAATACCACAAATAATAGTGGTGTTGACGGTTCTGGAACAAACTTTATTATTGGTCGTTCCCCTAGTGCTCTAACTAGTTTTTTCAAAGGCGAAATTGACGAAGTTCGGATATTCAACGAAGCCTTAAGCCAAGAAGACATTCAACGTATGATGTGTCAGGAACTGGATGAAACTGCAACTCCCAAATTTAGTTCAGGTAAAATTATTCCTAAAGAAATAAAATCAAATCTAAATACTTCCTTAATCCGTTATTACAGAATGGATACTTATCTAGATGATCAATTGATAGATTTATCTAACTCCGCTGTTGATGCTACCATTTACAATGTAAAAAACATTTTTTCACAAACGGCGCCTATGCCTTATGTTACAAAAAGCAATACTGGTAATCCACATTGGGGCGACCCTAACAGCTGGATGCATGGTGATGTTTGGGACATCCCCAACTCAGAATCTGTTATAGTAAATATAAAACACGATATTACAAATCGACCTGGAACTGGTGGAAATGGAGGACCTGGTGAACCTTTAACTCACCTAGGCTTAATTGTAGATCCTAATACTAATTTTGAAGTACATTCTAATAAAGAACTTAAAAACACCTGGTACCTAGATATAGGTGATGATGGTTTAATCGATTTACAAGGTGAAGGACAGCTCGTTCAAACCGAAGAAAGTACTTTGGGCAATGGTAACGGTGTTATAGAACGTGACCAAGAAGGAACCACAAACAAATACAGTTACAATTACTGGTCATCACCTGTAAATTCCAACCGAACTAATAGCACTTATACTGTTAGTGATGTGCTATGGGACACACCAGGCAATCATAGAGATATTTATTCTATAACTTTTAATGACGATAATAACTTTTATGATGGTGATGACAAATCCAATGATATTACCATTGCTGGTCGTTGGATTTATATTTACTCTAACAGGCTTAGTAATAATTATTGGCAATGGCAACAGGTTTTCAGTAAAGGAACCATCAAAGTGGGCGAAGGCTATACCATGAAAGGGGTTGGCGGTGGCGCCATTAGCAATACCAAGAGCTATGTTTTTATAGGCTCACCAAACAATGGCCTTATAGAACTTGATATAACTACAGGTAACGAATATTTAATAGGAAACCCTTACCCTTCAGCTATTGATGCCAATTTATTTATCACTGATAACCAAAGCGTCATCACAGGGAGTTTATATTATTGGGATCATGTTGGTGGCGATTCACATTATTTAGCTGATTATGAAGGCAGTTATGCCACCTATAATTTATCCGGAACAGCACCAAGTGTAACAGCACCAAGTTCACCACCTGCAATTGCGGATGATATGGCAACTTCAAAAACAGCTGAACGATACATTCCCGTGGCACAAGGCTTTTTTGTTGAAGCAAGTTCAACAAGTGGCAAGATTACGTTTCAAAACTCACAACGGGTTTTTGAAAGAGAAAACCTTACAAATTCAGAATCTACATTCATAAAAGAAACGAGCACTAAAACATCAAAAACTACAATTACAAAATTAGGTGATATAAGACCAAAAATCAGGTTAAAATACAGCTCACCATTGGGTTATCAAAGGCAATTACTCACTACCGTTGATACGAGCGCCACCAAAAATATAGATTGGGGCTACGATGCCAGACTAACTGAAGTTATTCCAGAAGACTTGTCTTGGGAAATTGAAAATGGTAAATACGTAATTCAAGGTATTAATAAAATTGATGAAACAACCATATTACCGCTCATTGTTAAAACCAGAACAAAAGCCAGTGATAGTGGTGGTATAATCACCTTTAGCATCGATTCTCTTGAAAACGATGCGCAAAATTATAACGTCTATTTAAAAGATTTTGATACTTACCATGATTTAAAAAAAGCACCTTATGATGCCACTGTTGGAAAAGGAGAAACTTCTGGACGATTTGCTCTAGCTTTTTCCGATCAAACTTTAAACATCGAAGACGAAAATAACAAACTAGGCGTGCAGTTATTTTACAAAAAACAAAATGCCCATATCATTATCAACAACCCTAACAATACTAATTTAGAAAGCTTAACTGCGGTTAACACTTTAGGGCAAATCGTGTACAATAAACAAATAAACAGTACTCAAAACCGCCTTGAAATCCCTATACATCTCGCCGATGGCTTGTATGTGTTCTCAGTGAAAACAGGTAACACCGAGGTTTCTAAGAAAGTGATTGTGGCGGAATAACTGTTTATGTGTTTAATCGTTGGACATAGGGCTAAGAACCGTAACCACGACTAAGAATTGTTTATTGATGTGTTGTCATTCAGAAAGAGGTACGACTGAAGAATCTTTTCATATTACATATTTATTTGAAAACTTTGACCGAAGACGGGAGACGGAAGACCGTTGACAATACGTGAATTTTTCAACTTTTCATTATTCATTTTTAATTGATGAAATATTGATTCGTTTAACCGTGTAATCGTGGGCTTTACTACTGAAAAAGAGAAACATCAACCGTTGGAACATGCACTGACTTCTAACTTGGTGAAATTTTTCATTTTTCACTGAAAACAACCGTTTTTATCATCTCATGATCAGATTCAGAGGAAATTATTTTTTCAGAATCTAAAACTTCTAAATCCTTAGACACCCAAATATGATCAATGGATAGAAGCGGAAGCCCCCAAGGCCAGGTTTCTCTAAAACCATTGCCTTTTGATGAAAACCAATGATTAAAATGATCTTTAATTTCTTCAAAATAGAGAGATTCATAAGGCAAATTAAAGTCACCTAAAACAATACTTCGCTCCAGAAACTCTAAATGTTCATCTACATAATCTAATTCCCAATGCCGTGGTACATCTTTACTACCGGTCACATCAACGGCATAAAATTGGAGATTACAAGTTTCAAAGTGTACGACTGATGTATGGTAATGGGAAGTAACATCCGAAATGATTTTCATTGGATGTTTAGAAAAAATAGACAACTCTCTAGTCGATTTATAAAAACTATAATCGGGATATTTTGCTTGAAGTTCTTTAAAATCGGTATCACTAGCTTCAGCAAGCACCATCACATCAGGGAATTCACCGTATTGGGCAATGGCATCTTTGAACGTATGAACTCTTGATGTATTCCAAAACACGACTTCAACGTCAGAATCTTTAATCGGTTCAGCGAAGCTAAATCTAAAACTACGACCTAACCAAACAACTAATAAGATACCAGCGAGTATTAAATTATACTTTCGTCGCTTTCCTAGAAAAATAGAAAGCCCTAAAATAATCCCGATAATTACAGGCAAAGGAAAAGGGTAAAACCATAAAGACAACTCATAAGTGCGGTCTTTGATTATAAAATGTAGCATCAATAAGGTAATAATGATGGTAACATTCAAAAAGAGATATAAACCTTTAATAAATTTCAGCATTATCTCAAGTGGTAACCTTTAGCTGCCCACCACGGGTGCACTTCAACTTCTAACCGCTTTGCTTTAACCATTGGATCGTCATTAGCTAAACGTTCTGCCATTTTTTTAGTTGGTACATTATAAATGGTAATGCCTCGAAAATCGGTATCGTCACCAAAAGGTCCTGAAATATCTGCGTGTCCTTCTTCGTACATTTTTCCTAAATACTCCAAATGTTGTTCTTGCAGATCTAAAGCTTCCTCTTCATTTTGTCCGCGAATAGCGCCCGACTTTAAAAATGCAATAAAGTACTGCTGCATTAAAATAGTATCTTGAGTTTTTTCATCAACAAAATCGAAAGTTTTATACCCTTTCTTTTTAAGCGCTTCTTTGATTTCCTGATGTGTTTTTTTAGCAGCCTCCTCCTCAATATAAGCATTATACAAGGAATCTTTCACTTTATTAACTGCAATTTCTTCAGGTGTTAATACAATAGGCTCTGGCACCTTTTCCGCTTCATCTTTACAAGCTAAAATTGTTAGCATGATTAAAAAAACTGGGGCTATTTTTTTTATTATTTCCATAATTTAAACGGGTTTTTACTTAATTGGGAATTGTAATATTTTATGTCTCCGGTAACCTCTTGGGCTAACCACTCAGGTTTTATATACGGTTGTGTTTCGCTTTTCAGTTCAACTTCAGCAACAATCAATCCTTGGTTCTCTCCAAAAAACTCATCAACTTCATAGACGTGTTCGCCAACCTGTACTTCATAACGTATTTTATCAATGACGGTTTCTTCACAAAGCTTTAAAAGCGCAAGAGCTTCGTCTTGGTCAATTTCTCTTTCCCACTCAAAACGGGATAAACCAGATGGCGATGACGGCCCTTTAACTGTAATATAGCCCAAATCACCTTTAATACGAATGCGCACGGCACGATCTTTATTAGAATTTAGATATCCTTGGCAAATACGGGTTTGCTTAAAAGCCTCATTTTTAAAAGCTTCGGAATGCACTAAAAACTTACGTTCTATTTCTATCATATATGTAGCTTCTCAAAAAGAAGTAAAAAATCTATTATTCTGTTTAATTCTGAAGCCATACGATTATTGACTGCTCAGGAATTCATAAATTTACAGTATGTTATCCGATTTACCAATAAGAAAAATAATTCATGTCGATATGGATGCTTTTTATGCATCGGTAGCACAATTGGATAACCCAGAATTAAAAGGTAAAGCAATTGCGGTTGGTGGTTCTGGAAACCGAGGTGTGATTAGCGCCGCCAGTTATGAAGCCCGAAAATTTGGTGTTAAAAGTGCCATGTCTGGAAATTTAGCCGCTAAACTTTGTCCGGAACTCATTTTTGTGAAAACCGATTTTGAACGCTACAACGAAATTTCAAAAAAGATTAGAACCATATTTTTTGATTACACCGATTTAGTAGAGCCCCTATCACTAGACGAAGCCTATTTAGATGTCACCCAAAACAAAAAGGGAAACCCCAGTGCCTCATTAATTGCTGAAGAAATTCGCGAACGTATTTTTAAGGAAGTAGGCTTAACAGCTTCCGCAGGTATTTCAATCAATAAATTTATAGCCAAAGTAGCAAGCGATTATAACAAGCCTAACGGACAAAAAACCGTGAATCCCGAGGAGGTGCTTGAATTTTTAGAAATCTTAGATATTAGAAAATTTTATGGCGTAGGTAAAGTGACGGCCGAAAAAATGTATCAAAAAGGTATTTTTACTGGACTGGACTTAAAAAATAAATCTCTTGAATATTTAGAGGAACACTTCGGAAAATCGGGGCGTTACTATTATTATGTAGTAAGAGGTGTTCATACCAGCGAAGTAAAACCAAACCGTATTAGAAAAAGTTTAGCCGCCGAGCGTACCTTTAGCGAAAATTTATCTTCGGAAGTCTTCATGCTTGAAAAGCTAGACCTTATTTCTGAAGAAGTATCGAAACGACTTTCAAAAAATAAAGTTGCTGGAAAAACGGTAACACTTAAAATTAAATACAGTGATTTCACTTTACAAACTAGAAGTAAAACCTTGCCTTATTATATTAACGATAAAGACCTCATTCTAGAAACCGCAAAATCTTTATTATATCAGGAGAAATTAAATAATTCGGTTCGACTTTTAGGTATTTCAATGTCAAACTTAAATACAGAAACCAAAAAAGCTCCAGAGAAAAAAAGCGTGAGTGTTCAGTTGAAAATTGAATTTTGATGGTTGTTGGTTGTTGGTTTTTGGAGGCTTACTCTTTAGAGGTTGTTAAACGGAGAAGCGCAGAGGATTTCATAGAGATTCGCTCAGCTTTTTTTTGACACGAATTTCACTAATTACCACTAATTTTTGCGTGCTACAGCTTGGCGACTTAGCATCTTGGCGAGAAATTATGTTGGTTACTGTGGAGGCCTACTCTTGATAAGTTGTTACACGGAGATACACAGAGGATTTCGCAGAGGCTCACAGAGATTTAATATTGATTATTGGTTTGCCATATAAACTGTTTAACTATAAACTGAAAATTATTACAAGAAAGAAATACAACTTTCTTCAGGAACGTCGACTCAACTTGGAACCTGAAACTTCAAACAATTCACCATCTTCTGTCTTCTGTCTTCTGTCTTCTGTCTTCTGTCTCTATAAAATTTTTCACTTTTCATTATCCAACAAACTTTTTAACATAATCCACCAAATTTTACCCAATTTCGAGCAGAATTTCCGACAGAACAAAAACATTATTAGTATTAATTCTAAATAATATTTAGATTAATTCTAATTTAACATCATAAATTTTAACACTTTCTTCAAATTTTAGCCTAAGAGTAAAATATACTCAAAAATAAAACACTTATTTGTAACTAGTCTAAATAAACATACTTTTGTTAAAATTTTTATAACGTCTGTTTTGAAAACATATTTAACATCAATATTCCTCTTATTATTTAGTCTATTTGGCTATAGCCAGAATGGTCATTTATACGGTGAAATCGCATTTAATAATGATGAGCCTGTACTTGGAGCACAAGTGGTATTAAGAGGGGGTAGCATTGAACGGATTACTTCATCGGGTATTGATGGCGAATTTGCTTTTAAAAACCTCCCTTATGGTACCTATACCATCGAAACGCATTCTTTAGAAGCTAAACCGCACACTATAGAAGCCGAAATAAATGCTGTTGAACAAACCTTAAAATATGTTTTAGAAATTACAGAGTTTCAAGATTTAGAGGAAGTTCACCTACGAACGAAAACTAAAAAAGAAAAAATAGAAGAAGGTGGTTTTGCTGTAGCTATTATAGATACAAAAGAAGCTTCTTTAAGAAATCTAACCACAAACGAACTATTAGATAGATCGGTAGGTGTTCGTATTAGGCAAAATGGAGGTATTGGATCTAATGTTGAATATAACCTAAACGGTATGTCTGGTAGCACCATTGGAATATTTATTGACGGTTTAGAACTATCAACTTACGGTCAATCCTTCAACCTTAATAATATACCAACTTCTATGATTGAGCGTATTGAGGTTTATAAAGGTGTTTTGCCTTCACATCTTACAGGAGATTACGCTGGAGGAGCCATAAATGTTGTACTAAAAAAAGACGTTTCTCAAAACAACATCAATTTAGCCACTTCTTATGGCTCATTTAACACCTTTCAATCAGATGTTGGCGTGACTCTTAGAGAGAAAAAGACAGGACTTTCTTTTAGGGGAGCAGCTTTTTATATCTATACCGACAATAGTTATGAAACTTGGGGTCGTTCAACTACTTATGTAAATCACCTAGGCCAAATTACAAGACCTTATCGAGCGAAACGATTTAATAACACTTACAAGTCTATTGGTGGCCGATTTGAAGCTGGATTTACTGATACCAAATGGGCAGATCAATTTTTTATAGGCTACAACGGATCTAGTAACTATAAGGAAATTCCTCATGGGGTTACAATGGCTGTGCCATATGTTGGTAGATTTAATGAAACCGCAGCTAAAGTCATCTTGCTAAATTACAGTAAGAAAGATTTCCTAACCGAAAATTTAGCACTAAATATTAATGGTGCACAAAGTTATCGAAATACCTTTTTACAAGATACAGTTGGAATTGCCTATAACTGGGATGGCACTATGCGAGAAGTTATTGAATATGGTGAAAGAGTTCCTCTTAAAACACTTCAAGGAGGACAACAAGGGGAAAAAACGATGCTTGATATAGACAGAAGAATTACCAATATACGATCAAATTTGGGGTATATGGTGGCTCATAGGCATCGCGTATCTCTTAATCACAAATATGAAGGCACTAAGCGAACAGACGAAGATTTATTAAACGCTATTAATCAAGATCTCGCAACAAAAAGTATTATATCACAAAATATCGTTTCGCTTAATTATGAGGCGGAAACTTTTAATAGAAAGCTAAAAACAAACCTATTAGGTAAATACATCAGCAACAGAACGAAACAAACAAAGTCCGATATCGTGGTAATAAACGAGGAAAATACTGTTGTAACAAAAGACACGCTTACCACAAACTCAAATTTCGGTTATGGAGGAACCTTATCTTTTAATGCTTTCACCGATTTTTATCTTATTGCTTCAGCAGAAAACTCATTTATAGCCCCATCGGAAAATCAATTATTTGGAGCTCCAGAAATAAACATCCTACCGAATACAAATTTAAATCCAGAACAAAATATTAATTACAATTTAGGTTTTAGATTTGGCACTTTAGAAATTGACAAACACAAATTTTCTGTTTATGCCAATGCGTTTTGGCGCAACGGATACGACAAGATTACCCAACAGGTCGTTGACGAGTCCGAAATTGAAGAAGAAGCCGATGCCGATATTCAAACTACAAGGTACGTGAACCTAGGTAAAACACAAGCCCGAGGATATGAAGCAGAACTAATTTATATTTATAATAACAGATTAAATACATCTTTTAATTTTTCAAAATTTAACAATGTATTTAAACAAGAATTAGATGAAAATGGTGATGAGCATTCTCTGTTAGGCCAACAAGTACCTAACGAACCGTTTTTTACAATAAATGCTAACATACAGTACAGATTTGATAATCTGTTTCAGAAAAAATCTATTCTTAACACCTACTATACCATAGGTTATGTAGGTGAATACTATACCGTTTGGGGCCAGCCAGAATGGTCAAAAACACCAAGCCAACTCACACATGATTTAGGAGTGAGTTACCATTTTCCTTCTCAAAATCTCATTGCCAGTATAGATGTAAAAAACCTATTTAATGCCGAAGTCTACGACAACTTTGCCATACAAAAACCAGGAAGAGGAATCTATTTCAAGTTAAATTACATAATCAATAATTTTTTATAATCAAATTAACTATTAACATGAAAAAAAATCTAATTAACATAGGAGTATTAAGTCTCATCTTAGCTTTTACTAGCTGTAGCAGTGATGATGTTCAATCGGAAGGTGAAGGAACACCACCAGAAGAGGACAGTACGCGATGGATAACCATTACAGGATCTTTCCCTGACGATAATGGAACTGGAGGGAATGGAGGTACACGTGCCTTCGCTTTAACAGAAGAAGATGCTGCAGACCCTACTTATGAACTAAACCTTTTTAAAATAGAAAACGGAAATTTTGTTGAAGGGATTGGCTTAAAATCTAGCCGTACAGCTCGTGTACAAGCTTCTGAAAATGGTGAATTTTTATACAACATCCAGTACACAGGTACTGAAGGTGGTGTATTTAATAAATATGCTGTGAACGGAGAAGCCGATTTCGAAGAAGTAGGTTACGAATTAAATACCGCTGCGATTTTAGGAACCGCACCTCGTTGGATGAAAGCTGCGGAAGGTATTGGTATTGGTGTTTACGCAAGCACATACGATGTAGAATATGAAGGAGAAGCTCCAAACTTTGACTTTATAGCTCACGATAGTGAAGTAAAAATAGCTTTATTAGATCTAGAGAATACAGCTATCACAAACACAGCTATTTTTGACTTCCCTTGGACTGACGAAGAAAGAGCTGCTGGTTATAGTGTAGGTCGTGTAGATGTGCCTATTTTAAATGAAGCCCAAACGAAACTTTTTATTGGATGTAGAGTAAGAAAATTAGATCCTACTGCTACTCCTGAATTAGATGAAGACGGTAACCCAAGCTGGCCTAGTGACGATATAAACGGGACAAAAACTTTAGTGGTAGATTTTCCATCATTAAGAAACCCTACTTATATTACGTCTACGCTTTCAACAGAAGTTAACAATGCATATCGCACCATGACACAATATATTGGTAGTGATGGACACATTTATCAAGCCACTGCTACAGGTGGTGCAGAAATTTTACGTATCAATAGCACCACTAGCGATTACGACTCAAGTTTCTATTTTAACTTAAATGACGTTTTAGGACTTACAGGAGCAAGAATTAGAGCTTGGAGATATGTAAAGGATGGTATTGGTGTTGTGTTATATACTTCTGACGATGCTGAAGGTGGATATATTGCATTAATCGATTTACACAATCCTGCTAACTCTGTTAAATTATCTACAGATGTAGAATCAGACCCAGAATTAGAAAGTACTTTGGGACAATTCCAAAACATTGGTCTTATTGGAGATATAGCATACGTTCCATTAACACCATCAGGTAAAGAAGGCGCTATTTACGTTATAAATACAGTTACAAAAGAAATAAAAAAAGGCGCGCAGTTAAAAACCATTTCAGGAAGCTATTACTTAGGAGCTTACTAAAACTTCGGTATTTTTAATATATTATTACAAAAGAGAGACTGCCTTTTCAGGCAGTCTCTCTTTTGTATATATAGAAATTAAAGCTAAAGATTAGACACAAAAAAAGGTTCCGAATATAAAACTCGGAACCTTTTTTTAATATATAAAGACTATTAATTTAAGCCTTATTCTTAATTTCAGTAACACGTAAGGTGTTTACCATCCCTTTCTCTTGAATTGGCATAGCGGCTAAACTAATAACCATATCACCGGCTTCTAAATAACCTTTTTCACAAGCTATAGCGTTAACATCTTCAATAGTATCATCTGTACTAACAAATTTATCGTAGTAAAACGCACGAACACCCCAAAGTAAACTTAGGCGGGTTAACAATTGTTTATTTGATGTAAATACTAAAATGTGACATGAAGGTCTCCAAGCCGAAATTTGAAAGGCTGTATAACCACTATTGGTTAACGTAGAAATGGCCTGAGCACTGATTTCATTGGCCATATTAGCCGCGTGATAACAAATTGATTTTGTAATGTAACGGTTTGTACGAATATGCGGAGGCAATTGAGGCACTTGAATTAAAGCAGAGTTTTCTACACTTTTTAAAATGTCAGACATTTTTCTAATAACCTCAACTGGATATTGTCCAACAGAAGTTTCTCCTGAAAGCATTACCGCATCGGCACCATCCATTACAGAGTTGGCAACATCATTTACTTCAGCACGTGTTGGAGTTAAACTATCAATCATAGTTTCCATCATTTGCGTAGCGATAATAACTGGAATTCTGGCTTTTTTAGCACGTAATACCAATTGCTTTTGGATAAGTGGCACTTCCTCTGCAGGAATTTCTACACCCAGATCACCACGAGCTACCATTAAACCATCACAGTGTGCAACAATTTTATCGATATTTTCAATAGCCTCTGGCTTTTCAATTTTAGCTATAATTGGAATTTTTTCATCGGTATGTTCAGCAATTAAATCACTCAACTGCATTAAATCTTCTGCATGACGCACAAACGATAATGCAATCCAATCTACTTTTAAACTAATTGCAAAAATAGCATCCTCGATATCCTTCTTAGTTAAAGCAGGTTGAGAAATATTGGTATTAGGAAGGTTTACTCCTTTTTTAGATTTTAAAGGTCCACCTTGAATCACTTTAGTTTTTACTTCAGATTTATTATCGGTAGAAACAACTTCAAAAAGTAATTTACCATCGTCTAAAAGTACGCGTTCGCCTGGTTTAGCATCTTGAGGAAATGTTTTATATGTCATATAAACACGATCCCTAGTTCCTACAAAACGTTCACCTGTAGCAAATGTGATTTCATCACCTGGTTTCACTACAACACCATCTTCCATAACGCCTACACGAAGTTTTGGCCCTTGTAAATCGGCAAGAATAGAAGCGGTAAAACCATATTCTTCATTTAAATCACGAATCATTTGAACACGTTCTGCAACGTCTTTATAATCGGCGTGAGAAAAATTTATTCTGAATACGTTTGCTCCTTCTTCAAGCATACGCTTTAAAACTTCTTTAGAGCTTGTAGCAGGTCCTAGGGTAGCTACTATTTTGGTCTTTTTTGTTGTTGCCATTAGTTAAAAATTAAATTGTCTTTAGATTTCAATATGCTGGAATCAATACTGTAAGCCGTTGCAATTTGAGGTATTTTTAAAATATGATCTAAAATATACTTCGTTTTACTTGAACTAAATTCGCTTTCTATTTTTAAAAGAAAGTTTACAGTTTTATATTCTGGCAATAAATGAAATGTTTTTATTATTTTTTCTTGAGTGTCGAATAATGTTTCAAAATTCCGACTTTGAAACGCCTCGATTTTACAAATATTAGAGACTAAACTCCATGTTATTAATTGCTTTTCATCTTCCCATTGGTAAATGGAATATTTAGCTTGACTGTTGCTGTAATCTAAATCTTCTTTTCTTCTTTTAAGCGTAATCCCTAAACTTTGGTTTATAAGATATGCTAAACGATAATCTTCAAGCCTACAGTGTATACCTATTAAGGTATATGCTGTTTCCTCAAAAGCATCATCTAAAACAAATTTTTGAACAGCCATAACTTACATTCAAACTTCACAAAGATAATATTATATCATAGCGAAATGAAAATATTGCCCATTGTTAACAATAAACATTACTAAAACGTTGTAGTTTGATCTTAATAAAAATAAATGGTTAAATCATTTTAGACATGGTACTCTGAAATGCAAAAAAGGCCCGTTTTGAGGCTTTTTCTTCAGCCTTTTTCTTTGAAGTTGCTCGCGCTTTCGCTACCACTTTGTCGTCTATGGATAACTTTACTGAAAAATGACGTAGTTCATCATTCCCAGTATCATCATAAACATTATAATTGAAAGTCTTTTTTTCCTTCTGGCACCACTCGATTAATAAACTCTTATAGCTAATTACCTTACCTTCTAAAGTTTCAATATCGACGTGCGGTATAATAACACGTTTGGTTATAAATTTTTCACAATATTTATAACCACGATCTAAGAAGATAGCCCCTATTAAAGCTTCGAATAAATTACCGTGGATATTATCACCAAATTGGCCTGCAGGAATTTTACTTTCTACTAAATCGATAAGTTTAAGTTCTCTACCCAATTCATTTAAATGCTCTCTACTTACTATTTTAGAACGCATTTTTGTAAGGTAACCTTCATCGCCTCCAGGTACTTCAAGATATAAATGTGAGGCAATTACCGAACTTAACATGGCATCACCAAGAAACTCTAAACGCTCGTAGTTGAAAGCGTTTCCTTTACCATCTTTGATATTCATGGATCGATGCGTAAAAGCTCTTCTATAATGCTTAATTTCTTTAGGCTTAACGCCAAGAATCTCAGTTAATCGCATAAAAAAATTCCCGTTGCGTTTAAAACGGGAATTTAATATGTTGCGAATACTTTTCATCTGAGATCTAATATACTATTTTAATGTCAGATGTAATAAACCATGTTTCATTTTACTGTAAAAATTAATTTATCGTTATGGTTTATTGCATTCGGGATTTAATCTATCTTTTTGAATACTACACAAGCGTTGTGACCGCCAAATCCAAATGTATTACTCATTGCTACTTTTACGTCGCGTTTTTGTGCCTTATTCAAGGTTAAATTTAATTCAGGATCAATTTTATCATCTACAGTTGTATGATTAATGGTTGGCGGTACAATACCGTTTTCCATAGCCAAAATAACCGATATCGCTTCAATCGCTCCAGCAGCACCTAATAAGTGACCTGTCATTGATTTTGTTGAATTGATATTTATAGATTTCGCATGATCACCAAAAACCTCTGAAATGGCTTTAAGCTCTGCAACATCACCTAGTGGTGTAGATGTACCATGTGTATTAATATGGTCAACATCTTCAGGTTTTAAACCTGCGTTGTGCAAACAATTTTTCATTACTGCTATAACACCAATACCATCTGGATGTGGCGCTGTCATATGATGCGCATCAGAAGACAAACCGCCCCCAATAAACTCAGCATATATTTTAGCTCCTCTAGCTTTTGCATGTTCATATTCTTCTAGAATAAGTGCTCCCGCACCTTCACCTAAAACAAAACCATCACGTGTTCCATCAAATGGACGAGAAGCTGTTTCTGGGCTTTCATTTCTAGTTGATAAAGCATGCATGGCATTAAAACCACCCATTCCTGCAATAGTAACTGCTGCTTCACTACCTCCGGTAACAACCACATCTGTATGTCCTAAACGTATAGAGTTTAAGGCATCAAACATAGCGTTAGCTGAAGAAGCACAGGCAGAAACCGTTGTATAATTAGGCCCCATAAAACCATGTTTTATAGAGATGTTTCCTGGTGCAATATCAGCAATCATTTTAGGAATAAAGAAAGGGTTAAACCTTGGTGTTCCATCTCCAGAAGCGAAGTTTAAAACTTCATTCTGAAAAGTTTCTAAACCACCAATTCCTGCACCCCATATCACACCAACACGTAATTTATCGACAGTATCTAGATCTAATTTAGAGTCTTCAATGGCCTCGTCTGCAGCTACCATAGCGTATTGTGCAAACCTGTCCATTTTTCTAGCCTCTTTTCGATCTATAAAATCGGTAACGTTAAAGTCCTTCAATTCGCAAGCGAATTTTGTTTTGAACTTTTCGGTGTCATAATACGTTATAGGCGCAGCCCCACTTTTTCCACTCACTAGGCCATCCCAATATTCATCTTTGGTATTTCCTATTGGTGTTAAAGCTCCTAATCCTGTGACTACAACTCGCTTTAATTCCATAAAGTATTTTGCTTGTTATTGCTTATTTTGCTGCTTCTATGTAAGAAATAGCTTGACCAACTGTTGCGATGTTTTCAGCTTGATCGTCTGGTATTTGAATATCGAATTCTTTTTCGAATTCCATAATTAATTCTACAGTATCTAAAGAGTCTGCTCCTAAATCGTTTGTGAAGCTAGCTTCAGTAACAACTTCGTTCTCATCTACTCCTAATTTGTCTACGATAATCGCTTTTACTCTTGATGCAATGTCTGACATAACTTTTAATTTTAAAATTTTAATTTAGGCTGCAAAAATAAAAAACTTTATTTTTAAAACACGTCTTTAGTTTAAAAATGTGTCTGTAATTTACTAAAATTACTTTTAAGTATTTATATAATCGCTTCTAATTGTTAATAATTATTCTTTTTTTTGCCGCAACAAATATAAGTCTATAAGTCTGTAATCAACCTGAACTTCTTAAATAATTAACAAGAATTCTCCTAAATTGAAGCTCAAAACCGTTTACAGCAACTTTAAAACACCTTATAATAGATGAAACGTATTGTAATTTTTGCATCAGGAAGTGGCTCAAATGCCGAAAATATAATCAGGTTTTTCGAAAACAGCAATACAGCTTCAGTGGTTCAGGTACTCACCAATAATCCGCAAGCGAAAGTATTAGATCGCGCTAAAAACTTAAAAGTAAGCGCATTTTCATTCAATAGAGTAGCCATTACAAAAACTGACGACGTTCTTAACCTATTAAAGGCGTCAAAACCTGACTTGATTGTACTCGCAGGATATCTTTGGAAATTCCCAGATAACATTTTAAATGCATTTCCGAACAAAGTTATCAATGTACACCCTGCGCTATTACCTAAATTTGGAGGAAAAGGCATGTACGGCATGAACGTTCATCAAGCGATTGTAGAAAATAAGGAGACAGAAACAGGCATTACCATTCATTATGTGAATGAGCATTATGATGAAGGCGCTATCATTTTTCAAGCGAAATGTAAGGTCGAATCTACTGATTCTGCTGATGATGTGGCTTCAAAAATTCATGAATTGGAAATGGAACACTTCCCGAAGGTGGTGGAAGAATTGTTGAAGAAATAGAGCAAGTGTACTATAATAATCAGTGAGAATCTGTGAAATCTGTGCCTAGAATACAACTTAAATTCATGAGATTTCCGCCTTCGCGGAAATGAAAAAAATGGCAAAACCTAAAAAGAAATATTACGCCGTTTGGAAAGGCCACAAAACAGGAGTTTTCGACTCTTGGAGCACTTGCAAATCTTTAATTAAAGATTATCAAGGTGCCCAATACAAATCATTTCCAACTTTTGAAGCTGCAAAAAAAGCCCTAGACGGTAATTATTTTGATTATGTTGGAAAGAACAAATCTTTTAAAAGCGGATTAAGTTCTGAACAACTCAAAAAAATAGGCCAACCCAATTATAATTCAATTTCAGTTGATGCCGCTTCTAGCGGAAACCCAGGCATCATGGAATACCGTGGCGTAGACACCAAAACCAAGAAACAGCTTTTTATCCAAGGGCCTTTTGAACAAGGCACCAACAATATAGGTGAATTTCTCGCACTTGTTCACGGTTTAGCTTTGCTGAAAAAAAACAACAGCAGCCGTATTATGTACACCGATTCTAGAACAGCCATGAGTTGGGTGAAAAAGAAAACCTGCAACACCAAACTAGAACGCAACGCCAAAAACAAACCCGTTTTCGACTTAGTAGACCGTGCTGTAGACTGGCTAAAAAACAATACTTACGACACAACTATCGTAAAATGGGAAACCAAAGCATGGGGTGAAATTCCTGCCGATTTCGGAAGAAAATAACATTCACGAAGACAATCATTTATTGGTGGTTTCGCGGTATAAGCAGATTTAACTTTATTGGAAACAATCAGAATTATAGGGGATTGAAAAAAACTTAATCTATACTTAATTTTTTGTATCTTTAAATTATGAATAAGATATGGTATAACGATAGAGACTTAATGCAACAGCTAGCAATAATTCCACCTGTTTTGTTGTATGGGCTGTATTTTTCCAAAGCATTTAAAAATTATGAAAAGTCAATTTTTGTTTTATTCTATGTATTTCTATTTCTCTCTTTTATTATAATATTTCATTAATCTCTTCATAAACAATATTTTCAAGAAGGCTTACGGTTAACAACTATGGCCGCCTTTGGTTGTGACTATAAATAACCTTAATTATATTCCCTACCATATTTTTCAACTATTTTATTCAAAAACAAGCTAACCCGTTAACTGTCAATACCAACATTCATCACCTCCAAAGTAGATTACTCTCCCAAACTGAGTGCCTTTTGCCCTAAATATAATCGTTCGAATAGGCAAAAAGACTTATATTTGCACAAAAATTATCAGGTCTCCTTATATGAGTAAATTAGTAATTGTTGGCACAGTAGCTTTTGACGCTATTGAAACGCCTTTCGGGAAAACCGATAAAATTCTAGGTGGCGCCGCAACTTTTATTGGTCTTGCTGCCTCTTATTTTAACATTGATGCTGCTGCAGTTTCTATTGTTGGTGGCGATTTTCCTCAGGAATATTTAGATTTATTAGCAAACAAAAAGATCGACATTTCTGGTGTTGAAATCGTTAAAGATGGTAAAACCTTCTTTTGGAGTGGACGCTATCATAACGACATGAATTCTCGTGATACTTTAATCACAGAATTAAACACCCTTGCAGATTTTAACCCTGTAGTTCCAGAAGATTATAAAGATGCCGAAGTGGTTATGTTAGGAAACTTACATCCTATCGTCCAATCAAGTGTTTTAGATCAAATGACAGCCAAACCTAAAATGGTTATTTTAGATACCATGAACTTTTGGATGGATTGCGCGTTAGATGACTTATTAAACGTTATTAAACGTGTAGACGTGATCACTATTAACGATGAAGAAGCCAGACAATTAACTGGTGAATACTCGTTATTAGTTGCAGCAGAGAAAATTCAAACGATGGGACCAAAATATGTGGTGATTAAAAAAGGCGAGCACGGTGCTTTATTATTTCATAAAGACCAAGCATTCTATGCGCCTGCCCTACCATTAAAAGAAGTATTTGATCCAACTGGTGCTGGCGATACTTTTGCAGGTGGTTTTGCTGGACATTTGGCAAAAACCAACGATTTTTCTTTTGAAAACATGAAACAAGCTGTGATTTATGGTTCAACTTTAGCATCTTTTTGTGTTGAGAAGTTTGGAACCGAACGCACACAAAATTTATCGAATGAAGAAGTTCATGAACGACTGCTTCAGTTTAAGAAGTTAACACAATTTGATATAGAATTAGCATAAAACAACGCGCTCGTAAAAGAGTGCGTTTTTAATTATAAACCTTTTAGAATTCAGCATAATTCAAAAATTCAGTAAAAACAAAACCTGAATTGACGAATAAAGCGAAAACATTTATATTATGAGTGATGCCTTAAAACACGAATGTGGAATAGCTGTTATCCGACTTTTAAAACCTTTAGAATATTATAAAGAAAAGTATGGCAGCGCATTTTATGGGGTAAATAAAATGTATTTAATGATGGAAAAACAGCACAACCGTGGTCAAGACGGTGCTGGTCTTGCAAGCATCAAACTAGATACAAAACCTGGAGAACGCTACATTAGTAGAGTACGTTCTATAGCACAACAACCTATTCAAGACATTTTTGCTCAAATTAACGAACGTGTTAATAACGAGTTTAAAGCACATCCTGAATATATGGATGATGTTGCTGCACAGAAAAAGAACATCCCATACATTGGTGAGGTTTTATTAGGACATGTACGCTATGGTACCTTTGGAAAAAATAGTGTTGAAAGTGTACATCCTTTTTTAAGACAAAACAACTGGATGCACCGTAATTTAATTATGGCTGGAAACTTTAACATGACCAATGTTAAGGAACTTTTCGCTAACCTTATTGAATTAGGTCAGCACCCAAAAGAATACACCGACACCATTACTATAATGGAGAAAATTGGTCATTTCTTAGATGATGAAGTGAGCAAAATCTATAAAGAACTCAAAAAAGAAGGCTACAATAAACAACAAGCCTCTCCTCAAATTGCCGAACGTTTAAAAGTGGCTAAGATTTTAAGACGTGCAGCAAAAAACTGGGATGGCGGATATGCGATGGCAGGGCTTATTGGTCATGGTGATGCCTTTGTTTTAAGAGATCCAGCAGGCATTCGTCCAGCCTATTATTACCAAGATGACGAAGTTGTAGTTGTTGCATCAGAGCGTCCTGTAATCCAAACCGTTTTCAATGTAGACTTTGACAATGTAAAAGAATTAGACCCAGGACAAGCTATCATTATTAAAAAATCTGGCGAAGTTCGATTCAAAAAAATATTAGAACCTTTAGAAAGAAAATCATGTTCTTTTGAGCGTATTTATTTCTCTAGAGGATCGGATGCTGAAATCTATCAAGAGCGTAAAAAATTAGGTAAATTATTAATGCCTAAGGTTCTTGAGGCTATTGACAACGATACGAAAAATACCGTATTCTCATACATTCCTAATACCGCTGAAACCTCATTTTTCGGAATGATTGAAACCGCTGAAGCTTACATTAACGAACGTAAAACTGATGCCATTCTAAATGGCCAACGTTCATTATCGGCCGCCAAAGTAACCGAGATTTTATCGGAACGTGCTCGTGTTGAAAAAATCGCTATTAAAGATGTTAAACTAAGAACTTTTATTACTGAAGACAGCAGTAGAGACGACTTAGTAGCGCACGTTTACGATGTGACTTATGGAGTTATCAAGCCAAATGATAATTTGGTTATTATTGACGATAGTATTGTTAGAGGAACCACTTTAAAGAAAAGTATCCTTAAAATGCTTGACCGTTTAAAACCTAAAAAGATTATTGTAGTATCTTCTGCACCTCAAATTCGTTACCCGGATTGTTATGGTATCGATATGGCAAGGTTGGAAGATTTAATTGCCTTTAGAGCGGCTTTAGAACTACTTAAAGACCAAGGTAAATACGATATTGTTAAGGAAGTTTACGAAAAGTGTATCACACAAACAGAGTTGGCAGATAAACATGTTCAGAATTTTGTAAAAGAAATTTACGATCCGTTTACAGACGAGCAAATTTCAGATAAAATTTCAGAATTATTAAGTGATGAAAGCGTAAATGCTGAAGTTAAAATTATTTTCCAACCTGTTGAGAACCTGCATAAAGCTTGCCCTGAACATTTAGGAGATTGGTACTTTACAGGAAACTATCCAACCGTTGGAGGTAATCGCGTGGTAAACAGAGCTTTTATTAACTTTTTTGAAGGAAATAGAGAACGTGCTTATTAATAAATTGAAAAAATAAACCCATAGGCTAAAGCCTACTTTTATACATTTCATCGCACAAAAAAACATTTAATCTTATAAATTTACCGTTCGTCTAATAAATATATAAGTTACAGGAATTACCTATAAATTGGTAAGACCATAACATAAGTAGGTTAAGTTCATGGTAGATTTGGGGCAAAAAAGGTGGACATCTGTTCACCTTTTTTATGCGCTATACTTTCCTATCATAATACTGTAATTCAATGTATTAGATTTAAATTATCACATAATAAGATCGGTTAAGCCAATATTTAAGTAGTTCAGCTAATTTATTTCAGCAGCACTCTTTTCAATTATATATTTGTGCCACCATAACATAAGTAGGTTAAGTTCATGGTAGATTTGGGGCAAAAAGGTGAGCATTTATGTTCACCTTTTTCATTTTCATCGGATTGGTTGGTTTTTGGATACTTACACTTTCGTGGTTATTACACAGAGCTGCGCGGAGGTTTCACAGAGAGTCGCAAAGATTTTTTTAGACACGGATTGCACTTGTACTATTTCTGAAAATAAGCGTAAGATTAAGTCTAACAACTAGCAACCAATAAATTCTAGACACAGATTTATTAGGCTTCTAAGCTTACTCTTATGTGATTATTACAATCTAAACCATTCAGTAATATGAAAATTTTTACTTGTGGTTAAATTTATTAAACCAGGACCTGAATGTCCATAATCAGAGGGATTATTAGTATAAGCAACTCTATCATTAATAATTAACTCCTAAGCAGGGAAATTATTATGCACTCCTTTTACTTGTATATCAATAGGTTTGTTAGTTAAATTTTTAAAAAGTTCAATTTCTAATTCAAAATCAATATTAGGGGAGAAAGGTTCTGCAAAAGGATACCCCGCAGAAGCAGAAACCTTAATTGTTGTGGTGTCATTCCCTTCATCAGAAAAAGAATGCTTTTTTGAATTATTAATTGATACATCTAAAGGGACTTCGTCTGAACGGTCAGAATGCAACTCATTACAAACACCAATATATATATCTTCACCTGATGCACGAGGCATATCATCATAAAAAGGAATTCGTTTTATATATGCCTTTACTTGATGACTTGATCCTGAGTGTTGATTGTTGTTATTTCCCATTGTTCCGTCTAAATGTGAAAAGTGTTTAAATATTTCACTTTTAAAACTATAATTTCCAATTTTAGTTAAATCAATTTCCGCATTTATTGCTAATCGAGTACTATGCTCGCCATGATGATGAAACATTTCTACATTATCAGTGGCATAATAATTAGATAAAGAACCTGGCTCAGGAAGCCAAGTATGCTTTTGAATATTAAAACTTCTTAATTGTCTTATAAACTCTTCTTTATTGTCAAGTAACCTAAAACGATTTGTATTTTCAAAATAACTTAATAGAGGTTTGCCAAGTGACTTGGGTATAAATGCTTGAAATTTTATTGAAAGTGGGAACATTTATTGTGTTTATTTTGTTAATTCTTTATATTGACTATCCAATTTGTAGTATTTCATATATTTTTGATTTAATTCATGTTTATCTGGAGGGTAATTTTTATAAGGATTTTTATTATATTTTTCTTGAAGAATATTTTTTTCCCCTTTATTCATAAAGTAATTATGATAAATTTTAGGCTTTGTAATTACAAAAATCATTAATGGATAATAATCGAATCCTGTAAAATAAACATATTTTTCATTAATATTATTCTCCCATTTAAAATCAGAAGCTTTATTAATTTCACCTTTTAAATCATTTTCATAATAAATTTTTAGTCCACCTTTATTACGATATGTTTGTTTTGCTCCTAGAAAAGGGATAGCATTATTATGAAATTTAAATTGAGTTTTGGCGATACCTGTTGTATCTACTTCTATTATTCGTGATGCTCCTATTCCTAAAAAACCTCCAGTCCATTTTTCTTTTTGTCCATTAGGTCTATCATATTGTATAGCAACAACACCTTCATAATTTTTGGGAAGAATAATAGTTTGTTTATAAGGTCTCCAAACATACCAAGAGGCTAATAATACATAGATAAATGGTAAAATAACTAAACTAAAATCCCAAAGTCGTAATTGCTGTTTAGTTAATTTTGTTTCTATTCTATTCTTTTTATAGACAGTTTTTAATAAAAAATAAATTAGAAGTAATACTATTCCAATTATAGATATCCTCCATAGGTTCGTGAATATAAAACTAATCATAAGTAAAAAACCAAATACTGTATAATATATTCCTATGTTTCTTAGTCTTTTCATTTTGCTTGTTTTGAACTCAGTTTTTTTTTAAATAGTTGTCACCAAACAAATAACTATAGCAGTTAAAATAATACTATAAATTACTTGTGACTTTTTACCATGTTTAAATTGATGCACCTCAGAAGTGCTATCCATAATTTCCTTTGGAAAAATCTGTTTCATATAAATTATTTATACAACACATCTTCCATTAAGTAATCCCAAATTTTAAGAGAGAGTGATTAACAGCAATTGAACTATTTTTCTACGCAAATGAAAAGAAAAAAAACTACACAATAAAGTTTTTTCTTACTTAATTAAAACAAAAAAATCGCCTAAAAAGAAATACTTTCTAGACGATTTAATATTATAAAGTTTATAAAAAAGCTAATTGATTTACTTCGCTGCTGCGTAACGCTTTTCAGCTTCATTCCAGTTAATTACATTAAAAAATGCGTTGATATAATCTGGACGACGGTTTTGGTAGTTTAGGTAATAAGCGTGTTCCCAAACATCAAGACCTAAAATAGGTGTTCCTCCACAACCAATTCCTGGCATTAATGGATTGTCTTGATTTGCTGTAGAACAGATTTCAACTTTTCCACCTTTGTGAACACATAACCAAGCCCATCCTGAACCAAAACGCGTTGCTGCTGCTTTAGAAAATGCTTCAATAAAAGCATCTTTAGATCCGTAAGCCGCCTCAATAGCATCTTTTAATTCTCCTGATAAGTTCCCTCTTCCTTCTGGGTTTAATACATCCCAAAATAAAGAGTGGTTGTAAAATCCACCACCGTTATTTCTAACAGCCGCATTACTTGTATCTAAGTTAGCGAGAATATCTTCAATAGATTTTCCTTCTAAATCTGTTCCTTCAATTGCGTTATTTAAGTTATTTGTATAACCTTGGTGATGTTTAGAATGATGAATCTCCATTGTTTTTGCATCAATGTGTGGTTCTAAAGCATCATAAGCATATCCTAATTTCGGTAATTCGAAAGCCATAATTTTTGTTTTTAATTAATAATATTTGATTTCACCAAATTTACACATAAAAGCGGGCAATAAAAAATAATAAATAGCTATCAAACCATCGATAGTTTTTATCTTGTATCCAAATTTCCCATTATGCAACCCACGGCACCTTTCACCATATATAATGCTTCGGCAGGAAGCGGTAAAACATATACCCTTGTAAAAGAATATTTAAAAATCTTATTTGAAGCACCTTATAAGGACCAATTTAAACGCATTCTAGCCATTACTTTTACTAATAAAGCAGTTGCTGAAATGAAAGAGCGTATTATCGAAACTTTAAAACGCTTTGCTAACCCAGAGGTTTTAACAAGCAACGACAGTATGTTCTTGTCTATTTGTGAAGAACTTAAAATTGAACCTGAAGACTTACATAAAAAATCGGAAGCTTTATTAAACAACATCATCCATAATTATGCTGCTTTTGATATCTCAACGATTGATGGCTTTACGCATAAACTGATTAGAACTTTTGCGCACGATTTAAAACTTCCTTTAAACTTTGAAGTCGAACTCGACCAAGACGCGCTACTCTACGAAGCCGTGGACAGCCTCATTACAAAAGCTGGAACCGATGCCGAACTCACCAAAATTTTAGTTGATTTTGCTTTAGAAAAAGCCGATGACGACAAAAGTTGGGATGTGTCTTTCGATTTCAATAAAATAGCCAAGTTGCTCACTAATGAAAACGATATTCCATTTATTGAAAAGCTAAAAGATAAAAGTTTAGAAGACTTTAAGCTTTTAAAGACACAACTAAAAAAAGAAATATCCACATCAGAAAATAAAATATCAAATCTGGCTCAGCAGGTTCTTGATTTAATTGAAAATTCAGGCTTAGAAACTTCAAATTTTACCAGAAGCACACTTCCTAACCATTTTAAAAAAGCAAAAGCACTAAACTTCGACAGGCTATACGATAATAAATTAGAAGAAAACATTACCGAGCGAAAAGGCATTTACACCAAAACACTCGATGATAAATTAAAAGATTTAATTGACAGTATATTACCAGAATTAGAACTGAAATACAAAGCCATTAAAGCAAAAGTGTTTCATCTAAAATTTCTAAAAGCCTTTTATAGAAACATCACCCCTTTATCCGTTTTAAACGCCATAAACACCGAGTTAACCGAGTTAAAAGAAGCTCAAAACAAAATGCTTATTTCGGAGTTTAATGCGATTATTAGTACTGAAATAAAAGAACAACCCACGCCTTTTATCTACGAACGTATTGGTGAAAAATTCAAACACTATTTTATAGATGAATTTCAAGATACCTCGGTGATGCAATGGGAGAATTTAATTCCGCTGTTAGGGAATTCTTTATCAACTCTAGGCGGCACCACCATGTTGGTAGGCGATGCCAAACAAGCCATATACCGTTGGCGCGGCGGAAAAGCAGAACAATTTATAGGTATATTCAACAATGAAAATCCGTTTCATATTGATAAACAAGTTGAAAATCTACCTTCTAACTTTAGGAGTTTTAAGGAGGTTGTAACCTTCAACAATGGCTTATTCCAATTTTTGTCACATCATGTTTTTAATCATGCAGATTACCAATCTTTATACAAAAACGCTGCACAGAATGTTACTCAAGAAAAAGAAGGTTACGTGGAACTCTCTTTTCTAGAGATTGAAAAAGAAGATGTTAGAGATGAATTATTTCCAGAAGTCACATTAGAAAAAATTAAAAACTGCCTAGAAAATGGTTTTAAGCTGAAAGAAATATGTGTTTTAGTTAGAAAGAAAAAAGAAGGTGTTGCCGTGGCCAATTATTTGAGTCAGCATAACATCCCTATCATTTCTTCGGAAACCTTACTCATAAACAATGCACCTGAAGTTGGTTTTATAAATAACCTGCTTGCCCTTTTAATTCAGCCAAAAAACAATGAAATAAAAATTAAGGTTTTAAACTTTCTAACCGATCATTTTCAAATTGAAAATAAGCATGCGTTTTTCATAAACCACATCAATCTGCCTATTTCAGATTTGTTTAAGAGTTTTGAAACTTTCAACATCTATATTTCAAATACAAGTTTATTACAACTTCCGCTTTACGATTTAGCCGAAACTCTGGTAAGAACGTTCAACTTGGTTAAAAACTCCAACGCCTATGTGCAGTTTTTCCTAGATATTATTCATGATTTTTCACAAAAGAAAGGTTCAGATATTTCTGGTTTTTTAGAATATTTCGATAAGAAAAAAGAAAGTTTGAGTATCATTTCTCCAAAAGGACAAGATGCTGTACAAATTATGACCATCCATAAATCTAAAGGTTTAGAATTTCCTGTGGTTATTTTCCCTTATGCCGATTTAGACATATACCGAGAAATTGAACCTAAAGAATGGTTTAAAATTGACGAAGAAAAATACAACGGACTTTCACACACCCTATTAAATTATAATAAAGACTTTGAACATTTTGGTGATGAAGGTTTAAACATTTTTAATCGGCATCAATCGGAACAGGAATTAGACAATATCAACTTACTGTATGTCGCTTTAACGCGAGCTGTAGAACAATTATATGTGATCTCAACTAAAGATATTTCAACCAAAGGTGAAGTGAATTCTAAAAAATATTCTGGACTCCTTATTAATTACTTACAACATTTAGGGATGTGGCAGGATTCTGAACTAATATACCCCTTCGGAAACCAGCAAAAAACATCGGAAGCAGCTTCAGAAATAAGAGATACTGAGTTTCAGCAAGAATTTATTTCAACTGCAAAAGAAGACCATAATATTAAGGTAGTCACGAAATCTGGATTTTTATGGGACACTAATCAGCAAGAAGCCATTGAAAAAGGGAATCTTATTCACGATATTATGGCGCTTATAAGTACAGAACAAGATGTAGATGCAGTTATTTCAGATTATTTGAAATCGGCTATAATTAACCCCGAACAAGCAAGGTTTTTAAAAGACACCGTTTTCCGCATAGTAAGCCATCCAGACCTAAAACAATATTATTCAGAAATCCACACCATATATAATGAACGTGACATTATTACAAAAGAAGGATTAGTATATAGACCAGACCGGGTGGTTATTAATGATAAAAACGAAGCGGTGATTATAGATTATAAAACTGGGGCAGAAGACAAAAAACATGCCCAACAATTACAACTGTATCAAGATGTACTCGAAGACATGAAAATAACCGTAAAAAAGAAGATTCTTATCTACACAGATTATGATATTACCGTAAAAGTTGTTTAATTTTGCATAAAATTCAACGAAATGTACGGAAAACTGAAAAATCATCTACAAGAAAAAATTCAAGAGATAAAAGATAACGGACTTTATAAAGAAGAACGCATTATCACCTCTGCGCAAGGTGCTGAAATCACGCTAAATACGGGAGAAACGGTTTTAAACTTTTGTGCCAATAACTATTTAGGTTTATCATCCCACCCAGAAGTCATCCAAGCCGCTAAAGACACTATGGATACTCATGGTTTTGGAATGAGTTCGGTACGTTTTATTTGTGGAACACAAGATATACACAAAGAACTTGAAGAAAAAATAGCCAATTTTTATCAAACTGAAGACACCATATTATATGCAGCCGCATTTGACGCCAACGGTGGTGTGTTTGAACCATTACTAGGAAAGGAAGATGCGATAATTTCCGATTCATTAAACCATGCCTCCATTATAGACGGTGTGCGCTTATGTAAAGCAGCAAGATACCGCTACCAAAATAGTGATATGGAAGATTTAGAAAATCAACTAATTGCAGCTAATGCCAACGGTGCTCGATTTAAAATTATTGTTACTGATGGTGTATTTTCTATGGATGGCTTGGTGGCGCCATTAGACAAAATTTGTGATTTAGCCGATAAATATGATGCCTTAGTCATGATTGACGAATGCCATGCTGCTGGATTTATAGGAGCAACTGGTCGAGGCACTCTAGAAGAGAAAAATGTACTAAATCGTATCGATATTATCACCGGTACATTAGGCAAAGCATTAGGTGGCGCTATGGGTGGTTATACCACTGGAAAAAAGGAAATTATCGATTTATTACGTCAGTTATCAAGACCCTATTTATTTTCAAATTCATTAGCTCCAGCTATTGTAGGCGCTTCAATTAAGGTGTTTGACATGTTAACAACCAACACCCAATTAAGAGACACATTAGAATGGAACACCAATTACTTCAAAAAAGGCATGAAAGAAGCTGGTTTTGATATCATAGATGGTGACTCAGCTATTGTTCCTGTTATGCTTTATGATGCAAAATTAGCACAAGAGATGTCAAAGTTGCTTTTAATCGAGGGAATTTATGTAATTGGATTCTTTTTTCCAGTAGTCCCAAAAGAAAAAGCAAGAATCCGTGTACAACTTTCAGCTGCGCATTCTAAAGCCCACTTAGACAAGGCAGTTAGCGCTTTTATCAAGGTTGGGAAGGCTTTAAATATTATTTAAACTCGGTCTTAACTAGGGTTTAAGCCTATGTAAACTTAAGTTCCCGTTAACTATATCTCCAATATTTTTATATATTTGTCTTTGTTAATAACAATTAACAACTTACTTTTGTTTACAATTAACACTTAAAATTTAAACTTTTGAATATGAAAAATCTTAGCAGATTATTGTTCGCTATGTTGCTTGTACTTGTTTGTAGCAACGTTAATGCGCAAGACAAAAACAATCCATGGCAAATTTCCATCGGTGCAAACGCAGTAGACTTTTACCCTGTAGGTGAAGATGCTCCTCAAGGTGAATGGTTCGACGAATTTTTTAACGCGACTGACCACTGGAACATTTTACCTTCTCTATCAACTCTTTCGGTTTCGAGATATGTAGGTAGTGGTCTTACTTTTGGTGTAGCTGGTTCATTAAACAAAATCTCTAAATTTGGAGATGATGAAGATGGAATGTACAGTGATGATTCTTACTATGGTCTTGATGGTACAATTAAGTACAGCTTTTTAGAAGGAACTACAATCGATCCATTTATTGGACTTGGTGGTGGTTACACTTGGGTTGACGAAATCGGTGCTGGTACTGTAAATGGTACAATTGGTGCTAATGTTTGGTTTACTGAAAACATTGGTTTAACAATTCAGACAGCTTATAAACATGCTTTCGAAGATTACTTATATTCTCACTTCCAACATACTGCTGGTATTTCTATCAGATTTGGTGGAGCTGATACTGATGCTGACGGCGTATACGATAAAGATGATGCGTGTCCTCACGTACCAGGTTTAAAAGAATTTAACGGATGTCCAGATGCTGATGGTGATGGAATCGAAGATAGTAAAGATGATTGTCCTAACGAAGCTGGTTTAGCTGAGTACAATGGATGTCCTGATACTGACGGTGACGGAATCTCTGATAAAGATGATGCTTGTCCAACTGTAGCTGGTATTAAAGCATTAAACGGTTGTCCTGATGCTGACGGTGACGGTGTTGCTGATGGTGATGATAAATGTCCAGATGTTGCAGGCCCTGTAGCTAACGCTGGATGTCCTTACCCTGATACTGACGGTGACGGTGTATTAGATAAAGATGATCAGTGTGTTGATACTCCAGGTACTGTTGCAAACAACGGATGTCCTGAATTATCTGAAGCTGTACAAAAATCTTTAAATGCTTACGCTAAAACAATCTTATTTGATACAGGTAAATCTACTATCAAAAAGCATTCAGCTGAAGTATTACAAAACATTATTGACATCTTAAATGAGTACCCTAACGCTAAATTTACAGTTGAAGGTCATACTGATAGTGTAGGTAGCGAATCATTGAACCTTAAATTATCTGATTCTAGAGCTGCTTCTGTAAAAGATTATTTAACTTCAAATGGAATAGATGCCTCAAGATTATCTTCTAAAGGATACGGAGAATCTAAACCTATCGATTCTAACAAAACTCGTGCTGGTAGAGCAAATAACAGACGTGTTGAAATTAACTTAGTAAAGTAATTAAGAGACTTTAAAAAGTTATAAAATAGATTAAGAAAAACGCTTCGGGAAACCGAAGCGTTTTTTATTTTTATAACATGACAACATTTATCCTTGACGTACTACAAGATTTAAAAATAAATCAAACAAACTTCTCTGAAGTTACATTTGTATTGCCCAGTAAACGTGCTGGTGTATTTTTAAAAGACCAACTCCCGCAAGTTCTAGAAGAAACACTTTTTGCACCCAGAATTATTAGCATCGAAGAATTCGTTGAGGAAATCTCTCAGTTAAAAAGTATTTCGAATACCGAATTACTTTTTGAATTCTACAATTCATACCTTGAAATTTCGAAAGGTGATGAAATAGACACTTTTGAAACCTTCTCCAAATGGGCTCAAATATTGCTTCAAGACTTTAATGAAATAGATCGCTACCTCATTCCGCAAGAACATATTTTTGAATATCTCGCAGCTATTGAAGATTTAAAACACTGGTCGCTAGAAGAACCTAAAACAGAATTCGTTAAAAACTATTTAGCATTCTGGAATAAGCTATTCGATTACTATAAGCACTTCACGAAACACCTTATTGAAAACAACCTTGGTTATCAAGGTCTAATATACAGAAAAGCAGCCGCACGTATAGAGTCTTATATCCAAAGCAACAACAAGACACAACATGTATTCTTAGGCTTTAATGCCTTAAATACTGCCGAAGAAATTATCATTCAAGCCTTACTTGAACATGGCTTAGCCAAAATATACTGGGATATAGATCAAGTCTTCCTCGAAAACAAATTACATGATGCCGCCTTATTTACAAGACAGCATAAAAAAAACTGGAACTTTTTTAACACCAACCCTTTTGAGTGGATCACAGATAACTATTCCAAACCTAAAAACATTTCTGTCTTTGGGGTTCCTAAAAATATCGGACAAGCGAAATACATAGGTACGCTATTAAACGATTTACAAAAAGAAAATCCTGATTTAGAAAATACGGCTGTGGTTTTAGGCGATGAAAATTTACTCATTCCCGTATTGAACTCCATCCCAAACACTATAAATGCCTTAAATATCACTATGGGGTTTCCGTTAAAATCGATTCCCTTAGCGTCACTTTTCGATGCCTTATTTAATCTGCATAAGACAACTTCAAAATCGTTTTACTTTAAGGATGTCGTTAAAATCATATCCCATCAATACATAAGGCCTCTTTTTTATATTGATGATGTGGATTACGCTACAATACTCATAGAAACGATTGATACTAATAATCTAGTATATCTGAATATTTCCCGTTTAAAGAAAATCGCCGATCAGCCTTTAGAAGTATTAGAATTACTTTTTTCAAACTGGAATACTTCAGTCGATAAGGCCTTAAACAATTGTTCCAAACTCATTTTAACCATTAAAAAATGTTTAGATGAAGATACCGAATCAAACATTTTATCTTTAGAATATCTATTCCGATTCAATGAACTGTTTAATGCACTAATCAGTTTAAACACCACACACAAACACATTTCTGACATTTCAACTTTATACAGTGTTTACAAAGAATTATTAAGTTCAGAATCCCTAGATTTTCAAGGTGAACCCCTACAAGGTCTACAAGTGATGGGGATGCTAGAATCTCGTGTTTTAGATTTTGAAACGGTTATCATTTCATCTGTAAATGAAGGTGTCTTACCTTCCGGAAAAAGCAACAATTCTTTTATTCCGTTTGATGTAAAAATTGAAAACAAATTACCGACATACAAAGAAAAAGACGCCGTTTACACCTACCACTTTTACAGGTTACTGCAACGCGCAAAAAATGTATTTATATTATACAACACCGAAGCCGATGTCTTAACCGGAGGTGAAAAAAGTAGATTCATTACCCAATTGGAGCTTGAAGGCATCCACGACATAAAACAGCACATTATAGCGCCTCAGGTGCCTATTATAGAACAAAAGCTCAATGTGGTAAAGAAAACACCTAAATTAAGCTTAGCGCTCGCCGAATTAGCAGGAGAAGGCTTCTCGCCATCCTCACTTACTACTTACATGAGAAATCCGATAGATTTTTATTACCAGAAAATCTTAAAGATTAGAGACCATAACGATGTGGAAGAAACTGTTGCAGCAAACACATTAGGAACTGTAGTTCACAACACACTTGAAGACTTCTACGATCCTCTAAAAAATACTTTTATAACTGTAGACATTATAAATGCCTTAAGATCAAAAATTGAAGAACGTGTCTCCTATCATTTTAAAAAAGAATATAAAGAAGGAGATATTACTAAAGGAAAAAACCTCATCATTTCTGAAATTGCAAAACGTTATGTTTCGAACTTTTTAGATTTAGAAATTAAAAGTTTAAAAGCTGGTAACAAAATAAAGATTATTGCTATTGAAGCTGATAACAATGTCTTAATAGATATTCCAGAATTAGATTTCCCAGTGAAACTACGCGGAAAAGTAGACCGAGTTGACGAATGCAATGGAATCATAAGAATTATAGACTATAAAACAGGAAAAGTTGATCAGAATCAAGTAGAAATTGTAAATTGGGAAGACATCACAACAGATTACAAAAAATTCAGTAAAAGTTTTCAAATTCTAGCTTATGCCTATATGATGCAACAATCCAGTCAATTAAAATTACCTATTGAAGCTGGTATCATTTCATTTAAAAATTTGAGTTCAGGATTTTTGAAGTTTTCAAAAAAAGAAAGTGGTAGCCGATCAAAAAACACGCTGATTTCAGAAGAAACCATTTCAGCTTTTGAAACTGAATTAAAAGCACTCATTCTAGAAATTTGCAATCCGAATATAGATTTCACAGAAAAAGAAGTTTAGTATGAAAATTACGAAGAACATCACAATAGCAGGCAAACATGGTAAACCCATTCTAACGGATGTGTTTTTCATCGAAAACCAAAAACCAAAACCTATACTTATCTTTTGTCATGGGTACAAAGGTTTTAAAGATTGGGGCGCGTGGGACCTTATGGCAAACGCTTTCGCGGAAAATGGTTTCTTTTTTATTAAATTCAATTTTGCCTTTAACGGAGGAACACCAGAACAACCCATCGATTTTCCAGACTTAGAAGCTTTCGGAAACAATAATTACACTAAAGAATTAGACGATTTAGAAACCATTATTAATTGGATTTCAGAAAATTCAGTTTATAAAAATGAAATAGACACAAACAGCATCAATGTTATGGGACATAGCAGAGCCGGTGGTATCGTGTCTATAAAATCTGAAAAAGATTCACGCATTAAAAAAGTAATTAGTTTAGCTGGAGTAAGCGATTATGCCAACCGCTACCCTATTTCAGGAGATGCGGAACAATGGAAAAAAGATGGTGTAAAATATGTTGAAAACGGTCGAACCAAGCAACAAATGCCACATTTTTATCAGTTTTATGAAGATTTCATCACTAATTCTGAACGCCTTGACATCAAACGTGCTGTATCAAAATTAAAAAAACCATTCCTCATCATTCATGGTGATGAGGATACCAGCGTTCTTATTGAAGAAGCTAATAATCTTCATTCTTGGAAACCTGATAGCGTCTATAAAACTATTGAAGGTGCTAATCATGTGTTTGGTGCATCTCATCCCTGGGAAAAAAGTAGTCTCCCTACACATTTAAAGGAAGTAGTAGAAACTACCAGTCACTTTTTAAAATAAGAAAACTAAAAAAGTCCGTTTCATGTATGCCAAAAACTGAATCACCGTTTTCCATATTAAACAGAAAGCATCAAATAAAAAAACTACAATCTAACACTTTTGATTTAGCCATAATTGGTGGTGGTATTACAGGAGCCGGCATTGCCTTAGATGCGGCTTCAAGAGGCATGAACGTTTGCCTTGTTGAAAAAAATGACTTTGCATCTGGAACCAGTAATAAGTCAACAAAACTCATTCATGGCGGGTTACGGTACTTAAAGCAATTTGAAGTAGGTTTAGTTCGTGAATCTGGGTCGGAACGTGCTATTGTTCATAAACTAGCCCCTCATTTAGTCACATCAGAAAAAATGCTTTTGCCTCTTAGTGAAGGTGGCACTTATGGTAAAATAATGACTTCCATAGGCCTGAAAGTCTATGATTTTCTAGCAGATGTTCATGGTGATGATAGCAGAATTATGCTAGACAAAGCTGAAACATTAGAAAAAGAACCTTTATTAGATAAAACAGTTACTATCGGAGGTGCAGTATATGCAGAATACCGTACTGACGATGCGCGTTTGACCTTAGAAGTATTAAAAAAAGCAGCATCATTTGGAGCAACAATTATTAATTACTGCGAAATGCAGGATTTCAATTATAACGTACATTCCAAAATTGAAAGTTTAAACTGCATAGACTATAATTCCAATCACAGTTTTACAATTGCTGCCAAAAGTTACATTTCAGCAACGGGTCCTTGGGCAGATATAATTAGAACCAAAGACCACTCTATAAACCACAAACACTTACATTTAACCAAAGGCGTGCACCTTGTATTTCCGCAGGATAAATTACCAATAAAACAATCTATATATTTTGATGTTGATGATGGCCGAATGATTTTTGCTATTCCTAGAGGACGCGTCACTTACGTTGGTACGACAGACACCAATTACACAGGCAACAAAGACCGTGTTGTAGCTACTAAAAGCGACGTGGATTATTTATTAAATGCTATTAACAAAACCTTCCCTGAAATTCATTTAACCGTGAACGACGTGGAATCTAATTGGGCGGGATTAAGACCATTAATTCATGAAGATGATAAAGCGCCTTCAGAATTATCAAGAAAAGATGAATTATTTGTATCAGATACCGGGTTAATTTCAATTGCAGGCGGAAAACTCACTGGCTATAGAAAAATGGCTCAACGCGCTTTAGACGCTGTTTTAGACCAGTTAAATTCCGATGAAAAAGACAAATTAGTGGCTTCACAAACAGAGCATATCACTTTGGTAGATCCTAAACTACATACAGATGAAGACGTTCTTGATTTTCGAAATAAACTAATAGATCAACTAAACGACTTAGGGGTATCTGACCCTTATCACGCCTGGTATTTTTGTTCAAACTACGGAAGTCAAGCAGATCATATTTTAAGCAAATCAAAAGACTTTGAAAACGAAAACATTCTTGAACGCCTAATTAGAGCCGAACTTTGGTTTTCTATAAACTATGAAATGGTAAACAGCTTAAGCGATTTTTTTGTGAGACGAACGGGGCGCTTATATTTTGATATTTCAAGTGTTGACAAGTACCGTGATATTATTTTAACCGATTGTATCATGTACTTAAATTGGGACAACCAAAGAGTGATGTTAGAGAATGAAAAACTGGAGAAATTAATCCAAGATGCCACCACATATTATGATAAAGAATTCGAGTAGCAGAAGGCAAAATGAAATCAAAAAAAAGAGGGCGCTGAAATAAAATTCCACTACCCTCTCAAACTTAAAAATCAAACTTTCAAATTGCTATTAATCCCATTCTAATTTCTAATTAACCGTTATCTTAAAAACTTTTATTAACCTTAGCACTTGTACTTTAATTACTCTACAAATTTACGATAGTATATGTCTTTGTATTGCGACATACTGTGTCATAGGTACTTATAATTCTTTTAGAATTTCTTTTACCAGCGCTTCTTCTTCAGCCGATAACGCATCATCTTTTATAAAATTCAAAAGATTGACCATCTTGTTCAAAGAAAAATCGGAAATATGCTCCGACTTATAGTCAATTTGAAGCAATAAGTTTTTCACACTTGAAGCTGCTTTTAACTGCTCCACATTGCAATTCCCATCACGTGCTATGGTGTTTTCTATTTCTTTTATTTTACTTAAAATTATATGCATACTACAAATATCAATGCTTAAATATTGGAGAATAATGGCCAATTCATTTTTAAGGCTGGCTAGGCACATATATTAAACTATACGTTGCATCCTTTCTAAAATTAATCATCCATTGCACCAATAAATCTTCTGCTTTCTCTAAAGAAATCATAAACAAACTCGACAAAGCAGGCCCTGTACCATATAAATCATTTTTTCTAAACTTAGAAAGCATATGCAGATATAAGAAAACACTGCGCTCTAATGCCGTAATTGGTCTATATTTGTTACTTTTTATATTTTGATCCATCGTAATTGGTATAAGGAAACCCAATAGGGCTTGATTTACTAAACACAAAACTAAGTTCTAATACCGATTATCATTGCGACATGAAATGTCATGATGATATTTTAGTTATATTTAATGACCATTTTAAATTTTTAATGAAAAGATATTACTCCATAGGCGAGCTTTTTTGCGATTATCGCGAGTTTAACGACCTATCTCAAACAGACTTCGCCGCAAGTATTAAAGTTGATTTAAGAACCATACAACGTTGGGAAAAGAATCTAACTTTAGTGAAATCTGAAAAAGAAGAAGATATTGTTTTGGCTACTTTAATGCCTTATCAGCTCATTCATAACTTGAATGCCACCATACCCATACCAACATATTATAGTTTTAAGACTAGAAAATATTCACTTTCTGAACAAAATAACAAGCTTCCAAGTTTGTCTTGGTATAAAGATCAGATAGACCTTACTACACAAAATATTCGAACTATTGATTGTGATTTAGACCTTAAACACATCGATCATTTCATAGATTCTCAATATAAGGATGATACCTATGTAAATAATGATTTAATTACAGAAGCGGTAAGATTACTACCTGAACTTAATTTTGTGTTTGCGGGTAAAACAGGTTATTACGCCGGCCATTGCATTGTTTTACCTCTAAAAGAGGATACCTACCAGAAACTAAGAAATAGAGAAATATCAAATAAAAATCTACGTGCAACCGATTTAATTAACCCCACTCACGTAGAACGCCCTATTTATTACCGTTATGATATTACAGGCGATTGTAACGAAACCATTTTTTATGTAATGGCGCAATTTTTTAGATATTTTAGAAATCTAGAAAACAAAAACTACGTGTTATGTGGCTACACGGAACGTGATGATAATTACAATTTAAATCTAGAAATAGGATTAAAAAACGTTTGGGAAGATAAAGTGCTGCAAGAGCAATTGAATTTAGATTTCCCACCACGATTTGTTGAAGGAAATTTTAATCATTTTTTGTTTGATGATTAACGAACGTTAATCAAAAACGCATAAAATATCACTTTCTGGATATATTTTTTGAATCCAAAAGAGCTCATCAAATGTTTCTAAAAATTGAACGAGGGATTTAAATGCTTCTTGACTCACAAACACGTCATAACCTAGTAATTTGGAATCAACAACTAATAGATTGGTTGGTGTGTCGTTATAAGCATGGTAATTCATTAGAAATTCAAAACAGGCATTTCCTGCAATATTTTCATTTCTAATCACCCAGGATTTGACTTTGGATGCATCGTGTTTAATAGCATTATAATCATTCAATTCACCTAAAGCATAAGCTTCATATTTCTCATAATGCGAAAATTCTAAAAGTTTATCATACAATGTTACAAAAAGATAAGCATCTGGCTTTGTATCACAAGAGCAACAACCAGTAAATTTATGCTGGCAACCAGAATTCGGGCAATGCCAATTGTATTTTACATCTTTATAAAAAGCCTCATATTTCAAGAGCCAGGCTTGCACGTCTTTAAATGAAAAAAGACCTTGGGTTTGTAGATTTTTGAATTCAGTTAATGCGGTTAACTTCATAAATAAATTTAGTAATTAGCTTCTTGCATATAAGTATTCAACGACTTTCTTCTTATAATATTATATTGCTCTACTTGTTTAAACGAAGGAAGTGTGCCAAGTTTATATAACATATCATGAAGTGCTATAGCAAACCATTTTTTTTGTTCAACAGTTAATTGTTCAAGAACAGCATAAGCTTCGTCATCTGCTCTCGATGCGTATTTATGCACATATTGTTTTTTAATATCAAATCCAATGGCATCAAATTGCTCATGTATATAATTATACATTTTCAAGTTTAATTCATGTTCATCAGCCATCATAACCATCAAAAAGGAATGCACCATCGCTTCCATCTGCTCATTATTTAAACTCATGCTTAATGCTTTAACATTGGTATTCGTTTGAAAACCTAGTTCTTCATGCTTACTTCTTAATAAATTAACCACAGTATAAATGTTTTTATTCTACACAAAATTAACTTAAACTACAGATTATCAGCACGACATGACGTGTCGGCAATATCTTTCCATACATGAAATACATTTACACTACGCAAGACATATATATTTCAAAATGAGTGGTTTTTTGAAGTAAGCATAAGCCTACTTTTAATCACTTAAAACTTTTAAGTGATTAAATCATTTTGTATATTGTATTCTTGTATTGCATTAATTTTTAAATAATAAATATTATGAATGATAATGGTAACACATTTTTAGGACTTTTAGCAGGAACTGCAATTGGTGCGGTTTTAGGAATTTTATTTGCTCCAGATAAAGGCGTAAATACAAGACAACGTTTAAGTGACGAGGCTGATACAGCGAAGCATAAAATATCTGATTTAGCACACGAACTTAAAGAGCAAGCTATGAGTACAGCTTCTACACAAAAGAAAAGTTTAGATGAACATGTAGAATCTATTGTTTCAGATGTAAGCTACAAAGCAGACGATATTATTTCAACGCTTGAGAAAAAACTAAAAGATCTTAAAGAGAAAAACAAAAACTTACAAAAATCATAACCATTTATGAGTTTAAACGACTCTTTAGCCGATACAAACAGAAAAGCAAAAGCAGTAAGTGAGAAGTTTTTTAATACCACTTACGATTATTATAAACTTAAAATATTCCAACAATTAACTGCCTCTTTTGGTATCGTTTTTAAAACTATATTCATTGGAAGCATGTTAATGATTGGTTTAACATTTATCGCTATAGCAGCGGCATTTCTTATTGGTAAAGCTTTAGGAAACTATACCCATGGTTTTTTAATTGTTGGAGGCGTTTTTATTCTACTTTCTTTAATTGCTTTTATGCTAAGAAAACATATGAGCAATTTTATAGTCAAAACACTCTCTGAAAAGTTTTTTAATTAATATGAAATCATATAAAGATACAGAAAGCCTAGAGCGCGATTTAAAGATTTTAGATTTAGAACGTAAGATTGCCTTGGAAGAATTTAAAACCTTAAAACATGACTATACAGAAAGTTTAAATCCCGTAAATTGGATTCCTACGAGTTTGAGATGGTTGGTTACCAATTATTCTACAAAATATCTTGTTAAGAAAATTTTCAATAGGTAAATCATATCTAAAAACGAAGGCGTTTATAAAATACAAAAGCTGTTGTGAGGAAACTTACAACAGCTTTTTTTCGTACTTAATATTGTTAATTTATAATCTTTGTTCTTAAACTTTCACCATTTGAAAACTGTACTTGAACAACGTATATCGCATGGCTCAAATGACTTATATCTACCTGTGTTTCGGATGCGTTTATTTCCAAATCAGCTTGTAAACGCCCTAACATGTCATAGATTTGGATATTTTCTATTTCGATGTCTTTGTTATTTGTATCACACATTAACTGGTTTTTGGTTTGCCCCAGAAAAAAGTTAGGCACAGCTGTTTCAACTTTTTCAACTGACAAAGCATTTGCATTAAATACAATTTGGAATCTATCAGAGAAATCACCTGTAACATCACTAACAAAAGTATACCCCGAATCGACCAAATTATGCTTGACATTCAAAGCTTTATCTAGTAAATAAATAGGCGAAGCGCTTAAAAAGTGTCCTTGTAGACGATCTAGGCTAATGGTAAATTCTGTTTGCTCTATAATATGATTATCAAAACCTAGAGCTATACTTTCATGAATATCAATACTCTGTTTTGCTTTTCCTTGAATTTTAAATTTAGAAGCATCGTTTGGTATCTGGGTATAAAGCGTGGCAAACTTTTTATTGTTTAATAGTTTAGCATCGTAAACTTCGCCATCGAAACCATTTGTAGCTCCATCTACGTATGCAATTAACACCTGACTGAACACGCCGCTATTAGAGGTTAGATTAATCCAAAGTTTATCGTTTACAACTCCTACCTGCTTACTGTTGGAAACTTTAAAAAATTGTGTATTATCATATGTATCACCGCGCATGCTGTTTTTAAAAACTACATCGCCTGAATTTATAGCTGCAACAAAAAAGCTTTGCCCAGAGGCTATATAGCCATTTGGATGAACACCAGAATTGCCGGCCCCTGCTGTTCCAGTACCTCCTGAGAGATTATAAAAAGCGTAATCGTCTTGAGAGAAATTTTGCTGCTCATTTCCTATAGTTCCAGCATCGGCAGCTGTAACCTGATCCCAGAAATATATAGTACCGTTTAACAGTGATGTATTTTCAGTTAAAAAATCATCGGCCGAAATAGCGCCAGGATATGGGTTTCCTATTAAATTCCAATTGGTATAACTTGGGCTGTTTGCCACAACGGGAACGGTTATTTCTGCCGTATTAAAAGTACCTACAAAATCATAATCGTTACTTCCCGACTTTGGAAAAGAAGCATAACCCACACCAGGAATCATCGCACCACTAGCACGCTGCCAATCATCTCCATCATCATCAATATCATCTTGCCCAGCTACATAAACACCAGCATTACCAGATTGTTCTGCTAGTAGATCCTCAAAATTAGCAGCATTAAACCAATACCGTCTTCCGGATGGCGTACCTGCTAAAGCATTTTCAATAGTGGTATTTTCCACTGGTGAACTCCAATACGTATATTCCACATTACTGTTAGAAACTTTAGTTTTTGTAAGTTTCACTCCTCCAGAAGAATTATCGGTAAAATTGCCTAAGTAATAGTTTTGCACAAAATTCGATTCGCTATCTACCTCTAAATTCCCGTCTACTGTTACATCATGATCAACTTCTACATAGGCACCTTCACGAACTCTCAGCGTAGCTCCAGCATTAATAAATAAAGAACAGGTTTCTAAAGGTCCATTTACAAAAGTGTCATAATCTGCCGTTAAAATAGCAGACTCGTTAATTGTAGGTACTACTCCGAGAGACCAATTGCTCCCATCCCATATATTACTAGGGCAGCATGAATAATTACAACCACCAAGAGGGAGGTAAACTGGAGGATCTGTTGAAACCGTTCTTCGAGGAAGTAAATTCCAGTTATTTTCAACAGCAATTTCGGTTTCAATATCTGAGATACCAATAACCGTAGAACAATCGTAAGCCCCTGAAGTATTATTTCCATAGTAAATAGCCGATGGACCATCGGTTAAACCTGGAGGAATATCAGAGAACTGAGCATCCGCAGCAGCTGTATCTCCCCACCCCCTTGCGCCATACATGATCGCATGAACCATAACTGGACTGCTAAAATTTCCATCAAAGGCAATAATCTGATCATTAACCCCTTGTAAACCGAATCCATTATCTGTTTCGGTTGCCGTACCAAAAGTGCAAGTCCAATCACTTTGATTCACTCCTGTTCCTGTAAACAAAAACACTTCCGTACCACAATCAATACCAGTCGCAGGCGCTGTCCATTCTAAAACCCCTTCAGCATTACCGTTACCTCCCCCAGAAATGAACCTGTTTAACGAATTAGACCATCCTATATCAGTAAATTTAATTATTCTACCAGGGTCAATATCGGTTAACACAACAAAAGTAAACTGGTCAGCACCTTTATCATCAGCATTATACCCTGTAATCATGACTTCATTAACACCTAAAACCGTTTGGCCCTCAACCAAAGCAAGGCCACTTATAAACATAAAAGCTATTAAGAAATTCTTTATCATAAAAAAGCAATTTTTATTATTCTAAGCGAAATACCAAAATTAGCGCAGCATGACCTTGCCGAACAGATACATATTAACCAATTTGCAGTCTCAATTATCCAATCACCAAAATCAACATTATAAAAAAAAATTCAAGAAATTAGCACATCAAATTTGTTTATCGTAATATTGCAATATACAAATACAAAGTACTATGGGCGTATCAAAAACAGAAATGTTTACCGACTTACAAAACGAAATTTCTATAATTTCAAAAGCATTTAGTCATCCTGCTCGGGTTACTATTTTACAATATTTATTTAAAATCGACTCTTGTGTTTGTGGAGATTTAGTCAACGAAATTGGTTTAGCTCAGCCAACCATTTCACAGCATTTAAAAGAACTCAAGCATTTAGGTTTAATTAAAGGGAATGTTGAAGGCACCAGCGTTTGTTACTGTATTAACCATGAAAAGTGGGCTACAATGAAAACAGTCATGTCTGAGTTTTTAGACCAAGACATCCCTAAGAAAAACGACTGTTGTTAAAAAAAAATTTACATTTATTAATCGCGATATCGCAATAAACAAATATAGTTATGAAACTTTCAGAAGTAAAAAACAAGTTAAGTACTTTAAACAAAATTGCATTTCAATTGCCTAACGGCACTCTAGTTCCAAGTCATTTTCACGTGACCGAAGTTGGAAAAATCACAAAACACTTTATAGATTGTGGTGGCACAGTAAGACATGAAGAAGTGGCTAATTTTCAACTATGGAATGCCAATGATTATGATCACAGATTACATCCCGAAAAGCTATTAAACATTATTGAACTTTCTGAAAAAGCTTTAGAAATAGGTGATTTAGAAATTGAAGTGGAGTATCAAGATTCCACTATTGGCAAATACGGATTGGATTTTGACGGTACCAATTTTCTGTTGACCACCAAGCAAACCGATTGCTTAGCAAAAGACAACTGTGGTATTCCTGAAGAAAAACCAAAAATAAAATTATCGGAAGTTGAAGCTTCATCATGTTGCTCACCAAGTAGCGGTTGTTGTTAATCAACACAAGATATTTTAAACAACCATGTGCTAAATAAGCATCAGCATCACATCATTCATAACATACAATCAAACAAAAAATGAGCCTTTTTAAGAATATTGAAACCACGATTTCAACACTAAACGTTGAAACCATTTCGAAGGAACGTAAAGAAACTTTACAGCCTTTAGTTGATTTTATACAAACTAAAGTTGATGCGAATCAAGACATTCGTATCAACTTTATCTGTACACATAACTCACGTCGCAGTCATTTATCACAAGTTTGGGCACAAACATTAGCCTATCATTTTAACATTAAAAATGTGTTTTGTTATTCTGGAGGCACCGAAGCTACAGCCCTTTTCCCTATGGCTGCCGAAACTTTAGCAAACACAGGATTTGAAATAGAAACTCTTTCCGAAGAAAAAAACCCAGTGTACAGCATTAAATACACAGCTAATGCACATCCTATTATTGGATTTTCTAAAAAACTAGATGCAAACTTCAACCCATCATCTGAATTTGCTGCAATAATGACCTGCTCACAAGCTGATGGCGGTTGTCCATTTATCGCTGGTGCGGAAAAACGTATCCCAATTACTTTTGAAGATCCAAAAGCTTTTGACAATACGCCGCAACAGGCTGAAAAATACAACGAACGAAGCTTGCAAATAGCAACTGAATTATTTTATGTATTCAATCAAATAAACGCTTAAAATGGCTTCAAATAAAAAACTGAGTTTTCTAGACAGTTACCTGACCCTTTGGATTTTTATCGCCATGGCTATAGGTGTTGGTATTGGCTATTTCGTACCATCATTTCCAGATGTAATCGATTCGTTTAGCGTGGGCACCACAAATATTCCTATTGCCATCGGACTTATTTTAATGATGTATCCGCCACTAGCAAAAGTGAATTATGCCTTACTACCGAAGGTCTTTAAAAACACAAAGATCTTATCCATTTCCCTTATTTTGAACTGGATTGTTGGTCCTGTTTTAATGTTCTTTTTAGCCATTACGTTTTTACGTGATTACCCTGAATATATGGTAGGACTTATTCTTATTGGATTAGCCCGGTGTATTGCCATGGTTTTAGTATGGAATGACCTTGCCGAAGGCAATGCCGAATACGGCGCTGGATTAGTAGCCTTGAACAGTATTTTCCAAGTATTTGCGTATAGCTTCTATACTTGGATTTTCATCACAGTTTTACCGCCTTACTTTGGGTTTGAAGGTGCCATTGTAGATATCTCCATTGCAACTATTGCTGAAAGTGTTGCCATTTACTTAGGTATTCCTTTCTTACTAGGAATTTTAAGTCGTGTGGTTTTAGTGAAATTAAAAGGTGAAGATTGGTACAACAACAAATTTATTCCAGCCATTTCACCCTTAACCCTAATCGCGCTTTTATTTACTATCGTCGTGATGTTTTCACTAAAGGGAGAATTGATTGTTGAAATTCCAATGGATGTGTTAATCATTGCCGTGCCTTTACTCATCTACTTTGCCCTTATGTTTATCATTGGTTTCTTTTTCACAAGAGCCATGGGTGCAGAGTACGATAAAACAGCCGCAGTAGCTTTTACAGCTGCTGGCAACAACTTCGAATTGGCCATTGCAGTTGCCATAGCCGTTTTCGGATTAAATTCCGGACAAGCATTTACGGGAGTTATAGGACCTTTAGTTGAAGTTCCCGCCTTAATACTCTTAGTGCGTGTATCGTTTTGGTTACGTAAAAAGTATTATGGAAATACACTTAAAAAAGCATAAAAATTAATTTCACGCTCTCGATTAGAAATAATATATTTCTATGATGTTAAAAAGCTCCTAAAAGTTAAACTTTATAGGAGCTTTTTTTAATTACTAACTAATCTTCCTTCTTCTTATTTAAAACCCATAAAGTAATAAATGTGTTACAAGCGATCCTAAACTCACTATAAATAAGGTTAGGTAAACGAACTTAAACAAATTGTATCCTAAAATTTCAGTTTCATTATCTAATTGTAAATTATTGTGTAAAGTATTCATGATTTTGAGGTTTTTTATTAAGTACAAGTCTATCCGAAACATCTTGATAAACAATCGGGTAAGTTGTATTAATCTATGTTATTGCTATACCCTAAATTTACACTTGATAAAGGTTTATTTATACGACATACCATGTCATGTATTTAAAACACATTATTTAAGAGAGTTCGTACGCTTATTTCTATATATTAGCCCCACTAACCATTTAAACCAAAACAAAGTCATGAGAAAAAATGTAACCATTATTGTAATCTGTTTATTTGCATCCTTTGCCTATTCCCAAAAAATAAAAGTGGAAACAGGAAGTTTTAAAGATTTAAAAGATATAAAAGCTTACGCACTAACTTTCGATTACAGCAACCTAGAAATTCCGAAATACGACTCTGAAGAAGCTTTTCTAGAAGATAAAATGGCTAAAAGAGAAGAAAAAGAAGCTGGAGCTGGAGAAGTATTTAAAAAATCTTGGTTTGCAGATAGACCAGACAGATACGAACCAAAATTTATTGAATCTTTCAATAAGAGATTTGATGATGGCGAAGTAAAGGTAGCTAAAGACACCGAAGCCCAGTATACCATGCTTGTAAAAACAACCATGATGTATGCAGGATATAACGTAGGGGTTATGCGCCAAAATGCAAAAATTGAAGCCACTATTTCAGTTTATGAAACTAACAACCCTAGTGACGTGTTATTCTCGGCAGACATCACTAAAGTTGAAGGAAACGGTGCTGGTGGTTACGATTTCAACTCTGGATACCGTATTTCTGAAGCTTATGCCAAGCTTGCAAAAGAATTTGCTAAAAAAATAAATAAAGTCATCTAATTCACTTTAGAATTACAAAACATACAAATATAGCATTGGTTAAACCGTTTTAGGGTATTTAATCAATGCTTTTTAATTAGAAAACTATTCAAATAATAAATAGTTTTTCACATACAGCCCCTATGTTTTTCTTACGAAAAAAGGTGTCGCAATCGCTTACTTTTTAGACTCTATAAATCTTCCTAGTATAAAATCATTTATTATTCTAAATTTGCACACCAAAATAACTACTTTACAGGCCGTTATTAAAAGATTATTTTACGCACAAAAACAAGATAGATGTTAAAACTAGATGGTACACTTAGGATTGAAGAATTTTATAAGATTATTTTTGAAAACAACCCTTTAGAAATTGATGCGAGTGTTTATCAAACCATAGAAAATAGTTTTAACTTTTTAAAAGATTTTTCGGAAAACAAAACCATATACGGCGTAAACACTGGGTTTGGCCCCATGGCTCAATACAAAATTAACGATGCCGATCGTATAAAACTACAATACAATTTAATTAGAAGTCACGCTTCAGGCACAGGAAATATTATACCCCCACAATACGTAAAAGCAGCAATGCTTGCCCGTTTAAACACCTTATCATTAGGGCATTCTGGGGTTCATAAATCGGTTATCGAATTAATGAATCAACTGATTAACAGAAATATTATTCCGTTAATTTACGAGCATGGTGGTGTTGGTGCTAGTGGCGATTTAGTACAATTAGCACATTTAGCGCTTGTTTTAATAGGTGAAGGTGAAGTGATTTACAAAGGTGAATTAACACCAACCAAAGACGTTTTCGAAATTGAAAACTTAAAACCTATTTCTGTGGTTTTACGCGAAGGTTTAGCCTTAATGAATGGTACTTCTGTCATGACGGGAATTGGTATTGTAAATACGATAAATACAAGACGATTATTAAATTGGGGGATTTTATGTTCGTCTGCAATTAACGAAATCATGCAGGCGTACGATGATCATTTATCATTAGAATTAAACCAATCAAAAAAACATAAAGGACAACGTGAAATCGCTAAATTGATGAGAAATCATTTAAGCGATAGTCAACTAACAAGAAAACGTGAAGAGTTCCTGTACAATAAAAACCCTGACGTTAAAATTTTTGAAGAGAAAGTTCAAGAATATTACTCGATCCGTTGTGTGCCTCAAATTTTAGGACCAGTTTTAGATACCCTAAATGATGTGGAACGCATTTTAATGGAAGAAGTCAATTCAGCAAACGATAACCCGATTGTTAGTGTTGAAAAACAACACGTGTACCACGGTGGAAACTTTCACGGCGATTATGTGTCTTTAGAAATGGACAAGCTAAAACTGGTAGTAACTAAAATGAGTATGCTTGCCGAACGTCAACTTAACTATTTATTAAACCCAAATCTTAACAATACCCTACCAGCATTTGTTAACTTAGGAACTTTAGGTTTAAACTTTGGTATGCAAGGTGTTCAATTTACAGCAACCTCAACAACAGCTGAAAACCAAACGCTTTCTAACCCAATGTATGTACATAGTATCCCTAACAATAACGATAATCAAGATATTGTAAGTATGGGTACCAATGCAGCGCTAATCACTAAAAAGGTGGTTGAAAATGCTTATGAGGTTATGGCTATCGAATTAATTACAATTGTTCAAGCCATTGAATTTTTAGACGTTCAGGACAAAATTTCTTCAAAAACTAAAAAAGCATACGAAGCCATTAGAAAAATAGTTCCTGCATTTAAAGAAGATATTATCATGTATCCTTATGTAAATGAAGTTAAAGCATTTATTATGAATCATGAAAATAATATCGTATAATGAAAGAGAAGAATGATATGACAAAATACGCATTAGTAACAGGAGGATCTAGAGGTATCGGTAAGGCCATTTGTATTCAACTGGCAAAAGATTCCGATTACCACATCATTATAAATTACAACAGCAATAAGGAAGCTGCTTTAGAAACTTTAAAATCTGTTGAAGAAGCTGGAGGAAAAGGCGAAATATTAGGATTTAATGTCTCTAATCTTTCAGAAGTTGCTCAAGCTTTAGACGCTTGGCAAGAAAACAACAAAGAGGCAATTATAGAAGTGATTGTAAACAATGCAGGCATTACAAAAGATGGCTTGTTTATGTGGATGAAACCAGAAGATTGGAATGATGTGATAAACACCAGTCTTAACGGTTTCTTTAATGTAACCAATCACCTTATTCAGAAATTATTAGTCAACAAATATGGTCGTATCATTAATTTAGTTTCGGTTTCCGGACTAAAAGGCACACCTGGACAAACCAATTATTCTGCCGCAAAAGGTGCTGTAATTTCAGCAACCAAAGCATTAGCTCAAGAAATTGCAAAAAGAAATATTACCGTAAACGCTGTGGCACCAGGGTTTATTAAAACAGATATGACGGGAGAATTAAATGAAAAAGAATTAAAAAAATTAGTGCCAGCCAACCGTTTTGGAGATGCTGAAGAGGTCGCACATTTAGTATCCTTTTTAGCTTCTAAAAAAGCTTCTTACATTACAGGAGAGGTTATTAATATTAACGGCGGTATTTACTCCTAAACAAGTAAAATATGAGAAGAGTTGTTATAACAGGCATGGGAATTTATTCCTGCATCGGGAAAAATCTAGAAGAGGTAAAGACATCTTTATACAATGGCACTTCAGGAATTATCTATGATGACAAAAGAAAACCCTACGGTTATCGCTCCTGTTTAACTGGTATGGTGGATACGCCAGACCTAAAAAAGCAGCTTGGAAGAAGACAACGTATTAGCTTAGGCGAAGAAGGTGTTTATGCTTATGTAGCCACCAAGGAAGCCTTAGATAACGCAAAAATAACGCAAGACTATCTAGACAAACACGAAGTGGGTATCCTCTACGGAAACGATAGTACAGCGAAATCGATTATAGAATCGGCTGATTTAATAAGAGAGAAAAAAGACACCAATTTAGTAGGCTCAGGGGCTATTTTTAGAGGCATGAACTCCTCTATTACCATGAACCTTTCAACCATATTCAAGTTAACAGGCATCAATTTTACAGTTAGTGCCGCTTGTGCTAGTGGCTCTCATGCTATTGGTATGGCGTACCAACTTATAAAAAGCGAACTACAAGACTGTATTATTTGTGGTGGCGCTCAAGAAATTAACGAACTGGCCATGGGTAGTTTTGATGGCTTAGGGGTGTTTTCTGTAAATACCGATGAACCAGGTAAAGCTTCACGACCATTCGATAAAAACCGCGATGGTTTAGTACCTAGTGGTGGTGGCGCAACACTTATTGTTGAAAGTTATGAATCTGCGGTTAAACGTGGTGCTCCTATTTTAGCTGAAATTGTAGGTTATGGTTTTTCTTCTAATGGCGAGCATATTTCCACACCTAATGTGGAAGGCCCTGCACGTGCTATGAAAAAAGCCCTTGCTCAAGCAAATATTCCTGCTGATAGCATCGATTACGTAAACGCACATGCCACTTCTACACCGGTTGGAGATAGCAATGAAGCGAAAGCTATTTTTGATGTTTTTGGTGAAAATGGCCCACATGTGAGTTCTACAAAATCCATGACCGGACATGAATGTTGGATGGCTGGAGCAAGCGAAGTGATTTACTCGATGCTTATGATGCAAAACTCGTTTGTTGCACCTAATATTAATTTAGAAAATCCTGATGAGGACGCCAGTAAATTAAATTTAGTAAGCAAAACGCTAGATAAAAAAATTGATGTATTTTTGTCGAATTCCTTTGGTTTTGGAGGAACAAATTCAGCATTAATAATAAAAAAATTGTAATACAGAGATGGAAAAAGGAGTTATTATTGAAAAAATAAACAACTTTCTTGTTGATGAGTTTGAAGTTGAATCGGAAGACATATTACCTGAAGCAAATCTTAAGGAAACCCTTGAACTTGATAGTTTAGATTTTGTAGATTTAGTCGTGGCTATTGAATCAAATTTTGGTGTAAAATTGGTGAGTGACGATTTTATAAACGTAGATACACTTCAGGATTTTTACGATCTTATTGAAAATAAATTAAGCTAGGTTTTAGCTGAATTTTTTAACTAAACGCAGTTAGAAAGTCACATTAACCTTAAAATGAAATACAGAAAAGCATCTATTGTCACGATAGATGCTTTTTTTATTATATTACTAAATTTACGCAGAGCTCGAATGCTTTAAAATGTAATAGTATATTTGTATAAAATATTGATTTGATTTCGCTGGATAAATCAAATGTCAACCAACAATGAAGGAGACCCTAACACATAATACATCAACCACTTTATCTTGTTGCGTTATTATACCAACTTATAATAACCAAAAGACATTACAGCAGGTTATTAAAGGTGTTTTAGAACATACTAAAAGTATTATTATAGTGAACGATGGAGCAACCGATGCCACATCAAGTATTCTTCAACAATATCCAGAGGTACAACAAATTCATTTTACTGAAAATAAAGGCAAAGGTCAAGCCTTACGTGCTGGTTTTAAAGAAGCTTTACGTTTGGGTTATAAATATGCCATTACTATTGATTCGGATGGGCAGCATTTCCCAGAAGACATTCCTGTGTTTATAGAAACCTTAGAGAAAGCAGAAAACAAAAATCTCTTGTTAATAGGCGCACGAAACATGAATCAGAAAAGCGTGCCTAAAAAAAGCAGCTTCGGAAATAAGTTTTCTAACTTTTGGTACAAACTAGAAACAGGCATTGAACTTCAAGACACCCAATCTGGATTCAGACTCTACCCGATTCACCAACTTAAAGATCTAACATTTTATACGTCTAAATTTGAATTTGAAATTGAAATTATTGTAAGAGCCGCTTGGAACGGGATTGATGTAAAAAACATTCCAATAAACATTCTATACGATGAGGCAGAGCGCGTATCGCACTTCCGCCCGTTTAAAGATTTTACACGTATAAGCATTTTAAATACTTGGTTTGTGATCATTACCTTTCTTTACATAAAACCTAGAGATTTATTCAGAAAATTAAAAAAAAAAGGCGTTAAGCGTTTTCTAACAGAAGATTTGTTAAGTCATAACGACTCGCCAAGAAAAAAAGCCTTATCCCTAACTTTAGGTGTTTTTATTGGACTTACCCCTCTGTGGGGCTTCCACTCTGCACTCACTATTTTTTTAGCGGTCATTTTTAAATTAAACAAAGCGATAGCATTCGCTTTTTCTAACATAAGTATTCCACCATTTATTCCTTTTATTGTTTTTTTAAGCGTTGTGTTAGGCAACCTTATCTTAGGACAAAATGAAACCTTTAACCTTAAAGAAATCACCACAGATTTTGAAGTATTAAAACACCTTAAAACCTATATTGTTGGAAGTTTTAGTCTGGCCACAATAGCCGCATTAATCGTAGGTCCTTTAAGTTATTTGCTTTTTTCGGTGTTTCAAAAGAAAAAAGTACCAGCAGTAAATGCATAATTTATTTTTTAACATACACACCTACTTCCTCACGAGAAAACCATTAGGTTTTGGGTTATTGATTCTTATTTTCTCCTGCTTAATTTTCATGGCTTCTAAAATTGAATTTGAAGAGGACATCACAAAACTTATCCCAAGTACCACTGAAAACTCTGAAGCCCAAAAGGTTTTAAAAAATGTAAATTTCACGGATAAAATTATCGTGAATATTACAAAATCTCCCGATGCTTCCGTTGATGATTTAACCCAATACGCCTCACAATTTATAGACAGTATATCTCAAAATTCAGGAGATTACATCAAGCACATTCAAGGTCAGGTAGAACAAGCTGAAATGCAGCATACCATAAATTTCGTTTATGAGAATCTGCCTTTATTTCTAGAAGATTCAGATTACGAAAGTATCACAAACAAAATTGGCAAAGACAGCATAGATGCCATAACTTTAAACAATTATAAAACCTTAATTGCGCCTTCCGGAATTATAGCCAAAGACTTCATATTAAAAGACCCCTTGGGTATTTCATTTATTGCTTTAAAGAAATTACAAGATTTAAGTTTTGGTGAAGATTTCACTCTAGAAAACGGTTTTCTAGTAAGTAAAGACAAATCGCATATTTTATTGTTTATCACGCCAGTTTTAGATGCCAGCGAAACATCACAAAACACGCAATTTGTCGAAAATTTATATGCTACTAATTCTAAATTGAATACTGCTTTTAAAGGCAAAGTAAATAGCGAATACTACGGTGGAACCCTAATCGCAGTCGCTAACGCCAATCAAATTAAAAAAGACATTCAGCTTACTGTTAGCATTGCGTTAACTGTTTTACTGCTTATTTTCATCGTATTCTATAGAAAGTTAACCATTCCTATTATTTTATTCATTCCAACAATTTTTGGCGGATTATTAGCCATTGTTATTTTGTTTTTGGTTCGAGAAAAAATATCAGCGATTTCGTTAGGTATTGGGTCGGTACTTCTAGGTGTGACTTTAGATTATTCCTTACACATATTAACGCATCTTCGAAGCCATAATCATGTAAAAAACTTATATAAAGAAATTTCGAAGCCTATTTTAATGAGTAGTTTAACCACGGCTTTGGCTTTTTTATGCTTACTCTTTATAAACTCTCAGGCGCTACAAGATTTAGGACTTTTTACCGCAATAAGTGTCATGGGCTCTTCAATTTTTGCTTTGCTTTTTATTCCGCATGTATATAAAAAATCAACTAAAAAAGTTAAGAAAAACACCTTGCTGGATAAGATTGCCTCTTATAATCTGCATCAAAAAAAATGGGCTATTATTGGCTTGGTTTTACTTTGTATTGGGAGCCTATTCACCTACAACAGTCTAAAATTCAACAATGATATTAGTCAGTTAAACTACCTACCAGATCATTTAAAATCTGCCGAGTTACGTTTAGACAAACTTATAAACAGCAGCTCTAAATCTATTTATATCGCTGCCTATGGCAATTCCGAAGAAAAAACACTTCAAGTTAATGACGCCATTTTAAAGAAACTTAAAACTTTAAAAAGCAATCAGGACATTCTCAACTACAGTTCGGTAGGCACTTTAGTACATTCCGAAAAGCAACAAAACCATAAAATTGCTAAATGGCATGCCTTCTGGGATATTGAAACCATTGAAAACACAAAAAACAACATTATTGAAAGTGGTAACACCTTAGGTTTTAAACCCAAAACTTTTAGTGCGTTTTACAATTTACTCGATCAAGATTTCAACAGCTTAAAAAGCCAAGATTATAAAGCTTTAAAATCAATTTCGGTTGATGATTACATTTCAACAAAAGATGATTTTACAACCATAACTACTTTGGTGAAAGTTGAAGATGAAGCTACCATATTAGAAGCCTTTAAAAACCAAGACCAAGTACTCCTAATCGATAGAAAGCAAATAAATGAAACCTTTTTAGGGCATCTAAAAAGTGACTTTAACAAGCTTATTGGCTATTCATTAATTGCGGTTTTAGTACTACTGTTTTTATTCTACAAAAGCTTTTCACTTACCTTGGTTACAAGTTTGCCTATTTGCCTTACTTGGTTGTTAACCATCGGGGTTATGGGGCTGTTTCATATTGAATTTAATATTTTTAATATTATCATTTCAACCTTTATTTTTGGTTTAGGTATCGATTACAGCATTTTTATCACCAACGGATTACTGCATGAATACCGTACCGGTGAAAAAGCTTTAACCACACATAAAACATCTATTTTACTTTCTGTAATTACCACTATTTTAGGCGTAGGTGTTTTAATTTTTGCTAAACATCCGGCGCTGCATTCCATATCGCTAGTAAGTTTGATAGGCATTTTATCTGCGGTACTTGTGGCTTTTACAATTCAGCCCTTATTATTTAAATTATTTATAGGCAGTAAAAATAAACGCCCGGTGTCTTTACGCGTTTTTCTTTATTCCATTGTATCATTTACCTATTTTGGCTTAGGCGGACTATTACTATCACTTTTCAGTGTAACGATCTTGAGAATTATTCCCCTTCCGAAGAAAACAAAAATGAACTGGTTTCATGTGCTCATTTCAAAATTCATGAAATCGGTACTTTATACACAGCTTTTCTTAGGCAAGAAAGTGATTAATCTTAACCAAGAAGATTTCAAAAAACAAGGCATTATCATCGCGAATCACACCTCATTTTTAGACATTTTAGCCATCGGAATGCTGCATCCAAAAATTATATTTTTAGTAAACGATTGGGTTTATAATTCACCTGTTTTTGGAAAAGCCGTACAACTGGCTGGTTTTTATCCGGTATCAAATGGTATTGATAACGGATTAGATCACTTGCAGAAAAAAGTAGATCAAGGTTACACCTTAATGGCTTTCCCGGAAGGGACACGGTCTAAAACTCACAAAATTAAACGCTTCCATAAAGGCGCTTTCTATCTCGCGGAACAATTTAATTTAGATATTATTCCTGTACTTATTCATGGGAATTCAGAGATTATTCCCAAAGGAGAATCTATGATTAGAGATGGCCAGATTACCTTGAAGATTTTAGATAGAATTTCACCAAACGATACGCGTTTTGGAAAAAACTATTCGCAACGTGCCAAAGGTATTGGCGCTTACTTTAGAAGTGAATTTAACAACTTAAGAAAAGAAAAAGAAGGCCCAACCTACTTTCATAAAATACTTTTAGACGATTACAGATATAATGGCCAAGCGTTATACAAAAAAGTACGCGAAGATATTAACACCAACAAGGACAACTACCAAACCATATTAGATGCTGTTGGCGACAAAGACAGCATTGCGCATATCTCCAATGATTCCGGTCAACTTGACTTTTTATTAGCATTACATGGCGTAGATAGAAAGATCATTTCTTATATTGAAAATCAAAACGATAGGACCTTAGTTAAAAACAGCTACATTACCAATACACGACATATAACCTGTGTAGAAAGTATTGAAGCCTTAGTGGTAAATCCAGCAAATGTTTTAATTTTAAACACGAGCCAAATACATGATGAAGCGATTTTAAAGCCCTTTCTTAACACGGTAAATCAAATTATATTATTAAAAGAAAGCAGGTTCCTAGATATTTCAAACATGTGTAATCAGGGCTTTCAACCTAGCTATCAAAACAATAGCGTTATAATCTTAAGCAAAACAGTAGAATAATAAATGAAATCACATTACGATATTGTCATTATTGGAAGTGGATTAGGTGGTTTGGTTTCTGCTAACATTCTAGCAAAAGAAGGTTATAAGGTTTGTGTTTTAGAAAAAAACAATCAATACGGTGGTAACTTACAAACCTTTGTTCGCGATAAAACCATTTTCGATACAGGCGTTCATTATATAGGAGGCTTGAGTGAAGGCCAGAACTTATATCAGTATTTTAATTATCTCGGTATTATGGATGATTTAAAGCTGAAAAAATTAGATGAAGATGGCTTTGATATCGTGACTTTTGATAATGATCCCACCGAATACAAACACGCTCAAGGATATGACAAATTCATCGAACAATTGGTGGCTCAATTTCCGGATGAAGAAAAAGCCATTACAGCCTATTGCGATAAACTAAAAGCCTTTTGCGGAAAATTTCCGTTATATCGTTTAAAACTTGGTAAACCTTACCATGAAAACTCAGATATTTTCAGCCTTAAGGCCAAAGATTATATCGATTCCATCACCACCAACGAAAAATTACGTGCGGTGCTTGCGGGTTCAAACTTTTTATATGCTGGCGATTCTTATCGCACACCGTTTTACGTACACGCCTTATCCATAAACTCCTTTATTGAGAGTTCCTACAGATGTATTAATGGTGGCAGTCAAATCTCCAAACTTTTAATTAGAAGGTTGAAAGAAAACAATGGTGAAGCTTATAACCATCAAGAAGTCGTAAAGTTTAATTGTGAAGACAAAAAAATAACATCAGTTATTACAAAAAAAGGAGATACCATTTCTGGCGATCTATTTATTTCTAACATTGAACCCAAACTAACGATTCAAATGGTTGGCGAAGATCAATTTAGAAAGGTTTATGCCAATCGCATTAAAAATATAGAACCGGTTATTGCGGGTTTTAGCCTTTATATTGTTTTAAAACCCAATACGTTTAAATACCAAAATTGTAATTTCTACCATTTTAAAAACGAAGAAATGGTCTGGAAGAGCCAAGACTACACCAATGCAAGTTGGCCAGATAGTTATATGATTTCCATGGGAATCAACAAAAAAACAGACGTTTATGGTGATAGTTTAACCGTTTTAACTTATATGCGTTACGAAGAGGTCGAACCTTGGGCAAACACCACAAATACGGTGGTTAACAAAAATGACCGAGGCCAAACTTACGAACAATTTAAAGCAGAAAAAGCAGAGATACTCATTTGTGAATTAGAGAAGAAATTCCCAAATATTAGAGCATGTATTCAAGAAACTTACACCTCAACCCCACTATCGTACAGAGATTACATTGGTTCTCATAATGGTTCCATGTATGGTTATGTTAAGGACGCCAACAACCCGTTAAAATCATTTGTATCGCCAAGAACAAAGATTAAAAATCTATTATTAACGGGACAAAGTTTAAATATGCATGGTATTTTAGGCGTTACTATTGGAGCGGTACTAACCAGTTCGGAAATCGTTGGTATGGAAACCCTAATAAGCAAGATACAGGAAGCAAATAAAATTGAAGATAACACTTTAAGTTAATGGCATGGGACAATTTAAAACAACGCCAATCACCAGAGTTAAAAGTATTAGTAAAGCAGACTTTATTGAACACTATTACAAACCTCAGCGCCCTGTTTTAATCGAAAACCTAACCTCCGATTGGCCTGCTTTTAAAAAGTGGAATTTAGACTATATTCAAAAACGTGCGGGCGATCAAATCGTACCATTATACAACAACAAACCTGCAACTGGGAAACAAAGTGTTTACGCCCCGGTTAAAAAAATAAAGCTCTACGATTATATTGAACTGCTAAAAACAGAACCGACCGATTTACGCATTTTCTTTTATAATATTTTAGACAGCATGCCCGAGCTGCTTAAAGACTTTAAGTATCCAGATATTGGGTTGAAATTCTTTAAACGCTTACCGGCACTATTTTTTGGAGGCGGCGACTCTAAAGTTTTTATGCATTATGATATTGACCTACCAGATAGCATGCACTTTCATTTTCACGGCCATAAAAGTGTAACCCTATTTTCGCCAGAGCAATCGAAATATCTATATCAAGTGCCTTTTTCCATTCATAATTTGGATAAAATCGACATGGATGATCCAGATTTTGATAAATATCCCGCTTTACAATTCGCCGAAGGCATCCATGCCGAAATGAAACATGGCGATGCACTTTATATGCCAAGTGGTTACTGGCATTACATAAAATATTTAGATGGCGGATTTTCAATGACGCTAAGAGCGCTACCCAAGCGCCCAAAGAAATTTTTAACCATGATGTACAACGTCTTCATTATGCGTCATTTTGATAATGGTATGCGCCGTTTTTATGGGCAGAAATGGTTAAATTACAAAGAGGAACTTGCCGTGAAGAAAGCAGATAAAACGATAAGGAAAAATGCCTAAAACGACTTTTAAAGCCCTTTTGTATAGCATCATTTTCCTTGTATTGGCTTCATGTGGCATATCAAACTCATTGCAAGATGTACCAAACGTTAGTGCTTACAACGACTCCATCCCAAAACGCACACAATCAAACGATTCAAGCTTTGTTTTAGGCAACAATTCGCTTAACAAAAACAAACAAGGCCTGTGGGAGCTTTATGTTGAAGGCGATCCTTATGAACGCGGATTAATTACAGGAAGCCTCACCAAAGAATTATTTCAAAACCAAGAGCGCTATTTCTTATCTAAAATTGATGATTTAGTGCCTTCAGAAAACAGTCAGAAATTTTTACGTCATTTTTTATCCTGGTACAACCGTAAAATGTATTTACATGTTCCTAATGAATATAAAACAGAAATTTACGGCCTCTCAAAATACGCCATAACCGATCAAACACCCTTTGCAAACAGCTATCTTAGAGGGCTATACTTTCACGGTGCGCATGATATAGGTCATGCCTTACAAGATCTCGCTTTAGTGGGCTGCTCTTCATTTGCTGCTTGGGGCGATAAATCTGAAGACGGCAGTTTAATTATTGGTAGAAATTTCGATTTTTACGCTGGAGATGATTTTTCAAAAGATAAGATTGTCAGTTTTATAAGTCCCACGACTGGCTATAAATTCATGTCGGTGTCTTGGGCGGGCATGATTGGCGTGGTTTCAGGCATGAACGAACATGGTTTAACCGTAACCATTAACGCAGGAAAATCAAAAGTACCCTTAATAGCAAAAACACCAATTTCCATAGTTAACCGAGAAATTTTACAATACGCCACAAACATTGAAGAAGCCATTGCCATTGCAAAGAAACGTGAAGTTTTTGTTTCAGAGTCTATTTTTGTAGGCAGTGCAAAAGACAATAAAGCCGTGATTATTGAGGTGTCTCCAGATAATTTTGGGGTTTATGAAGTGGAGAATACTAATCAGTTAATTTGTTCGAATCACTTTCAAAGTAACGCTTACGCGGAAGACAAAAACAACCAGAAACATATTACTGAAAGTCATTCCATGTACCGATACCAGCGCATGGAGGAACTTCTAAATAAACAAACAAAAATAACACCACAAATAGCGGTAGACATTCTAAGAAATAAAAAAGGCCTCAATGGTAAAACGATAGGCTACGGAAACGAAAAAGCACTAAACCAGTTATTAGCACATCATGCGGTGGTTTTTAAACCTGAGCAACGCTTAGTTTGGGTATCTTCAAACCCCTATCAATTGGGAGAATTTGTAGCTTATAATCTAAACAATATTTTTAATAATCCACAGAAAACAGATTTTTCAAATACCGCTTTAACCATTGAAAAAGACCCGTTTCAGTTCACCGAAGCTTATAAAAATTATCAAAGCTATCGCAAACTTAGATCCCAAGTCATTAGTGCAATAAACAACAAAAAACAACTTGACGATGTGGTACTCAAGCAAATAAAAGCTGCAAATCCAGAATTTTGGGAAGCATATTATTTAGTAGGTTTGTACAATTACAATAATGGTTATTATACAGCAGCACTCGAAGCTTTTGAGACAGCCCAAACCAAAGAAATCACTACGGTTCCAGACCGTGAAAGTGTTGCAGGCTACATTAAAAAATTAAAAAGAAAATTACGTTTATGATTCCAGATATAGAAAAAGCATCTACCGCCGAGATAAAGGCTTTTCAAGAAGTGCAATTAAAAATACTTCTTAGCTATTTAAACACACATTCTACGTTCTATAAGCGTCTTTTTGAAACAGAAAACATAGATATTAACAGCATCAATACGTTAGAAGATTTAGCTGTTATTCCAACAACAACGAAGGACGATTTACAACAATTTAACGAAGACTTTATTTGTGTACCAAGACATAAAATTATCGACTACGTAACCACATCTGGAACTTTAGGCGAGCCCGTTACTTTTGCCTTAACAGATAACGATTTAAACCGTTTGGCGCATAATGAAGCCATTTCTTTTGCCTGTGCTGGTGTTAAGCAGGAAGATGTCATTCAGCTCATGACTACCATAGACAGACGTTTTATGGCAGGGTTAGCCTATTTTTTAGGCGCGCGAGAACTTGGAGCTGGAATCATTAGAGTAGGAAACGGCATTCCTGAATTGCAATGGGATTCTATAAAAAAATTCAAACCTACCTACGTCATTGCGGTTCCGTCATTTTTACTAAAACTTATAGAACATGCCGAACAGCACGGCATCGATTTAAATGCTTCTTCTGTAAAAGGCGCTATTTGCATTGGCGAATCGCTGAGAGAGCAAGATTTTTCATTAAATATCTTATCTAAAAAAATTAAAGAAAAGTGGAATATTGAGTTGTTTTCAACCTATGCCTCTACAGAAATGAACACCGCTTTTACCGAATGTGAGGCGCAACAAGGCGGTCATCACCATCCGGAATTGATTATCATTGAAATTCTTGATGAAAACAATCAACCTGTAGCTCCCGACGAATCTGGTGAATTGACGATTACGACTTTAGGGGTTGAAGGCATGCCATTACTCCGATTTAAAACCGGTGACATTGTAAAAGCACATCACGAAAAGTGCAGCTGCGGCAGAAACACCACACGTCTAGGACCAGTAATTGGTAGAAAGAAACAAATGATAAAGTATAAGGGCACCACCTTGTATCCACCAGCCATGCATAACATTCTGAATGATTTTAACGAGATTGAATCGTACATCATCGAGATTTCACACAACAGCATTGGTACCGATGAAATCCTTCTTAAAATAGCCACTTCTAACCCAACCGATCACTTTTTACAGCATATAAAAGATCATTTTAGAGCCAAACTAAGGGTACTTCCTAAAATAGAATTTTGTGATAGAAAAGAAATTCAAAAGATTCAATTTCCGAAAATGAGCAGAAAACCTTTAATGGTTATTGATCGTAGGAATTAGTGTTTTTGTTAGTTTAAAATTTCCGTGCTCAGTAGCTAAATGTGTTAAACATTCACTGTTGTCAGTTCGAGCGCAGTCGAGAACGTTTCGATGTCAAAAAAAGCAATCTCGACTGCGCTCGATTTGACATGCTACTAAAGATTCAAATTTAGAAATCATTTTCCGATAAATTCGGAATCACTTAAGGTATGCATAAAGGCCATCAACTGATCTTTTTCAGTTTCAGAAAGCGGAATACGGTTGTTATTCTCTTTTAAAATAGGATCTAGGTTATCGGCTTCTAAAACACCATTATCAAAATAATCAAGAACAGCTCTTAAGGTTTCAAACTGTCCGAAACTACCGTAAGGTTCGGTGTGTGCAATATTGCGTAATGAAGGCACTCGAAAACGCATAAAATCTTCTACGGCACCTGTCACACGGCTTCTACCCGCCTCTTCATGGTCTGAGTTTAAAGGAAACCCAATGTTTCTAAAACTCTGATCGGTAAATAACTCGGTACTGTGACAGCTCACACATTTATCCTGAAAAACTTGATAGCCCAAAGCTTCAGTTTCCGTAAAGGTCTCCCCTGCTTCTCGAATTACTTTATCGTACTTGCTATTAGCAGAAATTAAGGTGTATTCAAATTGTGCAATACTGTTGTAAATACCATCGGCGGTAATACCTTCGCCATTAAATGCTTTGTTGAATAATTCAATATATTCAGGGTCTTCTTCAAGCTTCCCTATCACTTCTAAAATGGAAGAATCCATTTCAAAATGTGTGATTATGGGTACCAGTGGCTGGTTTTCTAACACACGAATGTTACCATCCCAATTAAACACCTTCATAAAGGCCATATTTTGCACAGGCGGTGTATTTCGGAGTCCGATGCGACCTTCAATACCAATCCCTTTAGCATTACGATCCGCAAAAGCATGTTCTTGAATGTGACAACTCGCGCAGGAAACACTATTATCGGCACTGAGCCTAGTATCCTGAAACAACTTCTCTCCCAATGCCACACCATATTTAGTGGGTTTGTTGGTGTAAACCGAATTATTAAACTCCGGAAAACCAAAAGGCACCTCTAGCTCTAGCTCCGGATTTTCATATGAAATAAGAACCGTATCCTCACGGCTACAAGCGGCAAGCAAAGCAAAAACAAAAAGGCTTCTGATTAAATTCTTCATTGGAAATAAAAGCTTTAGGGTTTAAAATTAAGGTTAGTAGTTAGTTGGTATTTTGTTGAATGTTAAAGCGCCAGCGGGATTAGTAACAGCATTAACTCGATGTTCGAATTTTTGCTTTGCAGACCTTTCAGGTTTCAAAAACCTGAAGGGTCTTATCACATCAATGATTGCGCCATCGAGAACGCTTCGGAATCAAAAACCCAATCACAACTGCATTTGATTTGACATCCCACTATAAATTCGACTAACTACTAACCTCAATAATTTTAGTTTTCTACTTCTGAAACAGAGAACATCCCTGTGATATCAGAAGAACCGTTTCCACCGATATTATCTACATATTGAGACATAGAAACCGAAGTGTGCGCGCTAGGCGTAGCATTGGAATCATCTAGTAAAATTTTGTTTGTTTTTCCGCTTAATAAATGATCAAAATCAGCTTCAATAACAATTTTAGGACTGTGTTCACCAACTTTAGCCATTGCAGGTAAATCTAAAGTAATTTCTCTGTAGGCATCAAATCCTGGCACGTTAATGTTTTCGTCATCTTCAGAAGCTTTAACCGTACTTCCTGAGTGAAAAGACAGTGCTTTATTATCGGTATCATAAAATCCTTCAATTTTTGTAAAACGGTAGCCTGTCCCCCATTCCCAGTGCATTTGAGTATCGTTTGCTCCTGCTTCGGCGTAAAATCCTGGATTGCTTACCTCATCTAAAGTGTTTAAATCTGAACGCACCCCTAATCCGAAAATAATTTGAGCATAATCATCCGTTGGAATATCGTTTAAAACATATTCTAAAGTTTCTTCTTTAGATTGGTCAATTACGGTAGCCCCTTCATCTAAATCGTTCACGTTATACGGAATTTCAGTACCATCTTCTTTAACTAAAATGATATTGCTTATCACATATTTTAATTCTGAAAAATGGTGTACTTGACCTTCTACGGAAGTATTAATCGTAGCATCTGAACTAGTCGCATCACCAAGTACGATAGTTTTACCATTAAAGGTGTTATTGAACTCTAAGGTTACATCGTTAGCCACAGGCACATCGTCATCACTACATGATACAAAGGCTAAAGCGATAGCAGGTAATAAAAGGAATTTTTTCATGTTTTCTAAGGTTTGTGTTTTCATTGTTTTTTGTATTTAATGGTTTGTATTAATTGTTATAAATTTATTTTTAAAGACGTAAAAATATTACGTCCCATTCTTGGGATATTCCCCCAGTCGGCATAGGTGCTGTAATAGGTGTTGAAAACATTTTCGGCACCTATTTGAACGACTGTTTTGTAATTATTGATGTAAAAACTATAATCTGCTGAAACATTTAAATTGGTGTAAGACGGTGTTTCGTCTTCACCGTATTCCGGACTGTAATTCACTTGCATGGCATCACCGTTTAATTCGGCTTGAAGCCTGAAATCACCAAGTTTATAATGCAAGGCGGTTTGATAGCTCAACGGACGAATAAACGGCAAATTGTTCTGATTATCATCAAGGCCACGGGCATAGGTAAGCGTCCCATTCCAATGCAAATTGTGCAGCAGGTGGTAATCAGCTTGCAAAGAAAAATTAAACAATGTGGCAAAATCTAAAGAGGTATAGCCCTTCACGCCCACCGATTGATAATTCATTGGACTTCCGGCACTCAAAATTCTACCAATAATGTAATTCTGAATGTAGAAATAGTTCACTTTTGCCTTCACGTGACCTTTACTATGCGTAAAACCGGCACTGGCATTCACTTCATAAGAAATTTCATTTTCTAAATCGGGGTCACCAATATAATCGTAGCGGTCAAAACTGTTATAGATATAATAGCCATAACCTTCAGAAACCGACGGTGCACGATGTCCATAACCTGCACCCATAGCAATATCAAATTTCCCAGGATACCACTGGTAGCTCCCATACAAACTCGGTAGAAACCTGGTTTTTTCTTGTGAAGCGCCTGGATGAAAAATTCTATTGAATTCAACATACTTAGAGTAGTTGTAATTCACACCCAAGGTGCCACCAAAATTCAAAACACTACTATCAGAAACATCTAAAGCATTGCTCATTGAAAGTCCGACGTAACGTGTGGTCACCCACGGCCAACTGTAAGCGAACATGGTTTGTTCATTGCGGTCTTGCGGATACATGCGCATTTCAGCAATAGATAAATTATCATAAGCATTAAGCTGAATTTCGGCCGAATAATTAGCACTTTTTAGGTTTACTTTTGAAACCAATCCGTAAGTGGTACTCCAGCCCGGCATGTCCATATGCACTAAATTTTCAGGGCGCGTGGTATCATCCATGTAGTGTTCCACGGCATTATAATAGACTTTAGAATCCCAAACCTTTAGGAGTTTGTTTTCAAAAAACTGCTTATAAGAAGCCGAGGTAATTAGGGCTCTTGAAAGCGACAAATCCATTGGAAGTGCTGGGTAGCCCACATCTTGTGCCTTATCAAAAATAGCATCGACACGCAAAGACGACAAGTCACTGGTTTTATAGGCAAGACCCAAAGAGGTATTAAACTTAGTGAATTGCGAATGGTCAACTTCATCGTTGTTGCCATCATAATAATCATCAGCTTTTCGATGTGATATACTGGCATCAACCACCAATTTATCATTTGAATACGAGGCATTGGCCAAATTAAAAAACTGCTTATTGTTAAACTCAAAACCGGTTTGATAGGCGCCATCCCATGTTTTTGCACGCCCGAAAGCAGAACTTTTTCGCTTCAAATCGATACTTCCGGCTACCGTAGCCCCTTGTAAACTTCCTTCTTGCCCCGATTTGATATCAATATCAGACAAATTATTGCTTTCAACATAAGACGTCACAGGGTCCATTTTATCGGTACAAGCACCAAAAATATGCATGCCATCAATAGTTATTATAGAGCGCTCAGAACTCATATTATTCAGCAAAGGTTCCCAAGCATAGGCGCCACGTTTAATGAAACTGATGTTTTCCGAAGAAGCCAAAAATTCATCAACCGATACCGCCATTTTCATATCGGTTTCAATTTTAGCCTTTTTAGCCGCAACGATTAAAACTTCGTCTAAGACCACATCTAAGCTATCGCTTTCTACAGGCCTGTCCTGGGCATGAGCCCAAGTTCCTAAAACCAATAATATGATAAGTGTAAATAATCGCATTTAGAATAAGATATCGATATAAAGTTCACTTTTTACCCCTTCAATACCTGGTGTAAAATCTGTTGGAACTTCAGTCCCTTTTATGGTTTTTCCATTAGCGTCCTGAAAAATGAAATTCAGCGTCCAATTGCCTGTCATGGTATAATTCACCACCCCGTGATAGCGTTCGTCATTTTGCTGCGTCAAATCTTCATTATTAGGTGAAGAATGATTCCCCATAGAAGGTTCAGGCATTCTTGGGTCTAGCAGCAAAGTATGGTCATTCACGACGGCATAAGTAAACTGCGACGGGTCAGGAAAATCACCAGCAGCTTGCGTGGGTTCAATGTATTTATAAATACCCGCTACCAAATCATTTTCAGCCACATCGGGACGTTGGGGAGCTACTAAAGCAATAAAATACTGCACATTATCATTTCCTGTAAAGGCTGTCATGTTTAGGTTTTTATTCACTTGTTCTTCAACCGAAACACTTTCAACTAAAGCATTCGAATTATTACTAATTGTAAAATCGATATACAAATCCCAACTTGAAGTTGTGCTACTTTCATCGGTAAAAACAGAGTAGCCTAGATAATAATCGTTAGTCGCATCATAACTCAAGGTGTATTCATGCGGACAAGAAGACTTATTACCATTGGCATCTGTTAAGATGGGTAAAAAAGTGACGTCTGCATTTTTTACCTGCTCATCAGTCTGAGCATTCACTATATTAATGTGAATTTCATTATAACCTTTGTACAGCGTACCGTTTAAAGCCTCAATAGTCAAATTGTAATCACCACTTTTTATGGTAGTTACTTCTTCAAACTCGAAGTATTCGGTGGTATCGGTAGCGATTTCAGCTTCGTAGTCTGTTTTCTCAACAGTACAAGCAGTTACCATCGCACTGATAGCAAGCAGCAAATAGATTGCATATTTCATGATTTAAAAACTGTTTTTCTTGTTTTACACACATAACAAGCGCCTTATTATATGTTCATCACCTCATAAGGTGGCCTTAGAGTTTGCTTCTTTTTAGTTTTGAAATCTTAGTATATGCTATCCAAAAAACCTTCAACTGTTTAAAAATTGTTTCGTTCGTCATTCTGAATATATTTTCAGAATCCTATCATATGGCGTACCAATTGTGATTGGAACCTGAAACAAGTTCAGGTTGACGCAAGTTTATCTTTTAAAACAGTTTATAGTTACTGAATAACACCTAAAAAAGAGTTTCAAACTAAGGAAAATAACTTGTGGTTTTTAGAAGTAAGCGTAGTAAGACAGCCGTAAAAATATAAATAGACGAACCGCTATCGATATAAATCAACAGTGCTTTATTCTAAAAAAAGGGTGTTATACCAAATTAACCATATAATGTCGCATATAATTTGTTTCTTTTTCGCCCATATTTCAATATAAAATAAAACCGTAGCTAAGGCTATGCTTGAATTTTATATTTCATCTGAACAAAAAATAATTCAAATTAAAAATACGACATGATACAGTTAAATTGGTATTAAACTTGAGGTGGGTGAAAAACAGAATCTAGATTTAAATAAGAATATTCTAGATTATAATCTGTAGATATAGTGTTTTTATTGAAGAATACAAATGGTGTGATCAGTTGAGTAACTATGTCTTGATAAAAAACAACCATGGTTTCAAAAGCCATTTGTTTTTCATCATTTCCATTATCTGGTGCTTCGGAAGCTTTAGCCATTTCTTTAGCTAGGTGACACTTTCCGTTACACTGCATTTCAACTATTTCTTTGTTTTCACAAAGTTCATTTTTTATGTAATCGTAGAAAACAGCGTATTCCACCAATGGAAGCACTGGCTTAAAAAGCAGAAATAAGGCAAAAAAAAGTGTTGCTGTTTTCACGCCGCGAATTTCAAGCTTTTTTTTAAAACTTCCTAATTATTAAGTGTTAATGGTTGGTGTTACAATTACGACACTCACTAAAGCAGACGCTTAATAGGTTTAAAACTAAAAACCCTTAAGATTGTAAAACAAGCTTAAGGGTTTAATTGAATATGTAAAAAAGTTTTTTAATCTATACTATTTCTGAAATCCGTTTTGTAAAGCTTCTCGAATACCATCAAGGTTTTCAGAAAACGACATCATTTGCGAAAGCAATTGTGCCATTTCATTTTTATCTCCGAATTATACATAATAGTAACGGACAATTAATACAAGAATCCTTATTAAACCAAAGAACGAAAATGGATATTTCGCAATTAAGTGCTAGAATCTATTTATATCGCATTGAAAATGATCAAGAAAATAGCACTGGAAAATTCATTAAAAAGCAGAAATTAGTTTTCAGTCGCAGTTATTATGTAATAGGGAATTAAAATAAATCCCAAGTTACCGAATACACAGTTAAACAAACAAATTTCAGTTGATATTGGCATTCCATAATTTATAAGATTTTATTATGCTTGAATATAATCATTCAACACCAAATTTGTAAGCCATTAAAAACGAAGCTCATACACTTCAAATCAAAAAAGTCAAAATAGATACTTAATTAGTTCAACAAAGGTAATTACGGACTATAAACAGGTAAATACGAGACATTTATAGTAAAAATATGAAGTATTTTTACTACATAACTAATTTTTAACAAAATGAAACATTTAAACACCTTTAAAAAAGTGGGTAAAATTGTTTGCGTTTCTGCTATTCTGACCACCACCGGAATGCTTCACGCACAAAAACCTACAAAAACTGAAAACCCCAACGACCAATGGCAGATTAAATGGAATGCCTCCGACGAGTTTAATAGTGCTTCTCCCGATTGGAGTAAATGGCAAAAAACTTCTGGACTTCCCAACACTACGGCATGGAAATGGGACAATCAACGAAATGTAGAAAACAACAACGGCATTACCTCCCTAACCATGCGACAAAATGCTAATAATGCTTCTGATGGAAACACTTACTTTAAATCGGGAATCTTAAAATCGTATGCCACTTTTACTTATGGTTATTTTGAAGCAAAAATAAAAGGTGCCGATATTGGCGAAGGCGTGTGCCCTTCGTTTTGGCTTTACAGTAATTTTGATCGTAGCGTTTCTAATGGACAAACCATATATAGTGAAATCGACATCGTAGAATTACAACAATTTGACTGGTACGAAGGCCACCAAGACGATATACGCGATATGGACTTAAACCTACACGCTGTAGTTAAACAAAACGGACAAGATGTATGGCGTAGACCAAAAGCCTATCCAGACGCGCAATTAAATAAATGGCGCGCCCCTTGGGATCCTACAAAAGACTTCCATATTTATGGCTGTGAGGTAAACGAACAAGAAATTATTTGGTATGTAGATGGCGTAGAAGTGGGCAGAAAACCAAACACCTACTGGCACCGCCCAATGAACGTGACTTTATCACTCGGCCTTAGAAAACCTTTTGTAGAATTCTACAACAACCGAAATAACGCAGTAAACCCAGAGACCAATGCAGCTGCTAGAGCAAAACTAAACGGAATGCCAACCACTATGTATGTGGATTACGTTCGTGTTTGGGAAAAATCAGGAACTTCAACTACGCCACCAAATACTGGCATGGGAAAATTAGAAAATGAAGGATTTGAAACGGGAAACCTAAACAAGTGGGACGCTAGCGCTGGAGCTTCTGCAGTCGTTAGCAACAACCAAAAATCCGGTCAACATGCTGGTTCGATTAACAACTCTAGTATTGCACAATTGGTTACCTTAAAAGCAAACACAACCTATACAATTTCTGCTTTTGGAAAAGTAACTTCTGGAAATACCGCTTTTATGGGTATCAATAAGCATGCTACCAATGCTGTTGTAAAAAACCACGAATTCTCAAGCACTTCCTATTCTAAAGGAGAATTTACCATTACTACTGGAAACCAAGAAGAAATTTATAGAATTTGGTTCTGGTCTTCTGCCACGGCTTATTGCGACGATTTTACGCTTACTGAGGGTGGTAGTAACAACAATGATGATGATGATAATAACAACACTACAATAAAGGTTACAGGAGTTACCTTAAGCAACAGTAATCTTAACTTAAACGTTGGGGATACAAAAACTTTGAATGCTACTATTTTGCCTCAAAATGCTTCCAATAAAAATGTGACATGGTCGGCTGGAAACACCGCTATTATTTCCATCAATCAAAACGGACAAATTCAAGCCCTAAAAGACGGCACTACTACCGTTTTAGTGAAAACAGCTGATGGTAACTTTTCTGCAAATTGCAGCATCACGGTTAACTCCAATAACGATAATGAAAACGGAAGTGGAACATCAGGACTTCCACAAGCAGGACAAACCATATCTCTACAATCAAATGCTGGATTATACTTGACGGTAAACAAATCGTCGGGCACAGCTATACAAGCCACAAAAAATGCTGTAAATGCATTAGAAAAATTTGTGGTCGTTAAGGAAGACGGTTTCTACGGATTACAATCGGTTTCAACTAGCAAATACGTAACAACAGCAAGTGACAATAGTTTGCGCTGTGGTGCATCTGATATTTTTAATCGACAAAAATTTACCATAGAATCCAATGGCTCCGATGGGGTGTTCATTAAATCGAAAATCAACAACAATTACTGGGTGCTAAACGGGAACAAATCTATTTCAGCTACGGCTAGTAACAAAAGTCAAGCCTCTGTGTTTTACTGGAATCTAAGCAGCGCCACTAATAAGTCAAACGACCTAAGCAAGGCTATTTCAGATAAAAATATAGAATTTCAAAACGAAGTAAACATCTACCCAAATCCATTTACAAACGGTAATCTAACTATCGATTTTGGAGCTTCTTTTTCCGGAAAATTTACACTTTATGATTTAAATGGCAGAATTATCTTAACTGAAAATATAGATACTCAAAATGTCTTAACCATTAACAAATCAAACCTTAACCAAGGTTTATACTTAATCAAAATTAGCAATAAAGACACATCAATAACTAAAAAATTGATTGTAAAATAATGTAATACTTTAATTTACATTTACTACCACTAATGCATAGGCCTTCAATATATGGAGGCCTATCTATTTATAAGTAATTCAATCCCAGGCTTCTGCTCAATTTTAAGTTTTCAAATTCAAGAAATAATTAAAAAGGGTAATTCCAAACCATAAGTAGTTAATTTCATACTACTAAACGCAAGGCTTAGTTTTTAATTTTACCATTCAACAAATATTACTTAACCCATGATGAAACTTAACTCTTTTAAAATTTTTGGTAATTTATTATGTACTACAGCCCTAATATGTAGCGCTACAATACATGCCCAAAAACCTACAACAACCGAAAACCCGAACGATCAATGGAACATTAAATGGAATGTTTCTGATGAATTTAACAGCGCCACTCCCGACTGGTCTAAATGGCGAAAAACAGAAGCCCTTCCAAACACTACTGCTTGGAAATGGAACAACCAACAAAATGTTGAAAATGATAACGGCATTACTGCATTGACCATGCGACAAAACCCAAATAACGCCGACGATGGTGGTACCTACTTTAAATCAGGTATTTTAAAATCGTATGCCACTTTTACTTATGGTTATTTTGAAGCAAAGATAAAAGGTGCCGATATAGGTGAAGGGGTTTGTCCTGCTTTTTGGCTGTACAGCGATTTTGATCGTACAGTTAGCAATGGTGAAACTGTGTATAGTGAAATTGATATTGTAGAACTACAACAATTTGATTGGTATGAAGGCCACCAAGACGACATTCAAGATATAGATCTTAACCTACATGCCGTGGTAAAAGAAAACGGGCAAGATGTATGGCGAAGACCTAAAGCTTTTCCAGATGCGCAATTAAACAAATGGCGTGCCTCATGGGACCCAACAGCCGATTTCCACATATATGGTTGTGAAGTTAATAAAAATGAAATCATCTGGTATGTAGATGGTGTAGAAGTAGCTAGAAAACAAAACTTATATTGGCACAGGCCAATGAACGTGACTTTATCTCTAGGTTTAAGAAAACCTTTTGTTAAATTTTACGACAACCGAAACAATGCGGTAAACCCAGAGGTAGATCCAGATGCTCAAGCGAAATTGGGCGGTATGCCAACTACTATGTATGTGGATTACGTTCGTGTTTGGGAAAAAGACGAAACAGCAACACCGCCTTCAACTAGTGTAGGGCTAATTAAAAATAGTGGTTTTGAAATGGGCGATTTAACCAACTGGGATGCCAGTGCAGGTGCTTCAAATGTAGTAAGCAATAACCAAAATTCAGAACAACATGCTGGTTCGGTAAACAATTCTAGTATTGCACAATTAGTTGCCTTAAAAGCCAATACGACATATACGGTTTCGGCCTATGGCAAAGTTGCAGCAACAGGAGCTTCCGCTTTTTTAGGCGTGAGCAAACATGACGGTAATGTGCTAGTAGAAAACTTTGAATTTACAACCACTAGCTATTCTAAAGGGGAAATCACCTTTACTACTGGCAGCCAAGACGAAACTTATCGATTCTGGTATTGGTCTCAAAACACAGGATACTGTGACGATTTTTCATTGACTGAAGAAGCGCTTTCGAATACAGATTTAGAATTTAAAAATGCCGTAAGTATTTATCCAAACCCATATACTAATGGAGAACTAACTTTTGATTTTGGCAGTGTATTTTCAGGTGTCATAGAAATAAGTGATATTAATGGAAGAACTATTTTAAATCAGAAGATAACGGCTTTAAACACTTTTTCCTTAAATCAGACCCAGTTACCTATAAACAGTGGGTTATACCTTATTAAAATTAGTAATAATGAAAAAGCAGCAACTAAAAAGCTACTTATAAAATAATTGAGAAACAGGCAGGCTTTGGTATTTCACTAAACATACTAAAGTATTGTCGCACTACTTATACTAAGTGTTTTTCAATTTGCTACTATTATTTATAAGCGCAAAAGCCTCCCTAATTGGGGGCTTTTGGTTTTTAGTAAATTCATAAAGATAATTTTAATAAATATTTACCCTTATTTGAATAACGCATGTAAGCCTTACTTAATTAAAAATTATTCTTAAAAATTAAAACCACAGGAGGTTCCACTCTTGAAAAGATAGGTAAAGAAAAACTATATCTTAATCATCGGTTAATGACCGTATTGGGGGAATTTTACATGAGAAAACCAAAAAAGCTCCCAATTTCTTGGAAGCCTTATAAACATTGGTGGAGAATACCGGAGTCGAACCGGTGACCTCTTGACTGCCAGTCAAACGCTCTAGCCAGCTGAGCTAATCCCCCATTGATTTTTATTGTAAAATCTACTTGGTAAATGTATAAATTAATTATGTATAATTTATAACTATTTTTTCTTTTTATACTTGCGTCCGTACCAAATTAAAAAGCCCGTAATCGGTAAACTTGCTATTAATAAACTTGCCAAAAAGGCTAGTATTTTGGTTGCTAAGCCGCCAATAGCACCTACGTGTAAATCGTAATTGAGCGCTTGTATTTTTTCACCGTTGTTTTTATCAGAAAAAGTAAAAGTATCTAGTAGTTCGGCCGTAGTTCTGTCAAAATACAATTCGGTACGCTTATAGTTTTGTTCGCCTTTTTTATAAACACGAACAATGTACGGAATACTAGGTTTAGGGTGTTTACGTATTAACAGAAACTCATACTCAGGATAATCTTTTATGACCGAATTTAATATCACATCAAATGGTTGTTCTGGGTTTGTTTTTTGTACGGGTTTAGAAAGTGCCGCGTACGGGATTGTTTTTCCGCCGTTAGCTACCCATTTCACAGAACTATTAAAACTTTTTGAGGCCCACATTAAACCAGTTAAGGCTAGAATTAGAGCAATAGAAAGCATGTAGAAACCAAAAATGCGGTGTAAATCGTAGTTTTTACGTCGCCATTTCGAGCTTTTCTTCCAGCGAAAGCTAAAGCTTTGTTTACGCTGTGATTTTTTGGGCCACCATAAAATTAAGCCAGAAATGAGCATAAAAACAAAAGTCCATGTGGCTCCTGCGATAATATAATGACTTACGTCATTGTAACCCATGAAGAAATTCATATGTATAGCTAAAGCGATATTAAAAAACTCCCATTTGGTGTTTTCTATAAAAATTATTTTTCCGCTGTAGGGATTTAAGGAAACGGTTTTATAAAACTTCATGTAATTATGATAACCAAAAACCGTATTATCAACCTCTGTAAAGCTAACGCTTACGGCATGATTGGGGTCATCTGGAATAATTACATTTTGAAAGCTGTAAGTGTTGTTAAAAGCGCCTTCAGCAGTTTCTATTAGCTGAGATATGGGTGCTCTAGTAGGGTTTTCAGGAATTGAAACGTGATGCCTGTCTTTATAGACAACATCTTTTATTTCATATGAAAACACATAAATACAACCTGTAATAGCCACAACAAACACAATCAAGCCAGAGGCCATGCCTAGCCAAAGGTGTAGTTTGTGGAGTATATTTTTTAGTCGTGCTTTCATAGAAAAAACAAACCCCAACCCAAATAACATCGTTGGGTTGGGGCTCGCAAATATTCAAAATTTAACTGGATTATATAGCTATATAAAAGTTAAAAATCTTTATAATTAGTTTACTTTTTGCAGTACGTCTACATACACATTACTACCATCTAACTTCGCTCCTTTTGTAAAGCCATTAGCACCACCATCAATATTAATTTCATAGATATTAGCCTCGCCTCCAGCAATACTTACAGGGATATAGAAGTTACCATTTTCAACGCAGTCTAAGGTGAAAATATTCACGAACGGCGCTTTAGGTAAATTCAATTCAGTTATGGTTTCATTATATAAGTCAATTTCAACTAAAGTACCTGTGTTTTGTGATAAATCACCCCACTCAGGAGCATCAGCAGCACGTACTACATTAGCATAAGCAATACCATTTTCTGCATACCAAGCATTCCAAATAGTAACAGGCTCACCAAAATGTGCAGACACATCTAATACATAAGAATCGTCATAATCACCATTCGCAATTTTCACAAACACAGAAGGCTTATCGGCAACTTCTTCATTTCCGTACCATAATGGACTAGTAATGTTGTATTGGTATAAATCACCAGTTTCAGTAGCAAAAGTACCGTTAGTTCTGTACCCAGCAGTCATTCCAGCAGAAGCAGAAGACTCTAAAACCTCAGGGTTTGTGATAGATGGGTAATCAAAAGCTACTGTAATTAAATTCTCTTCTAAGTTTGCCCAACTAGCATCACCATATAAAGAACCAAAGTAGATTTTACCATTTTGAACTAAACCATTAGCCCATAAATTCACTTTACCATTTACTTCTGGAAATTCAATAAACCCATTACCTGCAGCTGTAAAAGTATCTAAATCAATAATCCCGTAAGGCATTTTACCACTTTCTTTCTCAGGACTACTTGATAAGAATAAATCACCGTTATCAGTAGCTTGGATATAACGGAAGAAAGCTCCTGGAGCTAATACAGCATTAGAAATCGCATCTACTTTTACAGGACCATTTTCGGTTAATTCAAACTTTTCAGTTAATCCTTCTGTATTGTTAACGATATACAAATAACCATCTACAGTTACAGATATAGACGCCCAACCTTCAGCTCCATTACCTTGAATAGATAAAGAACCAGATGTAATATTATCGGTTGTAAAATAATAACCTTCCTCATCAACGGCTGCACCTACTAAATACGACACATCTTGAGTTGAGTCTCCATCATCAGTACTATCATCGTCATTGCTACATCCAAAAAATGCAAGATTTAAAGCGATAAACAAACAAGCTGTTACAGCTTTCCAAGTTTTATTAGTTTTCATAAGTTTTAAATTCATGTTTATAATATTTATTAATTTCTGATTTATAGTTTTCTATAGGAATTGGTAGTTTAATTTTAAGAAAATCGCTCGACCGGGTTTTTGCAGTAAAAAGTTATCATAGACCTGCTCGTTTAAAAAGTTTGAAAAATCTACTGAAACATTCAGTTTTTCATTTGGAAACGTATAGCCTAACCCCGCATCAAAAACCAATTGGGTTGGGATTTTATTTTTGGTATCTTCATTTCCTAGACTTGACCAATTGAGGAAAAAATCGTGCACATAACTCGATTGCAAGTACATAAAAAGCTTAGATTTTTTTTGAATAACATCTTCTAAAGTATACTCTACACCAGCATTAGCCATGAGATAAGGTTCGTTTTTAAGGCGGTCGCCATAAATGATATTGTCATTACCATTCTCATCAACTTTTAAGGTATTTCTGAAATCTAAATAAGTTCCATTGATATTGAATTTAAATTTCTGATTCAAATCATAAACAACATCCAATTCAACACCCGTTCCAGAAACCTCTTTTATATTTTCAAATATGCCTGTTGCCTGTCCGCCTTGAACATTCATCTGAAGTTTATCTGTTGTGTTTCTGTAGAAGGCATTCATTTCTAATTTTATACCTTGGCTTCCCCCTAGCGGAAGTCTGCCTAATATAAAACCTACATTGGCATTAAAACTTTGTTCTGGTTTGATATCAGGGTTATTGGTAATCGTCACGCCATTACCTAAAGCTTCGGTAGCATTTGGTAATCTCGTGGCTTGTTCTAGAGAAGATTTCAGTAAAAACCTTTGAAAAAGCTTATAGGACATCGCAAATCCACCACCCCAATTAGAAATATTGCTCGTGACAGGCCTTACCTCATATTCAGTAGTATAAACCACTTCATTTATGGAAGAGTCAAAACCATACCACTTTACAAAGGCATTTGCCCGAAGTCTGTTATTGAATTTAATCGTTTCTAAAGATAGTCCTGCAAAATGCGAAGCTATATTTTGAGGGTCGAAATAAGCCAATCTATGTGGTGGAGAAAAAGGATCTTCTCCAGTGCGGCTGGTACTGGTATATAAATAATTAAATCCTAATTTGAAATCTTTAGGCAACTGGTAGGTGCCGTTAAATCTAGCAATAACCGAGTTATCTGTTTGGGTATATAAAGAGCGCCCATTTCGGCTAGTTTCTCCTCCAGAAGGATTGGTGCCTATCACCTCACCTCTCCAATCGTAACGTGCAGTGGTAGTATCAATCACCTCTGCTTTGGTATGCGAATACGCCGCAAAGGTACTCACATCTAGACCTTTTGTGAAGATATCCTTTTTCTTGTAGGTTAAACTAGGCATGAGCACTTGTTCATTATTGCGCATTTCACCGTACACATGCCCCATGGTTTGTCCTGTTTGCACGCCTTTTTTAAGATCTGAACCCAAAATGCTTAAGAAGAGCTGATCGGCCCATGATTTATTAGTAAACCCAACATCGAGTTTTGTACTGAAGGTTTGAAAATCGTCATTAAAACGTTCGGCGGGATTGTCTTTGGTAAACTCAATGGCCTTTCCCGTGTCTTCTTCGCCATAATAAACACCTCTTCCCCAAACGTTATAATTATTATCAGAATAGGTATAAAAACTAGACAATCGTGTTGTAAAACCGGAATCGAATTTCCACTGCCCATTAAAGGCTACTTTATGCGTATTAAAAGAACCGAAGGAATAAGACACTTCAGCAAAATTTTCAACCTGTTCTTTAGTTACCAAATTTATAGCGCCACCCAAAGCATCGGACCCTAACTCTACAGGAACCACTCCCTTGAAGATATCAATACGATCAATAAGTGCAATTGGTAAGTTATTTACAGAGTATGATGAACCAAAATAATCCATAGGAATACCATCAATAAAAAAACGAATAGCATTTCCCGACATACCATTTAAGGAATATTCAAAATCAGAGCCTACTCCTCCGGTAGTCCTTACACGTACCCCAACGGAATTATCCAAAACAGTGTTAATGGCTATACTTTGGGTTTTTATCTTTTGTGTTTCTATAGCATTGACACTAAAGCCTACTTCTTTAATTTTTTCAGCTTTGGTTTTCCCTACCACATAGACTTGATCGAGCTCAGAAGTATCTTCTTTTAAAACAAAGTTTTTAACGATGTCTTCTTCTGAATTTACCGCTACATCAATTTCCTGAGTTTGGTAACCAATGGCAGAAATTTTCAGGGAATAATTTCCGTAGCGCACTCTATTTAAAACATAGTTGCCGTCTAAATCGGTTGCAGCACCCTGACTAGTATTATTAAGCAGTACCGTTACGCCTAATAGCGTTTGCCCGGATTCATCAGTAATCTGTCCTACAATTTGCCCAAATTTAGATTGGGCTCCAGCGAACATACTGAGCATCACAAAAAACAATACTATAAAACGATTCATTTATTTAGACTTATTACAAATAGCTGCAAAAATAAATATCCTAGCTTACATCTGCAAGTTATTTAAATCAATTATAAATAAAGAATTTTTAGCCCAAATCACACAGAATAAACACCGTATAACCCAAGATATAAGATCAAAAAATCAGAATAAACCAAAATATAGTATCATTTAAATAATTTAAGACAAAAGCTTTAACCTTAAGTTTTCCCTCAAATCAGAATTCTAAACCAAATAAAATAAAGAATAAATTAAATGCCACAAAACGTAATACTATATTTACATTTTAATAATTTTTGTACGCCCTTAAGTCTATGAAACCGAAAATCACGTTCACCTATACCTTATTCCTATTACTGCTAGCCTTTCAAACAACCGCACAAAACCCCTTTGGTGTTAACCTAGCCGGTGCTGATTTTGGAAAAAACATGCCCGGAACTTTTGGTGTCGATTACACTTACCCTACCGAAAATGAATTAGATTATTACAAAAGTAAAGGGCTTACTTTAGTTCGTTTACCTTTTAAATGGGAGCGTATACAACCTAGTCTAAATGGAAGTTTAAATTTAAATGAATTACAACGTATAAAGGCCGTTTTAAATGCTGCTGAAAATCGCGATATGGAAGTCATTCTAGATTTGCATAACTACTGTCGTTATAAGTTAAACGGACAAGAAGTGATTATTGGTTCGAGTCAATTGAGCATGGCGCATATCAAAGACCTCTGGACAAAATTAGCCATTGAACTCAAAGACTATTCAAACATTTGGGGTTACGGTATCATGAATGAACCTCACGACCTTCTCGTCAATGCACCTTGGTTTGATACCGCCCAAGACATTATAAATGGTATACGAACTAACGATACGCAAACAAACATTATCGTTGGTGGAGACAGTTGGAGTTCGGCCGAACGTTGGATGCAGTTTAGCGATAACCTAAAGAATCTAAACGACCCCGCTAACAAGCTCATTTTTGAAGCCCATGTGTATTTTGATAATGATGCCTCAGGAACTTATAGTGGAAGTTATGATACTGAAGGCGCTTACCCCAATATTGGCATAGACCGTGTTTCACCTTTTGTAAATTGGTTACAAGCCAATAATCTCAGTGGTTTTGTTGGTGAATATGGTGTTCCTGCAAATGACAGCCGTTGGTTAACCGCATTGGATAATTTTTTAAAACATTTAAAACAAAACTGCATCAACGGCACCTATTGGGCTGGAGGTCCGTGGTGGGGAAATTACATTCTTTCTGTAGAACCTGATGGCTCAACAGACAAACCACAAATGGCTATTTTAGAAAAACACTTGAGTACGGCATCAGCTTGTAGTACATTAAGTTCAAACAACATAGAAAGTGATATTAAGTTTCAACTGTTTCCTAATCCGTTTATAGACCATATTGTTATTAAAGGCCTTAAAACTGGTGCTATTATTAACATTTGGGATTTGCAAGGGCGATTGGTTGCTTCACAAGTGGTAGAGAATTCTAAAATCTCGAATTTAGGCGGACTTCATTCAGGGGTTTATATTCTGAAACATGAACATAAGTTTATTGGACGGGTGGTTAAATAGTTTTCAATTTACCAACCAAACGATTATGACGCTAAAACCGATAACAATTCAAAATATTGTATTATTAAAATCGTAGGCTTATATTCACAAACTAAACCGCTTTGTATTTTTTTAAACTCATACACCCCAATCAAAATTACCATGAAATACCCTATAACTATTATACTTTGCCTAGTATTTAGCTTCTCCTTTTCACAAGAAATAACCGAAAAAAAAGTCAGTTCTAAAATAGAAGAAGTCACTGTATTCATTAATGGTGCACAAATTCTTAGAAAAAAATCTGTTGATTTAAAACCAGGCACCACTATGATTAACTTTACAAACCTCTCTCCTTTTATAGAGTCTAAAAGTGTGCAAGTAAAAGCTAATAGCAACATAACGGTATTGTCTGTAAACCATCAGCAAAATTTTATTGACAAACTAGACAAACAACAAGAATTAATTGATTTAGAAGCTTCGCTTGAAAAAAATCAAAACCTGTTAACTTTAGAAAAAACACATTTAGACATACTAAAAGAAGAACTCAATTTTTTACAAGAAAACAGACAAATTGGTGGGAAAAATCAAGAATTGAGCGTAACTAATCTTAAAGAAGCTTCTAACTTCTACAGCACTAAACTGACAGATTTAAAACTTAAAGAAATTGAACGCCATCAAACTATTTCAAAGCTTGAAGAAAAGCAGAGTGACATACAAAACCAAATTAATAGCATGACTAGCAAAAAAAAATATGCTAATGGGGAAATATTGGTTAAAGTTGAAAGTAAAAAAACAACAAAAGTAGAATTTGAAATATCTTATGTGGTTAGCAACGCAGGGTGGCTCCCAACCTACGACATTAGGGCAAAAAATGTTAATGAACCCATAGAACTTGTTTATAAAGCCAATGTAAAACAAGACACCAAAATAGATTGGAAAAATGTAAAACTGCGATTATCATCAGCTAACCCAAATTTATCGGGTGTGGCTCCAGAATTGAAAACCTATTACCTCAATTACAATACGGCACCTCCTAGATATAATCGCGACATAAATCAAGTATCTGGACAAGTATTAGATGAAAACTCTCGCCCAATACCTGGCGTTAATGTTATTATCAAAGGATCCACCATAGGCACAACCACAGATTTTGATGGAAACTATGCGCTTACAATCCCCGAAACTTCAACACAGCTAGAGTTTTCGTATTTAGGTTATGAAAACAAAATCATAAATATAACCGATGCCATTCATAATGTTAGGCTTGTTGAAAGTATGGAAGCATTAGATGAAGTTGTCATAGTAGGCTATGGGACAAGAAAAAGAAAATCAGTTTCTAGGGACTTAAAAGGGACGGTTTCAGGAGTTTCCGTTGATAATTCTATTCCTGTGGTACAAACTGAGAACCAAACTACCGTAAATTTTGAAATTGATTTACCTTATTCCATTTTATCTGATAATAAAAGCTATTCGGTTGATATGGTTAAATACAACCTTCCTGCAGACTATCAATATTACAGTGTTCCTAAAATAGAAAATGAAGCCTTTTTAATTGCTAGCATTCAAAACTGGGAACAATATAATTTATTAGAAGGTGAAGCGAATATCTTTTTTGAAGGCACTTACGTTGGCAAAACAATACTAGACGTACGTTACGCTTCAGATAGTTTACAAATCTCACTAGGGCGCGACAAAAATGTGATTGTAAGTAGAGAAAAAATTTCTGATTATGCTTCTAAAAAGCTTATCGGAAGTAAAAAAGAAGAAAATCGCGACTGGAGAATCACTGTGAAAAACAACAAATCTCAAAGTATTAATATGCTTATAATGGATCAAATTCCAGTATCAAATAATGACGAAATTAAGGTAGAATCATTCGAGTTATCAAACGGAAAACAAGACCCTAACACGGGAGAGATACGCTGGGAGTTTTCATTAGAACCAAATAAAAGTAAAATTATAGATTTGAAATATGCGGTGAAATATCCTAGAAACAAAACCTTAATTATTGAGTAAAATTTCAATTTGAAAACTTCAACCATTAATTACAACCCAACCAAAAACACCATGAAAAATCTTTTCTGCATAGTATTTCTATGCCTAACGAACCTCATCACATCACAAGAAGATTATAACATAGAAATTAACGGAGAAACCTTTGAAATCGCATTAGATAAAGCCTATGAATTTAATGTAAAAAACAAGGTCTATAAGGTAAAAGTTAAACAAAAAGACACCCTTATATATGATGATGAGGCTTTCAGCTTTAAGTTTCTTAAAGATCATAAAGTCTCTAAAACTGTAGTGGACCAAGGCATAGAACAATTAATGATGATGACTGCAGAAGGCTCTGGGTTAATTATTCAAAAATATTCTACACTGAACCCAACTATGCTCAATGAACTTATGATTAATGAGGTTACAAAAGAAAGCATTAATTATGGTTATACTTTAGAAAGGCAGGATTACGAAAGAACCTTATCCTCAGGAAAAAAGATTAATGTGAACAAAGCGGTTCTCACATATAATGACGAAATCAATATTTATGAAATAGCCACTTCAGGAGAAAAGGATCAAGGCGTATTAATTATGACAATGAAAATGGATGGTTCTAACAGTTCTTCAGGAGCGAAACTCATTCAATTAACCTGGGATACCTTAAAAATTAAATAACCCTACACTTTCCCAAAACCAAACAAAACGTTAAACATTTTTTTATTTCTAAACGATTGTTTAGTTTTGTAGTGTATTTAAAAGGTATGGCGAGAAAGAAAGCATATATAGAAGAAGAGGTCATAGATAAAGCGATGCATTTGTTCTGGAAAAATGGATATGAAACCACCTCTATGCAGATGCTTGAAAAAGAAATGGGCATTAATAAATTCTCTATCTATTCTAGCTTCGGAAACAAAAACGGTGTTTTTCTTGAAAGTTTAAAATGTTATAAAAAGAAATTAAACACTTTAATTGACGATTTAAAATCGAAGTCTAACGGTGTTTTAGGAATCAAAGAATATTTCTATAATTTTATTGAATTCACTAAAGAAACCGAATTTGGTAAAGGATGTTTAGTGACCAATACGGCTAACGAATTAGGTGCTCATGCAGAAGACCGCATAAAAAATGTGCTTTCGGCATTTACTGATGATGTTAAGCAAACATTCATTGGAAGCCTAAAACAGGACCCGACAAAGGATCAGGCCACCATTACCCAGCAAGCCGATTTTTTACTTATTGCCATGTTCGGATTAGCATCTGCAACCAAGTTATTTAGTAAACCTCAGCTTGATAACTATATTGAAAACACCTTTAAAAACATTTAACAACTATTTTTTTAATCATTAACTAAACGATTGTTTAGTTATAAGAAACTTAAAATTTAAAATTATGAGCAATTCAAAAGAAACATTTACAATTCACGATGTAGCATCTGCACCAGCAGATAGTAAACCATTATTAGAAAACTCTGAGAAGGCTTATGGCTATATTCCAAACTTACACGGCGTACTTGCAGAAGCACCTGGCTTATTAGAAGGTTACCAAGTATTACATGAATTATTTTCAAACTCTTCATTTAATAATGATGAGCTTACCGTAGTATGGCAAACGATTAACGTAGAGCACGCATGTCACTATTGTGTTCCTGCACATACAGGTATCGCTAAATTCATGAAAGTTGATGATGCCATTACAGATGCATTAAGAAACAAAACTGAATTACCTAATGCCAAATTACAGGCCTTACATAACATGACCCTATCGGTAACTAAAAACCGTGGTAAGGTTTCAAAAGAAGAAATGGAAACCTTTTTTGAGGCTGGATACAACCAAAGACATTTATTAGAAATCATACTTGGTTTATCTCAAAAAGTGATTAGTAATTATACCAACAGTATCGCTGAAACACCAGTGGACGAGAGTTTCCAACAATTTGCCTGGGAGAAATAAAAAATCATAGACACTATGCAAAAAAGTGCCAGCCTCAAAACTGGCACTTTTTTTTGCTTCATAATCTAGCAACAAAAATTAATTTGTACTTCTAATTTTAAAGCTTCCAAGGTCTCTATCCACAATTTTATCAATACTTTTACACTCTATTTTAAAAACTTAGAAAGTGAAAAAATTATTAGTTATTGCTGCCGTTCTTGCGGTATCGTTTGTAAATGGACAAGCTTTTTCAGGAAAAGGCGATCAAAAATTTCAAGTTGGTGCTAATCTTCAATCAGAAGCCACTGGTATAAACCTAAGTTACGACTATGGTTTAGGTGAAAACATCTCTATTGGATTAAGTTCTAGCTATGCATTAGGTATTTCAGATGAATTAGCACTTATTGATGAACCAGATTTTGGAGAGCGTTTTGATCTGAAAGCACGTTTCAACGCTAACATCGGTAATGTGATTAACATTGATGACAATTTTGACTTATATCCGGGCTTAAGCTTAAGTCTTAAGAATTTAGGCGGGCACGTTGGTGCGCGTTACTTCTTCACATCTGGCTTTGGCATATTTACAGAAGCACAATTTCCTATTGCTAAATATGACAACAACCTAAGTCCTGCTGAAGAAATTCACAATCAGTTTACAATGAATGTAGGAGCAACCTTCAACCTTCAGTAAACAAATACTATAGTCAAGCCTGTCTAAAACGTAAAGCATTCGCCAACCTGATCTTGATTCAGCTTAGCGAGTTTTTCTATCTTTCAGACAGGCTTTTTTATGGCCAATAATCAAGAATTTGAGCAGGTAAATTTCTTATAAACCTATTTCCCATCTTTAAAATTAAAATTTACGCTTCACCTTAAAACCAATATTCCCATTTAGAATAGTAGTTTTGCAAACCAATTAACGCCTTGGTTATTTTATAATGCAGAGTACGATTAACTTAAAACAGATAAACAAACTGGCGATTCCCGCCTTAATTGCAGGAGTTTCAGAACCTATATTATCCCTTACCGATGCCGCTATAGTTGGTAACATCCCAATTAACGCCACCGAATCACTGGCAGCTGTTGGTATTGTAACCACGTTTATTTCGATGCTTATTTGGGTATTGGGTCAAACACGAAGCGCCATATCATCTATAGTGTCACAATATGTGGGGGCTAATAAAGTAGAGCAAATAAAAAACCTGCCAGCTCAGGCTATTTTTATCATCACTTCCTTAAGTTTACTCATCATTTTATGCACCTACCCTTTTGCAGAGGGTATTTTTAAACTTTATAACGCTAGTGACCTAATTTTAGATTACACCGTGGTCTATTATAAAATACGTGTATTAGGGTTTCCTTTTACGCTATTTACCTTTGCTATTTTTGGTGTGTTTCGTGGCTTACAAAACACCTACTACCCTATGATCATCGCCACCATAGGTGCTACGACTAACATTATTTTAGATGTTATTTTTGTTTACGGCATCGCCGGTTACGTCCCGGCCATGCATATTGAAGGTGCTGCCTATGCTAGTGTAATTGCTCAGATGTTAATGGCAATTTTAGCCGCCTATTTTTTGTTGAAGAAAACCAATATTCCTTTGACGCCAAGATTTCCATTTAATCCAGAAATTAAACGTCTTATTTTCATGATTCTTAATCTTTTTATAAGAACCATAGCGCTTAACGTTACCTTGTACTTGGCCAGTGCCAAAGCCACAAGCTATGGACCTGAATATATTGCAGCCTATACCATAGCCATTAATTTATGGTTTCTTGGCGCCTTTATTGTAGATGGTTATGCTAGTGCGGGCAATATTCTATCCGGCAAACTATTCGGTGCTAAAGCTTATGATACGCTCATTCTTTTAAGTAATAAACTTATTAAATACGGACTTCTAGTAGGCCTCTTACTTTCCGGCTTAGGCGCTTTATTTTACTATCCAATTGGGCGCATATTCACTAAAGAACCTGAAGTTTTAGAAGCTTTTTATAACGTATTTTGGATTGTACTCGCCATGCAACCACTCTGCACTTTGGCCTTTATTTTTGATGGTATTTTTAAAGGACTCGGTAAAATGAAATACCTGAGAAACGTATTGCTATTTGCAACCTTTGTAGTTTTTATTCCTATTGTATTTTGGTTGGATGCCTTAGATTACAAGCTCCACGGTATTTTTATCGCTATCGCATTTTGGATTATCGCCAGAGGCGTTCCGCTTATCGTAAAATTTAGAAAAACCTTTATTCCTCTAGCACAAAACACCTAACTTTGTCATGCAGTAAAGACCACCCCAATGAATATATGCATCAACCTTCTTCAGCAAGTTAATATTGAAGAGAAAATAAAAGACGCCCCAGACCGTTCTTATGAAATAGGAGTGTTTATTGGCGCGATGCTACCTTTTCTTGTACTTGTCACTATTGCTTATATCATATATTATTTTAACAAAAAAAAGAATCAATAGAACCTTATGGATATCATGTCATTTTTAAGCGGAAACGGTTTGTTTCTCATCTTAGCCCTAGTATTAATTATCGTTTACATCGTAAACCGTAAGCGCCGCCCATAAAAACTGTCCCCTAGAGGGGACCACAGGGGTGTTTTTTCGCAATATTCAAGAGCCCGCAAATCAGCACGTCTTCAACCAACCCGTTAAACTCAAACGTTCCGTTTTTACGGGACGCACTTCGTGCTCGATTATCTGACTTTCAAAAATAAACTAAACCTGATTTAAGTTTTAAAACAGGTCAATAGATTCTATGTAAAAACACCTTTAATGTTTTATCAACTTTCGAGTTAAAATTCCATGATCTGTATTGATTCTTAAGATATACATACCAGAATCTAAATCACTTAAATTCAAATCAGTATCATTCCAAATAATTGTTTTTACTATTTTTCCTGCATAGTCAAAAACAGTTACATCCGTTATAACCAGATTATTTGAATTAATACTCAATAAATTTTCAACAGGATTCGGATATATATTAATTGTATTTTGCTCAAAATCTTCTGTGCTTAAAGAGCCATCAATATCAAGAGCGTATGATCTTACCGCACCATTCATAAAAAGGAGTAAATTGTCAGTATCATCTGCATAAAAGTAGTCTTCATTTAGGCCATTCATTCTATAGTTTTTAGTTAATGGCAGCCCAGGGAGCTCAGGAGATTCAATTTCTACCCAATTATTTCCATCAAACTTTTTAACCAATCTTTTAGAGTCATGTAAAGTGTTACTACTTATATTCACATTGCTTGCAAAGGTTGCTTCAGGACCATGATCTATATAACACAAATATGGTGTATTCTCACTATCAAAAGCTAACTCGCCATATTGAGACCAATAGTTTGAAACATTAGTTTGCCCCACGGTTTGCCAACTGTTATTTGAGAATGCCTTTACCGTTAATCTAGAATCTTCATAATTACCCGTAATAATCGCTACGTACGGCTTATCATTTTTATCAGTTTTAATATCTACAATTCGACCATCAACTAGGTCATCTTCGGCTAAAACATCCCAGCTATCATCAGATGCGTTTAATTTAAAAACCTTACTCTGGAACACTCCAGGAGATACACTAATAGGAACATGTACATACAAATTATTCATACTATCTACCGCCAAATCAAATCTAAAATTATCTCCAAAATCAGGATGTGTGACAACACTCCAATTTGTACCATCAAAACGCTTTAAAACATTAATAAAATTCTCGTAAACTAGAAGATAGGGCATGTCGTTATGATCAAGAATTAATTTTGATGTAATACTAGTTTTGGGACTAGGTGTCCCTACAAACTCCCAACTAGTTCCATTAAATTTTCTAACTTCTGTATACGATCTACTCCAATCATCTGTATTTCTGTATACCAAATAAGGCACACCATAACTATCTACCACTATATCCTGTGCAGAAATAGCATCTCCATCAAAATCGGTATCACCTACTGCCGACCATTGTCCGTTTTCAAACTTTTTAACTCGAACTCTTTGATTACTATCACTACCTATGGTGTAGGCTACATATCTGATATCCTTATAAATAGCTGAAAACACAGTGTTATAAGTAGTATTTGTTTGGTTTTCATCAAAATAACCAGTTTCTTCTGTAGTGAAACCAAAAGTCCCCAGATAATCCCAAGTATTTGAACTGTTTAATTTATGAATGCCATTCATATAGGATTCTGTATTATAAACCAATGGTACGTTATTGCTATCGTAAACCAGTTTCAAATCTTTATACGAATCAAGAATCACCTGTGATAAATTCCAAATAAAGCCATTAAACTTGTATATACCACGCTCATCATAATCGTCTTTGTTTTCTGCAAGAATAGAAGGAATGTCGTTTTCATCTATTACAAAAGGAACTTCTCCCCCTGACGAAGTCGAGTTTAAGCTAGCAGGATCACCAAGATAGGTCCAAATACCATTACTGTTTAAATACTGCACAGATATTTCATCCCAATTGTAAACATAACCACTCTCTTTATAAGCCACATAAGGAACATCTGTACTTGAAAATTCTAAATTGAAATGACGTGGCTCCTTTTCGGTAAAATCTAGGTTACCAACTGTTTCCCAAGTTGAACCATTAAACTTTCTAACAATTCCTTTGGTTTCAGGGTCGCCAAAATCAATATCAGCGTAAGCGACATGCAATACATTTTGGCTATCCACCGCTATATCGGCTTCATAGAACTCACCAGGAATATCTACCCAAAATGCACCATTAAAAGTTTTAATTTTAGAGTACCTGGCAGAACTACCACCTTCATCATTTTCGAAAAGCACATAAGGCACATTGTTGTGGTCTAGAATTAATTTTAAAATGGGGGTTTCTCTTACGTTACTATTTATAATTTTATCTCCAACCGTTTCCCAATCGGTACCATTATATTTTTTAACTACTATGGTATTAGATCTTTCAGAACCACCGTTATAACTATACTCAACATAAGCGATATAAGGCACATCATTAGTGCTAAATTCAATATTTAAATTAGTATTGTAATTAGCATATACAGGTAAGTCTGAGATTCCTTCAGGGTTTCCAACATATTGCCATTGCCCATTCTCATATTTCTTCACACATGCTTTATAATATGTGGTGCGGGTTATAGCATAGGGTATATCCTTACTGTTTAAATTGAAATTAGACACATCATCTAATTGGTTATAATCCACTGGGCCGAGATACTCCCAATCTTGGGCATACGTATTACAGAGAGCAGCCATTGCAATACAGATACAAAGTAATTTTGTTTTCATAAGATTATCAATTTTTCTGATTATTCTTTAAATATTATTGCTATCAATTTAAGTTTCAGGAAAAATCTAATCTTGGTTTTATCTATAGTAGGGAATTTTTATTGAAAAGATTAAAGTAAAATAAAACACTCGTTCTTAAAGCATTAAAGATATAAAATAATTAATGCAATAACAATTCAATTATTTTAAGAAACACATATTATTTCATAATATGTGCTATATAATGTTAATTACCCATGCCCTAAAAACTGTAATACTAAAAAAACAATTTAAATATACTCAGCATCTAGTAATACATTAAGATGTTTTACCGCGTCTTCAACCAACCCGTTATACTCAAGCGTTCTGTGTTAACAGGACGCACTTCGTGCTCGATAATCTGACTTTCAAAAATAACAATACGTCCAGGGAACGGATAAATCACCTGCTCCACTTCTTGTCCGTTTTCGTTTAAATACAAGACCAATTCGCCGCCATTTTCTGGTAGCCAGCCATCTTCGTTTAGATAGCACACAAAGGATAATTTTCGTCGGTCGTCATTCTGGAAAGTGTCCAAATGCCTTTTATAAAACGTGTTTGTTGGGTAAATGGCATAGTGAAATTCTTTGTGTAAAATCCCCAAGAAACAGGTGCGATTCAGGTAACTAACCAAATCGTTAATTCTGTCAAAAAAGAATTTTTCTTTAGCCGTAGCTTTCGTTTCATCCATCCATAAAATCAAATCACCGCGAACAGCTGTTTCAATGGTTTCATTAAGGCGATTACCAATGGCTGCCTTTTTAAAACGGTCCTCCTCATACCTCATACTCATGGCTTGCCTCAGGGTTTCAACCGCTTCTAAAGAAAAGAAGTTTTCAATAACGCTAAACTGTTGTTTCCCGATGTCGGAAATAATCTGCTCATAAAGCGGATTTTCAACAAAATCAATAGACTCAAAGAGGTGATTCATAGTTTTCAAAATAACAGCCTATCTATCTGCAGATAAAAGCGCGCAAATGTAAACTAAAAATCGTTTGGTAAAACAAAATGAATATCTTTGTATCACCAACACAAAAAAACAATGGCAAACAACATTCGTATCACCAAACAATTCTCTTTTGAAACCGGTCATGCCCTTTACGGATACGACGGAAAATGTAAAAATGTACACGGTCACAGTTACAAACTTTCAGTTACTGTTATCGGAAAACCAATTACCGATAAAGCCAACGTTAAATACGGTATGGTAATCGATTTTGGCGACCTAAAAAAGATTGTGAAAGAAGAGATTGTGGATGTTTTCGACCACGCTACCGTTTTTAACAAAAACACACCGCATGTAGAATTGGCTAAAGAGCTACAACAACGCGACCATAATGTGTTGTTGGTAGACTACCAACCAACAAGCGAAATGATGGTATTAGACTTTGCCAGTAAAATTAAAAAGCGATTACCTGGCCACATCAAATTACACTCGCTAAAACTACAAGAAACCGATACTTCGTTCGCACAGTGGTTTGCTTACGATAATATTTAGGGCGTTACCACAAGGGTCGGGCTTTTCACTATATCTTTTTTATAACATGCTTCTTGAAACAAAGGGAGTAGCTATGTTATAAATAATGGTTAACCATCAAAGTTCGTTAATTTTAATAAAAAAGGATGCCGTTTCAATCCCTAACGCAGCAGTACGTTTACAGTTAAAATAAAACTTTAAAAAGTCATATATATTCTCTAAGTTAGTGCTGCAAAACTAACAGCACACATGAACCTATTTTTTCTAATCTTCTCAGTCGTGCTTATCATATTAAGCCTCCTGCCATTTAGTAAAAATCAGCATTGGTTTTTCCGTGTGCCCGAATTTGTTAAAATACAACTCCTCGGTTTTCAAATCATAGCTCTTGTTGGGTTATTTGCTTTCAGTACTAAAAACACTTGGTTTTGGATTATAGCAGCTGCACAAACCATTTTAATTATTTATCACATTTATATTCTTGCACGCTTTACCAAGTTTTATAAAAAACAAGATTACGGCGCTGAAGAAGCCAAAACCCTCAAGGTGATTTCTACTAACATTTACCAGTACAACACCGATTTTGAGCGTTTTAAAACTTTCATCAAAAAAGAAAACCCCGACATATTTATCACCATTGAAAGTAATTCCGATTGGGAAGTGGCCATGCGCGATTTAGAAGACAGCTATCCGCATACCGAAAAAATCACCTTAGAGAATACCTACGGCATGCATTTATATTCCAAAATGCCGTTTGAAAAAATAACCACCCATTATTTTGTGGCCGACGATATACCGAGTATAGAAGCGCATTTAAAAACAAAAGATGGTGAAGATTTTGTGCTCTTCTCGGTACACCCACCACCACCGAGCCCAACCGAAGAAGACACCTCTAAAGAACGCGATGGCGATTTGCTTTGTATTGCTAAACGCGTTAAAGCCTTAAAGAAACCTACCTTAGTTATTGGCGATTTTAACACTGTGGCCTGGTCTAATATATCGGAGTTATTTCGTAAAAACAGTGAACTTATAGACGGGCGAACCGGTCGTGGTGTATTAGCTACTTACCATGCCAAATATTGGTTTTTTCGCGCGCCTTTAGACTTAGTCTTTCATAGTACGACCATATTCTTAAAAGAACTCACATTGCTTGAACACATTGGCTCCGACCATTTTCCGATAGGCTGTACTTTCTGTGTCAAACCTGAAGCGGATTCACCGCTTCAAAAAAAGGAAGTCGAGCACATTTCTTCAGAAGAAAAAGAAGAAACACAAACGCTTATTCAAGACGGTAAAGACGAAATAAGTACTAATAGAACGGCTTCGTAAAAACAGCAACAAAAAGCCTCTAATTTTTTAATACAACCGAAGAAACAAATAAATAAAACTGCCTTATTATATTTACAACTCAAAATAAACCATTATAACCAAACCCATGAAATTATTTAAATCCCTATTCATTTTAACACTAATTTTTAATTTATACAACTGTGAAGTCGTTCAAGAAGTAAACTTCAATGCCGATGAGAGCGGACAATACAGTTTGGGTTTCGACCTCTCTGAAATGATGAATATGGGTGCCGCTGCCGAAAGCGATTCAAAAAAAGAACAGATAGATTCCTTAATTGTTTTTGCCGATATCTTAGAATCAAAAAAAGACAGCATCTCTAAATTAAGTCCAGAAAAACAAGCTCAACTTAAGCAATTGGAAGCTTATAGTATTCAGGTAAAATCGGATACGACAACTAACCAATTCAAAATGAAGATTAATTATAACTTTAAAGATTTAGAAGATTTAGCCTTATTTGGAGAAAAACTTAAAGACCAAGACATCAAGGAATTGGACATGTTAGGCAACAAAATGAAAACTACCGATAAAAGTAAAACCGACGAGATATTTAACCTAAACGATTCCTTCGAAACCACTTTTAACAAACATAAATTTACACTTAAAATTAGCCCAGAAGCTCTAGCAAAATCTGAAAAGGAAAAAGACACCACCATCACTGCCGATAACCCAATGGCCAACCTAATTCGCTTTAAATTAAAATATAGATTTCCTTATCGCATTAAAAAATTAAGTAACGAAAACGCCAAAGTTTTATCCGATTTTAAAGGCATAGAAATCACTGCTAATTTATACCAAATGACGAGCGACCCGAAATTTTTCGATACTGAGGTTGAGTTTGAATAACAATAGACCTAATTTTCAACCTGACTCGTTAACACATTTCTAACTAGCACAAAATTATCGCACAAAGTCACATTGACGCTAAGCTGAATGACGCAAAAAATCTGTAAAAACCCGTGAAATTTGTCTCAAAAAAATCTAAAACAAGATTGAGTCCGCCAAAAACGATCAACCAACCACCATCAGCTAACTGTGTAATCTGTGTCTAAATTTATTCTTTGTGAATCTCTGTACAATATTACAGGAGTAGGGTCAAGAACTTTCCCGAAACTATTTTTACCCTTCTGAATTGTGGTATCCTTTTTATACCTTTAAGAAGAAAAAGTCATTGATATCAAATGACACCTTTCTAATTAAAACAGCATCTTATGACGAATTCAAAATCTCCATTAACAACTAGCCGAAATTCAGAGCGCCCAAAAGATTTAAACATATCGATATTTTCGAAGCATCTAAAGTTTTTGGACTATAACAGTATGAGTGAAGCTGTTGCTGAAATGGGATTTAATGGCATTGATTTAACCCTAAGATCGGGCGGACATGTTTTACCAGAACGCGTGCAAGACGACCTTCCTATGGTTACCGAAGCTATGAAAGCGTTCAACCTGGAACCAAATATGATTTGCTCTAGTGTGAAAGATGCTAATAATCCAGAACATTTAAAAGTTCTAGAAGTAGCGAGCAATTTAGGTTACAAATATTACAGACCCGATTTACTAACTTATACTGAAGAAGAAGCCGTTTTAGAGGTGGTTGAAAACGCTAAAATATATTTTAGTTCCTTAGAAAAACTGAATGAAAAATTCGGGATAACTGCGAGTTACATCAATCTCCCGGGACAATTTTACGGGTCATCCATTTGGGATTTACAGCAAGGCCTCGAGGGCTTATCACCAAAATTCATTGGAAGCCAATATGATATTGCACATGCGAGTATTGAAGGTGGTACCAATTGGGAAATTGGCCTCAAACTAATTAAACCGCACATAAACACATTGGTCATCAAAGATTATATATGGACGAAGAAAAATGGGCAATGGCAATTTGAATACACGCCATTGGGAGAAGGTGTAATCGATTTCAAAAAGTATTTCAATTTGTTGAAAGCGTATAACATTAATGTCCCTATTTCTATTCATACCGAATACGATTTAGGCGGTGCAGAAAGTGGCGGAAACCCAACTATTGAACATAAAGAAGTGTTTAAAAGAATTAAAAAAGACGTCACCTTTCTCAGAGAACTTTGGGAAGACATTCATCAATAGTGGCAAGCGCCTCAAAAGGTACTTTTTTATCCTTAAAAAAAATATGCTATTTAAATTAAAGCGAATCAAATGATTAACTTTGCATCCTAAAAAACTAGTGGGCATTGCTATCGTTTGCAAGCTAATACCCTAACTATAACATATGAATATAACCACCGAAAACATTTTACTTATTGGTTCTATCTTGCTTTTACTAAGCATTATTTTTGCGAAAAGAGCTTTTAAATTTGGGGTACCAACCCTACTATTGTTTTTGATTGTGGGCATGCTTGCGGGTTCAGAAGGTATTGGAGGTATTCATTTTGACGATCCTAAACTGGCTCAGTTTATAGGTCTAGTCTCTTTCAATTTTATTATGTTTTCCGGGGGTCTAGACACCAATTGGAACAGCGTTAAACCCATTCTTAAAGAAGGACTAGCACTTTCTACCATTGGCGTACTATTAACGGCACTTTCCCTAGGTACGTTTGTTTGGCTCGTCACCGATTTCACCATTTATGAAAGCATGCTACTGGGGTCTATCGTATCTTCCACCGATGCTGCAGCTGTTTTTTCTATTTTGAGATCTAAAAACCTTGCTCTAAAAACCAATTTACGCCCTACCTTAGAGTTTGAAAGCGGAAGTAATGACCCTATGGCTTACGTGCTTACCATTTCATTCCTAACCTTGGTCATCAACCAAGACCAAAGTGTTGCTTCGATTATTCCTATATTTTTTCAGCAAATGATTCTTGGGGGTATTTTAGGTATTGCTTTTGGAAAATTTAGCAAACTCTGTATTAACAAACTCAACCTTGATTTTGAAGGGCTCTACCCTATTTTGGTCATCGCCTTAATGTTTGCAACGTTTTCGGCCACCGATGCTGTTGGCGGTAATGGCTTCCTTGCTATTTACATCTGTGCTGTTTATCTGGGGAATCAAGATTTAATACACAAATCAACCATTCTAAAAATGTTTGACGGTCTCGCTTGGCTCATGCAAATTGTACTATTCCTGACCTTAGGGTTATTAGTATTCCCAAGTCAGATTATAGAAATTGCAGGTATCGGACTCCTAATTTCTTTAGCCCTTATTTTCTTAGCGCGACCTATAGGGGTATTTCTAAGTCTATCTCCTTTTAGAATGAAAATGCGCAGACGTGTGTACATTTCATGGGTGGGCTTACGTGGTGCCGTTCCAATTGTATTTGCCACCTACCCATTATTAGCAGGCATTGACAAGGCTAATATGATTTTCAATATTGTATTTTTTATTTCGGTAACCTCGGTAATATTACAAGGTACCACGCTATCGGTGGTAGCTGACTGGCTTAATGTGGGTTTACCCGAAAAACCTGTAGCAGCTAACGAGCGTTATATTTTAGACATGCCCAAATCGGCCATGAAAGAAGTGCTTGTAAAACCTAATAGTTTTGCGGTAAACCAGCGTATTGTTGATATTCACTTTCCGCAAACCGCTTTTATTACTATGATAAAACGTGATGGTAATTTTGTGCGTGCTGGAGGTTCTACCATTATTGAAGCCAATGATATTCTAGTGGTTTTATTAGACAATGAAGATAGTTTAAAGGAAGTAAACGACGTACTTTCAGGAAATACATAAAGCCGATTTGAAAAAGAAGGACAACATATTAAGTATTCTATTTCTCATAACAATCTATTGTTTTGGGATAGGCTTTTCTGCACCAAAAACAGTCTTTCCTTACGACTGGAATGAGATTGGAAACACAGGTAAAGAACAGCTTTCTGAGCTATCAAAACCACTTTGTTTTCATACTCCAACAACCGAAACGAGCCTTAGTGTTATTAGAGACTACCCAAATCCAAGTTTCAACCCTAATTTTGAAGGGTTTTGGACCATCTTACAGACCTCTGAACTCCGTTTCATTGCACGTTTTAAGCAATACAAGGCTTATTTTAAAACCATTTTAATCAGGCATCGAAAATCTGATCTTATTTTTCCTTTCCATCTTTTCTGGTAATTCTAATGTGACATTTTTGAAACACTTATACCGTTTCAAACCTCAGTTTATGCGTTGTGAAGCTTCACCTCGCAACATCATTATTATAACACTCAAAAAATAAAATATGGATTTAGGAACAGCCATTATAGGCTCACTATGCGTTGCTATTTGTGCCATGCCTTTCGTTTTAACTACAAGAAATAGAAAGAAAAAAGAACAACAATTAGAAACGTCAATCATAGCATTGGCACAACAATATTATTGCAAAATAACTCAGCATGAGATTTGCGGCAATTACATCATCGGAGTAGATGAAAAAAAGAACTTCTTGTTTTTTCAAAACCATCTGGAGACAGAGATCAAACAACAAGTTATAGACCTTTCAACTATAAATAATTGTTATGCATGCAGACAAAATTCGAAAAACGAAAACTTAGAACGCCTTGAATTAAAATTCAGGTTTACGGATAAAAGCAAACCTGAAATAGCTCTTGAATTTTATAATCAGGATATTAATTTTCAACTAAGTGGTGAAATTCAATCTATTGAAAAATGGAACGAATTAGTAAGAAAACAATTGATTTCTATTAAACCATAATCAAAACAGGCTATAACCGTTGGGGTTTACATTCTAACGGTTATGGCTTAACCAAGTCTAACCACTTTTTAGTTTTATTTGCCTATTTTTAAGGACTAAACGAATCAACTTAGCACATGTTAGACTTTTCAATCAATCATATAGCCATTTCCGTAAGGGATGTTAACGAGGCTGTTGATTTTTATCAAAAGGTTTTGGGTCTTAAAGAAATTAAAAATACAGCTTCCAACTCAAAAACAAGATGGCTCTTACTTGGTGAAGGCAAACAACTGCACTTAATTCCGCGTCCAGATGCTGAAATTAAAACCAATAAGGCTGTTCATTTTGCTTTAGCGACGTCACAACTAGGTACAGTCATAAAGCATTTAGAAACCTTAAAACTTGACTATTCTGATTGGCTAGATACACCTAATAAAGACTACATCAGGCAAGATAAGATTCGCCAAATCTACTTTCAAGACCCTAATGGTTATTGGATTGAAATCAACGATGATGTTTAAAACAAAACCCGTAGCCTTATTCCTCTCTATTTATTCTTTCTGATTTTGATACTTAATTTATAAATTATATTTGATAAGGCTAACTTTAAGATACACGAAACACGTTAGCTTTCATTAACAAATAAATAACATAATTCCGGAAAAATTGCATTTATATTTGCAAAGTGAAGGAAAGCTGTAAAATATATAAAATGAATTCAACCTTGTCTCTTTTTGGGCTTGTGTTGCTACTATTGCTTTCACCATGTAAGGTTAGGAATTTTATTCAAAATGAATTAGGGATTCCTCAAACCAAAGTCTTAAACAAGAGTCAATCTTCAATTTCAGAATCAAATTGCGAGACTTTTGAGTTTTCTGAAACTATTCAGACTGTTACAAACCCAACTTTTCAGCAACCAGGCTTCCTAATTTCGGAAGCTTCTCAATTTGATTTTACTACCTATTTACTTGGGAATACTTTTAATCTTAATACATCAAAAAACCAACAAGTTTCTGATGTTCCTCTCTATATTTTATACCAGAACCTCAAGGTCTATTCGTAATTGATTTTCTAAATAAGTAAATGTAAAGCAGTTGTTAATACTGCTATCAATCAATTACAAATATTTTAAATGAAATTTCAAGAAAAAACACTTGAAGTTAACTACAAATCTGTAGTTATACTTCGCATTATGCTTAGCCTAATTTTTATAATAGCAAGCACCAATCATTTTTTTAATACCGAAAAAACATTACGTAGAATAGAAAATTCCTCAATGGGTTTTATTGGAAATATTCTAGGAACACCAGAAATAGCAGTGATTTTATCAGGAATTGTAATGCTAATTGCAGGCATTTCATTGCTTCTTGGCTTTAAAACGAAAATAGCCTCAATTGTATTAATAGCCGTTTTAATTCCTATTACGCTCACTGTACAAGTTGGACAAATGACAACTCTAGGCCCACTTTTTAAGAATGTAGCCATACTTGGTGGACTTATTTTTTTTGGTATTAATTCAAACTTAAAAACTCAAAAACAATGAAAAATTCAATCTTATTTATAACAACAATGTTCTTTTTACTATTTGGAACATCACAATTACGAGCACAAAATATTAACTCTAAAAAGAATAATTATTTAGTGCTTTCAAAAAACATACAACAACTCAAACCTGTTTTGCTAACTACCAATGAACTAGCAAAAGAAGACGGGAAAAAATATGGAGAGTTTTATATAATCATTTGCGGTAAAACCGTGAATGACATTTCAGACAATCAAGATTTTAATGCACTTCTGGAAAAGGCAAAAGCCCAAAAGGTAAAGGTTTTTGTATGCGAAATTTCACTTTCAAAATTTAATATAAATCCACAGACATTGCCGAGTAATCTTGAAATAACGCCTAATGGTATTTTATATGGCTTTCAACTTAATAAAAAAGGTTTTATCACACTTACTATCTAATAAATTATGAAAAAAGTAAATATAAAAAATGATGCAGGACTTTTGTCTCTAGCATTAAGATTAGTAGTAGGTTGGACTTATTTTTCGGCATTTTGGAGAAGGACTGCATTAGCAAATAAACTAGACCCAGAAATGGCTGGATATATTGGAGAAAAGTTTAATGCCTTTTTACCTAACGCTTTAGGCATAAAACCTATTATCCAATACTTAGTGGAGAACCCAGACATACTTTGGATAAATATGGTAATATTTACCATTGTTGAAGGTATTGTTGGGTTATTTATAATGTTTGGGTTATTCACTCGAATTATGAGTATTGGCGTATTTGCTTTAGCTATGGGTATTCTCCTTGGCTCAGGTTGGATAGGTACAACCTGCTTAGATGAATGGCAAATTGGTGTGTTAGGAATAGCTACAGGTTTTGTTTTGTTCTTAACAGGTAGCGGAAAATATTCCGTAGATAATTATTTAATGAATCACAATTTCGCCTTCACTAAAAAGAAATGGTTTAGTTGGTTAGGTTCAGGAATTTTACCAATTAAAGAGCGTATATTTCCTAATGTAGTATTAATGGGTTCACTATTTATTTTTGGAATGACCCTAATGACCAATCAAGTATTTCACGGAGGACTTTGGGGGACACTTCATAACAAATCAGTAAAACCAAAACTTGAAATAACTAATGGTGAAATTCAAAATAACACCCTTTCTTTTGATGTCTTTAGAACCGAAGGAGTAGATGTTTATGGCTCTTGGGTTATAGGTATTAATTTATATGACCATCAAAACAACCCAATTTTAGAATACACCCAAGAAGATTTAGCAACCTTGAACAAAAAGAGTATTTCAAATTACTATGTTGCAAAAATAAAACCAGGAGAACATAGTTTAATTGTGCCTTTAGGAGCAAAAGCAAAACTTAATTTAGAAAATGATATTTTATCAAACTTACCTAAAGGAATATATAATCTTAAAATTACAGATATTAGTGGTACTTATTGGCTACATCAGATTAAAAAATAACAAAAGCTAACACCGTATAATAATAATAATTGCGGTTAGTACTTAATCAAAGGTCGTTGCGTGTTTGTAACGTCTGATTTTCCTTCGGAAAATCCTCGCATACAAACCCGCAACTATTCTTATTCTTATACATAAACGTTATGCAACATTTTGACTTGTCCTGAATAAAGGCTACATAATTTAACACAATTATGTACAAAAAAGACAAAGTAATTAGACAGTATTCAGAACCTTTTAAACTGAAAATTTTAGCCGAGCTTACTACCGGCAAACACACAAACATTAAAAAGAAAAAACATAGTTATTAGTATGACTATAGAAAATCATTGCTACGAAAATGCGATGGCTGAGCGTGTAAACGGCATATTAAAAGATTGAGTTTTATCTCTACCAAACCTTTGATAACGTAGCACATGCAAAGAGAGCAGCAAAAAATGCCATTAATTTATATAACGAAGTACGATTACACTTATCTTTAGATTATAAAACACCTAATATGGTATATCAATTATCAGCCAAATCCCGATAGCTATCGGCACAATTTTAGCCTGTAGCCATATTCCAGGACAAGACATCAAAAAAACACTCGAACTAACAATGAACGAAACGAATCTGAAAACATTTTTAACTTCAAACCTTAATATTGATGAAGCTGAAATTTCATCAATAACTGAAAATTGCACAGTGAGAAAGTTCAAAAAGAATGAGTATTTGTTAAGGAAAAACGAGTATTGTAAACATACATTTTTTGTAGAAAAAGGATTATTGCGACAGTATTCTATTGACGACAAAGGAAAGGAGTACATTCTATCTTTTGCACCTGAAAATTGGCTTGTAACAGATAGGGAAAGTTCTTATTTTAATAAACCATCAGCCTACTTTATTGAAGCATTAGAAGATAGTCAAGTTGTTTTGATAGATGAAACTTTTGTTCAACTGCTCTCAAAAACAATTCCAAATTTTACTGATTTCAACAATATATTACTGCACAACCACATACGTCATTTACAAAATAGAATTAATCTTTTATTAAGTGCTGTAGCGTTAGACAGGTATTTAGAGTTTATAAGAATGTATCCAGACATACTTTTGAGAGTTCCGCAAACAATGGTTGCTTCATATTTAGGAATTACCCCAGAAAGTTTAAGTCGTGTACGCAGGGAATTAGCCAATAAAAACTTTAAACAATAAATACTTATCATACATCAATGCACACGTTTATATGGAATTATAAATTTGCGGTATAAAATAAAAGATATGAAAACAAAAACAGTAGAATTAGTTGCAAGTCCAAGAGAGCCACATTTTGTTGGCGATGGCTTTAGAGTTCATAATTTTATCCCTAGCGGATTTAGACTTGATATGCAACGTATGACACCATTCATTTTGTTGGATTATAATTCAACATATAATTTTCCACCATCGGATAAACCAAAAGGTGTAGGAGTTCATCCACACAGAGGTTTTGAAACCGTTACGATTGCTTACAAAGGCAAAGTGGCGCACCACGATAGTAGTGGTGGTGGCGGAGTAATTGGCGAAGGCGATATTCAATGGATGACCGCTGCAAGTGGTGTTCTTCACAAAGAATATCACGAGGAGGAATGGAGTAAAAAAGGAGGTGATTTTCAGATGGTTCAGCTTTGGGTCAACTTGCCAAAAAAGGATAAAATGAGCACTCCAAAATATCAAGCCATAAAATATGGTGATATTAACCGCTACAAATTAGAAAATGGAGCAGGAAATATCGAAGTGATTGCAGGCGAATACAGAGGTATTAAAGGTGTTGCTTCAACCTTTACACCAATACATATGTTGAACGCAAAATTAAACAAAAGCGGAAAAGCCAAATTTCAATTTCCTGCAAATTACAACACAGCGCTTCTTGTATTGGAAGGCAATATTGTAATTAATGGTAACGAGAAGGCACCAACAGACCATTTGGCACTTATGGCAAACGATGGCGAAACCTTTGAAATCGAAGCTACAGATGACGCAATTATTTTGGTTTTAAGTGGAGAACCTATTAATGAACCAATTGAGGCACACGGACCTTTTGTAATGAACACAAAAGAAGAATTGAAAGAAGCATTTAATGACTTCAACAATGGAAAATTTGGGTTTTTAGAAGATTAAATATGAAAACAGGAAGATTAGAAGCCTTTAGTGATGGCGTTTTAGCAATTATCATAACCATTATGGTATTTGAAATAAAAGCACCGGAAGACGCAAGTTTTGAATCCTTAAAACCTGTACTTCCGGTTTTTCTTACCTATGTTTTGAGTTTTGTCTATTTGGCTATCTATTGGAATAATCATCATCATTTGCTACACGCTGTGAATCAAGTAAATGGTAAAATTTTATGGGCAAACCTTAATTTATTGTTTTGGTTATCACTTTTTCCATTTGTTACAGGTTGGATGGGCGAAAACCATTTTGAAACAAACCCAACCGCAATGTATGGAATAGTCCTCTTTATGGCCGCTTTCGCATTTAAAATTCTTGTCCATTTCGTTATAAAAAACGAAGGAAAGCAATCTAATGTAGGTAAAGTTTATAGCAATGATAAGAGATTGAATATTTCTCTATTGCTCTATTTAATTGGTATTTCGATAGCATTTATTCAACCAATTATAAGCCTTGTGGTATATTTAGTTGTTGCACTTATTTGGGTTGTTCCAGACTCAAGAATTGAAAAAACTTTAAAAAACTGAATTATGGAAACAAAAGAATATTCTAACGGAGATGTAACCATTTTATGGAGACCTGAAAAATGTACCCATTCTGGAATTTGTGTAAAAACCTTGCCCAAGGTTTATAACCCTAAAAAAAGACCGTGGATAAAACCAGAAAATGCAACGTCGGACAAAAAGGACGCTTTACAATTTATAAAAATGATGAATTTGCTGGAGAAATGACCTATACGTGGATAGGAAAAACCAAATTTATAATCGACCACACAGGAGTTGAAAACAAGTTTGAAGGAAAAGGATTTGGTAAAAAATTGGTAATGAAGTCAGTAGAATATGCAAGGAATAACGATTTGAAAATTCTACCGCTTTGTCCATTTGCAAAAAAAGTATTTGATACTGACGAAAGTATTGATGAAATTCGGGGATAAACACTAGCTACAACAACGATGCTATAACTCACAACTAATTAGTTGCTTAAACGAAAATAAGGTTTATTTTGAAAGTCGCCAAATTTTTAAATTTAGCTTGTGTATAATCCGAAAGTTCCGTGTCTTTTTACACGCTACGTTTCATACACCAACCGTTGCCATTCATTACTGAACGAGCTCATAAAGAAAAAAGAAATTAAAGATCAATCGAAAAAAGTAAACAAATGTCCTTCTTGGTATTATAGCTGGATTCATTATATATGCTATAATTAAGGAAATAACATGGCCAATGATTTCAGGTTAAATACAGAATTAATAAAAAAAATGAATCAAGAAAGTGATTTGGATAAATGCAGAAATTGCGAAGCGGAATTAAGAGATGATTTTTGCCCTAAATGTGGTAGTCCAAAAACTCTAAGAAGAATTGATGGAAGCTATATTCTATCAGAAATAGTAAGCATTTTAAATTTTGATAAGGGAATTTTTATACTATTAAAGAGTTAATTGTTATACCTGGAAATAATGTTCAAACATTCATTCATAATGATAGAAATAGACTTGTAAAACCACTAATATTTGTAATTGTTTGTTCTTTAATTTATACTGTAGCTCAACAATTTCTAAAATTTGAAGATGGCTATGTGAGTGCTGGTGGATTTGGAGATTCATTTGTAAATAATATTTTTGGATGGATACAGAAGAACTATGGGTATGCTAATATTTTAATGGCTGTTTTCATTGCTGGGTGGATTAAACTTTTCTTTAGAAAACACAAATACAATTTTTTTGAAATTATTATTCTCTTGTGTTTTGTTATGGGTGTAGGAATGTTAATCTATCCGACATTTGGGATTTTGGAGAGCATTACTAAAATCAAAGTATTACAAATAGGAGCTATTTTAGGATTTATTTATACATCTTGGGCAATAGGACAATTCTTTAATAAAAAGAAAAAAATGAGCTATTTAAAAGGATTATTATCTTATATACTTAGAATGATATCTTTCTATTTTATAGCTATAATTATAGGATTGGGAATTGATTTAATATCAAAAACTTAATAAAACAACTAAATGGCAATAAGTAATTGCTGGCTCTAGCCTACTTACGAAAAACCTAACGGATTCTATAAATAGGCTTGTTTTTCCGAAAGTAAGAGTTAAACACTTCCTTCCTAATATCTCTCATTAAAAATGTTCTACAATAGCCTAATGAAAGAAGAAAACCTTAGAGGTATATCTATCATCACTGTATATTATAAGTTTTGTATAAATCTATTCAAAACAAGACGTTTTGTTAAGCGCTCTGCACCCTATATTTTTTAAATACGACCTTTACCGAAGCACGCCCAAACTAAACTAAAACTTGACTGCATATTTTTTGAAGGAAATTGCTTTGCTTATAGGTAAGATATATAACATATGTTTATATTTGATAGTTACCAGCAATTCACTCAAACTTATGAAAAAACAAATAACTACTTTTTTTTTAATATTCTCTTCTACATTACTCTTTGCGCAAGCTTTAGAAGTTGAGTACCCAAATAAGTTAGATTACAAACGATATTGGAAAAATTTTGCTCTTAGTAATAGGTTTGAATTGGATTTTAATAATATTACGAAATCCAACAATGAGTTTTGGAGGAAAAAAGCAGATTTACGTTTCAATACTGGAAAATATCAAAAGCAGCATTGGAATCATATAATCAAAAAAATAAAACGTATTGAAGAAAGTATTTACGAAAATAAAAAAGGAGCAAATAACAAAATAGAGTATTTCAATACTTACAATTTTAATACGTTTGGAAGTATAACAGAAAAAATTCATTCTTATAATGATGGAAAATTTAAAGACAAAGAGGTTTATGTCTATAATGAAAATCAAAATATAGTAGAGTATTCTAAGTATAAGTATAGTTCTGATCCCGATTATCGGTATACCAATTCTAAATATGAATTTGAAGAAAAACATACTTTCAAATACAACAAAAACAATCAACTTATTCTAAAAGAAGGTAGTGATTCTCAGAAAATTATATACATCTATTGTAAGCTTCCCCATATTAGAACTGCTTAATTTTCTAAAACTAGTTTAAAATTACTGTTTTTAATTCTCTTGGGGCT
>NZ_JAUOSF010000008.1 GCF_030548465.1 Tamlana sp. 2_MG-2023
AGTAATGATCCAATGTCTTTTTTAGTGCAAAGATCTAACTATTTTTAATCTTCACACACAACTTTTGGCATTGATCCGAATTCGGATCATTCCTAAAAGTTGTGTTTATGCAAAAATTGTAGTCAATCTAAAAAGAAAGAATTCTAGGTTTTTCACACCTCTAAATTGACTTCTGAAGGCTTTAATTTTAGCATTAAAAGATTCTGCAGAAGCATTGGTACTTCTGTTTACAAAATAGTTAAGAATAGACCTGTAGTTTATAGTAATGGTATTTGCTATGGTGTTAAAAGGGATCAAGGAATGTGCTGAATTTGTGTAAAAAGTTTGAATTCTTAAAACCGATTGATTCGTTGTTATTCTAGTAATTCGGTGCATAATTTTTCAGATAGCTTGAAACACCCTATAAACATCGATAAATTATTTTTTGAATTACCCCTCTTTACCTATAAGGTCAATTGATCATCAGCACTTCACAGAATTGCCACCCAATTCTAGTAGAATTGTTTTTTTTGAATAAAGGGCAAAACTAAAAAAGTCCTCAAAAAAAGAAATACTCATTAAAAAGGTCGTATCTAAAATTCCAATACTCAATTCAAACTAAATATACCTATCTAAAAATCAATAATATAAAAAGACATTTCAATTATACATTCCTATTACAAAAACTATCGTAATAAGTCACAATTCGGGTAAATTCTATTCAGTTAGGGATAATTTTAAACAAGAAAGGCATTTTAAATATAATTTAATTTGTAGGTGCCTGCTTTCGCATAAACTCAAAATTACTCACAAAAATATACAAATAACAAAATTTTTACATCAAAAAAACAACTAATCTAAATGCCAATGAAAAAAACAAAAAACAAAAAAAACTAAACAAACAACTACATTAACAAACAATTTTATGAAATTAAACAAATTAAATAAGACAAAAACCAATTCTAGTATTTGGAGTGAATTTCTATACAAAAAACATAAGTATGGTATACTTTCTCTGTTTATTTGTCAAGCCATATCACCCACTCCTGTATTTGCTGCTACAAAATCAATTGACAACGAAACTAAAACAAATAAAGTCGAGGTTTCTCAACAATCCATAAAAGGAACCGTCTCTGATGTAGACGGACCATTACCAGGAGCTTCAGTAATGATTAAAGGTACATCTACAGGAACTGTAACCGATTTTGATGGTGAATTTAATATCTCAACGACAGACAGTAATGCGACTCTAGTAATATCTTATGTAGGGTATATCACCCAAGAAATTAAAGTTGGAAATCAATCTAACATTAACATTCTTTTAGAACCCGATACCGCAGCTTTAGACGAGGTAGTCGTTGTAGGTTATACCACCAGAAAAAAAGGTGAAATTACAGGCTCAGTAAGTACTGTAGACTCCGAGTCCATAGAAAAATCTGGAAGTAAAGATTTGGCTAAATCTTTGTCTGGAAAAGTACCAGGTATGATTATCTCCGATAGAGGTGGTTACCCAGGGTCTACAGGGGATGTTGACATATTAATTCGTGGTAAAGCTACTCTAAATAATAATAACCCGCTAATACTAATTGATGGTGTACCTGCTGAGTCATTCTCTTATTTATCACCACAAGATATCGAATCATTATCAGTATTAAAAGATGGTGCTGCAGCTATTTACGGTGCTCGAGCAGCCAATGGTGTTATTCTAATCACTACTAAACGTGGTAAATCAGGAAAGCCAAAAATAAATTTTAATTCCACTTATAATGTATCCAAGTTCTCTGTAGAGCCTAAATTTATGAATTCGGAACAATACGCTATTTACAACAACGAAATCGCCGAACGTTATGGCCAAGCATTACCATATTCGCAAGCGGACATCGATAAATATGCTGCCGGAAACGATCCCTTTTACCCAAGTACAGACTGGTCTGATTTAACATTTGCAAAATCATCTCCAGAAGCTAGAAACTCATTATCTATTTCTGGAGGAAGTGAGAACGTAAACTATTTTGTAGGCGCAGATGCTATTTCACAAGTTGGAATGTTTCACTCTGGCGATCTAAATTTTAAGCAAAACCAAATTCGTTCTAATTTAGACATCAAAATTGTTGAAAATCTCAAAATAGGAGTTGATCTTTCTGGTCGTTTTGGAACCAATAAAGAACCTGGTGTTAATGCAAATTATATTTACAAACACATTTACACCAATTTACCAACTGAAGTAGGTATTTACCCTAACGGACTTGTTGCGTGGGGGGGAGAAAACGGATCTAACCCGTATATCATGTCAACTTCTGAATCTGGTTTTGTAGAAAATGACAATAACGATTTGAGAGGTCGGTTTTCTTATGATATCAATTTAAACAACTGGGTAAAAGGACTTGAACTTAAAGGTTTTGCCAGTGTACAAAAAGAAAGCTACGATGAAAAATCATGGTACACCCCATGGGAAGTATACACCTACCAAGAAGGTACTGGTGACTATATCGAGCAAGCAGGCTATTCACAACAAGGAAACAAAAGCATACTTCGTGAAACCTATTGGGAAAGGAACAATACATTGTTTAACGCCACCATTCATTACCACAATATGTTTGCCGAGAAGCATACGGTAAGCGGGTTTGTAGGTATGGAACAAGCTACTACAAACCAAAGAACTTTTTGGGCTGAGCGTAGAGATTTCCCTTCAGACAACCACCCAGAACTTTTTGCGGGAAGCGATGATGGTCAAATATCTTATGGAACATCTCAAGAATGGGCGCGTTTAAATTTCTTCGGATCACTTTCTTATGATTTTAGGAAGAAGTATTTCGTAGATTTTACCATACGACGTGATGGGTCAAGTAATTTTGGTGAAGGCAATCGCTTTGGCACTTTTCCTGGTGTAGCTGCATCTTGGGCAATTGACAAAGAAGGTTTTATGGATAATGCCGATTGGATAAACGCCTTAAGACTAAGAACTTCTTGGGCATTAATGGGTAACGATCGAATTGACGCATTTCAATATTTAACACGATACAGTTATGGTGGACCAACAGATGCCGCACAACCTAACTACTACATTTTTGGAACCAATGGCTCCAGACACAATGGTTATAACAGTACTAATGTACCTAATCCAGATATTACTTGGGAAACGGCCGACATGAAAAACATTGGTCTTAATATGTCCTTATTCGAAGGTAAATTTAATGCCGATTTTAACTACTTCTACCAGAAGCGTGAAAATATATTAATTACACGAAATGCCTCTATACCTGAAGCCGCCGGACTCACATTACCAGAAGAAAACTTAGGTAAAGTAGATAATTTTGGCTGGGAAGCTGAAGCCTCATGGAGCGCTAGCATAAATGAAAACTTCCATTATAATATTGGAGGTAATTTTACTCAAGCAAAAAATGAAATTGTATACCTAGACGAAGCTGCAGATGTTCCAGAATGGAGACAACAAGAAGGCCACCCAATGGATTCCTATATCGTATACCCAACAAATGGGGTATTTAGAGATCAAGACGAAGTCAATGCCGCACCAGCAAAACTTGACGGGACCGTAGAAGGTGAACCATACTATGTAGATACCGATGGTAACGGTGTTATTGATGCTAACGATAGAACTAGAGCTTATACCTCAGCCACACCAGAAATACAATACGGCGTGTTTGGAGGATTTACCTACAAAAACTTAGACTTTAGTTTTTTATTCCAAGGCCAAGCTAAAGCAGAAACCTTAGTGTTTTTTGATCAAGCAGGAGCAAGACCAGAATTTGTTTACAACGACCGCTGGACTCCAGATAATAGAGATGCAAGCTACCCAAGAGCATTTGGACAAAGTGACGAATACAGCGGCAACCAAAGTGGAGATCAAGAGAACTTCGAAGGTGCTGACTTGTATTTAAAAGACGCCTCTTTTTTAAGACTTAAAGAAATTGAATTAGGATACACGCTAACTAAAGAAAAAAGCACCTTCGCTGATATCCGATTTTTTGTTAGAGGATTCAACCTCTTTACCATGTTTTCAGACATCGCAGATGCAAACCTAGACCCAGAGGCTTTAGGCTATAATAACTTTAGAGGAAGCACTTACCCTTCTTTAAAAACATTCACATTAGGTCTAAATCTTAATTTTTAAATCGTATTAATTATGAAATATAAAACTTATATAATAAAATTTATCTGTACGCTATCACTCTTTGCCTCACTTGGCTGTGAAGACACATTAGATGTAACAGCATCAGATGCCTTTTCAGAAGATCTGGTTTATAGCGACCCCGACCAAGTAGAAAACTTAGTTTACACTGCATATAATAGCACCGAAGGTTGGTCGGTAAACCGATTTAATTGGTGGGGTAGACGATTCAATATTGAGGCCGCTTCATTTGAAGCTAAATTTAACTTTAATGATTTAGATCAATTCCGCTTAAGAGCAGAATGGACACCTAGTAATGTTGGTGTTTTAGCAGATAAATGGCAAAACTATTTTGATTACGTACGTTCAATAAACGAATTTTTAGATCGCATAGATAACAGTGGAGCCATGGCAAAAGATCCTGACCAGACCAATGTTTTAAAAGCAGAAATGCGTTTCTTACGTGCTAATGTATACCGAAAACTTATTAACTATTTCGGAGGTGTTCCTATCATGGAGCATGCCTTAGGTTTAGATGATGATTTCAACCTAGTACGTAATAGTTATGAGGAATGTGTCGATTTTATAGTTAACGAGCTCGATGAAGCTATCGTATACCTTCCTACAGACCGTTCAGATGATGAGTTTGGAAGAGCTACAAAATTATCAGCCTTAGCTGTTAAATCTAGAACGTTACTCTACGCAGCAAGTAAACTACATGATCCTAGTTACGCACCTAGTAACGACCCGCTGTATACCTACAACAAACCTAATAAATGGTTGGATGCCTCTAATGCTGCCAAGGCAGTCATTGACATGGTGGGGTATAGAGATCTTATTTCAGTAGCAAATGCAAAAGATTACCAAGATTTGTTTCTATCGCCTAATCAAGACATTCTATTTGCTAGACCTTATGGTGCTGAATATTATGAATTTGGACTTGATGCCAATTCTCTTTGGGATTTAACACAAAGCCCTAACGGTTATGGTGGCTGGGCACTGTCATCACCTACTCCTGCTTTTACAATGCAATTTAACATGAATGATGGTAGCAGTACTTCAAGCAGCGCTTTTAATCCAGATGAAATAAATGAAAACCGAGAAATGCGTTATTACGCTAATCTTTTATTTAATGGTGCTGACTTTAGAGGAAGAAACGTGCAATATTATTTATCAGACGATGTAAATGCTTACCCGCATGGGTTAGATTCACCTGAAGGCACCGGAAATGCACTTCACTCCTCTAAAACCGGATATAATATTAGAAAATTCCAAGATGAAAATGTAGAAGTTGCTGGTGGTATTTCACCACAACGTCCATTTATTCTATTTCGTTTGGCCGAGATTTATCTTAATTATGCTGAAGCTCAGTATCATTTAGGAAATGAAGCATTAGCTTTAGAAGCACTTAATAAAGTCTCTAAACGAGCATTGCAACCAGTAATTAACACCAGCGGCACCGATTTATTAGAAGCTATTCGAAGAGAACGCCGCGTAGAGTTATGTTTTGAAGGCCATAACTTTTTTGATGAAAGACGTTGGATGATCGAATCGCATTTAGGGATGCAAATTGACGGTTTAAAATGGAAAAAAGCCTCAGATGGCACGGAGTATTACAACATTGAACCTGTCGTTACCAGACCTTGGAGTGACAAAATGTACTATCTCCCAATACCTCAAACTGAGGTGGAGAAAGCGCCGTCTATAAAACCAAATTACGGTTACTAAAATATAATAATAAAAGCCGTAAGTTCTTTAGTTTAATTTAGTTAAGTTTTAAGGCTCTACAAATTCCGTAGAGCCTTATTTTTAGATAAATAATTATTTACATTAATAACTTAATCTAAGTTTGCTATTTCTAAATAACGAACTATAAAGTATCAAAATAAAACAACCTCTAAACTTAGAAGAAGTAAATCTCAAACATAAAGCAATCAAATAGGACTTAGTATGATAACGTTAAATATAAATGGAAAAAACCACGAAATAGATGCGGACCCAAGCATGCCGCTTCTTTGGGCTTTACGCGATATAATAGGATACACTGGAACAAAATACGGTTGCGGAAAAGGCTTGTGCGGCTCCTGCATGGTTTTAATGGATGGCAACGCGGTAAATTCTTGCCTAATGCCCATATCTGCGATGCAAGGCAGAGCATTAATAACTATAGAAGGTGAAACAGAAAACCTTCAAAAACTTCAGCAAACTTGGACCGATTTAAATGTTCCTCAATGTGGATTCTGCCAACCAGGTCAATTAATATCAGCAACAGCTTTATTAAACAAAAACCCAAAACCATCTGAAGAAGACATAGACAACGCTATGGCCAGAAACATATGCCGATGTGGCACGTATCAACGCATTAAAAAAGCCATACAAAATACGGCTGAAATAAAAATTAAACAATAATTATGGCTCCTATAAAAAACATAAGTAGACGACATTTTTTAAAGAATATGGGCCTAGCTTCTGGAGGTTTAATTTTGGCAACATCGTTGTCTTCATTTTCTCATTTAACGGAAGACCATTTAAAAAAAGAGACTTTCAATCCGAATTTATTTATTGAATTATTACCTGATGGCCGTTTAATTTTAGTGGCATCTCGTTCTGAAATGGGACAAGGTATTCGTACTTCTCTAACCTCTGTAATTGCAGATGAAATGGAAGCCGATTGGAGTCGAGTAACTGTAAAACAAGCTACAGGTAATGCCATTTACGGAGACCAAAATACAGACGGCTCCAAAAGTGTTAGAAACCTATACCAAAGCATGCGAGAAATGGGTGCCACCGCAAAAGCTATGTTAATATCTGCCGCTTCAAAAACGTGGAAAGTTCCTGAAACTGAATGTGTAGCTGAAAATCATTTTGTCATACATACCTCTGGTAAAAAAATAGGGTATGGTGACTTGGTTTCAACTGCTATTACATTAGATATTCCAGATAATGTTAAATTAAAATCTTCTAAAGATTTTAAATACATTGGAAAAGAACTACCAAGTATCGATATTCATGATATCATATCAGGTAAAGCTATTTTTGGCTTAGACAAACGCGTTCCAAACTTAAAATTTGCTGCAATTAAACGCTGTCCTGTAACCTTTGGAACTGTAAAATCGTTTGATAAAACAGATGTCCTAAAAATACCTGGTGTTATAGATGTTATTGAGGTGCCACGTATTATCAAACCGTTTGGGGCCTTAGGTGGCGTAGCGGTAATCGCAACCAGTACCTGGGCTGCTTTTAAAGGCAAAGAAGCCTTAAAAATTGATTGGGATTATGGAGCTAATGCCGAATACACCACCAACACTTTTATAACGGAGCTTACAGAAACGGTTCAAAAGCCAGGAAAGGTAAATAAAAGTAAAGGTAACATCGATCAAGCTTTTACCAAAGGTGACAAGCTTATTGAGCACACTTACCAACTACCACATTTAGTACACACCCCTATGGAAGTACCTAATGCCATTTCATGGGTTAAAGACGGAACTTGTGAGGTTTGGGCACCTCTTCAAACACCGCAAGCTGCAAGAAAAGAAGTTGCCGATTACCTCGGTATCAATCAGGAAAAAGTCACTGTAAACGTAACGCTATTAGGTGGTGGTTTTGGTCGTAAATCAAAACCAGATTATGTAGTAGAAGCCACAATTCTATCTAAAGAAATTCAAGGCCCAGTTCAGGTGGTTTGGACAAGAGAAGACGACATTCAACATAGTTATTATCACACCACATCAGCTCAGTATTTAAAAGCTAGCCTAGATAATAGCGGCAGGGTTACTGGTTGGTTACATCGTTTAGCTTTACCTACTATAAAATCAACATTTCAGCCAGGAGCAAACTATCCTTTAGGAGGCGAAATAGGAAGCGCATTAAATGTACCATATGATATACCCAACATGCAATTTGAAACAGGTAAAGCAGATGCCCACCTTAGAATTGGTTGGTTACGTTCGGTAGTTAATATTCCAAACGCTTTTTGTATTAATGTTTTTTCTGATGAATTAGCTTATGAAGCTGGTATAGACCCCTTAGAGTTTAGGCTGCAACTTATAGGCTCCGATCGTATTGAAAAGACTAAGGAGAAGTTTAAATACGATACTGCCAAATTAAAACATGTTTTAAAAAAAGCCGCTAAAAATGCAGGCTATGGTAATAGTTTACCTGAAGGACATGCCATTGGTTTAGCAGTACACTATAGCTTCTTCTCGTATGTGGCTGCAGCGATAGAAGTATCCATTGTAGACAACAAAGTAAAAATCCACAATGTTAATATGGTTATTGATTGTGGAGTCGTTGTTAACAAAAACTCTGTGAGAGCACAAATGGAAGGCGCGGTAATCTTTGGTTTATCACTAGCGTATTATGGTAATATTTCAACAACCAATGGGCAGGTCGAGCAAAACAATTTTAATGATTATAAAATAATTAGAATGCCAGAAGCCCCAAAAACACATGTTGAAATTATTGAAAGTGAATCTGCACCAACTGGTGTTGGAGAACCCGGTGTTCCTGTAATTGCTCCTGCCCTAGTTAACGCCATTTTTAAAGCAACAGGGCAACGTTATAGAAGCCTTCCGCTTTCTAAACACGGAATTGTTTAAAATTAAAATTTTACACATAAAAAAACCTTAAGACTTATGTTCTTAAGGTTTTTTTTTATTTCAATTAATAAAATCAATTAATTGCCTTTTTCACTAAAGACTCAGGAATTAACCCATGGTCATTCCCCCAACTATTTGTTATATAGTTCAACACATCAGTCAATGCTTTAGGATCTAAATCATGACTAGGCATCACACCATTATAAGTCACACCGTTAACAACAATTTCACCGCTTAATCCACCTAAAATCTCCTTAGCAGCACGTGGAATGTTCTCTAATAAGTAATCGGACTTAGCCAAAGGAGGAAATGCACCTACTATACCGTCTCCTGTTTCCATATGACAAGCAATACATTGTACATTATAAATTTCCTTACCGCGTTTCATACGATCATCTAAGGCACTTTGACCCATTACAAAACTAGAGCATAAACACATGCCCAAAACCATAAAAATTTGTTTCATTTTAATATTATTAATTAATAATTATTTTCAACCGAAAAAACATCCAAGTTTATGTTACATTTTAGCAATAACTATCTGTTATGCACATAACAAGAGTAATACCCATTAAATCGGCTATGTAAGCTTCCCCAAATTAGAACACTGTTTATTTTCCTAAAACTTGTATATAATCACTGTTTATAAAATTAACTAGATCTCAAAGCTATAATTAACTGAACATAAAAAGTTGATCATAACATTAAACTTCATCTATTTTTTATAATACGCTCTATAATCAGCTTCTGAGTCTATATCTACAACGGTCCTCTTATCTGAAACAACAGTTTGTACAAAATTTGAATGTGCTTTCAAAAGATGTTTAGCTCCGCTATCTTCCACAAGACTAATTAAAGAATTGGCATATGAAGCATCAAAAACAACAGGTACTCCAAATTTATTTTTATGATATAACGTTGCTACAATTTGATTAGAATTTGGTTTGTATGCATCAATCAGTCGTTCTAAATGTGAAACATCTACAAAAGGTTGATCTCCTAAAACCATTAGAAAACCATCATGCTCTTTTTTTGAATTTACTATATGCTGTACACCACAACTTATTGATGTACCCAACCCCAAATGCCAAGATTCGTTTTTAAGAATAGTAACTGGATATGACTCCAACACGGCTTTCACTTTCGAATAATTCGCCCCCAAAACAACAAAGATTTCCACCGGACTTAATTTCAAAACCGTTTTACAAACATACTCAATTAAGGTAGAATTCCCCCAAGGTAACAACTGTTTAGCAGTCCCCATTCGCTTTGATTCACCCGCCGCTAATATTATAATCGGTAATTTTGAAGAAGCCATAAAGAGGTATATATTATCTATGCATGAATACTTCCCAATTTTTCTGAAAGACACATTGGATTTTGTTGATGTACTACAGCTAATATTTCAGAAATAATAGAAATTGCAATTTCTTGTGGTGTTTCTGCTCCAATATTGAGTCCTGCTGGACCATGAATACGATCGAAAAAAGAGTCATGCGAAATAGCTTCAGTTGAAAACTCAAAAATTTGAGATAAAAGTTGATCTCTTCTTTTTGCAGGCCCTAGCAAACCTAAATATACAGGTTTGGAATGAATCAAACTTAAAAGGTTTTTTAAATCGCCAGCAAAATTATGAGACATTAAAACAATAGCTGTTTGGCTATCAATCAGGCTAACATCAAAGGCTCCGTTTTCAACGGTTAAGAAAACAGAAGCTCCGGGGAAATCATTTATAGTTTTACTCGATTTTATATCTGAAACAACAATAACCTCCCAACCTATTATTTGCCCAAGCTGACACAATTGTACAGCGTCATGCTCTGATCCAAAAATAACAAGTCTAAAACAGGGTTTTAAAATTTGCGAAAATACTTCAACACTTTCCACATCATGTTCATTGGCATTTCTATTTGAAAGTGGATATATTTTACCCCCTAACACTATTGAAGACCCTAATATTTGATTTACACCAACTTCCATCATATAAGAGGTGTTAATTTTAAAAAGCTGTCGTTCCTCTAAAAAAGTTCTGAAAATATTTAAAAATGAATCATCCAACCTCATAGGCTCTATAAGTATGGTGAGTACACCTTCACATCCCAATCTATAACGACCATCATATTTTATAACTTTTGAAATCGATGTTTCAAAAACAGAATCACTTTGACGTTTCACTTCTTGTTCTACACAACCACCGCTTACAGCTCCAATCATTTTACCATTGGACTGGATTAACATCCTAACGCCTGGCCTGCGATAAGACGATCCTTCTAGGTGTACAACCGTAGCCAAAACACAATCAAGCTTATGTGACTTTGCTTCAAAATAAGCGTCTATTATTTTTTTAAATTCAAAAGTCATTACTGGCATTTAAAATTATTAATTACAACTAAAAAGCAATTTCATTAAAAATCTGACAAAAAATTCAGAATAAGACAACAAAAATATTTAATTAAATAACCTCTTCGTATGTAGCGAATTTCCAATGAATTTAGGGAAATAACAAACTCCCATATTCCTTATAATTACCTATTTAGTTGCCTTTAATTACGCAGTACTACATTCACAAAAACATTGGTAACAAAAAAAAGTTTAGAAAGCATGTGAATCCCTAGCTAACACAGATTTAAGTTGTAATTTGATCAATTATAAAACTGACTTTGTTACCCAATTTACTTTCAATAATAAAAACAACTTTAGCTCAAAAAATATTAACACCGGTAAAGTCTACAATAGAAATTACCGGTATTAAAGATAATTTTAGACACAAAACAACTTTTACTCACGAATAGAAGTCGAAATTAGTATCTAATAGAGTCCTTATTTATATGAATAGAACTCGTCCGCATTTTCTTAAAGCAGTTTAAAGTTTCATAACCTTTTCAATTGAAACAACACCATCGGCTTTCACCCTTAAGAGATACATGCCTTGAGATAAATTAGAAACATCTACTCTGGGATTATTAATAAGTTTACCTGATACTTTCTTTATGATCTCTCCGGACATAGACAATACTTCTATTTCCAAATCATTAATTGGTTTATTAAAATTCAAGTTAAAAAAGTCTGATGATGGATTTGGAAAAATACTTAATTCCGATTTTAAAATTTCTTCAACACCAAGTGTTAACGATGAGCTTTCTAAGAGCCTATCATAGCCTGGCAAAGTACCATCGTCCCATAAAAAACTATGAGTGTGACCGCTACCATCACCATCATTGTCATACCAAGCAGGTTTTACATCTTTGAAATCTGCCACAATGGTAACCGCTTTATCTAAAATATCTTGAATTATTTGTTCAGCATTAGGTTCAGAACTTCTTAGGTTTGTGGTTTCACCTGGATCATTTAAAACATCATACAAACGCCAGTCACCATTACCTCCAGTCTTAACTATTTTCCATTTCCCGTAAGCGATACCTCCATTATGAAAGCCATTATACGGTCTCATAATAAGCAATGGTTCATCTGGTCTAGCGTCTTGCCCAGCAATTAACTTATCCATAAAATCAACACCATCAATTATTTTTCCATTTGGCACCGCTGCACCTGCCAAATTTACAAGTGTAGGGTATAAATCTAAAGAACTTATTTGATGGTCATACGTGGTATTCCCAGAAATTTCATTTGGCCAATGCACAAACATAGGTACTTTATGTCCACCATCATTTACACTTCCTTTTAAGGCGTCAAGTGGGTAATTTACAGCGCCTTTACTATAGGTATAACCGCCATTATCACTTAAAAATATAATGACTGTGTTATTAAACACATCCATATCTTTTTTCAATTCAGTAACTAATCTACCTATATTGGCATCCATATTGGTTACCATAGTAGCATAGATAACACGATCTTCAACAAATTCTTCAATTTTAGCAGGGTGCTCTGCCTCTGGCCACTTCGTTACCTGATTTGACTCTCTTATATAGGCGCTATTTCTTATTAAATCTTCAAAATTTGGATTATCTAGCTTAAATTGAGCTATTTCATCAGAGGGCGCTTCCAAAGGCGTATGTGGTGCATTATATGCTAAATACATAAAAAACGGATCAGGCTTACCTACATTAGTATTTATATAATCAATAGCATCATCAGTTAAAATATCCGTTAAGTAATCTTCATCTGGTGCATCGCTAAATTCATTTTCATCAACATAAGCTCTGTTCCTCCATAATGGGTCTTGGTATTCATTGGTTACAACAACACCATTTCCAGTTCTTCTGTAAAAGGAATCTTCATATTTTTCTTCAAAATAACCTTTACCACCTCCTAACATACCAAAGAAATAGTCAAACCCTCTATCTAGAGGTTGATGTTGTCCTTCAACAAATCCTAAGTGCCACTTTCCAAAGGCTGCAGTGTTATAGTCACTATCTTGAAGTATTTCTGGAAAAAACGTTTCGCTTGTAGGAAGCCCCAATGTTGTGGTTACATCGTTAGGTAGATTGTATTGTGCACCTAATCTATGTGGTAACACACCAGACATGATTGCTGCCCTACTTGGACCGCAAAATGGGTGCGCTACATGGGCATTATTTAAAATTACACCCTGGTCTGCTAATGCATCAATGTTTGGTGTTGGAATAACCCCTAGATCTTCAGGAAAGTTAGAATCTCTATTAAAACCAACATCGGCATAGCCTAAGTCGTCGGCTAAAATCACTATGACATTGGGTCTACTTCCTTGTGTTTGTCCAAATGAATAGGAAGCACATATTAAGCAAATTATTAATTTAAAAAGGGTTCTGTTGTTAAGTAAAATTTGAGTCATTATTCAATTTAGTTTTGGTTAGATAAAAATAAATTGAATAAACCAAAGGTGCTATTAGGATATTACCTCTAACTTGTAAAATATTACCTCATTCTTTTGATTTTCTTTACTATAATTCAAGAATGGAATAAAAAAGCTAAAACTCCTTCTTCTTTACAATAATTACTGCTTGATAGTATTTTTTATCTCTTACCTATCATTGAAATGATAAGTCCCTTCAGGTTTTAAAATCTGAAGGGACTATAAAGCAAAAATTTAATTCTCGTCAATATCGCCGTTTTTCAAAATTTTTAAATTGGCTCTCGAACTGACAATTATTTATTATAGTTAAAACATAACAGGTACGTTTTATTCTGAAATTTCAAACGTCGTTAAAAACGCCCCCATATGGTCTTCTTTCCAAACCTTACTCAGGTTTTCAGGATCAAACCATTGTGGCTCTGTATGGGTTTTACTCCAAGCCTCCGCTTTAGAAACCATTTCCTTAAGAACTTTAGGATGTTTAGTTCCTAAATCATGCTTTTCACCAATATCCTTTTTAATATTATAAAGTTTCCATGGCGAGTTATAAGCTTTTGTTGCTTTCCATTCATCTTGTCTTACTCCAACATCTGAAAAGCCACTACGATGACGCATAGAAAATATAGGATCGCCAGCACGTGGGTTTTTACCTGCCACAACATCATCCCAAATATTTTTACTATCTAAATGTTTGCCCTCTGGTATTTTAGCATTTGCTAATCCTGTGAAGGTGGCATAAAAATCAAGTGCAGAAACTGGGTATTCAAAGTGTTTCCCCGAAGGTACTTTATTTGGCCAATGGAAAAACATTGGCACTCTAAAACCACCTTCATAAGTATCCCCTTTTCTACCTTTTAATGGTGCATTATTTGCGCCTTTATCAGGTCTACCTCCATTATCGCTTAAAAAGACTATCAGGGTGTTGTCAAATTGATTGGTTTCTTTTAATGTTTTCACTAATTCGCCCACGCCTCTATCTACGGCATATACCATACCTGCATAGGTACGTCTATTTTTATCTTTTATATTATCAAACACCTTCATGTCTTCTTCTTTGGCTTCCAGAGGCGTATGTGGTGCATTATATGCTAAATAAAGGAAAAACGGTTCCTCTTTTTTTGAAGCTTCTTTTACAAAACGTGAAGCTTCTCGAGATAGGGCATCTGTAATATATTCTGTTTCTTGAACTTCAACGCCATTATGTTCTAATGGTAATAGATAATCCCAAATATTCGTATTTCCTGCTTCAACTAGCCTTTCGTATTTAGGTCGGTATTCACTAGGAAAATAATTATGACCACCTCCTAAAAATCCGTAAAAATCATCAAAACCTCTTTTATTAGGATGAAATTGTGGTTTATCGCCTAAATGCCATTTCCCTATAGCACCAGTATAATAACCAGACTCTTGTAACACCGAACTAAAGAAGGTCTCACTTACGGGAATCCCTTCATCGCCGTAAACTAAACTATTGGCAGGAAGATTAAATTGCGAACCGAATTCGTGAGGATATCTACCGGTCATTATTCCTGCTCTACTTGGGCCACAAAACGCATGAGGCACATAAGCAGATGAGAAAATAGTACCATTATTGGCTAATTTATCCAATTCTGGGGTTATGATGTCTTTTGATCCATTAAAACCTACATCGGCATACCCTAGATCATCGCACAAAACAACAACAATATTTGGTCTTGATTGCGCCGTTTTTTTAGATTCTGTTGGTTGATTTTTTGCACCTAAGCAAGCCCAAAAGATTAAGGCTAATGGTAATAAAAAAGCTAATGAAAGATATCTCTTAATCATAATTAAAAATTTAAGTAATCAAAATTACCAAGTAAAGCATCGCGACTATTGTTCGCGTTTACCTAAAACAAATTCATTTTTACCTTTTGAAAACAAAAACCAAAATGATAATCCTAAAGCAACAATAATACCTAATGTATACGACAATTTATAATCCAACTGCAGTCCTTCTGGAGTAACTAAAATATAAGTGGTTACCACGGCTGTCATAAACGCTGCAGGAATTAATATAAACCAAGTACTTTTATTTTGTTGTTTCACATAAACAGCAATAGCCCAAAGCACCACGGTTGCCAACATTTGATTAGACCACCCAAAATACCTCCAAATAATGGCAAAATCAATTTGCGTTAACCCAATGGCTACTAAAAAAATAGGAACGGTCACCATTAATCTTTTAAAGATACTGGATTGATTGAAGTTACAAGCATCAGCAATGGTTAATCGTGCACTTCTAAAAGCCGTATCACCCGAAGTAATAGGTGCAGCAACCACACCAAAAACGGCAAGAACACCACCAATTTTACCCAATGTAGTGTTACAAATAATATTAACAACCCATGCCGCGTTATGCCCCTCTAGTGCCATAGTTTCACCCAACTTTTCTACGCCACCAAAGAACGCCATAGCCATAGCTGCCCAGATTAATGCGACTATACCTTCAGTAATCATGGCGCCAAAAAAGACTTTTTTTCCTTGGGATTCATTAGAAATACACCGCGCCATTAAGGGAGATTGCGTAGAATGAAAACCTGAAATGGCACCACAGGCAATGGTTATAAAAAGCAGTGGGAACACAGGGTAAATTTCAGGGTTACTGTGCATATTCTTTAAATTCTGAAGCGATAATTCTGGAATTGAATAATCTTGAAATAACAAAGCAAAAAACAGACCTATCGCCATAACCAAGAGCGATAAGCCAAATAACGGATACACTTTCCCAATTAATTTATCAATAGGAATCATGGTTGCTAATAAATAATAAACAAAAATGATGATAACCAAAACTGAAACGCTTACACCTGTAAGCTCATATAATATGGTGGCTGGCCCTTTTACAAAAACAACACCCACCAAAATAAGCAACACAACAGAAAAAACGCGTATAAAATATTTAACACCTGTCCCCAAATATTTCCCAACAATTTCAGGAATACTGTCTCCATTATGCCTTATAGATAACATGCCAGAGAAATAATCGTGCACTGCTCCGGCAAAAATAGAACCAAATACAATCCACAGAAAGGTCACTGGACCCCATAACGCACCGGCAATTGCTCCAAATATAGGGCCTAACCCAGCTATATTTAAAAACTGAATGAGAAATATTTTGCCTAAAGCCAGAGGAACAAAATCTACCCCATCTTGCTTTGAAATGGCTGGTGTTGGCCGGTTAGTATCAATACCAAATTTCTTCTCAATATAGTTTCCATAAACAAAATAACCACCAACTAAAACCACTATACATACTATAAAACTTATCATTGTTGCGTTTTTATTTGGTTATAATTTACCACTATATTTTTGGTTAAAAACTTCTACTTTATGCTTTTGTTCTTCCGTTAAATTTTGATTAAGCAGAAAATAATACGCACGTCGTGCCGTTAAAAAATCTTCATTTAAAATCGGAACAACCGCCGCTGTAATTATTTCAGAATCTGGATTTCTAGTTTGCATTAATTCTAAAAAACCAGAAAACTCCTGATACGTATTGAAATGTTTTAATGCGCTGCTTAAATCATCAAAAAAAGACTTTTCCACGTTAAAACCTATGTTTTGTAACGATTTTAAAGCGGCTATCCTTTCCGCCTCACCCCCATTTACAACTAATCGCTTTGCAAAAGAAAGATATACGTCTTTAGGTGCTGACTGTATATACTCTAGTGATTTTCGTAATAATGTTTTATCATTAGAAATTCTATTCAGTACGGCCTCTACATACACTTTTGAATATATTTTTCTTTTTTGCAGCTCCTCAATTGCCAATAAATAATGTGTGTCACTTTCAAGATTTAGAAACTCCAAAATATGGTCACCGTTAATAGTTTTAGCTGTTATATTTTTCATAACGGAAACTAAATCGCCTTGCGCCCAATGCCATAACGTGAAACAGGTTAAGGCTGCACCTGGAACCGTATCCTTTTCATCCAGCTCTAAAGCCGTAGCTCCCGAAACAGCATCAACTTCTTCAACAGTCTCATCAACAACGGTTAAGACTTCATCCAGCCTGACTTCCCCATAAGGCGATGCCGTATTGGATAAAATAGTATGTAATTTTTTGTAATCTTCAGCTTCAAAAAAATCATCCTCATATTTTTCAAGAGTTTCTCCAGGGTTCAGTTCATATTTTTGATAGGTTCCAATATTGTTCCAATATAACTTAACTGCTACCACTTTGCAAACCTGCTCAAGACATATTACTGATTCTACATTAGTGTGGTAACCTATTGGAAGCCCTGTTTCGTCATGAACTTCAGTAAGCTGCACTGTAATTGGTAATTTTTCTCCAGGATGCTTTACTGAAATAGTGTGAATGATTTCATGTTTCTCATCAAAATCAAACACGTTTTGAAAAAGAAACAAGAAAGGAACTATAAAAAAAACATATATAAAGGTTTTACTAAGCATAACATCTTACCTCAAATAGCTTCACGCTTTCGGCGCCATATGTCTCTGTCATTTTTATCCTGATAGCAGTCACTGATTTACTTTCAAAATTAAACTTAATCAGGCGTGTTCTATTATTATCTATATGACCTAAATTTTGCCATTGACCATTAATACGGCCTTGCAAACTTAAACTTTTCAGCATTTCTTTTGGCACACCATTATAATACAAATCATCATTCCTACTATCTTTACGCATCATTATGTTACGTTTTACATTGGTATCGCACTTAAGCTCTACTTTAGATATCGACTGAGGCGACTCCCATTCCAGTTGAAGTTCAGCGGACAATCCATCCGATTGCCAATGATTAATAGCACCATCAATATCCCTAGACATCCCGTTAGTTAAATTTTTAGCATCTCCTGAAGACGTAGTGGATCCAAAAATCAAATTTGCTTTTCTTGCCAAGTCATTGGCATCATTTGCGGGCCTATTAGGAATAAATGCATCGTCACGAAGTAACATTTCTTGCAACTCATTAATATGAGATTTTGTAACCTCTCTAGGCAAAATATTTTCGCTGTTACAAATGGTTGCTGCCGTTCCCACAGCCTGTCCCTGCAATGCACAGGTGGCCATAATTCTAGACGAAGATAGCGCAATATGAGTTTGACTAACATTACGCCCAGCAAACATTAAATTAGATATATTTTTTGAATATAAGGCTCTAAAAGGAAACTCATAAACATTCTTAAAATGGTAATGAAAATAACTTGGCGGTTCTGATATATTTTCGATACCTCCGGGGTTATGCTCATCTAAGGACCAACCACCAAAAGCCACAGCATCAAAGAAGTGCTTATGCCCTGTCATGTCTTTTTCTGAAACAAAATAATCGCCAATAAAACGACGAGATTCACGTCTACACGGTAGAGAACCTACCCAATCCAACGCTAAATTTTCTGCCTCAGGGAAATTACCAGAGTTTTTAATATAATCCCAAACCCCGTGTAAATACCCCATTAATTTATGTCGATTTTCTTCAAAATCTGCAATAATATCATCGTCGCTTCCAACTTCTATCCACCAAATTCCTTCATGATATCCAGCAAATTTTCTTCTTTTACTAGCGCCTTCATGAGTATATTTTATGGCGTATGATGGTGGAGAATATTTCATAGGTCGCCCCATATCTTTTGAAGACATTAAGAGTGTTGCTCCCATCTGCCAACCATCTGGTTCATCAGGCGCATAGGTTTCATTAAATTCTGCCTTTCCTTCTCTACCCGTTCTGTATTCGGCTCCTGCGGTAGCCGCCAATAAACCATCACCAGAACAATCAATAAAAATAGGCGCATTTATGGTGTACAGCATTTCAGTAGTAGCCTGCCAGCATAAGGCTGACTTTATTTTATCACCATCCATTACTGCTTCAATAGCCTGTGTATTTAGCATCAATGTGATATTGGGTTCTCTCACCACAAAATCATACATCACATGGTCAAAAACTGGGAAAGATTCCTGTTCGTTTTCAAATCTATTATGCAATAATATCTCTTCTATAATACCCGTTTCTCGTTCTGCTTGACCACCAATATCGTTAACCCCATTTAAATGCACACGCATTTCGCTAGACGCATTACCGCCAAGGACTGGTCTGTCTTGAATCAAAACCGTTTTAGACCCATTACGTGCGGCTGCAACAGCTGCACAAATACCTGCCGCACCACCACCAATAACCGCAACATCATATCCAACAGTCTTCTTTCGGTTTGGCATGCCTGTTTTTCCCGTACCCAAATGATACCACTTGTCCTGATCTCTATCGTATACCATGTCTTTAGCGCCAGAACACGAACTCGCAATCATAGGTACAACACCTGCAGCAATAGCTGCTTTAGAACCTTTTTTAAAAAACTCTCTTCTTTTCATCTTCCTAATTTTTTATTGATTTACATGAGGGCGATTGCCCTGCCATCCTTTATTGAATTGAGCCATCAGTTTAGCTACCAATTCTGGATGATTATTTGCTATATTCTTGGTTTCATTTGAGTCTGTACTGTGATCGTACAACTCAATAAACACGGGCTCCTTTTCTAATTCCTCTCTGTCTTTCCATAGAATAAAGCGATACTGCTCGGTTCGCATCGCATAACCCATTAATGTATTTTCAAACATCTCCCTATCCCATGTATCTCCTTGCTGCTTAATAATACGTGCTTCAACCTCTTCCAACAAAGGACCAAAATAGGTTTCCCGCATAGCTGGACGAATAGGATATGCACCCCATTCTCTTAAAGCAGGAGATGGAAACTGACTAAAAACGGCTGTTTTCCAAGGTACATCAGGTTCGTTTATCAAAGGCACAAAACTAGTGCCTTCAACATGTTTTGGAATATCTAAACCTGCTAATTCTGATAAAGTTGGGTACATATCAATTAATTCCACTAAGGCATCGGTTGTTTTCCCTTGACTGCCTTTGGGCATATCTGGTGTCCAAATCATCATGGGGACTCGCGTTGCAATTTCATAATTTGTTGCTTTTCCCCATATACCCATATCACCTAAATGCCAACCATGGTCACTCCACACGATAATTATGGTGTTGTCTCTAATTCCAGCCTCTTCTAGGCCTGATATCATTTTTCCAATTTGGGCATCTACATAACTCACACAGGCTAAATAGGCGTGTTTTAAAGTCTTAGCCAATTCGGCATCAATAGGGCCTTTTTTAGGTATACCGCTCCGAACTCGTAACTCAAAAGATGGGTGCAGCCCCATTTGAGCACCATTAAGAGGCATGGTATCTTGAGCTGTTAATGTAATTTTATCCCTATCATACAAATCCCAATATTTCTTTGGAGCCACCCAATTGAGGTGTGGTTTATTAAAACCTAAGCCTAAGAAAAAGGGGGTATCTCCTTTTGATAGCATGTCTTTCATGGTTGCAATGGCCAATTCGGTATTATACCCATCACTATAGGTATTATCAGGCACATCGGCACTTTCATAAGCTTGCCCCATGGCTAAGCCATATTTGGCCACATCACCATATTTGGCAATCATATCCTTACGAGTTTCAGCACGTTCTTTAATGTTCTTTTCTAAAGCAAAACCAACAGGAGATTTTATTCCTTTTGAAGTCATACTGTCTATAGCAGGTAATCTGCTCCATGATTTTTCATCATCTAAATCGCCGTGATGAAAAATTTTCCCAGTATAAACTGTTTCATAACCATTATTCTTAAAATGTTGTGGCAGTGTCACCACATCGGGGTTAACATCTCTAAATTTTATATAATTATGAAAAACCCCACTAGTCTCTGGTCGGATACCTGTTAATAAACTCGCCCTACTTGGTCCGCAAATAGCTTGTTGGCAATAAGCATTTTGAAACAATATCCCTTGACTTGCTAACTTATCTAAATTCGGACTGATAGCTATATCAGAACCATAACAACCTAATTCTGGACGTAAGTCATCTATACCTATAAATAGTATGTTTGGCTTTGAAGGGGTTACATTTGATTTATGTTCACAACTACAAAAAGTAATTATAAAAATCAACAAGATAAGTGGTTTCATTTAAAATTTAATTTAGTATACCAAACATACAATCAAAAGGTAATTAACACACAAAAAACACCATTACAAAAACTTAATATCGATTAATTTCACTAAATTTACAACTTAACAAACAACAAAAAATAAATCATAACAACTTGTTAATATTCAAGAAACTAACCCTTAAATACAACTTAAAAACATTTATTATAATACTTAATTTAAGTATTACAACACTATTACATGGACAACAATTTAAAACATATTATGACTTTGGGATCATACAAAAAAACACAGATTTAGACTCCGTTACAGTCATTTTAAACAACGTAAAAAAAGAAGCTAAAGTCACAAACAACAAACATAAGTTAATCCATTATTTAATCACCAAAAGTGCTTATGGACGATTTACGCTTAATTATGACGATACTTTTAAAAATGCTGGTGAGGCTTTATTTTTGTCTGAAGAAATAAGAGACACTCTTTTAATAGCCAAAGCTCACGAAGAACTAGGTGTTTTAAGTTATATGTTTAAGCAAGATGCCGAAGCAGGGTTCAACTTTAAAAAAGCAAATAAATTTTACAATGTTGCTTTTAATCAAGGAACATGTAGCACATTAGACGTATTAAGATCTTATTATAATTTAATAATGTATAACCAACGCATTAGTGATGACAGAAGACTTAAAATACTTATAGACACATGTGATTCCATAGCGAAGGAAGTAAATAAATTTGATGTTTATCAAATTTATTTAGATGAAAAACGTGCAAGTATTGAAGAGCGCAATAACAATTACCATACTGCTTTAGGGCTTCTTCAAAACTCGGTTTCAAAAATTCAAAATTTAAAGCCCAAAGCATACCATTTTCACAAAAATTTTTTAACTATACTTTATGCAAGAATTGGGAGTATTTACTTAAAGAAAAACAACCCTGAATTAGCTAAACAATATTTTGAAAAATCACTAAATGCACCGGATTACTTTAACGAAGCAACCTTTTACAGGGCTTTTATTAATACGCAATACGCCGAAGTTTTATTTAACCAAGAACATTATAACGAAGCTTATAAAAAGCTTAAAGAAGCTAGCTTAATTAATGATCAGTATTTAAACCCTAGAAATGATAATAATGCTGGTTTTTTAACCGTTAAAGACCAATACAAAGAACAAATTGATGCAAAAAACAAACAAATTAATACTCAGAAAATAGCGTTAGCCAAAAGAACACAAGAAGCTTTACAATCAAAGGTTTTATTATTCATAGTGCTTTTTGTAAGCGTCATAATAGGATTGATTATTAGGTCGAGAATAAAGCAACAAAAACATCAAAAAATTGAAAGAAGCTCACAAGATCTAATTGATATTAAAAATAAAGAACTCACTACAAGCACACTTCAGCTTATTGAAAAAGAAGAAATCATCAATAAACTCAGCAATTATATTAAAAACAATGATAAAAGCGCTAGTTCAAAACCTTTAATTAAATCAATTGAAAATCAGTCGGAAAGCTTATGGGATGCTTTTAATAAACGTTTTGTGTCTCAAAATATTGGTTTTTATGAACGCTTACAAGAAAAAGTGCCCAATTTAAGTGCAGCAGACCTTAAAATATGTGCGTTAATAAAATTAAATTTTACTGGAAAAGAAATGTCTTATTTATTAGGCATTTCCTTAGGAAGTGTACATGTAGCACGTCATAGACTGAGAAAAAAAATGAAGCTAAAGAGAAATATAAACTTAACCAACTTTATAAATTCAATTTAATATTTGCAATTACTTCAAATCTAAAATTGTAAAGTTTACATTTTTTAGAATAGTGTCATCTTTAGTACTGTTAAAATTTGTGCGCTAACTAAACTGTTTATGGCAACTACGATAATTAGGCTGGAAAACACTTTTTTCACAACCTTAGATGATACTATTATTTCTTTTTCCAAATCCTAATATAATCCACAAACATAGTGGTTGGCATGCCTTCCAGTTGTTTTTTTGCCTCTTCATCTTCTAAAGGGTTTACGGCTCGATTGGCGTTATCGAAAAACTTTACAAAGGGACGTCTTAAACCGAGGGACGCCGTGACATGCATTGGCCTGTACCAATCTGTATTTGGTTTTCGGGCTATTTCCACACCATCAACATACCATATAATTTCATTTTCATTCACTTCGCAACCGTACACATGATAATTTTGGCTTGGATCATCATTAAGTCTATACTTATTCAATTGTGTTTCTTCATGCTGTTTTGGGCGAAACCACACATCTTTTCCGTCAATCTTTTTAACAAGATGCAGGTTATGGTCGGTATCCCTTATGTCATCTTGGTGCCCATCAAACCAATCGAACTGTTGCAGCTCCACCACATCAATTTCACAATACACCGTTTTACCTTCCGCAACGGTTCTATCAAAATCACTGTACAACCAAAACGAAGGACAAACGCCATAGCCGTTTTTTGGTCCGGGTACATCGATTACTGCCCCTTTAATTCTGGCTTCGACATACCCTGTAGTAAATGTGCCTTTAGATTTTAAAATACCCGATTTAAAATATGTTCCATTATCGGATAAGTTGTTTTCATTATGACGCATAGTTAATTCTGCTACGCCATTGTTAATGTTAACATTCGATTCATTATTCCACTTCCAACCGGTAGTATTAGGTAAAGCATTTGATTTATACCATTTATTCCAATCTACTTTATCACTATCAAATTCATCTGATAAATCATCTACTAGTTGCCATTTACTATCAGGTTTTGAAGACACTGTAGGGTTCTGCCCCTGTATCAAACAAATAGGCAACAAAATAAAGGTAAATATAAAAGCGACTCTGTTCATACTTATTTAATTTCAAGCAGCAGCACTTCTTCTGAAGCTAAGTTAAACTCCGATTCAACAGGGTTCGATGTCATTAAATTTTTGATACTAATTGGCGCTCCCGATTTTAAAGACACTTTAATTTTAGCTGTATTGTGCCCAACATTCAATAAGTTCACCAAATACGAACCATCTTTTTGTTCTACCACTCGCGAAATGGTGGTTTTAAAATCTTGTCCGTTATCGGACTCTACAATAACATCTGGCATTAAATTACTGACTTCAGCTAATCCAATTTCTTTTATTTCCGACAAACTTGCATTTTCTAAAACAATTAATTTCCCGTTTTCTGCTGCTAGTTTTTGGCTACGTTTCTTACCATATTCGTTCATAGAAAGGCTTTCCTTTGCATCTAAAATAACGGTACCACCTTGGTTTAAAAATTGTTGCAAAGCGTTGAATTCGGCATCTGTTACGAATTTAGTTTTATACACCATTACGGTATTCCAAGTGTTATTATCTTGTTTTTCGATAATATTTTTGGTTACAAACCCTAATGGTAATCCTTCAAAAAACAGCGATTTGTACAATTTACCTGTTTGCGTCATATAATTAGGGGTATTAATAGCTGACGTTTCAGAATAAAACAAACGTAGTGGACGTGGTTGTTTACGTAGTTCTATGATTTCTTCTGAAAACGAATTCAAATCATACATGACTTGAGTTACTTCATTTGAAACATGAGGTTGCATATTGTTTGAACCTGCAAAAGCACCTCCTAAACCAGGATCGAAGAAATCTAAATCGCCTTCTAACCTATCCTCTGGAGAACCGTCTGGATCGCGTGCCCAAAACCACCCCATATTGGCATCCATGCCCATTAATGTTGCCAACCAATACACATTTCGCACATAGCTGGTTCTGGTATCTAAATCGCGCCACATTCCTGAAGACAGAAAATGAGATTCTGAATTTATATTAATTTTATTTGGACCTACCGATTCTAAAAAGTCGTGTAAAATAGCCATTCCATCCCACTTGTAGGCGTAATTTTTGTGCCAATCTGAATTGATATGCGGGCGAATACTCGGGCTCCCCAGAGCTTTAGCATCGTGCCCTATCATAGTCGTTAATTCGGTTAAGGCTTCAAAATCCATTCCGTGTGAACGCGAATCTTCATAAAATGTTCGAGGGAATAATTTAATATGAGTATCGGCATCTGGATTTACAGCATGCAATTCGTCTTGCATAAACTTAAACCACGATGTACTTCTGTGCATATTGTAACGACACCAATCAAACCATACCGGTTGGCCTTGTAATGCCGAATCGATAGGAACTTCTATTTCAATGCTATTGAAATTAGCAAATGAGGTATCCCAATTCGCATTTAGTGCGGTAATGTTATTATTATATTTTTCCTTTAACCAGCTTCTAAAATTATTTAAAGTATATTTTGAAATACCATTCATTTCTTTATAACGGTACGTCCAGTGGTCCTTTTCAGAATACCAGTGCGGCTCGTTGGCAAAAACAAAGCCTAATTCGGTCACTTTTTTTCCTTTGGTTAATTCACCTGTTTTACGGATTATTTTCCCCCATAAATCTCTTGCAACTGGATTATCGATATCGAAACCTGTAAATAAAGAACGGCCTTTTCTAATTTCTGGTTCTTGCTTTTCTACCCATTCTGGAATCCCCATAGACCAATAGTATAAAAAGCCAATATTGGTGTCTGGAATTTCTGTTAATTCTTTCAATAACTCTTCATCGAAGGTACCATCCTCTTTTAATAAAAAGGAGTTTATAGCACGATCGTGGTCTACCGGGTATAAGTTTTCTCCACCATGGTAAAGCGCTCCAAGGTGGTCATTATAAACCTGCGTGTTAGTTAAGGGTTGTCCAACTGTTTTAGAGAAATAATCGTATGGAAACGATGGTTTACCGTTACTTACAATCATATTATCGCTTGTTTTGGCATTTTGCCAATCGACTTTATGTACTGGACGACGCTTAATTTCGCCATTAAGTTCTTTATTTAAATCTGCAATACTTTTATCTAAAATCTGAATAACCTTTTCACGTTCAAAATCTGGTAATGCTTTAGCCAGAGAATCCTTATCTTCAGCATAAAAGCGCTCATACCCAAATGTTTTTGAAACAGCTTCTTGATTGTTTTCATCCCAATTGGCGAATTTTAAAAATTCGTTTGCAAACCATAGTGTAGTTTCTTCTCGAGTAACATCTATAGATTTGGCTTTGGCTTTATCCATAAGTCCTTCTAGGGTTTCAATTTTAGATAAAGCGTCTTGTTCGAGTGTTTTTTTCGACTCACAAGACCACATACTTGCCACTAGAAACATGCCAATAGTTAGATTTAAGAAATTAGATTTTAAAATATCCATGTTTGCAAAATTTTATTAGTATTTATATTTTGAATGTTTTTATTAAATTTAGAATTGGTACATTATTCTTTTAAATCTATAAATGAAATGGTGTACGGTTTGCCGTGTTTAGAATTTTTCATGCCTTTTGCTACCATTAAATCGAAATTTGAGATTATTAGTTTACCGTTATAAACAATAACATCTGCTGGTTGATCTAAACCACCATCTGCCCCGTTGTTATCTGGATACTGCGCTAAAAGTTTTACATTTTGATTGGTATCTATTTTAAAAATTTGGTTTTGCGAAAAACCCGCAACATATAAATTACCTTCAGCGTCTATATTAATGCCGTCTGGAGCTGAGTTTATTGGAAGTTTTACGTAAACGGATTCGTTTTCAACTTTTCCATCGGCATTTAAAGTCAGTTTATAAATAGTAGCATCCCCTAAATTTCCAACAAACAGGTCACCTTTTTTATTAAAAACCAATCCATCTAGTCCCACTTGACGATTTGTATTTTGAGTTGTCGATGTGTAAATTAAGTTAGTATCCTTAGTATCATTATTCACTTTTATATCACGGTCGGTTGTTTTAAAACGGTACACCGCGCCAACTACTTTATCTGTTTTAAGCTTTGGCAAATTGGTTTGTGTAATATAAACATGTCCTTTATGATAACGAATTCCATTTATTGAATAGAAACCATAAGCCACAATTTCGGTAGACATTAATTTGTTACCATTGAAAGTCATCCTTAAAATCCTTCCTTTATTTGTTTGGTTATCGCAAACATAGAGTACGCCTTCATCATCGTAGGCAATGCCCATAGGTTTAGACATACCAGAAGCTGCTAACACCGGTGTCTCCACTAATTTTGTAACCGTGCCATCTTTAGAAATACGCATTAAAACTCCTGGTTTTGTTTTGTCGGCATAATTAGGACAAGATAAGGTTAAACTACCGTCTGGTGCCACATCAAAAGCATCTGGTGTTGGACAACTGTCTGGTAATTCCGTAAATAGTTTTGCGGTTAACAGCATATTATCTTGTGCCGAACATGTTAAAGTTATACAAACAATAAACAGTATGGATTGAATCTTTCTCATTTTATTCATATTATTTTGTGTGGTATGTTTTATTAATTTCAGATATATTTAACTTTAAAGTTTCCCCATTACTCCAGGTAACCTCAGCTTTATCAATGGTTTTATTTTTGCCCAAACCGATATGTAAATAAGTATTTAACCCTTGTGAATATGATGATGAGGTAGCTCCTACTACACGTTTATACACCTTACCGTTAACCGTTAATTGCAAAACCGCACCAATAGCTGAAGTTTTACCCGAAGGCGAACTTCCCACATGAACCACCACAAAATTATTACTGGAATTAAGCGCGTTGGTAAACAAATGCCATCGGCCACGTTCATTGGCGTAAATAATGTCTAAATCACCATCTTTATCATAATCAAAAGCTTCGGCTCCCATACCCGTACTACCACGTTCTTGTCTAACAATACCATGATTTTTTGAAAGTTGAAATCCTTTACCTTCATTATTTAAATACAAGAATTGCTCAATAATAGATGCCGATTTTCCATAACGTGCCACAAAAAGATCTGACCAGCCATCGTTATTGAAATCGCCTACTGCCGAGCTTGTGGTTTGTTCGTTTATATGAATACCGAATTGTGATGTTACCTCTACAAATTTTCCGTTTTTATTTTCTAATAATTTGGCAGGTAGTGCTCTCAATTCTATGGTTTCAGGTTTTTCAATGACATTGTGAATTACACCGGTTGTTGGGGCATTTGTATAGCCACCAATACGCCAATAACCATCACCTAAATAACCAATATATAACCCTTTTTTAGAAGTGTCTTCAGGCCAACCTTGAGCCTCTTTGGCTGTTAGTGTTAAATCATGATGCCCATGTTGGTCTTCTGTACGTTTAAACAGCTTTTTTTTGGCTCCAATAAACACATCAAAATGTGGGTATGCCATTTGAAGGTTTTCCATTTTAAAATCGCCTTTAACTTTTATACTATCATGCATAAATGGTTTCCTTCTATCGAGAAAGTAAAAGGTTTTATCTGTTTTATTATAATCTGCTTCAGAATCAAACGGATGCTTTGCTCGGGTTAGAAACAAATCGAAATCACCATCATTATCGAAATCTATTTCAGAAATACTACTCACCAAATTGGTTTTAGAAATATCGCCTAAAACCGTATTTGTAACATCTGAAAAACCAAAATCCTTATTGCCTTGAACGGCTATAACTTTACTTCCGCCATAAAACAAGAAATCTTTAATATTATCATTATTAAAATCTGTTATGGTGGTTCTCATATTAAATCTATCAGCATAAGGCAATAAATCTTCAAACGAAAAATCTTGTGCGTCGTCTCTTTTGTATAAAAAATGGGCTCTTTCGTATTTACCTTGAGCAGGAAAGGCTGATAAAATTAAATCTAACTTGCTATTATTATTAGCATCAAAAAATTTAACTGCACGACCACGACTAGCTTCAAAATGTTTAAATTCTGTTTCTTTGGAAATGGTTCTGTCAAGATTTATCGTGTAAGCTCTTAATTTTCTCGGGTTCTTGCCATCACCTCCTCCGGGTTGGACCAAAACTTCTAATAGGCCGTCTTGGTTATAATCGCCCACCGTCATGCCATGAGTATCCCCAAAAATGAATGGTTCACCACGCTCAAATTTCCCTTCGTTATTCCAATACAATTCTACTCTACGAGAGTGTTCTATTAAGAGTAAATCCATCCAACCATCTTGATCTAAATCGGCTATAACGGCGTTGTCAAATTTTCTACGCGAGCGTTCTTCAAATTGAACCACCTCTGTATTTTCAGAAAAGGATAAATCTTTATTATTCTGTGCTATTCCCGCAAAACAAAACAGGCACAAAACAAAAGACAAGCTATATGTATTAATTGTTTTATTCATGGCTTTATTTAATTACAACTTTTGTTGATGCTGACGTATTAGCAGATTGGATTCTAAATAGGTACACGCCTGGTGCTAACTTTAAATCTTCTACACTTGTAGTAAGCGTTTGTTTTTCGAAAGTTTTCACCAGTGCTCCAGCCATATCAAACACTTGCACAACGCCGTTTAAAGGTGATTTTATATTTATGGTGTTTTTTGTTGGATTAGGATAAATTGAAAAATCAACAGCATTTACTTTTGCCGTACTTAAAGTGTTATCAAATAAGATATCGTCAATATAAAACAAGGCTTGCGAACCGGTTACTTTATCAGATTGTAACATTAACCTTATTCTATCCCCGTTTTCAATACTTGGATTCGAAGCTGCACTTCTACTGAACGTTTTAGACACTTCTACCCACTGTCCCTTTTGCACACCAGAAACATCAATATTAATAGCAGCCGACGGGTTTTCCAAAACCATTCTGAGCTCACTAATAGACGTACTAGGGTCTATCCAAATTTTAAAACTTACCCGATTACTACCAGCAGGCAAACTTAATGAGCCATAAGGCGTAAAGGTTGTGTAGTTACCCGAAAACGTCCCTGAATGTTGAAATCTTATACTAAAATCGCCCGATGCCGGTTTTTCATTTTTTATACGCCATTCCGCTGTTGGTGAGTTCCACCAAGCTTGACTTCTGCCTTGAAAATAGAAAGGTCCCTCGAAACCCAAAGCATTAAAACTTGGGCCGTTAATTTCCTTTTGCCATATTCTAACATAGTCTATTTTATACTCCGCAGGAGAAGACAAATCAGCTTGAGATGGTAGTCCGTACCAAGAAAACACTTCAGAATCAAACCACAGTTCCTGAGGTGCATCATGCCTCCATTGATCATTAGCTTCTAGTTCTTGTCTCGTAACGTGTCTTAACAAAACTCCATCTAGATAAGTTTTTATATAATCTTTGTCCCACTCAAAACCATATACATGATAATCTTCTGCTAATCGAATGCCCATATCATTATCTACCTTCCAATTTTCATGATTTGCCGGAATATCTGGATCCCAATTAATCAAATTAGTTCTCTGTTTTCTTTCAATTGAGGCATTTGTACCCTGGGGGTTTCCTATCGGGCGCTTCCCATAGTTTTCAACCATATCTATTTCGGAATGGTAACCGGTTGTCCAAAAAGCCGAAGTTACTGGCGCATCGGCTATTCTTGCCCTAATTTCCATATAACCATACTTAAAAAATGTTTCGCTCATGACACAGGCCTGGGTAATAGGCTTACTATTATCTGCATTAGTTGAAGTACCTCCATAATACGTACCATCCTGTTTCGCATTGGCAAATGTGTAACTAGGCTCCCATTGACTTGTTAAAACTAAATCTCCGCCCTCTACTTTTACATTATGAGGAACAAATTGACCAGGAGCTCTTCCTTTCCACTTGCTTCTATAATCGCCATGCTCTCCAAGAATCCACCACTTAGTTTTATCTAATTCCCCTCCGTTAAACTCATCACTAATGGTCGTATTTAAAACCCAACCATCTGTATTTGACGGGTCTGTAAAAGGGTTTTGCCCCAGTATTTTAGTTGTAGTAAGCACCAAAATAAGTACAGTAACAACCTTCAATATTTCTTTATTATACATCTTCTAATTTTTAATTATCAACAATCGTTTTCTTAAGACGACACTTTGGGTAGGTTTCCCTGCCAACCTTTATTAAATTGTGCTAGCAACGCTTTTACAAGCTCCGGATTATCATCTGCTATATTTTTGGTTTCACTTGGATCTGTTTTATGGTCGTACAGCTCATAAAACAAAGGTTCGCTATCCGGCTTTGTATAGTCTTTCCAAACAATAAATCTATAGCGTGCCGTACGCATAGCATAGCCCATAACTTTGTTTTCAAACAAATCTCTATCCCATTTATCGCCCATTTGTTTTTTTATACGGCCTTCCACCTCTTCTATTAATGGCCCAAAATAGGTTTCTCGCATTCCCTCTGACAATGGATTTGCAGCCCACTCTCTCAATGCCGGGTTAGGAAACTGGCTAAAAACAGCTTCTTTCCATGGGTTTTCTGGGTTTTCTAGAAGTGGTACAAAACTATAGCCTTCTAAATGCTCTGGCTTATCCAAGCCTGCAAGCTCTGCAAGTGTTGGGTACATATCAACCAATTCTACTAAGGCATCCGTTTTTTTGCCTCTGTTTTCGTCTGGCATATCTGGAGTCCAAATAACCAACGGTACGCGTGTTGCTATTTCATAATTGGTCGCTTTTCCCCAGATACCCATATCACCTAGATGCCAACCATGGTCACTCCATAAAATGATAATGGTATTCTCTCGAAGACCTGCTTCATCCAAAGCATCAATCATTTTACCAATTTGAGCATCAACATAACTAACACAGGCCAGATAAGCATGTTTAAGAGTAATGGCCATTTCATCATCAATAGGGCCTTTTTTAGGAATACCATATCGGGCTCTTAATTCGAATGATGGGTGTAACCCCATGGAAGCGCCATTCTCAGGTCCCTGCTTTTGTGCTGCTAATTTAATTTTAGAAGGGTCATACATATCCCAGTACTTCGTTGGTGCCAACCATTCTAAATGTGGTTTTTTCATACCCATACCTAGAAAAAACGGCTTTTCTGGGTCCTTTTCTAGCATATCTTTTAGCGTTGCTATTGCTAATTCAGCATTATAACCATCTTCATAAAAATAATCTGGAACATCGGCTTTTTCATAGGCAGGCCCTTTACCCAACCCATTTCTAGGAGCATTAGGACCATATTTTGCAATGACCTCTTCTTGGCTTTTTTTAGCATAAGCCTGATTCTCAGGAAGTGCGTACCCTCCTGGAGTTTTACTTTTTTCTACTGTCATTTTATCATAGGCAGGTTCTCTACTCCATGACAATTCTTTATCAGACCAAGCTGGCTTATGAAATATTTTACCCGTATGCACGGTTTCATAACCATTATTTTTGAAGTGCTGCGCTAGCGTAACAATATCTGGATTGGCCTCTCTAAAATATGTGAAGTTTTCAATAACATTGATTGACTCAGGCCTTGCACCAGTCATTAAACTAGCTCTTGAAGGGCTGCATATAGGTTCTTGACAATAGGCCCTATTAAACAACAAGCCATTTGAAGCCAACTTATCAATATTAGGCGTCAGTGCTATATCAGAACCATACGCACCAATTTCTGGTCGTAAATCATCAACAGCAAGAAACAAAATATTTGGTTGTTTTTTTATTTCTTCTTTTTGTTCCTCTTTCGATTTGCAGCCTACAAAAATGGCCAATAGAATAAGTATCTTAAGTAATTTCATTACTATTATAGGTTTAATTAAAATGTATTTGACCACCAATGCCAAATTGTTAATCAAATTAAATGAATTTAACAAAATTCATATTAATATAATTTACCTAATCACAATCGAATTTTACCCAAACTATATCTTGCCTTTTAAATTACAATGGGTTTTATTCTAAAAAAATACGATTAGGGGAATTTCACCCCATCTAACAAGCGAAGTAGTAAACAATAAATACGATAAGTAATTTAGGCGTTAACCTTATCCACAATGGTTTTACAAGCATCATAATATATGCCTACATCAACGGCATAGGCAATATATTTTACACCTAAATCAATCCATTGTTTTGCTGACTCTGGACTTTCTACAAATGTACCTACGACTTTACCGAGAGAGGCCGCCTTATCTACAATTTCTTTCATTTGAGAAATCACTTTCGGGTGATCAACTTGACCTGGTACGCCACATGATTGCGACATATCATAAGGCCCAATAAAAATAATATCTACCCCATCTACTTTAAGTATTTCATCAATATTTTTGAAAGCTATATTCCCTTCTATATGTATGATTACACCTGTAGCCTTATTGGCATGTCCAAAGTACTGTTCTTTAGGCATAGCTACATAGTCTGCAGCTCTCACATAACGACAAACACCTCGCGCCCCTTCTGGATAAAATTTTGCCGCTTTTACCACCCGCCTAGCATCTTCGGCTGTTTCTATTTGTGGTACTTGCACATAATCTGCCCCTATATCCAAGGCTTTAGAAATCACATTCTCGTTAATTTCAGGCACACGTATTACTGGTATAATATTTTTAGCTTGTGCTGCCCTAACATGACCTTGTATCGTTTCTATACTATTTGGGCCATGTTCTAAATCTAAGATAACAAAGTCGAAGCCGGAAAAAGCAGCTATTTCAACTAAAGCAGGGTCACTCACTTTCATGAATGGTCCCACAACAAATTTTTTCTTTTCAAAGAAACTCATATTCAAGTGTATTATTATATTTATTTTGTTACCCCTAACATAATAACTAGGATAGCTTTATTTCTTAGCTATAATGAACAAAATTTCATATGACAAACTAAATGAATATATCAAGCTCTGTGCTATTTAAAATTACCATGTCACAATCGAATATTACCCCAATATTTTATTATCTAATACGGCCCTATTAAAGAAACCTGAGCACTGTGTTAATATAGCTAAAGACAAGACTTGATGACGCGTAGGACATTAAAAACAAACTTTATTAAGCTGAGCATCTAGATGAGACAGGTCACAAAGACGAATGCCACCTCTTCTCTTTTTTATCTTGGGGAGTAGTTAGTCATTCGTGAGTGAACTTACATTCCTTTTCGAAGGCCTTTAAAAGGATCCTCCTCAGGTTTATTAGGCTCAATTTCCAATACGACGGGCAATGAAAATGGCACACTTACAGGTTTTCCATCCAATAACCCAGGAGAAATCGCTTTAGGCATTTCTTTTAGTATAGTTTCTACTTCACTTGATAAAAAGGGATTTGGAGATTGGATTTTAACACCTACAATGTCTCCTTTGGCATTCACTTTAAATCGACTTAAAATCCTAATGGTACCCGTGAGTTTTGTTTTTTTCCCGAGATCAACATCAAACTTTCTCTGAATTTCACCAGCAACCTGCGCATATAAACATTCCGTAAGGTCTGTATACTTTTTAGATTTTTGGCAACCAGCAAATACTGGTGGTCTTCCTACTGACGGTTTATTACTACACTCAAAAGTTTTTATGCCGTTTATATTTGAAATGAGGTGTATAGAATAGCGATTTAGAACATCTGGCGATTCAATATTTAATGCTTCCTCGGGGAATTTTTTAAACGCACGAACTAATTTATCATTGATGTCTTCATTTCTAAAAACGGTAGTTGATATGTTTATCGGTCTATTTTTCTTATCGAGGTTAAATGTTAAAAAAACAGCTTTTTGGTGTACATGCTTTAAAATATAGTCAAGCTCCTCTTTACCCAAATACTTTTTAAAGTGCATTGCAAACTTATTAGTGCTACTTAAACCGAACTCCGATTGATTATCCTCAATAACATCGTCGGTATATGATCCGCCAATATCATCAACTTCCAAAACAGCTCTATAATTATGGAATAACACGGTTGGGTTACCATTTCGCGTGGGTGGATGGATAGCTTGTGGAAACGATCTCATCATATTCCGAAGCGTCAGGTTTAAAGTATCAGATGCCGTTTTAAATGTAGAATAACGTACTTGGCCTTTCTCGTCGAAAACAATATTGGGTTTCAGGTTTATGACACCTATTAACTTGGCATTTTTAATATCTTTTGCAGTGATATGTTTTACAACATGGTCTTCAACTTTTTTGCCTATGCAAGCTGCCATTTTAAAATAGGAAGGAACGGATTCACAGCCTTCAAAAACAGGAAATCGATCTACAACAGCATTTTGGCTGCAATTTAAAATAGCTTTTCCATCTTGCCATGACGTTAACTGAAGTGAATACATATTTAAAGCATTTAGGTCTTCTATGTTTAATTTATTTATATCGTATTTTTTAAATGCTTCAACAAATTGTTGGGACAATTCGGAATATATCGCGGTGGTTCTAATATATTTCACTTTTCCGTCTTCTATCCGAAAAGTTAAAAACAAACGTTTTCGGTAGTCCTCTTTATAATTAATTTTTACTTTTTCGAGGAGACTTAAATCTATGTGTTTTTTGAAGAAAGTAGTTAAATCACTATTGGGACTTGGTTCTGCATAGTAATCAAATTCATCATATTTATCTTTAAAATTTGTAACTTTTGGTTGTGCAAATCCGAAACAAAAAAACAGAAATAAAGTGATGCTGAGGCTTGTTTTCATAGTTAGTCTATATTCTATTATTTAAAGGCTTTAAATGAAACGCTGTCTATTGAAATCGGACACGTTACAAATGAGCATTATCGCTTTCGTGATTTATAATTTCTATTGATAATCCAAAAACATAAAAAGCTATATTTTTTCACTGTTGATTTCATGTCTAGTTCTAGTTACAAATGAATGATAGTAAAGGGAATAGTAACGATCTAGCACTCGTTACAAACGATCGCTAGCAAAGCAGTTAATCAAAAAAAAGATTAAAAACCAGATAAAAAAAAGGTTGAATTTAATTAAAAACCCAACCTTTTTTATTTGCTATTCATCTTTACCAAACCACTGGCATAAAGACAGTCATTTCTGCTTGCCCTCTATTACTCCATGCAAAATAAGGCACGAGTTGTGTTTTGAATGATTTTAAAACTGGCTGTGTTACCGTTTGGTACATATCATCATGTTTGTCTTCCCTTAAGAGTAACTCCGTATTTACCACAGTAACCCCGCCTAAGAAATCTTTTTTATGTTCGGCTTCCAAGACCGCATCTCCTTTGATATAGACATCTAATATTGAGGTGTCTTTTGGTAAATCTGGAGATTCTATACAATATACTATAGGCCCTCTTTTTACAGCTATTTGATTTCTTACTTCTTCAATTCTATTATGACCTTCAATACGCTGAACTTCCATTGGCATATCTAAAACAATGCTATCTCCTGCCTTCCAAACACGATTAATTGTTGCAAATTTCCCAGGAATAACTTCAAAACCTGCGTCTTCTCCGTTTACTTTTAAGGTACTACCAACGGCCCACTTAGGAATTCTAACTTGAATATCAAAAGCGGTATTTTTACACGCATCAACAGTAATTTTCACTAATCCTTTCCACGGATATTCTGTGTCTTGAGTAAGTTTTATTGGAGCACCATCCAACATAGTTGAGTCTAGATTATTACCACCGAATAACACTACTGCAACACCATTTTCTGATAAATTGTATGCCCATCCAGAACTTTTACAAATGGTTCTCACCAAGTTTGGCGGACAACAAAAACACTCTAGATAAGGTTGTCTTACGGGACTTTCAGTCACATCGGCATGGGCGTCATAATTTCTAGAATTATTCACCATGCGTAATGGATTGGAGTAGAAATAATCTTTTCCTTCTATTCCTATACCAGATAGTCCACTGTTATATAATACAAGTTCTATAATATCAGCATATCTAGATTCGGCATGAATACCCATCATTCTATGGCTGAACATGGCATTACACAGGTTGGCACAGGTTTCATTATAAGCGGTCATATTTGGCATCATATAAGCGTCTATAAAGCCTTCTTCAATCATATCTAAATTGGTTGAAGCGCCATAGTGCGCCTGACCAACAGCTCCTGTTACGTACATTTTTTTACCCGTAACGTTTTCCCATAGTTTATCCAAGGCATCAATTAATGCGGTCTCTCCTGTTTCTGCATAAACATCGGCAGCTCCTGCATAATAGTATAAAGCTAAAACAGCATGACCTACAGCCTCTTTTGATTCTCTAAAAGGCGTTCTTTCTTGTACCATATCACCAATAGGGTATCCAATGGTTGTTGAATCATGCTCAATTTCAAAAGTACCTCGTCTATTTATGAATTTTTCGGCTAATTTTAAATAGCGTTCATCTTTTACTGTTCGATACAACTCCACCAAGCCCATTATTTGGGTTTGATTAAAACCGAAACGTTGATAATGCTTGGTATCAGGCATAAAATACGTGTATAGTAAATCTGCCATCTTTACAGCAATATCTAAAAAATTACGCTGCCCTGTAATGCGATAATGCACAGAACCCGCAATAAATAAGTGCCCAAAATTATACATTTCATGGTACTTACGGTTTTCAAATCGGTCTACACCTTCAGTAATTTGAACGTGAGTATGAATGTAGCCATCGTCCTCTTGCGCTCTACCAATTAGGCTAATATATTCGTCCAGCTCTTTTAAAATGGTTTCATCCTCAGTCAACCCATAAACATAGGTTTTAGCTTCCATGAATTTGAAAAAATCGCCATCATGCCAATAGAACCCTTTATGCACACCTTCTTTTTCTCCTGCTGCAATTTTAAAGTTATTTAAGCCATGACCTATGTCACCACAAAGTAAATCTCCCATATAAGGAAGCATTTTATCTTTTGCCGTATTCACCTTTTCAGCCCAGAACCCTGAAGTCCATGCACAGTCACCAAAGTTGATGCTTTTAAGTTTCACAAAGGGGCTTTCTGTAGTATTTGTTATTGCTTTATTATGCGTATTCATTTGTTGTATTCGTTTTTTTTAATCCCGTTGATCTTATATTATCTTTTTACTTTTTTTCAAGTTTTAGTTGAATTTCTTCAATCGTCAAATTTTTCGTTTCTATTAAATATTTATATAAAATAACCATACCAATAAAAACGGTTGCTGCATAAAAAAGCAAGGTATTGCTTATGCCGAATGTGGCCAATTGTGTTGGAAACAGCATTTGAATCAACCAACTTACAGTACTAGTTATCAAGGTAAAGAAAGGAATAGCGATACCTCTTATGGAAATTGGAAAAATTTCAGAAAACAGAACCCACATGACAGGCCCTATTGAAAAATGGAATGCCGCTATAAAACTGAGAATACCAATTAAAACTAAAACTGCGTTGATATCAGCAGATTTTTGAATTAATAAGCTAGAATGTTCTCTAGTGTCTTCCTCTCCCAAAGACTTTATAAGTGCATTTTTGAGGGCGATATCACTGTCATATTGTATATCAATCATATTGCTTAGCCTATCGGTATTTTGAATTTCGGTCATTTCTGAAATAGCTTCTTCTGTAAGCGTATAAGTTGCGGTATTGAAACCATAAAAGGCTATTCCTAAACTTACAACAATCCAGGCCATACCACCAATAATCATCGGTCTTCGACCTAATCTATCTATCAATAACAAGCCTAAAAAGGTAAATACTAAAGCGGTTAAACCCGTCCAAATGGCTTGTATGAACGCAGCATCGGTCCCGATACCAATTTGCTCAAAAACAGTAGGTGCATAAAACAAGATGGCATTAATACCAGAAGTTTGCTGAGCTATAGCCAAGGTCATAGCTATTATAAAGGTTACCCTAAGCGGCTTACTAAATATTTCTGATAACTGAGAAAGCACCGACTTATCGCCTGAACTACTATCCATGCTAATTTTCATTTCTTCCATATGTTCAGATACCTTGTCTTCTGGCAAAAGTTTTCTTAAGGTTTGTCTGGCTTCGTCAGCTTTATCATTGTAAAACAACCAAGCTGGGCTACGAGGCACAAAAAACAATAATATTAACCATAATAGTGCAGGTAATATTTCTGAACCGAGCATCCAACGCCAGGTATGTTCATTTATTCCTAAACCTCTAACCCATGCGGCATCAGAGCTTCCTAATTGTAGAATTAAATAATTTATAAAATAAGCCCCAGATAAACCTATAACAATGTTAATTTGAATCATTGTTACCAGTTTCCCCCTAAGTTTAGGCGGCGCAATTTCACCAATATACATGGCCGCTAATGAAATGGATGTAAAAGCTAATCCGCCTAAAAATCGAAAAGATAAGAGGCTCCAATAGTTTGGAGACAGAGATGAACCAACGGCAGAAACCACATAAAGCAAAGCCACTATTTGTAGTGTTTTTCGTCGTCCATATTTATTACAAGCATATCCAGCAAAAAATAATGCCAATAAAACCCCTAGGGCTGGTGCTCCAACAACCATTCCCAATTGGATTTCATTCAAAGCAAATTCTTGAGAAATAAATTTAACAGTACCCGAAATAAGTGCGGCATCCAATCCAAAAACAAAGCCTCCAATAGCGACGATGGTTGAATAGATATAGGCATTCTTTTTATATGATCTCATAATTAATTTAATTTAGTTGTTAGTCCCAATGAAAACTTTAGTGTTCAATGATTTTATAGTCGTTTCTTCTGTTTCTCCATTAGTCCAGGTTATTTTTACTTTTACTGGCTTATCACAGGAACCCACTCCGAAATGAACAAAAGTGTTGTAGTTTGATGAATAAGCAGCTCCTGTATCTCCAATGGTATAGGATTGCGTATTATTACACGATTTTATGGTGACTAAAGCACCAAGCGGACTTGCATTTCCTTTTTTTGAGTTTCCAACAACTACAGTAGTGAAATTATTTTTATCCGTACTTTTCAAATTGTTTTTAAACAGATGCCATTTTCCTCTTTCGTTTCCAATGACGACATCTACTTTACCATCCAAGTCATAATCAACAGTACCAACAGCCATTCCAATTGCACCCAACTCTGTTGTTATGACACCATGCTCTTTTAAAAGTTCAAAGCTGGCATCTCCTTGATTTAAGTATATGACAGATTTATTTTTATGGATTAAATTCCCCCGACGAACCATCAAGATATCTTGAAAACCATTATTATCAAAATCGGCCACTGTGGCACTTTCGGTAAAATCTTCAAAAAACATATTCGCTTTTTTTGTAACATCAACAAACCTTCCTCCTTTATTCTCCAATAAAATATCATGTGGAGCCTTAGGGTGATCATATTTCGGATAATCTTTCACGCCATGAACCACACCTGTTGCTGGTGCCCAAAGCGATCCTGCAATTCTCCAGTTATTATTACCAACATAACCAATATATGTTCCTGTTTTTTCACTGTAATCATCTGGAAAACCCAATGCATTACTATTGACCAATCTTATGTTTTTCCCTGAATGTGTTTCACCTGGAAACTCATAATCGTAAGCCGATTCACCAATAAAAAATGTGTCATTATTAGGCCATTGCGATTGAAAATTCTCAATATCCAAAACATCACCAATCTCTAAATCATCGAATTTAAACGCACCTCTTTTCGTGAAAAAGCCCCAGGTTTCAGAATCACCATCATAGAATGTTTCTCCTATTTCAAATTCTTGGCTACGTGTAAAAAAGAGATCCAAATCACCATCATTATCATAGTCTATTTGTACAACACTAGTGGTCTTATCAATTTTATATGGAAACATTTTATCGGTTACATCTTCATAGGTCATATGTTCTTTTCCTTGGTATGCTTTTACATGACCATCTCCATACATGATAAGATCAAAAACCTGATCGCCGTTAAAATCTGTAACCAGTATTTTTTGTCCGTCTGCCTTAATAGCGGGTAATGTTGAATGTAATATTAGTTCACCCTGTCCATTATTTTTATAAATATAATTCTCACTTTCGCCATTTCTGTCTTTATCAGGAAACGCAAAATTCAATAAGTCTAAATCGCCATCATTATCGGCATCTAAAAACTTAACCGTTCGACCTCTCATTAAGGCCAAAGGTTCTTTAAAGTCAGGTAAATCGGTAAACTCCCGTTGCTTATTTACCTTAAATATTTTTGAATTTCTTGCATTGCTACCTGAACCGCCTCCGCGTGACACGATTAATTCTAAAATGCCATCTTTATCAAAATCACCAACAGAAACACCGTGTATATCGCCAATAATGATATCAAACGGTTTTTCAAATTTTCCTTTATTATTCCAACAAACCTGAACGCCATAACCATGATCATTTATTAACAAATCTGGGTACCCATCTTGATCTAAATCGGCAATAACAGGGGCATCCCATTTTCTAAGGTTTTTCTCCTTTATCGGAAAATCTTTGGATACTTCTGTAAAAGCTACTTTAGATGTATTTATTGTTTGAGCCTCACCAATCAGAGGAGTTAAACAATACAAGGCCAAGGCCATTACAAATGAAAATTCTATGTACTTATTCTTTTTCATTGACTTACTAATTGTAATTATAAATTTACTTTTAAGGATTTTTTGTTCTTTTTTTCTGATGGGATTTCAAAATAAGTGATTGGTGTATCGCCTTCTCCTATTTCAATGTTATAAGTCCCGTATTTTAAAACCTTTGGTTGATAGTTTTTTCCGTTTGTTCTTATTGAAGACACAACCTCTCGTGTTTTACTGTCTCTTACTGTAACCACTTGATTTTCTTTTGACAATTGAATGGTTGGTAAATAATAAGCGTCTCTAGGATTAAAATTATCCGATTGTGAAATGGTTATTGGCCACCCTGGATATTGTTTGCTCTCCGGATTGGTGATATCAACATTTCTTGGCCAACATTCAAAAGTTATATTTCTTTTAGGTTTGTTGTATTTTATGACACCAAACCCGGCCACTCTTGTAGATAATTTACCGCCTTCACTTTTTTGCTCCTCGGAAGGGTTTCCTACCGCTTCTACCGTAATTTTATTCTGAAAACCGTCTAAAAAATCACCAGTATAATAAGGCGCGTTTTTAGCTTTGTTTTTCCCTGGTTCTTTAGGATCCCACCAACGCATCCAATAATTTGCTATGGCTGGTGTAATAAAAGAATATCCTGCATCACCCCAATCGTCAATACCGTGTTTTACAAGAGTTGCCAGATGTTGATCACCACCAATCATAGGAGAAAAACTTTTTCTTATGGTGGCCAGAGCTTTATTTCTGCCTGTTTGTGGCCAACCATTAGTATCAAAATCTGCTATAATTTCACGGTCGTGTTTTCCAGTATAGTTATTTACCATGGCAAACACCGTTTGAGTTAAAACCGTTTTCATTTCGGCATTTTCCCAATCCGTTGTCCAATCTTCTAAAAACTCTAATTGACGATCTCCTAATAATTTCGCGCCTGGAATATCTAGTTTTCTAGTATCAATATTAGGATCAAAAAGTGCGTCTTTCGTGCCGTCAGGAAAAATGTCTGGTGCGTACTTGGGTAAATCCAGTAAACCTGACTTAAATTTTCTATCTTCTAAGATGGCAAAACTCAATCCGCCCCATTTCAAATCGGTATAATACACCCCAATACCCTGCTCAATTGGTGTAGGATCGTAAGGATCTGGTAAATGACTCGTTTGTGCCCTTTCCACTTCTTGAACGTATTCTACTGGCATGTAATAGCCGCCAGACACACCACTTCTAGTTTCTGTTTTTTTACCGTTTGCCCCCCAGATATTTCCTTGACCAACATCATGATCGTCCGTAATACAAATGGTTGGTGTGTTTCTTAATAACTCACCAAAGTCGATCCCAAATTTCAACCAATATATATAATGCTGGCTATGGTCATAAACTTGGTCGCCTGAAAAGAAAATTAAATCGGGTTGAATCTTTTTTAAATTTGTTACGATATCCTCTCTAGAAATATCACCACCGTGTCTTGGGTAAACAGAGTTACAAGTTAAGGCTGCTAGTACAAATGTATCTTTATGAATAGGATTTTTACGAATAAGCCCTTCATAAAAGGCCTTATTATTATGAACTACCCTATACTTAGCCTCTTTAGTATCATCCCAGTTCTCAATTCTAAATAACGAGGTATATCCTGGATATCGAATAGGCGATGTCGCTCGTTTTACCCATTCACCATTTTCTTCAATTTCTAAAATCGCTTCAAAAGGTTCAAAATTTATTATTGGATAAAATTGAGCGTTTAGCTTCAAGGTGTTTTCGTGCACCGTATAAAGCGCAAAAGCTATTCTGTCTTGTGGCTTAATATTTTTAGGTATGGAAATAAATTCCTGTGCCTGAATACCCAATCCACAGATTAGAAATAACCAAACAAACAGAAATCGCCCTTTTTTCGCTAATGGCTCCATCATAATTAAATAGCTGTAGAAACACGTTTTTTTACTAAATAATCCTCTAGTGCTAAATGTGAACAATCGTGACCTATACCACTATTTTTATAACCGCCATGAGGTAAATAAATAGCATATTTCACACCATTAATTTGAATTTCACCAAATTCTAAGTCTTCAGTAAATCGTTCAATTCTCTTATGGTCGTTAGTAAAGATATAAGATGCTAATCCAAATTCCGTATCATTAGCCAATTCCAGAACTTCATCGTCTGTTTCAAATGGCATGATACCAGCTACCGGTCCAAAAGTTTCTTGAGTAAATAGTTTCATGTCTGTAGTGACACCTGAGACTACTGTTGGTTCAATCCAGTTTCCTCCTTCAGGGAAACCCTCCGGTATTTTTCCGCCATATTCTAAAGTAGCGCCTTTACTCACCGCGTCTTCAACCAAATCAAACATTCTATCTCTATCTTTTTTACTCACAACTGGCCCCATAAACACCTCTGCATTTTCTTTTACTCCAAATCCGAGTTTAATTTCAGACGCTCTTTTAGCATAGGCTTTAACGTATTTATCATAGATACTTTTATGAACAAATATTCGATTTGCAGCAACACAAACCTGTCCAGAATTTCCATATCTAAGGGCTATACCTAGGTCTAAAGCTTTGTCAAAATCGGCATCTTCAAAAACAATAAAAGGGGCATTTCCACCTAATTCCAATCCGAATTTTTTAATAGAAGTCGTACTATCAGCAATAACACGCAAACCTGTTTGCGTTGAACCAATCATCGTTATAACAGCTGGAATATGGCTTTTAGTCATCGTTGTTGCTACTTCACTGCTTGGGCCTGATATAATATTCACCACGCCTGCTGGAAAATTAATACTATGCATAATCTCGCCAACCATATATGCAGATAATGGCGACATGTCAGAAGGCTTAATAATTAGTGAGCAACCTGCTGCAAGCGCAGGTCCAATTTTATAACCCACATTAAGTAATGGAAAATTCCAGGCTAAATAAGCCACGGCAACACCTGCTGGTTTGGCTATCATTTTATGCGTATGAGAATTATCATAATCAGGAATTTGTTCTTCTCTCATGTTTTGCATCGCAGCTGGATACCACTCTAGTGCCTCGGTTAACCTATCTATATCTTCTTGAGCACCTGCATAGGTTTTTCCCATTTCATGAACCATAGCCGTTTTAAGTTCATGCTCTTTTTCCAAAATAGCTAGACGCAATTTGTTCATCCATTGGGTACGCTCTGTCAAAGATAATTTAGACCAATATTTGAATCCTTTTTGCGAAGATTTCAAGGCTTTTTCTGCATCTTCCTTTCCTGCCCTTGCAACTTGTGCAATAACTTCACCTGTTGCTGGACAAATAACATCACCTCTTTCACCGCTAACGGCGTCTACCAGCTCACCATCTATATATAATTTTTTATATCCGAAATTTTCAGTATTCATTCGTTTATTTTTTAATAATAATTTTAATTATTTTTCTGAGAATTCTTTCAGTACATCCTCATTCACATCAATTCCAAGACCCGGTCTGTCTGGAACCGCAATAAAACCATCTTTCATTTCAATTGAAGGAAAGGTAAGTTTTTCTCTCAAACCATTTTCTGTTTGGTCATACTCCATTAAGAAGTCTGGTTGATACATACGCCCTGGAACAGATTCTATATTTGATATGAAATGAAGGGCTACATGAATACCTATAGAGGTCCCCCATGTATGTGGAACAATATCTACACCATTAGCACTGGCAATAGCAGAAATACGCTTTGCCTCGGTTAATCCACCACTCGCACAAATATCTGGTTGAATAATATCTACCGATTTATTTTGAATCAATTGTTGAAACCCAAATCTTAAGTATTCACATTCTCCTCCAGAGATTGGAATTGAGGTTTTCTGCCTTAACTCACTATATTGCTCATAAAACTCTGGGGATAGTGGTTCTTCAAACCAACCAATATCATATTGCTCTATTTTTCTAGCCAATTCTGTTGCTTCTCTTAAAGTGTAAGCATGATTAGAATCTACCATTAATTTTATGTCTGGACCGATAACATTTCGCATTTTAGCAACATTCTCAACATCAGCTTTAATACCTAATCCAACTTTCATTTTCATAGCTTTAAACCCTTGAGAAATATATAATTTTGCTTCTTCCTCAAAATCTTTTGAAGGGTTACTATGATCTGTAAAATACAGACCAGTCGCATAAGGTTGCACCCTATTTCTGTGTGCACCTCCCAATAAAGTTGAAACAGGTAAGCCTAAAATTTTTCCTTTTAAATCCCAAATAGCGATATCAATAGCACTCATTGAAGCTACCAAAATACCTCTTCTAGCAAAATCTAATGTTTTACGATACATTTTGTTCCATACCACCTCATTTTGCAAGGCATTTTCGCCTATTACAAAAGGTGCTAAAAGTTTAATTCCTGCTTCTAGAACCGTTGCAGGACCATAGCCTTCTCCCCAGCCATAGGTACCATCTGAAGCTGTCACTTTAACAACACAAATACAACGTTCTGAATATTCCCACTGGGAAAAGAAAAAGCTTTTTGATAGTTTATCTTTAAGTATAAAGGTTTCTATTTTCTCAATTACCATTTTATATGATTTAATTTTTTATTTTTAAATTGACACCAATTATATAACATAATTGAACCCTAATTTTCTTGTCTAAGATACCTCTTGACCGGTACTTAAAGCCTTCTTTATTTACCTACAAAATAACCAATATTACCTTATTACCGTAAATTAGAAAACAAAGAAATCGTCTAAAAACCTAACTTTTTAGACGATTTCTTTTTTAATACCAAAATCGATATTAAAATTTTCTGACACTAAACCTTTTTCAGTTCGTCTCGCATTCGTGCCAAAAATGGTTGAACGTTATCCTCTCCTGAAATTGTTTTTAAGGTTTCAACAAAATTTTTGTTGTACTCATTAAGCTGAGCTTTTTTCTCTTCTCCTGTGATTTCTCCTGCTTTCGCTTTTTTGCTAACTGCCTTATAGTCAAGAATGTAATTTGTGCGTTCCTTAAAAAGTTCATTTTGTTGATTCTTATCCAAATGGAATTCTTTCACGGCTTCATCTACAAAATAGTCAATCTTTTTTTGGTCCCATTTACTCTGACCGAAGGTTACAGTTATGGTAAGTAAAAATAAAATTCCTAAAATAACACGTTTCATAATTTAAAATTTTTAATGTTAATAAAATATTTCGTTTTTTTATCAGCACATTTTTATTTGACTTTTTGCCAAACTCTTACATACTCGATTTCAAAATCTACCACTCCATCTTCCTTTTGCCCAACTGGACTATTAGCTTCCAGTTCAGCTTTTGTTTTTGGGATATCGTTCCAAGGAAAAGTTTCTTGATCCAACCAAAGACTTATGGGTTTGGTAGCCACATAACCATTATAATCATCCGGCAAAGACACTTTTTTTCTGTTTTCTTTGGCCCAAGCGGTTACTTCATCATTAGAAACTTGCGAAAACAGTTTACCATCAATAAAATATTTCACACCTTTTTCGTCCCATTCAATACCCCAAATATGAAAATCGTCTGCCACTCTAAATCCAACATCTTTTCGTTCAGTATAAGTAGGTTTTCCACCAACGGGTTTGTTCCAATCTCTTATTGACCACCATAACTGACTGTCTAAATGTTTTTTGTTTGGGTTTATCGTACCACCATATAATTCAAAAAAATCGAATTCAAGCATGTCTCCCATAGCCCAAAATGCACTAGAAACAGGGGCGTCTGCAGCTTTACTTTTAATTTCAATATAACCGTATTTGAATTCCTTACGACCAATAAAACATGCTGTGGTAATATTTTCATAAGGCAATGCCTCTCCAAACACAGGTTTTCTAACCTCTTTTATGAAAGGAAAATCGGGTTCCCATCGTGTTTCAAGAATCAGTTTACCTTGCTCTAATCTGTAATTACGACCAGAAAACTGCGATGGCGCACGACCCGTCCAAACCTTTTTATTTGGTTTATCTGGATGCTTATAAAACGGTGCTCCATTTTCAAACTTACCAACTATGTACCATTTATTTTCGTCAATCGTAGCCGCATCAAATTCATCACTTACTTCCGTATTAAGTTTCCAATTTCCGGCGTTAGAAGGATCGGAAAAAGGAAGGACAGAATGAATTTCGTTATTCTTTGATTTAGATACATCTTTACTTTTGCAGTTAAAATATAGTCCAAAAACAAAAAACAGTGTCAATAAAATTGTTGTTTTCTTTATTAAAGCCATGCTTATAAATTTATTCATTTAATGTTTTAGCTTTTTTGCCAAACTCTTATATACTCAATTTCATAATCAACCGGCAAATCAGCTTCTTCGGGAATGCCTAACCAAGGGAACGTTTCAGAATCAAACCATATTCTATATGGCACATCTGTAACCCATTTTTCTTCACCTAATGTTGATTTTAAAATTGTTCCGTCTGGGTGCAGTTCTCCGTCTACATAAATTTTAATATATTCAGAAGTCCATTCAAAGCCATACACATGAAAATCATCTGCCGTATTATGTTCAACTTGAATATTGTCTGAATATGCTGGGCCTTTTCCGTCAGGTAAATAATAGTAATTATCAGGATCCCAACTTATCATATTAAATTTCAATCGCTTTCTCCAAGAACCACTTGTTTTGTGTCCTCCAAACATTTCAAACATGTCAAGTTCAGACTTATTACCTGTTGTCCAAAATGAACTAGTAATTTGTGCTTTTGCAGATTTACATTTTATTTCCATATAGCCATACTGAAATAACTTTTTCGTAATAACTGCTGCCGTTGTAATATTTTCAAAAGCTTCTCCAGTACTGGGATGCACTTTTGGATTAAAATTGTAATCAGGCTCCCATCTGGTTTGAATTTTCAATTTACCTTCTTCCAAACGCACATTATCGGTTGAAAATTGAGATGGCGGACGTCCTACAAAATTAGATTGATAGACGCCATCTCTACCTTGAATAAGCCATTTTTCTTCATCTAAAGAATCCGCTTGAAACTCATCACTAACTTCATTATTCAAAATCCAATTTCCTGAATTTGACTGGTCAGACAATGGGTAACTATCGTTTGGAGTATTGTCTGGAGGTGTTGTTTCCTCCTCTACTTCAACTTCAACTTCATCCTTTACCTCAACATCATCCTGTATTTCAAGCTCATCAGAATCACTGCTAGAGCAACCTGTAAATGCCATAAAAAAAACGGCTGTACTAATGTAAATCCACTTGTAATTTAATTTTATATCTATCATTTTCTATCGTATTACTCGTCCAGAACCAGAACCACCCATAAGCGCTTCAACCTCAGTACGTGTTGAAAAATTAAAATCACCTTTAATAGAGTGTTTTAAACAAGACGCTGCTACAGCATACTTAACAGCTGTTTGAGGTTCAGATAATTCAGAAGTAGTTAAAGCAAATATTAAACCCCCAGCAAACGAATCGCCTCCACCTACTCTATCAACAATATTTTTAATTTTGTAGGATTCATAATTACCCTCACCGTCTAGGGGTGCAAAAAACGGTTTGTCCGATTTAGCATCATAAAGCATTGCTCCCCAATTATTATGAGATGCTGAATAGCTTTCACGTAATGTTATGGCTACCTTGCTCACATTAGGAAATTGCTTAACAACCTGACGCGCGACATCTGGGTAGCGAGACGTATCTAATTTTCCAGCATGCACATCAGTATCACCAGCTTTGATACCCAAAACATCGTGACAATCTTCTTCATTTCCAATAACCACATCAACGAAAGGTAAAATTTCGCGCATGGTTTCTTGTGCCAATTCACGAGCCGATTTTGAGTCATCCCAATCCCAAAGTTTTCCTCTAAAATTTAAGTCAATGGACACCGAAGCGCCTGCTTTTTTTGCATTTTGAGCAGCAACCAATGTTGCGTTTGCAGCATTTTTAGAAAGTGCTGGGGTAATACCACTCAAGTGTAACCAGCTAGCGCCTTTAAAAATGGCATCCCAGTTATAAGACTCCGCTGGCGTAATCGCTATCGCGGAATCAGCACGATCATATATGACATTACTTGGCCTTTGATTAGCACCAGTTTCTAAAAAATAGAGTCCTAAACGCCCCTTATCTGTACGTAAAACATATTGGGTATCTACACCAACTGCTCTAACTGCATCTATAGTAGCTTCTGCCAAAGCGTGCTTCGGCAATGCTGTGACATAACGTGCTTTACCTCCAAAATTACAAATTGAAGCAGCCACACTCCCTTCTGCTCCTGCATAGGTAACATCAAATTGACGGGTTTGTCTTAATCTTAAATTATCTGGAGCTGCAATTCTTGCCATTATTTCTCCAAAGGTTACTACTATATTCATTTTTATATTATTTAGATCGTATACTTGTTATTAAATCTCTTATTTCTTGAGCGTTCTTAGTTATTTCACTCCAATTTTCAGCATGAATAAGATCGCTTTTTGCAATCCATGAACCGCCTATTGCTGTTATTAATGATGACTCTAAATAGGTACTTGCATTATTTATATTTAATCCGCCTAACGGAATAAACTTGAGCCCTAGATACTGATAAGGCGCCACCATACTTTTTAAATTTTCCATACCACCAGAAGTTTCGGCAGGGAAATATTTTAATACACGACACCCTTCTTCTAATGCCATTTCAATGTCTGTAGGTGTCATGATTCCTGGCGCGAAAGGCAAGCCTTGTTTTCTTGCTTCAGCAATTACTTTTGGATTACACCCTGGCGCTACAGCAAAGTCTGCACCCAAATCTACAACAGCCTTCACCTGATCCGTGGTGAGCACAGTTCCAAAGCCTAGCGTTATTTCAGGCACTTCCTTTTTTATCGCTTTAGCAGCATCAATGGCTACAGGGGTTCTAAGTGTTAATTCAATAGAATCAACCCCGCCTTTAAGTAAAGCATTTGCTAACGGAACGGCATGCTTAAGTTCATCTATCACTAATACAGCAATTACGCCTGAATCGTCAATTTTTTTAATCATATTTTCAGGCATGGCCTGTTGTGTAACTGGTTGCATTCTCTTTTATTAAAATTATTTTATTCTACTTTATACTATTCAGAAATTTCTAAAAACTCCACTGGAAAACCCAACTGATTTACATAAACTACACGTATACCTTCAGCTAGAGAAAATATATCTCCTAAAAGTTCTTTCCCTTTTATAGCATCTTCGATTTCATCTACAAAATATGATACATGGGGGAATGTTTTTACCATAACATGAGCATCACTATTTTCATCGAACTTCACCCATTCCACTTTATATTCGTCTTTAGAAAAATCCGTGTAGTGGAAATTTCTAGACGCACAATAACCATCCCATTTTTTTTCTTCGGTTGTAGGGATTCCAATGTGACTAAATTTATAATCCATAATCGTTATCTTTTTTTATATTGAAGGCACTTTGCTCCTTCAAAACATATTGGGGTATACAAAAAAAGAAAAAATTCCGAATTTTATTTAGGCATAATTTACCTCTTTCATACATAATATTACCTTATAATTTTATGTATAATGCTTAAATTCTTACAAATTCAAGCGGATTTATTCGGATTTAAGGTCCCAGTATTTGTCCATCCTATCAATATCGTACTTTTCATACTCTCTTTTTAATAACCATAGTGGTCTTTCTAAGGTAAGTTCCCATTCAAAAAGCTCTTTGTACATGGTTTTTACGATCTCTGGGTATTCATTGGCGAGATTATGTAATTCAGCTGTATCTTTAGAAATATCAAAAAGCATAGCTGGCCTGTCGGGAAAACGAATCAGCTTCCAATCGCCATCTCTATAGGCAGCGCGATTTTCCTTTTTCCAAAAAAGTTTTTGATGGGGTCTGTTCTTGTTTTCTCCTTTTATAAAAGGTAATACATTAACTCCATCAATATCTTTTAATTCGCTTACATCTCCGCCTGCAGCGGCATAAAAAGTTGGTAACAAATCAAAAGTACTGATTGGATAGTTGTAGGTTGAATTTTTCTTTATTTGTTTTGGCCAACTCATGGTAAAAGGCACACGGATTCCTCCTTCTAAGAAATTTGATTTCGTGCCACTCAAGGGCAAGTTGATAGAAGCATTTTTATCTGACGGCCCTCCATTATCGTTTGTAAAAACAATAATAGTATTATCATATAACCCTAAGTCTTTTAATTTTTTAATGATATTACCACAAGCTCTATCCAAGGCTAAAGTCATGGCGGCAAGTTCTTTTCGCTTCCCTTTTAAATTAGGAAATTTAGCTAAGTCTTCTGGTTTTGATTCTAAAGGTGTATGTACCGCATTAAACGAAAGCATTATAAAAAAGGGGTTGTTTTCGTTTTTTTCAATAAAATCAATGGCTTTATCAGCAAAAATATCGGTAGCATATCTATTTGGTTCCTGAAAATCACCAAATCCACTTTCCATCATTTTATCCTTGTGATTCTCGGCCAACACATCCTTATAAGCCCAATAACTACGATCACCGCCCCTAAAACCATAAAACGCGTCAAAACCTCTTTTCATGGGATGAAAACGGTCGGCATCGCCCTGGTGCCATTTGCCGTATAAAGCGGTTTTATAACCTTGCTTTTTTAAATAATCTGCCATGGTCAATTGATCTAAGGGCAAACCCATATCTTCCCCTTTAAGACCAGAGTTTTCACTCATAAACCCTACTACATTTATTTCCTCATACCCAAAACGTTGTTGATATTTACCTGTTAAAAGACCGGCTCGCGAAGGGCCACAAACGGCATCTGTAACATAACCCTGTTGAAAAATGACGCCGTCTTTTGCGAGATTATCAAGATTGGGAGTTTTTAAATCTTTACTTCCTTGGAATCCAAAATCTGCATATCCAGCATCATCTGCAAATAATAAAATAATGTTAGGTTGATCTTGAGCAAAAACACTTAATTGCATACTCAAACAAATCAATACAACAAGTTTAATTCTATCCATAATTCGTATTTTTTACATCCAGCTAAAATTATTATCAACTGATCACGCAAAATAACACGAGAAGAAAACAATTTCCATCCCAAAACTTACCCAATAACCCTACTAGATTACCCAAATGGCAAGCATCAAAAAAAACTAGAATAACTTTACAACTTGTATCTATAGGCTTTAGGGGTATCGCCCATAATATTTTTAAATTGCTTATTGAAATTTGGAATCGATTTATACCCAACGCTAAAGCAAATTTCGGAAATAGGTATATCTTCCTGGATAAGCATTCTAGAGGCGTTTCGTATACGCACTTCATTCAAGAATTCAGTAAATGATTTGTTTGTCATTTTTTTGAAAAACCTACAAAATGAATTGGTTGTCATACAGGCAACATCTGCGACATCACTAAGAGAAATTTCTGTTTTATAATTATCTGAAATATATCGAATAACATTATCCAAACGATCTGGTCTATCTTTAGTAAATTGCCGCATATCAGTTGAAGATAATATGGTTTTTTGATCATCTTCGTATTGTGATAATTTATACAAAATATCCATTAATTTTATGGACTGCTCACCTTCAGAAAGGTTGCTTATTCCCATGATATCATCATGCAGAGTTTTCCCAATAGAATTATTAAAACTAACGCCAAAATTAGATTGCTCCAATAAATTTTTAATAGATGTAAATTCTGGAACATCAAAGGTACCTTCTCCCATAAAGTTTTTTGTAAACTTCATTACAATGGTTTTCACCATTAAATCCTCTTTCATTTCATAATACACTTCGTCATTACGCCATAAATGTGGTAAATAAGAACCAACTAAAACTAAATCGCCTGCTGAAAATGGAGACACATCATCACCCACAAAACGAATGCCTGTACTTTTTGAAATATACAAAAGCTCATATTCCGAGTGGTAATGCCATGCCGTATCCAAACAAGGCATCTCCTTTTTAATAATATTTATTCTTTGGCTTGTAAAGCCTTCTAGGTTTTTTAAAACTAATTTCACGGGGCTAACTATTTTTTTGTTCATCCCTAAAAGAGCCTATACTGAGACACAGTGTAAGTACTCAACACCTAAGCATGTTACTCTCTAGAGAATGACTCACTTAAGAATAGCACCATAGAAATGGACGATTCATAATTATAAAACTTACATCCTAAATGTAACATCGATGTGTTTTTACAAACACACTTAACCGAAAAAAACAGCGGATAAGGTTATTAAGACGTATTACTTACGAAAGTAATGATTTCATAACATTTTATCAACGACATTAACATTAATATACCTGCCTCGTAGAACTTTTACTACTTTATGTGTCTTTCTCGAAAAAAACTCAGAGTTAACAAAACAATAATTGGCATTACTTAAAAAAATAAGAAGCCGTGTTTAGCTATTTAATTCAATGTAGAAATAGAATCAACTAGAATTCAAATTGGTTATAAATAAGCTCTTATTACGCTCCAAGTTTTATAATCTTCACAATTAGCAGCCAAACAATTATTCAAGATAAACTACGATAGGTATGGGGTAAAATCGAATAACCTAATCAAGATAATCAACTGTAAATTAGCAACATATTAAACTAACACTTAACATAAAACTTTTTATTATGAAAAAAATTTACACACTTTATTTGTTTACTATTGCTTTCACAGCTATAGGAACCGCTCAAGAAACCATTTTTGAACCCAATTTTTCTGACGGAACGTATACAGGCGTTACTGCTGTTGAAGCAGATTTGAATGCCCATGCAGATTGGAATGCAGGTAATTTTACTAATGTTAGTACATGGTCGGCTTTTCAAACCATTAGTGGCGAAGATGTTGTTAATACTGGAGCGTTTTTCACTTATGCTATTGTTGATAGTAAACCTATTACAGCAATAGCTGGTGACGTTATTACAATTAGAACGGTTACTGATTATGGGTTTTCTGGGCAGTCTTATGGAACAGAAGCCGATGAAGCCATGATCTTTACAGGACTTTTAGATCAAAATGCCCCGGCTTCAGGAGCAGATGGGAATGGCGTACATAGAGAAGGCGTAATGGTTGTTAACAAAGGGTCTACTAATCAGATTGCATTAAAAAATAATGGAGTAGGAACGGGTTTTGATGAAGCCTCGGCAATTTTAACAACTGAAGATGCTGCACATATATACGAAGTTGTCATTGAGTATACCATTGGAACTAATGAAGGCACCTCTTCAAAAGTTGCTAGAATTTCAAGTATCAATGGCTCAAATGGTTCTTCTACATCTACAGTATCTTCAGGGATCTCGACAGAAGTATATAATGCACTTACTGGAAGTGGAGCGTACTTTTTTAACTGGGCATTAAGATTTGGTTTTGCATCCAGTGAGATAAGTCGCTTAGACTTAAGACATCTGTCTATTACGAAGAATGATGCATTATTATCAACTAGCAGTAAAAATTCTTTTGAGTTTTCAATGTATCCTAACCCAGTAAAAGATAGATTATTTATCAACACAAAAGAAACTATATCTAAAGTCTCTGTTCTTGATGCGTTAGGAAGAATCGTTTTAGAGGCTAGCGATGTTAATGATTTCTTAGATGTATCTTCATTGAAAAACGCTATATATATTGTAAAGTTATCTTTAAATAATGGTAACGTATCCACAAAAAAATTCATAAAAGAATAGTTTAGTTTATACTAAGTTTATTTAGTTCGAAGAGGTCGTCTAAAAAGCAATTTTTAGGCGATTTTCTTTTTGTAAAATATTTTGCTTTCTGATTTTCTTTAAATTTTGATTTAAAAAAAGGTGATTAATATTAGTCAAGTTTGTTTAGAGTACTAAACTGTACTTTTTAAGGTTATGTGCCATAGCAATTAGTCCTATTTCTACATTTACTTTTTCAATCCCTCTTAACATAAACCGTTTAAAGTTCATGTTATGTTTGATATTACCAAAAACAGCCTCAACACCCCAGCATCGTTACTTTCTCTTAGCTATGCCTTGGGCACTAAGAAGCCGTGTTTTGCTTGTGATTTTAGGCGGATAAGGTTGTAATTACGTTCTATGATACGATTGTATTTAGATTTATGACAGAGGCTACTAAGTGGCATCCTTGGCAGTTTTGAGATTGGAAACGATGTATTTCTTGCTCAAAACCATTTATTGTTTTCCTTTTGTAGACACCTATTTTTGTCATGGCTTGCCCCATGGGGCAGTAATAGGTATCAGTCTCTGTATTATAGTGTAACTGGTGAGCATGAAAGGTGTTTATTTTTCCTTTCTTTTTGTCTTGTTGTTATTTGTGGAACTAATTGTACTTTACAAAACTAGTGATCTTTTTATCTTCTAAATTCGTATAGTTTTCTTCGCTACCATAACCTGCATCTGCGGTTAATGTTTGTGGTGTTTCATCATAATCTTCAATATGCTCTGCTAGCTGATCTTTTAGCGTGGTGGTATCTGCTGTGGTCTGAGCTAAGGTGTAATTGGTTAGATATTGGTTATTGGTAGAAGCTTGTACATTATATCCAGGTTTAAGTTGTCCGTTTTGTATATGGCCGTCTTTCATTCTCATAAAAGTGGCTTCAGGACCTGTTTTACTGTAACTATTTCTTTCCTTTAATATAGCTTCCTGCTTTTGGTATTTAGCCATGTTTGTTGGCCAATTTTTCTTAGCATAATTAAGTTTTTGCTTTACTTTTTTATCAACCTCTTTTCTTTGTAGTGCATCATTAATTTGATTGATGGTGACTTCAATTTTATCTACATCAATCGCTTCAAAATCTGATGTATTTGGGATATATTGCTCGTCTTTATATACTTTTTCTACATAAGACCAAGTTCATTCAACTGCTTTTTAATACGCTCTTTACTTGTTTATATTGACTAGTCCCAAACAAAGGTATAACGATTAGCATTAGCTTCTATCTTAGTCGCTTCTACATAAATATCTTTTAAACTAATAACACCTTGTTCAACTAAAAGTAAAACGACTTGATGAAAAATTTTCTTTAAATGACCTTGTAAACGTTTTCCTCTAAAGTCATTGATCATGTTGTGATCTGGTTTATTTTGCCCCCTGAGCCACATAAAATGGAAGTTCTCATTTAAAGCCTCTTCTATTTTACGTGAAGAATACAAATTACGTCAGAAAGTATAGATAATAACTTTAAGCAACATTCGTGGATGATAGCTTGAGGTTCCACCACCTTTATAACTTTTATCTAAAGCACTAATGTCAATATGGTCGAAATCGTATTACAACACGAACTGGATGATTAACAGGAACTAAATCATCATAATTGGGAGGTAAAAGACTTAACTAGTCTTGCTTATAGGTCTTAAAAACTACTTTTCTACTCATTCTTAAATTTATGAATGAGTAGAAAAAAGACAAAAAATAAGGCTGTCTTTTCAGACAGCCTCTTTTAATTTCTAATTATATATAGTTAATTATAGACTTCATCTTCAAGTACAGTCACATCATGCAATGTAGTAACCGTAGAATTATCGGCATAATTAATTACAACATCCATAGTACCAATACCATCTATTTTACTTGCATTCACTAAGCGCTCAACAGAAAATTTTTCAACAACTTCGTTGCCATCACTATCTTCTGTGATTATCTCTTTTTCTACCGTCCAACTAATTACATAATCTGTATCAGTAGATGCATCGTTATAACCAGTTGATTCAAAACTTAGTAAATTAACATCTGTCAAAAACTCAACGGTAAGTGGCTGCTCTTTATAAACATTAATTTGTTTAATAGTCGATTCATTACTAATATTAGTAATACTATAAACTGGTGTTAGTGCAATATTAGATTCTGGGAATTTGCTTTCTTCTTCGCAAGACACTATCGAAACGACTAGCAATAACAGCCCTATTATTTTATTTATATTTTTCATGTGTTTATATTTATTTTTTCGGTGTACATACTTCGCCTTTCACAGCAAGGCAATTAGCTTCCATATAATCATTTCCTTAAGGATCTAATTTAGAATTATGGAAGCTTTACACCTCTTTATATTTAAATTATGGTCTAACTTCTACAGCTATTAATGATAATTCATCAAAATACATTAATTGCGGCCCCGTTACACCAGGATTTTCTGAATCTAGAACACGTAAGGTAGATCTACTGTTCGCATCTCCACTTATCAAGTCTGAAGCGATAACTAAAGGGATATTAGCATCCACTTTTACCCATTTCCCTTTGTCAACTGAAGAAATATCAAATAATACATCATATTCATAAATAGGGTTTCCAAATTCCATTTTAAACCCTTGTAGGGTTGTGCCTGGTTCAACATATACCCACATAGATACATTATACGTTCCTGCCGCCAAACCGCTCGGGTCTGCTAAACCAAAACCGAATAGGTTAACTACAGGAATAGCACTTACATCTGGTAATTTGTATTGCATACTTGCACCACCAGTATATGATCTTGTTGTAACACGTTCATAAATTAAGTCACCATACTGGTCATTACCTTGTCCTGGTGGGATATAATATTTCGAGGACGCGTAGGCGTTATTTACACCACCGCCATCAAGCTCAAAACTTCCCCAAGAATTTGATGGCAACACATTGTTTCCAAAATTCATAGCTACTAACTCTGGGCCAAAAGGTTCTAAAGTTCTTTGATCTAATGACTCTATTCCTGTTCCAGTATAAGACACCGTAATTTCATCACTATTATAAATAGGTTGCGATAATTCTAATTCAATAAAAATAGGATTATCATCACTTACCTTGGCATTTGCCACTGGAATATTTTGATTGAAACCATTGCCGTTCTTTACGCTTACAGTAAAACTGTTTTCTTGACCTGAAAAAGGCACAATTTCACCATTTACTCTAAATGAAATTGTTTCATTTTGAGCTTCTACTAAAGCACCATCAAAGGTAAAGGGCTGCGAAGATTGGATAACTTTTACTTTCAGAGGAATCAGTTTTTCTGAATTTGAAGCTGGTAACGGAGACACTCTCATCGAACGAAATCTACCTGCATTAAACGTTCCCTGTTTAAAAAATTTGATAGTAGCTTGATCAAAAGCACCGGCTTGTGCTGGTACTCCGTTAGGCGAAAACCATGTGGCTCCATTTGGTCTACCCACAGTTGAGTTGTTAACAATCGTAAGACCATTTCCTGCTTCTACTTCAACTACCGGCCAATTGGCCTCATCTGCTAAACTGGGCATATCGTCTTCCGAAATGGTTAGTATCTCATTACCATCTTGAAACACCGAAAATGCAGGATTTAAATAAGCATATACATCGAAAACAAATTTTGTTTCATAAACAAATAACCCATCTTCCTCGTACGACTTTTCAAGAACAGAATCCTCATACGCGTCGCTCATGTTGGAAGAAACTGGTTGTTTGAATTTATTTATTAAGGTAATTGTATCACTTAAACTATTTCTTAACATAATATGTGCTTTTCCTTTTGAGGAAGTTAAGCCAGCACTTTCATCTATAAAAAGAGGAATAGAGTCTTGGTTATTCCACCCTTCTTTTAAGAACTTATCTTCTCCAGTGATAATCCATTCCGAACTTACAGCACCTTGTGCCAAGTTAAAGAAAGATATTCCTGTGTCCTGATTTACAGAAAATTGAGCATCTACACCTACGCTAGGATTTAATCCTACTAGCCAAGAGACATCTGCAAAATCATCTTGAGGTGGTGTATAATCTGCATATTCATCTTCACAACTTACTATAAACAGTAAGCCAATAAAAAATGGTATTAATTTTATATTGTTCATAATAATTGTTTTATTAGTTAATAGATGGATTAGAGCTTGTTTCATCAAATGGTATTGGGTACGTGCCATGACGTTCTTCATCATAATTTAAAAAAGAGGCATTAAACTCATAATCTACCACAATATGGGGTTCAGAAGGTGCACCACTACCAACGTAGATTTTTGAATTATTAAATTTAGTTTTCATCTCGTTTGTATCATAGCTATAAAATGTAAAGTTTAAACCGTAATAAGTTTGACTTGCTAGTTCCCCTAAGCGCTTTTTAAAGCTGTAATTATCAGACTTTTTCCATCTTTGAAAATCGAGAAATCTAATATTGTGTCCTTCTATAGAAGTTTCCAAAGGTTTTTCAACACGCATTAAATGCTCCATTAAAGAATCTGCTGTATAAGCAACTCCATCATAAGTATGAGAAGTATCACCTCCTGATTGACCTAGTGAGACAAGTCCCCATCTTTGACGAATTTCATTAATCAAATCAAGCGCCTCTTCAGTGGCTCCCGTTTTAATTTTACATTCTGCTTGCATTAAATAAACATCAGACAATCTATTTAGCACAATATTTTTATAAGAATAAGCTTGACCTCCAGGTAAATCGCCTTCACCAAGAACGATATCATGGTTTGCATAAATTTTCCACCATCCATACCCCCAGTCTCTTCCTCCAAAACGCCCACTTTCAGACGTTTTCTCTAGGTACCAATCTGTTTCGCTATCATCAACTACAGCCACCATTGCAGAACATCTTAATGGCACTGGACGTAAAGTCGTATTACCCTGATAATCCACATAATAATTTCTAGTATCTAAAGGGTCCATAGGTTCAGTTTTATAAGCATGTACCGCCCAAGCTGGAGCTACCGCACCTTTAGTTTGCGAGGTTCTAACGTTTACCCAATTGGTTCCTGATTCACCTTCCCAAGGCGCTAAGTCATATCGTACTTGATCTTTAGAAAAATTAATTTCGAAAATGGATTCACTATTAAAATCACCATTTGCTGTTGTAAACATTTTACTAAGGTCTGTTTCTATCTGATAACCATGATTTTTAATAACATCATCAAAGTATACCATGGCGTTATTATAATCCAATTCATAAAGATAGGTTGTACCTAAAATAGTGGCCGCGGCACCAGATGTTGCTCGCGCTTTGTCATCACTTGGGTATTCACCATTTCTATACAGATTTTTATAAGCAAACTCTAAATCGGTTCTTACAAACTCAATAACGTCTTGTTTTGAAGAAAGCGCTTTATTGAAATCGGCTTCTATCTTAGGTACTTCATCTCTAATAACTATACTACCATCATTATAGGAAGTATATACATAAAAATGAAATAAGCCTCTCAAGAAACGGGCTTGTGCCATTTGTGAATTCCATTCTTCTAAATCACGATCACCTGTTACCTCTAAATTCTCTAAGGCCTCAATAACTTGATTTGCACGAAATATACCTAAGTAGGCATTTTGCCATTTTCCTAATACGGGATCTGAACTACCGGTATACGTATGTAAGTAAAATTCTTCAGTGTTGCTTGGGTTTGGGCGACCATAACCAGGCCAGGCCATATCAGAACGCAGGATTTCTTCAAATTTGTTAAGTAAATCATTACTATGCAATGTAGCATAGGCTGCGTTTAGAGTATTACCTGTCTCTGTAAGATTTGTCCAAAATGTTTCTGTTGAAATGAAGTTTGGATTTTCTTCAGTAAGAAATTCGTTATTCTCGCACGAGACCATAAAGCTAATGGCAAGTGCTATAAATGTATATTTAAAAATTAGTTGTTTCATAACAATTAATATGAGTTAAATTAAAAATCGAAGTTTACTCCTAACATCCACTGTGAGGAAATTGGGCCTGTGTCTTTATCAAGGCCGCGTGCTGAAATACCACCACCAACTTCTGGGTTATAACCAGAATATTTAGTAAATGTTAATGGGTTTTGAGCTCTTACGTAGAATCGAAGTCTATTAACCCCCCAGTTTTCTACCGTCTTTCTAGGAATACTATACCCCAACGATGCCTGTCTTAACCTTAGGTAAGACCCATCTTCTAACCACAAATCACTATATCCTAAATAATTTGGATGACGTGACATATCGTTTACATAAGCAGGAATAGTAGACGTAGGATTTGCTTCTTGCCATTGATAAAGCAAATCTTTATGTCTGCCATAACCATAAGCCCAAGCATTAAAACCATTCATAATTTCCTGACCAATAGCTGCATACCAATTCATTGAAAAATCAAAGTTTTTCCAGTTGGCATTGAATGTGTAACCTATTTCAAATTCAGGCAAACCACTACCACTATACACGCGGTCATCAACATCCAGCTGGCCATCATTATTTTGATCGATAAAACGGGTGTCGCCCATTCGAGCGTTACTGTTTATTTTTTGATATTCAGCAAGTTTCTCATCGGTGTCAATAATTCCATCTGTTCTCCATAAATAGAAGGATGCCGCCTCATGACCAACCGCAAGTGCTGTAACTCTTGATTGCTGTGGCGCTCTACCTACTAAACCATTGTCGTCTGTTAAGATAAACTCGGTATTATTATTAATTTTAGTAATCTCATTTTCATTGGTAGAGAATGTTCCGTTCATTCTAAAATTAACCTTGCCTATATTACCTCTATATCCAGCTGTAAACTCAAAACCGCTATTGGTCATATCTCCAACATTCAGTACAACTTGAGCGTTATTACCGCCTCCAGATGAAGGTGGTACATATACAGGGAATAACATGTCTGTTTTATCTGAATGATAATACTCAGCAGCAAGCGTAATTTTGTTTTTTAACAAACCAAGATCAAAACCAATATTATTTTGCGTTGTTGACTCCCAACCAACATTTGTATTAACAAAATCTGTTTGAGCTGCTCCTAACCCTGCAGCACCACTTGATGTAGGATAATTTAAATCTTGTTGTATCGCAGCAGAAAACGCATAAGATTGAAACCTATCAACCCCTACTGTACCACTGCTTAATCTTAACCTCGCATTATTAATTGTTTTTGAAGTCCAGAATGCTTCTTCCGAAATGTTCCAAGCTGCAGCAATAGAAGGAAACGTTCCCCAGTGATTTTGTTCTGGGAATTTTGAAGAGCCATCTCGTCTCACACTTGAACTTAAGATATAACGGTCTTTATAACCATATTGAACCCTTCCTATTATTCCAATTCGAGAATCTGTATAATCAAATCCAGAGTTTACAATTTGTGTACCTGTAGCACCATTAAGCACTTCAATATTTGGATTAGTTGCACCATTTCTTCTTGCTGAAAAAGCCTCACTAGCATTTTGTTCTGCAGTACCAAACAAAGTAAATGTTAGATTATGGTCATCATTAATAATCTTTGTATAAGTTGCTCCCAATTCAGTCAAAACATTTGTTGTAAATCGTGTTCTCATGTCTATATAAGCATCTTCTGGCTGGCTTTGTAAACGTGGTGGGTCTTGGGTGTTATATATTTCTGTATAAGGTCGAACAATTTTCCCTATATTATTAATGCTAGTAAGTCCAAAATTACCAGTAACACTTAAACCATCTAGTATTTCGTAATTCAAGTTTAGAGTGGCGCTAGAACGCGTTGTTTTTAAAACGTTAGTTGTATTTAAACTTTCTAAAACCCAACCTAAGCGATTCACATCATCTCCACCTTGCTGAAAATCATCTTGATTATCTATATTAATACCGTTTTGTGTAGGCCTGTAAACAATAGATTGAGATAGCAAAAACCCTTGTGGAATCTCTCTATTATCTGTATTTAACGCTACACTTGTTTGAATTTTTAATTTATTCTTTTCATATACCGTATTAGCTCTAACATTAAATCGTCTGTATCCTGAATTGATTTGCAATCCACGTTGATCAAATAAACCAAGATTTACATTATAAGTAATATCTTCCGAACCCCCAGAAACATTCAGATTGTAATTTTGAGTTGGAACATTCTGGTTGAAGATCAAATCGTTTATATTTGACTCGTTCTGAAAACCAGTAGTTTGCTGTTTTATCTGTAAACCAGTTTCATCATCAAAACCACCGTTTACATTTCTATTCTGTATAATATCAGCATAGGTTTGTTCTAGCGAATTCATTAACGGAACCGCAGCATTTCGGTGTTGTATTGCATAACTACCATTAAGCCTCACTTGAAGCGACCCTGGCTTACCTTGTTTTGTAGTAATTAATATAACACCAGTAGCCCCACGAACACCATAAATAGCGGTTGAAGCAGCATCTTTTAAAATGTTAATCGATTCTATTTCCGTTGGTGGAATATTTGGGTCACCATTTTGAACAATACCATCCACTACATAAAGTGGTGTATTATCACCAGATAAAGACGTAATACCTCTAATAAGAATTTGGGCTTCACCACCTGGCTCCGAAGACGCTACAACATTAACACCTGAGGCTTGCCCTTGTAAGGCAGAAGCTAAGTCGGAAGTTACTACAGATGTAATGTCTTCTGCTTTTACTTGAGTTACAGCTCCTGTTATTTCTTTTTTCTTAACAGAACCATAACCAATTACAACCACTTCATCAAGCTCATCGAGGTCTTCTTTTAAAGTAATACTTACCGTTTTCCCTTTGACAGTAACCTTTTCCGTTAGCATACCAATATAGCTAACAACTAATACATCACCAATTTTAGCGTCAATGTAAAAGTTTCCATCAAAATCTGTTACAGCACCTGTATTGGTGCCTTGAACCAAAACGGTAGCTCCCGGAATTGGTAGATAATCAGCCCCTTCTGTAACCCCTGTAACAGTACCGGTTACGGCGATAGACTGCGAACTTGCATTTAAATTACATAACAAAGCCAAGAAAACAACTGCCAAGTGACTTGCTACATTTTTTTTTAATAATAATTTTCTAATTTTCATTTAGTTAGTTTTAGTTACCAAATTTGATAAATAATTTTCATATAATGTATTTCAGACTTTAATACACTATAATTTAAATAGGTTTTGAGATTTGGTAAAATTAAATCTAATTGAATCATTTTTGTTTTATTTAATTACCTCTTGCTTAATCAATTTTACCTTAGTTATATTTTAGTCTACATATAGTTAATTTCAGAATGATAAGCTGATAGAACTCCAAATAATCAAGAAATTACGCCCTCTTCAATATTCATAGTTCCTTTGATTTAGTTCTATATCCTTTCAAATTGAATAGTGAAAAAGTTTTAGATTTACTACATAAGACTGGGCACGAAATTGAGAAAATTTACTTGCTAGTTATTAATTCAGCAATTATCAGTAGTAAATCAAAATATCACACATTTGAGTTTAAGCAAAAGCTATAGAATTATATAACTCGTTATTAATTTATCATCAACGTATAAACTTAAACCTGAATTAAAACTTATGGCAAACATAAATGGTGTAGAGCTTTCAATAAATTATTAAGAATTATTTATAAAAAAAAGAGAAGTATTTGATGGTTCTAGATTGAAAAGATTCTGTAAAAACTCAACTATTTTTATCCATAATTCTAATATAGAATTAAACTAAAACCACCTATGTTTTATTGAGAATATCTAAAAAATGAAAACCAGTATATAATTCGGCGCGTACATTTTACGGGCAGCTTGACACCCCTATAAGCATTGAATATTTTATTTTTTGGATAGCCCCTCTTTCTCCACGAAAAAAGCCCTATAAACTTTGTTTATAGGGCTTTAAGTTTTTAGAGAGTTCCATTCTAAATTTATCTAAAACTCACGCTTACCAAATTCACTTTCAATAAATTTCGACTCGTTTTTTCTTTTATTGAAAGAGTAGGTCAGATTAAGAAATACCATATCGACTTCATACACGTAGTTTGTGGTGGTATAAAAGGAATCTTCTTGCCAGGTCGTTATGCGCTGCTCATTGGTATCCAAAAGCCCCATATCAATGTTTTGCCATTGCAATGTAGCTACAAGCTGATTATCGAAAAACGATTTTTTAAATGATAAATTGGGTGAATAAAACTGCGAATCTTCACCCTGTGCGGTTACACGATCGGAAAGATAATTAAAGTTGAATTGTAACGAAGCCGTTTCCGAAAAACTGTAGGTAGAATTGATATTTAAGGAATATACAAAACTGCTGGTGTCTATGGGATTGCCGTTATAATCGCCATCGATTGTAAAATTATATAAGTTTGCTCCAACAAAATTATTCCATGATTCGGTGATTTTAAATTCTGACCCCAGTTCTAACCCTAAAGACTTTCCTCTACCAACATTGGAATAGATTCTATTCAATATCGTATCATTATAAACGGTGTTTACACGGTTGACTAAATTTTTAACATCGCGGTAATAAGCCGTTCCATATAGCGAAGCACCACTTTCAAAATCTTTAACTACACCCACTTCAACCAAATCAATAAATTCTGGTTTTAAGGTAGGATCTCCCTGTTCTAAAGTTTCGGAATGTTCGCGCTCTGGAAAAGGGTTCATTTTAAATGAGGTGGTACGATCGACACGACGACTGTAGGCTGCCTTTAGCTTTAAGTCATCATTTATTTTATACTGAACTGATGCCGACGGGTATAGTTTCACAAAATCGTAGGTATACGTAGTATCAACAACACCAACCTTATCCTTTAAATACAAATCTCTATTCATACTTTCCAAACGAAGCCCAACGCTATAATCAACCTTCTCTGTTGATTTATCTAATTGCACATATCCAGAATTAATCACACGCGTTAAATCTACAGTACTAGAAAACTCTGGTACTAGAATAAAATCGCCTGTATTTAAATCCATACGCTCATAAACAAAATCACCTTTATGATCTAAATTTCGGTATTGATACCCTGTACTTAACTGGCCTAAATCCATAGGTTTGAATGTGTAATCTGCTTGAAAACGCACACCATTTAAGGGGTTATCGTTAGTATTATATTCTTCTTGTAAAATGATAGATCTATCTGGATAACCTAAATTTTCGTTGGTTGTAGGGCCTCCTAAAAAGGTATATTCATACAATAAGGAAGTTGAAAGTTGAGAGTCGTTTAAAAACGTATGACTATAATCAATACTTGCAACCACAAAATCACTTTTACGAATACGTAAATTATCATTCCAATATTGAAAGGTATAAACACGATCTTGTTCTCCTCCATCTGCAGGGGTTATTGCATGATTATCATAATACAAAATGTTCGCGCGTCTGTCTTTAGATCGTTTTCCAGCGTAAACCCCAAGCGAAAAGCTATCATAATCATTAGGTGTATAATCTAAATTTAAGCGTCCTGAATAGTTTATTTCATCGAAACTACGCTCCCCATCTGAAGGAAAACGTGTAAGCGTATCGTTAATAATCGTTGAAACATCGCCTTCGCGTCTACCAGCTATATCATTACGTTGATAGCTCGCTCCTAAGGAAATGTTCCATTTATCTTTTCTTAAATTATAAATAAAATCACCCCCATAACGGCCAGCAGGATCTTCATTATCATAATCCTCTATACTTGGAAATCCTAATTTTAAATTAATTTGTGTAAAAGCACCATTTGCCGCTCCTTTTTTGGTGATGATGTTTAAAATACCAGATTTACCTTCAGGATCGTACTTAGCTGAAGGTGCCGTAATAACTTCAACGCGTTCAATCGCATTGGCTGGTAATTGTCCTATAATTTGCGTGGCACTACTTTGTATGGGCTTTCCATTTAATAGCAAGGTAAAACTTGTACTTCCGCGTAAAGCGATAGAACCATCGCCATTAATATTCACTGAAGGGACATTTCTTAAAATATCGACACCATTCCCGCCTTCAGAATTTTGAAAATTTTTAGTTGAAAAAACTTGTCGATCCACCTTATTTATAACAGCACTGGTGGTGCCTTGAATGACAACTTCATTTAGCAGCTCTAAACTTGGATTTAACAACAGCGTACCTAAATCTATTAAATCCTCATTTTTTGATACTTGGAATGCTTTCGTCAATAGTTTTTCATAACCTATAAAAGAAGCCTCTAGATAGTAATTACCTTTTTTTACAGCGTCTATGTTAAAATGCCCTTCAGCATCCGTAATCACCCCAGTTACTAAAGTGCTGTCCTTAACTTTATATAAAGCAACTGTACCATACTCTATAGGATTTTGTTCTTTGGAGTCTATAATTTCTCCTATAATTTGAGCTGAAACTATGTTTGTTATTAATAAAAACAGTAGTAAAAAACTTGTTTGTAATTGAAGTTTGTTTGTCATTTATTGTAATTGTTATTTGACATTGTTAATAGCTTTAATAAACTCTAAAACTTAGAATATACTTGCAGAAGTTAAAAAATAAACTGAGATTTAGAATTAATTTTCACCCTATACCGATAAAACTGTTCGAAAGTGCTGAAGAATCAAAGCTCTTACCCATTCGAGACGAAATTCTATAACTTGAGCAATATAAATCACTGCACAATAAAGAGCCGCCTTTTATTACGTTTTCTTGTAAATATGGATTTATTGGTATTAAATAATTTTCCTGAACCGTTAGGGTTATTGGAAAGTAACTTATTACCTTGAATTATTGAATAACAATTAACATTATCCCTGTCTGAAGTATATTCCCAAACATTTACAGGCATATCAAATAAACCAGAGTCGTTAGGAAGGTAAGATTTAACAGGAGTAGCATTCTCGAATCCATCCTTTGGCGTATTATTAACAGGAAATTCTCCTACCCAACTATTAGCTCGTTTCGACATTTTTTCTTTTTCATCTCCCAAAAAAAATATTTTATCAGTATTATTAGCTCTTGCGACATACTCCCATTCTGCCTCCGGAGGTAAACGTCTTCCTGCCCACTTGCAATAAGCTTCTGCATCTTCATAGGCTAAATAAATAGCCATATAAAACCTATCAATAATTACTTCATGTTGTGGTTTTTCGTGTTTCATGGCCATATTATCGTGCGGCACAGCTCCTTGGTTAAATTGTCCTCCCGATTTGTAAACCATCTCTTGATGAACATTTATTTCTAGACAATCTCGGTTAATATTTTCTATATTTTCACCTCCTATTTCACTTCTATTTTAACAGCTTCTTTATTTAAGTATTTACAACCAACTGCAAATAAAAAACCAAACATAATAAGTAGCTTATACTTATTTTTAATCATGGTATTCCAAAACTTATTTAAATTTATCTTGTTAACAAAAGACAATACTATCACGGTACAAGAATACAAATAATAAAAGCTCTGAGGTTAAATAACAGTAATGTTTTAAATGATATCAATAATTAAAACTATATCAGAATTGAATTTTAGCCCCGACTTTAAACATATGTTTTATGTTAAAAATTTATAAGCGAGCACAACACCTAAAAAGTAATTGACTGAATGCTAATCTTCCAGTGTGAAAATTTGCTCTAAAGCTAACCATTTTTCTCCTGCTGCGGCCCAAGGTAACTCTTGTTGATATTTCCACATTAATGCTTCCCATTCTTGAACTTTAGGATTATTTGCATCCATTTCAGATTTGGTTTTTGGATTAAATGTTTCATTAACTTCCATTATCATAAACATACGGTTACCTGTAAGGTAAATTTCCATATCTACAATACCTGCATCTTTTATACTTTTAGTGATTTCTGGCCAAGCGCTACCTGCAGCGTGGTAAGCCTTATATTCCTCAATAAGTTTTGGGTTATCCTTTAAATCACAGGAATAGCAATATCTTTTAGTTCTCATTTGTCTTTTTATTTCTGTTATAACTACTGTATCCATAAAATGCAACAACTACCAAGCATATTAAAGGTAAAATAAATGAAAAGTTAACTTCCGGAATAAAACCCAATACTTTTACATCTGAAAAGCCGTCACCACCCCAATCTAAAATGGCTCCTTGAGCAACTGGCATTAAAGCACCACCTACAATTGCCATTACTAAACCTGCCGAACCAATTTTAGCTTCATCTCCCATATCATTTAATGCGATACCATAAATTGTAGGGAACATAATGGACATAAATATAGAGATTCCCACTAACGAAATTAACCCCATTAACCCAGGAAGAAGTATAGCTCCTGCGCACATAACACTCCCTCCTATTCCAAAGTACATTAAAAGTCGTGAAGGGTTTACTTTTTTCATTAACAAAGTACCTATCCAGCGACCTGCTAAGAATAAAATCATAGCAACTATATTGAAATAGGTAGCTGTATATTCTGTATCTAGAGTTTCATTCAAATTATCAACGTACTGAAAGATATAGGTCCAACACATAATTTGCGCTCCAACATAAAAAGCTTGAGTCAAAACACCTTGAAGATAGTTTTTGTTAGCTCTTAATTTTTTAAAAGATTCAGATAAAGACATTTTATCTTCCTTAGCTGTTTTCGGCATTTTGGTCGCTATTATTATACCCATGATTACGAGTACGAGAACGCCTAAAGCAATGTATGGAACACTTATCACTCCTAAATCATTATCTCTAATTGCTGCTAATTCTTCTGAAGACAAGGCATTGTAAGCTTCAACGGTGTAATCATCCGATCTTAGCGCTCTGATAACAAAAACTTGCGCTATTATCATGCCTGTTAGCGAACCTATAGGGTTAAACGCTTGTGCTAAGTTCAACCTTTGCGTAGCAGTTTCTCTATCGCCTAAAATTAATATTAATGGATTAGATGTCGTTTCTAAAAATGCCAATCCACATGTTATTACCCAAAGTGAAATTAGAAAATAATTAAATTGTGCATTTGCCGCTGCAGGATAAAATAAAAAAGCACCAATAGCATAAAGCGATAATCCTAAAATGATACCTGATTTATAACTAAACTTTCTAATAAAAAGCGCAGCAGGCATAGCCATAAAGAAGTAACCAAAATAAAATGCAAATTGAACTAAAGAAGCTTGTGTATTAGATAGTTCTGGCATTACTTTTTTAAATGCAGAAACCATCGGATTTGTTAAATCATTCGCTATACCCCAAAGTGCAAATAGCGAAGTTATAATTATAAAGGGAAATAAAAATTGTTTACTTACAACTGGTGCTTTTACTTGTTTCATAATAAATTAGTAGATTTCATTTGTTTGGTATTACTGTTTAAAATTACTGCTGTAATTTCATTAAAAATGGCTTCTGGTAGTTTCCCTTCTTCCCATGCATTTAACAAGTCAATTAGCTGCTCCTTTTTAGTTGGCCCAACAACTACACGATCTGCTTCCTTAATTGAAAACACATAACGTAAGGCTAATCGTGATAATGAAATATCGTGCTTTTTAGCAATCGCGTTAACTTTTAAAGCTATATCCACGTCTAAATTAGTAACCCATTCATTGTTAGGGCGCTCTTGATCATACTGATCTAAGCGTCTACCAAGCAGTCCCATATGTAAAGCAGAAGCTGCGTAATACGCTATATTTTCACGTTGTATTTGCGGAATATCTCGTTCAAACCCTGATAAATTACATGCGTCCATTTTTAGAAAACCTGATAAAACATCGAAATTTTCTTTTATCATGTGTGGATAGAATGATTCGGTAGGATTACCTCCTACCCCCAAACGTTTTACAACTCCCTCTTTTTTTAGACCATTTAAACAGTCCATTATATCATTCATACGCTCTACAGGCACTAAGTGAGGTTCATGCAAAAACAGTAAATCAATGGTATCTATACCCAAAACCTCCAAACTTTCGTAAACACTTTTTCGCATGGTTTCATGAGTATAATCTACAATACAATCGTCTGCACGATCTGCTTTTAACCGACCTACCTTAGTACTAATAAAAGGCTTCTCTCCGTTCCATAGTTTTAAAGTTTTTCCTAAAAACTCTTGCGAACGGTTATAAGAAGGTGCTGTATCGAATACACGAACACCCTGTTCTAAAGCATAACTTAAAGTATCAATCGCGTCTTTTTCAGCAATTGGCCTCCAAACGCCACCCAATCCAGAGCAGCCGCACACCATACGACTTTGATTATCGAAAAATTCACTTTTGGTATGATCTCCTGTTATATATGTTGGTTTCATATTCTTAAATTATAAATTATAAAATTTGATAGCATTTTTTCCCATAATGGCACGTTGCTCATTTGGACTTAATTTTGCTATAAAATTTGTGATTGTTTCTTTAACGCTTTGATAATTCCCTGCTACTAAACATACTGGCCAGTCGGAACCAAACATAGTTCTATCTGCTCCAAAAGCATTTAACACCAATTGCAAATAGGGTTCTAGTTGCTCTGGTGTCCACGTTTTGTAATCTGCTTCTGTTATCATTCCGGAGAGCTTACAATGTACATTGGGGTGTTTAGCTACCTCTCGTATTAGCACTGCCCAACCATCATAAAAGCCATCTTTAATATATGGTTTTGCCATATGATCTATCACAAACTTAATGTTCGGAAAACGAGCAACAAACTCCAAAACAGCACCTAATTGATGCGGAAACACTAAAATATCGTATACAAAATCATACTTCTCTAATTTAGAAATGCCCTTCAAAAAATTATCTCTCAATAAAAAATTATGGTCTGCTTCTCCTTGAACAACATGACGAAATCCTTTTATCACATCAAACTTACTGTAGTGTTCTAAAACCTCATCAATATCATCTCCTCTAAAGTCTACCCAGCCTACAACACCTTTTATAAAGCTGTTTTTAGAAGCAAGATCTATTAAAAAATTTGTTTCCTCTAAAGTTTGATCTGCTTGCACTACTACACAACCATCTACGCCATTCTCGGCATATACTTTTTGTAAATCTTCTGGAGTAAAATCTCTTCTAATAACAGCCATTTCATCATCTATCCACCCGTGCTTAACCGGCTCGTAGTTCCAAAAATGCTGATGCGAATCTATTACCATTATTTTATTTCTTAACCTGATTATTATTTTACAAAAGCATCCAAACTTGCTTTTACTCCGTTGGCTTCAATATCTTGTAAGTAACCTGTAACCATAACTTCCAACCCTTCTATTGCAGATAAATCTGTCCCCCAGAAATCCGTATTTGTTAAAGTAGCTTTTGCAATAGCAGAGACATCGTTAGTTGCCCATTGTGTTTTAAAGAAATCTAAAGCAGACTGATCGTCTTTTAAGGCAATTTCTTCTCCATTTCTTTCTCCTTTATAGAAAGCAATTAAAGATGCTAACGAGAATAATAATCCTTTTGGCAATTCATTCTTTCTTTTGATATATTCTAAAATGGATGGTAATACTCTTGTTTTAAATTTAGATGTAGAATTTAATGAAATACTCATCAACGCATGTTCTAAGTATGGGTTTTTAAAACGATCTAAAACATCGTTTGCAAACTGATTTAACTCAGCTTCTGGCAAATCTAATGTCGGACAGATTTCGTTAAAGATAACTTGCTTTAAGTACGTTCCAACTACTTCATCTTCTAATGATTCACGTACTTTATCAATTCCGTATAAGTACCCCACTGGCACTAACGTTGTATGAGCTCCATTTAAGATTCTTACTTTACGAGTTCTGTATGGCTCCATGTTATCTGTAAACACAATGTTTAATCCACAGGCCTCAGCAGGAATTTCTTCTTTTACAGATGCTGGTCCTTCAATTACCCATAAGTGAAATTGTTCTCCTTCTACTACTAAGTTGTCTTTATACCCCAGTTCTTCTGTAATTACATCCATTTTATCTCTTGGATACCCTGGTACAATCCTATCCACTAATGAATTACAAAAAACATTATCATTTTCAATCCATTTTATAAACGCTTCCCCTAAGTTCCAGTCTATAGCATATTGCAATATAATTCTCCTTAAGTTGTCTCCGTTTTTGTCAATTAACTCACATGGAATTAAAATCAACCCTTTGTCTGTAGCTCCATTAAAGGTTTGAAATCTCTTGTACAACAAAGCGGTTAATTTCCCAGGGTAGCTAGTTTGGGGAGCATCATCCAATTTATCATCAGCATTGTAGGCGATACCAGCTTCTGTAGTGTTGGAAATCACAAACCGTAAATCTGGATTTTCAGCAATAGCTAAATAACTAATATAGTTCTCGTAAGGATTAACACCTCTTTTAATGCAATCAATAACCTCATGCTCGCTAATAGCTTTTCCGTTTTTAATACCGTTTAAGTACAACGTGTACAATCCATCTTGATCGTTTAACATTTTAATTAAACCTTGATCAATAGGTTGAACTGCAACCACACCTGCATCAAAATCAGTTTTTTTGTTCATTTCATGAATCATCCAGTTCGTAAAAGCTCTTAGGAAGTTTCCTTCTCCAAACTGAATAATTCTTTCTGTGTATGTTTTTACACTTAAAGTGCTTCTATTTAATGATTTCATTTTTTTATTATAAGTGATAAGTATCTTGTCTACTCATCGTTATCGTTTTTTTAATTTTTAAACAATTATAAGGATACGCCTCGCTTCCAAGGAATAAAATCATTGTTTCCATGCAATACAGCTTTTGATGGTGTTTCACCACTTGCTACCCTAATAATATGATCTAAGATTTTTTCACCCATGGTTTGAATGGTGTCTTCCCCTGTTATTACAGTTCCTGCATTGATGTCGATAATATCATTCATACGTTCGTATAGGTTCGTGTTACTAGACATTTTTAAAACTGGAGCAATTGGGTTCCCTGTTGGAGTCCCTAATCCCGTGGTAAATACAACAACATTACATCCAGAACCTACTAAACCTGTTGTAGATTCTACATCATTTCCTGGCGTACACAATAAATTTAATCCTGGTTTTGTAACTTGCTCCGTATAATCTAACACCTGAACTACTGGTGACGTTCCTCCTTTTTTAGCTGCTCCAGCAGATTTCATAGCGTCGGTTATTAAACCATCTTTTATGTTTCCTGGGGATGGGTTGTTCTCAAAACCAGAGCCTACAGCTACTGCTGCTGCAGAATAAGCACGCATTAAATCGTAGAACTTCTTAGCATCTTGCTCGGTTTCACATCTATTGATGATTTCTTGTTCAACACCATTTAATTCTGGGAATTCAGATAATACAGGTGAACCACCTAAGGCTACCAGTAAATCTGAAGCGTATCCTAATCCTGGATTTGCAGAAATCCCCGAGAATCCATCGGATCCACCACACTCTAAACCAAGAACTAATTTACTCAATGGAGCTGGTTGACGCGTTAATTTATTTGCTTCAACTAAACCTATAAATGTATGTTTTACAGCTTCTTCAATTAATTGTCTTTCACTTTCACTTTGTTGCTGTTCTAAATAATGAACAGGTTTATCATTATCTGGAGCAATCGCTTTAATAGCATCTTGCAACATCTCTATTTGTGCATTCTGACATCCTAAACTAAACACAGTAGCTCCCGCTACATTTGGGTTCGAAATGTAACCGGCTAATAATTTACATAAGGTTTCCGAATCCTGACGAATGCCTCCACAACCACCATCATGCTTTAAGAATTTAATGCCATCAACATTGGGGAAAACTCTATTTTTAGACATTTCCTCTTTTGTGGTAATGATTGGAGTATTGAAAATTTCTTCAGGACTAGCTCCAGATCTGTATTGCTGAATCAATGCATCTGTATCTACAGCGAAATCTTTCTTAGTTTCATACCCTAACTTTTCAGATAAAGCACCTTCCAAAACATCGACATTTCTATTTTCACAAAAGGTTAATGGAATTACCAACCAATAGTTAGCTGTTCCTACTTTACCATCTTTTCTAGGGAAACCGTTAAATGTTCGTCCTTCAAAGTTTGAAATATCTGGTGCCGTCCAAGTAAACTTTTCTGAACTCTCTTTATATTCTGCTGATGCATGCTTAACATTATCAATAGTAATTGCACATCCTGCTGAAATCGCTTTAACTGTTTTACCTATTAATACGCCGTACATGTAAATTTCATCACCAATAGCAAAGTCATACAAAGCAAACTTATGCTTTTGTTTAATGTCTTCTTTTAACATTAAACTTTCTCTAGCTACCTCAATAAAAGTACCCTTGGTTAGTGGCTGAATGGCAACAATCACATTATCTTTTGGATCTATTTGTGTATACTGATTCGACATGTTCTTAAAGTTCAAAATTTACAACGGCTTTGATAACGCCCGTTTCTGGTTTAGTCCAACTATCAAAATTTTCTATCATTTCAGTATAAGGCACACTATGTGTAATAAATGAATTAGTTGGAAATTGAGACAATACACTTATAACGTGCTCAAAATCTTCGGCAGTAGCATTTCTACTACACATTACAGTCGTTTCTTTAGCGTGAATCTTTGGGTGATTAAACGTTAAATCTCCTTTAGACAAACCTACAAGTACATAACGCCCTCCATGAGACATGTAATCTGTTCCTGTTTCTAAAGCACCTTTAAACCCTGTAGCATCAAATACAGCTGTAGCCATATCACCGTTGGTGATTTTAGTAATTTTTTCTACGGGGTTATCATTCACATTAATGACGTAATCTGCACCAATTTCTTCTTTCGTGTATTTTAATCGATCGTTGTTTACATCTAACACTATAACCTTCGCACCAGCTATCTGTGCTAATTTCACCATCCCAATTCCAATAGGACCACAACCTACAATAACCACAGTCTCTCCTGGTTGAACATTTGCTCTACGGATGGCATGGGCACCTATGGCTAATGGCTCGACAATAGCCATTTGATCATCAGATAAGTCGTTTGCTTGCAATAATAAGTCTTGCCGAACAGTAATATATTCTTGCATACCGCCATCGGAATGTACTCCCAAAACACTTATATTAGTACAGCAATTTGTTTTTCCGTTTTTGCAGGCAATACATTCGCCACAGCTTACGTATGGCATGACAACAACTTTATCTCCAGATTTTAAACCGCTTTTATTTTCGTCAATTTCAACAATCTCCGATGCCAATTCATGACCTAAAATTCTAGGATAGGTAAAAAAAGCTTGATTTCCAGAGTAAGCATGTAAATCTGTACCACAGATTCCTACCTTTTTAACTTTCAACAATGCTTCATTTTCTTTACGAATTGGCGCCTCTTTTTCTTTTAACAGAAACGTTCCTGGTTTCTCACAAACTATATATTTCATCTATCTTATCAATTATAAAATTAACATTCACTTTATAAACCCTCCTAATACTTTTAAGATGGTTTTTAGCAGTTTGTAAATTTCATTAAATAAGCCGTCTTGGATTAGACTATATGATTAAAAAACCAGAACATATGATGTTTATTAAAAATAACTTGGCTACACCAACACCACACAAACCATTGTAAACAAGAAACTTAAGAGACATGGAATTATAAAAGGCATTTCTCTGCCGATAAATTTGGTGGAATTTTGTCTTTCCAATTTGATATATTTGCTAATATGATAATTAAGTTGACTTTAAAATTGAAAAAAACCATTCTAACAGGTGCATTATTACTTTTTAGTTGGTTTTCACATCATGCTCAAAACTCGGTAAAATTCGAGCATTTAAGCACAGAGAATGGACTGTCTCAAAGTGATGTTAACACAATTTTTCAAGACAAAAACGGATTCATGTGGTTTGGCACCCATGATGGATTAAATAGATATGACGGCTATAGCTTTACAGTTTTTAAACCTGATTCTAATAACCCTCATAGTATTAGCAGCAACTTAATTTGGAAACTTATTGATGACCAAACTGGCAATTTATGGATTGGTACTACTGGCGGCGGTTTAAATTACTTTAATCAGGAAAATCAAGAATTTAAATCCTTTAAACATATTCCAGGTAATGACTCCAGTATAAAAAGTAATTATATTACTCAACTTTTTAAGGATAGTAATCACCGACTATGGGTTGGCACGAGAAAAGGAATCAGTATGGCCGATTTATCAAAACCCATAGATTCCTTAAGTTTCCAACATTTCAACTTGTATCAAAATAGTTCTGAATTAGCAAGAAGATCAAATAACGTCAGTGCATTTTTTGAAGATAGCAAACATCAAGTTTGGATTGGAGGAGTATATGGTTTATCTAAATTGTCAAGAGATAAAAACGGGGACTTATATTTTCAAGATGTGAATCATTTAATCAACCTCCCTAATGTAGAAGTAAAAACTATAGCAGAAGATAATTTCGGTAATTTAATCATAGGAACGACCAATGGTTTATTTCGATATTTACCTTCTAAAGAATCGGATAATCTTGAATTTATAAATGAAGGTAGTTATAATGCTATAGCAATCAATAATAACCATATTTGGGCTGGTACAGAAGATGGACTTCTAGAATTCTCCAACACATTAGACACTATAGCTCCAAAACTTATTGGCACATACAAATACAATCCTAAAAACCCTAATTTTAGTTTAAGCAAAAATGCGATCAAATCTTTATACATTGATCAGTCGGGAATTGTATGGGCTGGTGCTAATGGTGGTGGCGTAAACAAATTTGATCCCCATAGCAAACAATTTCTACATACAAAAACAAGTCTAGATCCTAACGGTCTTAGCCATGACAAAGTTCGCGCTTTGTACCAAGACAGTTATAACAACTTTTGGATAGGAACTGAAGGTGGTGGATTAAACCTAATAAGCGCATTAGACGGCAACAAAAACTGGAAGAACTTCCACCATTTACCAAATATTAAAAAGGTTTTTGCTATTGAAGAAATACAACTAAAAAACTCAAAAGAATTATTAATTGGAGGCGAACATGCACCTGGTTTATATTCTATTGACATCACTAAAAACCGTAAGTTTACATCAAAGGATTTAAAACCTAAAAAAGGCGAATCAAATAGTGTTTTTTCAATTCTACAAGATAAAAACATGAACGTTTGGGTAGGCTCCTACGAGGGGGGGATTTATAGATGGTTAATTAATCCCGGTGGAAATAGTTTTTCAAAAGATTTTTTATTGAGCAATCCGGCAAACCCTAAAAGTATTCCAAATAATATTATTAGAGATATTTTTCAGGATTCAAAAGGAAACATTTGGTTTGCTACTGGGAACGGTCTTTGCAAATTACCCCCAGAACAGCAAACTTCAAAAAACCCCAAGTTTAAAATTTATCAGAATACCCCATCAGATAGTACAACTATAAGCCATAATTACATACTTACTATAAATGAAACCAAAGCTGGAGATATATGGGTTGGAACCTTTGGAGGTGGTTTAAATAGAATTAAAAACAGACCGAATGGAGAGGTTGAATTCAAACGTTACTCAGAAAAAAATGGACTACCCAACAATGTTATAAAAGGTATTCTTGAAGACAACCAAAACAATCTTTGGATTTCAACCAATAAAGGATTATCTAAATTTAATCCCAAAACAGAGATTTTTCAAAATTATGATGTTAATGATGGTTTACAAAGTAATGAATTTAGTGAGTTAGCAGCTTTTAAAACAAAAGAAGGACAAATGTTTTTTGGAGGCGTAAACGGTATTACAACCTTTTATCCTGATGAAATTATTAGCAACAAAAACAGACCTGAAACAGTTCTAACTAATTTTTCCATTTTTAACAAACCCGTTGCAATAGGTGAAAAAATTAACGGAAGAATAATTCTAAACAAGTCTATAAACACCACAAAAGAAATAGACCTAAAATACAGTGAAAACAGTTTTTCGTTTGAATTTGCTGCCCTTCATTATGCAGCTTCATCTAAAAATAAATATAAATATAAGTTAGAAGGCTTTGACGAAAACTGGATAAAAACAAGTTCAGACAATAGGTATGCCACTTATACTAACCTGGAACCTGGAACTTATACCTTAAAAGTAAAAGCATCTAATAATGATATTATCTGGGATGAAACTCCTATCGAGTTAAAAATTAATGTATCTCCACCATGGTGGCAAACTGGTATTGCCAAAATATTTTATTTATTATTTGCCATTGGACTTCTACTTGGATTTAGACGATATACCATTGTGAGATCTACTGAAAAGCACCAGATGGATCTTCAAAAATTAGAAAAAGAAAAAAACGAAGAAATACATAGGTTAAAACTAGAGTTTTTCACTAATATCTCTCATGAATTTAGAACACCGTTAACATTAATAAAAGGACCATTAGACTTTTTACTAAAAAAGGGAGAAACGCTAAACAACAAGGAAGTAAAGGACCAATATGGTCTAATGCGAAAAAACACAGATTATTTATTAAGACTTGTAAACCAGCTTTTAGATTTTAGAAAGATGGATCATGGTAAAATGAATCTAAACCTAAGTCAAAGTAATATTGTTGAATTCATAAATGAAATAAGCGAGCCTTTTCAATTCTTAAGTCGAAAAAAAGACATTCATTTTAAGGTTAAATCATCTAAAACTGAAATTTTTTCATGGTTCGACTCCGATGCTATCGAAAAAATCATAAACAACTTATTGTCCAATGCCTTTAAATTCACTCCAGAGAATGGAGAGATTACCTTGAATGTTTTTGATGGCGTTGATTTTAATCAAACCGATATTATTGATGATTTTAACTTCAACCATTCTAAATATATAATACTAAAAGTAAAAGATTCAGGACCAGGTATTCCTGCTCACAGAATTCAACATATATTCGAGCGGTTTTATACAGAAATAGGTGTATCAAGAGAAGTTAAAGACGTTAAAGGTGCTGGAATAGGATTATCCTTCACAAAGGAACTCGTAAAACTACACCAAGGTATTATAAAAGTAAAAAGTGATTCTGAAAACGGAACTACATTTTTTGTTTGGCTACCAAAAGACAAGAAAACCTATGAAACTAAAAAGGAAGTCTTATTCCATGAGGTTTTTGAAACTAACACCTACATTAGTCAAGTAGATGCAGAGTCTCATGCTATTAGTTTTATGGACGATATTATCGACCAAAACATGACAAGGTCAAGGTCTAAACTTCCTTTACTTCTAATTGTAGATGACAACCCTGATATTAGATCATTTATTAAAAAAGGACTTGGTGAAGACTATTATATTTACGAAGCTGAAAATGGAGAAAAAGGATTAGAGTTAGCTAAAAACTTTTTGCCTAACATTATCATAACCGATTTGGTAATGCCTGTTATGGATGGTATAGAGCTCTGTAACAACCTAAAGGCCTCTAAAGAAACGAGTCATATTCCTGTGGTCATGTTAACAGCAAAAACCTCTCAAGAAAAGGAAATTGAAGGTTTAAAAACTGGAGCAGATGCCTATATAAGAAAACCGTTTGACTTAGAGCTACTTGAATTAAAACTTGCAAATATCTTAAAAGACAGAGAAGAGTTACGTAAAAGGTTTAATAGAGAAATAACACTACAACCTAATGAAGTAACAGTAACCTCATCGGATGAAAACTTTCTTCAAAATGCTATAGATATTGTAGAAAAAAACATGATGAATTCTGAATTTAGTGTTGAAATGCTCGTAAAAGAAATGAACATGAGTAGAAGTAATGTTTACTTAAAAATTAAGGAACTTACTGGACTCTCTTCAAGTGAATTCATTAGAAACATTAAATTAAAACGAGCTGTTCAACTTTTAGAAAAGAGTGATTTATCTGTAAAAGAAATCATGTATATGACAGGGTTTAATACAGCCTCCTATTTCTCCAAGTGTTTTAAAAAACAATTTGGTGTTATTCCTAGCAAATATGTTAAGATATCTGATAGTGAATCTTATAACGACTTAGAATAGATAAAAACATAACTCATTTGTTTTATTCTAAAAATCATCTGTAGTGCACTTTTTAAAACTTAAAAAGCATCTTTGCTTTAGTTATTTTAGGTAGACAGACCATTCCAAGTTAAATATAATGTTTAACCAAACATGGTCTGTTCTAAAAATCGAAACGTTTTAAATTTAATAGCTATGAGAGTTAAAATCTTCTTTTTTTTTTTAGCATTTCTGTTATTTGCCTATGATTCAAAACAGGAAAAAACTATAAAAACGAAATCTAATATTGTTTTCATTTTTACTAATAGCTAAACGTACTCATTGCTTCATCCACTGGGTAATAAAGATTTTAACTTGACTAACATAGACGTAATGGCTAAACAAAAAGAAATGAATGATCCATTCAATTTATTAAACATTTACCAAACTATATAATTATTATAAAATTAAACTCATTTATGCGACATTTAAAAGTTTTAAAATCAGTATCAATTTTATCTCTTTTGGCGATATTATTTTTGTCATGTGAAGTAAAAAAAGGCACTACCCCCATTCCTGATCAAAATTTCAACAAGGATTGGTTATTTAAAAAAGACACATTAATTGATGCGGAAAAATCGGCATACAACGATAGTGGTTGGAGAAAACTAAACCTACCTCATGACTGGGCCATTGAAGGTCCATTTGATAGTAAGAATAACGCAAGAAATGGAGGTCTTCCTATTGACGGTATTGCGTGGTATAGAAAACATTTCACTATTGAAAAGGACCATAAAAACAAACAAATATCTATCGAATTTGATGGTGCCATGGATAATTCCAGAGTTTATATTAACGGCGCATTTGTTGGAGAAAGACATTATGGCTACAGCGGTTTTGAGTATGATTTAACGCCACATATCAAATTTGGAGAGGACAATGTTATAGCAGTACAATTGGCTCCCGAAATTTTATCGGAACGCTGGTATCCTGGAGCAGGTATTTATCGTGATGTTAGATTAAAAATTAATGATAATGTACATATTCCACAATGGGGAACTTATATCACAACCCCTAATGTTTCCAAAGAAATAGCAACGGTTAATATTGAAACAACCATTAAAAACGCCAACCAAACAACAAAACCAGTTGTATTAAATACGTCTATAGTTGATCAAAATGGTAATGAGGTTGCAAGCGCTATAGAATCGGTTTCAATCGATGCATCATCCTCTAAAAATATCATTCAGAAAATTTCTGTAGACCAACCGATGTTATGGGATATTGGAATTCCAAATTTATACAAGGCTGTTAGTCAAGTTAAAATAGATGATCATGTGGTTGATGAATTTGAAACCGAATTTGGAATTAGAACCATAGAATTTAAAAAAGAAGGTTTTTATTTAAACGGAAATCTCGTAAAACTTAATGGTGTTTGTATGCACCATGACTTAGGTCCTTTAGGAGCTGCAGTAAATTACAGAGCTACAGAACGCCAAATGCAAATCATGCAAGACATGGGTGCTAATGCATTAAGGACGAGCCATAACCCGCCTTCGTCAGAAATGCTACAAGTATGTGATCGATTAGGCATTGTGGTTATTGACGAAGCTTTTGATGAATGGAAATTGCCAAAAGTTCCGAACGGTTATAGTAAGTATTTTGATAAATGGGCAGAAACAGATTTACGAGATATGATTAAGCGCGATAGAAATCATCCTTCTGTAATTATGTGGAGTATCGGTAATGAAATTTTAGAACAAGCCAAATCAGATGGTTGGAAGATTGCTAAAATGCTTAACGACATTTGTCACGATCAAGACAACACACGACCTACAACTGCAGGTTTTAACTACTACCCTGCTTCTTTTAAAAACAAACTGGCTTATCAAATAGACGTTGTTGGGGTTAATTATAAACCTGCCTTTTATGGTGAAATTCGAGAAGAAAACCCAGAAATGATATTTTATGGTTCGGAGACGTCTTCTCAAACAAGTACAAGAGGTTATTATGACCTACCTTTAGCTTATGATATAAAAAGAGAAACAAACCAAGTATCAAGTTATGATGTTGCTGTGGGACCACCATGGGCATATTCTCCTGATGTTGAATTTGATGCTCTAGAAAAGAACCCAGATGCCCTAGGAGAATTTATATGGACAGGATTTGATTATTTAGGTGAACCAACGCCATTCGGCGGCCAGGACAACTCTACAAATGGTTATTGGAATGATGATTGGCCATCTCACGCCTCTTATTTTGCTCCTGTAGATTTATGTGGATTCCCTAAAGACAGATTCTATTTATACCAAAGCCAATGGACAACAGAACCTATGGTTCACGTTTTACCTCATTGGAATTGGGAAGGAAAAGAAGGAGAAACTATTCCCGTTTTCTCATACACAAACTGTGAAGAAGTAGAACTCTTTGTAAACGGAAAATCTTATGGTAAAAAAACAAAAGGAGTAGATCTAACCGATGTTTTAACCGAGTACCGAGGATTTAACGATTCAGGATATGGTACTGGAAAAGGGGTTTTTAAATCAAAATACAGGCTATCTTGGTTCGTACCTTATCAAGCTGGAAGCATCAAGGTTGTTGGTTATAAAAACGGAAAAGCAGTAACTTCCAAAGAAATAAAAACAGCTGGAAAACCGGCCAAAATTAAATTAATCGCAGATAGAACTGTTATAGATTCTGATGGAAAGGACTTATCATTTATCACGGTTAGAATCGAAGACAAAGATGGAAATCTTTGTCCGAATGCCGATAACCTAGTGAATTTTAACGTAACAGGCGCAGGTATAAATGAAGCTGTAGGAAATGGTAATTCAGCATCTTTAGAACCTTTTCAATCAGATAAAATAAAAGCCTTTTATGGCAAGTGTTTATTAATTGTAAAATCTAAAGAAACATCGGGAATAGTTACTATTCAAGCCAAGTCTAAAGATTTAGACTCAGAGCCTATTAATCTAACTGTAGAATGATAAATTTGAAAAACATACTATTTGCCACCTTACTTATAGCGGTAGTATTTCAGTTAAATGCACAAAAAAAACCCAATATCATTGTCATTTTAACCGACGACCAAGGGTGGGCAGATGTTGGGTTTAATGGAGGAACAGACATCCCTACCCCTAATTTAGATCAACTCGCTTCACAGGGGGTCGTCTTTAATAATGGTTATGTTTCTCATCCGTATTGTAGTCCTTCAAGAGCAGGGCTGTTAACTGGACGCTACCAAGCACGTTTTGGGCATGACTGCAATATGCCTTATGAAGGAGAAAATGATGCCACAGTTGGAACACCTTTGTCTGAAAAAATGATTTCAGAAGCTTTAAAGGAACAAGGTTATAGAACAAGTGCTATAGGTAAATGGCATTTGGGAGATCACCCAGATTTATACCCGCCAGCTCAAGGTTTTGACCATTGGTTTGGCTTTCCTGGTGGCGGCATGAATTATTGGGGCACACCAGTAAACGACATTCAAACCGTTTATCGTAATAGAAAGGAAGTTCCAGAAAACGAACTTACTTATTTAACCGATGACTTCACAAATGAAGCCATAGACTTTATAACTAAAAAAGATAAAAAGCCATTTTTTATCTACTTAGCTTATAATGCGCCTCATGCTCCCGATCATGCAACCAAGCAATATTTAGAAAACACCAAACATATAGAATATGCAGGAAGAAGTATTTATGCTGCCATGGTAAATGCCGTAGATGTGAATGTTGGAAAAATAGACTCTACTCTGGTTGCAAATAATATGAAAGACAACACCATCCTTGTCTTTTTAAGTGATAACGGCGGAAGAATAACGCATGCAGATAATAAACCTAATCGCGGACACAAAGGGATGTTGTTTGAAGGTGGCATTAAAGTTCCTTTTTTTATAACTTGGCCTAAAGCCATTAAGAAAGAACAAACTTACGACCCTATGATTTCTTCTTTAGATTTGTTTCCTACATTTTTAAATGCAGCTGGAGGAAAAGCAAGCAAAGAAAAACAATTAGATGGTATAGATTTGATGCCTTACCTTTCTAAACACAACAAAAAAGTACCCCACAACACCTTGTTTTGGCGATCTTCAGGCGGTTTTGAATACGCCATTAGAAAAGGGAATTACAAACTTTACAAAAGTGCTTACAAAGACAAAACCTTGCTTTTTGATTTAGAAAAAGACCCATTAGAGCGCCATGATATTTCGAACCATCATCCAGAAATTATAGTCAACCTAAATCAATCTTATAACGATTGGGATGCTAAAAATATAGCTCCAGGTTGGCTAGATCCTCATGCTAAAAATGTCCTTAAGGAGGAAAAAGCCTGGGAACAAAAACGACTTAATTCAACTAAAAAATAACTAAACCATATCACATGACTTTAGAACTAAAATCCAAACCTATAGTAAAATTTGTAGTGTTACTTGCTATAGCTTGCTCTGCTTTTAATTGTAAAAATTCAGAAAAAGAAAAGATTGAAACACAAGAAAACATAACACAAGAAACCAAGCCTAATGTTGTATTTATATATTTAGATGATTTAGGCTATGGAGACATTAGTGCTAACGGTGCTACTGAAATAAACACACCTAATATTGACAAATTAGCTAATGGCGGTGTTCGTTTCACCAATGGTTATGCCACCTCAGCAACCTGTACGCCTAGTCGTTATGCGATTTTAACAGGGGTATATCCTTGGAGAAATAGTGATGCTCAAATATTACCCGGAACAGCACCTTTAATTATTGATACTGCCCAAACTACAGTGCCAAAAATGTTAAAAAAACAAGGTTATCATACAGGAATTGTAGGTAAATGGCATTTAGGTTTAGGTAATGGTCACGTCAATTGGAATGAACGTGTTTCACCTGGACCTAACGAAGTTGGCTTTGATTACGCTTATATTATGGCTGCAACCCAAGATCGTGTTCCAACCGTTTACATAAAGAATGGATTAGTAGATGGCTTAGATCCAAAAGATCCTATTGAAGTGAATTATAACAAGAACTTTGAAGGTGAGCCAACAGGAAAAGACAATCCAGAATTATTATCCATGAAATGGCACCATGGTCATAACAATAGTATTGTAAACGGCATACCCAGAATTGGTTATATGAAAGGTGGAGAATTAGCAAAATGGAGCGATGTTGATATGGCAGATCATTTTCTTAATGAAGCCAAAAATTATGTAAAACAACATAAAAATGAGCCATTCTTCCTTTATTATGCCTTGCAACAACCGCACGTTCCCCGTACACCACATCCTCGTTTTGTAGGTAAATCTGGAATGGGCCCAAGAGGAGATGTTATTTTAGAAGCCGACTGGGTAATTGGGGAATTTATTAAAACTTTAGAAAAAGAAAATCTATTAGAAAACACCATGATCGTATTTTCTAGTGATAATGGTCCTGTTTTAAATGACGGTTATTATGATGACGCGGTTGAAAAACTAGGAAATCATACCCCTTCAGGAGGTTTACGAGGTGGTAAATACAGTTTATTTGATGCCGGCACCCATGTACCATTCATTACCTATTGGAAAGGTAAAATTAAACCTACAGTCTCAAAGGCATTAGTTTGTCAGGTCGATTTATTAAGCTCAATTGCAAGTTTAGTTGGTAGCGATATAGAAACCAAGGATAGCCAGGATATCATAGAAGCATTTTTAGGTGAATCTCAACAAGGACGTGAAAATTTAATTCTTGAAGCAGGCCAAAAAACAGCCCTTAGAAGCGGAGATTGGGCGCTCATCCCTCCATACAATGGAAACGCCATTAACAAACAAGTTAATATTGAATTAGGAGTATCCAATTCCTATCAACTATATAATTTGAATGATGATCCAGGACAACAAAATGATTTGGCCAACATCAATAAAGAAAAGCTAGATGAAATGATTGCAACTTACGAAAACATTAGAGGTAAGGACAAAGTAAAAATTAAAGAGCTTGAATTAAAATAACATTTCCTCCTAAAAATAAAGGGCTTTGAATTTGTATTCAAAGCCCTTTATTTTATCCATTTTCCTCTATAAACGGCGAAAATTATATCTGATAATGATCAGCTTAATAATTAAGCCATGTATTATTCATTTGTTCTAATGTTTTGAACATATCGAATTCTACAAATCATATCTAGCAGCTATTTTTGAGTTCTAAATATTAAAAATATGATAGATTTCATAAAACTTCAATGCTTTCTACTAATTTGGTTTATTGCGCCGCTAGTTTCTGCTCAAAATTTAACCATTCCTCCAAAGAATTATGTAGACTCTATTCAACTTGAAAATAGCGTTAGTAGAATAAACTCTAGATACCCTTTATCAGATCAAGGCAATAAAAAGCATTGGAAATTGCTGAAAAAATATTCCGATGAATTCAATAGTAAAACATTGAATGAAGATAAATGGTATCCTAATAACCCGAAATGGAAAGGAAGAGCACCAACCTATTTTCATGCTTCAAATGTTAGCTTAGAAAATGACGAATTGGTAATTAGGATAAATAAACATGGTTCTGAAAAATTACCAGAAGACTATACACATTCTACGGGGTTTATAAAGAGTAAACAGAAATTTTTATATGGCTATTTTGAAGCTGAAGCAAAACTAATGGATGCACCGTGGGTTTCAGGATTTTGGATGACAAACGTAGATAAAGATTGGTGGACTGAAATTGATATTTGTGAAAATGCTCCTGGAGTAACCTATAATCGTCACGATTTAAATTCAAACATTCATGTATTTAGATCTCCAAAAGACCAAGGAGACATTAAAAAGCATTTCTCTAGAACGAAGAAGTATTTTTTTCCAGAAGAATTACAAAACGATTATCATGTTTGGGGATTAGAATGGACCAAAGATATTATACGGTTTTATATAGATGGCATCCTATTTAGAGAAGCCAAAAACACACATTGGCATCAACCTTTAGAAATCAACTTTAATTGCGAATCAAACAAATGGTTTGGAGCCTTACCAGACAACAATAAGTTGGATGGCGCATATCACGTAAAATATTTTAGAGTATGGGAAGAAAAAAACAAATCATGAAAAAGGCGTTCACCATCTTAATTCTGGTTATGATATCTTTACAGTTAAAGGCTCAAACTCTTCCTGAGGGAAACATTAAAACCGATAGAACCAAGACCAATCTAAATTTAGGTTGGAAATTTCATTTAGGTGACCTTAAAACAAAGCCAACCGCTATCAATTTTGATGACAGCACTTGGGAAAGTGTTTCCATACCACACACTACTAAATTAGTTTCTTATGAATTAGATAGCATAAAAGAAACTTGGGTTCAAGAAAAATACCTTCGTGATATTAGCTGGTACCGAAAAAAGCTAACCATAATTGCAGATACTACTCAAAAAGTATTTATTGAATTTGAAGCAGTACACAACGCGACTGAATTATGGGTTAACGGTAAAAAAGTGGGGAATTATGCTGTAAACGGCTATACACCCTTTCATTTCGATATTACCAATTTTGTAAAGTTTGGAGAAGAAAACACCATTGCTGTGAGAGCAAATAACACCTTTAACCAAACTATTGCTCCCGATCCTCATAGAACAGATTATGTCAAGTTTGGCGGTATTTACAGAGATGTATACTTAGTTACCACGAACAAGTTACACGTAAATTTTAATTGGGAAGACTATAATGCTGGTGTACATATTACCACACCCACAGTGAATAAACACAACGGTACTGTAACGATAAACACAACTGTAAAAAATGAAAATATTTCTGAAAAAGATTCAAAAATAGTCACCAAGATCATCAACAAACAAGGTGTGGTCGTAAAGAAAATTACGGCCAGTAAAATAATTGGTGCCCATTCTACTTACACATTTAGACAAACGGTTGCTTTGGAGGAGGACTATCATTTATGGTCTCCAGACTCTCCGTATTTATATCGTGTAAATTCTGTAATCTACGATAACGATACCCCTATTGATTTCGTAGAAAACCAATTTGGTTTTAGAAAATTTTCATTAGAAAAAGGCAAAGGGTTTGTTCTAAATGGAGAACCACTATTTTTAGTTGGCGTCAACCGTCATCAAAGCTACCCTAATATTGGTGATGCCGTTCCCAACGCTTTTCATTATAACGAAGCTTTACAATACAAGAAAGCTGGAATGAATATTATTCGTCTTTCTCATTACACACAAGATGATGCTTTTTTACAAGCTTGCGATGAATTAGGGATTTTTGTTTATGAAGAACCTTCTACTTGGATTGAATGGGGTGATGATACATGGTTTGAAAACTTAGAAAAAGCAACAAGAACTATGATTAGAAATCACAGAAACCACCCTTCTATTATTGTTTGGGGCGCAGGCATTAATCACAGAGGCCCCGTACCAAGAATGCAAACTGTAGCTAAAGAAGAAGACCCTTTTAGATTAACAGCATCTGCTTCCGCACCCTGGAACGGTGTTAAAAATGAAGGCATTACCGACATTCACGCCACTATGGATTACAGAAGAACCGAATTTCCAGAAAGCGCTTTTACTATGGTTATGGAACATGGAAGTTCTCCTAATTCTGAAGTTAATCAATTTCATATTTCTAGATATAAGGCTAACAAAAATAACTTTGCAGCTATAACTTGGTTAGGTGCAGATTATAATCATTTACAACCCGACATAGTTGACGACCAATGGTCTAGAGATTTCATGACAACCTATGGTGTTCTTTCTCCGTACAGAATTCCTAAACCTGTTTATTATTGGTACCAATCGGAGTTGGTAAGTACACCTATGGTGCATATAGCTGATGAAACCGCTTCTAAGGATGGGAAAATTAGAGTTTTTAGTAATTGCCAAGAAGTTGAATTATACCTGGATGAAAAACTAATAGCGAGTAAGCTACCTGACCATGATATTACAAAACAAAATTTAAAACATCCCTCATTTACCTTTCGCCATCAGTGGACATCTGGAACTTTAAAAGCCATTGGTTATACAAATGGAGAAAAAGTAACAGAATTCACAAGACGTAAAGCAGGAAAACCACATCATATACAAGTTGAATTTAATATCAAAGACCAGCCTTTTTATGCCGGCGGATCGGATATAAGATTAATATATGCTTCTATTTTAGATGAAAATGGAGAAGTGGTTACTAATACGAAAAATGAAATTCAATTTTTAGTTTCTGGTGCTGGTGAATTAATCGATAATGGTAAAATAGAAGCCAATCCTGCACTTGTTTATAATGGAGTCGCAGCTATGTATGTTAGAGGAACAAGCGATACCGGAACAATTACTATTACTGCAAAAGCGAAAGGTGTAAAGTCGGGAAAAGCAAGTATAACCACAATACCATACAATGTCAATGAAATTGAAAATAATGCCAAACCAATCTATGACTATCCTATAGAGCACGTTGATATTGGTGGCAAGGAGCAATTAGTACAATTTGATTGGCAAGCATGGACGGGTCAATCAAATTCCGACTTGACATTCAGTTTAAAGGACTTTGAAGCTAAAGCTGAAATTAGTTCGAACGAAAAAATTAATTGGTTGGGTGACACAGCCATGATTGGTGATTTAAGTTTTGTTGGTACCGATGGTGTATATGTTGAAAAAGGAGAATTGAGTATAAATATTTCTAATTTAAAAAAAGGAAACTATCAAATTGAATCCTTTCACCATTCTAGAAGAGGTCATGTAAAAATGACAAATGAAATTGAAGTCACTGTAAAAGATGCAAATGGCGTTTTCTCAAGAAAATCCGATGATCATATTGTAGATTATTATTCACAAAATAACACAAGCGAACGCAAACCCCTATCGATAACATCCAATTTCTCTGTAAACGATACCAACTCTATTCAAATTAAATTCAAAAATTTAAATACAGAGGGAGATTTATGGATAAATGGTTTCATATTAAAACAAATAAACTAATGAATTTTTATAAAATATTAATTGTCTTTCTATTTATTACACCAATAGCAACTGCTCAAAAACACCGTGTAAACATTACTTATGTAAGCTTAGAGAAGGGAGAAGCTTCTCCAATCAAAAACTACGAAACAAAAATTGATTCTAATGTTAAAGTACGTCAAAATGACTTTATAGTGTTGGTTCCTAATATTGAGTTTCAAACTATTGAAGGTATTGGAGGTGCATTTAATGAGAATGGTGGCGAGGCTTTATTTAGCTTACCAAAAAATAAACGACATGAAGTTCTAAAAAACTTATTCAACCCCAATCATGCTAATTTAGTGTTTAACAGAACCCCTATTGGAGCAAGTGATTTTGCTTTAGATGCTTATAGCTACAGTATGATTCCTGAAGATTATGAGATGAAGCATTTTTCTATTAAACGCGATAAAAAACACCTATTACCCTATATAAAAGCAGCATTAAAAGAGAATGATGCTATGTTATTACAGGCCTCACCTTGGAGTCCTCCAGCTTGGATGAAATATAGCAATGCTATGGACAAAAACAATGCTAATCCAGAACAAAGCAGACTAAAAGACAGTCCAAAAATATATAAAGCTTACGCCTCTTATTTAGTAAAATATATTGAAGCTTATAAAAATGAAGGTGTAAATATTGATCGTTTTTGTATTCAAAATGAACCTGATACATATGCACCATTTCCAGGGTGTAATATGTCTATGTCTCAAATGCACGATTTAAGCTTAAACTATATTATGCCTGCTTTTAAAAACAAAAACTTAAATACAGGGATTTGGGCAGGAACTTTTAGAACGATAAATAGAGGTGATCATTATAAAATATTGAATACAGAAACCATTAATAAATTTGACGGTATTGGTTTTCAATACGCAAATGAACCTTTTATAAGAGACGTTTCATTGTTAGCTCCATATATGAAAATTATAAATACCGAAACAAAATGTTATAACGGTGATAATTCGACTGAACAAGCTAAGGAGAGAATAGACGAAATTGCAAATTATATAAACGCAGGGTCAACTAATTATTGTTATTGGAATATAATTTTAAATGAAACATCCAAAAGTGCTTGGGGATGGAAACAAAATTCTTTAATGGTTATTAACCGCAAAAACGCTGAAATTCAATATACGCCAGATTACAACGCCATGTATATAGCGAGTAAGGCTATAGCGAAAGGCGATAAAAGAATCGCTCATATTTCTAAACACCCAATTGTAACTACTAAAAACAATGCCAACGACATTAAAATTTTAATTCAAAATAATGAAACTTCCAACAAGGTTGTGAAACTCATTATAGAAGACGAAGAATTAAATGTTGAATTACCCAAAAATGCCTTATGTCAACTAACTTTATCCAGAAAATAAACATATTAAGGCCATACTTTTTAACTCTGTTTGCGTTCCTTTTTTTTTTAAACAATCGTGCGCAGAATAAAAATTTAAAACCTAATGTTATTTTAGTACTCACAGACGACCAAGGTTACGGAGATGTTGGTGCCCTTGGTAACACCATAATTAAAACACCACATATAGATAACTTTCATAAAGAGAGTTTTCATTTAACCAACTTCCATGTAGGGCCTACCTGTGCTCCCACCCGTTCTGGCCTAATGACTGGCAGATATGCGAATAGCGTAGGCGTTTGGCATACCGTTGGTGGTTGGTCTTTATTGCGTGAAAATGAAAAAACGTTAGCCAATATGTTCGAAGAAGCTGGGTATAAAACAGGTGGATTTGGAAAATGGCACTTAGGCGACAATTATCCCTTTAGACCAGAAGACAGAGGTTTTCAAGAAACTGTAATGCACGGCGGTGGAGGCATACAACAAACACCCGATTACTGGAATAACACCTATTTTAATGATACCTATTTCCATAACGGAAAACCTGAAAAATATGAAGGCTATTGTACAGATGTGTTTTTTAATGAAGCGATACGTTTTATTCAAACCAATAAAAATAAACCGTTTTTCTGCTATATTGCTACTAATGCCCCACATGGCCCATACAATGTTCCTTTAGAATATTACAACCTTTATAAAGATTTAGGGAATGCTATTTTAACCGATACACAAAAACGGTTTTATGGTATGATTACCAATATTGACGATAATTTCGGAAAACTAAGAAAACAATTAAAAGAATTAAATATAGCTGATAATACTATTTTGATTTTTATGACCGATAACGGCACCTCTTCTGGCTATATTAATAGAAATGGTAAAATTAAAGGCTATAATGCAGGATTGCGTGGCACTAAAGGCAGCGAATACGATGGAGGGCATCGCGTACCCTTTTTTATACATTGGAAAGACGGAAAAATTTCTTCATCTAAAGATATCCAAACGTTAACCTCTCAATTAGATATCATGCCAACACTTGCTGATTTATGCGACATTAATCTACCAAAGAACCACCAACCATTGGATGGCACAAGCCTCTCTCCTATTTTTAGAGGTAATGACACTTTAAAAAATAGAATGCTAGTAACCGATTCCCAACGGGTTCAACAGCCAAAAAAATGGAAAAATTCTGCAGTTATGCAAGACAACTGGAGATTAATTAACGGTAAAGAACTTTATAATGTAGCTACAGATAAAGGACAGCAAAATGATATAGCCTCTAAAAATCCTGAAAAAGTTAAATACATGCGGGCTTTTTATGAAAATTGGTGGAATCAAGTTTCTGTAGATTTTGATAAAGAAATTTATTTTAAAATAGGTTCTAAAAAAGAAAACCCCATTACATTAACCGCTCATGATATACATTCCACTGGTCCTTTTGCTTGGGATCAAACTCATATTAGGAAAGGTGTAGTGAGCGCTGGATATTGGAGTGTTGACATTTTAGAATCTGGTACTTATAAAGTTAGCTTAAGAAGATATCCTATAGAGTCCAAACTACCTATTAATGCCACAATAGATGGTATTTCCAAAGAAGAACTACCTGGATTAGAAAAAGAAATTCCAGAGGGTAAAAATCTTAACTTTCTAAAGGCTTCCATCCAATTTGATAATCAAATAAATATAGAAAAGGGTGTTGAAAAAGATGACAAAGCTATCGAGTTTAAAGTAAAACTTAACCTAGGAAAAACGAAATTGTTCGCAAATTTTACAGACATAAATAATAACACCAACGTAGCTTACTACGTTTATATCGAAAAATTATAGAACTATGAAAAAAATACTATGTCTTACATTTTTGATATGTAACTATTTACACGCTCAAGATCACCCCAATTTTATTTTTATATTAACCGACGACCAATCTTATGGTTTAATGGGCTGCACAGGAAATACTATTGTTCAAACACCGCACTTAGACAAGCTCGCAACAGAAGGTATTTTATTTACAAACGCCCACATTACTAGTGCCATTTGTACCCCGAGTAGAGTTTCCATATTACTTAGTCAATATGAGCGTAAACATGGCGTGAATTTTAATTCAGGAACCAGTGTTTCCGATGCTGCATGGGAACAATCTTATCCTATGATCATGCGCAGAAATGGCTACTACACAGGCTGGATAGGTAAAAACCATGCTCCAGTAGGTAAAGGTGGTTACAAAAGTGGTGTGATGGAAAAAAGTTTCGACTACTGGTATGCTGGACATGGGCATTTAAGTTTTTATCCCAAAAACAGACATGCCATTTTTAACGATGCCAAGGCCTTTACGCAACCTGAAATAATTAATGAAGGGGTTAACGAATTTCTAGATCCTAATGAAAGAAAATTAAAAGGTGCTTTACACTTCTTAGAAAACAGACCGCAAGACAAACCTTTTATGCTGTCAATTAATTTTAATCTACCCCATGGCGCCAGTACCGAAACCATGAAAATGAAACCAACTGATGATGCTATTTACAGAACGCTTTATCGTGACTTAGAAATTCCATTACCTGACAATTACATTGCTAAAGCAGATATAAAAACGCCAAAATTACCAACAGACCTTTTACATGCTGAAGACAGGCAAAACGGATACAATTACGTAGATACCCCTAAAGACATTAAGGAACGCTATATTCGTGAACTGGAAGCCATGACAGGCATTGATCGTCTTATGGGAAATTTAAGAGAAAAACTGAAGGACTTAAAACTTAATAAAAACACCATTATAATCTTCACATCCGATCATGGCTTATTTGGCGGACAGTTTGGATTAGGCGGAAAAGCGTTGTGTTACGAGCAAACAACGCATGTTCCCTTATTGGTGTTTGACCCATCGGTAAAAAAGAAACAAAAAGGTGTAAAAAGTGACGCTTTGGTTCAATCCATTGATGTGGCTCCAACCATGCTTGCCTTAGCTGGAATAGAAAAACCTAAAGAATTTCAAGGTAAAGATATTTCCAGGTTAATTAAAGGTGATAAAAAAGAGGTTAGAGATTATGTGTTCACTGAAAATTTATGGTCAACACACTTTGGAAACCCACGTTGCGAATCTGTGCAAAACAAAAACTGGAAATATATTAGGTACTATAAAAACAATAATTTTTCAGCTAAAAAAGAAATTGCATATGCTAAAGAAATTGGCATGCAGGTAAATAAAATGCTTTATGCTGTACACGATCCTGCAATCGCCGTTTATAGAGATTATATAGAATCCCCGTTACAAGGCGAGCAACCCGTTTATGAAGAATTATACCATTTGAAAAACGATCCTAACGAGCTTCATAATTTAGCCAGTAATTCAAAATATTCTGAAACACTAAACACTTTGAGAATCCAATGGAAAACTGAAATCATTCAAGCAAGAGGACAAGGAAAAACCGAAGTTTATAGATATACAAATGATGCCTATCCAGATTCTAGTCATTAAATTAACACCTTAATCTAAAAATTTAACTTAGGTACCTTGTATACTCATTAACCAATATTAAAACTTTTAATTAACAAGCAGATGAAGACACCACTTTTAATACTTCTCGCTTTCTTAACCATGGCATGTCAGAACAAAAAAAATGAAAATTCTGAATCTAAAAATCAAGAGAGTCTTATTTACGAAGCCGATTGGGAAAGTTTAAAGCAACACAATACACCTGAATGGTTTCTCGATGCAAAATTTGGAATTTACTGCCATTGGGGTCCTTACTCGGTGCCTGAATATGAGAATGAATGGTATGCCCACTGGATGTATGTAAATGCGAATAATCCTGAAGCTAAAAACGGGAAGGCATCCAAATTTTACGAGCATCATGTAAACACTTATGGTACATTGGACAAGTTTGGATACAAGGACTTCATCCCAATGTTTACTGCGGAAAAATTCGATGCTGCGGAATGGGCACAACTCTTTAAAGATGCTGGAGCAAAATTTGCTGGACCTGTTTCAGAACATGCCGATGGCTTCGCGATGTGGGACAGTGACTTAACTAAATGGGACGCTAAAGACATGGGGCCAAAACGAGATATTATGGGAGAATTGTCTAAAGAAATTCGTAAACGTGATATGAAATTTATTGCCACATTTCATAGACATTGGTTATATGGCTGGTTTCCTACTTGGGATGAAACTACAGATGCATCAGACCCTGAATATGCCGGATTATATGGTCCGAAATTAAAAAAAGGCGATTTTCAATACCCGCCTAACCCTCATGAATTAGATGCAGGTGTCACTAGGTATTACCCTGTAGCTGATGATGCCTTCAACAAAGAATGGTTAGATCGACTTAAAGAAATTGTAGATAAATACAACCCTGACTTAGTTTGGTTTGATAATAAAATGGATGTAATTAGTGAAGAATACCGAAAAGAATTTCTACAATATTATTACAACCATGCAGAAAAAAATAATCAAGACGTGGTTTCTACCTATAAATTTTATGACTTTGCTAAAGGAACAGCTGTATTAGATTTAGAACGTTCTCGAATGAAAGACAAACAACTCTTTCCGTGGTTAACAGACGATTCAATTGACTGGAAGTCCTGGTCGCATATTAGTAACCCTGATTACAAATCTACAAATAGACTAATCGATTTTTTAGTAGATGTAGTTAGTAAAAACGGCGCGGTACTTCTTAACATTACACCAAAAGCCAATGGCGAAATTCCAGAGCCGGTAAAAGAACGTTTATTACAAATGGGACAATGGCTACAAGTAAACGGTGAAGCCATTTACGGCACGAGACCTTTTTCTATTTATGGAGAAGGAGACGCCGAAGTCATTGAAGGTCACCTAAGCGAGGATAAAAATGACGATAACACCGCCAAAGATATTCGTTTTACCACGAAAGACGATGTGCTCTATGCGATTGTTTTGCATTGGCCTAAAACGGGAGAATTACTTATCCGTTCCTTAAAAACCGGGAATGACTTGTACAACAAAGAGATTCAATCTATTGAAATGCTAGGTCACAACAAACCTTTAGAGTATGAAACTACTACAGCCGGGTTGAAAATTACCTTACCTAAAAAAACTGGAGATTATGCCTATACTTTTAAAATAAACTTCAAGTAAAAAAGATTTTCAATTTCAAACTAGAAATGGTAAAAAATATAATTCAACTTGTAAAGTATAAATATCGATAGCTTCTATGAACACTTTTCCTGTTTTAATACGGCTTCCATGCACATTCTTAATGAAGCTGCCATAAAAGTTAAATTATTTCCTGCTGTTCCATTTTTATTAATATTTAATTTTTCAGCATAACTATCAACGTATTGATATCTAACGCTTTGTTCTCATTATCTTCTAAAGGAACTAAATTTGTGACTATTTTATAGTTTCCTTTTTTTAACTTCTTATCTAGGTTTAGGTTATACTGTAAGTTTCCATATCCTGCATATGCAGTTAATTTCACCTTGTTTACCTCTTTATCTTCAGAGTTTAATACTTTTAAAATAATTGTGCGATCTTGATTAGCCTTATAACTTAGCGAGATTTTCAAGGCTTTAGCAGATTTTAATTCAACTTGCTGCGTTTCGAAAAAAACGGCTTCATCATATAATTTTATTTCAGACTCACGTTTGGATTGACTAGGCTGTGAAACATCAACCAATTCATAAGCTCGAACCCAATCATAATAGACCGTATTTTTAGAATCGTCTGCTAATTCTGCGTCTGTTGGTAGAGAAATCCATGGAAAAGGGTAAGTTTCATGGACTAATCGCATGTACATGGGTTTATCCATTGGTTTATCAGTTATCTTATCATAGAATCGTTGATGCTTGGGTTCCTGATTATCATAATAATAACTGGCTGAAATTTCATCACGCCACCATCCGCCATAAACGTGAAAATCTTTGGATGCGATCTGGGAATCTTCAAAACGCACTTGGGCAGCTCTATAATCATGGCGTTCCCCTTCACATTCAGTATACCAATAATGCGCGTTAGAGTGCATACCTTTGGCAAAATATGCACCATCAAAATCGCCAGTTCTACCAATACATTCTTGAATATCCCATTCTTGGTGGTAACTATCGCAACCTTTAGGTCCCGTTGCATTACCGCCAGAAAACCAAAATGTGGTAGACATGGTTGTAGCTGCTGCTTTTACGCGACACTCATAATAACCGAAAAGTGCTGCGTTTTTTGAAACCACTGCGGCTCCTTTTATGTTGAATACATCGTTATTAACAATGGTGTCTTTTAACATTTTCTCACCTTTTAACTGGAGATAACCATTGGCCACGCGTACCTGAGAAGGCATAAATAAACCTGGAGCTCTTCCTTTCCAAGTGGGATGATGGTCTAGCCATTTAGTCGTATCTAATTGTGTACCATTGAACTCATCTGAAAATTCAGGATTTAACACCCAGCGTTTTCCTATAGGTGGTTTTGGCGGACCATATTGAGCAAAGACAAAGTCGCTTAAACCAAAAATTAAAACTAGCAGCAACATTTTCTTACTTAAAACATAAAGTAGATTCATTAAATTTCAAAATTTATATTAAATTCCAAAATTGACCTATTCTTTAGTGTTTTAATACCTTAAATGATTTTATAAACAGAATAAATGATCTATACTCTTTAGATTATAATGACATTAACTTTAATTAGTTAGGCGAAATCCGCCACCTTCAACTTTTTCAATATTAGGTTTTACATAAGCATTATCCTTAATGATAGAAGACGCGTTTCCGCCTCTATCGCTAATACCTTCTTTACTAGAACTATGGTACATAGCATTACTAGAAACTACACTGCCCTTAAGATTTTTAGTAATGATGCCATAATACGGGTAAGGATATTCAAATTTATACTCTTTACGGTTATACCATCCCCAAATACTATTTCCTGTAACCGATACACCGTTTACATGGTCTAACCAAATCTGTGAACAAGCATCTCCTTCGGCATCGACACCATTGCTACGAAATAAATTTCCTGAAATGGTATGTGCTGTGCCATTCGTTATTTTAATGCCAGGACCAAAATTATGATCGATAGCACAACCAGTAATTTGCATAGAATTCGATTTGTTTAATGAAATCCCGCCTTGCTTATTCCATTCTATACGGTTAGCTGTAACCATAACAGACGCACCTCCAAAAAACTTTAAGTCCTTAATTTCTGATTCTGTTTTATCTGGATGAGGTTCCCCTCTTGCAAACAAGCCATACCCTTTATTCGCAGTAAGTTGATTATCGATTAACCAACCGTCGTAACCTCCAGTTATATCTACACCGTGTTCACCATTAAACATTAAAAGACAACGACGCACCGAAAATACCCAAGACCGCTCTAAGCGAATGCCTGAACCACTAAAACCCTGAATTCTACAGTCTTCTATATTATTATGCTGTTCACTTCCCAAATGTCTGGCATATACACCATGCATGCGCTTACCTTTATTTTTACCATCTAAAGTTAAACCGATGATGCGAACACCCCGATTATTTCCTAAATCTAACAAAGCACGGCCTTCTCCTGATTTTGCAGTTAATATGGTTTTACCTATAAAATCTTTATCCTTATTATCTTTATTGGCATAGGCCCAAGCGGAATAGCCTAATAAGGTAATGTGGCTTGGCACTTTTACTGGCTGGATTACATAATTCCCATGCGGAAAATAGACCGTTCCTTCGTCTCGGGTTGCAGCATCCATGGCTTTTAATAGCGCCTGGGTATCATCTGTTTTTCCATCACCTTTGGCTCCGAAAGATTTTATGTTGAGAAACGGTGTATCTGTATGATTTTGTGACTGTACAGCTGTTGTGAGAAATACTCCAAAAACGAGTATTAACAAGGTGATTTTATGTTTTTTTGTATTCATCTTCTTTATTACTTTTAGTTTTTTATGTCTTTTGAAATCTATTTCAGAAGTTAAATATGCCCTCATAGAAGGGCTAAAGTTCTACGTTCAAAACGCCAGTATTTTTCTTTGTGGCTACAATATCGAAATAGCGCTTTTTCGAGGTTCCTTCCCCTATTTCTACGGTATATTCTCCGGCATACATTACTTTAGGCTGATAAGAGTCGCCCTTAATCCGCAATGAAGACACCACGTTTTTTGTATAATTATTCCTTACGGTTACCACCTGATTAGGTTTCGAAATTTGTAATTCTGGTAATTCGAAAGCTGATTTTAATTGAAAGTTATCGGTTTGTGAAAATGTTATGGGCCAACCATCGTACTGCTTACTTCTAGGGTCGGTAATATCTACATTACGCTTCCAACACTCATAAGTAATTTCACGCTTCGATTTATTAAACTTAATAACACCAAATCCAGCTGCTCGACCATCTAACAAATTGCTTTTAGCTGTATTGTCTTTATGCGTTGGATTAGCGACAGCATGAACCGTGATTTTATTGTGAAAAGCATCGGTGTACTCCCCGGTATAGTTGGGTGCATGCGCTTTTTTATTTTTCCCTGGACTATCGGGATTCCACCAACGCATCCAGAAATTGGCAGCTGCAGGAACAGCAAAAGAATAGCCTGCATTATTCCAATCCTCAACACCATGATGCACCACAGAGCCCAAATGCTGATCACCAGCAATCATACATGAATAACTCTTTCTAATCACCTCAAGCGCCTTATTTCTGCCCGCTTGTGGCCAGCCATTAGAATCGGTACTGAATTTCGTTTTTTTATCGATAGTTGGTGTATGTGTGGCTAAATTGGTAAATATGGTTTGAGACAACACGGCTTTAATTTCAGCATCCTTCCAGTCTGTAGTCCAATCTTCTAAAAAGTCTAACTGTCTTTTCCCTAAAAGTGTAGCACCTTCAACATCCATGTCACGTGTATTATCAAATCGATATTGATTATCCTCTAAAACACGTTTTGGACCAGATTTAAATTTTCTATCTTCAATAATTGCAAAGCTGATACCGCCCCAAGTGTAATTGGTATAATACACTCCAATACCTTGCTCGATTGGGGTTGGATCATAAGGATCGGGTAAATGACTGGTTTGTGCACGTTCTACTTCTTCTATATAAGAAACAGGCATATAGTAACCACCAGAAGCACCATCGCGATCTTTAGATTTTCTACCTCCATCGCCCCAGAAATTGCCCTGACCAACATCGTGATCGTCAGGTATCGTAATTGTTGGTGTATTTTTAATGATGTCTCCAAAAGTCTCACCAAATTTTAACCAATTCCCATAATGATCGCTATGATCGTAAACCTGATCTCCGGCAAAAAATAGAACATCTGGGTTTAATTTTTTTAGATTATCGGTGATATCTTTTGCTCCAGAACCGCCATGTTGTTGGTAGGTAGACCAACATGAAAAGGCGGCCATAACAATTTCACCTTTTTCTTTAGGGTTTTTACGAATAATGCCTTCATAGAATTGGTTCTTTTTGTAAACAATTCGGTATTGCTTTTTAGTACTATCGTTCCAATCTTCAATTCTAAAATGCGCCGTATATCCAGGGTAGGCAATCCTGGATTCCTGAACAGTTTCCCATATATTATTTTCTCTAATTTGAAGGGTCGCTTCAAATGGATCATAAGCTTTAACAGGATAAAACTGTGCAGTAAGCTTTAAAGTATTGGCATGCACGGTGTATAATGCAAAACAAACCCCGTTTTTCACTTTTTTATGTTTGGGCTGCGAATACCCATTTTGCACTAAGAGTAATAGGAGAAAGGTTTTTATGATTTGATTCATATCTAAATTTTGAAAATTTTTAGTTTGTTATAAATGAGTTCTTTTCATATCATTAATACACCATTCCACTTCTGTCATTATTCCATAAATTAGCAAAATCCCGTTTAATCTACATGGGCATCTACATCACCACCAATATTATTTTCGGTATACCCTTCTAAAACAATTTTATAAGCATGCGCGTAACCTGTTGGTAATTTAGAAGGAGCTTGAATAACAAGACCTTTTTCGTTGCGCTCCCAGTTAATGGTTTCATCACTCCCCAATAAACTAATATTTACAATTTTAGAATTCAAGGCACCAATTTGTGTGCTTAGCGTTTTTATTACAGTTTCTTTCTTTGGTGTGTCCATTACGATGGCGAAAAATTCTTTATCCGATTTTTTAGTAAAACGAATATCTGTATTCGTGTATTCGATTTTCACTTTTTCTTCAACCTTATGACCGCCTTCAGGTAAACGCGTTGGACCTTCTCCAAAAACAGTCCACGGTCTGGTTCCATAAATCGCTTCACCATTTACTTTTAGCCAAGCGCCCATATCGATTAGCAAATCGGCCATAACTTGAGGAATTGAACCATCTGGATTTGGAGGAACATTAAGCAGCATCACACCGTTTTTTGAAACAATATCAATTAACACATCTATTAACTCATTAGGCGTTTTAAACACTGCGCCCGGACGATAGAACCAAGCTCCCGGAGAGGTATCGGTTAACCACAGATTTTCTTTTGGCTGATTAGGTCTTCCGCGTTCATAATCTTTCACCGCTGTGGCTTCAGTAAAGGTGGCCTCTTTATAACATACAACCACCTCTTTATTCCATTCTAGACCCTTATTATAGTAGTAGGCCAAAAATTCAAGTCGAGATTCTTCGGTCATATTTTCCAACCACCAATCGAACCAAATTAAATCGGGTTGATACACATCGATATATTCTTTGAGTTTAGCCCACCAGTCTTTGTAGAACTGCGCATCTGGCACATCAGAATCTATTGAATGAGGATTGGTGTATAAATCGTAATCTTTTGGATTGATACCGCCGTGTGCATGCGCCGGCGCAAAATATTTCCAGGTAAATGCATGGTGAAACGAGCCCATAAATTTCATACCTCGAGACTCAATTTCTTTTTTAAGTGCAGCCGAAGGGTCAATTCCACCATAATTCATAGAATTCCATCGCGTAACCTTACTGTCCCACATGGCAAAATTATCGTGATGCATCGCCACAGGACCTGCAAATTTTGCTCCTGATTTTTCAAATAAATCGGCCCATTCTTTAGCATCGAAACCAGAAGTTTCAAACTGTTCTATAACATGCTTGTACCCAAATTCTTTTGGATCGCCATATTTATCGTTATGATGTTGGTTATTGCTTGTAGGTTTCCCGCTTTTGGTCTTTACAACCGTACCATCTTCATACATTTTCATACCATGCCATCCGGCGTACCATTGATCAGGATCGGAACCTTCAAATACAGAAGATACAGGCCCCCAATGGGCATAAATTCCTAATTTGGAATCTTTAAACCAATCTGGAGCTGGATTTACTTTTTCAATAGATTTCCAATCTTCGGTAAAGCGTTTTTTATCCTGGCTATGTATCGCATTTGTAAAACAAAATAGCAGTACAAATTGGAACGAATATAAAAACTGAATACGTCTCATTTTTTTAATTTAAGGTTACGATTAATTGATAATACAAAGTTCGTAGAAAGCTTAACTTTCCTCAATTCATTTGTATTAAATAGAACAACAAATGGTTTATTTTTCCTAAAAATTACTGTTTTTCGCAATAACCACCCTAAAATAATACCCTTATCGAAGCACATTAATTTACAGCCGGCCAAAAATTAATTCATAGCACAACGCATTCAGTAAACTCCAAAATCTACACAAAATCAAGCCTTTTTATAGACAAGCTTTCATATGTATCAGTTTTAAAAACCATTTATTATAGTATTCTAAATATCTATTGCGCTATTAACAAAATCAGCACCTTAATTTTACTTTCACAAAACCCGCTAACGCAAGGATTAATTACAAAACTAAAATCATGAATAAAAGTATACTGGTTTTACTATATTTTCTTACTTTTTATTCTTGTTCATTTGCGCAAATCAATATCCTATTTATAGAATCTGACGACCAAAGTAATCAAGCTCTTGGAGCTTATGGAAATGCACAAATGAAAACACCAAATATTGATAAACTAGCTACCGAGGGTGTGTCTTTCTTATCTGCGTATAATATGGGATGTTGGTCTCCCGCCGTGTGTATTCCAAGTAGAACTATGCTAATGTACGGACAATACTTGTGGAGCTCACAGAAAATAAACAAGAAAAATGCTCCAAAATCATTTCCTGAAAAACTTCAAGAGCATGGCTATTATACCTATATGACAGGAAAATGGCACGCTATGGGGAAAGGAGCTAAAACTATTTTTAATGAAACGGGAAGTATTCAACCCGGACAACTAAAAACCTACAATTCCAAAGCAGGTCATATTACAGATATTACGGGAAATGAAGCCGTTAATTTTATAAAAAGCTATAAAAACAGTAAACCTTTTTTTCTTTATGTCGCTTTTAACGCGCCGCATGTACCTAGGCAAACGGAACAAAAATATTACGATTTGTATCCAACAGACCATATTGAATTACCACCCAGTGTTATAGATAATACACCACTTAATAAAAATGTAAAATACCAATACGCACCAAGCCCCTTAAGGTCAAAAACCATGCAAACCCGTGTTCAGCAAAACAATGCGATGGTAACTCATATGGATGCTCGCATCGGTGATATTATAACAGCTTTAAAAGCACAAGGTCTGTATGACAAAACGATTATCGTGTTTACCTCAGATCATGGTATCAATTTCGGAGAAAATGGTGTCGCGGGTAAAGTTTGCCTTTACGAACCTAGCGTAACTGCTCCTTTAATTATTAAAGCTCCAAAAATAAAAGCTGGCAGTACGATTTCTGAACGTGTTTATTTACAAGATGTCACCCCTACTCTTTTTGATTTATTGGATATAAAAACAAGTTCCCAAACAGATTTTAAAAGTTTAAAACCACTAATAGACAATAAGGGTGAAGCGCGAAAATCGATTTATTTAGCCATGTTTGATGACCAACGCGGAATTATTTCGGAAGACCATAAATTAATTATTTATCCCAAAACTGGTGTTTTAGAACTTTATGATTTAAGTAAAGATCCATGGGAATTAAACAATTTAGTTTCAAAAAAACCATATAAATCAACCATAACTAACCTATTAAAAGAACTAAAATCGTGGCAGAATAAAACTGAAGACACGACAGATTTAACTACGATTTACAACAAATACATCTAAAAAATGAAACATCTAATCTTGTATTTATTAATTTTATTTTCAGTTCAAGCCTATGCTAAAGAATATAATGTTCTTGACTATGGAGCTAAGGGTGATGGCCGTACTTTAGACACTAAATCTGTTCAAAAAGCCATTGACTTGTGTACCAAATCAGGCGGCGGAAAAGTTATTATCCCTTCTGGGGCAACTGTACTTATTGGTACTATTTATTTAAAAGACTATGTAACACTATACATTGAAAATGGCGCTGTTTTACTAGGAAGTCCAAATTATGAAGATTACACGACCGATACCCATAAAAACACTTATAAAAATGAGCCCCACATGGACAGGTGTCTCATTTTTGCTAAAGATGCAAAATCCTTTGCTATTGAAGGCAATGGTACTATTGATGGAAACGGACATCCAAAAAATTTGAACACGAAAAAAAATGGTCGTCCTATGCTGCTACGGTTTTTAAACTGTAACGCTATTCATTTAAAAGATGTTACACTCATAAATCCTGCTGCTTGGACCTCAGCTTGGTTGTATTGTAACGACATCGTGGTTGATGGTATTAAAATTATAAGTCGTGTCAATCATAATGGCGATGGTTTAGATTTTGATGGTTGTACCAATGTTCGAGTTTCAAATTCATCATTCGACACCAGTGACGATTCCATATGCTTGCAAGCATCAAGACCAGATAAACCTTGTAAAAATATTGTTATAACAAACTGTGTTTTCACCAGTAAATGGGCAGGCATGCGTATTGGATTAGCTTCTAGAGGGGATTTTGAATCTGTAATGGTTAGCAATTGTACGTTTCATAACATCCAAGATTCTGGCCTAAAAATTCAAATGAATGAAGGAGGGGAAATGAAAAACATGGTGTTTTCAAATTTAGTGATGAAAAATGTGCCTCGCCCCATTTTTATGACTTTTTGCCAACAACGTGCTGGTGTAGATGCTCCACAAAAGATGCTTCCTATGAAAGCGATGCATGGTTTTATTTTTAGCAATTTTATTGTTGACAATAGGGAGCTTGATAAAAATTCAGTGATTTTTATCACCGGAATGCCAGGACATTATATAGGAGACATCCAATTAAACAACTTTCAAATGACGGTTTCTGGTGGGGCCACAGTGGAAGATGCTAAAAAAACAGACATTAAAGAATATACCTTAGCTACTTTAGGTGAATGGTGGCCCGAATTTGGATTAGTTGGCACCTTACCTGCTTCTGGAATTTACGCACGTCATATAAATGGCTTATCAATTAATAATTTCCATTTAAAAACCATAAAAGAAGATAAGCGTGCAGCAGTAATATTTTCGGACGTATTAAACGCCAATACTAGTAATGTTTATTTAAACAGACAGCCAATAAATATTAATAATCAATTAAAATGAAGTACAAAATTCTAGTTCTTCTCATCTTTATATTTTCCCAAACTGTACTGCGTGCCCAACAACCTAATATCGTTTGGATTACTTCTGAAGATAATTCCAAACACTATATGAAATTATTTAACGAACACGGCATAGAAACACCTAACATTGAATCTTTAGCCGAGCAAGGCATCGTTTTTAATAATGCCTTTTCGAATGCCGCGGTTTGCAGTGCTGCACGTTCTACCTTAATTACCTCGAGTTATGGACCGCGATTAGCGACCCATTATCACCGTGCCGAAGGAAAAATAGACCTTCCTAAAGACCTTGATATGTTCCCTGCTTATCTAAAAGATATCGGTTATTACACCGCCAATAATTCTAAAGAAGATTATAACATTTATAAATCCGATTATGTTTGGGACGATTCGTCTAAACAAGCAACTTGGCGCAATAGAAAAAACGGACAACCTTTCTTTTATGTCCATAATTTAAATGTTACACACGAAGGTAGTTTGCATTTTAGTGAAGCCGATATGAAAGCCACTAAAACATCTACCAAACCCGAGCGTAACTTTGTACAACCTAACCATCCACAAACCGAATTATTTCAATACACGAATGCCTTTTATCGAGATAAAATCAAGCAAATGGATGGCCAAGTTGGCGCTGTAATTGAGCAATTGAAACAAGATAATCTATTAGAAAACACCATTATATTTTATTTTGGCGACCACGGCGGCGTATTACCTGACAGTAAGGGCTATTTAACCGAAATGGGCTTGGAAGTACCACTTGTTATTTACGTACCAGAACACTATAAAAATTTAAGTCCGTTTACCCCTGGTAGTAAAACTAACGCCTTTGTTAGTTTTATAGATTTTGGAGTTACGGTGCTAAACCTTGCTGGAATAAAAACACCAAAAACCATGGACGGAAAACCTTTCCTCGGAGAAAACCTAAGTCTAAAAACGATAGAAAAAAGTGATAAAACCTATAGTTACGCCGACCGTTTTGATGAAAAGTACGATATGGTACGTAGTTACAGAAAAGGTAAATTTAAATACGTTCGTAACTTCGAACCATTTAATATAGACGGCTTAATGAACAATTACCGCTACAAACAATTAGCCTATGCCGAATGGTTTAAACTTTTTAAAGAAGGAAAATTAAATGAAGTACAGGCACAATTTTTCAAGCCGAAACCTGCAGAAGCTTTATATGACATCGAAAACGACCCATATGAAACAAAAAATCTAGCTCAAAATTCGGCTTATAGAAGCACCTTAAAGTCTATGCGAAACACATTAATAGATTGGATGCTAGATCAACCCGATTTATCCTTATATCCAGAATATTACCTTATTAATCATGCGATACAGGATCCCGTAGCATTTGGTAAAGCTCATAAATCTGAAATAAAAACTTATCTAAACATTGCCAATCTGGCATTAGTAGACTACGCGAAGGCTGAGCATAAACTTTCTAAACACCTACAAGCTACAGATGATTTTGAACGCTATTGGGCTTTAATTGTATGTTCTAGCTTTGGTGAAAAGGCAAAAGCGTTTTCAGTTCAAATAGAACAGATTATGAACAACGATCCACTTGTAATTAATAAAATGAGAGCCGCAGAATTTTTTGGCATAACAGGAATAAAAGATACCTCTAAACAACTTACACACATTCTTTATCAAGCTAAAGAACCTACAGAAGCCTTATTAATATTAAACACTATAGTCTTAGTGCAAGATTTTTATAAGCATGCTACATTTCAAATAAATGCTTCAAAACTGAATAATAACATTAAAGAAAATGATCAAGTAAAAAGACGACTTGAGTATTTAAACATCAACTAATTAAACTTTTAAATTTTAAATTATGTCAATAACACCCAAACACGTAGCTTTAAGTCTGTGCCTTTTAGTATCCAGTACCCTTTTTGCTCAAAAATCGCCTTACTTTATAACTGGAGAAGATCCAAAAGCAGACAATCAGAAATGGAAATTAGTCAAAAACATGTCTGATGAATTTAAAGGTAAAAAAGTAGACGAAAAGAAATGGCAAATTTCTGGTCAAGGTTGGATTGGCCGTGCGCCAGGTTTGTTTCAAGCCGAAAATATTAACGTAAAAGATGGAGCACTACACATTACTACAAAAAAATTACCAAAGCCAATTATTAAAAACAATAAAACATTTACGCACGGTGGTGGATATGTAGGATCTAGGCATGCCATGACGTATGGTTATTATGAATGTGAAATGAAAGCCAACAAAACGTTCATGTCATCTACATTTTGGTTAATCAATGAAAAAAGCGAACTGGAAGGATGCGACAAACGCACCACCGAATTAGACGTTCAAGAAACGGTTGGTCAAATAACAAATCCTGCAAAATGGATGGAGAATTTTGATCAAGCGATGAATTCCAACACCCACAGTAGAAACATTCCTGAAGGTTGCGATTACGAAAAAGGAACAAGTAAAGCGAGCGCGCTTACTAACGGAAAAACCTATGATGGTTTTCATGTATATGGCGTTTGGTGGAAGTCTAAAGACGAAATTATTTTCTATTTAGACGGCAAAAAACAAAAAACAGTCACGCCTCCGGCCGATTTCGATATCGAAATGTATTTAAGAATGGTGGTCGAAACCTACAATTGGAATCCCGTTCCTGAAGATGGTGGCATGAATGGCACGGAAGCAGAACGTACCACGACCTACAACTGGGTAAGATCCTGGACGTTAGAAAATAGTAAATAAACATTAATACCATAATAAATAATCAAATATGAAATCATACAAATCCTTATTATTGTGTTCCGCATTATCAGGCTTGTTATTTACGGCTTGTAATTCAGAAACAGAAAAAAAAGCCCCCACAGAAAGCCCAAAAACAACCGAATACAAACCGTTTCCTTTTAAATTACCAAAGGAAAAACCAGCTCAGCCACTGAGCAGAGCTATGGAACGCAACTACGACACCTATAAAGCCTCGCGTCCAGAAGACAACGAATTGTACACGCAGTTTAAATATACCGAATTAAAAGGCTTCGACTACAATAATCACGACGGTACGATTAGCCGCCGTGACCCTTCGAAAGTTATTTTTGAAAATGGAAAATATTACGTGTATTACACCTATCGCGAAACAGAAACCTCTCCTAAAGGCGCTAAAGCGAGCACAGAAACCATTCCTTCTGCCGATTGGGATTTAGCCGAAATTTGGTACGCGACCAGCGAAGATGGGTTCACTTGGGAAGAGCAAGGTGTAGCCATCCCTAGACCACCTAAACCGCAATTAGGACACCGTTCGGTTTCTACAGCAGACATTTTAAAATGGAACGGAAAATTTTACATGTACTACCAAGGTTTTAGTGAAGCCAGTGGTACACGAGGCGACGACTGCCCAGTTTTAATGTCTTATGCCGATTCGCCAGACGGCCCATGGACTCCAACCAATAAAGTCGTAATTCCGAATGGTCCAAAAGACACTTGGGACCAATACTCTATTCATGATCCTTACCCACTGGTACATAATGGAAAAATTTACTTATACTATAAATCTGATTTCGATGGACAACCCGATTTAGTGCGTATGCAAGGTTTAGCCATAGCTACAGATCCTGCTGGACCTTTTACGAAGAGCCCTTTGAATCCTGTTTTAGCTTCCGGTCATGAAACCACTATGTTTCCGTTTAAGGAAGGGATTGCTGCCCTAACTATTCGCGATGGTAATGAACATTATACGGTACAATATGCCGAAGATGGCGAGAATTTTGATGTGGCCGCTATTGTAGAACTGATGCCTGCTGCTGCAGGACCGTTTATTCCAGATGCTTTTACAGATACAGATTATGGTCGTGGAATCACTTGGGGACTTTCTCATTTTACGAACGCCACCACTTGGGCTCAAAATCATGCTGTTCTAGTGCGTTTTGATTGTGACCTCAGTTTAGATGTAAACGATCCTGCGATGAAGAAGCATCATGTTTACCACCGTCCCGATGTGTATTATCGTCAAGGTTTGGGTCAAAAACAACGTGAGCGTATTGCAAAAGAAAATGAAGCTTTAAGAAACAAGTAAATCTTAAACAAACTCTATTTTCTAAAAAATTCTAAAAGCACCTTTTATCAGTTTAAAAGGTGCTTTTTTCAGCTTCTATTCTATCCTTATATAATCTATTTCCCAAGTTCCTGATGAGGTATTTAAAAACTCCAAGCGTAGTCGCTTCAAACTAGACGGCAAATTGCTTACCGCATCTAAATTTAAAGTATAGGTTTTAAACTCTGTATTTTGTGGTTCTAAAGAAATAGTATGAGAGGCTTCTTCCAACCAATTAATATTCGGAAAAGACCAGAACCTTGGAACATCTGTTTTCAGCGAAGCAAAAGACACTTTCAGTTTTGTAGCAGACGTCTCATTCTTTAATTTCAAGGTTAAGACACGCCCTTTTATATCGGTAGTTGCCCAATTCGCACTTTCAATAATTGGTTTCTTACTTGAAATCTCCCCTCTAAGCCTTCCTTCATTTGTCCATTGCACCTTATCGGTATCAGCCGGAGAACGCCAACCCATCCTGGTATGATCGAACTCCCAAACACGTCCTCCACTTTCTGGCACAACAAAATCACTTTTTAAATCTACAGTACCATCGGCATAAAAACTCATAGGTTTCAGCATAATGCCACGATAAAACATACTAATATCATGAAATTCATGCACCACGTACCATTGGTCTTCCCAATTAAAAATACTGCCGTGCGCTCCAGAATAGAAATCCCCTTTATAGGCATAAGGTCCGTGCACATTATCCGACATGGCGTATTGATTTCCCCAAACCAAATAATAGTGTCTATCGCGCTTAAAAAGCGTCGGTTTATCGTCTGTATAATGTGTTGAACCATCTGGATTATACACGGTAACCTTTTGAGGTTCATCTGCCAAGGATAACATATCGTCGCCTAAAGTAGCTGTATAATAGGTACCACCTCCCCACATAATGGTATACACACCGTCTTCCTCGAAAACTTCGGGGTCGTAAGAATTAGTAGGTGCTAAACCTCTAGGTAATAATGGTTTTCCTAAAGCATCTTCATAAGGCCCTCCTGGTTGATTGGCCACCATAACACCCGTATCGAAATTTCTATTGGAAAAATACCAATAATATTTTCCGTCTTTCTGGGCAAAATCTCCTGCCCAACAGTTGGCCTCTGGTCCAAAATAGGTGTCGTTTGGATGAATTACCGTTTCTTTAACCCAGGTTTTTAAATCGTTAGTAGACCATATTTCCCAGCGATCCATAGTCCAATCATACTCTATGTCCCACGACTGGTCGTGCCCCATTCCTAAGTATAATCTATCACCAACCTGCATAACATGAGGGTCTGTTAAACCATGTTCCGGAAATATATTGGTAATTTTCACAGGATTCTCGTCTACCTGATGTACGATTTTATTTGGAAATTGAAGTTCGGTTTTACAGCAATCGCAATTGGATTGTGAAAAACAGCCTATAACATTAAATAGTAAAAGACATAAAAACATACTCTTCAATATGCCATTCATTTTAATTCGTCTCATTTTAATTTTTATTTATGTTCTAGTAATAGTTCGTAAACTTGTTTTAAATTTCCTTTTATGAACTTGAATGTTAGTCAGCATACAACAGAATTCACCAAAACTTGTTCTAATGAACCGTTTTAACCCCAGTATCTCTGGTCTCATTATAGAGTTTAAATAAGCGATCAATCTTATCCGTATACTTTGGATTAGCGATTAAATTCTCGCTTTCCTTTTCTGTGATATTGATGTTTAGGTTAAATAATGCCTTGGGCGCTCTTGTTTTTCCCGTTTTGTCTTTTTTATCGAAAGCAATAATCAGTTTCCAACCATCTTTTATAATAATGCCTTCCTTACCTGTTCCCGATTGCAACATTAAAAACGGATGCACTGCTTTATTGGTATCTCCTAGAAAAACAGGTAATAAATTGGCAGAATCTTTTAATTGATTCTCGTCTAAACTTTGATTGCTTAAAGCCGCTAAAGTTGCCATAATATCAACACCGATAATAGGAACGTTTGAAGTCGTATTAGCTTTTATTTTCCCAGGCCATGAGGCTATAAAAGGTACACGGTGTCCACCTTCATAAGCTTGATTTTTACCACCACGATAAATAGAACTAGATTGGTGACCTGCTTGCAAGGTTTTCGGTCTTAGCAAGCCGCCATTGTCCGATGTGAAAATAATTAGCGTATTGCTATACACCCCTTTTTCCTTTAGCGTATTAATAAGCAGTTCCATTTGAACATCTAATTCTTTAACCATATCTAAATGCTTAGATGGCGTTGTTCCTGCAATTTTAGTACCATTCAATTCATCTGAAGGTGTATGCGGTAAATGCACAGCTTGTGTACAGTAATACATAAAGAATGGCGTTTCATCTGAAGTATTTTCAATAAAATTCACCGCCTTATTAACCAATAATTTCCCCGAATGATACGGATTCCAATGGCTATCGCCTAAGCCTTCCTTTTTATCCAATTTAACATGAAGCGGCGTCATTTTTTCTTGAGTGATTAGTTCAATTTTTGAATCTTTATGTAAAGGCATCATCTCTCCATTTTCGTATACCGCATAAGGTTCGGCTTGTATTCCTGCGGGATACATAAAACTATAATCAAATCCGTTCTGCACAGGCCCTTTATCAATTACCTTAGAAATATCCACATCGGTTTCATGTTCTTTTCTAGGTGACCTGTACACGGTATTGGCATCGTCTTTTCGGGCAAAATCCATTCCGAAGCCCCATTTTCCGAAGAAGGCCGTTTGGTACCCCGCTTGTTTCATTAAGCTACCTAAAGTTAACTGATTGGCTTCTATAGGTGAGGGTTGGTAAGACCCCCATACCCCCCAAGGCGCATAACTTCTATAACAATTATTTCCGGTCATCACGGCATAGCGAGTTGGAGCACATAAAGCTGCCGGGGAATGCGCATCGGTAAAAATCATGCCTGCTTTGGCCAGTTTATCTAGGTTAGGTGTTTCAAGAATAATATCTTTTGAATGTTTTTCTCGATAATAAGAAATATCACCAACACCAATATCATCTGCTAAAACCACAATAACATTGGGTTTTTCTTGAGCTTGAATTTTTATCCCACAACTAATTATGGCAACTATAAGTAAAATATTTTTTCTAATTATCATCTTGTATATTTCATTTTTAATTAGAAGTAAAATACCAATTATCTCACGATTTTATAAAGACGCACATCTTATTTTATAGAAGAAATGTTTAGAGTTACAAAAATCAACTTTCAGGCCTCCCCCTCTAACATAGCGGCAATAGACAATACCTCAACACGAACATAAATCACCATATATAAGCACTTTAAAAACACAAAACAACACATATGAAAACCAAAATTAACCATTTGGTATATAAATAAAAAGATATGTAATACTGCTCCATGATACACTTATTTACTTTTGGATCAAAACTAATTAACATGTTTAAAATTACTCAAATTTATCTTTGTCTGTTTTTTTTGCTACTTAGCTCAATGGCTTTTGCAAAAGATATTTACGTGGCTACAAATGGAAATGACACCAGTGGTGACGGCACAATAACTAACCCCTATAAAACTTTCAATAAAGCTATATTAGAAATGTCTGCAGGTGATGTTTGTATTATTAGAGGAGGTGTATATGAGCAAGAATTAATCATTAATAAAGATGGTTCTGCTAACAACTTTCTAACCTTTAAAGCGGCAACTAATGAAAATGTTGAAATTAGAGCAACATCCGTAATTAATGGTTGGCAATCTCATAATGGCAATATCTACAAGACTACTGTAGATATGGCTATTGATAGTCGGTTTAGAGCCATATATCATAATAGTGAATATATGGATTTAGCTAGGTGGCCTAATAACTCAGACAACAACCGTTGGACTGTTGATTGTGCTCCTGTAACCGATGGCGATGGCTCACATTTTACAGTAGACAACATTCCTGATATTGATTGGTCTGGAGGTATGGTCTATTACCTAGGAGCACACTCTGGAACCAGTTGGACAAGAACAATAACTTCTAGTACAACAAATAGAATAGATTATACAGAGGTAGATATTACTAAATGGCCTTTTACGCCACATAATCCAACAGAATGGAGGGATTATCCAGGTAACAATAGAGGTCAATTATACTTATTTAATAAATTGGAGGCTTTAGATTCTGCTAATGAATGGTTTTATGACGACACGACCAATACGCTTTATCTACAAACTGCCAATGGTACGATTCCTGGTGATGATACTGTTGAATATGCCAGATCAAAATACATTTCAGAATTAAATGGAGACTACATTAAACTTGAAGGTTTAAACTTTTTTGGAGGTAGTGTAAAAATCCATAATAACGCTGATAATAACCAAATATTAAATTGTCAAATAATTCATGGTAGTGAAGGATTAGATGATCTTACGAATACTTCTGCTCAAGTAGGTGAAGCATCAATTGAAATTCTTGGAGATAATACTTTAATAAAAGGTTGTACTATAGATCATAGTTCTGTGAGTGGTATAATTATAGCAGGTTGGGCTGCCGAAAATTGCACTGTTGAAGAAAACTACATCAGTAATATCAATTATATAGGCATTCATGCATCGCCAATTAGAACCAGCGCCAATTACATGAAAGTACTAAAAAACACAATAACTAATGCAGGAAGAGATGGTATGTATGTGGCAGGTTCTAATTCTGAAGTGGCTTATAACGATGTTTCAGGATCGCAACAAATAAATAGTGATTCTGGCGTATTCTATACTGTTGGAAACTCCAATTTAAAAAATAATGAAATCCACCACAACTGGTTCCATGATGCTACTGCTCCCGCTTATTCTCACAATCCTGCTGATCCTGGAAAAGCTGCAGGAATCTATCTAGATAACAATAGTAAAGGTTACACCGTTCATCATAATGTTATTTGGAATGTATCTTGGAGCGGTTATCAAGTAAATTGGAATAACACCAATTTAGATTTCTTTCAGAATACGATTTGGAATGCGGAACGTGCCATGGACTCTTGGGTAAATGGGTATACACAAGAAAATAATAAGATATACAATAATTTTTCAAAAAATCCAGATTGGTTTAGTCAAACGCCTACAGATTTTGACATACAAGACAATATGATTTCAAGTGAATCGCCTTTTGAAGATGCAGATAACCAAAACTTCATGCCTTCCTCTGGAAGTGCTGTGATAGATGCAGGAAGAGAAATTTCTGGATTTACCACAACGTTTAAAGGTAGTGCTCCCGACATAGGTGCGTACGAACGACTAGGTACCAGGTGGACTGCAGGTGTAAACGCTATTGAAGACACTGGAGATGGACTCCCAATATCTATATATGATATTCAATTTACAATTGAATCAACAACAGAAACATGTCCTGATAAAAATAATGGAGAAATTATAATCTCTGCGGATATCGAAGACGATTTCATAGTTAATTTTAATGGAAACGACACCAGTTTCACGAAAGATGTATCTCTAACAGATATAGCGCCCGGCAATTATGACTTGTGTATTTTTATAAATGGTGAAACTGAAGGGCAATGTTTTAACTTCGAAATTAAAGCAGCAAATCAGATTACTAGTAAGTCTACCTTAGGAAACAAAATACTGTCTGTTAATATTGAACAAGGAACAGCGCCTTATAGTGTTTACATAGACAATCAGATGGTACATGAAACACATGATCAATCCTTCTCTATTGACGTTAATCAAGGAGATGAGATTAAAATAAAATCTAGTAAAGATTGTGAAGGTGAAATCATCAAGACCATTGATTTTTATGGTAATATCATTTCTTCTCCTAATCCAACCAGTGGCGATTTCCAATTCTCATTACCCGTTAATGACGGTGAAGTTTATATAGAAATTTATGATGTTTACGCACGATTAATTTCATCTAAATTATATGTTATTGAATCAGGAAAAATAAACCTCAGTTTAAAAAATCAACCTTCAGGAATATACTTCGCTAGAATTATGAGTGAAACCCCTGTAAACGTTAAAGTAATAAAGAAATAAGACATGAAAAAAATAAGTTTATTAATAATAATTGGAGCTTTAATTGTGGCATGTTCAGGAGGAGACGATACCGTTGCACCTAAAGAAAACCAAGCCCCTATAGTAGTCGATCCATTAATTTACCCCACAAATAATTTATTGTGCACTACAAATATTATAGATTTTGAATGGAGTGCTTCTACAGATCCCGATGGTGATACTATCAATTATTTGCTAGAAGTTTCTCAAGACAATCAATTTGCATCTATAGACCAATTTTTTACGGTTAACACTACTTCTAAATCTGTTACTTTAGAAAAAAACACAGTGTATTACTGGCGCGTTCAAGCTAAAGATAGTCAAGGTTTAGCTTCTGAATATTCAAACACTTTTCAGTTTTATACTGAAGGAGAAGGGGAAATTAACCATTTACCTTTTACACCCCAGATAGTGGCTCCTGAGTTAAATTCTATGCTCTCTGAAGCCTCAATCAACCTACAATGGGATTGTACTGATGTTGATAATGACCCTTTAGTTTATGATGTCTATTTTGACAACGTTTACCCACCTGTAAATAAAGTTGGGAATAATCAGAAAGATAAATCTTTAAATGTAAACTTAAGCGCTGCTACGAATTACTATTGGCAAGTTATTGCAAAAGACAGTAAAGGCGGAGAATCTATTAGTCAAATTTGGAGTTTCAGCACCAATTAATAGTTTTTTTTGATTTTTAAAAAGTAGTTTAAAAAAGTCTTAAATAATTTAGCACTTTAGAATGCCCCCAAAATGTTAAACACAATTTGGGGGTATTTTTATGTCTAGAAAATTAAAATACACTCTATGGATTTGTTACCACAAAGCAACAGTTTTTAATAAAGGATACATATTTTCCATAACGTATTTTTATTTCATATTTGAAAAATTGAAGGGATAGGGAATACAAAAAAGTGTATCTTTTTAAACCATTGAGGTTACTAGAAATCCTTGTCAACAAATGACTAATGTCCTCCTTTATAGTCTACAAAAAAACTTCTTTAAGGACAAAACAAATTTACATTTAATTAGTTTCAATTCGTTAATTTGTTGTTCAAACAGACTAATTCTAAACCAGTTAGAGAAACTTTTCTCAATAAACATATGGGGCACTATTTTAACCATACCTAATACTTATCAAAAATGAATAAAAGTAATTTTATCATATTATTAACTAAACTTTTTTAATTATGATTAACAAATTACTTTTAAGTGTTACACTGTTTGCAGTAACACTAATGTCTTACGCGCAAACAACTTCTCTTGCTATTACAGAGATAAATGGAATGACACCTGATGACTACAAAGCTACTTTAACAAATGGAAATTTAATAGAAGGGGATAATTTAACCCTAACTGTTGAATATACCAATGTGCAATCCCATACTAATTGGGGGTGTGTTTGTATTCGAGCAAGATTTATTGAAGATTATGGTACCATTGCTAATGCTCCAGAAACAGACACTCCTGTTACTACAAGTACTAATATGCAAACCGCAACCGTAAATATTACAGTTCCTGATGTCTCTAAAGATATTGACCCTGCTCGAATTCAAATTTATGCTGAAGATGAAACAGGGAGCAATAAATTCTTATATTTAAATCCAACTTTTACAATCCAGGATTTAGCTACTTTATCTGACGAAGATTTGAACAAGGAAAATTTAACTTCTACATTTTATAGTTCGAATAGAGATGCTATTGTAGTTAATGATAAAATTGACGGTACTTTTACTATTTTTAATCTAATGGGGCAAGCTGTTTTAAAAGGTAACATCAGTAATGAAATTAGCCTTACTAATTTAAACACAGGCTTGTACATATTTTCTACTGAAAACGGGAGTTTAAAATTTGCTAAATAACACCGATAATACAAGCCCTTTTAATTTAAAAAAAGGATTTAACTAGAATAACTTTTAGCGAAAAAAGACCGAAATTAATCGGTCTTTTTTTATTCTATCCATCAACTAATTTCTGATGCAATTATGGATTTGTAGACCACAAAGCGGCACTTTTCAGCATAGCCCGTCTAGGTAGGTTTAAACCGGCTACAATTAATTCGGCGAAATCATCGGGCTGCAAAACAGAATCTTCCGAACCTTTTGTGGCAATACCCGCTTCAATAGACATATCAGATTCTATGGTGCTTGGCGTTAAAGTAACCACTCTAATATTGTTTTTTCGAACTTCTTTCATCAAAGCTTCCGACATGCCGATAACGGCGAATTTAGATGCCGAATATGCCGATGTTGTTGCATTACCCGTTAGACCAGCCGTTGAGGACACATTAATAATATCGCCTTCATTTTTAGCAATTAAATGCGGTAAAACTTCCTTAGTAACATAATACATTCCCATCAGGTTGGTTTGGATAATTTGCGTCCATTGTTCCACAGGCATATCCATAAATGAACCAAAGCTCCCAATCCCTGCATTATTTACTAAAATATCCACGCCGCCTAGGCTGTCTATAATAGTTTTAATATTTGATTTTACCTCCTCGTAATTTCCAACATCAAAGACGGCATATATAGCTTTAACACCAAAAGTTTCTAACTCGGAAACGGTTGCTTTTAAAACCGATTCTTTTCTCCCTGTAATAGCGACATCCACTCCTGCCTTAGCAAAAGCAAAAGCTGTTGCCTTACCTAAACCGCGACTGCCGCCTGTAATTATTGCTTTTTTATTTTTTAAACTGCTCATCATGCTTTGTTTTTATCTTGTTTATTCAGCTGTCCAATAATCCATAACAACAGCATCTGCAAATAAGGGGCCATAGGTATTCACCAAAGCAAGATGCGCTTTATGAAATAAATATTGCTCGCGCGCATGTTCATCTTTAAAGGTTATTACAAACGAATGGGTTAATCCTTTGTCGTGTTTTTCGGTACTATCATTTTCTCCCCATTCTAAATGTGCAATGGCTGGTATTTCATTTTTAAGGTTTACAAAGGCTTGAACTGCTTCCTCAACTTGCGCTTCGCTGGCTTCGTCTTTGTATTTTAAATGGACCACATGCTTTATCACCTTATTCCCTCTATCTATTTTCGGTGCAATTTTGTAGGTGACTACTTTCCCAAAATCAAATCGATTAGACCCTGCAATTAAAAACTGCTCGTCTCCAATTTGATGTGATCGCAATCCGTAATAAATGGAAAAACCAGTTTCTAAATAGTTTATCGGACTTAAAACACCATCTTCGTTTAGTTTACAAAGTTGTATACTGGCATCATCTCTAGTACCTACTGCAAAAATGGCTTCTGTTCCGTTGGTAGAAACCAATTCAATGCGCGTTTGCCCTTGAAGTTTGGTGTTTTCATCATCTTTTAAAACATAATGCGGCACCAAAGCACCTTTGTTATTGATTTTAAAAACCGAAACCGCATCACCGTGATACACAAAATCGGTATTTTTTATAAATCCGTTTCTTTCGTAGTATTTATGATGTCTGTGCCCCACAACAACGTAGTGATTATTACCTAAAGTAACACCTGTAACAGGATAAGCGCCTGTTAAATATCTATCGGTGGTATTGTCGCTAATATTATTTACATTTTTGAATGTACCATCGTTATTCACCCTAAAACTACTCACCCCGTTATCCTGAAAACCACTGGTGTACAAATAGGTTTTTCCTTTTATTTTATGAACAAACATGCCTATAATACCATCGGTATGGATCTTATCGTCGTCTTGCATAGACTGCACGTGGGTTAGACTACCATCCTTATTAATTTTAAAAGCACTTAGTCCTGGTGTTTCCAATTCTAAACCACCTGCAAAAAGGTAAGATGCATTTTTCATATGCACCACCTGAAGCGTAATACCAACCGCTAAATGTGTGTCTTCGGTATCTTCAATTTGTGCAACACGTTCTAAAGAGCCACTATCTAGAATTTTAAAAGTCTCCACGACATTACCATGCTTATTGGCTACAAAAAGAAAATCTGTTTCGCCAATTTTATCGGCAACCATACCGCGTGCGGGCCCTTTTTGTTTGTAAAGTTCATGGTTACTGATGGGTATAAGTGTCCCCTCTTTATCCAAACTATAAACATCTACATTGCCTACACCGCCAACATAAACGAAATGCGCCCCACCCTTTTCATAGCTTGTAACCGAAACGGTGTTTTTTCCTGAGATGTTTTTAAAATCTTGTCTGTAAAGCATCAAATTTTCAGAAACCTGTGCCACAGAAATTTCAGCTAAAAAAAGTAATGCCAGAAATATGCCTTTGCTAATCGTTTTCATAATTTTAATCTATCTTATTAGTTGTTTAAAATGTGTTGATTATTCTAAAATTGCAGTTGCTCCCGCTTTGGCAATAGCTCTATCTTGATCGATAGTTCCGCCACTAACTCCTATGGCTCCAATAATTTTATTGTTTTTATCTTTTATAGGAATACCTCCCGGGAACGTCATTAATCCTCCATTAGAATGTTCAATATTGTAAATAATGCCTCCAGGCTGTGTCCATTCTCCTAATTTCCCTGTATCTATATTAAAATAACGTGCGGTTTTAGCCTTTTTGATGGCGACATCAATACTGCCTAAAAAAGATTCATCCATTCGGATAAAAGCTTTAAGGTTAGCACCAGCATCCACCACGGCAATATTGACTAACACATGATCTTTTTCTGCCTTTTTCTTTGCTACCAAAAGCGCTTTAAAAGCTTCATCGTGGGAGATATCGTTGCTTATTTGAGCATTTACTGTGTTTGAAGATAGTACTAGTGTTAAACTAAGAACACTAATTCGGAATAGCTTAATGACATTCATCTTTTGGTTTTTAAATTTGTAACCCTACAAAAATCAAAAACGAGTTAGACAAAATAGTTGAACTTGTTCAACTTCCTAAAAAAATCACCCTTGTTTTTTTATTTTACTTAAAAATTCATGGGTTATTCCTAAGTAACTTGCGATTTGCTTATCTGTAAGTTTACACACGATATTAGGATAAGTTGTTACAAAATGCACATAACGTTCTTTAGCCGTAAGGGTATTGTTTCTAATTAAACGCCGTTGCCAAGCGACTAAGGCTTTTTGCGACATGATTCGGAATAGTTTTTCTATAATAGGAAGCGATTCATAAAGCTTTAATTTATCTTCTCGACGAATTAAAAGCACCTCACTATCCTCTAAAGCTTGAATATTTAAATTGGATGGCGTTTGATTCAAAAAACTATCAATGTCCATTAACCACCAATTTTGAGCTGCAAAATACAAGTTGTTTTCATTTCCTTTTTTATCGATGGTAAACACTCTAAAACAACCAGAAACTACAAAGCCTTCATACTTATAAATACGTCCTTGAGACAGTAAAAACTCCTTCTTTTTAATGGTTTTGGACGTAAATGCGTTACAGAAATTTTCTAAATCTGAATGGGATATTTCTATGGTTTGGTTAACCTGATTTTTTAGTAATTGGTAAGACATAATTTAAATATAATCAAAACAATTGTAAAGCTATATTTTTTTTCACATGTCAAGAGCTAGACCTCTAAATATCACCACCAACAGGAAGTTTACTTGGGACTTCTTTAGGAATGGTTTTATCGAAACTATCGTCATTCAAACTATTGAAAAAAGAAATAATAGGTTTCATATCCATAACTTTTATGTCTACTTCTTTTAAAAGCGGATCTAACTTTGCCTTATCAACCTGATCGTTTTTAGAAAGCCCGGAAGATAAATCTTTATAAAATTGAAGCACGTCTTCTAAATCTTTAAAAGTACCATTATGCATATAAGGTGCTGTACTACTAAGGTTCCTTAAACTAGGCGTTCGAAATCCGAAGTTTTTTTCGAAGCCATCGTCCACATACCCTAGTTTTTCATTTTCTGGAACTCCTAAAACATGAATTTTATAATCGGAAAACATAGGGCCTGAATGGCAGTTGGTGCATTTTGCCTTTTTAAACAGTTGAAAACCTGTTTTTTCAGACAAAGACAAAGCGGTAGAATCGCCAGCCATATATTGATCAAATCTGGAATTATTGCTGACCAAACTGCGTTCAAAAGCGGCGATGGCTTTGGCTAAGTTTGTACTGGTAATGGCTTCTGAAGTTTCAAAAACTTTTTCAAAATGCCCTACATATTCGGGTATGTTTTGCAAGCGCTTTACAATGGTATCTAAAATAATGGCTTCTGAAAAATCGTGCCCACGCATCTCTTCAAATGTTTTAATAGGAAGCAAAGCTTGCTCTTCTAGACTTTGAGCGCGTAAATCCCAAAACATAGGTGCTTTCTCCGGATGGTAGGCTCCAGAGATTTCTATACCATTAAAAGCAGCGTTTAAAATACTCTGTGAATTTCGTTTTACAAAAGGAATATCATTATCGGTTTTGAATCGCCTTTTTGAGCTCAATCCTACGCCATTAACGCCAATGGAAAGATCTATTAATTCGGCATAGCCAAACTCAGGATGATGGCAGGTGGCACAAGCTACATCTTTATTTCCTGAAAGAATAGGATCATAAAACAACAATTTCCCTAAAGCCACTTTTTCGGGCGTGGTGGGGTTATCTTTAGGTGAAATCACCTTTTTCGGTAAGGGAATATAAACAGTATTATCTACTAAAATACCGCCTTTGCTCTTTTGGCACCGCAGGAAGCCAAGTGCCAAAAGAACACTAATAAAAAACGTATATACTAGATTAGATTTTCGCAAAATAATTTATAGCATCTCTGGTGTTAAATACCAAAAACAACATGTAAATTTTGTTTGGTTTCTTCATCTAAAGCAGCCATATCTTCTGGTTTTAATGCTGTTTTCCAAACATAAACGTTTTTAAGATTTTTCATTTTACTTAAATACGCTAAACTTGCTTTTGTAATTTTCGTACTATAAAGGTTAATACTTTTTATACTTTGGTTGTTTTCTAATTTAGAAATACCAGCATCTGTAATGGCATTATTGTTTAGATTTAACTTCTGTAAGTTTTTAAACTGACTAACCGTTTGTAACTGAGCATCGGTAATTTGGTTATCTTCGAGGTTGAGCCAAATTACATTGTCTTTTATTTTTAAAAGTTTTTCGAGTTTTTCATCCATAGTTTTTGGATTGCTTTCGGTTACTGTTTTTGCTGGTAACACAACTTCATAAAGATTAGAATCGAATGCCAATTCCGAAACTCTAAAACCTTCAGAAATTAAATCTTTTATTAGATTTTCATCCACTTTACTAACCGTTGGCATAGCGCCACCAGTTGCATGTTCTTCCGCAGAAAGCCCTAAATACGCCGCAGCAAAACCTAAAACATTTTCAGGCGTTTCTACGGTTCCTATAGTCGTTTTAAAGCCAGCTTGACTGCTATCAATCCAATAGCTAATAATAGCAATTTCTTCTTCTGTTAAAGCTGTTTTTCCTTCAGGAGGCATAAAATCATCATGGTGCGGCTGGAGTAAAACACGTTTTATCATTTCAGATTTCAAAGCACTTCCGGGCACTAATACTTGCCCTGATTTTCCTCCTTGGAAAATGGCAAGTGAATCGGCTAAAGACAAGCCACCTTTCTTCTTACTTTCGTTATGACAACTCGTACATTTACTCTCTAAAATAGGCTGAACCAAATGCCCATAAATTTGCGCATCTTCTATTTTGGTTACAGCGACTAATTCCTTTTTTTCTGTTTGACCAAAGGGTGCATATTTAGTTAAATAATCACTTCCATGAGTAAGATTACCACCATAATGCCCCGTAACACTAACTAAAATTACAATTAACGTTAAAGCGGAAATATTTGCTTTTACCTTGTGGCTTTTTGAAATTTTAAGAATGTCTGTACGCACCAACCAAGCCAGCAAAACAAGAAAAGTGGTAAAAACTCCAAACCAAAAATGGCTGTCCAACATGGCTGCATCGTAATCCCCGCTTAGAGACAGCATATACCCTAAAACGCAGGCTATTAAGGCTGATAAAAAACCTAGTAAAAGTGCAAAAGGCACGGCAGTGTTTAAGCTTTCAAATTTCTCTTTTCGCGCTACTATTTCGAGTAAAAAGGCGAACATTAAAATACCAATAGGAAGATGCACCACTAAAGGATGAAAACGTCCTAAAAACAGAATAAAATCTGATGTTTCGTTCATAATTATATCTTAATTTTTATACCCGTTCTAGTTTAAGTGGCGCTGTTTTGTTGGCGTTCCACTGGCATATATATAAATTTTTGTCTTCGTCTACACACACATCATGGCCGTGTAAAATGGGTTTGTTTTCCAATTGGTAAGACTTTTGAAGGGTTCCGTTTTTATATTCTGGAGCCGTTCCTCCTGGATTTGACACCACTGTATCACCTTCCAAAATGGTAACAAAACCAGTATGCTCTTTCCATGTTGTTTTTCCAACTTTAGGTTGTGACCAACAAACACCTGCGTAGAGGTTATTATCGTCAAAAACTGGGCGGCAAACTTGCATATTGGGCAAGTGTAAGGTTTTAACATATTTTCCATCTAGTGTAAACCATTTAAAAGATTGCTCGTTTCTAGACGTGCACACCACTAAAGGATTATTTTTATCTCTGTAATCTATCGCAACACCATGGGCATTACTTAAATTATAGTTGGTATCTACATTATCTTTTCCGCCCCAGTGTCTTATATATTCCCCTTTTTCATTGTACTGAATGATATAATCCATACCATAACCATCGGCCACATAAATATCGCCATTAGGACCAACAGCTGTTTCCGTAGGACAAAAATGATCGCCTGGCTTGTACACTCCAATGGTTTGTGGGTGGCCAATATCGAATACTACACGACCATCGGTAGTGGTTTTAGAAACACGACCATTATGTTTCGTCCATTTTCCCAACTTATTTAAGTACCAGCCAGAATCGGTTAACAACAGAAAATCTTCACCGCCTTCCTTGGAAAGACTTAATCCATGTCCGCCAGGATACGCCGTACCCCAATAATCCAATAGTTTACCAGATTTATCAAAAATTAGTATATTATTTTTAGGATGATCGCCCATCATAATCAGTCGGCCTTTACTATCCATCACCATTTCATGACAGTTAAGGATGGGATTTCGAATGGAGCTTATTTGCGCCCATTCGCGATGGACTTTATATTGGTAGTCACCATGACCAAGAATTTCATCCTTTGGTGCAGCATTACCTAAAATATTAAAACCAAAAGATGGTGTGGAAGCTATAGCTGCTGTAGCCAAGCCAGTTTTCTTTAAAAAATTTCTTCTTGTAGACATGCTGTTTTCTTAGGTTAATAAATCTTTTACCACATGACCATGCACATCGGTTAAGCGATAACGGCGTCCTTGGTGTTTAAAGGTTAAACGCTCATGGTCTACACCAACTAAATGCATTAAAGTCGCATGAAAATCGTGCACATGCACTGGGTCTTTGGTTACGTTGTAACTAAAATCATCGGTTTCACCAAAACTGAAACCAGGCTTCACTCCTGCTCCGGCCATCCACATGGTAAATGCTTTTGGATGATGATCTCTACCGTGGTTTGTTTTTGTAAGTTGCCCTTGTGAATACACGGTTCTTCCAAATTCGCCACCCCAAACAACCAGTGTATCATCAAGCATACCTCGTTGCTTTAAATCTTTGATTAACGCAGCAGTACCTTGATCTGTTTTTTTACATTGGTTTTTTAATCCGCCAGGACAATTATTGTGTTGGTCCCAACCTTGATGGTATAATTGCACAAATTTCACTCCTTTTTCCAGTAACTTTCTAGCCATTAAACAATTGGCAGCATAAGTACCTGGGTCTCTACTATCCTTACCATACAATTCAAAAATATGGTCTGGTTCATCCGATAAATCGGCCACTTCTGGAACCGAGGTTTGCATTTTAAATGCCATCTCGTACTGCGCCATTCTCGCTTGAATTTCGGGGTCTCCGTAAGCATCTTTTTGGATATCATTTAATCCACCAAGATAATCTAACATATGTCTTCTATCATTACCGTCATAATTCTCAGGATCACTTAAATACAACACAGGATCTTTACCAGATCGAAATTGCACCCCTTGATGTTCGGTAGGTAAAAAGCCATTCCCCCATAAACTCGCTTTAAGGGGTTGTCCTTTTCCATTTTTTGAAACCAAAGTAATAAAGGTTGGTAAGTTTTCATTATCCGACCCTAAACCATAACTTAACCAAGAACCTATAGAGGGTCTACCAGGCAATTGATGCCCCGTTTGCATAAAGGTTATGGCAGGCGTGTGATTAATTTGATCGGTTTGCATGCCTTTCATAAAACATAAATCGTCTACCACTTCCGATAAATATGGCATCGCATCACTAACCCATGCTCTAGATTCGCCATATTGTTTAAAATTGAAGGTAGATGGCGCAATAGGCAAAGTACTTTGGCTACCACTCATCCCAGTTAAACGCTGTCCGCCAATAATAGATTCTGGTAATTCTTTACCAAACATGTCCACTAATTTGGGCTTATAATCAAATAAATCCATTTGTGAAGGTCCTCCACTTTGAAACAAATAAATAATGCGCTTTGCTTTAGGCAAATGGTGTGGTAATCCTAATCTGTTTTTGTTATAATTATCTAAAATTAAGTCTTCGGTTGATTTGCCGCCTGTCGCACCAAACATTTTTTCGGAACCAAGTAAGCTCCCTAGAGCAATAGCACCAAGCCCCAAAGAAGTTTTCTTTAAAAAGTGTCTACGGTCAATTTGCCTTTCCAGCTTTTGTAAATCTCTATTGCTAGATGTTAATTTATTGTGGTGATTATTACACATAATGTCTTTCCTTTAGTTCGCGTTTATCTTTTTGTAATAGTAGCATCGGCATTCATAATGGTACTTGCCACTACTGAATTTGCTGCAATCAGCGCTTTATTATCGTTTTCCGATATTTTAAAAGCACCTGTTTGAAGCCAGCCTTTTGTTTTATCCAAATTACTTTGAAACTTATTATATTCTTCTTTTTGCAATGCCGCTAGTAATTCTAATTCTTTATCAGAAATTTGTCGTCCAGTTAATTTTTTAAAGGTTTTTGAGATACCTGTTTGGATATCTTCAGCATCGGTAATTTGTTTTCCTAAAACTCTAGAGGCTTCTATATACGTAGGATCGTTTAAAACAACCAAAGCTTGAAGTGGCGTATTTGTTTTTTGTCGACGTGTCGTACATAAATCTCTCGTTGGCGCATCAAATATGGATATGGTTGGGTTGGGTACTGTGCGTTTCCAAATGGTATACATACTTCTTCTATACAAGCCTTCTTCTCCATCTTGAACATAAGTATCTCCGTTTACTTCCCATAAACCTTTTGGCTGATACGGTCTTACACTTTCTCCGCCAATAGTCTTATTTAATAATCCGGATGCATATAAGGCATTATCCCGTAACATTTCTCCAGATAACCTTGTAGAAGGCCCTCTCGCTAACCATTTATTTTCGCCATCCATTTCTAAAAGTGCATCGCTTATTTTAGAACTTTGTTGGTATGTATTTGACATCATCATGGTTTTATGTAAGGCTTTTACATCCCAACCCGATTCCATAAACTGAATGGCTAGCCAATCTAATAAAGCAGGATGACTCGGTAACTCCCCTTGATTTCCAAAATCTTCAGAAGTTACAACTAAACCTCTTCCAAATAAATTTTGCCAATATCTATTTACTGCAACACGGGCTGTTAAGGGATTGTCTTTATCTGTAATCCATTTAGCAAGCCCTAGTCTGTTTTTAGGCATATCGGCTGCCATTGGAAAAATATCTTCTGGAGCATTTGGGAATACACTATCTGTAGGCGAATCGTAATTTCCTCTATCGAGAATATAAGTTTGCCTATTATGCTTACTTTCCTTCATCACCATAATTTGCTTAATAGGGTCAATACTATCGGCCAAAACTAATCGGTCTTTTTCTAACTTTTTTAGCGCTTCATTGTAGGATTCTGAATTGGCTGACAAGTAATACTGTTCAAGCTGTTCTTTTTCCAAATCAGACAAATTGGTATAGTCTTTTTGCTTGATCTGATCTAATTTATCTCGATTGGCTATCTGTAGCACTTCAATTTCGGTTAGTTCTTTATTAAAAACTAATAAATCATCAACCACGGCGTCTTTAATCCCTTTACCTCTCCAAACCGCACCAATACGTAAACCAGGTTCTAGACGCGGACTAGATGGCCCATATAATCTTAAGCCATGAAAAACAATGTCCTTATATAAGTTGTCAAATTCCGTTTTAGTTTGCAATTTTTCACCATTCATATAAATAGCCAGTCCGCTTGCTTTACTAGACCCATCATAAGTCATGGTTAACTGCACCCATTCCTCTTTAGGAATCTCGTTTATCGATTCTATAACAATGGCATTATCTGGGTAAACATGTGCCAATAAAGCTTCAATTTTATTTTCTTTAATTTTCAAATGATAACCTCTAAAACTGTGTAATTCTGGGCTATTCATTTTATGAAAAATAACGCCTGTTTCTAAATCTTTGGGGATAAATACTTGAATGCCTATACTAAAAGGTTGACTTCTTTGAAAAACACCAATATTATCGAGATCTAACCAGGCATCACCATCCATAAAAAGACCTTTGCCGCTAGAACCATTTTTAAAAATAGGTTTTTCAAAATCTGCAAATTGTTGCCGCATTCTTATCTTGTTTTTGCCATTACCTCCTGCTTTATTGATTAGCTTTTCATTATCAAAATCAAAAGACGCCACCAATCCTTTTGATTTAGAATCTAGTGGCACATTTTTATAAATATTACTGGCTAGCCATTTATCTGCTTTCACCTTTTCGGTATCTGCGATAATTTTTACTTTCTCTTCAGAATCGTCCACTAGAGTTTCTAAATAAGCTAACACTTCTTCTTGTTCTTTAGTTGGAAGCATCATGGCTGGCACCGGCGTTGCCAAATCCCAAGGAATTAGCCCAGTTTCATCTACATTATTGAAAAAACTATACATTTCAAAATAGTTTTTTTGAGATATGGGGTCGTATTTATGATCGTGACATTTTGCACAAGCAAAAGACAGCCCTAGTAAACCTTGACTCACCGTAGCGGTTCTATCTGCCACATATTCCGATCTAAATTCTTCATCAATAATGCCTCCTTCTAAGTTTTGCGGATGAAGTCTATTAAATGTTGTTGCTAATTTTTGTTCTCTAGTGGCATTTTCAAACATATCACCTGCCAATTGCCAGGTTACAAATTCATCGTAAGGCATATTACTGTTAAAAGCTTCAATAACCCAATCTCGCCAAGGTGATGTATCTCTATATTTATCTACGCTATACCCATGTGTGTCGGCATAACGGGAAAGGTCCATCCAGTCTAAGGTCATATGCTCGCCGTAATGCGGAGAAGCCAACAACCGGTCTATTTGTTTTTCAAATGCATTTGGAGACGTATCTTTAACAAAAGCATCTAGTTCTTCCAATGTAGGCGGCAACCCGGTTAAATCGAAAGAAGCACGACGCAATAATATTTCCTTTTCCGCTTTTTCTGAAGGTGTTAAATTTAAGTTTTCCAGTTGTTTAACTACAAAATTATCTATAGGGTTTGCGATAAAATTGCTGTGTTTCACCTTAGGAATTTCTGACAATTCTGGCTTCAAAAAGGCCCAATGGTCTTTATATTCTGCACCATCTTCTATCCATTTAATAAGCACCGCCTTTTCATAATCCGATAAGGATAAATGCGAACTGAGCTCGGGCATAATTAAATTAGGATCGTCGGTAATAATACGATGAAAAAACTCACTCTTATTAAGATTACCTGGTTTAATAGCAACTTTCCCTGGATTTTCTGGTAATTCTGAAAAAGCGGCTTCAGCAGTATGCAATTGCAGGCCTCCTTTTATATTTCCAGCATCCGGGCCATGACATAAATAACACTTATCCGATAGAATCGGTTTAACGTGTTGGTTAAAATCAATTTCCTTAGGAAGTTTTTGATAGGCTACATACACAGGTTCTGGCAGGGAAGGTCCTCCACAGCCACAAAGCAGTAGCACCCCAAATAAAAGGGCAAAATGTCTCATATAAAAAGTAGTTCGTTTGGTGTTCCAAAAATAGTAGATATCTGCTTCAAAAATTTATTGAAATCCGACTAAAAAATGTACATTTCCGATATTTTACTTCTATTTTAAAAATAATTATCTGTATTTTCACTTCCTATTCTCAATAATCTATGAATGACTTAATAGCCAATACCAAACTATCCATTCTACATGCAGGTAGCGCAAAACTGGATAATTTATGGAATTACACAAATGTAATAAGTCCTTTTGTGCGCTTGTTTGCTGTTACAAAAGGAGAAGGCAATGCAACTTATAAAAATCAGACTTTCATATTAAAAGAAAGTTATATGTACCTTATCCCAAGTCACGTATACAATTCTTACAAATGCGAATCCTTTTTGGAGCAGCAATATGTTGGTTTTTTTGAAGAAGTAAAACAAGGACTTTCGGTATTTAATTTGAAAAAATTCAAATACGAAGTTCCTACAACACCACAAGACCTTGCTCTTTTTAGGCGTTTAATTGCAATAAACCCAAATATAAGTATAACCGACAGCACGCCTTCGGCACATGTTAATAGTGCACTTCCAAGCTATGACAAAAACAAAAGCAGCCCTATAAATCAAGCCATTGAAACCCAAGGGATTTTAGCCATTTTATTATCTCGATTTATGGAAAATGCTACTATTTTTAACAATTTAGAAAATGTAAAAGGGGATTTTAATAAGGTTATTGAATATATTGCTCAAAATCTACATAAGGACATTAGTGTAAACCAATTGGCGCAGCATTACCATATTAGTCCAGATCATTTTTCTAGAAATTTCAAAGCAACTTACGAAATCACGCCAAACAAATACATTCAATTGAAACGGATAGAACGTGCGCAATTTTTGTTACTAACCACCAAAGACGCGCTATTACAAATTGCCGAAAATGTAGGCATGCCCAATTTATCTTATTTTTCTAGGAAATTTAAAACCTATACAGGTTACAGTCCAGGAGCTTTTAGGAACCAACAACTTCAAACAAAATAACAACGCTAATGCAAGACACATTTCAATCCTTAAAATTAGCCTTACTCAACACAGGGTATGACTGCTTAGATAACACATGGCAATTTCATAATGTGATAAGTACTTTTGCAAGATTGTACTTGATAACCAAAGGAGAAGCGTTTATTTACCTCCGAGATACAAAAATCAAATTACGACCAGGGTATATGTATCTCATCCCGAGTTACACCTATGCCAGCTACACATGCGACAACTACCATGAGCAATATTATGTACATTTTACAGAAGAATTCGGACTAGGCATGTCCATTTATAATTTAACCGATTTTAATTACGAAATAAAGAGTACTGCCATGGATGAAGCTTGTTTTAAACGATTATTGGAGTTACACCCTAAACGTAACTTTTCAAATAACAATCCTGAATATTATGAAAATCCCTTTATTCTTTCGGAGTTTAAAAACCACAATTTAAATAGTAACGCTTCCAAAGCTTTGGAAACCCATGGGATATTAAAATTAGTATTCTCTAAGTTTATGAACACAAACAGTAAGCCCAAGCAAAAAAAACAAATCTTGCTACAGGGTGTATTTAATTATATTCTAAAACATTTACATGAAGAATTAAGTGTAACAGGTTTAGCAAGTTCTTGCCATACCAGTACCGACCATTTTTCGAAAACTTTTAAACAGCAATTTGGTTTAAGCCCCTCCCTGTTTATAAAAATGCGACGTATTGAAAGGGCGCAAACCCTTCTCATTACTACCCAATTCCCTTTGGGAGAAATTGCCAAAAAAGTAGGCTTCAAAAATGCGCCTTATTTTTCTAGAAGTTTTAAGGAAGTTACCGGGATGACACCTATAGCGTTTAAGAAGGCTAATGCTACCTCCTAGAATAGGAACTCAAAAAGTTATTTATTTTATTTCATTTTCTGAAAAAAATATGCGTCTTCCATTTTTCAAAATTAAATCCTCCCCTTCCAAGTGAATGGTTCCCGAAAGTCGAATATCGGTACTTGAAGCCCCTATTTTAAATTGATAGGCTCCAGATTCTACCAACCACTTAGCATTTTCATACTGCACCAATTGTTCTGGCGAAACTTTAAAAATAACGATTTTTTCTTCTCCCTTTGCTAAAGCTACGCGTTGAAAGCCTTTAAGCTGAATCGGTTTCATGGTAGAATTTTTATCCACTGGAGAGACATACAATTGTACGATTTCGGTACCATCGCGATCTCCTGTATTTTTTAAGTTAAAAGCTATAGAAAACCTGTCGGCAATAAGCTTAGCCGAAGTTTTCATTTTTAAATTGCTGTATTCAAATTTGGTGTAAGACAAGCCATAACCAAAAGGGTATTGTACTAAAGTTTCATCCTCGTAGCCATTTTTATAATTGATTTCGGCTCTAGATTCTGTTTTCGGATAAGTAACACATAATTTAGAAGAAGGATTAACTTCTCCCACAATAATATCGGCTACCGCATTCCCGCCTTCTTCCCCAGGAAACCAAGCTTGTAAGATGGCAGCACATTTGTCTTCAAACTTGCTTACCAACTGTTGCCTTCCGCCAAATAACACTAAAATTACAGGTTTTCCCGTTGCAATTAATTGTTCTACAAAAGCTTCTTGTTCTCCCGGTAATCTTATTCCTTTTCGTTCTCTACCTTCGCCACATAAATATAAATTTTCACCCATTGCTGCGATAACCACATCACTTTCGGTAGCAATTTTTAAAGCATTTTGTAAATCTGGCTGTGGTAAGCCTTTAATAGACATCATTTTTAATTTACTCAACCTGTCGTCTCCCAAACCACTATTATCCACCTTCGATTCTAAAGGCGCACTCCAATCGCAACCTCTTTCGTGTAAAATCGCAACTTGATCTCCTAATTTTCGTTCTAATCCTTCTTTTAGCGTTACTAACTTCGGGTTGGTTGGGTCGAACTCGGTACTATGCCAAAACGAAATCATCGATTGGTAGGTATAATCACCTAAAAGCCCTTGTACTGTCGCAGCATTTGGCCCAACTAAAGCAATTTTATTTACTTCTTTGCTTAGTGGTAAAATTCCATTATTTTTTAAAAGCACGATTGATTGACTAGCTGTTTTATACGCTAACTCTCGGTTTTCTGGCGGATCAAAGTCTAAAACACCATCTTTTCCTATTACAGGATTTTCGTCCAATAAACCTAATTTCGCTTTCATGATAAGCGAACGTTTTACAGCTTGGTTAATGGTCTCCATAGAAACGTGTCCTTTCTCTAAGGCTTCAGGTAATAAAGGGTATGCTCGAGGTGAGGACAATTCAATATCGACACCTGCATTAATTGCCATGGCACCAGCAATCATTTCTGAAGGTGCTTGTTTGTACCCTTTATAGGTTTTGGAAACGGCAAAGTAATCACTAATTACCAAGCCATCGAAACCAATTTCTTTACGCAACATCTGGTCTAACATGGTTGGGCTTGCCACTACAGGCAGCGCTTTATAAGTCCCGTAAGATGGCATCACACTTTTTGCTCCAGCTACTTTTATACTCGCTTCATGCGGCATGAGGTACTCTTCGTATAATTCTTTTTCACTGTTATTGAAAGTGCCATATCCAGCGAAATGTTTTACGGTTGCAGCAACACCTGTTTTAAAATCAGTTCCCTGTAATCCTTTTACAAAAGCAACGCCCATTCTTGATGTGAGATAAGCATCTTCGCCATAACTCTCTTCAAGTCGATTCCAATGTGCTGTTCTACTTAAATCCAACATAGGAGACAGTGCGAATGTAGCCCCGGCAGCTCGCATATTTACGGCTGTAGAACGTGCATTATTTTTTACTAATTCTGGATTCCAGGAACAGCCTACACCAATTTGCTGCGGAAAGGTCGTCGCTCCTTGTGTTGCAAATCCCGTAATAGCTTCTTCATGAAAAATTGCTGGAATTTTTAAGCGCGTTTCCGTGGTGAGATAATGCTGCACATCGCGAACAATATCCCTCAATTCTTCAGGGGTTACGGTTAATCCTGAAGAAAACTGACAAAAATGTCCCATGCCATTTGGTATAATTTCGCGGCATTTTTCTAAGGACACTTTACCATCAACCAAAAGCTGATTTAACCGTGTCCCAACAATTTGTGCTAGCTTTTCTTCTAGAGTCATTTTATCCATTAAATCGGCAACACGTGCCCCAATTTCTGGAGTGCTATAGGGTTTATTAAGATTCTCTTGAGCCTGTAAACCAAATACTATATGGCATATACAAATCAAGAACCACAACTTATGTTTCATTTTTTTATTTTTTTGTTGGAGTGAATCAGACAAGCTTCCTGCTACAACTTTGCTATCAATTTGAGAATAAAAATATTCAATTGAATACCATTTTCGTATTCAAGAACTTTTCAGTCTATAAATCTGGTCTCGACTGCGCTCGACCTGACATTTTACTCTTCAAACACATAAAAAACATGCTTCTAACTACTATCCTTTATTTTTCTTTTTTCGGTTTCAGATTTTTAACAATTAAAATAGCATCGGCCTCATGACGCCAGGGTCTTGGGTTCCAAAATTGAAAATCTTTAGAATTGTATTTTTCTTCTTTCGTGAATTCACCAGTTAAAGTATTAAACCATTGCGTGGTTGCATATCTATAATCGAACTGGCCTTCTACAACAGGGTTGGCACTTACCCAATTATTTTCTTTTGGGGCATACATCAATACAATGCCGTCTTTTTTATTGGTTAAATTATACCCCGAACGGTTGAAGTGCTTCATGGGTACACAATTTTCAAAATTAACCACATCCATTAATTTGTACATATGTTCAAAATATTCGAAATGCGGTTTTATAAAATCGTTTGGCGTTTCATACGGATTATGAATCAAAACATTCCAAGAAGCTCCTTGCCAGTAGTAGGTAGTATATCCGCCCGCGAATAAGCACATATAATTACGTCGCAAACAAGCTTCGGCATCTACATAAGCCCCAGGAAACACCACATAAGGCGACTCTTCATAGCCACCATGTTCGATGTTGAAAATAGGTTTCTTCGGAAAACTTTTTCGTGCTTGGGTCATTGGCGTATAAATATCATGTGCCCAATTTTGCATGGAGATAAAATCGACTTCCGAAGGATGCTTTTTACAAAATCCGTAATCGTGTACCGAGATTAATCGGTTATAAGCATCAAGTTTTCGAGCGCGAGAAATACGCTCTGAAATATATGCTTCGGTAGCTCTGCCGTAATACAAAGCTTCTTTGGAAACATCCCAAACGATATTAGGAAAACCTTGGTAACGTTTTATCACATAATCGTAATACAAATTATCGGCTTCCGACTCCATATCTGGCCAGTTCACTAATTTATTCCACACATAAATCATGAGATGACTTACAATATCTTGATCGTGCATTTCTGAAATCACCTTATCGAAATGCTTGAAAAATTCGATATTTAAGCTTGAAAAATCTGGATTTGCATTCGATCCTAAAAACGGAAACATATCTTGACGACCGCCGTATTCATGCTCAGGATGATTTTTTAATCGCTCGTCTTTTGGCCAAGACACATCGTGCGAATACACATTCATCACCACTTGATTAAATTTATTATCGTTTAAAACCGATAACAAATGTTTGGTTTTAGACAAGTCTACTTTCCCGTAATCTAAGGCAAACAACCAATCGCATTCGAAGGCTAAATTAAAATAATGCGATCCGTCTTCATAGAAAAAACGCTGCGGATTATCATCGTGTAACACGATACCGCCATGGCGATTTTCTTTTTTATTTTCAGTAATAATAAAACTACCTTTTTTACCTTTTAAGCCTTTTACTTCCGATTGAATTTCGAAGGTCTTTTCACCAACTGTAGCGCTGGAATATCGAAAAATCCATTCCTGATTGCCATTATAAAACAGCGGAATATTTTGCGTTCCGTTTTCATCGCTAACTACAGCAAAGGCTTCAACGTTAAAAGGTTTTTTGATGGTCTCTTTCGCTGTATACACCAAATCGATAACCTCCCACTGCACTGCTTGTACAGGCTTATTAACTTTTGAACCTTTCACAACCCGAGATTGACCAAAACTTACAGGCGTTAGTAATATCGCGAGACAAAATGTTAAAAATGAAATTCTCATGGTGTAGTAATATTTAAATTATTTTAAAGTAATTACAGCTTCTTGAGGCAAAGCAGCACCAAGCTCTACACTACGATTTCCTGGGGATGCATTACCTACAACAACTTGGTATTGCCCTTTTCTCCAAACCTTTTCTCCTGCTACATTTACAACTTGAAACTCTTCCGGCGTAAGTTTAAACTTTACTGTTTGGCTTTCTCCTTTTATAAGAGTAATTCGTTTAAAAGCCTTTAAGCTTTTTAATGGAATACCACCACTTACCTTTACAGGATTAACATATAACTGTACCACTTCATCAATATCATAATCACCTACATTAGCAACATCTATGGAAACCTCCAAGTCATGATTCTTTTTCAACTTAGATGTGCTTAAGCTTAGGTTTTTAAATTCCGTTTTCGAATAAGTTAAACCGAAACCAAAAGGAAACATAGGCTCCTTCTTCATATATTTATAAGTACGCCCTTGCATGGAATAATCTTCATAAGCTGGCAACTGTGAAACGTTTTTAGGAAAAGTAATTGGTAAATGTCCAGAAGGTGAAATATCCCCAAACAAAACATCGGCAACGGCATTACCACCTTGTTCACCAGGATACCAAATTTGCACAATGGCATCACAACCTTCGGCTATATCTTCCAAAGAAATTGGACTACCGCTGGCAACCACCAAAACTAAAGGTCCTTTTTTCTTCTGAATCATTTCCTTTACATAATTAATTTGGTTTTCAGGTAATTTTAAATCAACCTTATCCCCTACACTAGCAGAAGCAATGGCATCAACCTCTTCCCCTTCACGATCGGCAGTTAAGCCCACTACACAAATAGTAACATCGGATTCTGCAGCCACGTTTGGCGCCCAGTTTTTAGGATTGATATTTTTATGAAATGGCAAAGCGCCACTTCTGTAATTTAAAGAAGAACCTAATGAAATGGCATCGGTAATTCCTTCTAAAATAGTTACCAGATTGGAACTTACCCCATAATAACTTCCCATAAGCATATCGGCAGAATTTGCAAAAGGCCCCGTTAAATAAGGCACTTTAATGTCTTTGGAAAGCGGTAAAACCTTGTTCTTATTTTTCAACAGAACTATAGATTTTTGCGCTGCCTCTCTTGCTAGTTTCACATGGGCTTCGGCATGTATGTGCTCCGAGCCAATCTTGGTGTAGGGATTATTATTATCGCCACCCACGATTCCCAATCTAAATCGGGTTTTAAACAGTTGCTTGGTACGTTCGGCTATAATTTCTTCAGTAACTAAACCTTGCTCTAAAGCTTTTTTTAATTGCTTGTATGTTTGTCCGCAATTTAAATTCGTCCCTGCTAATAAGGCAACAGCTGCTGCTTCTGCTGGAGATTTTGCGTAGTGTAATTTATTTGAAATTCCAGAAATGGCACCACAATCGGAAGTAATGTATCCGTCGAATTTCCAATCTTCCCGAAGTGTTTCTTGCAATAAAAACGGACTCGCTGCCGATGGAACACCATAAACCGCATTGTAAGCAGCCATCACCCCTTCCACTTTAGCCTCTTTAACCAAGGCTTCGAAGGCTGGGAAATATGTTTCGGCTAAATCTTGTTTAGATGCCACCGCATTAAATTCATGGCGGATGTTTTCTGGACCAGAATGCACAGCAAAATGCTTTGCACAAGCAGCTGTTTTTAAATAATTAGGATCATCTCCTTGCAAACCTTGTACAAAAGCAACACCTATTTTCGACATTAAATACGGATCTTCGCCGTAGGTTTCTTGTCCTCTTCCCCAACGTGGATCCCTAAAAATATTAACATTAGGCGTCCAAAACGTAAGCCCTGCATATTTACTATGGTTGCCCATTTTTTGTGAAATGATATACTTTGCGCGCGCCTCTGTTGAAATTGCGGTAGCAACACGTTTGGCCAGATCTGGATCGAAAGTGGCACCAATGGCTATGCCCTGTGGAAAAATAGTTGCTTTCCCGTTACGAGCAACACCATGTAAAGCTTCATTCCACCAATCGTAATCTGGGATTTCAAATCGCGATAACTCTTGAGCTTTATTAACCAATTGACCAATCATTTCATCAACTGTCATTTGAGACACCAAAATATCAACACGTTTTTCTAAAGTTAAATTGCTGTCTTTAAACGAAAAATCTACATCCTGCGCGAAGCATGGTACACTAATTAAGCATCCTAAAATGAAGATTCTAACTAGAAACAGGGGTGTTTTCATGAATTTTTATTTTATAGTTAGTTTTATAGTTTTACTAGCATATCCTTCCGCTCTAGCGGTAATGCTAACCGTACCTGCATTTTTAGTAGACTGTATTATTGCCAATGCACGTCCTCTAAAGGTTTCAATGCTATTTGATTGAAAGTCTTGATGCTTATTGAAATTCGCACTATCTACTCCTAAAAGTTTGGCATTGCCTTCAATAGTAAATTCAACTTTGGTATTCTCTGTTTTTACGGGTAATCCGTTTTCATCTTCTAACTGCACCACGAGATGTGCGACATCATAAGCATCGGCTTTAAGCTTAGTTTTATCTACATTAAAAGCTAGGCGTACTGGCTTGGATGTGGTTTGAAGAGCTGTATCCATTTTTTCCCTACCCAAAACAGCACGCGCTTCTAATTTACCCGACTGAAATGGCACCACCCAACGCATTAAACGGTCTGGCGATTCCGACATGCTTCGGAAACCTAAAGATTTTCCGTTTAAAAGTAATTCTACGGTGGCGTAATTGGAACATACTTCCACTAAAATGGTATCATTTTCTTTATAATTCCAATGCATATTAGAATCCCGCCATTTATAAGAAGCTTTCTTTTCTGCTACAGCAAATCCAGAAAGAGAATCTACGGTAAAACCAGATTCTGCAATTGGTAAGGTTCCTATAGAAAGATGAGGATCTTCTTTCCAGATACTTTTAAAATAATTATAACCTTGCAGTTTAAACCCTGCTAAATCCAACATATCTCCCCATGGTCTTCTTCCGGGCCAACGCTCATAGCTTTCCCCTAAATAATCGATTCCCGTCCACATGAACATACTAAAAACACCTGGATACTCCAACACTTGTTTCCAGTCATCCCAAGCACCAGGACACTCATTAATGGTTACTTGTTTCTCTGGAAAATGCGTTTGTGCCCATGGAATCTCAATATTTCTATAACTGTAACCTACCAAATCTACGGCATCCGCATACCCACTAACGTGACTTATTTGCGGAATAATTAAATTGGCTGTAGTTGGACGTGTGGTATCCAAATCTTTTACCCATCCGTTTAGACGTTTGGCTGTTTCAGCTAGTATATATTTTCCTTTATTGGATGCTTCGTAGCGTTTCTTTAATTCTTCAGGAGAATACATAGGGGTTTTACCCCAAAATTCTCCAGCATCTTGTGGATTTTCTGGGTCTTTCCAAAATCCTGTACTATATCGATAATTCAAGTAAGTCCACTCAATTTCGTTCCCGATACTCCACTGCACCACACTTGGATGGTTTCTATCTCTTAAAATAGAACGGGTTAAATCGCTTTTTCCCCATTTTTGAAAATGCTGGTCATAACCACGAGAAATATAATCGTCGTGTCGGTCGTGGTAATTTTGACGTTTATCTTTTGGGTAATCAAACTCATCGAATATTTCGTTTTGTACTAAAAAGCCCATTTCATCACAAAGGTCTAAAAACTCTTGAGAAAAAGGGTTGTGAGACGTACGAATAGCATTTACGCCACCATCTTTTAAAAGTTGTAAACGTCTTCTCCAAACACCCTTTGGAACAGCACTACCAACTAAACCACCGTCATGGTGTAGGCAAACTCCTTTCATAAAGGTTGATTTCCCATTTAGAAAGAAACCTTCTTTTGCTTTAAACACAATATCTCGAATTCCGAAAGGCGTTTCGTAAACATCTACCACTTTATTTTTAATGATTACCGAAGAAACCGCCTTATACATGATAGGGTTGTCGGGCTCCCAAAGCAACGGATTAGAAACACTTAAAGTTTGAGATACTTTCGAGGTTTTTTTTGAAGCTATTTTTAAATCGGATTTTGTAACAGCCACCCGCTTACCTGCCGTATCAAAAACTTCAGTTTTTAAAGTAACTTTTTTATTTTTTTCATAGGAATTTTTAATGGTAGTTTCTACTTGAATGGAAGCTTGCTCTTTAGAAATTTCTGGAGTTGTAACATAAGTTCCCCAAATTGGGATATGTAAATTATCTGTTGTAATCAGTTTTACGTTTCTATAAATACCACTACCCGTATACCAGCGGCTATCTACATAACGCGAATGATCGACGTGCACGGTAATAACATTATTGGAGCCATCGGTTTTTAATTTATCGGATAAATCAAAATAAACTGGCGAATATCCATAAGGATTCTCTCCAAGTAACTTGCCATTTAACCAAAATGTAGCGTTATTATACACGCCATCGAACAAAATATAGGTTTTTCCATTTTCAGGATTTTTGGTTGTTTTGAAGTGTTTTTGGTAAACGCCAACGCCTCCCGGAAGATAGCCCGTTGCACCATCCCATGTATCGCTAAAAGAAGCCTCCACACTCCAATCATGAGGCAATCTAACATCACGCCATGTAGAATCGTCTAAAGGTAATTGTGTTGGAATTTTAGTATCTTCCACTAAGGTAAATTTCCAATCGAAATTAAAATCTTTTTCGCGTTCTTGAGCGACTACATTTAGGTGCATAAATAATGCGAATAGGAAAATAGTGAATGGTTTTGTGGTGGTTTTTAAAGGCATCTGTATTATTTATTTTATTCAAAAAGGAAAGCGTATAGATTTAGTCTTACGCCTCATTTACTAAAGTAACGGAAAGAGAACAATTGGAAAACCGCAAATCACTCATATAACAGAACATATGGCCATTTTGAGGTGTTTGTCCAGTTATTATCCAGTTTTATCCAAAAAATTTAAGGTGGATATAAAACCCACCTCAAATCCAATAAAACAAAAATCTAACTAACTATTTTTCTATTCTTTATATTTTATTTAGGATTATCCGTTATGTGACATAATATTTGAGCGTCAATCTGAACTTATTTCATGTTCTCATCACAATACGTTAATTATCACCCTTATTTGATTCCGAAATAAATTCGGAAGGACGTAGAACAATATTTACACTACAAAACAGATATACAGTTTATATTTTTAACCTAAAGCGCAATTGCTATAGTATATGCAAAATCGCATGGTTTTTCCTTTGGCATAATTACTTCTAATCCTTCTTGCGTTTGTTTCCAGATAATTTTTTCAGTACTACCCAAAACTTTCACATTCTTAATTTTTATTCCTTTTGCATATTCCGAATTGGAGGCTAAGGAAGTTATAAGCACTTTTCCGTCCTTAGGCCAGTCCAAAGTGATGGCATTTAAAATATTCCCCTTTTTCGTAAAACGAATATCTTTAGAAGAAAGCCCTGCATTATCCCCTTCGGAATGATGCCCTTTCTTAACCTCCGTAGGGCCTTCTCCAAAAGTTTTCCAATATTTTGTATCGTAAATAGCTTCCCCGTTTATAGCAAGCCAATCTCCCATTTGTAGTAATATGCTTGCTTGGTCCTTTGGTATGGTTCCATCCGCCTTAGGACCGACATTCAATAATAAATTTCCATTTTTACTAACAATATCAACCAAATCGTCAACTATTTGATTTGCCGTTTTAGACTCCCAATTAGTCACATAACTCCATGAATTTTTACCAATTGAGGTATCAGTTTGCCAAGGTAATTTTCTTATTCCAGGTAACTTACCTCGCTCTAAATCATAAATTACAGTACCTTCTGGGAATGCTTCATGCGAAAAATTTTTGTCTTGTAACACAACCTCTTTACCCCACTCAATACCTTTATTATAATAATAAGCTGCTAATTTTGGACGTTGGTCTGCGAAATCTGGAATATCCAAATAAAAATCAAACCATAAGATATCTGGTTGATAATTATCGATAATATCCTTTGTTCTCGCCCACCATAATTCCTTAAATTCTTCAGAAACAGGTTCTTTTAGATCCTTTCCTTTTTTAGAATACAAATCGGCATATTCAGGATCTGTAGTATCAAAACTATCTTTCTTATTATAATAAGACCAGTTAAAAGCAAAATGTGAAGACGCTCCCATGATCATACCCTTTTCTCGGCCTGATTTAAACAATTCACCCAAGATATCTCTCTTAGGCCCCATTTTAACCGAATTCCATCTGGTAACTTTAGAATCATACATAGCGAAACCATCATGATGCTCTGCCACAGGTATTACATATTTAGCGCCTGATTTTTTAAACAAATCAATCCAAGTATCTGCACTAAATTTTTCCCCTTTAAACATTGGAATAAAGTCCTTATACCCAAATTTATTAAGATCTCCCCATTCCTTTTTATGATGCAAATAAACATCTGAAGGTCCTGTTTTACCTGGTTTTAATTGTGCTGAAAAAGTAGCCGTATCCATATACATGTTACGAGGATACCATTCAGATGAATAAGCAGGAACCGAATACGCTCCCCAATGAATAAATATTCCAAATTTCTTTTCATTAAACCACGCTGGATCTTTATAATTCGCTTTGATGGATTCCCAATTTGCTTCGTAAACAGGTTTCTTCTGCTCTGCAACGGTTTCTTTCTTTTCTTTTTCACCCGCGCAAGACAATATGGCTAATGCAGGTAGAAAGTAGGCTAACAATGTATATCTCCTAAAATTCATTAATTATTATACTTTAAATTGATTCTTGAATTATTTTATATTTCTTGAATACAAAATTCCATATAACGTTTAAATTCTATTAAAACTTATGTGTTTTAGAGTACACCAAATGATTAATAACACACAAACACCTGAAAAACAAAAACATACAAAGGACTAGATAGCGTTTTTTATTCTAAATCGGAATCACATTTGTAGCTTCAAAGCGCACTACCGACCTATTTAGGTAATACAAATACAAGTTTTATTCTAAAAATAATCTATAAGTTGCGCTTAAAAACTTAAACTATATAAACATTAAGTATAAAAACTGATATTGAACTATCGGTAATTAATCGTTCCAATGATTATCTATCACTTTCTGGATATGGGGAAATTTATTACCATCATCTTCATTTAACTCTTTTCTTTTAGAAAGCAATTGTTCCTTTAAATTGGCTATAACCTTTTTATACGTTGGGTTTTTGTAAGCATTGTTCATTTCTTGCGGATCAACGGCTAAATCATAAAACTCCCAAGCGACTGGAGTATGTTGCGTAAACTTATTCCCCCAACTTTTTTTATTCCAATCTTCTTTTGGATTGTCTGTGTCTACCCAATATTTACCATAAAAGAAAATTAACTTATATCGTTTTGTTCGAATACCGAAATGAGCGGGGTTTGCATGAGCATGCGCCATATGCATCCAATACCTATAATAGGTAGACTGTTGCCAATTTTCTGGTTCCTCTCCTGTTTCTAAAATAGACTCAAAACTTTGCCCCTGCATTTGACTTGGTGCTTCACCACCAGCTAAATCGATAAGAGTTGGTGCAAAATCTGCATTATTAACTATCGCATCTGTTCGTGTACCGGCTTTTATTTTTTCAGGATACCTTACAATAAATGGCATGCGCATTGATTCTTCATACATCCAACGTTTGTCAATATAATCATGCTCGCCTAACATAAAACCTTGATCACCGGTATATACAATAATAGTGTTGTCATAAAGATCATTATCCTTTAAATATTTTATAATACGCGCCACATTATCATCTACTCCTTTTACACAGCGCAAATAACGCTTTAAGTATTCCTGATAAGTTCTGTGCGTATACTCCTTATCACTTAACCCCTCTACTTGAGTGATATCAAAATCTGGATTATTTCGTTTTATATAGGTATCACTCCAAATACGCATCCCCATATTTCTAATCGTATTACGTTTAGAAACCGACGAACCAATATCATGAATTAGCGAATCGTGTTTACCGCGTGTGGCTATAGAACCATTATTACCATTTTCATATAAACTTGCTGGCTCTGGAATGTAAGTATCTTCCAAATAATCTTTATAACGTTCTGCATACTCAAAGTCGTCATGTGGTGCTTTAAATTGATGCATTAAAAAGAATGGTTTGCTTGTGTCTCTCTTATTTTCTAACCAATCAATAGTGATATCTGTTATAACATCAGAACTATGCCCCTTATACTGTTTACCTTCATAATTAGGCATACCATAATAAGGCTCATAATGCATCGTACTTTCTGTTAAATAAGGATCGAAATAAGATCCTTGCTGATGGTGTTCTGTGAAGATATTATAATAATCAAAATTAGGTTGATTCTTTAAATGCCACTTCCCAACCAGTGCGGTTTGGTAACCTAAATTTTTCATTTCTTCAGGTAAATATTGGCTTTTTGTTTCTACTTCTCCTTCTAAATCTAATACACCATTGGCTTGACTATATTGCCCTGTAATTATTGTTGCTCTACTTGGTGTACAAATCGAATTGGTTACAAAGCAATTATCGAATATCATACCTTCATTCGCTAGTTTATCTAAAGTTGGTGTGGGGTTTAAAGGCGCCAAACGGCTTCCATAAATACCAAAAGCTTGAGATGTATGATCATCTGACATAATGTAGATGATGTTCGGTTTTTTTAAAACTTTATTTTTAGGTTTCTGTGCCCATGACGTAAAAGGCATAATTACCAAACAAAATACTAGAAGTTTATTCATTTTTATTATTATTTAAATATAAATATTATACCGCATGGGTTTTTCGTAACTTTTAACTGTAGATATACGAAAAAAGGTTTCACAAATTTGAATTTTAATTCATCGAACAAACATAATATATGATTTTTAAAACAGAACAAATGAACGAATCTGGAATCCTTATATATAGCACATAGGAATAAGAGTTATTAAAATTGAAGTTATTCTTTCTTGCCCATATCATCTCTATTAAAACAGACACACTTAATAAACTATCCTTTACCTATACAACATAAAGTAATAAGAAAGGAAAGCTTTAACGTATAAAATATATCCATTCACATTAATTATCACATCGTTCTTTTCTAGAACCTAGCTTATTTAGACACCTATTACTATTATATAATAAAACTTGAATTAAACTTAAAGATGATAATCCTTAATGACACTTATTACAGATGAACAAAAAACTATAAAAAATCATATAACACTTAAAATAAAACATATGTTCCCTTCCTAAACGTGAAATAATTTAATATTTGCAGTATAAATCCAACAACCTTAATATGATAACTTTAAAACTATGCTAATGAATTTAAATTTTAACCAAAGAGTAAAAGTTAACATCATTACACTAATGTGTATGATTAGCTTTTTTTCGATGCAATCGCAAAACAAAAATACGATTACAGGAACGGTAAGAGATACCGATCAAATACCACTTCCTGGCGTTAACGTTTTTGTAAAAGGAACTAATAATGGAGCCGTTTCAGATTTTGATGGAAATTATCAAATTAATGTTTCCAATAACGAAACCCTTACTTTTAGCTATTTAGGCTTTAAAACAAAACATGTTCCAGTAAATGGAAAAACAACAGTTAATATAACTCTTGAAGCAGACAACTCTGAATTAGACGAAGTAATTGTTGTTGGGTATGGTACCCAAACGAAAAAGGAAATTACAGGAGCTGTTGCACAAGTAGATAGCGAAGAGCTTGCAAAAACAGCCACTGCTGATATTGGTGCTGCACTACAAGGGCAAATAGCAGGTGTAAATGTACAATCAAGTTCTGGTCAGCCTGGAGCCGAAGCGAACATTCAAATTCGTGGATTAACTTCTGTATTTGGAAATAACAGACCGCTATATATTGTAGACGGTATTCCTTTTGAAGGTGACCCTAAACTAAGTATAAATGAAATTGAAACCATAGATGTTTTAAAAGATGCGGCTTCTGCAGCAATTTATGGAACAAGAGGTGCTGCCGGTGTTATTTTAATTACAACCAAAAAAGGTAAAAAAGGACTAATGCAAGTTAATGTTGAAGGTTATTCTGGGATTCAAAGCATTACTTCAGGTACCCCTTTACTAAATCGTGAAGATTACATATACACCCTATTCCTTACAGGAAATGCATTACAAAACACCAATTACGGAAATACCTGGACAACCGTAGAACAAAACCCTAATTCGTTAACAAGAAACACCGATTTAATGGATGTTGTTCTTAACGACTTTGCCTTGACACAAAACTACAGTGTACGCGTTTCTGGAGGAAAAGAAGGTCTTGCCTACAATGTAAGTGCTAACTATTTTAATCAAGAAGGTTCGGTAATCAACTCGAGTTTTGATAGATTAAACGTGAGATCAAACACCCAATACACCAAAGGAAAATTAAAAATTGATACAGGGATTTCTTTTCGTGTAGAAAATCAAGAATTTGCACCTTGGGGTATTTTATCAGATGCCATTAAATACGATCCTTTGCGCCCTGTAATTGATCCTGATGCAGACCTTGTTGCTGATGCTGGTGACGGCACTGCCGCTTCACATATGTCTTATTTAGGATATAAGTTATTACAGGAAGATAATCTTGAAAACAACTATTTTGATGGGTATATTAGTGCGGCTTATAGTTTTACAAAAAACTTAAAATTTACCACACGTTACTCTGGAAGTTTTAATAATGGAACAAGAATTACGATTAACCCGCAGTATGTTGCCTATGATTTAGAAGGCAATGAAGTGTCTGACCAACGTTCTAAAGTAAAAAACTTAAGTACTTTAACCAAGAAGAACACTTGGGAAAACATCTTAAACTACAATAAGAGTTTTGGAAATCACAATCTTAACTTAACAGGAGTGTATTCTGCAGAAAAGTATACTTATTCTGAATTCTTTGGAGAGAAATACGATATTTTAAATAATGATGTGACGGTAATAAACGGCGCAACTTCAGACCCTAACGCTGGTTCTGGAAATAACCAATGGACTCAAAATAGAGAAAGTACTTTAATTGGTATGCTAGCTAGAGCCCAATACAACTACAAAGGAAAATATATTTTAAGTGCAAGTGTACGCCGTGACGGATCGTCAAGATTCCAAAACGAACATTGGGGTGTATTTCCTTCCTTTTCTGCTGGTTGGGTAGTTTCAGATGAAAAATTCTGGGAACCAATAAAAAACACTTTTACCTCTTTCAAAATAAGAGCCAGTCAAGGTACTACAGGAAATCAAGGTATACCTGATTACGCCTACACGGCAAATATTGTTTTAGATCAGGATTATGTATTTGGAATGGACGACGATCAAAATTTAGCATTAGGTGCTAATCAATTAGCTTTCGCAAACAAAAATGTAAAATGGGAAACCTCAGTATCAACAAACTTTGGGGTTGATATGGGCTTTTTCAGAAACAAGCTAACTTTAAGTGCCGATGTGTATAACACAGATAAAGAAGACATGCTTTTCCCTGTGTTACTCCCTCCTACAGCTGGAGCTGGACAAGGGGGTGATGTCATCTTAAATGTTGGCGATATGACCAACCAAGGTTTAGAATTGGCGTTAGGCTATCAACACGCAGGAAAATTTTCTTGGGATGCAAACCTAACCTATTCTAGAAACATCAATGAAGTTACCAAAATGAGTGGTTCTAATAAATTATTATATTTTGGTGATAGTACCGTTTCTGGACATGATAACGACTCTGATAAAGTTTCTGCCCTAGCTGAAGGTTATGAAGCAGGTGCCTTTTTCTTATGGAAAACAGATGGCATCATAAGAACCGATGAAGAATTAGCTGAGTACCAAGCAATATTACCAACTGCTAAAATGGGAGATTTACGTTATGTTGATGCTCTAACCGTTGACACAAATGGTGATGGCATCCCAGATGCTGGTGATGGTCAAATAGATATCGATGATAGACAATATGCTGGTAGTGGAACACCAGAATTTGAAATGGGTTTCAACTTCAACGCCTATTTTAAAAATTTCGACTTTTCTATGCAATGGTATGCTGCATATGGCGGTGAAATTATTAACGGTAACAAAGCCTTAGCTTATAAAAGTAGAACACATCAAGATTTAGTATACCAATGGTCACCTCAAAATGACACGTCTGAAATTCCCGTTTACCGTAATGCACAACACGATAATTTAAGGGGAGCTACAGACCTATGGTTAGAAGATGGATCTTTTCTTAGATTAAGAAACGTTGCTCTGGGGTATACCATTCCAAAACAAACAACTGAAAAAATGGGTATTTCAAAATTTAGAGTTTACATATCTGCACAAAACCCACTTACTATTACTAGCTATGAAGGATATGACCCAGAAGTTGGAAATAACGGACTTAGCACCAGAGGTATCGATAAAGGTACCTATCCTGTAACTAGACTAACGATGCTAGGGGTACAATTTGATTTTTAATAAAAAAACAAGATACAGCAAATGAAAAATATAAATTTCACACAAATAATATCAGCATTGGTCATTCTATTGACTGTAAATGCTTGTTCGGAGGATTTTTTAGATCAGACCAATCCCAATAATATCTCAACAGATATTTTCTGGAAAGACTTAAACGATTTAGACCTTGGTTTAAATGGGCTTTATAAAGGTTGGAGTAATGCCAACAATATTAAATTAGTAGATGAATTACTACGATCAGATTTAGCCTGGGGAAGTGGGTTTCAACGCCCTACCAACAGTAATGTTTTTTACCAACAAACATTTAATAATGCTGCGCTCGAACTTAATCAAAAATGGGCAGAAAATTATAAAACTATTTTTAGAGCCAACCAAGTCATAGAAGCCACGCAAAATTTACAAGGCACCTTTGATAATGATGAAGACAGAGATGCTGCCAATTTAATTTTAGCACAAGCCCGTCTTTTAAGAGGGTATCTATACTTTAACCTTTACAACAATTATAACGGTGGTAACATACCAATATTTGATGAGGTACCTGTAGACGAAGCTGAATTTTACGAACCAGTACAAGATGCTGCAGTTGTAAAAGCCTTTTATATGGAAGACCTAAAATTTGCAGAACAAAATTTACCTTTAAAATGGGAAGGTAAAGATTTAGGACGTGTAACCGCTGGTGCTGCTGTAGCTTTAATAGGTCAAACCCACTTGTACGCCGGCGAATTCGATCAAGCTGCCATATACTTTAAAAGTTTAATTAATGATTTCGGGTATAGTTTAACTCCAAATATTGGTAGTAACTTTACTACTATGGATGAGTTTAATAGTGAATCTATTTTAGAAGTAAGCTATTCTATGGACTATAAGAACGAATTAGGTCCATGGGACAGCAGAGATGTTGCCAATACAGGTTCTTATAACAAAAAACTCACAGGTGTAGGAGGTTGGTTTAATGCCGTGGCGGCAAACTGGCTTATCTTAGAATACAGAAATGATCCATTAGATTATTCAGACGATAGAAACAAAGTCATTGATGAAGACGGAAACGAAAAGTTTAGAAAATTTAGTTTAAGAACATCATGGTCTGTTGCATTAGTAGACGACCCAGATTTAGGATACTACGGTTTTGATACACCAGGACAAGCCGCTCTTTTTAACGTAAATTTGACGGCGTTTTGGAGAAAACATACCAACTGGGATCTAGGAGCAGAAAATGAAGACATTATTTCTCCAGGTAAAGTGAGATCAGCCATTAACGAACGTTTGATTAGACTTGCGGAAATTTATTTACAATATGCCGAGTGTATGATAGAATTAGGTGATGTGGACGAAGCGATGCTTTACATTAATAAAGTAAGACACCGTTCAGCGTTGCAATTACTCGGACCTAATGGTTCAGGAGAGTTTCCTTCTGCCGATCACGACAATATCATGTATACAGCACAAAGCTTAATGGATCATTTAAGATTTAAAGAATATCCTCTAGAGCTTTCAGCTGAAGGTGACGGTAACAGAAACATCGATTTAAGACGTTGGGGCGTTAAAAAGAGTCGTTTTGAAGAATTGGCACAAAGACGTTATGCTGCAGATCCTTTCGAAGTAACCATGCCAGACGGAACGAAGGTAACACGATGGGGAAGTATAGTGAAAGAATTACCTGCAGGTGATCCTCTTGTAAATCCAAACTGGAATGAATTTCAAGAAGCCTCTCAAAATTACATAGAATCAGAACACGCGTATTGGCCAATGCCTAATAGTGAGTTGATAACCAACCCTGATCTATACAAATAAGATTCAAAATTTAAACAATATAACATGATGAAAAATAAAATATATTTAGGTATCATATTACTATTCGTAGCCTTGGTTGGATGCCAAACTGATGACGCGTATGATGCACCAACAGAATTATCAGATGTTGGCTTTTACACCAGCCAAGGACAAGCTCTAGAATTACAATTAAATGTTTTCGATTTTATGACATTTAGTGATCTTTCGCAGGGTGCAACTGATCATACATGGTTTTTTGATACAGGTATTTCTATGTTAGAAGGGCCTATAGAAAGAAATGATACAGATTACGAAGCGCGTATCATATACCCAGGTGCACGATCATCTAACGAAAAAACTATTAACCTGTATTTTCAAGAATCAGGAATAAAAACAGTTAGACTTTACAACACTTTTAAAGACTCTGTTACCTTTAGAGGTAACAATGGTGTAGACGATTATTATGTGGGGTCGGAATGGATTGATAACAAATGGGTTATTGACACCACGTTTAACGTAAAAGTTTTTGATACCATTATTTCTGAGATTATAGTAAAACAAAACAGTCAAATTGTAAATCACAAGTCAACTGATACGATTTACGTTGAAGCGGGCGAATTATTAGAATTTACAGATATTACCACGATTGGAGAACCAACTGGAAGAACTTGGAATATATTTGATCTAGATACAGAAACAAATTACACCTCTTCTAGCGACTCTATTGCTAATATCCAATTTAATAAATTAGGAAATTTTAGAGGTAGTATAAGCACTAATAGATCTGGTGAAAATATCCCCGCTGATGGCGATGTATATGGCATACCAGCTCCGATTAAAGTCGTTGCATCTAGCAAAACTTTCGAAATTAATGATGATATTTATGAGATGGAAGACGAAACCATTGTTATAGCTTATAACGGTGAATTTGAACCTTTTACTAATCAAGAACAATTCTTTACGGTTATGGTAAACGGTGTTCAATTCCCAGTAGCTTCAGTTGAAATAAACGGAAACGACGCTACTAAATTGAATTTAACCTTAGCCGATCCTATTTATCGTCCTGATGTTATAACCGTTTCGTATACAGGTACCGAGATTAAGTCAACCGATACAAGAACCGCTAGTATGTTTAGCGATGTACCAGTTATCATGGATGCAACCAATTTAGTACCAGAAAACCTTGCTACATTAGAAGCAAATGATGGCGCATGGACAAACTTTTGGAGTAATGAAGGAACGGTCTCTTATTCTACAGAACAGGCTGCTAGCGGTTCGTATAGTTTGAAGCTAGAAATCGCTTCTGGACAAGCTAAAGCAGAAGCAGATGGCACATTGGATCAAGCCCTAGATTTTGATGGTACCAAAACGTATACTGTAACTTATAAAATGTTCATTGCTGATGGGGCTACAGGTACTGATGGTAAAGCAGAAATAAAACTATTTTTGTTAACAAATTGGGACTGGAATTCATCAGATGACAACTTTTTACAACCATCTGGTCAATGGGTTACCGTTAGCAAAGACTACAACAGCACAAAACCGTTATCTAAGTTCTATTTGAGAATTTTATCTAACGCAAGCAAGACTACAAATGCTACCGTTTATTTTGACGACTTTACTATCATGGAAAAAGAAGTACGTCCTTAAACAGGAAAAGTATAACATAAATTAATAGCTGTAAAAGCGTGTTTTTGAATATTCAAAAACACGCTTTTTTTAAATATAACCCATTATAACTCCATCAAGTCCATTCATGAAATTTACTTCGGCATAACTATGTAAAGCTAAAAACCCCATTGTATCTCAAATCTAAACTAAGAGTTTTCACTTTTAAATTCCGGTAAAACACGAATGTGGTTATTAAAGCTTATTTCTGATTCTAGTTGGATCATTAATCAGATTTCCTACATTTTGAAATTAATAAAACAAGCTTCTTCATACCAATCCCTAAATATTATTAGCAATAACAAAACGAGAAAACAATAAAATAATCACCTTTTCAATACATAAATCCTATTTTATCATGATTTTTTTCACGATTCAATACCTCTATAAAAGACATTAACCTTGATTGATCTAATAGTTTGATTAACTTAAGCATATTATTTAACGAAAAATTCAGCACCACCAAATAATTAAACAACTGCACGACAGTCTTTTAACTTCTAAAATAGCATCTATATTAGTATGTCTAGTTTTAGTCTAGTTAGAAAAAAGCAAAAAAAAATTGAATGAAAACTGTAAACCATTAACTTTAGTCAGATGTATACCAACATAAACCCTAATCGGTTTTTAAATTCAACAACTAAAACAACTTAAGTAATTAAAACTAATTTTATGAAACAGATGAAAAAACGACCATGGGGTAAAAAGCTATTTTTTAGTTTTTTACTCTTATCATGTATGTCCTTATCGGGATTCGCCCAAAATGTAATTACCGGTAAAGTTATAGATGAGTCAGGAATGGTAATTCCTGGAGCAACCATTCTAGTTAAGGGTACAACAAAAGGAACCGTTTCAGACTTCGACGGAAATTACACCCTAGAAGCGACCTCAGAAGATAATTTAATATTCTCTTATATAGGTTATAAAACTATAGAAATTAAAGTAGGCACACAAACCACAGTTAACGTAACACTAACCGAAGATACTAGCGAGCTTGAAGAGGTGGTTGTAGTAGGCTATGGAACAGTAAAGAAAAGTGATGTTGTAGGCTCTGTTTCTCAAGTTACTTCTAAATCCTTCGAAGACCAACCCTTAACCCGTACAGAAGATGCCTTACAAGGCCGAGCCTCGGGGGTGAAAGTTACACGAAGTTCAGGACAACCTGGAGGATCAATAAAAGTTCGTATAAGAGGGGTGAACTCCATAACAGGAAATAATAGCCCATTAATAGTAATCGATGGTGTTATTGGTGGCGACTTAAGCACCATAAACCCAAGCGACATTGAAGCTATGGACGTATTAAAAGATGCTTCCGCAACTGCAATATACGGTTCAAGAGGATCTAATGGTGTGATATTAGTAACCACTAAAAAAGGTCGAGGTAAAGCAAAAATATCTTTTGATAGCTTTGTTTCTTTCGACAACATTCCAGAGTTACTTCCAACGCTTGGTGCGGCCGATTTTGCTAGAATAGAAAATTCCAGTAGAGCTCGAGTTGGATCTCCTGCTATTTATTCAGATGCTGAAATAGCGTTCTTTGAAGAAAATGGAGGCACTAATTACCAAGAAGAGTTATTTGACCAACAAGGGATGACACAAAATTTTCAAATGACGGCCAGCGGAGGTTCAGAAAATGGAAATATTAACTATTTCCTCTCTGGAAATTATGTTAAACAAACAGGTATGGTTATCGAAACTGGATACGAGAAATACTCGCTGAGATCAAATCTCGATGCTAAAATTTCTGACAAGTTTGAAATAGGATTAAACTTATCTCTAGTTCGTGATGAAACGGAAAACGATTTAAATTCATTTAGCTTATTTAACGGACGTAAAATCATGCAAGCCGCAACTTGGGATCCTACTACCCCCGTTTATAACGACAGTGGCGAATACAATTACTTTTCATTAAAAAGTGTAGCTAGTGGTACTATTAACCCTATCGCTGAAATGAGAGAGTCTCAAATTAATTTTTTAAGAAATCGAGTTGACATTAACCTCAATGCCAAATATGATTTTACAGACAATCTATCCTATGCATTAATTGTTGGAGCGAATACAGTCAATACCAAACAAGAACGTTATGACATTAGTATATCAAAGCCAGATGCAACCTATTCTGGAACAGATAACACAAGCTATCAAATAAGTAACATATTAACTTGGTCCAACACTTATGGTAAACACAATATTAACGCTACTGGACTCTATGAATTTTCAAGTTCGGAATACAGCCAAAATGGTTACTCTGCCTATGACTATCTGATTTCAGGAAGTTTTTATTTAGCAGAATTAGCAGAATCCTTTGCCGCTTCAAATATTTATAACAAATCGGATATACAGTCTGTGATGGCTAGAGCTGCTTACGTTTATGATGAAAGTTTATTTCTAACAGCAACCATTAGAATGGATCAATCTTCTCGTTTCAGAAAAGATGAAAATACAGGATACTTCCCTTCTTTAGCCCTAAAATATAGTTTTAAAAAATGGAACTTTATTGAAAACGGGAACTTTTTAAGTGATTTGGCTATTCGAGCTGGATGGGGACAAGTAGGTAATCAAAATATTGCACCTTATAGTACATTCCCGAGTTCTCAAATTGGTGGCACAGATGCCTCTTATCCTTTTACAGGAGGAACACCTTCTCCAGGAGCTGTACCAGAAGGATATGGGAATGAAGACTTAACTTGGGAAACCACCACACAAACCAATGTTGGCTTAGATTTAGCCTTTTGGAATGGAAGAGCAAACTTCACCATTGATGGTTATAAGAAAAATACAACCGATTTATTATTAAATGTACCTGTTCCAGGTACTAATGGTGGCGGTTTTATACCACAGAATATTGGTGAGGTTGAAAACTATGGTTACGATATCACTTTAGGTGGTTATATTATTTCAAACGACAACTTTAATTGGGAATCAAATGTTAACTTTTCTTATGTAAGGAATGAAGTTGTAGACCTTGGAGAGGAAGATTTTATTCAAGGTTCATTTGAAGCTACCGATGGCACACAATCCTACTGGAATATTATTGAAAAAGGAGAGCCATTAGGTCAATTCTTAGGTGCAACATTTTTAGGAACTTGGAAAACCTCCGAAGCGACAGAAGCTGCACAATTTGGTAGAGCGCCAGGGGATCCTAAGTATTTAAGAGATGATTCTGGAGAAATTGTTTACCAAGCTATAGGAAATGGTACGCCAACAACTTTTTGGGGATTCAATAACACCTTTAGTTATAAAAACTGGGACTTAAATTTACTTATTCAAGGTGTCCACGGATTTGAGGTATATAACACTATGAGAGGGACTATTAATGGTCCACAAAGAAGTTTTATGTCTCCAGATCAATTAAACCAATGGACACCGCAAAATGAAACCGATATTCCTGCTGGCGGACAAAGCATCATTGGATCCTCTAGGTTTGTAGAAAATGGTAGTTTTGTTAGATTACAAAATTTAGCCATAGGTTACACCTTACGTGAAATAGGACCAATAGAATCTTTAAGATTATATGCTAGTGGTCAGAACTTATTCTTGATCACAGATTACCAAGGCTACGACCCAGAACTTAACACGATTACGGCAGTACCAGAAGATAGAGGAAATGGCGATGTGGCTGCTGGAATTGATGCTGGTGCCTATCCTAACCCTAGAACATTTACTCTAGGATGTAAATTAAATTTTTAATAAAAAATTGATCAAAATATGTATACTAAAAATAAAACACTAAAATATCTAAGCAGCAAAGTATCGTTGGTAGTGACACTCATACTCACCTTGATGTGTCAAAACTGTGCAGATTTAGACGAAGATCCTACTACTTCACAATTAGCGCCAGGACAATTTACTTCATTAGAAGATTTTGACCTTGGTGTAACTGGCGTATATGGTAAGCTTAGAACAGCCTCGCAATGGACAACCTTTTTTGTTTTTGGCTGGGCTGGCGATGATATAACAACTCACCGAGCCTTAAACAAAGCTCCATTTAGAGAATACGACCAAATGAATGTTTCAAGTGACAATCCAAGATCCTTAAGTAATTGGAACGATGTTTACTCGATGATTAGAGCTGTAAATACAGTTATAGAAAGTGCTCAAGGATTATCTGTACCAGATCAAGAAGGCTACGACAGATTGCTAGGTGAATCACATTTTTTAAGAGGTACACTTTTTCTACATATGACTAGAATACATGGTAGAATCCCTTTACCCCTATCTTCTGCCCCAGATTTTGAAATAGGATTAGCGACACAACAAGAAGTTTATGAACAAGTAGAACGTGATTTATTATTAGCTGAAAGTCTACTTCCTGATCTATACCCAGGTGTTATCGCCGGGGCACCACGTCCAAACAAAGGAAGTGCCCAAGCAATTTTGTCTCGTCTATATCTTAACTGGGCTGGTTACCCTTTAAAGGACAACACCAAATATACCGAAGCCGCTGATGTTGCTAAAAAAGTAATTGACAACCATCCCGCTCACGGGTTTGAGCTACTTAGCGACTTAAATGATTTATGGAAGGTTGAAAATAGATTTAACAGTGAATCTGTTTGGACCATCGCATACAGTAATCCTTCAAATTTAGGTAATAGAAAATATGGGATTTTAGGCTACCCTTCTGATGTAGAAGGTGGTTGGTCTGAAACTTTTGCTGAAGTTCGATTTTTTGAAGACTTTCCAGAAGGACCAAGAAAAGAAGCTACATATAGAACCGATTTAGATTGGAAAAACTTTCAAGATCAGGTACAACCAATTTTCACCAAAATTGCAGGACCACAAGGTGATTTACCTAGTCAATGGTCTACCGATAGAAACGATTTCTATATGCGTTATGCCGAAGTACTACTTAATTATGCCGAAGCCTCTGGACGTTCAGGATCACCAACCGCCGAAGCTTGGGAAGCACTTAATAAAATTAGAAGGAGAGCCGCTGGAAAACCTTTCAATACTCCAGATCCTAGTGTAGATTTAACATCTGGAGATTTAGGAGAATTAGCATTTACTGAAAGGAAATGGGAGTTTGCAGGTGAATACCTGAGATACAACGATTTGGTACGCATGGAACGTGTTGCAGACGCCTTGAGTGATCAAGCACGAACACCGTTAGATCCAAACATTTCATTATCAAATCCAGTAGTAGGCTCCTTGTCTCCTGACAACTACTTTGCACCAATTCCACAAATAGAAATCGATCTAAATCCAAACTTAGATCCTGATAATAATTAAAAAATAAACACATTGAATTAGTTATTTTTTAAAACGGTAAGACTTCAAAAAGTCTTACCGTTTTTATTATTTGACAAAATAAATCCGCATATATTATTATATTAACATCCTAATTAGAACTAAAAGCTAATTTGTTATGATCAAACAAACCAAACTACACTTTGTACTTCCATTATTTATTATAACACTATTATTTGCTTGTTCTGACTCAAAAAAACAACAACGAACAACAGAACCAAGTGAGACCACAAAAGACCTGCTTTTCACCTCTATTTCCTCAGAATATTCCGGAATTAACTTCACAAATACCCTAGAAGAAACAGTAGATACCAACTACTACCAATACATGTACGCTTATGTTGGCGGGGGTGTTGCTGCAGCCGATTTTAATAACGACGGACTGGAAGACTTATTTTTCATTTCCAACAGTTTCGAAAACAAACTCTACCTGAACAAAGGCAAACTAAAATTTGAAGACATTACCGAACAAGCTGGAATAACCAAAAGAACCGGTTTCGACACCGGGGTTACGGTGGTCGACATTAATAACGATGGTTATTTAGACATATATATTGTTAGAGGCGGATCGACAGCTCAAGAAGCCACTTATGCCAATATGTTATATATTAATAATGGTGATTTAAGCTTTACAGAGCGTGCCGAAGAATTTGGTCTAGCAGATACCAACCGAGGCATTCACGCTACATTTTTTGATTATGACAAAGATGGCGACTTGGACGTATATATCTCGAACACCCCAGATATGACTACTAAGACAGAAGTTTTAGATTTAAAAGCCATACAAACTGACCCTGAAACTATAGCTCGAAAAGGTAGCGACAAACTCTATAATAACGATGGTACGGGTCACTTTACAGACGTTTCAACCAAATCAGGTATTATGCCCGACCTTGGTTTTGGCTTACACCCTCAAGTTGGCGATTTAAATAATGATGGCTGGCTAGACATTTATGTGTGTAACGATTTTAATATGCCCGATTTCGTCTACATCAACAATCAAGATGGTACCTTTTCAGAAAAAAGAAATGAAACCGTAAAACACATGTCTTTTAACAGTATGGGTGGCGATATGGCCGATATTAATAATGATGGTTTAGAAGATATTTTAACCTTGGATATGAATCCGCAAGATTATATACGATCTAAAACTACTATGGGAATGACTTCAATTCCTGAGTTTGAAAAAATGGTTGCTAGTAATTACCATTACCAATACATGCACAATATGTTACAATTGAATAACGGTAATGGCACCTTTAGTGAAATTTCACAACTAGCCGGAATAGGCAATACTGATTGGAGCTGGGCCATATTATCGGCAGATTTCGATTTAGATGGCTATAACGATGTATATGTAACCAATGGCGTTTTTAGAGATGTAATAGACAAGGATAAAAACAACGAAATTAAAGCCTTGCTACGACAAAATAATAGAAAACCAACGAAAGAAGATTTCCTTACCTACTCGCAAATGCTACCCCAACAAAAGTTAGTTAACTACCTATTTAAAAACAATGGCGATCTTACATTTACAGACGAATCTTCCAACTGGGTCGATGCAACACCAACATTTTCGAATGGCGCAGTCTATTCCGATTTAGATAACGATGGTGATTTAGAGCTTGTTGTAAACAATATTAATGAGCATGCCACGATATTAAAAAACAATGCTATCGAGCAAACCTTAGGAAACTATTTACAACTTCATTTTAAAGGCCCAAAAGACAACAGCTTTGGTCTTGGCACCGTAGCCAATTTATATTTTGAAAATGGAGACATTCAAACGAGACAGTTGGTGAATTCTAAAGGCTTTATATCATCTGTTTCGAACACATTACATTTTGGTTTGGCAAAAAAAACAGGCATAGAAAAATTAGAAATAATCTGGATGGATGGAAAAAAGCAAGTCATTGACAAACCAACAGTGAATCAAGTTTTAACAGTAGATTATGCCAATTCTAGTAACATACCAGAATCGCAAGAATCAAAAAACACTATATTCACTGAAATTCCATTTGATTACAGGCATGTCGACCCGTATTACAACGACTTCAACACCCAAATTCTTTTACCACATAAATTATCGCAAACTGGTCCAGCAGTAGCGGTAGCCGATTTAAACGGTGATGGTTATGATGATGTGTATCTAGGTGGCGGTCATTCCCAACCCGGACAATTGCTTTTGAGTAATTCCAAAGGTGGATTTTCAGTAAAAACCGTAACTGCCTTCGAAAACGACAAACAATATGAGGATGTCGGTGCTGTATTTTTTGATACCGATCAAGATGGCGACTTAGACTTATACGTGGTGAGCGGTAGTTACGAATTTGTTAGAACCCCAAAGTTACTCCTCGACCGTTTATATATTAATGATGGAGCAGGGAAGTTTTCAAAATCTAACGATGCATTACCAGACATGGTCGCGGCTGGTTCGGTAGTAAAACCGTACGACTACGATCAAGATGGTGATATTGATTTATTTGTTGGCGGACGCGTAATTCCGAATAAATATCCTTACGCTCCTAAAAGTTACATCTTGCAAAACAATCAGGGTAAATTTACAGTAGTTACACCTACTATAGCACCAGAATTAGAACAAATAGGTATGGTTACTGATGCTGTTTGGGAAGACATGAACGGCGATTCTATTTTAGACTTACTTGTAACTGGGGAATGGATGGGAATCCATGTTTTTATAAATGAAAATCGCAAATTAACGAAAAGTACCAATTTTAAAACCTTAGAGGAAACTACAGGATGGTGGAACCGATTATATTTTGCCGATGTAGATCAAGATGGTGATAAGGATCTTATTGCAGGAAATTTAGGTCTGAATTATAAATTTCATGCTACTAAAGAAAAACCATTTCAAATTTATACGAAAGATTTTGATTTTAATGGTACAGAAGACATCATGCTGGCCAAATACGACAAGGATAAGCAAGTGCCAATTCGTGGAAAAGGTTGTACTGCACAACAAATGCCTCATTTAGCTAAAAAAATTAAATCGTATGAAGACTTTGCCAGTAGAGATTTAGCTGGCATTGTAGGAGAAGGTATAAAAAGCGCCTATCATTTGTCGGTAAACGAATTCCGATCGGGAGTTTTCAAGAATAATGGAGATGGTAATTTTGTTTTTGAACCGTTTGAAAACACCTTACAACAATCTCCAATAAATGGTATAGCTTATCACGACTTCAATGGCGACACCCTACCCGATATATTATGTGTTGGAAATAATTATATGTCGGAAGTGGAAACTACAAAGGCTGATGCCGGTATCGGCACCTTATTATTAAAGAATCCTGACTCAAACTTTCACACCATCTCTAATCTAGACTCCGGATTCTTTGCCCCTAACGACACGAGAAACGTGACCTCATTAAAAAGTGCTTCAGGAGATCTTATTCTTGTGGTTAACAATAATAACAAACACCAACTTTTTAAAATAAATTAAAAATTGTAAATGGGTTATTGGAAGGTTTTAGCACACGTTGTGAATTGTTCGGATATCCACTAGAACTTGCTTGAATGCGTATTAAAAATGTACGAGCAGTATTTGATGAGATGCTGAAAGGCCTTCAGCATGACATAATTATAATTAAAAGGGCGGATTTCAATGAGAAATCCGCCCTTATTATTTTCAACATATTTAATTTCCTAAAACAGCTAAAACCACTATCACAAAACTATTCACCTAAATTAACCAATCCCTAAAGAGAACATTTTTTTAAAACAATCGATGGTGGTTTTTGTAAGCATTAAAAAAACAATTTAAACGTACTTTCACCAACCAATTGAAGGAAATCGAAGTTAGAAAAGTTAGTATTTACTGCTTAATTAATTTCTGAGTATTCGAATTTCCTTTAAATTTCAGAAAATAGATCCCTGCTTTTAGATCGGAAAGTTGGATACTATTTTTCCCCACAGTAAAAGCAAACTGCCTTACCATTCTTCCGGAAACATCATATAATATTCCAATTTGGTCTTTTTCTTTAATATTTACATACAAAATATCCTGAACTGGATTTGGATACACCTTAATTATATTGTCTGAAGCTACCTCCTTTTCGTCCGTACTTAAAGCATGACATTGTGCATTTACTAAACCAGAATAGCACTTACCAGAAGGCCCCATGGTAATATCCCAACTTACACCAGGAATCCAGTTATCCCCTACTTCATAAGCACCTACATCTGGTGCAGCCCCTGCATACCCATCGGTATACCCTGGAATTACTTTTCCATAATCCACGGCTTGGCTAGAAGTTTTCAAATGGTAATTATTATTTGTCCAATCTTGATAAGAAGCTTGATCGACTAAATTATTTTGCTTGTCCGATTGTGGTTCCCAAGTTGCTTCGTTTTCTTGTCCACCAGCACTACTTCCTTCTTTATCGGTGATATTATTCCAAACTTTAACATTGGTAAATTGCGTTCCCGCCATATGCCAAGCTCCCATGGTAGCAATATTTTTAGCAAAGGAATTATTAAAAATATTGATGTTTTCGCCATTATGGTTGATTTGCACACTAGTCCATTCGGTGTTCCAAACCACATTGCGATACACATTTACATTGGAAGCATTGTTATCTAGATAAATTCCGGCTGCTTTTTTCAAACTGCCACGAGACTCGGCATCATGAAACCAGTTATGATGAATTTCCATATTTAATCCGGCATTAATGGTATAAAACAAACCACAATCATCGGCAATAATATTACTATGTGACACATCGTTATACGACACTTCCGAGCCTTTTGTGATATTCTGAATAGCATCTCTACCTCCATTTTTAACCGTGTTTTCTCTAATTATTGTATTTCCAGGAATTCCGCGAGAAGAAACAGGGGCATTATAATCTCCTAAATAATTAAAATCGTGCACATAGTTATTGATAATTTGTGTGTTTTCTCCCTGATCGAAAATTCCAGAACCACCACCGTAAGCGATTTCACATTGTTCTACAATATTGTTTTTGGATGCCCATTTTACATACACATTTCTACAGTCTGCAATCACGGTTTGCGCTACACCTCGATTATAATCGCCATGATAACTAGACACTTTATAAATTCGATTTCCTTGACCGCCCAACTCTATTCTTCCGCCAATTACAGCCAAATCATGAAATTCCACATAACTGCGATTACTTAAATCTATCGTTTTCACTCTTTTTCGCATTTGCACTTCCATTGGTTTTGGGCTAGCCCCACCAGGAAGTTGCACATATATAGTTTTAGTACTAGGGTCAAACCACCATTCGTTTTGGTAATCCAATAATCCTTTGGCACCTTCTAAATAAAAATCTCCCCCATCGGCAGGTGGATGCGCCGAAATAATCCACGATTGGGTTTTGTTCACCGTAAAATTTACACGACCATTCGTACCTCCCGTTATATATTCACGCCAAGTAGTCCATCCAGACCCTAAACGATCACCATAAAACATAATATTAGCTCCATCCCAGTTTATATTCGGTATCTGATTATGCAATAAATAAGCATTTTGTAATTCGGAAGAAGACGAACCTCCCTGACTGCGATACGAATTTAAAGTAAAAGGATCGCCGTCCGTGTTATTAGGCCATCTTGCCACGTCTAGCACGGTATAGTTTGCCATTAGCATATTCGCTTGACCTAAATCCCAAGAAACGTTGGTTTTATAAATAGCGCCAGAATCGTTTACCCAATTATCTAGATATTCCAACGCCGAAATGATGACTTCATCAGTCCCATAAGCTTTGAAAACGATTGGGTTTCCCGAATTTCCTGAATTCGAAGGTTGCACGGTTTCTCGGTAAGTTCCCGCTTTGATAAATACAATATCTCCAGCCACTGCCACAGATGCAGCCTTGGAAATAGTTAAATAAGGATTAGCTTCCGTACCCGAAGCACTATCAGATCCTGATTTAGAAACATAAATATTTTTTGCATGTAGTGTTAGACTTCCTAAAAAAAATAGGAAAGTAATTAAGTTGGTAGTTTTCATGTCATTTAAGTGTAGGTTAAATCTAGATTCAAAAATAAGAACTCACATGTTCTTAAATTAAAACATATGATTTTAACCCTAACACAAAAGCACTTTTTGAGCTGATGTAAAGAAGAAGTAAAGTGCCAAACCATCAAATTTTCTGAATTATTTCACACATCATTTTAAAATCCCTAACTTTAAAAGCTAAACCTCATTATCTTGTTGGATCAAAAAGCAAATTAAAATCACTTCATTACATAAACAATTTTAACACCAATTATTTTATTTCAAATAAACTATAAGCTTCATGCTTATAAAGAAAAACTTATTCAAATTTAAACGAGTGGGTTCGATTACAATAATACAGAGGATGCGTTTTTAGTAAAATACAATCCTGGGAAGCAGCTCCAAATTTTGAAAACAAAAACCTCCTCCATAATTTTAACCATCATTTTTAATTTACTAAATTTAATTATCGGTACTAATCTAAATAAAAGCACCATTCTTGAAAAAACCTATTGTTCATATTCTAATATTCGGATCTCTACTAGCCCTTATTTTACTGATTGTTTTCGGTTCTAAACTACCTTCTCAAAGTGATAAACGCATAATTATTGATGACAGTGATTTTGCGCAAATGTTAGCCTCTTGGGAAAAAACATGGCAACGCCCTCCAACTAAAGAAGAATTTAATGGCATTTTAAAATCTTACGTTCAAGATCAAGTAGTGTATCGTGAAGCGCTTAATCAAGATTTAGATAAAAATAACGCTATGGTTAAACGGTCGTTAATTATGCAAATGGACATGCTAGCGGAGAGTCAAGGCAATGCCGAAGGCACTAGCCAAGAAGCACTTGAAGCTTATTACGAATTACGAAAAGACAAGTACTTAAAACCTGCCGAATTCTCCTTTTATCAGATATATTTCAGCACCGATAAACATGGTAACAATACTGAAAAAATAGCTACAAATGCGCTAAACACTATAAAAAACAAACAATTAACAACCGAAAATGTTTCCGAATTTGGGGACCCTATCATGCTTGAGCACGATTATAAAGACTATAATAGTACACAAATCAATAAAGTTTTTGGTGAAGGTTTTAGTAAAACACTTGAAAATTTAGATGCCAATACATGGAGTGGCCCTATAACTTCTACTTATGGTAAACACCTCATTTACTTAAGTAGTAAACAAGCTCCTACAGCCTTACCTCTTGAAGCTGTTAAAGATGAATTGCTTCGTGATTTACAATACGAAGAACGCAACGCCACTAAAGAACAATTTTTCACAGAGCTCATGCAAGAGTATGATGTTATTTATGAAGGTGAAATCAAATCGTTTTTAGATGCACAGTAAAATATTAAAAACGTGGTGGCTTGTTTGTAGCCTAATATGTCTGCTTCATGTTACCCCAATGCACGCCGATATTTCCTTTCCTGCCCGATTAGAAATCACAGAAGAAACCCCTGGTGTTTACAAAGTTTTTTTTGTACTTCCTGTAGTTAACGGTAAAGTACAAAAAGCCCAACCCATTTTTCCCGAGGGTTTTACGCTATTGTCCAAACCAACGATTGATGGCGACAACAGTACTAAACGTATGCAATGGCGGGCAAAATATGACGCTACTGATTTATCTGGATTAAAATTTGGAATAGATGGATTACTAGGCAGTCAAACCGATATTTTCTTTATGTTAAGCCAGCTAAATGGCCGTGTTATCAACACAAAATTAAGTCCGTCACAGGCCTTTTTCATCATTCCTGATTCCCCAACATTTACAATCTTGGCCAGAACTAATATTTATAAAGGACTTCAGTTTATTTTAGCATACCTTCCGTTGTATTTCATAAGTATCTTCCTAATTTTATACATGAAGAAAGCGACGTACAAGCGCTACTTATCTATAGCTATAATTTCAGCCTTCTTTGGTCTGTGGTTAGGTTATAATGAGCTTATTTTAATGCCGACTCACATATTATCAAACCTTGGTTTAGCGATTGCTGCAATATTGGCACTTCGCTATTTTTATAAACCCAACGTTGCCTTAAACAAGGTAAGTTCTACGCTTTCAACAGCTTTAATTGGTTTAGGTTTGGGTGCTTGTTTTGCTCCTCAACTTGACATATTAGGCTTATCAAATCAACAAACTTTTAGTGGTATCATTTTAGGTGGAATAGGATTGGCTTTAGGCGTGCTGCTTGTGTTTTTATTTTCAAAAGAAGCCGTTTATTTGGTTAATCTCATTTCCAAAGGCAAAAAACAATGGACAACTGAAAAATTTTTAAGCTATAGCATCGGAATTTTAGCTTTTGGCCTATTAATTTACGAATGCAGCTTGTATGGGGTAGCGCCATCAATGTTGCCTCAAATCCCCCTAGCTATTATTACGTTCTGTATTATCTCTGGTATCATTCTAAATACTTTAGAAGGCGCTCAAATTAAAAATATTTTATTGCTGATTTTACCGTTATTAGCTGGATTAATATTAGGACTTTGGGGCTGGTCACTACCTTATTTACTAATAATTATTCTGAGCTGTGTCCTATATTTAACCTTGTATTATTATCAACCTACGTTTTTTAATACCATGACAACACGCCTAGTTTTAGTTTTAGGCAGTTTGGCTTCTGGGCTATACCTGGCCAATTATGCTTCAGACCACTTATCTTATGCTACAAGTCAGGCCACAGGCTTTTATGTTATCCTATTGCTCATCTTTATTTTCTCGTGGCGCATGTCAGGCATGAAATCAAATTCAAAAAAAATAGCTTTAAAACCTATTTTTCTAATTGGTTTAGGTTTCCTTGTTTTAGTGCTTTGGGGGCAACACTATATTAATCCGGAATGGCAGCAATTACAAACCAATTTAGCTATGGGAAAACTGTCTATTCCCCTACTCTCCCTTTGTCTCCTTGTTTTCGGGTTTATATTCTGGCCACGTTACAAAAAGGTGCATAAAGCCATGAATATATCACGTAAAAAACCCATTGTTAGCCTATGTTTCTTAGGTATGGCCTTACTCTGTCTGCCGCTTACCGTAAAAGCATCAAATCCATGGTACAACATAGAATCACCAAAAACTGAAGATATAAAGCAAATCATGCAAGCTGTTTTATCGAACACCTATAAAGCTTTTAATATTGAAGATGAAGCTGAGTTGTTCGAGACCCTTTCGGAGTCTTTAGATGAAAATTTAATAGATAATGTATATTTAGATAGCCGTCGCCGATTGAATGTAGGGCTGAAAGAAGGTTCTGAAGTCCATATAGAAACAGTTACCGTTGAAGATATTGGAGAAGCACTACCAAGGGATACTGGCGAACATATTTTTGAATATCCAACGGAATGGATTGTAACAGCTAGAGTAAAACACCTACAACATATTCATTACCGCCAAAACAAATACATTGGCACCGTTGCACTCACTATTGAAGATGACGGTTGGAAAATTTATAACATCACCTTAACTTCGGAAGACCGAACCATAATTGCTGCCAAAAATAAATGATACATTGTAAAGACATAAGCTTTAAATATCCTAAAAGCGATTTCATTTTTCAATTAGCTGATTTAAACTTTGAATCTAGTCAGCAAACCGCTGTTATCGGCCCGAGTGGTTGCGGGAAAACGACTTTTATTCATCTTCTTTCAGGTATTTTATTGCCCGAATCAGGAAGTATTTCTATAGATAATGTCATTATAAATCAGTATAAAAATAACGAACGTCGTGATTTTAGAATTGCCACAATCGGACTCATCTTTCAGGAATTTGAATTGTTAGAGTATTTAAGTGTTTTAGATAATATTTTGTTGCCCTACCGCATCAATTCAATATTACAATTAGACGAAACCGTAAAACAACGTGCTAAAGACTTAGCCGATCGCGTTGGTCTTTCCAATAAACTTAATCGTTACCCCAAACAATTATCACAGGGTGAACGCCAACGTGTGGCCGTTTGTCGTGCTTTAATCACACAGCCTAAAGTCTTATTATGCGATGAACCTACTGCAAATTTAGACCCTGAAAATCGAGATAATATTATTAACATCTTAACGCAGTACTGTAAAGTGCAAAAAACAACTTTGATCGTTGTGACTCACGATCATGATATTTTAAATAAGTTTGAGCAGGTTGTTAACTTAAAATCTTTAATTTCATAAGCTAGCAATTCATTTGTATTGAATTGGTAAAATACCATCAGACAGATATTATTGTTGCTATATGATTTTCACAACACAATGAAAAAAAAATATATTTATGATATTTTCATTATTAATAGGCACCATTATTATAGTAATTTCCGTAATCGTTCAAGCCATGGGTAATGTTTACTGGCTTAAACAAATTAAAAAAAAACAAGAACATTACGCTTCTAAGGTTGCACTAACCTTATTAGTGATTTCTTTTTTGTTCTTCACTTTTTTACATTTTATCCAATCCCTGTTTTGGGCTGTTACCTACATGCTAATTCCAGAAACTAAGGAGGTATTCATCAGTTTTTCTGAAGCCTGGTATTTTTCAATGGTTACTTTCACATCGTTAGGATATGGCGATTATACTTTAACACCTAAATGGCAATTTTTATCTGGGGTAGAAGCCATTAATGGTATTATGTTAATTGGTTGGTCTACAGCCATGATGTTTTCTCTAATACAACAAATATTTAAGAATTTATATTCAAAATAATGGGAGCTAAAATGATGATATTAAAAACCTTAATTATTGCTACTCAAGATTTCAATATTTTAACTAAGTACAAACAGGTTGTTAACTTAAAATCTCTAATTTCATGAGTCAACAATTCTACTTGGCTTGGGCCTATTTAAAATACCATTGGTTAAAAACTTTGGTGCTTATTGTTGCTATTAGCTTGGTGCTTTTTATTCCATTAGGGCTAAACACCTTGTCAAAAAAAGGCTCTAAAAACATGATGGCGCGCGCCGAAAATACGCCGCTTTTAGTTGGAGCAAAAGGCAGCGACACCGAACTTAATTTAAGCGCTTTATATTTTAAAAAATCACACCTAGACCCTATTCCGCATCATATTGTTTCAGAATTAGTAAATACCAAACTTGGTGCTGTTATTCCCTTACATTTAAAATATCAGGTTAAAAACCAACCTATCGTTGGAACCTCTTCAGAGTATTTTAAATTCCGAAAAACCAGTTTTCAATCTGGTCGTCCCATGGCCATGTTGGGAGAATGTGTTTTAGGAAGTGAAGCCGCAAAAATTCTTCAAATTAATTTAGGCGAGTCAGTAATTTCATCGCCAGCAAGTACTTTCGACATTGCAGGAAGTTACCCTTTAAAAATGACCGTTGTTGGTATTCTCAACCCTACTGGAACACCAGATGATAATGCCGTATTTACCGACATAAAAACAACCTGGGTTATTTCAGGATTGGCACACGGCCATGAAAATCTTAACGAAAAAACAGCCGACAGTTTGGTGCTTTCAAAAAGTAAAACAGAAGTCGTTGCAAGCCCAGCCATTTTATCGTACACCGAAATTACTCCAGAGAATATAGACAGTTTTCATTTTCACGGCAACCCTGAAGAATTTCCATTACAAGCACTTATCATAAATCCAACGGACAAAAAAGGCAGTTTAATGCTTCGCGGAAGATTCGAAAATCGAACAGATAACCTACACATCGTTGTCCCAAAAATTACCATGAAAGCACTTTTAGATACCGTTCTGTCAGTAAAAGACTTGATTATGCTTGCTGCGATTAGTATTGGAATCGCGACACTAATCATTCTTACCTTGGTATTTAGCTTATCGCTACAGTTACGAAAAGGCGAAATTAATACCATGAACCGTATTGGAGGTGCTTCAAACGCCATCCAACTTGTGCTCAGTTTAGAAATCATTATAACCATAGGAATCGGCATTTTACTAGCTGCTCTATTAGTCTTGACACTAAACCTATACGGCCCTTATCTCATCGAAAAATTCATTCTTTAAATCTTATATTTTATGAAACATATTCTTTTAAGTTCACTTTTATGCCTAGTCCTTTTTACCAGTTGTAAAAACGATAAAAAACAATCTGAAACTGCGGATATAGAAAGTAATACACCTGAAAAACCTGTTGTTTATGTTACCAATTATCCATTATACTATTTCACAAACCGTATTGCTGGTAAAACCATTGATTTGCATTTCCCGGCATCTCAAAAAACGTTTCCAGATTATTGGAAACCTGTAGCCGATAGCATTGCAGCCATGCAAAATGCCGATCTTATTATTATTAACGGTGCTTCCTACGAAAAATGGCTAATGAATGTATCAATACCTGAAGACAAAATCATCAATACCTCGGAAAGCTTTCAAGATAAATTATTAGCATCAGGACATGTTTTTACACACAGTCATGGTGGTGAAGGCGCACACGAACATCCAGAAATGGCATCCTACACCTGGCAAGATTTAAGCTTAGCAATTAAACAGGCAGAAGCGATAAAAAATGCTTTAATGACGCAATCTGAAAAAGATAAAACAACTTTTGAATCTAATTTTGAAAACTTAAAAGCAGAGTTAGAACAGTTGCACCAAGTATTCCTTTCTACAGTTGCCAGCCAACCCGATTTAGAAATTGCCTTTTCTCATCCTGTATATCAATATTTTGAAGCTGCCTATAAAATTAAAGGTACGAGCTTACATTGGGAACCCTCAGATAACATTGCTGGCGATAAATTACATGAGATTGAGGCGCTTCAAAAGCAAAAAGACATTAAGTCCATAATTTGGGAAAACACGCCTTTAGAAGCATCTCTTTCAAATTTAAAAAACATAGGAATACAAAGTATCGTAATCCCTCCAGGAGGCGGAAAACCAGTTCAAGGTGATTTTATTTCGCAACAAAAAAGCAATTTAGAAGCTTTAAAATCGGTTTACATAACCCCTTGATTGTTAGCAAAATTAAAGCTACCTTTAACAAGCCCTTAACAATTGATTGATCCGTTATGAAGAAAATTACTTTAGTACTAAGTATTTCCTTAGCCCTCTTTTCTTGTAAAGAAGATAAAAAGCATGTTAGGGATTCAGAAACAACAGAAAAAAAAGAAATCGTTTCAGCCTCAGGAGACACTATTCCCTTTTTTAAAAACAAAGAAGCTTTTTTTGGTGAAACCCACGTACACACCTCATATTCTTTAGATGCTTATTTGGGCGGAACACGTTTAAAACCCACTGATGCTTATCGGTTTGCTAAAGGAGAAACCGTTGACGTTAATGGCAACAAAATCACAATTAGTAAACCTCTAGATTTCTGTGCGGTTACAGACCATGCTGAATATATTGGTGAAATGTATGCCAACTACACGGAAGCCTCCGAGGGCCACGACCACCCTAAATTGATAGAACTTCGTAGTTTGACTAGTTTCAAAGAACAAGAGAAGTGGTTTTTTAAATATGTGGTAAATAATAACAGGTCGAGTACACCCCAACGCACTGATTTTTTCCCTGGTGAAGAAGCTGTAAAAAATGGTTGGCAGGTGATGATTGATGCCGTAAACGAACATTACACCCCAGGAACTTTTACAACCATTGCTGGTTTTGAATGGACTGCGGCTCCTAATGGCGGAAACTTACACCGTAATATACTGTTTAGAGATATGAACCTTCCAGATCTACCAGTAGGTACGGTAGATATCAATCGCGAAGAAGCTTTATGGAAATGGATGGCTGGTTTAGAAGAACAAGGTATGCATGTTTTTGCTATTCCTCATAATTCTAATGCGAGTAAGGGTATGATGTTCAACCCGAATGATTCCGATGGCAACCCTATTGATGAGGAGTATGTAAAAACTAGAAATTATTACGAGCCTTTAATTGAAATGATGCAAATTAAAGGTAACTCTGAAGTTCATGCTAAGTTCTGGACCAACGATGAGTTTGCTGATTTTGAAAATGCCAACTCCATGCAAAATTATAGTGGCAGAAAAGCCATGAAAGAAAATTTTGTACGCTACGGTTTAATTAAAGGCTTAGATTATGAAAACAAATTAGGCACCAACCCCTATAAATATGGTATTGTTGGAGGAACAGATAGTCATAACGGAACCCCTTCAAATGTTACTGAGTCTAATTTTGAATATGGAAGTCACGGTGCTGCTGATGGTAGCATAGAAATAAGAAGAACCAGTGAAGTTGGTGGTTGGATTAAGGGCAAAGACCTAAATCCTGGTGCTTTAACAGGAGTTTGGGCTAGTCAAAACACAAGAGAAGACATTTGGGATGCCATGCGCAACAAAGAAACCTTTGCTACAAGTGGAACCCGTTTAAAAGTGAGATTCTTTGGTGGTTTCGATTTAGATGAAACACTAAATGATTATGATGCTTTAGTGGCCGATGGTTATAATTCTGGAATTCCAATGGGGCAAACTTTAAAAAACACCCAAGGAAAAGCACCCGAGTTTTCAGTATTTGCCATGAAAGATCCCGATGGCGCCAATCTTGACCGTATTCAAATCATCAAGGGTTGGATTGAAAACAGCGAGACCAAAGAAGAAATATATAATGTAGCTTGGTCTGATGAAAGAAAACTAGATGCCAATGGAAAACTACCTGAAGTTGGAAACACCGTAGATCTAACTACTGCTACATATACAAATTCTATTGGCAGCACACAGCTTATGGGTTTTTGGAAAGATCCTAGTTTTAATCCAGAAATTAATGCCATTTATTATGTACGAGTTATTGAAATACCAACACCACGTTGGTCTACCTATGACGCCGTGAGGGCCAATTTGCCTTTGTTAGATAATGTGGCTGCAACCGTTCAGGAACGCGGCTGGACATCACCGATTTGGTACACACCGAAGTAATAACACCCGCAAAAGTGTTACTTAAATTTAGTAAACAAAACACCTATATACCATGGAAATTAAAAAGACACTAAGCTGTTTCATCTTATTATCAGCCTATTTTGTTTTCAAAATACAGGCTCAAGACACTAATTATTGGACACAGCAATTCGGCTCAAACTCAGTGCTCATGTCTGGTGCTGTTGTTGGTGGAAGTGATGATAACACGATGCTTTATTACAACCCAGGAGCTCTTGGCTTTTTAGATAATTCTTCAATATCTGTTAACGCCACCGCTTACCGAGCCGAAAATATCACAATTTCTAATGCTCTCGGTCAGGAAGCTAATTTTAAAAGTAGACAACTCGGATCGGTTCCCCTTTTAGCTGGAGGGATGATAAATGTTAAGAATGATAACTGGAAAGTAGGCTACGGATTCATGGCACCAACTAGCTTTAATTTTAAGGGAGTTGCTAGAAAAGATGGCTTTTTTGAAATCATTGATGATGCTGAAAGTTCAGGACTTGAAGAAACTGTAGCAGAGTCTGCGGTTAGTGATAGGCTCAATGAGATTTTAATTGCATTTGGGGCAGCCAGACGATTGAACGAAAATTGGTCGGTCGGACTTACCAACTTGTTTACCATACGTTCACAATCCTTTAGCAGAAGTTTATCTACTTATGTTTTTATGAATGATACCGAACGTACATTAGTAGCCGCAAACCTAAACGAAAATGTTGATTATTACAATGTGCGTTATAGTGCTAAGCTTGGAGTTTCATATCAAAAAGAACGTTGGAAGGCTGGATTAACACTTACAACACCTTCTATAAATATTATGGGAATTGGTAGTGTAGCTGCTAACATTGAGGCAAATAATTTCAAATTAATTGATGATAATCGTATATCTGCAGTCGCAACCGATAGACAAAGTGAACTAAAAACAACTTTTAAATCTCCGTTGTCGATTTCAGCAGGTGTTAATTACCTTGGTTCCAAATCTCACATTGGTATTTCCTGCCAATATTATGGAAGTACAGATCAATATGATATCATGGACATCGCTTCAAACACCTTTGTAAGACCCGCTAATGTAGCTCCCCAATTAGGAGCCGATGATTTTATGCGTGTACGTGCTGCTGCCAAATCAGTCTTTAATGTTGCCATAGGTTATGAATATCTATTAAAAGACAGTCTTTCTCTATTTTTAAGCGCAAGAAACGACATGTCTTATTTTGATAAATCTCTTAATGATAATCGCGGTATAAAAACCACTATAAGCAGTTGGGATATCTACCACATTTCAGCGGGAGTTACCATTAAAAAAAATCAAAGCAACCTAAGTCTTGGCCTTTTATATAGTACTGGAAGTACTGATAACTACGAACAAAAAGGAACTTTAAACAACCCTAGTGAAAATGATTTAATAAAAGGAACCACAACTATTACAGAAGCCTCATATGGTTCTTTAGGTTTACTTCTAGGATATACCTTATATTTCAAAAAGTTTTAATCAAAAAATTCAGAAATACAATTAACATGAAAAAAATTATATACCTAGTCGTTTTACTTATCAGCATTGTTAGTTGTAAGGAAGAAGCTAAAAAAGAAGTTACAGAAGACACTATTCCTCAGGAAACCGAAACTTCAACAGTAAAAAACACGGAATACCCGGAAAACGTCTATTGGGGAGATCAACACGTACACACCAGTTATTCAGGTGATGCCGCGGCTGCAGGAACCGTTGTAGGTCCTGAAGAAGCAGTGCGTTTTGCAAGAGGCGAAACCGTGAATTCCAACACCGGCCAAGACGCTAAATTAGAACGTGCCTTAGATTGGGTTGTGGTTTCCGATCACTCCGACGGTATGGGGACCTTGGTTGAAATAAAAGCAGGGAATCCAGAAATGCTAGCCGACCCTGTTGTTAAAGGTTGGTATGATGGTATTATGGAAGGTGGTGACGCCGGGTATCAAGCAACACGAGGTATTATTAGTGCTCAAGCTTCAAAATCGCTACCTAAAATAATGATGGATCCAAAATGGGCAAGATCCGCCTGGGATACGAATGTAGACATTATGGAAAAATATAACGAACCTGGAACATTCACAGCTTTTATTGGTTATGAATGGACGTCTAACGGAGAAGTTGGACAAAATTTACACCGTAATGTCGTTTTTCGTGAAGGTGCAGATAAAACTCGTGAATTTTTACCCTTAACCACATTCTCATCTGCCGCTGAAGGTCGATCGGGAACCGACCCCGAAAGTTTATGGGCTTGGTTGGACAATTGGGAATCTAAAACAGGAGGGCATGCATTGGCAATTCCGCATAACGGAAATATGTCTAACGGATGGATGTTCCGTTTAGAGCGTTACGATGGTTCACCGCTTACCAAAGCATGGGCAGAAGCGCGTGCCCGTTGGGAAGTTTTATATGAAATTTACCAGTACAAGGGAGCTAGTGAAACACATCCATCGCTATCACCTAATGATGAGTTTGCCAATTTTGAAATTTGGGATACCTCTGATTTAGCTGGAAATATAAAACCAGAGGACGCCATAAAATATGAATACATTCGTCAAGCTTTACAAAATGGTTTAGCGCTTGAAAAGAAATTTGGGGTAAACCCTTTTAAATATGGAATTGTTAGTGGAACAGACACGCACACCGGTTTATCATCTGGTGCTGAAGAAGACAATTATTGGGGGAAATTCCCTGTAGATGAACCTTCAGCCGAACGTTGGGGTAAGATTTATAAAAAAGAAAAAGGCTATGTTAGAAAAGCATGGACTTTAGGTGCTAATGGTATAACCGGAGTTTGGGCAACATCAAATACACGTGAAGCTATTTGGGATGCCATGAAACGTCGTGAAACTTATGCTTCTTCTGGCCCAAGAATAGCTGTTCGTTTATTTGCAGGATATGATTTTAATACTAGTGATGCTTCTGGTAATATTGCTGAATCAGGTTACGCTAAAGGTGTTCCAATGGGAAGTGATTTAAAAACTTCTTCTGAAGGGAAATCCCCAAAATTCTTATTTGCTGCAACCAAAGATCCTCAAGGTGCGAATTTAGACCGTATTCAAATCGTTAAAGGCTGGTTAGATACTGATGGTAAAACTCATGAAAAAATATATGACGTCAAATGGTCTGGAGACCGCACAATAGATGCTAAAGGCAAATTACCTGCTGTAGGTAATACGGTAGATATGAAAACAGCTAAATACACCAACGATATTGGAGCTTCTGATTTTGTTGGAGTTTTTGAAGATCCTGATTTTGATCCTCAATTAAGTGCTTTTTATTACGCCCGTGTTATTGAAATACCAACACCACGATGGACGCTTTATGATGCGGTTAATTATAATTTAAAAATGGATAAAGATGTCACTATGATTATTCAGGAACGAGCGGTATCTTCTCCTATTTGGTATAACCCAAAATAGCCCAGTCTAAATTGGAAATGGAAGCGTTAAGGTCATTCTAAAAATTGAAACCATAGCTAACCTTGAAATCAATCAACAATGTACAGCCATCTATCAAAAACATGATATGAAAATTTTATCTTACAATTCCTTTTTTTATTCCCATGAAGGATAACTTTATTGAAATTATATTAATTTGCTTATACATCAAAATTATTTCAAAGCTTTAAGGCATTTTGAAAAATGGAGTAATATAAATAAAGAATTGAAATTTCTAACACAACAAAGTTCTCTGCTTCTTTTTTTATAAAAATTAAAAATCATGCATTACTATTCATCGTGTGATTGAACCAAATTCAATTTGAAATATGATTTAGATACTTTTTTTTGAATTGTAATGGAGAACAGTTCATAAATTTTTGAAATTGCTTGTAGAAAAACGGCAAACTTTCATAACCACAGCTGTAAGCAATTTCGCGAACTTGCTTGTTGGTATCTATTAAATCCTTACTAACTCGATGAATGCGGTACTCGTTTACCAAAGTAAAAAACGATTTATTCATATGTTTTTTTACAAATCGACAAAAACCTTCTTCGCCCATATTTAATACACTACATGCTTCTTTAAGAGTGATTTTATTGCGATAATTAGCTGTTACATAATTATAAACGGCATCTACTCGCTTGTAATTCCGGATATTTAAGTTAGGAGAAAATCCATCGGTAATTAAATACTTCTTGTTTTTAAATGCACTTAAATCTTCTAATAACTTTAGAAAAGCCACTAATTTATGAAAGGCATCTAAAGATTCCATCACTTCCAAGCGCTTCTGGAATTGTTCCTTTTCATTATCCTCTAAAGGAAAATGAATACCTTTACTTGCCGTATCTAAAAGGGTTTTGATGTTTTTAAAAGCTGCTCTTTCCAGCCAATCTGTGCCTAACAAATCAGCTTGCCATTGAAAAACAATGGATTTCACACCTGTATCGGTATCGTTTTTCCAACAATGCGGCACATTTGCACCCAACAACACCAAATCGCCGGGCTGAAATTCTTGAAACGTATTCCCTACGTAACGCACGCCTTCCCCTTTTACAATAAAGGTTAATTCCAATTCTGGATGAAAGTGCCACGGCGTTTTAAAACTCGTGTCCTCATAAATGGAATGATGCAAGGCAGCATCTTCCCGCTTTTCTATTTTTTCAAAAGTAGCTTTCATAATTACAGCTAATACCTATTTAATTATGTGACGTCGTATTTTTTATTTGTATTATTTTTTGTTCCAATGAAATAGGAGCCAAAAAGAAACAAATTATATACGACACTATATAGTAAAAATGGTTTAAAATATGTTTTATTGCTGAAAAACAAGATATTCGATTAGTAAAAAAGTCAAAATACATAATTATTTTTAATACAAGTCAAATGGCTATCTTTTCGTTTTCCATTTACAAATCATATAGGCATTCAAAAACAAGTAAAAGCAGAAACAAAAACACTGGTGTATTCTATTTTCACTAAACATTAAGCTTTTATTTCGATAGGTGAACTTCCCTTAATAGTGTTGACCATTTTTTATAATTAACTTTTAATTGAAAAATGTTCTCGACTGCGCTGCGAACACCTTATTAATTCAGGGTCTTCGAGCGGAATAGAGAAGAACAACATAAAATTGTACAGGTACTACTTATTATTCTTTATTCTTTCTTTTATCCTTGTTTTTTGATCCTCACTCAACCCACGACTGAAGTACAAATCGTTTGGGTACAACAAATTAGATTGCTTTAAACTTGGATCATCAACAGAAAGACTTAAATCACAATCAAAGCGCCCTAAGATAGAATACATGTTTCCCCAATCATTTCCAGCATTGATAAAGTGTGACAAACCCCAAGTAATTCCATCTGCATTTTTAGAATCGGTAAACGAATCTGGACAATAAACCCCAGCGGCTGTTGGGAACAACTGAGAAACTGAAGCTATCTCAAAATTCACCCAATCTTTAGCATACTGAATTGTATAATGTTCTATTCCATCGGTACCAATCAAAGCAGCCACTCCTTCTCTAAATGGAAAAATCATGGTTTCATGACCTGAATTGGTTACTGGACTTAAAGGGTGTTTTACAAAGGGTCCTTCTGGATTATCCGCAACTACCAATCCCCATACATCCCAAAACTTTCTATTGGCATCTCTTACATCTAAACCTGATTTATAATACAAATACACTTTTCCATCATGCACCAATGGATTTGGATCATGGATCACTCGCCAATCCCAGGCATCACTTTCACCAAAAGGAACGACTACTTTATCTATTGGTTCCCAAGGTCCGTCTGGTGAACTTGCCTTAGACATCGCTACTGGGCAAATATCATAAGCATCTTTTTCTGGGTTGTATTTACCACTAGGCGCATCAAAAGCTTGATAGTATAAATAATACGAGTCTTTCCATTTTAAAATATCTGCGGTTGCCACAGAACGATGTCCGCGCATTGGTTTTTTTGGTCTGGGCACAGCTACTCCTTGTTCCTCCCAAGTAAATCCATCTTCACTAGTCGCATACCAAATTTCTGCTAAATCCCAATCTGTAGATGGAATGGTATCATTGGCCTTTTCAAAACCTCGAGGTGCAACCGGTGTATTTCTGTAAGTATACCACACATAATACTTCCCGTTTTCAAAAATAATTTTAGATGGATCACGACGAGAGATTGTTCCATCTCCTCCATGATAATCCAATCCTTCCAGCTGTGTATATCTAAAATTAGAATACAACTCATTATCCAACAAACGAGGCGCTTCATAGTTATTAAAAGCACGTTTCATAGCCGCACTCATTGGTCTGTTCTCTTCCAGATTTTCCAATTTCAACGGAAAAGCAGTTGTTGGTAATTCTTCTTTTGGTTCTTGCTTAGTACAAGCCAAAACACTTAATAATATTGCAAATAAAATCCCTTGTTTCATGTTTTCTTATTTTAAATTCCAAACCACTTCATCAACTAACTTTTTACCAGTTGATATTTTAATGGTGTTTTTCCCTGGATTCAGTTTGATGTTTTCGAAAGTCAACACGCCAATATCAGAAGTCAGTTTTTGTGTTGCTAACATTTCACCATTAACAAACAGCGTTACTTTTGATTGATTGGTATATACTTTTACTTGAACGGTTTCTTCTGTTCTTTCTGTATCTCTTCTTTCTGCGATGTATAAAACAGCTTCTTCAGACCAATTGGCTTTATAGAAATAGAAAGCATCTTTTTTAGTTTCTCTGTCAAAAGTCACCAAACCTTTATGGTTTAGATTTCTAATGCCTCCTCTGTTCCATCCTGCAACAGAAAAATCAAACATATTCCAAATGTATGAACTGAACACAAACGGACGGTCTTGAATGATTTTCCAAGATATTTCATGATAGGTATTCTGCTCTTGCTCTGGGAAAAAGTTCCCTATCGGTTTTTCTAATTTGGAAATATCGTGCTGAAAAATATTTCCTCCAACACCATACTCACTAATGCCCACCGGGCGATTCGGGAATTTTTGATGGTATTGATCCAACCAGCTTCCCATGTCTTTATATTCGCCATAATACCAACCGTAGTATTTATTCCACGCCTGTAAATCAGAAAGGTTCCCCATATTCGATTCGTCTCCGCGATCACTAGCTGAAACTGTTTTTCTTGTTAGGTCTAACTCATGTGCCAAAGCATTCAAGTCTTTGGTTAATAGTACACAAGGCTCGTCTGGACTTTCATACGCACGTACTTCATTCCACAAACCCCAGCACACAGTTGATGGATGATTATAGTTTTGTAAGATTAATTCTGTCAATTGTTGTTTTGCATTTTTTTGTTCACGCCCACTATAATCGTGTACAAAAGGGATTTCTGCCCAAACCAACAATCCGGTTTGGTCGGCTAAATCATAAGCGTAATCTGAATGTTGATAGTGAGACATTCTTAAAGCTGTCGCTCCAATCTCATCTATCAATTCAAAATCTTTCTCATGCTGTTCTTTCGTCAATACAGGTCCAGATTGCTCCCATTCTTGGTGCATCGCCACCCCATAAGAACGATAAGGTTTACCATTTAAAACAAACCCTGTATCTGGATTAACATCAAAAGTTCTTATCCCGAAAGTTTGAACTACTTTATCTGTTCCCATATCAGATTTTAGCGTTACTTCTAAGTTATATAAATGAGCTTTATTTTTTCCATTCCATAATATAGGCTTAGCAATTTCTAACACTTCTTCGATTTCATTTGTAGGACGAACTTCTGCATTCTGAGTTAATACGACTTTCCCCGTAGCATCTTTTACAACATAGTTTAACGATAATGGCTCTTCATTTGACTCTTCAAAATTCACCATTGTCTTTACATGAATTTTTGCTGATTTATCTAATTCTTGAAGCGTTACAAAAACACCTGATGTTGCGTGATGTGTTGGACTGATGTTAATTTTAGGTGCTGTAAACACACTTACATTTCTATAAACTCCTCCGTAGTGATTAAACAGTACGTCATTCACAGGAATACGCTTATAATTAGGAGCGTTAGACACTTTTACAGCTAATAGGTTTTTTCCCGTTTTGGTAAGGGCATCCGTAACATCAAAACAAAAAGCAGAATACCCCCCAATATGTTCATCAACATATTTTCCGTTTACATAGACCTTTGCTTCTTGCCCAACGCCTTCAAATCGAATATAAACTCGTTCGTTATCATTAGATTCAACTTTGAAGTTTGAGCGATACCATGCTTCTCCTTTATAGTAACCTACTTCTTCAATGGCATCCATAGAATACGTATGCGGCACGGTTACTTTTTCCCAATCAGCATTATCAAACACTAAGGCCTGTGCGTTGTAAATCACTCCTTTTTTGAAAGTCCAATCTGTAACTTTAAATTGATTTCTTTCACTTAAAAAAGACACCTGTGCCGATAGGCTGAATCCACAAATCAGCATGATTAATTGCAATGTATTTTTCATTTTATTGATTTAAATTTCTTTTTAAAGCATATTATATTCCTCTAATTTCTGTCAAAATTTAACTTAGGCACCCTATACCCTCAAATATATTTTTTCAAGCTCTAAGTACCTACCATAAATGTTGAATTGACTAACACAAAAGAAAAGCTACACAGAGTTTAGTCATTATTAGATTGCACATTAACTGAACAAACCCTCCGAAAATATGTTTTATTGTCAACAAACACACTATCAGTAGTAAGCAAAGTCAAAATAGATTACTTTTTTGCTAAATACGGTTACTTAAGCATCAATTATAATATCCAATTTTGCCCATACCAACAAACACTTTTATTTGAAATTGATAGACCATGGAAAAAAGCAAATTCGAAGATCCGTTTAAAGAAGCGCGTCAAGACAAAGGTTTTGGTGAAATGAACGACCAAAACGACCCTGTAAAAATGATACTCGGGCATAAAGATGTTCGTAAATGTGCGCACAACTGGAAAACCTTTCAATCGGGAGGCGAAGAAGTTGGGAGAATCGTAGTACCTTCTGAAGTACATATTCGAGATACACGTCAAATTCCTTTTGAAGTCGATCCACCGCAACATAAAAGTTACCGCGATTTAATCGACCCTTGGTTTAAACGTCCCTTAGAAGCCGATTATCAAACCAAACTAACCGAAATCATTGAAAAGGTAGTAGAAGACGCTTTAGCAGAAGATAACGTTGAAGTTGTAGAGGAATTTGCCTTAAAACTACAATCTAGAGCTTTAACTTTACTATTAAATATTCCGTTTGAAGCTTCCGAATTATGGATTTCCTGGGGAACCCATGTTTTCCGTAGTGAAGACACCGCATTGGATAGCGACAAAGCCAATATTTTATACGATTATATAGACGCCCAAATTGACAAAACCATAGCCAATCCGGACGACAGTTTATACGCTTTATTATTAAATGCTGAAATTGACGGTAGAAAACTGAGTAAAGAAGAAGTAAAAGGTGTGGTGATTTTAACGTTTGCTGGTGGACGTGATACCGTTATTAATGCGGTGACCAATTCGATTGCTTATTTTGCTGAGCATCCAAAATCTTTAGAACGTTTACGCGAACAACCTGAAATACTAAATACCGCGATTGAAGAATTAATACGTTACTTTTCGCCATTAACCCAAATGGGACGAGTAGTTACCGAAGACACTCAAGTTTGTGAGCATGCTATAAAAGCACAAAGCAGAATTTCTATGTGCTGGGCTTCAGCCAATAGAGACGAACGCGTTTTTGAAAATGCCAACGAAGTAGTTTTAGACCGAAAAGTTAACCCACATGTCGCTTTCGGATTTGGTACGCACAATTGTTTAGGCGCAACCCATGCACGCCAGATTATGAAAATTCTACTAACCACCCTGAGTAAAAAAGTTGCTTCAATGGAAATTATAGAAGCGAAAGAAAACATAGAAGGTTTAGACCAATTTAAACGCAAAGTAGGCTTTGACAGCTTACAGGTACAATTCAACACATTGTAAGTCTCAACCCAATATTTTAAATTAAATTCAATGAAAACAATAACCTTTATAACAAGTGATAACGAAAAAATAATAACTGAAGCGAATTCTGGCAGTGTCATGGAATTGGCCGTAAAAAACAAAGTCAAAGGCATCGATGGCGACTGCGGAGGCGTTTGCTCTTGCGCGACTTGCCATGTACATGTAGAACCATCCTTTTGGAATGCGGTAGGCGCACCTGATGAACTGGAAAACGATATGCTAGAGTTTGATGATAATGTCAGTGATTTTAGCCGTTTATCATGCCAATTACAAGTAAGCGAAGTCCCAGATGGCTTAATTTTAAAAGTAGCCAAATAAAATGACTGCAAGAAGCAACAAAAAAACCTGTGTAATTATTGGTGCCAGTCATGCTGGAATTAACTGTGCTTTTGCCTTACGGAAATATGGCTGGGAGGGTGACATTATTTTATTCGATGGCGATCCGGAATTTCCGTACCACCGGCCGCCCCTATCAAAAGCCTATTTAACTAGCGATCCCAATACGCCGCAAAGTTTATTATTTCCGAAGGAAAATTACACCGATGATCAAATCACTTTAAAATTAGGAATCCGCGTAAGCAGCATCAATCGAGAAGAACAAAACCTAACTTTGGAAGATGGCAGCACACAAGCTTACGACAAACTGGTGATTGCAACAGGAGCACGCCCCTTTATTCCTCCAATTAAAGGCATCGAAACAGCAAAAAACTGTTTCGCTATGCGTACTGCTTTGGATGCGGTAAATATTCGAAAAGCCTTTAATCAATCTACAAAAAAACGTGTAGTGGTTATTGGTGGTGGCTATATAGGATTAGAAACTGCAGCATCTTTAAAAAAGTTAGGTGCACAAGTAACGGTTATCGAAAGAGAAAATCGTGTTTTAGCCCGTGTAACCACTCCTGAAATGTCTGCTTTTTTCACCAAATTGCATCAAAATAATGGCGTAGAAATTCTAACTTCAAAAACTGTAGTTGCTGTAGAAAACAAAGGCGATTACAACCTAGTAACCTGTGATGACTATACGACTTTAGAAGCAGATATCCTCGTGATTGGCGTTGGCATTATAGTCAACACTGAGTTGGCTCAGGAAGCTGGCATAACCATAGAAAATGGCATACAAGTCGATGCCACCACACGAACCAACGACCCGAATATTTATGCGATTGGCGATTGTACTTTTCACTACAATCCGCATTACAAAACACACGTTCGTTTAGAATCGGTGCAAAATGCCGTCGATCAAGCCAAAACAGCAGCTCAAGCCATTTGTGGCGATATCAGTATTATATATGACAGCATTCCTTGGTTTTGGTCCGATCAATTCGATGTCAAACTACAAATGGTAGGACTTAACACAGGGTTTACAGATATAATTATCCGCCAAGAAGCTACCGAAAACAGCTTTTCCGCTTGGTATTTTAAAGACGACACCTTACTAGCTGTAGATGCTGTGAATTATGCGAAAGCCTATATGTTAGGGACTCGCTTTATAAAATCGGGACAAGCGCTTGATAAAGCTAAAATTGCCGATGCTAGCATTCCGTTTAAACCAAACAATTTTCTAAAAAACTAATTCAAACGAAACAAACCTTATGTCCATACTTTCAAAAAGTGCCATTGCTACGGGCGATGGTAAATTCATTATAGATACCGTAAAAGTTGCCGAACCACAAGCCGACGAAATTGTAGTAAAAATCAAAGCTGCAGGTTTATGCCATACCGATCACGATTCTTTAACCTGGGGAAAACCCATTGTTTTAGGTCATGAAGGTGCCGGAATTGTAGAACAAGTGGGAAGTACTGTTAGCGATTTCAAACCTGGCGACCGAGTGATTTTAAACTGGGCAACGCCTTGTATGAAGTGTTTTCAATGCCAGGAAGGGAATCAGCATATTTGCGAAAACAATTCTCCGGTAACAGCTGGCGGAAACGGTTACACACCCGGTCACGCGCATTTAGAAGGCACACTTTGGAACGATGCGCCTATTGAACGTTCTTTCAACATCGGCACGATTGCAGAATACGCTTTGGTAAAAGCTTCCGCTTGTGTGAAAATGGACAGCGACATGCCTTTTCCTTCGGCGAGTATTATTAGTTGTGGGGTGATGACGGGTTATGGTTCTGTGGTAAATTCAGCTAAATTACAAGCAGGGAGTTCGGCGGTAATTTTAGGTACCGGAGGTGTTGGATTGAATGTCATTCAAGGCGCAAAAATATCGGGAGCAGCTAAAATAATTGCTATCGACATCAACCAAGAACGCTTAGAAATGGCAAAACAATTTGGTGCAACCGATACCATTTTAGCCGATAAAAACGATGTAGGTCTTCAACAAGCTGCCGAAACCGTCAAATCCTTAACCAACGGACGAGGAGCCGATTATGCTTTTGAGTGTACCGCCGTTCCAGCACTTGGTGCCGCTCCCCTAGCCATGATACGAAATGCAGGAACCGCTGTGCAAGTAAGTGGTATTGAAGAAGAAATTACCATAGACATGAATTTGTTTGAATGGGATAAAATATACATCAATCCGCTTTACGGAAAATGTCGTCCGCAAATCGATTTTCCTAAATTGGTTTCTCTTTACGACAAAGGCGACTTGATGCTGGACGAAATGATTACGAGAACTTATCCTTTAGAAAATTTACAACAAGCCTTCGATGATATGCTTGCTGGAAAAAATGCTAAAGGTGTTATTGTTTTTGATTAAACAATACTTATAAATCCATTAAATATACAAACAACTAAACCCATTGGTATGAGAACCACCTTAAGCCTAATTTGCTTTGTTATAACACTAGTCGTTACAAAAATACAAGCACAATCCCGCACTGTTGAATTACTAACAAATTGGAAATTTTCAAAATACGATGCAGGAGCTGCTTTTCAGGAAGATTTTGATGATTCCGACTGGCATGAAGTGAGCATCCCGCACGATTGGGCGGTAGAAGGTGATTTTGACTTTGCTAACGACGTGCAACTCACTATGGTGGTACAAGATGGCGAAACCAAACCCAATTACCGAACAGGACGAAGTGGTGCTTTGCCTTACGTTGGCGTAGGTTGGTACCGCACGAATTACCAAGTTTCACCATCAGATTTATCCCAAAAAGTACAACTACTATTCGATGGTGCTATGAGCAGTTCCAAAGTTTATATTAATGGGGAATATGTTGGCGAGCGTCCGTTTGGTTATATTTCCTTTTATTTTGATATCAGCAAATTCTTAAAAGCTGGAAAAAATACGATTGCGGTACGTTTAGAAAATTACAATACGCAATCCCGTTGGTATCCTGGCGCAGGATTGTACCGAAAAGTATCTGTTATAAAAACCCAAAAAACCCACGTAAAAACCTGGGGAACTTTTGTAACCACACCAAAAATAAGCAAAAAAAATGCTAGCGTTCAGGTGAAGCTAGAACTCCTTGGCGAAGGCCATTTTACGATTAAAAACGATATTATAGATCCAAATGGAAAACTAGTTGCCACCAAAACGACGAATACTAATATTTCTTCTGAAAAAACACTTAGTGAAACCTTTGAAGTTTCTAAACCCCAATTATGGGACCTAGAATCTCCAAATTTATACACTTTAAAAACCTCCATTTTAGAAGGCGATAACATCATCGATACTTATGAAACGCGTTTCGGAATTCGCTCCATACGATTTGAAGTAGATGGTTTTTATTTAAATGATAAGCAAATTCGTTTTCAAGGCGTAAACATGCACCACGATTTAGGACCTTCGGGAGCCGCTTTTCATAGGGAATTATTTGTAAGACAGATGAAAAAAATGAAAGCCATGGGTGTAAATGCTATCCGGTTTTCTCACAATCCGCCAGCCCCAGAAGCTTTGGATGTATGCGACGAAATGGGGCTTTTAGCCATAGATGAAGCGTTCGACGAATGGCAAATAGGAAAGGTTACTAATGGTTATTCTAAAGATTTTGATACATGGTCTAAAACCGATCTTACCGATATGATTTTAAGGGATCGCAACCACCCGAGTATTATTATGTGGAGTATTGGAAACGAAATACTAGAACAATACCAACGTGACCCAAATAAGATCACGAAATACTTAAACGATATTGTAAAAACTTTAGACACCACACGTGCGACAACGGCTGGTTTTAATTCAGCAAATAATGCTTTGGTAAGCGGTATGGCTTCTACTGTAGATGTTGCTGGTTTTAACTACAAACCCGGTGTTTATGCTGCTATTCGTAAAAAATATCCGAATTTAAAATTCTACGCAAGCGAAACTGGTGGTACCGTAAGTGTGAGGAACAGCTACAAATTCCCTGTGGTTTACGATACTTTGCATAACAAACGAGGTGCGTCGTTAAACACCTTTGTTTTTCCAGACGGGCTTCCTGGAAATTACGAATCCACTCAGGTACCTTGGGGCTATCCTCCTGTTAAAGAGTTTGCTTCTCAAGAAAAAAACACGTCGGTTTATGGTGAATTTGTTTGGACAGGCTACGATTATTTAGGCGAACCCTCCCCGTACCACCATGCCAAATCTAGAAGTTCCTATTTTGCTCCTGTAGATTTTGTTGGTCTGGAAAAAGATAAATACTACCTATATCAAACCCAATGGCGTAAAGACAAAGACGTATTGCATTTCTTTCCGCATTGGACTTGGCCAGAATTGGAGGTAAAATCATTCCCTGTAGTATGTTACACTTCCTATGATAAAGCTGAATTATTTGTAAACGGAAAAAGTTATGGCATACAAACTAAAAAACCATTAGAATCTTTAAATTTTGAAAACTCCGATATTAAAGTAGAAGCCTCTGGAGGTGGCAACTGGGATTTAACCAAAGCGTATGCTATAGTTTGGGACAATGTGGTTTACGAACCGGGCGAAGTAAAAGTCGTTGCCTATAACACAAAAGGTAAAAAGGCAGCCGAAATGACACGGGTAACCGCAGGCAAACCGCACCATATTAAAATAGAACCTGAAATTGAAAGTATTAATTCTGGTGAAGTTGGCGTTTATGTGGTTTCTATGTTGGATAAAAATGGTAATTTATGTCCGCATTTCAACGAAAACATGAACATAGAAGTTACCGGAGCTGCAAAGTTCTACGCTTCCGGAAATGGCGATCCTACCAACATGCAAAACCTCAGCAAACCACAACGAAAATTCTTTAACGGGCAAGCGGTGATTTATGTAAAATCGACTAACACAGGAAACGTTAGTATCAAAACAACTTCTGGAGATTTTTCTGCAATCCATAATTCTCTTATCGTAAAATAACCAATTATGCCTTCAAAATTTAAAACTACCGAAATATCCGACCCCCAATTTGAATCGAATAACCTGAGATTTATCACCGTTAAAACCCCTAATCTAAATGGTCGAGGCGACATTTGTGTGTTTGTACCTCCTTTTAAAACCCTAAAAAACCTTCCAATAGTAACCTTGCTCCATGGGGTTTATGGAAGTGCTTGGATTTGGGCGCATAAAGCAGGCGTACATTTTACTGCATTAAAAATGATGGAAGCTGGCCTTATAAAACCCATGGTTATCGCCATGCCATCCGACGGACTTTGGGGCGATGGATCTGGGTATGTACCGCAAACTAATGCCAATTATGAATCGTGGATTGTAAACGATGTAGTAGACGCCATTATAGAAAACATAGATTGCACAAGCGAAGCCTCTCCCCTTTTTATTTCTGGACTGTCCATGGGCGGCTATGGGGCCTTGAGATTAGGCGCTAAATATACCGGAAAATACAGCGCCATTTCGGCACATTCGTCGATAACAAACAGCAACCAAATGCATTTATTTGTGGAAGAAAACGAATCGAATTACAAGCAAACCGACGGTACTTTAGAAGATGTATTTCAGGTCATCCTTCAGAATAAAACCAATTTACCTCCCCTGCGTTTTGACTGCGGAAAAAATGATTTATTAATTGAGTATAACCGCAGTTTACATCAAAATTTAGTATCTAAAAACATTCCACATAGCTACGAAGAATTTGAAGGCGCACATGAATGGCCATATTGGCAAGAACACGTGAACGATTCGCTTTTATTTTTCAATAAACACATTTCAAAACAAGCCTAAAAAAATGTATTTCCTTTAGTAGCCATAGCGCCAAACCCCCTAATTTCACTGTCTTGTTCAGTTTTAGTCTAGTCTAGTTTTTAATTTGGTCCTCGTTTTTTTTCAACCTTTAAACTTTACCAAATCTATTTAAATTTAACCATGACTAAATTCAACAAATTAACAAAACTATTATTTTTATTTGTGCTAAGCACACAAGCGCAAGACTGGTCGGGAATCCCCGTACCAGCAGACGCAGGATCAGGAAACATCTGGGAACTCCAAGACAATGTCTCCGATGATTTTAATTACAACTTCAATTCCACCTCATGGTCTAATTTTGGCACAAATAACAAATGGTATAACTTTTACCACAATGCTTGGGATGGCCCTGGCTACACCTATTGGAAAAATGAAAACGTTACCGTAGATGGCAGCGATTTAGTAATTAACGTTGGCTATACTTCCGAAAACGGCAAAGGAGGCAGCTATGGCGTTGCTTCTGGCTGTGTTACTTCCACCAATAAAGTGAAGTATCCTGTATATGTAGAATCAGCTATTAGTGTTGCCAATATTTCTTTGGCATCTTGTTTTTGGCTATTAAGTCCAGACGATACCGAAGAAATAGACATTATTGAAAACTACGGTGGTGTTAACGGTTTCAAACATTTAACACACATTAGTCATCACTCTTTTGTTCGTAGTCCTTTTACCGATTACCAACCAAGGGATTGGAATTCCTGGTTTCCAGACAGTAGAGTTTCTCAAAGCTACGGTTGGGGCGACTGGTGTTACAATAATGGCGGAGATCGTCGTTATATGCGAATGGGCGTAAATTGGATTAGTCCAAAACACTTCGAATATTATATAGACGGCGAGCTAGTTCGTGTAATGTACTACAATGCCATCGCTACAAAATTCAACGGGACTTGGGAATATACCTATTTCAATTCTATGAACTGGGATGTAAATGGCTATAAATTACCTACAAACAATGGTTCTGGATATACCGATGTTACGGTACATGCTACATCAAGTGTATATAATTTTAATACTTTACAAGCGGCATCCAATGCGTCTAACGGCTATAATGTAATTGACCCTGCTTGGTTTCAAGGCGGTGACGATAATGATGACGACGGAAATGGTGTGACGGTTGAAGCAAGAGGTTTCACCAAGGAAATGGATATTATAATCAATATGGAATCCCAAAGTTGGTTAACTGGTTCTACACCTTCTAATGCCGATTTAAACAACCCTGCGAAAAACCAAATGAAAGTAGACTGGGTACGTGTTTATAAACCAGTAAACGACCCTGCTTCTGGTGGTTCCAACTCGCACTCTCTAATTATAGAAGCGGAAGATTTTCATACTACAGGGGGAACTTTTGACGATGGTGTTGTTCCGTTTGGAGTAAATAAAGCAACCACAACAATTAATCATGTAAACAAAGAAGATTACGCCGAATACAAATTAGATGTTACTGCTGCCGAAACAGGAGTATATGAAATTAATTACCAAATTTCAACTCCAGCAGATAATGCAGGTGTTTCTATTTATTTAAATGGCGTATTAATTAGCGACGATTCCGTACCAAATAACGGCGATTGGGACAATTACCAAGAACTTACTGCGGGTTCTACCATAACACTTCCTACAGGAACGCATGACATAAAAATTGTTGCCTCTGGTACAAACGATTGGCAATGGAATATGGATAAAATTGAATTTGGTTTTTTAAACGCGTTAAGTGTTTCCAATGCAGAAATAAACCAAGTAAAACTTTTCCCTAACCCTGCAAATAACATAATAAACATTCATACGGAAAGCGCTTTAACAGGTATTGAAATTTACAATATTTTAGGCGCAAAGGCTTTAGAACAAAAAAACAATATAAAAACGGTTTCTACTGAAAATTTAAAAAGCGGAAGTTATTTTATGAAAGTAATGACCGAAAAAGGTAGTACCACCAAACACATTATAGTAAAACATTAATAAAAAATGCTTTCTAAACTCCGTACCTGCCTGAATTCAGAAAGGTACGGAAAAAAATACTTTGAGTTATTTGACAATTTATAGATACTCAAAAATAATTACTGTTCACCAATTAGCGATTTTATCGTATTTGATGCTTCTAATAATTTATCTATGAAAACAGCCCCAGATTTGTTTTTTTCATTTATAGAAGTTAATGATGAAATTGCTAAGGCGCAGTAAGTTACTAAATCCGGATTACCAACAGGAACGGCAATATCGGTTACTCCCATGGTGAGGTCACTTTGAGAAATTTCATGACCATTCGTTTTTATAGAATCCAATTGTAACAAAAATGCTTTTTGATCCTTTTTGGATAAAGTAGAAAATTCCGCATCATCCTCTAAAAGACGTTGGGTTTTCTCCGAATCTAAAAATGCCATCAACACTCTACCAGAAGCCGTTTTTGTTAAAGGAAATAAGCTCCCTTCTTCAATAGAAAGGGAAACAGGACCTGGACTTCTCATTTGAGAAACCACCATGAGTTTACCTTGGTAAATCATACTTAAGTGACACGATTGATTGGTCACATTGGCCAATTCTTCAATTACAGGTTTGGCCGATTTTAATAAACCATCTATAGGACTATGCCTATGAGACAATTGATATAATTTTAAAGATAAAGCATATTTACCCGAGCTCAGACTTTTAATTAAATAACCTCTTTGCTCTAAACAAACCAGCATACGGTACAATTCGTTAGGCGACTTATTAAGTCCTTGTGCGATTTCCCCTTGGGATTGTGGAATTTTTATCTCAGATAAATATTCTAAAATATCCAATCCTTTATCTAAAGCCGGTGCTACATATTTGCTCATAGTATCTTTTTAATTGGTGGCTAAATTAAGATTCTTGAAGTAAAGATACTATTTTTAACAAATTTATTCAAATATAAATATTATATTTACCAATGAATAATAATTAAACTAACTATGAATACAAAACCCTTAAAAGTTATATGGTGCTGTTTATGCCTCTTCGCGAGCTCCATGATAACATTTGCACAACCTAACACCACCTATTCTCACGATGAAAATAGTCAGTCGGTTAGAGATTTCAGTGGTATGAAGTGGCGCTTTAAAATGATGCTTCCTGGCGAAGGCGTAAAACGTGGCTTACACAAACTCCCTGCAGAAGACATTGAAACATTAGTATGGAACAACGCCCAAGTACCGGGCGACGTGTACACCGATTTATGGAAAGCTGGCGTAATTGAAGACCCTTATTTTGGAAGAAACAGCGTCAAAGCCCAATGGGTACAACAGTACGAATGGTGGTACGCCTACCAGTTTCAAGTGAAAGAAGGTGTTGAAAACCAACTTGTAGACCTCGTTTTTGAAGGTGTTGATTACAGTTGTGAAGTTTGGCTAAACGGCCATTATTTAGGTAAAAACGAAGGGGCCTTTTCAGGCTTCTCATTCAATGTTAATGAATTTTTACGTGTTAGTGGGCACGATTACCTTAAGGCTCAAAACATGCTAATTGTTAAGATTAACCCTGCTCCACAGGTCAATGCGTTCGTGGCTGGTAAGAAAACACCATGGTTTGGTGATTACTGGCGTGATGTAGCTCCTATGGGCATCTGGCGTCCTGTAAAAATGGTACGCAGCGGAAAAGTGCGTTTTGATGATGTATATGCCAACAATAAAATAAACGATGATGGCTCTGCCGATGTCAACCTAGAATTAACGGTTGAAAACAAATCGGGAGCAACCAAAAACATGGACTTTGTAGTGTCTTTAGAAGGTAAAAACTTCGAATCTAAAAAGATAAACATGAAGTTTTCTAAAAATGTTGCTCCTGGAAAACACCTTGTAAAGCATACCGTTCATTTAGATGAACCAAAATTATGGTGGCCTTGGGATTTAGGTGATCCTAATTTATACCAAATGAAAATTTCCTTAAAAGATGGTGATGTCAACCAAGATGTTAACGAAACTACTTTTGGTATTCGTGAAGTGACCTCTAAATGGAATCCTGGCTTTAAAAAAGATGTAGATGTGACCTTCCCGCGTTCTACCTACATCAACGGGAAATTTCACTTTATCCGTTCGGCATGTTGGGGTGGACCACCAGATATTTTCACAGGAAGAACAAGTAAAGAAGAATACTTTGAGCTGATTCGTTTAGCCAAAGAAATGAATATGAATAACATCCGAATTTTTGGATGGCACCCACCAGAAATCCCAGAATTCTATCAGTATGCTGATGAAATGGGAATGACCATCTGGCAAGATATGATTCCGTTAGGTACTGGAAATATTCCTATGGAAGAAGAAAACGTTTCAGCCATTTTTAATGAAGGTGTTAAAGTGATTAAAGAACGTCGTAACCACCCATCGCTTATCATGATGGAAGGTGGTGAAGAAATGATGTTCCGTACCCGTGATCCTATCGCTGGTAGAAAGTTTTTAGAGCGTTTGGGTGATTCTTTACAAGCTTACGCACCCCTACCTTATGTGCCAGATTCTCCAATGACCGATCACGTAGCACAACAAGCTGGTTTTAAACCTAAAGAAGCGGTGCATGCCTTACGTTATTTCTACGATATGGGCGAGTGGTTACACGAAGATTGGTACCAAACCAAGGCCGACGGCTACCCTATTGTTCCTGAATTTGCGATTACCTCGGTGCCATCGGTAGAAAGTTTAAAGAAATTTATCCCTGAAGAAGAACTATGGACCCCTGGTTTAAGTTGGGGACACCACTGGGCCGATTTAACCCGTTTACGTATGCAGAACTGGGATGTATTTGGTAGTGAAATGAAAGGTTCGTTAGAAGAATTTGTGAACGCTACTCAAGATGCCCAGGGGATTATTTTCCAAAATGGTATTGAGCATTTCCGAAGAGACAAACCAAGTTTAAGCGCCATCGCTTTATGTCACTACATCACCTACTGGCCTGATATGAAATGGGGCATTGTTGATAATTACCAAAAACCTAAAAACTCCTACTATTTTGTTCAAAAAGCCTACCAACCTTTATTGGTAAACTTTGAATTCAAAAAACGTAGATGGCATACCGACGAACCTTTTGTAGGTAACATATGGGTGGTAAACGATTTCTATGAAACCTATAAAAACTGTAAAATCAATTTTAAAATCTTAAATGATTCTAAAAAGGTTTTATTCAAGGAAAGCTACAAAGTTTCTGAAATTGAAGAAAATAGCGCCAAACAATTCTTCGCTATTAACGAAGACGTTTTAGGCAAAGTGGATAAAAAATTCTATGTAGAATTAGAATTACTAGACAAAAAAGGAAATCAAATTTCACATAACGATTATTTCTTTTTAATAGGCGATCAAGCCGAAGCAACAGCGCATTTCCAAGCTTGGAAAACGAAACGTTTGGAACAAGAAAATGCAGAAGGTCGCGGCGGATACGGTTCGTACTACTTCTTCTTTGATGAATTTACCAGACAGAACGGTAAAAAATACGAAAGTGGTACCCAAACGCCTAGAGCTAGAGGATTTGAATAGTAAATAATAAATACAAATTTTAAAATTAGATGAGGCTGTCCAGAAAGCATTAAAGTACGTCATTCTGAATTTATTTCAGAATCACATCATACTGATAACCAATCATTATGAGAACCTGAATCGCGTTCAGGCTGACGAAAACTTCACTTTTCAGACAGCCTCATCACCCTATAATCATGTCACAAAAAAATATTCAATTAAAAGGAATTACTTGGGATCACAGTCGCGGATTTACCTCTGCGGTGGCAACTGCGCAACGCTTCCACGAATTAAACCCACACGTCGAAATCACTTGGGAAAAACGTTCGCTACAAGCTTTTGCTGATGAACCGATTGACCAATTGGCAAAACGATACGATTTATTAATTATAGACCACCCATGGGCGGGTTTTGCAGCACGTACAGGCGTTATCATTCCGCTAAACGAACACCTGCCTAAAGCTTTTTTAGACAACCAAGCAGCGAATTCAGTAGGGAAATCACACGAGAGCTACTGCTTTGACGGCTACCAAAGTGCTTTGGCTATTGATGCGGCTACCCCTGTCGCAGCCTCTCGCCCTGATTTATTAGAAAAAATTGGAAAAGAAACACCAAAAACCTGGGAAGACTTAATGGATTTAGCCAAAAAAGGTTTGGTTGCTATTCCTGGAATTCCGCAAGACACTTTAATGAGCTTCTATATGATTTGCTCTACTTTAGGGGAGGATGTTGCTTTGACAAAAAACTATTTCGTTTCTGAAAAAATCGGGTTAAAAGCTTTAGAAATTCTTGGTGAACTTGGAAAGCACATCGATCCATCATGCTACGACATGAACCCCATTAAAGTTTATGAAGCCATGACACGTACCGATAAGTTCGCTTATTCGCCTTTTGCCTATGGCTACACCAATTATTCAAAACGTGGTTATGCCAATCATATCTTGAAATTTCACGATACGGTAACCCTAGAAGGACAACACTTAATCACTACTTTAGGTGGTACAGGCTTGGCCATTTCTTCAAGTTCAGAAAATAAAGACATTGCTTTACAATATGCTGAATACACGGCCTCGCCAGAAGTACAAAAAACCGTGTTTTTTGATTATGGCGGACAGCCAGGACATCGTGAAGCTTGGTTAGACACGACAAATAACTTTGTGTCCTTAGATTACTTTAAAGACACCCTACCTACTTTAGATAGAGCTTTTTTAAGACCTCGTTATCACGGACATATGTATTTCCAAGATCGTGCAGGGGCTCCAATTCGTGAATTTATGAAGAACGGCGGTAGCCCAAAAGATATTTTAGACGGACTGAATGATTTGTACCTAGAATCTCTTAAAAAATAAAATTAAAACACTATAAATGTTACCATTAAAAGGAATCACAGTTTTAGAGTTTGCGCAGTTTATGGCAGGGCCTTCGGCGGGATTAAAAATGGCCGATTTAGGGGCGCGTGTCATAAAAATTGAACGCCCAGGAACTGGTGAAGCAGGCCGAGGCATTGCGCTTAAAAATATTTTTATTGATGAAAGTAGTATGGTTTTTCATACCGCCAATAGAAACAAACAATCGTATGCAGCAAACCTCAAAGACCCGGAAGATTTAGAGCGTATCAAAAAACTGATTGCTCAGGCCGATGTGATGACGCACAACTTCCGCCCAGGCGTTATGGAAAAAATCGGTTTAGACTATAACACCGTAGCGACCATCAATCCTAAATTAATTTATGGCGTTGTATCGGGTTACGGCCCTGTTGGACCTTGGGCTAAAAAACCAGGACAAGATTTGTTAATTCAGTCCTTGTCAGGTTTTGTAAACCTCAGCGGAAATGAAGCAGACGAACCTACAGCTTCAGGCTTAGCAACATCTGATATTTTTACGGGTGTACACTTGGTTCAAGGGATTTTAGCAGCTTTAATTCAACGTAATAAAACTGGAAAAGGGGCTAAAATTGAAGTCAGCTTATTAGAATCTACCTTAGATATTCAGTTTGAAGTCCTCACCGCCTTTTTAAATAATGGCAAGCAATTACCAAAACGAGCCAAGCAAGGAAATGCTCATGCTTATATTGATGCACCTTATGGTATTTATAAAACCAAAGACCGTTACATCTCTATAGCTTTAACGCCTTTAGACCAATTAGCTAAAGCCATTGGTGTTTCATTACCTGAGGAGTTTGTAGACAAAGCAACTTGGTTTAACAAGCGTGATGACATCATGACTTTCTTAGCTGCGGAACTGATTAAAGAAACCACAGCACATTGGTTATCAATTTTTGAACCATTAGATTTTAGAGTTTCTGATGTTTATAATTACAAAGAATTTTTAGCTCATGAAGGCTATCAAGCCCTTCAAATGGACCAAGACGTCCTTACTTCTGACGGTATCACCATGAAAACCACGCGCTGCCCGATTCGTATTGACGGCAAACGAATTTTTAATAAAAAATCGGCGCCAAAAGTAGGAGAAGACAATCGAAGCATTGATAATGAATTTAATCTAAACGCATTATGAGTAAACCATTGGAAGGCATATTAGTTGTCGATTTTAGTCAGTATTTATCAGGTCCTTCAGCAAGTTTAAGATTGGCTGATTTAGGAGCTCGGGTTATAAAGATAGAAAAACCTGAAACGGGTGATTTATGTCGTGAGCTGTATTTCTCAAATCTTGTTTTAGATGACGAATCGTCAATGTTTCATGCTATTAATAGAAATAAAGAAAGTTACGCAGCTGACTTGAAGAATGATGTTGAACGGCAAAAAGTTTATAAAATCATTGAAAAAGCAGATGTTTTAATTCATAATTTCAGACCTGGTGTCGCAAATCGGTTAGGTATTGATTATGATAAAATAAAAGCACTCAACCCCCAAATTATTTACGCTGAACTAACGGGCTATGGTAAAGAAGGGGTTTGGAAAGACAAACCTGGCTTAGACTTACTCATTCAATCGCTAACAGGTTTAACCACTTTAAACGGAAACGATGGTGCTGGCCCCGTCCCTATTGGATTGGCCGTTGTTGATATTTTATCAGGTGCGCATCTCGCACAAGGCATTTTGGCGAGTTTGTATCGAAAACAAACACAGCATGTTGGGGCTAAAGTAGAAGTGAGTATGCTAGAATCTGCTATTGAATATCAGTTTGAATCGATTACCTGTTTCTTTAGAGATGGTGGGCAGCCAACACTTAGACCTAAAAGTAATTCGGCACACGCTTATTTAGGCGCTCCTTATGGGGTTTATGCTACCAAAAATGGCGCGATTGCCTTGGCTATGGGGTCTATTCCATTTATTGGAGAATTAATTAGCTGTGAAGCTTTAAGTAATTACCCAGAACCAGAAAGTTGGTTTACTAAGCGTGATGAAATAAAAGGCATTTTAGCAGAACACCTGAAAACCAAAGAGACTAAAGATTGGTTGGCGGTTTTAGAGCCTGCTGATATTTGGTGTGCCGAAGTCATGGATTGGAAAACATTGTTTGACCAAGAAGCCTTTAAAATCTTAGAAATGGTTCAAGAAGTAAATAGATCCAACGACTACAAATATAAAACCACCCGCTGCCCGATTCAAATAAATGGTGACTGGTTAACTTCAGAAATTGGCAGCCCTATTTTAGGAGAACACACCGAAGCGATTAACAAAGAATTGGTAAATTAAACAATACGCACATGAGCAGTAATCCATCATATTTAATTGTAAAAAAAACACCTGGTTTAGTCACGATTAGTCTAAATAGACCTAAAGCCAATAGTTATTACAAAGGCTTTTTAGAACAAATTAGCGCAACAGTGAACGAAGCCAGTGCAGACGATACTGTTAAAGTGATATTGATAAACAGTACTTCGGAAAAATTCTTTTGCGCGGGTGCTGATATCAAAATATTTAGTCAAAACACTACAGAAGAAAACGCAGAAATGGTATTAGCAGCACGAGCAGTCTCTGAAGCCATTTCTAGGAGTCCGAAAATTGTAATTGCGGCGGTGAGCGGACATTGTTTAGGAGGTGGATTAGAGATGATTATGGCTTGCGATATCCGTTTAGGTGCCGAAGGGAATTACTTGATTGGTTTACCTGAAGTAAAACTAGGCCTCATGCCTGGAAACGGCGGAACACCAAGAATGATTGATTTGCTTGGCGCTAGTAGAGCCATGGAATTATTGGTTACAGGAAATAACATATCTCCTCAAAAAGCATACGATTATGGTTTATTCAATCAATTATACCCAGCAAATGCCTTTGAAGCAAAAGTGGCTCAATATGTTCATGAATTAACACTTGGAGCAGGAGAAGCCATGGCGGCAATAAAAAAATATGTGCAAATGCATAAAGGCATGACCTTGCAAGAGTCTTTAGATTTTGAAACCGCATCTGTCAATGCGCTTTACGATACGCATGACGCCAAAGAAGGCTTTTTAGCCTTTGTTGAAAAAAGAAAACCGAACTATAAATAACTAAAACTAACACATCCATTATGGCACAAGACATGACACATTACCCAGTTTATATAAATGGCGAATGGTTAGATGCTTCTAAAAGAGAACGTTTTGAAGTGCAAAACCCCGCTAATAATGAAACCTATGCCACGGTTACGGCCTGTACAGCTGATGACGTACAATACGCATTAGAAACTTCAGAAAAAGCACAGTTTGCTTGGCATTTAACTCCAGCACAAACTCGAGCCAATTACATTTTTGCTTTATGTGATAAACTAAAAGAACAAAAAGAACACTTTGCTACTCTTTTAGTAAAAGAACAAGGAAAAACCTATGCCGAAGCCCTAGCCGAGGTTGACGATACGGTGCGTTACATGCAGTATGCTGCAGAAGCAGGACGCCGTATTCAAGGTGCCATTTTTCCATCTGAAAATCCTAACGAAAGACTAGAGATTCACAAAGTGCCTTTTGGCGTGACTGTAGCCTTATGCGCTTACAATTATCCTCTAGCTTTAATCGGAAGAAAACTCGGTCCTGCTTTAGTGACCGGAAATACTGTTATTTTAAAACCACACGAACTCACCCCTACGACCTGCTCTGAATTCTGTAAACTCGTTGAAGCCGTAGGGATTCCAAACGGAGTTGTGAACATGGTAGCTACGACCAATGCTCAAGCCGCAAGTTTACTAGTTGAGAGTCCGATAACGAGATTAATTAGCTTAACAGGAAGTACCAATGCCGGAAGAGCCATGTACCGAGCTGCGGCAAATAATATCACGGGGTTGATTTTAGAATTAGGAGGCAAAGCGCCTTTTATCGTCTTAGAAGATGCCGATATTGATAAAGCCGTAGAAGCTGCTGCAATCTCTAGATATGCCAATTGCGGACAAGTATGTATTTGCAACGAAATGGTGTTTGTTGATGGTAAAATTGCTGATGAGTTCACCGAAAAATTAATTAAACGTGTTCAACAAATTAAAGTAGGTAATCCCTTTGATTCATCGGTGAATATGGGGCCAAATGTAAGTGCACCAGGATTAGACCGTGTTGATGGCTTGGTAAAACAAGATATCGCAAACGGAGCTGAATTGGTTATGGGTGGTGGCCGTCCAGAAGGCGCTGCTTTTGAAAAAGGAAACTGGTATGCTCCAACCATTTTAACCAATGTAAAACATGATGGAGCAACGACCTCTCAAGAGTTGTTCGCGCCTGTACTACCTATTGTTAAGATTGATGGTTTTGATGAAGCCTTAGCGATTAATAACAGTCGTGAAGAAGCTTTATCGGCTTATTTATTTACCAATGATTATAAAATTCACCAAAAAGCAATTGACCAATTACAAATTGGAACCATCTTTATAAATAAACAAATTACAGGCTATATTCAAGGCTATCATTCTGGACACAAAACCGCTGGTCTTGGTGGCGAAGATGGTGTATATGGTATAGACCAACATTTACAAAGGAAGACGATTTATCTGGATTATTAATTGACAGTGTTAATCAAACTTAAAATGACGTCAATTTCCAAACATAAAACAAAACGATATCCTCTTATATATTAAATTAAAATATTTATAATCAATGATTTAACTAATTAATATTACAAACATAATTGTTTATTCATTTATAAATTAAATAAAACAGATTTATAAAAATAAGATTCACTTTAAAAAAGTACATAAAAAACCCCAGAGACTTTTAAATCTTCTGGGGTTTAAACAAACATTCTTAATAAACTAAACTAAATTAAGGTCTTAAATTCGCTTCTAATAGCGTTAAATTATCCATGTAAAATTTTAATGTTTCAGAGTTAGACTGGTTATCTCCTCGAATAAGTAAATTCGTTGGTCCAGCTACTGCAAAGGTTACAATTTGTGAACTATAAACCCATTCTCCTGTTTTAAACGTTGGCGTAAATGCTGGATTTGGAGCAACACCCCAGTTGGTTGAAGGCGCCCAATACAAACGGACGTCAGGAGTGTTTCCTGCTGGATCTGGGCTTCCTAACTCTTCTAAGTAAACCCAAACACCAAGTTCATAAGACTTACCAGCTTCTACATCAAAGGTCACAGCACCTGCACCATCAACTTGACCTAGAATCATTCCTCCCGCTGGTGCTATTTCAATATAACCACTTTGTTTACCGTCGTAAGCTTGGGCCGTACTAATATTAAATGTAAACATACCCCAAGGACTTCCCCAGTTTAAGTCCACCCAATCCGTAGAGAAGGTATTTTCAAAACCAACATCAAAACTACCGTTATCCATTACGTTTGCCCCTACAAAAACCATTGGCGCATCTGTAATCTGACCTACAGCCACTTGATCTAATGTCTTTAAAGTACCTGGTGTATAAGTTATAGTCACTAGATCATCGTTGTAAACAACATCAGCTAATTCTAGTATCACAATATTTCCTTCATTTGAATCTACACTAGCAGAAGCTATTGCAGGCGTATAAACTGAACCTCCATTGGTAGCTGTTACGGTGAAATCTGAAGCATTTAAAGTTGCTGCATCAATTTCTCTACTAAATTCTACATTTAAAACACCTCCTGAACTATCACGGTTATAAGCCGCATCTAAAGTTACTGGATCTGTTGACGCTATAACTGTGATTAGATTTTCAAAAGTTACAATATCTTCACCAAAAGGGCGATCACGTCCAGCGAATAACTCTACACCATAGGTTCCCATTCTACTATATTTCACATCTATGGTTTCAGTATTTTCAACTGTTCCCGGCTTACCTGCTTCAAAAGTCCAGGCAGAAGTAGCAGGTTCTCCTGCTACCGTATAAGAATATCTAATAGAACGCCCTGCTTGTAATTCATTTTGAGCATTGTCTGCTAGATTTAAATCAGCTCCAATTGTTCCGTCTGGGTTGATGTACTTAGCTGAAACCGATAGTTCAACAGGACCCAAAACACGAACTGCAATGGTTGTATCTAATTCCTTACCCATTAATGTTTCATCAACATAGGCGTCATCACTAAAGACTTGGTGTAAGGTTACATTATAATCTCCAGGAGTGTTGAAGTAAGCTTTAACAATATCATCATTAGACTGATTGCCTTCAATACTGGTTACATCCTCAGGAAAACCCCATGTTCTAGAAGTTACTCCTGGAGACACATCTCCAAAAGTGATGTAGTTCCCTACTTCAATTTGATTATCAAAATCCATCTGACTCGTGTATATCACGCGATGACTAGGTTCTACTAGGTTCATATCATTGTCATCATCACTACAGCCTACAAAAGTTAAGGCAGCTATGCATAGATATTTAGCTATATTTTTATATGTTTTCATTGGTTTTTTTTTAGTTGTTTAACTGATCGTTAGTCTGTTGCTCTTGCACAGGAATTGGAAAATAATCATGTGCTGCAGATTGATAATTAGCACTAGATAGATTAAAATCTGGTCTTATACGCTCCTTAATAAATAATGGAGCAATACCATCTCCCGATATTTCTAAAATATCTTGGTTATTAATTCTCCAAACTTCATCTGCGCGTAATTCATCAAATACTTCTTTTACAATACCCCAACGTACTAGATCTTTCCAACGGTGACCCTCAAACGCTAATTCTAAAGGACGCTCAACACGTTGAATATGTGTTAATACAGATTCCTTACTAGGTGCAACCAGAGGCTGTGTACCATGTACCTGTTTGCTTATATGTAACTGAGGAAAAGCCCCTCCGTTATCAGCCATATACTGTTCAAGTGTAATTACAGCAGCACGTTCACGCACCATATCAATATATTTAACGGCTTCAGATACATTTCCTGTGCTTTCTAAAACAGCTTCAGCGTACATTAAATAAACATCAGCTAGACGAATGTGACGGAAGTTAATTCCAGAACGACTGTTCGCATCTTCCTGCTTCCAATGGTACCAGTTAGTATGCTTTTTAATGTATGAACTTTGTCCGAAAGCCCAACCGCCTCGTTCTCCAATTGGCAACAAATAATAATCAGTCTCTCCGTTCAGTGGGGCAATTGTAGCCGATAAACGTTGTGAATGCATATTACCATCATTTATTGACTTAGAAGGGTCTACTTCGTCACTAGTATACAATTCATGTAAACTATAAGAAGGCAATAGTGTGTTATATCCACCAAAATTTAGTTGCCCAAAAGCTCTAGCAAGTGTTGTTGCTTCAGCTCCTGTTTCATTAACATTATCATCTACGATAGCCCCGTTAGCTCCTGGGTTTACATCTGCATTATATGCCACTTCAAAAATTGATTCTGAATTAAGTTCATTTTCATCTGTGAAATTATCCATGATATCTGGAACAAGACTGTAAACACCAGAATCAATAACCTCTTTAAATAATTTAGCTGCTTCGGTGAATTTCTGATCATACAAATACACTTTTCCTAGCATACTTTTAGCTGCACCTTCAGTAATACGACCTAAATTATCTGAGCTCCAAGATAGTGGCAAGTTTGCTTCTGCATACTCTAAATCTGGAATAATAATAGTTGAAGTCACCTCATCCATAGAGCTAAATGGTTTAGAAAAATCCTCTTTATTTATAGCAACTTCTGTGTGAATTACTGCTCCACCATATGTATGTGCTACTTGAAAATAAAAGAATGCTCTTAAAAAGCGTGCTTGCGCTTCAATACTTTCTCTCTCTCCGTCTTCAAAAGTGGCTCCTGTTGTTTTTAAGTTCTCTATAACTTGGTTCGCTCTAAAAATCCCTACATAAAGTTCGTTCCACTTATCTGTAACATAGTACGTTCCGTCATTATAAGTTAAATTTCTGAAGGTAAATGGGGCATACCAAGATTCTGTACCTCCAATATCTCCCATAATCATTTCATAAACAAGGCCTCCACCACTAATATTTTGAAATTGTAACGCTCCATAAACAGTATTTAATCCTGTTTGAAATTGATTTGAAGTGTTCCAAAACGTTTCAGTCGTTATGGTATTTGGATTGGTTTGATCTAGAAATGATTCTTCATTACAACCTGTAAGCAAAAAGGCGCCTAAAACAGGAAGTATTATATATTTTTTTATTTTATTTTTCATGTTTCTTCTTACTTAATTAATTAGAAATTTAGTTGTACTCCGACAATAAATCGACGTGATACTGGATAGTTTCCACGATCTACACCACGTGTGAAAATTCCATCTCCTCCCACCTCTGGATCATAACCGTTATAATCTGTAAAAGTGAACGGGTTCATAGCAGTAAAATATATTCTTGTTTTTTTAAGAATTGAGGTATCCACCATTGGAATAGTATATCCAAGAGATATATTTCTGATTCTCAAATAAGTTCCATCTTCTAAGAAATAATCTGAACGTGCTCTAATACTGTTGTCAAAAGCATTTTCTCTAAATGTTGGCACTCCAGAATTAGAATTCTGCGGAGACCACATATAGTATTGTTCCTCATGTCTTCCCTGTGTATATGCATATAAACGTGCTCCATTATAAATTTCGGCACCGTGTGAATAATAAGATTGTACATAAAAATCGAATCCTTTATAATCTAAGTTCAAACTTAAACCTGCTTCATAATCAGCTTGACCAGAACCAGCATAAACGCGGTCACTATCATCAATTTTACCATCGTTGTTTTCATCAATGTACATCATATCTCCTAATGCTGCACTTGGTTCAATTAACTTGTATTCGTCTAATTCTGCTTGAGTTTTAATAATACCATCATGTTGCACTAAGAAAAACGCACCAGCTTCATAGCCTTCTGCAAGGAAAGTCGTATAATCAACATTATCACCTAAAGATACTACAGGCCTACCATTAGCATAACCTCGCTCAACACCATTAAGGTTAGTAACTTCATTAACGTTTTTAGTAAATGTTCCTGCAAGCGAGTAATTTAAGTCTTGACCTATTTTACCTTTAAAAGACAAACCTAGTTCAACCCCTTTATTAGTCATATTACCTCCATTGGTAACACGCACATCGTAAGTTCCAAGCGCTCTTGTATGATAGGTTCCTGAAGATGCCGGCAGACGTTCTTGAATTAACATATCCTCTTTATCTGTTTGATAAAAGTCTGCAGTAAAATTTAATCTGTTTCGAAACATGCCTAAATCAATACCTATATTTTTAGAAATACTTGTTTCCCATTTAATATTAGGGTCAGCATAACGACGTTGTATAGCACCAACATTTATTTCTTCATTTGGACCAAATGGATAGTTCATACCACTTTCTATTTGAGAAGAAAATGAATACGCTGGAATACTTTGGTTTCCAACTTCTGCCCAACTCCCCCTTAACTTCAAACTATTGATAGCATCAACATTAAAGAAAGCCTCTTCGCTGATGTTCCATCCCGCTGAGAACCCTAAGAAATCTCCATAACGGAAATCTTCTCCAAAATTAGAAGAACCATCTCGTCTATAACTTGCTGAAAATAAATAACGTTCGTCATAGTTATATTGAACTCTAAATAACTTACCTGACAATGTGTTTACAGAATCATAACTACTAGGTTTTAAAGATTCAGTTCCAGCTCCTAATACCGGGGTATCATTACTTAATAAACCAATAACTCCCGTGCTTAGTGTTTTTGATGAAAATTCTTCATAAGACAATACGCCTAATAAATTGAAATTATGGTTACCAAAACTCTTGTTGTATTTAAATAAATTTTCAATAATACGACGCTCTGAGAAAACAAAATCTTCATCTAATTGCGCATCAACTCTGGAAGCCGTTGGGTTAAAATCACCTTGGTAGTCATAAACCAAATACTGTGGTCTAAAGAATTTTCTAGCATAGTCGTATGTATTTCTACCTAAGTTTAATTGATAACTTAAGCCATCTAAAAATTCATACTCTAAGTTGATCGCTACGTTTGTAGTATTTACTTCACGATCATCTTCATTCTCTAACTCCCTAGATAAATAACTGTATTGAATCGAGTTCCTTACAGGAATTTGAACAGAATTTTCTCCATTACTCTGAATTTGATTAAGAGCTGGTTGCCAAGGATTTTGAGCAATAGCATATTCATATAAAGCCCAAGGTTCTTGTTGTCTGTTTTCTTGTGTAAAAGCAAGGCTAGCAAAAGCTCTAAACTTTCCTTTTTTAAACTCTCCATTTAAACGTGTACTTAAGCGATCGAAACCTGAATTAATTAAAATTCCATCTTGATTGAAATAATTAGCACTTAAGTTTAACGTTAAGTTTTCAGATCCTCCTGAAATACCTAAATCATAATTTTGAATACCAGCATTGTTATTTTGAACATCGCCAACAAAATCACTATCGTAATCTAAAGCATCTGGATTAAAAAAGAAGATTAAAGGATCTCTACCTAAAGCCTCTAGTTTAACTTCTTCGGCATACATCTGTTGCTGTGTATTCATTAAAGGGGTACCTGAAGTAATGTTTTGCACACCACCGTAAGTACTAAAGTTCACATTAAATGTTCCTGCTTTTCCTTTTTTAGTAGTAATAAGAATAACACCGTTAGAGGCTCGAGTTCCATAAACAGCGGCTGCCGCACCATCTTTTAAAATATCAATTTTCTCAATTTGTTCAGTTGGTATATTTGGATTTCCTTGAAACGGAATACCATCTACAACATATAAAGGACCTAAAGCACCTGAACTCACAGATCCCAAACCTCTAATTTGAATGTTTGCAGCCTCACCTGGTCTACCACTACTAGATTGCACATTCACACCAGCTACTTGCCCCTGAATAGATTCACCCAAATCGGCAACTGGTGCCTTTGCTATGATATCTGAATTCACAATACCGACAGCTCCAGTTACTTCTTTCTTCTTTTGAGTACCGTAACCAACTACAACCACCTCTTCAAGGCTTTCTGTATCCGCTTCTAGTCTTACATTTAAAAAATTTTGATTTACAAGTTTTATTGTTTGCTTCTTGTAGCCTAAGAAAGAAAACTCAAGGTTATCCCCCGATCGTGCTTCTATTGCAAATTCACCATCAAAATCCGTTACAGATCCCGTACTTGTACCTTTAATAAGTATGGAAACTCCTGGCAATGGAATCCCATTTTCATCTAATACTTTTCCTTTCATGCCCGTTTGAGCATACGCATTAGTCATTGTTAGTAGTAAGAAAGAACAAACCAGTAAAAACCTGTTCCTCCATAATTTCTGTTTTTGTTTCATATTAAATTAATTAGAATAGTTAGTTTAGTTATCTTGTTAAAATTGTAATACAGTAATTATCTATTTGACACTTACAGAAGTAGTTTATTAACAATTCTTCAAGTTAACTGATGCTAATTTATAAATACAACAACACGACACGCTAAATTGATACTAGACTTAAACTAGACATGACTAAAAAACACTGAAATACAAGCAATTACAAACTGCATTTAATCTATTATGTACAGTTAAATTGAGTGAAAATCTATTTATAATGACACCAAATCCAAAATTTACATTAGCTTTTCACGAAAACAGACACTATAGCTATACGCTTTATTTTTTTAATATTTATCATTTCACTTAAAACACAACATAATTTTAACTAAAAAATTAAAATAGCATATCATATTTTAACAATCTTATAAATTCAGGTAAGTAATCATTGAAATACAGATGACAAATAAGTGATAATTGCTAAAATTTAACAGTAGAAAATCAATAGAACTGCTTTATCATGTGTTCAGTTCGTAATTTCACCAATTTTGTATAGATCTGCCCTTATCAATTTATGATTATAATTAAAATTCTTCTATCCAGGTTTTTTTAATATAAGTACCCTAGAGGTCATCTAGCTTTAAGTGTAAAATCTTAACTATTAATCCGTTTACCAACACCATTCTGTTATATAGACAGTCAAGCTACTAAACCATTTCATAAATGATTCAATAAAAGTAAAACACGTTAAACCTAACCATATTTATAGAGGCTGATTATGAATTAATTACACCTACATACAACAAATAGCATTGTACTTATGAAGAATACTTTTAGTTAGAAATATTTAAATTAAAAGTATATTGCTCAATAGATTAAGAAGAGTGTCGTGATCATAAGATTTAATTCTTCCGAGATTCCTTCTCCTTGTCACAATTGTAAGTTTATATCAAACTCACATTATTTAGGAATAATCCACTTAGTATATCCATTGATAATTTATACTTTTCAGGTATTTTCATCTTTCAAAAACAAAAAAAACCTTCTAAAATTAATTAGAAGGTTTTTTATATAAAATTGAGAAGTGTACTATTTACTACTTTCTCCTTTTGCTACATGTGTTGTTTTTCTATGTGATTCAAAACGCATAATACTTTGATAATCGTAAGAATTATAAATGTGCGATAAACCCCAACGTAAAATTTCAGTTGGTTCCTTTTCTGTATCGGCTGTTCTATTTAAACCAATGGCGTGAGCACTTACCCCTGGTATAACTGACATGATATCAAAATTTAATCCATCTGGTGCCCATTGAATTGTATTTTTCTCTGGTCCATCTGTAGTAATTAATGATGCAATTCCTCCATTGTAAGGCCACACACAAATTTCATGACCACTATTACTTATTGGATTATAAGGTGATTTCACATAAGGCCCTTTAGGATTATCGGCAATGGCAACACCATGACGAATTTGTCTTCCCCCAAATGTAATAGCTTCCCCCATTTGCTCCCCTTTGTAATACAAGTAAAATTTACCATTAAAAGGGATAATACAAGGATCATGCACTTTATGACTGTCAAAATCACCTTTTTTCTCTACTAAGAAACGGTTTTGCGTATCACCTTTCCAAACACCATTATCGGCAGGACTTAAAATTGGTTCTTCGCTTTTCGTCCAAGGTCCATTAGGTGAATTTGACCAAGCAAGCCCTACTTGATTTTTAACACGCACATTGTAAGGCGATTTAACTGTTTGATAGCATAAGTAATACATGCCTTCATGCTCCATAATTTCCACTGTAAATACAGAACGGTCATCATAAGCTCCTTTTTCACCACGTGGCACTGCTAAGCCTTCCTCTTTCCATGTCCATCCATCTTCGGAAGTTGCATACCAAATATCGCAACGATCCCAAGGAAACACCTTGTCTTTATCGATATCACCACCAAATCCATCGGTTTTTCCTACTGATTTTGAATACCATACGTAATACTTTCCGTCATGCTTAATCATGGCACTCGGATCTCTACGAACCACACCTTCTTCATAGGCTAAATCACCTTTTAGAGGTTGTAAGTTTGAAAATTCAATAAACCATTCATTACCCAAATTCTGGTCCCACTTTAAGGCACGTTTTGATGCAGCACTCAAGTGATTGACATCAGTAATTCCTAAAAAATCGATTTGTTCTGCTGAAGGCTCGATAGATTCCGGACGATCTACTACTTCCTTATTTTTAGACGGTTGTTCTTGACATGAGCTCATAATGAGGACGAAAGATAAGATGATTAAACTAGATATATATTTCATTTTTTTATTTTTTTAATTGGTTTTTATTTATAGAAAAGCGGTCACTAGAACACCTATAATCATAGAGCCTAAGCCCAGATAAAGTGATGTTTTGGCCTTTTTAGGCGCCTGTACCCATTCGTTAGTAACAATTCCTGCAACAACAGCAACCACTACAGATAATGTATTAAAGATAGCATAACCTATGGAACCGCCCAGTTCTCCTAAAACAAATGACGAATATGCAAAAATTATTGATGCTGTAAAGTTTAATACCGCCATTAATAGTGTTAGTGACACATTTTTTCCTGCACCTGGTACTTTAAAACTTCCCCATAATTTCTTTTTGGTTAGCATTATGATAAAGTAAGGAATTACAAATAATCCTCCAGAAACATAGACAATAAACATTGACGCTACAGAAGATAACCAGCTGGCATTACCATTATTAACAACCATTTCACCAATTATATTTTTGGCCGCTTGTCCGTCAACACTAATTTCTAAAGCCACATTAAAGCCAGTTGCTAAAACCCCACCAATAACGGCAATTAAAATCCCTGAAACCATAGATTTTTTTTCGAGAGTTTCAGATTTATTTTCTTCCTCCTGACGAAGCATCCCCGCTCTACCGTTAAAGATAATCCCGCATAATATAATAGCAATACCTAATAAAATAGTACCTAGGTCATTCCATTCTGGAACCCCATGAAAAAACCATGGCAACATAGACCCTACACAAATTATCGTGCCTATAAACAGTGAAAAACCGAGAGATAACCCTATATAATCAATGGCTTTACCCCAAAGCATCATACCTACTCCCCATAAAAAACCAGGAATCAACATACGCATTAATACCGGACTTCCAATATCGGCCAAAACCTGACCAAAATTATCAATCATTGTAAAAGCTACGATAAAGGGTATTATCCATAGCATAAATAAATAACACAGTCCCCATGCATTCTCGAAAGCATAATTTTTAATATACTTTTCTGGCATAGCCCAAAAACCGAGCATAATCCCGGCTGATACCGCTAAAAGAATTCCTATCATAATTTTATTAGTTTAAGTTATATTTAGTTGTTTTTAGTTTTAAAATTTAAATTTAAACACCGTTGTGCTTTGAAAAACATCATCAGCTTTGGTAATAGACCTTGGTGATCCTTCAATATTCGGTCCGTTTGGATAACGATGCGTTTCACAACAGAATCCGCGATACTTCCCAAATTTTTGACCATTTTCACGTTGAAGGGCGTCAGATGTATATTTACCTGTATATAATAACATACAAGGCTCTGTGGTGAATACATCTAAACTTCTTTTCGTTTTAGGATCACTAATTGTAGCGGCATGTTTTAATTCTGAATTGGCGCTATCAATTATGTAGAAATGCTCAAACCCATCTTTCATTTCCTCATGAACATCTCCAATTTGTTTTTCTGTTCTTAAATCATCTGCCTGACCTTCAATATTTAAAATTTTTCCTGTGGCCGCACCAGTTTCATCCGTTTCTAATCGTCGATTTGTATTTACTTTTGCAGTGTGACCTTCAATAGACTCTGAAAAACCAGACAAGTTAAAATACGTATGATTTGTTAAAGACAAAGGGGTGTCTTGATCTGGTACAGCACTATAATTAATGTGTAATTCATTTTGATTATCTAAAATGAATTCAACAGAAACTTCAACATTCCCAGGGAAACCTTCTTCTAAATCCTCGCTTAAAAGTATCATTCCAATTGCTGAAGCATTTTCAATATCAACATCAAAAGATTTCCATATTTTTTTATCGAAGCCTTTAACACCCCCATGTAAATTATTCTCTCCAGCGTTTTTAGCCAATTTAAACAGCTCTCCATTTAAAGGAAACTCAGCATTTTTTATTTGTGAACAATACCGTCCAACTGTCCCTCCAAAATAAGGGGAGTTATTCACATATTCATCAGAAAAATAACCTTCTAAGGTATTAAAACCACAAGTTACTATTTCTGGATTTCCGTTGGAATCAGGAATACTAATTGCCGTTATTGTTGCACCATAATTAGTGATTTTCACTTCAAGTCCGTGATCATTTGTAAGTGTAAATAAGTCAATATTTTGATTTTCTAACTGGCCAAAATTTGTTTTTGTCGTCTTCATAACATCTTATTATTTTTGCTCAAACGGACTTAACTTTTCCCAATTAAAAATGACACCTACTCCTGGATAATCTGGTGCCACAGCTCTATGATTTTCAACTACTAATGGACGCGTTGTATATTGATCTATTGGAAAGCTATGCACTTCTAACCAACCTGAATTTGGTTGAGCAGACACCAAACTTACGTGTAATTCTTGCATACCATGAGAACATGCAGGGATGCCATGTTTATCGGCTAATCTTGCAGCGGCTAACCATCCCGTTACACCTCCACAATTTGAAGCATCCGGCTGAATAAAGGACAATTTAGATTGTTCCATCGCGTATTCGAACTCATGTATAGTATGTAAGTTTTCACCCATAGCTAAAGGAAAATCTGTAGCATCAACAATTTCTGCATAACCTTTATAATTATCAGGAATGATAGGCTCTTCAAACCAAGTAATATTCTGATCCTTAAAGCCTTCAATAGCCTTTATCGCTTGCTCAATAGTCATCGAATAATTCGCATCGACCATAAAAGTAATATCTGGGCCAATAAACTCACGAACCGCTTTAATACGCTCTAAATCTTCTTCTAAATTTTCACGCCCAATTTTTATTTTAACCGCATTAAATCCGCTTTCCAAATAACCTTTCATATTACTTAAAAGCTTTTCTATTGGAAACATTAGATCAATACCTCCGCAGTAGGCTTTACAGGTGTTACCTGCGCCTCCAGCCATTTTCCATAAAGGCTGACCCGCTTTTTTACAACGAATATCCCAAAGTGCAATATCTACAGCAGAAATTGCAAAGGATGCAATACCACCACGACCTACATAATGAATATGCCATTCTAAAAAATCATAAATACCTTCAACATCTGCTCCATCCTTCCCAATTAAAACTTCGGTAAAATCATGTTCTACCATCGCTTTTATTGCGAAACCACCTTTTCCGCCAGTATAAGTATACCCCGTTCCTTCTGTTCCGTCTTCTAAAGTAATGGTAACCGTGACCAACTCAAAATGATAATGATCGCCATGTTTTGCATCAGACATGACCTCTGGTAGAGGCACCGTGAATAAACGTGTTTTTATATTTGAAATTTTTGTACTCATAATTTAATGTTATAATTTTATTAGATATTAAAATTTTATTATTTCAATTCTAAATCTTCAATATTGCTATACGCATCACCTCTTTCTTTTTGAAATAGGGTGATCATTTCTTGTAATTTCTTAGGATTTGATGATGCTCTATTCTTTTGTTGACTAGGATCTTCATTTAGATTATACAATTGAAAATCTTTCGAAAGCCCTAATTCTATCTGAACATCTTTATTAAACGCAGGCCCCTCATATGGCGGTATCATTAACCAATCACCTGCTCTTAAAGCGGTTTTTGTATTGGCTTCAACAATTAAAGTTTCCCTACCTTCTTTACTTTCTCCTAAAAATGTTGCTAGTAAATCTTGACTATCGCTTGCCTCGTCTTCAGCTCCTATTAAATCTGCAAATGATGCTAATAAGTCTACTTGACAAACTAATGCATCCGACTCCATTGGTTGAATTCTACCTTTCCAATAGGTAATAAATGGTACGCGAGTTCCAGCTTCAAACAAACTATACTTTCCGCCACGCAAACCACCTTTTGGATCGTGACTTCCAGTTTTCTCTGCAGCGTCATCATTGTATCCATCATTTAATACGGGCCCATTATCACTAGAAAAAACCACTAAAGTATTTTCTAACACACCCTCCTCTTTAAGGGTTTTCATAAACTCACCAATGACCCAATCGGCCTCTAAAATAACATCTCCACGAGGTCCAAGTCCTGATTTTCCAGCAAAACGTGGGTGTGGTGTTCTTGGTACATGCGGTTGTTGCAAAGCGTAATACAAAAAGAACGGTTCGTTTTTATGTTGCTTTACATAATTTTGAGCTTCCACTAAAAAATGATCGGCCATATCTTCATCATTCCATTTTGCTGCTTCACCACCTTTCATATACCCTATTCTAGGAATACCATTTACAATACTATTATTGTGACCATGATGCCAAGTCATAGTTAAAAGGTCCGGGTTAGAAATAGCCGTTGGCTCGCCTTCAAAATTCTTTTGATAATTAACTTCAATAGGATCATTAGGATCTAAACCAACCACATTTCCATTTTGAATATATACCGTAGGCACACGATCTTGAGTTGCTGCCATAATGTATGAATAATCAAAACCTACTTCGTTTGGACTAGGTGTAATGTGCTTATTCCAATCTACATGACCTTCACCTAATCCTAAATGCCATTTCCCTACAACACCAGTAGCATACCCTTTAGATTTAAATACTTTTGGCAATGTTTGTTGCGTTGTAGAAATTAATAATGGTGCCGTACCAGGTAAAATTCTTGCATCTTTGTTTCTCCATGGATAAACTCCTGTTAAAATAGCATATCTACTAGGTGTACAGGTTGCTGAAGTCGCATAGCCATTTGTAAAGCGTACTCCTTCATGAGCTAACGCATCAATATTTGGTGTTTGAAATGCAGTTGCACCATAAGAACTTAAATCACCATAACCTAAATCGTCCAAATAAATAACAACTACATTTGGTTTTTCCTGCTCCTTTTCCATTTCAATAGAATTTTCAGCGGTATTCTTTTCATTTTTACAATGAAACAATAGCACACTAAATAATACTAAAACGTAAGGATATACTATTTTAACTTTGAGTTTAATCATTAGATAATTAAGCTTTATGTTTAATATAGAAAGTTTTCTTTTCTAAGTATTGCTCAAATCCATACTTTCCATCTTCACCTCCAGAACCAGATAGTTTGTAACCATTATGGAAACCTTGGTGTTGCTCTCCATGACCTCTATTCACATAAATTTCTCCGTATTCCAGTTCATCATTACATTTCATAATGGTATTCATATCATTGGTAAAAACCATAGCAGCTAAACCATACTCACAGTCGTTTGCAAAACCAATAACTTCTTCGAAAGACGTAAATTTCAATACAGGTAAAATTGGCCCGAAAGATTCTTCATGAACAATGGTCATATCTTGCGTTACGTTAGTTAAAACTGTTGGCTCAAACCAGAACCCTTTTTCAAATTGAGCACCTTCAGGACGTTTCCCTCCAGTGGCTACTGTAGCTCCTTCCTTAATAGAAACCGCAACTAAATGCTCCATATGTTTTAACTCTGAACCGTTTACTTTCGGTCCCATATCTGTCTCATCAAGCATAGGATCTCCTACTTTTAAGGCTTTAACTTTAGCTATGAATTTATCCATAAACACATCGTAAATTCCTTCATGCACATACATACGCTCGTTGCACGTACATACTTGTCCGCAATTATCAAAACGTGAGTTTAACGCAGCATCAACAGCGGCATCAATATCAGCGTCTTCAAAAACAATAAATGGTGCTTTTCCTCCTAATTCTAATTGTACATGCGTTAAGTTATTTGCTGCTAATCGTGCTATTTGCTGACCAACAGGTGTAGAACCTGTCATGGTAACCATCTTTGTAATTGGGTTTTCAACAAGAGCATTCCCCATTACACGACCAGGCCCTGTTAGGATATTAATAACACCTGCAGGAATCCCTACTTTATTAGCCATGTTTCCTAACTCTAAAGTAGCCAATGGTGTTTCAGAAGTTGGTTTAATTACAATCGTATTTCCTGCAATTAAAGCTGGGCCTAATTTACGACCTGCTAAAGCAAACGGGAAATTCCAAGCGGTAATTGCCACAACAACACCTCTAGGTACTTTTTGAATCCAAATCTGTTCATTAGCATTATCAGAAGGAATGATATCTCCTTCAATTCTACGAGCACCTTCACAAGCATATTCTATAAAAGAAGCTGTAACAGCTACTTCCATTTTTGCTACTTTTAATAACTTCCCTTGTTCTTTAACTAATAATTGAGCTAAATAATCTGAATTTGCTTTGATCTCAGCTGCCAATTTATATAATAACTCAGCACGTTGACGCGCTGGTAATTTCTTCCATTCTTTTTGAGCTTTATCGGCAGCTTCTAAAGCTTCGTTAGCTTCTTCAGCTGTTCCGTTTTGTACACGTGCTACAACTTCTTCTGTAGACGGACTTACGATATCAATGGTTTCTCCCGAAGTTGATGTTCTCCATTCACCATTTATAAATAACTGATAATCTTTTATTTCTGCCATAATAATTAATTTTAATTCGTTGTATTTCTATATCTATCTAATCGCTCTATAGCTTTTCCTTCATAAAGGTGTTTAAGCATCCAGCGTGGGCGTTCTAAAGAGACTTCCCATTCAAAAAAGCGTTTGTATAATTCGTTTACTAATGTAGGATTGGCACTTGCTATGTTGTTCACTTCAGCTTCATCTTCAGCTAAATTGTATAACTCTGCCGGTCTATCAGGATACCGAATTAATTTCCAATCTTTATAACGTATTGCACCACGTACTTCTTTTTTCCAAAACAAAGTTTCGTGTGGTCTTGCTTTATTTTCTCCGCTAATAAATGGCAGCAAGTTTACTCCATCTAAATCGGTCATATTTTTTTCGTCACCACCAGCTATTTGGTAGAACGTTGGTAATAAATCTAATGTACTAATTGGATTAGTATACAGCGTGTTTTTCTTTACTTGTTCCGGTAAGGACATTAAAAATGGAACACGAATACCGCCTTCAAGATGATTTGCTTTTGTGCCTCCTAAAGGTTTATTTGACGATGCATTGGTGTCCGTTGGACCGCCATTATCGTTGGTAAAAACAATAAGCGTGTTTTCTCTTAAACCCAGTTCATCCAATTTATCTAAGACTTTTCCACAGGCACGGTCTAGACCTAGCGCCATAGCCGCCAAGGTTTTTCTTTTCCCTTCTAGATTTGGAAATTGTTTTAAATCGTCTCGACGTGCCTCCATAGGCGTATGTACTGCGTTAAAGGATAGGTACACAAAAAAGGGTTGACTTTTATTTTCTTCAATAAAATCGATAGTGGCATCTGCCAAAGCATCTGTTAAATATAATTTTGATTCTACGTATTTGCCAAAACCGTGCTCCATGCGATCTTCTTTTCGGTTATTGGTGTTATTTTCATCAAATTCATAATAACTTCTAGCACCACCTCTAAAACCATAAAAAGTATCAAAACCACGTTTGGTTGGGTGAAATTTATCTGCATTTCCCATGTGCCATTTCCCGAATACAGCAGTTTTATAACCTTGTTCTTTTAAATATTCGGACATTAGTTTCTGATCAAGAGGTAGCCCCATATCGTCTCCAGTGGTACCAGAAGCACTCATATAACCAGGGACATTATTTTCCTCATAACCAAAACGTTGTTGATATTTTCCTGTTAAAATACCTGCACGAGAAGGCCCGCATACTGCTGCCGACACATATGCTTGAGTAAAGCGAATACTCTGTGAAGCTAATTTATCTAATTGCGGAGTTTTAAACGCTTTACTGCCTTGAAACCCAAAATCGGCATAACCAGCATCATCAGCCAAAATAAATACAATATTAGGTTGCTTTTGAGCATAAACCTTATGGTATACACTCAAAAGCATAAAACACATTACAAGTATCGATACTTTTATGTTATTCATTTTTTAACCTAAATTATAATTATTGATTCTGAATTATCTTCCCATCCAGCCACCGTCTACTAAAACGATAGAACCGTGCATATAAGCAGCCGCTTCTGAAGCAAGGAATACTGTTGGTCCAGCAAAATCTTTTGCCTCACCCCAACGTCCTGCTGGAATACGTGATAAAATAGACTCTGATCTTACTGCATCATTTCTTAATGCTTCTGTATTATCTGTTGCAATATACCCTGGAGCAATAGCATTTACATTAACACCTTTACCAGCCCATTCGTTAGCAAAAGCCATTGTTAATTGACCTATAGCTCCTTTACTTGCTGCATATCCTGGTACAGTTATACCTCCTTGAAAAGTTAATAATGAGGCCGTGAAAATCACTTTTCCAGATCCCCTTGCCACCATATCTCTTCCAAACTCACGCGTTAAGATAAACTGTGCATTTTGATTGACTTCAATCACCTTATCCCACATTTCATCTGGGTGTTCAGCTGCAGGAGTTCTTAAAATTGTTCCTGCATTGTTTACTAAAATATCAATTTGTGGATGATCATTCTTAACAGCTTCAATAAAAGCGTATAATGATTTTCTATCTGAAAAATCACATTGGTATGCACTAAAGTTTTTACCTACAGCCTGCACCTCTTTTTCAACTTGGCTTCCGCTCAATTCTAAAGAAGCCGAAACACCAATAATGTTCGCTCCTGCTTCAGCCAGACCAATAGCCATAGCTTTACCAATTCCTCTTTTACAACCTGTTACTAAAGCTGTTTTTCCTTCTAAACTGAATGTATTTAAAATACTCATAATAATTTATTTTTAGAATTTTATAATTGACAATCCATTAATACTTTTAATCCGTCAGGGTTGTTATCGATATTTTCAAAAACTTGCTGAATATTACTTAATGGCTGTACATCTGTAATCATATCTTCAAAAGGCAATTCGTTTGCAGTAATCAATTCAATCGACTTTTCGTAATCTTCTTTTTCGTAAACTCGGGCTCCTATTAACGATAATTCTTTCCAGAAAAATTTAAATAAATCAACCTCTTTTTTAACACCATGAATAGCCACCATAACAATGCGCCCTCTAATTCCAGCAACCTCACACATAATATCTAAAGCTGGCTGTACTCCTGCAACCTCAAACACTACATCGGCTCTACGATTGTCCGTTTTACCTTTTACATACTCGACTAAATCTACATCAATTGGGCTAACAGCGTCAAAGCCTAAGGCTTTTGCCTTCTCAATACGTTTAGGGTTAACTTCAGAAATAATAACCTGAGCTCCAACTTCTTTGGCAACCATTGCTACTAATAAGCCAATTGGTCCTCCTCCCAATACGACAGCGGTTTCACCTTTTTTCAATTCACTTCTACGCACATCATGAGTTGCAACTGATAGCGGCTCAATTAATGCAGCCAACTTTAAGTCGGTTGTTTCTTTTAATTTATGAAGAGTAAATGTTGGTACATTCCAATATTGTTGCATCGCACCTTCACTATCAATACCAATAAATTTTAATTCTTCACAAATATGATTAAATCCTTTATCTGAAGCTTTTACTTTTCTATCATCCAATGGACGCACGACTACTTTATCACCTACAGCATAATCCGTTACATCTGCTCCAACAGCATCAATAACACCAGACATTTCGTGTCCGATTGTTACAGGAATGTTTACTCTTTTATCCATCATTCCATGATATATATGAACATCTGTACCACAAACACCTACATAAGCCACTTTAATTCTCACTTCGCCAGCAGCTGGCTCTACAATTTGTTTTTCAATTACAGTGAAGGTTTTATTCCCTTCATAATGTGTTGCTTTCATACCTTTTATTTTTTTAATTGCTTTTTATTGAAATCAATTCCGTTTTCAAGCCTTTTCCTTTTGCTTTAAGTTTTATCGTTCCACGATCTCCTGTTGCTTGAAGAATCACTAATGTTTTACCGTTATGTGTGGTATTTACATTGGACTGAAAAGGTTGAACACTTTTTTTCCATCCATTATCCACACCTAATAATTTTGCTGGACCAGTTACTTCAAACGTAATCTCACGGTCATCAGTTACCACCGGATTTCCTTTTTTGTCTTTTAATTGCACAACAATGTTTGAAACGTCGTAATGATCTGCATCAAGAGTAAGGTTATCAGCTATTAATTGAATTTCAGAAGATTGTGTAGCTGTGATAAGTTTAGATTCTGTTTGAACTCCTCCCTTTACCCCCTTCGCCACTAAGGTTCCAGAAGCAAAAGGCACACCCCATTTATATATATGATCTTGAAAATCTTTTATGTATTTTTTTCCTAAAGGTTTATTATTTAAAAACAATTCAATCTCATCACAATTGGAATAAATTTCAACAGCAATCATTTCATTTTCTTTATAATTCCAATGCTCATTAACATCCTGCCATTCCCAAAGAGCTTGTTCCCACTTTTTAGGATTTTTGGCTACAATTTCACCATTATCATTAATTTTATTAAGTGATTTCTCAATGTTTTGAGTAGCAATATGAAGCATTGGTTTTTCAGTCCAAAGAGACTGCATCATATAATATGATCCTTTTTTAAAGCCTGCAGTGGTTAACAAACCAGAAGGTTGTACACGCATAGGCCAAGGCGCTCTAATTTCACCCATATAATCAACACCGGTCCAAAGGAAAGTTCCTGAAATGAATGGACGCTCCATAATAGATTTCCACTCATGATATTGAGCTAGGTTTTCAGTTCCCATAATTGGTTTATCAGGATAATTTTCATGGCCGTAATCATATAGTACACGACGATAACTATAGCCTACAACATCTAAAGCATCTGCATAACCAGATAAATGACTTACAGAAGGTAAAATCATGTTTGCCGTCACCGGACGTGTCGTATCTAAAGCTTTAGTCCATTTTGATAATTTTGCTGCAGTTTCGCCTATATCATACTTGCCCTTTGGTAGTGTTTTTAATTGTTCCTTAATTTTGTCAATTGAATATGGTGGTGCTGACCAAAAGTAATTTCCATCCCAATTCATGTTTCCAAAAAAACCAGTCGCATCGGCATTTCTTGGATATGTCCACTCAATTTCATTACCAATACTCCATTGAAAAATTGAAGCATGGTTACGATGACTTAACATCACATTTGTTAAATCTTTTTGAGCCCATTCCTGGAAGTGTTCTTGATAGCCTCTTGTAACGTAATCAACACTCTTTTCATTTGTATTTAAACGCTTATCCTTTGGGTTATCCCATTCATCAAAAAACTCATCTTGAACAAGGAATCCCATTTCATCACATAAGTCCAGGAATTCCACAGAGCCAGGGTTGTGAGAAATTCTAACAGCATTCACCCCTCCCTCTTTTAAGATTTTAAGTCGTCTTTCCCAAACGCCTTTAGGTACAGCCGATCCGACTAAGCCACCATCATGATGCAAACAAACCCCTTTTATTTTCATGTTTTTACCATTTAAATAAAAACCTGTTTTCGCATCGAATTTGAAAGATCTAATTCCAAGTTTACTACTGGTCTGATCTATAATTTTATTTTCCTGAATAACTGAATGGACAACGGTATATAAATAAGGCGTATCAACGCTCCATAGTTTCGGGTTGCTAACTTTTAAGTTTTCTGAAATTTCTTTAGATAATCCTCCATTCACTTTCAAACTAGATAAACTTTCAGCTACCAACTTTCCAGATTCATTGAATATTTGTGTCTTTAAATCAGCAGTTTTGACATCTACAAAATCATTTTCAATTTTAACAACACAATTAACAGTTGCCTGAGCATCTGTAATCTCTGGTGTTGTCACAAAAGTTCCCCATATAGGTATGTGTAGTTTATTTGTGGTAATTAAAGAAACATTTCTATAAATCCCCGCACCAGTATACCAACGACTATCTGCAAACCTACTGTGATCAACCTTAACGAAAATCTCATTCGTACCACTTTCTGTATTTAAATATGGTGTGATATCATAATAAAACGGAGAATACCCATAAGGATGAAACCCTAATTTATGACCATTTATATAAGTTTCAGAATTATTATAAACTCCATCAAAAAGAATATAAGTTTTGTTGCTTGTAAGAGGAATAAGTTCAAACGTTTTCTTATAATAGCCGTAACCTGCACTTGGTAAAAAACCAGTTGCTTTAGCATCGTCTCCTAAAGACTCATCAAAACCATGTTCAACAACCCAGTCGTGCGGCAGATTAACTTTTTTATAACTTGATGTCTTTATATCTTTTTCATCTACATCTTTATCACTTAAATAAAAATTCCAATCCAAATTAAAATCTAATTCTCTTTCTATTTTCTCAATGTTTTGAGAATAACATAAAATTTGAGCAGATAAAATAAAAACAACACAGAATATATTCTTCATTTTTAATAATTTATTAGATTACAAATTTGAATGATTATAGTTTAAAATCAACCAAAAAACACTAGACTATAACTGTACAAATCAAATTTCAACTCAATTTTACCTGCAAAAACACTCAACATACCAAAACTTCAGATGTTTTGTTTCCTAATTTAAGATTAGTTAAAAACTTTTAATTAGTCCTTTCTCCTACCTGGAGAAAATTCTTAGATCGTATTTTGAAACAAAAAAACAGAGAGGTTATCTTAGACTAATTCACCCAATTTTTATATCGTAGAAAACAAACTAAAGCGTGTAGACAAAGATCACAGAAGGTTTGGCAACAAAACAATTTCCATTACTAATACATTTTCGTAGCCGAACACGCTTTATGCAATCACGTTAAATCTAAGATAATACAGTATCAATTAAATAATGATGATGTAAAAGAAGGAGCTACATTCACATAGATTAGAAACTAACTACAAAAAGAAAACAATATGTCAAGTCTAACAACCTCTAGACAATAGAACTCCAGGCATTATAAAAACTACAACAAATTCGAAACTAATAGAACAAACTGTTAGAATTTTAAATTCACAAAAAGCACCAAGAATTTCAGTAGAGCTGAAATCAATTATATAATTAATAATTTTTACTGAAAAAAAATAAGAATAACGCTTTAAAAATTATTGAATTATAAGAATTACCTATCTGAAAACCAAAAAATAAACCCTAATACACTAGACAATAACTGAACATTATAAAAAAATAACTCACTCAACAACACAACATCATCAAGCAATAAACAAAACATAAAACACTTTCAATCAGTACTTTATGTAATATTTACAAACCAAATAGGCAGAAATAAAATAGATTTAAATAGACAACACAACAAGACAACCTAGATAAACTCACAGATTATAGCAGTTTTTTTATTTAAATTTGAAAAATTAGTCCCCACCACAAATTTACGAGACAAATTAACTAACAACTAAACCTTATGAAATTATTAAACCTTTTCCTGTGTATTGCGTTATCATATTTTCAAGTTCAGCAAATATTTAGTCAAACGCAAGTTCCTAAAGACTCCTTTTATCAAAAAGCTGAAATATTAAAATATGAAAAACCTGATATGGCAGCGACCTACTTTGAAAAAAGCGTAAATTTTCAACTCAAAAAAAAAGACACTTTATCAGCCATTAATAGCCTTACGGAGTTATCATTTTTATACGCACATAATGTCAATTATGGCAAGTCGTATGATGGTTATTGGAACGCTCTTCTATTAGCGGACAAATCTAAGGATTCGGTATCTATAGCTAGTATATATAATCAATTAGGATGGCTATATAGTTATTATAAAAGAGAAAATGAAGCTTTAAAATACTTCAATAAATCGATTGCTATTGATAAAAAATTAAAAATAGACCCTGTTGATTATAACACAAATTTAAGGAGTGATTACTTTTCTATCGCCGTTTTCTATCGTAATAAAGAAAACTTCAAATTAGCACGTAAATATCTTGACAGCAGTAATTTATATCATGAAAAATTAACTGACAAACATCCTTATTTTGCACACTCTGAACTTGGCTATATCGAAAGTAAAGAAGGTAACCCCATTGAAGGAATTAAAAAATTAAAACAAGCTGAAACCTATTTTGAAGATACAGACCCTTCATATCTTACAATTATTTATTATTTGTTAGGTGAAGTGTATAGTGACACGAACAACTTTGAACTAAGTGAAACATATTTAAAAAAATCCTTAAGCTATGGAGACAAATATCATACACACAGTAACTATGCCCCTAGAAACTACCAAGCTTTATCAGAACTATATCAATCTAACCATAAGTACGAAGAAGCCTATGTAGCACTTTTAAAAGCTAACGAATTAAACAACAATATTTTTGGAGGCCGCAGTGAAAACAATCAACATTTGTTAGAAATTAAAGATGATTTTAGAGTTGAAAAGCAAAAACAAGATGCGCTTCTAAAAGAAAAGCGTTTGGCTGAATTAGAACATGAAGATAATATTTGGTTACTTAAAACCATACTCTTAATTGTTGTGCTACTGTTTATATCGCTTTTTGCTATACTTTTCATTAGAAACTTAAGGATAAAACATAAATCTGAAAAACTCAATCTAAGGAATCAGCAAGAAATAGAGCGTAAAACGCAAAGTGACATTATAGAATTAAAAAACAAACAACTTGCATCTTCTGCTTTACAGCTTATTGAAAAGGACGAATTTTTAGAAGCTATAAACTCAAAATTATCAAAACAAAATAATCAAATCGACACTAATGTTATCAAACGTATGGTTAAGAGCATACAAGGAAACACAAGTAGCAACTGGAAAGAGTTTGAAGCGCGATTTACAAATATAAATCAAAGCTTCTATGCCAATATCACTGAAAAATACCCAAAACTTAGCCAAACTGATCAAAAATTATGCGCTTTAATCAAGCTTAATTTTTCAAGCAAGGAAATGGCTTCTATCTTAGGGATCAGTGTAGAAAGTGTTCATACTTCGCGTTATCGCTTGCGTAAAAAACTAGGCTTAGAGCGTAATGATAATTTAACTGATTTTATAAATGAATTTTAAGCCAAACCATTTAAACTAAATAATAAAAAAAGCGCCTAACTTAACAGTTAAGGCGCTTTTTATTTTATTACTATTGAATTATTGAATTAAAACTTGGATCACAGTAATTTATTCATAATACAACACTACTCTTTCACTAATTTCCATGTTCTAACCCAATCAATCTTCATTGTATTTATTGAATCATCCTCCAAGTCTGTTTTAGGAGGAAGACCACCTAGCCAATCGGCATCAGATGTCCATAGGTCGAATATAATTTCCAAGTCTCTTGTAAATTCGCGATCTGGATACTCACTACCAGAGCGATCTTCTCCAACTACAACCTGCCCTGCTGGCTCACCATCTAGATAAAACTGAATGTGTTTAGAATCTATCCACCACACCCCAAAAGTATGATAATCTTCATTCCACTTTACCTCTTTACTTGGGTTAACATCCAACAAGTTGCTTTGATTATAATTATCTTCATCTCTAATCACCACCGGATTCAAGTTTGAATCGGCATGGAAGTATTGCGAATTCATTCGGGTAGGAAAATCTGGTTGACAACCGCAAGACGGCTTAGCATTATTTTCTATAATATCAATTTCGTCTCTATCATCACTATCTCCATTATTTAACCAAAAGGTGTTATAAGCTGATATAAATGACGCCTTTATTCTTGCTTCTGTGTACATCGGGTAGCTCGTTTCTGCTTTAGAATGAATTCTAGCTGTTTGAAACCATCTTCCATCTGAATTCCCTTCGTTTAAGGTTGCTTTTATCCACAAATTACCGTCGGCAACACCTGAATTTGCACTAGAGGTAGACATGAATACTGGCACTCCATAATTCCAAGTTGATTTAAACCATTTATTAGAATCCCAAGCATCGAATTCATCCGACATAGACTCAAGTTTTTCCCAAGTTTGACCATCAGGAGTCGTATCTTCAATAGAAACGAACGAAGGGTAATTAGGGTCTATATTCTCAAAATCTTCTGCTGTTGGACCTTCAGCTTCAGTTTCTACAACTGTAATTGTTACCAAGGCATCATCCGAATCACCATCTGCATCTATAAGCCTATAAGTGAATTTATCTGAACCAAAAAAACCAGGGTTTGGGATATATTCAAAAACGCCATCTTTAACTTCGGTAACAGAACCATTTGTAACCTTTTCAATTAAGCTATAATTATCCTCATCTCCACCATCGGCCCCTATATTATCATTTTCTGATACAACCACTTGGTTTTCAACTCCAGCCTTACTTTCTTGCATTACCTCCAAAACATTATCTGAAGCTAAAGGGGTACTATTCTTTGAATCTGTTTCTGATTCAGAATCTGAATCACTACAACTATATACAGTAAAACAAAAAATGATTAATAAACTTAAACGTGCAAATTCGCGTAATTTGTGTATGTCTCGCATTTTTTAAATAAAATTTTAAAATTGAATTAACATCAAAATTAACAATACCTTTTTTAAACTAACGGTATTGAAACTAGACAATAACTAAACATCCGTATATAATTTTAAAATAATCTATAATCTATAAAAAGACTTGTCTTTAACTGTTTTAGAAACTAGACTAGAAAGTATATTTATCCTCATACCTTCAACTTATAACGGCAATATTCATAATCCAAATTCAACTAAAACATACATGTATATTATAAATAAATTTACTTATCTTCATACGGAGTACCTAAAAAAAGTAAGGTTACTACGAAACTAAATTTATAAACATACTATTATGACGAAGTTAATAACATTGCTGTTTTTTATTGTTTTCACAACAATTTCAAGTGCACAAGAGGCCATAAAACAGGTGATGGTAGATTTTGAAATAAGAAACCTTGGTTTTACCGTTGATGGAAGTTTTGATAATACAGCCATTAAAATTGTAAAAAGTAGCGATGCATCCCATATTTCATTATCTGGTAAGGCCTATGTTAAAAGCATAAATACGGGAAACAAACAAAGGGACACAGATTTACTAGAAGACAAATATTTTAACGAAACTAAATTTCCTCAAATAACTGTTGAAACAAGCGAATTCGAATTAAATGGAAACTACAAAGAAGATATTTCATTACATGTAACCATAAAAGGTGTTCAAAAAGATATTACTGGAATAATTCAAATAAAATCGATAGCTTCCTCAAAAAAAGTACAGATTGATTTTGACTTAAACCGACAGGATTATAATGTTGGAGGCAGCAGTTTTCTTATGTCAAAAGATGTTAAAGTAAAGGTGTCTATAACATTTCAGGAATAAACGAGTAACTATCAAGGCTATTACCTCTTATATAACAACTTCAAAATACACTTATCAATCCACAAAAACATAATATACAACGACTTTTCATAGCATAAAACCATTTATCAATCAACATGTTAGGTAATTGTTAATAATCAAGTATTTATAAAACTTCTCACTTAAATTTATTTTTATGAATAGAGTTAATCCTACCTTTGTTGGTATAGAGATGCAATAAACACTCTATTATAAAAGAAAGATAATATGAGCCAAATATTCACAGAAATTAGTTTTCAAAACATATCGAATGTAGCAAATCGTTACCATGTAAGTGTTGAAACAACTACAGAGTTGACGCACACCCTTATGGCTACAAATGGCACGATGGCCCAATTTTACCTTCCGGAACTTGGCGGCGGCGGCCAATGGATGCAAGGAGGTATGACAATGGTTGGTGACATGTTTAACAACCAACTAAGATCACTTGTAGACGGGCTTTGTAACGACTTGTCTAATTTAATAGGGCAAGGAGCCATACAATATAAGCCTTTACCTAAAATAAAGAACGCCGACGGGTCTCAGTCTTCCGGAACAAATTGGTGGGGCGATTTAGGTTTTCCAAACTCAACAGGGAGTCAAAACGGTACAAGTTATGCGATATTTAACGGTATTAATCGTTTGGCCATCCAAGAAAATGGCAAAGTGACCGTTTTTGATACTTTAGATCACCAAATTGGTGGTGTAGGCCAACAACAAGGAGGCAATTACTCGGTAAGCTTTAGCAGCCAATATGGTAACGTTAATTTAAGTACGCTTCCAATAGTTTCTGGCAACCCGAATAATCAAAATAATTTAAATAATCAGGTTGAAACTATTCAATCTATCCAGGAACCTAATATAGAAGATCCTACTAATAACGAGATAAAACGAGAAATACAAAATACTACTCAAACTGATTTTGAGGAGGATATTTTTGCTAAAATTGAGAAATTAGCGAGCTTAAAAGATAAAGGTATTCTTTCTGAAGATGAATTTACAAGTAAAAAAACAGAGCTTCTAAGCCGACTATAGAGCGGTTTTAAAAATATAAAACAAAAAAAACGTCTAAGTAAAACCAACTTAGACGTTTTTAATTTAATATATCTAATCAATTAGAATTTGTATAACAAACCAAGCTGTGGTTCTGTAAAGATATTATTAAACAAATTGATGTTCATTTCAAAACTATCTGTGGTAGCCCCATCTTCAATACTTGAATTATTATAAGATAAGATATCAGCTAAAACAAATGATACGGCAAAATTCTTAGTTAAAAAGTAGTTAAGTCCAATAGTAACATTAGCCTTAATTCCATTCGTAGTTTCATCTCCATAAGTAGGCCCCTTTTCTCTCGTATGATTATATCCTAAGCCTGCTTCACCATAGGCTTTAAAACGTTTCTTATCCAATTCTAAGAAATAATATCTACCAAATCCACCGAAACCGAAACTATTTACTTTATCATCACCTGCTTTACTTCCCCCAAAATCAAGGTCAGCACCTACTGCAAATTTATTTGATAAAAAATAACCAACCTTCGGTGTAATGGAATAAATATTATTATCAGACCCTGTCGTTCCAAATTTAATATAACCTTCAACAAAAATATCTCCCTCACTGAAAGTAATACCTTTTGCTGAGTTAATTTCCGATTTAGCCATGTCTTCTTGTTGTGCCTGTCCGAATGTAAAGGCTAATAATGCTACTGCTGTTGCAATAATTCTTGTTTTCATAATTAAGTTGTTTTTAAGTTTAAATTAAAATCAACAAGTAAAAAAGCATCATTTTGTTTAGGTTTTAAAATGCTTTTTATTGTTGAGGGATTAAAATCTAAACAAAAATAGATAGAAAAAAACTTACGTGCAACTTGTATGATTTAAATTTTATTAGTTCAATTCATGGCTTAAAACATCTTATTTATTAAGGTTTTTAGCAACATTTAATAAGAAGATCCTTCAAAAACGACTTAACTCTATAACTTTCAACTTTGTAGTATAATTGTATGAAGTAAATACAAAATTGCGTTACTAGAAGATAAGGCAGAGTTCGGATGAGAAAAAATAAGTACAAAAATTAAGAAGGTTCCAATAACCAAAAACTACCAACAAACAACTAAATTAAGACACAGATTAACACAGATTTTTTAATGAAAACGTTATTACACAGAGTTCCACCGAGAACTTCGCGGAGATACACAGGGAAAAAAAATAAGCGCAAAAATTAAGAAGACTCCAATAATCAAAAACTACCAACGAACAACTAAATTAAGACACAGATTTTCTTAAAACTATATATGTTATTCCAAATTGATTCCAAAAAAAAAGCCTGCAACTTGTGTTACAGGCTTTTTAGTATAATGTGACCGGGCTGGGGCTCGAACCCAGGACCCTCTCC
>NZ_JAUOSF010000009.1 GCF_030548465.1 Tamlana sp. 2_MG-2023
TTAGCTCGTTTCCTTGCTAAGCGGGTGCAAATGTAAAACCCTTTTTCTTAACTCACAATGTTTTTTTGATATTTTTTAAAAGTTTTTTTGAACTTTATTTCTAATCTCAAAACCTAATCATGAACTTAATTTTGCCTCAACAGCTGTGCCGTTTTTAGCGGCTGCAAACATACAACCTTTATTTAATATCACAATGTTTTTTTTGATTATTTTTTTAAAGTTTTTTAACCCTAATTTAATACCATAAAACTGTTAATGAACTACCGCTACAACTGCTATGCCTTTGTTAGCGGGGTGCAAATATACAACTGTTTCTTCCTATACAACAAACTTTTTATTGCCTTTTTTTGATTATTTTTTTTGATTCGTTTTAACTTGCAGTAAATGTGTTATTTATGCCTTGAAAAAGTTTTGTCTTTTTATTAGATTTTAGGGTTACTATAAACCCTACTGTATTTATCCTTTATAATAGTGATGGTTTATGCTGGAAAATGTTGGTTTGGATGTTTCTGTTTTGGTTGGGTTTTGTGGAAATATGATCAAAAAGGCCTAAAATTATCTTTTACATGACTCAAAAAAGACTTTACACTGGGGTAACAATAACCAAAACATGTCTGATTCAGATTAATTGGGTGCTTCTTTTTGTGTTGAAGGTATGCTTTTTCCACGAAATCTTCTAAAAACTTTAAAAGTGATTGAACCTATATCTCCTTTATATATGTATACATTATATGTAACGCTAATTATTCCGCCGAAAGGCTAATTACTTTTATTATGAAATGCTTCTCGACGCGCGAAGACCGTTTTGATGCTGCTCTCGTTAATTACATACCATTATATATGAAGTCATAAACACTTCCGCCGAAAGGCATATAAAATAAGAAACAATAGCTATAGGAAAAAGTTCCAAACTACACCAAAACGCACTATAAAATCACGATATGGATTATTTGGCGCCGAATAGTAATTATACCCTGTAAACGAGGAATTGAAATGTTCGGCCTTTAGATATAAACGCGTTTGACGAATTTTAGCATTTACAAAATAATCTAGTCTTGGGAAGTTACCATATTCTCTATCATTCTGAACATAAAATTCTGCTAGCACAGGATTGTAAGCGTTCATATAATACTTCGTGAAATAATTAAATGTCACCCCTGTTTGTAAAAACAAGGCTTTGTTAAACATATGACTAGAAAAATACAAGGTGTTTCGTGTATTAAACTCTGGAACATTTAAAACTTGATTGGCGTCGTCAACATTCTGGTATTCTATCGTGTTGTTCAATGCGAATTTCCCTAAACGAAACTCTTTATCTAATCGAACGCGCAAATAGGTTATGGTCTCGTTATTTTGAAATGGTGATACCTGACCCGAAACTTGATCTTCTTTGAAATAAACATAATTATCAATAGTAGAAAAATCGACCGAAATATTTGCCCACTTATCCGATTTTAGTTTAAACGCCAATTGCTGGGTTTCTTGATTACTAAAATCGTTCTGCCAGTTATAATCTAAATAATTACTCTGATATAATAAGGTATTAAAATTAGGCGCTTTGGAACTGTGGTTTATCGAAGCAATAGCCTCAATATCATTGTTCAGTTTAAAGGACGCCTCTGCCTTTATATAATTTCCATCAAAATCGCCCGCAATATTTGCGCCTATATCACCAACCAAGTCAAATCCTTTATATTGCTTATGATACTTGCCTCCTACCGCAACTACATCACCTTTAAGTCTATTGGCTATCGTTTCTCCATTGACCAACACTAATTGATCATAACCATAATTATAATAAGAGTCATTAACATTTAATTGTAAATCCCCTATTATATTGTTACTATAATTTAGCTGTAACTCATTATACAGCGTTTTTAGTGTTACTTTATCTGAAAGGTTACTGGCATTAAATGAACTCCCAAAGAAAGTCGTGTTTGCTGTTGTCTGTTCATATTGGTAATATTTACTTTCGGCAGTTATGATATGATTTATGGTTAATTTGTTCTTTGCAAGAGAATCGTTCTGCTTGATTATTTTATAATGGTGATCTAAATGATAACGCTTACCTACAACAATGTTTTGAGCATCTTCAAAACCAACTTCTAAAATGGAGCGGTCTAAAAATTCTGGATTTCCAGATTCAAAATTAAGCACACTATCTTCATCTAAACCTCCATTCTCTTGATTCATCAAATCTTGAGTTACCCAATGTCCGCGTGCATGATAACGGTCATTTTTAGTCGCATAACTCAGTGTGAATCTAAAATTTCCTGTACTCGTTAAAAGGTGTTGATATTTCCCTAAGGAACGTAAGCCCTTATAAGCGATAGAAAAGTTTAATCTAGGAGACATATTTGCCGTAAAAAAAGCATCAACCAACTGTCCTTGTTCGAATGCTGTCCTGTAAAACAACTCTGTTAGCGGCGTAGGCACACGGTAATAGTTAATATCTTCAACCTCCATGTAGTTAAAATGTCTAGCACGCGCACCAAATAGAGGCATTAACCGTGTGTTTTCAAAGTTATAGGTTAGGCTGTTGTAAGTTTGTCCTAAGTTTGAAAACGGAATTAACCCAAAATTATCCTTTCTTAAGTAATTGAATTTATAATCTTTTTGAATGCTTAATGTCGTATCTACAAAAGTCGTATCATTACGGTATGATATAATTTGATACTCATCAATATCCCCCTTTAACCTCACTTTTTTATTACCATCCGCAGCTCCAGGGTGTTCAGGCTCTCTAATAGAATCTTGACTTGGCGTAGCCAAACGTTCGTCAGGGTTTTCTTGAGCGCCAATAATATTCGCAAATAAAAGAAATACGGAAACTAAAAATATAGTATTAAGTTGTGGCTTCCTTTTATTAGTATTCCCTTTCAATGTTACTATCATATTAAACTTATAGGTAAATAACAACGTTTATGCTGTATCGCTCGAACAATTTTTTCTAGAAGCAAAAGTAATTATTTGAACGTAAAGTGCGTGAAATTATTTCAAATAATGAATAGCAGGCCAATTTCAGTCTATGATACCTTGCAAACCTATTAGATGATGTCATTACATATCATAACAAACACTCCTCAAGTATATGTGATTAAACTGCAATTATAAAGTTGCATACTCATAAAGCAGAAATATTTTAGATTAATCAATATTTTAGCGGCATGTTATTAAAAAATCATTCCGGTTTAATTTTAGAATGTGGCACCGATGAAGCTGGTCGTGGTTGTTTGGCGGGTCCCGTAACAGCAGCTGCAGTCATACTTCCTGAAAAATTTAAAAACACGATTTTAAACGATTCGAAGCAAATTAGCGAAAAGAAGCGCATGCTCTTAAAGCCTATTATTGAAGAACAGGCCTTATGTTTTGGTGTTTCGCACGTTTATCAAGAGGAAATTGACACCATAAATATACTGAATGCTTCAATTCTTGCCATGCATAAATCTATTGCGCAACTATCTACGATTCCAGAATATATTATTGTAGATGGTAATAAGTTTAAAGACTACCCAAACATACCGCATGAAACCATAATAAAAGGTGATGGCAAATATTTAAGCATTGCAGCGGCATCGGTTCTAGCGAAGACCTATCGTGATTTATACATGGAGAAAATACATGAAGAATTCCCGATGTATAATTGGAAAAAAAACAAAGGCTACCCCACAAAAGAACATCGCGCTGCGATTAAAGAATTCGGAATTACAAAATATCATCGGAAAACGTTCAGATTATTACCAGAACAGTTAAAGTTAACGCTATAAGGTTTTAAATGAATTAAAAAATATAGTAGGTTTGTAGAAACAATTGCAACCCATGAGATTTTTTTGCATCCCACTACTACTTATATTTTTAATTAGTTGTACCGATGTGAACACTAAACGTTCTGAACTTTTAGATTTCGCACCAAATAACACGTCCATTATTATAAAAACGTCACGAATTGACGGGGTTAAAAGTGGCATAACAAATAACGACTTTCTTAAGCAACTTTCTAAAACAAGTGCTTATAAAGGTTTAGAAAGTAAATTAGAAAACCTCACTTATTTTAAACCTACTTCCGACTTTTTAATCTGTCTTTCGGAAGATGAAAACGACAGTTTGCAATATTCAGTCATTACCAAGTTTGAAAAATCTTTATTTGAAACCGACTCCATTCCTAATTACATTGAAGAATCTCTGATTTACAAAAAGAAAACCATCATTAAATCGACTATTGATGACGCAACATTTTATAGTGCCGTTATAGATAGTACATTTTTTGCTTCTTCATCGAAAGCATTGGTTGAAGCTGTTTTTGAAAATGCGCCAAAAGACCCCGAATTAAAAAAAATATACAATACCACGGGAAGCGACAAAGCTTTTTCAGTGGTTGTGAAACCTGAAAACCCTTTTCTAAAGTCATTTTTTATTCAAGATTCGATTCCTTTAAACGATTTCTCGGAATATCTAGCGCTTGATATCGAATTGAACCAAAATAGTATTCAATTTAATGGCATCTCTAAAGCCAATGACTCAACAAAAAGTTTGATTAATGCCTTTAAAGGCACTGTCCCTCAAGAAAACCAGATTCAGCATATTACCCCTTCCAATAGTGATGGTTTTTTAAGTATGACCTTTGATAATTTTAAAACTTTTGAAGCTAACATTCGTCAATTTCAACAAAAAGATTCTTTAACTAATGAAACCACTTTATTTAATGATGTCATTGAAGTTGGTGTAATTTACGAAGATGATAATCGTGCAATCGTCTTAAATTCGTTAGATGTTATCGCCACCAACGATGCACTTCTTGGCGAACAATCTATAAACGACAATTACCGCGAGGTTGATATCTACGATTTTAGCCAGCCAGATTTGTTTCAACAGAAATTTGCTCCACTAATTTCCTTCAACAAGGCAACAAATTACTGTGTCTTGGATCAGTTTTTTGTGTTTTCAGATGATAAAGACATGCTTCAAAACATCATCTCGAATTACCAAAATAAAACAACTTTAGCCGAAAAAGACCTCTACAAAAACACGAAAGCAGTAATTAGTGATGCCGCATCATTACTTCAATTTAATAATGCTTCTACATTAAAACTTATTTTAGATAGAAATCTTGGATCTTCGGAAGATTTCGACGTGTCCAATTATAATGCTTCTGCTATTCAATATATATACGACACTAATTTTGCCCATGTAAATGGTGTGATTCTAAAAAATAAAACAAAAGCTTACGAGAATTCCATTTCAGAAGAACTAAATATTAAATTAGATAATCCCCTTTTAAACAATCCGCAGTTTGTTAAAAACCATATTTCGAAACAGCAAGAAATCGTGGTTCAAGATGTTAGCAACAACTTATACTTAATTTCTAATAAGGGAAAAATACTTTGGAAAAAGCAACTTCAAGGTCCTGTTTTAGGCCGTATTGAACAAATTGACATGTATAAAAATGGCAGATTGCAATTGGTCTTTGCAACGCCAAACCGTGTTTATGTTTTAGATAGAAATGGCAAGGATGTTAAGCCCTTCGCATTAAAATTCAACGATAAAATTACCCAACCGCTAGCTGTTTTCGATTATGATAATAGAAAGAACTACCGTTTGCTAGTCACTCAGGGTAAAAATCTACTGATGTACGATGCAAGAGGAAAATCTATAAATGGTTTTACCTTTAAATCGGCTAATAATTCCATTATTTGTAAACCAGAGCATTTTAGAATTTCAGGAAAAGATTATATCGTTTTTAAAACACAAAACAAACTCTATATTTTAAACCGAACTGGAAATATAAGAGTCAAAACAAAAGCGTTTAATAGTTTTTCTGAAACACCTGTTTTCGAATACAATAACAATTTCACAACGACAACAGAGACTGGTGATTTAATTTCGGTTGATACTCGAGGTGGTGTTTCCATTAAAAATTTAAACCTGACTAAAAATCACAATTTAGAAACGACAAGTAAAACTTTAGTCGCTCAAACGGAAAACAAACTACTTATAAAGGACAAGACTACCGAATTAGATTTCGGACAATATTCTAAACCTGGACTGTTTTATATAAACGACAAAATCTATGTATCGACTACAGATTTACACGCAAACAAAGTGTATTTGTTCGATAGCCAGTCTGAATTACTACCAAACTTTCCAGTGTACGGTAACGGCCCCATAGAACTCCAACAAATCGACAAAGACAATAGGTTAGAGTTTGTTACAAAAGGTGATGCGAACTCTATTATCTTGTATCAGATAAATTAGATGGTTATTATTGAGGAAACACAGCTCGATTTGTGAAGTTTGCCAATTTAAGGTAAACTTGGTGAAATTCGTAACCACAAGTTTTGGCGTCCTTTTTTAACACCAAAGTCAACATAATTTAATACTATTGCATACCAAATAACACGCAGATGATTTCTAGAAAAAACGCTTCCATTTCTCAATTTATAATTCATAAAGTTGGAAATAAATTCAACGACACTAAAAATGCTTTTTCAGATAAAACCGTTGATTTTGACGAAGCCAGTTACGAACTCATGTTGCCGTTTTTACTAAGACCTTTTGGAAGTGTTGTACAGAGTTACCGCTTTAATCACCATTCTAACATTTCATTAAATGAAATAAACAGTTATGCGGCGCAATTATTTAATGATGAAGAAGCCTTTGTTGATGTTTCAAAACACATTGTTACGCATTTATTTGAACAATCTAACTCGTCTCAAATAAAAACCGGAGATGTTTTAGTCGTGATGTTTGAAGGCATAGAATACCAAGATATGACTACCAACGCGGTTGGCATCTTTAAAATTGAAAGCAAAGTGAATTTCTTTCAAACCTATTTAGAAGACAATAGTTATGATGTGTTGGTTCAAAAAGGGATTAGTTCAAAAAAAGTAGATAAAGGTTGCTTAATTTTAAATCAAAGTGATACTGAAGGCAATATTATTTTAAGTGTAGACAACAACAGTTATGATGCCCAGTATTGGATTAATCATTTTCTGAATATCAAATACGCCGATGATGCCAATAACCACACGCAGCAATATATTGAACTCTGTAAAGAGTTTTCAACAGAAATTATACAAACCAGTTACGGCGCTAAAGAAAAAAACACCTTCTTAGCCAAAACCATAGATTTTTTCAAGGAAAATGAAATTGTTAATGTAGAACGGTTTAAAGAAGAACTTTTCGAAGAAGATAAACACAAGCAGCAGTTTGATGATTACAAGAAGGAATTTGAAGGTGCCCAAAACCTCGTGATTAGAAATCAGTTTGATGTTGCAGAATCTGTTGTTACGAAAGAGAAGCGTAAAATAAAAACTGACATTAAGCTTGATACCAATATTCAAATTAAACTAGATATTGACGCGCCTGATGCTTCTGCTGAATATTTAGAACGTGGTTATGACGACGAGAAAAAAATGCATTACTATAAAGTATTTTTCAACGCTGAAGATTAAATAATATATACCATTTACTCCAATCAAAAAGCCATCTAAAAATAAATTCAGATGGCTTTTTTTGGTTTAGTTGATAAAGTGTGGTGCTATTTAAACGCCTCCTTTTAAAACGTCTTGCCAATTCTTTAACTCTTGCCATTCTCCTAGATGAGCTAAGTTAGCCTGAGCAGGCCAAGTTCTTGTCATTCCTCTGTGGGTTGTATATGCAGGACCTGCATCTACAAGCATGGTTTCAAGAAAATCAATAGGCGTATTAGAAAGCTGCTGATAACTTATAATGCCTTTATTATTAAGTAAGCCTTCAATTTTAGGCCCTATACCTTCAATTTTCGTTAAATCTTGTTTAACATAGGTTACTTTTTCTTCGCTACCGCCACATCCAAAAATAGACTTTAAAAGCCAACCTAATAGGAAACCTAATATAAAGGCCGCTAAAAGCCATAAAAGCCAAGGCCAAAAGACATCAGATCCGTCGCAAGCAGTAGTACTTATTTGTAATAATCTCATAATTATATTTTTTTTTGGTTAATTGTTATTTGGTAATGTGTATTTCTACACGTCTGTTAAGTTTTTTATTTTCATTAGAATCATTTGGTTTTAAAGGCATGGTTTCGCCTTTAGATTCTACCGTGATTTTATCCTCGGCAACACCTAAACCTATGAGATGTGATTTGTACTCATTAGCACGTTTAAAACCTAGATCTTCATTGTATTCTGCCGCTCCATCGCTATCGGTATGTCCTACTAATAAGATATGATCTCCAGAATCTTTAAGAAATGTTGCTAATTCTTTAAAATAAGCCAAGACACTTTCACTAGAAACTTCCTCGGTTGAATCGTATTTATAAAATACCATTGTGGTGCCAAAATTCTCCATGATATCGTCATTTCGAGTCACCCATTTATATTTAAGCTCATGAAGCATTTTAACTTTAGTCACTTCACAATCGCTAGCCGCTCTAGAATCAATTTCAACGTCTTCTGCTGATAATTCAGTAAATAAAGCTTTTACTTTTTCTGCCCGATCAAGTCCTGCCTGCTCTGTTTCTCCTGTAAAATAAGGGCCTACTAATAGTAATTTTTTACCTTCTACTTTAGCATCAAGAATTTCTTGTTTTTTCTCAGACCATAATTCATTTGTAATAACTTCGCCAGTAGCGCAGTCAAAAATTAACGGACCATATTCAACAACTGGTTCAGGTTCCGCACAACATACTACGGTATCTTTATACCAGCCCCAGCTAAACCAAGCCAAGAGTAGAAAAAGAATAAATAGTAATAAAGCTAGTGTTTTTTTCATATTTGTGGTTTTTAGTATCGCTTTTAAATGTACGAAAAAAAGGATAACATATAAATTTTTACCTTCAAAAAACGACGACTGGTAAACCAATTTCACTTATTTTACGCGCTTTGTAATCAACTTCATACCATCAAACTACGCTTGAAATGAATATTTTTTTAACTTCCTTCTAACATTTGTTAAAATATAAAACTCCTAAAATTCACTAAATTTGCTGGGTGAAAAAAATCTCACTTTAAGCGGACTCTAATTTTCACATTTAAAAAAATATTCGATGGAAAATAATACAACGCAATTAGTAGACAACACCGCAAATCCAGCTCCTCTTGGATTATTAGGCTTCGGAATGACAACGGTACTATTAAATTTGCACAATGCTGGTCTTTTTGAACTAGATTCAATCATTTTAGGGATGGGGATATTTTATGGAGGTATGGCTCAAGTGATAGCAGGTATCATGGAATGGAAAAAAGGAAACACCTTTGCTACAACTGCATTTACATCCTATGGTTTTTTCTGGCTTAGCTTTGCTGCGTTAGTCATGTTGCCTAAAACAGGACTTACTTCAGCTCCCGAAAATACTTCTTTGGTTTCTTATTTAGTTATGTGGGGAATTTTCACAGGAGCCTTATTTATTGGAACCTTTAAGATTAGCCGTGCACTACAATTTGTGTTTGGCTCTTTAACACTACTTTTCTTTTTATTAGCACTTGGCGATTACACACACAGTGTTTCTATTGGTCACTTTGCTGGGTACGTTGGTATTTTTTGTGGTTTCTCTGCCATTTATACGGGGGTAGCACAAGTAATTAATGAGCTGTACAAAAAGGTTATACTCCCAATTGGCCCAGTTAATTAGTTTAAAACTATTATTATTTAAATAAAAGAACCATTTTTGAATTATTTTGAAAATGGTTTTTTCTTTTATAACACCAAACACCTATGAAAATTGACAGGTTTGTTTTAGCAATAATAGCAACGATCATATTGGCTTATTTTTTTCCGCAGTGGGGAAGCGCGTCAAGTCCTGTTCCTCTAGATTTAATTGGTACTACTGGTGTTTCCTTAATATTCTTCTTTTACGGATTAAAACTGAGTCCGGATAAAATTAAATCAGGCTTAAATAATTGGAAACTTCACGTCGTCGTTCAAACTTCTACATTTTTACTTTTCCCTTTAATTGTTCTTGCGGCTAAACCTTTTATTTCAACTGAAGAAGGCGAAAGTTTCTGGCTCTCCTTTCTTTTTCTCGCGGCTTTACCCTCTACCGTTTCTTCATCGGTGGTTATGGTGTCTATCGCTAAAGGAAATGTTCCTGCTGCTATTTTTAACGCTAGTATTTCAGGGCTTATCGGAATTGTGATCACACCACTATGGATGGAGCTTTTTATTCCGAAAAACACTACCGATTTTGATTTAACGACCATTTACAGCAGTCTTATTATCACGATAATTCTTCCTGTTGCCTTGGGCATCCTTTTACAGCGCTTCGGAAGAAATTTTACGTCAAAATATAAAAACCAATTAACCACTTTTGATAAATTAGTTATCCTTTTAATTATCTACAAAAGTTTTGCGCACTCCTTTGAAGATCATATTTTCAGTGCTATAAACTTTGTTGACCTATTAATCATTGCTGCATTTCTTATTCTCCTGTTTTATAGTGTTTATTTAATTGTAGGTTTTGTTGCGAAAGCACTGAATTTCTCCAGGGAAGATCAAATTACTGCTCAATTCTGCGGCACGAAAAAATCGCTAGTTCACGGAACTGTTTTCTCCGAAATATTATTTCCTGCTACTTTTCCTGTGGGTTTAATTCTGTTACCATTGATGCTCTTTCACGCCATGCAAATCTTTATTATTAGTATTGTAGCTGCTAGGTTGGAGAGAGGTGTTGATGAGTAAATTTAGGAGTTAAGGAGTTGGAGTAGTTAAGTAGTTAAGGAGTTGAAGTAGTTAAAATTAGTAGTTAAGAAGTTAAGTAGTTAAAGACTAGATCGGGAATTGAGGAGACTTAGAGTTTAAAGAAAATGTTAGATTACTAGGGTTTCTGCTAAATGTATTCGGCTTCAAAAAGGGCTTTAAAATGTTTTAATAGCTTTTCTTTCACCTGGGCTTCATCTACATGTTTTTTAGCTAATTCTACATTTAAAGAGGTTACAGCTTTTCCACGGATTCCACAGGGAATGATATTATCAAAATACCCTAAATCGGCATTTACATTTAATGCAAAACCATGCATAGTTACCCAACGACTGGCGCGAACGCCCATAGCACAAATTTTTCTGGCAAACGGTGTGCCAACATCCAACCAAACACCTGTTTCTCCAGGGCTTCTTTCAGATTTGAGTCCGTATTCGGCTAAAGTGAGAATAATCATTTCTTCAAGCAAGCGCAAGTATTTATGAATGTCTGTAAAGAAATTTTCTAAATCTAAAATGGGATAGCCTACTATTTGTCCGGGGCCATGGTACGTAATATCTCCGCCTCTATTAATTTTATAAAAAGTCGCTCCTTTTGCGGTAAGTTGTTGTTCATCCAACAGTAAATTAGACATATCGCCACTTTTCCCTAAAGTATAAACGTGTGGATGCTCTACAAATAACAAGTAGTTAGGAGTAGCAAGAGTTGTTTCTTCTCTTCTATTTTTAATTTTAAGATTTACAATGCTCTTAAACACCGTTTCCTGGTAATCCCAGGTCGCTTTATAGTCCTTTTGCCCTAATTCTTGTATTTCTACTCTTTTATTCACTGGCTTTTTTATCGTTGTGACACCTATTACTACAAAGGTCTCTCACATTTTTATATAAAAATAACTTGCTCTTAACAACAAGAGGTTTAAATCTCCTTATTTTTTTGCAAATATAATTATTAAATAACAATAAAGATAGATAGCTAGACCGTAGCTCGGTTAAAAACACCCTATTAAAAAAAAGAAGGACGACATATAATTATTACCTTTATTGTAAATAAAATATTAATTACCATGAATATGACTTTAAAAACACTTAGTACCTCCCTCCTTTTTTTCGGAATTTTAATGAACTCCGATCTATCAAGCGCTCAAGATTGTAGCGATTATTTTCCTTTTGATCAAGGGACGAAATATGAAATTTCGCATTACGACAAGAAAAACAAATTACAGTCTACTGATAATTATGAAGTTGTTGCTAACTCAGGAAACCAAGCAACAGTTCATACCGTAATGAGGAATGCTAAAGGAGAGGAAACGATAAACGCTAAATACGATATGGTTTGCGATGCCGACAAAGTATCTATAGATTTCAACAAATTAATGAGTGAAAAAATGACATCAGAAATGGCTGGAAAGGATATTGATGTGGATATCGATGGAACCATGATGGTGATACCTAACAACTTAAAAGTTGGACAAACACTTCCTGACAACATATTAAACTTAAAGGTATCTTCTTCTGCGATGAACATGAATTTTAAAATTAAAGTTTACAACCGTAAAGTGGTAGGTGAAGAAAAAATAACGATTCCGGCTGGAACTTTTGATTGTATGGTTATTGAACATGATTCTGAAATTAACATGTTAATCACAAAACACACCAAATCAAAACAGTGGATAGCAAAAGGAGCTGGTATTGTAAAACAAGAAACTTATAGTAAAAAAGGTAAGCTGGAGAGCAAACAAGAAATGACTTCTTTCTCGAAATAATCTTTTTTCATAACACACAAAAAGGAGGCTGTACAAAAAGTATTATAGTACGTCATTCTGAATTTATTTAACTTCGTTGAATCTTCGATTTCAGAATCGCATCATACTGATAACCAATCATTATGAGAACCTGAATCAAGTTCAGATTGACGAAAACTTTACTTTTTAGACAGCCTCTTTTTTTATGCCTTTAGTTGGCGTATTTCGGATTGTTTAGAATCACCAAAGCAGCAATAACCCCTGGCACCCAGCCGCAAAGCCACAGTAAAAATACAATTAATACCGAGCCACAACCTTTACCTATAACGGCTAATGGCGGACAAATAATAGATAATAATACTCTCCAGAATGACATTTTTATTGACTTTTAACTTTTGACTGTTGACTGTTGACTGTTGGCCTTTGACTGTTGACTGTTGACTTTTGACTGTTGACTTTTGGAAAATTGTTTAACCGTGTAACCGACGTAAGAATGATTGAATTTTTAATTTTTCATTTTTAACTTTTCATTATTAATTATTAATTTTTCACTTCAGTATCCTGTCTCCAAAAAGTAAGACGCAAACAAACCTAAAATGTTACAAAACATTTACAGATCCTTAAGTTTTTCCGCGTTAGGGATAGCAGTGGAAATCCTTTTTGAGAGGTACGAACAAAAAGATTGCAACGGATAGCCCGACCCTTGTGGTAACGCCCTAAAAATTCGTAAATCATTAGTTAAAAAAAGGAAATCAATTGATTATCTTTGCTTCTTAAAAATTTTCACACCGTATTTAGAGTATGTCACAATTATCTGAACAAGAGCTTGTAAGAAGAGAAAAGCTAACGAAGCTACGCGAATTAGGGATTAATCCTTATCCTGCTGATTTATATCATGTAAACCACACGTCTAGAGATGTCAAGAACGACTTTGAAGAAGGCAAACAGGTTGTAATCGCTGGGCGATTAATGATGATAAAGGTGCAGGGCAAGGCGAGTTTCGCACAATTACAAGATTCGGAAGGTAAAATTCAAGTCTATTTTAATAGAGACGAAATTTGCCCAGGGGAAGACAAGGTTAAATACAACGAGGTTTTTAAAAAGCTTTTAGATTTTGGCGATTTTGTTGGCATTGAAGGTGAATTATTCACAACTAAGGTTGGTGAAAAATCGGTTAGAGTTAAAGACTTTACCCTTTTAAGTAAGGCTTTAAAACCATTACCATTACCAAAAGAAAAAGATGGCGTTGTTTTCGATGCTTTTACAGATCCAGAACACCGTTATAGACAACGTTATGCTGATTTAGTAGTAAATCCGCATGTGAAAGACGTTTTTATAAAACGTACCAAGTTGTTTAATGCGATGCGTTCATTTTTTAATAACTCTGGTTATTTTGAAGTTGAAACACCTGTTTTACAACCTATTCCTGGTGGCGCTGCGGCACGTCCGTTTGTAACACACCACAACAGTTTAGACATTCCTTTATACATGCGAATTGCCAATGAGTTGTATTTAAAAAGACTTATTGTTGGTGGTTTTGATGGGGTTTACGAGTTTTCTAAAAACTTTAGAAACGAGGGTATGGACCGTACACATAATCCAGAATTCACAGCCATGGAAATTTATGTAGCCTATAAAGACTACAACTGGATGATGGATTTCTGTGAGCGCTTATTAGAATACTGTGCTATGGTTGTAAACGAATCGACTAAAGCAAAATTTGGCGAACACGAGATAGACTTTAAAGCGCCGTACGCTAGAGTAACAATGGCCGATTCTATTAAAGAATTTACAGGTTTTGATATTACTGGTAAAACAGAAGATGAAATTAGACAAGCTGCCAAAGACCTAGGTGTTGAAGTTGATGAAACGATGGGGAAAGGTAAATTGATTGATGAAATATTTGGCGAAAAATGTGAGGGGAATTACATCCAACCTACGTTCATTACCGATTATCCAAAGGAAATGAGCCCGCTGTGTAAAGAACACAGAGACAACCCTGAATTAACCGAGCGTTTTGAACTTATGGTTTGCGGTAAAGAAATAGCGAATGCTTATTCTGAATTAAACGACCCAATAGATCAACGTGAGCGTTTTGAGCACCAATTAAAACTGGCTGCTAAGGGTGATGATGAAGCTACCGAGTTTATCGATCATGATTTCTTACGTGCTTTAGAATACGGGATGCCTCCTACATCTGGAATGGGTATTGGAATGGATCGATTAATTATGTTTTTAACAAACAATCAATCGATTCAAGAAGTATTATTCTTCCCGCAAATGCGCCCAGAGAAAAAAGCGGTTCCATTAAGTGAAGAAGGAAAAGCCGTTTTAGACCTTTTAAAGAAGGCTGAAAAATTAGCTTTAACAGACTTAAAAGCACAATCTGGTTTATCTAATAAAAAATGGGATAAAACGATTAAAGAATTAACGAAACACAATCTGGCTAAAGTTGAAAAAACTGACGACGGTTTGTTTGTAGAACTGGTGTAAAGCCACTTTGAAACGACATATTATTGCATAAAAAAAGCCGGTAACCAGCCGGCTTTTCGTTTTTAACAAACTAACTAAACTAAACATAATTTTAAAACCAAAATATTTTGAATTCGAAAGTCATTTTAGGAGGTACTTTCGAAAGTACTTGTTTTAACTAATTACACTACAAAGAGAGTGATTTTCTTCGTTATAGTTAAACAATTTAGAATTGTTTAACAGCATTACATCTAAACTTTACAATTCCCTTAAGATTACGCAATCCAAATGTTAATTTTTTAAGGAAAATTATTTTAATTCCTTATCGACTGCTTCAGCAAATTGAGCAAAAGACATTAATAACTTTCTTCTAGAAGCAGGATATCAAAACCTGAATCAATCTCAACCTGCCCGTTTTTCACTATGGATTCTACTCCAGAATAAGCATCTCTAATTTTTGTGCCTTCCTTAAAAACTTCTGAAACAGAAACAGACTTAAGCCCTTTATCTAGGTTTAAACCAACAACAGCGACATCTTTAAAGTTATTCTTATTATAGCTTCGAGAAAACACGTAAGGTAGCTTAGATATCATTTGATGGCGCCCTGCTCCAATAGCAGGATGCTTTACTCGAAATTGACCTAATTTTTGCCAATGTTTTAAAACCAACTGTGTTTCTGGATTCGAATTAATAGCCTCCCAGTTCATAAACGAACGTAAATTGGCGTCTCCAACAGCACCTTCGACATGTAGTATTCTTGCTGATTCATCACCGTAATATATTTGAGCAGCACCTTGAGACAATAATAATTTGGTAGCTGTCTCATAAGGTTTTTTACGCATGGGATCGAATGGTTGTCCGTCGTCATGAGAACTCAAATAATTTAAAACACTATAGTCTTTTAAGTTGCCATGAAGGATACGGTCATATTTTGAAAACATACTTTCCAAATCCAATTGCTGTGCATTCCACTTAAATTCAAAATTGATTAATTGATTGAACGCCTTATCAAAATAATTTACTTTTTTATCTCCAAAATCGAAAGCTTTCTCGTGGCTTATGGCATAATTATAAACTTCCCCAACTAGGTAAAAATCATTATCGTCTAAAACCTTTTCAGGGTTATTTGATTTAAACTCGGTAAAAGCAGCATTGACTACTTCTCTAAACTCTTGCCACACATAAGGCTCGGTATGTTTTACAGTATCGACGCGGTAACCATCAATTCCGAATTCGGTAATATAATCGGAAAGCCATTTCATGATATAAAACCGCGGTGCTCTTGGGTATTTTGTACGATCAAAGAAAGCATCTAATTCTGCGATTTCTTGTTCGTAACGGCCTTCTGCTTTCCATTTTTCAACCAATTGTTTTGGAAGCTCTACAGGCTCATTACTTTCCGTTTTTATATCTGGTAGATTTTCCACCAAAGTACAATGTACGGTATGGTTATAATTTTTATAGTCGCAAGCAGACCCAGTTCTTACCCAATCGTCTGGCCATACGGGGTCTTTTTCGGTTACAGGTCCTGTGTGATTTATAACAGCATCTAATACAATACGAATTCCTTTGCTGTGAGCAAGTTCAACCAGTTTTTTCAAGTCTTCTTTTGTCCCGAAGTTAGGATCTAGGTTGGTCCAATCTTTAGTCCAATAACCATGAAAGCCATAAGATACGCCAGTACCTTCATCGGTACCGCCATGAATTTGTTCAACAATTGGTGTCATCCAAATGGCATTAACACCTAAATCCGTGAAGTAACCAGACGCTACTTTTTCAATCACACCTTTAAGGTCTCCTCCTTCAAACCCTCTTAAAACGCCAGCTTCATCAGTTCTGTTGAAATTAATATCATTGGAAGTATCGGCGTTATTGAACCTATCGGTTAACATAAAATAAACAGTAGCTGCATCCCATGAAAATGGGGTATCAATAACTTCCTTAGCAGTTGATTCTGATTTGTTTTGACATCCCATAAACACTACACTTAAAACAATTATTAACTTCCTCATGATTTACTGTAGTTTTAAAATAAAAGATTCTAAAGGTTTTACTATGATTTTTGCTGAAGCCCCATCTTTTGTAAGCTCTAATTTGGTTTTAAAAACATGAGCTAATTGATCTTCTAAGATATAGTCACCTGATTGTAATTGCCAAGTATTTATAAGGGCATCTGGTAATTTTAAAGTAAATTCAGCGCCATATTTGGCATCAAAATTGGCCACAACAATTAATTTTTCGTTATTACTCCAACGTGCAAAAGCTAAATGTTTTCCGCCATAGTTTGCAGTTTGGTTTTTGTTAAACTCATGTAAATCCTGATACGCTCCCATTAAAGCCTCGCTTGTAATGGTGAAATTTAGTAAACGCTTATAAAAATCGCGTAACTCCAGCTCCTTAGGAGTTGATTTCCCGCCATCAAATTGCTTATTGTTCACCCAACGGTTAACACTCGGCACATTTCCATAATCAAAAATTGATGTTCTTGAAGGGTCTCCAAAACCTAAATCATCTGCTCCAGGCTCCCCAAATTCTTGTCCGAAATATATTAAAGTAGGCGAAGAACTAATTGTTGCCGACACTACCATAGCAGGTTTCGCTTTATTCGCATCACCAGCAAACTCCGGACTTGCAATACGTTGCTCGTCATGATTTTCTAAAAAGTGTAACATATGATGCTCAATATCCTTCAAATCTTCTTGAACCGCTGGAATATTATGGGTTTTACGCTTACCTTGAATCACATATTTTAAAGTATCATATAACTGCACTTTATCATAGAGATAATCCATTTTTCCTTTTCGGATGTAATCACGATACAAATTCGGATTATAAACTTCGGCTAATAAAAAAGCATCAGGATTCTTCATTTTAATAGCGGAGTTCATATAACTCCAAAATTCCACAGGAACCATTTCAGCCATATCGTAACGAAAGCCATCAACACCTTTTTCAATCCAATACAAAGCGATGTCTTTAAATTTATCCCAAGAATTTGGCACTGTTTTATCCTTCCAGAATTCGAAATGCGCTTGATAGTCTTTCTTATCAAAATGATCAGGCAAGACGTCAAAATCACGGTTTCCTTCTGGAGAAACGCCATAATTAATTTTAACCGTTTCATACCAATCGTTAGGATCTGGTTGTGATAAACGCGAACCATTCCCCGTCCATTTTGAAGGAATCTCTTCAAATTTCCCGTCGGATAAAGCATTCTTATCACCACCTAAAGGCAAATAACCATTTGGTCGTTCTGGCACCATAAAAACCTCATCTGGGTTATAGTAAAAATTATTATTCACGTCATAAACAACGGCAGTATTATCGTTTTCACCAAAATCGGAAACCCCTTCTGGCTTAGAAATGCTCTCATATTTTCGAGCAACATGATTAGGAACAATATCAATAATCACTTTTAAACCAGCTTCGTGTGAACGCGCGATTAGTGCTTCAAATTCCTCTAAGCGTTTGGCTGGATCTTCAGCTAAATCTGGGTTTACATTGTAGTAGTCTTTAACAGCATAAGGTGATCCTGCACGACCTTTTACTACATCAGGATCGTCGTTAGAAATACCATATTTAGTATAATCGGTAATAACTGCGTGGTGTGGTACGCCAGTGTACCAAATGTGAGTCATCCCTAAATCTTTAATTTCTTTTAAAGCCTTATCTGTAAAGTCATTAAACTTCCCTACACCATTTTCTTCAATGGTACCCCAAGGCTTATTTGTGGTATTGGTATTTCCAAACAAGCGTGTAAACACTTGATAAACTACCGCTTTTTTAGGTGATTCTGTTGATGCGATCGTATTTTTCTTTTTAAGGGATTCTTTCTTGTTAGTCTGGCAACCAACAAATGCTGCTAAAGTAAGAGCAATAAGTATTATTCGAAATTCAAACATGGTCTTTTATTTTGAGGTCAACAAGAGCATTCCTTTTTCTGATAACTTTAAATGGGAACCCCATTTTACTGGTGTACCCGATATCATGTTTTTTAAAGATTTTCCTTCTAAACCTAATTCTTTATAATGATTTAAGTCTAAATCGATAGCTGCTTCATTTCTATTTAATATGAGCACTACCGTTTCGTCTCCTGCTATTCGAGCCAAAACATACACACCATTTTCGGGTGCAAAATGAATGGTTTCACCTTCATGAATGGCTTTACTATCTTTTCTATAATTAAGTACCTTTTGCACAAAATCCTGCATGCTCGCTTGATCTTTGCTTAAGCCTTGGCCAGAAAAAGCATTCACCGCATCACCTTCCCAGCCACCAGGGAAATCGGTTCTTATTAAACCATGATCGTGAGGTTTTGCCGTATTCTGCATTAAAATTTCGGTACCATAATACATTTGGGGAATTCGAGGCATTAAAAACATATAACTTAACGCCATTTTAGTATGAGTTACATCTTCCTTGAGTTGCGTGAATATGCGATCCATATCATGATTGTCTGGAAAAATTAGAATAGACTCAGGCTTTGTATACACAAAATCGTTTGCCAAACCTTCATACATTTTCACCAAACCAGTACCCCAATCTTCTTTTTCATTTAAAGCATTTACAATATTTTCTTGCATTGGAAAATCCATTGTAGACGTTAAATGTGATTCATAACCTTCCTTATTTGGTGTTCCTGTTTGCCAGTAACGCACCAATAACGGATTCACACTCCACTCTTCACCCACGATACTAAAATTCGGGTACTCAGTCATGATAGCCCCAGCCCAATCACTCATAAAATATTTATCGGGGTAAGGATAAGTATCTTGACGAATACCTCCAAGGTTTAAGGTTTCTATCCACCAAATATTATTTTGGATGATGTATTTTGCCATAAAAGGGTTCTTCTGATTTAAATCTGGCATTGAAGGCACAAACCAACCTTCAGTCATTTCCTTTTTATCAATTTTTGAAGCGTATACATCCTGATTTGTAGTTCGTCTGTGATTCGAGTTTTTAAGCTCCCCTTTGTTTTCGAATGTTTTTTGTTGGTTTAGCCAGTCTTCAAAAGGCAAATCCTTCATCCACCAATGCTCACTTCCGCAGTGATTTGCTACCATATCCATAATCAGTTTTAAACCACGCTCATTCATTTCTTGAGACAATTCAATGTATTCATCCAGGGTTCCAAAACGCGGATCAACTTGATAAAAATCCGTCATCGCGTAACCATGGTAAGACGAACTTGGCATATCGTTGGTTAGCATAGGTGTAGGCCAAATAGCTGTAAAACCTAAACCATGAATATAATCCAGATTATTGATTATACCACGAATATCACCACCATGCCTACCGTAATCATTTTTACGATCTAACACTTTTTCGTTCATACTTTTAACAACATCATTTGATGTATCGCCATTAGCAAAACGATCAGGTGTGATTAAATAAATAGCATCACTACTATTAAATCCTACGTACGCTTCCGCGGATTTGTCTCTGGATTTTAATTCATAAGTATAAACTATTTTTTTGCCTTTATTTGGTTTAAAAACAATCTCAAACTGCCCTGGTTTTGCTGATTTATCAATCTTTAAATCGATGAATAAATAATTCGAACTATGCGCTTGATGTGTTTTTTTAATGCTTACTCCTTCATAATTAATTTTAGGTGTGGTTTCACCTATTTTAGGAGCGTGCACTAACAATTGTAATTCCGAATTTTGAAATCCCACCCACCAATTTGATGGTTCAACACGTATGGTTTGCGCGTTTAAAGCCAAGTTAAAAACGATTAACAAGCCTAAAACAAGCCTTTGTTTACTGTATTTTATTGTACTTAAATAGGTATGCATAACCAATATTTATGAGGGTTTATAACTTTCTTTTGAAAAGAAAATAGTTTACTTATTTCACTTCTTTGATACTTATTGCAAAACCACCGCCTGGTACAGACTCCTGTGACAGCTTCGTTTTACTTGTCACTTTCTTTTTAGTGATGGTATATGCCTGCGGATTCGTTTTGTAATGTGCATTTTTGGCATCAGCATAAATGATTGCTTCGTATTTTTTTCCTTTTTCTAAGAAATCTAAAGAAATGTTAGACGTTCTCGTATCGTTTCCGTTTACATTTCCAACGAACCAATTGTTACTACCTTTTTCTTTACGTGCCACAGTAATATAATGGCCAGGTTCGGCTTCTAAATATTTACTTTCATCCCAATCGATAGCGACGTCTTTTATAAACTGAAAGGCATCCATAAACTGTTCGTAATGTTCAGGTAAATCGGCTGCCATTTGCAACGGACTGTACATCGTAACATACAAGGCTAATTGATTAGCAATTGTGCTGTTTACGTGTGAATTATTTTTAGGATTTAATTTAGAAATATCCATTTCAAAAATACCTGGCGTATAATCCATAGGTCCTCCAATTAAACGTGTGAAAGGTAAAACCGTGACATGATTTGGTTTAGACCCACCAAAAGCTTGATACTCTGTACCTCTAGCCGATTCGTTTCCTATTAAGTTTGGATAAGTTCTACAAATACCGGTTGGACGCACCGCTTCGTGCGCATTTACCATGATTTTATAATCTGCTGCTTTTTCAATAGCATATTGATAATGATTTACAATCCACTGGTTATAATGGTTTTCACCGCGCGGTAAAATATCGCCTACGTAACCACTTTTTACAGATTTATAACCGTGATCATTCATAAACTGATACGCTTCGTCCATATGGCGTTCATAGTTTCTAACGGAAGCAGAAGTTTCATGATGCATCATCATTTCAACACCTTTTGATTTAGCATAGGCGTGAATTTCTTCAACATTAAAATCAGGATAAGGCGTTACAAAATCGAAAACATAATCTTTAGAATGGCCATACCAATCTTCCCAACCTACATTCCAACCTTCAACCAACACGGCATCAAAGCCATGTTCTGAAGCAAAATCAATGTAGCGTTTTACTTTGGTATTATTGGCTGAATGTGTTTTATTAGGTGTCACCTTAGAATAATCTGTAACCCCTAATTGCACTGCTGGCAATTCGTCTGTATATTGCCAAGCGCCTTTTCCAGTAATCATTTCCCACCAAACACCAATATATTTTACTGGTTTAATCCATGAAGTATCTTCAATAGCGCAAGGATCATTCAAGTTCAAGGTCATTTTAGATGCTAATATATCACGAGCATCGTCACTCACCATAATTGTTCGCCAAGGTGACTTTGCAGGTGCTTGCATATAACCTTTATCGCCGTTAGCATCTGGGGTTAACCATGACTGAAAAACCATGTTTTTATCATCCAAATTAAGATGCATGCAAGAATAATTAATTAAAGCCGCTTCATGCAAATTTAAATACAACCCATCGTCGGTTTTCATTATTAGTGACGTTTGTACTCCTGATGGAGAAAAAGAGGTTTGTGATAAATTTTCGGTAACAGCCCCTTCAGAAAAACTACGAATTTCCGAAAGTTTAGATTCTGTATAATCATACTCCTGAGTATCATAATCTCCAGGAATCCAAAATGCTGTATGATCGCCAGTCATTGCAAATTCGCTACGCTCTTCCTTAATGGTAAAGTACACCAAGTTTTTCTGTGCAGGAAATTCGTATCGAAAGCCTAAACCTTCATCAAACAAACGAAAACGAACAATCATAACGCGTTCGGTTTCCTTTTGAGTTAAGGTGACTGCCAATTCATTGTAATGATTACGAATTGATTCTTCTTCACCCCAAACAGGTTTCCAAGTCTCATTAAACGTTGCTGTTTCGGTTTTTGAAATCGTAAAATCATCCAATAAAGATTTGTTATCATCCTTCAACTCTAAACCTAAACCACTGGTTTTAACAACCGCCTTATTTTTATAATGCAGTTTATAAGTTGGTGTACCATCTTTTTTTAGTTCAAAATGCATGTTTAAATCACCATTGGGAGATTTTAAGTCCTGTCCTTGAGTTAAACAAACTACTGAAAACAACAGCCCTAAGGTTAATATTACTGATTTCATAAGTCCTATTTTTTTATTATTAAATATATTTTTTTGTATATCCGTTTTGTAACCTAAACATTGTATTTACGTCATTCCGAATTTATTTCGGAATCTCATAAAGCTGATAATTAATATATTGTGATGCGAACCTGAAACAAGTTCAGGTTGACGATAACAATTATGTCACATTACGGATAATCAGTATTTTTTTAACTATTCAGCACCTGAGATTCGGTTGCTTTTAATGTTAAAGGCTTTCCTTTACAAGTGATGGTTAATACACTTCCACTTTCTAAAGTAAAGGTCGTTTCTTCCTTAGTGACATCAACTTTAAGTATTTGATTTCTGAAATTCACTTTAAACGAATAACCATCCCACTGTTCTGGAATTTTAGGATCAAAAGACAAGCTATTGTCTTTTACCCGCATGCCTCCAAAACCTTCAACAATACTCATCCATGTTCCTGCCATTGAAGTAATATGTAAACCTTCTTCGACTTCTTTATTATAATCGTCTAAATCTAAACGTGAGGTACGCAAATAGAATTCATAAGCCTGATCCATACGATCTAATTTTGCAGCCTGAATACTATGCACACATGGTGATAGTGAACTTTCATGAACTGTAAACGGCTCGTAGAAATCGAAATGACGTTCTAATTCTTCTGTAGTAAAATCGTCTTCAAAAAAGTAGAATCCTTGCAAGGTATCTGCTTGTTTAATGTATGGTGAACGTAAAATACGATCCCATGACCATTTTTGATTAATCGGTCTAGATGCTTTATCAAGATCGGCTACGGTAATTAATTCTTTATCAAGGAAACCATCTTGTTGCAAATACACTTGATATTTCTCTGAATACGGAAAATACATATTTCCGGCAACAGCTTTCCACTGTTCTAATTCAGTTTCAGTAAGCTTGACTTTAGCTTCAATTCTTTTGTAATCCGACTGATATTCTTTAGCAACTTTTTCAATATTTTCTAAGGCATAATCGATACACCATTTTGCAATATAATTGGTGTAAAAATTATTATTGACGTTGTTTTCGTATTCATTAGGCCCTGTTACTCCTAAGATGACGTATTTATCATGCGCAGCAGATAACGTAGCACGTTGTTGCCAAAAACGAGCAATCCCAATTAAAACTTCTAAGCCCTTTTCTGGGATATAACTATAATCGTTGGTGTAACGGTAGTAGTTAAAAATGGCATAAGAAATAGCCCCGTTTCTATGAATTTCTTCGAAAGTGATTTCCCATTCGTTATGACACTCTTCTCCATTCATGGTTACCATGGGATACAAGGCTGCACCATTAGTAAATCCGAGTTTCTCAGCATTTTCGATGGCACGATCTAAATGATTGTAACGGTATTCCAACAAATTACGTGCTACTTTTTGATCTTTAGTTGCCATGTAAAACGGAATACAATACGCTTCGGTATCCCAGTAAGTACTGCCACCGTACTTTTCACCTGTGAAACCTTTTGGCCCAATATTTAAAGTAGCATCTTTCCCTAAATAGGTATGATTTAATTGCATGATATTAAAGCGAATACCTTGCTGTGCTTTGACATCACCAGAAATGGTAATATCGGCCATATCCCAAATTTTAGCCCAAGCTTCTTTTTGTTTGTTCAACAAAGCATCAAAACCAATTTCAACGGCTTGAGAGAGCACAGCTTTGGCAGCATTCAACAATTGTTTTTTATCATGGTTTCTGTCAACTACATATCCTCCAAATTTATTTATCGAAAAAGTTTCGTTGGCTTGAACTTTCGTAGTGTATTCGAAACCAATACGCGTTTCTAAATGCGTAACTTTTGGCTCAATATCTAAAGGCTCACCTGCTAGGGCGCATTTAGACTCCATAAAAGTACAGGTATGAAACTGTGTTTTCATCGTGTGAGCTTCTATAAACGCTTGATTTCCATTTTGAGTGACTGCGGTAGTTTCCCAAAATTTATCATCCCAGTTGGTATCTTCATTGGTAATACTAGAGTCTAAATAAGGTTCAAAAGTTATTTCAGCACCACCATTTAAAGGTGTAATATGAAATTCAATAGCCCCTACTTCATCTAAGTCAACACTCAAAAAACGTTTTGTTTCTACTAAAACCTCAACATCGTTGGGCATGGTTGCTTTGAAGCTTCTAGACAACCAACCTTCTTTCATATTTAATTCACGCTTAAAATCGGTAATGTTTTTACATGTGAATAAATCTAACGTATTGGCGTTCACAAATACATTAATACCAATCCAGCTAGGTGCATTTAATACTTTAGCAAAATATTCAGGATAACCATTTTTCCACCATCCTACGCGGGTTTTATCTGGATAATATATTCCAGCGATATAACTTCCTTGAAACGTTGGCCCGGAATAATGTTCTTCAAAATTAGCACGTTGCCCCATGGCACCGTTTCCAATACTGAATAAACTTTCTGACGATTTAACACGGTCTACATCAAATCCCTCTTCAATAATCGACCAGTTATCTGGTTTTATATAATCTTGATTCATTTTTTATTTTGGATAAATAAGAATTAAAAAAGAACATTTGACTTCAATCACCTTGAAAGCCTTTTAATCGCACTTTTAATCCCTTTTTTTCTATTTATTAATTAATTCGTTTAAAAAGTGTTCTGAAATCTCACTGAAATCGTTAAAAATATAATCGGCTTCATGTAACACATCTTTACTTCCAATACCAATGGAAATCATGTTGGCTGTATTTGCTGCCTGCACACCTGCTACAGAATCTTCAAAAACCACACAATCTTCTGGCTTACAATGAATAGAAGCTGCTGCATTTAAAAACACTTCTGGATCTGGCTTGGCTTTAGTGACATCATTACCATCCACAATGGTTTCAAACTTGGAAATCAAGTTTACTTTCTCTAAAATACGTCTAGCATTTTTACTGGCTGAACCCAAAGAAACCCCCTGATTGTTAGCGATTAAAAAATCTAAAACCGTTGGAACATCTACTAAAATTTCTGAATCACCCATTTTATCAATATAACCTAGATACTCATCATTTTTCAGGGTCATGAGTGCTTGGAATTTCTCATCGGAAACCGTTGTATTTCCCCAGGCTAAAATTTTATTTAGTGAGTCTACACGACTTACACCTTTAAGTTGCTCGTTCTGCGCTTCGGTAAAATCGAATCCTAAACTATTGGCTAGGTTCTTCCATGCCAAGAAGTGGTACTTTGCAGTGTCTACGATGACACCGTCTAAATCGAAAATAAATCCTTTTCTTTTCATTACTGTTCTAATTCTGGTTGATATGAAATGGCATTTTTATCTGTAATCAATAAATTACAGAGTCCTGCAATAATTAAACTTAATCCTGCTACTAACATGGCGTTAATCGCTTCTTCACCTATTAAATTGGAAATAAAGTTGATGCCTCCAATGGCTGCAATAATTTGCGGTATCACAATAAACATGTTGAATATCCCCATGATAACCCCCATTTTATTGGGATTTACCGAGCTTGATAACATCGCATACGGCATAGACAAAATACTACCCCAAGCGATTCCTACTAGAATGAATGAATACTTTAGAAATTCTGGAGAAGGCACATAGTACATACTTAAGAAACCTATACCGCCCATAATAAGAGAAAACATATGAACATATTTTCTATTAATGCGTTTTTTGGACGTATAAAAAGCTAAAACCAGTGCAAATGCCATAGATGACAAACCGTAGATTCCCATAGAAGACCCCACCAAATTCGATGCTTTTTGAAAAGCTGTATTTGCCACATCAAAAGCTTCCGCTTGAGCTGGAATAGCTAAATCGTAAGCCGATTCTATAGGTGCTGGTGTATGAAATACATGCTCCGTTAAGGCTGGATTGGCTAAACTCCACATGGTAAAAAAGGCAAACCAACTAAAAAACTGAATCAATCCTAGTTTCTTCATGGTTGTTGGCATGTTGCCAATATTATTCATGATGTCTGAAACGAATTGATTTTTCTTAGCTTTTTCTTCTTCGAAAGCCTTCATATCCTCTGGTGGATATTCAGTAGTTGTAAACACAGTATATAAAATACTAGCTAAAAACACCACGGCTCCAATTCCAAAAGCCACTTTTACCGACATAGGTACCACGCCCATAGGGGCTGAATCACTCACACCAAGTTGCGAAACCATCCAAGGTAAATTACTTGCAACCCAAGTTCCAATACCAATTATTAAAGTTTGAACAACAAAACCATACGAGCGTTGTGAATCTGGCAATTTATCGGCAACCAGCGCTCTAAAGGGTTCCATAGAAACATTTATTGAAGCATCAAGAATCCATAAAAAACCGGCCGCCACCCATAATGCTGGTGAATGCGGTACAATAAGTAAAGCTATGGAACTTAAAATAGCGCCTATTAGAAAGTAAGGTCTACGACGACCCCAACGCGGACTCCACGTGCGGTCACTCATATAACCTATAATAGGCTGAACCAATAAACCTGTTAAAGGTGCAGCAATCCATAACAATGGAATAGCCTCTTTATCAGCTCCTAGTGTTTGAAATATTCGAGACATAAAGCCTCCTTGTAATGCAAATCCGAATTGTATTCCCAGAAAACCGAAACTCATGTTCCAAATTTCCCAGAAACTAAGGGCGCGCTTTTTCATTAATAGTATATTTAAAATGAATACTATTGATAAGCGGAAAAAATACTTATCAAAACTTTATTACCTGAGAAGTAAAAATATAAGTCTTGATCTGGGGCAAATATACAAAAGATTTCTATTTGACCATGTTAATTTTTATTTTGTTGATTCTCTTTCAATCAATTCTGTCTCTATAACTACCGTTCTTACAGGGTCTTCCGGAGATTCACTCTCTATTTTTTCGATGATTAATGAGGCTGCAACCTCCCCTATTTTATGCCCATATTGTGTTACAGTTGTTAAACTCGGTGTTGCATGTCTTGATAAAACACCATCGGTAAAACCAATAACTTGAATGTCTTCAGGAATACGTTTTCCTAAATTCCTAGCCACTTTCATAGCCGTAACAGCATAGAGTTCATTAACTGCAAACACACCATCAATTTGAGGATTCATTAAAAACAAGGTTTTAATTTCTTTCTCTAATACATCTATATAGTCCTCTGAAACTAATTTGTCATCTACTTTTAAAATTAGCTCAGCCTCCGTCGTAATTTCGTGCTTATTTAAAGCTTCAATATACCCTTGAGTTCTTAACCTACCCACACTTATATAATCCATGGTAGTTATCAAGGCAATATGCTTACAGTTATTTGCTACAAGTTTATTTACTGCTTTCTTAGCGGCTTCAACATCATCAATAATTACCTTATCACAGCGAATTTCACTTACCACACGATCAAACATCACGATAGGCATCCCTTGATTAATAGTTTCATTTAAATGATGATAATCTTGTTTTAATAAGGTTTGCTTAGAAATGGACATAATAAAACCATCAATACTTCCGCTGGCTAACATCTCCATGTTAATCACCTCTTTATCAAATGATTCATTAGATAATCCAATAATCACATTATAGCCTTTTTTATTGGCCAAATGCTCAATTCCTTGAATAACTTTAGTAAAAAAGTGGTGTACAATTTCAGGAATAATTACTCCTATAGTTTTGGTTTTTCTATTCTTTAGACTTAACGCAATGTTATTAGGTCTGTAGTTATAATATTTAGCAAAAGCTTGTATCTTTTCTTTTGTTTCTTCACTAATTTCTTGACTATTCCTTAAGGCTTTGGACACCGTGCCTATAGACACATCTAATTCTTTAGCTATCTGCTTTAAGGTTATTTTACGTTTCATGAATAGATTTTTGTTAAAGTAAAGATATCAGTTTAATTGCAATTTTAATCCGTTTTTAATAAATTCTCAGTTTAAAAGCGAAATATCACAGCAAAAACAAAAAGTTACTAACACGCAAACGTTTTCGCTGAGAATTTCGTAACTAATAATTCATATTTAACATTTCATTTACATAATTTTAACCTCGAGAAGTAAAAATATATTCTACCAACTTAAACTAAATCACAATTAACTTAATTAGATCGTATGAAAACAATTATTAATAGTTTATTACTGACACTGTTTTTTGCTCCAGCCTTCGTGTTGGCGCAAAGCACCGTAACAGGAATGGTATCGGAGACCGATACTAATATTCCCATAGCAGGTGTTAATATTATTGTTAAAGGGACCACTACAGGTACTGTTACCGATTTCGACGGAAATTTTTCACTGTCTGTTAGCCAAGGCAATGTATTACAGTTTTCCTATCTGGGATTTGTTACACAAGAAATCACTTATAGTGGACAAGCACCTCTAAATGTTCAACTGGTGGAAGACACCTCCGTTTTAGATGAAGTAGTCGTTATTGGCTATGGTGCCGTAAAAAAAGAAGACGTAACAGGTGCGGCCGACCTTGTAACAAACAAAGATTTTAATCAAGGCCCCGTAGTTTCGGCGCCTCAGTTAATTCAAGGTAAAGTAGCTGGGGTTTCTGTAACCTCTAGCAGTGGCGCTCCTGGCGACGGCCAAGAGATTAGAATTCGTGGTAACAGCTCGTTATCACTAAACAATAATCCTTTAGTTGTAATTGATGGTATTCCTTTAGATCAAGGCGGTATTGGAGGGTCTAGAAATCCATTAAATATGGTTAACCCTAACGATATCGAGAGCATGACCGTATTAAAAGATGCCTCGGCAACTTCAATTTATGGATCTCGTGCTGCGAATGGTGTTATAATCGTTACCACTAAAAAAGGAAAAGACGGCGACTTCAAATTCAATTTAAGCTCTTTAACTTCGGTAGGGTCTCCTATAGACAAAGTAGATGTTTTAAACGCAGACGAATTTCGTAACATTGTTATGAATCATCCACAAGCCAATGCGACAACTTTAAGCTTACTACAGGATTATGATACCGATTGGCAAGATGAAATTTATGGTAGTGCTTTTGGGCAAGACCATTCTTTTAGCGCTACAGGGAAAGCTTTTGGAGTACCAATGCGTGCTTCTATTTCATATACTGATTTTGAAGGGATTTTGAAACGTGATAATTTTAAAAGAACCACAGGAGCCCTTAGTTTAACGCCTAAATTATTTGATGATCATTTAAAAATTGAATTAAACGCAAGAGGTACCTACACTGAAAATGCTTTTGGAAACCGTGACGCTATTGGTTCGGCTAATAGTTATGCCCCAACACAGCCAATTTACGATTCTAGCTTGCCTTACGGCGGATATTCTTCGTGGATTGATCCTGCTACAGGTTTAGAACCAAGTTTAGCAAATACCAATCCAGTGGCTCTATTAAATTTAAAAGACGATGTTGCCGAGGTAAGAAGGTTTATTGGTAATGCTAAGTTTGACTATAATTTACATTTCTTTCCAGACCTAACAGCTACTGTTAATGCGGCTTTAGACAAATCAAACAGTCATGGCCGTGTGATCACCTCAGAGTTGATGCCTACAACAGATCCTACTTGGAACGGTGCTAGAACCAGCTTTAGAAATGAATCAACTAACAATTTATTTGATGCTTACCTTACTTACAACAAAACACTTAATGAGGCACACAAATTAACTGTTGTTGGTGGTTACTCGTATCAATCATTTGAATACGACAATTATAGCTACGACAGTGAGCTTGAAGAACGCGGCAATACTTATGAGTTTATAGACAAAAGTAAAAACGTGCTTTTATCTTACTTTGGCAGACTTAACTATGGTTACGACAACAGATACTTACTTACTGCAACTTTAAGAGCCGATGCTTCTTCTAAATTAAATCCAGACAACCGTTGGGGTTATTTCCCTTCTGTGGCTTTAGCTTGGAACATGCATAACGAAAACTTTTTAGAAGACTCTGCGGTATTAAACGAATTAAAACTAAGAGTTGGTTATGGTGAAGTTGGTAACGTTAATGGTTTAGGTGACTACCAATTCCTCACGCGTTATTTAGGAAGTCAATCTAATGCAAACTACCAATTTGGTAATAGTTTTTACCAAACATACAGACCTGATCCTATCAACCCAGATTTACGTTGGGAAATTGGTAACACATTAAATGTAGGTTTAGATTATAGTTTATTAAACCGAAGAATATCTGGATCATTTAACGCATATATTAAACAAACAAAAGATTTAATTGCTTTTGCTTCAGTAGATCCTTTTACCAACTTTGGTAGCCGTATCGACAAAAACATAGGCGACATGGAAAACAAAGGGGTAGAATTTGCTATCAATGTTATTCCTGTAAGAACTGATGATTTTGAATGGTCGGTAAGCTATAACATCGCAGTAAACGATAATCAAATTACAGACTTACCTTTCGATCAAGTAACAGGAGGTATTAGTGGTGGTACTGGTAACAACATTCAATTACACACCGAAGGTGAAGCGCCTTATAGTTTTTATGTTTTCCAACAAATCTATGACAATAACGGAAAACCTATCGAAGGAGCTTTTGTAGATAGAAATGATGATAACGTAATTAATGATGCCGATAAATACGTTCACAAAAACCCTTATGCAGATGTGATTATGGGGTTGAACACAAATCTTACTTACAAAAACTGGGATTTAGCAATAATTACGAGAGCTAACATAGGAAACTACGCTTATAACAATGTGGCTTCAGGAAACTCATACTTAAATGGGGTTATTCCAACTACCAACAATTTTTTATGGAACATCCACTCAGAATATCTAGACACTGGCTTTAAAAACCAAACAGACAACAATTTCTTAAGCAGTCATTTTATCGAAGATGCATCTTTCTTTAAGTTAGATAACATCACATTAGGCTACACACTAAACGATGCGGTTAAAGACGCTTCAATTAGATTGTATGGCTCTGTTCAAAACCTATTAACTATTACAGATTACAATGGTTTAGATCCTGAAATTAATGGCGGGATAGATAATAGCTTTTACCCAAGACCTAGAACAATAGTATTGGGACTTAATGTTGGATTTTAAAAATTGAATTATGAAAAATATAATAAACAGAATTATTCCAATTTTAACTATCTCGTTTTTCATGGTATCATGTCATGACGATTTAGATCAATATCCTATTGATCCAGATAGTTTCACTGAACAAGATGTTTTTGCAAATGCCACTGAAGCAAAAGGGGCTCTAGCAAAACTTTATGCCAGTTTAGCCTTAACAGGCCAAGATGGTGGCGATAGCGGATCTCCTGATATTACAGATATCGAACAAGGATTCTCCCAATACACACGTATGTTATTTAACCTCAACGAACTTACTACCGATCATGGTGTTGTGGGCTGGGGAGATAGCGGTCTACCTGATTTACATGGTATGTACTGGACATCGAGTAATAGCTTTTCAGGAGCTATGTACTTACGTTTAGCGCAACAAGTATCATTTTGTAACTCATTTATCACGAATGCCGAAGGTCTATCTGATGCTGAAGCACAAACTTTTATTGCTGAAGCTCGTTTTTTAAGAGCGTTTGCCTATTATAACCTGATAGATTTCTACGGAAGCGTACCATTAGTTACAAAAATCACTACAGAACTGCCTTCTCAGGCTAGCAGAACTGAACTTTTCGATTTTGTTGAAACCGAGTTGTTAGAAGTTAAAGATTTACTTCCAGACGCTAAAGGTAACGAGTACGGACGTGTGGATAAAGTTGCAGCTTGGGCATTACTATCTAAATTATACTTAAATGCAGATGTATGGACAGGGACAGATAGATATAGTGATTGTGTGGCTTACTCAAACGATGTTATCAACTCATCGTACGCTATTAATACAGTTGATGCGAACGGAAACGGAACGGCATATGATGAGTTATTCTTAGCCGATAACAACTCAAACGGTGCTCAAAATGAATTCATTTTCTTAGTGAATTTTGACGGAACAAGATCGACAACTTATGGGGGTTCTACTTTTTTAATTCATGCTGCCATTGGTGGAACTATGGACCCTACAGAATTTGGCGTAAACGGAGGCTGGGGTGGTAACCGTGTTACCAAAGCCTTAGTAAATAAATTTAATGCAGCAGACCAACGTGGAATGTTTTACAGCGACGGACAAAGTCTTGAAATAGAAAGCATCCCAGAATTTAGTAACGGATATGCTTGTACAAAGTTTAAAAACATAGACTCTAATGGTGTACAAGGAAATGATAAAACAGGCGAATTCGCAGATGTCGATCTAGCTCTTATTCGTCTTCCTGAAATCTTTTTAAACTATGCTGAAGCCTCATTAAGAGGTGGCGGTGGAGATAATAACACTGCTGTAACTTTAATTAACCAGTTAAGAGAACGTGCTTATGGCGATGCCTCAGGAAATATTTCTGCGGCAGACCTAAATCTACAATTTGTACTAGACGAACGTTCTAGAGAATTGTATTGGGAAGGACAAAGACGTACAGATTTAGTACGTTACAATTACTTTACAACGGCGAATTATTTATGGCCTTTTAAAGCCAATCAAAAAAACGGTACATCAACAGATCCGTTCAGAAACATTTTTCCAATTCCAAATAATACCATTTCAACTAATCCTAACTTAATACAAAATCCAGGTTACTAACTAAAAACTTTTAAGACAATGAAAAATATAAAATTAATAACACTATTTATAGTGAGCATGTTAGCGCTAAGTGCTTGTACTGAAGATGACCATTTAACTTACATCGCTCAACCTGAAGGTGATTTAGAGTTCACAAACTCCTTCTTACCAGAATATTTATTATCACCAGCTGCATCCAGCAACATTGGTGAACGATTTACCTGGAAAAGTGCAGATTTTGGAACACCTACAAATATTTCATATGAAATACAACGCTCTATCTTAGGTGATTTTACCGATACAGAAGTTGTAGGCACAACAAGTGAGAACAACTATGTAGTTACTATTGGTGAGCTAATTACAATTGCTGAAGAAGCAGGTTTAGATAGCGATCCTTCTACAGACGATATGCCTAACACAGGTAATGTAGCCTTTAGAGTTAGAGCTTTTGCTGGTACAGATTCTGATACTGAATTGATTTCTACTGGCGAATCTTTAGCCTTAGTCATGTTAGAAGACACAGGAGCACCTGCTCTACCAACTTTTAGAAACTTGTTTTTAGTAGGTGATGCTACAGCTCCAGGATGGAACCCTGATAATAACAACCCTGCTATTACAAGAGATCCAGCTGATGAAAACATTTACTCTTACATTGGCTATTTTAACGGAGGAAGCTCTATTGAAGGATTTAAACTTTTAGAAGTTGCTGATTGGTCTCCACAATGGGGAGGATCTGCAGGAACATTAGGTGTAAATGATGGTACAGGAAGTGATCCTGCTGCTTTCGCTGTTCCTACACCAGGGTACTACTCTTTTAGTATGAATATTACAGATATGACATATACACTTGAAGCGTATGATGATTCAGGAGATTCTATTTATCCAACTATTGGTATTATAGGCGATTCTACCGAGGGGGGATGGGATAATGATATGGATATGACACAATCTGATTTTGATCCACACATTTGGAACATTCAAAATGTAACATTAGCGGATGGTGAACTTAAATTTAGAGCTAATGATGCTTGGGATGACAGCTGGGGAGCAGATACTGCTTTTAGCGGATTTGCAACAGCTGGTGGACCAAACATACCGGTAATGGCAGGAACATATAACATTTGGTTTAATGACTTAGATGGTGGTTATGTTTTAATCCCTGTTCAATAATTATAACACTCTCAAATAAAAAAGGCTATGAATTTTCATAGTCTTTTTTGTTAAGAGACTAAACGATTTAAATGATGAAAAAAACTTTACTTTCTTTTTTACTTTTAATCGCTACTTGTTTTAGTTATGCACAAATCACAACTAACCCTGCAGCATTTAACACGACAGAAACAGTAACGATTACTGTAGATATTACAAGCTCTGCCTCAAACTGCAATGGCTTAAGCCTCCCTGCGAAAGTCTATATGCATTCCGGCATAGGTACCGATAGCGACCCATGGGAGTATGGAGCTGTTGGTAATTGGGGACAAGATGATGGCGTTGGTGAAATGACCAACAATGGTAATGGAAAATGGAGTATCACAATGACTCCAAAATCTTATTATAGTTTAAGCGATGCTCAAGCGAATTCGGCTACAAAAATGGGCATGGTTTTTAGAAATGCAGCAGGGAATCAAGAATTAAAAGCGACTGGCTGTTCCGATTTCAAAATCGGCGTTGGAAGCTTTCAAGTCGCTCTAAATGCACCTTCCGAAAACAGTACGTCTATTTTAACTTCTGGCAGCAGTTTAAATATCTCTGCATCAAACACCAGTGGTAATGCAAACTATAGCCTTTCCGCTAACGGAAGCACTATAGACTCAAAATCAGGAATCGGCTCATATACTTTCACACATAGTAACATTACTACAAATCAAGATTATATTTTAACAGTAACACAAGGACAAAATACGAGAACAAAATCCTTTTCAGCCTTATTAAACCCTGGTACAGCTTCTCAAGCCATGCCGAGCGGCTTAGAAAATGGTATTAATTATAATCCATCAGATGCCACGAAAGCTACGCTGGTGCTAGACGCGCCTCTTAAAGATTTTGTTTATGTAGCGGGAAGTTTTAATGATTGGTCTCCTTCTTCGGCGTATGCCATGAAAAAAGATCCGAGTTCTGGTAAATTCTGGTTGGAACTCACAGGATTAACTTCTCAAAAAATTGAAACCTTCCAATATTGGGTGGTTGACGAAACACCTATTACAGATTCACCTGTCATGGTTAAAACGGCCGATCCGTTTTCTACATTAGTTTTATCTCCTTTTGACGATCCTTATATTTCAGCAGACACCTATCCTAACCTTCCGGCCTACCCTAGCGGACAAGAACGAGAAGTTACAGTGTTACAAACAGGAAAAACACCTTATAACTGGCAAGTCACAAACTTCAATAAACCTAAAAAAGAAGATTTAGTTATTTACGAAGTATTAATTCGTGATTTTGATAGTGATAGAAACGTTCAGGATTTAATAGATCGTATCGATTATTTTAAGAATCTGAATGTTAATGCCATTCAACTGATGCCTATTATGGAATTTGAAGGCAACGAAAGCTGGGGATACAACACCTCTTTTCATATGGCTCTTGATAAATTTTATGGTACTGAGGACAAATTCAAAGAGTTTATCGATTTATGCCACCAAAATGGTATTGCAGTCATATTAGACATCGCTTTAAATCACGCCTACGGTAGAAACCCAATGGTACGTATGTGGATGAAAGATGGTGATGGCGATGGTTGGGGTGACCCCAGTTCTGAAAGCCCGTATTTTAACGAAGAAGCCAAACATACTTACAGTGTTGGTATGGATTTTAATCACCAACAAGCAAAAACACAATACTACGTTGAACGCGTAGTTAACCACTGGATTACCGAATTTAACATTGATGGATTTCGTTGGGATTTAACTAAAGGTTTTACACAATTATGCTCCCCTAGCGATGAAGTTTGTACGAATGGTTACAAGACTGATCGTGTTGCAATTTTAAAACAGTATGCCGATTATTCTTGGAGCCTAGATCCTTCACACTACGTGATTTTCGAACATTTAGGAGCTTATCAGGAGGAAAGAGCTTGGGCAGATTATCGCGTTGATGAAGGCAAAGGTATTATGCTTTGGGGAAAAATGACAGCTCCCTACAACCAGTTAACCATGGGATTTGATTCTAACACAGATATTAGCGCTATGGGATATCAAAGCAGAGGTTTTAAATCTCCACGACTGGTAGGTTATGCAGAAAGTCATGATGAAGAGCGTTTGATGTATAAAAACCTTCAGTACGGCGCAAGCAATGGCGCTTACGATGTTAAAGACTTAATGACATCCCTAAGCAGAATGGAGGCTATGGGAGCAGTTTCATTAACAATTCCTGGCCCAAAAATGATTTGGCATTTTGGAGCCTTAGGTATGGACAACTCAATATTCACATGTAATGACGGCACTGTTTCTGCTGATGATTCTTGTAAATTAGATACTAAACCACAGCCACAATGGACTAACAATTGGTTAGGAGATACTAATAGAAAATCGATTTACGACACCTGGTCACGTATCAACGCATTAAAAATTAACGAAGCAGTTTTTGAAGGGGATTATGAAATTACTTCGGGAGATCTAAACCCTAGAATCCGTGTTTTTGATACAAACTTACCAAGCTCGCAGTTAAATGACGTTATTATCATTTCAAATTTTGACACGACAGCAATTACTGTAGACCCAAATTTCACAACAAACGGTACATGGTACGACCTAATGGACGCTTCTGGTAACACAACGGTTCAAGCCACAAATGCAGTGACATTACAACCCGGAACATTTAAAATTTACGGCAACATGCCTGCTAATACTTTAAGTGTTAATGATAATGTTTGGAAAAACAACTTCACCGTTTACCCTAACCCTACCCAAAATAGCTTTAAAATTAATAAAGTGGCTTCTCAAGTATCACTTTACAATGTTACAGGACAATTGGTTAAACAATTTACAGGAGACTTTAGTAAAACCCAAAACTATGATGTTTCTAATTTACCTACTAACATCTACTTTGTAAGAGTTACAAATGCCTCAGGGCAAAATCTTACTGTTAAATTAGTTAAGCAGTAAATACATTGTTTATTTTATTTACAAAAGGGCTTCAAGCAAAAACTTGAAGCCCTTTTATTTTTTGCAGCACATACATTTCAACTACAATACCATTTTAACCATATAATGTTGCATATAATTTATTTCTTTTTCGCCCATATTTCAATAAAAATAAAACCGCAGCTAATGCTTTGCTTGAATTTTATATTTCATCTGAACAAAAAATAATTCAAATTAAAAATACGACATTATACAGTTACATTGGTATAAAAACTATTTTTGCTTCGACCTAAGTTTGGATATGAAACGCCACATTGTAAAAATTCGAAATAGTGCCTTGCCTAGATTTCTTCAAAAAAACAAGAAATATGCGCCTATCCTATTCTTTATAGGTGGTTTTATTTTTGACTCCTTAACGCTTGGCCGTATCGATAGGTTGTATGACCTTACTGTATTGTGTTTACACATGTCTGCACTGACTATTACCCTATACTTATTCAACTTAGCTGATGATGGCAAATGGAGAAATACGTTTTTAGGTCGTTTTGAGGAATACTTCCCTTTAGCGATTCAATTTTTCTTTGGAGGACTTTCAAGTGCCTACGTGATTTACTTTTCCAGAAGTGTTTCCTTGTCTAAAACAGCCTCTTTTTTTGTCATTCTGGTGGCCCTTTTTCTGGCTAACGAATTTCTAAAAAAGCGAATTTCTAACAAGTATCTACAGTTTAGTATTTATTACTTTATCAGCTTTACCTTTTTTGCTTTTATGATTCCCGTGTTTCTAAGAGATATGGGGCATCTTATTTTTCTATGCTCAGGACTTATAAGCCTCGGAGCCACGCTTAGTTTAATCACCATTATTTACAGAAAGAGTCCAAGCACAAGAGCAGAAGTGCATTTAGGAAAACTGATATCATTAATACTTGCTATCTATATTACAATTAATGTGTTTTATCATTTCAAACTAATCCCCCCTGTTCCACTTGCGTTACAAACAGGTATTGTTGCACATGATATAGTGGTTAAAAACAATGAATACACAGTAACTTTCGAGCAGAAAAAACAATTCATCTTCTGGAGAGATTACCGCTCTAAATTTGTTCGAACGCCAAATAAACCGGTTTATATATTTTCTTCCGTTTTTGCTCCAACAGCCTTGGAAAAATCAATTATTCACAGGTGGCAATGGTATGACGCTAATAGAGATAAATGGCAAACTTTTGACAATATCAGCTTTAAAATTAAAGGTGGTCGAAATGAAGGTTATCGTGGATACACCTATAAGAATAATGTTAAACCAGGGCTTTGGCGGGTTGAAGTAATTACCCAAGAAGAACTCGTTTTGGGAGTTATTGACTTTGAAATCATCACAGATCCTAACGAAAAACCACAACGATTGGTTACAAAAACTTACTAAAACCCAATCTTTTATATTGCTATTAATATTCGAGGAGGAATGATTTTATTCATTTTAACACTTGGAAAGATTTATTCTTGTTTTTTTATCTGATTTGTCCATATATTTAGCAAAACCAAACACCTCCAAAAACTAACCAAAGATGATTAAAAAACTAATCGTTGGACTTACACTATCCACTCTACTCTCTTTTGTGGCAGTCAATCACTTCAAAGCACTGGTATTAAAAAAACTAAATAGATATACTTCTGAAGAATATCCTGAAAAAATATATGTACAAACCGATAAACCCTATTATGCTTTAGGCGAAGACATCTGGTATACGGCCTATTTAGTTAATGGTGTAACACACAAAAAGTCTGAAAAAAGTAGAATCATTTATACGGAATTAATAAATGAACAGGACAGTATAGTTTCTAGAAGAGAGCTTTTTGTAGACCACATTGGTGTTGCTGGTGATTTTAAAATTGAAAAAAACTTTAAACCTGGTAAATATATCCTTAGAGCATACACCAATTACATGCGTAATTTAGACGAAAGTTATTTGTTTCAAAAAGAGATTTCGGTATGGGACGTGAAGGATAACACTAAAAAAGTAAACACTCCAAGCGCTACCAACCTACAAAACTCAAATCTCAGCACTATTCCAGATAATAAACCTGAAATTTACTTTTACCCTGAAGGTGGGAACCTAGTGACTAATCTAACTTCAAAAATTGCTATTAAATCAAAGAACAATAAAACCTTAGAAGGTCAAATAAAAGATTCCGACGGAAATACCTTAACACATTTTAAAACACAGAACTTTGGAATTGGCCTTATTAACTTAACACCAGAGGCTAATAAAAGCTATTATGCCAGTATTATTATTAATGGAAAGGAACAAAAATATAGTTTACCTAAAGCTTTACCTTCTGGACATAATCTTAACATCGCTAATTTTAGCGACAAAATAATCATTAAAGTTACGGCTAATCACGCTATCGGCTTAAAAAACACCTATCTGGTGGGGCACCAACGTGGGAATTTAATTTATGAGAAATTTGTACCTACCGCTATCAACGAATACTCGGTTATGCTTGACTCCAAACTACTAAACGATGGTGTTGCCAATTTCACCTTATTTGATAATAACGGCAAGCCCGTTTGCGAACGTCTTGTTTTTATAGACACTCCAAATAATAATGTTGATATTCAAATCAACTTAAGCAATACCACTCCTAAATCCAGAGAAAAGGTTACAATGAAATTAAACCTTAAAGACCAAAACGGTTCCCCTCTAGCCGGGCAATTTTCTATGGCCATAACAGATTTAGATGCGGTTGATCAAAAAACAACAAGTGAAAACATCAAAACATATCTATTACTTAATTCCGATTTAAGAGGCACCATTGAAAACCCAGGCTATTTTTTCGAAAAGAAAAACGACAAACGACGCAGTTATCAACTTGATTTAATTATGCTAACACATGGATGGAGAAGGTTTCAATGGACAGACTTACTATTTGCTTCACCTGAGAAAACTAAATATTCAGAAGAAAAAGGGTTATATTTTTCTGGTTACACTACAACTTTAAAAAACGGAAAAACAAGACAAGCCTCAACAACTAGAATGACCTTCATGGGCGAATTACCGCATCAAGAACAACAACAAACAGCGTCTAACGGTTCGTTTAAATACGGACCTTACATTTTTAACGATTCGCTCCCTGTACTTATTGAGGCTCGAACCGATCATTTTAAATCTGAAAAAGACACAGGAAACAGAAATCTTGCAATCTATCTAGATCAAAAGTATCACGACAGTCCGCGAATTGTAAAAAAAGAAGTTTTAAAACCACTTCTAAATGACAGTACAAAAATCACAACCTTTAAGGAGCAAGCCAAGACCATTTCGCAACTAGACTCACTTTATCATGAAACAGCTACACGGTTAGATGAAGTTCTTGTCACAGCTAGGATGAAATCAGAAACTGCCGTTAGAAATGAAAAACTCAATGAAAGAACAAATTATGGGTCCCCTAGCAAACGCTTGGACATGGCCGACTTTGAAAACTTAAGACATTTATCTGTTATTCAGTTAATAGGCCACCTGCCTGGGGTAATAACTACCGGAGACTCTATATATATTCGAACTGAACTTGTAACAAAAATTTATGTTGATGAAAGTGCCGTGGACGTTAGCGATATATCAACCATGACAGGTTCAGATATTGACTTTATGGATGTTTTAACCGGAGCTGCTGCTTCTATGTATAGTAATGCTGGACCAGGTGTTATTATTATTCATACGAGGTTAGGGATGTACACGAATACTAATACCAAGCGCAAACCAGGAATTATTAATTTTACAGCCAAAGGATTCTATTCTGCCAGAGAATACTATTCACCTAATTACGAAGATGATTTCACAATTGAAACCAAAAAAGATTTAAGAACGACCTTACATTGGGAGCCCTTGATTGAACTATCAGAAGCTAATGATAATGAAAGTATCGTGTCGTTTTTCACAAGTGATTCTAAAAGCACTTACGGTATAAAAATAGAAGGCATTACCGAAAATGGCAATCCGTTTTGTCACTTATCTACTCTAGAGGTAGACTAGGCCAACAAGTTAAAAGAAAAACAATTTCAATCTTTTTATTCATCATCTCTTAAAATTATAAACCGTTAAGACTTCGTTAAAATAGATTAGCCCATTAAACCTTTCTAAAAAGGACAAGTCCTAATAGTATAATTTTAAAAACATAAGAAGATGAAAAAAATACTAATAATTGCTATTGTTCTTATCGGATTACAAGGTATAGCTCAGGAACAAGGAAAAGAAGGAAAAAGACAACACCAAAAGCATCATCAAAAAATGGATTTAACTGCCGACCAAATGGCAACGCTTAAAACCAAAAAGATGACTTTGGCTTTAGACTTAACAGCTTCTCAGCAATCGGAAATACAAGCCTTAAATCTTGAAAAAGCGACAAAACGCAAAGCAATGATGGCAGAACGTAAGGCTAATAAAGATAATGAAAAGTCTAAAAAGCTAACTAGCGATGAACGTTATAACAAAGAAATCGCCAGATTAGATATGCAAATTGCTGAAAAAGCTAAAATGCAAAAAATCCTAAACAAGGAGCAATTTGAAAAGTTTGAAAAAATGCAAAAACACATGAAAAAACAAGGTAGACACCACAAGGATAATAAAGGAAAAGGTGAACACCGAAACGGATAGATTTTAGTTTAGTTTGATGATAAAAGCCGCATTTCTCAGTTTGGAAATGCGGCTTTTTATTTACAATAGAATTCTATATGGTATGCTTTGTTTTTTTCTCTACAATGTTTTTGACACTTGCTTTACCGCTTCAATCGTAAAATCAAGATCTTCGTAAGATAAGGCATCAGTAATAAACCACGTTTCAAAAGCACTAGGTGCAATATAAACCCCAGCGTTTAGAAGTCCGTGAAAGAACTTTTTAAACGATTCATTATTTCCTTTGGCGGCAGTTTCAAAGTCTACAACCTCAGTTTCATCAAAATGCACCGAAATCATAGACCCTACTCTATTAATAGTATGAATCACGTTGTTTTCGGTTAGAACCTTGGCAATACCTGCGTGTAAGTATTTTGTTTTTTCTTCTAATCTTGAAAAAACTTCAGCATCGTCATTCAATTCTCGAAGCATGGCCAAACCTGCAGCCATGGCTAACGGGTTTCCGCTTAAAGTTCCCGCTTGATAAACGGGACCTAGAGGGGCTAAAAAATTCATAATTTCTTCTCTAGCAGCAAAAGCGCCTACAGGTAAACCGCCACCAATTACTTTTCCGAAGCATACAATATCAGCATTAACATTGTAAAGTTCTTGCGCGCCTCCTTTTGCTAAACGAAAACCAGTCATGACCTCATCAAAAATTAATAAGATATTATTGGCATCACATAAAGTGCGTAGCTTTTTCAGAAAATCATTTTTTGGAGGCACACAGCCCATGTTTCCTGCCACTGGCTCAATAATCACACAGGAAATCTCGTCTTTATTGGCATCAACTAAAGCCTGTGCGTTCTCTATATCATTATATTTTGCTAATAGCGTGTCCTTTGCTGTTCCTTTCGTAACCCCAGGACTGTTTGGTGTTCCAAAGGTACTCGCACCACTACCCGCTTGAATTAAAAACGAATCTGAATGCCCGTGATAACAACCAGCAAACTTGATAATTTTATCTTTTCCGGTGTAACCACGTGCCAAACGCACCGCACTCATACACGCCTCGGTACCAGAATTTACAAATCGTATTTTATCAATATTAGGCACCATGGAAACGGCCAACTCAGCAATGTCAGTTTCTATTTCTGTTGGCATCCCAAAAGAAGTTCCCTTTTTAGCTTTTTCAACAACAGCATCAACAACCGGTTGGTAGGCGTGACCTAAAATCATTGGCCCCCAAGAATTGATATAATCAATTAAGCGGTTTCCATCTTCATCATATAAATAAGCTCCCTGAGCTTCCTTAACAAATATTGGCGTTCCTCCAACACCTCCAAAAGCTCTAACTGGAGAGTTTACACCACCTGGGATTACTTTTTCTGCCTCAGCAAATAAGGCGCTGCTTCTTTTATAAATCATAACTATTACTGTTTATTTTTATGGTTTCACGACAAGTACTTGTCCGATATCCAAGGACGTACCACGTAAACCATTTAATTTTTGAAGTTGTTCTACTGTTAAATTATAACGTTTGGAAATCCCGTAGAGAGTATCTCCTTTTTCAACGGTATAAGTCCCTTTAACGCTTGCCATTGGCGCTTCATATTTAACATAGTTCTTACCTAAAACAGACTCATCATATTCGTATAGTTTGTAGCGCTCTATCAAACTAATAAGCTTATCAGGGTATTTTCTGTCAGTAGCATAACCAGCAGCTCTTAAACCTTTCGCCCAACCTTTATAATCTTCTTGTTTTAATTTGAAAAGTCCCGAATAGCGTGAGCGTTCACTTAAAAATAACGAATGATCGCGAAATGAATATTTAGGATCTTTATATTTTCTAAAACATTCCTGATCTGCATCATCATCATGGTAGATTTTTGCTCCTTTCCACCCATGGCATTTAATACCAAAATGGTTGTTCGCTTCTACCGAAAGACGTCCTTTCCCCGATCCTGATTCTAAAATTCCTTGCGCCAAAGTAATACTAGCTGGAATTTTGTAAAGCGCCATTTCTTCCTGCGCGATTTGGTGATATTGATAAATATAAGCATCAACACTGCTGGTAAACGTAGGTGCAGGTGCAGAAACTTCAGATTCTAAATCCTTAGTAACAGGTTCTGATTGTGGTTTAGTAACAACACGTTCAGTGCGTTTAGTGGGTTTTTTAGCAACGGCTTGTTTTTTAGATTTACAACTAAACAAGGCACAGGCTAAAAATAAAACTAATAAAATTCTCTTCATTACATCAAATAATTAATGGTAAATTTTTCTTTTTCAAAAAGGCATTCATACCCGGTATACCTTGTAGGCCTCCCGAATGAATGGCTAAAATTTTAGAGCCTTTTGGGAAATAACCCTTTTCAATTAAATCGAAAATCCCAAATAGCATTTTCCCGGTATAAACAGGATCTAAGGGAATGCTATAATCGGCTTTAAACTGATTGATAAACGTGACTAATTCTTCATTTATTTTGGCATAGCCTCCAAAATGATAGTCTGAAATCAATTCCCAATTAGATTGTTTTGCAAATTTACTAATATCTCGCTTTAAAAAGTCCCCTTTTAAGGCAGGAAAACCTAAAACTTGTTGACGAGGTTTTGAACAATTTATGAGTCCGGTTATCGTACCGCCCGTTCCTACCGCCGTACAAACAAAATCGAAGGCTTTATCCTCTTCTGTTAAAATTTCTTCACAGCCTTTAACAGCTAAGGTATTCGTACCGCCTTCAGGAACCATATAAAATTCACCAAACTCTTGTTGCAAATTCGCTAAAAATTCTGGAGATGTTTTATTTCGATATTCTGTTCTAGACACAAACTTGAATTTCATACCATGCTGTTTAGCAAAACTCAAAGTAGGATTGTTTTCAATTTCAGACTCCAATTCCTCACCACGGATAACTCCAATGGTCTTAAAATCGAATAACCGACCTGCCGCAGCTACTGCTGCAATATGGTTAGAGAACGCGCCACCAAAAGTAAGTAAGGTTTTAGCGCCTTGTTTTTCGGCCTCCTGAAGGTTGTATTTTAACTTGCGATATTTATTCCCTGAAACAAAAGGATGTATGGCATCCTCACGTTTTATGTACAATTCAACACCTTTATTCGGAAGATTGATGTGCTGGTTAATGCTATTTTCAAGCTTAAATATCATGATTGCGAAGATACTTTAAAAATGCCCAAAACGGACGCACTTTTAAATATTCTAAGTTCGATTGGTTGGTATAGGCTTCGCGTTCAAAAGAGATATTTCTATAGGCTTTTTTCCAATTCTGATAATATCCTAGGCGAATTAAAAACTCAGAAACATAAAACATATAAAACGGAAGCACTAACATTTCAAGTTGCTGTTTAAGATGAATACGCTCGTGATTTAACAAAATAACATCTTTTAAAAGCTTACGATGCTTTAAAAAAATAAAAGGAAACAGCGTTAGGCCTGTATAGCCTTTTGGTATCATATATTTTGAAATAAAAATCATAACAGAATCACGCTTATAGGTGCGTATTTGAATAAACCACAAAATAAATAATTCTACCAATTTACACTATCTTTGTAAGCAATGAAAAAAATAATACCTATTGAAGAAGGCGATTACTACCTTACACCAGAAGGTTATCGTTGTTTTACTGAAAAATATCACCTAAGGCGTGGTTATTGTTGCCAAAGTGGTTGTAGACACTGCCCTTATGGCTACAACAAAAAAACGAATACAATCAACAAGTAGTTCCTATTCAGCAAAATACAAGCCGAATTGGTATGATTCTTGATGTTTTAATGAAATAATGATCATTTAAATAATTGTCCTATGAAACACATTACAAAAATAGCAGCGGTACTGCTTTTCGCTTTAACACTAACCTCGTGTAGCTCGATTCAAGTTGCCGCAGATTACGATAAAGAAGTTAATTTTGACAACTATAAAACCTTTGCCTTTTTTAAAAACGGTATTGATAAAGCTGAAATTAGCGATTTAGATAAACGCCGTATTTTACGCGCTATTGAATCGGAATTATTAAAAAAAGGCTTCACCAAATCTGAAGACCCCGATTTACTGATAAGCTTATTTACAAAATCAAATCAACGTGTTGACGTTTACAACAACTCTTGGGGTTATGGCGCCTGGGGTTGGGGTGGTTACGGCATGGGACCTGGTTGGGGCTGGGGTTGGAACATGCAACCTGATGTATCAACCAGCACCGAAGGACAACTTTACATAGACCTTATTGATGCCGATAAAAAAGAACTGGTTTGGCAAGGTATGGGAACCGGTTATTTAACGCAAAACATGGAACAAAAAGAAGCTCGAATTCAAGAGTTTGTTGCTAAAATCATGGAAAAATATCCTCCTGAATTAGATCAAAAGAAATAACACAAAAAAGAGGCTGTCTAAAAAGTATTAAAGTACGTCATTCTGAACTTGATTCAGAATCGCATCATATTGATAACCAATCATTATGAGAACCTGAATCAAGTTCAGGTTGACGAAAACTTCACTTTTTGAACAGCCTCTTTTTTATAAATTATCTAAAACGCTTCAACGTTTCTTTTGTAAAATCACTCAAAACCAAGCGCCCGCTTATTTCTGCGCGTTCTGCTAAAAGCGTATCCCAATGTGCGGTACCTTCCCAAATAACGCTTTTCATAGCTTTTAAGGCTTCAGGATTATAAGTTATAAGCTTTTCAGCAAGATTAGAAACCGCTTTATCTAATGCTTCAACGCTATCAAAAACGTTTCCGTATAAACCTTTTTCCTTGGCGAATTCTGCTGAATAAAATTCCTCTGCGTTGATCGTCATTTGAGACATCGTCATTTTACCCATTTTTCTAGAAACTGCTGGCTCTATTACAAACGGACCAATACCAATGCTTAATTCACTAAGTTTTATTGCTGCATATTGTGAAGCTAAGCAATAATCGGTTGCCGCAGCTATACCAACACCGCCACCAACAGCTTTTCCTTGTACACGGCCAATGATTAATTTCGGACAAGTACGCATGGCATTAATTACATTAGCAAAGCCAGAAAAAAATTGCCTTCCTGTTTGAGCATCTTCTATTTCAATAAGTTCATTAAAACTAGCTCCGGCACAAAACGTACGTTCACCACCGCTTTTTAACACAATCACTTTAATTTCAGGGTTATTTCCTGCTTGACTAATGGTTTCAGCTAAATCTTTTAAAACTTCACTAGGCATAGCGTTTCTATTGGGATGAAAAAATTCGATATACCCAACACTGTTTTCTATATTTAAATTGACGTAAGCTTCCATGGTTTCTTAAGTTTAACGGGCTGAATATACATAAAATAATTAGTAACACTTGTTACCTTCATTTTAATGAATGAAAGATATATTTGTATAAAATTTAAAATTTTATGGGCATATTAAATTCACTTTTCGGAAACAAAAGCGTGAAAGTTAAAGATTTTCAATCGAGAGGCGCTATTATTATAGATGTTAGAACAGTTGCAGAATATAGCCAAAGTGCGATTCCTGGCTCAAAAAACATGCCTTTACAAACGTTGAACGCTAATATCGAAACTATTAAAAAATTAAACAAACCTGTAATCACTTGTTGTGCTAGCGGGGTACGTTCTGGAAGTGCTGCCGCCTTATTAAAATCGAATGGGATTGAAACCTTAAACGGCGGTGGCTTTATGAGTTTGTATAAAAAATTAGAGCTTTAAGCCTTTTAAATCTTCTGCTTCATAAATGGGTGTTTCGTTGTATTGCAGTGTCCACCCCATAGAGTTGGTAAGAATATAGAATTTTGAAAGTTCGCTAATCAATCGATTTTTAGCATTGCTTTTTAATTCTGATTTGTCAATTTTCTTCTTTAATGAAGCATTGACTGTATTCTTGATTTTATTATAATCTTTAGCTTCAAAAGGATTTAAAAAATCAGCTTGCACATCATAATATTCAAAATCGGGGTTAATGGTTATTTCTTCTTCTGGAATACTTAAAATTCTTAGTGTTTTGGTAGCCTCGTCAACTTCAAACTCAATTTTACTTAAATCGTAAGCGACAGTGACATCGGCATTCACGACCACTAAGGCTTTTTTCTCTACCGTTAAATAATTGCTTAGAATTTCCTTTGAATTCTGGTAATTAAAAACCTGACTAAAATGTCCTTCGGTAACTATAAGCTTCCCTACATTATTTATTTGCTTTTGAATAAGTGCAGAGTTTTCTTGAAGAATGGTTTTTTCTTCCTTTTTAGCCTCACAGTTTTTAAACGCATAAAGCACCACTAAAGCTATAACGATACCTAATAGAATTTTTCGCATGCACTAATTTAGAAAAATTTTTAATGCTTTCATTAGAATAGCATACCTATTATAATTACAAATACGAGATGTTATAAAACAAAAAAACATCGGTTCCTTCGACATATGAAGCCTACCAATGTAATTAAGTTGTCTAAACTAAACAGTTCAAAGATAAGGGAGATCTAAAGACATTATATTAAAGCATTGTTAAGTTAATCTTATTTTAAGTTAACAATGCAACTTCGACTTGATAGGTTAACTTAAAGCACAAAAAAAGCACCACGGACCACCCTTTTAAATTTGGCTTATGATGCTTTTTGTGATAAACTGATTAATAGCAATAATAAATGTACAACTATTAAAAGTGCTGACCATGTGTTTTTCGACAAAATGTTACTTAAAAGAGTTGAAATGATTATCTAGATTTAGAACCTCAAAAAACCACCAAACATTTATAAATTCAGAATTTAATCTGCGGAAATGTTGCTTGTAACACCCTCATCTTTTCATTCAGGTTTTGAAGAAATTTTTGATGTGCTTCAGAATTTTCATTGAATGCTCTGTGCTGAAGTCCCTTTTGAATACCATCAACCGTATCCATAGTTTTTGAAGTTTCTTCTGAAACCCACACACTTTTAAACTTCTCCCAAATATATTGAATGGCTAACGGATTAGGGTGTACCATATCTTCAGCATAAAAACGATAATCACGAAGTTCATCCATCATGATTTCGTACGACGGAAAGTAAAAAGCATCTCCATTCTTGCTTACCTTATTCTGATTCAAAAATTGATGAATTGCTGAAATTAAATGTGCTTTACTTTGAGTATTTTCAACAAAACCATCCTTTAAATGACGTACTGGCGACACCGTAAAAACAATAACGGCTTTCGAATTTAAACGTCTTATAGTTTTCTCTATTTCTTGCAAAACCTCATATATCTCCTGAACGGATAATATATTTTTCAAAAATTGCTTTTGCGGAATTTTATGGCAATTAGCAACCACTTTTTGAGTTTCAATGAAGCGGTAAACCCACGCCGTACCTAAAGTGATGATAACATGAGACGCTTTGTCTAATGCTTCATGCGTGGTAATTACATTTTCGTTTAGTTTACTTATTAAAGTTTCTTTTGAAGAATGACTTAACTTTGAATGTGCATCAAAAGAATGCCATTGTTCGTTTTGAAAAAAAACATCGTCACCAGTGTAGATCTTTTTTTCAACAGCGTTTGAAACGAGCGTTTGAATGGCTAAAGGGTGAAAAAGAATTCCAAACGGATTTTGAATATTCTGAAACTTAAAATAAGCTAGCTTTTCTCCTATGTTTTCAGAAAAACAGGAACCTAACATCAGCAAATTAGAATTATAGTCTATGAGATACTCAGACTGTTTTTCTAATACTATTTTAGTTTGAAGGTTCACCTGTTTAAAATTGTAAAGTCACATAAATGTAAAGTGATAAAGTTAGGTTTTAGAAAACTTTATCACTTTATTTATTTTGAAACTTTCTTATACGATATAATTTTTAGCTTCCGCTAAAGCTTGATCAATACCTCCTGGGTTTTTCCCTCCTGCAGTAGCGAAGAACGGTTGTCCACCACCACCACCTTGGATGAATTTACCAAGTTCGCGAACCACTTGACCGGCATTTAGACCTTTACTAGCTACTAATTCCTTAGAAATATAACATGACAATAAAGCTTTACCGTCTTTTTCGGTAGCAAATAATAAGAATAAGTTATCAAACTGACTACCTAGCTCAAAAGCCACATCTTTTAATCCACCAGCATCTAAATCTAATTTCTTTGCTAAAAATTGAATACCGTTTATTTCGGTCAATTCACTTTTAAGTTCACCTTTTACGTTTTTTGCTTTGTCTTTTAATAAGCTTTCAATTTGCTTTTTAAGATTAGCATTTTCATCTTGTAAGTTTTGAAGCGCCTTTACAGGTTCTTTGGCATTATTAAGCAAACCTTTCATTTCTTGAAAAGAGCGGTTGTTTTCGGTATAATATCCTTTAACCCCATCATTTGTAATGGCTTCAATACGTCTAATCCCTGCAGCAACAGCACCTTCAGACACAATTTTAAAATGCCAAATATCAGCAGTATTCTTAACGTGTGTTCCTCCACAAAGCTCTATAGATTGCCCGAATTGAATAGAACGCACCGTATCGCCGTATTTTTCACCAAATAAACTCATAGCTCCATTGGCAATAGCTTCTTCCTTAGGCACATTACGTTTTTCAACTAAAGGTATTTTTCCGCTAATTCTTGCATTTACAAAACTTTCAATATCGTGTAATTCATCTTCCGTAAGTTTAGAAAAATGTGAAAAATCAAAGCGTAAATATTTCGAGTGTACCGCACTTCCTTTTTGTTCTACATGTGTTCCTAAAATAGAACGCAAGGCTTGATGCAACAAGTGTGTGGCCGTATGGTTACATTCTGTTCTGTGGCGTTGTTTTTCATCAACCACCACTTTTAGAGACTCGTTTAAGTGTTTTGGCAAGGTTTCAGTAAAGTGAATGATCACGTTGTTTTCTTTTTTGGTATTCAGGATATAAACCACATCACCGTAAGCATCTTCAATATACCCCTTATCACCTACTTGTCCGCCACCTTCAGGGTAAAATGGTGTCATGTTAAAAACCAATTGAAACATATCGCCATCCTTTTTGGAAGTCACTTTTCTGTATCGAGTTAATTTTACTTTCGCTTCAAGCGAATCGTAACCAATAAATTCTTCGACATCATCTTCTACTAAAACCGTCCAATCATCGGTAGACATTTCGCTAGCCGCACGCGAACGTTTTTTTTGTTTTTGAAGTTCTTCTTCAAAACCTTTTTCATCTAGTTTCAATCCTTTTTCAGAAAGAATCAATGCAGTTAAATCTATAGGAAACCCGTAAGTATCGTATAATTCAAAAGCTTTAGTTCCCGGTACGATCTCACCGTTTGTATCTTCTACAACGCGATTTAATAATACCAAACCTTGATCTAGAGTTCTTAAAAAAGACTGTTCTTCTTCTTTAATTACGTTTTCAACAAGTTGTTTTTGTGCTTTTAATTCAGGAAATGCTTTCCCCATTTTTTTATCTAAAACATCAACCAGTCTATAAATAAAAGGTTCTTTTTTATCTAAAAATGTAAATCCGTAACGAACCGCACGACGTAATATTCTTCGAATCACATAACCAGCGCCCGTGTTACTAGGTAACTGCCCATCGGCAATTGAAAAAGCCACGGCACGAACGTGATCACAAATAACACGAATGGCTACATCTACCTTTTCATCTTTTCCGTAAGTTTTATTTGTAATGGCTTCAACTTCTTTAATGATTGGCGTGAAAACATCGGTATCATAATTAGACTGAACACCTTGTAAAACCATACATAAACGCTCAAACCCCATACCGGTATCAATATGCTTATTTGGTAAGGATTCTAAAGAACCATTCGCTTTCCTGTTGTATTGCATGAATACCAAGTTCCAGATTTCTACAACTTGAGGGTGGTCTTGATTTACTAAATCCTTTCCTGGGATTTTCGCTTTTTCTTCTGCAGAACGAATATCAACATGAATTTCACTACAAGGTCCGCAAGGCCCTTGATCGCCCATTTCCCAGAAGTTATCTTTTTTATCACCTGTAATGATACGATCTTCAGAAATGTATTTTTTCCAAATTTCTAAGGCTTCAGTATCTAAATCAAGACCATCTTCCTTACTACCTTCAAAAACCGATACATATAAAATGTCTTTATCAATTTTAAAAACTTCGGTTAATAATTCCCAAGCCCAAGCAATCGCTTCTTCTTTAAAATAATCACCAAAACTCCAGTTTCCTAGCATTTCAAACAAGGTATGGTGATAGGTATCATAACCAACTTCCTCCAAATCATTGTGCTTACCAGAAACACGTAAACATTTTTGAGAATCAGTAATTCTGTTATTTTTAGGCTGTGCATTCCCTAAAAAATATTCTTTAAAAGGCGCCATACCCGCATTTACGAACATTAAAGTAGGGTCGTCTTTTAAAACCATTGGAGCCGATGGTACGATACTGTGTTGTTTTTCTTCAAAAAAACTTAAAAACTTAGCGCGAATGTCTTGTGATTTCATGTAATATTTTTAAACACCTTGTTTCTAATCCATTAGATTTAATGGGAAACAATTTTTATATTTATGCTACAAATTTATTTTAAATTTGGTTCAGCTTTAAACTTCAAAGCTATTATTATTAAAAATTTTTATAATAATTTTTTTGTAGGTTTGTTCGTTTACTGCTTAATTGAAGATTATAAACACCTTCAATGCGCTGCAAAAATAGCATAATTTAAGAAATGAGTAAGGTAAAATATTATTACGATCCTGATACGCTCTCCTATAGGAAGATACACCGTAAAAAACGTACCACATTTAAGTACGCTTTTTTCTTTATTTTAGGAACAGCCTTTTTCGCGTTTATTTTCGTTTTTATTGGAAGTCAGTATGTTGAATCGCCAAAAGAGCGTGCCTTAAAAAGAGAACTTCAGAACACGCAATTACAATTTGAACTGCTGAATAAAAAAATGGAACATGCTGAAACCGTTTTAGCCAATGTTGCCGATAGAGATAATAACATTTATCGTGTTTATTTTGAAGCCAACCCTATTCCAGATGAACAACGCCGCGCTGGTTTTGGTGGGGTAAACCGATACAAAAACTTAGAAGGTTTCGACAATTCTAAGTTAATTATAGAAAGTAATAAACGCATTGACATTCTTCAAAAGCAAATTGTGGTGCAATCGAAATCGCTTGATGAAATCACAAAATTAGCTGAAGACAAAGAAAAGCTTCTCGCTGCTATCCCTGCCATTCAACCGGTAAACAATAAAGATTTAACACGTATGGCATCTGGTTACGGTATGCGTACCGACCCGTTTACCAAGGTTAGAAAAATGCACCGTGGTATGGATTTCTCTGCACCAAGAGGCACACCGATTTACGCATCTGGTGATGGTGTTGTGACGCGTGCAGATTCCAGATCTACAGGCTACGGAAACCATATTAGAATTGACCACGGTTATGGCTATGTGAGTTTATATGCGCACTTGTACAAGTACAACGTTAGAAAAAATCAAAAAGTAAAACGTGGAGACTTAATCGGTTTTGTAGGTAGTACAGGGCGTTCTCAGGGGCCGCATTTACACTATGAAATATTTAAGGATGAGGAACGAATTAACCCTATTAATTTCTATTACGGCAGTTTAACTTCCGAAGAATTTAATAAACTATTGGAGCATGCTTCACTAGAAAATCAATCTTTAGATTAATGCATATCAATCTGCCCGAAAAACGTTATTATGCCATTGGCGAAGTTGCCAAAGCATTTGACGTGAACACCTCATTGATTCGTTTTTGGGAAAAAGAATTTGATGTTTTAAAACCGAAAAAAAACGCTAAAGGCAATAGAAAATTCACCCCCGAAGACATCAAAAACCTAAAATTTATCTACCATTTGGTAAAAGAACGCGGATTTACTTTAGAAGGCGCCAAAACACACCTTAAGGAAGAGAAAAAGCAAGCTTTAAATACTTTTGAAATTGTTAGTAAACTTGAAGACATTAAAAATCAACTTAATAAAATAAAACAACACCTTTAAAATTTAAGCATCATGAAGAAATTTTTACCATGGATTATTATCGCCGTACTTGTCATAGGAGTTTACTCTTGGGTTAAAGGATTTAACAACACCGCTGTTACCCTTAAAGAAGAAGCCACTAAATCTTGGGCTAATGTTGAAAGTAGCTACCAAAGACGAAATGATTTAATTGGCAACCTCGTTAAAACCGTGCAAGGTGCTGCCGAATACGAAAGAGGTACCTTAACAGATGTTATTGAAGCTAGAGCAAAAGCGACTTCAATGAACATTGACCCATCAAACATGACTCCTGAACAAATGGCTAAATTTAGCGAAGTGCAAAGTGGTTTATCTGGTGCTTTAAAAAGCTTATTAGTAACGGTTGAACGCTACCCTGATTTAAAGGCCAACCAAAACTTCCTTGAACTACAAAGTCAGTTAGAAGGAACAGAAAACAGAATAAATGTTACAAGAGACCGTTTTAATGAAGCTGTTCAGCCTTACAACAAACATATTAAAACCTTTCCTAATACGATTTTAGCTGGTGTTTTAAACTTTGATGAAATGGCTTATTACAAAGCAGATGCTGGTAGTGAGAATGCTCCTGACGTAAATTTTGAATTTTAGTAAAAACACCTAGTTATGTCTAAAAACCAAACTGAAGATTTTTTAACCGCCCAGGAAGAACAAGAAATTATTGAAGCGATTCAAGAAGCGGAATTAAACACTTCTGGAGAATTACGTGTTCATATAGAAAAAACCGCTAAGGGCGATGCTACCAATCGTGCCTTAGAAGTTTTTCATCATTTAAAAATGGACAATACGAAGCTTCAAAATGCCGTACTTATTTATGTCGCGGTTGAAGACAAGTCTTTTGTTATTTATGGTGATGAAGGCATTAACAACGCTGTTGAAAGTGATTTCTGGGACTGCACCAAAGACATTATGCAAGCGCACTTTAAAAAAGGCGATTTTAAACAAGGTTTGGTTGATGGGATTTTAAGGTCTGGTGACCGACTTAAAAAATATTTCCCTTATCAATCGGATGATATTAATGAACTTTCAGACGAAATTTCAAAAGGCTAAGCTTTATGATGTATAAAAAAGAAATGCAAACTTCCTTTTATTCTAATCTTAAAAGCCTTAGTCTATTTTTAGTCTTTACACTTTTTACTTGTAGTCTTACTTTCGGCCAGTTTAAAATTCCTGAAAAGCCAAAATTTCAAACCAGTGTTTACGACTATATTAATTTACTTTCTGATACTCAAAAAAGTAATTTAGAGCAAAAACTTGTTAAGTATTCCGATACCACCTCAACACAAATTGTAGTGGCTATCATTGGTTCTACGGAAGGTGAAAACATCAATTTTCTTGGAGCTCAATGGGGCGAAGCCTGGGGGATTGGTCAAGCTAAGGAAGATAACGGTGTTTTAATTCTACTAGCCAGAGACGATAAAAAAATTGCGATCAATACCGGTTATGGTGTGGAGCATCTATTAACTGATGCCATGTCGAAACGTATTATTGAAGGCGACATCATCCCTTATTTTAGACAAGGCGATTATCCTGGCGGATTAAACAGAGGTGCCGATGCTATTTTTGAAGTCATGCAAGGTGAGTATAGCGGTTCTCGTCAATCATCAAAACCAAACGACAACTCCATTATGCCCTTCTTGGTATTCGGGTTTATAGCGCTTGTTTTTATCATGTCTTTTATAAAAAATAAACGCGGTGGCGGCGGTGGTCGTAACGGTGGAAACAGAGCTGGAGGATTTGATATCTGGGATGCTATTATCTTAAGCAACATGGGACGCGGAAATTACAATCGTGGCTCTAGCGGCTGGGGCGGCAGTTCTGGCGGTGGCTTTGGCGGAGGCGGCTTTGGTGGTGGCTTCGGCGGCGGCGGTTTTGGAGGCGGCGGTGCTTCTGGCGGATGGTAAACCTATAAAAGTTAAAAGTTAAAAGTTAAAAGTTAAAAGTTAAAAAGATTGAAAAGCTGTCTCTTGGAAACAAATTTAGTTATCCTTTTTTACTAAAACTAGGACGGAAGACGGATGACCAATGACAGGTGGTTGGAGGCTGAGACAATAAAAGCATAAAAAAAGCGACACTTATAAAAAGGTCGCTTTTTTGTTATTTTAAATCAGGAGTTATCTATTAAATCTACCTGATACGTTACCTTCTAAAATTCCAGTAACTTCATCGATGGTGGCGTAGTTAACATCGCCTTCGTAAGTATGTTTTAAGGCACACGCTGCACTTGCGTAGTCCATAGACTTATAGTCATCGAAATGCTGTAAACCATAAATTAAACCAGCCGCAAAGGCATCTCCAGTTCCTATACGGTCAACAATATGTGTAATATCGAAATCTTGAGTTTCTCTAAATTCTTCACCATTCCACATTCTAGCTCTAATCTTATGCCAAGAAGCGTTTATAGACGTTCTTATTTTATCGAACACCTTCTCTATTGAAGGAAAGGTTTCCATAAGTAGTTTACTCGCTTCAATAAACTCTTCGTTAGAATAACCGTATTCGGTTCCTAAAACTTCATTCATTTCATTAATTCCACCGATAAAAATAGTTGAACAATGTATCAATTCAATTAAAGCATCTTTGGCGTTAACGCCATATTTCCATAACCCGCTTCTATAAGTTGGATCGGCAGAAACCTGCATGCCCTTAGCCTTAGCTAATTTTAACCCTTCCTTTAAAGTGTCAAAACTGCCCTGCGTTAATCCTGGAGTAATACCCGTCCAATGAAACCAAGAACCGTCTGCTAAAGCAGATTCCCAATCTACCATTTCTGGCTGAATACTTGAAAACGCTGAATGTGATCTGTTGTATGAAATTGAACTTGGACGCATCACAGCACCAACTTCAAGAAAATAAACGCCTAGAGGTCTGCCGGAACGTACAATTGCCGTGGTATCTAAATCGAACTTATTTAAGTATGAAATCGCGGTATCTCCTATAAAATCATCAGAAATACAGGTAATATGCTTTACATTTCCTCCAAAATTAGCAATTGAAAGTCCTACATTTAATTCGGTGCCTCCAAAATAAAATTCTAATGTATTGGCTTGAATAAATTTTTTATTTCCGAAAGGAGATAAACGCATTAGAACTTCACCGAATGTTATAATCTGACTCATAATATTATTTTTGCAGCCTAAATTTAACCATAACGAATGATATAAAATTCTTTATTGGAAAAAATTATGATATTCTGAACAATTGGTCAACCAATTTTATAATTCAAAACAAAATCGAAATTTCTATAAAAATAATGGAAATGAAATTAAATGAGAAGCTACAAAAACGTATTACTTTTTACGCATATAGACACTAATAGGCACCCCATTAAAACCAAAATGCTCACGTAGTTTATTTTCTAAAAAACGTTTATAAGGGTCTTTAACGTATTGCGGTAAATTACAGAAAAAAGCAAATTGAGGCTGTGGTGTAGGCAGCTGCATGATGTATTTTATCTTAACGAATTTTGCTTTATATGCTGGTGGAGGGTAATTTTCAATAATAGGTAACATCACCTCGTTAAGCTGGCTCGTTTTAATCTTTTTAGTACGGTTTTGGTAAACCTCAACAGCCGTTTCAATGGCTTTATAAATACGTTGCTTTGTTAATGCTGAAATAAATACAATAGGCACATCTGTAAAAGGTTGCATTTGTAATCGAATTGCTTTTTCGTATTCCTTAACCGATTTATGGTCCTTTTCAACCAAATCCCACTTGTTAACTAAAACGACAATACCTTTTCTGTTACGCTCTGCAAGCCAAAAAATATTTTGTACTTGGCCATCAAATCCACGATTAGCATCTAGAACAAGAATACAAACATCGGCGTGTTCAATAGCTCGTACACTTCGCATTACCGAATAGAATTCTAAATCTTCTTTAACCTTAGATTTTCTTCTAATCCCAGCAGTATCCACTAAGTTAAATTCAAATCCGAAACGATTATATTTCGTATCTATGGAATCTCTAGTCGTTCCAGCGATATCGGTTACTATATAACGATCTTCTCCAATTAAAGCATTAATAAAAGAAGACTTCCCTGCGTTTGGACGTCCAACTACAGCAAAACGTGGTAATTCATCTTCTACAACATCTTCTTTTTCAGGTAAAGCTTTAATTAAATCATCTAATAATTCTCCAGTTCCACTACCATTAATGCTGGCAATGGTATAATATTCACCTAAACCTAAAGAGTAAAACTCAACAGCATCTTCAGCACGTTTACTGTTATCCACTTTGTTTATAACAAGAAAAACAGGTTTATTCACGCGCCTAAGTAACTTAGCTACGTCTTCATCCATACCTGTAACTCCAGATTCAACATCAACCATAAAAATAATGGCATCGGCTTCATCGATAGCTAACTCAACTTGTTTATCAATTTCAGCTTCAAAAACGTCATCACTTCCTAAAACATACCCTCCGGTATCGATTAAAGAAAACTCTTTTCCATTCCAATCACTCTTCCCGTAATGACGGTCTCTTGTAACCCCACTTACTGCATCTACAATGGCTTCACGTCTTTGAATCAATCTATTAAAAAACGTTGACTTTCCAACATTTGGTCTTCCTACAATGGCTACTATATTACTCATAATCTCAATTTAAGGTTAACAGGTTAAAACCGATTTACTTAAGGCACCCTGAAAACTTTTGCAAAAATAGGAAATATACTCTATGCCACATCTTTTTTATGAAAAGAATAAAATTTATACAGTATTAAAAAAAATAGTACTTTACTCGCCCCTAAACACAGTATATATGGCCTTATCCAATGACATTGTTTTGCGACCAAGATTTAAAATTGAAATGCCTCAATACAATGAAGCCATTTTAAGTGATTTTAAAAACGCCAAAACGATGCAATCGGACTACATCGTTTCTGTGATTGACGATCATGTTTTTATTAAATTTCCGAAGGAAAAACAAACCTACTGGTCGCCGCAATTACATTTAGAAATTAATGCTATAGATGATAATAACAGTTTGATTTATGGCTTATTTGGCCCTAGCCCTACCGTTTGGACACTATTTATGTTTCTACATTTTTTGGTTGCTGGAACCTTTTTAGGCTTTGGCATATGGGCTTATACCAATTGGACCCTTGAACAAGATTATGCCATTCAATTCAGCGTGGTGCTTTTGATGGTAATTATTTGGATTGCGTTATACTTTGCTGGTAGCCTTGGAAAAGCCTCAAGTATAAAAGAAATGCACTTACTAAATGATTTTATGTATGATGTTCTAAAAAAAGAAAAGCCTCAGCTGTAGGAACAACCAAAACTTTTTTTTAAAACCAACTAACTCAAATTTCTATTTACCAAGTAGAATTCTTGTGCAAATATGACAATACAGTATTACTTAAGTATTACCTAAACAATAAGTTAGTATTAGATTTCTTAATTATTATAACCGAAACGTTTCAATTGATTTGCATTGCTACGCCAGTTTTTATTCACCTTAACATATAATTCGATGTGAATTTGCTTTCCGAAGAAGGTCTCTAAATCCTTTCTAGCTTCTACGCCTACACGTTTTAAAGCACTTCCCTTATGACCTATAATGATCCCTTTTTGGGTTTCACGCTCTACCATAATTACCGATCGTACACGAATGATATTTTCTTCTTCAAAAAACTCTTCAGTATCTACTTCAACAGCATAAGGAATCTCCTTTTTATAATGCATCAATATTTTTTCACGAATGGTTTCATTTATGAAAAAACGTTCTGGCTTATCTGTTAACTGATCTTTTGGATAGAATGGCGGCGACTCTGGAAGCAAATCAATAATACGATTAAAAACTTCTTTAACATTGAAACCTTCTAAGGCAGAAATAGGATAAATCTCTGCATTTGGCACTTTGCTTGTCCACTCTTGAACTTGAGTTTCCAACTGTATTTGATCAGATTTATCAATTTTATTCAATAATAATAAAACAGGAATTTTAGAAGCTTTAATTTTATTAAAAAAAGCTTCATCCTTTAAAGCTTGTTCGCCAATTTCAACCATATAGATTAACACATCGGCATCTTCAAAGGCAGACTTAACAAAGCCCATCATAGATTCTTGTAACTCGTAAGCTGGTTTTATAATACCAGGTGTATCACTTAAAACCATTTGAAAATCGTCGCCATTTACAATGCCTAAAATACGATGCCTTGTGGTTTGTGCTTTTGAAGTGATAATGGATAATTTTTCACCTACAAAGGCATTCATTAACGTCGATTTGCCAACATTAGGATTCCCGATAATATTTACAAAACCTGCTTTATGGTTCATAAGACTCTGTTTTTTTTGTGCTGCAAAGTTACAACTTGCACGGCGTATTCCTTATAAAATATAGAAACAAAAAAACAGGAAGCCGAACATCCTGTTTTTTTCTATATGTCACGCGTAAAATTAAATTACTTTACTTCTAACAATTCTACGTCAAAAATTAATGTTTCGTAAGGCTTAATGGGTCCTCCTGGTCTTGGGTTTGCTCCGTAAGCTAAGTCTTGAGGAATGAAGAATCTATACTTTGCTCCTTCTGGCATTAATTGTAAACCTTCTGTCCATCCCTTAATGACTTGAGAGACTACAAAATCAATTGGCTCGCCTCTATCTACCGAACTATCAAAAACAGTTCCATCAATTAAAGTCCCGTGATAATGCACTTTTACCTTTGAATCCTTAATGGGTTTAGCACCTGTGCCTTCTTCTAAAACAAGGTATTGCAATCCGCTTTCAGTAGTTTTAACCCCTTTTTTTTCTTTATTAGCTTCTAAAAAGGCGATCCCCCTTTGATTATTTTTTTCAGCCACTTCATCAAGCTCGGCAGCTTCCAGTTGTTGCTTTTTTTGAAAATAATTTTTCACAACATTAACAGCTTCTTCCTGCGTTAACAAAACATCTGTTGAATCTAAAACATTTAAAAACCCTTGAAAAAATAAATCGTTATCAAATTCATCAAAACTAGACTTTACATTTTTAGCGACATCCATTCCAATGGCATAGCTCACTGAATCGATTTCAGTCTTTACTTTGTGTTGTGCCAGCATTTTATGGTTACAAAACACCAAAAGAGCAACGGCAATTACTGTATTAAAATATTTCATGATATTATTATTGAGATAAGTGGGCAAATGTAATCAACCTTTTTAAATGCTTTAAATAGAAACACCTGATTTTAATGCGTTATTTATAAAAAAAAGACATAAAAAAAACAGGAAGTTGAACTTCCTGTTTTTTTATACTTATAAAGTAAAATTAATTTACTTCTAATAACTCTACGTCAAAAATTAATGTTGCGTAAGGCTTAATTGGCCCTCCTGGTCTTGGGTTTGCACCGTAAGCTAATTCTTGAGGAATAAAAAACTTGTATTTCGCTCCTTCAGACATTAACTGTAAACCTTCTGTCCATCCTTTGATTACTTGTGTTACACCAAATTCAGTAGGCTCTCCTCTATCAACAGAACTATCAAATACAGTTCCATCAATTAAAGTCCCGTGATAGTGCACTTTCACTTTAGACGCAGGTGTTGGTTTATCTCCAGTTCCTTCTTTTAAAACGATGTATTGTAATCCACTAGCTGTAGTTTGCACACCATCTTTCCCTTTATTTTCTTCTAAGAAAGCAACGCCTACTTCTTTATTTTTCTCTCCTTCTTCAGCACGTTTTTCAGCCTCTTCTTGTTGTTTCTTTTGGAAGTAAGTTCTAACTACTGTTTGTGCAGTTGTTTCATCTAACAAAATATCTGTAGAATCTAAAACATTCATAAACCCCTGAACGAATAGTTCATCATCAAAATCATCAAAACTAGCTTTTACATTTTTTGCAACATCCATTCCAATAGCATAACTCACAGAATCTAATTCAGTTTTTACTGGTTTTTTTGAAACAGCCGTTTGATTACACGATACAACTAGTAATACCAACGTTACTAGACTTAAAAATTTCATTATTTTCATTTTAACATTTTTTGTTATTCGAAGCCAAATGTAACAAAATTATAGAGACTAAAAAAAAGAAAATAACATAGAGAAAATAGGTTTGAAAAGTTTCAATTAGACATAAAAAAACTGTCCACCCCTATGAAGTAGACGAACAGTTTTTATCTAACCAAACATTTTATATGAAAAACGAACCACTGTTTTACATTAACACCGCAAAGTTGCATTAAGTGAGAAACTAATTATATGATAAATGTCATAAACCCCTGAAAACACAGTTAAAAATAGGTTAAAAAAAAATAAAATGATTTAAACTTAACACGTGTATTTATAAAAAAATGAAATGGGCTTTAATTATAATTCCCAAAAACATGTGACTTTAATTATTAAAATTCTATAATGGAACTTGAATCTATTTCTATTGCATACTCCTAGATTTATGAATGTTAAAGTTTAACATAATATTAAGAGATTTGATAAAATAATGTATATTTCCAGCAACAAATACACCATAACCTATCTCAAAGATATTCTATGAATAATCTTACAAGGTTAAAAGTCCAAATCAACCAACCAAAGTTCTTAAACATCTCAAAGCTTACCTCTAAAAAGCCGTGAGACCACTAGGTTCTTAAACTAAATTTGACATTATGAATACATTATCTAAAATTAGTTGCCTGCTATTTTTTTTATTTTGTTTTACCCTAAGCTGGTCTCAAAGCCAAATTACTGAAAACCCATACAATATTGTAGACATTTATAACGCCACTAAACAGAACTTCGATGTAGCTGAAATGATTACACCCTTGAGTACCGAGGACATTAAGTACGACGAGAATATTGTTTACAAAAAAACAAACCAGAGAAAATTAGAATTAGATATCTACTCACCTTCAAAAAAATCTAAAAAACTAAGACCTGCCGTAATCTTACTTCACGGAGGCGGCTGGTTAACCGGCCAAAAAGAAAACCAACGCGTGATGGCACAACATCTCGCCTTAAATGGTTTTATAGGTGTTTCTGCATCTTATAGGCTAAGTTTAGAAGCGCGCTATCCGGCTGCCGTTTTCGATGTTAAAGATGCGATAAAGTGGGTTCGAAAAAACGCAAAAAAATATAAAATAAATCCTGATAAAATTGCTGTTTTAGGAGCCGATTCTGGAGGTCTGCTTGCCACCTTAGCAGGAACTACTTCTAAGCTTGAAATTTTCAGTACCAAGGAAGAGGTTTCTGATGAAATTCAAGCTGTTATAAATTTAGATGGTATGGTTTCCTTAGTGCATCGTGATGCCCCTCTAGAAAATAGTATGGCCAGTATCTGGCTTAATGGATCACGTGATAAAAATGAAAAAGCTTGGAAAGACGCTTCTCCTCTACAATATGTTGGTGAAAAAAGTCCGCCAATGTTATTTATTAACAGTACAAATTCAGAATTTCATGCTGGAAAAGATGACATGACCAGCCTTTTAAAAATATTTAACACTTATACCGAAACACGCACCATACCAAACACCCCACCTGCATTTTGGCTAATGGATCCATGGTTTGAAATAACTCTTGATTATAGTATTAATTTTTTAAACAAAGTTTTCGAGCAGTCTTAATAATAGTTTCTGGCTATTGGTTTTTAGCTACTTACGGGAAATCTGCGTCTGAAAATTTTCTCGTCGAACTTCGGTGATTTCCTTGACATATCTCTACGTATTAGCCATACGAAATTCTAGCACAAAAAAAACTGTTCAGCCTTATGAAGGAGCTGAACAGTTTAAACTAACCAAACATTTTATATGAAAAACGAACCACCATTTTACATTAACACTGCAAAGTTGCGTAAAATGAAAATTCGATAACATGACAAATGTCATGAACCCGTACCAATGCTGTTAAAAATGAGTTAAAACAGAGTTTTTTCACACATAACTAAACACAATACAAATCTTCTACAAGCCAACTAAACTATTTCACACACCTCTTTTCACTTAATACTAGCGCAACAAGGGCCTTTTATAAAAATATTGAAAAAACAAAAAATATATTCAAATTTTAAAAATGTATCTTTAATATTGTGATACTTAAATTTCAAACTAATGAAAAATACTTTTGCCCTCTTATTATTCAGCTTGATAACTTTAGGCGTTTATTCGCAAGAAAGTACTTCAAACCATAAAAATGAAATCGGGTTTGTTGTTACAGATTTAATAGATGGCTCCATACAATTGAGATATGAACGTTTAATAAGCGATCATTTCTCGATTGATTTAGGTTTAGGATACAAGGGCACAGACGGTATTGTTAAACTTTCCGGTTTAGATACTGAAAAAATTAAAACCAGTGACATCACCTATACAGGCGTTAAAGTAATCCCCGAAGTACGCTATTATCTAAATAATATTCGCCAAACAGGTATGAATGGTTTTTATATGGGCGCGTATGTCAAGTACTCTGGTTTTAAATCTGATCTAGATGGCGAATACATTAATGATTCCGGTACAACTTACGATTTAGAATTTGATGCAAAAATAAACGTGACATCCGTAGGATTTATGATAGGTTATAAACTGCCAGTTACTAAAAAGTTTGCTATAGATTTTATGATAGCTGGGCCTGGAGCTGGTTTTTACAATTTCTCACTAAGTAACAAAAAGGACCTTCCAGATGAATTTTATGATGATTTAAATGAGGCCTTAGATAAATATAGCCTTTTCGACTTATTAAATAGTGATTTTAGATTTAGTCAAATTAAAAGGAGTTCAGATTTGAGACTACTTTCTTTTAGATATGGAATTACTGCAACCTATGCGTTTTAAGGAATTAGTTCATTAACTTTCGAAACAAATAATTCCATTGGGTATTAAAAGTCAAACAAAACACCACAACATGAAAAAAACATTAATATTAGGCATCACTTTGTTTATAATTACAACTTCCTGCCAAGCTCAAGCTGCCTTATTCGCCCTCCTTTTTGGAGATAAAGTCGCTACTGAAAATTTTAATGTAAGCTTAGAGGCTGGTGGCACATTTATGGGATACACCAATTTAGATGATTCTGGAAGATCAAAAATGGGGATTAATTTTGGTATCGGGGGTAATATAAAACTAAACGAAAACTGGTTTGTTTGTCCGAATATATATTTCTTAGCTAAGCGTAATTTATTTCTAAATAACTTTTCATTAGATAGCGGTAATGCCAATCTCGATTCTGATTTCAGTAATGTACCTACAAGAGTAACCTTGGATTATATTGATGTTCCTATTTTCTTTTCTTATCAAACCAACAACAAAAAATACCGTTTTAGCTTAGCTCCACAAGTATCATTTCTGCAAAAATCTAGAGGTGAATTTCAAAGACCAGAAGGTGATTTTACCCAAAATTTTGATGGTTACACCAAAGATGTTGATTATGGCATGATGGTAGATTTCGCCTATATCTTAGGTAAAGCACACAAAGGCAAAGGTCTACACATACATTTGAGATATTATTATGGATTTACTGATATTTTAAATGATCAAATTAGTACTGCAGATAACCGTTCTAATTATCTATCTTTACACCTTAGTTTGCCTTTTATAACAAATGAATTGGCAGAGAAAAACCTAGAATCTTATTCCGAATAATAAAAATTTTAAATACCTTTTTACCGAATGAAAAAAATTAATACGCTTGTACTAATCCTGGTTACTGTTTTAACATTACAATCATGCCACACTGCCAAAGTGCTAAATTCATGGAAAGCAGAAGGCTCTGTTGTAGATCTTTTCAAAACTAAAAATGTACTGGTTATAGGAAGAACAGCGAACACTCAAGGCCGTATTGCTTTTGAAGTAGAAATAGCCAATGCACTTAGAGCTAAGGGTGTTAAAAAAGTTACAGAAAGCTACACCAGAGCTCCTGAAATTCACCCAGAAGTTGAAATGAGCGAAGAGCGTGTTGCTTTTCTTAAAAGCATCTTAGATAGCGAAGGCTATAACGCCATTGTGATCACATCAATTAAAGACAAAAAACAAACCATTACAGAATCATCAAACGGCGTTTACATGGGAATGGGCATGGGCTACGGCTACCCAGGTTACTACGGTGGTTTTTATGATTACTACAGAGCACCTTACGCTTATGGCGGGTACTACGGTTCTTTTGGTGGTTATATTCCAACATCAACTTCAACCTACGTTAGCACAGACTACGTTTTGGAAACTGTAGCTTATAATTTAGATGAGCCAGCAGACAAACAATTAGTTGCAGTCGTTACCACAGAATTAGACGACCCTAACGATGCTCAAAAAGCTGCTGAAAAATTAATACCGAAAATCGTGTATAGTTTGAATGAGTAAAACTTAGCACAAAATTTATATAAAAGTCCTTTGAAGATGTATCTTCAAAGGACTTTTTTTATCCCGTACACTTTATTTTTTTAGAAAGGCAGATTAAAATAGTAAGAAAATTATCTTTTTTTAACATGTCACACTAGCTAAAATTAAAATTTTATGTACATTTAAACTATTAATTAATTCCTCTATATGAAAACAAAAAATACCTTTCAGGCCATAATTCTTGCCGTAGTTTTAGTTATTACTACTAGCTGTAATTCTAATGTTAATAAAGAAACAACTACAACCACTGAAGTAGAAACTACAACAGAAGTTAAAGATCCTCTTCCATCCTGGGCGGAAGGCAAAACTAAAGAATCCATCAAATCATACGTAACAGATGTCACCACTGAAGGCAGCTCGAACTTTATTCCAGTTGCAGACCGTATTGCTACTTTCGATAATGACGGAACTTTATGGAGTGAACAACCAGCCTATTTTCAACTTTTCTTCGCGATTTCCAGAATTAAAGATTTAGCTCCAGAACATCCAGAGTGGAAAAACAAACAACCATATAAAGCAGTTCTTGAAAATGACATGAAGTCTTTGATGGCTTCAGGTGAAAAAGGACTGATTGAAATTGTAATGACAACACATGCAGGAATGACTGCTGAAGCATTTGAAAAAGTTGTAAAAGATTGGTTCACTAAGGACACGCATCCTCGTTTTAAGAAGCCTTTTAACACTTTAATATTTCAGCCCATGCTAGAGCTTTTGGACTATTTACGTGCTAACGACTTTAAAACCTACATCGTTTCTGGAGGTGGTGTAGAGTTTATGCGTCCTTGGGTTGAAGAAGCTTATGGTATACCAAAAGAACAAGTTGTTGGTAGTAGCATAAAAACTGAATTTGTTATGGAAAATGGTAAAGCACAAATTAAAAGATTACCAGCTATCGATTTTATAGATGACAAAGCAGGAAAACCTGTTGGCATCAACAAATTCATAGGAAAAAAACCTGTATTTACAGCAGGAAATTCCGATGGCGATTTACAAATGATGCAATACGGCGATTCTAACAAATACCCATCTTTCCAACTTTATGTACACCATACGGATGCCGAAAGAGAATGGGCTTACGATAGAGAGTCTCACATCGGCCAGTTTAATAAAGGACTGGATTACGCTACAGAAAACGGTTGGACCATTATCGATATGAAGAAAGACTGGAAAGTTATTTACCCATTTCAGTTGAACGAAACTAAAAACTAAACATTATGACACCATTTGAATCCGTTTCGGCTTTAAAAGCGCAAATGTCGAAATCCATAATCGGACAAGAAAAACTGATAGACACTATCGTGCTTGTTTTACTTGCTGATGGCAATATGTTACTTGAAGGCTTGCCGGGATTGGCAAAAACAAGAGCGATAAATGCCTTGTCTAAAAACTTAGATTGTGGTTTAAGTCGTATACAATTTACACCAGATTTATTACCATCGGATATTACAGGAACTGAAATTTATTTACCCAATGAAACCGAGAAATTCATGTTTCAACAAGGGCCCATCTTCAGTAATTTGATTCTAGCTGATGAAATCAATAGAGCGCCAGCAAAAGTACAATCTGCATTACTGGAAGCCATGGAAGAACGCCAAGTTACCGTTTCTGGTAAAACCTATAAAATGGAAGACTTGTTTATGGTCATGGCGACTCAAAACCCTATTGAACAAGAAGGCACCTATCCGCTACCCGAAGCTCAAATGGACCGTTTTTTAGTGCATACTATTATAGGTTATCCTGATGATGACGCCGAACTAGAAATCATGCGCCTTAATAAAAGAGAAGCAGCTCCAGATACTGCTAAAGAAATTTTAAAAACCATTCCGCAGCAAGCCATATTTGATGCTAGAAAAGAAATTTCGAAAATAAAAGTGTCCGAAGACATGGAAAAATATATGGTGAGCCTAATTTCTGCCAGTCGTTACCCTGAAAAATATGATGCCGAGCTTGATAAACTTATTGATTTCGGTGCAAGTCCTAGAGGAACCATCGCTTTAGATCGTTGCAGCCGCGTTCATGCTTGGATGCAAGGTCGTGATTTTGTAACTCCGGAAGATATTCATGGGGTTATAAAAGATGTTTTACGTCACCGTATCGCTGTAAGCTATAAAGGAAGAGCTGAAGGCACAACGCCCGATCAAATTATAGATAAACTTATTGAAGTTGTGGCTGTAGTGGCTTAAATCCTTTTCCTATGAAATCTCCCAAGCCTATTGATAACACAAATGTATTTCTTACTCTTGAACATCTTTTGAAGTTTGAGCTGATAAGTTCTATCATTAATTTTGGCTCTGGAAAACAAAAATCGAACAGTGTTTTATCTGGTCGTTATGCCTCAAAGTTAAGAGGTCGTGGTTTAGATTTTGAAGAGTCTCGCCCATATGTTTTAGGTGATGATATTAGAAAAATTGATTGGAAGGTTACTGCAAAAACAGGCGGTACACACACTAAAATATTTACCGAAGAAAAAGAAAAACCAGCCTTTATATATGTAGACCAAACCGCTAGTATGGGTTTTGGTTCTCAGAAAAAAACAAAGTCGGTTGTCGCCGGAGAGCTCGCCTCTATTCTAGCCCATAAAATAAAAAAAGGTGGCGATCGTGTTGGTGGCATGATAAATTCTGGAAAAACTTACGAGGTGGTAACACCTAAAAGAGATCCAAGAAATATTATTTACTTTCTACAGAAAATAATTGAAGCCAATCAGAAGATTTACACACAAGAACCTTTCGAATTTGAAGACAATCTAACAGAAATCATTTCAAAAATAAACAACATTGTCACACATGATTATGTGGTTTTCATTATTAGTGATTTCCGAAGATATAGTGCTTCTGTTGTACAATATTTAAGTCAGCTAGCGCTGCATAATGATTTGGTGCTTATTAAGGTCTATGATGACATGGAAGAACAATTTCCTGATGAAAAATTCACCATAACCAATACAACGCATCAAATTAACCTTAACGGAAAAAACAAAAAACTGAATAAGGAACTTAAAGATACGTTTGAAACGGATTATAAAAATTTTAAAGCTGAATTGGAAAAATACCAAATCAATATTTTTAAAGTCAACACCACCGACCCGGTTGAAGATCAACTTATAGACGTGTTTAGTAATTATAATAGATAAATGCTGCAAGACAAAAACATAGAACTAAGTCCTATTATGGAGCCTGCTCCTATTCCATTTACCATGGATACCTTGGGTTGGAAAATTGTGTTTTTCCTCCTATTTATCCTCATTTCATATATCGCCTATAAGTTATATGTTAAATATAAGCATAACGCCTACCGCCGAGAAGCTGTTTCTCAAATTATGGTATTAAAAACCCAAAATAAAGAAACTACAAGTTCGCTAATCTCGCAAGTCATGTTTTTAATTAAACAAACCGCATTGCAAACTTATAATAGAAAAGAAGTCGCTGCTTTGCAAGGAGAAAACTGGCTAGCTTTTTTAGATAAAAAATTACATAAACCCTACTATTTAAAACATCAAGAAATTATTGCTTCTGCCATTTATAAAAATGAATTTAATAATAAAGGGGCATTCAATTTTAATGAATTTGCCGAAACGAGTATAACTTGGATTAAAAAACATGCCTGATAATTTTCAATTTGCATATCCTTACATGGCCTTCTTGGTTGTACTACCATTTTTGGTGTATTGGCTTTTGCCTGCCATAAAAAACAGGAGCACTGCTTTAATTTACCCTTATTTTAAAGCAAGTTCGAAAGCATCCAAACAAAAACCTAAGAAAGCATCACACATAAAAAAACGGTCTTGGTTTGCTTCTTTTTTTATGTTCATTATTTGGCTTCTATTAATTATAGCTATGGCTTCACCAGAATTGGTGGGTAAACCTGAAAAAAAGATAAAAACCTCACGTAATTTTTTAATTTTAGCCGATTTGTCCTTCAGTATGGCAAATAAAGATTGGCATATTAACAACAAGCCCGTAACTCGCTGGGAAGCTGTTAAAAACATTATGCAAGACTTTATTGTAAAGCGTGAAAGTGATAAAATGGGGCTGATTTTTTTTGCAAGTAACGCCTATATTCAAGCACCATTCACAACAGATTTACCAACAGTACAAACAATGCTTGACGAAGCAGATGTTGGCATGGCTGGACAAATGACCAATATAGGAAAAGCCATTGTAAAAGGTATGGATATGTTTGAACGCGATACCATACAAAATAAAGTCATGTTACTTTTAACCGATGGTGTTGATAGTGGCATGGACATCTTACCGCTTGATGCAGCAAACATGGCTAAAAAGGATTCTACCATCATTTACACCATTGGTATTGGTGACCCTGGCGATAGCGGGTCAGATTTAGATGAACGTACATTAACAGAAATTTCAGAATTAACCAACGGAAAGTATTTTAGAGCGAAAGACACTAAAGAACTTGAGAAAATATACACCGAATTAGAAAAACTCGAACCTGTAGAATACGAAGAAGAAAGCTTCACACCTAAAACACTATTGTACTATTACCCTTTAGGGGCTGCTTTAGTTTTAGGTTTTGTTCTTGTTTTTCTTAACAATTTAATTGTCATTTTTAAACGCCTTACAGCATCCTGATGTTAGAAAAACTCAAACATATCGATTGGGAAAAATTCCATTTTTTACGAACCGACTATTTGTGGTTTGGTGTAGGTGCTATTCTTATATTAGCCATCGGCTTTCTTTTTTATAAGGAAAATTATGCTTGGAAAAAACAAATTGCCAAACACCTTAGGCCTTATGTGATTCAAAAAGGAAACTCATGGAAAATGATTTTAATTCGCCTTTCAGTCATTATCATGTTTGCCATAGGTCTTGTTGCGTTTTTAGGTCCTACTTGGAGCCAACTTAAAGCACCTGCGAAAAAAGTAACATCACAATTTGCGATTGCTTTAGATATGTCTCAAAGCATGTTAACTACTGATGTTTCTCCTAACCGACTAGAGCGTGCTAAGTTTAAAATTCACGATTTACTAGACGCCAACCCAAAAGCAGCAACCAACTTAGTTTTATTTTCTGGTTCTACACACGTCGCTATTCCATTTACCACCGATTATAAAATTATTGGTGATCAATTGGATGGTTTACAACCTAGAATGATGCCGCAAAGTGGTACAGAATTTAGCTTATTATTTAAAAAATTAGACACGCTTTTCACCGCTAATAAAGCTGAAGGCAAAATACTTTTAATCACCGACGATTTAGAAAACTTATCTATTGAAATGGTGAGTTCCTATTTACAACAAAACAATGTAAAATTATACATCTACCCTTTTGCTACTCAAAGTGGCGGAACCATTCCAGCTCACAAACAACAATCTGCACTCGATATATCTAAACTTAATAGCCTTGACCAACTCGATCAAGTGGAAGTTTTAGAAATCACCTTAGATAACAGTGATGTTGAAGATTTAGCTAAAGCCATAAGTGCTCACATTGTGTTTGAAGACAAAACAGATCAACAAGATGAAAACTGGGAAGACCAAGGCTACTGGCTCGTCTTTCCGCTCGCTTTCATTTTCCTTTTTAGCTTCCGTAAAGGTTGGGCTTTAAACCTCATTATTATCATGCTTTGTTTTAGTTCATGCTCAGATGAAGACAAACCTAAAAAAGAAGATTTTAAGTTTAAGGATTTATGGTATACAAAAGAATACCAGGCACAACAAGAATACAATGCTAAAAATTACACCAAAGCTGCAGTAGCTTTTAAAGACCCCATGCATAAAGGTGTTGCTTATTATAAAGCTGGCGATTATTTAAGCGCAGAAACGGCTTTTAAGCAAGATAGTACGGTTAGCGGCTTATATAATTTAGGTTTAACTTATGCTAAATTAGGACGTTTAGATGAGTCTGAAGCTATTTTTGAAAAGGTCCTTGAAAAAGACCCGTCGAATACAAACGCAAAGTCTAACCTTACCCATGTGAAGCAGGCCATAACTGAAATGGAAGCGTTAAAACCTGAAGACATTGACGTGAACGACAAGCCAAATGCCAAAAACAGGCAAAATAAATCACCTGAAGACTTAAGTGGAGGCGGACAAAAAGCCACCAAAAAAGACATGCAGAAAAAGAGAAATGAAGAAACAGCTGAAACGGGTAAACGCAAAGCTAAAGAGCTGGATGAACTTCCAGATAATTTCAAATCTGGAAAAGGTGAACTGCCTAAAAATATTTTGATGCGAAAAGTTGATGATGACCCTGCGCTCTTTTTGAGTAAAAAGTTCCGTTATCAAATTAAAAAAGGTATGGTAGAAACTAAAAAAACAAACAACTCATGGTAAGGAAAGTCGGTTTACATATCGTTTTTTGTTTATTGTCTGTAGCTTGTTTTAGTCAGAACCTTATTAGTTATGTTACTACAAGCACAAATGAAGCTTATATTGGTCAGCCCATTCATTTAACGGTTTCTGTTTATAGCGAAACATGGTTTACTTCTGGTATTGATTTAGGAAACATTCAAGTTGATGGAGCGCTCACTGTTTATTTTAGATCAGTAAGTAATTCTAGAACTTTTAGTGGTAAGAATTACGCTGGCGTTAATTTCTATTACAACGTTTTCCCTACCAAACAAGGAGAGATTACGATTCCTAGCTTATCCATACACGTGGAATCACCAAAACCAGGAGGCTATAAAGGCATTAAGAGGATCGTAAAAACCAAACCCAAAACCATTCAGGTAAAAGATGTGCCATTGGGTTACAGCTTAAACAACTGGCTTGTATCAAATTCATTAAGCATAAACCAAAAATGGTCTATTCCTTTAAAAGACATTAAAGTTGGGGATGTTGTACAGCGGACCATTAGCCGATCGGCAAGTGGTACCGTTTCTGAATTTATTCCAGCCACGACATGGGACAGTATTCCTGGGGTTAGTATTTATCCAAAGCGCCCATCAGTAAACACTCATAAATCTAAAACAGCAGTATCGGCCACACGCTCGGAAACTGTAAGTTATCTTTTTGAAAAAGAAGGTGATGTTATGATTCCATCCATTGAATTCGTGTATTGGAACCCAAGTAGCAAGCGATTTTACAGAAAACAGATAGATTCAATCATGGTTTCAGTAAAACCAAATGCAGACCTAACCATGTTGGCCAGTATAAAAAAATCATTACAAGATGAAGTTGTCGAAGAAGCCGAAGCGGAAGACAAACCATTTTTAATACTTGGTTTAACACCAAAAGTGTTTGTTGAATACCTGATATCAGGGCTACTCTTACTCTTTGTGCTTTTCAAATTATTAAAATACACTTTAGCTGTTTATCAACGTAAACATACGGTCTATTTAAAATCTGAAGCTTATGCGTTCTCTCAGGTAAAAAAAACCTTAAGACATAAGAACTATTACGGCTTTATTTCAACAAGTCACATTTGGATTAATAAATTAGATCCCGATTTTGAATCGCTCCAGGACTTAGAAGAACACCCTTCATTTCAAAAAACAAAAGAAATCATTGGCGACATAAATGATAAAGCCTTTAATAATCAGGTTAAAAATTTAAATTACAGTCAGCTACTAACCCATTTAATTTCCGATAGAAAAGCCTTTTTAAAGTATCAAAAAACAAAGGTAAACGCTGCTACGAAAAACAAAAAATGGTTAAACCCTACTGCTACTGATTAGCCTGCAGTTTAGACAAGATACGCTGCGCTTTGTCAGCCTCACCCGTTTTCTGATAAATTAAAGCTAGTAAATATTCATAATTAGGATTTCCTGGCTCCACTTTTAACGCGGCATTAATGTATTGCCTTGCAGAAGCTAAATCTTTATCGTCTTGATAATAGTAAGTTGATAAATTGTACATAGACCTAGCATCTTTAGGATCTAATTTAATCGCAGTTTTTAACTCAGAAACAGCTTCTTCATTTTTAGATATTTCAAAAAACAACAAGGCTTTTAAATAATGTACCCTACCTACCTTTGGCTCTATTTCGCTCCATGTCTCTAAAGTATTTAATGCTTTATCATAATCTTTAACCAAGGAATATGCTGTCGCTAAATTTGAGTATACAGGCGTGAATAAACTATCTTTTTTCAAAGCCATGTTGTAATGTTCAATAGCGTTAGAATAATCATTCTTCTGCATATAATAATCCCCTAATTGCATGCGACCGTTAGAGAAATCTGCACTACTTGATAACATGATTTTGTATTCTTCTTTTGCTTTGTTTAATCCAGTTTGGTCAATTTGAGCCAAACTTTGATCGTCAATATCATTTAATAATTGTGCCACACCAATGCGTACCAATTTAGATGAATCATGAAGCATCTTGGTTGCTATTTCAATACGAATTTCAGGTGATAACGGTCTAAATTTTTGCAGCGCACTATAACGTACTAATGGGAACTTATCATCTAAAGCGGTATAAAAAGCATTGTATTGTGATTGGCTCAATAAGGATAAATTATCAATTACAGTAGCCCTTGCTATTTCAGGGTACGTTAAATCATTGATAAAAGCTTCCAATTTCGCATTTTCTGAAGCTGACATTTCACTTTCAGTACTTAATAACAGCGCATCAGAAAAGTGATCCAAACGTTCTTCCCCATACCAGGCAACAATTTGCTCTGCAGCCCATGAATCTGTTTGATCGGTATGACAACCTGTACAAGCATTTGGCGTACCGTGTTCAACCGATTGATCTGGTCGAGGTACACGAAAACTATGATCTCTTCTAAAATCATTTCCCATATACACTTTACCTGTCATGTGGCAGTTAATACATTGAGCTGATTCTGTACCTTTTTTATGGTAATGATGTTTTTCAGTATCGTATTTGGCAGGGACATGACACTGCAAACACAATTGATTCCCATCAAATTTTAATTCCATGGAGTGTGGATCATGGCAATCTGTACATTTTACACCATTCATATACATTTTACTTTGAAGAAAAGAAGCATATACATAATCTTCATCTTCTATTTGACCATCGCCATGGTAAAAATTAGTTGATAATTTTTGAAGTAAATACTGATCTTCGAATGATAAACCAGGTACTAAATCGGGTGTTAACTTAGCTCTTCGCGCATGACAGGGTGCACAAAGCATTAACTGCTCTTCTTGCGTTTGCCCCTTAATGATTTGGTCTGGATAAGATCCGTCTTCATTCGAAGCCCACTTCACGTGGTTACTCCCTGGCCCATGACAACTTTCGCAAGTCACATTAATTTCATCATAAGTAGTGTGAAACGCATCAGTGTCCGCGTCGTAATTCTTCTGTAAATTGGTAGAATGGCATTCTGCACACATGGTATTCCAATTCTGTGCACCTTGCGTCCAATGCAACCAATCGTTTGGTACAATAGTATCTCCTGAATATTGATGAAACCATTTATTTTCTGCAGAATCCCAAGTAACGCGTAAAACTTGTTTTCTACCCTTATCAAAATCAACTAAATATTGCTGTAACGGTGTAAAACCAAAAGTATAGGTGATTTCATATTCTTTTTCAGATTTATCTATTTCCGTGACATGAACTAAGAACTTATTTTCACGCTTAAAAAAGTGGTATGAAACCCCATCAATATTTACTTTTCTATCATTAAAATCGCCTAAAACTGTAGAATCATTTGCAACTTGCATGGCTAAATCATGGTGCGAGCCTTGCCATTTTTTAAATGCTGCATTGTGACACTCTACGCATGTTTTAGAACCGATATAAGAGGCCTCTTGGCTATGCACTAATTGTGTTTCATCAAGTTTATCTTTATACTTATCCTCCTTACAAGAGAAACAAACAACAAATAAAATAACGAAACATCCAAAAAATTTAAAACGACTCATAAGCTAGTATAGTTGACAACAAACTTAATTAAAACCTACTAAAAGCTGTTCTATTTTTTAATAATTTCATTTAAAATTTAAACATTTTTTAGATTATTATTAAATTGCAATAACTTCAAAACTTGAAGATTAATATAAAGTCTCCGAAATCATTATTTTCGGAATAAATAATTAATAATTTGAATCATTTTAATCCCTCGATATGATTAAATCTTTACTCAAAAACAATTTAGTCTGGATCTTTCTAATAGCCATTTCTTTTTCTGGATTGTCACAAGTAGACACCTTAAAACTTAAAAACAAAGTGATTTTAACTGGAGAAGTCAAACGACTTTCTCAAGGTGTTATTACTATTGAGACAGATTATAGTGATAGCGATTTTAAAGTAGAATTCGATAAAGTAGCGCATATTCATATTATCAAAAAAACACTTATTATTTTATCAAAAGGCAGACGCAGTTTCGGTCACCTAACAACAAATAAAGATGGCAAACTGCAAGTCACTACCAATGAAGGCGAAGTAGAAACCTTTAGTATGCACGAAATGGTTGCCTTAAATGAAATAGATGATGCGTTTTGGGAACGTTTCACAGGCTCAATCGATTTAGGCTTTAATTTATCGAAAGCTAATAATTTGAGACAATTTTCTGTTGGCGGCGCTTTGCATTACATGGATAAATCGTGGTTAATGGATGGCTCGGTTAACGTTTTAAACTCATATCAAGACGATGTTGAAGACACTAAAAGAACCGATGCTAAAATAGATATCATTAGAATCATAGTCGATGGTAAATGGTTCTTAATAGCGAATACTTCTTTTCTTTCCAATACGGAACAAGCACTGAAAGGACGTATAAGTCCGAGTTTAGGTGCTGGTAAATTCATTAAAAACAACAACAAACTCTATTGGGGAATTGGACTAGGTTTCTTGTACAACATCGAGAACTATATAGACAGCACACTAAACAAAACATCTTCCGAGGCTTTTATTTCAAGTAATATAAATCTATTCAACTTCGATGACCTAAGCTTAACAGCAGAAGCTAAATTACTTCCAAGTTTATCTCAAAAAGGAAGGATTAGATCGGATATTGATTTCACAATAAAATACGACCTACCTTCAGATTTTTATGTAAAAGCAGGATTTACATTAAACTATGATAACCAACCAGCGATTGAAGGAAACGACACCGATTACGTTATTACTACAGGAATAGGATGGAAATTTGACTAAAAAACCAAAAGCCGACAAAAAGTATTAAAACCTTACATTTGTTAAAAAAACACGTACTTTAACGATTAAAATAGTTTTTCGTCTATATTAATCTTATTTTGTACTCTGTATCAGTCTAACTATTTTTTTTTATAAATTTATGAATTCCCTAAAACTACTATTACTCTGTTTTTTTGTAACCAGCTACAGCTTTGCTCAAATTACTCCAGAAGAAAAAGAAGCTTTAGTTGCCCTGTACCAAGCTACAAATGGTGACGATTGGAATGCCTCGTGGAATATTGACGATTCTGTAGATAATTGGTACGGTGTAAAAATAGAAGATAATAAAGTTGTTGAAATTAATTTAGAATTTAATAACCTGAAGGGAAAATTACCAGACGCTATTGGAAACTTGGTACACTTAAAAAAAATAAACTTAGGATTCAATAAGTTGAGAGACACTTTACCTACCACTATTGAAAACCTAACACAGCTAAAGTCTTTAGAGATATTTATGAATGACATTGAAGGCCCAATTCCTAGTCAAATTGGCGCCTTAAAACAACTAGAAACCTTAAAGTTATATAGCAATAAACTATCTGGAGAAATTCCTGTAGAGCTCATGGAATTAACAAATCTAAAGGAACTTTTATTAGGAAGCAATAACTTATCTGGAATGATTCCTGTAGAAATGGGAGCGCTTACTAATTTGAAAAAATTAAGTTTAATGAATAACCAAATGGAGGGAGAAATTCCAGTAGAACTTGCCCAATTAACTGACTTGGAAGAGTTATTATTGTCTTCAAATCAATTTACCGGTGATTTACCTCTGGAGTTTGTAAATTTAAAAAAGTTAAATACAATTATGGTGAGTGATAACAAGTTAAGTCAAGAATACATAAGTATCTCTGGAAAAAAACCAGAAGCTTTAATGGACTTACAATCACAAAATTCTACTGCGAGCATGAATCCTGTTAATGACCAGTAGTCTATTTCTTAATTAAATTAGTAAAAGCCATTATTTATTTAATGGCTTTTTTTTTATTTTTAAGGATATGATAGAACATCCTTTTACTTGCCCGTATTGCTGGGAAACTATTTCCGTTTTGGTAGATACTTCAATTAAAAGCCAAATTTATATTGAAGATTGCGAGGTTTGCTGTAATCCTTTTCAGATTTCTTTAAAAATAAATAACACAGAGTTAATACATTTTCAAGCAGTTAGTATAGAGCAATAATATTTTTTTAAATTTTTGCTTGCAGAACCTAAAAATGATTGTATATTTGCAGTCCGAAACAACAAGGTCGGCATTATGAACCGAAAGTTAAAAGCTAAGTAATGTTGTTTTAGATTATATATCGCGGGATAGAGCAGTAGGTAGCTCGTCGGGCTCATAACCCGAAGGTCACTGGTTCGAGTCCAGTTCCCGCTACTAAGCAAGACCCATCACTAGAAATAGTTGATGGGTTTTTTATTTCCCACCTCGAAGCCCATGCTATTACTGATTTTTTAGAAAAAATCATGGTTCATTCCTAAAAGTTGTGTCTATACAAAAATTGATTCCTTAAAAAGTTTTCATAACATATTGATTGTTAATTATATTCTACTTAAATTTAAGAAGCAATTAACACTTTCGTTATCCCTTATGAAAAAACACCTACAAATAACTAGCATAATTATAATAGCAATCTGTTTTGTTTTCAAAACACATGCTCAAGACACGAATTATTGGACCCAGCAATTTGGTTCAAACTCAGTACTCATGTCTGGTGCTGTTGTTGGTGGTGGTGATGACAATACCATGCTTTATTACAATCCTGGAGCACTTGGTTTCATAGACAATTCTTCAATTTCTGTAAACGCAACCGCTTACCGTGTTGAAAACATCACCATTTCTAATGCTCTAGGTCAAGAGGCCAATTTTAAAAGTAGGCAGTTAGGTGCTGTGCCCCTTTTAGCTGGTGGCATGATAAATGTTAAGAATGACAACTGGAAAGTAGGCTACGGATTTATGGCTCCTACAAATTTCAATTTTAAGGGTATTGCCAGAAAAGAAGGGTTCTTTGACGTTATTGATGATTCTGAAAGTACAGGTCTTGAAGAAACTGTGGCTGAATCTGCTGTTAGCGATAGGCTTAATGAGATTTTAATTGCCTTTGGAGCAGCCAGACGATTAAACGACTATTGGTCCATTGGAATTACCAACCTATTTACAGTACGTTCACAATCTTATAACAGAAGTTTATCTACCTATGTTTTCATGAATGATGCAGAACGTACATTAGTTGCTGCTAACTTAAACGAAAATGTAGATTATTACAATGCGCGCTATAGTGCTAAGCTTGGTGTTTCATACCAAAAAGAACGTTGGAAAGCAGGGCTAACACTTACCACACCATCTATTAACCTCTTAGGAATTGGTTCTGTAGCTGCCAACATTGAAGCCAACAACTTTAAATTAATTGATGACAATCGTATCTCGGCAGTGGCAACCGATAGACAAAGTGAACTAAAAACAATTTATAAATCACCTTTATCGATTTCAGCAGGTGTTAACTATATTGGTACTAAATCACATATAGGCATCTCCTGTCAGTATTATGGAAGCACTGACATGTATGACATTATGGACGTTGCTTCAGACACCTTTATAAGACCTGCTAATGTAGCACCTCAATTAGGGGCTGATGATTTTATGCGTGTTCAAGCTGCCGCCAAATCAGTTTTTAATGTGGCTATTGGCTATGAATATTTATTGAAAGACAGTTTGTCTCTATTTTTAAGTGCTAGGAACGACATGTCTTATTTTGATGAATCTCTAAATGATGAACGCGGCATAAAAACCACAATAAGTAGTTGGGACATTTACCATATTTCATCAGGAGTTACCATCAAAAAAAACCAAAGCAATCTAAGCCTTGGTTTATTATTTAGCACCGGAAGCACTAATGACTATGAACAAAAAGGAACTTTAAATAACCCTAACGAAAATGATTTAATTAAAGGAACCACAACCATTACAGAGGCATCATATGGCTCATTAGGCTTACTTTTAGGTTATACTTTATATTTTAAAAAGTTTTAACAGCCTTTCAAAATAATAGACAATTATAGAAGTCTTAAAGATCATAAACAACATTCATCTTCCCTTAATTATATTCTTATTTTGGTCGGTTATATAGCCTCAAACTTAAACGCTCTTGCTCCTTTATGATAACAACGCTAGAATAAACCATAACTAAAAAAAGTACATGTAGATATCCTTAGTTTTTTTAGGTCAAAAACTTTCAATCTAAACCAACCAATTATATCTGTTTTATTGATTTTAGAAAAGAGAATTTAATTTTTTACATTCGTTATATGAAAACGATAAACTCATTGAATTATTCACATCTTTTTATTTTAATAAACAGGAAGAAAACGTCAATATACTTCAATAGTTTTCCTAAATTTAAATATGCCCTATAATCTAGTTTTGACTCCTTAACTGAAATTAAATTAATTAAAAAACTAACAAACATTCATAAAGTCACAATGTTATCATCACTAGACACCTCTGTTTTAGATTTATTATATGATTCTATTGCAAACTTTTATTTTGAAAAACACTACAATTTTTCAAAATTAAAAAAGTTATGCGTTAAGCAGTGCACTAAATTTACTCTGGTAAGATCATACAAATTACGAAAGACTCATTTATTCTCCAATCTCATAATTAATAATTAAATGGCTAACACGAATACATCCCACTATTTTCTAAAAGGAGGGGGAGAAATGGGAACTCTCATAAGAGCTAAAGATTGGAGTAAAACCCCTTTAGGAGACCCTAAAGATTGGCCAGCAAGTTTAAAAACTATGGTTTCCGTCATGCTTGAAAACCCGTTTGGCATGTACATAGCTTGGGGCAAAGAATACACACAAATATACAACGATGGATACCGCCCTATATTGGGAGCTACAAAACATCCCAATGCATTAGGAATAAGCACTAAAGATACTTTTTCAGAAATATGGAACATTATAGGATCCATGTTTGATGGGGTTATGGAAGGTAACCCAATAGGGTTTCCTAATTTTATGTTACCCCTAAATAGAAATGGATTTATTGAAGAATGTTACTTTGATTTTGCCTACAGCCCTATTCGAACCGAAAACGGTGATGTTGGAGGTGTTTTAGTAACAGTTATTGAAACCACAAATAAAAAGCGAGCGGAAGATCAACTTAAAGAAAGTAAAAACCAACTTGAGTTTGCCATCGACGCCACCAACCTGGCAACATGGACAATAGATCCCACGACAAAAAAACTCACAGGAGATGAAAGATTTAGGTCGTGGCATTATTTATCCCCTTGTACAGATGTTAATTTAGAGACAAGTTTTAATGCTGTTTTACAAAAGGATAAAGAAAGCTTATATCAAGCTATCGAAGCTGTTTTAGAGTTTTCATCGGGAGGTGATTTTGATTATCAATACAGTATCGTTAACCCCATTACCAGAGAAGTAAGAGTTGTTAGAGCCAAAGGCAAAGTTATTTACAACCTAGAAAACGAACCTATAAAATTTACGGGCACCTTACAGGATATAACCGAAGAAGTTCTTGCCCGAAATAAAAAAGAGGAAAACGAAAGAAACCTTCGCTTAATGATTTTACAAGCTCCTGTGGCTATCGGAATTTTTCGTGGTCCAGATTACGTTGTTGAAATCGCAAATACTAAAGCATTGGAACTTTGGGGCCGAACTGAAGAAGAAGTATTAAACAAATCCATTTTCGTTTCCATGCCCGAATTGGCAGATCAGGGTATTAAAGAACTATTAGATGATGTTGCAAACACAGGAAATCGTTTCTCTACAGACGAGCTACTCGTAAAATTAGTTAGAAATGAAGCCTTGGAAGATGTTTATATTAATTTTTCTTACGAACCACTTTTCGATGCCATAGGTAAGGTAAATGGAGTCATGGCTTTAGGTGTAGAAGTAACGCCTCATGTAGAAGCTCGAAAAAAAATCGAAGAAAGTGAACAACGCGTTAGAGCTGTAGTGGAGAGTGCGCCATTTCCTATTGGTGTCTATACTGGGCGAGAACTTCGTATTGAGCTTCTAAATCAATCTATCAAAGATGTTTGGGGTAAAGGTGATGACTTAGAAGGCAAACTATATACCGAAGTATTACCCGAATTAAAAAAACAAAATATTTTTGAACAACTCCAAGGCGTCATAGATACAGGAAGGCCTTTTCATGCCAAAAACCAACGTGTCGATCTAGAAATAAATAACATATTAGAAACTTTTTATTTCAACTATAGTTTTACGCCATTACTCAATACAGCTGGTGAGGTTTATGGCGTTTTAAATACTGCAGCCGATGTCACTGGGCTTCATGAAGCGAAACAACAGGTAGAAGAAAGTGAAAAAAGATTCCGAAATTCTGTAAAACAAGCCCCGTTAGGCATTGCTATTTTTAGAGGTCCAAATTTTAAAACTGAAATGGCCAATAAAAATTATTTATTAATTGTTGACAAAACAGAAGAAGAGTTTATTGGCAAACCTCTTTTTGAATCGTTACCCGAAGTCAAAGATTTAATAGCCCCACTTTTTCAAGGTGTCATGGATACCGGTGAAGCTTTTTATTCCCCCGAATTATCTGTTTCACTAAACCGAGGTGGAAAAATGGAATTATGCTATTTCAATCTAGTTTATCATCCTCTAAAAGAAGAAAATGGTGAAATATCAGGCATTATGGTGGTTGCTAGTGAAGTAACAGCGACCATAAAAGCAAAATATTTACTTGAAGAAAGTGAAAGACATTTTCGAAATTTGGTCATGCAATCTCCTATTCCAATGACCATCCTAAAAGGTAAAAATCATATTATAGAATCGGCAAATACGGCCATGATTAAAACCATTTGGCGTAAAAAAGAAAAGGATATTCTTGGAAAGCCTATAATAGAAGTTTTTCCAGAGCTAAAAGAACAAAAATATCCAGAATTATTAAGTCAGGTTTATAATTTAGGAATCTCACATACCGAAAAAGAATCTGTCGCTTTAATAAAAGGAGATGATGGTATTAAAAAGTTTTATCTCGATTTTGAATACAAAGCTTTAACAGAACCTAACGGAGATATATTTGGCGTTATGATTACTGCAAATGATGTCACAGATAAAGTGGAAGCTCGTCAAAAAGTGGAAGAAGCTGAAACACGATCTCGTTTAGCGGCTGAAGCTACCGATCTTGCGACTTGGGAGCTAGATCTAGATACTAGAAATATTATCCACTCCTCTCGATTAGCCGTTATTTTTGGTCATGATAAATCAAAAAAAATAACACACCAACAAATGCGTAATCAAATTCATCAGGAAGATATTCATGATATTATTGAAAAAGCATTTGAAAAAGCAATGATAACAGGAATTTATAGCTATGAAGCTCGTGTAGTAAAACCTGACCAAACCATTTGCTGGATAAAAACACAAGGAAAAGTGTTTTTTGATGAAAACAATAAACCTTTTAAAAAGTTTGGAACTTTACGAGATATAACAAAAGAAAAACTTCATCAACAAGAACTAAGAGAAAGCGAACAAAAATTTCGACTCCTAGCCGATTCTATGCCGCAATTTATATGGACAGCCGATATTGATGGAACTTTAAATTATTTCAACCAATCGGTATATGACTATTCTGGTTTATCTCCTGAGAAAGTTCATAATGACTGGTTAGAAATTGTCCACCCTGATGATAGAGAAGAAAATATTAATTTATGGTTCGATTCTATTAGTACCGGGCGTGATTTTTTGTTTGAGCACCGTTTTAAAAGACATGATGGCGAGTACCGTTGGCAATTAAGCCGAGCTATACCTCAAAAAGATGTAGAGGGAAATATAACCATGTGGGTAGGCACTAGCACCGATATTCAAGAACAAAAAATGTTCACTAACGAACTCGAAAAACTCGTTCAACAAAGAACAAAAGAGTTACAAGAAAAGAACATAGACCTTGAAAAAATTAATAAGGAACTACAATCATTTACTTATATTTCAAGTCATGATTTACAGGAACCTTTACGTAAAATTCAAATTCTGTCTTCTCAAATAATAGAAAGAGAAGAACACAATCTATCTGAACGGGTAAAAGATAAATTTAACAGAATGCAAAGAGCAGCGCATCGAATGCAAACGCTTATTCAAGATTTACTTTTATACTCACGAACAGATATTCAAGAACGTAAATTCGAGAGCATAGATTTAAAAATAATTATTGAAGAAGTCCAAGAAGATTTAAGAGAAAGTATCAAATTAAAAAATGCTACATTTCATCTAGGTGAAATGTGTGAAATAAAAGTGATTAATTTTCAATTCAGGCAGTTGTTACTAAATTTAATTAGTAACTCACTTAAGTTTTCTAAAGAAGGAGTACCTCCTGAAATAAGTATAACCTGTCAAACAGTAACAGGCAAAGAAATCAATATTGGAAATAGCTCTGCAGTAAAAACATATCACCATATTTCTGTATTAGATAACGGCATTGGTTTTGACCCCAAGTACAGTAATAAAATATTTGAAGTATTTCAACGTCTGCACGGCAAAGAAAAATATATAGGAACCGGTATTGGTCTTGCTATCGTAAAAAAAATTGTAGAAAACCATAAAGGCGCTATTACAGCCACTGGCGCATTAGGCAAAGGCGCTAGATTTGACATTTACATTCCAACCTAAAGGTGACTAATCAAAGAGATTTGCTGAAGGAGACAACCGCTATTCACTGGGTTTAGATCAACATATTTAAGCTTGTTAGTTCGTAATAAAACCTAAATCTACGACAAGCTAAGATTTATCCATATCTCTAAATAGTTGAAATGTTAAATAGGTAGAAATTATAATTCCGGCAATTCCAAAAATTGAATAGCCATCAAATACTGGAGGTACTTTAAAGGCACAGAGCAATGAAGACCCCAAGAATAAAGACGCTGTAATAACGCCCTTTACAACTCTGTTTACCGATTTTTCCAAGTTACGATGTTCTAAATTAATCTCGAAGTTATCGCTACTTGCATTTTGAAGTAATTTATCCAAGGCTTTAGGCACTTTATCAATAGCACGCTGCCATTGCTGAAAATTACTAAAAGAACGACTGAATATCGCCTTTGGAGAATAGCGCTGTTTAAAAATTTTTACTTGATAATTTTTAAACAAAACCGCAATATTGAAATTAGGGTTTAAAATCTTTGAAGTTCCTTCAAGTAAAACCACTACCCGAAAAACACTTGATACATTTGCTGGAAGAATCATTTTATGCTCTTGAATAATAGACATGCATTCTTGAATCGCACTGCTCATATCAAGCTCGCTCAAAGAGATATCAATATAACGATCAAGAAATTCTTCTATTTGAGCAGACAAAACGTTGTATTTAGCATCATTTGGAATAGCACACATATTTATAATTAAATCTTTAATGTATTCAGTATCCTTTTGTGCCACTCCTATAATTAGTTCTTCAAAAATAGCGTTGGTTCTCTTATCTACTCTGCCAATCATACCACAATCTAAGACCCCTAATGTACCATCGGCGCGAACTAATAAGTTTCCGGGATGCGGATCGGCATGATAAAACTTATCGCGAAACATCATTTCCATAAAAACATCAGCACTTTCTTCTGTAAAAGCATTTTGCTGTTCATCCGACCAATTTAGCCCCTTTACCTCATTTAAAGGAGAACCTTCCAATAGTGACATGGTAAGTACCGTTTTACCAGAAAAAGCATCATAACCTATTGGAAATTCAACCCGATAATCATCCTCAAAATTATGAGTGAACTTTTTAAGGTTTTGAAATTCCTTGTTAAAATCTAGCTCATCGAGCATCGTTTGTTTAAACAGTCTTGTATATGCAACAGGCTGGTATGGTTTTAGTCCATGATATTTCTGAGCAATTGATGCCAAGTGGGTCATAATTTCTAGATCAGCATTGACTTTTTCTTCAATACCTTCGTGCATCACTTTAACCACAACATTTTCACCTGACTTGAGTTTCGCTTTATGTACTTGAGCGATAGAAGCAGAAGCGATAGGTTCAACACTGAAGTCTACAAAAAACTCAGTGACATCATTAATTCCAAATTCATCTTTAATTCGCTTTTCTATTTTATCTATAGTAGCCGATGGCGTTGAAGATTGAAGTTTACTAAGTTCTTTTGCTGCCGATTCCCCGATTAGATCTGGACGGGTACTTAAAATCTGCCCAAATTTTATGAAAGTGGTTCCTAATTCTGTTAACGCCATTCGAACACGTTCTTCTTTACGTAACATTAAAATAGATTCGTGTTTAGAGGATTTAAGTTGTTGTTGAATCCATTCAGATTTTGAACCACTTAACCAATCTGCGATGCCATATTTCGTTAATACGGAAATGATCTCCTTTAGTCTGCCAGAATTAGTAGTCATTATTATAAATGTATTAATGTTATTACTTTATGAGGTAATCGTCTTATCAAAACTGAAATCATCCCTTTATAAAACCACTTAGAAACCTTTAATTTTACAACATTTATTTTGCATAAAATGAAGCACCATATATGTGATTGTCTAGTTTTTCCGAAGAAAAATTAACCCCATAAAAATGAGCTACTCATATAGTTGGATCGTAAATAAAGCATTTTCTATATTTCGTATACCTTTACCACAAGTTAAAAAGATTATCACGAAAAACAACATCTAACAACAACTAATAATCTTGTAATTTTTTTAAGTAGTCTACACTAAACATGAAGAACAAACCACTATGAATATAACTTTAAACCAAATTATTTTTTTTATATAAAACTTATGAAGTTCTATTTTAGCCTTAAGATCCATAGAATCTACTTTTTCCTCCTTAAATTTGAAATATGGTTAATAATTTACTTCGTTACTTTAAGAGCACACATTTTACAAAAGCCTTTTTGGTGGCCTTTGCGATGGCAATTCCTGTTTTTGTATCTATTTATTTTTTTGACAGATTAGATATTGGTTTTAGTATGGCTTTAGGAGCTATATTATGTGCACCCTCCGATGTACCAGGAAGTTTAAAACATAAGTTTTACGGCATATTTGCGTCTATAATTTTAACGTTCGTAATCACCTTAGTAGTCGGTTATTTTAGTAGCAATTTAGTAGTTCTAATTCCATTATTAATCGTATTAGTGTTTTCGGTGGCCTACATTTCGGTATTCGGATTTAGAGCCTCTCTCGTTTCATTGTCTGGTTTATTGTCTTTAGTTTTAGCCTTCGCTCATCATAGTACAGAAACTACATCTTTAGAACACTCTGTTTACATTGCCTTAGGAGGTACTTGGTTTTTAATTTTAACCACTTTGGCCCAAATCGCCTTCTCAAAAGTTGAAGTCGATTTTTTATACATTCAATTGATTGAAAAAACATCTGAATTCATACGAGTTCGTGGTAAACTTCTCGTAGAAACAACAAATAGACCAGCGCTATTCGAACAAATATTCAAACTCCAAACTGAAATTAACGAGCTCCATGAAACTATCAGAGAGGTTATTCTAGAACGCAGAAGGAGTTCAGGTTTTAGCAATAGATCACGACGTCGTCAATTATTCTTCTCTAAAATCATGGAAATCTATGAATTAGCTATTTCTAACACCATAGATTATGAAAAGTTAGACACCTGGTTTAAGGAACATCCCGAAGAAATTAATGATTTTAAGCTTTTATTATTCGAAATATCAGAGCGACTAAACCATCTTTCTAAAGTTATTTTAAAAGAAGAGAAATTAAGTTTTCAAAATAATTTCAAAATACTATTAAACAACCTTGACAATCATATCGAGCACTATAAAATTAGTGTAGGCTTACCCGAATCTAGAGAAGGCACAATTTTTCTATTAAACTACAAAACCTATCTAGAGAAGCAAATAAGCAACTTAAATGATATGGTAAGGATCTTGAACAACTATTCGAAAAATGACAAAATTGGGGGAATAAAAGACGCCGAGCAGTTTATCACACCTCAAGATTATGATTTTAAAAAGTTAAAGGCTAATTTTAGTTTTAAATCTCCCATATTTAGACATTCGCTACGACTAACAGTAACCATGTTAATTGGGTTCATAATAGGTCACGCGATTGAAATGCAGCAGCCTTATTGGATTATATTAACCATTGTAGTAATCATGCGCCCAAGTTATAGCCTGACTAAAGAACGTACTAAAAATCGTGTAGCGGGCACCCTAATAGGTGCTACGGTAGGAGTTGGCATTGTCTTTCTAACACAAAACACAATTATTTATGGCGTTATCGCTGCTGTATCATTAATTATAGGTTTTTCATTGGTAAAGCAAAACTATCGTAATGGTGCTGCTTTTATTACGCTATACGTCATTTTCATGTACGCTCTTATGACACCAAACATTTTAAATGTCATTAAATTTAGAGTTATAGATACCCTTATTGGTGCAGTATTGGCTTATGTAGCAAATTATTTGTTATGGCCTGCTTGGGAATCAAAAAATATAAAAGAATATTATACACACACTATAGATGCCCTATCTCTATTTTTAAAAGAAGTCGATCAATTATATCATAAAAAGGGAGAAGCGCCTACTAGTTACAGTTTAGCACGAAAAGAAGTGTTTTTAGAAATAGGTAATATGAATGCAGCATACCAAAGATTTGCTCAAGAACCTAAATCCAAGCAATCAAATGCTGCTGTAATTTATGAATTAACGGCTATTCTAAACACTTTTTTATCTTCGTTATCTTCTCTAGGAATGTATATCAGAACAAATGAAACAGGAGAAGCTCCTAGGCATTTTGAAATTTACATCAAACACATCAATTTCAATTTACTTAAAGCCGTTGCGATCTTAAATAATGTAGAATCAGGTCACACACTTGCCACAGATGAAATAAAACAAGCAACAGAGAAATATGATAATTACTTTCATGATTTAGCTGAAAAAAGAGATAAAGAAATTGAAGCTGGACTACCTATTACACCAGGAATGCGCAGGAAATTACACGAAACACAATTGGTATCAGAGCAGGTAAAATGGCTGTTGAATTTATCTGAAAACTTAGTTAAGAAGGTTAAAAAGATTTAGAGCTGATAAATTTAATTTTACTGAAGCTATTACCCTGAGGCGTTGCATTGCGCTAAATTTATTCAAACACTGAATATCATATGCGCTCGTTATTACACAGAGTTCCACCGAGGATACCGCAAAAATACACAGAGAAAAAAATTCACGCAAGAGTAAGCAACCATAAACCAACAACTAATTTTAAGACACAGATTTCACAGATTAACACAGATTTTCAATACAGTTTTAATAAATACATAACATCAATAGAAACGGTGTTCAAGCGAAGTTGAGAACCATCAGTAAAAATTTTTAGAAGCTGTTACGTTGAACTTTAATATATAAACTTCACGCAAGAATAAGCACCAAAAACCAAAAACTAACAACTAACAACAAGCAACTATTAAAAAACCCTCTGTGACTCTCCGTGTAACCTCCGCGCACCTCAGTGTAACAGCTATTCTTGAGAACAAAAAAGCCTGCAACTTGTGTTACAGGCTTTTTAGTATAATGTGACCGGGCTGGGGCTCGAACCCAGGACCCTCTCC